>NZ_CP121667.1:6052500-8851675 GCF_029714545.1 Bradyrhizobium pachyrhizi | reverse complement strand
TGCCTTCGTACTTCCAAGTCTGAGAGATAACCGTTGCGAAAGCGCCGTGCAGGTTTCCTGCCGCGGCGCGACCTCTAGCGGGCGCGGTCTGCTCCGGACAAAGCTCTCCCGTGTGGCGGCCATGCGCCACCCGACAGATCAGCTGTTTGGAGAAGATGCGCCCCGCGAGGTCAGCGCGTACTCGACGGACGCTTCGGGTGGGAGCTGACGTCCGAGGGGTTGATTACGGCACCACTGGAAATTTGCGCTTCGGCTGTCGTTGGTTCGACTGCAGTGATGATACCGTAAGGCATAAGACCTCCCCCTCCCGCCGCGACGTATCGCGGCAAGTTGTCAGCTTGCTCGTGTCTTCAAGTTCGAACTGCCGCTACCGAACACCGAAATGCCCGGCGCTTCGCCGCCGCCGTGTCGTCGTCAACCCGTTCACTCGCTCCGCGTTCCCGCTGCCAGATTCCGACTGACGTCCTGGTCTCTCTTGTTCGATCCCCCAAATTGCCGGGGACATCGCCGGAGAAATTTTGACACAGGTCGACCGTCCTCATATCGCTATGAGCCGTCAATCCAGCTTCGCTTGGAAAGCGTCGCTAACGCACACACCGCCGCCGATTTGTGCGTCCGCCCCTGGGTCTCAAACCGCGCTGATCTGGAGAGCCGTGGGCGTCGCGAACAAGAAATAAATACACCAAGCTGATTTTCTGACAATCCGTGGATTCGACGGGGATCGAGACTCTTCGCGACTGTTGCGGCGGCGCCGACGCTGAGTTGCGAAAGCAAGTTTTTGAATCAGCGCACAGATTCACGCGTGTCACAAACGACGGTGCAATACCAAAAATTTTTCATAGAAAATTTACATTTGGTCTCGCGCCGGTCATTTTTCCAATCGCTGTTCGGCGCTATGTGCATAAGTAACTCGCGAGACGTCATTTTTCTCGATTACTTTTGCAGGGTAACCCCGCTTCGCAAATTTCGACGCGAGAAGCCGGCGCGCTATTCCATCTATCTAGCTTAGCGAAGAACAATCTGTGCGCGAGTGCTCCGCGTTAAGCATGTTGAGCCGGTAGAACTACGGACGCGACGAAACATGACACGCAGTTCGTTGCGCGGCAACGCCGACTCTTCTCGCGCTATGAAACTTCCACGACAAAATGCGAGACAAAAACAAAAAGCCCGGCGCGAGCCGGGCTTCGTGACAAGTGTGTTTTTCAGTCAGCTCGCTCGGCGAGCTTTGCTTCGCGAGCTCTACTTGGCGAGCTTGGCGATCCGCTGCGACAGACGCGACACCTTACGGCTCGCGTTGTTCTTGTGAATGATGTTGCGCTGCGCTGCCTTCATCAGCTCGGGCTCGGCGCGGCTCATCGCCTTCAGTGCCGCCTCGCGGTCGCCGCTCTTGATCGCTTCCTCGACAGTGCGCACCGCGCCACGCATCTGCGTGCGGCGCGACTTGTTGACGATGGTACGGCGGGCAATCTTGCGGGTCGCCTTCTTGGCGGAGGTGGTGTTGGCCATGGTTCTCTAACTGTCCTTCGGCGGTGATCGCTCGGTGGTCGGGCTTGCGCGCACCGGCCGGTTCAAATCCCAACTCTGATGTATTTGTCCAAGGTGGTTTTCTTGGGTGTCCTTGAGGCGGCCATGCGAAGAGCGCAAAATGCTGCCCCCGCATGCGGCACTGTCCAAAGAACAGCGGCGGCAGGATTGCGCCCGCCGCCATCGGCCGGTCTTATAGATGGCGCGGGCTTAAGCGTCAACGCTTTCGGGACCCAAAAAGGGCCCGAAATCGCCCCGGCGGGGGCCGGATAAGCCGCTGAAGAGGTTGAATTTCCGGGGGGCGCCCGGTAAGGCCTGACGACGCGTGGGGCGCGACTGGGAGTTAGGGTGACGCATGATCCGCGGCTTTTTCCGTCTGATCGGCCTTCTGCTGCTGGCCGGCAGCTTCATCTTCATGGTCTATGACGGGGCCCGCTACGTCGCCGACCAGAGCCTGCGGTTCACCCAATTCGGCCAGTTCTGGAACGACATCCACCAGTCGAGCCAGCAGGCATTCCATGCCTGGGTGGATCGCTTCGCGCCCTGGCTCTGGAATGACGTGATCCGCCTGCTTCTGGAGCAGCCGGTGTTCGCAGTGCTCGGCATTGCCGGCATCCTGCTGATGATCCTGTTCCGGCCGCGCAAGCCCCTGATCGGCTACGCGCGCGACTGACTTGTCGGCAGCCCTCCTTGGCTGCAGCGCCCCGTAACGGGGCTGCCATCATCCGCGTAAGGACATATATAGGTGACAGCCGGCCCGCAGGCCGTTGCCGCGTCGGCCGATGTCCCGCCTGGAGGTGTCCATGTTGTTCATGCGCAAGACCACTGCGTTGCCAAGCGCCGCCGAGGCGTTGCCGGGCCGCGCGACGCCGATCCCGACCGCGATCACCCATTTCGTCAATGGCAGCAAGTTGCAGCCGCCTTATCCGCAAGGCCTCGAGCAGGTGGTGTTCGGGCTCGGCTGCTTCTGGGGCGCGGAGCGCAAATTCTGGGAACTCGGCGAGGGGATCTACACCACCGCGGTCGGCTATGCCGGCGGCCACACGCCGAACCCGACCTATGAGGAAGTATGCTCGGGGCGCACCGGCCACACCGAAGTGGTGCTGGTCGTGTTCGACCCGAAGAAGATCTCCTACGAGAAGCTGCTGAAGACGTTTTGGGAGAACCACAACCCGACGCAGGGCATGCGCCAGGGCAACGACATCGGTACGCAATATCGCTCCGCGATCTACACGTTCAGCGACGCGCAGCGCAAAGCCGCCGATGAGTCGCAGGCGATGTATCAGAAGGCGCTTGCCGCCAAGGGCCTCGGCGCCATCACCACCGAGATCGCGCCGGCCGGTGAATTCTACTTCGCCGAGGACTACCACCAGCAATACCTCGCCAAGAATCCGGCGGGCTATTGCGGGCTCGGCGGCACCGGCGTGTCCTGCCCGATCGGCGTCGGCGTCACCGCCTGACCGTCTTGTTGAGAAAGAGCCCGCTCCGGAAAGCCGGTTTGCGCTCTTCCCGGGCACGGCTCCAAGCCAATGGGAGGCCGGCTTTTCCGGCCTCCCGCTCGATCCTCGAAAACCCTTTGTTAACCATAAGTGGTGCAAGACTGGGCCTGTCTCGCCGTTGAGGGATAGGTCCGGTGCCGGTTGCACGCGCGTTACGATTGCCGATCACTGCCGTTGTGGCTGCGCTCGCGCTGTCTGGCTGCATGAGCACGTCCGGTCCCGTCGCCGTCGGCCCGCAAGGAGTCGATGCCGTCACCTACGGCCCGGCCTACGCACCCGCTCCAGTTGCCGATGCAGGCGGCGGCGGTGCGATCAGCACATTGCGTTCCGCCTTCGCCAGCGCGTCCCCTGGTTATGGCTATGCCGCACCGGCCGCCGCCCCGGTCGTCTATGCCGCCGCCTCCCCGGGTGGACCCCCCGCCGGTTACGACAACGGATATCACCTTGGCCCCGGCGACAAGCTCCGCGTCGTGGTCTACGGCCAGGAAGGCCTGACCAATTCCTATGCGATCGACGCCGCGGGCGCGATCACCATGCCGCTGATCGGCTCGGTGCCGGCACGCGGCCGCACGCCCGCCGGGCTTGCCGGCGAAATCTCGGCACGGCTGCGCAACGGCTATATCCGCGAGCCTTCGGTGGCGGTCGAGATCGAGTCCTATCGTCCGTTCTTCATCCTCGGCGAAGTCCAGGCCCCCGGCCAATATCCCTACGTGCCGAACATGACGGTCGAGAGCGCGGTCGCAATTGCCGGCGGCTTCTCGCCGCGTGCCCGCCGCGACAGCGTGACGCTGACCCACACCGATGCGTCCGGCTCCGGGCGCTTCGTGGTGCCGCTGGGCACGCCGATGAGCCCGGGCGATACGGTGTTCGTCGGCGAGCGCTGGTTCTGACGAAGGACAGCGTCCTTCGTCATTCCGGGTTCGCCCTATCAGCGTAGATGTTTTGCGAAAAATTCCATGCTGCGTGGCCAGGCGATGTCGGCGCTTGCCTTGTCGTAGCTGGCGCGCTCGTCGCAATGGAAGCCGTGCTGCGCGCCGGGATAGATGAGGACGTCGACCTCGGGCCGCTTCGACTTGATGGTCTCGACATCGCCCAAGGGAATGCCGGCATCCTTCTCGCCGAAATGCAGCTGCGTCGGCACCGCCGGCCTGTCGTCGGCGAAGCGCACGACGGCGCCGCCGTAATAGCCGACCGCGGCTGACAGCCCGGCCAGCCTGGTGGCGGCCGCATAGGCGACGCTGCCGCCAAGGCAGAAGCCGATGATGCCGACCGGACCGACCGACTTCACCGCGTCGATCGCCGCCTGGGTGTCGCGCAGCATCGCGGCCCAGTCCGGATTGGCGACGAACTTCCGCGCCTCGGCGATCTCGTCGGGGGAATAGCCGCTCTGGAAGTTCGGCGTGATGCGGTCGAAGATCGAGGGCGCAACCGCGACATAGCCGTCCTTCGCCAGTCGGTTACAGACCGAGCGGATGTGGTGATTGACGCCAAAAATCTCCTGGATCACGACGACCGCGCCCTTCGGCGCGCCGGCAGGATCGGCGCGATAGGCGCCGAGTTCGAAGCCGTCCGAAGCCTTGAGTTTGATGTCTTGTCCCATGGTCCATCCTTGTCAGTTGGGGGTTGCATGAAGCTTCTTGGCGATCCCTGCGAAAGCCGATCATGCATTGAGCATGATCTAGCGCCACATCCAGTTCTCGCCCCAGTCGGCCTTCCAGCCGGTCAGCCGGTGTTTGCGGAATTGGAGGAAGAGGCGGTCGTGGTGCGGAAACAGCCCGCTGCCGCCGAGGTCGCGGAAGGTCAGGAAGATCTCGTTGCCGGGCCGTCCGCTGACATAGGTGAGCGGCGTGCCGAGCGCGCGCTGCGCGTCCGCAACGCCCATGCCGAACGCCAGCGGCGTGGTGTTCGACAGCGTCGCGGTGAAAGTGGATGGGGCTGTCACGAACGGCAGCTTCTGCGCGCTCGCCCCTGTCGTCGCCGCAGTCAGCAACAAGGCAACGGCGATTGTCTTCATGACGCGGGCTTTCCTGGCGCGTCGGCTTCAAGGCCATCCAGGAACGGCAGCACCGCGGCGATGAAGGCCTGCGGCTGGTCAATGTTGACGGCATGGCCGGCGTTCGGAATCACCGCCTTCTGCGCACCGGGGATCTTCGCCGCCATGTAGTCGGACGCCGCCAGAAACGGCGTGTCGTCGGCACCGACCACAACCAGCGATGGCACCTGGATCCCGGGCAGCGATTCGATCACCCGTGCATCGCGCTGTGCCAGCATGCCGCGCGCGGCCAGCGCGAGGCCCCTGGCGTTGCGATGGGTGACCGACGCGCGCTCGGCGCTCAACGATCTCAGCACCTCGAGCCCTTCGCGGTCGAAGCGGTCGCCGGTGTCGCGGGCGCGCTGGTTCCAGACATCGCGGGCGTCGTCCTTCTTGAAGCCCGGGCCGGTGTCGATGATCAGCAGCGCCCGCACCCGCTCCGGATGGACGCGGTGAAAGGCGAGCGACATGTAGCCGCCGAGCGACAGCCCGCCGACGATTGCCTTGTCGGCGCCGGTGGCGTCGAGGAGAGCGGCGATGTCGCCGACCGTCAGCGCTTCGCTATAGGCATCGGGATCGTCGGGATAGTCGGACTGGCCGTGCCCGCGCATGTCCCACAGGATCAGCTTGTGGCGTTGCGACAGCGCCTCGATCTGGCCCTGCCACATCGTCGAGGTCGAGGAATAGCCGTGGGTCAGGATCAGCGGCGGGCCGCTGCCGTGAACCTCGTAGTAGATCTCGACGCCGTTGCGGTTGAGCTTGGCCATTGACGGGCTCCTTGTGTTTCTCTCGCCGCTGTTATCGGACGGCGTTGCCGGTGCTTGCTGCCGACGCTTTGAGCAAGCGCCTGTCGATTAGACACGAACGCTGGCATTCCAAAAAGCGTCTGCCGTTGCCGCATCGCACAACAGGCATCTTCGGAAATTTATTCTTTTCGAGCAATTCCAAATTGGATTGCCTCCAGCCGGGAACCGGATCATTGTTTCGGCAACTGTCGCTTACCCGGTGGGCGCCGGCCAAGACCCAACAGTGAGTTGCCGCCGTAAGCGGCTTCCTACACCGGAAGGGGAGAGAGATGCCAAATCTCAATATCAACGGACGGAATATGTCCGTCGAGGCGGCCAATGACACGCCGCTGCTTTGGGTCATCCGCGAGCAATTGCAGATGACGGGCACCAAATTCGGTTGCGGCGCCGGTCTGTGCGGCGCCTGCACGGTTCACGTCAACGGCGAAGCGGTGCGGTCCTGCCAGACCTCGGTCGCCGACGCCGTCGGCAAGAAGATCACCACCATCGAAGGCCTCTCCGCCAAGGGCGATCATCCCTTGCAGAAGGCCTGGGTCGCTGAGCAAGTGCCGCAATGCGGCTACTGCCAGTCCGGCCAGATCATGCAGGCGGCGGCGCTGCTGTCGAAGAACACCAACCCGACCAAGGAAGAAGTGGTCGCGCATATGGACGGCAATCTCTGCCGTTGCATGACCTATTCACGAATCCAGAAGGCGATCATGCGCGCTGCGTCCGACATGCGCACCGCATCGGCCACCGGATCCGAGCGGAGGGCCACATGAACAAGCACGTGAAAAACCTCGCTCCAGAGACGACCGATCTCAGCCGCCGTTCCTTCCTGGTCGGCACCGCTGCTACCGGCCTCGTACTCGGCTATGCCGGGTCAGGCATCGACCAGGCGCTCGCGGCACCCGCGCCCGCCAACTTCGAGCCGAGCGTCTGGTATTCGATCGCGCCCGACGGTCTCGTCACCGTGACCTGCGGCAAGGCCGACATGGGCCAGCACGTCGCCTCGACCATGGCGCAGATCGTGGCCGAAGAGCTCGGCGCGAACTGGAAGGACATGCGGGTTCAGCTCGCCTCCAACGATCCGAAGTTCAACGACCCCGTGCTGGGCGCGCAGATCACCGGCGGCAGCTGGTCGACGATGATGAACTTCGATGCGATGAGCCGCGCCGGCGCAGCCGGCCGTATCGCATTGACCGAGGCGGCGGCGGCCTCCATGGGCGTGCCGGCCGGCGAGCTGGTGGTACGCGATTCCAAGATCAGCCACGCAAAGTCGAAGAAGTCGATGTCGTTCGCCGAGGTGGTGAAGAGCGGCAAGGCGACCAAGACCTTCACGGCGGATGATCTGAAGGCGATCAAGCTGAAGACGCCCGACCAGTACACCATGATCGGCGTCTCGGTGCCGCAACTCGACATCCCGTCGAAGACCAACGGCACGGCCAAGTACGGCATCGACGTGATGGTGCCGGGCATGGTCCACGGCGCGCTGGTCACCCCGCCGGTGCGTTACGGCGCCACCGTGAAGTCGGTCGACGATAGCGCGGCCAAGAAGCTGCCCGGCTTCATCAAGGCCGTCACCCTCGACGACAAGACCACAACCACGACCGGCTGGGTCGTCGCGGTCGCCAACACCTATGCGCAGGCGAAGAAGGCCGCCGCGGCGCTGAAGATCAGCTATGACGGCGGTCCGAACGCAAAGCTGTCGAGCGAATCGCTGCTCACGGAAGCCAAGCGGCTTCAGGGACTGGACGATTCCGGCCAGTTCTTCGTCAAGGACGGTGATCCCAAGGCGGCCTTCGGCTCGGCGGCCAAGGTGCTGGAGGCGGAATACACCACCAACATCAACATCCACGCGCCGATGGAGCCGATGAACGCCACCGCGGAGTTCAAGGGCGACATCCTGCACATCTATTCCGGCAACCAGTTCGCGACGCGCTCCGGCGCGATTGCGGCCGGCGCCGCCGGGATCGATCCGAAGTTCGTGGTGATGCACCAGATGTGGCTGGGCGGCGGTTTCGGCCGGCGTCTCGACGCCGACATGATGGTGCCCGCGGTGCAGGCGGCGAAGGCCGTCGGCAAGCCGGTCAAGGTCATCTACACGCGCGAAAACGACATGACGATGGATTTCTCGCGTCCGCTGACCTACCAGAAGGTGAAGGCCGGCATGGACGGTGACGGCAAGATCGTCGCGATGAGCCACGACGTGGTCTCGGCCTGGCCGACCGCGCGTTGGGGAATCCCCGATTTCCTCACACCGTCGGTCGACAAGAAGGGTCCGCTCGACTCCTTCACCGTGAACGGAGCGGACTTCTTCTACACCGTGCCCAACCACTATGTGCGGGCGATCAAGAACGAGATGGCGCACAACGCCACCCCGTCGGGTCAGCTCCGCTCGGTGGCGCCGGGCTGGACGTTCTGGGCGGTCGAAAGCATGATCGACGAGATCGCGCATGCGACCGGCAAGGACCCGGCGCAGCTGCGCATCTCGTTGCTCGACGGCAAGGGCAAGAACGACGGCGGCGCGCAGCGTCTCCGCAACACCTTGCTCGCTGCGATGGGCCTTGCCGGCTACGGCACCAAGCAGCTGCCCAAGGGCGAAGGCATGGGCGTTGCGTGCGTGTCGTCGCAGGAGCGCGCCACGGCGAGCTGGACCGCCTGCGTCGCCCATGTCGCGGTCGCCCCGTCGGGCGAGGTGACGGTGAAGAAGCTGACGGTTGCGACCGACGTTGGTACGCAGGTGAATCCCGACGGCATCCGGGCCCAGGTCGAGGGCGCGGCGCTGTGGGGCCTGTCACTGGCGCTGTTCGAGAAGGCGACGTTGAAGGACGGCGGCATCGAGCAGACCAATTTCGACAGCTACACGCCGCTTCGGATGAGCCAGCTGCCGGAAGTCGCGGTCAACGTCATCGCCAATGGCGAGAAGGCGACCGGCGTCGGCGAGCCCGCGGTGACGGTGGTGGCGCCGGCGATCGGCAACGCCGTCTTCAACGCGGTCGGTGCCCGCGTCCGCGGCCTGCCGATCACCGCGGAAGCCGTCAAGGCTGCGATGAAGGCGTAACGATCTGAACGAACAAGAACGCCGGAGAGCACGAGCTCTCCGGCGTTTTCCTTTGCTCCGCGCGTCGGCCGGGCGGTGACGGCATCAACTTCGACGCCGCAAAAATTCATGATTCGCCGCCGATCTGCGTATCTGCATTGATTTTCGGTCGGCCTGATTTTGCTGGCGGATTCGGCGATCGCTCAAATTGTATCCATTGCGCTTAAGCGCCGTTCAGCATCCCCATTAAGCCGGAGGGAACGCATCGTCAGGTAGCGTCCCGGCGTCGGTCGTTACTGCGACGGGGATGCCATGACTGCCTTAGCCAACAACCAGACTTCGAAGCGCCGCCTGCTGCTGGCGTCAGATCGAAGCGATCAGAGCAACGAGCTCGCCAGCATCCTGCGCTCGGTGGGCGAGGTCGATACCGTTCCGACCTCAGATATTCCCGAGCAGCCGGGCCGCGATCTCTCCGGCATCGTCGTCGACATCAACCTGCGCTCGCCCGAAGCCGTGCAACTCGTCCGCGCCAAGCTGCAGGCCGATGCCTATCGCGAGATGCCGCGGCTGTTCGTGCTGGCGGATGCCTTGCATCACGCCTCGATGCAGGCCTGGGCGCTCGGCGCCACCGACACGATCTCGCGGCCGTTTGATGCGCGCGGCATCCTGCAGCGCATCCGCGCCGCATTCCCCGACGATAGCGGCTATGACGAGACCGATCGCGGCAAGGCGCTCAACCGCGGCGTCGAAGCCGCGCACGGCGTGATGGTCAAGATGTTCGAGCGGATGCGCGCCGGCGAGCCGCTCAAGTTCGAGGACATCGTCGCCGCCGAGAACAAGATCCTCAAGGCGATCAAGCATAACTCGCTGCGCGAGTGGCTGACCACGGTCGGCTGCCATCACCAGGAGACCTATCGCCACTGCCTGTTCGTGACCGGCTTCGCGGTCGCGTTCGCGCAGCACCTCGGCATGCGCGAGGACGACCAGCGCCGGCTCGCCCGCGCCGCGCTGCTGCACGACGTCGGCAAGGCCTTCGTTCCGGTCGCGCTGCTCGACAAGCCCGGCGCGCTGACGGTCGAGGAAATGGCCGAGATGCGCGAGCATCCGCGCCGCGGCTACGAGGCGCTGTCAGCGCAGGGCGGCTTCCCGCCGGAAATGCTCGACGTGATCCTGCATCACCACGAATTCCTGGACGGCACCGGCTATCCGAACGGCCTCAGCGGCAACCAGATCAGCGACATCGTCCGCGTCACCACGATCGTCGACGTCTATGCCGCTTTGGTCGAGAAGCGCGCCTACCGGCTGCAGTTCACCCACGCCAAGGCGTTCTCCATGATGGAGGAGATGGGCGGCAAGCTCGACCAGCAATTGCTGCAGGCGTTCCGCCCGGTGGCGTTCGGGCATTATTGATCTCCAACGGTTTTCGCCGTCATAGCGAGCGAAGCGAAGCAATCCATCGCTCCGCGTGTGCGGGCCGATGGATTGCTTCGTCGCTTCGCTCCTCGCAATGACGCCTTTGGCGCGGATCCTAGCCAATCAACGCAAGTCGTCCTCCTTACCTCCGCCTAGATTCCGGTGATCATCGGCAGGACCGATGCTGGGGCGAGCGAGGACGAACATGGATACGGCAACGACCGGTGATTTCGACATCCCCGCCGACATCGCGGCAACCCTCGTCGATCCCGTCGCCTATGCGGACGACCGCATCCACGACAGCTATCGTTGGCTGCGCGCCAACAATCCGCTCGGCATCGCGCGGCCCGAGAAGTTTGATCCGTTCTGGGTGGTGACCAAGCACGCGCATATCCAGGCCATCAGCCGGCAGAACGAGCTGTTCCACAACGCCGACCGGCCGACCACGCTGACGACGCAGGCGCTCGAGGAGCGCGTTCGCAAGATCACCGGCGGGCCCAATTTGGTGCGCTCGCTGGTGCAGATGGACGCGCCTGACCACCCGAAATATCGCGCGCTGACGCAAGGCTGGTTCATGCCGGCCAATCTCGGCAAGTTCGAGGCCCGCGTTCGCGAGATCGCGCGCGCCACGGTGCAGCGCATGCTCGCGAGGGGCGGCGCCTGCGACTTCGTCGAGGACGTCGCGCTCGGCTATCCGCTCCACGTCATCATGGAGATCCTCGGCGTGCCCGAGGCGGACGAGCCGCGCATGCTCAAGCTGACCCAGGAGCTGTTCGGCCCGCAGGATCCCGACACCGCGCGCGTCCGCGACGCGCTCAGCGCGGAGCAGGTCTCCGCGATGCTGCAGGCGATTATCGCCGACTTCTCGGCCTACTTCCGCAAGATCACCGAGGATCGCCGCCAGAACCCGCGCGACGATCTCGCCACCGTCATCGCCAACGCGAAGATCGGCGGCGAGTATATGCCGGAGCACGATCAGACCAGCTATTACATGATCGTCGCGACCGCCGGCCACGACACCACCTCATCCTCGACCGCGGGCGCGATCTGGGCGCTGGCCAGGGACCCTGCGGAATTCGCCAAGGTGAAGGCCAACCCGGAGCTGATCCCGGGCCTGGTCGATGAGTCGATCCGCTGGATGACGCCGGTCAAGCATTTCATGCGCTCGGCCACCGCGGATACCGAGCTCGGCGGCCGCAAGATCGCCAAGGGCGACTGGCTGATGCTGTGCTACGCCTCGGGCAATCGCGACGAGGAGGTGTTCGAGGACCCCGATCGCTTCCGCAGCGACCGCAAGCCCAATCGCCATGTCGCGTTCGGCTATGGCGCGCATCTCTGTCTCGGTCAGTACCTCGCCAAGCTCGAGATGCGCATCCTGTTCGAGGAGCTGCTGCCGCGCCTGAAGTCGCTGTCGCTCGACGGCGAGGTGAAGATGACGCAGGCCTATTTTGTCAACGGCCCGAAGAAGCTGCCGATCCGGTTCGAGGTGAATTGACGCGGCCAGGGCCGCGTCACTCCAGCATCTTCCTGAGCTCCGCCTTTGCGACCTTCTCCAGCGTCGAGCGCGGCATTTCGTCGACGAAGCGGATCTCGCGGGGCACCTTGAAGTCCGCGAGTCCGGAGCGGCAGGCGGTCATGACGTTGTCGTGCAAATCGGCAGGCAGGGCGGCGACACCGGCCTGCGGGATGATGAAGACGACGGGCACCTCGTCCAGCATCGGGTGCTTCTTCGCCACCACAGCGGCTTCGCGCACGCCCGGCACCACCGCGATCACTTGTTCGATCTCGGAAGCTGCGACATTCTCGCCGCCGACCTTCAGCATGTCCTTGGAGCGATCGCCGAACTTGATGTAGCCGTGCTGCAGCATCGTGACGCGGTCGCCGGTAATGAAGTAACCGTGCTCGTCGAAGCTTTCGCGCGTGGCCTTTTCGTTGTGCAGATATTCGGCGAACAGGGACAGGCCGGGGATGCCCTTGATCAGGAGGTTGCCGGTCTCGCCGACGCCGGTCGGCGTGCCGTCGTCATTGACGATGCGGACCTCGTATTCCGGCGCGGCGCGGCCGATCGACATCGGCGTGTTGGGCTGATCGACCTCGCCGATAATGCCGTGCGTGATGGTCTCGGTCATGCCCCACCAGCCGATGATCTTGATGCCGAACACGCTGAACGCCGGCGGCTCGTTCACGGCGGTGCCCCAGAGCCGGAACTTGTGATTCTTCGGCACCTCGTGCTCCAGCAGCGCCTTCATGCAAAACGGGATCGTCGAGGTCCATGTCGAGCCGTGCTCGAGCGCCACCGGCCAGAAGCGGCTAGCCGAGAAGCGTGGCTGGATCACGCAGGTGCCCCCGACCCACAGGCTCGCCAGCATCGAATAGGCTAGCGCGTTCGTGTGGAACAGCGGCAGATAGGTCTGGTGAACATCAAAGGCGTGCAGGTCCTGATGCGCGGCATTGATCTTGGCGCCCCACAGCGCGTTGGCGTGGGTCCACAGCACCGCCTTCGGCCGCGACGTGGTGCCGGAGGTGTATTGCACGCTGCAGGGGGCGAGCGGATCGGTCGGGCGACGTGGCCGGTCGGCACTGTCGGCAAACAGCGCGTCAAAGCTGTCGCCGCGCGCGGGCAGCTGTGCCGGCGCTTGCCCGGCGTCGTGCGAGGTCACCGCGATCCAGCGCAGGCTCTTGCAGTTGGCGGCGATCAGTTCTGCATAGGCCGGCTGGGTGATCGCGGCGATCGCGCCGCAATGGCCGGCAAAATATTCGATCTCGGCGGCGGCGGAACGGGTGTTGGTGGTGACCGCGATCGCGCCGAGCTCGACGCAGGCGAACCACGACATGATCGCCTCGATGCAATTGTCGAGATGGATCAGGACATAGTCGCCCTGCCGGATGCCGCGCTTCGCAAGGCCCGCAGCGAGCGCGCCGACGCGCTCATGGAATTCGCCGTAGCTCCAGCGCCGTGCCGGCGTGTCGAACGGCGCCCAGATCAGGAATGGATGGTCGCGCCGCACCTCGGCGCGCATCCGCAGCAGCCATGGCACGTCGAGTCCCGCAAACGGTCCCACGATGCCCGGCACTGCTTTTGAATTGCTCATATGTCCTCCCGCGCGGACTTGCCGGCCGCCATTGGTCTTGGTTGGGAGCAGTTCTGCCATCGGCGTGCGCCGAGAGCAAATCGTGATTTGCAAAGCGGTTTTGCGCTGAAGCAATCTGTTCCGCCGCGCGGAAGAGATCGATTTATTCGCGGCATCCGTCATCGGGCGCGCATTCGCACGCCGCGCCGGCTCGCAAGGACGAACGAAAGCTAGGTCGCGTTCTTTTCGTACGACGAGATCTCGATCAGGCTGCCGTCGGGGTCGCGGCAATAGACCGAGCGCAGCGTGCCGCGCGCGCCCTGCTTGGCGACGGGGCCTTCCTCGATCCTGACGCCATTGGCCTTCAGATGCGCGACCACTTCCTCGGGCGTGCTCGACGTGAGGAAGCAGAGATCGTCGCTGCCGGCCGCCTCGTGCTCGGCGGTGAACCAGTCCACCTTGTCGGCATCGCGCGGCCGCACATTGATCTTCTGGTTGCCGAACACCAGCGAGGTGCGCGGTGTCTTGCCCTTGCCGGGGTCGAACACCTTCACCTCCATGCCGAGGATCCTGCTGTACCAGGCAACCGAGCGCACGACATCGGTGACGTTGATCACGAGATGGTCGAGCCCATTTACCTTGACGGACATGATCGATCCTCTTCGGTCCAGAGTGATTTCGAGCGATGTGGTCGCCGGTTCTGGTGCGATCAGAGCCGAAGCTTAGTCTTTCGTCGCGGTCGGCGGCGCACGTGTCGCACTGGTCGCTTCAGGCATTGTTTGTTAAAACCGCGCCGCACGCAACGCAACAGAAACGGGCAGGGCGCCAAACCCTGCTGGATTGGGAGAAACTTCATGATTTCACGCCGTACCGCGCTGGGCCTGATCGGATCGGGGATTTCGACATTCGCGATCGGCCGCGCTTCCGCTGCCGACTATCCGGCGCGGCCGGTGCGCTGGATCGTGGGTTATCCGCCGGGCGGCGCCACCGACATCATCGCGCGCCTGGTCGGGCAGCGGCTGTCGGAGAGGCTCGGGCAGCAATTCGTGATCGAGAACAAGCCGGGCGCCGGCAACAATATCGGCACCGAAGCGGCGATCAACGCCGAGCCGGACGGCTACACCGTGCTGCTGGTCAATCCGGCCAACTACATCAATGCCTCGCTCTACGCCAATCTGAAGTTCAACTTCGTGCGCGACGTCGCGCCGGTCGCTTCCTTCAATCGCGTGCCGAACGTGATGACCGTCAACAAGGACGTGCCGGCCAAGACCGTCGCCGAGTTCATCGAATATGTGAAGGCCAATCCCGGCAAGGTGAACATGGCCTCTTCTGGCAACGGCACCTCGGTGCATCTCTCCGGCGAGATGTTCATGGCGATGACCGGCTGCAAGATGCAGCACGTGCCGTATCGCGGCGCGGCGCCCGCGATCACCGACATGCTCGGCGGCCAGGTGCAGGTGATCTTCGACAACATGCCCTCGATCATCCAGCACATCCGCTCCGGCGCGTTGCGCGCGCTGGCTGTGACGTCAACGGAGCGATCCTCGCAACTGCCGGATGTCCCGTCGGTCGCCGAAACCGTGAAGGGCTACGAGGCGAGCGCGCTGTTTGGCATGGGCGCGCCGAAGAACATGCCGAAGGAAGTTATCGCCAAGCTCAACACCGAGATCAACGCCGTGCTCGCCGAACCCGACATGAAGAAGCGTCTTGTCGAGCTCGGCGGCGATCCGCTGATCCAGACGCCGGAAGCCTTCGGCAACGACATCAAGGCCGAAACCGACAAGTGGAAGAAGGTGGTCGAGTTCGCCGGCCTCAAGGTCGAGTAGGCCTCGCAAGAGGCGCGATGCTGGATCGCGCGGGACAAATGTGGCCCGCGTGGTACAGCCGGTCCGCGGCCGAAGCCGTCGGCCTTGACGCGGAATAGAATGACGTTCAGGAACCTTATCAAAGGTGCCGCGCCTGGCTAACTGCGGCGTCCGAGGAGCCGGATCATGCGCGCATCGGGATTGGCAATGCTTGTTCTGGGAACGATGACGCTCGCAGGCGCGGCGAGTATCACGCCAGCTTCCGCCGATCCTTATGACTACCCATGGTGCGCGCAGGGCCCGAGCCTGGGCTATCCCGGCGAATGCGCTTACCGGACCTACCAGCAATGTCTCGCGAGCGTGTCCGGCCGTTATCTCTATTGCGGCGAGAATCCGCGCTTCCTGTTCAGCGAACCGCCGCCGCCACCGCGCCGCTATCAGCGCCGGCACCGGACCGTATATCCCGACTAGCGTTGCGGCATCACCGCAAGGCAGTCCGTCGCCACCATTCCTGACGTTCGTCCCTCGCGCTGGGTCCATCCTGACGCGATCGTGAAGCCGCGCACTTGACGTCGCGCCGTTTGCGCCTATACTAAACCGCATGGTTAAGTATCAAGACGAGACACTGGACCGCACCTTTGCGGCGCTTTCCGATCCAACCCGCCGCGCCCTGCTGGCGCGGCTCGGCGAGCAGGAAAGCCTGTCGGTGAGCGAACTGGCGCAGCCATTCGCGATGTCGCTGCCGGCGATCATGAAGCATCTCGACGTGCTCACCGATGCGGGCCTCGTCTCGCGCGAAAAGACCGGCCGCACGGTGGCGTGCCGGCTCACCGCACGGCCGATGGAGCAGGCGATGAACTGGCTCAATCGCTATGCGCAATTCTGGTCCGACAACCTCGACCGCCTTGCCGCCTTTGTGGAGGAAGAACCATGGCAAACCAATCCGCAGTCGCCGCCGACGCCGGCCTCGCCGCGCGCCCAAGCCTCACCCTCACGCGGCGCCTCCGCGCGCGGCCGGAAAAAGTCTACGCCGCGTGGACCGAGCCGGAAAATCTAGTGCGGTGGTTCGGGCCGGGACAGGTCAAGCCCGGTACGACGCAGGCCGATCTCGATGTCCGCGTCGGCGGACGCTACCGGATCAAGTTCACCGGCTCGAACGGCGAATATCACGAGGTCGGCGGCGTATATCGTGAGGTGGTGCCGAACGAGAAGCTGGTGTTCAGCTGGGCCTGGCATTCTACGCCGGAGCGCGAGTCCGAGGTGACGATATCGATCAAGCCCGATGCCGGCGGCACGTTGCTCACCTTCCATCACGCACAGTTCGTCGATGAGACCGCCCGCGACAACCACCAGCGCGGCTGGACCGAATTCCTCGGCAACCTGGAACAATACGTCGACGCCTGACCTGCAAAGGAGCATCTCATGCAACAGCACAACATCGTCTCGCGCGAAGAATGGATCGCAGCCCGCAAGGCATTGATGGCCGGTGAGAAGGAACTGACCCAGGCCCGCGAAGCGCTCAGCCGGCAGCGCCGCGAACTGCCCTGGGTCAAGGTCGACAAGGACTATGTGTTCGACGGGCCGGGCGGCAAAATGACGCTCGGCGATCTCTTCAAGGGCAGGCCGCAGCTCGTGGTGCAGCATGTGATGTTCGCGCCGGAATGGGACGCAGCGTGCAAGAGCTGCTCGTTCTGGGTCGACGGCTTCGAGCGCATGGTTCCGCATCTCGCCGCGCGCGACACCACGATGATCGCGATCTCGCGGGCGCCGCTCGCAAAGCTCGACGCATTCAAGGCGCGGATGGGCTGGACCTTCGACTGGGTCTCCTCGGGAGAGAGCGACTTCAATTACGATTACGGCGTATCGTTCACGCAAGGGCAGATCGATGCGGGGGACGCGAAATACAATTATGGAACGACGCCGCTCTATGGTCCCGAACTGCCCGGCATCAGCGTGTTCTTCCGCGACGAGACAGGGAGCGTGTTCCATACCTACTCGACCTTCGCGCGCGGCCTCGACATGATGAATGCCGCCTATCACTATCTCGACCTGACGCCGCTCGGCCGCCACGAGGAAGGATTGCCCTATCCGATGGATTGGGTGCGGCTACGTGACCAGTACCAACCGGCGCCGGTTCAGGCATCCTGCTGTCACTCCTGATCGTCATTGCGAGGGGCTCGCGACAAAATTGCAGAGCAATTTTGCGCGGAAGCGACGAAGCAATCCAATCCTCGGCGTTTGAAGAGATGGATTGCTTCGCAGGCGCTCGCAATGGCAGGGAGCCCAAACAGCAGGAAACCGCCCAATGCCTTACGTCGATGGATTCATCGTCGCCGTGCCGAAGAAGAAACTCAAAGCCTATGCGCAGCTCTCGAAGAAGGCCGGCAAGGTCTGGCGCGAATATGGCGCGCTCGATTATCGCGAATGGGTCGCCGACGACGTCAAGCCGGGCAAGCTGACCTCATTTCCGCAGAGCGTGAAACTGAAGGCCGGCGAAACCGTCGTGTTTGCCTGGATCACCTACAAGTCGCGCGCCCAGCGCGACCGGATCAACGCCAAGGTGATGGCCGATCCGCGCCTTGCATCGATGAGCATGGGTGACGTGCCGTTCGACGGCAAGCGGATGATCTATGGCGGCTTTGCCAGCCTAGTGAAGGTCTGACGCGGCACGGTTTCGCCGCAATCCGCGCAATTACCGGCTGTTAAACATCACGCTCGGCAAGCCGCGCGATGCCGCTTGCGTTTACTTGGCGATCCCGTATACTTTGTAATACAAAGTTCGGGCGAATCATGCGTGACCTCGACAAGGCGTTGGCCGATATCCTCGCCATCCGCAGCCAGATTGCGGCCGGAACGGCGTTTCGCGGCTACGGTCCGGCGACCGTCGCCGCCACCAGCGGCATCGCGCTCATCACGGCGCTTGCGCAATATCTTTGGCTCGCCGATCCCACCGCTCATCCGATCGCGTTCCTCGCAGGCTGGGCGGCGGCCGCGTTGGTCTCCGCCGTGCTGATCTGGATCGAGATGCAGGCGCGCTCGCGGCGGCATCATTCCGGCCTTGCGGACGCGATGGTCCAGCAGGCGATCGAGCAGTTCGTTCCCGCTGTTATCGCCGGCGTGCTGCTCGCGATCCTGCAATGGAAGTTCGCGCCCGAGACGTTGTGGATGTTGCCCGGCCTGTGGCAGGTGCTGGTCAGCCTCGGCGTGTTCGCCTCGGTCCGCCTGCTGCCGCGCACGATCGCGCTCGGCGGCGCCTGGTATTTCCTGTCGGGCTTCACGGTGCTGCTGATTGCAAGCCAGAGCCACGCGCTGTCGCCCTGGACCATGGGACTGCCATTCGCGATCGGCCAGTTGCTGCTCGCAGCGCTGCTCTATTTCGCTTCCGGAGGCCATGATGCCGAAGACTGACCTGACCACCGCGCCATTCGCCTATGAAGGCCTCGACCGCGTCATCCACGAGAAGGCGCGGCTCGGGCTGCTGACCTCGCTGATGGCGCATCCGAAGGGGCTCGCCTTTGCCGATCTCAAGCAGCTCTGCGGCCTGACCGACGGCAACCTCAGCCGGCACCTCCAGGTGCTGCAGGAGGCCGGTCTCGTCGACGTCATCAAGGGCTATGAAGGCAATCGTCCGCACACCACCTGTCGCCTGACCAAGAGCGGCCGCCGCCGCTTCCTCGACTATCTCGCCGTGCTCGAGCAGCTGGTGCGTGACGCGGCCAAGGCTGCCGGCACGACAGAAAAGGCCGGCGGCAAGGCTGAGAAGGCCGCCGGCAAGGACGACGGCGCAGCTGGCCGCCTCGGTATCCAGCCGGTTTGAATCATCCCATTTTTGTCCGGAGACTTTGTGATGCAAAGTAACGTCGCGCTCAAGCCGGAAGCCGCCATCAGGCTCCATGTCGGCATCATCATGGACGGCAATGGCCGCTGGGCGACGCGGCGCGGCCTGTCACGGCTGCGCGGACACGAGGCCGGCGTCGAGGCGATCCGCCGCATCGTCGAGGCCGCGCCGGACCAGGGCGTCGGCACGCTGACGCTCTACGCCTTCTCGAGCGACAATTGGCGCCGTCCGAAGGCCGAGGTCGCGGCACTGATGGGGCTGTTGCGGTTCTACCTCGCCAACGAGATCGCCGCGCTCGTGCGCAACGGCGTTCGCCTCACCGTGATCGGCCGCCGCGACCGGCTGCCCGACGGCATCGCCGCCGCGATCACGCGCGCGGAGGCCGAGACCGCCGGCGGCACCACGCTGCATCTGCGCATCGCGATCGACTATTCGGCGCGCGACGCCATCCTGAACGCGGCCGCGAGCGCGGCCGGCGCCGGCGAGCTGAGCCGCGAGACTTTCGCCGATCTCATCACCGGGGAGGCCGGCCTGCGCGACGTCGACCTGATCATCCGCACCTCGGGCGAGAAGCGGCTGTCGGACTTCCTGCTCTGGGAGGGCGCTTATGCCGAGCTGCATTTCACCGAGCGGATGTGGCCCGAATTCGATGCCGACGATCTCGCCGACGCGCTCGCCTCCTTCCATCGCCGCGAGCGCCGCTTCGGCGGGCTGACCGCGATCGCGCCGGCGGAGGTGCCGAACCTCTAAGAGCATGATCCGGAAAAGTGTGAAGCGGTTTTCCGAAAAGATCATGCTCAAACAAGGAGGTTGCGCTTCCAGCTCTTCCTAAAGCCCGGCCGGGGGGTTGGGCTCTCTTTCACAAGCTGCGGGGACGAACGATCACGCCAACCAAAGCGGGAGCGATCATCCATGCGCATTCTTCTCGTCAACGTGCCGCACCCGGCGATCGGCAGCCGGATCCCCGACGACCATCTGCCGCCGCTCGGCCTGCTGTCGATCGGCGGGCCGCTCATCGATGACGGCCACGACGTCGGTCTTGTCGATGCCGAGTTCGGGCCGATGCCGGTCGAAGCCATCGTGGCGGAGGCATCGAGATTTGCACCGGATGCGGTGTTGTTCGGTCATTCCGGCTCGACGTCGGGCCATCCTGTGATCGCCGAGGTGGCGCAGGCGATCGTCAAGGCCCTGCCAAACGTGCGGATCGTCTATGGCGGCGTGTTTCCGACCTATCACTGGCGCGACATCCTGCGCGAGGAGCGCTACGTCACCGCGATCGTGCGCGGCGAGGGCGAAGAAACCGCGCGCCGTCTGATGCGGGCGCTGGAGGCCGGCGAGGATCTTCGCATCATCAACGGCATCGCATTCCGCGACGATTATGGGCCGCGCGTCACGCCGCCTGCGCCTGTTATCCGGGATCTCGATGCCTATCGCGTCGGATGGGAATTGATCGATCACGCGCGCTACAGCTATTGGGGCGGCCTGCGCGCCGTCGTCGTGCAGTTCTCGCGCGGCTGTCCGCATCTTTGCAACTACTGCGGCCAGCGCGGCTTCTGGACGCGATGGCGGCACCGCGATCCCGTGCGGTTTGCGAAGGAGCTGGCGCGGCTCCATCGCGAGCACGGCGTCAAGGTGATCAATTTCGCCGACGAGAATCCGACCGTCTCGAAGAAGGCGTGGCGGGCCTTTCTCGAGGCCTTGATCGTGGAGGATGTCGATCTGATCCTCGTCGGCTCGACCCGCGCCGACGACATCGTGCGCGACGCCGACATCCTGCATCTCTACAAGAAAGCGGGCTGGCAGCGCTTCCTGCTCGGCATGGAGAACACCGACGAGAAGACGCTGGAGCTGATCCGCAAGGGCGCGACCACCACGATCGATCGCGAGGCCATCCGTTTGATGCGCCAGCACGGCATCCTGTCGATGGCGACCTGGGTGGTCGGCTTCGAGGAGGAAACCGATCGCGACCATTGGCGCGGTCTCAGGCAGCTGTTGTCCTATGATCCCGACCAGATCCAGATGCTCTACGTCACGCCGCATCGCTGGACGCCCTATTTCCGTCTCGCGGCGGAGCGGCGCGTCATCCAGACCGATCGCAGGCTCTGGGACTACAAGCATCAGGTGCTCGCGACCCGGCACATGCCGCCATGGCGCGTACTGCTCTGGTTCAAGTTCACCGAGATGGTGCTGCAGTGCCGCCCGAAGGCGCTGCTCCGCGTGCTGCTCCACCGCGACGCCGGACTTCGTCACGCGATGCGCTGGTACACGCAGATGGGCCGCCGGGTCTGGCCGCATGAAATTCTCGGCTTCCTGCGCGACAAAAGACTCAAGCACGGGCCGACGGTGCAGGAATTTTGGGGCGCGCCGCAGGATATGGAGGAGGAATCGATGTCGTCGCACCGGCCCGAGCGCCGCGTCGACACATCACGCGCGGCGTAAGTCGATACCGTCTTGTCGGGTTCTGGATAACTGGCGCTGATGACTGGACGCCTGAGTCATCAGCGCGATAATTTCCAGGTCGGCTGCGCAGAACAAAAAGAACCGTGGCGGTCGAGGCGTCGAGTTGAGCATACAGGTTGCGATCTTAAAAATATTGGCCAGTCACGTCCGCGGCAAAGCCACAATCAATTCACTCAAGCACGATCTCGCAATCCTCTCATCGAGCGGCGACGATTGGCATGCGCGGATCAAACGTCTGGCGTCGCGGGTCCCCGAACTCGACATCTTTAGCAATCGCTATGTGCTCCGTGACGTCGAAGGCTGGGAGATCACATCGGCCGGTCGCGAGTTCCTGCGCGCGCTGGAGGCGGTCATGCAAGACAATCTGCCGTCCGCGCCATCGGCCGAGACCGTAATCCGCGCCGAGGGCAGGCTGATCGTGGTCGGTCACCGCTTCAAGAATCGGGTGCGGGCACCGAGCGATACCGAACAGAGCACATTGGCGCGCCGCCGGCCGATCCGCGAGCCGCATTGAACCTCACTGCGCTGCACGCGACCTACCTTCGGGGCGTGGCTCCGGAGGTCGCAAATGACTGCTTTGGCTCAATCGATCGCACGCGCGTTTCCGGCCAATTCGCTTCGGAGCAGCATCGCCCGGCATGTCCTGTTGTTTGCGTCCGCTGTCCTGTTCGTCGCGGCACTCAGGGCAAGCTACGGCCTTGATCTCAGCGCCGGTCTCTTTTAGCGGCGCGACAAATTATCCGGCTTCAAGTCATATTGGGTTAACCGGACCGGGGCAGCCAGGCGCATGCTTTCCTTGCATCGCGAACCCGGGCCGGTCTTCCATGGATAAGCCGATGGCGCTGCCAGTGCGGCAGGACGCGAACCATTGTGCTCGACAAGCATTTCCGCACCGCGCTTGTATGCCCAAAATGCGATGAGGTTCAGCTGGCCGGTCCGGCCAGACCGGAGGAACGGGTGTTGGCCGCACGCTAAAGCGCGATGAGATCAGGTTGAATCGTCATCGCGCTCTAGCTCGTTGTTTAAGCATGATCTTTCCGGAAAACCGCTTCGCACTTTTCCGGATCATGCTCTGCGCGGTCGTTTTCGGCGCCGAAACCCGCTAGGTTCCGTCTGACGAAACGGACCAAAGCGAAACCCGATGCCGCAGCCTTCCGACACCGCCGCCATCACCCTTGCCGACATACGCCGTGCCGCGGATGTGATCCGGGATGCGGTCATGGTCACGGCCTGCAACGAGAGCCGCACGCTGGGCGAGATCTGCGGCTGTCGCCTGTTCCTCAAATTCGAGAACCTGCAGTTCACCGCGACCTTCAAGGAGCGCGGCGCGCTGAATCGCCTGCAGGCGCTGTCGCCCGCGGAGCGCAAGCGCGGGGTAATCGCGATGTCGGCCGGCAATCACGCCCAGGGCGTGGCCTATCACGCGAAGCGGCTCGGTATCCCCGCCACCATCGTGATGCCGATCGGGACGCCGATGGTGAAGATCGAGAACACCAGGCGGCACGGCGCCGAGGTCATCATCACCGGGCAGACGCTGGAAGAATGCTTCGCGTTCGTCGGCTCGCATGCCGCGCAGAAGGGCCTGATCCTGATCCATCCCTATGACGATCCGCTGATCATTGCAGGACAGGGCACGATCGGACTTGAAATGCTCGCGACGGTGCCGGAGCTCGATATCCTGGTGGTACCGATCGGCGGCGGCGGGCTGATCTCGGGCATCGCCACGGCCGCGAAGGCGCTGAAGCCGTCGGTCCGGGTCGTCGGCGTGCAGGCCCAGCTCTATCCGTCAATGTACAATGCGGTCAAAGGCGAGCAGCTGCCGATGCGCGGCGACACGCTCGCCGAGGGCATTGCGGTCAAGGCGCCCGGGCAGATCACCACGAAAATCGTCCGTGAGCTCGTCGACGACATCATCCTGGTCAGCGAGGACCAGATCGAGCGCGCGGTCGCAACCCTGATCTCGATCGAGAAGACGGTGGTCGAGGGCGCCGGCGCGGCCGGCCTCGCGGCGGTGCTCGCAGCTCCCGAGCGGTTTGCGGGTCGCAATGTCGGCCTGGTGCTGACCGGCGGCAATATCGACACCAGGCTGATCGCCTCGGTCCTGACCCGCGAGCTCGCCCGCGAGGGACGGCTGACGCAACTGGCGCTCGACATCGTCGACCGGCCCGGACAGCTCGCGGCGGTGTCGATCCTGCTTGCCGACGCCGGCGCCAATATCATCGAGGTCTCGCATCAGCGCACCTTCTCCGATCTTCCGGCGAAGGCGACGCTGCTCGAGCTCGTGATCGAAACCCGCGACCGCGCCCATCTGGAGGACGTGCTGGCAAGGCTCAGCGCCGAAGGATTCGCGGTGCGGGAAACCTAGCGACTTCGCGCTATCTGCCACGAACTGAAATGTCTAACCCGTCATCCTGAGGAGCCGCGAAGCGGCCGTCTCGAAGGATGAATCGGCCACCGGCCGTGCCGTGCATCTTCGAGACGCGCGCAAGTGCGCGCTCCCCAAGATGACGGTTCACTAGGCGAATGGGGCTGATTGCTCACTCACCCGCCGCCAGCTCGGCGAGCTTGGCGATGGTGTTGATGTTGCGCGCGGTGCCCTTGGCGGCGGCGGGGATCTTCAGCTTCGAGCGGCCCATGCCGCTGCCATAGGCGACGTAGATCTCGCGCTTGCCGAGCCGCACCTCTTCGTCCTGCTGGCCCTTGATGTCCTTCAAGGCGTCCTTCGGCGGCGGCTCGTCGAGGAAGATCGCGACAGTATAGTTCGGCGGCGCTTTCGGAAACGGATTGGCCTTCAGCACCGCGGCGATCTCGTCCGCGCTGCGGACGACGACGCCGACCGGCTTGCCGGCATAGGCCTGCAGCCGCCGTTCCAGCGTGGCCTTGACCTTGGCCGCGCCGAGCTTCGAGGAGAACACGACATTGCCGCTGGCGATATAGGTCTGCGCGTCGGCAAATCCCTCGTCGACGCACATCGCCTTCAACTCGGTCATCGGCAGCTTGCCGGTGCCGCCGACATTGACCGCGCGCAGCAGGGCGACGTAACGCGGCATCGACTAGCCGTCGGCTTTCTTCTTCGCAGGCGTCTTGGCCGGCGGCGGCTCTTCCATCGCCTTCTTCATGGCGCGGGCATAGGCGTCGGCGGCGTTCTCGGCCGAATTCTGCAACCTCTTGGCGGTCGCGGTTGCGTTCAGCATCGTGCTCTTGGCCAGGAAGCGGAAGCGTGCCTTGGCCTCCTTGTCCTTGGCCCTGGCGGCGCGCGTGACCCAGACGGCCTGGCGTTTCTTGGCAGCCGCCATCACGGCCTTGGTCTGCGCTTTTGCGGTTTGCCGGATGACGGCGTCGAGGTCGGCTTCGGCCATTCAGTTGCACTCATTGACTGGACATGCGCCGGGCGGGGCGCGCGGAGGGAGGGGAGCTACCCCTAGCGTAACCGGTACCGTTTGAACATGCGATCCTTTTGCGAATTCCCGGAGGATCGCATCGACCCCTGCACCGAGGCTTGCGCGGCGTGCGCTAGTCTCCTGACGACCCCGGCGGCACCTTCGCGCCGGCGAGCAGTCCGGCCAGCTCCACCTGCCGGCCCAGTCCGGTCTTGGCCAGCACTGCCTTGAGCTGGTTGCGCACCGTTTCGCGGGAGATGCCGAATGCGCCGGCGATTGCCTCGACGGTGCGTCCTTCGCCGATGCCGCGCGCGACGCGCGCCTCCGCGGGCGTCAGGTCGAACAGGCCCTGCAGCACTTCCGCGGTCGGCACCTCGGCCGGCACCACCGGCGTTACGATCACGATCGCCGCCGCGCGGTCGAACAGGTCGCGCGCCGCGCCGTGGATCGGGACCAGATGCACGATCAGCGGTGGCCGATCCTCCTGCGCCGCGATCGGCACCGAGCGCACCTCCACGCTGATCAGTCCTTGATCAAGCGCGGCCAGCGCCTGGGCGAACAGCGTGTCGGCAGCCGTCGACGCCAGCGTCAGGCGCTCGCCGCGATCCTGCATCACGTCGGGCACCAGGCGGTCGAACAGCGTGTTGGCCGCCATCAGGCGGCCACCGCGCCGCAGCACTGCCGCGGGCAGGCCGAGCATCGCCAGCGATTCGGTTGCCGCCCTGGCGCGCTCCATCCCCAGCCGCGCCGACAGCAGCGCGGCGCGCGCCAGATGCGGCCGCAGCGCGTCGAGCTGCTCGATTGCCTCCCGCTCGATCGGTCCGTGCTGGTATTCGCGCTCGACGCTGTAGATCAGCACGTCGCCGCTCGGCACCGGGATCGCGGTACCGGCGCCCCATCCGAGCCCGCGCGGGCGGAAGAATTCGCGGATCTGGAAATCCTGCTGCACCTCCTCGGGCGTATCGAACACGTCGATGTCGCGCAGGAAGCCGGCATGGTTGGCCGCGAGCAAGCGCGGCAATCGCCCGTTGCGCTCGTGCCAGCCGCCTTCGACATAGGCCACGGTGTCGTCGTGCATGTCGGGGGATGCGACCCAGCGGACGTCGTGCGGGGCCGCCGTCAGCAGCACGATACCGCGCGCACGCGCGATCGCACCGACCTGATGCAGGACATTCGGCCACAATTCGGGGACAACCGCGGCCTCATAGGCCAGTTCAATCAGATGCTCGTGCAGGTCGTTCGCCATCGGTCATTCCAAAAACTGTTGTTGCCCAATAGATAAACCCGGCGGCCCCGGAAATATTGCGTAAAGCAATTCAGCCCGAGCCACGAGTCCGGGTTATTCCGGTGCGCGTTCACGCGCATCGGGGGGGAATTCCGGCGTTTTCGCCGCTCTTTTTCGCGATTTTCGCGCGGGCGCGTAGAGCCTTGCTCGCTCGGCTGCGACCCGGTGCGCGGCCGCCGGCGCCCGGACGACGAATTCGAAGGCCGATGCCAGGTCGGCGGGGGCAGGCCCAAGACTTGATAGAGTCTCGATAGAGACTTGAGGAAGGCTCGATAATCAAGGCCCGACGATCATCGCCGCGTGTGGCGAAATCGAAGCTGCGTGACAGGTGGAAATATTCCGAAGCATCTCGAAACCTGATTGGCGTGACTGGCGCTGCGCCAGCCCCGTCGGCGTCACACATTTGCAACGCTGCACGCGATCGTTCGAGCATGAACATCCTTTAATTTGTATCCGCGCAATCCGTGGCGCCAGCTAGGGCATGATCCGGAAAAGTGCGAAGTCCGAAAAGGATCATGCCTAAGGGGCGGCCTAAGCGCGATGACGATTCAAACCGCGTCTCATCGCGTTGTGAGCGGCCACCTCTGACATTTATGCGAGCCATCGTCGGCTCGGGGAGAGCCGATGATCAGCCGCAGGGCGCTTTCCGGATTGTTGATGACGCTGGTCGGCCCCTCGTCGCGGGCCGGCAACGAGGGGTTGGCGCTGGGCCATTGCCAGGGATCATGCGCGAATGTCGACTTGCCGACCCTTGGCTACGATCAGTTCTGCCGGTCGTTGTTCGATATTGCGGCAAGCGGCAGGCTGCACGCGGTCGCCACCGGTTCGGAGATTCGCGGAGAGATGCGATCTCTGTTCCGGGCGCGGCGGCTTTATCGGCCGTCGCACGACGAGATCCGGGTTCTCTGGCGCGCGCCCGAGGATGGCTTCTCGGTCGTGAAGGTCGAGTTCGATCTGGAATGCGGCGTGCCGGTGCGCGGATGTCTTGGAATTCCCGGCGGAGAATTCAAGGGATTGATCCTGCTCGGCCACGGCATGGCGAGCACGCCGGAGCGCTGCTTCGACGATGCCGACAAGGACTACATGAACGCGCTCGGCAAACGGCTATGTCGGGACGGCTACGTCGTCTGGTGTCCTTACATCATCCAGATCGGAAATCAGGAGAGCCAGAACAACATCGCCGCGATGCTGGCATCGCACGGTGTCTCCGCCCACAACGTGTCATGCGCATCGCTCGACGCCGGCGAAATCGTTTGCAGGAAGCTCACCGGCGCGTCGGGTTTGAATGTCGGCGTCTACGGGGTGTCCTGGGGCGCCTTTCTCGCGCTGCATCTGGAAGCCGCGACCGGGCAGATGCGGCCGACTGTCGTGTCGGGATATATGCGCGACGAGAAGAAGTTCCTGATGTCATCCGTGATCACCAGGAATCTCGGCGTCGAACTTGCGGCCTACATCCATTTCAGCAACGGCCGCGCCAAATACGCCGGCGCCGATCTGGCATATCTGCTTTGTCCATGTCCGCTGTTCGCCGAGATTGGCAATCGTGACGGTGCAAACGCGATGGAGCTCGGGCGGGATGAGAAGTTCGCGGAGATGCGGTCGGTCTACGCATCGTCAGGCCATCCGCATTTGATCGACATCGACGTTTTCGACGGCGTGCACGAGGTCAGCGGCAAGCGTGCAAGGCCTTGGCTGTACGAGCACCTTGCGTCGCCTCTCTATCAACAGACGTCTCGTTTGAAGGGCGCCATCGCGCTGTGAGCGCTCGGTCCGCGGCCGCGCCCGATCCGTCGTCGACCACGCGCAGAGCTGAGCTCCGACCATATCGAGGTAGCGCTCATTTGCATCACATTGCCGGGAGTTTTCGGTGTCCGCGGCATGCCCCGCGCTGGACGGCGGTCGCAATCGCGGTGCGATTGCAGCGCCGCGACGTTTCTCAGAACTGTCCTTCAGCCGAGATCGCTGGAACAAGAGCGATCAGCTTACAGCATTGTCGGATTGGCCGCGTTATGATCTGCTGCAACGCACCTGCCCATCCTGACCTTCGGGTCTGAGGGAACTCGACGTCATATCGGTCTCGTAGCGTCTGTTGGTAACCGAAGGGTTGGACTGCATGAGTGGTACGGAACGCATGCTCGGTGGCTTGGCAGGGCTTCTCGTATCGGCGGGACTAATGGCGGCGGGAGTATCAGCGGCCCATGCCCAGGCGGGGCCGCCCGGGCCTCCTGCCGTGGGCGTGTTCGAGGCGGTGAAGCGGCCGATCACCGAAACCAATGAATTTCTCGGACGCATCGAGGCCCCCAACCGCGTCAACGTGGTGGCGCGTGTGACCGCGTTCCTGGACAAGCGGAACTTTGTCGAGGGCTCCGAGGTCAAGGCCGGTGATCTCTTGTATCAGCTCGAGCGCGGCCCGTTCGAAGCCGATCTCGCATCGAAGAAGGCACAGGTCGCCCAGTTGCAGGCGACGCTGGTCAACGCCAAGCTGACCACCGATCGCGCCAAGGCCCTGATGGGCGGCCCGGCCGGCCAGCAATCCAATGTTGATGCGGCGGTCGCCAACCAGCAGAGCCTCGAGGCGCAGGTGCAGGCCGCGCAGGCGCAGGTCGACCTGTCCCAGATCAATCTCGACTACACCATGATCCACTCGCCGATCGACGGCAGGATCGGACGCACCGCGGTCACCGAGGGCAACGTCGTGACGCCGAGCTCGGGAACCCTGACGACCATCGTCAGCCAGGACCCGATGTATGTTACCTTTCCCGTGCCGGTGCGCGAGGCGCTCGATCTGCGCGACCGTTATGCGACGCGCGGTGGCTTCAAGGCCGTCGTCATCCGCCTGCGGTTGCCGGACGGCCGGCTCTACGACAAGACCGGCGAGCTGAACTTCGTCAACAACACGATCGCGCAGAACACCGACACCATCTCCCTGCGCGGCGTCATCCCCAACCCGTCAACCTACACCTCCGTCGCAGCCGGCGGCTCGGTCCGCGAACTCACCGACAATGAGTTCGTGACCGTTCTCCTCGAAGGCGTGCAGCCGGTCGAGGTGCTCGCGATCCCGCGTTCGGCGGTGCTGTCGGACCAGCAGGGCGAATATGTCTATGTCGTCGGCGCGGACAACAAGGCCGAGCAAAGGCGGATCCAGCTTGGGCAATCGACCGCAACGATTGCGGCGGTGACGAGCGGCATCTCGCTCGGCGACAAGGTCGTCGTCGAGGGGGTGCAGAAGGTCAAGCCGGGCGAGGTGGTGGCGCCGGGGCCCGTCAGCGCGCTGATCCAGTCGAGCATGAAGGTTTCGGCGGACGGCGGCGCCGGCAACACGCCGAAATCGACGGGCAATAACCCATGATTTCTGCCGTCTTCGTCGATCGTCCGCGGCTTGCGATCGTCATCGCGTTCGTGATCACAATCGCGGGCGCGCTGGCGCTGATGCAGATTCCGGTCGCGCAGTTCCCGGACATCGTGCCGCCGCAGGTCACGGTCTCCGCCGTGTTTCCCGGCGCATCGGCTGAAGTGGTGGAATCGAGCGTCGCCCAGCCGCTGGAAGCGCAGGTCGTGGGCGTCGACAAGATGCTCTACATGAAGTCGACCAGCGGCAATGACGGCAGCTACACGCTGACGGTCTCGTTCGCGCTCGGCACCGATCCCGATATCAACACCGTCAACGTCAACAACCGCGTGCAGAGCGCGCTCGCGCAATTGCCGACCGAGGTGCAGGCGCAGGGCCTGACCGTGCAGAAGAAATCCTCGGCAGTGCTGCAATTCATCGTGCTGTACAGCAAGAGCGGCGATCAGGATCCGCTGTTCATCACCAACTACGCTATCATCAACGTGCTGGACGCGATCTCGCGCACGCCTGGCGTCGGACAAGCCTCGCTGTTCGCGAAGCTGAACTATTCGATGCGGATCTGGTTCGATACCCAGCGCCTGACCAGCCTCAATCTGGCGCCGTCGGACGTGATCGCCGCGATCCGGGCGCAAAGCGTGCAGGCACCGGTCGGCCGCATCGGCGCGCGTCCGATCAGCAACGACCAGCAGTTCCAGTTCAATGTGCAGACGCAGGGCCGCCTGACGACATCCAAGCAGTTCGGCGACATCGTGCTGCGGGCCAATCCGGACGGATCGGTGCTGCGGATCAGGGACGTTGCTCGCGTCGAGATCGGCGCGCAGAACATGGATTCGGAGTCGCGGATCGACGGCAATCCCGGCGTGCCGATGGGCATCTATCTCGCGCCCGGCGCCAATGCCGTGACCACGGCCAAGGCGGTGCAGGCCACGCTTGCGCGGTTGTCGGAGCGGTTTCCGCCGGGGCTGACCTATCTCGTGCAGTACGACTCCACCACCTTCGTGTCCGATACGATCAAGGAGGTGATGAAGACGCTCGGCGAGGCCTTCGTGCTCGTCGTGATCGTGGTGTTCCTGTTCCTCGGCAATCTGCGCGCCACGGTGATCCCGGCGGTCGCGGTTCCGGTCAGCCTGATCGGCGCCTTCGCGGTGCTGCTCGCGCTCGGCTATTCCGCCAATACGGTCTCGCTGCTGGCGATGGTGCTGGCGATCGGCATCGTGGTCGACGACGCCATCGTCGTGGTCGAGAACGTCGAGCGCGTCATGGAGGAGGAGCCGGAGCTGTCGCCGGCCGACGCCACCAAGAAGGCGATGGCGCAGATCACCGCGCCGATCATCGCGATCTCGCTTGTGCTGCTCTCGGTGTTCGTGCCGATCGCGTTCATCCCGGGCATTTCCGGCACGCTGTTCCGCCAGTTCGCGGTGACGATCAGCGCCGCGATGGTGATCTCGGCGCTGAATGCGCTGACCTTGTCGCCGGCACTGTGCGCCGTGTTCCTGCGTCATGGCGGGCCGCGCCGGGGCATCATGGGACGGGTGCTCGGCAGCATCGACTGGGTACGCGACCGCTACGCCGGCGTGGTGCAACGCCTGGTTCGTGTGGCGGTGCTGTCGCTGGTTGCGGTGCTGGTGTTTGCCGGCGCGGTGTTCGGCGTGTCGAAGATCACGCCGACCGGCTTCCTGCCCGAGGAGGATCAGGGCGCCTTCTTCATCGCGGTGCAATTGCCCGACGGCGCGTCGGTGGCACGCACCAGCGAGGTCACCAAGCAGGTCGAGGCGCTCTTGAAGAAGAATCCGGCGATCGACCATGTGCTGTCGATCATCGGCTTCTCGCTGCTCGACGGAGCCAGCGAGCCGAATTCGGCATTCATGGTGGCGCGCATGAAGGCGTTCGCCGACCGCAAGGCCGTCACCGACTCGGTGCAGGCTGCGATCGGGCAGACCTTCGTCGGGGGATCGCAGATTCGCCAGGCTTCGGTGCTGCCGTTCAACCTGCCGCCGATCATCGGGCTCTCGACCTCCGGCGGCTTCGAATATCAGCTCGAGGCGCTGGAAGGGCAGGATCCGGCCTCGCTCAGCAGCGTGATGGGCGGGCTGATCGGTGCTGCGAACCGCAATCCGAATCTGGCCCGCGTGTTCTCGACCTTCACCGCGACCAACCCGTCGGTCTATCTCGATATCGATCGCGCCAAGGCGCAGGCGCTCGGCCTCAACATGGCCGACGTCTTCACCGCGCTGCAGGCCACGCTCGGCGGCATCTATGTCAACAACTTCAACCTGTTCGGCCGTACCTGGCAGGTCAATGTGCAGGGAGATGCCGCCGATCGCCGCGACATTCCCGACATCTGGCAGATCTATGTGCGCAACAGCGGCGGCGAGATGGTGCCGATCCGCTCCATCGCGTCCTTGCGCATCGTGACCGGACCGCAGGTGATCACGCGCTACAACAATTATCGTTCGGTCACCGTGAACGGCAGCCCGGCGGCGGGCGTGTCCTCGGGCACCGCGATCGCGACGATGGCCGACCTCTCCAAGTCGACGCTGCCTTCCGGCTATTCCTACGAGTGGACCGGCACGGCCTATCAGGAGCAGGCGGCCTCCGGCCAGACCGGCATCATCCTCGGGCTCGCGGTGCTATTTGCCTATCTGTTCCTGGTCGCGCTGTATGAGAGCTGGACGATCCCGATTCCCGTGCTGCTGTCGGTCACGGTCGGCGTGTTCGGTTCCTATCTTGCGATCAAGCTCGCGGGTCTGAACCTCGATCTCTACGGCCAGATCGGCCTCGTGGTGCTGATCGCGCTCGCCGCCAAGAACGGGATCCTGATCGTCGAGTTCGCCAAGGAGCAGCGCGAGGCCGGCAAGCCGATCACGGAGGCCGCGACGATGGGCGCGCAGATGCGCTTCCGCGCCGTCATGATGACATCAATTGCCTTCATCCTCGGCTTGGTGCCGCTGGTGGTCGCGACCGGTGCCGCGGAAATCAGCCGCCGCGCGGTCGGCACCGCGGTGTTCGGCGGTATGCTCGCCGCAAGCTCGGTCGGCATCTTCCTGGTGCCGATGCTGTTCGTCACCTTCCAGGGCTGGCGCGAGGGTGTAAAGAACCGCTTCGGCAGACGGAGCAAGGCGGAACAGCCTGCCTCGCATTAGATCGCGCCTAATCCCTTCGCGCATTAGGGGGGCGCGTGGGGCGGGTCTATGCTGCTGGCCTCATCGATGGAGTTCTGGATTGAGCGTTGCCTTCACCAAGGAAGAAAGTGCCGAGACGGCGTCGGAAACGCTGTTGCCGGACCGCCCCATTTCGCCGCATCCCAACCTGGTGACCGAAGCCGGACGGAGAGCGTTGGAGCGCCATCTTCAGGAGGCGCGCGAGGCTTACGAGACTGCGCAGCAGCTCGAGGACGTCAACGAACGGCGGCGGCAGTCGGCGGCCCCACTGCGCGACGCGCGCTATCTCACGGAGCGGCTCCGCACCGCGCAGGTCGTGCCTGACCCTGCTTCCACCGAAACCGTCGCCTTCGGCAGCACGGTAACTTTCAGCCGCGCCGACGGGCGGGTGCAGACCTATCGCATTGTCGGCGAGGATGAAGCCGATCCAAAGGCAGGCTCGATTTCCTTTGTCTCGCCGGTGGCGAGGTCGCTGATGGGCAAAGCCCTGGGCGACGTCGCAGGCTCGGGCGATCAGGAGCTGGAGATCGTCGCGATCGCTTAGAGAGTGATGGGATTGGATTGAATGGCGGTCGCAAAGGCGGCGCGCCACCTCGCCCCGTTCTCATGGGGAGAGGGTTGGGGTGAGGGGCTGCCTCCGCACACACGGAGACAGATACTCGCGCGGAGACTCCCCCTCACCCGGAACGCATCTGCCGATGCGTCATAGCCGAAGCCTTGCTTCGGCGTTCTTGGGAACGGCCGTCGAAGGCGGCCTATGCCTCTCCCTGCACGCGGGGCGAGGTGAACCGGAGTCCATCGCTCGACTCGGAGCAAAGTGATCACGCCGCCGGCAGGGCAAGCCGCTCGATGGTTTGAATATGCCGCGCCAGCAGGCTGCAGGCTTGTTCGATGTTGCGGGCGCGCAGCGCCTGCAGGATCACGCGATGATCCTGGCTCGGCCGCGGCCGCCACCCGGCGTTGCGCGCCATTGCGAACACCAGCCGCGAATTCGCAAGCTGCAGGCCGTCGAGGCTGGCGAGCAGCCGCGGCATCGCGCAGGGCGCCACCAGCGCATGATGGAAGGCGCGATTGGCCATCTCGAAATCCTGCACGGTCTCGGCATTGTCGCCTTCGATCATGGCGAGTTCGATCCGTGCCAGATGCGCCGATGTGAGCCTGGGGGCGGCATTGCGCAACGCGACCACTTCGAGCGCGGCGCGCATCTCGGCGATTTCCTTCACCGACCTGGTGTCGAGCGGGGCGACCCGCACCCCGCGTCGCGGCACCGCAACGACGAGATGCTGCGCCTCCAATTGCCTGAACGCCTCGCGCACCGGGACGTGGCTCGAATGGAATTCGCGCGCGACATGGTCCTGCCGCAGCGGCGCGTCCGGCAGCAATTCGCCGCTGATGATGCGCTCTCCGATCGCTTCGGCGATGCGCCTCGCGGTGGTCGTGTTCTCGCTCTCGTTTGTCATAGATTATCTATCGAAAAAACGGGTGCGCGCGCGTTCGGGCTCGGCTAGCATCGTTCCAAGTCCATAGATCATAGATAATATCTCAGATTATCTATGATCCACAGCAAGCGAGAAAGCAAGCCCTATGGTTGATGTCGTGGAAATCGAACGGACCGACAGCCGCACCAGTGCAGCGCTCCGCAAGACCTGGGACCGTACCGAGGCTGAAGCACTCTATAACCTGCCGTTCGCGGACCTGATGTTTCAGGCGCAAGGCGTGCATCGCGCCAACTTCAATCCGAACCATGTCGAAACCGCGAGCCTGCTCAGCATCAAGACCGGCGGTTGCCCGGAAGACTGCGGCTACTGCTCGCAGAGCGCACATTACGACACCGGCCTGAAGGCCACTCGCCTGATGCCGCGGGACGAAGTGGTCGCGGTCGCGCAGCGCGCCAAGGACGCCGGCGCAACCCGCTTCTGCATGGCCGCGGCCTGGCGCAGCCCGAAGGACCGCGATCTCGATCAGGTCTGCGACATGGTCAGCGCGGTGAAGGGCCTGGGCATGGAAACCTGCGTCACGCTCGGCATGCTGACGCCAAAGCAGGCCGAGCGTCTCTCCGACGCCGGGCTCGATTTCTACAACCACAACGTCGACACCTCGCCCGAGTTCTACGACAAGATCATCACCACCCGCACCCTGCAGGACCGCATCGATACGCTCGCGCATGTGCGCGACGCCGGCATCAAGGTCTGCTGCGGCGGCATCATCGGCATGGGTGAACAGGTCGATGACCGGCTCGGCATGCTGATGCTGCTTGCCAATCTCCCCAGCCATCCGGAGAGCGTGCCGATCAATCTGTGGAATGAGGTCAAAGGCGTTCCGGTCAACGACACCGCGGAACGGCCTGATCCGATCGCGCTGGTGCGTCTGGTCGCCACCGCGCGGATCATGATGCCGAAGAGCGTGGTGCGGCTGTCGGCCGGACGGCAATACATGACCGACGAGCTGCAGGCGATGTGCTTCCTCGCCGGCGCGAATTCGATCTTCATCGGCGATGTGCTGCTGACCACCAGGAACCCGCAGCGCGATCGCGACGCCCATCTGCTGGACCGGCTCGGCATCAACTCCGCCCTCGCCTGAGCGCAGCTCCGGCACGCGCGCGGCGGGATTCGCCGCGCGACCAACGACAAATCTGAGAGAGAAGCATGAGCGCAATCCACGCGGCCAAGGTCGCTGATTACGCCGCGGCCTTGCACGCCCTGAGCAAGGCCGATCGGCTGCGCGGTCTCAAGCCGCGCGCGGGCATCGATTTCGTCTCGAACGACTATCTGGCGCTCGCGGGCGCGCCGCGCATTAAGAATGCGGTCTCGGCCGCGCTCGATGCCGGCACGCCGATCGGCGCCGGCGGGTCGCGGCTGCTGCGCGGCAATTGCGAGGAGCACGAACGGCTCGAGGCCGAAGCCGCCGCGTTCTTTAGGGCCGAGACGGCGCTGTTCTTCGGCGGCGGCTACGTCGCCAATTTCGCCGTACTGACGACGCTACCGCAGCGCGGCGACCTCCTGGTGCTCGATTCTCTCGTGCACGCCAGCATCCATGAAGGCGCGCGGGCCGGCCGGGCCGAATTCCGGATCAGCGCGCACAATGATCCCGGGTCGGTCGAAGACACCATTCGCGGCTGGCGCGCCGAGGGCGGCACGGGCCGGGTCTGGATCGTGGTCGAAAGCGTCTACAGCATGGATGGCGACGTCGCACCGCTCGACGACCTCGTCGCCATCGCGGACCGACACGACGCGTTCCTGATGGTGGACGAGGCGCACGGCACCGGCGTCTATGGCGAGCAGGGGCGTGGGCACACTGCACCTTATGAAGGGCGCGAGAACCTCGTGATCGTTCATACCTGCGGCAAGGCGCTGGGCGCCGCCGGCGCGCTGGTCACAGCCTCGACCGTGCTGCGCGACTTCATGGTCAATCGTTGCCGCCCGTTCATCTTCGCCACCGCGCCGTCGCCGCTTGTGGCCGTCGCCGTGCGCGAGGCGCTGCTGATCCTGCAGCAGGAGCCCGGGCATCAGCAGCGCCTGGCGAAACTGGTCGCGTTCACGCATCGCGAGCTCGACCTGCGCGGTTGGCGCAGCCCGTCGCGCTCGCAGATCGTGCCCTACATCGTCGGCGACAATGCGCGCGCGATGCAACTGGCGTCTGCACTACAGGCGCGCGGCTTCGATATCAGAGGCATCAGACCGCCGACCGTGCCGGCGGGCACCGCGCGGTTGCGCATTGCGCTGACCCTCAATGTCGACGAGGAGGACGTGCGCGCGCTGCTCGACGCGCTCGTCGCGGAGACGAACGGCTGGTCGCAATGACGGGCCGGATCGTGGTGACCGGCACCGATACCGGGATCGGCAAGACGGTGTTCTCCGCTGGCCTCGCCTCCTTCCTCGGCGCGAGCTACTGGAAGCCGATTCAATCCGGCCTCGAAGAGGAGACCGACGCGCAACTGGTGGTGCGGCTTGGCGGCCTTTCGGCCGATCGCATCGTGCCGGAGCGCTACCGGCTTCGAACACCCGCCTCGCCGCATCAGTCGGCCGCACTCGACGGCGTGCGCATCGACGCTGCCGCGCTCGGCGTGCCCGATGTCGGGGACCGGCCGCTGGTGATCGAAGGTGCCGGCGGGTTGATGGTGCCGCTCGACGGCAGCACGCTCTATATCGACATCTTCGCGCGATGGCACCTTCCGGTCGTGCTCTGCGCCCGCACCGCGCTCGGCACCATCAATCACTCGCTGCTGTCGGTCGAGGCGCTGCGCAAGCGCGGGATCGACATGCTCGGGATCGCATTCATCGGCGAGAGCAATCCCGAGAGCGAGCGCGCGATCTGCGAGATCGGGCAGGTGCGCCGGCTGGGCCGGTTGCCCTGGCTTGCTCCGCTTGCGGCAGACACGCTGCGGGCAGCGTTCAAGGCGTCGTTCCGGCGGGAAGATTTCAATCCATGACATCCGCTCGGAAGTCGCCGATCTGGCACCCGTTCACCCAGCACGCGCTGCACGGCGAGATGACGAGGATCGTGCGTGGGGAGGGCGCCTATCTCTACACCGCGGATGATCGCCGCATCATCGATGCGATCGCATCCTGGTGGGTCGTGACCCACGGCCATTGCCATCCGCACATCGTGCGCGCGATTCAGGACCAGGCCGAACAGCTCAACCAGATCATCTTTGCCGGTCATACCCATGATCCGGCCGAACAGGTTGCGGCACAGCTCGTGAAGCTCGCGCCCCCTGGCCTCGACTACGTGTTCTTCTCCGATTCCGGCTCGACCAGCGTCGAAGTGGCGCTGAAGATGGCGCTCGGCTACTGGCACAATATCGGCGCGACGCGCACGCAGATCATCGTAATGGAAAACTCCTACCATGGCGACACGGTCGGGACGATGTCGGTCGGCGCGCGCGGCGTCTTCAACAAGGCTTACGAGTCGCTGCTGTTCGACGTCGCGTCGATCCCGTTTCCGGCGCCCGGCTATGAACAGACGACGCTCGACGCGCTCGAAGCCGCGTGCAGGAAGGAATCCGCGGCAGCGTTCATCGTCGAACCGCTGATCCTGGGCGCGGGCGGGATGCTGATGTATCCCGCCTGGGTGCTGAAGGAGATGAAGCGCATCTGTGAAGCTTCAAACGTGTTGTTCATCGCCGACGAGGTCATGACCGGCTGGGGCCGGACCGGCACCTTGTTCGCGTGCGAGCAGGCCGAGGTCAGCCCGGATATCGCCTGTTACTCGAAGGGCCTCACCGGCGGGTCGCTCCCGCTCGCGGTGACGCTGTGCCGCGCCGAGATCTACGACGCGCATTATTCCAGCGATCGTTCGCGCACGTTCTTCCATTCCAGTTCCTACACGGCAAACCCGGTCGCCTGCGCCGCCGCAAGGGCCAACCTCGAACTCTGGCAACACGGCGCGGGCGAGCGCGTCGCCTCGGTTGCAGCGATGCAGGAGCGCCTGATCGCACCATTCCGTATCGATGCACGCTTTGAAAACGTCCGCCGCACCGGGACCATCACCGCACTCGACCTGAAGGCAAGCGATGCGGGCTACCTCGCCGGCATCGGCCCAAAACTTCAGGCCTTCTTCCAACGCCGGAACCTGCTGCTGCGGCCGCTCGGCAACACGATCTACGTCATGCCGCCCTACTGCGTGACGGAAGCCGATCTCGTGGAGATCTACGACGGGATCAGGTGCGCGGCTGACGCGCTGGCTTGACGACGCGCTTCGCACCCAAAAGTCCATGGATTGATGAGTGCATCGCGTGCCGTGGTGCCCGCGATGGGGTCTCATACGACATCGGCGTGCCCTCGCAGGCACGCCGATGAGCCCGATCATGAGTGCTGGTATGGCGCCGGATGCGGCCTCGCAGCAGGATGCGGCCGTGGCGCCGGATGAGGCCGCGGCGCCGGCCGAGACACCTGCGGCGACGCGGGCCGACGCACAACAGCTTGCGCGACGCGCGGCGCCGGCGGATGCGCGGCCGCGCGTGGCTGCGGCGGTGCATGCTGCACGAGCTGCGGTCTTGACGCCGGCGGAGCGACGTGCGGCGCCGGTGCGGGATGTGCGCCGGCGCCCGGCAGAGCATGCGCAGTCGGCAGGGCGTGTCCCGGCGGCAAAGCATTTCCCGTCGGTAGAGCGTGTCCGGCCGGCGAAGCATTTGCTGTCGGTAGAGCGTGTCCTGGCGGCAGAGCGTTCCCGGTCGGCAGCGCGTGTCCCGTCGGCAAAGCGTGGCCCGTCGCAGTCTGCGCATGTCGGGGCGGCGGCGCCGCGATCGGCTTGCCCGGGCGCGCGGCGATCACGCCGGCGCCGCTGAACCGTGCTGCGTGCGCGGTCGCGGCGACTGCCGGATGACCATGGTTGTTGGCGAGCGTCAGCGCTGGATTCTTCATCGCCGCTTGCGCGTGCCGCGTCTGCTCGCCGGTCGCAGCCATGTGCTGCCCGTTCTGGGCGGCGAGCTGCTGCGGCGTCGGCTTCACCGTGGTGCCGCCGGTGCCGCCGTTGTAGCTGACGTTGGTCGTGTTGTTGACGACGGTCCTGTTGTAGACGTTGGTGACCGAGACGTTCGAGATGTTGTTGACGGAGCTGTTGTAGAAGAAGCTGCCGCCGCGCCAGTAGCCGCCCTCGTAGCCGACGCCGGTGTAGCCGAAGCCATAAGAGATGCCGCCGTAGAAGCCGACGGTCGGGCCCCAATATCCGGCGTGGAAGGCGTAGGCGCCGTCGCTCCAGCCCCAATAGCCGGGTGTCCACAGCAATTCAGGCGCCGGCGGAAGCACCCATGTGCCGGGCACCCAGTAGTAGCCGGTGTCGTCGCTCCATGCCCAATAGCCCGGAGTCCAGATGTAGCCGGGCGCGGGGATCGGCGGCTGGACATAGACCGGCAATGGCGGCGGCGCTGCATTGACGGTGATGCCGATGGCAAGCTGCGCGCGCGCAGCGTGTGGCGGCGAGAAACAGCAGAGGCTGAGAGCCAGGGCGAAAGGCAGTCCGGCGATGCGGCGCATGGCACATACTCCAATCTTCTCCCCCAGCGTTGGAGTCGAATAGTGGCGGCGACATGAACCCGTTGTGAATGTTTGTGCTGACACCGTGATTTCGAGATCGCGCGACGGCGGGATCGTTAACGACGGCGAATGCAAGTCAGCCCGGTGTCAGGATGGAACGCGATCATGCGGTCTCGTCAGCTTCATCACCGCGCCAAATAGTCGAATTTTCGATTTGAATTGGACGACGACCCCCTGCGCGTCATCAATCGGTGACGGAGCATCCGGCTGCCAAAGGCCGGGCAGGGAGGTTTGGTATGGCGCGATCCGCCGACATCGACATCAACGCGGGCGCGCGCCTCGACTGGCTGCCGATCTGCGGATTCCACTGGCGCATCCTGGCCCTGATCGGGGCCGGCATGTTCCTCGACGCGTTCGATATCTATCTGGCCGGCGGCGTGCTGGGCGCCGTGCTGAAGGAAGGATGGTCGACACTCGAGCTCAACGCCGCATTCGTCTCCGCGACCTTCGTCGGGATGACGATCGGCGCGTGGTGTTCCGGCATCCTCGGTGACCGCTTCGGCCGCCGCTTCTCTTACCAGATGAACCTCGCGATCTTTGGCCTCGCCTCGATCGCCGCGGCCTTCGCGCCGAACATGATCGTCCTGATCGGCCTGCGTTTCATCATCGGCATTGGCCTCGGCGCGGAGATCGTGGTCGGCTATGCGACCTTGACGGAATTCGTGCCGGCTTCCTCGCGTGGGCGCTGGATCGGGCTGCTGGCCGTGATCACCAATTTCTCGCTGTTCGTCTCGTCGATGGTCGGCCTGTGGGTGATCCCGACGCTTGGATGGCGCTACATGTTCGGCCTTGTCGGTTGTCTTGCGATGGTCGTCTGGATTCTGCGCAAGTCGATGCCGGAATCGCCGCGCTGGCTCGCCGCCAACGGACGTGCCGATGAAGCCGAGAAGATCCTGTCGGCGATCGAAGCCGAGGCCGCGCGCAAGGCGAAACTGCCTGCCGTCGCTGCCCGCGCGCCGGCGCAGGAGTCTCCGGGCGCGGTCTGGCGTCTGTTCCAGCCGCCCTATCTCGCGCGCACGCTGCTCGGCAGCCTGTTGCACATCGTCGTCGGCTTCAGCCTCTACGGGTTCATCGGCTGGCTGCCGACCTTCATGGTCAAGGGCGGCCACAGCGTGGTTTCCTCGCTGGGCTACACCACCGTGATGGCGCTGGGCGGCCCGGTCGGATCGCTGATCGGGCTCGTGCTGGCGGACCGGCTCGGACGCAGGCTGTCGATCGTCTGCTCGTCGATTGCGGCCGCGGCGCTCGGTATCGCCTATCCATACATGCCGGATGGTGTTGCGCTCGCGGCCGTGGGCTTCCTGCTGATCACGGCGATCTACGTGATGCTGGCGACCGGGTTCGCGATGCACGTCCCCGAACTGTTTCCAACGCGGTATCGGCTTCGCGGCACGGCGATCTGCGCCACCTCCGGACGCATCGCGACCGCGCTGGTTCAATACGTCGTGGTTGCGATCTTCGCCTGGCAGGGGCTGACCGGCGTGCTGACGACCTTGGCCGGCATCCTCGTCTTCCAGGCCGTGGTCTTCCTCGTGTTCGGTTTCGAGACCAAGGGACGATCTCTCGAGGACGCGTCGGCGGTCACGGACGCCGAGGCGGGAGGGCGGTCGTCGATGGCGCGGAGGCCGGCGGACCTTGGCGCCTAGTTCAGGTCGGAGCACGCTGCTCTGATCCGGTCGCGGAGCCAGCCGTTGGCATTGCTCTGATCGTATCTGCGGTGCCAGTACAACATCCAGTCGAACGGCGCGGACTCGAACGGCAGTTCCTCCATCCTCAGACCGTCGTCCATCAGCACGGTTGCGAGGTGCCTCGGCATCACCGCGAGCAGATCGGTCTTCTTCAAGACATGGGGCACGACCAGCCAATGCGGCACGTTCAGGGCGATGCGTCTTCGATGGCCGCGTTCGGCGAGCACGTCGTCGACGAAGCGAAGATCGGTCGGGCTCATCGAGACCTTCATGTGCTCCTGCGCGATGAAGCGCTCGAAGGTCAGCCGTGCGCGCTTGATCTGGTGCCCGCGTCGCATCAGGCAGACCATGCGGTCGCGGAGCAGCGTCTCGGAACGGATCGATGCGGAATGTTCGAGCCCCATGCTCACCGCGACGTCGATCTCGTCCCGCTCCAGCGCATCGATCGTAAGCGAAGGCGGCAGATGGATCGTGTTGTAGGAAATTCGGCCCTCCGGCGGCCGCGCTGCGGCGAGTCGCGGCAGCAGCAGGCACGCAAGAATGTCCGACATCCTGATCGTGAAGGTGCGTTCCGTCTTGTCTGGATCGAAGCCGGCATCGCTCGCCATCACGCGCTCGACCTGGCGCAGAACCTGGCGCAGCGGCTCCGCCAGTTCGGTGGCGCGGGGTGTGGGCTTCATCCCGGTCGTGGTCCGCACCAGGAGCTCGTCCTTGAACATCGCGCGCAACCGGTTGAGCGCATTGCTCATCGCGGGTTGGCTGAGACCGACGCGGTCTGCCGCCTTGGTGACGTGACGCTCGGTCAGCAGTGCGTCCAGCGCGACGAGCAGATTGAGGTCGATGGATCGAAGGTTCATCAATTATTCATATCGTGAATGACGAGAGATAACAAATCCATTTCATCCATGATGGTGCAGCGCGTATCAATCGATCAGGACCAAGGAGGCATCAATGAGCTTTGAGACGATCAAGCGTGACGTGAAGATCTGCATGTTCGACCAGTACGGCACGGTCGTCGACATGCAGGGCGGCCTGACCAGGATCGCGGCGCCCTTCCTCGCGAAGAAGGGCTGGAAGGGCGATCCGAACTCCTTCGTCACGTGGTGGCGTCGCACGCATTTCGAGAACTCGATGATCGATGCGCTGCTGCATCGCGAGCACACGCCCTATCGCGAGATCGGGCACCGCGCGGTTGCCCACGTCATGGACCGCGCCAAGATCGATTACACGATGGACGATGTGCGCTACCTCGTGGGCGAGATCGAGAAGCTGGTGCCGTTTCCGGAGGTGCCGGACGCACTCGCGCGGCTGCAGCGCAAGTACAAGCTCGTCGTGCTCTCGAACGGCGATCCCGACATGCTCGAGACCGCGAAGCAATACCACAAGGTCCCGTTCGATCGGGTGATCTCGGTGACGGAGGCCAATTCGTTCAAGCCGCATGTCGCGACCTATACGAAAGCGGCCGAGATCATGGGCGTGCAGCCGGCGCAGGTGCTGTTCGTGGCCAATCATGCCTTCGACTGCATCGGCGCCAAGTCCGCCGGCATGCGGACGGCCTTCATCGACCGGCGCAGCCGCCCGTTCGGCATCACGCCGCATCAGCCCGACATCCTGGTGCCGTCGATGAAGGACCTCGCCGATGCGATCGTCTGATCGCGAGCCGCTGTCGGGCATCAGGGTCCTCGACCTCTGCCGGGTGGTCTCCGGCCCGTTTGCCACGATGCAGCTCGGCGATCTCGGCGCCGACATCGTCAAGATCGAGGATCCGCGACAGGGCGACGAAAGCCGCCGTTACGGCCCCCCGTTCATCGGCGGCGAGAGTGCGTATTTCCTGTCGGTGAACCGCAACAAGCGAAGTTGTGCTATCGATCTGAAGTCGCCGGCCGGGCGCGACGCGGTGCTCGATCTTGCATCCGTCGCCGACGTCGTTATCGAGAACTTCCGCCCCGGTACCTTGGACAAATGGGGGCTCGGCTTCGACGCGCTGAGGGCCCGCAAGGGCGACATCATCCTGTGCAGCATCTCGGGGTTCGGCCGCACCGGCGCCGACGCCGCGCGCCCTGGCTACGATCTCATCCTGCAGGGCGAATCCGGCGTGATGCACATTACCGGCGATCCGGATGGGCCGCCGACCAAGGTCGGCACGTCGATCGCCGACCTCGTCACGGGCCTCTATGCGTCGCATTCGGTGCTGGCTGCCCTGATGCGCAAGAGCCGCACCGGCGAGGGCGGCCGGGTCGACGTCTCCATGCTCGACGCCATGGCATCGCTGCTGACCTTCAACGCCGGCATGTACTTCGCCTCGGGACAAAGCCCGAAGCGCCGCGGCAATGTTCATCCGACCATCAGCCCGTATGAACCGTTCGAGGCGAGTGACGGCTGGATCAATGTCGGGGTCGCGAACGACAAGTTCTGGGCGGCGTTTTGCGGCGTCATCGACCGTCCGGAGTTGCGCGAAGACGTGCGCTTCGCCACCGCCCCGAAGCGCGCGGCGAGCCGCAATGAGCTCGTCGCGATCCTTTCGCCGATCTTCGCGCGGAGGAGTCGCGCCGACTGGCTGCAGGCGCTCGGTGTGGCAGGCATTCCGTGCGGCGCGATCAAGTCGGTCGGCGAGGTCTGCGAAACGCCTCAGCTCACGCAGCGCGGAATGGTCCAGACCATCGGCCATCCGGCCGCGGGAGATGTGAAGTTCATCGCGAGGCCGACGCGATTCGGCGACGTCCCGCCGCCACCTTCCACGCCGCCGCCAATGCTCGGCGAACACACGCGCGAGGTGTTTGCGGAATGGCTCGGCTGGAGCGACGATCAGCTCGGGAGATTTGCCGACGAGGGCGCGTTCGGCGACTTTGGACGGACGTTCGTGCGCCCGCCCCTGTGAGTCTCGTTATGTAGGCATCGTCGTGAGAGCTATCGCCGAGCAGATGCCGCGTCGCGCCGTCGGCGACGAGCGGCGGATCGTTCTTCCTGTCGCGCCTCTTCGGACCGAAATCTGGCACTTTGCGCTTGCGGGCAGCCTCCCTCGGACGGGGCACTGGCATTGCCAGGATCGATATCCGGTTTCATACTCTGGCATAGGCCGGAGCCGGCCAGCTAACCTGACGGCGCGGCCAACCCGGAGAATGCAAGAGACGATACCGGGTTACTGAGCGGCGGAGAGACGGCGATGTCGTTTCGTCTCGCATTTGCCTTTGTGTCGATAGCGGCGCTCCTGGTTGATCCGACTGACGCCGTGTCGCAGGACATGCTGCGGAGTGTCGACCTCAACAGTCCGGAAATGACGACGTCGGAGATGACGCGCGCCGAGGTCGACGCGCTCCTCAAGTCGGTCCCTCAAGGGGACGGACGCGCTGCGGATTTGGATGGAAAGCGACTGTCGCACCTCGATCTCTCGGGCCTCGACTTCACCGGCGGCAACCTTCATCTCGTAAAGCTCAACCGGACCAATCTGAAAGGCGCCCGCTTCGATCGGGCTATCTTGAACCAGGCTTGGCTAATCGACGCAGACTTGACCGGGGCGTCCCTCGTCAAGGCATCGCTGCTCGGCACGCAGATGCAGCGTGCCAGGCTTGGCGGCGCCGACTTGAGCGGCGCTCGGATAACCGCCGATCTTTCCGGCGCCAGCCTGATCGGGGCCAGGCTTGCGGGCGCCGATCTGAGCGCTGATATGCGCAACCAATCGATGGGCCTGATGCGTGGCGTGCTCAAATCCGCCGATCTGCGGAACGCGGATCTAAGCGGCGCCAATCTCTCGCGCGCCGATCTCGAATTCGCGCAACTGCAGAACGCCAATTTGGCGAACTGCAGCCTCCACAGAGCTGACCTTGCGGGAGCCGACCTATCCGACGCTAATGTCGCCGGCGCAGATTTCACCGAGGCCGACCTTGCGTCGGCTCTGTTGCCGAGCGCGGCCACGCTGGCCGAGGCCCGCAATCTGGACAAGGCCCGGAACTTGAACCTGGCGCGGCGCCCCCGTTAGGGATCGAATTGCAGTGTCCTGCGACAAGACCTATGTTCTGTCTTGAGAACCACGCAGCCGCTCATCGTGCGGCGGGCAGGACCACGGTGGATGGTTGCATGTCGCACCGGAGGTGATGCCATGACCATTTCTCCCAGACTGCACAACTACCTTGCTGCAGAAAACATCGAGTACGACGAAATCCCGCACGTACTGACGATGTCGTCCGCCCTTACCGCCCAGGCTTGTCACGTCTCGGGCGATCGCTTGGCCAAGGCCATTGTGCTGCGCCGCAACGACGGGTACCTGCTCGCCGTGCTGCCGGCATCGCATCACCTCAGGCTGGCGGATCTCAGGGCGAGATTCGGTGACGATATCGCCATGGCCGCTGAAGGCGAGATCGATCGGCTGTTCGCGGACTGTGCGCACGGGGCGGTTCCCGCCGCCGGCAGCTGCTACGGGCTCGACGTTATCGTTGATGACAGCATCCGGATGCAGCCCGAGATCTATATCGAAGCTGGCGATCATGAGACGTTGCTTCATCTCGGTCGTGCGCAATTCGCACGCCTGACCGCCGGTTCCCTGCATGGCAGCTTCAGTGCGCACGACTGAGGCGGCGTGACAGCGGGACCGTCTATCGGTGCGCCCCGACCGGAGCATGATCCGGAAAGGTGCGAAGCGGCTCTCTCCCGAGACAAGGGAGGAACGCGCTTGCGCGGAGATCATGCTCAAGCAAGGGGTTCGAGCGCGATGACGCTTCGACCCGGTTTCACCGCGCCTTAAGGCGCAGCACGCATGCAGTCGCGCCAGCTCTGCTGTATAGTTGCGAGCGAGGGGGCTGCTGTCTTGGACGGGAGGTCCTCCATGAAAGTCAAGGACGTGATGCACAAGGGCGTCGATTGGGTAAGCCCCGACACCCCAATCACCGAAATCGCGAAATTGATGCAAGGGCACGACATCGGCTGCATTCCGATCGGGCAAGACGATCGTCTGATCGGGATGGTGACGGATCGCGACCTCGTCTGCAAAGGTCTCGCGAGCAAGGACTTCAACTCTGCGCGCACCACGGCGCGGGATGTGATGACGGAAGGCATACACTGCTGCCGGGAAGACGACGATCTGACGAAAGCTATACATCACATGGAAACGCTGAAGATCCGCAGACTGCCTGTGATCAACAAGAGCAAGCGGATGGTTGGCATGATCAGCCTGGGCGATGTGGGCCACTTTGCCGGTGATGATCTCTTGTCTCAATGCGTGAAGAGCGTGTCGGCTCATCATTGAGGCGAGGCCGGGCGGATCGCACGACGATCCGCCCGACATCTCGTTATTGTCCGGTCGATCAACCGAGGTGATGAACCTTCTGCAAGCCGTAGACCGGGGTTGGGATGCCTTCCATCCGCGCCTTCAGTTGCAGCGCCAGATATTGGGAGTAATGCCGCGACTGGTGCAGGTTGCCTCCGTGGAACCACAGCGCTTGCTGCTGGGTTGGCTTCCACATGTTGCGCTGCTCGCCCTCCCAGGGGCCGGGGTCCTTGGTGGTCTCGGATCCTAGACCCCAGACCTTGCCGACCTTGTCGGCGACGTCCTTCGAGATCAGGTCGGCGGCCCAGCCGTTCATCGAGCCATAGCCGGTGGCATAGACGACGAGATCCGCGGGGAGTTCGGTGCCGTCAGCGAATCTGACGCCGGTCTCGGTCAGTTCCTTCACCGCCGCGCCCTTGCCGCTCTTGAGCTTGATCGAACCGTCGATCACGAGATCGCAGGCGCCGACGTCGATGTAATAGCCCGAGCCGCGGCGCAGGTACTTCATGAACAGGCCGGAGCCGTCGTCGCCCCAGTCATGCATGAAGCCGATTTTCTCCAGCGCGGCGTAGAAATCCTTGTCGCGCTCGCGCATCTGCTCGTAGAGCGGGATCTGGAATTCATGCATGATCTTGTAGGGCAGCGAGGCGAAGATCAGATCGGCCTTGCGCGTGGTCATCCCGCTCGCCACCGCCTGCTCCGAATAAAGCGCGCCGAGCCCGATATCCATCAGCGTGTCGGATTTCACGATATGCGTTGATGAGCGCTGCACCATGGTGACGTCGGCACCACCTTCCCACAGCGCCGCGCAAATGTCGTGGGCGGAGTTGTTGGAGCCGATCACCACCACCTTACTGCCGCGATATTTCTCCGGCCCCGGGTGGGTCGAGGAATGCTGCTGCTCACCCTTGAAGATGTCCTGCCCCTTGTAGGTGGGCCAGTTCGCCTTGCCCGACATACCGGTCGCCAGCACGAGCTGCTTCGGCTTGAGCGTGATCTCCTTGCCGTCGCGCTCGACCACGACGGTCCATTCCCCGGCTTTCTCGTCATACTTGGCCGACTTCGCCGTGGTCGAGCTCCAGTAGTTGAGCTCCATCACCTTCGTGTACATCTCCAGCCAGTCGCCGATTTTGTCCTTCGGTGCGAACACAGGCCAGTTTTTCGGGAAGTCGATATAAGGCAGATGGTCGTACCAGACCGGATCGTGCAGGCAGAGCGACTTGTATCGCTTGCGCCAGGAATCGCCGGCGCGTTCGTTCTTCTCGATGATGATGGTCGGCACGTTCAGTTGCCGCAGCCGCGCGCCAAGCGCAATGCCGCCCTGCCCACCGCCGATGATCAGCGCATAGGGTTGTTTTGCGTGACCAAGCTCGGTGATTTCCTGGTCGCGTTCCTCGCGCCAGCTCTTGCGGTCCTTGCCATGACCGTGCTTGGCGCCGAGCGGACGGGTAAAGCCCGACTTCTCCTCATGTCCCTTGAGCTCGGCCATCGTGGTGAGCAAGGTCCAGATGCGTCCATCCTTCATGCGCAGGTGACCATAGCCGCGCGCGACATCGGTCTCGAACTCGATCCAGCTCTCGATGATGCCGCCGGCCTCGCTGGCAGCTTCGCCATCGGCAATGCGCCATCCCGACGGTTTGCTGTCCGCAAGCCGCGCCTTCAGCATGTCGCGGATCTGATCCTTGTCTTCCATGGTTTTGATGTTCCAGGTGAAGGTGACCAGATCGCGCCAGTAGCAATCGGTCTGGAACAGCGCGATCGCGCGTTCGATGTCACCCGACGACAATGCGGCGTTGAACTCGTCGAGCAGCGCGGTGATCTTTCCGTCCGGGGCCTTCGTGAGCATGTTTCATTCTCCCATATGCCGGCGTCGATCGCCTTTGCGTCGTGGTTCCGGCGCGTTCGTTAGCGAGGTCGAATCTTGCCTCGACCACCATGTCAGCAAGCCTCATGCCACTGCCGCGCATCTCGAAAAACGCTCGGCATTTCCTCGCGTTAACTGCCGGCGCCAGGCCGCCTCACTTGTTGCGCCATGCAACAGGTGTTGCACGCAACAAACTTGATCGGCGGCACAATCCGAGTGACACTTGACGCAACAACGTGCGGGGAAACATCCAGGAGCATCAGCCGTGACGACGGAGCGGGCTGCGCACATCGACGAGCTGGTTCGCGTTGCGGTCGGCCAGACCAGCGCGCGTGATGCAATCATCCATCAGTCGTGGGTACGATGCGTCTCCGAACACAAGCTCGATCCGCTGGTGCTGCGCGACGCTCATATCGTGACATCCGGGCGGCTGCGCGAGCATCGTGACGCCATGGACGAATTCCTCCACACGGCGCGCTTCGGCGTCGAGATGCTGTATCGTCAGATCGCCGGACTCGGCTACGTGCTGCTGCTCACCGACGCCAGGGGCATCACGGTGGATTTCATCGGCGACCCGACATTCAACAACACGCTTCGCAGGGCCGGCCTCTATCTCGGCGCCGACTGGAACGAGCCGCATGCCGGCACTTGCGCAGTCGGCACTTGCATCGCGACCGAAGAAGCCCTGACGGTGCATCAATCCGACCATTTCGACGCCACCCATATTCCGCTGACCTGCACGGCCGCGCCGGTCTTCGATCCCAGCGGCAAGCTCGCTGCGGTGCTGGATATCTCCGCGCTGCGTTCGCCGGAGCCGAAGGCCAGCCAGTTCCTGGCGCTGCAACTGGTCAAGTCGTTCGCCCACAAGATCGAGAATGCGAACCTGCTGAACCGTTTCCGGCAGGAATGGATCATCAAGCTGTCCGGCTCCGCGGAATTCGCCGATGTCGATCCGGATTATGTCATGGCCGTCGATAGCAACGGCCGCATCATCGGTTTCAACAATCGCGCAAGGCAGCTGCTCGCCCGCGAACTGGCCAAGCGTCCGGACCTTCGCCTGCGGGCCGACGGCTTCAGCGTGTCCGACATCTTCGAGTGCACCATCGACGATCTGCCGCGCTTCGCCCACTCGCGGCCCACCGGCCAACGCACGCTGCGGCTAGCCAATAGCGGCGCGACGCTGTTCGCGCAGACCTTGCCGCCCCCGAACAAGCTGGTGGCGCCGGCGTCCTCCCGCAGCGAGTCGGCGCTTCCGACGCCGCTGCGCAACCTGTTCCGCGGCGATCCCGCCATGCATCATGTGGTGACGCGCGCTGCCAAGCTCATCAACACCCAGATGGGCTTGCTCATCACCGGCGAAACCGGCACGGGCAAGGAGCACCTGACGAAGGCGCTGCATTCGGTCAGTGCGCGGGCAGGCAGGCCCTTCGTCGCCGTCAACTGCGCCGCGCTGCCGGAAAGCCTGATCGAGAGCGAGCTGTTCGGCCACGAGGCGGGCGCCTTCACCGGAGCGGCGGCCAAGGGCAAGAAGGGTCTCGTGCTCGAAGCCGACGGCGGCACCCTGTTCCTTGACGAGATCGGCGACATGCCGATCTCGTCGCAGACGCGCCTGTTGCGCGTGCTCGCCGAGCGCGAGGTGACGCCGGTCGGCCGCACCCGGCCGGTCCCGCTCAATGTCCGCGTCATAGCTGCCACCCATCGCGACCTCGTCGCGCTGGTGAGGGCGGGGCAGTTTCGCGAGGATCTCTATTTCCGCCTCAACGGCGCGGTGCTTGCGTTGCCTCCGCTGCGTCAGCGCACCGATATCGAGTGGCTGATCGATCAATCCCTTCATCGGCTTTCGACGGAGCACAATGCCAACTATGCGCTGACGGCAAGCGCGCGCAGCGCGCTGCTCAAGTACCAATGGCCCGGCAACATCCGCGAGCTGATCAACGCGCTCGATCATGGCTGCGCGCTGTCGAACGACGGCACGATCGATCTTGTCGATCTGCCGGACCGGATCGCTCATCCCCTGGGTGAGGAGATATCCGGAAAGCCGGTACGTGGCGGCGCGGCGACGTCGCGGCAAGCCGATGCGCTACTTGCGGCGTTGCGCAACAATCGCTGGAATGTCTCGCAGGTGGCGCGTGAACGCGGCGTCGATCGCTCGACCATCCACCGCCAGATTCTCCGCTTCGGCATCACGATGCCGAAAGACCTGACCTGAGTGCAGCCGCTGTCCGCCGTCGCTGACCGCCACCGTCAGATACGACATCCCTGCCGAACGGTGGCGCGAACCCATACATAATTGAAATTGCATGTGATTTTTCCCGCCCCAGGCGTTGGACCACCGTCGCCGCCGACTTCGGCCCAGCCGCTGTCGCAAGCGAAATTCAGCACGCATCACGGCAGCGTACGCCGTTCGCTGCGGGATCGTAGTATTGTCGTCGGCGGCCGTCGAAGCTAGGATTTCGTGTTAGCATTCGATCGCGGCGCACGAAGAGATGCACTCCAGAATCAAGCGGATGGTCGCGGCTGCGATCGGACGGCACGGCAAATGGAGGACATTATGGCGTGGCGTGACGACAAGGCCCGGGCAGCCCTGATCCGCGATGCAGCGGGCAGCGTGCCAGCGGGCAAGAGCCCCCGGGCCTTTGCCGAGCCCTTGTTCGGCTACACCAACATCGAGGATCTCGCCAATTACGATGCCGCCTCGCTTGCCCTCCTGGCGGAGCAGGCCTGGGAGCACGTGCAGCGGCGTACCGCCGGCAGCGCCGATATCCGCGTCGTCAATCCGACGTTGCCGAACGGGCGCGAGATTTCCGTGCTCGAAATTCTCAACGACAACATGCCTTTCCTGTTCGATTCCACCATGGCGGAGCTCGCCGAGCAGGGCCTCGAGGTCACCCTGGTCGCTCACCCGATCATCGCCGTGGAGCGCGATGAAGGGGGCAAGCTGTTGCGATTCTATGGGGAAGCACTGCCGGAGGGAGCAAAGGGCGCGCGCGAAAGCCTGATTCATCTCCACATCACCCGCCTGGACGCGGATTCCGATCGCCAGAAGCTGATCGACGGCCTGACCAGGACGTTGAACAATGTCCGCGCCTGCGTTGCCGACTGGCGCGTCATGCGTGACAGTGTCGAGGAAGCGATCAAGACGTTCTCTTCCAATCCGCCGCCGCTGCCGATCGACGAACTCGCCGAAGCCAATCAGTTCCTGCAATGGCTCTGCGCGGACAATTTCACTTTCCTCGGCGTGCGCAAATATCGCTTCTCGCCCGACAGCGACGCGTCGGACGACATTACGACCGGCGAAGGCCTCGGCATCCTGCGCGATCCGGACGTGAAGGTCCTGCGCCGGGGCAGCGAAATGGTGGTGATGACGCCGGAAATCCGCGAGTTCATGCACGAGCCGACTCTGCTGATCGTCATCAAGGCCAATGTCTCCAGCCGCGTCCATCGCCGCACCCGGATGGATTATGTGGGCATCAAACTCTACTCGCCCGACGGCCGGCTCGAAGGCGAGTTGCGCGTCGTCGGCCTTTTCACCTCGGGCGCCTATACTCGCTCGGTACGGCAGATCCCTTATGTCCGCCACAAGGTTTCGCGGGTGCTGCAGCGCGCGGGCTTCGACCCGAACGGCCATTCCGGCAAGGCGCTGATGCATATTCTCGAAGATTATCCGCGTGACGAGCTGTTCCAGATCGACGTCGACACGCTCTATAACTTCGTCATCGAGATCCTGATCCTCTACGAGCGTCCGCGCGTCCGGGCGTTGCCGCGGGTCGACAAGTTCGATCGCTTTGTCTCCATCCTCACCTTCATTCCGCGCGACAAATACGACACCGACGTCCGCACGCGCGTCGGAGCCTTTTTGGCGCAGGTCTACAAGGGGAAGCTGTCCGCCTCCTACGTATCATTCCCTGAAGGGGCGCTTGCGCGTGTCCACTTCATCATCGGACGCTATGAAGGCAAAACGCCCGTCGTCGACCGCCCCCTGCTCGAAGCCGGGATCAGCGCCATTGCCGCGACCTGGGCCGACAAGCTGAAGGCCGCGCTCACGGCGTCGACCGATGGCATGCGGGCGCGCATGCTCACCAACCGATATGCCCAGGCCTTCAGCGGCGGCTATACCGAGGTGTTCGGCGCGGAACAGGCGATCGCCGATATCACGACCGTCGAAAAGCTGACGCCGGCCCGCCCGGTAACGATTTCGGTTTACCGCATCGAAGGCGACGATCCGAGGCGCTTCGGCCTTAAGGTGTTTTCGGACGCCGTACCGTTGTCGTTGTCCTACCGCGTGCCGGTGATCGAAAATCACGGCCTCCGCGTGGTCAACGAACGCACCTATCAGATCGTGCCCGGTACCAGGCCTGCGCCGGTCTGGCTGCACGACATGACGATCGAGACCAGTGACGGCCAGCCCATCGAGATCAACCCAGAATTCAGCCATCGCCTGGAAGCCTCGATCATGGCGGTGGTGACCGATCGCGCCGAATCCGACGGATATAACGGCCTGATCCTGCGCACCGCCCTAAGCTGGCGGGAAGTCTCGACCATCCGGGCGCTGTCGCGTTATTTGCACCAGATCCGCGCTCCGTTCACCCAGGATTACATGTGGGAGACCTTGCGCAAGAACGCCGCGATCACGGCCAGCCTGGTCGCGATGTTCCAGACCCGCCTCGATCCGCGCCTCGCCTTGACGGACGCCGAGCGCGCGGCGCGTGAGACGGCTTTGCTTGCCGAGATCGAGGAACAGCTCAAATCCGTCGCCTCGCTCGATGAAGACCGCATCCTGCGCCGCTTCACCAATCTGGTGCAGGCTACCGTTCGCACCAATCTGTGGCAGATCGGCGAGGATGGACATCCGCGTCCGGTGATCTCCTTCAAGTTCGAGGCGCGCCGGATCGACGACTTACCCGCTCCACGACCGCTCTACGAGATCTTCGTCTATTCCCCTCGTGTCGAAGGCATTCACCTGCGCTTCGGCAAGGTTGCGCGCGGTGGCTTGCGCTGGTCCGACCGGCCGCAGGATTTCCGCACCGAGATCCTCGGCCTGGTGAAAGCGCAGCAGGTCAAGAACGCCGTGATCGTGCCGGTCGGTGCCAAGGGCGGCTTCGTGCCCAAGCGCCTGCCGCCGCCTTCCAAGCGCGACGCCTGGCTTGCGGAGGGCACCGAAAGCTATCGCATCTTCGTTCGCTCGCTGCTCGAACTCACCGACAATCTCGACGGCGACATCGTCGTGCCGCCCGAATCCACCGTGCGCCACGACGGCGACGACCCTTACCTCGTCGTTGCCGCCGACAAGGGCACCGCCACCTTCTCCGATGTCGCCAACGCGATCTCGGCCGAGAAGAACCATTGGCTCGGCGATGCCTTCGCATCCGGCGGCAGCCAGGGTTATGACCACAAGAAGATGGGGATCACGGCGCGCGGCGCCTGGACGGCGGTCAAGCGCCACTTCCGCGAGCTCGGCACCGACATTCAGACCATGCCGTTCACCGCGGTCGGCGTCGGCGACATGTCGGGCGACGTTTTCGGCAATGGTATGCTGCTCTCGCCGGCGACAAGGCTTGTGGCGGCTTTCGATCATCGCGACATCTTCATCGATCCTTCGCCCGATCCATCGACCAGCTTCGCCGAGCGCCAGCGCCTGTTCGATCTGCCGCGATCGAGCTGGCAGGACTACAACAAGTCGCTGATCTCGCAGGGCGGCGGCGTGTTCTCGCGCTCGCTCAAGGCGATCCCGCTTGCGCCGGAAGTGCGCACGCTGCTCGATCTCGACAAGCCGCAGGCCACGCCTTTCGAGGTGATGACGGCGATCCTGAAGGCTCGCGCGGACCTGTTGTGGTTTGGTGGCATCGGCACCTATGTCCGCTCCTCCGGGGAAAGCGACGATCAGGTCGGGGACCGCGCCAACGATCCGATCCGCATCGCGGGTGGCGACGTGCGCGCCCGGGTGATCGGCGAAGGGGCCAACCTCGGCGTTACCCAGCGCGGCCGCATCGAAGCGGCGCAGAAGGGCGTCAAGCTCAACACCGACGCCATCGATAATTCGGCCGGCGTGAACACGTCCGACGTCGAGGTCAACATCAAGGTCGCACTGGCGCGCCCCGAGCGCGAGGGACGCCTCAGTCCCACTGACCGCAACAGCCTGCTTGCCGCGATGACCGACGAGGTCGGCGTGCTGGTGCTGCGCAACAACTATCTGCAGACGCTGGCGCTCTCGCTGGCCGAGCGCAAGGGTGTGGCCGAGACCGGTTTCCTCACCCGCCTGATGCAGTCGCTCGAACAGCGCGGCTTGCTCAGCCGCGCTGTGGAGTTCTTGCCCGACGACGCCGCGCTCACCGAGCGCACACGGCGCGGCCAGTCCCTCGCGCGGCCCGAGCTTGCCGTGTTGCTCGCCTACGCCAAGCTGACCCTCTACGATGACCTGCTCGTCACCAGCGTGCCCGATGACCCCTATCTTGCCCGCGAACTATCCCAGTATTTTCCGCGCGAGGTTCAGGACAAATTCCCGACCGCGGCCGGATTGCATCGCTTGCGGCGGGAGATCATCGCGACCAGTCTCGCCAATGCGGTGATCAATCGCGGTGGCCCGGCCTGCGTCGTGCGCTTGATCGACGAGACCGACGCCGATATCCCGACCATCGTGATGGCCTATGTGGCGGTCGACGAATGCTACGGCCTGAAGTGGCTCAACGACGCGATCGACGCGCTCGATGCCTGCATCGACGGGCAGCTGCAGCTGTCCCTCTACGCTTCAGTGCAGGACCTCCTGCTCTCCCGCATGGTCTGGTACGTGCGCAATGCCGATTTCAAGGACGGGCTGGAGGCCGTTGTCGCGCGCTTCGGCCCGGCGATCCGCCAGATCGTCGCCGGGCTCGACGCTGCCTTGCCGCCGGACTTGCAAGCCGCGCGCGTCAAGCGGCGGCAGGAACTCGCCGACGCCGGTGTCCCGGCCGGCCTCGCCGGCGAGCTCGCCGATCTTGACGCTTTGGTCTCGGCTCCCGACATCGTGACGGTTGCCGAGCGCACCAAGCGCCCCATCGGCGATGCCGCCGCGACCTTCTACGCCGCCGAGGCGAATTTCCGTCTCGACCGCATCATCGCCGCCGCACGCAGTGTGCCGGCCAACGATTATTTCGAACGCATGGCCATCGATCGCGCCGTCGAGCAGATCGCCGGCGCCGAAAGGAGACTGGCGGCCGATATGCTGGCAACCGGCCAGTCTGGCCAGCAGGCCGTCGAGACCTGGCTCGCGGCTCACCCCGAGGCGACGCGTATCCGCCGCTCGGTCGAGGAGATCGCTGCCAGCGGCCTGACCCTCGCCAAGCTGACGGTGGCGGCGAACCTGCTGGGGGACTTGGTCAAGGCCTGACGGCGTGCGAGGCAGCGACGTGAGAAGTGCGATGCTGGCGCAGGTAGTTAGCCGGGAAACGGAGGAATCCAATGATCCACGCCACTTGCCATACCGCCGACAACGTTCGCTGCATCGAGTTCGATGCCACACCGTGGTTCAGCGAGGCTGATGCTCCGAGCATTATCGATTTGGCCCAACGAGGATGGACCAGCACTGCGATTGCAGATTCCCTCGAGCACAGACAAGGATACGAACGCCTGCACGACCTCGTCGAGTATGCGGCGAAGCGATTGCAACTGGAATCTCTGGAGGACCCAACCTGGGAAACCTTCGAGTGTATCGTCGATGGACCCGAGGCCGTCGCCTGGCTCGAGAAAAACCGGCCCAACGTTGTTGCAAGAATCCCCTAACCCGCGGGGAGCGCAGCAATGGCTGCAATTGAACGGCGGCAAACGAAGCGGAAATGGCGCACCCGACACGATTCGAACGTGTGACCTTTGCCTTCGGAGGGCAACGCTCTATCCAGCTGAGCTACGGGTGCGTGCAGGGGTTCATTTAGCTGATTGGCTCCCTGTCGGCAACGGCGTTGTCCAACTGGTTAAGGGCTGTAAACTGCCTCCCGACAATATGACAGGCCGCGAAAAAAGGCCGTCTTTCGAGGGAGTTTGCCCATGCGTCCGCTGGAATTCGGCTGGTATCTGCCCACGCATGGCGACACCACCGCCTATGGGCTGATGGAGGCCCAGATCGCCGGTTCGCCGGAACTCTGCGAGCGCGTGGTTAAGGCGGCCGAGGATGCCGGCTTCGAGTATCTGCTGATTCCGGTCGGCTCGGTGTGCTGGGAGGCCTGGATCACGGGTGCCTTCATGGCGGCGCGCTCCAGCCGGATCAAGCCGCTGATTGCGGCGCGGCCCGGCTATATCAACCCGGTGCTGATGGCAAAGATGATCTCGACCTTCGACCAGATGTCGGGCGGGCGGATCTGCATCAATCTGATCGCCGGCCAGAACGAGAGCGAGGTCGAGGCCGAGGGCGTGCGTCAGCCCAAGGAAGAGCGCTACGCGCTGATGGAGGAGGAGGTCTCGATCCTCAAGGCGCTGTGGACGACGCGCGGCCCGGTGCATTTCCAGGGCAGGTTTCACACGATCTCCGGCGCGCACATCAGGCCGCGTCCGCTGCAGCAGCCGTTTCCGAAATTCTATCTCGGCGGCGGCTCGCGGCAGGCCTGGGAGGTGTCGGCGAAGCATTCCGACGTCCATCTGTTCTGGGGCGATCTGCCGGAGCGCATCGCGGAGAATATCGCCGAGATCCGGCGGATGGCGCGGGCGCATGACCGCGAGGATGCGATCGGCTTCGGCATGCGGCTGCAGGTGATCTGCCGCGAGAACGAGGCCGATGCCTGGGAGGCGGCCGACCAGCTGGTGCGCCACGCTACCGAGCGGCAGAAGCAGGAAATGAAGACGCTCTACAATCGCTCGGAGGCCAACCAGCGCGTGCAGCAGCTCGCGCGCGACTACGGCGATCTCCTGATGCCGCATCTGTGGACCGGCATCACCAAGGTGCGGCCCGGCGCCGGCATCGCGGTGGTCGGCAATCCCGCGCAATGCGCCGCGACCTTGCAGCAGTTCATCGATGTCGGCTGCCACTCCTTCTGCCTGTCCGGCTATCTCCACGACGAGGAGGCCGAGCGGTTCGGTCGCCTGATCCGCCCGATCCTCGCCGCCAACAATCGCGGGCGGCTCGTCGCCTGAGGCGCGGGTGCGGAAGCTTTCCGAAAATTCACGGGCGAATCTGCGCCTGACGCGCCATGATCCGGCCGAGCTCGCGGCAGCAACGGAGTCGAACCATGCATCACCGGGTCTGGCTTGCGGCCGCGGCCTTGCTCGTCGTGGCGGCGGCGCACGTACCCACAGCGTCCGCGACGCAGGCACAGACCGAGCGCGACCGGAAGCCGGTCAAGGAGATCGCCAATGCGCGGATTGCCGTCGGCAAAGCGAGCTTTCCGCTCTACCTCTCGGCCGACTGGTCCAATCCGCTACCGGATGTTACGCGCGCGGTGCTCGTGCTGCACGGCGTGCTGCGCAATGCCGACGACTATTTTCGCGCGGCGCTGAGCGCGCAGGCCGCAGCCGGCGATGCCGGCGAACATGCGCTGATGATCGCGCCGCAATTCCTGATAGAGTCCGACGTCGAGGCATTCAAGCTGCCGGCGGAGACGCTGCGCTGGAGCCTCTATGGCTGGCAGGGCGGCGAGCCTGCGCTCGCGCCGAGTGCGGCGAGCTCGTTTGAGGCGCTCGATGCCATCCTGGCGAAGCTCGGCGACCGCAAGCTGTTTCCCAACCTGCAGCAGGTCGTCGTGTTCGGCCATTCCGGCGGCGCCCAGGTGGTGCAGCGCTATGCGATCGCGGTGAAGGGCGACCAGGTCCTGCTGCGCGAGGGTATCGGCGTGCGCTATGTGGTCGCCAATCCGTCCTCCTACGCCTATTTCACCAAAGAGCGGCCGGAGCCCGCGATCGCGGCGAACTGCCATGGCTTGGAAATTTGGCATGGACAACCGCCCGCCCTATCTTGCCGAGCCTTCGCCGGCTGCGCTGGAGCAGGACTATGTCGCACGCCGCGTGATCTATCTGCTTGGAACGCTCGACACCAACCCCAATCATCCCGCGCTCGACAAATCCTGCATGGCGGAGGCCGAAGGACCATATCGTTACGCGCGCGGGCATTCCTATGCCGCCGCGATGCAGGCCCGCGACAACGGCGCGCCGAACCACAGCGTGTGGGACGTGCCCGGCGTCGGCCATGCCGGCGGCAAGATGCTCAATTCGCCCTGCGGCCTGACCGCCGTGTTCGACATCCCCGGCTGCGAGCGGCGCGCTGAGCCCCCGACACCAGAATTTGTGCGCGGATTCGGTGGCAAGCGGCACTGAGATCGCCTACGCTCGTATTGCGAATGGAGCAGCACGACCGACAGCTCGATGGAGAACATCATGAGAGCAGGTTTGATCACGCTTCTGACAGCCGGTGCCTTCCTCGGCTTGACCCCGGCCAACGCCGCAGAGGGATGCGGTGACGGTTGCCACAGGACCTCACGAGGTGCCTGCGTGATCGACGGATGGGGCACCGCCGCGCGGGTTAGGAACGAGTGTCCCGCCACCTCACGGCCGCGCCCGCCGTGTGGCGGCGGTGGCTTCGTCTGGCGGCGCGACTACCAGGCTTGCAGCCAGACCACGAAGGATTGGCTCTAGCCGCCGACGGCCCAGCCAGCGTCACGCCGGCACGATCACCTTGCCGATCGGCCACAGCGCGATGCCGGCAAGCTTGAGATGCGCCCAGGCGAACGGAATGCCGATGATGGTCACCGCCAGCAGGATCGCGGTGATCACATGGCCGATCGCGAGCCACCAGCCGGCCAGGATGAACCAGATCAGGTTGCCGATCACCCCGAGCGGTCCGGTGCCGATGTCGGACGTGCCGGTCACCTCATCGCGGCGCACCGCACGCGAGCCGAACGGCAGCAGCGTGTAGACGGCGATGTTGAAGGCGGCGCGCGCCCAGGGCAGCCCGATAATGGTCACAGCCATGATCACGGCGGCGATCAGCCAGCCGAACGCCATCCACGCGCCACCGATCAGGATCCAGAGGATGTTCAGGAGGATAGACACAGGCTGCATGGCTGACACCTTCGCGCCGCTTGGGACTGCTCTTTATATACGCCGCCGCCCGGTGCTGCGGTAGGTGTGGCCTAACCGCGCGCCTGCCGTGACGAGGCGCTTCGGTTCGGCGGCCCGCGCTGAACGACAGCTGGCACCTCATTGCATCCATCGCGACGGCAACTAAGCTCGCGCGACCGGGCAGGGGCGCAAAGACGCCTGCACCGAAAAGGGAGAACAACAATGAGAACAACATTCGGAGCAGGGATCCTGGCGGCGCTGGCATTGTCGGTGTCGGCCGTGCGGGCCGAGGACGCCGTGCGCTTTGCGCCGCTGAAGGCGGAGGAACTGTCGCCAGCGCAAAAGGCCTGGGCCGACATGATCAGCGCGCCGCCGCGCAATGCCAAATTCACCGCGCCGCCCTACCGCGCCTACATCCGCAATCCCGATCTGGCGCCGAAGCTGTCGAACCTGTCGGAGTACCTGCGCTGGAATACCTCGCTGCCGGCGCGGCTCAGCGAAATGGCGATCCTGATCACGGCGCGGCACTGGACCGCGCAATATGAATGGTCCGCGCACTATCCGCTGGCGATGAAGGGCGGGCTCGATCCGAAAATCGCGGACGCCATCGCCAAGGGCGCGCGGCCCGAGAGCATGAAGGACGACGAGGCTGCGCTGTACGATCTCGGCATCGCGCTCTATCGCGACAAGAAGGTCAGCGACGCCGTCTACAAGTCGGCGCTGGATAAATTCGGCGAGCGCGGCATCACGGATATCATCGCCATCATGGGCTATTACGACATGGTCTCGATGATGCTGATCACGATGCAGGCCGGCCCCGCGAATAACGGCGTGCAGCCGTTGGCGGCACTGGAGAAGTAGGGCTGTTGTCCGCTCCCTCTCCCCGTTCTTACGGGTCGAGACGAGCGAAGCTCGCTCTTAGAGGGCGATGCGATCCGACCTCTCCCCGCAAGCGGGGCGAGGTGGTTCAGCCGTCAATTTGATGGGCGCCTATCGCCTACCGCCGGAAGCCGCTGGCGCGCGAATAGCCCTGGCGGCCTTCCTGGGCGGGGCGCGCTGCCATGCTGGCGCGCGTCTCACTGGCGACCGGTGTCGCCGGCCTCAAATCCTCGAGGAAGATCGGCTTGGCGAAGTAATAGCCCTGGGCATAGCGGATCTTGCTCGCCGCCTGCAGATAGGTGAGCTCCTCGTAGGACTCGATACCCTCGGCGATCACGGTCATGCCGAGCGCCTCGCTCAGCGATTCGATTGCGCGCAAGATGCCCTGGCTGCGCGGCCGCTGATGGATGTCGGTGATGAAGGAGCGATCGATCTTGATCTCGTCGGCGGTGATGTCGGCGAGCGCCGACAGCGACGAATAGCCGATGCCGAAATCGTCGATCGAGATGCCGACGCCGATGCCGCGCAGGATCGGCAGGATCTGGTCCTGGAAATGTGACCGCGTCACGAACGCGTCCTCGGTCACCTCGATCATGAAGCGTTTCGGAAAGCCGGTCTCCTCGAGCGCGCGAGCGAACCGGCGCATGAATTCGAGGTTGGAGGCCTGCTTGGCGGCGACATTGATGCTGATCGTCGCCGTCGGACCGAACGTGTCGTTGATCAGGTCGATCGACTTGACGATCTCCGCCAGCACCAGGAACGTCAGCTCGTCGATCAAGCCGAGCTCGACCGCGAGATCGATGAAGGTGCCCGGCGCCTGGATCACGCCCTCGTCGTCGCGCAGCCGCACCAGCGCCTCGATGCCCTTCACCTCCTGGGTGCGGATATCGACCTTGGCCTGAAACGCGCAGCAGAAGCGCTTTTCCAGGATCGCCAGCCGCAGCGACTGCTCGATCTTCATCCGCGCCAGCGCCTCGCGCTCCATGCTGTTGTCGAAGAACGCGGTCGAGCCCTTGCCGTTGTTCTTGACGCGGTACATCGCGATGTCGGCGTTCTGGCGCAGCGCCTCGTAGCTCCGGCCATGCATCGGATAGAGGCTGACGCCGATCGAGGTCGAGGCGAAGATCTCGGAGTCCTCGATGAAGAACGGCGCCTTCAGCCTCTCCTGCATGACATGGATGAATTCGGCGACCTCGTCATTGCCGCTGATCGGGTTGAGCAGCAGCAGGAATTCGTCGCCGGAGATGCGCGACAGGATATCGGTGTCGCGCAGCGCGTGGCCGAGTCGCTTCGAGAGCTCAACGAGCAGCGCATCGCCGATCGCGTGGCCGTAATAGTCGTTGATGTGCTTGAAGTTGTCGACGTCGAGGAAGGCGAGCGCGAAATGGCCTTGCGAATCGTCGCGGATCAAGCCGTTGACGCGGTGCTCTATCACCCGGCGGGTCGGCAGGCCGGTCAGCTCGTCGTAATAGGCCGAGCGGAACAGCTGGTCCTCGAACGCCTTCTGCTCGCTGATGTCGGTTGAGGTCGAGATCAGGAGATTGCGACCGGCGATCCGGACCGGCCGGTGCGAGGTCAGAAACACGTATTTGGATGCGCCGCAGGAGAGCGTTTCCTCGAGCACCACTGGACGGCCGCTGCGCAGCAGGTCCAGGTTGGCGGCGTGGCGCTCATCGACCGAGGACGGCTGGCTCGCGCTGGCGGCCAGCTGCAGCTGGCTCGCGGCTGCTTCATTCACCAGGATGAACTGGCCCTGCTCGTCCTGGACGGTCACACCCGCCGGCAACAGCTGGAGCAGGTCGCGCAGGATACGCAATTCATTGCCGGAAATATCGTCTTGGCCGGTCACTGCCGCGCCCGCCTGAAAATCGTGTCTGGTGAGACTATGCATGCGCCGACCTTGGCAAAGTCCGTTGTAGTTTTGGTTAAGCGGACCTGCGAAATGCCGTGACAGAATGAGACCGCGGCGGCTTTCGCAAGCCGTCGCGGCAATCGTCATTAACAGAGTATCAATGTCGGCCGCGACCGTTGGTGAAAGCGATTGCGCTGCGCGCGGTTGCATCAACACATGCGCGTGTGCCGGAAAGCCAACTTATCAACAGCTCGGAAGCTTGCACTGCATGGTGCAGTGAACACCGGTCTTCAGGTAACTGATCTCGGTCTTGCCGTCGAACGGCCGCAGCGCCGACTTGAGCAGCCTGGTGCCGAAGCCGGCTTCGCCGATCGCCTCGACCTCCGGTCCTTCGGTCTCGTCCCAGATCACGTTGAGACGTCCGTCGTCGACCGTCCATGACACTTGTAAAAATCCGCGCGGCGAGGAGAAGGCGCCGTATTTTCCGGCGTTGGTTGCGAGCTCGTGGAAGATCAACGCCAGCGAGACGGCGAGCTTGGCGGGCAGGAACAGCTGCTCGCCATTGAGATTGAACCGCACATGGCCGTAGGGCCCGAGTTCCGAGCGCAGCAAATCCTTGATATCGCAGCCATAGCCATCGACCCGCGCGATCAGATCGTCGGTTGCCGAGAGCGCGCGGATGCGATGGTCGATGCGCTGCCAGACATCGGGCCGGTCCTGCAGCGCCTGATGCAGCACGGCATGAATGGTCGAGGACTTGTTCTTCAGCCGGTGCTGCAATTCGTCGACCACGACCTTGCGGTACTGCTCTTCCTCGATCAGCCGTTTGGAAACTTCGCGCTGCTGTGCGACCAGGGAACGGTAATGCTCGACGCCCCAGATCGCGATGCCGCACACAACCCAGAACATCATCAACAACGCAAAGCGCGCCGGATCGGCGTGCGCGCCGCTGAAATTGAGCACCACGCCGAGCAGGCCGCTCGCCAGCGCGGTCGCGATCCCGATCCGGAAACCGCCAAGGGCGGTGGCAAAGAACACCGCCGGGAAATAGGGCGTGAAGAACACATCCGGCCGGATCTGGGCGAGCCCGAAGCGCGCGGCCGTGGCCAAAACGAGACAAAGCACCGCGAAGGCCACCGCAAGCCGCACCGTTGGCTGGGCATCGCCCCGCCAACACGCCCTGAAATCGTCGATCCACTTCGCCATCGGTCGTTCCAGTTCACGTGAACAGGCGACCCAAAATAAGGCCGCTGCGACCGAAAAACCGCAGTTGTTGCCTTCTGGCCACAGGCGGACCTTGCGAGCGTGGCGGCTTGCAAGTGCTTGTATTGGCAGCAGGAGCTGGGGAATATCCACAACATCCTACGTAAGTTGAGGGGACCGACATGGGACGGCTGGACGGCAAGGTCGCGGTGATCACAGGGGCGACCAGCGGCATCGGGCTACGCACGGCGGAGGTCTTTGTCGCGGAGGGCGCGAAGGTGGTGATCGCCGGGCGTCGCGCGCCGGAGGGCGAGGCACTGGCGCAACAGCTCGGCGAGACTTGCGTGTTCCGTCAGACCGACGTCACGGTCGAGGAACAGATGCAGGCGCTGATCGCGCTTGCGGTCGAGAGGTTCGGCCGGATCGACTGCCTGTTCAACAATGCCGGCGGGCCGGCGCAGACCGGGGGCATCGAAGGTCTCGACGTCGAGCGGTTCGACGCCGCGATGGCGACGCTGGTGCGCAGCGTCATGCTCGGCATGAAGCATGCCGCGCCCTACATGCGCAAACAGGGCTCCGGCAGCATCATCAACAATGGCAGCATCGCCGGACGGCTCGCCGGCTTCTCCTCATCGATGGTCTATGGCGCCGCGAAGGCCGCGGTCATCCATTTAACCAAATGCGTGGCGATGGAGCTCGGCGAGTCCGGCATCCGCGTCAACTCGATCTCGCCGGGCGCGATCGCCACCGGCATTTTCGGCAAGGCGCTCGGGCTGTCGACGGAAGCGGCGGAGAAGACCGCGGCCGTGATGCGCGAGGTCTACAAGGCAGCGCAGCCGATCCCGCGCGCCGGCCTGCCCGACGACATCGCGCATGCCGCGGTGTTCCTGGCGAGCGACGAATCGAGTTTCATCAACGGCCACGACCTCGTCATCGACGGAGCCATCACCGGCGGCCGCAATTGGAGCCAGCAGCAGGCGGGCTACGTCGCACTGCGCAAGGCATTCGATCAGGGGGCGGGCTGATTCGGTATCGTCATTGCGAGCCACCGGTCGGCGCGGCGGGGGAGAGGTGAGACGCTCTCGAGTCTCGACATGAGTGCGTGTCTGCCTTGGGTGGTTCACAAGGCGACGCAAGTCTGCGTCGCCGGGGGCGTCGGGTTGCGACGTATTAACCCGATGAGCAAATGAGCGCTTCCGTCGTCGGGCAATTCAGATGTTCAATTCCGTCCGTCTCCCCCGATCGAGGGGCGCTTCGCGGTCGTCACGAACGTGGGTCGAGATGCGGTGGAGCCGATGCGCAGTCGACGAATGCGCATGACTCGGACAATTTATGTCGCGAGAATACGGATGTATGACCCGCCGGCCGCGCTACACACTCAATGTCGTCCTGGCGAAAGCCAGGACCCATAACCACCGGCTTTGGTTGTCAGAAGGATCGTGGCCCCAGCGTCGCGCAACAATTCGCATTCGGGGTAATGGGTCCTGGCTTTCGCCAGGACGACGATCGTGTGTGGCATCCGCACTGTCATCGCCCGGTTCGACCGGGCGACCCAGTACGCCGCGGCTTCTCGGCTCAAGCATAGGCATCTCTGGAATACTGGATCACCCGCATGCGCATGCGCGGGTGATGACACCGCGCTGCTTGACGTCTTGACTCGCAAGCCATCCCCGCCGGCGTCCTGGCGAGAGCCGGACCCATTACCCCGAATGGCCATTGTTGAGCGGTGCTGGAACGACGAGCCCCTTTCACAACATCCGCCGCGGCGTATGGGTCCCGGCCTTCGCCGGGACGACGGCGGTGGGTGTGGCGCGAGCTGGCGTTCTTTCTTCCTTCAGGAAGGATCGCAAATCACACCTTCTGCTTGGCCGCGGCCTTCGCAAGATCCGGCGCATTCACAGCGGGGATCGCGACGCGGCCGGGGCCGGTTTGTTGAAGCGCGGCGGCGGCCTTGTCGTTCTGCATGATCTTGGCCATCACAGCCTGGCCGGCGCGTTCGAACACGGCGCGGTTGTCGATCAGGAACTGGCGCGACTTGCGCAGGCCGTCGATATAGCCGTTGATCTCGGGCACGACATAGCGCGCGACCAAGTCCCAGCTGCGGCGGGTGTTTTCCGGATTGGCCCAGTCGTGCGCGAAGCCGATGATCGAGCCGACGCCGCCCGACACATCGACCAGATTCTTGATCATCTTGATCAGATCGTCCGGCGTGCCGATGGTGGACGCGGCGCCTTCGACGAAGGCGGTCTTGTCGACGGCCTCGTCCGGCGAGGAGAACGCGGTCAGGCCCGGCCGCATCAGGGTGCCGACGTTATATTCGTTGTGCCAGCGCATCAGCCCGGCGCCGGCCTCGCGCCGCGCCTGTTCGCGGGTCTCGGCGATGTGCCAGGACAGCAGCACGCGCCAGTTGGCGCGGCTCACCGTGGTGCCGGCCTTCTTGGCGGCGTCCTCGGCGAACTGCCATTGCTGCGGCAGCGCCATCAGGCCCTGGGTCGACATCGAGCCGAGCGAGATGATGCCGATTCCGTATTTGCCGGCGAGCGTCATGCCCGAGGGCGAGATCTGCGAGGCCACGACGAACGGCATGTCCTCCTGCAGCGGCAGGATCTGCAGCGCGGCGTCGTGCATCTCAAACCAGTCGGTCTTGGCGGTGACGCGCTCGCCGTTGAACAGGCGGCGGATCACCGCGATCGCCTCGTCCTGGCGGTCGCGCTGAGTCATCGGGTCGATGCCGAGCGTATGGGCGTCGGAGGCGAGCGCACCGGGACCGGAGCCGAAGATGGCGCGGCCGCCGGTCATGTGGTCGAGTTGCACCATGCGCTGCGCCACGTTGAAGGGGTGATGATAGGGCAGCGAGATCACGCCGGTGCCGAGCTTGATGCGCTTGGTGCGCTCGCCGGCGGCGGCCAGGAACATTTCCGGCGAGGCGATGGTCTCCCAGCCCGAGGAGTGATGCTCGCCGCACCAGAATTCGTCGTAACCGAGCGCGTCGAGCTGCTCGACGAAATCGAGGTCGCGGCGGAATTGCAGCATCGGATGCTCGCCGATCGGGTGATGCGGGGCGAGGAAGGCTCCGAACTTGAGGCGCGCCATGGGTCGTTCTCTCCGGACTATTGTTATCGGGGGCTTTCCGCCAACCTACGGGGTGGCCCGGGGCAAGGCAATGCTCGGGGGTTGCGGCGGTCGCATGGTTGTTGCGCAAATCGGCGGCGATTGCCGCCGTCCGGAATGTTTCCCAGCGCGTCAACGCAAATTGGCAGCCGGGGCTCGAGCGTCTGTGATCCCGGGCTTACCTCGCAGGTAATCGAAGCGATGACCGGAATCTGCTGATGTCCGCCGTAACATCATTTCGGGCAGGACAGGACATGCACCAGATCGTTTCGACGCGAGCGGATACGTCCCGCCGCTGGTGGGTGCTGGCGATCGTGGTGTCGGCGCAGTTCATGTTCGGTGTCGATGCCTTCATCGTCAACGTCGCGATCCCGACGATCGCGGCGGAGCTGCACGCGACGCCGGCGCAGATCGAGGCCGTGATCGCGATCTACCTGATCGCCTATGCCACGCTGGTGGTCACCGGCGGCCGGCTTGGCGACATCCATGGCACCAGGAATGTGTTCATCGCCGGCGTCGCCGGGTTCTCGGTGACCTCGCTGTGGTGCGGTCTCGCGCAGTCCGGGCCCGAGCTCATCGTCGCGCGGCTCGCGCAGGGCGCAACCGCGGCGCTGATGGTGCCGCAGGTGCTGGCGACGCTGCATCTGTTGTTCTCAGACGCCGCCCGCGCGCGGGCGTTCGGCATCTACGGCATCGTGCTGGGACTTGCGGGCGCCGCAGGCTTCATGCTCGGCGGCGTGCTGGTGACGCTCGACCTCGCCGGGCTCGGCTGGCGCGCAGTGTTCTTCGTCAACGTGCCGTGCGGTGTCATCATTATCGCGGCGGCGCTGAAGATCATGCCGACGGTGCCGCGCCGCGCCGGCACGCGGCTCGATATCCCGGGCGCGATCGTGCTGTTCGCGGGCCTGTTGTGCCTGATCGGTCCGCTGCTGTTTGGCCATGATTTCGGCTGGACGGCATGGGTCTGGCTGGTGATGACAGTGGGCATCGCTGTGATCGCGACCTTCGTGCGGCTCGAGCGGGCCGTCGCGCGCCGCGGCGGCATGCCGCTGATCGATCTGTCGCTGCTGTCGGATAGCGCCTTCATGCGCGGGCTGGTCGCGGTGTTTTTCTTCTTCTTCGCCAACCTGTCCTTCTACCTCATCATGACCATGTTCATGCAGAAGGGCTTGCAGATTCCGCCGCTACAGGCCGGGCTGGTGTTCGTGCCGCTGGCGCTGACCTTCGTGGTTGCCTCGCGTCACAGCGGCGTGCGCGCCAGGCATCGCGGCACGCTGGTGCTGATCGAGGGCTGTGCGCTGCAGATCGTCGGTCTCGCCGTGCTCGTCGCGACGATTGAGGTGGTCGCGGCACCTTCGGCACTGCTGCTCGCGCTGGTGCTGATGATCTTCGGCTACGGCCAGGGGCTCGTCATGGCGCCATTGTCGAGCGCGGTGCTCGCGAGCGTGCAGCCCGCGAGCGCCGGTGCCGGCTCCGGCATGTACGGTACGACGACGCAGATCGGCAACGCGGCCGGCGTCGCCGCGATCGGCGCAGTCTTCTTCGCAATCGAGAGCACGATGTCAGCACGTCTGGCGCTGTTTGCGGCATGCGCATTGTTTGTGCTGTCGATCGCCATTTCAGCCGCATTTCTGTCATGGATGCGCCGCGCCACCCCTTGAAATCCGGCTGCACGCGGCGCGCATTCCTGAAAAGTTGGTGCTCAAACAAGGTGCTACGGCAACTATTTCGGCCGGCCCGCGGCGCGATCACGCATTAACGCCGATTCTCACAATTCCGCAGGGAAAGACAGCACACGGCCTTTTCATTTTGCAGTGCAGCAATTATCTGATCGGGTGACACAGAAAACTAAATCACCTCAGGAGTTGCTGTTGTCCCTGATCAACAACGTCGAATTTCTGCGTCATCTGCCGAAGATGAACGCGTTCAGCGGCCTTGGCGCACTCGCGCCGGCCGCGCCGACGCCGCTCGTCGAGACGACCGAATTCGGCGTCAACCCCGGCGATCTGAAAATGTTCTCGTTCGTGCCCGCGCAGCTGGCGCGGTCGCCCGCGCTCGTCGTGGTGCTGCATGGCTGCGGCCAGACCGCCGCGTCCTACGATCTCGGCGCCGGCTGGTCGGCGCTTGCGGCGCATTACGGCTTCGCGCTGCTGATGCCGGAGCAGCAGGCGTTGAACAACGGCAACACCTGCTTCAACTGGTTCAACCCGCAAGACATCGCGCGCGGGCAGGGCGAGGCCGCTTCGATCAGGCAGATGATCGCGCATATGGTCGGCACGCATGAGATCGACCCGCGGCGGGTCTATGTGACGGGACTGTCCGCCGGCGGCGCGATGGCCTCGGCCATGCTCGCGACCTATCCGGATGTGTTCGCGGCCGGCGCCATCATCGCCGGCCTGCCGTTCGGCGTCGCCACCGATCTGCGCGAAGCGCTGCACGCGATGATGCATGGCAGCGCGCTGTCCGCGCCCGAGCTCGGCGGTCTCGTGCGCAACGCGTCCACGCATGGCGGCGCATGGCCGAAGATTTCGGTGTGGCACGGCAGCGCCGACCGCACCGTGCATCCCGGCAATGCCGATGCGATCGTCCGGCAGTGGCTCGACGTGCACGGCCTGCCGCTTGCTGCGATGTCGACGGCGGATGTCGACGGCCATCCGCGCGAGGTGTGGTGGAACGCCGACGGCGAAACGCTGGTCGAGTCCTACACTATCGCCGACATGGCGCATGGCACGCCGCTCGGGCTTGCCGACAACGACGAGCGCTATGGCGTGGAGGGCGCGTTCCTGATCGAGGCCGGGATCTCCTCGTCCTATCACATCGCGAGCTTCTTCGGCCTGACCGACAAGGTCCGTCAGCCGCATATCGCGCCGACTGGAATTCCGCGCGAGCGCGCCGACACGGTCTCGATGACGGTACCGGTGCCCGCGGCCGAACCGGAGGTGGCATCGGGCCGCAAGAGCGATCGGCCGCGCAAGCGACGGAGCAAAGGTGTCGATGTCGGCGGCGTCATCACGCGGGCGCTCACCGCCGCGGGGCTGATGAAGTAGCTACATCTCGCCGGTCAGAAACGGATTCGTCATCCGCTCCTGGCCGATGCTCGATCCGGCGCCATGGCCGCAGATGAAGCCGACATCGTCGCCGAGCGGCAGCAGCTTGTCCTTGATCGACTGGATCAGCGTCGGATGGCTGCCCCCGGGCAAGTCGGTGCGTCCGACCGAGCCGGCGAACAGCACGTCGCCGACATGGGCGAAGCGCAGCTCCTTGTTGAAGAACACCACGCTGCCCGGTGAGTGGCCGGGGCAGTGCAGGATGTCGAAGGTGAGATCGCCGATCGAGACCTGATCGCCCTCGTCGAGCCAGCGGTCTGGCCCGAAATTGCGCACCCCGGCCATGCCGAAGCGCGCGCCGCTCGAGACGACATTGTCGAGCAGATATTTGTCGGCGATATGCGGGCCCTCGATCTTGACCTGGAGCGCGTCGCGCAGTTCGGCGGCGCCGCCGACATGGTCGATATGACCGTGGGTCAGCCAGATCTTCTCGACCGTCACGCCGGTCTGCTTGATCGCGGCCTGGATCTTCGGCACGTCGCCGCCCGGGTCGATCACCACGGCCTTCTTGGTGGGCTCGTGCCAGATGATGGTGCAGTTCTGCTCGAACAGCGTCACGGGCACGATGATCGCGCCGGCCTTCGGCTTGGTGTCGGTTGTCTCGTTCATGGGGGCACCATAGGCTTCCGGCAAACGCCGTCAACACGCGCCGGAAATGCGGCCGCCCCGGCGTGTGATCCCAAAACGGACCGTGATAAGGTCACCTCCAGCAGAACAAGTTCGTGAGCAGGCCGGTACGCGGCTGCTCTCGATCATGATTCAAGTCCTCGCAGTCCGGAACTTCATGACCCAGGCTTCCAAATCACCGCTCGGCGGACCCCGGACCACCGCGCGCGCCTTCTTCGTTGCGGACCGCATCAACACGTCGGGCCTCGAGCGCGGCGACGTGCTGGCCACGACGCCGCTGGCGTTTCGCGTCAATGAAAATGGCGTGGCGATCCTGTTCCGCTACGGCGTCGTCGTGCTGATCGGCCTCAATGCGCTGGAGGAGGATGAATTCCTGCGCAGCCTGCAGTCGCGCATGACCGGCCTGTTCACGCGGCGCGAGGAAGAGATCGCAATCATCGAGCTCGCCGCCGAGAAGGAGGATCAGATTCCGCCGGGCGGCCCGATCTATCTGCAAGGCCTCTCGCCGGAGCGGCTGATCCTCGTCGGCGAGGCGTTGGCGAAAAGCGTGGTGCTGGCGCGGCACGAGCGCGAGGTCCGGGCAGTCTTCGATACGACCGAGCCGCTTGCACGAGAGCTCGCCAAGGGCGGCCGCGTCCATCGCGGCCGCGTTGCGATCCTCAAGCACATCGGCAACGCGCTGCTGGTGCGGCATCGCGTGGCCGGGCCGGTCGAGGTGTCGGAGAAGCCCGATATCCTCTGGGACAAGCCGCAGCTCGAGCGCCTCTATGCCCGGCTCGAGGACGAGTATGAATTGAAGGAACGTGCGGAGTCGCTGAACCGCAAGCTCGCGGTCGTCGCCGAAACCGCGCAGGTGCTGACCGACATCATCGACACCGGCCGCTCGCTGCGGCTGGAGCTGATCATCGTCTTCCTGATCCTGTTCGAGGTGCTGATCACCATCTATCAGCTGGCGATGGCCCGGCATTGAACCGGCTATAGCGGCTGAATCCGGCCATCTTTCCGTCCCGAATTGTGCGTCATCCCTGAACCGATCGGCCGCTCCGGGCGCGGAGCGGCCTGGGCCGGGCTGCGAGCTTGGGGGGACGGGATGGATCAGGACAACAGGGACTGGTGGCGACGCGGCATTTTCTATCAGGTCTATCCGCGCTCGTTCGCGGATAGCGACGGTGACGGCGTCGGCGATCTCAAGGGGATCATCACGCGGCTGCCCTATCTGACGCGGCTCGGCGTCGACGCGGTCTGGCTGTCGCCGATCTTCCCGTCGCCGATGGCCGATTTCGGTTACGATATCTCCGATTACACCGGCATCGACCCGCTGTTCGGGACGATGGAGGATTTCGACGCGCTGGTCGCGGCCGCGCACGATTCCGGTCTCAAGCTGATCCTCGATCTGGTGCCGAACCACACATCCGACCAGCATCCCTGGTTCATCGAGGCGAAGAGCTCGCGCGACAATCCCAAGCGAGACTGGTACATCTGGCGCGATCCGGCGCCGGACGGCGGCCCGCCCAACAACTGGCTGTCCGAGTTCGGCGGCAGCGCCTGGGCGTATGACGAGACCTCAGGCCAATACTATTATCGCGCCTTCCTCGCGCAGCAGCCCGATCTCAACTGGCGCAATCGCGAGGTCAGGGACGCGATCTACGACGTGATGCGCTTCTGGCTGCGCAAGGGCGTCGACGGTTTTCGCGTCGACGTGATCTGGCACCTGATCAAGGATGCCGACTTCCGCGATAACCCGGCAAACCCGCATTATCGCGAGGGCCGGCCGCCGCACGAGAAGCTGCTGACGCAATATTCGACCGATCAGCTCGAGGTGCACTCCGTCATCACCGAGATGCGCGGCGTCACCGAGGAATTCGACAACCGCGTGCTGATCGGCGAGATCTATCTGCCGCTGCATCGGCTGGTCGCCTATTACGGCAACGATCTGCGCGGCGCGCAGATGCCGTTCAACTTCGCGCTGCTGTCGACCTTGTGGAGCGCGCGCGCGGTCGAGATGATCATCGCCGACTACGAAAAGGCGCTGCCGCCGGGCGCGTGGCCGAACTGGGTGCTCGGCAATCACGACCGGCCGCGGGTGGCGAGCCGGGTGGGGCCGGCGCAGGCGCCGGTCGCCGCGATGCTGCTGCTGACGCTGCGCGGCACGCCGACGCTCTATTATGGCGACGAGATCGGCATGCGCCAGGTTGCGATCGCGCCGGATCAGGTGCGCGATCCCTTCGAGAAGAACGTGCCTGGCATCGGCGTCGGCCGCGACGGCTGCCGTACGCCGATGCAATGGAGCGCCGAGCGCCATGCCGGCTTCTCGACGGCTCCGCCGTGGCTGCCGCTGGCGCAGGATTTTGCCAGCGACAATGTCGCAAGCCTCGAGGCGGAGCCGGCGTCGATCCTCAATCTCTACAAGGCGCTGATCGCGCTGCGGCGAAGGCTGCCGCAGCTCATCCATGGCAGCTATGAGCCGGTGGCGGCGCACGGCGATGTGCTGCTCTACCGGCGGCGCAGCACTGAGGGCGTCGCCGTGATCGCGCTGAATTTCGGCGCGGCGCCGGCGTCGGTCTCGTCGAGCGCGATCGGCTTCAGCAACGAGGTTCTGCTGTCGACCTTGATGGACCGGCAGGGCGAGAAGGTCGAAGGCGTGCTCGATCTACGCGCCAATGAGGGCGTGATCCTTGGGCCGCATCAGGACGATTGACGCCGCGTGCGGGGCTCGTTGGTATCGATGTCGCTGCGCTTGAGCAGATAATCGAGCCCGCCGACCCGGTACCAGCGATAGCCGTAGGCCTCGATCAGAAGCTTGTGGCGACCGGCATCGTCGGCGCGGCTGTGGTCCTCGGTCAGGAGATTGACGAGGAGATTGCCGGCATCGTCGGGCAGCCCGACGTCGAAGGATATCTCGAGCGGCTTTTCCGCGAAATTGTGCACGAACAGCACCGAGTTGTTACGCCAGTCGTACCGGATGATCAGGATGGCGGGATTTCGGCTTGCGATGACCTTGAAATCTCCCCAGCCGACTTCGGGGACTTCCTTGCGCATCCGGACGATGCGCTCGGTCCAATTCAGCATCGAATTGGGATCGCGCCGTTGCTTGGCCGCGTTGACGTGCTCATAGCCGTACGGTCCATTGTCGATGACGGGCACACATGGCCGGTCGCTTTCGGTGAAGCCGGCGTGGGGCTCGGTCGACCATTGCATCGGCGTGCGCGCGCAACTGCGTTCGGGCAGGTCGAGATTGTCGCCCATGCCGAGTTCGTCGCCGTAGCGGATCACGGGCGTGCCGGGAAGCGTGCACATCACGCTGTAGGCGAGCTCGATGCGTCGGCGGTCGCCGCCCAGCATGGGCGCAAGCCGTCGCCGGATGCCGCGGTCGTAGAGCTGCATGCTCTTGTCGGGACCGAATGCCTCGAACACCGTCTCGCGCTGCGGCTTGGAGAGGCGGCCGAGGTCGAGTTCATCGTGATTGCGCAGGAACAAGCCCCATTGTGCGGTCGCGGGCCGTGGCTTGGTCGCCGTCAAGGCCTTCGCCAACGGCTTCGTATCCGCCGACGCCAACGCGTAGAACAGATGCTGATTGACATGGAAGTTGAACATCATGTGCATTCGGTCGCCGTCACGCCCGAAATATTCCATGTCCGTCTCAGGCAATACGTTGGCTTCGGCGAGGATGATGGCGTTGCCCTGGCGCCATTGCAGGAATTCCCGAAACGATCGCAGCATGTCGTACTGCTCGACCGGCTTGCGCCTGGAGGCGCCCTTGGTCGCGATCACGAAGGGCACGGCGTCCATGCGGAAGCCCGAGACGCCGAGCTGGATCCAGAACCCCATGATCTTGAGGATCTCGGCCTGCACATGCGGGTTCGATGTGTTGAGGTCCGGCTGGAAATCGTAGAAGCGATGGAAGTACCAGGCGCCGGCTTGCTTGTCGCGCGTCCAGGTCGATTTCTGAACGCCGGGAAATACCATGCCGGTATTGGCATTGGCAGGCTTCTTGTCCGACCAGACATACCAGTCGCGGTACGGCGAGTCCTTCGAGCCGCGCGCTGATCGAAACCAGGCGTGCTGATCCGAGGTATGATTGACGACGAGGTCGATGATGACGCGGATGCCGCGCTGTTGGCAGCCATGGGTAAATTCAACGAAGTCGCCCAGCGTGCCGTAGCGCGGATCGACGTCGTAATAATCCGAGATGTCGTAGCCATCGTCCCTGTTGGGCGAAGGCTGAAACGGCATCAGCCAGATCGCGGTGATGCCGAGCCCGTGCAAATAGTCCAGGCGCCGGAGCAGGCCGCTGAAATCACCGATGCCATCGCCGTTGGCATCCATGTAGGTGCCAACCGACAGGCAGTAGATCACTCCGTTCTTGTACCAGAGGTCGTCGATCACCAGGCAATCCTCTCCAGTCCCACCCGTGACGGCGGCCGGGAGGATAAGCGGTGAGGCGGCGACGGGTTCCTGTGGAGCGCCGTCCCGCAAGGGAGCCGGACGACGCTCCGTGCCGGCTGACTACCGCTTGATCTGCGCCTTCAGCGTGTCCTCGACCACGCGATCGAACGATGAAGCCTTCGGCGCGCTCTTGCGGTGCTCGGCGACGTATTTGTCGCGCTTGGCGACCAGCTCGGCGAGCTTCTCGTTCAGCGCCTTGCGCTGGGTGATCTGCTTGTCGATCTCGGCGCTGCGCGCTTCCGGCTTCATGGCGCGGAGCTTGTCTGGCAGATCCTCCTTCCTGACCTTTGCCACATCGTTGCGGCCGGCCGCGACGTCGGCGACCAGATCACCGTCGCCGGTGACCGCCTCCGACGTCGCCTTGGCGCGCTTGTTGATGAAGCTTGCCATCTCCGACGCGCGGGCCGGCGAAGCCGCGGCGACGCTCGCCAGCTGCTGGGCCTTGGATTCCGTTCGCTTCTGCAGTGCGCGCGGACCGTAGGGAATCACGGTGCCGTTGATCTGGCGCTGCAGGATGATGATGTCCTCGTCGAACGGCGTTTCGATGGTCACGATCTGGCCGCCATCCTGCGGGATCGGGATGAACTCGCCGTTGCCGTTCTGCGCGATATCGCGCCACACCCGCTCGGTATCCTGAGCGTTGCCGGCGAGCACGGCGTTGACGACGATGTCGCGTTGCTTGGCGACGGCGAGCGTGACCGGGTATTTGGTGTCCTGCGCATAGTCCATGTGCGGCGGGGCGTCGCCGACCAGAAAAACGATGCGTGTGCTGTCGCGGCCTTGCGTCCACTGCATCTTGTTGACGGCGACGTCGAGCGCTTCGTTGACGCTCTCCGGCCAGTCGCCGCCGCCGCGCGCCTTCAATTCCAGCAGATTGCCGTAGAGATCCTGGATGTCGCGCGTCAGCTCGACCTTCCGGGTCACATAGTCGTCGCCGATGTCGCGATAGGCGACGAGGCCCATCCGGATATCGGCGTCGGGATTGGAATCGACGATTGCGGTCGCGATCGACCAGACCTTCCGTTTGGCGCCCTCGATCAATCCGCCCATCGAGCCGGTGGTATCGAGCACGAAGGCGACCTCGACCACCGGCTTGGCGATGGCCGATGACAGTCCGGCTGTTAGTGGCAGGGTTGCGAGAGCGAAGACGAACGAGCGAAGCGTGATGCGTGACCTCATGGGTCTCTCCTGCAGTGGTTTCGTCCCTCGGAACCAGGTTCCATCGGCTTCGCGGTGGCTTGAGGCCGGAATCAAGGCGCCTTCCTCGCGAATTTGCGGCCGATTCCCGCGCTGCCGCGCTCTATCGGCTGGAGCATGATCTTCGCGGAAAACCGGCTTCCACTTTTCCGGATCATGCTCTCGTGGAATCGGCTAATCTTCGCGCAATGGACTCATCCGCCCGCCAGATCGCGCTTGTGCCCGCGCCCGACCGACGCCAGTCAGAGACCGCGCTTGCGATCGCGCGCGGCACGGCGAGGCTTCTGAGATCGCTGGGATTTTCCTGCATCAGCGAATTGGCGCTGCCGTCCGGCCGAAGAGCCGATCTGGTCGCGCTGAACGAGCGCGGCGAGATCTGGATCGTTGAGATCAAGTCGTCGGTCGAGGATCTGCGTGCGGATCAGAAATGGCAGGACTACCGTATGCATTGCGACCGGCTGTTCTTCGCCTTCACGCAGGATCTGCCGTGCGAGATCTTCCCGGAGGACACCGGTTTGATCATCGCCGACGCCTATGGTGCCCATCTGCATTGCGAGGCGCCGGAGCATCGCCTGCCGGCGGCCACTCGCAAGGCGATGACGGTGCGCTTTGCCATGGCCGCGGCGCAGCGCATCAACCGCCTGGTCGATCCGCAGGGGCACGCCGAGTTTTAGAGCGAGCACGCGATCTTAACCCGTCATCCCCGCGCAAAGGCCTCGCCTTTGTCGCCGGAGGCGCGAGCGGAGCGAGCCTCGAAGGATGGTTCGGCCCGGCTGATGGGGAGCGAAGCGAAACCCATCACTTGTCGCCGCGGCGTGAAGTTGGTGGGTTTCGCTTCGCTTCGCTCTACCCACCCTACGAAGCGACGAAAAGCAAATGGCCGGGACGAGCCCGGCCATCGCGAAAACAAATGAAGCGTCGCTTAGCGCGGGGCGCGCTTGGCGAGGATGCGCTGCAAGGTACGGCGGTGCATGTTGAGACGGCGCGCGGTCTCCGAGACGTTGCGGTTGCACATCTCGTAGATGCGCTGGATGTGCTCCCAGCGCACGCGGTCCGCCGACATCGGATTGGCCGGCAGCTCGGACTTCTCGGTGCCGGTCGCGAGCAGCGCGGCGACGACGTCATCGGCGTCGGCGGGCTTCGAGAGATAATCGACGGCGCCCATCTTCACCGCGGTGACGGCGGTGGCGATGTTGCCGTAGCCGGTGAGCACGATCGCGCGCGCCTCGGGGCGCTTACGCTTCAACGCCGAAACGACGTCGAGGCCGTTGCCGTCGCCGAGGCGGAGGTCGACCACCGCGAAAGCGGGCGCGGCGCGGCCGATCTCGGCGAGACCATCAGATACCGTGTCGCATGACTTCACCGCGAAACCCCGCGTCTCCATCGCGCGCGACAGACGTTCCAGGAACGGCTTGTCGTCCTCGACGATGAGGAGCGAGCGGTCGGCATGGTCATTCAGTTCAGTGATGGCGTTCACGGTCCATTTTTCCCTGTGGCAGACACCAACAATATGGGGTTCTACCGTGGCGCTGCCAAGGCAGCCGAAAGTCGCGTGCTTGTCTGGAGAGAACAATGCATCCGTAATGCCAGAGTTGCGATTAAGAATCGTTCTCAGGATTCGGTTTCGTCGCCCGGCGCGGCTTCCTCGAAGCGCTCGCGCGGCCAGACGATCTGCACCACGGCGCCGTGATCGGGAAAGGTGCGATTGGTAAACGACACCTTGGCGCCGGTACGTTCCAGCAGCGTCCTTGCGATGAAAACGCCCAGACCGAGGCCCCCACGTGGGTTTTGGGCCTCATCCGCACCCCGGCGGCGTGACAGATACGGTTCGCCGATCCGCTTCAGCATGTCGGGCGCGATGCCCGGACCGTCGTCGGAGACGACGACCTCAACGGTCTCCGCGTTCCACCACGCGTTCACCTCGACGGTCTGGTGCGCGAAATCGACCGCATTTTCGAGAATGTTTCCGACGCCATAAAGGATCGCCGGATTGCGCGCGGCGACCGGTTCAGGCGTTGCTGCGACAGCAAGCCGCACCTTGATGTTGATGCCGAAATCGCGATGCGGCGCCACCGCCTCCTCGATCAGGGTCGACAGCTTCATGGTGTCGAACGGCGCACCGCTCGATGACAATTGCGCGATCTTGCTCAGGATGTCGCGGCAGCGCTGCGCCTGCTCGCGCAGGGTCTTGAGGTCGCCGGCGATCGCCTGGTCATGCACCGTCTTCTCGAGCTCGCGCGAGATCAGGAAGATCGTCGACAGCGGCGTGCCGAGTTCGTGCGCGGCAGCGGCGGCGAGGCCGTCGAGCTGGGTCAGATGCTGCTCGCGCGTCAGCACCAGTTCGGTCGCCGCGAGCGCGTCGGAGAGCTGGCGCGCCTCCTCGGTCACCTGGAATGCGTAAAGGCTGGTGACACCGATCGCGAGCAGGATCGAAAGCCAGACGCCGATCAGATAGATCGGCGGCAGCACCAAGGGATCGTCGGCATCCCAGGGCAGCGGCAGATGGTAGAAGAACAGCGCGGAGGCGCAGGCGACCGCAAGACAGCCGAGCGCGATCGTCAGCCGGATCGGCAGCACGGTGGCCGAGATCAGGACCGGCGCCAGGAACAGGAACGAGAACGGGTTCTGCAATCCGCCGGTGAAGTACAGGAGCCCGCCGAGCTCGACGATGTTGAACGCGAGCAGGGCCGCGGCATAGACCGGCTCCAGCCGCTGCATCGGGTTGAAGGCGATCTGCAGCGCCAGATTGAGCAGCGCCGAGAACGTCACGATGGTGACGCATGGAACGATCGGAACGTCGAATTCGAGTCCCTGCGCCACGATGAAGATGGCGACGAGCTGGCCGAGCGCGGCGAGCCAGCGCAGCCGCAGGATCGTATCCAGGCGGACATAGCGGCGGGGTTGGCGGAAATCGGAAGCGACGTCGGTCATGCCGGGACCTTAGCTGTGCCGTGGGCGGCGCACAAATTCGCGACTTAGCGCAACGATGCAGGGCAAGCCTTGCGCTTATTGTCGCAATGGCTCAATGACGGCCACATGCAACAGGTCGGGACAGGTCAGGCGCAATCGCCGGCGGTCGATCAGGGCGGATCGGCCGCGATCGACGTCGCGCATCTGGTCAAGGTCTACAAGACCACCCGCGCGGTCGACGACATTTCGTTCCGCATCGCGCGCGGCAGCATCACCGGCCTGCTCGGCGGCAACGGTGCCGGCAAGACCACGACGATCGCGATGATCATGGGCCTGGTGCTGCCGACCTCGGGCAGCGTCGAGGTGCTCGGTGCAAGAATCCCCGAGCAGCGCTACGACGTGCTCGGCCGGATGAACTTCGAAAGCCCCTATGTCGACATGCCGATGCGGCTCACGGTGCGGCAGAACCTGACCATTTTCGGCCGCCTCTATGCCGTGCAGCATTTGCGTGAGCGGATCGACCAGCTCGCCGACGATCTCGATCTCAAGGAATTCCTCGACCGCTCCAACGGCAAGCTCTCCGCCGGGCAGAAGACCCGCGTCGCGCTGGCGAAGGCGCTGATCAACGAACCCGATCTGCTGCTGCTCGACGAGCCGACCGCCTCGCTCGACCCGGATACCGCCGACTGGGTGCGGCAGCATCTCGAGACCTATCGCAAGACCCATAACGCGACCATCCTGCTGGCGTCACACAACATGCTGGAGGTCGAGCGCCTCTGCGACCGCGTCATCATCATGAAGCGCGGCAAGATCGAGGACGACGACAGCCCCGAGCGGATCATGGCGCGCTACAACCGCGACACGCTGGAAGAGGTGTTTCTCGACGTGGCGCGCGGCCGGGTGCGGGAAGGCGCGCCTGAGGGCACATCATGAGTGAACTCGTCAGCCAGCACCAGCACGCCATTTCACTGCAACGCATCAATGCGATGGTGCTGCGCTATTGGTATCTCCTGATGTCGTCGTGGCCGCGGCTGCTGGAGCTGGTCTACTGGCCGGCGTTGCAGATCATCACCTGGGGCTTCCTGCAGAATTACATCTCGCAGGCATCCGGCTTCTTCGCCAAGGCGGGCGGCACGCTGATCGGCGCCGTGATCCTGTGGGACATCCTGTTCCGGGGGCAGCTCGGCTTCTCGATCTCGTTCCTGGAGGAGATGTGGGCGCGCAACCTCGGCAACCTGATGATGAGCCCGCTGAAGCCGATCGAATTCCTGCTCTCGCTGATGATCATGAGCCTGATCCGGCTCGCCATCGGCGTGATCCCGATGACGCTGCTGGCGCTGTTCTTTTTCGGCTTCAACTTCTACGCCATCGGGCTGCCGCTGATCGCGTTCTTCTGCAATCTGATCTTCACGAGCTGGTCGGTCGGCGTGTTCGCCTCGGGCCTCGTGCTGCGCAACGGGTTAGGAGCGGAAAGCATCGTCTGGACGCTGATGTTCGCGGTGATGCCACTCGCCTGCATCTATTATCCGGTCGAGGTGCTGCCGGCGTGGCTGCAAGCTGTCGCCTGGACGTTGCCGCCGACCTATGTGTTCGAAGGCATGCGCTCGCTGCTGATCGATCACGTCTTCCGCGCCGACCTGATGGCGTGGGCGCTGGTCATCAACGCGGTCCTGTTCGCTGCCTCTTTTGCGATCTTCCTTGCCCTTTTGCAGAGCGCCAAGCGCAACGGGTCGCTGCTCGGCGGTGGTGAATAAATGTCACTTTCCCGTGGATTCTCGGCCTTTTAGCCCGATATCGCCCCCAGATTCGGCTCGCGGCGCATTGACGCATTGTTACGCATTGGTCAGTATGCTGCGGCGCAAAACAGGGGTCTGAAAATACTATGCCCATCGGTGAATTTGGCGGTGCCCCGCCACTAGCGGCGGAAGGCAGCCCGGCACTCACGACGCCGTTGTACTGGATGTACGAGATGGCGCATGCGTCGCTCAATCCGGTGCGCGCGGTGACCGACGCCACCAAGATCCTGTTTCAGAACCCGCTCAATCCGTGGACGCACACCGAGTTCGGCAAATCGATCGCCGCCGGCTGTGAGCTGTTCGAGCGCACCACGCGCCGCTACGGCAAGCCCGAATGGAACCTGCCGACCACCGAGGTCAACGGCATCCGTACCCCGGTCGAGGTTCGCTCGATCTGGGAAAAGCCGTTCTGCCGCCTGCTGCATTTCGATCGCAAGTTGACCCGTCCGCTGCGCTCGCCGCAGCCGCGCGTGCTGATCGTGGCGCCGATGTCGGGCCACTATGCGACGCTGCTGCGCGGCACGGTCGAGGCGTTCCTGCCGACGCATGAGGTCTACATCACCGACTGGGCCGATGCGCGCATGGTGCCACTCGCGGCCGGCCGGTTCGATCTCGAGGATTATGTCGATTACCTGATCGAGATGCTGCACGCGCTCGGTGGCAATATGCACGTCATCGCGGTGTGCCAACCTTCGGTGCCTGTCGTGGCAGCCGTTTCGGTGATGGAAGCCAATAACGATCCGTTCGTGCCGCTGTCGATGACGCTGATGGGCGGCCCGATCGACACCAGGCGCAATCCGACCGCGGTCAACAACCTCGCGGAAGAGCGCGGCATCGAGTGGTTCCGCAACAATGTCATCACCAAAGTGCCGTTCCCGCATCCTGGCGTGATGCGTGACGTCTATCCGGGCTTCCTGCAGCTCAACGGCTTCATCAGCATGAACCTCGACCGGCACATGGACGCGCACAAGGCGCTGTTCGCCAATCTGGTCAAGGGTGACGGCGATCTCGTCGACAAGCACCGCGAATTCTATGACGAGTATCTCGCGGTGATGGATCTCACCGCCGAATATTACCTGCAGACCGTCGACCTCGTTTTCGTCAAGCACGCGCTGCCAAAGGGCGAGATGACCCATCGCGGCAAGCCGGTCGATCCGTCGAAGATCCGCCGCGTCGCGCTGATGACGGTCGAAGGCGAGAAGGACGACATCTCAGGTCTTGGCCAAACCGAGGCGACGCACGCGCTCTGCACCGCGATCCCGAACCATCGCCGGGTGCATTACGTGCAGAAGGGCGTCGGGCACTATGGCGTGTTCAACGGTTCGCGTTTCCGGTCCGAAATCGTGCCGCGAATCTCCGATTTCATGGTTTCGGCGGCCAATACGCGGCTTTCCCTGGTCGCTGCAGCCGAATAGGTATCGCCCCGGCCGCGATTTTCGCGGTCGCACAAGTCACTGATTTAACTAAAAGAATCTCAAATCAGAGTGGGCTCAAAGGATGAATATAATTTCATTCTTTGGGCCTTTTTCGTAATCTTGATTCATCGGAAAAATTCGGGTTCCAGCCCCTGCCTGTAGAGGTCAATTAACGTCCAGCCCCTGTATATTGGGCAAATGATTTGTTTTTGCGCCGAGCGCTTTCCCTGGCGGCGGATATGGCAAAGTTCGGGCGAACTCCTGCTCCCCGGACTCTCAGAAATGGCTACTCGCGCGCTCCTCTATCGGCGGCCTGCCGAACCCGCGACCGTATTGGTCAGACACGGCTCCCAGTTCTTCACCGTCAGGTTGCGCCGGCACAGGCGCGCGCGCCGTTACACACTCAGGATACATCCGACCGATCGTGAAGCGATCCTGACGATGCCGCCGCGCGGCACGATTCCGGAAGCCAAGGACTTCGCCAATCTCCATGGCGGCTGGATCGCCGCCCGTCTCGGCCGTCTGCCGAAGGCCGCGCCGTTCCAGCCCGGCACCGTCGTGCCGTTGCGCGGCGTGCCGCATCGCCTGGTGCACCGCTCGGGCGAGCGCGGCACGGTGTGGACCGAGACGCGCGACAGCGGCGAGAAGATCATTTGCGTCGCCGGCGGCGTCGAGTACATGGATCGCCGCGTGCACGACTTCCTCAAGCGCGAGGCGCGCAAGGACCTGCAGAAGGCGGCGCAGCTTCATGCCGCGGAACTCGGCGTGCGGGTACGCCGGATCTCGATCCGCGATCAGTCCAGCCGCTGGGGCTCGTGCACCTCGGCGGGTTCGCTGTCGTTCTCGTGGCGGCTGATCCTGGCGCCGCCCTTCGTGCTCGATTACCTCGCCGCGCATGAGGTCGCTCATCTCGTCGAGATGAACCACTCGGCGCGGTTCTGGCGGGTGGTCGACAAGGTCTGCGCGTCGGTGACGCGCGCCAAGCACTGGCTCGATACCTACGGCAACGACCTGCACCGCTACGGGATTCAGGAGTAGGGCGCAGCAGCGCCGGTCTACCGAACCTACGCACTGTCTTCGCCGCCTCCTATCACCGCCCGCGAAAGCGGGCGATCCAGTATTCCGGAGGCATTCGTGTTCAACCGATAGGCCACGGCGTACTGGATCCCCCGCATGCCCGGGGGATGACGGCTTGAACATAAATGAAAGGCGCGGTGCGTAGCCCGGATGGAGCGCAGCGCAATCCGGGGCAGCTCTCATTGGTGGGGTGACTGGTCCCGGATTTCGCTTCGCTTCATCCGGGCTACGAATTGATCTGATTTGTCGGACTAAAGCGCGATGAGTTAGGTTGAATCGTCATCGCGCCTTAGCTCTTTGTTTGAGCATGATCTTTTCGGAAAACCGCTTCGCACTTTTCCGGATCATGCTTTAGCGCCTACCGAAACAACCGATCCGCCAGCCAGCCGTCAAGTCCAGCCGCAGCCTCGGGCCGCGCGTTCGGGTTGGGTGGCGCCGAGGCGCGGGCCGGCGTCGGCGGGGGCGGGCGATAATAGCTGCCGCCGGATGGTACCGGCGCGGGCGGCTGCGATGCCTGCATCGGTGGCTGAATCTGCATCGGTCCCGCCGGCGCTGCCGGCGCGGTGACCTGTGACGAGATCTGCATCAGGTTCGCCGGTCCCCAACTGCCTTGCGAGTTCGGGATCGCGGCGACCGGCACGCCCTGATGCGCCGCCTTCATGAAACGGGTCCATACTTCCACCGGCAGGCCGCCACCGGTCGCCTTCTTGGTCGGTGAATTGTCGTCATTGCCGAGCCACACGCCGGTGACGAGCTTGGCGGTGTAGCCGATGAACCAGGCGTCGCGATAATCCTGGCTGGTGCCGGTCTTGCCTGCGGCGGTCCAGCCCGGGATCTCCGCCTTGCGCGCGGTGCCCGAGATCAGCGTCTCGCGCATCATGCTGTTCATCATCGAATCGTAGCGCGGCTCGATTACCTGGTTGGGCGGATCGGTCGGTCGGTCATAGAGCAGCTTGCCCGAGCTGGTCTTGATCTTGGTCACCACATGCGGCGAGATGGCGTAGCCGCCATTGGCGAACGGCGCATAGGCGCCAACCAGTTCGATCACGGAAACTTCCGAGGTGCCGAGCGCGATCGAGACGTTGGGCTCCAGCTTGGAGGAGATGCCGAGCCGGTGCGCGGTGCGCACCACGTTCTTGGCGCCGACCTCGACGCCGAGCCGCACCGCGACCGTGTTCAGCGACATCGCCAGCGCTTGGGTCAACGTCACCGAGCCGAAATATTCGTGGGTGTAGTTCTCCGGCTTCCAGCCCTTGATGTCGAGCGGCGCGTCGGTGCGGATGGTGTCCGGCGTCAGTCCTGCTTCGACCGCGGTGAGATAGACGAACGGCTTGAACGCCGAGCCCGGCTGCCGCTTCGCGGTGACCGCGCGATTGTACTGGCTCTCCGAGTAGTTTCGGCCGCCGACCATGGCGCGCACCGCGCCGTCCGGCGTCATCGCCACCAGCGCGCCCTGGCTGACATTGAACTTCACGCTCTTGGCGGCGAGCTCATCGATGATGGCGGCTTCGGCGACGTTCTGCAGCTTCGGATCGATCGTGGTCTGCACCACGATGTCCTGGTCGATCTGGCCGACCAGATCGTCGAGCACTTCGCCGATCCAGTCGGCGACATAGTTCACGGTGCCGGCGCCGGCCGGCTTCACCGCAATCGAGGGCTGGCCGATCGAAGCCTTGGCCTGTGTCTCTGTGATGAACTTGGCATCGGCCATCGCCGCCAGCACGACCTGCGCGCGCTGCTCGGCGCCTTCCGGGTTGCGGTTTGGCGCCAGCCGCGACGGCGACTTGACGAGGCCGGCCAGCATCGCGGCTTCCGGCAGCGTGACGCTCTTCGCCGACTTGCCGAAATAGCGCTGCGCTGCGGCCTCGACGCCATAGGCGCCGGACCCGAAATAGACCCGGTTGAGATAGAGCTCGAGGATCTCGTTCTTGGAATGCTTGCGCTCCAGCCAGAGCGCGAGCTCGGCCTCCTGCAGCTTGCGCTGCATGGTGCGCTCCTGGGTCAGGAACAGGTTCTTGGCGAGCTGCTGGGTTAGCGTCGAGCCGCCCTGCGAGACGCCGCGGTGCAGCAGGTTGGTCACCGCCGCGCGCAGGATGCCGACCGGGTCGACGCCGTAATGCGAATAGAAGCGGCGGTCCTCGATCGCGATGAAGGCCTTCGGCAGATAGGGCGGCAGATCCTTCAACGCGATGTTGGCGCCGGCCATTTCGCCGCGCTGCGCCAGCACGCTGCCGTCGATGCCGACGATCTGGATCGTCGGCGGGCGCTTGGGAATCTCCAGCGACTGGATCGGCGGCAGATGCGCGCCGACCCACACCACGACACCGATCACCGCAATGCCGGCCCACAGGCCGAGCACCGCGGTCCAATAGAACAGGCGGCCGATGCCGAAGCCCCGCGACTTGCTGCGCCGCTTGCTGCCGCCGCGCGACGGGCGCGGTTTCTCGCTACCGGAATCGCCGCCCTTGTCGCTGCTTTTGGGTTTGGACTTCGCGGGCTTGTCGTCGCCGCCGCCGGGAATGCGGTCGGAGGGCGACAGTCTGAGGTCGGCAAGCGCGGCCGGCAGCCCGAACAGCGGCTCCTTGCGCGCACCGCCTTTTTTACGTCCCCACGCCATCCGCAACGCTCACACCCTAACAGGGCGCACGCTAGCGTTCCCGGTTTAAGGGGCGGTTACGCAAAGCTTAACGGGGGATTAGGAGGTGAGGCAGCGCGTGCTACATATAGACGGAACAAGAAACGAAGGAGCACCGCATGGGCCATATCGATCCGACCAAGGACGTCTTCGCGCAATTCCGGGACAACAACCGGCCGGGCCCGATCCACATGCTCAACCTGGTGCGCCTGCGCGAATGGGCCGCCTATCCCGACGGCCGCAAGGCCACCGGCGCGGAGGCTTATGCGGCCTATGGCCGCGAGAGCGGGCCGGTGTTCGAACGGCTCGGCGGCCGCATCGTCTGGCAAGGCCGCTTCGAGCTGATGCTGATCGGTCCGCAGGAGGAGCGCTGGGATCACTGCTTCATCGCGGAATATCCAAGCGTCGCCGCCTTCGTCGAGATGATCCGCGATCCCGTCTATCGTGAGGCCGTGAAGCACCGCCAGGCCGCGGTGGACGATTCGCGCCTGATCCGCCATGCCGTGCTGCCGGTCGGCAAGAATTTCGGCGAAATTCCGGAGTGACGATGTCGGCCGTCGGCCGATATCGTCATGCGCGGGCTTGACCCGCGCATCCATCAGAGAAGAGCCTTCTCAATTTGATGGATTGCCGGGTCAGGCCCGGCAATGACGAGCTCCAAAACAAATCGGCGGCCCGGAGGCCGCCGATTGCATTTCAAACCTGCGCGAACCGACTAAAGCATGATCCGGAAAAGTGCGAAGCGGTTTTCCGAAAAGATCATGCTCAAACAACGAGCTAAAGCGCGATGGCGATTCAACCTAATCTCATCGCGCTTTAGCCGGCCGGGCCGGCGTCCTCGAGGATCGGGCCGAACAGCTCCCAGCGCTCGCCGTTGAAGCGCATCATCTGCAGCTGCTTGTTGACGCGATAGTCGTTCGGCGCGGTGTTGCCCTTGATGCCGGGCAGCGCCATGTCGAGTTCGACATTCTTCAGGTTGGTCGCCTGCTTCAGCACGTTGTCGCGGGTCAGGTCGTCGCCGCACTGCTTCAGCACATGCACCATCAACTGCGCGGTCGAGTAGCCATAGGTGTTGAAGTTCGAGTTCTTGTCGCCGTCGGGATAGTACTTGGCCATGAAGTCGAAATAGCGCTTCATGCCCGGATCGTCCTTCCACTGCGGATCGGCGGGATCCTTGCCGTAATTGGTGCTGATCAGGCCCTTGGAGGCTTCCAGGCCCGCCGGCTGCAGCACGGCGCCGACCGAGGTCGCGTTGATGTCGACGATGTGGATCGGGTGCCAGCCGAGCTCTGCGATCTTCTTGATCGCCTGCGCCGCCTGCTTCGGCGTCGAGGCCGAGAAGAACAGGTCGGCGCCGGCGTCCTTGATCTTGATCACCTGGGAATCGATGGTCGGGTCGGAGACCTCATAGGAGGCTTCGGCCACGATCATCTTGGCGGCCTTGTCGCCGAGCCCGGCCTTGATGCCGTTGAGATAATCCTTGCCGAGGTCGTCGTTCTGATAGAGCACGCCGATCTTGGCGTTGGGATGCTCCTTCAGGATGTACTGGCCGTAGATGCGGCCTTCGACGAAGTAGTTCGGGTTGAAGCCGAGCGTCCAGGGGAAGTTCTTCGGGTCGGTGAACTTCGAGGCGCCGGTGGCGGCAAACAGCTGCGGCACCTTCTTGGCGTTGAGATATTTCTGCACGGCGGCGTTCGACGGAGTGCCGACGATCTGGAAGGTCAAGAGCACCTCGTCGCTCTCGACGAGCTTGCGCACCTGCTCGACGGCCTTCGGCGGCGAATACGCGTCGTCATACTGGATCAGGTTGATCTTGCGGCCGTTGATGCCGCCCTGATCGTTGATCATCTTGAAGTAAGCCGCCTGGGTCTTGCCGATCGAGGCATAGGCGGAGGCCGGTCCGGAGAAGGGGACGGTCTGGCCGATCTTGATCTCGGTGTCGCTCGCGCCCGGATCGTACTTCTTCTGGGCAAAGGCCGACGTTGCTGACAGCGCGATCGCGAGCGCCGTTCCCGTGACCAGGTGGAAAATCCCGTTCCTCATAGTGCTGTTTCCCTCACGTGACTGATGGTTGGCCGATGATCTTGTCCGCGGGATCAAGGTCCCGCGGTCGCCATCGCTGGGCCGGGATACTGGAGGAACCGTTGTTGCAACGCAAGACGAACGCTGCCGAAAAGGTGAGCGATTTCAGTCAACCAAAGTAGGGGGCGATGCGAAACAATAAAGCCCGTCGGCCACATCGCTCGGTCGGCAGGGCGGTGATGGTAATCGGATGAACAAAGTAGAAGTTTGCCGAGAGCTTCGTTCCCGGCTCCACTTTGCCGTCCTGCTGGCAGCAACAAACTCAGCGTCGTCCCGGCGAAGGCCGGGGCCCATAACCACGACGGTCGATTGCCTTGCGACGCTTGAACGACGAATCCCATCTCCAACACAAGCCGCGGCGTATGGGTCCCGGCCTTCGCCGGGACGACAGTGTACTTGAGATGCGCGACCTCGATCACGTCACGTCGGCGCGGCGAACTGGCTAGCCCGCCGGGCCGGTGTCCTCGATGATCGGGCCGAACAGCTCCCAGCGCTCGCCGTTGAACTTCATCATCTGCATCTGCTTGTTGATGCGGTAGTCGTTCGGTCCCGTCGTGATCGACATGCCCGGCAGCGCAAGGCTCGGCACGAACTTCTTCAGGCTGGTCACCTGCTTCATCAGGTTGTCGCGGGTGAGGTCGTCGCCGCACTGCTTGAGCACCTGGATCAGCAGCTCGGCCGTCGAGTAGCCGTAGGTGTTGACGGTGTTGAGCTTGTCGCCTTCCGGATAATACTTGTCCATGAAGGCGAAATAGGCCTTCACGCCGGGATCGTCCTTCCACTGCGGGTCGGCGGGATCCTTGCCGTAATTGGTCGAGATGATGCCCTTGGAGATGTCGAGGCCGGCCGGCTTCAGCGTCGCCGACACCGGGCTCGCATTGATGTCGAGGATGTGCACCGGGTTCCAGTTGAGATCGGCGATCTTGCGGATCGCCTGCGCGGCGAATTTCGGTGTCGAGGCGTCATAGACCAGATCGACCCCGGCGGCCTTCAGCTTCACGATCTGGGAATCGACCGTCGGGTCGGTCAGCTCGTAGGACACCTCGGTGACGATCATGCTCGCGGCCTTGTCGCCGAGCCCGCTCTTCAGGCCGGTGATGTAGTCGCGGCCGAGATCGTCGTTCTGGTAGAAGATGCCGATCTTGGCGTTCGGGTGATTGGCCAGGATGTATTTGGCGTAGATGCGCCCCTCGGACTGGTAATTCGGGTTGAACGCGATCGTCCATGGCGCGTTCTGCGGGTCGGAGAAGCGCGAGGCGCCGGTGGAGGCGAGCAGCTGCGGCACCTTCCTGGCATTCAGATATTTCTGCACGGCGGCATTCGACGGCGTGCCGATGATCTGGAACGTGAACAGCACCTCGTCTCCCTCGACGAGCTTGCGTACCTGCTCGACCGCTTTCGGCGGCGAATAGGCGTCGTCATACTGGATCAGGTTCAGCTTGCGGCCGTTGATGCCGCCCTGATCGTTGATCATTTTCATATAGGCCGCCTGGGTCTTGCCGATGCCGGCATAGGCGGATGCGGGGCCGGAGAACGGCACGGTCTGGCCGATCTTGATCTCGGTGTCGGTCGCGCCGATGTCGTATTTCTTCTGCGCGGTGGCCGATGTAACCGACAACGCGATCGCAAGCGCCGTCGCAGCGAGCAATTGCACGCTTCTCATGTCCGTGACCTCCCTGTTGCCGGTGATCTTGTCCGCAAGCTCAGGCCGGCGGATGTCACCGTTGCACGGGATGATGGAGGAACGGCTGGGCCATTGCAAGACGATGCACCCTGCGCGCGATGTCGCGTTTGAGCATGATCCGGAAAGTGTGAAGCGGTTTTCCGAGTGGATCATGCTCAAGAAAACAAAAGCGCGCCCGCGCTTTAGGCCAGCCAGAGCTGGATCAGCGCCAACCCAGCGGGAGCCGCCTGCACATAAAGAATGCGGCGGCTGACGGTGGCGGCGCCATAGGCACCGGCGACAATCACGCAGAGCAGGAAAAATGTCTTGATCTGGAACGCGAAGGCCGGATTGCCATGTATGAGGCCCCAGATCAGTCCGGCGGCGAGGAAGCCGTTATAGAGCCCCTGATTGGCGGCGAGCACCGCAGAATCGTTTGCCTTCTCGATCGAGTTGCGAAACGTCTTCAGCCCGAGCGGTTTGGTCCACAGAAACATCTCGAGCACAAGGAAATAGACGTGCAGCATGGCCACCACCGCGACCAGAACATTGCCAAGCAACAGCATATTGCGGCCCCCCGGAGCTTCGGTTCTGATTGAATCAAGAAACGAAGCTCAAGATTCTTGTTTTGGTGCGTTTTCTTCACGCGAACCGGTGTCAGCTTCGCTCGAAAACGCTCTACCCGGAATTCGGGTGGACGCTAGCATGCGGGCGGTGAATTGTATGCCGACCGATCTGCTGCCCGAGATATGACAATGGCCGACCGCAGGACTCCACAGACCTTCAACCTCGACCGCCTCAAGACCCCGATCGGCACCGCGCTGCTGGTGACCGATGACGACGGCGTGCTGCGCGCGCTCGACTGGGACGACTATGAAGGGCGCATGCTCGACCTGCTGCGGCTGCATTATGGCGCCGTGACGCTGCGGGACGGCCACGCGCCGGCTGCGATGCGCAAGGCGCTCGGCGATTACTTCAAGGGCGATCTCGATCGTCTCACCGATGTCGAATGGCGCGTCGCCGGCACGCCGTTCCAGCAGAAGGTCTGGCACGCGCTGCCGAACATTCCGCACGGCACCACCATGAGCTACGGCGCGCTGGCGGCGAAACTCAACGCGCCGAATGCGATGCGCGCGGTCGGCCATGCCAACGGCTCCAATCCGATCAGCGTCGTCGTGCCCTGCCACCGCCTGATTGGCGCCAACGGCTCGCTGGTCAAATATGGCGGCGGGCTGGAGCGCAAGCGCTGGCTGCTGCGCCACGAAGGCGTGGAGATCTAGAGCATGGTCTGGAAAAGTGCGAAGCGGTTTTCCGAAAAGATCATGATCAAACAAAGAGCTAAAGCGCGATGACGATTCGACCCGGTCTCATCGCGCTTTAGAGCGTTTTCGAGTGGGAACCGGTTCGCGCGAAGAAGCGCGTCAAGACCACAACACAGCGACCCGCTTCGACCGCCGGTGCGGCGATCAGTCGAGATCTTCGCTGGGCATGTTGCGCAGATCGCGCACGATATAGAGGAACACAACGAGCGAAGGCACCCACGCGAGTATCGCTCCTACCAGCATAGCGTCGACCGTCGTCATGTGGGACTCCCCTCGGCGTCGTTGGCCAACGTCGTCAGATCGGCTTTTTTGATGGAGCGCCGGTTCTGGGGAAGGGATACAGCCACTTCCAATAGGCCTTGTTGCGCTCCAGCTGCCGCTTGTGGGTCTCGCGGCATTTCGTCGAGCAGAATTGCTCGAAATACCAGTTGTGCCGGATCAGCCCGAAAGGTCGTTTGCACGTCGGATTTCCGCAACGAGCTGTCATGACGCTGCCTCCGCATTCGCGCGCCAAAGCCAGCGGATGAAGTCCTCCTGGCCTTTGTAGAGGCAGAGGCGTCCGCAGTAGCGTTCGCCCGCCGGATTTCGCAAACAGATGATCTTGGGGTCTTCGCTGTCACACTGGGCGCAGCGCGGTTCCGAACGCATGGCGACCTCCCTCCGAGGAATTGCCATTTGCCAATCAAAATGTCTGGTGCTGTCCTTGCGGTCGATCTTCCCGAAGGATGACGATGCGAACTCTCGCGCCGCCGCCGTCGATGCGCAACTTGTCCAGATGTTTTGTGGCATCATCCTTGCGTATAGCTGGCCTGGTGATGGCTGATCCAACTCACGCACCCGGCGCCGCGCTGTGCTGCGCGAGGGCGGTATCGAGGCATTTGATCAGGACGTCCCCGTCGCAGGGCTTGCTCAGAAAGCAGATCGCTCCAGCCTTCAGCGCCCGGACGCGATCGCTTTCGACCGAGAACGCCGTGACGAAAATGAACGGAAAGCGGCGTCCGCTGGCAATGAGGTGGCTCTGCAGGTCGAGCCCGCTCATGGCCGGCATCCTGACATCCGCGATCACACAGGATGTGTCATTCAGGCGGGGCGAGTGCAAAAATTCCTCGGCCGACGCGTAAGTCTCGACCGCGTAGCCCAACGATCTGACGAGATTGTCGGTCGCGGTGCGAACCGACATGTCATCGTCGATGATTGATATCACTGGCGGGTTAGGCAAGGAGGTTTTCCTGGGCCGGAAGGGCCTCCGGCGTGTGCATCATGTGGGGACCACAGTGCGTCGCCAATCGGGGCCGGAGAATCATACTTAGGTTTGCGCCCCGCCGGCTGGCGGTCCGATCTGGAGCATCTGTGCCATCCTGACCAGATCGGGTAACGACTTCGCCGCCATTTTCCGCATGATGTGCCCGCGGTGTATTTTCACGGTGATCTCGGCCACGCCGATTTCGGCGGCGACCTGCTTGTTCATCAACCCCGCCGTGACGAGCGTCATCACCTGGCGTTCACGCGGCGTCAGGGTCGCGAAGGCGGCGCGCAGGTTTGCGAGAACCTTGGCCTCATCGCGACGGTTCCTGTCGCGCTCGATCGCCGTCGTGACGGCATCCAGCATGTCCTGGTCGCGGAATGGCTTGGTCAGGAAGTCCACAGCGCCGGCCTTCATGGCCCTGACCGTCATCGGGATATCGCCGTGGCCGGTCATGAAGATGATCGGAATATCGATACCCGCCTTCGCCAGCTCCCCCTGAAAGTCGAGGCCGCTGAGCCGGGGCAGCCTGATGTCGAGGATCAGGCAGCTCGGGACATCCGGGGGCTTGCGCTGCAGAAATTCATGGGCCGAGCCGAATGCTGCGGTCCGCAAGCCGACGGACCGGAACAGATTGCTCAGCGCGTCCCGCACGGATGCGTCGTCGTCGACGACGAAGACGATGGGATCCTCGGCGTTTGCCAGGCCAGAAGGCGATGCCGCGCGCCCGGTCACCATGCATGATCCTCTTCGTGCAGTGGCAAGGTGAACTGGAACGTCGCGCCGGGGCCGCTATTTCCGGCCACGGACAGGCGGCCTCGGTGAGCTTCGATGATCGACCGGCAGATCGACAATCCCATCCCCATGCCGCTGGCCTTGGTGGTGTAGAACGCGTCGAACAGCCGTTCGGCATTCTCGGTCGCGATCCCGACGCCACAGTCGGAGACCGTGACCACGATCTGCCCGGCCTCGTCTTGGCGCGTCCGGATCACCAGTTCCCGCGGCCTGTCCGTGACCGGCTGCATGGCCTCGATGCCGTTGAGGACCAGGTTGAGGATGACCTGCTGCAGCTGGATACGATCGGCGACGACAGACGGGAGCGCGGGAGCGAGGTCGAGTTGCAAGGATACGTGGTGGCGCTGCAGTTCATGCTGCACCAGGCCGATCACCTGGTTGATGACCTCATTGACGTCGAGCGGCGCCTTCTGATCGGTCGTCTTGTTCACCATCGCGCGGACGCGCTGGATGACCTCGCCCGCCCGGTTGCCGTCGCTGATGATCGACCTGACCGCGCCGCGGGCTTCGTTCAGATCGGGGGCCGCCCGGTTGAGCCACCGCAGGCATGCCGCGGCATTGGTGACCACGGCTGCAAGCGGCTGGTTCACTTCATGGGCGATCGATGCGGCGAGTTCGCCGAGCGCCGTCACGCGCGTGACGTGCGCGAGGTTGGTCTGCGCTTCGTGCAATTCCGCCTCGGCTCGCTTGCGGGCGGTCACGTCGGTGACCGCTCCGACGAATTCGGTGTCGCCCGATAGGTTCGTCACCGCATGCGCCCTGGCGTGAACAAATTTGATCGCCCCATTCGGCATCAGCAATCGATAGAGGTGCTCGAAGTCCGTGCCGTCGAGCGAGGCGCGGTCGATGGTCCGCCGCACGCGGGCGCGATCGTCCGGATGGACGCGCTGCAGGACAGTGGCATGTGTGATGGAAGGAGCTCTGTCGAATTCGAAGATCCTGAACGTCTCTTCCGACCAGATGATCTCGCCGCTGGCAACGTGCCAGCCGAAGCTGCCGGTGTGGCTCAATCGCTGGGCTTCGGTCAGGTACATTTCACTCTGCTGCAGCGCATTTTCGGCCTGCTTGCGCTCGGTGATGTCCTCGCATGCGATCAGCACGATCAGCTGATCGTTCAGCCGCCGCACCGCCTTGGCGTTTTCACGAACCCAAATCCTTGAACCGTCCTTGCGGACCTTCCGGATTTCCCAATTGTGGGTCTGGCCGATGTTGTCGAGGCATGCCGCGACGTTGCGCTGGACCATGTCGCGATCTTCGGCGGCAAAGACCCGCAGCACGGATTGTCCGAGCAGTTCGTCGACGGTGTAGCCCAGCTGTGCCGCGCCGAACGTGTTGACCGACAGCACGAGGCCCGTTGCGTCGACCATGAAGTACATGACCGGGTTGTGTTCGAATACCTCCTTCCATTGCGCTTCGCTGTTGCGCAGCGCCTCCATCGCGCGCTCCTCGCCGCTGGCTCGGCCGCGCAACATGGCCTCCATCCGCCTTTGCGAGCGGCCTACCAGACGGATCATCAGCAATGCGGCGGTAAGCGACGCGACGAGCAGCGCCAGGGCAACCAGATGGGCGGAAGCTGCCGGCTGCGGACCAAGTAACAGCCCGATGCAGGTTGCAGCCAAGGCCAGCACCATGCCGCCGAGCAGCCATTGCTCGGCCGACCAGGACTTCGTGGTCGGGTCGCGGATCATCGGCAGCACCAGCACTTGGCCATCATCATGGGCCGCGCTGCGTCGCTAGGTGACTGCTACCATCAGCGGCGACAACGCCGCCCTCCCAACGGGCTGCATACTAGCAGCTTTCTTGCCGCCCGGACGGGATCGCGCCGGCCTTTTTGGCGGTCCACACCCGCGAGATCGCGCAGAAAGCGAAGCCATCGAGCGCGCTCAGGTCCAGGTTGCGAGCTAAACTCAAGTATGAGTCATCCCCACCGAATGTAACGGTCGGATCAACCTCCGTTCAATGGCCCGTTCCATCCCGGTGACTACGCTTGATGGGTAACTCGATTACGGTAGAGGTTTCCGGGGTTCAGCAATCGCCTATCAGAGACGGAGATTGAAATGCCCAGCGCGCGCCTGCATCTGATCGTTTGCTCCGACGACGTCGACCACGAGGCGAGGCCCCAGAGACGCGATCGCAGCTTCCGGCCTTCCGTTATCGAGGGTGGCAAACAAACAGCAAGCACGCTGGCCGACAACCCGTGGATCGATCTGCTGGACGCATTCGATCTGGGCGTCGTGGTCTGTCAGGCCAGCTACCTCGCCTTGCTGGGAGCGAGCCTGGCGGCGCTGCAGCCGCAGTTCGACGTGCCGGATTCAGGGCGGTAGCCGGCCCTGAATTCCAAGTCCGGCAGGCTGCCGGGACCGAAGCGCTGGCTGCTCACGCCTGGGTCGCGCAACACGGGTCCGATCACAGCCTCCGTGAGAGCCCGGAATCCATTCCCCGCCTAGCCCCGGCTCTGATGGATTCCGGGCTCAGTTCTGCAGACGCCCTCAGCTGCGCAATGGCGCACCGGAATGATGGGTGGAGCAGGTCGACGGCGCGGCTTCCGCGCCAGGCTCCCGACCTCGGCAAATTGCAGCAATTTTTTCGAAAGATGCCCGGTTCGCTTTAGCAGCTTTTGAAGCACCTGATTATTGGATCTGTCCGGCAACGGCATCGCTCCGCAGAGCTGTGCGTTGGTTCGCGCACTGACAGATCAGGGGCCGGTCATCATGAATCAGGCACAGCAGCCCAAGCCGTTTCCCGAAGACAATAGTTCCGTCACCAGGGATGAAGCCGAGGGCGCGCGAGGATTGCAGCGCGATCTGCAGGAACGGCTGCAGCCGGAGCATGACGAGCCGATCAGCGATAGCGGTCCCCATCCCGAAGCGCCCGCAGGCTCGGGCCGGATGGTTCGCCGCTTGCTCAAGGTCGGCATTGGCCTTGCCATCGTCGCCGTTTTCGGATGGCTGCCGCTCAAGGCCGTGTTGCAGACCTCGAGCGTGGAGGCCGTGGTCAATGCCAGGATTGTGACCTTGCGCTCGCCGATCGACGGCACCGTGAGCGCGAAGCCGCAAAAATCCACGCAGCTCAGCGTGGTTCGCGAGGGCGATACGATCCTTCACGTCGTCAACGCACGCGGCGATCGCGCCCGGCTCGATGATCTGCGGCGGCAGATGTCCCGGCTGGAAAATGAGCGTCCGAGTCTGGCGGCCAAGCTTTCGGCCGCCGAGACGGCGCAACAGGATCTTGCCCGCCAGGCCGGCCAGTTCCGTGACGGCCGCATCCTCCAGCTCGAGGCCCGGATCGCCGAAATCCAGACCGCGATCGAGGCCGCCGCCGCAAGGCGGGAGGAGGCCGTGGCCGCCGTCGAGCGGGCGTCGTCGCTGATCAAATCGGGCAGCGTGTCGACGGTCGAAATGGCCCGCCTGACGCGCGAGCAGGCGATCTCCCAGCAGACCGAAATCGGCGCTCGACGGCGTCTCGACGCCGCCAAGGTCGAGCTCACCGCCGCAAGGAACGGCACCTATCTGGGCGACAGCTACAATGACAGGCCGAGCTCCGTGCAGCGCGAGGAGGAGATGCGCCAGCGCGTCAGCGATCTGCGTGCCGATCTGGCGCATGCCGATGCCGAGATCGACTGGCTGACCCACGAGATCGCCGCCGAGCAGCTGCACTACGTCAACCGGGCGGAAGCCGACATCAAGGCGCCGGTCGGAGGGCGCATCTGGGAGATGATGACGTCGCCCGGCGAGGACGTCAGGGCCGGGCAGCCCTTGCTCAAGCTGCTCGATTGCAGCGGCGCGGTGGTCACGGCAAACGTCACCGAGAGCGTCTACAACGGTCTGAAACTCGGCGAGCAGGCGAGCTTCGAGCCGAATGACGGCAGCGCCGCGCTCCAGGGCGAGATCGTCAACCTCACCGGCGCGTCGGGCGCGCCCGCGAACCTTGCGATCAATCCGGATGCGTTGAACAAGGAGCCGTATCGCGTGACGGTCTCGATGCCGGCGCTCGACACCACGGGCAAGGATTGCGCGGTCGGCCGCACCGGACGCGTGGTGTTCAACGCGGACGCGGCAAAGTCATGATGGCGGCATTTGCGCCCGGGCTGGTCGCCTTCGGCGCCTGTCTTGCAATCCTGCCCTTGCTCCATCGCGAGCAGACCCTGGCCCGCGTCATGATGACGGGCATGTCGTTCGTCCTCTTGGTCCACTATTTCGCGTGGCGGGTGACCCACACCCTGCCGCCGCCGGGCCTCACCGCAGATGCGTTGGTTGGCTATCCCTTCATGCTGGCCGAAGCGGCCTCGATGATCGCGGTGTGCCTGTCGCTGCTGTTTCTCAGCCGCACGATCGATCGTTCGCCTGAGGTCAATGCAAACCTGCGCCGATCGAAGTTGCCCGCAAACGCGCCGCTCGTCGACGTCTTCATCTGCACCTACAATGAGGAGAAGGCGATCCTGGAGCGCACCATCATCGGCGCGACCGGGCTCAACTATCCCAATTATCGCGTCTGGGTGCTCGACGATGGGCGCAGGCTCTGGCTGCGCCGGCTCGCCCAGGAGCTCGGCTGCAACTATCTGACCCGTCCGGACAACCGCCACGCCAAGGCCGGCAACATCAATCATGCGCTCCAGCACGTTTCTGGGCTACCGGAGCGGCCGGAGTTCATCTCGATCCTCGATGCGGATTTCGTCCCGATGCCGGACTTCCTGACCCGGGCGATGAGCCTGATGCAGGACGGCAGCGTCGGCGTCGTGCAGACGCCGCAGCACTTCATCAACCCTGATCCGATCCAGACCAATCTCGCGGCGACCGATGTGTGGCCCGACGAACAGCGCTTCTTCTTCGATATCCTGATGCCGGCCAAGGATGCCTGGGACACGGCATTCTGCTGCGGCACCTCATCGCTGATCCGTTTCTCCGGCCTGATGCAGATCGGTGGCTTCCCGACCGACTCGGTGACGGAGGATTACCTCGTCACACTGCGTCTGAAGGAGAAAGGGCTGCGCACGGTCTATCTGAACGAGCGCCTGACCATCGGCCTCGCGCCGGAGGGACTGAAAGAATACATCACGCAGCGCGGGCGCTGGTGTCTCGGCTTCATGCAGATCTTCCGGGGCCGCAGCGGTCCGTTCTCGCGGCGATCGAAGCTTGCCTTCATGGACCGGCTGTCGCTGGTCGACGCCTTCATGAGCTGGGCGGCGGTCTACGGCACCAAGGTGTTCGGCCTGGTCGTGCCGTGGCTTTATCTGCTGTTCGGGATCAAGGCGGTCCATGCCGACCTGTTCGAGCTGCTGAAATATTTTTTGCCGTTCTATGTCTGGCACGCCTTCACGATGGCCTGGATCTCGCGCGGCCGCTCGCTTGCGATCATGACCGACGTGTCGCAATACATCGCGGCGCCCGCGGTGTTGAAGGCGGTCGTGACCGGCCTCGCCAGGCCGCAGGGCCACAAATTCAAGGTGACGGCCAAGGGCGGCGACCGCAACCGCCGCTTCATCGAATGGCCGCTGCTGCGGCTCTATGGCGCCGCCCTGCTGATCACGCTGCTGGCGATCGCCTATGCCTTCATCCTGCATCTGCGCGGCGACAGCATAGCCTATGGCGGGCTGGCGCTGGCCTGGAGCCTGTACAATTGCGTCGTGCTCGCGATCGTGTGCTTCATTTGCATCGAGCAGCCGCGGCGCCGCAAGGCCGAGCGGTTCGAACGCGACGAGCCGATCCTGATCCATCAGGACAGCGAGATGCGCTTGATCCGGATGGCCGACATCTCGATCTCGGGCGCGCGCTTCATCGATCCCGTCCCGCCCGCCATCGGTTCCTTGATCAAATGCAATGTCTACGGACAGAACGTCGCCGCGACCGTGGTCCGGCGCACTCGCGACGGCTTCGGCGTCCGTTTCGAGGATGCGGTGGCGACGCGGGTCAATGTCGTGCGCGCATTCTATGCCGGCGAATATGTCCGCGCCTTTCACGGCGTGCGCGCCGCGCCGGTCGGCAAGGCCCTGCTGATGCGGCTGTTCGGTTGAGTACGATAGGTCATTCCGGGGCGATGCGAAGCATCGAACCCGGAATCTCGAGATTCCGGGTTCAGCCCTGCGGGCTGCCCCGGAATGACGGGTGGCAGTTCGCCGCTACGCCGCCGGCTTCGCCGCCTGGTCCTCGCTCGCGAGCAGATGCAGCAGCGCGCTCTTGATCGCGGCCTGCCGGGTCGGCGCCGTGATCTGGGCACCCAGCAGGTCGGTGACATAGAACACGTCGCGGGCGCGTTCGCCGAAGGTCGCGACATGGGCCGAGGCGATGTTGAGGTTGAGCTTCGAGATCGCGGTGGTGAGCTGGTAGAGCAGGCCGGGCCGGTCGAGGCCGGAGACCTCGATCACGGTGTAGCGGTCGGACCACTGGTTGTTGATGGTCACCTCGGGCTCGACGATGAACGGCCGCGCCTTGCTGCGCACGGTGCGCTTGGCAACCGCTTCGGGCAGCCGCAGCTTGCCTTCCAGCACGTGCTCGATCATCTCGCCAATTCTGGTGGCGCGGCGGCCCTCGTCCTCGTCGCGATCGTATTCGCGCGAGATCGAGATGGTGTCGAGCGCGCGGCCGTCGGTCGTGGTGTAGATCTGGGCGTCGACGATGTTGGCGCCGGCCGACGCGCAGGCACCCGCGATGATCGACAACAGCCAGGGATGGTCGGTCGCCAGGATCGTCAGCTCGGTGACGGCGCGGACCTCGTCGAAGCCGACATTGATTGCGAGCTTGTGGCCGGCCTGCTCGCTGGCGCGGATGAAGCGGGCCTGCCGGATCTTGCGCGCCAGCTCGACCTTGAGCCAGTAGGCCGGATAATGCCGGCCGATATAGGCATTGAGCTCCGCCTCCGGCCATTCGGTGAAGGCGCGGCGGAATTCGGCTTGCGCCACCGCGATGCGCTGGGCGCGGTTGACCTCGGAGAAGCCGCCGGTCAGCACCGGCTCGGTCTCGTAATACAGCGTGCGCAACAGCTGCGCCTTCCAGCCGTTCCACACGCCCGGACCGACGCCGCGGATGTCGGCCGTGGTCAGGATCGTGAGCAGCTTCATCTGCTCGACCGACTGCACCACGGCGGCGAAATTCTCGATGGTCTTGCGGTCCGACAGGTCGCGCGATTGCGCCACCGTCGACATCGTCAAATGCTCCTCGATCAGCCACGCCACCAGCTCGGTGTCGGCCGCCGAGAAGCCGAGCCGCGGGCACAGCCGCCGCGCCACCTTGGCGCCGGCGATCGAATGGTCTTCCGGCCGGCCCTTGGCGATGTCGTGCAGCAGCGTCGCGATATAGATCACCGAGCGGTGCTCGGGGCGGATTTTGCGAAACAGGTCGCTGGCGACCGTGAACTCCTCGTTGCCGCCGCGCTCGATGTCCTGCAGGAAGCCTATGCAGCGAAGCAGATGCTCGTCCACCGTGTAGTGGTGGTACATGTTGAACTGCATCATCGACACGATCTTGCCGAAAGCGCGGATGAATTGGCCGAGCACGCCGGTCTCGTTCATCCGCCGCAGCACGATCTCCGCATTGTCGGAGGTCAGGATCTCCATGAACAGGCGGTTGGCTTCGTCGTTCTCGCGCAGCTGGGTGTTGATCAGCTTGAGCGAGCGCGTCACCGTGCGCATCGCGTCGGGATGGAAGGCGAGGTTGTTCTGCTGCGCGAGGCGGAAGATCCGGATCAGGTTGACCGGATCGTGCTTGAACACGTCGGGCGCGGCGAGGTTGATGCGGTTGTTGTCGACGATGAAGTCGTCGCTGCCGTTAACCCGCCGCCGCTTGGTGCCGGGCCGCAGCCGCGCCACCATCCGGCTCAGCACCGGCGCCGGCTTGTTGTGCTCTTCCTCGAGCTTGGCGCACAGGATCGCGGTGAGGTCGCCGACGTCCTTCGCGATCAGGAAGTAGTGCTTCATGAAGCGCTCGACGTCCTGCATGCCGGGATGCGAGGTGTAGCCGAGGCGGACCGCGATCTCGCGCTGCATGTCGAACGACAGCCGCTCCTCGGCGCGTCCGGCGAAGAAGTGCAGGTTGCAGCGCACCGACCACAGGAAGTCGGCGCAGCGGCGGAAGGTGCGGTATTCCTGCGCGTCGAATACGCCGCGTTCCAGCAGCTCGTCGGTCTCGCGCACGCGGTAGACGTATTTGGCGATCCAGAACAGCGTGTGCAGGTCGCGCAGGCCGCCCTTGCCGTCCTTGACGTTGGGCTCGACCAGATAGCGCGACTGGCCGGCGCGGCGATGCCGCTCCTCGCGCTCGGCGAGCTTGGCGGTGACGAACTCCGACGCGGTGCCCTGCACCACCTCCTTGTCGAAGCGCTCGACCAGCTCGTCATAAAGCGGCTGGTCGCCGGTCAGGAAGCGCGTCTCCAGGATCGCGGTGCGGATCGTCATGTCGCCGCGCGCCTGACGGATCGATTCATCGACCGAGCGCGTGGCGTGGCCGACCTTCAGCCCCATGTCCCAGAGGCAATAGAGAATGGCTTCGGCGACCTGTTCGCCCCAGGCGGTCTGCTTGTAGGGCAGGATGAACAACAGATCGATGTCGGACTCCGGCGCCATCAGCCCGCGGCCATAGCCGCCGGTCGCGACCACGGCCATGCGTTCGGCGCCCGAGGGGATCGGCGAGTGATAGAGGTGGCGGGTCGCCGCCGCGTAGAGGATGCGAATGATCTCGTCCTGCACGAAGCAGAGCCGTTCGGCGCAGCGCCGGCCGTGACGGTCCTTGAGCAGCAGCGCCTGCGCCGTGGCGCGCGCCGCGATCAGCTCGGCCTTGAGCAGCTGCGCCATCGCGGCGCGGAACTGGTCCTCGCGGCCGGCATGCCGTTCGGCAAGTGCATTCACCGCCGCGGTGATCCGCTCGGTCTCGAAACGATCATCCGCTTCAGGGCGGGCCTCGACTACGACGCTGTCCATAGGTTCATCCGATATCGGACGGAGCCGTTGCTGTCACTGACCAAAGTATAACGACAGCAGCTCCATCCTCTCATGGCGGCGCTTCGAGCAAGATCGTTCTCGCGCCGTCTCGTAAAGGGTAGAGATTTTCTCGTTGACCGCAAGGCTAACTCATTGAAATAAAAGATTGTTTCTTTTTCTGATCGAGGGGGCGACGAATGCAAAAATTTTCCCGGCGCACGTTCGCTGCGCTGCTCGCGGTCTCGACCTTGCTGCCCGGCGCGGCGCGCGCCGCCGACGCGCTGAAGGAGATCCGGATCGACTGGGCGACCTACAACCCGGTGTCGATGGTCCTGAAGCAGAAGGGCCTCCTGGAAAAGGAGTTCGCCAAGGACGGCATCAGTATCGTCTGGGTGCAGTCGGCCGGCTCCAACAAGGCGCTCGAATTCCTCAACGCCGGTTCGATCGATCTCGGCTCGACCGCGGGGTCGGCCGCGCTGGTTGCGAAGATCAACGGCAACCCGATCAAGTCGATCTATGTCTATTCGCGTCCCGAATGGACCGCCCTGGTCACGACCAAGGACTCCAGGATCGCGTCCGTCGCCGACCTCAAGGGCAAGCGCGTCGCGGTGACGCGTGGCACCGACCCGCACATCTTCCTGGTTCGCGCGCTGCTCGGCGCCGGCCTCACCGAAAAGGACATCACGCCGGTGCTGTTGCAGCACGCCGACGGCAAGACCGCGCTGATCCGCGGCGACGTCGACGCCTGGGCCGGCCTCGATCCGATGATGGCGCAGGCGGAGGTCGAGGACGGCGCAAAGCTGTTCTACCGCAAGGCGGAAGCCAACACCTGGGGCATTCTCAATGTGCGCGAGGAGTTCCTGAAGGCGCATCCGGATATCGTCCGCCGCGTGCTCGCGACGTACGAGGAAGCGCGGAAATATTCGCTGGCCAACTATGACGAGTTGAAGAAGACCTTCATCGCCGTCACCAAGCTGCCGGACGCCGTGGTCGACAAGCAGCTCAAGGAGCGCACCGAGCTGACCCACAGCCGGATCGGTAGCGCCCAGCGCGAATCGATCCTCGCCGCCGGCCTCGCCTTGCAGCAGGCAGGCGTGATCGACGCCAAGACCGACGTCAAGGCCGCGCTGGATTCCTTGGTCGACGATCAGGTCCCGCTGCCCACCAACTAACCGCCGTCGTCAAGCCAACCTCCGTCGTCCCGGCGAAAGCCGAGACCCATAACCACAGGGCCTTGTTGTTGGACAAAGCAGTGGCCCCAGCTGTCTCAATAACGACGTCCTGTGGTTATGGGTCCCGGGTCGCGCGGAGCCTGTCATCCGGCGGCGCTTCGCGCCGACCCGTTGGCTTGCCTGGGACGACGTGGATGGAGTTGGACTGGCCCCACCTTGCAATCCCGCCGGAAGAATAGTTCTTGCTATGGCCATGACCGTTGACCTGCCCGCGCTGGAACAGACGGCCGCGCCGCCTGCTGCGCCGGCGCGGTGGTCGCGCTATGCGCGCCCGGTGCTTGGGCTCGTGCTGCCGGTCGCGCTCGCGCTGGGCTGGGAACTCGTCGTCTCTCTCGGCTACTCCAACGGCCGCCTGGTGCCGCCGCCGTCAAAGGTGTTCGAGACCATCATTGACCTCGCCAAGAGCGGCGAGCTGTCGCGCCATATCCTCGCGACGCTGTGGCGGGTTGGCGCGGGCTTTGCGCTCGGCGTCGTCGCCGGCACCATCATGGGCGCGATCTCGGGCTACTGGGATTTCGCCAAGCGGCTGCTCGATCCGACGGTGCAGGCGCTGCGTGCGATCCCCTCGCTCGCCTGGGTGCCGCTGTTCGTGCTCTGGCTCGGTATTTTCGAGACCTCGAAGGTCGCGCTGATTGCGGTCGGCGTGTTCTTTCCGATCTATCTCGGCGTGATGGGCGCGATCCTGTCGGTCGACCGCAAGATCGTCGAGGTCGGCCGCGTATTCCGCCTGTCCGGACCGGCCATGATCCGCCGCATCCTGTTGCCCGCCGTGCTGCCGGCCTATGTGGTGGCGCTGCGGGTCGGGCTTGGTTTGGGGTGGATGTTCGTGGTTGCGGCCGAACTGATCGGCGCCTCCGAAGGCCTCGGCTACCTTCTGCTCGACGGCCAGCAACTCGGCAAGCCGGCGCAGATCCTTGCCGCGATCGTGATCTTCGCGATCCTCGGCAAGTTGACCGACTGGCTGATCGAGGTCGCCGCCGCGCCGCTGCTGCGCTGGCAGGACGCGTTCGGCGCGCGGGGAGGGCAGTGATGCTCGCGCTCAAGGAAGTCGGCAAGACCTATCCGAACGGCGTCCACGCGCTGGAGCGGTTCTCAGCCGAGATTGCACCTGGCGAGATCATCGCGATCATCGGCGGCTCCGGTTGCGGCAAGTCGACGCTGCTGCGCGCCATCGCCGGCCTCGACCGCGCCAGCACCGGCAGCGTGACTCTCGACAATGCGGTGATATCATCGCCGCACGCCAAGATCGGGATCATCTTCCAGGAGCCGCGGCTGCTGCCCTGGCTCAGCGTCGCCGACAATATCGGCTTCGGCCTCGCCGACCTTCCGGCCGAGGCGAGGCGCGCGCGCGTCGTGGCGGCGCTCGCCCGCGTCGGCCTTGCCGACAAGGCCGCGGCCTGGCCGCGCGAACTGTCCGGCGGCCAGGCGCAGCGGGTCGCGATCGCCCGCGCGCTGGTGCCGCAGCCCGAAGTGCTGCTGCTCGACGAGCCGTTCTCGGCGCTCGATGCCTTCACGCGGCGCGATCTGCAGGATCATCTGCTCGATCTGTGGGCCGACACGCGGCCGACCCTGATCCTGGTCACCCATGACGTGGACGAGGCCGTGGTGCTCGCCGACCGCGTGCTGGTGATGCGGCCGCGGCCGGGCCGGTTGTTCGAGGAGATCACCATCAACCTGGCGCGGCCGCGCGACCGCAAATCGGAGCTGTTCGACACCTTCAAGCGCCGCGTGCTGACCGCGCTCGACCGCTCGCTCGACCGTTCGGTGCGGGACGTCACCGACAAATCCAGCGCCGGCGAGGCGATGTGGTGGTGACATCGGCTCGTTAAGGCCTTACATCGGCATAAAGAAGAATAGCCGGGAGCAGACCCATGGACTCCGCCGAACTCCGCGCAATGCAGGCTCCGATCAAGGAGCGCTACAAGACCGATCCCCAGACCGCCGTGATCACGCTGAAGGCCAAGGGCTCCACCGAGAGCGAAGGCATTTCCTGCAAGGTCGAGACGGGCCGTGCGCTCGCGATCGCCGGCCTCCACCCCGCTACCGGCGGCTCCGGGCTCGAGCTTTGCTCCGGCGACATGCTGCTGGAAGCGCTGGTCGCCTGCGCCGGCGTCACGTTGAAATCGGTCGCCACCGCGATCGACGTGCCGCTGAAGCCCGGCAATGTCTTCGCCGAGGGCGATCTCGATTTCCGCGGCACGCTCGGCGTCGACAAGGAGACCCCGGTCGGCTTCCGCGAGATCCGCCTCCGCTTCGAGATCGGCACCGACGCGCCGCAGGACAAGCTCGATCTCTTGCTGAAACTCACCGAGCGCTATTGCGTGGTCTATCAGACCATCAAGAACGGCCCGAAGGTTTCGGTCACGATGCAGCGGGTTTAGCGCGTCGCCCCGGCGAAAACCGGGGCCCATACGCCGTGTCCCATCGGTTCAAGCCCGCTGTCCGACGGCTTTCGTTCCACACGAACAGTCGTGGTTATGGATCCCGGCCTTCGCCGGGACGACGGAACAAATGTCCCCCGAACTCCACTTCGTCCTGATCCTCGTGCTGCGCATGGCGGTTGCGGCCGCATTCGTGGTCAGCGCGTCCATCATCACGGAGCGGTCGGGGCCGGTGATCGGCGCGCTGGTCGCAACCCTGCCGATCTCGGCCGGGCCGTCCTACACCTTCCTCGCGCTCGACCATGACGCCGCCTTCATCGCCGAAGGGGCGCTGGCGAGCCTGCCGGTCAACGCCGCCACGATCTATATGGGCCTGACCTACGCCGTGCTGGCGCAGCGCTTCAGCATGTGGATCAGCGCGGGCAGCGCGATCGCCGTGTGGCTGGTGCTCGCCACCATCATCCGTCAGTTCGAGTGGTCGCTCGCCGCCGGGCTGATCGTCAACGCCATCACCTTTGCGATCTGCATCCCGCTGCTCCGGCCCTATCGGCACGTCGCGAAAATGCCGCTGATCGCGCGGCGCTGGTACGACATTCCGCTGCGCGCCGCGCTGGTCGCAAGCCTGGTCGGCACCGTGGTCACGGCGTCGAGCTGGGTCGGCCCGCGCGTCACCGGCGTGATGGCGCTGTTCCCGATCGTGTTCTCCTCGATGATGCTGATCCTGCATCCGCGGATCGGCGGTCCCGCAACCGCCGCCGTGCTCGCCAACAGCGCCTGGGGCCTGATGGGCTTCGGTCTCGGCATTGCGGTGCTGCACGTCGCGGTGCTGCAATTCGGCTCGCCGATCGGCCTCTGCTGCGCGCTCGCCACCTGCATCGTCTGGAATCTGGTGCTGTGGCAGATCGGACGAAGGAAGAGTGCGAAGACGTCTTAACCTCCCCTTGAAAAGGGGAGGTCGCTTTGCTCGCCAGAGCAAAGCGGGTGGGGATCTGCTCTCTCAGCAAATGGTGTCGTCTGCGTCTGACCCCCATCCCGACCTTCCCCCCTTTCAGGGGGAAGGGGAAGGATGATCCGTAGCCCGGATGCAGCGCAGCGCAATCCGGGGCGGTCGTGCAACGGAGAGCGCGGTCTCGGATTTCGCTGCGCTGCATCGGGCTACGGGGCTACCGCTTCGGCAGCTTCGCCCTTAGCGCATACAGCGCATCCAGCGCCTCGCGCGGCGACATCTCGTCGGGGTGCAGCGCCTTCACAGCCTCGACCAGCAGATCCGCCTCGCTCGGCGGTTTGTCCTCACTGGCTGCGCGGGAGGGGACGGCGAACAGCGGCAGATCGTCGACCAAAGCGCGCGCGGTCTGGCCGCGATCTTGCGCTTCGAGTTTGGCCAGCACCGATTTGGCGCGCGTGATCACGGCGGGCGGCAGGCCGGCGAGTTTTGCGACCTGGATGCCGTAGGAGCGGTCGGCCGAGCCCGGCAGCACCTCGTGCAGGAACACAACGTCGCCCTGCCACTCCTTGACCCGCACCGTGGCGTTGAACATCCGCGGCAGTTTCGCCGAGAGCGCGGTCAACTCGTGATAATGCGTCGCGAACAGCGTGCGGCAGCGGTTGCTCTCATGCAGATGCTCGATCGCGGCCCAGGCGATCGACAGCCCGTCGAACGTTGCCGTGCCGCGGCCGATCTCGTCGAGGATCACCAGCGACCGCTCACTCGCCTGGTTCAGGATCACCGCGGTCTCGACCATCTCGACCATGAAGGTCGAGCGTCCCCGCGCCAGGTCGTCGGCGGCGCCGACGCGCGAGAACAGCCGGTCAACGATGCCGAGCCGCGCGCGCGACGCCGGCACGTAAGAGCCGATCTGTGCCAAGAGCGCGATCAGCGCGTTCTGGCGCAGGAACGTCGACTTGCCGGCCATGTTCGGACCGGTGATCAGCCAGAGCTGGCCGGATTTCTGGCCCGGCGCCGGCGACAGGTCGCAGGCATTGGCGATGAACGGCTGGCCATCGCGTTTCAGCGCCTGCTCGACCACCGGATGGCGACCGCCCTCGATCGCAAAACCGAGCGAGCCGTCGACATCAGGCCGCACGTAATTGTCGTCGATCGCAAGCTTCGCCAATGAGGTCGCGACGTCGAGCATCGCAAAGGCATGCGCGGCATTGCGCAGATCATCGCTCGCCGCGAGCGCCATCGCGCTGAGGCGTTCAAAGATCTCGAGCTCGAGATTGAGCGCGCGCTCGCCGGCATTGGCGATCTTGGCTTCGGTCTCGCCGAGCTCTGCGGTGGTGAAGCGGACCTGTCCGGCCAGCGTCTGGCGATGGATGAAGGTTGCATTCAGCGGCGGCGCGAACAGCTTGTCGCCGTGCTGCGCGGTGACCTCGACGAAATAGCCGAGCACGTTGTTGTGCCGGATCTTCAGCGTCTTGATGCCGGTGTCCTCGGCATAACGTGCCTGCATCGCGGCGACGACGAGGCGCGAGGCGTCGCGCAAATTGCGACTTTCGTCGAGCGCGGTCTCATAGCTCTCGCGGACGAAACCGCCATCGCGCTTGATCAGCGGAAGCTGTTCGGAGAGCGCACGAGAAAACTCCTGCGCCAGATCGCGCGAGGGACGCCGCAAGGCCGCCATCACGGTGGAAACCTCGGCCGGCGGATTGGAAAGCTGCGCCAGCAGCTCCAGCGCCTGGTCGGCGGCGAGGATGCCGTCACGCAGGCTGGCGAGATCGCGCGGGCCGCCGCGGCCGACCGAGAGCCGCGCCAATGCCCGCGACATGTCGGGTGCCGCGCGGAGCACGGTCCTGACGTCCTCGCGTGCAGCGGAATCCGCGACGAAGGCCGAGACGGCATCGAGCCGCCGCGCGATCACGGCGACATCGGTGAGCGGCGCGGCAAGGCGCTGCGCCAGGAGGCGCGAGCCGGCCGCGGTGACGGTGCAGTCGATCGCATCGAGCAGCGAGCCGCGGCGTGCGCCGGCCAGCGTACGCGTCAGTTCGAGGTTGGCGCGGGTCGCCGGATCGATCGCCATCGTGGTGCCGGCGGCCTCGCGTGCCGGCGGCGACAGCGGCGGGCGCTTCCCGACCTGGGTGCGGTCGATATAGGTGACGGCCGCGGCCGCGGCGGTCGCCTCCAGCCGCGACATCGCCGAAAGACCATCCATGGTCGCGACCGCGAAATAGTCGCAGAGTCGGCGCTCGGCGGTGGCGCTGTCGAACACGTCGCGGGTCAGCGGCGTCAACGATGGCAGTTCGCGCAAGGTCGGCGCCAGCTCGCTGTCGCTGTAGAGCGCGTCGGTGACGATGGCCTCGTTCGGATTGATGCGCGCCAGCGTTGCCGCGAGCTCCGCGGTCGAACACTCCGTCACCATGAATTCGGAGGTCGAGATGTCGATCCAGGCGAGCCCGAGCCGGTCGGCGCCGGCCGAGCCCCGGGCGCGCGCGATCGCGATCAAATAATTGTTGGTGCGGGCGTCCAGCAGCGTGTCTTCGGTCAGCGTGCCCGGCGTCACCAGCCGCACCACGCCGCGGCGGACCACGCTCTTGTTGCCGCGGGCTTTGGCTTCCGCGGGATTTTCCGTCTGCTCGCACACCGCGACGCGGTGGCCGGCGCCGATCAGGCGATGCAGGTAATCCTCGGAGCGTTCGACCGGCACGCCGCACATCGGGATGTCGATGCCCTGATGTTTGCCGCGCTTGGTCAGCACGATGCCGAGCGTCTTCGAGGCGATCTCGGCATCCTCGAAGAACAGCTCGTAGAAGTCGCCCATCCGGTAGAACAGCAGCAGGCCGGGATGGGCGGCCTTGATCTCCAGATACTGTTCCATCATCGGCGTGACGCGCGACGGCGCCTCGGCGGCAGTGGCTTCGGGCGGAACGGGGATGGGCTGCTGAATGGTCATGAGGTGGCGGAAACTACAAAATTTCGTCGCGCGGTCCTATCCGAGAGAAGGGGGTTTTCCACCCTGTCCACGGTCCGAAATATGACGAGGCATCACTGTAATGCGCTGATGCCACGCAGCCGCGTCAATTGACCTGCCGCGGGCACGCTCCTAAAACCCATCTCAAGTTCCAGTCGATCCAGCGCTAAGTCGCGGCATTCAGGGAGAGATTCAATGCGTGATGTGTTCATTTGCGATGCCGTCCGGACTCCGATCGGCCGTTTCGGCGGCTCGCTCGCCAAGGTGCGCGCCGACGATCTCGCCGCGGCCCCGATCAAGGCGCTGATGGCCAAGCACCCGACACTCAATTGGAACGAGGTCGACGAGGTCTATTTCGGCTGCGCCAACCAGGCCGGCGAAGACAACCGCAACGTTGCGCGCATGGCGCTGTTGCTCGCCGGCATGCCGGAATCGGTTCCCGGCCAGACCCTGAACCGGCTCTGCGCTTCCGGCCTCGACGCGGTCGGTGCCGCGGGCCGCGCCATTCGCGCCGGCGAGATCGATTTCGCGATCGCGGGCGGCGTCGAATCGATGACGCGCGCGCCGTTCGTGATGGGCAAGGCCGCGGAAGCCTTCTCGCGCTCGTCCGAGATCTACGACACCACGATCGGTTGGCGCTTCATCAATCCGCTGATGAAGGCGCAGTACGGCGTCGATGCGATGCCGGAGACCGGCGAGAACGTCGCCGAGGAATTCCAGGTCTCGCGCGCCGATCAGGATGCGATGGCGATCCGCTCGCAGCAGCGTGCGGGCGCGGCGATCGCGTCGGGCTATTTCGCCGAGGAAATCGTGCCGATCCAGGTGCCCGGCGGCAAGGCCGGCCCGATCACCGTCGACAAGGACGAGCATCCGCGTCCGGAGACCACGCTCGAAGGTCTCGCCAAATTGAAGCCGATCGTGCGCAATCCGGGCACGGTGACCGCGGGCAACGCGTCCGGCGTCAATGACGGCGCTGCCGCGATGATCCTCGCTTCCGAGGCCGCGGTGAAGAAGCACGGCCTCACGCCGCGCGCAAAAATCCTCGGCCTTGCCTCGGCCGCGGTGCCGCCGCGCATCATGGGCATCGGTCCGGTGCCGGCAACGAAGAAGCTGGTCGAGCGTCTCGGCATCAAGGTGTCGGACTTCGACCTGATCGAGCTCAACGAGGCCTTCGCCTCGCAGGGCATCGCCTGCCTGCGCCAGCTCGGCGTCAAGGAAGACGCCGATTTCGTCAATCCGCATGGCGGCGCGATCGCGCTCGGCCACCCGCTCGGCATGAGCGGCGCGCGGCTGGTCCTGACCGCCGTGCACGGCATGGAGAAGCGGGGCGGGAAGCTTGCCTTGGCAACTATGTGCGTCGGGGTCGGCCAAGGCGTCGCCGTCGCGATCGAAAAGCTGAATTAAGCCAAGGACTTGGATGGGCTGAAAACAGCCCTTCCCCAATTTGGTTATGCAATATAATGATCTGACGTGAGCTCACCGGGCGCGTGGGCCGCGGAGGAATTCGCCATGACCTTGTTGTATCCGCTGCAATCGCTTGCGGCCCATCCGGCGCGGCTGTCGCCGGACTATCGCTCCACCGTGAAGCGTTCGCCGCAAAAGCCGCTGATCCCGATGCGGCACACGCTCTCGGAATTGACCGGGCCGGTCTATGGCCATGAGAGCGTGCGCGCGCATGACAATGATCTCACCATCCAGGCCAAGGGCGAGCCGCTCGGCGAGCGCATCATCGTGCATGGTTATGTGCTCGACGAGGATGGCCGCGGCGTGCCCAACACGCTGGTCGAGCTGTGGCAGGCCAATGCCTGCGGCCGCTACGTTCATGTCGTCGACCAGCACCCGGCGCCGCTCGATCCGAACTTCACGGGCGCCGGCCGGACGCAGAGCGATGCCAAGGGCTACTACAAGTTCATCACCATCAAGCCCGGCGCCTATCCGTGGGGCAATCACCACAATGCCTGGCGGCCGGCGCATATCCACTTCTCGGTGTTCGGCCATTCGTTCGTCTCGCGTCTCGTGACCCAGATGTACTTTCCCGGCGATCCGCTGTTTCCGTTCGATCCGATCTTCAACTCGGTGACGGACGAGAAGGCGCGGGCGCGGATGATCTCGTCCTTCGATCTCGAGAATACCAAGCCGGAATGGGCGCTGTGCTACCGCTTCGATATCGTGCTGCGCGGGCAGAGTGCCACGCCGATGGAGACCAGGTAAGTGTCGAACCCGCGTCCTGATGGAATCACGCCTTCGCAGACCGTCGGCCCCTATTTCAAATACGGCCTGACGCCGAACGGCGAATATGAGTGGAACGACGCCTTCACCAATAACCTCCTGACGCCTGACGTCTCGGGCGAGCGCATCCGCGTCGAGGGCAGGGTCTATGACGGCGACGGCGCGGTGATCCCGGATTGCATGCTGGAGATCTGGCAGGCCGACGCGCAAGGGCGCTTCTCCGATCCGCAGGATGCGCGGGCGCTGCCGAACTCCTCGTTCAAGGGCTTTGGCCGCTGCGGCACCGACAAGGGCGGCGGCTACGCCTTCGACACCATCAAGCCGGGCATGGTGCCGGATGCCGACGGCAAGCCGCAGGCGCCGCACATCCTGCTCGCGGTGTTCGCGCGCGGTATGCTGTTGCACCTCTACACCCGGATCTATTTCGACGACGAAGCCGGCAACGCCGCTGACTCCACGCTCGCGCTGGTGCCGGCCGGGCGCCGCGCGACCTTGATCGCCAGACGCAAGGCTGGCGCCGGCAACGTCTACACCTTCGACGTCCATCTGCAGGGCGACAACGAGACCGTGTTCTTCGACGTCTAGCGAAAACTGCTGTCTCCGCGCATGGCGACCACGCGATGCGCGATCACCCTCCCGGGCCGATCTCAAGTCGTGACGCCTGGCTTGAACATGGCGAGCGGCGCGGGATCGCGGCTCGGCGGCGGCGGGACCTTTCCGTCGACGTCGGTGAAGCCATATTCGGCCGCCAGCTCCGAGGCGAGCAGGATCTGGCCGCTCTTGGTCATGACGTCGGGATCGCCGGCGAGTGCCGCCACCGCACGCCCGGCGAACACCGGCGTCTCGCCGCGTTCGGCGATCAGTTTGGCGAGCGCCGGCGGGACGCGATCGGGCTGCGCCGCAAGCTTCTCGCTCTTGATGTAGCCGGGCCAGATCGAGACGGCGGCAATGCCGAACGGCTTCAGCTCATGCGCCATGTCGCGCGCCATCCGGTCGACGCCTGATTTCTGCACGCCGAACGGAACGTTGAACGTGTATCTGACGCCGCCGCCCGACGACGTGTTGACGATCAGGCCGCGTTGCTGCGGCAGCATCAGCGGCACCGCCAACTGGCTGGCGACGAAATGCGAGCGCAGCCCGACGCGGTGCATGGTGTCCCACAGCGAGGCCGGCACCTGCCAGAACGGGATATTCACCGGCATCACGTTCGGCGCCGCGAACACGTTGTTGACCAGCACGTCGAGCCGGCCGTGGTTGTGTCGGATCAGGTCGAAGACTTCCCGCACCGAGCCGTCGTCGGAGTGATCGCACAAAAGGCCGATGCCGCGGCCGCCGGCCTCGTCGACCGCGGCGATGGTCTCGTCGAGCGAGCCCGGCCATTCCGATCCGCCGCTGTTGCGCGTGCGCGCCGTGACGATCACGGTCGCGCCGGCCTCGGCAAGGCCGATCGCCACGCCCTTGCCGACCCCGCGGCTACCTCCCGTCACCAGCGCGATGCGATCCTTGAGGCGTCCCTTGGTCATGATGTCTCCCATATGGCTTCTTCGGAAGATAACTTGACAATAATCTTCCTAGGAAGATATTTGGCATGGAATGGCAAAGGCGTCAATCAGGGAGGTTTCGCGATGGTCACGAGGGAAGAGAACGAATTGCTGTGCCGCGTCACGGGTGACGCGCCGATGGGACGGATGCTGCGGCAGCATTATTGGCTGCCGGCGGTTCTCTCGGTGCGCGTCCGCAAGGGAGAGGCGCCGGTTCGGGTCAAGCTGTTCGGCCGCAACTTCGTGGCGTTCAGGGGCAAGGACGGTTCGGTCGGCTTCCTCGACGAGGCCTGTCCGCACCGCGGCGCGTCGCTGGCGTTGGCACGGGTCGACGACTGTTCGCTGACCTGCCTGTTCCACGGCTGGAAGATCAATGCGCAGGGCGAGGTGCTCGACGTTCCCAACGAGCCGAACAATCCGAAGGAATTCGCCAGGACCGTGAAGGCGAAAGCCTATCCGGCGCGCGAAGGCGCCGGGCTGATCTGGGTCTGGCTCGGCGAGGGCGCGGCGCCGCCCGCGCCCGACTTCGAATGGATGGATCTGCCGCCGGATCAGGTCTACGCGGCCGGCATCGAACTCAAAGCCAATTGGCTGCAGGGCGTCGAGGCCACCATCGATTCCTCGCATGTCGCGTTGCTGCACCAGAGCTGGACCGCGACGTCGTCGACCGATTTCGGCGCGACGCGCGTCAACACCGAGGTCGCTTACGAGTTCGACAAGAAGCCCTATGGTTTCCGGGCCGCGGCGCTGCGCACCGCACCGGACGGATCGTGCCTCGCCCGAGTCACCGAGTTCGTGATGCCCTACTATGGCTTGATCGCGCCGATCTTCTCCGGGCCGCAGCAGGACCGCACCGCGATCATTGCGGTGCCGATCGACGACGAGAACCTGATCCAGTGGTACATCTTCTATAATCCCGAGAAGCCGGTGGATTCCTGGCGCAAGGTGCAGCGCGCCAACCAGTGGCCGATGGCCGGCGGCCTGCCGGGCGATCAAAGCAACAATTGGGGGCAGAATCGCCAGATCATGGATGCCGGCAACAGCACCGGCTTCCATGAGATCGTCATCGAGGATTTCGTTGTCATGGTCAGCATGGGGCCGATCGTCGACCGTTCGCAGGAATATCTCTGCTCGGCGGACCAGGCGATTGTCAGGGTGCGTCGCCAGCTGCTCGACGAGGTGCGCGGCTTCATGAACGGCAAGGCGCCGAAAAGCGGCCAGAGCGAGGTCATGTCCTACAAGGACATCCGCGCCGTCGGCGGACGGCTCGCCTCCGCTGCCGAGGATTGGCGGCAGATTCCGCGCTGATCGGATTTGACGCCTTGGGCGCGGGCATTGTCTCCGCGCCGATTTCTCCGCATCGACCCAGGAGACGCTATCTCATGACCTGGCACCATCTGTGCGCCGCCGCGAAACTGTCGGAAGGGGAGCCGTTGGGCTTCAAGCTCGGCGAGCGGCGCGTTGCGCTCTACAAGGTCGACGACGACGTCTTCGCGACCGACGACGTCTGCTCGCACGCGTTTGCGCTGTTGTCGACAGGGTTTCTCGAAGGACATGTGATCGAATGCCCGCTGCACGGCGCGATGTTCGATGTCCGTGACGGCAAATGCCGGTCGAGCGCCTACAGGAATATCGAGGCGTTCAAGGTCGAGATCCGCGACGGCGAGGTCTATGTGCTGCTCGACGGCGGCGCCGCCCTGGAAACCGCCGGTGATGGCGGTGCGGACGTCAAGCCGTGAGCGGCCTTGTCGTCATCGGCGCTTCCTATGCCGGCATTCAGGCCACCCTCACCGCGCGTGAAGCCGGCTATGCCGAGCCGGTGACCGTGATCGCCGATGAGAGCGCGCTGCCATATCAGCGTCCGCCGCTGTCGAAGGATTTTCTGCTCGACGAGATCAGCGCGCAGGGCCTGCTGATGCACGACGAGGCTGTTTTCTCCGACAACAGGATCGAGCTGTGTCTTGCCAACCGCGTTGTCGGGATCGGTCGCAGCGCCGGCCAGGTGGCATTGGCCGACGGCGCAGTCCTCGACTTCGAACGCCTCGTCATTGCCACCGGCTCGCGCGCGCGCAGGATCGCGGTCCGTGGCGCCGACCTCGACGGGGTCTGCTATCTCAGATCGATCGCCGATGCCGCCGACCTCAGGGCGAGACTCGGCGGGGCCAGCGAGATCGTGATCGTCGGCGGCGGCTTCATCGGGCTCGAGGTGGCGTCCTCGGCGGCCAAGCTCGGCAAGAAGGTGACCGTGATCGAGGCCGCGTCGCGGTTGCTCGAGCGGGCGGTCTCTCCGGTGGTGTCGCGCTTCCTGCTCGATCGTCACGTACGAGCGGGCGTTGCGGTGAAGTTCGGCACGGCCGTTTCGGCAATGATCGGCGATGGCGGACGGATCGCGGCGGTCGAGCTGAACGGAGGCGTCCGTCTCGGCGCCGACCTTGTCGTGGTCGGCATTGGCGGCATCGCCAATGATGAGCTCGCCGTTGCCGCGGGGCTGGATTGCGCCAACGGCGTCGTGGTGGATGAGCACGGCCGGACGGCATGCCCGGGCATCTATGCCGCCGGCGACTGCGCCAATCACTACAGCCGCTTCGCGGGAGGATGGATCAGGCTGGAGTCGGTTCAGCACGCGCAGGACCAGGGACGGGCAGTCGGACTTGCGATCGCGGAAAGCCATGAGCCTTATGACAGCGTGCCGAGGTTCTGGTCGGATCAACACGATCTCAAGCTTCAGATCGTCGGGCACTCGGCGCGCAGCGACCGGATCGCGATCCGCGGCGCGATCGAAGCCGGCCGGTTCTCTGTGTTCAGCTACCGGGAGGGCAAGCTCGTCGCAGTCGACAGCATCAACAATCCCGCCGACCAGATGGTGGCGCGGCGCCTGATCGCAGCGGGTATTTCGCCGACGCCCGACCAGGCCGAAGACAGTTCATGCGATCTCAAAGCGCTGCTGAAGACGGGCAACAAGGCCGTTGCGTCATGTTGCCGGCGGCAGAGCTAATCCGCCGCCGCAAGCCGGCCGGACTTCTTCGGCGCCTTTACGGCTCTGACCGCGAGCAGCTTGCGCAGGCAGCGGTCCAGCATCGCGAGCTCCGCCTTGGTCAGTCCACTTGCTTCGGTCACGGCCTCGACCACCCTTGCCACCTCGGCAATGCCGCGGTCGGCGGTCGCAAGACCCTTGGCGGTGAGGCGGACCAGTTCCGAACGGCCGTCGTCGCTGGCCGAGACGCGGAGGACGAAGCCGCCTTCCTGAAGCCGCGCCACGCGCTTGGTCATGGCACCCGACGTGACGAGGAGCGCGCGGAACAGGTCGGTCGGGCGCAACTCGTACGGCTTCCCGGAGCGCCGGAGCGCCAGCAGGACATAGAGCTCGCCGGTTTGCAGGCCGACGGCCTTCGCGATGTCCTGCAGGCGCATTTCGTGCAGCTGGTTGACGCGCTCGAGCCGCAACAAGGTGCAGGCCGCGGCAAGGTCGAGGTCGGGGCGCTGTGCAAGCCAGGCGGCTTCGATGTCGTCGTAAAGGGTGCTGTCGGGCGTAGGCGGCGGCTTGATCGCAGGTTCGGCGCGGCGTGACACGCTGCTTTTCTTCATTCCCTTCCAGTCCCCTTCGTCCCGCGCCAAGGGCGCCGGCGCCATGCGTCGCAGCAATCTAGCATCGTCGAATTGACGTGTCGCCCCCGCAAGTTCCTGCGATCGCTTCACACAAGCGCATCGCTCGGCGGAGCGGCCATTTGCCGCCTTTCGTCGAGGTTGACAATTATCTTCCTAGGAAGAATATTCCGGGTAAGAAACAAGGGAGGAGCGTATGCGCGGACTTCGCGCTGTCATCATATTCGCGGCCTTGGTCGCGGCCTGCGGCTCGGCCGGCGCTGCCGAGACCGAATTGATCCTTGGCCAGACCATGCCCTATAGCGGGCCGGCGTCGGCCCTGAGCGCCGTCGGTAAGGTGCAGACCCGCTATTTTCAGATGATCAACGATCGCGGCGGCATCAATGGCCACAAGGTCAAGCTGATCTCGCTCGACGACGGCTACAGCCCGCCGAAGGCGGTGGAGCAGACGCGCAGGCTGATCGAGAATGACGAGGCGGTCGCGATCTTCGGCAGCATGGGAACGGCGCAGAATGCCGCGGTGCAGAAATATCTCAACGCCAAGAAGATTCCTCAGCTGTTCGTGTTCGCGGCAAGCGAGCGCTTTGCCGATCCGAAGACCAGTCCCTACACCATCTCGGGGATGACGCTGTTCAGCACGGAGGCCGCGATCTACGCGCGGCTGGTGGCTCAGCACACGCCCGGCGCGCGCGTCGCGGTGCTGTACCAGAACGACGACTACGGCCGCGAATATCTCCGCAGCTTCAAGGCCGAACTGGTGCGGCTCGATCCCAAGGCCGAGATCGTCGCGGCCTCGCCCTACGAAGTCACGTCGCCGACGGTCGATTCGCAGGTCGTGGCGCTGGCGAGCACCAACGCCAACGTCTTCCTCAATGCATCGACCGGCAAGTTTACCTCGCAGGCGATCCGCAAGGCGGGCGAGCTCGGCTGGCGCGCGCAGCAGTTCCTGCCGATCGGCAGCAACTTCGTGCCGACGATCCTCAAGCCCGCCGGGCTCGACAACGCCAAGGGGGCGATCTCGGCGACGCCGACCAAGTCGGTCGGCGATCCCGAATGGGCCAACGATTCCGCCTATCTGGAATGGCTGGCTTTCATGAAAAAATACTATCCCGAGGGCGATATCGAGGATCAGCTCAACTTCACCGGATGGAACGTCGCTGTGCTGATGACCAAGGTCATCGAGGCCTGCGGCAACGATCTGTCCCGGCAAAATCTTATGAAGCAGGCCACCGCGCTGAAGAACCTGGCGCTGCCGGGTCTGATTCCGGGCATCACCGTCAACACCAGTCCGGATGATTATCGCCTGATCACGTCGTTGCGCCCGCAGCGTTTCGACGGCGAGCGCTGGGTTCCGATGTCCGGTAGCATGGCTGCGCAATGAGGGCCGCGAATTGTGGTGAAGCGCGGCCGGCCGCCAAAGCATGATCCGGAAGGTGCGAAGCAGTTTTTCGAAAAGAACATGCTCAAATAACGAGCTAAAGCGCGATGACGATCCGACCTAATTTCATCGCCGTTAGCGGCCGCGCCTGAGCTCTTCGGTGGCGCGCCGGAGCACCTCGTGAAGCCATTCGTGCGAAGGCTCGTCCTCGACGCGTTCGTGCCAGAGCAGTCGAACCTCCACGGACGTCGTGGTGTAGGGCAGTTCATAGGTCGTGATCGCATGCGCCCGCTCGAGCGCACGCGCCAGCGGCCGCGGAACGATCGCGGCTAACTCGGAATCGATCAGCAGTGCGGGCACGGCAAGGAAATGCGGCAGCGAGACGGCGATCCGCGGCGGCCGGTCGCTGTCGGAGAGGGCCCGTTCGAGCGCGGGGCGGTCGTACATCTCCGAACGCCGGGCGAGCCCGCGCTCGGAGATGAAGCCGCCGATCGCGCCCTCCTGCTCGCCGCCAAAGGACACGACGACCAGCGGCAGGGTCGCGAGCTTTGCCTTGTCGAGCCGGCCAAGCTTGCGCTTTTTGCCGACGATCAGCACGTCGTCATATTCGAACAACAGCGCGGTGCGGAAGCGGCTCGGTGGCGACGAGAACACGCCGATCGCGACGTCGATGCGGCCGAGGTCGATCTGCTCGGCAAGATCGATCCGCGTCACCGGCTTGATGGTGAGGTCGATCGCCGGAGCTTCGCGGCCCAGGATCTTCAGCAGCGGCGGCGCCAGCACCATCGTCGTGAAGTCGTTGGCGGCCAACGTGAACGGCTTGGTGGAGGCCGCCGGCGCGAAGGTCGGCAGCTCGACCGCAGCCTCCAGCGATCGCAGCGCCTGGCGAACCTGCGGCGCCATCGTCAACGCGCGCGCGGTCGGCTGCATGCCAGTGGCCGTGCGCACGAACAGGTCGTCGTCCAGCATCTCGCGCAGCCGCGCCAGCGAGTGGCTGACGGCGGACTGGCTCAGCGCGACCTTCTGGCTGGCCCGCAGCACGCTGCGCTCCTCCATGACGGCGTCGAATACCTTGAGCAGATTCAGATCGAGGGTCTTGAAGGAAACGGACACGATGCGAGTCCTGTCTGTAGCGGATCGTTCGCCTCGGCAAAATTCCGCGATCGGCCGCAGTTAAGGCCAGCCGCCTGGCGGATGCAACCGAGCGGTTTCTCCGCGAGCTGCCATGCTGTCACCACCGGCCATCTGAAGCCGGTTCAGGATCACCGTGCAAGACTTTCACTTCCGCAACGCGGCGTTCTGGCCAAGATTGCCCGCACCGGGTTGGGAGGAGAACAGCGATGAAGGCCTGGGTGATGGCGGCCCGAAGTGGCGCGCGTAAATCGATCGGACTGGCGTTGATGCTGATGGCGACAGGGACATCGGCGATTGCACAGAGCGGGCCGGTCAGGCTCGGCGTGCTGACCGACATGTCGTCGCTCTATGCCGACAATGGCGGCCAGGGTTCGGTGGTCGCCGCGCAGATGGCGGTGGACGATTTCAAGGGCAAGGTGCTGGGCCGCCCGATCGAGATCGTTGCCGGCGATCACCAGAACAAGGCGGATATCGGCTCGGCGATTGCCCGGCGCTGGCTGGAGAACGACAATGTCGAGGCCATCCTCGACGTCCCGAATTCCGCGGTCGCGCTGGCGGTGCAGGGCATCACGCGCGACAAGAAGAAGCTGTTTCTCGCCACCGGCGCGGCGACGTCCCGGCTGACCGGCGACGAGTGCTCGCCGACCGGCATCCACTGGACCTACGATACCTATGCGCTGTCGCAGGGGACGACGAGGGCGATTTCGCGCCTCGGCGCCAAGTCCTGGTTCTTCCTTTCGGCCGACTATTCGCTCGGCGCGCAGCTCGAGGCCGACAGCCGCAAGGTGATCGACGCCACCGGCGGCAAGGTGGTCGGCGCGGTGAAACACCCGATCAACACGCCCGATTTCTCGTCCTTCCTGTTGCAGGCGCAGGCCTCCAGGGCCGACGTGATCGCGCTCGCCGATGCCGGCGGCGACTTCATCAACGCGGTGAAGCAGGCCGGCGAATTCGGCGTGACGCGCGGGCAGAAGCTTGCCGGCCTGATCGTCTTCATCGCCGACATTCACAGCCTCGGGCTGCAGAGCGCGCAAGGCCTGATGCTGAGCTCCGCATTCTATTGGGACCTCAACGACGAGACGCGCACCTGGTCGAAGCGCTTCATCGAGAAGACGAAGAAGGTGCCCACCATGATCCATGCCGGTACCTATGGTGCGGTCATGCACTACCTCAAGGCGGTTGAAGCCGCCGGCACGCTTGATGGGCCGACGGTCGCGGCCAAGATGCGCGAATTGCCGGTCAACGATTTCATGACCCGCAACGGCAGGATCCGTCCCGACGGCCGGCTGGTCCGCGACATGTATCTGTTCCGCGTCAAGTCGCCGGAGGAATCGAAATACCAGTTCGACTACTACCAGCTGCTGGCCACGATCCCGGGGGAGGAGGCCTTCAGACCGATGGAGGACGGCGGATGCTCGCTCGTGAAGAAGTCGTGATCGACCGCGACGCGGCGCGCGGAGCCGCGCGCAATCCGATCGACGAGGTGATCGCCGGCCGGCTGTCGTGCCGCGAGTTCTCCGCCGGTCCGGTCCCGCGCTCGACCGTCGAACAGATCCTGCGCGTGGCGCGGTTCGCGCCGAGCGGCGCCAACATCCAGCCCTGGCACGTCTACGTGCTCGCCGGCGCCGCCAAAACCGAGGTGTCCGCTGCGCTGCTGCATGCATTTGAGAACGAGCCGAACGAGCACGTCTCCGAATATCAATACTACGCCAGCGCCTTCCCCGAGCCGTATCTCGGCCGTCGCCAGGAGTTCGGGCGATTGTTCTATGACTCGCTCGGGATCGCGCAAAGCGACATTGCGGCGAGGAGCCGGCAGACCGCAAAGAACTTCATGTTCTTCGGCGCGCCGGTTGGATTGATCGTCACCATCGATCGGCGCCTCGCGATGGGAAGCTGGCTCGATCTCGGCATGTTCATCCAGAACGTGATGCTGGCGGCGGTCGGACGCGGGCTGCAATCCTGTCCGCAGGAAACCTTCGCCAGATTCCACCGGATATTGCGTCCGCTGTTGTCGATCCCCGCCGAGCAGATGGTGGCCTGCGGGATCTCGCTGGGCCACCCGAGGGAGCGGTCGCGCGCGCGGCTGATGCCGCGCGCGGATGTGGAGGCATTCGCCTCCTTCAAGGGTTTCGAGGATTAGACCAGGAGAAAGTCATGGGAAGCCGGGAACAGCTTATCGAACGCAGCATTCCGTTTCTGCGCGAGGTCAAGGACATGACACCGAGCGCGGCGATGGAGCGATGGCTCAACGAGACCTATGGAGAGGACAGCGCGCTGTACCAGGATCTCGCCCGCCTCATCAAAATGGGAGTCGCAGAGGGTTGGGCGGCGAACCAGGAGGTGGAGGGCCCGAACTATCGGCGCAGCCGCATCCTTGAGCCGGTCCCCGAGACGTTCCAGTTCAGCATCACCGCGGTCTACATGAACAGCGCCGATCCGCGCCGCTTCAAGGACGAGGACGATCATGACGTGCTGCGCGGGCAATATCACGGCCACCCCTATGGCGAGCTCAACCTCGTCGTTCCGCTCGACAAGGGCGCGCAGCTGAAGGGGTTGCAGGGCTGGCAGGGGCCGGGCTGGACCGCGCCGGATCCCGGCAGCCGGCACTATCCGGAGGTGAGGGGCGGCGCGGTCATCGCGCTGTTCTATCTGCCGGCCGGGCGCATCTCCTACGATTTCAAGGCGCCGGCCTGACATCCGGCGCGGGCGGCAATCCGGTCTGGAGAAAGCACATGACGTTGATCTACCCGGTCGCTTCGAACAGCATCCATCCCGCGCGCCTGTCGCCTGCGTACCGGAGCGCGATCAGGCGCGCGCCCACGAAGCCGCTGATCCCGATGCGGCACACGCTCTCGGAATTGACCGGGCCGGTCTATGGCCATGAGAGCGTGCGCGCGCATGACAATGATCTCACCATCCAGGCCAAGGGCGAGCCGCTCGGCGAGCGCATCATCGTGCATGGTTATGTGCTCGACGAGGATGGCCGCGGCGTGCCCAACACGCTGGTCGAGCTGTGGCAGGCCAATGCCTGCGGCCGCTACGTTCATGTCGTCGACCAGCACCCGGCGCCGCTCGATCCGAACTTCACGGGCGCCGGCCGGACGCAGAGCGATGCCAAGGGCTACTACAAGTTCATCACCATCAAGCCCGGCGCCTATCCGTGGGGCAATCACCACAATGCCTGGCGGCCGGCGCATATCCACTTCTCGGTGTTCGGCCATTCGTTCGTCTCGCGTCTCGTGACCCAGATGTACTTTCCCGGCGATCCGCTGTTTCCGTTCGATCCGATCTTCAACTCGGTGACGGACGAGAAGGCGCGGGCGCGGATGATCTCGTCCTTCGATCTCGAGAATACCAAGCCGGAATGGGCGCTGTGCTACCGCTTCGATATCGTGCTGCGCGGGCAGAGTGCCACGCCGATGGAGACCAGGTAAGTGTCGAACCCGCGTCCTGATGGAATCACGCCTTCGCAGACCGTCGGCCCCTATTTCAAATACGGCCTGACGCCGAACGGCGAATATGAGTGGAACGACGCCTTCACCAATAACCTCCTGACGCCTGACGTCTCGGGCGAGCGCATCCGCGTCGAGGGCAGGGTCTATGACGGCGACGGCGCGGTGATCCCGGATTGCATGCTGGAGATCTGGCAGGCCGACGCGCAAGGGCGCTTCTCCGATCCGCAGGATGCGCGGGCGCTGCCGAACTCCTCGTTCAAGGGCTTTGGCCGCTGCGGCACCGACAAGGGCGGCGGCTACGCCTTCGACACCATCAAGCCCGGCGTGGTGCCGGATGCCGACGGCAAGCCGCAGGCGCCGCACATCGGGCTCGCGGTGTTCGCGCGCGGCATGCTGCTGCATCTCTACACCCGGATCTATTTCGACGACGAAGCCGGCAACGCCACAGATTCCACGCTGGCGCTGGTTCCGGCCGACCGCCGCCCGACGCTGATCGCCAGGCGCAACGCCGGCGCGAGCACCGTCTACACCTTCGACGTCCATCTGCAGGGCGACAACGAGACGGTGTTCTTCGACGTCTAGCTGCGCGCCGCCAGCGGCGGGCAATTGCAGCATTGAAGGGACCGAAATCCGCTGCGCGCGTTCGCCGCAGCGGATTTCGCTTGACCATGCATCTTCGGTTATATAACAATATCGTTATATAACCGATTGAGATCAAGCATGGCCAACCTCGATGACGCCTTTTCTGCGCTCGCCGACCCGACCCGCCGGGCGATCCTGGCGCGCCTCGCGCTGGGCGAGGCGACTGTGATGGAGCTGGTCGAGCCGTTCGACATGACCCAACCCGCGATCTCCCGCCATCTCAAGGTGCTCGAGGGCGCCGGCCTGATCGTGCGGCGGATCGAGGGCACCAAGCGGCCGTGCCGGCTCGCGCCATCAGCGGTGGCCGAGATCGATCAATGGCTCGGCATGCTGCGCCGCGCGCTGGAAACCAATTACGACCGGCTGGACGACGTGCTGGCCGCAATGAAGCCCGAGCAGTGAAGGGTATCCCCATGAGCAAGTTGACGCTGAAGACCGAAGGCGACCGCTATGTCGTCGTCACCAGGCGCTTCGTCGCGCCGCCGGAGGCGGTGTATCGCGCGCATACCGAGCCGGAGCTGTTGCAAAAATGGCTGCTCGGTCCCGACGGCTGGACCATGCCGGTCTGCATCAGCGAGGCGAGGCCCGGCGGCCGAATCCGCTACGAATGGACCGACGGCAAGGGCGGCGGCTTTCGTTTGACCGGCGAATATCTCGCGCTCGAACCGTTCAGCCGCATCGTGCATGTCGAGCGCATGCATCTGCCGGATCCGACGCCGGATAATCAGGTCGAGACGCGCTTTGCGCCCGACGGCGGCGGCACCCTGATGACGATGCGGATGACGTTGCCGGATGCCGAAACGCGCGCGGCGATGCTCGCGACCGGCATGGAGCACGGCATGGAAGACAGCTATGCTCGGCTCGACCGCATGAGCGACTGACGTGAGGGACAATGCGCGACCGTTTCCTGACGGGGCTGATTGGCTATCCGATCGCGCATTCGGCGGCGCCTGCGATGCACGAGGAGGCGGCAGCAGCGCTCGGCGTCCGCTGTCACTACCAGCTCATCGAGGTCAAGGGCGCTGGACGCGACGATCTGCGTGCGATGCTGGAGGGTATCCGGCGGCTCGGCTTTGCCGGCGTCAACGTCACCTTTCCCTACAAGGAGGCGGTGGTCGAGCTGCTCGATGACCTCGCACCCGATGCGCGCGCGATCGACGCGGTCAACACCATCGTCGCCGATGGCACGCTTCTGGTCGGGCACAACACCGATGCGACGGGCTTTGCGCGCGCGATCGAACCTCTGCTTGCCAGCGCGTCGCGCGGCCCGATCGCGCTGATCGGTGCCGGCGGCGTCGGCAAGGCGATCGCCTTCGCGCTCGCCGGCCTCGGTGTCGGCGAGCTCCGCATCTTCGACGCCGATGCCGCCAGGGTCGCGCGGCTGGCCGGTCAGCTGGCCGGCCGTCATGCGGTTCGTGGTGTCGCCAGCGTCGAGGCCGCGGTCGATGGCGCGACCGGCGTCGTCAACGCAACGCCGGTCGGCATGCTGCCGAGCCGCGACAGTCCCGTGCCGGACAGCTTGTTGCATCCGTCGATGTGGGTCGCCGATGCGGTGTACACGCCGCTCTGGACGCCGCTGCTGTCGGCGGCCAAGGCCAAGGGCGCCAGAGTCCTGACCGGGCGCGATCTGGCGATCTACGCAGCAGCGGACGCGTTCGAACTGTTCACGACAATGATGCCTTCGACGGATGTCATGGCAAATGCGTTCGACGCGGTGATGGCCGCACGCTACTCTCCGCCCGCCTGAGGGGCGGAGACATCAAATGACAAAAATCAGGATCGGGCTGGCCGGCTGCGGCTTCGTGTCGGAGCTGCATATGGTTGCCTACCGGCGCGTCTATGGCGTCCACGTCGAGGTGAGGGCGGTCGCGGCGCGCGGCGATCATGTCAACGAGTTCGCCCGCAAGCACGCAATCCCGAACGCCTATCGCAGCTTCGCCGAGCTGATCGCCGACCGCGAGCTTGACGTCATCGACATCTGCACCCCGCCGAACCTTCACGCCGCGATGATCGTCGAGGCGATGCAGGCCGGCAAGCACGTGATCTGCGAGAAGCCTTTCAGTGGCTATTTCGGCCGCGACGGCGATAAGGCGCCGATCGGCCGGCATGTGCCGAAGGCGCTGATGTATCAGCGGGTGATGGACGAGATGGAGAAAACCCGCGCCGCGATCGAGCGAAGCGGAAAACTCTTCATGTATGCCGAGGACTGGATTTACGCACCGGCGGTGACCAAGACCGCGGAGATCATCCGCGCGACGGGCGACAAGATCCTGTTCATGAAGGGCGAGGAGAGCCATTCCGGCTCGCATGCGGCGCATGCCGCCGAGTGGGCGATGACCGGCGGCGGCTCGCTGATCCGGATGGGCTGCCATCCCTTGTCGGCGGTGCTCTATCTCAAGCAGGTCGAGGCCCGCGCGCGCGGCGAGACCATCACGGTCGCCAGCGTCAGCTGCGACGTCGGCAATGTCACCGCCAGCCTCAAGCCGCAGGAGCGCGCCTACATCAAGGCCAATCCGGTCGATGTCGAGGATTGGGGCACGCTCACCGCAACCTTCTCCGACGGCACCAAGGCGACGGTGTTTTCCGGCGACATGATCATGGGCGGTGTGCGCAACCTGATCGAGACCTACACCTCGGGCGGCTCGCTGTTCGCCAACATCACCCCCAACACGCATCTGACCAGCTACCAGACGAGCGAGGAGAAGCTCGCCTCGGTCTACATCACCGAAAAAGTCGATCGCAAAACCGGCTGGCAATATGTCTGCCTCGAGGAGGAATGGACCCGCGGCTACCTGCAGGAGATCCAGGACTTCATGGAGTGCGTGGCGACCGGGCGCCAGCCGCTCGCCGATCTCGCGCTGGCGTATGAGACGACCAGGGTGAACTATGCCGGCTACTGGGCCGCGGATGAGGGCAGGCGGGTGACATTGTAGCCGCTCGGCACCGCTTCCCTTCACCCCTTGTGGGAGAAGGTGGCGCGCGCGAGCGCGCCGGATGAGGGGTTGTCACCGCGTCATTCGCTCGAGCGGCAAGGCGACATCTCACCTCCCCGCAAGAGCGGGGTGAGGGAGCGCAGCCCCGGCGCGGCGGCAGTCTCGCCTCGTCGCCACGCTAAGCCGCGTACACCGAGCCCTTCGGCAGCGGGAACACCGGATCCTGCGTCCGGATACTGGTCGGCCATACCACGGTGATGCGCTCGCCGGCGTTCTGCATCACGACCGGCGTCGAGCGCTCGTTCTGGCCGGACAGCGCCGTGCCCGGCGGATAGAACTTCACGCCATAGCCCTGGATGGTGCCGCCAGCGGGAATGTCGACGTCGAGCGCTGCCTTGCGGATCGCCTCGGGATCGAAGCCACCGTACTTCTCCTTGGCGACCGGCAGCACATTGTTGAGCAGGATCCAGGTCTGGTTGAAGCCCATCGAGCAGTGCGGCGGCACTTCGGTCGCATTGGTCTTCTCGCGGTAGCGCGCGACCATGGTCTTGGTGAGATCGCCGATTCCCGGCGCGAGCTTGGCGGGATCGAGCAGCTGCGCCGGCACCGGATCGATGTTGCAGAAATTGTCGATGTCGGCGCCGAAGGTCGCGCGCAGCTTGTCGAGCTGGCTGTAGCCGGCGCCGGCGCCGAACAGCATCTTGAACTTCAGCCCGCTCTCGCGCGCCTGGCGCAGGAACAGCGTGATGTCGGGATTGTAGCCGGCATGCGAGATCACGTCGGCCTTGGCGCGCTTCAGCTTGGTGACCAGCACCGAGAGATCAGGCGCGGAGGCGGAATAGCCCTCCTTCAGCACCACCTGCAGCCCGACCTCCTTGGCGAAGGCCTCGTCGGCCGCGGCGACGCCGACGCCATAGGGCCCGTCCTCATGGATCAGCGCCACCTTGACGTCCTTCGGCTCCATGCCGAGCTTGGCTTTGGCGTGCTCGTTGATGAAGCTCGCGAAGGCCTGGCCGTACTGGTCGGAATGGATCTGCGCGCGGAATACGTATTGCAGGTTCTTGTCTTTGAACACGGCGGTCGATACCGCGGTCGTGATCCACAGGATCCGCTTCTGCTGCTCGACCTTGGCGGCGAGCGGCACCGCATGCGAGCTCGCGAACACGCCGTTGAGGATATCGACCTTCTCCTGGTCGATCAGGCGATTGGCCTCGTTGATCGCGACATCGGGCTTGCTCTGGGAATCGACGTTGACCGGCGCGATCTTGTACTTGCCGCCGATGCCGCCCTTCTCGTTGACGAGGTCGATCGCGATCTGGGTGCCGATCGAGGAGGCGACCGAGCCGCCGGCGGCGAACGGGCCGGTCAGGTCGTAGATCACACCGATCCGGACCGTCTCGGCCTGCGCCTGTGCCCGCGTCCAATCCAAGCTGAAAGCAGCGGCGGCAGCCGCTGAAGTCTTCAGCAGCGTCCTGCGTGAAGTCGGCATCGCGTCCTCCCCTGAAACCGTCAGTTGTGTGACGGGTCTTGCTTGTTTTCGCGGAGTATTGGGAGGCGAGGTCGGAAAGTCAACGCGGCTTGCGGCTGCGGCGTCTTGCGCTTTGGTCGAGTGGAAGCTCTAGAGCGTGCCGCGACGGAATAGGAGCGCGCGATACCACCCTCCCCTGGAGGGGGAGGGTCGTTGCGCATGTAGCGAAGCGGAATGCGCAGCGGGGTGGGGTGACGGTCTCACCACACGAACAGCGCCCGTGCCGATAGATCACCCCACCCGGGCGCACATTTCGCTTCGCTCAATGTGAGCCGACCCTCCCCCTCCAGGGGAGGGTGAAGAGTCTACTCCATCACCGCGGCATGGTCCGACGGCGCCGACTGCGAGCGCAGCGTGGCCTTGGTCGAGCCGATCATCAGCGCGAGCGGGATCGAGACCAGGATGAACAGCATCACCAGCTGGTAGTCGTGCGAGAACGCGATGATCTGCGACTGCGCCGCCACCATCTTGTCGGCCATCGCGCGGCCGGCGTCGGTGTTGAGGTTGATCATGCCTGACACGTCGGGCATCTGCAGCGCGTGGTTGAACGGGTTGATCTGCTCCGACAGCTTTGCGTAGATCCGCCGTCCGCCTTCCGTCAGCTGCGCGATCACGATCGAGATGCCGACCGAGCTTGCGACGTTGCGCAGCAGCGTCAGCATCGAGGTGCCGTCGGTGCGCAGATGGTTGGGCAGCGACATGAACGCCACCGTCGACAGCGGCACGAACACGAGGCCGAAGCCAAAGCCCTGGACCACGCTGACGACGATGATCTCGTTGGCCTGCGTCATGTCAGTCCAGCCGGTCATCTGGAACAGCGAGGCCGCGGTCAGCGCCAGGCCGGAGATGATCAGCGCGCGCGCCTCGATGTAGCGCATCATGCGGCCGACCAGCATCATCGCGACGAAGGTGCCGGCGCCGCGGGTCGCCAACAACAGGCCCGCGGTGATGATCGGGTAACCGACCACGTTCTGCAGATAGGGCGAGGACAGCGCCATGGTCGAATACAGCACGAGGCCCATCACAGTCATGAACACGCAGCCGCCGAGGAAGTTCTTGTCCTTGAACAGCGCGAACTGGATGAAGGGCCGGCTGGTCGTCAGCGAATGGGCGAAGAAATAGTAGAAGCCGACCGCGGAGACGATGAATTCGATCATGATCTCGTTGGATTCCAGCCAGCCGAGCTGCTCGCCGCGGTCGAGCGCGAGCTGCAGCGAACCGATCGCGACCGCGAGCGCGCCGAACCCGAACCAGTCGAAGCGCAGATTGAGGTCCTGCTTGGTTTCATCCATGAAGACGGCAAGGCCGAGCACGGTGATGGCGCCGAACGGAAGGTTGACGAAGAACACCCAATGCCAGGAATAGGTCTCGGTGAGCCAGGCGCCGAGCGAGGGCCCCATGATCGGGCCCATCATCACGCCCATGCCCCAGATCGACATCGCTTTCGCCCGCTCATGCAGCGCGTAGGAGTCGAGCATCACGGCCTGCGACAGCGGCACCAGCGCCGCGCCGAACACGCCCTGCAGCAGGCGGAACAGCACCATCTGGTTGATGTCCTGCGCCAGGCCGCAGAACACCGAGGCGACGGTGAAGCCGGCCGAGCAGATGATGAAGATGCGCTTGCGGCCATAGCGGTTGGCGATCCAGCCCACCGGCGCGGTCATGATCGCGGCCGCGACGATGTAGGAGGTCAGCACCCAGTTGATCTGGTCCTGCGAGGCCGACAGCGAGCCCTGCATATAGGGCAGCGCGACGTTGGCGATCGTGGTGTCGAGCGCCTGCATGATCGTCGCGGTCATCGCGCAGATCGTCACCATGTTCCGGCGCATGCCGGGCACAGCGGATGGTGACGGTGCATTCATTCAGGTCGGTCCTGTTCGAGCGTTGGAAACCACCTCCCCCGCAAGCGGGAGAGGGGGCGCACTGTTATCGCGGCCGCCAGTTCGGCCTCATCTCATTTATTCCTGCTCGTGATCCGGGTGCGCCGAGGCCGGCGCCAGCCCGAGCAGGCCGGCCAGCGTGCGGCGGTGGTTGGTGTCGATCGTCGCGTAGACGCTCATGCCGGCTTTCAGCTTCTTCACGAACGGATCGTTCTCGTCGAAGTAAATCCGCACGGGGACGCGCTGCACCACCTTGACGAAATTGCCGGTCGCGTTCTGCGGCGGCAGGATCGCGAACTGCGCGCCGGTGCCGGGCGACAGCGAGCCGATCTTGCCCTTGAACCGATGGTTCGGGAACGCGTCGACGTCGAGCTCAACCGGCTGGCCGATCGCGACATAGGTGAAGTCGCTCTCCTTCGGATTGGCGTCGACCCAGGGATGGTCGACATCGATGATCGAGAACACCGGCGAGCCGGCGGCGACGAAGCGGCCGAGCTGGATCTGGTCGACCTGGGTCGCGACGCCGTCCATCGGCGCGCGCAGCACGGTGTGGTCGAGATTGCGCTGGGCGTCATCGAGCTTGGCCTTGGCCTGGGCGTAGGGCGGGAACTGCTCGACCGGCAGGTCGATATCGCCGAGCAGCTGCGTCTTGTCCTTGGAGATCTGCTGCCTGATGTATTGCGCCAGGCTCTCGGCAGTCACTTGCGCATTCGCCGCGTTGTCGAGGTCGAGCTGCGAGCCGAAATTCTGCTTGGCCAGCGTCGACTTGCGTTCGACGTCGCGCTTCTTCAATTCGATGCTCTGCTGGGCGAATTCCAGCATCCTGCCGTTGATCTTGATGTTGTCGACCAGGTTGTCATAGGTGGTCCTGGTCTGGTCGAGCGCAGCCTTGGCCTGCGCCACCGCGAGGCGGAACGGCACCGGGTCGATCTCGAACAGCTCGTCGCCCTTCCTGACGTGCTGGCCTTCCTTCACGACGATCTTGTCGATCTTGCCGGAGATTTCCGGCGTGATCAGCACCTTCTGCGCGCCGACATAGGCGTCGTCGGTGCCGACATAGCGGCCGCCATTGAGATAGAACACGATGCCGCCGATCGCAGCCAGCGTCGGCAGCACGACCAGCAGCAGCGTGCGGCGATAGCGCCGCAAACCCGCCATCAGGCGACGGCGCGGCGCGCGGCTGGCCTTGCCCGACGGGGTGGGCTCGCCCGGATTGCTCTTCTGCTCGGGGGCCAGTTTGAGGACGGGTTCAGCCATAGCGCTGTTCCTTTCGGGAGGGCTCGCCGGCTGTGGTCTGGACGGCATTGCGGACGTTTTCCTTGATCGATTCTAATTGGGTGAGCAGGCGATACGCGTCAGCGGGGCTGATGCCCTCGAGCGCGGTCGCGGTGAGTTCGGAGCGGAGGCCGGCGAGCTTGCCGAGCAGCGGGCGCGCGGCCTTCTTCAGATAGAGGCGGTTGACGCGGCGGTCGTTCTCGTCGCTGCGGCGTTCGATCCAGCCATTGTCGCAGAGCTTGTCGATCAGCCGCGTCAGCGTGATCGGCTGCACCTCGAGCAGTTCGGCGAGCTCGGTCTGTTTCAGCCCTTCCTGGCGCTCCACCTTGGACAGCACTGCCCACTGCGCGCGGGTGATGCCGTAGCGGGCGGCCTCCTTGTCGGCATAGACCCGGATCAGCCGGAACACTTCGCCCAGCGTAAACAAGAAATCGGTGTCCACCGAACCGCGCATCGATCCTGCCTCCATAAGCTTGGGATATAATAAGCTTGCTTATTAATTCTGCATGCCGGGTTAACGCGAGGCTGCCCCGCATTGTGGGCATGGCTGCAACGCGGTGGCGGACCGGGGTTGGGGGTCGGGCTTTGGGAACGGACGCGCAAATGCTACATATCGAGGCAATGAGCCTGGCCAAGCCGACATTTCCTGCCCCCGACCACGATCACGGCCGCTGCGCCGCGGACGCGATGGCGCATGCCGAGCAGGTTTGTGCGCGCCGCGGCCAGAAATTCACCCCGATCCGCCGTCAGGTGCTGCAGGCGCTGCTGTCGAGCCATCGCCCGCTCGGCGCCTATGAGGTGATCGACGAACTGGCCAAGACGATGCCGCGGCCGGCACCGATTACCGTCTACCGCGCGCTCGACTTCCTGATGGAGAACGGCCTCGTCCACCGCATCGAGAGCCGCAACGCCTTCCTCGCCTGCGCGCATGACCATGACGAGACCTCGATGGTGGCGTTCCTGATCTGCGACCATTGCGGCTCGGTCGGCGAGATCCCGGCCGCCCCCGTCGCGCAAAGCCTGACCGCGGCGGCGCGGGCCTCCGGGTTCATCCCGAAACTCTCCGTCGTCGAGATCGCCGGCACCTGCGCGCATTGCCAGAAATGATTGAGCGCGGCCAAAGTCCTCACCGCGGTGTCGTCCCTGCGAAAGCAGGGACCCATAACCACCGCCCTCAATTGTTATACGACGCTGGAACGACAAGTCTCGTTCACAACACCGGCCGCGGCGTATGGGTCCCTGCTTTCGCAGGGACGACGCAGTCCGACTAGCAACAACACGGCACCAAGCCGGCCCGCGAGGAAACATGTCGACCCAAGCGATCTCCGCCAGCGTCACGAGGCCCGTCAGCGTCGGACACGGGCTGCCGCCCGGCGCCATCGCCGTGATGCTGATGCTGTGCGTGAGCTGGGGCTTCAACCAGCTTGCGGTGAAACTCGCGCTGCCCGACGTGCCGCCGATGTTGCAGGCGATGATCCGCTCGGCCGGCGCGCTGCCGGTGATGCTGATCGTCGGCCGCCTGCGCGGCGTCAAATTCTTCGAGCGCGACGGCACGCTGGTGCCCGGGATCATCGCCGGGTTGATGTTCGGCTGCGAGTTCGTGCTGATCTTCACTGGCCTCGTCTTCACCTCGGCGTCGCGTGCCTCGGTGTTCCTCTACACCGCGCCGTTCTTCGTTGCGCTCGGCTCGCACCAGTTCCTCGGCGAGCGTCTCTCGACCGTGCAGTGGAGCGGGCTTGCGCTGAGCTTTGCCGGCGTCGCGCTCGCGATCGGCGTGCCGCAGCCGAACGTCGACGCCAAGGTGCTGCTCGGCGACCTCATGGTGGTCGGCGGCGGCGCGCTGTGGGCGGCGACCACGCTGGTCGCCAAGGGCACACAGCTGCGCAAGGCGGCGCCGGAAAAGGCGCTCGGCTACCAGGTCGCGATCTCGATTCCGATCCTCGGCCTCGCCGCCTGGATCGCGGGCGAGCGCATCGAGCATGTGCCGAGCGCGCTGTCGATCTCGCTGCTCGCCTATCAGGCGGTCTGGGTGGTGGGCTGCACGTTCGTCATCTGGTTTGCGATGGTGAAAACCTACTCCGCAAGCAAGCTGTCCGCCTTCACCTTCGTCACGCCGCTGTTCGGCGTCGTCGCGGCCTATTTCGTCATGCACGACACGCTGACGGCGGTGTTCGGCGTCGCCGCGCTGCTGGTGATCGCCGGGCTCTATCTCGTCAACAAGCCCGACCCGAAGGTGACGCCGGATCCCAACGTGCCGGCGTGAGAGCTGCGAGCGCGCTGCAACGCGACCCTGTCGTCCGGTATTGATATACATCAACACCGCCGCAGGCATTTCGTGAAGCCTCCCAGGCGAAGCATGTCGTGGAGGCGCGCCAATGGCAATCGATGCCACCGATGCAATTGAAGCCGGAATCCGGTCTGCATTCACCGCGTATTCGAAAGAGGATGATCCGGATTGGCGCAGTTCGTGCTGGATCAAGCCCGATGAGTGCTCCCATCTGGCGAAGAGCATCTTGAAGGAATTGACGGCGAGAGGCTTTGAGATCGTCAGGAAGCCGGCTTGATTGCGTGCCCTGCGGAGCGAGAACCATCCTCACCGTCGTCCTGGCGAAAGCCTGGACCCATTACCCCAAATGTCGGTTGTCGCGCGACGCCGGGGGCCGTTTTCCCGTTCACAAGCAAATTCGGTGGTTATGGGTCCTGGCCTTCGCCAGGACGACGGAGGAGACATCGCGCCCCGCCACTACCCCCTCTCGATCGGCAACTCTGCATCCTTCGCCCATTCGCCCATCGAGCCGTCATAGAGCGTGAGATTGTCATAGCCGAGCCGATGCAGCTGGAACAGGTCGATGGTCGCGGAGATGCCACCGCCGCAATAGGCGACGACGCGCTTGTCCCTGGTGATGCCTTGCGCGGCGAAGGTGGCTTCGGCCTCCTCAAGCGGCACGAACGTCTTGGCCTTGGGATCGATCAGGGTCGCCGCCGGCACGCTGACGCTGCCGGGGATGCGGCCGGGCCGGCCGTAACGGCTTGGCTCCAGTCCCTTGTAGAATTGCGGGCCGAGCGCGTTGATGATGACGGTGTCGCCCTCCGTGGTCGCGGCGAGCACGTCATGCTTGTCGACGAACATGCCGTCCTTTGGCCGTGCCGCAAACGTCGCCGGCGGATAGCCGCCGGCAAGCCCGGTCTCGATGTCGCGTCCTTCGGCGGTCCATTTGTCGATGCCGCCGTCGAGCACTGCGGCACCCTCGAAGCCGAGCGAGCGCAGCATCCACCAGAACCGCGTCGCCCACATTGCGGTGCCGATCGAATAGAGCACGACGCGGCTGCCCGCCGAGATGCCGTGGCGGCCGAACGCGGCTTCGAGCTGCGCTGTCGGCGGCATCATGAAGCGCAGATGGGTATGGGCATCCGAGAACTCGGCCTGCAAATCGAGGAAATTCGCGCCCGGGATGTGGCCGGCCTCGAACGTCTGGCGGCCCGAGACGACAATATAGGGAACGTTGCTGCCGGCGGGGGCCGGCTCCAGATAGGTCGTGCAGTCGAACAGGCGAAGGTCCGGCCGGATCAGGATCTCGGCAAGTTCCGCCGTGGTGATCAGCTCGCTGTGGCCGGCCATTTCACGTCCTCCCGTTGTACCCTTAACAGGATGCTAAGATGCGCGAGATCACATGAAAAGCTGTCACTTTGCCCTTTGATTCACCCCAATCCGGTCCAATATAGCTGGGCATGCAGGACGCCGCTGCATGGCTTGCGTTTGGCCTCAATCGGCGCCATAAGCTGTTGAATTCACTCCGAAACACGATCGTTTGGCCCGCCGCGCGCGCGGCCCATCGCCCCCTTGGTGAATGTCACCAAAACCTGATATTCGAGACGCCATGAACAAGCCCGAGATCTTGCCGCAAGACGACGTCGCCGGCCCCGCGCCGCGGCACCAAACCACGCAGGTCATGGTCGGCAACGTCGCCGTCGGCGGCGGCGCCCCGATCGTCGTGCAGTCGATGACCAACACCGACACCGCCGATGTGGACGGCACCATCGCCCAGGTCGCCGCGCTCTCCCGCGCCGGCTCCGAGATGGTCCGCATCACCGTCGACCGCGAGGAAGCCGCCGCTGCCGTGCCGCACATCCGTGACGGCCTGCGCAAGCGCGGCATCACCACGCCCCTGATCGGCGACTTCCACTATATCGGCCACAAGCTGCTCGCCGAATATCCGGCCTGCGCCGAGGCGCTCGACAAGTACCGCATCAATCCCGGCAATGTCGGCTTCAAGAACAAGCGCGATACGCAGTTCGCCGACATCATCGAGATCGCCAACAAGAACAACAAGCCGGTGCGCATCGGCGCCAATTGGGGCTCGCTCGACCAGGAGCTGCTCACCAAGCTGATGGACGAGAACACGGCGTCGGCGAATCCGCGCGATGCCCGCGCCGTGACCCGCGAGGCGATGGTGCAGTCGGCATTGCTGTCGGCGGCGCGCGCGCAAGAGCTCGGCATGCCGAAGAACCGGATCATCCTGTCGGCGAAGGTCTCCGCCGTGCAGGACCTGATCGCGGTCTATCAGGAAGTGGTGCGCCGCTCGGATTATGCGATCCATCTCGGCCTCACCGAGGCCGGCATGGGCTCGAAGGGCATCGTGGCCTCCTCGGCCGCGCTCGGCATCCTGCTGCAGCAGGGCATCGGCGACACCATCCGCATCTCGCTGACGCCGGAGCCCGGCGGCGACCGCACGCTGGAAGTGCAGGTCGCGCAGGAATTGCTGCAGACCATGGGCTTCCGCACCTTCGTGCCGCTGGTTGCCGCCTGCCCAGGCTGCGGCCGCACGACCTCGACCACGTTCCAGGAGCTGGCGCGCTCGATCCAGGATTTCATCCGCGACGAGATGCCGGCCTGGAAGACCAAGTATCCGGGCGTCGAGCAGCTCAACGTCGCGGTGATGGGCTGCATCGTCAACGGCCCCGGCGAATCCAAGCACGCCAATATCGGCATCTCGCTGCCCGGCACCGGCGAAGCGCCGGCCGCGCCTGTCTTCGTCGACGGCAAGAAGTTCCGCACTCTGCGCGGTCCGGGCATCGCCGCCGACTTTAAGGCGCTGGTGATCGACTATATCGACCAGCGCTACGGCAACGGCGCCAAGCTGCCGGAGCAGGCCGGCGCCGCGGAGTAGTTTCACTCTGCGCGTGACCCATACTCAACCGTCGTCCCGGCAAAGGCCGGGACCCATAATCACAGACGGTGATTGTGGCGCGAGATGTGGGTTACCAGCCTTCGCAAAACCCGATCCTGTGGTTATGGGTCCCGGATCTGCGCTCCGCTCCGCTGCGCTTGTCCGGGACGACGGATATGCTTGCGGCGCGGATTGCGCTTCGCTCCATCCGGGCTACGATGGTCAAAACAAGAACCATCGGGAGAACGCCCATGAGCTCGCTGTCCGGCAAGCAAGGCCCGCGCTACCGCCACCTCGCCGACCAATCCGAGCCCTATGAGACCATCGGCGTCGAGAAGCTGACGCCGATCATCGGCGCGGAGATTTCCGGCGTCGATATCGGCAAGCTGGTCGGCGGCGATGCGCGTTCCAACCGCCAGGTGGACGAGATCCATCGCGCGCTCGCCGAAAACCTCGTCATCTTCTTCCGCGATCAGCACATCAGCCCCGACCAGCATCTCGCCTTCGGCCGCAAGTTCGGTGAGCTGCATGTGCACCCCGCCGCGCCCAATGAGGGCGATCCGGCGCTGATGAAGATCTATGCCGACAAGGATTCGCCGCGCGCCAATGGCGAGGGCTGGCACACCGACGTGTCCTGCGACCTCGAGCCGCCGATGGGCTCGATCCTCTACATCAAGCAGTGCCCGCCGCGCGGCGGCGACACGCTGTTCGCCAACATGTACGCCGCCTATGAGGCGCTGTCGGACCGCATGAAGGCCTATCTCGACGGGCTGACCGCGCTGCATGACGGCGAGCAGACCTATCGTGGCCTGTATGCAAACTACGGCGTCGCCGACAAGCAGAGCTATCCGCGCGCCGAGCATCCGGTGGTCCGCACCCACCCGGTGACCGGCAAGAAATCGCTCTACGTCAATCGCGGCTTCACCCGCTTCATCGTCGGCATCCCGCGCGACGAGAGCGACGCCATGCTGGCCTATCTCTACCAGCATGCCGAGAACCCGCTGTTCCAGTGCCGCTTCCGCTGGACCGAGAACGCGATCGCGTTCTGGGACAACCGCTGCGCCCAGCACCGCGCGATGTGGGATTACTGGCCGCACACCCGCTCCGGCACCCGCGTGACCGTGAAGGGAGAGCGGCCGGTGTGAGAAATTGCGTGGTGCGCAGGATGGGTAGAGCGCAGCGAAACCCATCCTCTCATTGCGTGGATGCAAGTGTGATGGGTATTGCTGCGCTTCACCCATCCTGCGAACTACAACGAAAATAAATCGGGAGACCGCCCATGCTTCGCGCCGAGGACAACAAATTCCTCACCGAATCCGGTGAGGGGACCGGCATGGGCGAGTTGCTGCGGCGGTTCTGGATTCCGGTGCTGCTGTCGGAGGAGCTGGCGGAGCCGGACAGTGATCCGAAGAAGATCGTGGTGATGGGCGAGGAGCTGCTCGCCTTCCGCGACACGAGAGGCGTGGTCGGCGTCATCGACCAATACTGCCCGCATCGCGGCGCCAATCTCTGGCTCGGCCGCAACGAGGAATGCGGCATCCGCTGCGTCTATCACGGCTGGAAGTTCGACACCGACGGCCGCTGCGTCGACATGCCGACGTCGTATCCCGACCTCAACGCAAAGGACCTGATCCGGATCAAGTCCTATCCGGTGCGCGAATGGGGCGACATGATCTGGGCTTATATGGGCCCGGCCGATCAGATGCCCGAACTGCCGGCGCTGGAGATGGCGCTGCTGCCGGCCTCGCACCGCTTCGTCACCAAGAAGTGGCAGGACTGCAACTGGGTGCAGGCGGTGGAAGGTTCGATCGACACCGCGCATTTCACCTTCGCGCATCTCTCCTTCGAGAAGGAGGAGAACGAGATCCTCGACATCAAGAAGCATTTCGTGAACCCGCTGACGCGGGTCGCGACCGATCACATGCGCTGGATCGCCGAGGATCCGCGCCCGGTGATCAAGATCAATCCGCATGAGGCGGGTCTCACGGTGGCCGGCGGACGGCTCACCGGCGGCGACAATATCTACTGGCGCATCGCCCAGTTCCTGATGCCGTTCCACAGCTACGCGCCGAGCTCGATGCCGGGCGAGAACATGTTCGGCCAGACCTTCGTGCCGGTCACCGACACCAATTGCTGGATCTACACCTATGCCTGGAATCCGCACCGGCCGCTGACCGATGCCGAGCGGGAAGGTTACGCCAACGGCAACGGCGTGATGGCGGTGGTCGACGAGAACTACGTGCCGCTGCGCAACAAGGCGAACGACTATCTGATCGACCGCAGGCTGCAGCGGACCAAGAGCTACACCGGCATCAAGGGCGTCTCCGAGCAGGACGCCGCGGTGCAGGACAGCCAGGGCCCGATCGTCGATCGCACCCGCGAGCATCTCGGCCCGACCGATCTCGGCATCATGCATTTCCGCAAGCTCATGATGGAAGCGGCCCGCGCGCTGCAGAAGGGCGAGGCGCCGCCGCATACTCGGCATCAGGACCGCTACACCGTGCGCTCCGGCGCCTGCGTCACCAGCAAGACCAAGGACCTCACCGCCGTGATGATCGAGCGGTTCGGCGATCCCGCCGGCTTCGTCGGCGGTCCCGGCCAGAACGCCGCGGCGGAGTGATCACCACTGTCGTCCCTGCGAAAGCAGGGACCCATAACCACAGTTGGAAATTGTTGGAATGGGCTGTGGCCGCAGCTTGGTCCAACAACATCGATCGGTGGTTATGGGTCCCGGGTCGCGCTTCGCTTGCCCGGGACGACGTGGGATAGAGTTCGCTACAGCGGAATCCTTCGATACTCGCGGTTGGCGAGGCTCGCTTCCTCGAGGTCGAGGTCGCGCTCGATGCGCCGCCTTGTCTCGTCGGTGATCTTGCCGTCGCGCAGCAGCATGTGGATGAACTTGCGCTCGGAGGCGATCAGCTCCCGCGTCAGCTCGGTGCCGGTGGCGGAGACGTCGTGCGTGTCGGGATTGAGCGAGTCGGGCAGCTGGTTGATGCGGATCTCGTGCCGTGAGCGCAAAAGCTTGATCACCTCGTCGGAAAGCTCGCGGTCGTCGGTGATGGCATCGAGCGACTTCAGCGCGGCGTTCAGCGCCTCGCGCCGCGCCGCGATCTCCTGCTCGTGCTCGGCGATGTGCTCGCTGCGTCCGTCCCTGGCGAGGCCGAGCCAGCGCACCACCGGCGGCAAGGTGAGGCCGAGCCCGACCAGCGTCACGAAGATCACGCCGAAGGCGACGAACAGGATCAGGTCGCGATACGGGAAGGCATCGCCACTCGGCAAGGTCAGGGGCAGCGCCAGCGCCGCGGCGAGCGAGACCGCGCCGCGCACGCCGGTGAAGGCGACCACGAACACCGCCCGCCACGACGGCAGCGGATCGCGCTCGCTCACGCGGGCGCTGATCCAGCGCGGCAGATAGGTGCCGGGAAACACCCAGATGAAGCGCGCCACGATCACGATGACGGCGACCAGTACGGTCGCGGTGAGGATGTCGTGCAGCGGAAACGACTTCGACTTCTCGTACAGCGAGCGCATCTGGAAGCCGGTCAGGAGGAACAACAGGCCCTCGATCAGATAGATGATCAGGTCCCAGAAGAAGATGCCCTGCAGGCGCGTCGCGGCCGAGATCAACAGCGGTCCGTTCCAGCTCATATAGAGGCCGCAGGCGACGGTCGCGATCACGCCGCTGCCGCCGAAATGCTCGGGGATCCAGTAGGCGAGATAGGGCGTGATCAGCGACAGCGTGATCTCGACCTGCGGATCCCTGGCGCGGCGGCGGGCGCGCAGGCTGAGCCAGCCGACCGCGGTGCCGAACGCGATCTCGCCGGCGACGATGACGAGAAAAGTGCCGGTCGCCTTCGGCAGCGAGAACAGCCCGGTGGTGATCGCGGCGAGCGCGAAGCGGTAGAGGATCAGCGCGGTCGCGTCATTGGCGAGCCCTTCGCCCTCGAGCACCACCAGGATGCGGCGTGGCATGCCGAGCCTGCGGGCGATCGCCAGCGGCGCGACCACGTCCGGCGGCGCGACGATGGCGCCGAGCAGGAAGCCGATGCCCCAGGGCAGGCCGATCAGATAATGGGTCGCGGTTGCGACCATGAAGGCGGTGAAGATCACGCAGCCAACCGACAGCAGGATGATCGGCCGCAGATTGGCCTTGAACTCGCGCCAGCTCATCGCGACGCTCGCCGAATAGATCAGCGGCGGCAGCACCACCAGAAGCACCAGCTCGGGCGGCAGTTCCAGCGACGGCATGCCCGGCACGAAGGCGAGCACGACGCCGACCAGCAGCAGCAGGATCGCGGGCGCGATATCGGTCCGCCGCGCCACCAGGGCGGTTCCCGCCAGCACGCCGAGCAAAGTAAGAAAAATCTGAAACTTGGCTTCCATAATGGGCTCAATTCGCCCGGAAACCACCGCCAGTCAATGCGGTCCGGCCGGAGCCGGACCGCGAGGGCGTGTCACAAAGCCGTCGCGGGGCGCGCTGCGCCCGCTCGATCAATCCCTGAGGTCGTAGCGGTACGACTTCGAGACGATCTGCCAGCCGTCGGCGAGCTTCATCGCCACCAGATAGTCGGTGAAATAGCGCGGCGGCAGCTGGCAGCGCACCTTGATGAAGGCGGTGTTGTCGTCGGAGCGGTCGATGGTGACGATAAAATCCTCACGCGGCTTGCCTTCGGCCTTCGCCGAGGTGCGCTTGCGCACCATTGCAAGCCAGTCCGGCACGGTCAGGACCTTCAGCTCGCCCTTCTCCACCCAGCGCAAATCGGCGCTCGGATGAAAAGCCTCGGCGAGCTTGTCGGCGTTGCTCTCGTAGAGACCGTCGAAATAGGTTTGCACGACGCTTTCGACGCTGGATCGATCTTGGCTCATTGGTTGGTCCTCCCGGCAGGATTGGATCGGCTGGAGCGTTTTCGAGCGAAGCGGGTGCCGGTTCGCGTGGAGAAAACGCGTCAAAGCTCGAATCTAGAGCCCCTGTTCCGATTCAATTGGAACGGAAAGGGCTCTAGGATTTAGCCATGAACCGCCGGATTGCGCCATGGCCGGCGCCAAAATTCTGCGTGAGGGACGAGTTGTGACCGCATCTGTAAATTCGAACGAACATATCCTGACCGGCGAATGCTTCTGCCGCGACGTGCGCTACGAGGTGGCCGACGCGTTTGCCTATGCGCTCAATTGTCACTGCTCGAACTGCCGGCGCACCACGGGATCGGCGTTCAAGCCGTTCGCGGGAATCGCGCGCGACAAATTCACCGTGGTCAGCGGCGCTGACGGGCTGCTGATCTATGGCGACGAGCTCACCCACGACGCGCATTGCGGCCGCTGCGGCTCGCTGCTCTATTCGCAGGTCCGCGACGGCGCCTATGTCCATGTCGCGATGGGCACGCTGCGCGATGCGCCGGCGATCCGGCCGACCGCCCACATCTTCGTCGGCTCCAAGGCGCCGTGGTACGCGATATCGGACGATCTGCCGCAATATCAGGAGCACGTGACGCAAGGCGGGGAATAAATTCGCGCGACGTCATCGCCGTGCTGCTTGTCGTCCTTGCCGACCGCCTCGTGGACGGCATCTCATCAGGCAGCGCAGCTAGATCGCGCTCGCGGCGATGTTCACCATCAGGGCGAGCAGCGCGGTGTTGAACACGAACGAGATGATGCCGTGCACGGTCGCGGTGCGGCGGATGATCTTGTCGGTGATGCCGACGTCGGAGACCTGCGCCGTCATCCCGATCACGAACGAGAAATAGACGAAGTCCCAGTAATCGGCGTCGACATGTTCAGCGTCGCTCGGAAACTGCAATCCGCCGGGCGTCTTGCCGCGATAATACTCATGGGCGTAGTGCAACGCGAACGCGGTGTGCACCAAGGCCCATGACAGCGTGATGGTGACGATTGCCAGCGCCAGTCCGGCCGGGCTCCCCTTGGATGCGCCGAGCTCGAACACGATGGCCGCGAGGCTCGCCAGCGCGCCGAACGCGGTCAGCAGCAGGATCAGGAAACGGCCGTCGTCCTGCAGGATGGCGCTTCGTTTGATATGGGCGACGCCACAGCGCAGCATCATCAGATAGGCGAGCACGAGATACAGCGCGGCGAAGGCATCCCAGCCGGCGAGCAGGCGCGTGACGATGCGCGGTGCTCCCGGCACCAGCAGCGCAGCCAGGATGCCGAAAGCGATCGAGCCGAACGTGCGCGGCCGGCCCACGACGACGCGGACCGGCAGCGGCAGCTTGCGGAAGCGAACAAGGCGGTCGTCGATCTCCTTGTTCATTTCGCGCCGCTTTCGGCTAGTTCTTGCGCTCGGCGACGAAGCGGGCCGCAGCGCGCAGCACATCGCCGCGGTCGCCGAACACCGACAGCGCGGCATCGGCGCGCGCGAGGAGATCGCTCACGCGCTGCTTGGCGCCATCGATGCCGAGCTGGGTGACGAAGGTGGTCTTGCCGAGCGCGGCGTCTGCGCCGGCCGGCTTGCCGAGCGCGGCAGCGTCGCCCTCGACGTCGAGCAAATCGTCGGCGATCTGAAAGGCTTCACCGAGCGCTTTGCCGTAATCGTCGAGCGCCTGATATTCCTTTTGCGAGGACTGGCCGAGGATCGCGCCGGCGATGCAGCCGAAGCGGAGCAGCGCCCCGGTCTTCATCTGCTGCAGGCGCGCGACGTCGACCGGCTCGCGGTCGCCGAAGCGGCCTTCGCCGGCGAGGTCGAGAATCTGGCCGCCGGCCATGCCGCCGATGCCGGAGGCCCGCGCCAGCGCGCGGGTCAACAGCAGGCGGACCTGGGCGTCTTTGTGGATCGCATCGCGGGTGATGATGTCGAAGGCGATGGTCAGCAGCGCGTCGCCGGCGAGGATCGCGGTGGCGTCGTCATAGGCCTTGTGCAGGGTCGGGCGGCCGCGGCGCAGATCGGAATTGTCCATCGCCGGCAGGTCGTCGTGGATCAGCGAGTAGCAGTGGATGCATTCGAGCGCCGCGCCAACCAGCAGGGCGGCTTCGCGCGGGATGCCGAACACCGCCGCGCTCTCGACCACGAGGAACGGCCGCAGCCGCTTGCCGCCGCCGAGGCTCGAATAGCGCATGGCCTCGATCAGCCGCTTCGGGCGCACGATCTCGTCGCTTTCGGTGGTGTCGGACAGCAGTTTGGCGAGCAGGGCTTCGGTATCCTCCGCGGTCTGGTCCAGCCGCTTGGAAAACTCTGCAGTACCGGTCGTCATTAAGAATTGCTCCAGATCGGTTTTCGGCCGGACAATCGTTGATGGCATCGGCTTCGTCAATTCCCGCCCTGCGACGGAATGCGCCTTAAAAGTGCTGGAAAAACCGTGAATTATCCCGCAGACGTCGACGGCGCCGGCCGTGTTCTGGCGGGCGGGTCCCAAATCCTTCCTGGAATGGTCCTCCCCGGAAACCCTCGTTTTGCGCATCGTCCGAATTTTATTGCTGCTTTTGCTGGCCCTGCTGTTGCTGCCGTATCTGGTGGCGCCGTTCTACCGCACCGGCCATCCGGTTTCGGCGCTGATGGCGTGGCGGACCCTGCGCGGGGCCCCGGTGACGCGGCACTGGATCGATTTCGGCGCGATGTCGCCCTATCTGGTGCGGTCCGTGGTCGGCTCGGAGGATGCTCATTTCTGCAAGCATCGGGGCATCGACTGGGGTGCGCTGCGCGAGGTGCTCGACGACGCCGAGGATGGCGAGGTGGCCCGCGGCGGCTCGACCATCACCCAGCAGGTCGCCAAGAACCTGTTCCTGTGGTCCGGCCGCAGCGTGATCCGCAAGGGGCTGGAACTGCCGCTGGCGCTCTGGATCGATCTCGTGCTGCCCAAGCAGCGGATCCTGGAAATCTACCTCAATATCGCGGAAATGGGCCCGTCCGGCCAGTTCGGCGCCGAGGCCGGCGCCCAATATGCCTTTGGCAGGTCCGCCGCGGCGCTGTCAGCCCGCGAGGCCGCGCTTTTGGCGGCGATCCTGCCGAATCCGGTCAAGAGGAGCGCCCGGAACCCGGGGCCGGGGGTCCGCAGGCTGTCTGCCACCTATATGGCCCGGGCCAACGCGGTGGAGCGCTGCTGGCGCGAAAATCGCGGCTCCTGAGGGCCTTTTCGGGCGCTTTTTGCTGGCTCGGACCCTAGCTTTACGCGATGCCTTCCTCTATAAGCGCGGCCTTACCGGCATCGCAGCTTGCGCTTCGAAGCGCTGAGCCGTCCGCATTTCGGACGATGCCTCCGCAACACCCCTAGAGGACACCGTCATGGCCGTTCCCAGAAGAAAAACCTCGCCGTCGCGCCGTGGCATGCGCCGTTCGGCCGATGCGATCAAGACCCCGACCTATGTCGAGGACAAGGACTCCGGCGAACTGCGCCGTCCGCATCACCTCGACCTCAAGACCGGCATGTACAAGGGCCGCCAGGTCCTGAAGGCCAAGAAAGAGTCCTGATCGGACATTCGGCCTACGCGCCGCAGCCATGCGGCGCGGCGCCTGAATTCGGTCAACGAGTGCGGCCAAGACGGGCGCGTCCGCGGCGAGGCCAATGAGCACCGCCGCATTGCTGGTTCTCCCTGAATAAGGCGCAAGCCCCGATGGTCGGTTTTCCGCTGCTGCTCGTTCCGCTCGCGGTCTACAACATCATCGCCTTCCTGATGCCCGGCGTGTCGTTCACCGACCCGCTGATCAGGTTGACATTGCTGTCGGGCGAGCAGTGGCAGATCACGCTCAGCGATATGCTGCTCGCGGCCGCCGTGCTGCTGTTGCTGCTCGAGGTCATCAAGGGCGCGCGCCCCGGCGCGAAATATCTCACCGACCATCTGCTGTCGCTGATCGTGTTCGGCGCCGCCGCCGCCGAATTCGTGCTCTGGCCGAAATTCGGCAACTCGACCTATGGCCTGCTCACGCTGCTGGCGCTGGTCGATTTCATCTCCGGAATTGCGCTGCGCACCCGCCGCCGTGCGGGGGTCGCGCCTGCGGCACCGAGCGTCAGCAAGCCGCAGCGCGAGGCGCCGCAGCCCGCGCCGGCAGAGGCGCCCGCGCCGCGTTCCGAGCCCGCGCCCGTCGCCGCACCGGCGCCTGCCGCGCCGCCGGCCGCACCGGTTCCCCCGGCGACATCGGTCGCGGAATCCGTGCTGCTCGATCAGTCCGCACCGAAGCCGACCGTCGCTTCGCCGGATTTGCAGCCGGGCGGCCATCCGCCGTCGGACGCGCCGCAGCGCTGATATTTTTCTAGATGATCTGCCGGGTCCGCCGCGCCACGCTGCGGCGTTCGTCGACATGCGGACCGTAAGCGCTCTGCGCGTCGGCCAATGACCCACGCCGCTGCCCGCGCGTCTGCGGTTCGTGTGCGGCGGTTGCGATCAGGTGGGCCACAAACGACGGATCGGCATGCGGCAGCGGGATCTTGGGCGCCCAATGGGTGGTCGCGGCCAGCGGCACCAGCGCCGTGCTGGCCGCCGCAGCATCGCCGGTGCACTCACCGTCGAGGATTTCCGATTGATCGATATCCTGCATCGTCTGCGACCCGTTGGAGCGTCATAGTTTGGGACGTCGCGTCCCTCCGCAACACCCCCGTGGCAAGGGTCATGCCCGCCGTCCCCAGTTCGTTCCCGGACAGTCGAAAACGTGGTTTCCAGATTATTTATCAACTTCACCTAGCGTTGGATTCGCCGGAACCACTATCTTGAGAGCGTGTAGAATCACCGGGCGCCGTCCCAAATCGAGACATGTTCGATGCCCCCTGTCCCGCCAGCTGCCAGCATCCTCGCCTCGCTCGGCCAAGCGACATTCGCCTGGGACCTGGCGAGCGATGCGATTGCCTGGAGCGACAATGTGGCGGCGGTCTTCCCGGATATCCCGGTCGCGGCGCTGGCGGGCGGTGCCGAGCTTGCAAAGCTGATCGAGCCATCGCGCTCGGTGCGATCCGATGCGCTCGGTGCGCCGGCGCCGGTGCGGAGCGGGGAGGGCATGCCCTACCGGATCGAATATGGCGTGCGGGCCGTCACGTCAGCGCCGGTGATCTGGATCGAGGAGACCGGCTGCTGGTTTGCCGGCGCCGACGGCAGGCCGGCGCGCGTAGAGGGCGTCGTCCGCATCAACAATGAGCGGCACGCCCGCGACGAGCAGCTGTTGAAGCTGTCGCGGCACGATCCGCTGACCAACGAGCTCAACCGCACCCATCTGATCGCCTCGCTCGCCGAGACGATGGAGGAGTGCGCGCGCTTCCGCAGCTCCTGCGCCTTCATGCTGATCGGCATCGATCATCTGGCGCGCGTCAACGATGCCTTTGGCTTCGATGTCGCGGACGCCGTCATCGCCGAGGTCGCGAAGCGGATTCGCGCGCGGCTGCGCAGCGGCGACATGCTCGGCCGCTTCTCCGGCAACAAGTTCGGCCTGATCCTGCGCAACTGCACCGTCGACGACACCAATGTCGCGGCCGAGCGTTTCCTCGCCGCGGTGCGCGACGAGGTGGTGCCGACCAAGTCCGGCCCGGTGTCGGTGACAGCATCGATCGGCGCCGTCACCATTCCGCGCCATGCGAGGTCGGCGGAGGAGGCGGTCAATCGCGCCCAAGAGACGCTGGACGCGGCCAAGAGCCGCCGCGCCGGATCGTTCGCGCTGTGGAAGCCGAATGTCGAGCGCGACGCCCAGCGCCGCGTCAACATCCGCGTCACCGACGAGATCGTCACCGCGCTGAACGAGCGCCGCATCGTGATCGGCTTCGAGCCCGTGGTCGATGCGCGCCTGCGGCAGCCCGCGTTCTACGAGTGCCTGGTCCGCATGGAGCAGGACGACGGCCGGGCGCTGCTCGCGCCCGATATCGTGCCGGTCGCCGAGCGGCTCGGCCTGATTCGGCTGGTCGATCACCGCGTGCTGGAGCTCGCCATCGCAGAGCTCGCCGCCGCCCCCGGCGTACAGCTCAGCCTCAACATCTCGCCCGACACCACGATGGATCCGGACTGGTGGGCCACCATCGAATCCCTGATGCGCGCGCATCCCGGCGTCGGCGAGCGGCTGATCGTCGAGATCACCGAGACGGTCGCGATCCAGGATATCGACGACGTCCGTGGCTTTGTCACGCGCCTGAAGAACTTCGGCAGCCGGATCGCGATCGATGATTTCGGCGCCGGCTACACCTCGTTCCGCAATTTGCGCAAGCTCGGGGTCGACATCGTGAAGATCGACGGCGCCTTCGTGCAGAACATCGTGCGTTCGGCCGACGACCGCGCTTTCGTGCAGACGCTGATCGATCTGGCGCGCCGTCTCGAGATCAAGACGGTCGCCGAATGGGTGCAGGACGAGGAAGCCGCCGTGATGCTGCGCGAATGGGGCTGCGACTTCATCCAGGGCCGCCTGATCGGCCTCGCCTCGCCGGACCGCCCGTGGAACGCGCCGGCGGAGAAGCCCGTGCCCGCCACGGGCTGAAGCGCGATGATCGGCTGATCACCGCGCTCCAGATTCTCTTCAGCTCTCGCCGCCGGCGAAGATGTCCTTGCGGATCACCGCGTGGACGCCCCAATTGCCGTCGACCACCTGGGTGACGCCGAAGTCGACACCGAGCGAGATCAGCGAGATGGCCTCGTCCTCGGTCAGCTTCTTCGTCGTCATCAGGAATTTGCGCATCTTGCGGAAGGCATCGCGCAGAGCGAGGTCGACCGACGACTTCTTGTAGATCTCGGTCTGCGCGCCGGCTCCGAGCTCGCTGAGGTAGTTGGCATAGCTGAAGCCGTGCACCAGCCATTCGTCCTGGGTCTCCAGCATCGGATAGTCGAGCGCTTCCAGCGCGGTGCCGGCGAGGTCGGCCTTCTTGTGCAGGATGATCTGGAAGGTGCCGTTGAGCGAGCATTCGATCGCCGTGCCGCACAGTTCGGAATCGCCCTGCGAGGCGTGAGAATCGCCGACCGACAGCAGCCCGCCCTCGACCGCCACCGGGTAATACATCGTGGCGCCCTTGCCGATGCGCCAATTGTCGATGTTGCCGCCGGTGTAGCTCGGCGGGATCGAATCGACGAACTCGGCCTCCTTCGGCGCGAGCCCGATCACGCCGAAATGCGGACGCACCGGGATGCGCACATTCTTCAGGATGCCGTGGTTCTCCTTGACGGTCGAATGATCGACCGGGACGCCCGGATAATCGATCGTCTTGTGCACCACGCCGGACGGATCGGTCTGCGGCGTCCAGGTGAAATTGTAGACGGCGCGCGCCCAGTTGCGCTCGCCGGTCGCGTCGACCTCGTAGATGGTGACGACCTCGCGCGGCTTCGGCTCGGTGAGCAGATCCTTGTAGTGGAAGCCCCACGATGCCGCGGCGTTGCTGCCGAACGCCTTGCCGGAATATTTCGGGTTGGCGCAGGGCCGCGGCGCGACGTCGATGATGCGCAGCTCGAGCACGTCGCCTTCCTCGGCGCCGCGCACGAACACCGGCCCGGTGCAGATATGCACGCCGAGGCCTTCGCCGGCGCCGCGTCCGAACAGCGAGGCATCCATCGGGCCGGCGCCGCGCCGGTTCACGCCCTTCTTCTCCTTGGTCCAGAGATAGACGCTCTCGACGCCGGGATCGCCCTTGACCATGCGCTCGGCATCGTCATTGGCGTGATGCGTCAGCGCCTCGATGGTGATGAAGTCGCCGGAATTGATCTCGACGCGCGGCTTCAGCGACTTGCTGAAATAACCCCAATGCACGGTGTCGGCATTGGCCGGCAGATGGTGATAGGCGCGCTGCGCCGGCTGATGCTTCTCGGCGGCGGCCGCCATTTTCGGCGTCACCAGCGAGATGCCGCCGGCGGTCATCGCCGCGGCGCCGCCCGCCGCCGCGAAGCTCGAGCGCAGGAACGAACGGCGTTCCCGGTCGAGCGTCTCCTTGAACTGTCGATGATGCAATTCGAAGTCCGGGCAGTTCTTGTCGTCACCTGCGCACATCTTGAGCTCCTCCTTGGATCGAAAGTGCGCATGAGAGTGCATGGCGCCGCGCCGCTCCGACATGACCGGGCGCGCCCAATAATTTGTCGGCGCGCTTGCTGCCTTCGCGGCGCAAAGGCCTGTGCAGCAGCGTGCGAGGCATCTGCGGCGGCTGGCTTCGCATCGCGGCATGGCCGGAACGGTCAAGAATTTGGGCGCATTCGATCAAGTTGCACTGCGTTCGCCATTGATAGCGCTGCCACGCGAAAGCGGCCGCTTCCGCGCGTTGCACGACGGCCGGGCAACATGTGCCGTCGCAACATGCTTGCCGCCTGCCTGCAATCGGTGCAGGCTGCGTTCACGGCTCTGTGAGTGGAAGGCCGCGGTGCTGCGGCCTGGAGGGGTGATGGTCGCGACGACCTTTCGGGTTTCGGTCGATGCGATCCCGCGGCAAAACCGGCGGGAGGTCTGGCGCGAGGCGCTGGCCGGTCTGCAGCTCGATTGCGAATTGCCGGAGGCCGGCCAATTCCAGTTCGGCGAATTGACCGCGAAGCGCTCGACCAGCGGCGGCCAGCTCGCGCTGCTGCGTTCGACCGAGCAGCAGATCGTCTGCAGCGGTCATGCGGCCTCGCCGGGAATGCCGGCGCGGGTCGCCATCATCTTCCACGGCTACGGTCGCGGCAGCATCACGTGCGGTCAGCGCAGCTGCGAGTTCGCCGACAACGACGTCTCGGTGTGCGACCTGCAATCGCCGTGGCGCATGACCTTGCGCGAGGATTTCGAGATCCTGCTGCTCGAACTGCCGCGCGAGCGCTTGCTCGGCCGGCTCGGGCACAATCGCCTGCGCCTGCCGGCGGTGCTCGGCGCGACGATTGCGGCTGCGGCCGTGCGTCCGGTGATGCGGACATTGGGCGGCAATTTCGCGATCCTCGACAAGGCGGATCTTGCCACCGCCGAGGTCGCGGTCACCGAACTCGTCGCCGGCGCGCTGCTCGGCGAGACGCGGCTCGATGCCGAGGCGATGACGCAGGTCCAGGCCGGCCATCTGCGCCGGGTCGATGCCGCGATCGAGGCCCAGCTCGGCAATGCCGGCCTGACCATCGCCGACATTGCGCGGCAGGAGGGGCTGTCGCAACGCTATCTGCAACGGCTGTTCGAACGGCAGAACACGACGTTCTCGGCCTATGTGCGCGAGCGGCGGCTGGAACGCTGCTGCAACGATCTGATCGATCCGAACTATGCCGACCAGCGCATCGCCGAAATCAGCTACCGCTGGGGCTTCACCGATCAGGCCCATTTCAGCCGGATGTTCAGCGCGACCTACGGCACCTCGCCGCGCGACTTCCGCAAGGCCGTGCCGCGCGATGTGGAGGGCGAGCGCACGCGCGGCCGGCCGCGGCTGGCGCGTGGCACCGCAACGGTGTTGCGGCTCGCGCCAAGTCTCGCGTCAAGCCCGGTGGTGCGCGAGACGGTTGCGCCGCCGGAGCCGATCATGCCGGTTGAACTGCCGGCGGCTGTACCGGAAGGGCGGGGCGCCTCGCATCACCATCTCAAGGTGTCCAGGGAGACCGCGCATTGGGGCTATCTCAGCCGCGCCATCCCGCCGGTCATGAGCGTGCAGTCGGGCGCGGTGGTGACGATCGAGACGCTGACCCAGCACGCATTCGATGATTATGAGCGCATGATCAAGGGCGACCCGGGTGCGGAGAGCGTGTTTCGCTGGACCGCCGAGGGCAAGTCGGTCGAACGCCGCGGCGCCGGCCCGATGGACGGTTCGATCTTCGGCCGCGGCGCCGGCGAAGGGTTCGGCGTGCACATCTGCACCGGGCCGATCTATGTCTGCGGCGCGGAGCCGGGCGATGTGCTCGAGGTGCAGATCCTCGATATCTGGCCGCGGCCATCAGCCAACCCGGCCTATGCCGGCAAGTCGTTCGGCAGCAATGCCGCGGCCTGGTGGGGCTTTCAATACAACGATCTGATCGATCCGCCGGTCAAGCGCGAGACCATCACGATCTTCGAGACCGATGCAGAGGCCGAGTGGGCCCGCGCTGTCTATTCCTACCGCTGGACGCCGCAGACCGATCCGTTCGGCGTGCGCCACGAGACGATGGATTATCCCGGCGTGCCGGTCGATCACGCCACCGTCGAGAAACAGCCCGGCGTGCTCGCCGGCGTGCGGATTCCGGCACGGCTGCATTTCGGCTTCATGGCGGTGGCGCCGCGCGAATCCGACATCATCGATTCGATTCCGCCCGGCTATTTCGGCGGCAATGTCGACAATTGGCGCGCCACCAAGGGCACCACGCTCTATCTGCCGGTCGCAGTATCAGGCGCGCTGTTCTCGATCGGCGATCCGCACTTCGCGCAAGGCGACGGCGAGGTCAACGGCACCGCGCTCGAGCTTTCGCTCACCGGCCAGTTTCGCTTCATCCTGCACAAGAGCGGCAGGGCGACCAAGCCGCATGTCGAAGGGCTCGCGCACCCGCTGTTGGAAACGCCGGAGGAGTGGATCCTGCACGGCTTCAGCTACGGCAATTATCTGCGCGAGCTCGGGCGCAACGCGCAGTCGGAAATCTACCAGCGCTCGTCGGTCGATCTGGCGCTGCGCAATGCGTTCCGGGCGACGCGCAAATTCCTGATGGAGTGCTACCGTCTCAGCGAGGATGAGGCGCTGGCGCTGATCTCGCTCGGCGTCGATTTCGGCGTCACGCAGGTTGCCGACGGCAATTGGGGCGTGCACGCGATCGTCCGCAAGAGCATGCTCCCCGGGGCAAGCGGCGCCTGACGCCGGCCTGAGTTGCCGCCGTCAGGATTGCGCGAAACGATAGCGGCCGGTGAGTCCGGCCGATCGGCGAAGCGACCTACTCGTCCTTCTTCGTCGGCTGCGACATGCGCTCGAGGCGTTCCTGCATGTCCTTCATCTGGCGGCGAAGATCGTCGATGTTGCCGTCATCGGGCGTGGGCTCCGGCGCCTTCTCGGCCTCGCCGCCACCGCGTTGCGGCACGAACGGCTTGAACATCGAGAAGGTCTGCTGGAACAGCTCCATGTTGCGGCGGACCTGTTCTTCCAGCGGCGCAAACGGTGTCCCGCTCAGCGCGCCCGCGATCTGCTTGCGGAATTTTTCCTGTTCCTTGGTCAGCGTCTCGATCGACTGTTCGAGATATTTCGGCACCACCATCTGCATGCTGTCGCCGTAGAAGCGGATCAGCTGGCGCAGGAAAGTGGTCGGCAGCAGGTTCTGCCCGGCCTTGTTTTCCTGTTCGAAGATGATTTGCGCGAGCACGGAGCGGGTAATGTCGTCGCCGGTCTTGGCGTCATAGACGAGGAAATCCTCGCCTTCCTTCACCATCGCCGCGAGATCCTCGAGCGTTACGTAAGTGCTCGTCCCGGTATTATAGAGCCGCCGGTTCGCGTATTTCTTGATCGTGGTCGGTTGTTCAGATTTTGCCATGGGCTCTCACTTCAACACCGAAGAACCTGGAACCCTACGGCATCGCCGCAGGGCAAAATGCAACGCATCGCAGCAAAGGTAAGCATTTTCAAAGCGGTTCGGCTACAGTTTTGTGCTATGCGGTTAATTCCAAAGCATAGGATTTGCTCAGGAAAGTGCCAAGGCCGTCATTTTGAGTGCGTCGCGGCGCGATTTGCCCGACAGTGCGATTGACATGTCTCGATGAGGTTTACAGGATAGCCATCAAGAGACAGGCCCGCCAAATCGGCCGCCCGCCGTCGAGAAACCCAGCTACAACCCATAGGAGATGTCCATGTCAGACGATGTCGTCATCGTCAGTGCCGCCCGCACCCCCGTCGGTAGCTTCAACGGCGCTTTCGCCACCACGCCAGCCCATGACCTCGGTGCGATCGCCATCAAGGCGGCGCTGGAGCGTGCCGGCGTCGAGGGCGGCCAAGTCTCCGAAGTCATCATGGGCCAGATCCTCACCGCCGCGCAGGGCCAGAACCCGGCCCGCCAGGCCTCGATCGCGGCCGGCATCCCGGTGGAAAGCCCGGCCTGGGGCGTCAACCAGCTCTGCGGCTCCGGCCTGCGCACCGTGGCGCTCGGCTACCAGGCGCTGCTCAACGGTGATTCCTCGATCGTCGTCGCGGGGGGCCAGGAATCCATGAGCATGGCCCCGCACGCGCAGTATCTGCGTGGCGGCGTCAAGATGGGCGGCCTCGAACTGATCGACACCATGATCAAGGACGGGCTGTGGGATGCCTTCAACGGCTACCACATGGGCAACACCGCCGAGAACGTCGCCAAGCAGTACCAGATCACCCGGTCGCAGCAGGACGAGTTCGCGGTCAGTTCGCAAAACAAGGCCGAGGCGGCGCAGAAGGCCGGCAAGTTCAAGGACGAGATCGTCCCGGTCACCATCAAGTCCCGCAAGGGCGATATCGTGGTCGACACCGACGAGTATCCGCGACATGGCGCCACGCTCGACGCGATGGCCAAGCTCCGCGCGGCCTTCGAGAAGGAGGGCACCGTGACCGCCGGCAACGCCTCGGGCATCAATGACGGCGCCGCCGCCGTCGTGCTGATGACCGCCAAGGAAGCCGCCAAGCAGGGCAAGAAGGTGCTGGCCCGCATCGTCTCGTGGGGCCAGGCCGGCGTCGACCCCAAGATCATGGGCACCGGCCCGATCCCCGCCTCGCGCGCCGCGCTGAAGAAGGCCGGCTGGAACATCGCCGACCTCGATCTGATCGAGGCCAACGAGGCGTTCGCGGCGCAGGCGTGTGCGGTGAACAAGGACCTCGGCTGGGATCCGGCCAAGGTCAACGTCAATGGCGGCGCGATCGCGATCGGCCATCCGGTCGGCGCGTCGGGTGCGCGCGTGCTGGTGACGCTGTTGCACGAGATGCAGAAGCGCGATGCCAAGAAGGGCCTCGCGACGCTGTGCATCGGCGGTGGCATGGGCATCGCTATGTGCGTTGCACGCGACTGAACAAAAGGCAGCGAGGCCGGTTAGGTGATGAAAAGATCATCTGTCAACCGCGGCGCGAGCTGATAAATAAGATGCCCGGCTTTGCGCCGGGCATTTTTGTTTCGAGGGGTTGTGAGTGCGTAGGCCGGAGTTATCCGGTTATAAAAGACGGCCAAGGAGGAAACGGACATGGCACGTGTTGCATTGGTGACGGGCGGAACGCGCGGTATTGGAGCTGCGATCAGCAAGGCGCTGAAAGCGGCGGGCTACAAGGTGGCGGCGAGCTACGCCGGCAATGACGCCGCGGCGGAGAAGTTCAAGGCGGAGAGCGGGATTCCGGTCTACAAGTGGGACGTCGCGTCGTTTGACGCCTGCGCGGCCGGCGTCAAGCAGGTCGAGGCCGATCTCGGCCCGGTCGACGTGCTCGTCAACAATGCCGGCATCACCAAGGATACCGCATTCCACAAGATGACGGTCGAGCAGTGGAATGCCGTGATCAACACCAATCTCGGCTCGCTGTTCAACATGACGCGCCAGGTGATCGAGGGTATGCGCGCCCGCAAGTTCGGCCGCGTCATCTCGATCTCCTCCATCAACGGCCAGAAGGGCCAGTTCGGCCAGGTCAACTACTCTGCGGCAAAGGCCGGCGACATCGGCTTCACCAAGGCCTTAGCCCTGGAGAACGCCAAGGGCGGCATCACCGTGAACGTGATCTGCCCCGGCTATATCAACACCGAGATGGTGCAGGCGGTGCCGAAGGACGTGCTCGAGAAGAACGTGATCCCGCAGATTCCGGTCGCCCGGCTCGGCGAACCCGAAGAGATCGCGCGTGCGGTGGTGTTCCTGGCCGCCGACGATGCCGGTTTCATCACCGGCTCGACGCTGACCGTGAACGGCGGCCAGTATCACGCCTGACGCGAGCAGCGTCGTCGCGTCGCAGGCGCGCACAATCAAGTCGCGAATGCCCGGCCTTGTGCCGGGCATTTTCGTCTTTACAACGCGCCACACGCGAAGGAAGACGTGGCCGGCCGGGACATCGATGAGCGGCTGCAGACCGCCATCCTTTGGACAGTCATGCCGGCCACGACGGATTGAATTGAGATGACGACCCGAACTGCCACCCTTGTCGGACTGACCGCCATCCTGATGTGGTCGCTGCTGTCGGTCATGACGGTCGCGACCGGAGCTATACCCGCGTTCCAGCTCGCGGCCATGACGTTTGCGATCGGCGCCGCGGTCGCGTTCGCGAGCTTCCTGTTGCGTCCATCGGCCTTCGGTGCGTTGAAGCAACCGCTGGTCGCCTGGGTCGTCGGCGTCGGCGGGCTGTTCGGCTATCACGCGCTGTATTTCCTGGCGCTGCGCTTCGCCCCGCCGGCCGAGGCCGGGCTGCTCAATTATCTCTGGCCGCTGTTGATCGTGCTGTTCTCGTCGCTGCTGCCGGGCGAGCGGCTTGCCGTGCATCACATCGTCGGCGCGCTGCTCGGCCTCGCCGGCACCGTGCTGCTGTTCGCCGGCAACACCGGCGCCTTCACGAAAGAGCAGATTCCAGGCTTCGCGGCCGCCTTCGTCGCGGCGTTCGTGTGGGCGTCCTATTCGGTGATGTCACGCCGGCTTAAGGCGGTGCCGACCGATGCGGTGGCAGGCTTCTGCCTTGCGACCGCCGTGCTTGCGGCGCTGGTGCACATGATGGTGGAGACGACGGTGTGGCCCGCGACGCCGCTGCAATGGCTCGCCGTCATCGCGCTCGGCATCGGTCCGGTGGGGGCCGCATTCTTCGCCTGGGACATCGGCATGAAGCGCGGCGACATCCGCGTGCTCGGTGCCGCCTCCTACGCCACGCCGCTGCTCTCGACCGCGTTCCTGATTCTGGCGGGCTTCGCCAAGCCGAGTGCCAACATTGCGATCGCCGCGATCCTGATCGCCGGCGGCGGGTTGATCGCGGCGAAAGACATGGTGCTGAGAAAAAGAACGTAGGATGGGTAGAGCGACGCGAAACCCATCAACTTCTATCCACGCGGCGAGATGATGGGTTTCGCCGCGCTCTACCCATCCTACGAGAGCTCTTATGAAGCCGGCTCCCAGCCCTTTGGCGCCAGCTCGAACTTCGCGAACTCGAATCCCGGCGCGACGGTGCAGCCGACCAGCGTCCAGTCGCCGTTGCTTTCGGCGGCCTGCCAGGCGTCTGCCGGCACGATCGCCTGTGGCTGCTCGCCGCGCGCCACATCCGGCCCGAGCGTGATCGAATGTGGGGCGCCGTCCTCTGCAATCCGCAGCGTCAGCGGCGCGCCGGCGTAATAATGCCACATCTCGACCGCGTCGATACGGTGCCAGTGCGAGCGCTCGCCGCGCGCCAGCAGGAAGTAGATCGCGGTCGAATGCGCGCGGCCGTTGGCGTCGCAGCGCGCGTCGCGGAACGTCTCGCGATAGTGCCCGCCCTCGGGATGCGGCTGCAGCGCAAGCCGCGCGATGATGTCGGCAGCCGAGAGGTCGGCCATCACGACTTGTTCTTGCGCTCGCGGAGCTCGCCGAACACCAGCGCCGGGTCGGCGCCCTTCATGTGCAGCTTGGCCGCGACCGCGGGCTCGTCGGCGCGCAGGAACACGTTGGCCTTCTTCTCGTCGCCGAGCAGCACCGGAATCGTCGGCTTGTTCTCGGCGCGAAGTTTTGTGACTTCTTCGGCCCGCTTCTGCAGGGCCGGATTGTCAGGCTCGATGGTGAGCGCGAACTTCACATTCGCCGCGGTATATTCATGGCCGCAATAGAGACGGAAATCATCCGGCAGCGAGCGCAGCTTCAGCAGCGAATCCCACATCATGGGATAGGTGCCCTCGAACACCCGGCCGCAGCCGATCGAGAACAGCGTATCGGCGGCGAACACCGCCTTCTCGCCGTCGAACACATAGGAGATGTGATCGAGTGTATGGCCGGGCGTCTCGACCACGCGTGCGAGCAGGCTGCCGACCTTGATGACATCGGCATTGGCGGCGCGCAAATCGACATTGGCGATCTTGGCCGACTGGTCGCGCGGGGCGACGACGCGGCAGCCGTATTTCTGCTTCAACTCGGCAACGCCGCCGACATGGTCGCCATGGTGATGGGTGATCAGGATGTCGGTCAGCGTCCAGCCCTCGCGCTCCAGCGCCTTGATGATCGGGCCGGCCTCCGGCGCGTCGATCGACGCGGTCGCCTTGGTCGCGGGATCGTGGATCAAATACCCGAAATTGTCGGTGAGGCAGCTGAAGGTGCGAATTTCGGCGGTCATGATATCTCCACGAACAAACGGGACGGACATTTCAAAGCATGATGTATTCGTAAAGACCGGTATCGACTTTCCCGGGTCATGCTTTTAACGCGCCCAATATAGGGGTGAAATATGGCGTTAACGCTCCGGCGGCAATGCAATTTTCGGCGCACCCCGGCAGCGGGGGGCGTGTTAGGCTAAATCATGGACGTCATCGACCTGCGCGACTTCTATTCGCAGCGCCTCGGCATCGTGGCGCGGCAGCTGATTAACCGGGGTATCCGCGCGCGGTGGCCGAACGCGGAAGGCCAGCGCGTGCTCGGCCTCGGCTATCCGACCCCCTATCTCGGCCTGTTCCGTGAGTCCTGCGAGCGCTGCATCGCCTTCATGCCGGCGGCCCAGGGCGTCCTGAAATGGCCGACCGGCCGGCCGGCGCTGGCCACCCTGATCGACGAATTCTCGATGCCGCTGCCCGATGCCGCGGTCGACCGCGTGCTGCTGGTGCACGCGCTGGAGATGTCCGATGACCCGGAGCGGTTGCTGCGCGAGGTGTGGCGGGTGCTCTCGCCCTCAGGGCGGGTGATCGCGATCATCCCGAATCGCCGCGGCGTCTGGACGCGCACCGATGCCACGCCGTTCGGTCATGGCCGGCCCTATTCGCGGGCGCAGATCACGCAGCTGTTGCGGCAGACCTGGTTCACGCCGTCGTCGTGGGGCGAGGCGTTGTTCATGCCGCCGGTGCAGGGCAGCTGGTTCCTGCGCTCGGCGATGGCGTGGGAGCGGGTCGGCGCGGCGCTGTCGATGCCGTTCGCCGGCGTGCATATCGTGGAGGCGACCAAGCAGGTCTATCGCGCGATCCCCGCGCGCCGCGAGCGCACGCAGCTGATCCCGTCATTGCGTCCGGTGCTGGTGCCGTCCTCGACGGCGACGCGCAAATCGACCCACACAGAGGCGTGAAATGTCACCCTCCCCGGAGGGGGAGGGTCGGTCGCATACGTGCGTTACTCGTTGCCCGGATTGAAGTCGTCGCTCGGCGCGGGCTGCGCTGCCATGTCGGGGCGCGGGCCGTGCGGACGGCGGCGGCGGCGCGGGAAGCGCTCGCTCCGTTCGCCGCGTTCTGCGCCGCCATTGTTGCCTTCGTAGGCGCCGCTGACCTGCGGCTGCGCGCCGCCGGTGATGAACGAGGGCAGGCGATCGACGCCGCCGGCATCGGCCATCGCGGGCTGCGGCTGGTTCTGCGGCTGCGGCTGGTATTGCGGTTGCGGACGATGCTCGCGCTCACGATGTTCACGCGGTTGATGCTCACGCGGCTGCTGGTCACGCTCGCGATGCTCGCGCGGCTGCTGCTGATCGCGCTGGTACGGCTGCTGGCCGTTGTCGCGCATGAAAGGTTGCTGCTGCTGCGGCACGAAGCCCGGCTCCTGGCCGAAGCTCGAATAGCCGTCGCTGTCGTCGTCGCCGTCTTCGGTCGGCGTGACCTCGGCGTCCGGGCGCGGCTGCTGCTGGTTCTGCCGGAACTGCTCCTGCGCGGCCGCGATGATCCGGTAGTAGTGCTCGGCGTGCTGATAGTAGTTCTCAGCTGCCACCGGATCGCCGGACGAGCGCGCATCGCGCGCAAGCTGAACGTATTTCTCGGCCACGTGGGAGGCCGTGCCGCGGATCTTGATGTCGGGTCCGTTCGATTCATACACCCGTGTCAGGGGATTCTGGCCGCGCCGGTTATTGTTGTTGTTATTGTTGTTGTTATTCCGGTTGCGCATCCGCTTGTTGTTCTGACCGTTTCTCATCTGTCGCCTTTTATTCCAGCCCTGAAGTTATTGCAGTCCACAGTCCGATTTCTCAGCAGTCCGATTTCTCAGAAGTCCGATTCCCAGAGTCCGATTCGGCGCGCGCCTAGGCACACGGAATCGCAATACCGTTCGAAGTGGTTTCGATGTCGCCGACCATCTCGTTCAGCAAAGTCGCGTTCAGCAAAGACGCGTTCCCCAACCGCCGGCAATCGCGCCAGCGACCAAATCATTCCGCCCGTTGAGACAGGCTCAGTTCTCGTGCGTAAGTCTTCAAGCGCAATAACAGGCTTTCGTTCGCTTGGCGGTCGAGAGCAGCACAGCTTCGGCTATTGCGCTCTATGTGACCTGCGTTCCTGGAACCTTTCGATCGGCGGGCTCTGCTGAACCCTGGTCATCACCCGTAACGGATTACGGGGCCAGCACCGATGTTGTGCCCGGAACGTAGTCGTTCCCGGGGGATAATCCAAGAGGTTTTTTTTCGTTCCAATAGGACTTTATCGGGGCAGCCGGCGGGCGGAAACGGCCCTCGGGATGCCCCCGAGATCGGCCTTGGGCGGCCCCGTTGGGGATAATCCGGATGCCGTCATCAGCGCTTCAATGTCGCCGCTCTGACCATGTCCGACTTCCACAACCAGAAATCCGCCTAGGGCCAAAAGACCCGCAGATTGCGAAATCAGCGCGCGATAGGCGTCGAGCCCGTCGGCACCGCCGTCGAGCGCCGTGCGCGGATCATGCGCGCGCACCTCGATGTCGAGCCCGGCGATGTCGGCCGAGGGGATGTAGGGCGGGTTGGACACGATCAGTTCGAACGCGCCAGCCAGCCCGCTGCCGTAGTTGCACTTGATCCATGTCGTGCGCTGGCTAAGTCCGAGCTCGGCGGCGTTGCGGCTCGCGGTCTGCAGCGCTTCCGCCGAGATGTCGGTGGCGAAGCCATGCGCGTTCGGCAGTTCCGAGAGCAGCGCCAGCAGGATCGCGCCGGAACCGGTGCCGAGATCGGCGATCCGCAACGCGCGCTCGGCCGCGCCGTCGGCGCGCAGCAGTTCGAGTGCGCGCTCGACCACTGTCTCCGTGTCCGGGCGCGGCACCAGCGTCGCGGCGGACAGATGCAGCGGCAATCCCCAGAACTCCTTGACGCCGAGGATGCGCGCGATCGGTTCGCCGGCGAGGCGGCGCTGCGCGAGACGCTCGAGGTGATCCGCCTCGTCTCCCGTCAGCGCGCGCTTCGCGCCGGTGACCATGCCGGTCAGATCGAGCCCCAGCGCGGCGCCGACCAGCAGTCGCGCATCGAGCTCGGCGGCGTCGCGGCCGGCCGCCTTGAGGCGGGCGGCGAGGCTGCGCCTGATACTCTCGACGGTCTGGCCATTTCCAGCAGGTTCGCTCATCGCGCGTTGTTAGCCGATGGTCGATGCGGCGTCGATATCACTTGCGCCCCTTGCGGCCGGCGCGCACGGTCGAAATCTCAACCCATCGATCCGGAACGCGCGACCATGACGGGCTATGACGACCAGAACATCTTCGCCAAGATCCTGCGCGGCGAGGTCCCGAGCTTCAAGGTCTACGAGACCGACCGGACCTTTGCCTTTCTCGACATCATGCCGCGATCGCCGGGACATACCCTGGTGATTCCGAAGGCGCCCGCGCGCGGCATCCTCGACATCGCGGACGACGACCTCGCCGCGGTGGCGCGCTCGGCCAAGCGCATCGCCATCGCCGCGATGAAGGCGTTTGCCGCCGACGGCATCATCATCCAGCAGTTCAGCGAGCCCGCCAGCGGCCAGGTGGTGTTTCACCTGCATATGCATGTGATGCCGGTGAAGGCCGGCGTCGCGCTGCTGCCCGCGCAGACCCGCAAGGAGGAGATGGACGTGCTCGTCGATCACGCCAAACGCATGATTGCGGCGCTCGCAGGCTAGACGCCGAGATAGCGCTGCAGGACCTCGGGCTGCGCCTTGATCTCCTGCGCCGGCCCTTCATGGACGATGTGCCCGTTGTTGATGATGTAGATGCGCTGCGCCAGCGCCAGCGTCGCGGCGAGGTTCTGCTCCACCAGCACGATGGTCTGCCCGGCCTCGGCCAGATCGCGGCACGCCTTCATCAGGTCGCGCACGATCACCGGCGCCAGCCCCTCGAATGGCTCGTCGAGCAGGATGATCTTGGGATCGCGCACCAGCGCGCGCGCGATCGCCAGCATCTGCTGCTCGCCGCCGGACAGGTCGGTGCCGCGGTTGCCGCGCCTCTCGCGCAGCCGCGGGAACATCTCGTAGATGCGTTCGAGCGGCCAGCGCTGCGAGGCGGTCAGGCCTGCGATCACGAGGTTCTCCTCGACGCTCAGGCTGCCGAAGATGCGGCGCTCCTCATGGACCAGCTGCATGCCGGCCTGCGCGATCTTGTGGCTCTTCCGGCCGGAGATCTCGACGCCGTCAAACATCACCGAGCCGCGGCGCGGGGTGACGACGCCCATCAGGCTCTTCAGCGTCGTGCTCTTGCCGGCGCCGTTACGCCCGAGCAGCGCCACCACCTCGTTGCGCTCGACGCGCATCGAGACGTCGAACAGGATATGGGAATCCCCGTAATAGCTGTTCAGTCCATTGACCTCGAGCAGGCTCATGCGGCGAGCACTCCATGCACGCCGCCAAGATAGGCTTCCTGGACGGTCGAGTTGTTCTTGATCTCTTCCGGCGTTCCCTCGACCAGCACGCGGCCTTCCTGCAGCACGGTGACGCGCTCGGCGAGCTCGAACAGCGCATCCATGTCGTGATCGATGATGATCATGGTGCGCCCCTGGCTGATCGACTTCAGCAGCTTGACGGTCTCGACGCGTTCGCGCGGGCTCATGCCGGCCAGCGGCTCGTCGAGCAGCAACAGGCTCGGCGACGTCGCCAGCGCCAGCCCGATCTCCAGCCGTCGCTTCTCGCCATAGGCGAGCTCGGACACGGGCGTATCGGGCCTCGATGTGAGATTGACCAGCTCCAGCGTTTGCTGCACGCGCTCCGACAGGCCGGGGATGCTGTCGATGCTGCGGAACAGGTCGAGCTTGAACTTGCCGCGCAGCGCCGACAGCGCCGCGATCACCAGATTCTCGCGCACCGTCAGCCCGGCGAATAGCTGGTTGACTTGGTAGCTCTTGGTCAGGCCGAGCTGACAGACGTCGGTAACGTTCATGCCGGTGATGTCGCGGCCCTCGAACAGGATGGTGCCCGAGGTCGGGTGCACCTCGCAGGTCAGCATCTTGAAGAAGGTCGACTTGCCGGCGCCGTTCGGGCCGATGATGCCGCGCAGCTCGCCGTGATTGACGGTGAAGTCGATGTCGCTGTTGGCGAGCAGGCCGCCATAGCGCTTGGTCAGGCCCTTGGCCTGGAGGATCGGTCCGGACGGATTGCCGCCGGCGCGAGCCGCCACCGGCTTCGGCGCGGCGGGCACCGCGGCGTGCCGGTCGCTTGCCACGGCGACGACCTCGGGCGCGCTCTCCTCCGGCTCCTTGGCGCCGCGCTGTCCGGTCAGGAGGCGGTAGAGATCGGCGAGGCCGCCGATGATGCCGCGGCGCAGGAAGCACACCAGCAGCACGAACACGACGCCGAGCACAAGCTTCCAGGCCGCGCCGAGCCCGAGCGCCGCCTGCAGGAAGTCCTGCAGCGACAGCCACACCGCGGCGCCGACCAGCGGCCCGAACAGCGTGCCGCGGCCGCCGATCGCGGTCTGCATCACGAGCTGCCCCGAGGTGTCGAAAGTGAATGCGTCGGGCGGCATGAAGGCCTGCAGCACGCCGAGCAGCCCGCCGGCAAAGCCGGCATAGGCGGCGGCGATCACGAAGGCGGTCAGCTTGTAGCCGTGGATGTTGTGGCCGACCGCGGTCGCGCGCAGTGGATTGTCGCGGATCGCGCTGAACACGGCGCCGACCGGCGAGCGCACGATGCGCAGCGCGATCACGACGCCGATGAAGTAGCACAGCGCCAGGAACTGGTAGAGCGACCAGCCGGTGGTGAAGTGCAGCGTGGTGAAGCCGAGATTGAAGCTCGGGGTCGGCACGCCCGGCAGCCCGTTCTCGCCGCCGGTGAAGTCCGACAGCGGATTGAACTCGACGAAGAAGAACACCTCGGCGATCGCCACCGTGATCATCGCGAAATAGATGCCGGTGCGGCGCAGTGCGATCAGGCCGATCAGATAGCCGGTGGCGGCGGCCGCGATCATGCCGATGACGAGCGCGAGCACGACGTAGGGGAAGCCGGCGCGCGTCAGCAGATAGGCGGCGACGAAGCCGCCGGTGCCGTAGAAGGCCGACTGGCCGAACGACAGCAGGCCGGTGAAGCCGAACAGGATGTCGAAGCCGAGGCCGAACAGGCCCCAGACCAGGATCCGGTTCACCGTGTTGGGCGCGAAGCCGAGCCACGGCAGCACGAAGGGCGCGACGATCAGTCCGGCTGCCGTCAGGAATTCGATCAGGTATGGGCGCTGTTTAAGCATCTAAATATCCGTCGTCATTCGCGGCCCTGCGTGCCGAGCAGGCCATGCGGTCTGAGCACCAGCACGAGCGTCATCGCCGCGAACAGCATGACGTAGGCGTAACCGGGGTTGAACATCGAGGTGATGCTGATGATCTCGCCGGCGATCAGCCCGCCGAGGATGGCGCCGGGAAACGAGCCGACGCCGCCGATCACCACCACCACGAAGGTCTCGACCAGGATGTCGTCGCCGACACCCGGCGTCAGCGACACCACCGGCGCGTTGATGATGCCGGCGAAGCCCGCGGCCATCGCGCCGATGCCGAACACGATCATGAAGACGCGGTAGACGTTGATGCCGAGCGAATCGACCATCACCGAATCCTCGATGCCGGCGCGCACGATCATGCCGAGCCGGGTGCGGTACAGGATCAGGAACAGCGCGCCGAGCGCGACCGCGACGATGCCGACGACCGCAAGCCGGTAAGTCGGGTAGAACAGGAAGCCGAGCGAGGTGATGCCCTGCAGCATCGCCGGCGGCGGCACCACCTGCGACTGGCTGGTGAAGATCAGCCGCACGATCTCGACGAAGCAGATGCCGAGGCCGAACGTGACCAGCAGCTGGTCCTCATGCGGGCGATGATAGAAATGGCGGATGATGATCCGCTCCATGGCCACGCCGAGCGCCATCACGAACAGCGAGCCCGCGATCACGGCGAGGATGAACGAGCCGGTATAGGAATAGGTCACGTATCCGGCGTAGCCGCCGATCATGAACATGGCGCCGTGGGCGAGGTTGAGCACCCCGAGCGTGCCGTAGATGATCGTCAATCCGGAACTGATCAGCGCCAGCAGCGCGCCGAGCGCCAGTCCGTTGAAAAGTTGCGAGACGAAATTTGGCCAGTTGATCATGGCGCGCGTTCACTCAGCCGTTTTATCTGGCCCGGTCGATGGAGGATGCATTCCGAGAAAAGCGGCGCCGCGGGCCGGGTCGCCCCGCCCACGGCGCCGAGTCTTCCCACGTTAATCAGGTGTAGTCGCCGAGATGGCAGCCGAACGCATCCGGCTTCTGCATCAAGCCGTCGCCGGGGACGATCTCGATCACCTCGTAATAGTCCTCCTTGTTCTTCATCTCCTTTTCCATCTTGCCGCGGACGATGACGACGGGGCGGACGCACTGGTGATCCTCGGGGCGATAGTGGACGTCGCCGACCAGCGAGGGCAGCGTCTCGCCCTTCTCATATGCCTTGATGACGTCGGGCGGATAGAAGCTGCCGGCTTCCTCGACCATGCGCGCCCAGTGCGCGAAGCTGACATAGGCGTTCTCGGCGCCCCATTCCGGCTTGTATCCGTACTTCTTCTCGAAGGCCTCGTTGAACATCTTGGCCAGCGGATATTTGTCCTCGATGGTCCACCAATAGTCGGTCGCGGCGTAGACGCCCTGCATCAGGCCGCCGGTCTCGCGGGCGATGAACGGCACCTGGTAGGGCACCACGAGCTTCATCTTGTCGAGCACGCCGAACTGCTTGGCCTGCTGCGTCGACAGCACGGCGTCATGACCCCAGTTGACGTTGATCAGCACGTCGGCGCCGGAATTCGCGACGTTGAGCAGATAGGACGAATAGTCCGGAGCGCCGAGCGGCGAGACCTGGTTGGTGACTGTGGTCCAGCCGGCCTCGGCGAGACGGTCCTGCATCGACTTGGTGACGGTGTGGCCGTAGGTGTAGTCGGGCGTGAGGTAGGCGGCCTTCTTGTTCTTGCCGAATTGCTTGATCAGCACCGGCGCGATCGCCGCCGCGGCGGTCTGGCCGAAGAAGTTCTGGCGGAAACCGTAGCGCACGCAATCCTTGCCGGTGGTGTCGTTGGAGCCGGAAATGCCGCAGACGAAGATCACCTTCTCGCGCTGCGCCAGCTTGTTCAGCGCCACCGCGACCGCGCTCGACGTGCCGCCGGTGATCATCACCGCCTTGTTCTCGGAGATGAAGCGCTGCTGCGCCTGCACGGCCTCGTTCGGCTTCGCCGCGGAATCGGCGACGCCGAACTTCAGCTCCTTGCCGAGCACGCCCTTGCTGGTCTTCGGCGAGATCTTCTTGATCAGTTCGTGGCCGCTGTTGATGTGCTCGATCGCGAGCTGATAGCCCTTGAGCTCATCCTCGCCCTGCACCGCATAGGTGCCGGTGCGCGGGACCGAGATGCCGATGAACGCCGAAGAGCCCGACGTGCCCGCGGGATAGGTTCCGATCGCCGGGTGGTCCTCGGCGAATGCCCGCGATGCGATCGAGGCCGGCAGCACGCTGCCGCCGATCAGGCCCGCGCCGGCTTGCAGCAAAGTGCGGCGCGAAACGTTCGGGGCGCTGCCCGGCCGAAAATCCTTGGTGCTCATCGCTCAGTATCCTCCAATTATATTGATTGTTGGCGCGCATGCTCACTCGTCGCCTGATCGGATCGATCGGCGGCACGATGCGCCGGCTGCGATGGAGCAGCCTGTCACGGCTACAATTCCTCACCGGCATATTTAGTCAATGTCACCTTTCGTCGAATCATATCGGCCTACGATAGAAATAATATCGTTCTACGATGTATCGAGGGTTTACCGACCGGGTGCGGGTCCTGTAAGTGAGGGAGCGATGATCCAGGAGCCTTCAAGTCGCACCGGAAATCCCGGAGAGCACGCCGTGTCAGAGCACGGTCACGCCGTGACCGAGCACGGTGGCGCCGAGCAATCGGGCAGCCTGAGCATTCGCGCGATCAACGTCCTGAAGGAACTGGCGGTCGAGTTGCTCGACGAAGTGCCGCCGAAGGTGGGCTGGACGCCGCCGGACGATCTGTTGCGCCTGCTCACCGCGCGCCATCTCGCGACGGCGCGAAATTGCGGACGGCAAACCATGCGCGAGATCATCGCTTGGGCCGGGACGCGCGGAATAACGATCCCGTCTCCGCATCACACCGGCAAGTCGTTGTCGGAGGTCTGGGGCGATCTGGTCGAGCGTGCCTCGGCCGGGCATCTCACCAAGAGTGAGATCACCGAGGCGCTGGAGAAATCCATTCGCCGCAGGAGCCCGCGGATTCCGGTCGCGTTCCAGATCGTGCTGCTGAAGATATTGAGCTCGACCTACGATCACTGGCCGCAGCCCTGAGCTTGCCCGGCCCCTGCCGTTCGATCGTCAAACCGTTGAAAACATGAGTGGAAGGGCGGCCGGTAGTATGGTGCGTCCGACGCGGGCTTGATAGCGTTGCACGGCGTCTGCCGTCCGGCGGAGCGAGCCAGCAGCAGGACGATCGAATGCCGCAACCAAAGCAACGACGAGCGCCCGCCGGAGCAACGAAACGCAAGGCGGCGGCCGCGCCGGTGGACTACCGGGCGCTGGCGCAGTTTCGCTACGAGTTGCGGAGGTTTCTCGCATTCAGCGAGGAGGGAGCCCGGAAGGCCGGAATGACGCCGCGGCAGCACCAGGCGCTGCTCGGCATCAAGGGTTTCGTCGACCCCGGTCCGCCGACCGTCGGCGACATCGCGCGGTTCCTGCTGATCCGGCATCACTCCGCCGTCGAACTGATGAACCGCATGGCAAAGCTCGGGCTGGTCAGCCGCCTTGCCGATCCCGATGACGCGAGGCGGGTTCAGCTCAAGCTGACGGCGAAGGGCGAGCAGAAGCTCCAGGCGGTCTCGAAGAAGAACATCGAGGAGCTGCGCCGCGTCGCGAGCCCGGCGTTGCGCCGCTTGCTGAAGTCCTCGCCGTCTTCCGGAGAGGACTGAGCGTAGCATCCGCCGGCGCAAGCGGCGGCGCGCGTCAGGCCGCGGCGCCCTGCGCGGCGAGCTGTGCCGCCTGGTGTTCGGTCGTCAGCGCGTCGATCAATTCGCCGAGCGCTTCGCCCGCGATCACCTGCGGCAGCTTGTAGAGCGTCAGGTTGATGCGGTGGTCGGTGACTCTCCCTTGCGGGAAATTATAGGTGCGGATGCGCTCGGAGCGGTCGCCGGAGCCGACCTTTTCCTTGCGGTCGGCGGAGCGCGCCGCCTCGACGCGCTGGCGCTCGGCATCGTAGATGCGCGAGCGCAGGATGTTCATCGCCGACGCCCGGTTCTTGTGCTGCGAGCGGCTGTCCTGCATCATCACCACGATGCCGGTCGGCAGATGGGTGATGCGGATCGCCGATTCGGTCTTGTTGACGTGCTGGCCGCCGGCGCCGCCCGCGCGCATGGTCTCGATCCTCAAGTCCGTATCCTTGATATCGACGTCGACGTCCTCGACCTCCGGCAACACGGCGACCGTGGCGGCCGAGGTGTGGATGCGGCCCTGCGTCTCGGTGTCGGGCACGCGCTGGACGCGGTGCACGCCGGATTCGAATTTCAGCTTGGCGAACGCGCCGCGGCCCTGCACCTCGGCGATGATTTCCTTGTAGCCGCCGACGGTGCCTTCGCTCGCCGAGATCACCTCGACCTTCCAGCCCTGCAAGGACGCGAAGCGCTCATACATCCGGAACAGGTCGCCGGCGAACAGCGACGCCTCGTCGCCGCCGGTGCCGGCGCGGATTTCCAGCATCACGTTGCGGTCGTCCATCGCGTCCTTCGGCAACAGCGCGATCCGGATCTGCTGCTCGAGCTCGCCGATCCGCGCCTGCAGCGTTTCCAGCTCGGCTTCCGCCATGCTGCGCATCTCGGGATCGGTCCCCGCATCCGCCAGCATCGCCTCGGTATCGGCCAGTTCGCTGCGCGCAGAACGATAGAGCTTCACCGCGTCGATCAACGGATTGAGCTCGGCGAGCTCGCGCGTGATCGCAACATAGCGATCGGACTTCACCTCGCCGAGCAGCTCGGCCTCGAGCGAGGCGTGATGGGCGAGCAGAACGTCGAGTTTGGCTTCGGGTAGCATGGCGGTATCTCGAATTGCGGAAGGTACGGAAGGGCGGCAGCGGCGACGGCAGCGTCGCTACAAGGCCAGCCCCTCGGTCTCCGCAAACTTCGTCAGCGCCTCGCGGATCGAGACGCTGCCGACCGGCGCATCCAGCAGCGGATTGATCATCGCCTCGGCCTTCTTGGCGTCGAGGTCGAGGATCAGCGCCTTGACCGGGCCGTGCGCAGTTGCAGACAATGAAAGCGAACGGTAGCCGATGGCGATCAGGGCCAGCGCGCCGATCGGCTTCGAGGCCATCTCGCCGCACAGCGAGGCGGCCTTCTTCGCCGCCTTGGCCTTGCGCACGATATCGCGCAGCGCGCGCAGGATCGGCGCCGACAAAATGTCGAAGCGTTCGGAGACCTTGGCATTGCCGCGGTCGACCGCAAACAGGAACTGGAACAGATCGTTGGAGCCGACCGAGACGAAGTCGACCTTCTTCAGGAGCTCGTCGAGCTGGTAGAGCAGCGCCGGCACCTCGACCATGGTGCCGATATCGATCCGCTCGGGCAGCGAATGGCCGTGCTGGCGCAGATAGGTCAGCTCGCGCTCGACGATCGCCTTGGCCTGATCGAACTCGGCGATGTCGGAGATCATCGGGAACATGATCTTCAGCGCGCGGCCGCCGCCGGCGCGCAGCAGCGCGCGGATCTGGCCGCGCAGCAGGCCGGGACGGTCGAGGCCGAGCCGGATCGCGCGCCAGCCGAGCGCGGGATTTTCCTCGATCACGGTCTCCATATAGGGCAGCGCCTTGTCGCCGCCGATGTCGAGCGTGCGGAAGGTGACGGGCTTGGAGCCCGCGGCGTCGAGCACGGTGCGGTACAGCGCGAGCTGGTCGCTCGAGCGCGGCAGGTTCGGGCTCACCATGAACTGCAATTCGGTGCGGAACAGGCCGATGCCGGCGCTGCCGGTGTCGTCGATATGCGGCAGGTCGATGGTCAGGCCGGCATTGATCAGAAGCTCGATCGGCTGGCCGTCCTTGGTCACGCAGGCCTTGTCGCGCAGCGCCGAATATTGCGCCTGCCGCCGCGCCCGGAACCGAACGCGCTCGGCATAGGCGGATTCGATCTCGGTCGAGGGGCGGACATAGATCTCGCCGGAAATGCCGTCGACGATGATGGCATCGCCCGGGTCGGCGATGCCGGGCGCGTTCGGCACCTCGCCGACCGCGGGAATGCCGAGCGCGCGCGCCACGATCGAGACGTGGGAATTCGCGGTGCCTTCCTCCAGCACCAGGCCGCGCAGCCGCTTGCGGTCATAGTCGAGCAGGGCCGCCGGACCCATCGCGCGGGCGATCAGGATGGCGTTGTCGGGCAGCTGCTCGCGCGAGGGCGCATGGTCCTGGCCGACCAGCTGCCGCATCAGGCGATGGCCGAGATCCTCGAGGTCGTGCAGGCGGTCGCGCAGATAGGGATCGGTCGAGCGCAGCATGCGCGCGCGGGTGTCGGACTGCACGCGCTCGACGGCGGCTTCCGCGGTGAGGCCGGTGGCGACCGCCTCATGCAGCTTGTGCGACCAGCCCTGGTCGTTGGCGAACATGCGGTAGGCTTCCAGCACCTCGCGGTGCTCGCCGCCGTCGGCGACGTCGCCGCGCTCCAGCATGCGGTCGAGATCGGCGCGCAAATTGGCGAGCGCAGTGTCGAGCCGCTTGATCTCCTTCGGCAGATCCTCGGCGATGTAGTTGGTGATGACGACGCGCGGCTCGTGCAGCACGACATGGCCGAGCGCGATGCCGTCGGAGAGCACTGCGCCGGTCTTGTGCAGCGAGTGCCGCGCGGCGGGCTCGGCGCCGGGCTGCGCCAGCGCGGCAAGCTCGCCGGAGGCGATCATCTCCGCCAGCACCATGGCGGTGGTCTGCAGCGCCTCGACCTCTTCCTCGACATAGGTGCGCTTGGCGCGGTTCTGCACCACGAGCACGCCGAGCGTGTTGCCGGCGCGCAGGATCGGCACGCCGAGGAACGAGTGGTAGGCCTCTTCGCCGGTCTCCGGGCGGTAGGCGAAGGCGGGATGGCTTTGCGCGTCGGACAGATTGAGCGGCGTCGCCTCGCTGGCGACGAGGCCGACCAGGCCTTCATGCGCGCTCATCACGGTGCGGTGGACGGCGTCGCGGTTCAGACCTTCGGTGGCATAGAGCTCGAGGGTGTTGTCGATGCGCAGCACGTAGCAGGAGCAGACCTCGGCCACCATGTTGGCCGCGATCAGCACCACGATCTTGTCGAGCCGCTCCTGGGCGGAGACTTGCTCCGCCATGGTCTCGCGGAGCCGTCTCAACAGGATGCGGGGGCCTCCCGACGCGCTCCGCATGTGTTTCAGTCCCTCCCCACGAAGCCAACGCACCGGTGCGGCCGGCCGCTGGCGCAAAACTCGTCAAAAACAACAATTTTAATCATTCGGCGTCGCCGCTCGCCAGTTCCCGCCGATTCGGGATCACTAAACTGTGCCACAGTTTGCGACAGCCTACCTGACTGGCCGTATAGCCAATCGAGGCTTGCTTTGCCAAGCAAAACGCCTGCCAGTAGCAAATAACGTCTGCGTCAGCCCAATGCTGCGCCCGCTAAGAGAAATTCTAACTCCGGGGCGCGGCTGGGGAGCACCGCCAGTGCTCGGTTTCGTCGTTCCGGGGCGTCGCGAAGCGGCGAACCCGGAACCTCGAGATTCCGGGTTCGATGCTGTCGCATCGCCCGGAATGACAGCGGAGCGAGCGCCGTCCCTGCCGGTCGCGCTTACGCCTGGTCGAGGCCGTACAGTGTGTGCAGCGTGCGGACCGCGAGCTCGGTATAGGCGGCGTCGATCAGGACCGAGAACTTGATCTCGGAGGTGGTGATGGCGCGGATGTTGATGTTGCGGTCCGCCAGCGCCTTGAACGCCTTGGCCGCGACGCCGGCATGGCTGCGCATGCCGCTGCCGATCACCGAGACCTTGGCGACGTCGGTCGCGGTATCTACGCGGGCGTAGCCGATCTTGGCCTTGGCGGCGGTAATCGTGTCCTTGGCGCGGTTATAGTCGCTGGCCGGAACGGTGAAGGTGAGGTCGGTGGTCTTGCCGTCCTCGGACACGTTCTGCACGATCATGTCGACATTGATGTTGGCATCCGCGAGCGGCCCGAAGATCGCGGCGGCGACGCCGGGCTTGTCCTCGATCTGGCGCACGGAAATCTGGGCTTCGTCCTTGGAGAAGGCGATGCCGGTGACGACGTGCATTTCCATGATTTCCTCCTCGCTGCAGATCAGCGTGCCCGGCGGCTGGTTGGCGTGCGGGTCGATATCCTCTGGCTTGTCGAAGCTGGAGCGCACGAAGATCGGCATGTTGTGCACCATGCCGAGTTCCACCGAGCGAACCTGCAGCACCTTGGCGCCCTGCGAGGCCAGTTCCAGCATGTCCTCGAAGGCGATCTTGTCGAGCCGGCGCGCCTTCGGCACCACGCGGGGATCGGTGGTGTAGACGCCGTCGACATCGGTGTAGATGTCGCAGCGGTCGGCCTTCAGCGCAGCGGCGATCGCCACCGCCGAGGTGTCCGAGCCGCCGCGGCCGAGCGTGGTGATGCGGCCGGTGTCGGGATTGATGCCCTGGAAGCCGGCGATCACGGCGACTTCCTTGCGTTCCTTGAAGCGGGTGACGATTTCGGTGCCGTCGATATCGAGGATGCGCGCCGAGGCATGCGCGTCCGAGGTCTTGATCGGGATCTGCCAGCCCTGCCAGGAGCGCGCCTGGATGCCGATGCCCTGCAGCACGATCGCGAGCAGGCCCGAAGTGACCTGTTCGCCGGAGGCGACCACCGCGTCATATTCGCGCGCGTCGTGCATCGGTGAAGCATCGGTGCACCAGGCCACCAGCTCATTGGTCTTGCCGGACATCGCGGAGACGACGACGGCGACCTCGTGGCCCGCGTCGACCTCGCGCTTCACATGCTGCGCGACGTTGCGGATACGATCGATATTGGCGACGGATGTACCGCCGAATTTCATCACGAGGCGGCCCATGACGACGCGTCTATTCCTTTAAGAGGATAAGTAGGTTAACCCACGCCGAAAACCGCAAGCGCGGGGACCGAAACGCGCGTATACATAGCGCCGCGCCCGGGGGCAAGCCGGTAGGTAGGGGGCCCTCGAGTGTCTTTTGGGGGTGTTTTGACCGGTTGCGGGCGGGTTGTGGCGCACGGGTAACACGAGGGCAACTCGAAGGCGGATTGGATGGGACGTTATATCGACGAGATCCTGCAGCCTGGCGAGAAGGTGCTGTATTCCACCAATGCGCACTGGATGTTCTATTTGCCGGCGATCGGGGCCTGGATCGTGGTGCTGGCGCTCTTGATCCTGTCGCGGATGACCACGGTCGACGGCCTCGTGATGGCCTGCTTTGCGGCCGCCGCCGTGGTCGCGGTCGCGGCGCTGTACTGGACCGCCGCGGCCTGGTTCCACCGCTGGACCACCGAAACCGACGTCACCAATTTCCGCGTGGTGCACAAGAGCGGCTTCATCAAGCGGCGCACCTTCGAGATGAGCCTCGACAAGGTCGAGAGCGTCGACGTCAACCAGAGCATCATGGGGCGCCTGCTCAATTATGGCGACGTCACCATCCGCGGCGTCGGCGAGGGCATCGAGACCATCAGGACCATCGCCGCGCCGCTGTCGTTCCGCAATTCGATCACCGCGCGATAGGGGCGCGCGCAATCATGGCCACGCAATCAACTCTTTCCAGTTCCTCCGCCAGTTCCTCCGCCAATGCCTCCGCCAGCTCGGTCGATCCGGCCGAGGTCGCGAAATTCTCGAAACTGTCCGATGAATGGTGGGATCCGCGCGGCAAGATGGCGCCGCTGCACAAGATCAACCCGCTGCGCCTGACCTATATCCGCGACGCCGCCTGCCGCAAGTTCGAGCGCAACGCCAAGAGCCTCAGCTGCCTGTCCGGCCTGCGCCTGCTCGACATCGGCTGCGGCGCCGGCCTGTTGTGCGAGCCGTTCACGCGGCTCGGCGCCCAGGTGATCGGGATCGATCCTTCCGCCACCAATATTGCCGCGGCGAAGCTGCACGCCGACAAGGGCCATCTGTCGATCGACTACCGCTGCACCACGGTGGAGGAGATGGACGCCCGCGAGCGCTTCGACATCGTGCTGGCGATGGAGGTGGTCGAGCACGTCAACGACGTCGGCGCCTTCATCAAGCGCTGCGCTGTCATGCTCAAGCCCGGCGGGCTGATGGTGGTCTCGACCCTGAACCGCAACTGGAAGAGCTTCGCGCTGGCGATCGTCGGCGCCGAATACGTGCTGCGCTGGCTGCCGCGCGGCACCCACGAGTGGAGCAAGTTCGTCACCCCCGCCGAGCTCGAGCGCTATCTCGGCGACGTCAACCTCACCGTCACCGAGCAGGCCGGCGTGGTCTACAACCCGCTCGCCGACAAATGGACCGTGTCGACCGACATGGACGTGAACTACATGGTGGTGGCGGAAGAGGTGTGAGTTAGGTTACCGCGGTCTTGGCCACACAATAGGTGTCGTCCCTGCGCAAGCAGGGACCCATAACCACCTGCCCAAATAATCGGGCGAGGTCCGCGTTCCGATTTGTTGTAGGGTCGGCTGTCCGGCTATCGTGCCCCAAACAGCTCCGTGTGGTTATGGGCCCCTGCTTTCGCAGGGGCGACGCGGAGTTTGTGGCGCGACTGGTGGAGATGTGAGACGCGGTGTCCTCCCAAAGGTGTCGTCCCTGCGAAAGCAGGGACCCATAACCACCGGCCCAAATAATTGGGCGAGGTCCGCGTTCCGAGCATGTACTATGTCTACATCCTCGCAAGCCGGCGCCATGGTACGCTGTACATCGGCGTGACGAATTCCGTTCAGACAAGGCTTGAGCAGCATCGCAACGGCAAAGGCTCGTCGTTTGTCAAGACATATGGTGTCTACCGCCTCGTCTACGTGGAAGCCTACGAGCGGGCTGAAGAAGCCATCGCTCGCGAAAAGCAACTCAAACGATGGAAGCGCGACTGGAAGATCGAGCTGATTGAACGCGAGAATCTCGAATGGCGAGATCTCAGCGACCTGCTTGTCTGACCGGCGTGCCACATACTGCTCCCCGTGGTTATGGGTCCCTGCGTTCGCAGGGACGACGGCGAGTTTGCGGAGACCACGCAGCCCTGTCATGCACCGCCTCGGTTGACCGCGTCGGCCACAATCGGCACGCTGCGCGCATATTCCCGCCCGGCACACCTCCCTTACCCCCATGCTCACCATCGCCTCGCTCTGGATTCCCTTCACCATCGTCGCTGCGTTCGGGCAGGTGGCGCGCAATGCGATGCAGCGGCATCTGACCGGGCCGCTCGGGACCTGGGGCGCGACCAATATCCGCTTCCTGTTCGGCCTGCCGTTCTCGGTCGTGTTCTTCGCGCTGGCGGTGCTGCTGACCGGCGATCGCGTGCCGTGGCCGGCGGCCGCGTTCTGGCCGTGGCTGGTAACCGGCGCGCTCAGCCAGATCGTCGGCACCGGTTTCATGCTGCTGGCGATGAACGACCGCTCCTTCGTGGTGACGACGGCCTACATGAAGACCGAGGCGATCCAGACCGCGATCTTCGGCTTCATCTTCCTCGGCGATCATCTCACGACGACCAAGGTGATCGCGATCGTGATCGCGACCATCGGCGTCGTCGTCACCGCGCTGCGGCCCGGCGGGCAGAAGAGCTTTGCCGACCTGCGCCCGACCGTGCTCGGCCTCGGCGCCGCCGCGGTGTTCGCGATCTCGGCGGTGAGCTTTCGCGGCGCGATCATCGCGGTGCCCTCAGTCTCATTTGTCACGGCGGCCTCCTACACGCTGATGTGGAGCCTCCTCGTGCAGACGCTGATCCTGTCGGTCTATCTGTTGCTGCGCGCACCCGACGTGCTGAGGTCGATCCTCAAGCTGTGGCGGCCCTCGATGTTCGCGGGCTTCATGGGCGCGTTCTCATCGCAATTCTGGTTCCTGGCGTTCGCGCTCACCGCCGCCGCCAATGTGCGCACGCTGGCGCTGATCGAGGTGCTGTTCGCGCAGGGCGTGGCCTATTTCTCGCTCAAGCAGCCGTTCTCGCTGCGCGAGGTGTTCGGCATCGTCCTGATCGTGATCGGCGTCGCGCTGCTGATCGCCGCGTAATTACCCTTTCACCGCAATCAGCACCGCACCCGCCGAGATCAGCGCGATCCCGAGCCAGCCATAGGCCGAGGGGCGCTCGCCGAGGAAGACCGCGCCGAACAGCGCCACCAGTACCACGCTGAGCTTGTCGATCGGCGCGACCAGCGTCGCCGGTCCGAGCTTGAGCGCGCGGAAATAGCAGATCCACGACGCGCCGGTGCCGAGCCCGGACAACAGCAGGAACAGCCAGCTCTTCGCCGAGATCGGCCCGGACTGGGTGAACTGCCCGGTCGCGAACAGGATGGCCGACAGCGTGATCAAGACGACCACGGTGCGGATCAGGGTGGCGAGATCGGAGTTGATGCCCTCGACGCCGACCTTGGCGAAGATCGCGGTCAGCGCGGCGAAAACGGCGGAAAGAAACGCCCAGACCTGCCAGGAGGAGAATGAGTCGGGGGTCATGCTTCCTCGTGGCCGTCATTCCGGGGCGCGCGCAGCGCGAACCCGGAATCCGGAGAGTGTGGCGCGAGATTCCGGGTCTGGTCCTTCGGACCATGCCGGAATGACGGAGTGAATCAATTCCGGTCTTCCGGCAGCGTCGGCAGCGGCGAGACCTCGACGCCTTCATCGATCAGCGCGCGGGCCTCTTCGGGCGAGGCTTCGCCATAGATCGGCCGGTGCTCGATATCGCCGTAGTGCATCTTGCGCGCTTCGTTCGGGAAGCGGTCGCCGACATTGTCGGCGTTCTTCACGATGTGGTCGCGCAGCTCCTTCAGCTTGCTGCGAAGCTCGCGCTCCTGCGCCATCATCAGCGACGTCGATTCATTGCCGGTCGCTTCGACGGGCGCGGCCGGCGCCGGCTGGGCCGGTTCGCGGCCCTTCTTGCTGACGATCTGCGGCGCCATGATCGCGCGCTCGATCTTGCTTGAGCCGCAGGACGGGCAATCGATCAGGTGACGTCGCTCCTGCGATTCATAGGCCGCGGAGCTCTGGAACCAGCTCTCGAACTGGTGGCCGCGCTCGCAGCGCAGCGTGTAGCGGATCATGCCGAACCCCGGACGAGGTGCAGATGCTCCGGGCCGGCCTTGGGGTCGGCAATGCCGAAACGCCTGCCATGCTGCAGCGAGGGAATGGTCTTGCGCGCGGTTTCGACCTTGGCGGGGTCGATCTCGGCCAGGAACACGCCCGGCTCGACGCCGCCCTCGGCGAGGATCTCGCCCCAGGGGTCGATGATCAGCGAATGCCCGAAGGTCTCGCGCTTGTTCTCATGCAGGCCGGCCTGCGCCGCTGCGAACACGAAGCAGCCGGTCTCGATGGCGCGGGCGCGCAGCAGCGTGTGCCAATGCGCTTCGCCGGTCTTGCGGGTGAAGGCGGACGGCACGGTGAGGAACGATGCACCGGCCTCGGCCAGCGCGCGGTACAGCGCCGGGAAGCGCACGTCGTAGCAAATCGTCAGTCCGATCCGGCCCCAGGGCAGGTCGGAGATCACGGCGGTCTCGCCGGGCTGATAATTGGCCGATTCGCGATAGCTTTCGCCGCCCGGCAGATCGATATCGAACATATGGATCTTGTCGTAGCTCGCGAGCAGATTGCCCTCGGGCCCGATCAGGAACGAACGGTTGACCGCCTTCTCCGGCGAGTAGCGCAGCGCCAGCGAGCCGATATGCAGGTGGATCTTCAGCTCGGCGGCGAGCGCGCAATACGCCTTCAGCGACTTGTCGTCCTCTTCGCTCGCCAGATGCTCGAACAGCGCTTTGCGGTTCAGCTGCATCATGTTGCTGACCTCAGGGGTCAGCACGTATTTGGCACCCTGCGCCGCCGCCTCGCGGATCAGCTGCGTGCCCTGCTCGAGGCTCGGCTCCGGCAGCAATCCGGTGCGCATCTGCACCATGGCGGCAGTGAAAATGTTCTCCGTCATCAGGCGCCGCCTCCGTTGCTGAGCAGGCCGTCGAGCTTGCCCTCGCGGTCGAGCGCATAGAGCTCGTCGCAGCCGCCGACATGGGTCTTGCCGATGAAGATCTGCGGGAAGGTCGAGCCCGCGCCGGCGCGGCCATACATCTCGTCGCGATAGGCCGGGTTGCTGGCGACGCTCAGTTCGGTGAACGCGGCGTTCTTGCGCGTCAAAAGCGATTTGGCCGCGGTGCAATAACCGCAGCCCGGGCGGGTATAGATTTCAATGGCAGCGGTCATGGTGCGCTCGGTTGAACCAGAATGTCAGATTATATGGGAGCGCGGTGGGTATCGACAACCCGGGCAAACACCAGCACGTCGACCTGCGCGGCTTTGGCGCGGAGCAGCGCCCGCGCGCAGGCGTCCACTGTCGCGCCCGAGGTCAGGACGTCGTCGATCAGGATCACACGGCGGCCCTGGACGTCAGCCTTGCGTTCATCGGCGACCCCGAATGCGCCCTGCACATTGCTGGCGCGGTCCTTGCGTGACAGCCCGATCTGCTGCTCGGTGGCGCGGATGCGCCGCAGCGCTTCGGCAGCCATTTTGACGCCGCTCTGGAGCGCGATCACCTTGGCGAGCGCCCCGGACTGGTTGTAGCGCCGGCTCCAGCCGCGCCGCCAGTGCAGAGGAACCGGAACCAGCAGATCGGCCTCGCGTAGCAATTCCTTCCCCGCCCGCGCCATCCAGCGACCCATTGTCGGCGCCAGATCGGTGCGATCCTGGTACTTCAATGCGTGCACCAGCGTGCGCGCGACATCGTCATAGCGCACCGCGGCGCGGGCGCGCTGGTAGGCCGGCGGATTGGCGATCGCCTCCATCGACAGCAGCTCGGGCCCGGGATCGTAGACGAAGGGAATGCCAAGCCGCGGGCAGAACGGCGGCGCAATGAACGACAATCTGGCCCAGCAGGCCGCGCACACCCCCTCGCCATCGACCGGCTCGCGGCACGAAACGCATAGCGTCGGCAGCGCGATATCGAGCGTCAGCCGCGCCGTGCGCAGCCACGCGCCCCCGATCGCGCCAAGTGCGCGCTGGACGTGACCGGTAATGGAGCGTGTCGGTGATGCCTCGGCGTCCATGGCGGGCGACGCTAGCGTTTGAGCAACGCGGGCTCAAGGCGCAAGATATTAACGGTCAGGACAGCATTTCATGGTGTTGGCGCAGTATAGCTCTCGCACCGCGGCCGTCGAGGCCTCGGCCGCGGATGATCGCATCGTAAGCAGCCCGCATCTGGTGTGCTGCCGCCGCAGGCGCAACCGCGCCAATTCCAGTCCCAAGGCCCGGAGCAAGCAACGTTCGGATCGGGGTTTTCGCGAGTGCATTGTGAGCAAGCACGGCGATCAGCGCAGCCCGGAACGCAAGATACACATTGACCGTTGCGCTGATGTCTGAGGGGACCCGCATGGTTGGCGCGCTGACCAGCAATGGAATGAAGTCGTGACCGGTCGCGACGATGGCAGCTTGCCCAACCGGCAGTTCGCCATGGTGTTGTTTCGCAATCACCGCCTGCAAGTCGGTCTGCAGCGTCCAACCGAAGAATTTCGAATACAGGAGGTCGATTCCACCGTCCATGAAGCCAAAGCTGTTTGCTGGGCTGACAACAGCGTCTGCCTCGGCTTCGAAAATGTCGCCGCGAGATACGTGCACGTCAGCGGCGTCGGCAAAGGCAAGTTCCCAAGCCTTGACCACGTCAGCGTTGATATCCCGAAGGTGAACCGTGAGCATTGGAGATTCCTGCGTCTCTTTCGAAGGAAGGTAGCTGCGTGACGGCAGGCGCAGGTTAGCGGCTCGCCCGGTTCGCCTCAAGCAACGCATTGCCTGCGGCCACCGTCCGGCGTAACCAGCGGGCATGGCAACGACCCCGGCCACGGCCCCCATCCTGTTCGATCGCGCCTTGCTCGGCGCGCGGCTGGCGCGCGCGCGGCGCGAGGGGGCGGCGACGTTCCTGCTCGATCGCGCCAGTGAAGACATGGCGGACCGCTTGCAGGCCGTGTCACGCAGCTTTTCCGCGGCTGCCGATGTCTGGACGCCGGGCAACGGGCTCGCGGACGCCCTGCATGGGCGTGTCGCCGCGCTCGATGCGATCGGATTCAGTGAGGCGGAATCGCTCGGACTGGCGCCGGAGTCGCGCGATCTTGTGGTCTCCGCGCTCGCCTTCCAGTTCGTCAACGATCTGCCGGGCGTGCTGGCGCAGATCCGCCGGGCGCTGAAGCCGGACGGGCTGCTGCTGGCGGCGATGCTCGGTGGCGATACGCTGACCGAGCTGCGGCAGAGCTTTGCCGCGGCGGAGGCGGAGTGCGAGGGCGGGGCCTCGCCGCGCGTCGCGCCGTTCGCCGATCTGCGCGATATCGGCGCGCTGTTGCAGAGGGCGGGATTCGCGCTGCCGGTGACTGACGTCGACCGCGTCGTGGTGCGCTATGCCAGCGCGTTCGCGCTGATGGCCGATCTCAGGCGGATGGGTGCCACCAATGTGCTGCGCGAGCGACGTCACACCTTAACCCGTCGCGCCACCATGCTGCGCATGGCGCAAATCTACGGCGAACGCTTCGCCGATTCCGACGGCCGCATCCGCGCCACCTTCGACATCGTCTGGCTGTCCGGCTGGGCGCCGCATGAAAGCCAGCCGAAGCCGCTCAAGCCCGGCTCGGCGAAGGCGAGCCTTGAGGCGGCGGTGAAGGGGACGAAGCGCTGAAGCGTGAGGTGAGCACGCTGCTCAGGCTTCCTGCTCCTTGCGGGGGAGGGCTATCGCTGATGGTCTTCGCCAGCTGGCAGGTCGCATCAATACGCAGGTGACGACATCGCGTGGTGTGACGCCTGGAATCGAGAACCATCCTCAGCGTCCTCCCTGCGAAAGCAGGGACCCATAACCACAAATGCCAATTGTTGGGCGATGCTGGAACGACGAATCCCTTCAACAAAGTCCGCCGCGGCGTATGGTCCCTGCCTTCGCAGGGACGACGCGTTGGAGAAGCCGCAGACTCACATCACGATTTCGGAATAATGGAATTATGCCGGTGAGTTGCCCGACGTGTCAAGTAGCCTGGTCGAACGCCGGCCACCGCCACCTGCTTTGCATGGGGTTGTTTTCGATATTTTGGCAGCGCGCCTCCCGCGCAAGCGGGAGAGGCGAAGAGGATCACAGCAACAGATCGATCAGATGCGGCAGCAGCGGGATGTCCGCGGGCGGCATCGGGTAGTCGCGCAGCTTGCTTGCGCGGACCCAGGCGAGGTTCTGGCCCTCGCGCGCCACCGCGATGCCCTCCCAGCGCCGGCAGATGTAGAGCGGCATCAGCAGATGGAAGGTCTCGTAGGCATGGCTGGCGAAGGTCAGCGGCGCGAGGCACGGCTCGCTTACGGTGATGCCGATCTCCTCATGCAGCTCGCGGATCAGGGTCTGCTCCGGGCGTTCGCCCGGCTCGATCTTGCCGCCGGGGAATTCCCACAGCCCGGCCAGCGCCTTGCCCGCGGGGCGCTGCGCCAGCAGCACGCGCTTGTCGGCATCGACAAGCGCGCAGGCGACGACGAGTGTCAGCTTGATGTCAGCCATGCGGCGTCAATGTCCCGATGCAAGTTCGTCTCGCAGATTCTGTCATTGCGAGCGAAGCGAAGCAATCCATCTCCGCGTTGCTGGATGAGGTGGATTGCTCGCGCGTGCCGCTCGCAGTGACGGAAGCGACTACGACCTGTAGTCCCCGTTGATCGCGACGTATTCCTTGGTGAGGTCGCAGGTCAGCACGCGGTCCTTCGCCTTGCCGAGGCCGAGCGCCACCTTGATCTGGATCTTCGGCGCCTTCATTGCCTCCGACACCTCTTTCTCGTTGTAGGACGGATCGCGCGCGCCGCTCTTGGCGACGCGGATGCCGTTGAAGGAGATCGAGAGCTTGTCGCGGTTGGCGGGCTCGCCGGCCTTGCCGACCGCCATCACCACGCGGCCCCAATTGGCGTCCTCGCCGGCGATCGCGGTCTTCACCAGAGGCGAATTGGCGATCGACATCGCGATTCTGCGCGCAGACGGTTTGGTGGTGGCGCCCTCGACCACGACCTCGACCAGCTTGCGGGCGCCTTCGCCGTCGCGCGCCACCTGCTCGGACAGATCAGCGAGGATCTGCTGGAACGCCTTGGTGAAGGCCTTCAGCCGCGGGTCGCTGGCGCGCGAAATCTTCGGCGCGCCATGGGCAGCGGCGGCGCCGGTCGCGAAGGCGAGCAGCGTGTCCGAGGTCGAGGTGTCGCCGTCGATGGTCAGCGCATTGAAGGTGTCCTCGACGCTGGCCTTGAGCAGCGATTGCAGCACCGAGGCCGACAGCGGCGCGTCGGTGAAGATGAACGACAGCATGGTCGCCATGTCGGGCATGATCATGCCGGCGCCCTTGGCCATGCCGTTGATCGTCACCCTGGCCTTGCCGAGCTTCACGGTCGCGGTGGCGACCTTCGGGAAGGTGTCGGTGGTCGTGATCGCCCTGGCCGCGTCCATCCAGCGATCGGGTGTCGCGGTCTGTGCGAGCTGCGCCAGCACGCCGTCGAACTTGGTGGCGTCGAGCGGCTCGCCGATCACTCCGGTGGAGGCGAGGAACACGTCCGACGTCGAGCAGCCGACCGCCTTCGCCGCGATCTGCGCGGTCAGCGCGGTCGACGCCTTGCCGGTCTTGCCGGTGAAGGCGTTGGCGTTGCCGGAATTGACCACCAGCGCGCGCGCGGCGCCGCCCTTCAGCTTGGCGCGGCACCATTCGACCGGCGCCGACGGGCACTTCGACTTGGTGAAGACGCCGGCCACCGTGGTGCCCTTGTCGAGCAGTGCGAGCAGCACGTCGGTGCGCCCCTTGTAACGGATGCCGGCGGCAGCGGTCGCAAGCCGCACACCCGCGATCACGGGCATCTCGGGAACGTCGGGCGGGGCGAGGGGAGAGATGGCGGTGGACATCGGCAAGCTTCCGGCTACGGGGAGGGAAGCGCTCCATAACATCTCGCCGTGCGAAGCGGGAGAGGGCTGCGATGCGGACGCGCCACAGCATCGTCCCGGCGAAGGCCGGGACCCATAACCACCGTCATCAATTGTTTAAGAAACGGCCGCCGCGGCAAGACAAGCTTCGCTGCGGCGTATGGGTCCCGGCCTGCGCCGGGACGACGCGATCAACCGAAGGCGTTCCAAAAAGAAAATGGCCGGGACGAGCCCGGCCATCGCGCATTGAAGCTATTGACGTCGCGAAGCTTACTTCTTCGCCGGCGCCATCTTGTTGTCGGCGGGCTTCGGCGCGTCCTTGGCGGCATCGGCCGGCGCGGCCGCGTCGGCCGGCTTGTCCATGCGCTCGACCTTGGCGGCCTCGCGCAGCTTGGCGACATAGTCGGCCTGCGCCTTGCGGGTCACATAGGTCTCGATCTGGGCCTTCACCTGCTCGAAGTCGGGCGCCTTGCGGTTGCGCTTTTCCTCGACCTTGATGATGTGCCAGCCGAACTGCGACTTGACCGGATCGGAGATCTTGCCCGGCTCGAGCGAGAAGGCGACCGCGGAGAATTCCGGCACCATCTGCTCCTTGGTGAAGAAGCCGAGGTCGCCGCCGTCGGAGGCGCCGGGGTCCTTGGACTTCTTCTTGGCGAGCTCGCCGAAGTCGGCGCCCTTGTCGAGCTCGGCCTTGATCGCCTTGGCCTCGTCCTCGGTCTCGACCAGGATGTGGCGGGCGCGCACCTCCTGCTCGCCGGTGATCTGCTTGGCGGCCTCCTCATAGACCTTCTTCATGGCGTCGTCGGTGGTCGCGGCCTTGCCCTCGCTGGCAAGCAGGCTGTCCATCAACAGGCGGTTGCGGGTGAAGGCGAGCCGCTTCTTGAAGTCGTCATTGTTCTCGATCTTCTTGTCCTCGGCGGCCTTGGACACGATCTTCATGTCGATCAGGAACGACAGCACGTTGTCCTTGCGGGTCGAGGGGTCCATCTGCTGCAGGCTCGGGCCGAGTTCCTCCTCGGCGAGCGCCACGTCGCTGGCGTGGATCTCCGAACCGTTGACCTTCGCCAGCACCGGATCGGATTCCGCGGCCCGGACCGGGAGGCCGGCAGCCAGCACTGCGACAAGACAGCCCGTCGCGGCCAGGGTGGCGAGGCCGCGGCGCAGGCCGGTTTTGGTTTCCGGGGGCGAGGTGGTCATGCAAAATCCTTGTCTCAAAGGGGGGAAGCTCGAGCGGGGCGGACACTCGCCCAATCGTGTTACATTGGCAACGCGAAAGTCTTGTCAAAATGATGAATTCCTTGACATCTTGCCAGCGTTGACAACCCCCCGACCGGGCCATATCTCTGGCCAACCGCGTCAGCGGCGAGAGCGCTTATTTTGCTGCGTTTTTCGCCGTTGAACCCAGGATGGCCTGTTTCCCACTCAATTGGCGGAGGAGCCCCCGGGCCGGGGCTCGAACCGTAGCGCGTCACGGTGAGTTGATAGGCGATCCGGCGGACCATCTCAGGCTGTAATCCAAGACTGAATTCCAAGTTGAATTCCAACACTGAACGAAGACCGAACTCGAGACCGAAGAACAGGAATTTCGCATGATCGGCGCGCTCGCCCGCAAGTTTTTCGGCTCCGCCAACGACCGTCGGGTCAAGGGGTATCAGTCCCGCGTCAACGCCATCAACGCGCTGGAGCCCGAGCTCGTCAAACTGACGGACGATCAGCTCAAGGCCCGCACCGCCGAATTCAAGCAGCAGCTCGCCGGCGGCAAGACGCTGGACGACATCCTGGTTCCGGCCTTCGCCACCGTGCGCGAGGCCGCCAAGCGGACGCTCGGCCAGCGCCATTTCGACGTTCAGCTGATCGGCGGCATGGTGCTGCACGAGGGCGACATCGCCGAGATGAAGACCGGCGAAGGCAAGACGCTGGTCGCGACGCTTGCGGTCTACCTCAACGCGCTCGCCGGCAAGGGCGTCCACGTCGTCACCGTCAACGACTACCTCGCCCGCCGCGACTCCGGCTGGATGGGCCAGATCTACGCCTTCCTGGGGCTGACCACCGGCGTGATCGTACACGGCCTCGACGACGCCGAGCGCAAGGCCGCCTATGCCTGCGACATCACCTACGGCACCAACAACGAATACGGCTTCGACTATCTGCGCGACAACATGAAGTACCGCCTGGAGGACATGGTCCAGCGCGAGCACTACTACGCGATCGTCGACGAAGTGGACTCGATCCTGATCGACGAGGCGCGCACGCCGCTGATCATCTCCGGCCCGCTCGACGACCGGTCGGATTTCTACAACACCATCGACACCTTCATGCCGCAGCTGAGCAAGGTCGCCGACTTCGAGGTCGACGAGAAGCAGCGCACGGTGACGCTGACCGAAGGCGGCATGGAGAAGCTGGAAAACCTGCTGCGCGACGCCGGCCAGCTCAAGGGCGACTCGCTGTACGACGTCGAGAACGTCTCCGTCGTGCATCACGTCAACCAGGCGCTGCGCGCGCACACGCTGTTCACGCGCGACAAGGACTACATCGTCCGCGACGACGAGGTCGTCATCATCGACGAGTTCACCGGCCGCATGATGCAGGGCCGCCGCTATTCGGAAGGCCTGCACCAGGCGCTGGAAGCCAAGGAGCACGTCACGGTCCAGCCCGAGAACCAGACGCTGGCCTCGATCACCTTCCAGAACTATTTCCGGATGTACCAGAAGCTGTCCGGCATGACCGGCACGGCGCTGACCGAAGCCGACGAACTGTTCGACATCTACAAGCTCGAGGTCGTGGAGATCCCGACCAACCTGCCGGTGGCGCGCCTCGACGAGGACGACGAGGTCTACCGCACCCAGAACGAGAAATACGCCGCGATTCTTGCCGAGATCGAGCGCGCCAACAAGCGGCTGCAGCCGGTGCTGGTCGGCACGGCCTCGATCGAGAAGTCGGAAGTGCTGGCCGAGTACCTGAAGAAGCACGGCTACAAGCAGATCGACTTCACGTCCGAATCCGGCATGGAGAAGCTCTATGCCGCGGCGCGCGCCGGCAAGCCGGCAAAGCTGTTCGCGGTGCTGAACGCGCGCTTCCACGAGCAGGAAGCCTATATCGTCGCGGAAGCCGGCGTGCCGGGCGCGATCACGATCGCGACCAACATGGCCGGCCGCGGCACCGACATCAAGCTCGGCGGCTCGCTCGAGATGCGGATCCAGCAGGAGACCGCCGGGATCACCGATGACGCCGAGAAGGCCAAGAAGATCGAGCAGATCAAGGCCGACATCGAGCGCTTCCGCGAGATCGTGCTGAAGGCGGAAGAGGATTTCGAGGTCGAGCCTGCCAAGGGCAGCAAGCCCGCAAAGACCGTGAAGAAGCCGGGCGGCCTCTACATCATCGGCTCCGAGCGTCACGAATCCCGCCGCATCGACAACCAGCTGCGCGGCCGTTCCGGCCGTCAGGGCGACCCCGGCCGCTCGAAGTTCTTCCTGTCGCTGGAAGACGATCTGATGCGCATCTTCGGCTCCGACCGGCTCGACAGCATGCTGCAGCGGCTCGGCCTGCAGGAAGGCGAGGCGATCATCCATCCCTGGATCAACAAGGCGCTCGAGAAGGCGCAGCAGAAGGTCGAGGCGCGCAACTTCGACATCCGCAAGAACCTCTTGAAGTTCGACAACGTCCAGAACGACCAGCGCAAGGTGATCTTCGACCAGCGCGTCGACCTGATGAAGGACGACAGCGTCGTCGAGACCGTGACCGACATGCGCCATGCCTTCGTCGAGGACGTGGTCGCCAAATACATTCCCGAGCACGCCTATGCCGAGCAGTGGGACACCGCCGGCCTCAAGGACGAGCTGAAGCGCGTGCTCGATGTCGATCTGCCGGTCGACGAATGGGCCAAGGAAGAGGGCATCGCCGACGAGGAGCTGCTGACCCGCATCGAGACCCATGTCGACGAGCGTATGGCCGCCAAGGTCGCGCAATGGGGTCCCGACGTGATGCGTTACGTCGAGAAGACCATCCTTCTCCAGACGCTCGACCATCTCTGGCGCGAGCACCTGATCATGCTCGACCATCTGCGCCAGGTGATCGGCCTGCGCGGCTATGGCCAGCGCGATCCGTTGCAGGAGTACAAGACCGAGGCCTTCAACCTGTTCCAGGAGATGAGCGCGCATCTGCGCGAGGCCGTCACCGCGCAGCTGATGCGGGTCGAGATCGTGCCGCCGGAGGAGCCGCCCCAGCCGCTGCCGCTGATGGAAGCGCACAAGCTCGACCCCAACACCGGCGAGGACGAGTTCGCGCAGGCGCGCCTGACCGAGGCGACCTACGCCCAGGCCTCGCTGGCGCCTGGGATGATTGCCACCGACCGCGATCCGAACGATCCGGCGAGCTGGGGCAAGGTCGGCCGCAACGAGGACTGCCCCTGCGGGTCAGGCAAGAAGTACAAGCACTGCCACGGAAGGTACGCGTAAGCCGTCGCACGCGCTGGCGGCCATCTCAGGCACGCACGTGGTGCAATGTAATCTTCGCTATCCCGAGCGGGTGCCCGCAGGCATCGGTGTCTGAACCAGAGCGCAATAACGGGCTTGATGACGGGGCGGATGCACTGCGTTGCGTCGGTCCGCTTGCGTCCTCAAGAGCGGACACGCCGTCCGGTTCGGCAATCGTTCTCGTTCGCCTCTGACATCGACATCACGCGGGGCGCTCCAGCTTCCGTTGAAGCCTTGCCCGTCGCTCACCGAGCCGCGCCGACCATGAAAATACGAACAGCCGATCGAACAGCCGCTTCGGCTTGGGCGGATGTCGGCGGCGGTCGCAATCCCAAAACGACCTGAAGGTGCAGATCGTCGCGGATCATGCCAAGGAAGTGCTCGGCCAGTCTTTCGCAATCGCGCTGTTGAAGGCCCCATTGCTTCGCGTTCTCGCGAAGAACCGCAGCCAGTCGAGCGCTTGCCCGACCCGGGCCGGCGGCAAAGAAGGTTTTCGCCAGATCAGGGAAGCGCGCGCCCTCGCCGACGACGGTACGGTAAAGCTGAAGGGCTTCCGGAGACATGACAACGTCGATGTACCTTCTGCCGACCTCGTAAAGGGTTGATTCAAGGTCGTCGCGTTCGAACGTGCCCTCCGAGAGAGGCGCCATGGCGCGCTGCGAAATCTCCCCCACGATCGTCGCGAACAACTGCTCCTTGTTGCCGAAATAGCTGTAGATCGTCCGCTTCGATCCTCCGACCTTCGCGATCACCTCATCGACGCTCGCTCCAGCAAAGCCGGAACGAAAAAACACTTCAGTCGCCGCCTCGAGAAACTCCGCGCGTCGCGCATCCCTTTTCCCCGAGCCGCTCGAAGGATCATCAACTTCAGCCAAGTTTGTACACCTCTCTGCTGCCAGCCGCTGGTCGTCGCATCTCGCCGGCCTTTCCAACCATAAACCTCTCATCTTGACCTGCATCGTTCATGGAGGTACGGTACAGTACCGTACCATATCATATCATATCAATTAGTCGATGCAAGGAAGCCTTGAGATGAGACGAATTGGACGCCGTGTGATCGTCGGGGCGGTCATTTCAGTGACGATCTTAGCGGTTGGGGTCGGATGGGCGTGGTGGGGGCACGCCCAATCGACGGAGACAACGGACAACGCGTATGTCCACGGCGATATCACCGCGATCGCGCCGAAGGTCTCAGGTTACGTCGCGGAAGTCGCAGTACACGACAATCAGGCGGTCTCAGCCGGAGACATCCTTGTCCGAATCGCGGACGAGGATTATCGCGCACAGCGGGACCGGGCTGCGGCTTCGGTTAGCCAAGTCCAGGCTGCCATCGAGAACCTCGCGAGACGTAAGGACCTGCAGCAGGCAGTCGTTCGCGAAGCTGAAGCGTCATCCCAGATGACCCAAGCGGATCTGGATCTTGCTGAACGTCAATTCGGTCGGACCAGCCATCTGCTGCAAACCGGCGCAGTCTCTGTCCGTGTCCACGACACTGCCATTGCGGATCAAAGCCGAGCGCGAGCTGCGCTGGCGCGCAGCCAAGCAGCGATCACCGCAGCGCGCGAGCAAGAGGCAGTGCTCGCGTCAGAATCGGCTCAACTTGCGGCGCGACTTGCGGAGGCCCGAGCCGGCCTTTCGCTTGCCGAGATCGCTTTGTCCGAAACCATTATCCGCGCTCCCGTCGCCGGCATCGTTGGAAATCGCCGAGTTCGGCTTGGCGAGTATGTTCGCCCCGGCGGAAGTCTGCTCTCGATCGTTCCAGTTGACCGCGTTTGGGTGGTCGCCAACTTCAAGGAAACTCAGATTTCCCGGATGCGTATCGGGCAGCCGGCCGAGATAACTGTCGACGGCTACGCGAATGTCAGAATGCGTGGAACGCTCGACAGCCTTTCACCGGGCAGTGGTGCCGCGTTCAGCCTCATTCCGCCCGATAACGCGACCGGAAACTTCGTGCGGATTGTACAGCGTGTTCCCGTCAAGATCCGCCTCGACCATGCGAACGCCTTACACGGCCGACTCGTTCCGGGAATGTCCGTCGACGTGTCGGTCGACCTGACGACGCATGCGAAGCCAGCCTCAGGCCGCGCGCCTGAGGATGCCACGGTATCGCTCTTTCGCGAGGCGAACTAGGTCATGAGCACCTCTGCGCAATCTGTGGCGGAGGCCACTTCAGGTGAGCGATCTGCCTTGCGAGGATGGGTCCTCCTCCTCTTGATCCTTGCGACAGCCATCGATGCCATCAACAGCACGGTGCTGGTGATCGCGCGGGCCCACCTCATGGGTTCTACCCACGCCACGCCCGATGAAATTGCATGGGTCAACATGGCCTACCTCGCGGCAAAGCTCACCTGCTTTCCCGTCGCCGCCTGGCTTTGCCTTCGGGTGACTTCGGGAAGGCTCATCTTTGCTGCCACGACGGTGCTGCTCGCAAGCTTGGTCGGCTGTGCGATGACCAACCACCTCGAAGTCCTCATCATGTGGCGCATTCTCCAGGGGGGCGCCGGTGCCGTGCTGCTCGTCTGCAGCCAATTTGTCTTGTTCGAAGTCTTTGCACGACGGCAGCAGGGCGTCGTGCAAGCGGCCTTTGCAATCAGCGTCATCATGGCGCCGACGACGTTGACGCCGGCGCTCCAGGGATGGGCAGTCGATAGCGGAAGCTGGTCATGGATATTTTGGGCCAGTTTCCCGCTCGCACTCTGCGGATTGATAGCCGCTCTCTTGCTCCCCCTTGCCGGCATACCTAGAACGGAAAGCAAGCCATTCGATTGGATCGGCGTCAGCCTTATGGCTACCGCCATGACGGCGATCGTGTTCGTCACCCAGGAAGGCAGCCGATATAATTGGTTTGATGAGCCCGAAATCGTCGTGCTCACGATCGTCGCCATGATCGCCACGGTGGCGTTCGTCGTCTGGCAATTTGCCTCGCAGCGCCGTGGCGCGTTGATCGACTTCGGCGCCTTTAAAGACGAGCATTTCAGCTTCGGCTTCCTGGTGAGCTTCATCGCCGGATGCGCGCTGTTCGGCAGTGCGTTTATCATCCCGGCTTTTGCCACGAACGTCCTTGATTTCTCGCCGACCTATGCAGGCTTTCTGCTGTTGCCGAGTGGACTTTGCGTGTGCGCCGGCCTGCTCGCGGCAGGTTCGGCGATCCAGTTCAGATCGCTTGATCCTACGAGGCCAATCCCGATTGGCATCCTCTGTTTCATGGCGGCGATGTTGATGATGTCGGGATCGACCTCACAAAGCGGATTACCCGATCTGGTTGCCGTCCTGCTCCTCCGCGGCTTTGGCCTGGGTTTGCTGTTCGTGTCTCTCACGCTCGTGACGCTCAATGGATTGAACGGCGTGGCTCTCGCTCACGGAATTGCCTTGTTCAATGTGGGGCGCCAGCTGGGAGGCCAGGTCGGGATCGGCTGGCTCGCGACCTATCTTGATCATCAGAACGTGCTGAACAGGACTGTGCTCTCCCAATTCATCACTCCCGGAAATCCGGCCTTCATTCAGCGCCGGGAAGCGATCGAGATGGCGCTGATTTCGAGAGGCTTCAACCCCGAAGACGCGGGACAAGCCGCGATCAGGGTCATTCAGCAGGAATTCGGACGCCAAGTCGCAACTGTGTCATTCAACGAATGCTTCCTGGCGGTCGCGCTGTTATTTCTCGGTGCCGCTCCAGTCCTGATCCTGGCCAAGATCATGCTGCATCGCCTTTCTCCTCATCGACCCACGCCATGAGAGACAAGTCTGGCCGCAGTCACACCCGATCGATGTGAAGGCGAGCCGCGGCAGGTCGGCGCTGCCGCTGGCTCAACCAGCGGCTTGCACGGGCCGTATCGCAAGGACTAACGCAGGGAGAGCTTACCCGGCGAAGGCCTTGTCGAGATCGGCGATCACGATCTTCTGCATCTTCAGCATCGCCTGCATCGCGCGGTCGGCTGCCTTGCGGTCGGGGGCGCTGAGATAACGGCCGAGCGCGGTCGGGATCACCTGCCAGGACAGGCCGAATTTGTCCTTGAGCCAGCCGCAGCGCGATTCCTGGCCGCCGTCGGTGAGCTTCTCCCAGAAGTAGTCCACCTGCTCCTGGGTCTCGACGCTCAGGAAGAATGACACCGCCTCGTTGAACTTGTGCTGCGGCCCGCCATTGAGCGCGTGGAACCGCTGCCCCTCGAGTTCGAAGCTCGCCATGAAATCGCTGACGGTCTCGATCTTGGCGTTCGGGAACACCGATTGGTAGAAGGCGACCGCGTCGCGGACGTTGTTGTCGAGCCAGAGGAACGGCGTGATCGAAGTCATGACGGGAAATCCTCACTAACGAGTAATCGGGTGGACCAGCCCGGCCAAGCGCGAAGGCTGGCGCCGCAGGGCGCGCCCCAAGGACGCACCAAACCGCTGCATCCCGACATTTCCCGCCGGTCTTTTTTCGATGGTTTCGTTAGAAGCGCGCCGGGCCGGCGCGGCCTTAATTGGCGCTGCCGATCAGGCTTTCCAGCAGGCGCTTGAGCTCTGTGGTCGACTTGTCGCCATAGCTCTCGACGATGTGCTCCTCCTGGCTCACCGCGAGCGAGTTGAGCCGCCGGCACAGCGCCTTACCGCGGTCGGAGACGAACATCAGCACCTTGCGGCGATCCTTGGGATCCTGGACGCGATAGACCAACGCGTCCGACACCATGCGGTCGATCATCTTGGTCAGCGTCGGATGGTTGAGCAGCACAGCATCCGCAAGCTCGCCCATCGAGTGGCCGTTGCCGTCGGACAGCACTTTCAGGATGCGCCACTGCTCGACCGGCACGCCTTCCTTGGCGAGCCGCGTCTCCAACTGCCGGTTGATCTCCCGGTTGGCTTGCGCCAGCAGGTAGGCGAGATGTTCGGTGATCGGGGAATTTTCTTTCGGCGGTTTAGCCACGGCGTGAGACCTGGTTCCTGACCCGGTGAATGAATGTCCGGCAACTCATGCCGTTTCTATATGCACTTCAATTGTTGAATATTCAATATTTTCACCTAGGATATTCCCCCAACCAAGGGGCGGATGCCGCGACCGCCCGCTGGCTGCGTTGCGTACTGCTTCCCAGACAGGAGTTGGCGTGCTCTCGACGGTCTCTTTCCAGGCGTATGGCGGCATGCCCGTCGCGCCGCCGCTGCTGTTTCGAAACCCGTCGTCCTGCGCGGCCGATCTTGCTTTGACCCTCAAGCCCGGCTCGTCGCGCCGTCGCGGCACCGACAGCAAGCTTCGAATCGGCAATTTCATCACCTTCTCCGGCGCGCCCGGGATCTGGGGGCCGATCTCCGCCAACAGCGTCATGCTCGCGGTCGCCGAGATCAACCGGCGCGGCGGCATCCGGGGCCGCGAGGTCGAATTGTCGATGTACGACGCCGGCGGCCCGATCGAGGAAGTCGTGCGCCGCGCCGAGCGGGCGATCGCGTTCGACGAGATCGACGTCATCATGGGCTCGCATATCTCGGCGGTGCGCCTCGCGCTGCGCAAGGTCACGGCCGGCCGCATCCCCTATGTCTACACGCCGGTCTATGAGGGCGGCGAGCGGACGCCTGGCGTGATGGCGATCGGCGAGACGCCGCGCGCCGAGAGCCGGCCGGCGATCCACTGGCTCGCCGAGGTCAAGAAGGCGCAGCGCTGGTACCTGATCGGTAGCGATTATGTCTGGCCCTGGCAGTCGCATCGCGCGGTGAAGCGCTACCTCAAGGAGGCCGGCGGCCACGTCGTCGGCGAGGAATTCGTCCCGCTCGGCGAGGACAATCACGAGCCGCATCTGGCGCGGATTCGCGCAGCACGGCCCGATGTCGTGCTGATCACCCTGATCGGCACCGACAGCATCACCTTCAACCGCGCCTTCGCCGAGGCCGGGCTTGCGGCGACCACGCTGCGCTATGCGGGCGCGATGGACGAGACCGTGATGCTCGGCATCGGCCCGGACTCGACCCAAAACCTGTTCTGCGCCTCCGGCTATTTCGGCTGCATCGATTCGCGCGCCAATGACGACTTCCGGACCAGCTACCGCGCGATGTTCGGGGCGCATGCGCCGCCGATCGGCTCGGTCGGGCAGTCCAATTATGAGGGGATGCGCTTTCTCGAGGCGGCGGCCAACCAGGCGCGCTCGCTGTCGATCGGACCATTGTCCGCCGCAGCGCACAACCTCGTCTACAGCGGCGCCCGCGGCACCGTCACCATTCGCGACGGCCGCGCCGAGATGCCGATCTATCTTGCCGAGGCCGACGGTCTCGACTTCAATGTGATCAGGACGATCTAGATGGATCGGGCGATGCCGCGCTCGCCGCGCGGCTTGCCGGTACCAGACAGGAGCAGGTGTGCATTCGACGCCCTACGTCATGGCCCGAATATCGAGCAACAGGTATGGCGGCCTTCCATGCCCGCCATCCCTGCTGTTCCGGAACCTGACGTCGGCGCGGTCCGATCGGGTCTTTTCCCCGATGGATCGGGACGGTTTCGGTCCGCGCGGTGCGCGCAGCCGGCTGCGGATCGCCGGCTTCGTCTGCTGCACCGGTTCGCCCGGGATGTGGGGACCGGCCGCGACCTCGAGCGCGCAGCTCGCCGTCGCCGACATCAACCGGCGCGGCGGCATCCTCGGCCGCGAGATCGAATTCTCGGTCTATGATGCCGGCGGACCGATCGAGGACGTGCTCGACCGCGCCGAGCAGGCGATCGCATCCGACGACGTCGATCTCATCATGGGCATGCACACCAGCGCGGTGCGCGTCGCGTTGCGTGGCCTGATCACCCGCAGCAAGATCCCCTACATCTACACGCCGGTCTATGAGGGCGGTGAACGGACGCCGGGCGTCATCGCGATCGGCGAGACGCCGCGCTGGCAGAACCGGCCGTCGATTCACTGGCTGGCCGAGGCGAAGCGCGCTTCGCGCTGGTACCTGATCGGCAGCGATTATGTCTGGCCATGGCAGTCGCACCGCGCGGTGAAGCGCTACATCAAGGAGACCGGCGGTCTCGTGGTCGGCGAGGAGTTCGTGCCGGTCGGCGAGGATAATCACGAGGCGCAGCTGGAACGCATCCGCGCCGCGAAACCCGATGTCGTGCTGATCTCGCTGATCGGCACCGACAGCGTGACCTTCAACCGCGCCTTCGCCGATGCCGGTCTTGCCGCCACCACGCTGCGCTTCGCCGGCTGTTTCGACGAGACGGCGCTGCTCGGCATCGGCGCCGACAAGACCGAGAACCTGTACTGCGCCTCCGGCTATTTCCCCTCCGTCGGCTCACGCGAAGGCGACGATTTCAGGGACCGCTATCGCGCGATGTTCGGTGCCTTCGCGCCGCCGGTCGGCTCGTGCAGCGAGTCCGCCTACGAAGGATTCTGCCTGCTCGAGGCCGCCGCCAAGCGCGCCGGCACGCTGGATATGCGGCCGCTGCTCGCGGCGGCGGATAACCTCGTCTATCGCGGCCCGCGCGGCCCGGTCACGGTGCGCAACGGCCATGCCAGGATGCCGATGTATCTTGCCGAAGCCGACGGTCTCGACTTCAGGGTGATCAAGCCGATCTGAGCAGTGCGACAGCGTCGCCGGAAGGTTTTGCGAAATAATACTTGAAAAGGAAAATATTTCCGTTTTCAATACAGCAACGGGGTGAGCGGTACGCGCCGGCAACGCGCCGCTGTGCCCTGCGTCGAGGGATCAAATCCAAAGATCAAAAGCTATCAGGAGAGCGCCGTGACCGTCGTCCTTCCCACGCCAACGCAACTTCGTGCCGTCGCCGAGCAGTGCGGCCTGTCACTGACCGATGAGGATGTGGCCTCGTTCCGCGGCCTGATGCAGGGCTCGATCGACGCCTACAACGTGATCGCCGCGATGCCGGACGAACTGCCCGCGGTGAAATATCCGCGCACGCCCGGCTATCGCCCGGCGCCAGAGGAGAACCCGCGCAACGCCTGGTACTACAAGTCGACCGTGAAAGGCGCGGCCTCCGGCAAGCTCAAGGGCAAGACGGTGGCGCTGAAGGACAACATCATGCTGGCCGGCGTGCCGATGACGAACGGCTCGTCGACGCTGGAAGGCTATATCCCCGATTTCGACGCCACCATCGTCACGCGCATGCTCGATGCCGGCGCCGAGATCGCGGGCAAGACCCATTGCGAACATTTCTGCCTGTCCGGCGGCAGTCACACCAACTCCTACGGAGCGGTGCACAATCCGCACAAGATGGGTTACTCGGCCGGCGGCTCGTCGTCGGGCTCCGGCGTCGTGGTCGCGCTCGGCGAGGTCGACATGGCGATCGGCGGCGACCAGGGCGGCTCGATCCGCATGCCGTCCTCGTTCTGCGGCACCTACGGCATGAAGCCGACCTGGGGCCTCGTGCCCTATACCGGCATCATGCCGATCGAGATCTTCGTCGACCACACCGGACCGATGACCGCGACGGTGGAGGACAACGCGCTGCTGCTCGAGGTGATCGCCGGCGACGACGGCTACGATCCGCGCATCAAGGCGCCCAAGGTCGAGGATTACACCAAGGCGCTGGGCAAAGGCGTCAAGGGCATGAAGATCGGCATCCTCAAGGAAGGCTTCGAGCAGCCGACCGCGGAGGCCGCGGTCAATGAAAGCGTGCGCGAGGCGGCCAAGCGCTTCAAGGACCTCGGCGCGTCGGTCGACACCGTGTCGATCCCGATGCACATGGTCGGCCCCGCGATCTGGACCCCGATCGGCACCGAAGGCCTGACCCAGACCATGATGTTCGGCGACGGCTACGGCCTCAGCCGGTCCGACCTCTATTCGACCTCGCTGATGGACTTCCATCGCGGCTGGCGCCGCCAGGCGGATTCGCTGTCGGAGACCACCAAGCTGTTCATGATGCTCGGCACCTACATCAACAACAATTTCGGTCCGCGCTTCTACGGCAAGGCGCTCAACATCTCCCGCCGCCTCACCGCGGCCTATGACAAGGCGTTCAAGGATTACGACCTGCTGCTGCTGCCGACCACGCCGATGAAGGCGCCGGCGCTGCCGGCGGCCAATGCCAGCCGCGAGGACTATGTCGCACGCGCGCTCGAGATGATCACCAACACCGCGCCGTTCGACATCACCCACCACCCGGCGATGTCGCTGCCCTGCGGCATGGTCGACGGCCTGCCGGTCGGGTTGATGCTGGTTGGTCGGATGTTCGAGGAATCCACCATCTACCGCGCCGCGCACGCCTTCGAGCAGGCCGGCGACTGGAAGAAGATGTGAGGCGCCGCTTGTTGCAGACGCAGGCTGGATGGATCGAACGCCATGGCTAGCACTTTTGCCGCGGCGTTCGAGATCGTGAGCTTCGGTGCGATCATCGTGCTGGTGGTGCTCGGGCTCGGCATCATCGCCAGCATGATGGGCATCTTCAACTTCGCGCAGGGCGAGTTCGTCCTGCTCGGGGCCTATGTGACCTATCTGGCCTACGCCCATGGCGCCCCGGTCTGGGCCGGCATGGTCGCGGCGCCCTTCGTGGTCGGCGCGATCGGCTTCGTGCTGGAGGCGCTGATCATCAGGCGGTTCTACGCCGCGCCGATCGTGGCGATGCTCGGCACCTATGCGCTCGGCCTGATCATCCGCGAAAGCGTGCGCGGCCTGATCGGCGGCTTCTATCTCACGGTGCCGGAGCCGATCGGCGGCTCGATCGACCTCGGCTCCGTCCACATCTCGGCCTGGCGCTTCACCATCATCGTCATCACGCTGCTGGTGATGGGCGCCTGCTATCTCTTGCTGGCGCGCACCTCGTTCGGGCTTCGCGTCCGCGCCACGCTGGAGAACCCGGCGCTGGCCCGCGCGTCGGGCATCTCGACGCCCCTGATCTACGGGGCGACCTTCGCGTTCGGCGCGGCGCTGGCCGGGCTTGCCGGGGCGCTGATCGTGCCGGTGTTCAGCCTGTTTGCAGATCTCGGCATCCGCTTCCTGATCCAGGGCTTCGTCGCCGTGATGGTGGGTGGGGTCGGCTCCTTCATCGGTCCGGTCGCCGGCGCCGGTGTGATCGGCACGCTCAGCGCGGCGCTGCCATGGGTGATGTCTCCGGTCGTCGCCGACGTCCTGGTCTTCGTGCTCGCCATTGCCTTCATCAAATTCCGCCCGCAGGGCCTCATATCGGGAAAAGGGGTTTAGTCAGATGTTCGATCGCACCAATCTCACCCGCCGCCGCTTCATGAGCAATTTCGCGTTCGCGACCGGCGCGCTCGCGACCGGGGTCGGTAGCTGGGTGGTCAGGCCCGACTGGGCCAATGCCGCCGAGGGACCGATCAAGGTCGGCATCGCGACCGACCTGACCGGCCCGATCGCCTATGCCGGCAACGCCGACGCCAACGTCGCCAAGATGGTGATCAAGGAGATCAACGCCGGCGGCGGCCTGCTCGGCCGGCCGCTCGAGCTCTATATCGAGGACACCGCCTCGAACGAATCGGTCGCGGTCGGCAATGTCCGCAAGCTGATCCAGCGCGACAAGGTCGACATGGTGCTCGGCGGCATCACCTCGTCGATGCGCAACGCGATCAAGGATCCGATCGTGGCGCGCGGCAAGACGCTCTACATCTATCCGCAGCTCTACGAGGGCAAGGAGTGCACGCCCTATTTGTTCTGCACCGGACCGACCCCGGCGCAGCAATGCGACACCTTCATTCCCTGGCTGATCAAGAACGGCGGCAAGAAGTTCGCGCTGCCGAGCGCCAACTATGTCTGGCCGCACACGCTCAACGTCTACGCCCGCAAGGTGATCGAGTCGAACGGCGGCGAGGTGGTGTTCGAGGAATACTACCCGCTCGACCAGGTCGATTTCTCGGCCACCGTCAACCGCGTCATCTCCAACAAGGTCGACGTCGTTTTCAACACGGTGATCCCGCCCGGCGTCGGTCCGTTCTTCAAGCAGCTCTATGAAGCCGGCTTCCTCAAGAACGGCGGGCGGCTCGCCTGCGTCTACTATGACGAGAACACGCTCAACATCAATCAGGCCAACGAGATCGAGGGCCTTGCGAGCTGCCTCGACTATTTCAAGGTGCTGACCAAGGAGGATCCGTTCGACGCCAAGCTCCAGGCGGCCTATGAGAAGGATTTCCCCGGCAACTTCCTGTTCGCGGCCGGCAGCGCCGCCACCGGCACCTATCGCGGCCTCAAGCTGTGGGAGGCGGCGGTCAAGGAGGCCGGCAAGGTCGACCGCGATTCCGTTGCGGCCGCGCTCGACCACGCCAAGATCGCCGAAGGGCCGGGCGGACCCGCGGAGATGGTGCCGGGCAAGCGTCACTGCAAGATGAAGATGTACACCGCTGTTGCCAAAGGCGGGAACTATGAGATCGTGGCGCGCAGCGACGGTCTCGTTGATCCCAAGGAATGCTGAGCGATCAATGGTTGGAGCAAGAGAGGCTGTCGCACGCGTCGGTGAGGAACCAGATGTCGTGACGGGCGAGGGTGCACCGGCCGCAAGCGCGCCGGCGGGACGAGCATCGGCAGGATGGAAGGTCCTGCCGATCGTGGAGGGGCTGGTGCTGCTGATCGCACTGGTCCTGCCATGGGTGCTGCAGGATTATCTCACGGTGTTCGCCACGCGCGTGGTGATCCTCGCGCTGTTCGCGCTGTCGTTCGATCTGGTGTGGGGCTATGCCGGCATCATGAGCTTCGGCCAGGCGCTATTCTTCGGCGCCGCCGGCTACGGCGTAGCGCTGATGGCGCGCGATCTCAACGTCACGTCGATTCTCCTGGTCCTGCCCGCCGGCACGTTGATCGGGCTCACCGCGTCGCTGCTGCTCGGCGGCTTCCTGCTGCTCGGGCGTTATCCCTCGAGCGTGATCTTCGTCTCGCTCGGTACCCTCACCGGCTCCTATGCCGCGGACCGGCTGGCGCGCGGCTGGTACTATCTCGGCGGCCAGAACGGCATCCCGTCGATTCCGCCGCTCACCCTCGGCAGCTACGAGTTCGAGGAGGGGCCGATCTACTACTACATGGTGCTCGGCATCCTCGTGGTCGTTTATCTGCTCTGCCGCTTCCTGGTCCGCTCGCAATTCGGGCTGGCGCTCGCCGGCCTGCGCGAGAACGAGCAGCGCATCGCCTTCTTCGGCTACAAGGCGCAGCATCTGAAGGCGATCATCTTCGCGGTCGGCGGCACCATCGCCGGCCTCGCCGGCAGCCTCTATGCCTTCCACGAGGGCTTCGTCTGGCCCAACATGCTGGGCGTCGTGTTCTCGACCCAGGTCGTGCTCTACGTTTTGTTCGGCGGCTCCGGCACGCTGATCGGCGCCGTGATCGGCACCGTGATCATCGAGGGCGTCAGCTTCTGGCTGTCGGATAATTACCGCGACGTCTGGCCGATTATCCTCGGCGTGCTGCTGCTGCTCGTCATCATGTTCCGGCCGCTCGGGCTGATCTCCTTCGTGCTCGGCGAGCGCGAGCGGGTCGGCAGTTTCGGCAAAGCCCCGAAGGAGACCGGCAATGCCGCTCCTTGAGGCGCAAGGCATCAGCAAGGTGTTCGGCAAGCTCACTGCGCTCGACGGCGCGGCGCTGACCGTCGGCGAGAACGAGTTCCACGGCCTGATCGGCCCCAACGGCTCGGGCAAGAGCACGCTGATGAAATGCGTCGCCGGCGCCGAGGTGCCGACCACGGGCAAGGTCAGCTTCATCAACACCGACATCACCGCGTTCACGCCGACCGAGCGCGCGCGCGCCGGCATGAGCCTGAAGTTCCAGATCACCTCGGTGCTGCCGACGCTGACGCTGTACGACAACATCCTGCTGGCGCTGCAGGCGCACTGCTCGCTGTTCGATCTGGTGCTGTCGCGCACCCGCAACAAGCTGCACGATCAGGTGATGACGATGCTGACCCAGTTCCGCCTCGCCGATCGCGCGCATGATGCCGCCGCGGCGTTGTCGCACGGCCAGCAGCAGTGGCTCGAGATCGCGATGGCGCTCGCCGGCAAGCCGCGGCTGTTGCTGCTGGACGAGCCGACCGGCGGCATGAGCCTCGAGGAGCGCCGCGTCACCGGCGAATTGTTGCAACCGATCAAGCAGCATTGCTCGCTCGTCATCGTCGAACACGACCTCGATTTCATCCGCGACATCTGCGACCGCCTCACCGTGCTCGACCAGGGCAAGGTGCTGGCCTCGGGAACGGTCGCGGAAATCCAGGCCAATAAAAGCGTCCAGGAGATCTATCTTCGCCGTGCCTGAGCAAACCTTCCTCGATATCCGGCATCTCGATGCTGGTTACGGCCGCAGCCAGGTGCTGTTCGATGTCAACATCGGCATTCCCTGGCGCGGCGGCGTCGCCGTGCTCGGCCGCAACGGTGCCGGCAAGACCACGCTGATGAAGACCATCGTCGGCGAGCTCACGAGCTCGCAGGGCGAATTGTTCTTCGACGGCCGCGACATCACCCGCCGCCGCACCGAGGAGCGGGTGCGCTCCGGCATCGGCTATGTGCCGCAGGAGCATTCGGTGTTCGCCCGCCTGTCGGTTCGCGACAACCTCGCGGTCGGCTCGCTGTTCAATTCGGATTCGAGCGCGGTCGATCGCGTGCTGACCATCTTCCCGAAACTCGGCCAGCGCCTCGACCAGCCGGCCGGCACGCTGTCCGGCGGCGAGCGCAAGATGCTGGCGATCGGCCGTGCCATGCTCGGCAATCCAAAATTGCTGCTGCTGGACGAGCCGACCGAAGGCGTCTGGATCGGCGTGATCGAGGAGATCACCGAGCGGCTGATCGAGCTCGCCAAGAGCATCTCGGTCGTGATCGTCGAGCAGCATCTCGACCTCGCGCTGCGCGTCGCCGACTATGCCTATGTGCTGGACCGCGGTCGCGTCGCGCTGCAGGGCGGCGCGAGTGAGGTGCGGAGCGATCCGGAACTGCTGCGCTACCTGGCGCCGTAGCGCTGCGGAATTTCAATGCGGCAGGCGGTCGGCCTTCCGCCCGATCACGCCGTCTCCCGGCGTCCGCGTCCGCCGTACCGATCGCATCTCGCGACGCGCATACCAGGCCGCGACCGAGCAGATCAGCCAGGCCAGCGCTGCGGCGATGAAGGCGGCCGGCACGCTGCGGTCCACCGTCAGCGCGAAGACGATGGCAAATGCCAGCATGCCGAACGCGCCGAGCGCCGCGCCTGCGGCATCCAGCGCCGCGGCCTGCTGCCCGCGCCACGTGCCGTCGAGGCCGGCGTTCCGCTTGCGGCGGATTTCATGCTTCTCGATCAGGGTCACGCTGGCGCAAAGGATGGCGGGGAATGCAAGAAAGGCGCCGCCGACATAGGCGCCGCAAGTGCTGCTGATCAGGCCGGTCAGGACGGTGGCGCCGCCGCCGAGCACGAAGCGGATCAGATATTCGGTCCAGCGGCTTTCCCTGAGCGCGAACAGTGAGACGCGGACCGGTGTCATTCCTGTCCTCCGGCAACGCCCAACAAGCCGAACACGATCGCCAGCCAGACGATCAGCGCCAGCAATGTGGCGGGGGCGGCGCGCAGCTTCGCGCGAATCAGCAGTTGGCAGACCGCGAAGCTATAGATGGCCAGCGCAACGGCGCCGGCCATCATCGCGCGGCTCTGCAGGCCGGCGTAGTCGGCGCCGTGCTGGTACACGGCGATGCCGAGGGTCGCGAACGCGACCGACGGCGCCGCGCCGAACAGCCCGGCGAAGCTCTTCGGGCGCAGCAGGTCGCCCAGCATCGCGAAGGCCGACACCACGGCCCCGCCCAGCAGAAATCGGATGACATATTCGGTCATCGCGCCTTGCCCCGCGGCGGATCGTCACCGGGATAACCGGTCCACAATCGCAGCAGCCGCTCGAGAATCGCTCCGAGGCCGAATCCCGCGATCACGTCGCTCGTCCAGTGTGCGAGCACCACAACGCGCGTCAGCGAAAGGCCGACCGCGACTGTCTGGATTGCGCACCGCGCGCCGGCGGGCAATGTCGCGGCCGCCGACGCCAGCGCGCCCATATGCAGCGCGTGCCCTGATGGAAAGGCGTCGTCGCGCTTGCCCGAGATCGGGATGCCGTTGGCATGGCCGGCCGCGGTCAGGCGATCCGGGCGGGTCTGATTGAACAGCAATTTCAGTCCATGCGGCAGCAGCGATGCTGCGACCGTCACCAGCAGCGCGTGGTTGCCGGCGCGCTCGAGCGAGGCGCCGCGCCCGCGTGAGGCGAGCCAGCCGGCGGCGGCGAGCACAAGCAGGACCTTTTCGTCAGCGCCCCAGGTCAGTGTGCGGGCGATCTCTTCCGGCGCGGGTGCGGTGTTGCGGGCGATCGCGCGCGCGATGATGGCGTCCGCCGCGGTCGGGCGAATGGTGATCGGGAAGGGAGCGCCTCGCTGGCGGCGCGCTCGAACTCTGGCTGTCGTATCCATGGTCAGGTTCCCATCCAACGCGCCAGCCGCGGCTTGGGTCCTAACGGGGCATGCAAGGAACCAAATGCAGATCGATGGTCTTGAACTTCTGCCCGTCTCGACCCGATCCGAAGGTTTCACCCCAAGGCTTCGCGCCAAGGCTTCGCGCGCCAACCGGGATGCACGGCGGGCGATGGATTGTAGTCAGGGAGAGGTGTCGATGACGGAGCCGGACGTTCGCAAGGGGATGCCGCCGGTCAAGCTTTCGCGCGAGGAGTTCGAACGGCGCTACCGCAAGCGGTTTGCCGATCCGGTCTTTCAATCCATGCAGACGGAGCTCGCGACGATCATCGCCGGCGCCTGGGACGCCTATCGTCATTCGCGCAAGGCGCCGGTCACCCGCAAGGCCGGCCCCGGCTTTGCCGATCCCGACTATGATCTCGCGGTCGATTGGCTGTCCGCGCGCGATGCCATCGATGAAGCGCAGCGCAGGCACGACGATCCCAACGAAACGCCGCATATCCTGTTGATCAACGGCTCCTCGCGCAGCGAGCATACCTGTCCCGGCGAGATGTCCAAAAGCTGGCGCATGGTCGAGATCGCGGGAGCCGCCTTTCGCGAGATGGGCCTCGTGGTCGACATTCTGGATCTGTCGCGGCTGACGTCCGAGTTCGGAAGGGAGATTCACCCCTGCAAGTCCTGCGTGTCGACTTCGATGGCGCTCTGCCACTGGCCGTGCAGCTGCTATCCAAACCACTCGCTCGGCCAAACCGACGACTGGATGAACGAGATCTATCCGCTGTGGGTGCGCGCGCACGGCATCATGATCATCTCGCCGGTCAACTGGTACCAGACGCCGACCGGGCTCAAGGCGATGATCGATCGCCTGGTCTGCGCCGATGGCGGCAATCCCGATCCGACCTCAACCCATGGCAAGACCGCGAGCGAAGCCAAGGCGCTCGAGCTCAAGGGCTGGCCATATCCCAGGCATCTGCGCGGCCGGCATTTCGGCATCGTGGTCCACGGCGACAGCGTCGGCGCGGAAACCTGCCGCCGCTTCCTTGCGGACTGGCTCACCGACATGGAGTTGATCTCGGCCGGCGGCAGGGCCGAGCTCGATGGCTATGTCGGCTACATGGAGCCCTACGCGACGTCGCATCGCGATCTCGACGAAGACAAGGCCTTCCAGGAACAGGTGCGCAATGTCGCGCTGGCGCTCGGCGCCGCCGTCGACCTCGCGCGCACCGGACATCTGGAAGATCCCGGCAAGGGGCTCGAGGACCCGCAGCCGAAGTAGGGTGGAATCCGGGTTCCCAAAGGAACGAAGAACCCCGGCCGCCCGTTAGGCCGCGGGAGGAAGTCACAATGCGCTATATTTCGATTGCAGCTCTTGTTGCGGCTGCCGTGATGAGCAGCGGCGCCGCATTGGCGCAGCATTCCGGTACGCCATCGGAACAGAGCGCGTGCACGCGCGATGCACAGCGCTTCTGCCGGAAGGACCTCGGCAATGACGGTGCCGTGCAGAACTGTCTTCAGATGAAGCGGGCCAGCCTGAGCCGGAGCTGCAAGAAGGTTTTCGAAAGCCACGGAATGTAACGGTCGCCTGCGAACGGGCATCCGTGATGGAGCGTGGCGGTTAGCTCGGGCAAATCATGTCGCGAGAACGTTGTGGTGTGACTCACAGACCGCGCCACACATTCAGTGTCGTCCTGGCGAAAGCCAGGACCCATTACCCCAAATGAGAGTTATCGCGCGACGCTGGGGCCACGATCCCATTCACGATCAAGTTCTGTGGTTATGGGTCCTGGCTTTCGCCAGGACGACGACAATATTTGCGACGGCGGCGCAATAGACTCACTGTCGTCCCTGCGAAAGCAGGGACCCATAACAACAAATGCTGATTGTTGTGCGACGTCGGAACGACGAATCCGGTTCACACCACAAGCGCGGCGTATGGGCCCCTGCTTTCGCAGGGACGACACCGTGTGCTTCTTGAAATGTCTATCGCAAACGACCGGCGGCGCGTGCGTGCCGCGCTTGCTACTTCACCGCCGAGAAGCGGGTGTCGAACGAATTGGTCTGCACGACGGGCGCGGAGCCGGCGAGTTGGGTCGACGACGACGGGGCCGGTGCGGCGGCCGCTGCGGTGGTCACTGCCGGCTTCGGTGCCGGCTTGGCGGCCTGCTTCGGCTCAGCCTTGGGGGCGACGCGAACCACCGACTGCGGCTTGGCCTCGGCGACCTTCGGCTTGGCTGGGGCAGCAGCGGCCGGAGCCGGCGCGGTCGTCTTGCTGGCGTCGGCGGTGCCGCCGATGCCGACCTTGCGGGCAAAGCTGGAGAAGAAGCCTTCGGACTTGTCAGAGGTGGACTTGTCGGAGGTGGATTTGTCAGAGGCGGATTTGTCGGACGCGTTCGCCGAGGCAACGCGGGTGCTGGCCGACGATGCGGTGGACGACGTCGTCGCCACGACCGGCTCGTCCTGCTGGACCGCAAGATTGGGCTTCGGCGGATTGACCGTACCGGGGATCGTGCCGGGCGCGCGCGCCAGCGACATCGAGGCCAGCGCCTGGCTGTCGCCGCCTTCGGAGAGGCCGGTGTTTCCTTCCGGAATCTTCGAGGCGAAGATCGCGTTCATGCCGCCGTCGATGCCGGTGTTGAGGCGCGCAACGGGCGTACCCTTGGATACCAGCTTGGCGGTCTCGGCGGCTTCCTTCTGCTCCTTCTCGTGCACGGCGCTCGCGATCTCCTCGGGGATCACATAGGCCGGGCACTTCGCAGAGGCGTCGAACACCGGATCGCGTGTTGCACCCGGCGCCTTCACCGCGTCGAACACATACTTCTTCTCGCAGAAGTCGACTTTCGGCTCCTGCTTCGTCACCTCGAAATGATCGTAGCCTTCCTTGATCATCTTCCAGAACGGCATGTTCGGATTGTTGCGGTGCTTGGCCATGTTCACCGGCGTCATCCGGAACGGATAGGCCTGCAGCTGGAACGCCTTCTGGCCGCCGAAGAAGGACTCGCGGCCGAGCGAGTAGATCTCCGCGATCTGCTCGTCCGTCATCGCGTAGCAGCCGCGCGAGGAGCAATCGCCATGCACCATCAGCTGCGAGCCGGTGCGGCCGAGCGCCTTGTCGAAGGCGTTGGGGTAGCCGGTGTTGAACGACAGGTAATAGGCCGACTGCGGGTTCATCTGGCTCGGGTTGATCGAGTAGAACCCTTCGGGCGCCTGGCGGTCGCCTTCGCGGACCTTCGGACCGAGGTCGCCCGACCAGCGGCAGATTGGATAGCTCTTGAGCAGCGCGAACTGGCCGGAGCGGTTTTGCTTCCAGACCTCGAGCTCGGCCTCCTGCTTGAACAGCCGCACCAGGATCGGCGACTGCATGTCCATGTCCTTTTCGGTCATGGCAGCGACGAGCTTAGGCGGGACCGGCTGGTTGGCCTTGGCGTTCTGCGCCAGCGAGATCTGGTCGCTGTCACAACCGGCGAGCATGACGCCTGCGGCGAGCACCGCCGAGGTCAGAAGCGCGCGTACGAGCGTGCGATGAGTCAAGTCCGAGCTCCACACCCACCGGGCGATTTTCGCGACCCCAACACGGCGAATATGCCCTGAAGCCATTGTGTAAAATATTAGCCTTCGACGACCCCTGCTCGCAACCTGAACCGGGGCGGACAGCCCTCACGGTAGCAGGCATGGTTCAAGGAATGTTAAAGACCCGGCTCGGGGCCCAATTACGGCAAAATTGCCCGGTTTGGACGAAAAATCGGGCGGTTTGGGCGCCTCAGCCGAGCTTGCGGCCGATATCGAGGAATTTCTGGCGCCGCTGTTTGCGAATCGCGTCCGGATCAAGATTTCGTAGGTCGTTGAGCGCCTGGGCGATGGCGTCGCCCGTGGTCGCGATCATCGCGGCGGGGTCGCGATGAGCCCCGCCCGAGGGCTCCTTCAGGATCTGGTCGATCACGCCGAAGCGCAGCATGTCCTGGGCGGTGATCTTCATGCTGTTGGCGGCTTCCTGCGCCTTGGTGCCGTCGCGCCACAGGATCGAGGATGCCGCCTCCGGTGAGATCACGCTATAGATCGCGTGCTCCATCATCAGGACGCGGTTCGCCGTGGTGATCGCGATGGCGCCGCCCGACATGCCTTCGCCGGTGACGATCGCGACATTGGGTACGCCGAGCGACAGGCAGGCGTCGGTCGAGCGGGCGATCGCCTCGGCCTGGCCACGCTCCTCGGCGCCGATGCCGGGATAAGCACCGGCGGAATCGACGATCGACAGCACCGGGATGCCGAACCGGTCGGCCATTTCCATCAGGCGCACCGCCTTGCGATAGCCTTCGGGGCGCGCCATGCCGAAATTGTGCTTGATGCGGCTCTCGGTGGTGGCGCCCTTCTCCTGGCCGACCACGCAGATGCTCTCGCCGCGGAAGCGGCCGAAGCCGCCGACCAGGGCCTCGTCGTCGGCGAATTTGCGATCGCCGGCCATCGGCGTGAATTCGGTGATCAGGCCGCCGATGAAATCGGTGAAGTGCGGCCGCTGCGGATGCCGCGCCACCAGCGTCTTCTGCCACGGCGTCAGATTGGAATAGAGCTCGGTGAGCGCCTGCGCCGCCTTGTCCTCGATCCGCGCGACCTCGTCGCCGATGTCGCTGCCGCTCGCGGCAAGCGCACGCAACTCGTCGATCTTGGATTCAAGCTCGGCGACGGGTTTTTCGAAGTCGAGATAGCTGCGCATCGGGTCGGGCATCAACTCAATATAGGGAGGAACGGTGCGAGGGGCGAAGCGGTTTCGGCGTCGGAAAGAGAAGCTTTGTAACTTCAAACGGTTAACGCGCATCCGGGTGGAATGCACGCTTCGGGATCGCAAGCAGGTGACGCTCTTTCTGCGGAGACGAAGCGGAAGTCAAGGCGGATCAGATGAAGGTATCAAGGTCTCCACGCGCGTAGCCCGGATGAAGCGAAGCGTAATCCGGGGCAAGTCGATCCGCGGATGGGATGTCCCCGGATTTTGCTGCGCTCCATCCGGGCTACGGATCCCTAGGACTTCTCCGCCAACGGATGCAGGTCGCGGACCAGGCTCTTCAGCCGCTCCTCGACCACATGGGTGTAGATCTGGGTGGTCGAGATGTCGGTGTGGCCGAGCAGGGTCTGCACGATGCGCAGGTCCGCGCCATTGTGCAGCAGATGGCTGGCAAAGGCATGACGCAGCACGTGCGGGGACACCAGCCGCGGCGCAAGGCCGGAGGCGCCGGCAAGCTCCTTCAGGTCGCGGGCGAAATGCTGCCGGGTCAGATGTCCGCTCTCGCCGGAGGACGGAAACAGCCATTTCGATGGTGCGGCTTTCTTTGCCTTCGGCTGCATCACCTCCAGCGCGGCGAGGTAATCCGCCATCGCCTGGCGCGAGGCGTCGTTCAGCGGCACCAGCCGTTCCTTGTTGCCCTTGCCGCGCACCACGATCATCCGCGCATCGCGCCGCGCCGCCGAGACCGGCAGCGACACCAGCTCGGAGACGCGCAGGCCGGTGGCGTACAGCACCTCGAGCAGGCAGTACAGCCGCAGCGCGCGCAGCCGCTGCGCCGGCGAGACGTCGGTTTGGGTCAGCTCCTTGGCGCGGGTCAGCATGCGGTCGACGTCGGCAATCGACAGCACCTTGGGCAGCCCGCGGCCGCGCTTCGGGCCGGACAGGATCGCGGCCGGATCGTCGGTGCGGACCCGCTCGTTGAGCAGGAAACGGTAGAGGTGCCGCATCGCTGACAGCCGCCGCGCCACGCTGGTCGACTTGAAGCCTCTGACATCGAGGTCGGCGAGGTAGCCGCGCAGCGTCTCGGTGTCCGCGCTGGTGAAATCGGCGCCGGCATGGGCGAGGTAGTCGGAGAAATCGGTGAGGTCGCGCCGGTAGGCGTCGAGTGTGTTGGCGCCGGCGCCCTGTTCCGCGGCGAGCATGTCGAGGAACAACGCGGTCAGTTTGGCGTCGGAGGACTTGGTGAGGGTCTTGGCGGGATTTTTGGCAGCAGCGGGCATGCCGGAATCATAGCGCCTATTTCTTGAGGAACTTATCCGGCGGGATGGTCACCGTCATCTCCCGCGGTTTCGGGTGCACGAAATTCGCCAGCGCGAAGACGATGCCGTAGCCGATCCCGAAAATCACGGCGACGACCGTCAGGAAGCGGAACAGGCTGGGCATGGAGGCGACTCGGGCGGCGAATTAACCAATGAAATCATCCAACATGTTCCCCGCGCGGTTGCAAGAGTCGCTGGTAAGGGTGTCGCCGGGGGTAGTATAGGTGGCTCGAATTCTGAACAATTCGTCCCAATATCCGAGCTTTTTGATGTCCGACGCAGCCGTACCGGCGCCCACCCACCCGACCCTGGAGGCCGACATCGCGGCCGCGCTGGGGACGCGGTCGATCGTCCTGGTCGGCATGATGGGGGCCGGCAAGTCGACCATCGGCCGGCGGGTGGCGGCGCGACTCAAGCTGCCGTTCACCGATGCCGACACCGAGATCGAGGCGGCGGCGGACATGACGATCCCGGAGATATTCGAGAGCAAGGGCGAGCCGTATTTCCGCGACGGTGAGGCGCGGGTGATCGCCCGCATCCTCGGCAATGGCCCGGTCGTGCTGGCGACCGGCGGCGGCGCCTTCATGCGCGAGGAGACCCGCAACCGGATCCGCGACCGCGCGATCTCGATCTGGCTCAAGGCCGACAGTGATATCATCATGCGCCGGGTGCGCCGCCGCGCCGATCGTCCGCTGTTGCACACCCCCGACCCGGAGGCGACCGTCAACCGCCTGCTCAGCGAGCGCGAGCCGGTCTACCGCACCGCCGATTTGACGATTGCCTCGCGCGACGTGCCGCACGACCGCATCGTCGACGAATGCCTCGAGGCCCTACATGCGCATCTGTGCGGTGCGCGTCCGGCCGACGAGCCACCATCTGATGGATTGAACGCGACCTCATGACTGCGCCCTTGAAACATTCTGCCTCCGTTACCGTCGACGTCGCGCTCGGCGACCGCGCCTATGACATCGTCATCGGCCGCGACGTGCTGCAGTCGCTCGGCGAGCGTGTCGCGGCGCTGCGGCCCGGCGTGCGCACCGCCATCGTCACCGACCGCACTGTCGCCAAGCACTGGCTGGAGCCCACCGAGGCATCGCTTGCCGCCGCCGGCGTGCCGACGTCGCGGATCGTGGTCGAGGAGGGCGAGGGCTCGAAGAGCTATGCCACGCTGACCGAGGTCAGCGAGGCGCTGATCGCGGCGAAGATCGAGCGCAATGACCTCGTGATCGCGCTCGGCGGCGGCGTGGTCGGCGATCTCGCCGGCTTCGCGGCCGCGATCCTGCGCCGCGGCGTCGATTTCGTGCAGGTGCCGACCTCGCTGCTGGCGCAGGTCGATTCCTCCGTCGGCGGCAAGACCGGCATCAACTCGCCGCAGGGCAAGAACCTGATCGGCGCATTCCACCAGCCGGTGCTTGTCATTGCCGACACCTCGGTGCTCGACACGCTGTCGCCGCGCCAGTTCCGCGCCGGCTACGCCGAGGTCGCGAAATACGGCATCCTCGGCGACGAGGCCTTCTTCGCCTGGCTCGAGAAGAACCACACCGATATCTTCGCTGGCGGCGCCGGGCGCGAGCACGCGATCGCAACATCCTGCCGCGCCAAGGCGGGCGTCGTCTCGCGCGACGAGCGCGAGACCGGCGAGCGGGCGCTGCTCAATCTCGGCCATACCTTCGGCCATGCACTGGAAGCCGCGACCGGCTTCTCCGACCGGCTGTTCCACGGCGAGGGCGTCTCGGTCGGCATGGTGCTCGCCGCGGAGTTCTCGGCGCAGCTCGGCATGATTTCGTCCGACGATGCGGGGCGCATCGCGCGTCATCTGTCCGTGGTCGGATTGCCGACACGCCTGCAGGATATCGCAGGCTTCGCGCAGGAAGGCCTTGCCGACGCCGACGCGCTGCTGGCGCTGATGGCGCAGGACAAGAAGGTCAAGCGCGGCAAGCTCACCTTCATCCTGCTGGAGGCCGTCGGCCGCGCCGTGATCGCCAACAATGTCGAGCCGCAGCCGGTGCGCGACTTCCTGCAAGCCAAGCTGAAGGCCTAGACCGGGATGCCTCTCCTTCGGATCGTCATCCCGCTCTGTCTTTTTGATTTGAGCATGATCTTTTCGGAAAACCGCTACACACTTTTCCGGATCATGCTCTAGCCACGGATCAGTTCAGTGGGATGGTTCACCTTCTCGATCGTGCTGCTCTGCCTGTTCATCTCGGCGTTTTTCGCGGCGAGTGAGACGGCGCTGACCGGTGCCTCGCGCGCCAGCATGCTGCGGCTGTCGAAGCAGGGCAACACCGATGCCGGCGTGGTCTCCAAGCTGGTCAATATGCGCGAGCGCATGATCGGCGCGCTGCTGCTCGGCAACAACATCGCCAATATCGGCGCCTCGGCGCTGGCGACCGGCGTGTTCACCGCCTGGTTCGGCGACGTCGGCGTGCTCTATGCCACCGCGGTCATGACCGTGATGGTCGTGGTGTTCGCCGAGGTGCTGCCCAAGACCATCGCGATCAACGCGCCCGACCGCATCTCGCTTTTGGTCGCGCGGCCGATGCGGCTGACGATCTTCGTGCTGGGGCCGCTGCTCACCGTGATCGAGACCATCGTGCTGGCGCTGATGAAGCTGCTCGGCATCAAGGTCGGGGCGCATCAGGCGGTGCTGTCGCCGACCGAACGTCTGCGCGGCGCGGTCGATCTGTTGCATCACGAGGGCAAGGTCGAGAAGCAGGACCGCGACATGCTCGGCGGCTTGCTGGATCTCAGCGAGCTGCAGGTCTCCGACGTCATGGTCCATCGCACCGAGATGACCATGGTCAACGCCGACCTGCCGCCCGAGGAACTGGTGCGCGAGGTGCTGGCGAGCGAATACACCCGCATCCCGCTGTGGCGGGAGAAGCCGGAGAACATCGTCGGCGTGCTCCATGCCAAGGACCTGCTGCGCGCGATGCGCGCCAACGAGGGCGACATGTCCGCGATCGATGCGTCGGCGATCGCGCTCCCGCCCTGGTTCGTGCCGGAGATGCGTCCGGTCTCCGAACAGCTGAAGGCGTTCCGTCGCCGCAAGACCCACTTCGCCCTCGTGGTCGACGAGTATGGCGAGGTCGAAGGCATGGTGACGCTCGAGGACATCCTGGAGGAGATCGTCGGCGATATCTCCGACGAGCACGACGTCGTCGTCGCCGGCGTGCGCGCGCAGCCGGACGGCTCGGTGGTGGTCGACGGCTCGGTGCCGATCCGCGATCTCAACCGTGCGATGGACTGGCGCCTGCCGGACGAGGAGGCGACCACGGTCGCCGGCCTCGTGATCCACGAGGCGCGCTCGATCCCGGAGCGCGGCCAGAGCTTCACCTTCCACGGCTTCCGCTTCCGCGTGCTCCGCCGCGAGCGCAACCGCATCACCGCGCTGCGCATCGTCGCCGTCCCGCGCGAGACCGAGCTGGAGGAGAAGAAGCCGAAGCGGGCGGGGACGGCGTTCTAGTTCGAGCTGGCCAGTCTCCTAGCACCGTCACCCCGCGCAACGGCTTCGCCGTTGTCGCTGGAGGAGTGCGCATCGCGCGCGTCTCGAAGGGGCGACGGCCACCAGCCGGGCCGTGCATCCTTCGAGACGGCCGCGCGGTGGCCTCCTCAGGACGAGGATCTGGCAGTTGTGCCGAATGCTACTCGATATCGATCGAGATACCCGACAGCTTCCACGCGCCGTCGGAGGGGATGAAGCCGAGCTGATACTTCACCTGCTTGGGCGTGGTGTCGAAATGCCCCTTCAGCCGCAGCACGCCCTTGTCGTCGATCTTGGCGTCCTCGTCGAGAACGATCGGCTTGGCAACCACGGCGTCGAACACCGCGTGCTTGTCGACCAGATCCTTGAAGATGGTCTTGAGCTTGTCAGGCGGAAACTGGTCGCGGAACGGCTTTGAGATCTTGGCGTGGAACACGGTGAAATTATTCCCGGCCACCGCATCGTTGAGCGACACCAGGATGCTCTTGATCAGCACCTCCTGGACGAACGGGCTCGGCATGTCCAGCGCCAAGGCCGGCCGCATCGCGCAGATCAGGAGCAGGCCGGCGGCGGTGACGATCGACCGGAAACGTGGCCAGCAAGGGATCATCAATGGCCCCATATCATGCGTGGCGGTGCAATCCGTAGTTTCACCTGCTCACGCAGGGAGCAGGTCCATCCTGTTCTCATAAAGGAAAACCGCCGCTTCGTCTTGAGGCAAGCGCGAACTAGCGCGGCTTTTCCCCGGGGCCGTGGGCGTGGATCGCCAGCGCGTGCACCGAGCCGGCGAGTTCCTGCGCCAGCGTCGCATTTATCATGCGATGGCGTTCGATCCGGCTCTTCCCTTCGAAGGCCGGAGACACAATATATACCCGGAAATGCGTCTCCCCGCCTGGCCTGTGGCCGGCGTGGCCCTCATGCAGATGTGACTCGTCGACGACGTCGAGGCTTTCCGGCAAGAAAGCTTCACGCAACTTGTTTATGATAGCGTCTTTGGTGCTCATGGCGCCGGAGTTAGGTTCGCGACAGCTTTTCGTCAATGGTGCAAGCGGGAAACGAGGTCCGCGCAATGTCAAGACTTGAAGATTTGTGCATTGCGTAGTCAAAGAGAACATGCCGATCGATTCATCAAAATTCTTCGACTCCATTCGCATCAAGCCGACCAAGGTCAGTGCGAAGCGCCAGGCGCAGGCCGGCGAGCAGGCCGTGACCTGCGAGTGGGCGGGTTGCCAGAACAAGGGCGCGCATCGCGCCCCGAAAGGCCGCGAGAATTCGCGCGAGTATTGGCACTTCTGTCTCGACCACGTCCGCGAATACAACCAGTCCTACAATTTCTTCCAGGGCATGAATCCTGACGACGTCGCGCGCTACCAGAAGGACGCGCTGACCGGCCACCGTCCGACCTGGAAGATGGGCGCCAACAACGGCAAGAAGGGCGAGAGCGGTCTCGATGCCGCCTCCGATCCGTTCCACGTGTTCTCCGAGCTCAACGGCCGCGGCCGCTGGCGCCCCGGACCGGGCGGCGCAGAGCCCAAGCCCGAGACCCGCAAGGTCATGAACGCCGAGCGCAAGGCGCTGCAGGTGATGGGGTTAGGGGCCGAGGCGACGCTCGAAGACGTCAAGTCGAAGTACAAGGCGCTGGTCAAGCAGCACCATCCCGACGCCAATGGCGGCGACCGCTCCACCGAGGATCGCCTGATCGAGATCATCAAGGCGTACAATTATCTGAAGACCGTGGTGCGCGAGGCCTAAGCTCTCTCGTCCTCGTCGCCCCTGCGAAAGCAGGGGCCCATAACCACCGGCCGTTATCGTTTGCACAAAATGTCTGCCCGATTGCCCCATCGATGGGCCGCGGCGCACGGGTCCCTGCTCCCGTGCGCAATTGCGCACTAAAGCGCGATAAGATTAGGTTGAATCGTCATCGCGCCTTAGCTCTTTGTTTGAGCATGATCTTTTCGGAAAACCGCTTCGCACTTTTCCGGATCATGCTTTAGGCAGGGACGACGGCAGAGTTTGTGGCTCCGCCGTCGTCCAACGATGCAATTCTGTAGCCCGGATGGAGCGCAGCGCAATCCGGGGCTCTTCCCATCCGCGGCTACACCGTTCCCGGATTTCGCTGCGCTCCATCCGGGCTACGGTTTCATTCACCCCTTCGGCATCGCCCCGACATAGGACGAGCTCGGCCGGATCAAGCGCCCGGTGCGCCGCTGCTCAAGCGCATGCGCGGTCCAGCCGGCAGCGCGTGCGGTGGCGAAGATCGGCGTGAACGCCTGCCGCGGAATTTCCAGCGCATCGAGCAGGATCGCGGTGAAGAACTCGACATTGGTCTCGAGCGGCCGCTCCGGATTCTTCTTCCGTAGCGCCTCGCGGATGTAAGCCTCGACCTCGCCGGCAAACGGCAGGTCGGCACCACTGGCCTCGAGGCGCTCGATCGCGATCTTCAGCACGTCGGCGCGCGGGTCGCGCACGCGATAGACGCGGTGACCGAACCCCATCAGTCGTTCGCCGTGCGCCAGCGCGCCGTCAACCCAGGGCTTGATGCGCTCGCGTGTGCCGATCGCGTCCAACATTTCGAGCACCGGCTCAGGTGCGCCGCCGTGCAGCGGGCCGGTCAACGCGCAATAGCCGCCGGTGATCGCCGCGAACAGATCGGCCTGCGTCGAGGCGATCACCCGCGCGGTGAAGGTCGACGCATTCATGCCGTGGTCGCAGACGGTGACGAGATAGGCGTCGAGCGCGGCGACCTCGCGCGGCTCGACCTTGCGGCCCAGCAGCATCCGCAGCGTGTCGGCGGCGTGGCCGGCATTCGGGTCCGGCGCGATCGGATCGCTGCCCCTGGCTCGCCGGACCAGGGCGGCCGCGATCACCGGGAAGGCGCCGACGATGGTCGCCTCGTGCTCCAGCCCGTTCTCGCCGCGGAGGCCCGCGATCGCGGCCCGGAAGCCGTCGACGATCGACATGCCGCGTGTCGCAGGCAGCAGGTCCGGCAGGCGGGCGAACGCGCGTTCGCGGGCGGCGCCGAGGCTGGCGCGGACATTGGCTTCACTCAGCGACTTGCCGGTGGCGCCGTTCCACAGCCGGGCCGTGACGCCCTCGAAGCTCGACTTGCCCGCGAGGTCGGCGACGTGCTCGCCGGCGATGATCAATTCGCCGCGCTCGCCGTCGACATGGCTCAACACGGTCTCGGCGGCGGGAACGCCGTCCAGACCGATCTGGCTCTTGGTGAGATGCATATTCATGGCCTGATCTCCTTGCTTCACCCCTTCAAGGTCAGACCTCTCGACGAGTTGATCAATCTTGATTATATAAATCAATATGAAAAAACCCGCCGAGCTTTACCTCTCCGCGCGCGAAGCCGCCGCCGAGCTCGCGATCTCGCCGGCGACCCTCTACGCCTATGTCAGCCGCGGGCTGATCCGCTCCGAGCCGTCGCCGGATTCGCGCAGCCACCGCTACCGCGCCGAGGACATCAGGGGGTTGAAGGAGCGCCGCGCGCCGTCGCCGGAGCCGCGCGGCTTCCGTAATTTCGACGCCGATCTGCCGGTGATGGATTCGGCGATCGCGACCATCACCGAACAGGGCCCGATCTATCGCGGCGTCAACTGCGTCGATCTCGCCGAGCGCGACACGCTGGAGCACACCGCGACGCTGCTGTGGGACGTCACCGGCGTCGATCCGTTCGCGCCGGACAATTGTCCGCACCTCTCGGACGAAATGCGCGCCATCGCCGAAGCCGCGCGCCGCGCCCAGCCGATCGATCGGACGGTGGCCGTGCTGGCGCTGGCGGCAAGTGCCGATCCCGGCGCCTTCACGCGCGCGCCGGACGGCCGCGCCATGGTCGGCGGCCGCATCCTGCGGCTGCTGGTCGCGACCATGCTGAATGCCGTGCCATCGAACGAGCCGCTGCACGAGCAGGTGGCGCGGGTTTGGACGCCTGACAACAAGCACGCGCCCGACCTGATCCGCCGCGCGTTGGTGCTGCTCGCCGATCATGAACTGAACGCGTCGACCTTCACCGCACGCTGCGCGGCATCGACCGGGCTCAATCTGTACGACGCCGTGATCGCGGGTCTCGTTGCGCTGAAGGGACCGATGCATGGCGGTGCCGTCGTGCTCGCCTCGCGCCTCGTCAAGACGATGCTCGACAATGACGTTGCGCCAGTGGTCCGCGAGCGCGTCGCGCTTGGCGAGCGTTTCGCCGGCTTCGGGCACGGCGTCTACAAGAAGGGCGATCCGCGGGCGATCTCGCTGCTCGAGGCGCTGACGCGGGCCGGCGCGCCGCGCAAATTCACCAGGGAAGTGCCGGAGCGGATCGCGGAGGCGACCGGCGAATTCGTCAACATCGATTATGCGCTGGCGGTGCTGGTGCATGCGCTGCGGATGCCAGCGGGCAGCGAGCTCGCGCTGTTTGCGATGGCCCGCAGCGTCGGCTGGATCGCACATGCCAGCGAGCAGCTTCAACTCGGCAAGTTGATCAGGCCTCGCGCGCGCTATGTCGGACCGGCGCCCGGGCGGGCGGGAACGACCAACAGCCTCTAGCTATTTGGCCGGCTTGGCCGGTTCGATCAGGCTGCCGCCCTGCCGGCGGCGGATGGTCCAGACGGCCAGCGCCAGGATTACGGCGCCGCCCGCGACCGCAAACATCCAGAGATGCTTGCCGACATGGCCATGATGCGGCAGGCCGGCATAGTCGTGCAGCGCGGTGACGGCGAGCACGCCGGGCAGCACATGCGCCGGCGCCCAGAGCAGGATCGCGGGGATGTTGACCGCGTAGAAGCGCGCCGGCGGCATGTCGAGCGCGCCGGCCGTGATCGGCACGAAGGCGCGGATCGGCGGCACGAAGCGGGCGAAGAACACCGCGAGCACGCCCCAGCGATTGAAGAACGCCTCACTCTGCGCCACTACGCGGGGGTAGTTGGAAAGCGGCCAGGCCGACAGGATCTCGCGCTGGCTGCGGTGGCCGATCAGGTAGGCGGTGCCGTCGCCGAGCATCGCGCCGGCGGCGGCCGCGGCGAGCACCGGCAGCAGCTTCAGTTCCCCGCCCGGCACCAGCGCGCTTAGCGCCAGGATGATGGTCGAACCCGGCACCAGGGAGCCGATCACCGGAACCGCTTCCAGCAGGGCGGCCAGAAACAGCGTCAGATAGGCGAGCCAGGCATGGGCCGAAACGAACGCGATGAACGGGTCAAGGAATGAAGTCACAAAATTCCCATGCGGCGGTGATATGGATTGGAGAGCTAACAACTCCCTGCCGGGGTGGAAAGTGCCTCGCGGGCAGGCAGGGCGTCCGCACGCTGCGGCGAAAGTGCGGCGTGATTCGCAGGGCAGCCTTTCAAAAACCGGCGTCCGGACCTATCTTCATGATAGGACAACGGAACTTTGATTGGCCCGCGGGCTTCTGCCGGCCGTTGCTCTCTGCTAGGCTTGTGCCTAGCACCCCATCCGCAGCCAAACCATCAATCTGGTTTCGGGAATGCCCGGGACCTCGGAGGATGAATGACGACCGCCGTCCAGACCAAAACACAAGAACCCGTCGTCGGCTTGCCCGACATGAAGGTGTCGGTCCGGCAGGTCTTCGGGATCGATAGCGATCTGGAAGTTCCCGCCTATTCGGAAGTCGATCCGCATGTGCCGGAAACCGACCCGGACTATCGCTTCGACCGCGCGACGACGCTCGCGATCCTCGCCGGCTTTGCCAAGAACCGCCGCGTGATGGTCACCGGCTATCACGGCACCGGCAAGTCGACCCACATCGAGCAGGTTGCGGCCCGCCTCAACTGGCCCTGCGTGCGCGTCAACCTCGACAGCCACATCAGCCGTATCGATCTCGTCGGCAAGGACGCCATCGTGGTCAAGGATGGCAAGCAGGTCACCGAATTCCGCGACGGCATCCTGCCCTGGGCGCTGCAGCACAATATCGCGCTGGTGTTCGACGAATACGACGCCGGCCGCCCGGACGTGATGTTCGTGATTCAGCGCGTGCTGGAAGTCTCCGGCCGCCTGACGCTGCTCGACCAGAACAAGGTGATCAAGCCGCATCCGGCGTTCCGCCTGTTTTCGACCGCCAACACGGTCGGCCTCGGCGACACCTCGGGGCTTTATCACGGCACCCAGCAGATCAACCAGGGCCAGATGGACCGCTGGTCGATCGTCACCACGCTGAACTACCTCGCCCATGACGAGGAAGTGGAGATCGTGCTGGCCAAGGCGCGCCACTACCGCACGCAGGAAGGCCGCGACATCGTCAACAAGATGGTGCGGCTTGCGGACCTCACCCGCAACGCCTTCGCCAATGGCGACCTGTCGACGGTGATGAGCCCGCGCACGGTGATCACCTGGGCCGAGAACTCGGACATCTTCAACGACATCGGCTTCGCGTTCCGCGTCACCTTCCTCAACAAGTGTGACGAACTGGAGCGGCCGCTGGTCGCCGAGTTCTACCAGCGCTGCTTCAACGTCGAGCTGCCGGAATCGTCGGTCAACGTGGCGCTCAGCTAGTCCATGCCGAAAATCTCCGTCGAGCGCACAGTCACACAGACGAAGAAGGCGGTGCTCGGCGGATTGCTCCGTTACAACAACGAGAAGATGGGGAAGCAGAAGTACAAGCGCTTCGCCATCTCGCTGCGGCAAGATGACAAGATTGTCGGCGGCATCGTCGGCGAGGTCTGGACCGCGGTGTTGTTCATCCAGTTGTTCTGGATGGAGCAGAAGTTTCGCAACAAGGGCTTTGGCGCGAAGCTGATCAAGGCGATCGAGGACGAGGCGCGGCGCTTCGGAGCGACGCGATCCTATCTGGATACGATGAGCTTCCAGGCGCCGGGCTTCTACCGCGCCAATGGATATAAAGAGTTCGGTTCGATTGAGGGGTATCCCGGCGGCGTAACGCGCCATTGGTTTACGAAATCGCTATGACAACCTCCAACATCAAATTCCGTCCCGGATCCAAGGAAGCGCCGACCGAGCCGTTCAAGCGCTCGGTGTCGGCGTGCCTGAAGGCGATCGCCAAGAAGCCGGAGCTCGAAGTCTCCTTCGCCGCCGAGCGCCCCGGGCTCGCGCCCGGCAAGGCGCGGCTGCCGGAGCCGGCGCGCAAGATGACCAAGCGCGATGCGGCGATCGTGCGCGGCCACGCCGATTCGATCGCGCTCAAGATCGCCTGTCACGATCCCAAGGTGCATCGCAAGCTGATGCCGGGTAACCCGCAGGCGCGCGGCGTGTTCGAGGCGGTCGAGCAGGCGCGCGTCGAGGCGATCGGCTCGCGGCGGATGGCGGGCGTTGCGAAGAACCTCACCGCGATGCTCGACGATCATTTCCACCGCGGCAAGTATGACGAGATCACCGATCGCGCCGACGCGCCGCTGTCGGATGCGCTGGCGATGCTGGTGCGCGAACGTCTGACCGGCATGGCCCCGCCCGCGGCCGCCAAGAAGATGGTCGATCTCTGGCGTCCGACCCTGGAGGACAAGATCGGCTCGCGGCTCGACAAACTCAGCCGTTTCACCGAGGACCAGGCGAGGTTCGGCGACCTCGTCCATGATCTGCTGTCGGCGCTCGATCTCGGCGACGACCGCAACATGGATTCGGACGATGACGACGACCAGGACGAGAACCAGGACGGCGAGAGCGATCAGTCCGGCGCCGAGGGCTCGCCCGACTCCGATGCCGCGCAAGAGATGAGCGCCGACCAGGCGCAGACGTCAGCGGAAGAGATGAGCGAAAGCGCGATGGAGAGCGCGCAGGCCTCCACGTCTGATACGTTCGACGACGGCGAGCTAGGCGACGACGAGACGCCGGGCGAGGCGACGCGGCCGAATGCGCGCGGCCAGAACGAGCCGCGCGGTCCGGAATATCACGCCTTCGCGCCGAAATTCGACGAGGTGATCGCCGCCGAGGATCTCTGCGACCACGACGAGCTCGAGCGGCTGCGCTCCTATCTCGACAAGCAGCTCGCGCATCTGCAGGGCATCGTGGCGCGGCTCGCCAACCGCCTGCAGCGCCGGCTGATGGCCCAGCAGAACCGCGCCTGGGAGTTCGATCTCGAGGAGGGCATCCTCGATCCGGCGCGGCTGTCGCGCGTCGTCACCGATCCCTATCATCCGCTGTCCTTCATGCATGAGAAGGAGGCGACCTTCCGCGACACCGTGGTGACGCTGCTGCTGGATAACTCCGGCTCGATGCGCGGCCGCCCGATCACGGTCGCCGCCACCTGCGCCGATATCCTGGCGCGCACGCTGGAGCGTTGCGGCGTCAAGGTCGAGATCCTCGGCTTCACCACGCGCGCCTGGAAGGGCGGGCAGTCGCGCGAGGCGTGGCTCGCGGCCGGGAAGCCGGCCAATCCGGGCCGCCTCAACGATCTCAGGCACATCATCTACAAGTCGGCCGACGCACCCTGGCGTCGCGCGCGGAAGAATCTCGGGCTGATGATGCGCGAGGGCCTGCTCAAGGAGAACATCGACGGCGAGGCGCTCGACTGGGCGCACAAGCGCCTGCTCGCGCGCCCCGAGCAGCGCCGCATCCTGATGATGATCTCCGACGGCGCGCCGGTCGACGACTCCACGCTGTCGGTCAATCCCGGCAACTATCTCGAGCGGCATCTGCGGCACATCATCGACGAGATCGAGACCCGCTCGCCGGTCGAGCTGATCGCGATCGGCATCGGTCACGACGTGACGCGCTACTATCGCCGCGCCGTGACCATCGTGGACGCCGAAGAGCTCGGCGGCGCCATCACCGAAAAGCTCGCCGAGCTGTTCAGCGAGACTCACGGCTCGGCGCCCGCGCCGGGCATCCGGCGCCGCCTCCACTCGTGAGACATGCGCTCACCCCCTAGCCGCCGCCGTTTCCTCCAGGGTATGGCGGCGGGGCTGTCGGCCGCCGCATTGCCGCGTCTTGCGCAGGCGCAGAGCGCGACCCAGCCGCCGGCAACGCCGAGGCCGGCTGCGAGGCCGAGCCCCTACCGGGTCAACGAACCGGTTTCGATCGACGTCAACGCGCGGCCGCTGCCGTCGTTCGATATCCGCGATCGCGCGCGCACGCGGTTCGGCGCGCTGGAATATCGCAGCGGTCTGATCCTGACCTCGTCGTTCTCCGGCTTCGGCGGCCTCTCCGCGCTACGGCTCGATGCCAAGGGCGAACGCTTCATCGCGGTCAGCGACCAGGGCAGCTGGCTCACCGGCCGCATCGTCTATCGCGGCCGGGAGATGGTCGGGCTCGACGATGTCGAGGCGGCGCCGCTGCTCGGCGCCGACGGCAGGCCGATCACCGCGACCCGCGGCTGGTATGATTCGGAATCGCTCGCGCTCGACGGCTCGTTCGCCTATGTCGGGCTCGAGCGGGTCAACCAGGTGCTGCGCTTCGATTTCGCCAAGGGCTTTACCCGCTCGCGCGGCGAGGTGATTGCGCTGCCGCCGGCGGCACGCAAGCTTCCCAACAACAAGGGGCTGGAGGGCCTCGTCTTCGTGCCGAAAGGCCAGCCGCTTGCCGGTACGCTGATCGCGTTCTCGGAACGCGGGCTCGATGCGAGCGGCAATCTGGTCGCCTTTCTGGTCGGCGGCAAGATGCCGGGCCAGTTCAGCGTCCGCCGCAGCGAGAATTTCGACATCAGCGACGCGGTCCTGCTGCCGTCGGGCGGTCTGTTGATTCTGGAGCGGAAATTCTCCTGGTTCGGCGGCGTCGGCATCCGCATCCGCCGTCTCGCGCTGTCCGAGATCACGCCCGGCGCCGTGGTCGACGGCCCTGCGATCTTCAATGCCGATCTCGGCAACGAGGTCGACAATATGGAAGGCATCGACGCCCATGTCACGGAGGAGGGCGAGACCGTCCTGACCATGGTCTCCGACGACAATTTCTCCCTGATCCAGCGCAACCTGCTGCTGCAGTTCACGCTGGTGGACTGAGGCGCCGGGCCCGAGGGACGCCGCCAGGGCATTGCTGATCTGCGCCCCTGCCTGCGCGGCCTTCCGGACAGTTGGTGATCGGCCGTGGTGCCTCTATCTTAACCGGGCCCTTTCCCCGATCCCGGATATCCGCCGCATGAGCACCCTGTTCTCCCCGATCGAACTGCGCGACCTGAAACTCTCCAATCGCATCATGGTCTCGCCGATGTGCCAGTATTCGGCCATCGACGGCTCCGCCAACGACTGGCACTTCACCCACATCAACATGCTGGCCCTGTCCGGCGCGGCGATGTTCTGCATCGAGGCCACCCATGTCGAGGATATCGGGCGGATCACGCCGGGTTGCCTCGGTCTTTACAACGACGCCAACGAGGCGGCGCTGAAGCCGATCCTGGCCTCGGTGCGCAAGCATTCGAAAGCGGCGGTCGCGATGCAGCTCGCCCATGCCGGCCGCAAGGCGTCGAGCCAGCGCCCCTGGGAGGGCGGGCAGTTGATCCCGATTGCCGAAGGCGGCTGGCAGACGGTCGGACCATCTGACGTCCCGCACAAGGCAGGCGAGGCCGCGCCGGTGGCACTCGACGACGCCGGCCTGAAGCGCATCCGCGAGGCCTTTGTCGCGTCGGCAAAGCGCGCCGACCGGCTCGGCATCGATGCGCTCGAGCTGCACGGCGCGCACGGCTATCTGCTGCACCAATTCCTTTCGCCGATCGCCAACAAGCGGACCGATCGCTATGGCGGCTCGCTGGAAAACCGCATGCGCTTCCCGCTGGAAGTGTTCGATGCCGTGCGCGCAGTATTCCCGGATCACAAGCCGATCGGCATGCGGGTGTCGGCGACCGACTGGGTCGAGGGCGCCTGGGACCTTGCGCAGACCATCGAGCTTGCCAGGGAGCTGAAGAAGCGCGGCGTCGACTGGATGGATGTCTCATCCGGCGGCGTCTCGCCGTTGCAGAAGATCCCTCTCGGGCCGGGCTATCAGGTGCCGGCGGCGCTGGCGATCAAGGAGGCGACCGGCGTTACCACGATGGCGGTCGGCCTGATCACGGAAGCGAAGCAGGCGGAGGAGATCGTCTCGTCCGGCAAGGCCGACATGGTCGCGCTCGCCCGCGGCATGCTCTACGACCCGCGCTGGGGCTGGCACGCTGCCGCCGAGCTCGGCGGCGAGGTGAGCGCGCCGCCGCAATACTGGCGCTCGCAGCCCTCGACGCAGAAGGCGCTGTTCGGCAAGACCACGTTCGGGACGCGCTGACAGCGCACCTCGCTTGCGAGGTCACTGCATGGCGGGCCCGAACCAGCGCGTCAGCGCGGCGTCGAGGCCCGTCGTGTCGGCGTCGTCGGCCGCCCAGGCGATGCAGGCGTCCGGACGGATCAGCAGCGAAGCGCCGCCGCGTCCTGGCACGCATCGCACGAAGATGTCCCAGCGCGCCGCGATCGCTGACGCAGCTCCATCAGTCGCATCGACCAGCACGGCCCTGCCGTCCTCCATCTGATCGAACAGGGTTGTTTCCGCGCCGTCGTCGCCAAGAGCAAAATTGCCGGAGAGCCGGCCTACCGATGGATGGTCACTGCCGAGATCGTAACGGATCCGGATGCCGCTGATCATTTCGCCGAAATAGCGGGTGCCCTCGTCGAGGCTCATCAGGTCAGCGACGATCTCGCGCAAGGCGTCCGTCATGACATCAGGCCGCATCAAGGCGACCTGGGCGCGGGTGTTGGCGAGCACCCTTGCCGCGATCGGATGCCGCTCCTCCGTGTAGCTGTCGAGCAGGCTTTCGGGCATGCGATCGCAGACGACCGCCGCAAGTTTCCAGCCGAGATTGACCGCATCGAGCAGGCCGAGATTGAGGCCTTGTCCGCCGAATGGCGAGTGCACATGCGCCGCATCGCCCGCCAAAAGGACGCGGCCCCTGCGATAGCTGTCGGCCTGCCGCGCATTGTCGGTGAAGCGCGTCGCGGTCTTGACCGCGGTGACGCGAACGTCGACGCCGCTGATCCGGCGCAGGGTGGTCTCGATCTCCTCGCGCGTGACCGGTGCGCTGCGATCGGCCGGCGGTCCGTCGAACTCGGCCAGGAACACCCGGCCAGGAATCGGTCCATAGGCCATCATGCCGACCGGCGTCCGCCGCCAGCCGACCGGCAGAAGTCGATCCGGATGATCGAGATCGACGATGGCCTGGTGTCCCGTGAGGGTCGGTTCGGTGCCGGGGAATACGAAGCCCGCGCGCTTGCGCACGGCGCTGCGTCCGCCGTCGCAGCCGACCAGATAGGCCGCGCGCAGCGTGGCATCGCCGGACGCGTCGCTGGTCCGCGCCACGACGCCGTCGCCGCTATCCTCGAAATCGATCAACTCGCAGCCGTGCCTGATCTCGATGCCGAGCGCGTGGGCGCGCTCGGCGAGCATCGTTTCCAGGGCTTGCTGGTTCACCCCGCGCAACCGCCGGTCCGGCTCGCGCTGACGCGTCTGGTCGATCAGGAAAATGCCCGAGAAGTGACCGCCGAATTTCTTGAACGGCAGGTCGCTCGCATCGCCCGCGCCCTTCATGAGCCTGGACATGCTGTCCGCCATGCTGCGTTCGACCGCATTCATCGCGTCGCCGAGGCCGCGGCGCTCCAGGGCCTCGCCTGCCAGCGCGCCGATCGCGCCGGCCTTGATGGTCTGGTCGGGCTCGGTCAGCCGCTCGATGACGATCACGTCGGCGCCGCCCAGGGTCAGTTCGATCGCCAGCAGCAGTCCGGTCGGCCCGGCACCGACCACAACCACATCTGTTCGTTCACGCGTCAAGCCGTCACCATAAAATTGTACTCAGTATAATATTTAATATGGTACAAATTCCCGCATGTCAAATCAGGGCGGATTGCGCGAGCGGAAGAAGGAGGCGACGCGCCAGGCGATCTCGGATGTCGCCACCGAGCTGTTCCTGGAACGCGGCTTCGACAATGTTTCGGTGGCCGAAGTCGCCGAGGCCGCAGAGGTCTCCCGGATGACGGTGTTCAATTACTTTCCACGCAAGGAAGACCTGTTCTTCGACCGTGAGGAGGAAAGCCGGCAGATGTTGCGCGCCGCCTTTGCCGAGCGTCCGGCCGGCGAGGCGCCGATCGCGACTCTCCGCAAGCTGGTGCACAGCCTGGCGGATCGCGTGCATCCGTTCGCGAAATTCACCGACGCAACGGCGAAATTCTGGCGCACCGTCGCCGAAAGCCCGGCGCTCTCGGCGCGGGCGCGCGAGATGCGTGACGAACTGATCGATGATCTCGCGAGCGTGCTGGCGGGAGCCATCAAGCGCCCGCTCGCCGATGCCGATGCCCGGCTCGCCGCGTCGATGGTGGTCACGGCGCTGACCGTCGCCTATGCGGAAGGGCTTCGCGAGCACAAGGCCCGCAGGTCGGCTGCGTCGTCACGCGAGACCTTCCTGCGGATCATGGAGCGAAGCTTTTCCGGTATCGCGATCATGCTGAAGGATACGCCCTACCCATAGATCCTGGCCGAGCCGGATGCGACAAGGCCATTGTTCTGCCGTAGCCGGGGCAGCTACTCTCGAAGCGCGTGCGAAAGACACGCATCGAACAAAGAGAGGAAACCCATGGAACTCGGATACTTCGCGATGCCGTCGCATCCGCCGGAGTGCGGATTGAAGGAGGGCCACGACTGGGACCTGCAGGTGCTGCGCTGGCTCGACGAACTCGGCTATCAGGAAGCCTGGATCGGCGAGCACCACACCGCGCCCTGGGAGCCGCATCCGTCGCCTGATCTCTTGATCGCGCAGGCGCTGCTGCAGACCAAGAATATCCGCATCGGGCCCGGCGGCTTCCTGCTGCCGTATCATCACCCGGCCGAGCTCGCCAACCGCGTCGCGATGCTCGATCATCTCTCGAACGGGCGGCTCAATTTCGGCGTCGCGGCCTCCGGGCTGCCGAGCGACTGGGCCATGTTCAATGTCGACGGCATGTCAGGACAGAACCGCGACATGACGCGCGAAGCGCTCGAGATCATTTTGAAGATGTGGACCGAGCCGGCTCCCTGGACCCACAAGGGCAAGTTCTGGACCGTGACCAAGCCGGACACGATGTTCGATTTCCTCAAGCCGCACATCAAGCCTCAGCAAGCGCCGCATCCGCCGATCGGCGTCGCGGGACTCTCCAAGAATTCGGACACGCTGAAGCTCGCCGGCGAGCGCGGCTTCATTCCGATGAGCCTCAACCTCAACCCTGCCTATGTCGGCAGCCACTGGGACTCGGTCGAGGCGGGCGCGGCCAAGACCGGCCGCACGCCGAGCCGCAAGGATTGGCGAATGGTGCGCGAGGTATTCGTCGCCGACACCGATCAAGAAGCATGGAAGCTGTCGACCGGCGACATGATGGGCCGGATGATGGGCGAGTACTTCCTGCCGCTGCTCGGCCACTTTGGTTTCAAGGATTACCTGAAGGCCTCGCCCGACGTGCCGGACAGCGACGTTACGGTCGAATATTGCGCGCGCAACAACTGGATCGTCGGATCGCCCGCGACGGTCACCGAAAAGATCGAGAGGATCTACCAGGAGGTTGGCGGCTTCGGCGTGCTCCTGGTGTTCGGCTTCGACTACAAGCACAAGCCGGAAGCCTGGCACAATTCTCTGCGGCTCCTGAAGCAGGAGGTGCTGCCGCGGCTGAAGCATCTCGACGCCTCGGTCGGCCGCGCAGCGTAGGTTTGACGGTGAGGATAATACGGGGCAGCGGTAACGCTGCCCCGTAGTCATGACGGATCGCCGGCGTCAGGCGGTGCCGAGCCAGAACCGCGTTTCGGTTTGCGCCCAGCCCTTGCCGATGCGGTTGCTCAGCCAGGTGTCGCTGCGCTTCAGACCCTTGTCCTTCTGGCCCTCCGGCGTGTTGCGCCAGGCCTGCCAGCGATACTGGCCGTAGATACTGACGATGCGCGCCGCATAGGTCAGCGCCAGCTGCGAATCGCCTCTGATGATGACGAGGTTGTCGTCGTTCTTGGTGCTGGCGCGGTCGGAGAAATTGTGCGAGCCGGTCATGACCACCGGGTTCTTGCCGGCCGGGTCCAGCACGATCACCTTGCTGTGTACGGCGATCATGAATTTGCCGGTGTTCTTGATCTCGTGCTCCCACCAGTCCGCGGTCTTGTCGATGCCGGCGGGCCGGATCACGTCGGCGATCTGCTTGCCCTTGAAGACCTGCTGCTGCCCGTCGCCGGCCAGGAGCTGCAGCTGATCCTTCGGACTGTCCTTGCCCTGCGCCGGGAAATTGTTGAGCACCCCGCGCACATAGAGCTTCTTGTCCTGCGCCTTCTCCAGAATCGGGCCGAGCAGGCCTTTGTTGCCGGGATTGAGCATCAGGCACACCGCGCCATGCTCGGTGTCCTCGATCATCTTGGTGGCTTCCTTGAGGTCGCCGCTCTTGGTGGTCGGCGTGAACCAGACGCTGAGCCTCGACTTGCCGATGGTGAAGGGCCATTCGTGATCGCCGGCCACGGCCAGCGCCTTCGGCGACTTGCTGCCGTCGGCGTAGATCGCTTTCCAATGGTCGTGATAGGCCGCCGCGACCTTGTCGTCGGTGATCTCGAGCCCGTTGTTGTTCTGGGTGCACAGTCCGGTCCGGGTCCAGTTGGTGCTGCCGGTCCAGACCACCTTCGGCTTCTGCGCACCGTCGCAGAACACCGCGAACTTGTTGTGAGCGTAACGGCTCGGCGCGATCTTGCGGCGGACGATGTCGACGCCGGCCTTCTTCAGCACGCCGGCGTTCTTCTCGGTGTCCTTGGCGGTGGCGTCGGACTTGCCGGTGCTGTTGCCGAGCACGACGTGTGCCTTGCCCTTCATCGCGGTCAGCGCGGCGATCAGCTCGGGGTCGTTGAGCTCGTAGAGCGCGAGATAGACGTCGCGCTTGCTCTTCTTGGCTTCAGCCAACAGCGCCAGCAGGCGGGCGCCGAGCTGGCCCTTGAGGAAGTCACGGATCTTGTTGCCCTTGGTCGAGATCGCCTTCTCCAGGGTTTGCGCCGGCTTCTTGTCCTTGCCGATGGCGCGCGACAGCCATTGCGCCGAGATCGTGCCGCGGTTGAACCACGGCTTGAGCGGGCCCGACGGCATGGCCGAGACGTATTCGGTCCATGTCGCTGGCGCACTGTAGGCGGGCTTTACCTTGGTGGCGCCGTCCTTGAGAACTGGAACGACGCCATAGCGGACCGGCGCGTCAGTCGGCGCCAGGAAATCGGTCCAGTTCGTCTTCTGCACCGGCCATTCGGTGCTCGGCTGATGTTCGCCCGGCTTGTGATCCTGCGCCTGGTCCTCGAATCCGACCCAGGTGTCGACCACGGTTGCACTTTTGCCCTGCTGCTGACGATACAGCGCAAAGCCGAGGCAGTCCGGGATCATTGCCGCGACCTCCCAGACCACGAGGATGCCGTCGGTGGTCGGGAACGCCTGAATTGTGGAAATCATGGTGATGCTCCAAATCCCTGATGAGAAATATCCGGTCGACATGAATCTGGCGCGTCAACGTCGCCCGGCGATCCCTGGAGTCGCGTCGGATCGTTCCGGGCGTCGGGGCGGCTGATCTAGCAAGGAGAGTATGCCAGATAATCTACAACCGGGTCTGTCGGCAGGATCACAGATCGGTCACGCCATGCGCACCCGTTGGGCCGCGATGCTGTGGACCCGATCGCGGCTCCCTACAGCAGCCGCACCGTGACCTTCGCCTTGCCTTTATGGTCGCCGTAGAACCATCCGCAGGCCCAGGGCAGGCCGATGACGGCCTGGTTGACGTAGAGGAAGATCTCGCCGCTGCGATCGGCGGTGAAACGCGCCTTGTAGACCTGCGGGTCGGTGTTCGACACCGGCAGGGGGTCGAGGAAATACTCGTCGACCCCAGTTTCGCCGACCCGTGCGATCAGCCTGAACCATGGCCGGAACAGGATCCGCCGCAGGAAGATCGCGAAGTAGCCGCGCAACTGCTTTGTGCCTTCGATGGTCGAGGTCCGGTATCCGATCGGCGTCACCGCGCGTCCGGCGTCCTCCCAGGGCTCCGACATCGTGATCGCGATCTCGTACTTGAACCCGGTGCGGACCTTGAGACCGGTCGGCGCACAGATCGCGCCGGTGTCGAAGTCGGCGGCATCCTGCGGGATGCCCTTGTCGACGGCGACAAGCTTGTCCGTTGCAGTGCCCCTGCAGAATGCCCCCGTCGAATCGGCGAGATTGAACAGGAAGTGGCTGACCAGCGTCGCGCTGAACCAGACCAGCAGGGCTGTCAGCGCAAACGGCACGACATGCCGCTTTCCGACATTGAGGATCCACTGATAGATCGCGCAGGTGCGGAATCGATAGATCGCGTTGTGCATGAAGCCGGAGAGCGGCACAGGGCTCGCGCGGTTACGCCAGATGATCCGCATCCTGTCCCGGATCGTCGCGCTGAGCGAACTGCCTACACCCATCAGCACGATGACAGCGAGGATGCCGCCCGCGCACCATTCCGGGTTGCCGGCGTACCAATCGGTCCACCAATGAAAGGAATCGGGCAGGAACGATTGAACGAAGCGCACCAGCTCCGAGATCATCCTGACATAGGAGCTGAATTCGTGCTCCTTGTGCTGGTTATGGAACAGCCAGAACGCGGCCAGATGCAGCGACGCCGCCAGCGTGGCGAAGTAGGCGATCCGGCGCATCCAGACGTAGTTCCACAGCTTCTCCTGCGCGGCATAGCGCGCCGGTGCGCCCGCGGGCGTCTCAAACGTATTGGCGCCGAGCGGGGTGACCTGGCCGCTGCGCGAGACGACCACGTAGTTCGGCGGAAGTCCGATCGGGGCATAGGCATTGGCGCCGCTGTCGATCCGCTCGAACACGCTCTCGTGGATCTTCGGCATCGGCACGCTGACGCCGGCATAGGGATCGTTGCAGAGGTCGGCGACCTTGCGTGGACCGTACCGGTAGTACGCGCCGAGGCCCGCCCGCGAATCGTAGAGGCGGCCATCCTTGTCTTCGGAGGACTTGATTGACTTGATCGCGTCAGGGTCGGCGATCGGTGCGCTCTTGAATGCGAGGCCGCGCTTGACGGCTTCGTCGACCAGCCAGGCCAGCGGCACGAACGCGACGGCGTCGTCCGGATAGCCGCCGCCGACATTGGCGTGCATTCCGACGAACCAGACCTGGACGAGGCGCTCGCCATCGATGCTGGTCGGCACCGCGGGTGGAGGCTGTTCCGGCTCTTGCTCGGTCCAGAGCACCGGATGAAAGGTCGTGCGCTCGTCGTCGAGCGCCAGCGCGTGTCGCGCGCACTTGACCTTCGGGCTGAGAATCCGGTTCGGCAGTTCGAGCGGCCACACCCAGTTGGAGATGCCGCGCGTCATCTCGTCGATCGGCAGGCCATAGGCCGCGACGGTGTCCCAGATGCCGATGAACTCGATCGCCGGCACCGGCTTCCGCGCGATCCTTGCATACGGCTTGTTGCCTCGAAGCCGATCCCACAGCGGCACAAGAACATAGTCGCGCAGCGCGCGGAACAGCACCTCGATGCGCCAGATCGAGTGGTAGCCCTCGGCCCGGTATGCGCGATAGGCCTTCACCGCGCCGTCGTGCAGCTCGGATTCGGTGTCCGCGACGATCAGGCCCTGATCGAGGATGAGTGCGGCGAGCGTGCGCACGGTGAATGCGCCGCGGCTGAATCCGAACAGGTAGACCTTCGAATCGTTCTCGTGGTCGTAGTTCCGGCAGATGAACTTGTAGGCGTCGAGGATGTTGCGCTTGAGGCCGTAGCCGAAGGCGCCGCCGAGGATGGCCAGCGGAATGAATTTTGACGTGCCGACGCCGTCATCATACTTGGCGGCCTGCGTATTGCCCTGCAAATCGAGCGACTGAAATATCCGCCAGACGTTGGTGCGCCAGACGCTGGAAGCGGCGTTGCCGGTGCCATCGGACAGAATAATGATCTTCGGACTCGGCATTGAAAGACGCTCGCTGAAACGAATGAAGCGGGTGGCGCAGCGTAGCAGGGACCGGATCGTTTGCTACCTTTGATCGCTCTTTAAACATTCCATGCCGCGATAGGTGTGAACTGGCGCACAAAGCGTCACGTGGTCGCGGCCATGTGAGAGGCGACGGCTTTCGCGTTGCTGCGAAAAGGCCTAGCCTGATAGCGGCGCAATTCATTGATGAGGCATAGCGATGCGCAGCCACGTCAGAAAATTTGCCCATGTCCTTGAGCGCTTCGGTCTTGCTTTGGCGGGAGCTGCAAGCGGTCTGTTTGTCGCCATCCATGTCGGCTCGAGCGTCTCGGCGCTGACCTCGCAGGCGTTCCTGCTCGTCATGATGCTGGGCGGCGCGATCGGCTTCTATCTCGGCATCGATACGCCGCCCAAGCTGTTCCACCCGAAGGATTCGGCGTCGATGCGCAAGATCGACGCGGCGGAGCTGCTCGGCGCGATCGGGACCTTCCTCGCGACGATGGTTGCGTTCTTCTCGGTTGGCGTCGTCGTGCTGCGCAGCGAGCCGGACATCGGCTGGACCGCGGCCATCATGGCGGGCTGGGTGCTCGGCGTTGCCATGCAGATCGTCGGCGGCACGATCGCGCGGGCGCGCGCTTGAAGCGTCGGAGTGGCGTTGGACGAGCTGGTTTGCTGGCTCGGGATCGGTCGTGTTGCAGGGGGGATGGTCTGAACGCAAGTCCTGTGTCGGCCGTCACCCGCTATGCCGGGACACCGCAAAGGCCTACGCCAAGCCGGATCAGCCGCTACTCCGTCTCCCTCATCGGTTCGCGACCTTGGCGGGGTCCTTGACCGTCTTGAACGTCTCCTGCTCGACGCTGTAGAGCTCGCCGCCGACCTTCTCGACCTTGCGAATGTAGATGTCGTGGACGACCTCGCGCGTCTTCGGGTCGATCGACATCGGGCCGCGCGGGCTTTCCCAGGCCATGCCCTTCATGGCTTCGACCAACGCATCGCCGTTGGTCTTGCCGCCGGTCACCTTCAGCGCCTCGTATATCAGATGCATGCCGTCATAGGCGCTGACGCTGATGAAGTTCGGTCGAACATTCGCGTTGGCCTTGCGGAATGCCGCGACATAGTCGCGGTTCAGGTCGGATGGATGCGCGGCGGAATAGAACCCCGCCGTGATCATGCCGATCATCGCATCGCTCATGCCCGGCAGGTCCTCATCGTCGGCGATGTCGCCGGGGCCGATCAGCTTGATCCCGCTCTTGTCGAGCCCGCGCTCGACAAACTGCTTGGCCAGGATACCGGCCTGGCTTGTCGGGACAAAAATGAACAGGGTGTCGGGATTGCCATCCCGCGCGCGCTGCAGGAACGGCGCGAAATCGGGGTTGGCCAGCGGCACTTTCAGCGCTTCGACGATCGTTCCACCGGCCGCGGTGAAGCTCGCCGAAAATACGCCGGCGGCTTCGCGCCCGGGTGCCCAGTCGGACGCGATGATGGTGGCCCGCTTCGATCCGTTCCTCGCCGCCCAATTCGCCAGCACGCTGGCCTGCTGCGCGTGCGTCCAACTGGAGCGCACGAAGTAAGGCGACCGTTCGGTCACGATCGAGGTGCCCGACACCATGACGACGGTTGCCGTCTTGCTCTCATTGGCCAGCGGCGCGAGCGCCAGCACGCTCGGCGTCAGCCCGCCGCCGAGGATCGCGACCTCGTCGTTGACGATCAGCTCCTGCGCAATGCGCTTGGCGTTGTCGGGCACGCTGGCATCGTCCCGGACGATCAATTCGACCTTGCGGCCGGCGACCATGTCGCCGTGCTGTGCCATGTAGAGCCGCGCCCCGGCGACCGCCTGTTTGCCGACCGGCCCCAGGACGCCGGTCAACGGCATCACCAGCCCGACCCTTACGACGTCCTGCGCCTGGGCGTGTCCCGGTCGCACCGCCGCAAGCGCCAGAACAGCCCCGACCAACACGGCAAACCGGGTGCTCGACATGGCCAACCTCCCGCGAGCCCGGAGATGATGCCGGGCCGGTTCGCGACTATCGGCTTCGCGCCAGGGAAGTCCTGATGAAGAAGTGACAGAACGGCGAATTTCCTGCTAAATTTTCCCGATTGGTGCCGTCTGTGGGCATGGAGTGACCTCTATGGACCCGGCGACTGATTCCGTTTTGATATTTGATTCCTTTGAGCTTGATCTCGCCCGCGGCGTAGCCCGCGTGGATGGCGTCGATCTCGATCTCAGGCCGAAATCATTCGCGGTGCTCGGCTATCTTGCCGGCAATGCCGGGCGGCTGGCATCCAAGCAGGACCTGCACGAGGCCGTCTGGGGTAACGTCGCGGTTTCCGACGACTCGCTCGTCCAGTGCATCCGCGAGCTGCGCCTGAAGCTGCGCGATGATGACCACAGTATCATCAAGACGGTGTCTCGCCGCGGCTATCGCCTCGATGCCAGGCCGGTGCCGCCGCCGCACGATCATGGATCGCAGAACGCCTCGCGCCAAATGTCCGCTCCACGCGGCATCGCAGCACGCTTGGCCGCGCTTCCCCGAAGGTCGCTGGTCGCCGGCCTGTCGGTGATGGCCTTCGCATCACTCGCATCCGCGCCGCCGATTGCCGCCGGGATGAGGCATCCTCTGGCCGAATTGGCGCACTGGTTTGTGCCGGAGGACCACGGCATCGTGCCGGAGCAGGATGTCGAGCGGATCACCGCGCTGGCCGCCGAGAAGCAGCTGCCGCTTCCCGCCTATCGCGTTCGCGCGCCGGCAAGTGACGTGCCGGACAATGTCCGCCGCTTTCTCGGCGTGTGGGTGAGCGACCAGGGATGGATCAATTCGCACCGCCAATTCATGATGATCGTCACCAATGTCGATCGGGACGGTGTCGCGACCGGCTATCTCGTGAACGGCCCGGCGATGCCGCACAGCCGGGTACCCGGGCCCGGCTTTTCCGGCGGCTTCACCGGTTATGTCCTCGACGACGTCTTGCGCTATGACGGCAATACCGGACTGCATTCCGCCTCCATCACCGCGGATGGACGTATCGAGTTCAAGCTCGTCTTCCGCGAGGGAGGTACCAGTGTCGTGTTCCTCGAACCGCTCTGGACCCTTGCTCACCCAGGCCGCGTTGCCCGCAGTCAAACCTGATCGAGGCGCACCCGGTGTGATTACGTGCGCCGCGAAACACCGAGCCCCGCCAGATGCGTGTCGACGAACTGCGCGAGCCGCTCGCGCAGCATCTCGGGCGGGACCGCGACCATGCGCTCCTCGAGGCCGAGCGAGATGATGCCGTGGACCGCGGAGAACATCATCCGCGACAGCAGCGCGACGTCGCCGGGATCACGATCGGGCAGCAGGCGGAGCAGCGGCGTCTGCATCAGCGCGAACGCGTCCATCACCATCGTGAGGATGTCTTCCGGAAATGGCCGGTCGTCCTCCATCCGGTGCTCGAACAGCGAGCGCAGCAGATTGGCGTGCTCGGTGGCGAAGCCGAGATAGGCGTCGGCAAGTCCGTGCAGCTGGCGCAGGGGATCGTCGGCCGGGACCGCCTTGAGCCGCGTGGTCAGGGCGTGAACGGTCTCCCGGTTCACGGTCAGGATCAACCCGTCGAAGTCGCCGAACTCATTATAGACACTGCCGATGGAGCACCCGGCGGCCTCGGCGACATCGCGAACCTTGAGTGATTTCAATCCCTTAGTTGAGATTGACCGGCGCGCGATCTCCATCAGCAGGGCTCGCCGCTGAAGTTTTTTTTGGTCTCGTCGCGATTCTTCTTGAACAATGTTCATTTTCATACTACTAATTTGAGCGTTGCTCAAGTTGGCATAGGAGGCCACTCAGATGCAGACCCTAGCACTTCAATTGACCACCACCCTTGTCGATGACGCGATCGAGCTCGTGAAGGGCTTCGGCCGCGCCGTCCTCACTCTGGCGACCGCGCCGATCGAGCGGATCGCCCGCGCCTGCGACGTCGCAGGCGTCCTGGAGCAGCGGCGCGCGGATCGGCGCGCGCCGCGCCAAGCGGCTGCGAGCGGAGGCCGCTGCAAGCCGCGCAACTGTCGATGGTCGCCGTTCGGCGGCTTGAGTGAACTGACCTGAAGCACGCGGGCCGCAATTGTCGGCGAAACCTCAACAAAGCGCTCACCATGTCCTCCGCGAGCCGGTCCGGCGTCGATCAACCCCAGGTCTGGATAAGGTCTCGTACATCTCTGGCGGGCAATGTCGCGACCTCCCGGTGCGCCGGATTTTGCGCGCCTTCGAACCGATACGTTGCGGAAAAGACTAAAGGCTGCGGCATCCCCGTCATTTTCTCCACGCTCACCATTCTCCGCCACCCGAACTCGCAGACCTGCCAGCGCCGTGCGCGCTAACCCAAGGAACCGGTCATGATCAAGGAATTGATGACGTCCCGCCGCTTCGCGCCGCTGTTCTGGTCGCAGTTCTGCTCGGCGTTGAACGACAACGTGCTGAAGAACGCGCTCGTCATCATGCTGCTCTATGGCGTCGCCAACGAGCAGGGGCCGGCGCTGGTTCAGCTCGCGGGGGCGGTGTTCATCGCTCCGTTCTTCGTGCTCTCGGCGCTCGGCGGCGAGCTCGCCGACCGCTACATCAAGTCCGTCGTCGCCCGCCGGCTGAAGTTCTTCGAGATCTTCGCCGCGGCCTTTGCCGCCGCCGGTTTCTTCACCCATTCGATCCCGCTGCTGTTCATCGCGCTGGCGCTGTTCGGCATCGTCGCCGCGCTGTTCGGCCCGGTGAAATATGCCGTTCTGCCCGACCAGCTGTCGGTGTCCGAACTCGCGACCGGCAATGCGCTGGTCGAGGGCGCAACCTTCATGGCGATCCTGATCGGCACCATCGCGGGCGGCATGTTCGTCGCCGGCGCCAGCCACATGGGCTGGATCTGCGCTGCCGTGGTCGGTCTGTCGGTGCTGTCCTGGGCATTTGCGTCGCGCATCCCGGTGACCCAGCCGTCCGCGCCCGATCTGCCGATCACCAAAAATCCCTGGACCTCGACCGTGCGCCTGTTGAAGTCGCTCTATGCCGAGCCGCGGCTGTGGGACGGCATGGTGATCGTGTCCTGGTTCTGGATGGTCGGCGCGATCGTGCTGTCGCTGCTGCCTGCGCTGATCAAGGAAGGCGTCGGCGGCACCGAGGGCGTGGTCACGCTGTGCCTCGCCGTGTTCGCGATCGGCATTGCCGCCGGCTCGCTGTTCGCCGCGCAGCTCAGCCACGTTCGCCCGAACCTCGCGCTGGTGCCGATCGGCGCCATCGTGATGGGCGTGATCGGGCTCGACCTCGCCTGGGCGATCGCCACCACCTCGCTCGGCAAGGACGTCACCGCGGCCGCGTTCGCGAGCTCGTTCGGCGGCTTCCGCATGCTGGCCGACTTCTTCCTGTTCGCCTTCGGCGGCGGCCTGTTCGTGGTGCCGTCGTTTGCCGCCGTGCAGGCCTGGACCGCGCCGTCCGAGCGCGCCCGCATCATCGCCGCCGGCAACATCCTGCAGGCCGGCTTCATGGTCGCCGGCGCGGTGTTCGTCGGCGCGCTGCAGGCTGTCGGCCTGCCGATCGCCTGGATCTTCTTCGGCCTCGCCGTCGCGAGCTTCGGCACCGTCTGGTTCGTGCTGAGCAAGTGGGGCAAGGAGGGCGTGCGCGACTTCGGCGCGTTGCTGTTCCGGGCGCTGTTCCGCGTCGAGGTGCGCGGCATGGAGAATCTGCCGCCATCGGGCACGCGGATGCTGATCGCGCCCAACCATGTCAGCCTGGTCGACGGCCCGCTGCTGCACGCCACCTTGCCGATCGATGCGAGCTTCGCGGTCGACACCGGCATCGCCAAGGCGTGGTGGGCCAAGCCGTTCCTGAAGATGATCAAGCACTACACGATGGATCCGTCGAAGCCGCTGGCGGCACGCGACCTGATCAAGCTGGTCGCCGCCGGTGAGCCGGTGGTGATCTTCCCGGAAGGGCGCATCACGGTCTCGGGGTCGCTGATGAAGGTCTATGACGGCACCGCGATGATCGCCGACAAGGCCGATGCGGTCGTCGTCCCGGTCCGCATCGAGGGCGCGCAGCGTTCGCATCTCAGCTATCTCAAGAATGGCGAGATCAAGCGCTCCTGGTTCCCCAAGGTGACGATCTCGGTCCTGCCGCCGGTGAAGCTGCCGGTCGACGAATCGCTGCGAGGCAAGGCGCGCCGTAATGCCGCCGGCGCCGCGCTGCAGGACGTCATGATCAACGCCATGGTCCAGAACGCGATGCTCGACCACACGCTGTTCGAAGGCCTCGGCCATGCCTATCGCGACCGCGACACCGGCAAGCCGATCATCGAGGACGCGCTCGGCACCAAGCTGACCTATCGCAAGCTGATCCTCGGCGCCCAGGTGTTGAGCCGCAAGCTCGAGCAGGGCACCGCGATCGGCGAGAATGTCGGCGTGCTGCTGCCGAACTCGGCCGGCGTCGCCGTGGTGTTCATGGCGCTGCAGACCATCGGCCGGGTGCCGGCGATGCTCAACTTCTCGGCAGGTCCGGTCAACGTGCTGGCCGCGATGAAGGCGGCGCAGGTCAAGACCGTGCTGACGTCGCAGGCCTTCATCGAGAAGGGCAAGCTCGACAAGCTGATCGCGGCGCTCGCCGGCCAGGCGCGCGTCGTCTATCTCGAGGATGTCAGGGCCGGCATCGGCCTTGCCGACAAGATCGCGGGCTTCCGCGCCGGCATCGCGCCGCGCGTTGCCCGCAAGGCCAACGATCCCGCGGTCATCCTGTTCACCTCGGGCTCGGAGGGCACGCCGAAGGGTGTCGTGCTATCCCATCGCAACATCCTCGCCAACGCGGCGCAGGCGCTGGCGCGGGTCGATGCCAATGCCAACGACAAGGTGTTCAACGTGCTGCCGGTGTTCCACTCGTTCGGTTTGACCGGCGGCATGATGATGCCGATCCTCGGCGGCATTCCGATCTTCATGTATCCGTCGCCGCTGCACTACCGGATCGTGCCCGAGCTGATCTACCAGACCGGCGCGACGATCCTGTTCGGCACCGACACCTTCCTCACCGGCTACGCCCGCTCGGCGCATGCCTATGACTTCCGCACGCTGCGGCTCGTCATTGCCGGTGCGGAGGCGGTGAAGGAGCGCACACGGCAGATCTACATGGAGCGCTACGGCATCCGGATCCTCGAGGGCTACGGCGTCACCGAGACCGCGCCGGTGCTGGCGATGAACACGCCGATGGCCAACCGTCAGGGCACCGTCGGCCGGATCTCGCCGCTGATGCAGTACCGTCTCGATCCGGTCCCCGGCATCGAGGAAGGCGGCCGGCTGTCGGTGAAGGGCCCGAACGTCATGCTCGGCTATCTCCGTGCCGAGAATCCCGGCGTGCTCGAGCCGCTGCCCGAGGGCTGGCACGACACCGGCGACATCGTCACGGTCGACGCGCAGGGCTTCATCGCGATCAAGGGCCGTGCCAAGCGCTTTGCCAAGATCGCCGGCGAGATGGTCTCATTGTCAGCGGTGGAGGCGATCGCGGCTGCGATCTGGCCGCAGGCCATGTCGGTTGCGGTCACGCTGCCGGATCAGCGCAAGGGCGAACGCATCGTGCTGCTCACCACGCAGAAGGACGCCGACCGCGCCGCGATGCAGCGCCAGGCCAAGAGCGTCGGCGCCTCCGAACTCGCGGTGCCGGCCGATATCCGCGTCGTCGACAAGGTGCCGCTGCTCGGCACCGGCAAGACCGACTATGTCGGCGCCACTGCATTGGCCAAGGAAATAGCAGCGGAACTCGCTGCGGCGCCCGCACCGCAGGCCGAGCCCGCCGGCGATGAGGGCGAGGCCGAGCCGGCGCGGCTGGCGCAACACGTCGCATGAGTCTTGGCATGATGGTTGTGCTTTTCGGGAGCATGTTGTCAGATAGACGACAACTGCTCCCGAGAAAGCACGATCATGCTGGACAAACTGAACCCGGCTACGGAGGACGCGCCTGAACTTGCCGCCGAGCGATGGATCGGCGCGCTGGATGCGGCGCTCGCGAGCCGTTCCACCGAGGCTCTATCCGCATTGTTTGCGCCGGAGAGCCACTGGCGCAATATCTTCGGCATCTCCTGGCAGTTTGCGACCTTCAGCGGGCGGCAGCGCGTCGTCGCCGAGCTGCTGGCGCGCGCTGAAGCGGTCGGCGCGCGCGGATTTCGTCTCGATGACCGTGCCTTGATACCGCGGCGGGCCGTGGTGGCCGGACGCGAGACGATCGAGGCGGTCTTCACCTTCGACACGTCGAATGGTCCCGGCACCGGCGCGGTCCGCCTGCTGCATGAGAGGAGCGGAAATTCCGTGGCGTGGACGTTCTCCACGATGCTCGACTTCAACCGCATCTGCGAGGCGCGCGCCGATCGCGCCGCCGAGCAATCCCACGCGCGCGATTTCGCCGCACCCGACTGGCTGGAGCAGCGGCAGGTCTCGCGCGCCTATGCCGACCGCGAGCCTGACGTGCTTGTTGTCGGCGGCGGCCATGCCGGCATCGCGGCCGCGGTCGAGTGCAAGCGGATCGGGCTCGATGCCCTGATCGTCGATCGCGAGCGGCGCATCGGCGACAATTGGCGGCTGCGCTATCGCGGCCTCAAGCTGCACAACAAGACGCCGGTCAATCTGTTCCGCTACCTGCCGTTCCCGCCGAGCTTCTCGGACTACATCCCGAAGGACAAGATCGCGAACTGGCTGGAAAGCTATGTCGACATCATGGAGCTCGACTTCTGGACCGAGACCTCGTTCGAAGGCGCGCGCTATGACGACACGACGCAGCGCTGGACGGTGGCATTGCAGCGGAGCGATGGCCCGCGCACGCTGCATCCGAAGCACATCGTGCTCGCGACCAGCGTCAGCGGTACGCCGAACATTCCCCGGATCGACGGCATCGGGAATTTCGAGGGGAAGGTGCTGCACTCCAGCGCGTTCGCGGCCGGGCGCGAATGGGCCGGGCGCTCGGTCGTGGTGTTCGGCACCGGCACCAGCGCGCATGACATCTGCCAGGAGCTGCACGCCGCCGGCGCCGACGTCACCATGGTCCAGCGCAGCCCGACCATGGTGGTCAATGTCGAGCCGGCGCAGCTCTACGACAAGACCTATCTCGGCGACGGCCCGCCGATCGAGGTGCGCGATATCCTCAATTCCGGCGTGCCGCTGCCGGTGATGAAGATCGCGCACAGGATCATCACCGACGAGGTGAAGCGGCTCGATGCGCCCTTGCTGTCGCGGCTGGAGCGCGCCGGCTTCCGGCTCGAGTTCGGCGAGGACGGCACCGGCTGGCCGCTGAAGTTTCGCTCTCGCGGCGGCGGCTACTACTTCAATGTCGGCTGCTCCGAACTGATCGCCGACGGCAGGATCCGCCTGATCCAGGCCGCCGACATCGCCGATATCACCGCCACGGGCCTTGCGCTGAAGGACGGCACCTCGCTCGCCGCCGAGCTGTTCGTGCTCGCCACCGGCTACAAGGGCCCGGACCATCTGGTCGGCAGGCTGTTCGGCGAGGACGTCGCCGAGCGCGTCGGCCGCGTCTGGGGCTTTGACGATGCGACGCAGGAGCTGCGCAACATGTGGACGCGCACGCCGCAGCCCGGCCTCTGGTTCGCCGGCGGCGCGTTCTCGCAGGCCCGCATCTACAGCCGCTTCATCGCGCTGCAGATATCCGCGATCGAGGCCGGCGCGCTTTCCAAGCAACTCACCTGAACTCTACGCACTCACACTGAAGGACTCCCATGCCGCTTCCGCTCGATCCCGTCATTGAGAAGATCATTCCGCTGCTGCCGCTGCGCGATCCCGAAACCATGACGCCGCAGAGCTGCCGCGATTCGCTGTGCGCGCTGGCGGAGGCGCGCAAGGCGGTGCCGCCGCCGCCAGTCGACGTGGCACGCGACATCGAGGTCGCTGGCGCCGCCGGCAAGCTCGGCGCGCGGCTCTATCGCAACGGCCGCGGCACGGCGCCGACCGTGATCTTCTTCCACGGCGGCGGCTGGGTCGCCGGCGATCTCGAGACGCATGATCGCCAGGCCCGCAACCTCGTGATCGACACCGGCGCTGTCGTGATCTCGGTCGATTACCGCCGCCCGCCGGAGACCCGCTTTCCCGGCGCGTTCGAGGATGCGTTCGCCGCGATCCACGACGTGGTCGCGCGGATCGACGAATTCGGCGGCGATCTTTCCCGCGTCGGTGTTGCCGGCGATTCCGCGGGCGGCAATCTCGCCGCCACCACGGCGCTGGCCTGCCGCGACGCCGGCATCAGGCTCGCCGGGCAGCTGCTGGTCTATCCCGTCACCGATGTGGTCGGCGATTTCGCCGATGCCGCCGAGAACGCCAAATTTCCGTCGCGCGCCGAGAATGCGGACGGCTACTTCCTGACGCGGGCGACGATGCAGTGGTTCTGCGGGCACTATCTCGCCGACAAGGCCGAGGGCGCCGACTGGCGCGTCTCGCCGCTGCGCGCGAAGAGCCTCGCGGGCGTTGCGCCGGCGGTCGTCACCACAGCCTGGTTCGACCCGCTGCGCGACGAGGGCCATGCCTACGCCAAGGCGTTGCAGGCGGCCGGCGTGCCCGTGACCTATCATTCCGGCGAGGGCCTGATTCACGGCTACTTTGGTCTCGGCGATGCGTCGGAGGCCGCACGCGCCGAGGCGCAGCGCGCACGGGCGGATTTTCGGGTGTTGCTGGAGCGGGGAGTCTGATTCCTCCCCGTCGTCCCGGCCTTTGTTGGCAAAGGGACTCTAACTTCCCCGTCGTCCCGGCGAAGGCCGGGACCCATAACCACAAAGGTACAAGTGGTGGGACGCTGGGGCCGCAGCTCGCTGCTACAACGGGCTGCAGTGGTAATGGGTCCCGGCCTGCGCCGGGACGACGGAGTGGATGGCTTTGAGTTTACCCCCTCAATCATTCCCGATCGTGTCGCCGAACAGCTGCCAGGTCTCGCCGTTGAACTTCTGCAGCCGCATCGCTTCGACCGGGAAGTAGTCGGTCGGCGAGGTCTTCACCTTGATGCCGGGCAGGAACATCGGCAGCTCGATATCGAGGTTGGCGGCCTGCTTCATGATGTTCTCATGGGTGAGGTCGTCGCCGCATTGCTTCAGCACCTGCACCGTCGCCTCCGCCACCACATAGCCGTAGACGATCAACTGGTCCTGCAGATTGCCGTCCGGAAAATACTTCTTCATGAAGTCCTGCCAGGCGATCACGTCCGGGTCCGCCTTCCACTGCGGATCGTTCGGATCCTTCAGCGAGTAGGACGAGATGATGTCCCTGGAGTATTCGAAGCCGGCGGGCTTCAGCACCGAGGACACCGAGGTCGAGGTCGCCGCGAGGAAGAACAGGTCCGGCTTCCAGCCGATCTCGCCGATCTTCTTGATCGCCTGCGCCGCCTGCTTGGGGATGGCGTGCATGAACAGCACGTTGGCGCCGGATGATTTTAGCTTCACGATTTGGCTGTCAACCGTCGGATCGGTCGATTCATAGGTCGTCTCCGCCACCACCATCTTCGCGGTATTTTCCGGCCCAAGCCCTTTCTTGAAGCCGTTGCCGTAGTCCTTGCCGGCGTCGTCGTTCTGGTAGAACAGCGCGATCTTCGCGTCCGGCTTGTTGGTCAGCACATACTTGGCGTAGACCGCGGTCTCGGCCTGGTAGGACGGCTGGAAGCCGATCGTCCATGGATAATGCGCGTAATCGCCCCACAGCGTGGCGCCGGCGCCGACGAACAGCTGCGGCACCTTCTTGTCGTTGAGATATTTGCGCACGGCCAGGCCCGTCGGCGTGCCCAGCGGATTGAGGATCGCGGCGACCTCCTCCTGCTCCACCAGCTTGCGGGTCTGCTCCACGGTCTTCGGCGGCGAGTAGCCGTCGTCGAGCGTGATCAGGTTGATCTTGCGTCCATTTACGCCGCCCTGGTCGTTGACCATCCTGAAGTACGCGGCCTGCGTCTTCGCGATCACGCTGTAGGCCGACGCCGCGCCGGAGAAGGGCGAGGTCTGTCCGAGCTTGATCTCGGTGTCGCTGGCACCCGTGCCATATTTCTTCTCGGCGGCGTGCGCCTGTGTCGCGAGCGCAAGCGCTGCGGCTGCCGTGACGGCCTTCCAGATCATCGTGAGCCTCCCTGTGGCTTTTTTGTTTTGTTCGCGAGGGAGAGCTTACGCAGGTCGAGGGAGGTGGGCTTGCGACGAGACGCCGGGGCAGGGATGCGAAAATGCGGCTGGTGCGATGGCGGCACGGTAACCACCAGCGTCGTCCCCGCGAAGGCCGGGACCCATTACTACGAGTATTTGCCGTTAAGCGGAATGTCGCCCCAGCGCTCTAACCAATAAACAGCTGGGGTAATGGGTCCCGGCTTTCGCCGGGACGACGATAACGAGAAAGCGGAGTCCTTAGCGCACCCGCACGCTGCCGGTGGTCACCGGATCAGTCGGCAGCACGGTAGCGCCGGCTCTGCTGGCGGCGGCGGAGGTGATCATGCCGGGCTCGGCCGCGGCCTGCACATTGCGGGGCGGGTTGAATTCGAGGATGACGAGGGCGGCTGTCGCGAGCACCGCCACGGCGGCGGTTGCAATCGCAGGCACCAGTCTTCCGCGCGGATCGGCTGCGCGAACTTGCATCGAGCAATTCCTTTATCGGGGTCGTTCTTTGGACGTGACATAGGAACGGCCAGGCTTCTTCCCAAGAGTGCGGCGCACATGCCTCACAATCAGTTGTGCTGGCCGTGATGTCCCTCACGGTCTTCGAGACGATGCGGCGTACCGCGTCGAATCGCATTCGTGTCGGACGGCTTGTTTGCACACTAACATCTGGAAGAGATCGTGGCGTTTTGCATGCGCCTCATGCGCTCGTGATGATGTGCAGTGATGTTGTGATTAACGGCGGAGCGAGCGGCCCGCTTTGCCTTTATTTATAGGGTTTCTTTGCTGGTCGGGGCCCGTGCGTTAAGCGTTTCTTCACGCACTCTCGATGCATCAAGCGGAAGATTCGTGTGATGTGCGCGTGATGGAAGAGATGACATCGCTGTCATTGGCGGCAGCTGTCGTAATCATCAGCGACGCCTGTCATTGCGAGTCGCAAAGCGACGAAGCAATCCATCTCTCCTCACGCGACGCGATGGACGATTTTACTTCACGCATCATTGCGCAAAGAAGATTTCATTCGCTACTCACCCGCGCGCACGCGCGTCGGTCGGATCGATACACCTGCCGGACATCAGGAGAGGGTGTGTGCTCGCATTCTCGCGTCGCGATCGGTCTGAGTTTTGCGGCAGCTTGATCCCCGCTTGTCGGCAGAGGGCGCAGGGAACGCCGGGTGCCAGCACGCTCCCATGGGTCCCGAGCTCAGGGTGAACTTAGACGCGATTGCTGCGATGTATCGGCTCCCTGCGATTGCCTCGACAACCTCTCCAAGCACTGCACCATCGCAAATTGAAATGTTCGCGCTCTCGGATGATTCCACGAGGGACGCCCTGAAAGAGACGATCTTCACAAAACAAAAACGGCCGGGTCATCTGACCCGGCCGTTCAAAACTCTCTCCGCGAATTCGCGTGTGCAGCGAGAACTCAGCTCGCCTGCTTCACCGGCGCCGGTTTGCCGACCTTCTTCTCGATCGCGCGCTTCAGTTCGAGGGCGCGGGGCGAGAGCACGTCGGCCTTGGCCTTGAGCAAATAGGCGTCGAGGCCGCCATTGTGGTCGACGCTCTTCAGCGCGTTGGTCGAGACGCGCAGGCGCACGTTGCGGCCGAGCGCTTCGGAGATGAAGGTGATGTTGGCCAGGTTCGGCAGGAAGCGCCGCTTGGTCTTGATGTTCGAGTGGCTCACCTTGTGGCCCGTCTGGGGGCCCTTGGCCGTCAGTTCGCAGCGCCGGGACATCTTACAAAATCCTTATTGCATCCCCGCCGCTCGAAGGGCGTGCAATCACACGGCCCGCGCGGGGGTTTTGAATTCGCGTCCATTTTCCAGGAACCGCGGGTGTATAGGGGGAGAATACCCGAGCGTCAAGATTATATCGCCGCATGCGGGGCGCCGGAAATGCCGGTTCATAAGGTCTTCCAGCCACTTAACGGTGGATATGGCAACCATATAAAGGGCGTATTCGGCTGCAAGTCTAGGTTCCATACAAGATGCGCCTTGTTGTCCGGCCGAATTGAACGCCGAAATGGACAACGGATAGAGCGCCGATAGCAGGACCGTCAGGTAGGTTAAGTGACCACCGCCATTGCCATTTTGCCCCCGCTCGGCCGGCTGCTCGGCCTGTGCGCGGGCGCATTGCTGCTGTTCTGCGCCGAGCGTGCCAGCGCGCAGGGGCGGCTCGACGCCCAGTATGAGGCGACGCTCGCCGGTATCCCGGTCGGCAAGGGCTCCTGGACCATCGAAATCGGCGACGACAGCTTCTCGGCCTCGGCCCAGGGCGGCACCGCAGGCCTCCTGAAGGCGTTTTCCGGCGGCTCCGGCGCCGGCGCCTCGCAGGGCCGCGTCGTCAACGGCACGCTGGCTGCCACGTCCTACACCGCGACCACCACCACCTCGAAGAAGTCGGAGACGATCCGGATGGTGCTGGCGAATGGCGGCATCAAGGAATCCGCGATCGAGCCGGAGCCGCCGGTCGATCCCGACCGCCTGCCGGTGACCGACGCGCAGAAGAAGAACGTGTTCGATCCGATGACCGGCTCGTTCCTGCGCGCGCCCGGCAATGCCGAATTGATGAGCCCGGATATCTGTCGCAGCGGCGCCGGCATCTTCGACGGCCGCATGCGCTACGACCTCAAGCTCGATTTCAAGCGGGTCGAGATCGTCAAGGCCGAGCGCGGCTATCACGGCCCGGCGCTGGTCTGCGCGCTCTATTTCGTGCCGATCTCGGGCTACATCCCGGATCGGCCCGTGATCAAATATCTCGCCGCCCAGCGCAACATCGAGATCGCTTTCGTGCCGATCGCCGGCACGCGCCTGCTGGTGCCGTTCCGCATGACGATCCCGACCCCGCTCGGCCAGGCCATGCTGGAAGCGACCTCGTTCGTGACCACAGCCGCGCCGCCGCGCGTGGCGAAGACGCAGTAAATCGCGCCGTCATTCCGGGGCGATGCGGAAGCATCGAACCCGGAATCTCGAGATTCCGGGTTCGCGCGGCGCGCGCCCCGGAATGACGGGGCACTCAGCGCGCGGGGGCATGCAACGAACGTCACCCGAATCCAGTTGACTCTTGCCGGCTTCTGATTCGACTCGGACGCCCCTGGAACTTAAGGAATTCAGTCCGCATATCCTGTGCTTGTGGAGCCCTCTCAAACTTGATCTAGTGCCGCCGCCGTCAGCCTACCCGAGATGTTGCGGTGAACGTTTCGGGTCCCAAATCGAGTCAGCGATTCGGCCGCGATTCGTTCTAGAGTCGTTCCAGAGCTTAAGGTGGGCGCGGAAAGCGTCGCATTGTGAGACAGGTTTTGTGAAACACGCTGCCAATCCGAAACACACTGCCAAACCGTCACCCCCGCGCAACGGCTCCGCCGTTGTCGCTGGAGGAGGCCGCGCAGCGGCCGTCTCGAAGGGCGACAGCTCCGCTCGGTCCGCGAGAGGAAAGTCAGATCAACACGCGCGGATAAATCTCGGCCGTGCATCCTTCGAGGCGCGCTACGCGCTCCTCCAGTACAACGGCTAAGCGGCTGTTGTACTAGGGATGACGGGTTGAGCGTTTCGCCAACAAATTCAAGAAACACCTGCAAAATATGGCTTTCTCAACTTCGTTCGGAAATGACCGCGTGCCCGGTGCAGGCGTCACCGCGGTGCTCGGGCCCACCAACACCGGCAAGACGCATCTGGCCATCGAGCGCATGCTGGCGCATTCGTCCGGCCTGATCGGGCTGCCGTTGCGGCTCCTGGCGCGCGAGGTCTACAATAAGATCGCGGACCGCGCCGGTGTCGATAACGTCGCGCTGGTCACCGGCGAGGAGAAGATCAAGCCGAAGGCGCCGCGCTTCTGGGTCTCCACCGTGGAGGCGATGCCGCGCGATCTCGATGTGTCGTTTCTCGCGGTCGACGAGATCCAGATCGCGGCCGATCTCGAGCGCGGGCATGTGTTCACCGATCGCATCCTCAACCGCCGCGGCCGAGACGAGACACTGCTGCTGGGCGCGGCGACGATGCGGCCGATGATCGAGCGGCTGCTGCCGGGCGCCTCGATCATCACGCGGCCGAGGCTGTCGCAGCTCGAATTCGCCGGCGACCGCAAGATCACGCGGCAGCCGCGCAGAACAGCAATCGTCGCGTTCTCCGCCGACGAGGTCTACGCGATCGCCGAATTGATCCGCCGCCAGCATGGCGGCGCGGCCGTGGTGCTCGGCTCGCTGTCGCCCCGCACGCGCAATGCGCAGGTCGCGATGTTCCAGAACGGCGACGTCGATTATCTCGTCGCCACCGACGCGGTCGGCATGGGGCTCAATCTCGACGTCGACCACGTCGCCTTCGCCTCCGACCGCAAATATGACGGCTACCAGTTCCGCCGCCTGACGCCGGCCGAATTCGCGCAGATCGCGGGCCGCGCCGGGCGCGCGACGCGCAACGGCACCTTCGGCACCACCGGGCGGTGCGCGCCGTTCGAGCCGGAGCTCGTCAACGCGCTGCAGAACCACACCTTCGATGCCGTCAAGGTGCTGCAATGGCGCAACGCGAAGTTGGACTTCGCCTCGCTCGGCGCGTTGCAGGTGTCGCTGGCGCTGTCGCCCAATCATGAGGCACTGACGCGGGCCCCGGTGGCCGAGGATCTGCGCGTGCTCGAGCATGTCGCGCGCGACGCCGAGGTGCGCGATATGGCGCATGGGGCGAAGGCCGTGGAGCGGCTGTGGGAGGCCTGCCAGGTTCCGGACTATCGGAAGCTGTCGCCGGCCGCCCATGCCGAACTCGTGACCACGCTGTATGGCTTCCTGATGCAAAAGGGGCGTATCCCTGACGCATGGTTTGCCGCCCAGGTCGACCAGGCCAACCGGACCGACGGCGATATCGACACGCTATCGGGCCGGATCGCGCAGATCAGGACCTGGACCTTTGTTGCCAACCGGCCGGACTGGCTCTACGACCCGGACCACTGGCAGGGGATCACGCGCGAGCTCGAAAATAAATTATCCGATGCGCTGCATGAACGGCTCACGGAGCGTTTCGTTGACAGGCGGACCAGTGTATTGATGCGCCGCCTGCGGGAGAACTCAGTTTTGAATACGGAAATTGGCAAGACCGGTGAAGTGATCGTGGAAGGCCACGTGATCGGCCGGCTCGATGGTTTCACCTTCGCACCTGATGCGGCCGAGGCCGGCAGCGACGCCAAGGCGCTGCAAGCCGCCGCCCAGCAGGTGCTGGCGCGCGAGATCGATGCGCGCGCCGAGAAACTGGGCGCCGCCCCCGACGAGCAGTTCGTGCTGACCTCCGACGGCACCATCCGCTGGACCGGCGATGCGGTCGCCAAGCTGGTGGCCGCCGAGGACGCGCTGCATCCGCGGCTGCGCATCATCTCCGACGAGCGGCTGACCGGCGCCTCGCGCGAAGCGGTGCAGACCCGGCTCGACCTCTGGCTCAAGACGCATATCGAAAAGCTGCTCGGGCCGCTGTTCGAACTGTCCAAGGCCGAGGACCTGCAGGGCATCGCCCGCGGCATCGCCTTCCAGCTGGTCGAGGCGCTCGGCGTGCTCGAACGCGCGAAGATCGCGGCCGAGATGAAGGATCTCGACCAGCCCTCGCGCGCGGCCTTGCGCAAATACGGCGTGCGGTTCGGCGCCTACCACATCTATTTCCCGCAGCTGTTGAAGCCCGCGGCGCGCTCGCTGGCCTCGCTGCTGTGGGCCGAGAAGCAGAGCAATGCCGACATGGCGGCATTGTCGAATGTGCAGCATCTCGCCTCCAGCGGCCGCACCTCGTTCCCGGTCGACAAGCAGTTAGCCCGCGATGCCTATCGCGTGCTCGGCTATCGCCAGTGCGGCGAGCGCGCGGTGCGCGTCGACATCCTGGAGCGGCTCGCCGACCTGATCCGTCCCGCTTTGGCCTGGCGCGAGACCTCGCCGGGCGAGAAGCCCGCGGGTGCGTTCGACGGCCGCGGCTTTGTCGTGACGCAGGCGATGACCTCGCTGACCGGCTCCGCCGGCGAGGATTTTGCCTCGATCCTGCGCGCGCTCGGCTACCGCATGGACCGCCGTCCGCCGCTGCCGCCGAAGCCCGTCGAGGCGGCGCCGGCCGAGGTCACGGACGCCGTGACCGGGACCACGGAGGCCGTCGCCGAGACCACGGAGGCCGCGGCCGAGGCCACCGAGACGGTCGCTGCCGAGACGCCGCCGGTCGAGTCGACGTCCGACGCCGCCGTGGATGCGCCGGTCGGTGCCACGGCCGAGGTTGTGGCCGACGCGCCGGAGGCCGCCACGGATCAGCCGGTGTCGGGCGATCCCGCACCGTCGGCCGCGCTGCTGCCCGATGTCGGCTTTGCCGAGGTAGTGCCCAGCGAAGCGACGCCGGTCGTCGTCGAGACCAAGCCCGAGCCGGTGGCAGAAGTTGCCGCGGCGCCCGCCGCTGTTGCCGAAGAACCCGCCGCCGAGGCGCCCGCTTCGGACGCGGTATCCGAGCCCGCACCTGCCGTGGAAGCCACTGCAGAGACGCCCTCCGAGACCGCCACTGAGGCGGCCGCGGAGACCGCGAGTGCTGAGGCAACATCGGCTGAAGCCGCTGTCGCCGCCGCGGAGACGCCGGCCGAGCCGCAGCTGGTCGAAGTCTGGCGTCCCGGTGGCCGTTCCGACGAGCGCCGTCCGCATCATCGCGGCCACGATCGCAACCGCGGCCGTCACCAGGGCAAGCCCGCCGAGGGAGCGCAGGCCGCTGAAGGCGGTGAGGGCGACAGCAAGCGCGAACAGCATCGCCGTCCGCGCCGTCACCAGGATTTCCGCGCGCCGCGTCCGGGCGCGCCCGCGGATCCGGCTGCGGCGCCCGCCGAGGGCGCTCAGGCCCGCGACAACAGGGACGACAAGGGCCAGCGCCGCGAGCGCTTCGAAGGCAAGGGTCGCGACCGCGACAATGAGCGTCGCCGCGACAACAAGTTCGGCGGCGACCGCAAGGGCGAGCGCGGCGATCGTGATCGCGGCGGCCGCGATTTCGGCAAGGGCGGCCGCGACAAGCGCGAGGGCGGCCCGTCGCATCGGCCCTACGCCTCGAGCGCGCCGCGCGACCGCGACCGGCCGATCGATCCGAATTCGCCATTCGCCAAGCTCGCTGCCCTGAAAGAGCAGCTCGCAGGCCGGAAGGAATAGTTCAACCCTTGGTTCAACGCTTGGTCTAGTTTGGATCGACAGCGCCTCGACAAATGGCTGTGGCATGCGCGCCTGGTGAAGGCCCGCACCAGCGCCGCTGAACTCGTCGTATCGGGGCATGTCCGGGTCAACGGCGCGCGCGAGAAATCGCCGGGCCATGCGGTGAAGGCGGGCGACGTCGTCACCGTCGCGCTCGACAACAGCGTCCGCGTGCTCAAGGTGATCGGCTTTGCCGAGCGGCGCGGCGATGCCAGCTCGGCGCGGGTGCTGTACGAGGATTTGCAGGCCGGCAATTTGCAAGCCGGTAAGGAGTAGTTATCTAGCGTCTGTTACTTCGACCGCGGAATGGGGCCGGGTTTCGCTCGCGACAAACGCATTGCGCTTGCGCGGGGGTGATGCTCCCAACAAACCGGCGGGCAGGGGCGTGAGAATACTGGCGTTTTTCGGAGCCGGCTTCCCTTGCGGGGGCGGTATTCCTGCGCTACGCAACCCCAGAAAAACTGGATCGTTTCGGAGTTTTGGATGACCTACGTCGTCACTGAAGCCTGCATCAAGTGCAAATATACCGACTGCGTCGAGGTCTGCCCCGTCGATTGCTTCTACGAGGGCGAGAACATGCTGGTCATCCATCCCGACGAATGCATCGATTGCGGCGTGTGCGAGCCGGAATGCCCGGCGGACGCCATCAAGCCGGACACCGAGCCGGGCCTGGAAAAGTGGCTCGAGGTCAACCGCGACTACGCCAAGAGCTGGCCGAACATCACCCAGAAGAAGGACTCGCCCGAGGACGCCAAGGAGTGGGAAGGCAAGGAACGCAAGTTCGAGAAGTATTTTTCTCCGAATCCCGGCAGCGGCGACTGATTCGCCAGGGAATACCACGGTAAGGGCGGGCTTCGGTCCGCTGTGGCCCTCCGTTCGGCCGCCGATTTAACCCTAATGACGGACATATGACCTGAACGGCCCCTGTTATGCCCGGAATCGGGCGTAAACCATTGATTTTTGCGGAAAATGTGCTATATCTGACACATTACAGGCCAAGAACCCCCTGCCATGCGTACCTTGTGGCTTCGAGGTTCCCGCAAACTCGAACAGGGGCGTGGCAGTTTCCGCGCGCAGGCTGTGTCACAGAAAACGCGTAAAAAGAGTGCTTCAAAGACGACGAAAAAAGCCGCTGTCGTTGCTCGCAGCGCAACCAAGGGCCGTGCCAAGGCGTCCGTGAAGGGGGCCAAGAAGGCGGCGGCTGCAAAGTCCTCAAAGAACAAAAGAAGCGTGATGCCAGAAAAGACTGCCAAGACTGCCGCGAAAGCGGCAGCTGCGAAGCCCGCTGCTGCCAAGGTCGCCCCCAAGCCTGCCGCGACCAAGACGGCTGCTGCGCCGAAGCCGGCCGCCCCGAAGGCTGCCGTCCCCGCCGCTGCTCCGAAGGCCGCCGCCAAGCCGGCCGCCCCGTCGCGTCCGGAAGAGAAGAAGGTCGTGACCCAGCGTCAGGGCTTCAAGGCCAACGAATTCGTGGTCTATCCCGCTCACGGCGTCGGCCAGATCCTGGCGATCGAGGAGCAGGAGATCGCGGGCGCCAAGCTCGAGCTGTTCGTGATCAATTTCATGAAGGACAAGATGACGCTGCGCGTCCCGACGGCGAAGGTCGCCAATGTCGGCATGCGCAAGCTGTCGGAGCCGGCGCTGGTCAAAAAGGCGCTGGAGACGCTGAAGGGCCGCGCCCGCGTCAAGCGCACCATGTGGTCGCGCCGTGCCCAGGAATACGAAGCGAAGATCAACTCGGGCGACATCGTCGCGATCGCCGAGGTTGTCCGCGACCTCTATCGTTCGGAATCGCAGCCCGAGCAGTCCTACTCTGAACGCCAGCTCTATGAAGCGGCGCTCGACCGCCTGTCGCGCGAGATCGCGGTCGTGCAGCACTCGACCGAGACCGAGGCGATCAAGGAGATCGAAGGCCAGCTCGCCAAGAGCCCGCGCCGCGGCGCCAAGGCCGAGTCCGCTGAAGGCGACGCCGAGGGCGATGCCGACGGCGAGGATCTCGACAATGATGGCGACGATACCGCCGTCGAGGACGAGGCCGCCTGAAAGGGTTCGACGGATTGAAAACAAAAGCCCGGTCGCAAGACCGGGCTTTTTGTTTTGGCGGTGCGTCCGTGGGGCACGCTTGGCTCTTTCCTTGTGGGAGGGCCCGGATTGCATTGCAAGATGCAATCCGGGTGAGGGTGCCGCTCCGCGAACTGCAGTCCGTCGCTCGGCGCGGATCGATGTTCCAAACTGTCCGCACCGCCAGCCGCTTGGACAAACGGTACTCATTGCCGAGTTATCCCGAAACGGAACGCCGGTAACTCTCGCGCGTTCGCTCGCCAATGCAGGAGAGCGGACATGACATCAAAGGCAGGCATTTTTTTCGCAGGCGTTGGAACAACTTTTATCATCCTCGGCGCCGGGTTCGGTGGTGGACTGTTCATCGCAAATTCGGCGCTTCAGGATTCTGCCGGCGCCCCCACGCGCGTCGCGTCGCCAGCGCCTGCGGAACCGGCCCGCGTTATCCTGCCATCCACGGCTGAAGCCGCGCAGCCACCGCAGCCCGCGACCCAACGCGAACCCGCCTCGCCGGAAGCAGCCTCACCGCCGCAGTCGCCACCGGAGCCGGTCAAGGACGTACAAGCACCCGTCGAGAAGCAGGCAGACGTGGTGGACACGAGAAAATCTGACATTGAAGAAAAGGAACGGCGCAAGCGCTACGCCGAACGCAAGGCGAAGCGCGTCGCGACCGAGCACGCAAAGCGTCAACAGCGGCGCATCGAGCAGGGAGACCAACGTCGCGAAGCTCCGGTGCTCCTGGAGCAGGCGCAACGCCGCGAAGTGCCGATCATGGCGTCCGAAGACGACGACTCTCCATCTCGTCCGTTCGCGAACTTCTTCGGGAATGACTGAGCGCATCGCTGAGTGAAGGAGTCGAGGAACAGTCCGCAATCAAGGGACGTTAGTGCTGATACAGAAGGCCCGTTCATCTGATGGCTAACGAAAACTCCATTGGTTCCACTGCCAGCCCTGAACAACGCATAGAACAGGCGTCAGAGGCGATCCGTCAGATGGCTGGGCATGGTGCATTCGAACCTTTGCCGCAAGATCGGTGGCTGCATCACTTGGCTGAATTGACCAGGGCGGCTCCGCTTCAATCGCTTGCCGTCGCATTCTTGCTGGGGGTCTTCCTGGCTCGGCGGTAACCCTCGGCGACGCCGTTGACGCTGCCGCGCCGTGTGCTCAATACGAGCGCTGCTTGATGCCCCAGCGGCCGTTCTCGGACGTCACGATCCACAAATTGCGGTGACGGCTGGCAACCGACCCGTCGGCGCGGTCGCGCGTATACTCGACCAACAGATGCACCTTGCGCGGACTGACCAGCACCGGCTCCTTGCGCTGATAGGTGCTCTTCGCCCATCCCGTGGTGCGCGTCAGATCCTCGAAGAACGACGCCGGCAGCTGGCCCGGGCCGTCCCAGATCACGAGCTGCTCGCCGGAGAGGATGACGTGCGGGAAGTGCAGCAGCACATCCATGCCGGCGAGATCGCGGGCGTTGAAGCGGTCGGTGAATTCGTCGATGCAGCGGATCGCCGCCGCGATCATGGCCGCGTCGCCGGCGTCATCCGTGCTGGGCTGGAAGAGGTTGTCGACACTGCTCATGCCGCTGCTATACATCCGCAGCGAAGCGAACGGCAACGGCGTGGCGGATCCGTAGCCCGGATGAACCGCAGCGAAATCCGGGGGCGCTTGATCGCGGATGGTTCGATCCCGGATTGCGCTTCGCTCCATCCGGGCTACGTACCTCCATCCCGGCTACGCTAGCCTGTGCTACTTCACCCGCTGCTTCTCGAGCTTGCGCGCCAATGTGCGGCGATGCATGCCGAGGCGGCGGGCGGCTTCCGAGATGTTGAAGTCGGTCTCCATCAGGGTCTGGTGGATGCGCTCCCATTCCAGCGTCTTGATCGAGGTCGGCCGCGCGCCGACCTCGATGGCGGCGTTGCCCTGCGCTTTAAGGAACGCGGCCTCGATGTCGTCGGTGTTCGACGGCTTGGCCAGATAGTGGCAGGCGCCGAGCTTGATCGCCTCGACCGCGGTCGCGATGCTGGCGAAGCCGGTCAGCACGACGATCAGCATCTCAGGATCATGCGCGTGCAACGCTTCGACGCAGGCAAGGCCGGAGGCGCCGCCGGCGAGCTTCAGGTCGACCACCGCATAGCCAGGCGATTGCTGCTCGAGCAGCTGGCGGACCTCGTCCAGCGAGGCCGACACCGCCACATCATAGCCGCGGCGCTCGAACGAGCGCTTCAGCGTGCGGGCGAAACCGGCGTCGTCCTCGACGATCAGGAGCTGGCGTTCATCCGTCAAGATGGTCTCCGATCGCAAGCGTCGAGAGCGGCAGCTCGAGCTTGACCGCGGCGCCGATGTCCGGCCGGTTGCGCGCCGTCACCACGCCGCCCAGCTTGCGCACCACGTTGACCACCAGGAACAGGCCGAGGCCGCTGCCGGGGCTACCCTTGGTCGATTGATACGGCTTGCCGATATGCGCCAGCATCTCGCGCGAGAAGCCCGGGCCGCGATCGGTCACCGACAGCACCAGCGTGTCGGCATTGCGCTCGGCGGTCAGCTCGATCCAGTCGCGCGAGACCTCGGCGGCGTTGTCGAGCACGTTGAAAATCGCCTGCTTGAGCGCGATGTCGGACACGATCGCGAGATCAGCGCCGAAGGCGTTGCGGAAATACAGCGTGGCCGACGGCCGCGTCGTCCGCCATTCCTCCACCAATGCCGTCAGGAACGCCGCGACCGTGGTCGGCGAGGAGCCTTCGCCGCGGGCTTCGCCCGCCGACAGCAGGATGCCTGTGACGATCGACTTGCAGCGCTGCACCGAAATCTCCATTTCGCCGAGGTCTTGCGACAGCTCGGGATCGGATGCGAGCGCGGGCATCCGGCGCCAGTCGCCCAGGATGACCGAGAGCGAGGCGAGCGGCGTGCCGAGCTCATGCGCGGCGCCGGAGGCCAGGAGGCCGATTCGGACGATGTGATCCTGCTCGGCGGCGTGCTGGCGCAGCGCCGCGAGGCGCAGGTCGCGATCGCGCAGATTGCGGTTGATCCGGGTCATGAACACCACGAGCAGCACGGCGTCGAGCACGAGGCCGATGAAGGTGCCGGCGATATAGAGGTTGAAGGCATCGGCGAACCCTTGCTGCGGCAGCTCCAGCGGCCGGTAATAGCTGGTCAGCCAGGCGAAGTTCATGCAGACCAGCGCCACCAGCGACCAGGTCGAGGGCGCATCGAGCAGCACCGCGCCAAGCGTTACCTGCAGCAGATAGAGCGAAGTGAACGGGTTGGTGGCGCCGCCGCTGAGATAGAGCAGGGCGGTCAGCGCCGCGACGTCGAGCGCCAGCGCGACTAGCAGCTCGCGGTTGTTGATGTCGGCGCGATAGCGCAGCCACAGCAGGCTGACGACATTGAGTGCCACTAGCCCGGAGATTACGGCCGCCAGGGGCAGCAGCGGCAGCGCGACGCCCATCCAGAACTGCACGAAGCCGATGGTGGCGATCTGGCCGATCACGGCGATCCAGCGCAGCTGGACCAGGAGGGCCATGTTCTTGCGATTGGTCGCGATGTCCGCGGGCGCGGAGAGATCGTACGGCATGCCGGCAGCCGCGCCCGCGGCGGACCGCATCACCGCCGCGCCGGTCGCGGCCTTGTCGTCATGCAGATCCGATGTGCGCTCGAGCATCTGGGCCTGTGTCGCGAGACAGATTGCGGGCTACGCCGATCAGGCGGCGCACGGCGGCGCGCCGTGAGTCCCACCTTGGATCGGAGGCGCCGGCGCGGCCCCTGCCGCTGATGACGCGCAGGAGCGCGCCCGCCAGCATAAGGGCCAGTGCGAACCATGTCAGCGCGTAAATCAGGTGGTTGTTCGGAAACCGCACGATCGTGAGCCCGCCGATTGGGTAGCCGCCCGGATTTGGCGTCGCATCGGCGTCGATGAAGAAGGGGGCTGCCTTCGACAGTCCGTGCGCGGCGGCGATCGCGGCGACGTCGCGGGAATACCAACGGCCGGCCGAAGCATCGTTGCTGCGCAGGAAGCCGCCCTTCGGCTCCGACATCCGCAGCAGTCCGGTGACGCTGACGGCGCGCTGCGGCTCGCCATCGCGCCGTGTCGCGGGATCGCGTTTATCAGCGGGAACAAAGCCGCGGTTGACCAGCACGGTGGTTCCGTCGGCGGCTTGCAGCGGGGTCAGCACCCAGAAGCCGGGACCTTCAGCCGTGACGGCCTGCACCAGCGTCTCATCGGCGTTGAGAAACGTGCCGCGTACGGTGACGCGGCGGTATTCATCGCTCGCGGCCGTGACATCAGGCCATGATGATGGGGGCGGCGGCGCGACCGGCGCCGCGTGCATGCGCTGCTCGACCCGTTCGATCAGCGTCAGCTTCCAGGTCCGGCGCTCGACCTGCCAGACGCCGAGCGCGCCCAGCAGCACCACGCCCAGCATGCCGAGCGTGAGCAGCACAAGCGAGGGCCTGGCAGACCGCATCGTCACGGCATCTGGCTCATGTCGTGCAGCGGCATCATGTTGACGTTGAGGTGATGCATGACCCACAGCGAGCCGGTCAGCCCGATCACCACCATGATCACGGTGAAGATCATCGCCATCATGGTCCAGCCGTTCTCGGACCGCGTGTTCATGTGCAGGAAGTACACCATGTGCACGACGATCTGCACCGCAGCCAGCACCAGCACGATCAATGCGGTGACCTGCTTGTCGGCGATCGCGCCGGTCATCACCAGCCAGAACGGCACCGCGGTGAGGACGACGGAGAGACCGAAGCCGATCAGATAACTCTGCAGCGAGCCATGGGATGCCCCGCCGTGAGCGTCGTGGCCGTGCCCGCCGGCGTTGGGTTCGAGAGCGTGAGCTTCTTTTGTCATCGCAGCATTCCCAGGAGATAAACGAAGGTGAAGACGCCGATCCAGACCACGTCGAGGAAGTGCCAGAACATCGAGAGGCACATCAGACGGCGCCGGTTGGCTTCGGTGAGGCCGAAGCGCGCGGTCTGCACCATCAGCGTCACCAGCCAGACGAGGCCGAAGGTGACGTGCAGGCCGTGGGTGCCGACCAGCGTGAAGAATGACGACAGGAAGGCGCTGCGCTGGGGCGTCGCGCCCTCATGGATCATGTGCGCGAACTCGGTAAGCTCGATGCCGAGGAAGGCGAGGCCGAACAGTCCTGTGATGGCGAGCCAGAGCTGGGTCGCGCCGATCCTCGATTTCTCCATCGTCAGCATGGCGAAGCCATAGGTGATCGAGGAGAGCAGCAGCATCGTGGTGTTGAGCGCGACCAGCTTGAGGTCGAACAGATCCTTCGGCGTCGGTCCGGCGGCATAGTTTCCGCCGAGCACGCCATAGGTCGCAAACAGCATCGCGAAGATGAGGCAATCGCTCATCAGGTAGATCCAGAAGCCCAGCATGGTGCTGGCGCCTTCCGGATGGTCGTGCTCGTCGATGACGTGGAAGACCGGCTCGGAGTCCTGTGTGGTTATGATCGCAACGCTCATGTCTGGGCTCCCGCGGCGAGCACGCGTGTCCGCGCGTCTTCAGTCCGCACCACCTCATCCGCCGGGATGTGGAAGTCGCGGTGATAATTGAAGGTGTGGCCGATCGCGATCGCGAGCAGCGCAACGAAGCTGACGGCGGCGAGCCACCAGATGTACCAGATCAGGCCGAACCCCATTACCGTCGCGAAGCCCGCGAGGATGATGCCGGTGCCGGTGTTGGAGGGCATGTGGATCGGCCTGAAACCGGTCAGCGGGCGCTTGTAGCCGCGGCGCTTCATGTCCCACCAGGCGTCGTTGTCGTAGACCACGGGCGTGAAGGCGAAGTTGTAGTCCGGCGGCGGCGAGGAGGTCGCCCATTCCAGCGTGCGTGCGTTCCAGGGATCGCCGGTGGTGTCCTTCAGCTGCTCGCGGCGCAGAATGCTGACCGCGAACTGCACCAGCATCGCGACGATGCCGAGCAGGATCAGGAACGCGCCGAAGCCCGCGATGATGAACCATATCTGCAAGGACGGATCGTCGAACACGCGGAGCCTTCTGGTCACGCCCATCAGGCCGAGCACGTAGAGCGGCATGAAGGCGAAGTAGAAGCCCGAGACCCAGAACCAGAACGACAGCTTGCCCCAGAACGGATCGAGCCTGAAGCCGAACGCCTTCGGGAACCAGTAGTTGATGCCGGCGAACAGGCCGAACAGCACGCCGCCGATGATCACGTTGTGGAAATGCGCGATCAGGAACAGGCTGTTATGCAGCACGAAATCGGCCGGTGGCACTGCCAGCAGCACGCCGGTCATGCCGCCGATCACGAAGGTCAGCATGAACGCCACCGTCCACATCATCGGCAGCTCGAAGCGGATACGGCCGCGATACATCGTGAACAGCCAGTTGAACATCTTCGCGCCCGTCGGGATCGAGATGATCATGGTGGTGATGCCGAAGAACGAGTTCACGCTGGCGCCGGAGCCCATCGTGAAGAAGTGATGCAGCCAGACCAGGTAGGACAGGATGGTGATGACGACCGTGGCGTAGACCATCGAGGTGTAGCCGAACAGCCGCTTGCCGGAGAACGTCGCGGTCACCTCGGAGAAGATGCCGAACGCCGGCAGCACCAGGATGTAGACCTCGGGGTGGCCCCAGATCCAGATCAGGTTCACGTACATCATCGGGTTGCCGCCGAAGTCGTTCGTGAAGAAGTTGGTGCCGACGTAGCGGTCGAGCGACAGCAGCGCCAGCACCGCCGTCAGCACCGGGAAGGAGGCGACGATCAGGACGTTGGTGCAGAGCGAGGTCCAGGTGAACACCGGCATCTTCATCATCGTCATGCCCGGCGCGCGCAGCTTGACGATGGTGCAGATCAGGTTGATGCCCGATAGCGTCGTGCCGACGCCGGCGACCTGTAGTCCCCATATGTAATAGTCGACGCCGACATCGGGACTGTAGCCGATGTTCGACAGCGGCGGGTAGGCGAGCCAGCCGGTGCGGGCGAATTCGCCGACGAACAGCGACATCATCACCAGCACGGCGCCGCCGACCGTCATCCAGAAGCTGAAATTGTTGAGGAACGGGAAGGAGACGTCGCGGGCGCCGATCTGCAGCGGCACCACATAGTTCATCAGGCCGGTGACCAGCGGCATCGCCACGAAGAAGATCATGATCACGCCGTGCGCGGTGAAGATCTGGTCGTAGTGATGGGCCGGCAGATAACCGTCGGAGCCGCCAAAGGCGATCGCCTGCTGCAGCCGCATCATCAGCGCGTCCGCGAAGCCGCGCAGCAGCATCACGATGCCGAGGATCATGTACATGATGCCGATGCGCTTGTGGTCCACGGTGGTGAACCACTCGCGCCACAGATAGGTCCAGAGCCGGAAATAGGTGACGATCGCAAACAGCGCGAGGCCGCCGGTCGCCACCACCGCAAAAGTGCCGACCAGGATCGGCTCGTGGATCGGCAGCGCCTCCAGATTGAGGCGGCCGAAGATCATCTTCACGAGATCGGGATTCATGCGGTCCTCCTCAGGACTCTGATTTGGGACGCTGACCGAGCAGCAAGGATGTCGACGAGGGATGCGCGGGCGAGAACGGCGGGCGCTTCAGCCCGAAGCCGCGCAGCGGCGTCAGGTCGAGCGGCGCGGTGATCTCGCGCGACGGCGCGTCCTTGATCTCGTCCATCGAGCAGATGCCGGCGACGAAGGTCGGCTCAGAGCCGAGCGGCGCGCCGCGGCGGGCGTATTTGTCGTAGGTCAGCGGCAGCGTGTTGTTGAAGCCTTCGCGGCCGAGGCCGCCCTTGGCGTCGATCGCCATCATCTCGCTCATGCACATCTTGCCGGGCTCGACGCACATGTTGAGGATCGCCTTGTAGAGATCGCGGTCGACCGAGCGGTAGAGCCGCACCGGATCGTTCTGGCTCGGACGCTCGAGCTGCAGATAGTCGGCGCGGCCGAGCATGTTGGCGCTGGTCTTGGCGGTGGCGATCCACTTGTCGAAATCGGCGCCAGACAGGCTCTTGAACTCGAAATGCATGCCGGAGAAGCCGGCGCCGCTGTAATTGGCGGAGAAGCCGCGATAGGTGCCTTCCTTGTTGGCGACCGCGTGCAGCTTGGTCTCCATGCCGGGCATCGCGTAGATCTGGCCGGCGAGCGCGGGGATATAGAACGAGTTCATCACGGAGGACGCCGTGATGCGGAAGCGGATCGGGCGGTCGACCGGAGCTGCGAGCTCGTTGACGGCGGCGACGCCGTAGTCGGGGTAGATGAACAGCCATTTCCAGTCGAGCGCGACCACCTCGACATTGAGCGGGGCGTCCTTGCTCTCGATCGGCTTGTCGGCGGCGATGCGGCCGAGTGAGCGGTAGGGATCGAGCAGATGGGTGCCCATCCAGGTCAGCGCGCCGAGGCAGATGATGATCAGCAGCGGCGCCGACCAGATCACGAGCTCGAGCTGGGTGGAGTGATCCCACTCCGGCTCATAGGGGGCCGCGGTGTTGGACTGGCGGTAGCGCCAGGCGAAGAACACGGTCAGCGCCATCACCGGAAGCACGATGATGAGCATCAGCACGGTCGAGATGACGACGAGGTCGCGTTGCTGGGCGGCGATGTCGCCGGCAGGGGCCAGGACGACGAAATCGCACCCGCCAAGGAGCGCCGCGAACGGCAATAAGGCCAATAATTTCAAGGCGCGCACGGCTCACCCCACTTGAATTTTATGAGTTCCGCCAAGGGGTAGCTGCGATGCAGCAAAGTTCACATTGGACAATTTGTCCAATGTTGCACTGCGGGATGGAGGATCAGAAGGTGAGGTGGACCGCGTGGCAATCTGCTCGTGGCCTCACTTCTTGTTCGAGCACGGTCTATTCGGAAAACCGGTTGGTCATGCTCCAAAGGACGGTTCTCCGGCGATGGCACAGGCCCCAGCAATGGCTCACGGCACCCCGACCGCATCAGGTCACGGGCAGGCGAAACCCGGTGAAATCGCCATCGGTGTCATCATCGGACGCACGTCGGAATTCTTCGACTTCTTCGTCTATGCGATCGCCTCGGTCATCGTGTTCCCGAAGCTGGTGTTCCCGTTCGTCAACGAGCTGACCGGCACGCTCTACTCATTCGGCATCTTCGCGCTGGCGTTCGCCGCGCGGCCGCTCGGCACCGTGATCTTCATGGCGGTCGACCGCCGCCACGGCAAGGGCGCCAAGCTCGTCATCGCGCTGTTCCTGCTCGGCACCGCCACGGTCGCGCTCGCCTTCCTGCCCGGCTACGACACGATCGGCGTCGCGGCAATCTGGCTGTTGGCCGCCGCGCGCGTGCTGCAGGGCATCGCCTGGGGCGGCGCCTGGGACGGCCTTGCCTCGCTGCTGGCGATGAATTCGCCGGCGCATCGCCGCGGCTGGTACGCGATGGTGCCGCAGCTCGGCGCGCCGCTCGGGCTGATCGTGGCCAGCGCGCTGTTCGCCTTCTTCGCCGGCAACCTCTCGGCGGATGATTTCTTCGACTGGGGCTGGCGCTATCCGTTCTTCGTCGCCTTCGCGATCAACGTGGTGGCGCTGTTCGCGCGGCTGCGCATGGTGGCGACGGATGAATATTCCGAGCTGTTCGAAAGCCGCGATCTCGAGCCGGCGCGGGTCGGCGAGACCATCGCGCAGGAGGGTCGTAACATCCTGCTCGGCGCCTTCGCGCCGCTGGCGAGCTTTGCGCTGTTCCACATGGTCACGGTGTTTCCGTTGTCCTGGGTGTTCCTGTTCACCAAGGAAAGCCCGGTGCGCTTCTTGATCATCGAGATGATCGGCGCCATGGTTGGCGTCGTCGCGATCGTCGCCTCCGGCATGATCGCCGACCGCGTCGGCCGCAAGCCGCTGCTCTTGGGCTCGGCGGTCGCGATCGCGGTCTATAGCGGCTTTGCCCCGCAGCTGCTCGATGCCGGGGCGGTTGGCGAAACGGTGTACATGGTGCTTGGCTTCGTGCTGCTCGGCCTGTCGTTCGGCCAGTCGTCGGGCGCGATCGCCTCGAGCTTCGCGCGGAACTATCGCTACACGGCCTCGGCGCTGACCTCGGATTTCGCCTGGCTGTTCGGTGCCGGCTTTGCGCCGCTCGCGGCGCTGCTGCTGGCGACGCATTTCGGCCTGATCTCGGCCGGCGCCTACCTGTTGTCGGGCGCGGTATGGACGCTGCTGGCGCTGTGGCTGAGCGGATTGCGCGAAGCCGAGGGTTGAACTCTTCTCCTTCCCCCTGAAAGGGGGAAGGTCGGGATGGGGGTCTGCCGCACGCGCTGGCGTGTGTGGAGACAAGATCCCCACCCGCTTTGCTCTGGCGAGCAAAGCGACCTCCCCTTTTCAAGGGGAGCTGGATAGGCCTCGCGGATGGTGCCCGATACCCATCTCCATCCTCAGCGAAACAGCCCGTCGACGCGGAACGAATACCCCAGGCCGACGATGTAGTTCGGCGAGTTGCGGTTGAGTCCGAACGCGACATGGAAGTCGACCTGCTGGGTCGGCGTGATCTGGTACAGGCCGCCGGAGTTGATGAGCTGGGTCGGCCGCGCGCCGTCGGGATAGTCGCCGACATATTCGGTGAACACGCTGATCCGCTCGGTCAGCTTCTTCTCGATCACGAAGGTCGCTTCCGACATGTGCCAGCCGGTCAGTTCGGCGGGGCGGAAGAATTCCGTGAACATGCCGCTGACGCCCCAGCCGTCATGCAGCTCCCATGACCACGGCAATTGGAGATAGGGCTGCGCGCCGCGCCCGGCGATTTCAGCCGCGCCCGTCGGCAGCGCGACGCCAGCCGTGATCGAGAGGTCGAGCTTCCCCGGCACGGGACTGATCTGCCATTTGATCCCCGGCGCGACGTCGGAAAAGCCCGAAGCGCCGGGCGACTTCGCAGTGCCGACATAGTTCGGCAGGTCGATCAGCACCTCGAGGCAGGGCGCGATTCCGAGCCGCCAGCGGCTATTGCTGCCGTCGATGCTGCGGCCACTGCTGCGGCCGGTCAGGTTGATGCCGTTTTCGTTCTGCAGGCTCCCGACCGGCACGACGATACTCGAATTGGTGACGTCGGGCCGGTCGGTCGCGATTTCGTCGCTCGGCTTGGGACAGCCGTCCGCGCGCGCGGCGGTGGCTGCTGCGAGCGTGAGCGCAGCAAGCACGCACCCGAGTTCGGCAAGTCGAGCGACGGCGCCGAACCGATTCTGAAACACTGGGGATGCTCCAATAGCCCGGCGCCGCTGCGGAGGTGGCAGCTTTCAATAGAGATCGGCGGCGCGCGGGGAAATTCCCGGTTGGCTCAAAATTCTTCGTCAGTCGTCGGCGGCGCGAGCGCGCGGCATTCCAAGGAATAGAATCGCGGCATGCCTGCTCCTGTTGTGGTGGCAAACAGGAGACCTCCGGGAATGACCATTCGTTCGATCGCAGGCGTGCTGGCGCCGCAGCAAGCCAAAATTGCCGCGATGGCGGCCATCGCGATTCTGCTCGCCCTGAACAGCGCCCGTGCCGCGGGAGATGCGGCGCGCGGCGCCACGCTGTACCAGGGCTGCGGCGATTGCCACTCGATCGACAAGAACGACGTCGGCCCGATGCACAAGGGTGTCGTCGGCCGCCTCGCCGGCTCCGTCGCAGGCTACGACTACTCGCCGGCGCTGAAGAATTCGAAGATCGTGTGGACCGAGGAAAATCTCGACAAATGGCTCACTGGTCCGGACACGATGGTTCCGGGCACCAAGATGTTCTACGAGGTTCAGGATCCGAAGGATCGCGCCGACATCATTGCCTTCCTCAAGGAGAAGGCGAAGTAGCGGGCTATCTCTCATGTCGTCCCTGCGGAAGCAGGGACCCATAACCACTGGAATATGTCGTTAGGGCGCGCTGTGGCCCCAGCCTTTTCCATCAATCGATAACAGTGGTTATGGGTCCCGGCGTTCGCCGGGACGACGGTCGTGAGAGGGCGTGCAGCCTCAATCCACCACGATCTTGACGCGGTCGCGCGGCTTCACCTGGGCATGGGCGTCGAGGCCGTTGAGCACGCGGAAGCGCTCGGACGGGTGGTCGACGCCGGACATGCGGTGCGACAGCGATTCCACGGTGTCGCCGGGCTGCACGTTGATGACCTTGATGCGCAGCGGCCGCGCGGCCTGGATCTCGTCGAGCGTCAGGCGGCGGAACGAGTTGACGGTCTCGCGCGCGTTACGCTCGCTCTCGGTGGACTTCTGCTTGGCGGCGAAGATGAAGCGGTAGACGTCGCTGCCGAAGCGCAGCGCATAGACCTTGAACTGCCACTGGTCGCCATGCGCGGTGGCCGACGCCGCCGGAAAGCCGTTGATGTTGAGGTCCTCGGTCGATGACTTCTCGACGCCTTCCATCCAGCCCGAATTCAGGTAATCGCCGAGCGACTGCTCGGCCGGCACCCGCACCACGTCGAAGCGCATCGCCTGGCTGCCGCCCTCGCGCACGCCGATCACCGCCTGCGCGGTGTTGTCGAGCGTGAAGTTGTCGGGCGCGGTGAAGGTGAAGCCGAGCTTGGGATGCAGGAAGCGGCGGCCGCGCACGAAGCCTTCGCTGGGATCTTCGCCATAGACGATGTTGTCGATCGCGGCGAGATAGGTCTCGCGGTCGCGTTCGTTGCTCTCGGGCGATGAGTATTGCCGTGCGGTGGTCTGCGCATTGTTGATGCGCTCGGGCGTCGCCGGATGCGACGAGGTGAAGTCCTGCGCCCGCGGATCGAGCGCGGTCTTGCCGATCTTGAGCGCGGCATTGCGCTCCATCGCGGTCAGGAAGCGCGCCGCGCCGTAGGGATCGAAATGCGCGCGAGCGGCGATCCCGACGCCGATGCCGTCGGCCTCGAACTCCTGCTGGCGCGAGAAGCTCGCCATCGTCAGCTTGGTCTTGGCGAGCGCCAGCGCGGTGAGATCGGGATCGGTGCTCATGTCGGTGACGACGCGCGTCACCACCGCCGCCTGGCGGGCCTGGTCCTCGCGCATCGCCGCGTGCTTGGCCAGCACATGCGCCATCTCGTGGCTTAGCACCGAGGAGAGCTCGGAGGTGTCGCTGGCGAGCGCAATCAGGCCGCGCGTGACATAGAGCTGGCCGGTCGGCAGCGCGAAGGCGTTGACCGCGCCGGAATTGAGGATCGTGACCTTGTAGGCCTGGTCGGGCCGTTCGGAGGCAGCGACCAGGCGCTCGACGGTCTTGCTGATCAGGGCCTCCAGCTTCGGGTCGTCATAGGCGCCGCCATAGGACGACAGGATGCGCTCATGCTCGCGTTCGCTCGTGGGCGTCTGCTGCACCACGCGGTTCGGCTTTACCGGCGCCACCGCTGCCGTGGGCGTGGCCTGCTCGAACCGGCCGACATTGCCGCAGGCCGACAGCGTCAGGGCGGCGCAAACGAGCGCCGGCGCAGCCGAAAGGCGGCGGCCAGTCCCCTCTTCACGCCGTCCTGCGCGCTCAATCACGTCAAAAACTCACAAATTGTCCCGTAAAAAGACCGGGGCAGGGCCCCTGGGTTTCTTGAGTCCCTTGGGCCCCTAGTTCCCGCCGAGCACTTCAAGCTGCCCCACCCGGAGCAGTTCGATTCGCGGCCCACGTCGTGCTTCCACCCAGCCTCGTACACGAATCTTACGATTTTCCAGAGACTTGGGCGCAAGCCCCGCCGCCTCGAACGCAGGGACTATGCGCCTTGAAATAGTCACAGCAAAGTCCCGTGTCCAGTTTCGGCCGAAATTCAGGTAGGTCGTCGCCCCGGCCTGACGCACGGACAAAACCTTGCCCTCGACCACGGTAAAGCGCCCGATCCCGGCCAAAATATCGTCCGGACTTTCGGCGTTTTTTATGACCGTGGAGCCGGCCCAGGTTCCCGATCGGGCGGCCCTTGCCTCGGCCTCGGCCGCCATCAGCGCGGTGGCGCAGTCCTGGTCCGGGGTCTCGGATGACACCAGCGCGAGGCCCTGGCGCAGCAGCTCGCTTTGCACGGGCTTCTCACTGCCTTCGAGGAATGCGTAGGCCGGCTGTCGGCCATAGCGGTCCGGCGTGTCGTCCTGTCCGCGCAGCGTCACCTCGCGGCCGACCAGCAGCGCCGTCAGTGCGGCGATAGCCTTCGCCTTGTCGGCCACCTCGATACCGGCGAGCTTGACCTCACGGCCGTCGTCGAGCCGCAGGCTGCGCGCATCGACGATGGCGGCGACGCGACCCTCGCCCTGAATCTCGAAATTGCAGCCAGTCGCTTCGGCGCGTCCGATGCTCGCGCCGATCGCGAGGACGCATACCGTCATCATCACCGCCCACGGACGGCGACGCCATGCTCGATCGCGTGGAGGCGTCATGCGGCACTCGTCACTTCGGCGCGCTCCGCTCGGAGCGTGGTCGCCAACAAGGACAGTCTGACGGAAAGATCGCTTCGGGGCCACCACAAGCGAAGCGAGATCGCATCGAGGGATGCCATCGTTGATTCGGTGGTCAATTTTCTGCGGCGCTTCTCATCGCGTGCACAGGCGAAATTGGTGTTTCACATCAATCCGTGCCTGTCGCGCGACGAACTCGTCTTCAGCGCCCCTTGTCGTGACGAAAATTGCCGTCCGATCGTGCATCGAGCGGCCCTCACACGCGTCAACCTTACCCATTCATCATCTCAACTCCGTGCGCGGAATGAGAATTCATTATTGTTGCCAATGACTTGCGGCGCAAGATAACTATTCGGCAATTTTTTGAAAGGCGGCCGATTGCGGTCGCTCACTCATATTGCCGAGGTTCTTGTGTCGAACCCAGTCGTTCTCACGCTGTCGACCAGCGATCCGCTCAGCGATTATCTTCTGCTCTACAACGCGATTTCGGCGATCAGCGTCGGCGGCGGACTCGCTGCTGCCAACACCGATTACGTGATCCACTTCTCGCTCTCGTCCGGTGCGCGCACGCTGCAATTGCTGGACGATCTGCCGGCCATCAACCTGATGAGCGGCTCCACGCTCACCTTCGACGGCAACTCCGACTACAACAATCAGCTCGGCGGCCAGGACTACAGCGACGTCATCGACGCGCGCGGTTATCAAGGCTTCGTGGTCACCTCCGGCACGGTGACGTTCAAGAACCTCACCATCATCAACGCGGTTGCAAGCGGCGGCAATGGCGGGGTCGGCGGTGGTGGTGGCGGCGCGGGTCTCGGTGGTGGCTTGTTCGTCGGACAGAACGCCAACGTCACGCTGAACAATGTCAATTTCGGCAACAACACCGCCAAGGGCGGCGATGGCGGCGTGGTCGATCCGGCCGGCGGCGGCGGCGGTGGTGGCGGCATCGGTGCCGACGGCGGCAGCGGCAATGGTGGCGGCGGTGGTGGCGGCGGCTTCGGTGGCCAGGACTATTACGGCTACCACGGCAATGGCGGCAGCGGTTACAGCGAGGCGGGCTCCGACAGCCAGCATCCCTCGACCGGGGCGCAGAACGCGGGCGGCACACCGGCGACGATCGAAGGTGCGGCGGGCGGCGGACAGGGCGCCGACAATTACGGCGGCAGCGGCTACGGCGCGCATGCCGGCGGTGGCGCGAGTGGCGGCGGTGGTGGCGGCGGTGTCGGTGGTGGCGGCGGCGGCATCGGCGGCGCTAACTCGGTAGCCGGCGCTCCCGGAGCTGGCTTCGGCGGCGCGGGCGGCGTTGGTGGCGGCGGCGGCGGCGGCATCTACAGCGGCGGCGATGGTGGTTTCGCCGGCGGTGGCGGCGGTTCCGGCAACGGTAGCGGATACGCGCATACCGGCGGCGATGGCGGATTTGGCGGTGGCGGCGGCGGCTCGAACGGCACGCCCGGCACCGGTGGATTCGGCGCGGGCAACGGCTCGCTCGCCGGCGGCGGCGGTGGCGCCGCAGGCCTCGGCGGCGACATCTTCGTCCAGCAGGGCGGCAAGCTGACCGTCATCGGCGGCACCCTGATGGATGCCACCGAGATCGGCGGCACCGGCGCCAACGGCGCCGGCAACGGATCCGCCTATGGCGACATCTTCATCCAGGGCACGATGGTTGTCACGCCGACGCACACCGTGCCCACGTTCTCCCAGGGCCTGCAGACCGTCACCACGCTCACGATCGGCGACAGCATCGCTGATGAGCGGGGCATCAGCGGCAGCGGCACGACCGGCAAGCTGGTCGTTTCCGGCGGCGGCACGCTGACGCTGACGGGGGCGAGCAGCTATGTCGGCGGCACCCAGATCGACAGTGGCAACACGCTCTCGATCACGGCCGACAACAACATCGGCGGTTCGGCCGGGGCGCTGATCCTCAACGGCGGCACGCTGACCACGACCGGTGGCTACACCTTCACGCACGACATCCAGGTCACCGCCAATGGCGGCACCTTCGATATTTCCTCCGGCACGATCGCCGACACCGGCTCGATCAGCGGCTCCGGCACCTTCACACTGTCCGGCGCCGGCACGTTGCAGCTCGGGATGGGTCAGCTCGCCGGGCTGACCGGGACGTTTGGTCTGAGCAGCGCGCATCTGTCGCTGACGTCGAGCGGCACTTTCGACGACACGCTCTCGGTCAGCGGCAATTCGATCCTGTCGATCGCGAACGGCAAGACCGTGTCCGACACCGCCCTCGTCACCGGCAGCGGCAATCTCGGCGTCGATGGCGGCGGTACGCTCATGCTTGGCCATGCCGCAAATACCTACGGCAGCACGACGATCTATTCGGGCACGGTGTGGCTCACCGCGGCCGGCGCCGCCGGAACCGGCAACATCTCGTTTACCTCAGGCATTGCCGGCACGCTGAAGATCGACAACGCTGCGCTGAGCGGCAATGCGTTCGCCAACACGATCGCGAACTTCAATCCCGGCCAGTTCATCGACCTGACCGGGTTGCAGTACAACACCCAGAATCCGTCGCTCAACACGGTCAGCCTGTCCGGCAACACGCTCTCGATCTCGAACGGCACCACGACCGATACGCTGATCCTTGCCGGCGTCGGCGCCGGGACCAGTTTTCAGCTCTCGCAGGATGCCAACGGCGGAACGATCGTGCAGGTCGTCTCGACCCGCGTCTTCAACGTCTCCAACGTCACCGAGCTCAACGCCGCCATCCTGCAGATGGATTCCGGCGGACAGAACGCCGCGTCGAATGCCAACTACACGATCAACATCACCGCCGGTTTCAGTCTGACGTCGGAACTGTACGCGCTCAATCTGCTCAGCGGGTCGAGCGTCACCATCAACGGCAGCGACGGTCACGGCGGCAACTACACGATCGATGGCCTCAACGCCCAGCGCGGCTTCTTCGTCTATGCCGGTAACGTAAACCTCGAGAACCTGACCATCCAGAACACGGTGGCTGCCGGCGGCGGCGTCGTTCGGGGTGGCGGCGGCGGCGGCGCCGGGCTCGGCGGTGCGCTGTTCATCTCGTCGAACGGCAGCGCCACCATCGACAATGTCACCTTCCACAACAGCGCCGCGATCGGCGGCAACGGCGGTGCCGGCGGCACTGGCAATATCGCGTACGGCTACGGCTACGGCGGTGGCGGCGGGATGGGCGGACGCGGCGGAAGCAGCGGCGGCGGGGGGATCGGCCTCGGCGCTCAGGGCGCGGACAGCGATCTCTTTAGAAGCGGTTCACCCGGCACCATCCCCAACGCGGCCGGGGGCGGCAAAGGGAGCGACGGTTACCTGATCTCGATCGGTGGTGCGACCGAGCTTTACTGGTATGGCGGATCAGGCGGCGCCAACGGTGGAGGCGGCGGCGCCGCTGGGTGGATCGGCAGCGCCGTCCGCGCACCCTACGGGCCGGGGGGCGGTGTCGGCGGCAGAAACGGGGCCGACGGCGGCAACGGCGGCTTCGGTGGCGGAGGCGGCGATGGCGGCGACGGTGGCTTCGGCGGCGGTGGCGGTTACAACGGCGATGGCGGCTTCGGCGGCGGGGGCGGCATAGGAGGTATCGGCGGCTTCGGTGCCGGCAATGGCGGCACCAATGGCAACGGCGCGCCGGGCGGCGGTGGCGGTCTCGGCGCCGGCGGCGCCGTCTTTGTTCAGCAAGGCGGCTCGCTGACCATCAAGGGTGGTTCGCTCTCCAACGATTCCGGGTTCAATGCCGTCGCCGGCGGCACCAATGGCATCGGCCAGGCCAGCGGCTCGGGTTTCGGCTCCGGCATCTTCATCCAGGGCAACAACAATCTCAGTTTCACGCCGGCCAGCGGCCAGACGCTGACGGTTGCCAACGACATCGCCGACCAGAGCGGCAATGGCGGCACCGGTGCCAATGCGGGTGTCGGCGGCCTTGCCATCAGCGGCGGCGGCACCGTCATCCTCGGCGGCAACAACACGTATACCGGCAATACCACGGTCAGCGGCGCCGGCACCCGGGTGTCGATCTCAGCCAACGTGAATCTCGGCGCGGTCACCAATGTGCTGAAGCTGGGCGACGGCACCGGCATCAGCTTCACCGACGGCTTCACGCAGACCCGCAACATCGCCGTCGCGGGCGATCCGGTCTTCAACGTCGCCGCCGGCGAGATCGTTACCCAGAGCGGCGTGATCTCCGACGGCGCGACGCCTGGTGATGTCGAGCTGACCGGCGGCGGCCGGCTGGTGCTGTCCGCGCACAACACCTATTCCGGCGGCACCGTCATCAAGGGCTCGATCCTGGAGCTGGCGGCGAACGGCGCGGCAGGGACCGGCGCGATCGCCTTCACCGACGGCAGCACCGAAAAACTCGTGCTCGATGCCGCGGCATTCTCCGGCACCTCGTTCGCAACGTCGATCACCGGCTTTGCCGGCGGCGACACCATCGACTTCGGCAACATCGCCTATGACGCCACGGCGACGCTGTCCTATGCGAACGGCGTGTTGCTGGTGAAGAGCGGTAGCGGCACGACGCTCGCATCGCTGACCCTGAGTTTTGGCGCTGGCGCCTCGGCCGGCTCGCTGATGCTGGCGTCCGACGACTCGGCCTCTCCGCATCTTGAGATCCGGTCACAGGCGAGCATCGCCTCGGTCACAGCTGATACCACAAATCATCTCACGATCTTGAACGCCGGCAAGGTCGTCACGATCACGGTCAACTTCAGCAACACGGTGAGCGTGACCGGCGCGCCCGAGCTGCTGCTCAACGACGGCAAGGCCGCGACCTATCTCAGCGGCAGCGGCTCGCAGGCGCTGGTGTTCAGCTACACGGTGCAGGACGGCGACAGCACGTCTGACTTGCAGGTGCAGAGCCTCTCGCTCAACGGCGGCACGATCAGGGATCCCGGCGGCCAGGACGCCGACGTGACCCATGCGGCGACCGATCTGCATCTCGTGATCGACGCGATCGCGCCGACCGTGTCGGTTGCGGCGAGCTCGACCGCACTGCTGGCCGGTCAGACCTCGACCGTCACCTTCACCTTCTCCGATGCGGTCAGCGGCTTCGCGCTGACGGACACGACGGTGAGCGGCGGCGCGCTGAGCAACCTCGTGCATGTCGGCGTCAACGCCGCGCACCAGGACATCTACACGGCAACCTTCACACCCGATGTGACCAATTCCGAGGCAGGCTCGGTGCAGGTCAACGCGTCAAGCTATACCGACAGTGCCGGAAACGCCGGCGCGGCAAGCAATGCGATCACCTTCAGCGGCGATACCAAGGCGCCGACGGTGGCGGTCTCCGTCGATCACACCACGCTGACTGCCGGCGATAGCGCGCTCGTCACCTTCACCTTCTCCGAGGCCGTCAGCGGCTTTGGATTGGGTGATGTCGCCGTCCAGGGCGGTACGCTGGGCAATCTCACCCATGTCGGCATCGATGGCGCCGGCCATGACGTCTACACCGCGACCTTCACGCCCGATGTGACCAACACCGAGGCGGGTTCGGTGCAGGTCAACGCATCGAGCTATAGCGATACGGCCGGCAGTTCCGGCGCGTCGAGCAACACGATCAGCTTCACCGGCGACACCAGGGCGCCGACCGTGTCGGTTTCGGCTGACCATGGGACGCTGCTCGCCGGCCAGACCGCGGTCGTGACCTTCACCTTCTCCGAGGCCGTCGCGGGCTTTGCGCTCGGCGATGTCAGCGTCAGCGGCGGCGCGCTGGGCAGCCTTGTCCATGTCGGCGTCAACGGCGCCGGGCAGGACATCTACACCGCGACCTTCACGCCCGACGTCACCAATGCCGAGGCTGGCTCGGTGCAGGTCAACGCATCAAGCTATAGCGACACGGCCGGCAACGCCGGCGCCGCCAGCAACGCCATCAACTTCACCGGTGACACGCTGGCGCCGACGGTCTCCGTCACGCTCAATCCCGACACGGTGCTGGCCGGCGACCTCTCGGTCGCGACCTTCACCTTCTCGGAGGCCGTCTCGGGCTTCGCACTCGGCGACATCTCCGTCCATGGGGGCGCGCTGAGCAATCTCGTGCATGTCGGGCTCAATGGCGCTGGGCAGGACGTCTACACCGCGACCTTCACGCCCGATGTCAGCGACACCGAGACCGGCTCGGTGAAGGTCAACGCGTTGAGCTATGCCGATGTGGCCGGCAATGCTGGTGCCGCGAGCAACACCGCCACGATCGGTGGTGATACGCTGGCGCCGACGGTGTCGATCGCGGCTGACCGCAACGCGCTGCTGGCGGGCCAAACCGCGCTGGTGACGTTCACGTTCTCCGAACAAATTGCGAGCTTCGCGCTCGGTGACGTCACGGTGCATGGTGGGGCGTTGGGCAATCTGGTCCATGTCGGCGTCAACGCATCGGGCCAGGACGTCTACACGGCAATTTTCACGCCGGATGAAAGCAACACTGAAGCGGGCTCGGTGCAGGTCGCGGCGTCTGGTTACACCGACGTCGCCGGCAATAGCGGCGCGGCAAGCAACGCCATCAATTTCACCGGCGATACCAGGGCCCCGACGGTGTCGGTTGCGGTGAGCCCGAGCACCGTGCTTTCCGGCCAGACTTCGGCCGTCACTTTCACCTTCTCCGAAGAGGTCGCGGGCTTTGCGCTCGGCGATACCGTCGTCGCCGGTGGTACGGTAACCAATCTGATCCATGTCGGGCTCAATGGTTCAGGCCAGGACGTCTACACCGCGATCTTCACGCCCGATATCAACGACATCGTGGCGGGCTCGATCCGGGTCACCGCCGCAAGCTATGCCGACGTATCAGGCAATGCCGGCGCGGCGAGCAATACCGCGACGATCGGTGGCGACACGCATCCGCCGACGGTATCGGTGGCGGCCGATCACACCCTGCTGCACGCCGGCGACGCCGCGCCGATGACGTTTACCTTCTCCGAGGCGGTCGCGGGTTTCGGACTCGGCGACGTCACCGTCCATGGCGGACTGCTGGGCAGCCTCGTCCATGTCGGCGTCAACGGCGCGGGTCACGATATCTACACCGCGACCTTCACGGCCGATGTCACCGACCATCTGTCGGCCGATCTTTCGGTTGCAGGGGCGAGCTACACCGACATCGCCGGCAACGCCGGCGGAGCAAGCAACGTGGTCAGCTTCACCGGCGACACCAAGGCGCCAGCGGCGCCGACGCTGGCGCTGCACCGCGACACCGGCGTCTCCAGCACCGACCACATTACCAGCAATGGGCTGATCGATTACACCAAGTTCGATGCGGCCGACACGCTGCGCTACAAGACCGACGGTGCCTCGGGCTTCTCCACGGCGGTGCCGATCTTCACGACCGACGGCATGCACTCCGTCACGGTGCAGGAGGTCGACGCCGCCGGCAATGTCAGCGCATCCTCTAGCCTGACCTTCACCCTCGACACCACGGCGCCCCATCTCACCGGGATCACGGCGACGCCCTCCGGCGGCGTCGCAGCGCCGGGTTCACTGGTGCAACTGACGGTCGGCTTCAACGAGGCGGTGCACGTCAATGGCGGCGCGCCAAGCCTGACGCTGAATGATGGCGGCACCGCAATCTACGACGCCGCGGCAACGGTGCTGCTCGGCGATTCCTCGAAGCTGGTGTTCGATCACATCGTGTCATCGACGGATCGGGCCGGCTCGCTGGCCGTGACCGGCTTCGCCGCCAATGGCGCCGATGTCGTCGACCTGGCCGGCAATGCGGCTTCGCTTTCGGCGGTGTCCGCCGTCTTCGACGCCCTGCACATCAACGAGACTATCGTGCCGGCCTACACGCTCGGCGCCATCACCCGCCCGGAATTGCATCTGGATCTGGGCGGTCGCATCATCATGGATGCAGCGGCATCGGCATTCGCCGGACATTATGGCATGCAGTACCTGTTCCTCGGCCTGCCGGCGGGAATGCCCCATCAGACCGTTCCCGACTTTCATCTCTGATCGCAGCGCGGCCGGAAGCTCCGGCGCGGCGCTTCATTCCGCTTAGCGGAAAACAGATTGCTGCCGCTGCGGCTTGCTGCAGTGCAGGCCATGCGGCATGATCCGGCCCTCGAAACGGACCTGATGGAACGGGGTCCGCGCTGCAAGGGAGGATTGGAATGAGACGAGTTTTGGCCGGCGTGTTGGCCTGTGCGTTTGCGATCTCGGCGAATGCGTCGCTGGCGCAGGACAAGCCTCCGCTGAAGCTCGGCGGCATCCTCGATATGTCGAGCCTCTACGCCGACATCACCGGTTCGGGCAGCGAAACCGCCGCCAAGATGGCAGTGGAGGATTTCGGCGGTGAAGTTCTCGGCCGCAAGGTCGAGATCGTGGTCGGCGACCATCTCAACAAAGCCGACCTTGCCGCCAACATCGCCCGCGACATGATCGACAACCAGGGCGTCGAGATGATCTTCGACGTCGCGGCCTCCGCGACCGCGCTCGCCGCTGGCGAGATCGCCAAGGCGCGCAACAAGATCATCATGTTCAACGGTCCAGGCTCGATCCGCCTCTCCAACGAGGCCTGCGGCCCTTATACCGTGCACTACGTGTTCGACACCTTCGCGCAGGCCAATGTGACCGGCCTCGCCGCGGTGAAATCCGGTCTCGATACCTGGTTCTTCCTGACCGCAGACTACGCGTTCGGCCAGGACCTGGAAAAGGACACCAGCAATGTCGTGGTGAAGTCGGGCGGCAAGGTGCTCGGCAGCGTGCGGCATCCGATCAACACCTCGGATTTCTCGTCCTTCTTGTTGCAGGCGCAGGCCTCGAAGGCCAAGGTGATTGGCCTTGCCAATGCCGGCGGCGACACCATCAACGCGATCAAGCAGGCGGCGGAATTCGGCCTCACCAAGAGCGGCCAGAAACTGTCGCCGCTATTGGCCTTCGTCACCGACATCGACAGCGTCGGGCTCGAGACCGCGCAGGGCCTGTTGCTGGCGGAAGCCTTCTACTGGGATCTCAACGACGACAGCCGCGCCTTTACGAAGCGCTTCATGGAACGCACCAAGCGGGTGCCGACTTCGGCACAGGCCGGCGTCTATTCCTCGGTGACGCACTATCTCAAGGCGGTGAAGGCCGCCGGCACCACCGATCCAGCCGCCGTCATGAAGGTGATGAAGGAAACACCGATCAACGACATGTTCACCAAGAACGGCAAGATCCGCGAGGACGGCCGTATGGTGCACGACATGTATTTGTTCGAGGTCAAGAAGCCGTCGGAATCGAAGGGCCGCTGGGACGACTACAAGCTGGTCGCGACCGTTCCGGGCGACCAGGCCTTCCAGCCGCTGTCGGAGTCGCGCTGCCCGCTGGTGAAGAAGTGACGCGAAGCGTCATTCCGGAGCGATGCGCAGCGTCGAATCCGGAATCTCGAGATTCCGGGTCTGGTCCTTCGGACCATCCCGGAATGACGCCGTAACAACCAACAACAACGAAAGGCAAAACGCCATGAGCGATAATCAGATGGTCCTCCAATCCCTCGACAAGGGCCTGCTCACGATCACCATGAACCGTCCCGATCGGCGCAACGCGCTCAATCCCGACATGACGCGCGGCCTCGTCGAGGCGGCGCGCCGCGCGCAGGACGATACCGAGGTGCGCGCGGTGCTGATCCGGGGCGCCGGCGGCACCTTCTGCGTCGGCGGCGACGTCAAGTCGATGGCGGAAGGCCGCGCCCCGCTGCCGTTCGAGGCCAAGATGGCCAATCTGCGCCGCGGCATGGAGGTCTCGCGCATCCTGCACCAGATGCCGAAGCCGGTGGTGGCGCAGCTCGACGGCGCCGCGGCCGGCGCCGGGCTTTCGATCGCGCTGTCCTGCGATCTCCGCGTCGCCAGCGCCTCCTGCAAGATCACCACGGCCTTCGCCAAGGTCGGCTTCTCCGGCGACTACGGCGGCACCTATTTCCTGACCAAGATGCTCGGCAGCGCCAAAGCGCGCGAGCTCTACATGATGTCGCCGGTGCTGTCGGCGCAGGAAGCCTACAACCTCGGCATGGTCTCCAAGGTGGTGCCTGATGCCGATGTCGAGGGCGAGACGCTGGAACTGGCGCGCTCGCTGGCGCAGGGCCCGTCGGTGGCGCTCGGCTACATCAAGCGCAACATCAACAATGCCGAGACCATGACGCTAGAGGCCTGCTTCGACGGCGAGGCGATCCACCACACGCGTGCCGGCGAGACCACCGACCACAAGGAAGCGGCCAAGGCCTTCGTCGAGAAGCGCAAGCCCACCTTCCAGGGGCAGTAGACCATGGCCGAGTACATGCGGCTGCGGCAGATCTGCCTGGTGGCGCCGCAGCTTGCGCCTGTGATCGCGGACATCTCCGCGATCATGGGCCTCGACGTCTGCTATCGCGACGGCAACGTCGCGAAATACGGCCTCGAGAATGCGCTGCTGCCGGTCGATACCATCCTGCTCGAAGTCGTCGCGCCGTTCCAGCCGGGGCCGGGCACGGCGGCCGGCCGCTTCATCGAGAAGACCGGCGGCCGCGGGGGCTATATGGCGATCTTCGTTTGCGAGGATCCCGACGCGCGCGGCGCCAAGGCCAACGCGATGGGCGTGCGCACCGCGAACGTGATCACGCACGCGCCGTATCACGGCGTGCAGCTGCATCCGCGCGACTGCCGCGCCGCCTTCATCGAGTTCAACCACACCGACGGCAGCGACGACGTGCTGGGGCCGTACCCGCCGGCTGGCCCCGACTGGCAGAAGTCGATCCGCAAGGACACGACTTTGGCGCTGACCGAGGTCGAGATGCAGAGCCCCGAGCCTGAGGCGTTGGCGGCGCATTGGGGCAGGATCATCGGCATTCCCGCCGATGGTACCGTGGTGAAGCTGCCGAATAGCACCTTCAGCTTCGTCAAGGGCGACAGCGAGATCATGAGCGGCTTGACGTTTGAGGTCGTCGACAAGGCGAAGGTGCTGGACGCCGCAAAAGCCAGGGGCTGTGAGGTGAAGGGCGACGGGTTCCTGCTCTGCGGCGTGACGTTCAAGCTGACGGCGTGACGTCGTAGCCCGGATGCAGCGAAGCGAAATCCGGGGCCGCGCGCTTCGCGGATAGACCGGCTCCCGGATTGCGCTCCGCTCCATCCGGGCTACAAGAAGAATAAAAAGGAACGCCCCATGCCGCATCCGCTCGATACCTTCTTCGCCCCAAAGAGCATCGCGCTGATCGGCGCCTCGCGCGATCACGAGAAGATTCCCGGGCGGCTGCTCGCGATGTTGCGCAAGAACGGCTACCCGGGCGCGCTCTATCCGATCAACCCGAATTATGACGAGATCGACGGCTTGAGGTGCTTCAAGTCGATTGCCGAGATCGGCGCGCCGGTCGATCTTGCCGTTATCGTCATTCCCGCCCGTGCGGTGCTGCCGGCGCTGGAGCAATGCGCGGCCGCGGGCGTGAAGAATGCCGTCATCATCTCGTCCGGTTTTGCCGAGGAGGGCGGCGACAGCGCTGACATGCAGGACGCGATCGTCGCGCTGGCGAAGCGGACCGGGATGCGGATCAGTGGGCCGAACGCGGAAGGGTTTTACAGCCAGGCGCAGAAGGTCGCCGCGACCTTCAGCCCGACCGTCGACGTCAAGCCGGATGCGCCCGATCTGGTCGCCAGCAAGCGGCGGATCGGCATCGTCGCGCAGAGCGGCGGGATCGGCTTTGCGATCTATCATCGCGCCAAGGCGCTCGGCGTCGCGCTCAGCTATGTCGTCAGCGCCGGCAATGAGAGCGATCTCGGCGCCGGCGAGTTCCTCGACTACATGGTGCAGGATGCCTCGACCGACGTGATCCTGCTGTTCATCGAGGGCATCAGGGACGTCGACAAGTTCTTGGCGGCGGCGAAGCGCGCGGCAGAACTCAAAAAGCCCGTGATCGTCACCAAGGTCGGGCGCTCCGGCGCCGGCGAACGTGCGGCGGCCTCGCACACCGCGAGCATGGCGGGCTGGTCGGCGGCCTATGATGCGGTGTTCGCGAAATACGGCTTCATCGTCTCCAACGACCTCGACGAGGCCGTGACCATTGCCGCGGTTCTGACCACCAATCCGCTGCCGAAGGGCGATCGCGTCGCGGTGCTGACGGTGTCCGGTGGCGCTGGCATCTGGGGCGCCGATACTGTCTCGATGCAGGGCCTGCGGGTGCCGGAGCTTTCGGCCGCGATCCAGAGCCAGATCAAGCAGTGGATGCCGTCCTACGGCGCGGCGGGCAATCCGGTCGATGTGACCGCGCAGGGCGTGTCATCCGGCGGACTGCAGAAGAGCATCGAGCTGTTCGACACGTCTGATGAAGTGGACGCAACGCTGGTCGTGCTGTCGCTGTCGAGCGAGACGCGGATGCCGTTCAAGGAAGCCGAGTTGAAGCCGGTGATCGCCGCGCAGCACAAGCCGGTGGTGTTCTATTCCTACACGCTGCCGTCGCAATTCGCGCGGCAGGAGCTGGCGAAGTCGGGCGTGGTGGTGCTCTCAGGACTGACCCATGTCGGCGTCGCAATGCGGCGGCTGGCGGACTATGCCGGCTTCAAGCCCGCGCCGGAGATCTCGGCATCAGCGTCGCCGGCGCACGATCTCTCCATGCATCTGAAGGCGAAGACGCTCTCCGAATATGACAGCAAATCGCTGCTGCGCGCGGCCGGCATTGCGCTGCCGGATGAGGTGCTGGTGACCGACCGCGACGGGCTCGATGCCGCGATCGAGCGCGCCGGATTTCCACTGGTCATGAAGATTCAGTCGCCCGCGATCGCGCACAAGAGCGAGGTCGGCGGCGTCCGCGTCAACATCGCCGCCAAGGGTGCGGCATTCACGGCCTATCGCGACATGCTGGAGACGGTGCAGAAGCAGCGGCCGGGCGCTGAAATCCAGGGCGTGCTGGTCGGGCCGATGGCCAGGAAAGGCGTCGAGATCATCGTCGGCACCATGACGGACAAGACGTTCGGGCCGATGGTGATGGTGGGGCTCGGCGGCATCACCACCGAACTGTTCAAGGACGTGGTCTATCGCCCCGCGCCGGTGAGCGTGGGTGAAGCGAGCACGATGCTGGAGACGCTGAGGGCCGCGCCGCTGCTGCACGGCTTCCGCGGCGCGCCGAAGGCCGATGTCACGGCACTGGCGCGGTTGATCTCGCAGATTTCAGTGCTGGCGGCGCAGCACCGAAGCGAGATCGCCGAGATCGAGGTTAATCCAGTGTTGGTGCACCCGGAGGGGCAGGGCGTCACGATCGTCGATGCGCTGGTGGTGCCGAAATGACTCGGTGTCGTCCCGGCGAAGGCCGGGACCCATAACCACCGAGGTGAGTTGTGAGAGAAGCCGACGGCGCTTGTGCCCCTTCCGCAGGCCGCGGCGTATGGGTCCCGGCCTTCGCCGGGACGACGCGTTGTGAGAGCGGCGCGAGGACCTACCGCCCCTTGAAGTTGGCGACGCGGCGCTCGGCGGTGGCCTTGACACCTTCTTTGAAGTCTTCGGTTGCGCGCAGCTTGGTCTGCTCGACCAGTTCATGGTTGGTCGCGGCGAGCACGCGGTCGGCGAGGTCGGCGCGCATGGTGGCGCGGGTCGAGACCAGGCCGAGCGGCGAGCATTCGGCGATCTCCTGCGCGAGCTTCATCGCCTCGGCGCGCACCTGGTCCTGCGGCACAAGCACATTGGCGAGGCCCCAGCGATAGGCTTCCTCGCCGGTGACGCGGCGGCTGGTGTAGAACATCAGCTCGGCATTGTTCTTGCCGATCAGCTCCGGCAGCGTCGCGGTCAGGCCGAAGCCCGGATGGAAGCCGAGCTTGGTGAAGTTGGCCGAGAAGCGTGCCTCGGGGCAGGCGACGCGGAAGTCGGCGGAGACGGCAAGGCCGAGGCCGCCGCCGATCGCGGCGCCATGGATCGCCGCGACGATCGGCTTCTTGTTGCGGAAGATGCGCACCGCCTGAACGTAAAGATGGTTGATCGGCAGGTTCGAGGCCGGATCGCTCTTGGCGCGCTCTTCCTGCTCCTGGCGGGCGGGATCGCCGAAATTGGCGCCGGCGCAGAACGCCTTGCCTTGCGCCGCTAGCACCGAGGCGCGGATCTCGATATTGTTGTCGAACTCCTCGAGCGCGTCGGCGATCTGGTTGATCAGCGCGACGTCGAAGAAGTTCAGCGGGGGTTTTCGGATTTCGATTAGGCCGACATGGCCGTGGGTTTCGACGCCGATATCAGTGTACTTGGTCATGATCTGTCCTCGTTGAATTAGCGCAGGCCCAAACCGCGGGCGATGATGCCGCGCAGCACTTCGGTGGTGCCGCCCTGGATCGTCAGCTTCGGCGCGGTCTTGATGGCGAAATCGAGCTGCTTTTCCAGCGTCTCGCGGTTGGTCGCGGTCTCCTCGACGAACGCGGCGAGATCGCGGACACGATGCGGCAGCTGCTGCTCCCACACCGTGCCGATGTCCTTGACGATCGACGCCTCCACCACCGGCTCCTTGCCGGCCTGCAGCATGCCCGCGACCGACACCGACATGCGGCGCATGGTGTGAACCTGCGCCACCAGGCGGCCGATGCCCTCGGCGCTGCGGGTGTCCGGATTCTTGCCGACCGCGCGCACGAGCTCGGTGAGCACGTAATAGGTCTCGAGGAAACGCTCGGGACCACTTCGCTCATAGGCGAGCTCCGACGTCGCCTGCTTCCAGGCGCCGTCGACCTCGCCCAGCACGTGATCGTCGGGCACGAAGTAGTCGGTGAACACGACCTCGTTGAACTCGAATTGCCCAGTGATCTGGCCGATCGGATTCACCTGGATGCCCGGCTGCTTCATCTTGACCAGGAACTGGGTCAGGCCGTGGCGGCGGTTTTCCTTGGTCGGCGGCGAGGTACGGAAGATTGCGATCATGTAGTCGGCGATGTGCGCCGACGAGGTCCAGATCTTGGTGCCGTTGATCAGGTAGCCGCCGTCGGTCTTGGTCGCACGGGTCTTCGCCGCGAACAAATCGGAGCCGGAGTTCGGCTCGCTCATGCCGATGGCGAAGCAGACCTCGCCGCGGCAGATGCGCGGTAGGATGTCCATCTTGATGTGCTCGGGCGCGTACTTCAGAAGCACCGGCCCGCTCTGGCGGTCGGCGACGAAGAAGCGCCGGGTCGGCGCGTTCGCCACCCGCATTTCCTCGGTCACGACGTAGCGCTCGAGGAACGAGCGCTCCTGGCCGCCGTATTTCTTCGGCCAGGTCATGCCGAGCCAGCCCTTGGCGCCGACGCGACGGGAGAATTCCGGTGCGTCATTGTCCTCGCGGTTCGGCGCGTGGGGATCGAAGGTGCCGGCGGCGATTTCCTCGGCGAGGAAGGCGCGCACCTCCTTGCGGAGCTGCTCGCATTTTTCCGGCAGGCGGATCGGATCGAAACGAAGGGCTGCAGTCATGATGTCTCTGTCCTGATCTCAGCGCGAAGCCACCAGCGGCCACAATTCATCGGCGCCACGATTCGCGACGAGCTTGCCGAGCTCGACCGCCCAGTAGCTCTCCGAGCCGAAATCGTCGCGCCAGGCCAGCGCCCGCAGCGAATAGCGGTGCAGGATGTGCTCGATGGTGAAGCCGATCGCGCCATGCACCTGATGCGCGATACCGCTGCCCTTCTCCGCCGCTTCCGAGCAGCGGACCTTGGCCGCTGCGGCTTCCAGGAACACCGCATCAGTGTCCAGCGACTTGGCGTTCACGATCGTGTCCGCCGCCGAGGTCGCGGCGGCGAGTGCCGCGGCGTTTTCGCCGGCGAGCCGGGCGAGGTTGTGCTGCACCGCCTGGAATTTCGAGATTTTCTTCTCGAAGGCGACGCGCTCGTTGGAATAGCGCACGGAGATGTCGAGCATCGCTTCCAGCGCGCCGGCGATCTGCAGGCTGCGCACCACGCCGCCCATCAGCATCAGCGTGGTTTGGTCAAAGCCCTTCGGCGCCGGCCTGGTCGTGACCGGCTGCACCTTGTCGAGCGTGACGGTGTCGTTGTGATCGCCGCCAAGCCCGATGCCGGATTCGATCCGGCACTTCGCGGCATCGACCAGCGCAATCGACACCCCGCCATTGCCATCAGCCAGCACCGCGAAATGCTTTGCGTCCTTGGCGAACGGCACGCCGCGGGCACGGCCGGAGAGGCTTCCGTCGGCGTTGAGCGTGACGCGGTCCTTCGGGCTTGCCGGAAGCACGGTCATCTCGCCTTCGGGGGAGGCGATCCTGGCCTGCGTCAGCAGCCAGCCGGCCAGCATTGTTTCGGCCAGCGGAACAGCGATCGCATGCCGCCCGGCGACGTTGAGGACGCTGAATCCTTCCGCGAGGCTGGCGCCGGAACCGCCGAGATCGTCGGGCACCCAGGACAGCGGCAGGCCGGCTTCGGTCAGCGCCTGCCACAGCGGCGCCTTCCATGCGCCCTGCTTGTCGTGATTGATGGTTTGGGCATCCGCGAGATCGGCGAAAATCTTTTCCGCGGTCTCGGCGACGATGTTTTCACTCTCCGCCACAGCGTTCCTCGTGTTGATTGGCTCGGGCTGGCCGTTCGGCCATGCCCTGCTTGCGATGTTGTCTTGCGCTCAATGATGGGGAAAAGCCATAGCCGTGACAAGCGCTGCCCGCAGGGCCACTTGCGCGGATGGCATGAAGCCGGACGCGGCGCATGAATTCCGCATAGTGAACTTTCGATTGTCCCTGTTTGTATGCCACGCACTCGCGCAAATTGGCCGGCGGCATCGGTTCAGTCCGCCAGATGAAACTCGATCGCCTTCCGCATCAGGTCGGCGAACTCGGTCTCCTGGGTGACCAGCGCGTCGTTCAATCCGGCCACGCACAGCACCAGCGGCTCGTTCGATTCCGCTGATGGAGGCAGGTTCATGGCAACGGCGCCGGCGCCCGGCGTGACCAGGCCGAGCGAGAACGCGTGCCCCTTGGCACGCACCTTCTTCAGTTCCAGCAGCAGCGCCTTGATATCGACCTGCCGATCGGGTCGGGTCTCGTTGGCGTTGATCAGGCGCACCAGGCGGCGCACCTCCTTGTCCGGATAGGCCGACAGCAGCGCATACCCCGATGCGGATCGCGCCAGCGGCCGCAGCGTTCCGGCCTTGACATACAGCCGCATCGGCAGCTTGGCCTGAATGATATGGACATACTGCGCGCTGAGCCCGTTGCGCACCGCGAGCATGATGGTCTCTCCGGTCCGCGCGGAGAGCTCTTCCATCAAATTGACCAGACGTCCCTTCGTGAACAACGCCGGGCTCAGCCAGTGCCCCAGCATCGAGATTCGCGGCGTCGGGATGTAGGTGCGGCGGCTGGTGTCATAGTGGAGATAGCCGAACGCCGTCATCGTCCGCATCAACGCCGAGGTGCTGGATTGCGGGAACTTGAGCGCGGCCGCGACCTCGATGGCGGACGCGGCCCGCTGGTGCTCCTCGAAGAATTCGAGCACATCGAACACGCGCCGCGCCGACTTGACCGCATTGTCCATTTTCGGCAGGTCGCGCGAGGTATCGCCGGGGAAATCGGGGCCGTCGAAAGACCGCGCGCCGGCAGCCGCGCCGGCTTTCGCCAAATCTTTCTTCGCCACCGGCATCGCTATCGCCCCTGCTGCGCCACCCGCCGCTTCAGCCACCAGCCATATTGCTCGGGCCAACTCGTCCACTCCGGATCGCATCCGAGCGCAAGTGCCGTCTGCGCGGGCCAGTTCGGATTCCACAGCAGTTCGCGGCCGAGCGCAATAAGCGTCGCCTTGCCATCCCGCAAAATGGCTTCGGCGTAGTCCGGTTCGCGGATCAGCCCGACCGCCACCGTCGGCATGCCGGCTTCCTTCTGGATGCGCTCGGCGAACGGCACCTGGAAGCCCGGGGTGCGCGATACCAGCGAATTGCCGCGCGGCAGCTTCATGCCGCCCGACGAGCAGTCCACCATGTCGATCCCGATCGCCTTCAGCTCGGCCGCAAACGCGATCGAGTCCTCGATCGACCAGCCGATGTCGATGCCGTCGACCGACGAGATGCGGACGAAGGCCGGCAGATGGCTGGGCCATTCCTCGCGCATGATCGCCGCGATCCGCAGCGGCAGGCGCATGCGGTTCTCGCGCGACCCGCCATATTCATCGTTGCGGTTGTTCGCCAGCGGCGACAGGAACGAGTGCATCAGATAGCCGTGCGCGCAGTGCAGCTCGATGACGTCGTAGCCGGCCGCCCTGGCACGGCGAAACGCCTGGCGATAGTCGTCCACCAGGGCATCGATCTGCTCTGAGGTCAGCATCTGCGGCGCCGGCCAGCCGTCGTCGAAGGGAATGCCGCTCGAGGCCGCGATCTGCCACGGGCCTTCGCCGCGCGCCTTGATGTCGGATTCGCTGAGCGGGTTGCCGCCTTCCCACGGCCGCTGCGACGAGCCCTTGCGGCCGCCATGGGCGATCTGGATCGCGGCCTTGGCGTTGAAGCTGTGGATCAGCGCGGCGAGGGCGGCGTGGTCCGCGATGTGCGCATCGTCCCAGATGCCGAGGCAGCCATGGGTGATGCGTCCCTGGGTGTTCACCGAGCTCTGCTCGACGAACACGAGGCCGGCGCCGCCGGCGGCGAGCTTGCCGATATGCGCGGTGTGCCAATCGGTGGCGCGCCCCTCCTGCGCCGAATAGGTCGCCATCGGCGAGACCATGATCCGGTTCTTCAGTTCGAGATCGCGCAATTGCAGCGGGGTAAACAGCAGCGGCAGCTCAGTCATGGGATGTCCAGCCTTGCCTGTGGTTTCTTGCCTGTGGCTTGCGAGTTTCATCGGAGCGATCATTTCTTCAGCAGCGGGCAGGCGCTCTCCTCGGGCGTCGCGAACGCCTCCTTGCCCGGAATCACCTGAACCAGCTTCTCGTAGTCCCAGGCGCCCTTCGATTCGGCCGGCGACTTCACCTGCACGAGATACATGTCGTGGATCAGCTGGCCGTCCTCGCGCAGGAATGCGTTGCGGGCGAAGAAGTCGTCGATCGGCATGTCCTTCATCTGCGCGATCACCTTGGGGCCGTCGTCGGTGCCGGATTTCTCCACCGCCTTGAGATAGTTCATCACCGAGGAATAGAGACCGGCCTGCACCATGGTCGGCCGTTTCTTGGTCCTGGCCATGAAGCGCGCGGCAAAGTCGCGGGTCTTGTCGTCGAGATCCCAATAGAAGGCGGTCGCGAGCTGCAGCCCCTGCGCTGCCTGCAAGCCGATCGCGTGGATGTCGCTGGTCTGCATCAGGAAGGCCGCGAGCTTCTGCTGCTGCGCCATCCCGAATTCCTGCGCCTGCCGGATCGAGTTGGCGAGGTCGCCGCCAGTGTTGGCAAAGGCGATCACGTCAGCCTTCGAGCTCTGGGCCTGCAGCAGATAGGACGAGAAATCCATGCTGTTGAGCGGATGCCGCACTTCGCCGGCGATGCTGCCGCCGACCTTCTCCACGGTCCTGGCCGCGTCGTTGCGTAGCGCGTGGCCGAAAGCGTAGTCGACCGTGACGAAGTACCAGCTCTTCGCGCCCGATTTGGCCAGCGCCCGCACCGTGCTGTTGGCGAGCGCATAGGTATTGTAGGTCCACTGCACCGAATTCGCCGAGCAGCCCTTTCCGGTCAGGTCGGACGAGCCGGCCGACGACACCAGCATCGCCTTGTTCTTCTGCTTGGTGAGCTCGAGCACGGCGAACGCGACAGCGGAATTGGCGAAATCCACGATGACATCGACATTCTCCTGCTCATACCAGCGCCGCGCGATGCCGGCGCCGATGTCCGCCTTGTTCTGATGGTCGGCATCGACCATCGCGATCGGCTTGCCCAGGACCTTGCCACCGAAATCCGCGATCGCCATCCGGACCGCTTCGACCGCTCCGGGGCCGGCGGCGTCGGCGTAGAGCCCGGCCTGATCGGTCAGCACGCCGATCTTCACCGTATCGTCGGAAATCTGCGCGTGAGATGGCGCGGCGGCGAAGGCGACTGAGAGGATTGCAGCGCTCGCGGCGATCCATCCGTATCTCGATGTCATTGTCCCTGGTTTCCTCTAGTTCGATTGCCTTATGGCGTTGGTCTTGTCTTGCCGCAGGTCGATCATGCCCGGATGCGACTGCGGATCCCTGTCCGCGCCGAGCAGCACGTGTTTCTGGATCTTGTTGGTCGAGGTCAGCGGCAGCTCGGCCACGAAGGCGAACCACGCCGGCAGCTTGAACGCCGCCAGGCGCTCGCGGCAGAAGTGGAAGATGTCCTGTGCGAGCTCGCGTGAAGCATCGGTGCCGTCGTTGCTCACGATGAAGGCCGCAACTTCCTCGTCGCGGATCGGATCGCGCGCAGCGACGACTGCCGCCTGCTTGACCAGAGGCGACGTCGTCAGCACGGCCTCGACCTCCGCCGCCGAGATGTTCTCGCCGGCGCGCCGGACCAGGTGCTTCAGCCGGTCGATGAACACGAAGGCGCCGTCCTCGTGCTGCCAGACGCTGTCGCCGGTGTGAAACCAGCCGCCGCGCCAGGCCTGCTCGGTGGCCTCGGGGTCCTTCAGATAGCCGGAGAAGAAGCCGCGCCGCGGCGTTGCTTGCGAATGGCGCACGCAGAGTTCACCGACTGCGCCTGCCGGCAGCGCATTGCCGTCGGCATCAAGGATCGTCATTTCGAGCCCCGGTACGCTGCGGCCGATGGTGTTGGTCTCCAGATGCCGCGGCTCGACGGTGTTGAACGGACTGCGTCCGGTCTCCGTCATGCCCCAGCCTTCGACGAAGGGGATGCCGAAGCGCTCGCGGGCGCGCGCGCGCTGCTCGGGATTGGCGCCGACCCCCATCGAGAAGCGCAGCGCATGGGCTTTTTCGTCCGGCGTCTCCGGCTGCGCCAGCAGGGCCGCGACGATCACGCCGAGATAATGCAGCACGCTCGCCCGGCACGCGACGATGTCGCGCCAGGCAAACTTCGCGTTGAAGCGTTCCGGCAGGATCAGGCAGCCGCCGGTCAGCATCATCGCGATCGGGGTCAGCGTCAGGCCGGCCATGTGAAACAGCGGCAGCGGGCTGTACAGGCGCTCCGTTCCGGCGTGATACGTCGCCTCGCCGCCGTGGCTGACGTACCAGCGGCCGGTCGAGACCACATATTCATTGGTCAGGATGCATCCCTTCGGACGCGCCGTCGTGCCTGACGTGTACAGCAGCGCGGCCTCGGTCTCGCTTCCGGGGTCGCCGGCGCGTGGTGGCGGCCGCCTGGCCTGCGGCACTTTCTCGACGCCGGCGCCGAGATCGTCACCGGAGACGGTGAGCAGCGGAACGTCGCCGGTCAGCGCCTTCTGCAATTCCTTCTGGTCAGCCAGCGTGACGATCAGGTCGGGTTCGGCATGCGCGATCAGGTATTCGATTTCCGCCGCGCGATAGGCCGGGTTGATCGGAACGATCGAGACGCCGAGGCCGTTGAGCGCCAGCCAATGCACGATGAAGTCGGGCCGGTTCTCCAGCAGCAGACAGGCGCGGTGTCCATGGCCGAAACCGGACGCGCGGTACAGATCGCGCAACGCGCAGACCTGCTGCGCAATGTCGCCATAGGACAGTTCGACGCCGTCGGGAAAGTATGCGCGGTCGGGACGCGCGGGAATGCAGAGGAAAGGTTTGAACGCTGCTGCATCTGATGTCGCAGCGAACGTGCTGAACACGGTGTACATCGTGGCAAAACTTCCCTCTGACGGCCGCTGATCGATGTCAACGATGCCGATCCGAAGGAGCCGGGTGCTTCGTTGAGCGCATTTGTCATGCGATCGCGACATTGCGCGGAAGCTATAAGGGCGAATAATATGCTGTCAAATCTATTATGAGTTTCCATAAAACTCATATGTAGTTTGAAGCCAACGTGGAGGTAACGAGATGAAGATGCATATGTTGTCGGGCGGCCGTCTGCAGATGTCGAAGCGGACCTATCTGCCCGATGCCGCGCGCGGCGAGACGATCGACCTTCCGGTGTCCTGCGTGCTGCTGCGGCACACGCAAGGCAATGTGCTGTTCGATACCGGATGCCATCCCGATGTCGCGACCGATCCTGAAGGACGGCTGGGCACGCTCGCCAAATACATGCGCCCGATCATGCCGGCGGATGATCATGTGCTGACGAGCCTGAAGGCCGTCGGCCTCGGCGCCGACGATATCGACGTGGTGATCTGCTCCCACCTGCACACCGACCATTGCGGCTGCAACGCCTTCTTCAAGAAGGCGACGATCTTCGTCCATGCGCTCGAGATCGAGGCCGCGAATGCCGACAACGCGTTCGATCGCGGATACATCAAGGCGGACTGGGATCATCCGCTGAAGATGGAGGTCTTCGACAAGCAGATGGATGTGTTCGGCGACGGCAGACTGACGCTGGTCCCGCTGCCCGGACACTCGAAGGGAACGACCGGCGCGCTGGTCAAGCTCGACAACAGCGGCGAATTCCTGCTCGCCTCCGACGCGCTCAGTGTGCGCGCCAATCTCGACCAGCGGACCTCGCCGCGGAACAGCCTCGACGTCGACCAGTTCCTGAAGTCGCTCGACGAGATCGCAAGGCTCGAGGCGTCCGGCGTCAAGATCATCTGCGGCCATGACGAGGCGCAGTGGGCCAGCCTGCAAAAGGGGCTGAACGCGTATACGTGAGGATTTGGGCGCGGCTTGCAGATGTCGTTCCACGCGATATGGTGTGCCGCCGCCGGAGTTCATCTGGCTCACAACAACAAGGAAAATGCAGATGTCCAAGGATGGTTTGTGCGCAATCGTGACGGGATCGGCATCGGGACTCGGCGCCGCCACCGCGCAAATCCTCGCCACGCAGGGCGCGCGCCTCATCATCAACTATTCCAACAGCAAGGCGGAAGCCGAAGCGACCGCGGAAGCCTGTCGCAAGCAGGGCGCCGAGGTGCTGGTGGTGCAGGGCGATGTATCGCGCGATGAGGACTGCAAGAAGATCGCCGCCGCTGCGCAGGGTTGGGGCCGCCTCGACGTGCTTGTCAACAATGCGGGCACCACCAAGCACGTGCCGCATCACGATCTCGACGGCCTGACCGCGGAAGATTTCCAGCGCATCTATGCCGTCAACACCATCGGCCCGTTCCAGATGGTTCGTGCCGCGCGCGCGCTGCTCGAAGCCGGCGCGAAGGCTTCTGGCCGTCCGTCGGCGGTGGTCAACGTCTCCTCGGTCGCCGGCATTTCGGGCGGCGGTTCGTCGGTCGCCTATGCCGCGAGCAAGGGCGCGCTCAACACCATGACGCAGTCGCTGGCGCGCGCGCTGGCGCCGTTGATCCGCGTCAACACGGTGTGCCCGGGCTATATCGATACGCCCTGGTTCACCAAGGGCCGCGGTGAGGCGGGCGCCAAGCAGGTGCGCGATGCCGTGGTCGCGCGGGTGCCGCTGAAGGTTGCGTCAACGGCGGAAGACATCGCCAATCTGGTCTGCTTCCTGGCAAGCCCGGCCTCGAGCAACATGACCGGCGAATTCGTCCGCATGGATGCCGGCATGCATCTCATTCAGTGAAACTGGCTATCCGCGACTTCCGACCAGTTACGGAAACGAAAATGCCCGGGCCAAGCCCGGGCATTTTGATTTTGGATCAATATTCGGTTCGCTGTGCCGTCACCTGTTTCCCGGATCCGGGATCACACGTGCCGCGACCAGCCGATTCCAGATGAATAGCACCACCAGCGCGCCGATCGTGGCGGTGATGAAGCCGGCGCCCTGTTCGGGACCGTAATGGCCGATCGCCTGGCCGATGAAGGTGGCGAGAAACGCGCCGGCGATGCCGAGCACGGTGGTGAGAATAAAGCCGCTCGGATTGTTCGGCCCCGGCGACAGGAACCGCGCGATGATCCCCGCGATAAAGCCGACGATGATGACCCAGATAATGCCGCCCATGTCTGTCGTCCTCTTCAGATGGAATCAACAATGCCGCTAAAGCCTGCGGTGCAGCTCGTCGCCGCTCGGCAACCGCCCGTCCGGTGTCAGATGATTGATCGCGTCGGGCAGGTACTGGCTCAGGCCCCGCAGCAACTGGTCGCGCGACATGCCGCTCTGCGATGCCAGCGAGTCGATCTGGTCGGCGCCGAGCGCGTTGGCGAGATCGCCGGGCGCGATTTGCTTGTTGGGACCGTTGCTGACCCAGGAATTGGCCGCATCGCCCTGGCCCTTGTCCTGCAACTGCTTGAGCAGGTCGCTGAGGCCGCCGCTGAGCACGGTGCCGGCTGCGCCGCCGGCGAGCAGGCCACCAAGGCCGCCCTTCAGCAGATCGCTGAGCCCGCCGCCACCGGGCAGGCCTGCGGTGACGTTGCCGGGAGGAAGCGGCGGCGCCTGCGCCGGCTTCGGCTCAGGGGCGCTCGCGTCCGCCTGGCCTCCGGAGAAATGCTTGACCGCCTTCCATGCCAGCAGCGCGAGGATCGCCATCGTCATCGGCGACATTCCGCCGCCGCTGGAGCTGTCGGATGATGTGCTTGGCGCGCTTGGACCGCGCGGGCCGTTCTGCATGCCGTTGAGTACGTCGAGTAAACCCATGATCGTCTCCTGCCGCAACCGTGCCCCGAGCGGGAAACATAGCTTCCACCCATGACGGTTACAAGGCGGGCCACCCGGCCTGCGGTGCGTCGAAATAGGCAGGCAACCCCAGGTCTGCTATCGAAGCCTGCTATCGAGCCAATGATGAATGGACGTTTGGCAAGATGAACCAGGACCGGCCGATCGGCATTGCGGGCGCGGGAAGCATCGGCTGCTTCGTCGGCGGCATGCTCGCGGCTGCGGGGCGCCGTGTCGCACTGCTGGCGCGGCCGCGGCTGATCCAGGAGATCGCAGCCAACGGCTTGCGGGTCAGCAGCTTTGACGGCTCCGAGCGGACGGTATCCGCGGATCGGCTCATTGTGTCCGACGATCCGTCGATCTTGTCCGACGTCCAGACCGTGCTGGTGACGGTGAAGAGCGCCGATACCGCTGCGATGGCCGACGTGATCGCGCGCCACGCGCCTGGCGATGCCGCGGTGATCAGCCTGCAGAACGGCGTCGGCAATGTGCCGCTGCTGCGCGAGCGTCTGCCGGACCGCAACGTGCTCGGCGGCATGGTGCCGTTCAACGTGGTCGCGCTCGGCGACGGCCGCTTCCATCGCTCGACCTCCGGCGACATCGTGATCGCGCAGGACGACGCGGGCACCGCGACGCGGTTGTCGGTGCCGGGCCTTGCGGTCAAGCCGACCGGCAATATCGATGGCGTGCAGTGGGGCAAACTGGTCGTCAATCTCAACAATGCGCTCAATGCGCTGTCCAATATTCCGCTGCGGCAACAGCTCGCGCAGCGCGGCTGGCGACGACTGCTTGCCGATCAGATGGCCGAGGGCCTGGCCGCGGTGCGCGCCGAAGGCATTGCGCCGGTATCGCCGACGCCGCTGCCGTCGAGCTGGATGCCGCCTTTGCTGCGGCTGCCCGATGCGCTGTTCGACATGCTGCTCGGCCGCACCATGAAGATCGATCCCGAGGCGCGCTCCTCGATGTGGGAGGATCTGCAGCGCGGCCGCCGCACCGAGATCGACTATTTGCAGGGTGTGATCACGGCGATCGCGGATCGCCGCGGGCTCGCGGCGCCATTGTCGCGCCGCGTCATCGCGCTGATCCGGAAGGCGGAGGCGGACGGCAAGGGCTCGCCGGGGCTGACGCCCGAACAGATCCGCGATGGCAGACCATGAAAGCCGATGATCGTCCGCCACGTCGATCGAACAGGAGGAGATGACATCATGAAACGGTCCAGCATCATGCTGCTCACGCTTGTTGCGCTCGCGGCCGGCCCGGTCCGTGCGGCGCCGCCGACCGTGACACCGTCGCCTGGCTATGATGCGCGCTTGCAGGAGCAACGCGCGGCGGCCGCAGCAGCGAGCCGAGCGGCCGCGCCTGCGCACAAATCGGTCGCACCCCGGCACCACAAGCGCACCCGCGCGCACTGATCCATCACAGAGACGACCTCAGATGAAGCTGCTGTTCCTCGCGCTCACCTTGGTGTTTGGCTTCACCACGGCCTCAGGTGCCGCCGACTATGCCGGGTTGATCAGTGCCTACCGGCGCGCCAACCGCATGCCCGCGGTGAGGCTCGACGCGAAGCTGAACGCGATGGCGCTGAAGCAGGCGGAGGCGATGTCGGCGACCGGATCGGTCAGCCACTCCGCGGGCGGCAGCTTCTTCACGCGCATCGCGCCGCTGAAGAAGCAGCGCGCCGCCGAGAATATCGGCGCCGGCTTCATCGCCTTCGCCGAGATGCTGAAGCAGTGGGAGAATTCGCCGGGCCATCGCGAGAACCTGTTGATGCCGGGCGCCAAGCGCGTCGGTGTCGCCTTCGTCGACAATCCAAAGTCGCCGTACCGCAGGTTCTGGGCGATGGTGATTACCGACTGAACCTGCGGTGTCATTCCGGGGCGGAGCGAAGCGACGAACCCGGAATCTCGACGGAAATGGCAGAGAGATTCCGGGTTCTCGCTTGCGCGAGCCCCGGAATGACTAAGCGAGTCGTCAGTTTCGCTTCGCAACCTTGGTCGGTGGCGGCGGTGTCGGCGTGAACAACTTCTTCAGGCCGTCCAATCCCTCGGAAAGCCGCGGCCATTCGCAGGAGAACGTACCCTTCATGCAGTTGCTTGCCCGCGGCCGCGGTTCGGGGATGGGGACGGCAGCGACCCGCGGCTTGACCGGCCTTGCGGCGGGGACGGGGACTTTCGCAGTCTCACTGCGCGACGGCTCATTGTGCAATGACGCCTGCTGGATTTGCGGCGGCCGCACCGGCTGTGTCTCCTGCCGCTCGAGTTGCTTCGCATTGAACGCCGCAACGATACGCGAGCGGCGCTGCTGCTCGAGGTAGCCGGTATATTCCTGGTCGATCTTCTTCTGCTCGTCCGGCGTCGGATTGGGACCGGCGATGTCGAAGCTGCGGTCCTGCATGAAGTCGTAATAGGTGTAGCCTCCGCCGGGCTTGCGACGGCCGGCGAACTTGGCGTTGCAATCGGCGAGTTGCGCGGTCTTGTCTTCCCTGGTCTTCGCTTTCTCGGCGAGGTCGGCGCAGTCCTCGAAGTCCTTCGGGCCGCCGCGCCACCATTGCGCGTGCGCGCTCATGGGCGCCAGCACGCAAGCGACGGCGAAAGCGGCAACAGCCAACGTCGATGATCGTGACGGCATCACGGACATTGAGACCAAACCCGAACGACACAGAGTGAGCAGATTGTCGCCATTTTAGTGACACTTGTCACCCGGGAACCCGACGATTTTCCTGACCTGTGGAATGTTGCCGCAGCTGATGGAACACAGCCTTCGCGATTGGAATAATTGAAGAATCTCATCGGAACGGGCCGGAGATCAGAACAATTCGCCTTTAATCGTTCACTTCACCCTGTGCAGCAATGCCACCAGTTCCGCCTGCCGGTGCGTGCCGGTCTTCTGGAAGATCGTCTTGAGCTGATTGCGCGCGGTGGCAAGGGCAACGCCGGCGGCCTGCGCGGCCGCTTCGACCGAATCGCCGCGCGCAAGCCGCGCGGCAAGGCGTGCCTGCGCCGGCGTCAGTTCGAACGTCGCTGCAAGGAGCGCCTGATCGAACGCCGCGCTGCCTTCGAGATCGCGGATCAACAGGATCGCGCGCGCCCCGAGGAACGGCGAGCGCGCCGCCGGAGGCACCGGCTGGATCTGGATCACGATTGGCCGCTTGTCGATCCTGCGCACCACGATCGGCGACGACGGCAATGGATGCAGGTCCGAGCTGTGGGCCAGCTGATCGATCAGCCTGGTCAGATCGGCATTGGCCTGCCGGTCGAGCAGGGTGAGGCGATTGTTGCGGATCGCAAGGTCGTAGCCCAGGCAGCGTTCCGCCTGGCTGTTCATGCCGATGATGGTGCCGAAGCGGCCGACGGCAATCGCAGCGACCTGGATCAGATCGAGCGCGCTGGTGATGCCCGAGAGCGCGGAGCGGCCGACGACGGCGGAGAGCGTCGCGGCTTCCGTGAGCGGCGCCGACACCCTTTGCAGCGCCTTGATCTCGTCGGCGTCGAACAAGCCTTCCCTGGGCGAACGCTGGATCGTCAGTGCCCACAACGCCGGGCCGGAGTGGAAGCCGATCGCTGCGAACCATTTCAGTCCGAACTCGCCGAGCGTGGCGTAAAGCGGATCGCGCAGCATCTCGGTTTCGGATTCGAACAGATCCGCATCGGTGATGACATCGACGCCGGCGTGCATCAGCGGCACGCCGCGGGCTGCGCGGATGTCGGTGAGGTGAAGATTGTGTGGGAAGTAGGTCTTGGTGAAATACTCGGTGATCGAGTCCGTGCGCGGAATGTCTTCAGTGCGGATATCGCTCTGAAGCATCGCAGCGCCGGTCGCGCCGACGGCGGCGCAGACCTCGTCCATGAAGGACGGCCAGGTCGAGGGATCGAGAACCACATCGCCGAGGCGCGCGGTCACATCGTCAAGCCTGTGCAGATCGACCAAAATTCAGCTCCGCCGATGCAACCAGCGTTGTTTTGTCAGGCGAAACAGGCCGCGCCTCGTTGCGCCCGGTACCGGGCATAAGAAAACCCAGGGGCCCGATATGCAAGTTAAATCGGCGGCAGGCTAGGGGGCCGGGTCCGCAAGCTCTGGCGAAACATGATCGAAAATCGGCGGGGCTGACGCGCTGGTATGATCTGGCCGCTACGATAAGTGACCATCCTCACGGTGGTCGGCTTCGGTCAGCGCCACGCGGCAGAAGCTGGTGGCGATCGCGACGACCTCCTCCACGGCTTGCGGATATTGCTTCGACACCCAGCGCAGCGCGATCGAGATGACGGCGCCGACCATGCCGACCGAGAGCAGCGAGGCGGCCGCGCCCTTGTCGCTGCGTTTCGGGTCTAGTGCCGGCGGCACCAGGATGTCGCTGAAGACGCGCAAGGCGTCGAGCTTGACGGCATCGACCGCCGGACTGATGCCTGAAATTTCCAGCAGAAAGACCCGCGCGGGCTTCGGGTGCTCCTTCAGCCGCGTGAAATAGAGCGTCAGCGCCGCGCGCAGCCTCATCTCGGCATCGTCGCCTGCGGCTGCGGCGGCCGCGGTCATTTCGTCGTGCAGGTGCCCGACGACATGGCCGTAGGCGGCGATCAGCAGAGCCTCGCTGTTGGCAAAGGACTCGTAGAAATAGCGCTCGGTCAGCTCGGCCGCCTCGCAGATCGCCTTCACGGTGGCGCCGCGATAGCCGACCTCGCCATAGACCTCGATCGCCGCATCGATCAGCTTGAGCCGCCGCTCGGTGCGGCGTTCCTCGGCGTCCATACCGCCATAGAGGCGGGCTTTCCGGCTGCTTGCCATGAAAGTGTATTGACACGAGGCATTGTCAGATGTCAAGTTATCTGACAATATAGATTGTCAATACTGCCACGGAAGGGTCAGGGCATGTCCGCTCATTTCGACGTGTTGATCGTGGGCGCGGGACTGTCGGGCATCGGCGCCGGCTACCATTTGCAGGCCAACTGCCCGGACCGCAGCTACGCCATTCTTGAAGGCCGCGACTGCATCGGCGGCACCTGGGACCTGTTCCGCTATCCCGGCATCCGCTCCGACTCCGACATGTACACGCTCGGCTATTCGTTCCGGCCGTGGACCGAGCCGAAGGCGATCGCCGACGGCCCCTCGATCCTGAACTATGTGCGGGAGACCGCGCGCGTCTACGGCATCGACAAGAACATCCGTTTCAACCACCGCGTCGTGCGCGCCGACTGGTCGTCCGCCGACGCGCAATGGACGGTCGAGGTCGAGCGTGGGCCGGAGAAGACGATCGAGCGCTTCACCTGCAACTTCCTGTTCATGTGCAGCGGCTACTACAAATATGAACACGGCTACACGCCCGACTTCCCCGGCATCGCCGATTTCGCCGGCCGCGTCGTCCATCCGCAGAAATGGACCGACGACATCGACTATACGGCTAAGAAGGTTGTCGTGATCGGCAGCGGCGCGACCGCGGTGACGCTGGTGCCGGAACTGGCCAAGACCGCCGCCCATGTCACGATGCTGCAGCGTTCGCCGACCTATGTCGTGGCGCGGCCGGACGAGGACAAGGTCGCCAACTGGCTGCGCGGGCGGCTGCCCGCGAAACTCGCCTACGGCCTCACGCGCTGGAAGAACGTGCTGTTCGGCATGTATTTCTACCGGCTCTGCAAGCGCGATCCGGAGCGCGTGAAGAAGCTGATCCTCGGCGGCGTGCGCCACGCGCTCGGCCCCGACTACGACGTCGCCACCCATTTCACGCCGCGCTACAATCCGTGGGACCAGCGGCTTTGCCTGGTGCCGAACGGCGATCTGTTCCAATCGCTGCGCAGCGGCGGATCGTCCATCGTCACCGACCAGATCGAGACCTTCACGCCCGGCGGCATCAAGCTCAAGAGCGGCAAAGTGCTCGACGCCGACATCGTGGTGACCGCGACCGGCCTCGATCTGCAGGTGCTCGGCGGACTCGAGATCAATGTCGACGGCGCGCGAGTCGATCTGTCGAAGACCATGAACTACAAGGGGCTGATGTACTCGGGCGTGCCGAACCTCGCCGCCGCCTTCGGCTACACCAACGCGTCCTGGACGCTGAAATGCGACCTGACCTGCGAATATGTCTGCCGCATGCTCAACCACATGAAGGCGCATGGCTACGCGCAAGTCACGCCGCGGCGGAACGATCCGACCGTCGCCGAACTGCCCTGGGTGGATTTCTCATCGGGCTATATCCAGCGCGCCGCCGCCAGGTTCCCAAAGCAGGGCTCGCGCCGGCCGTGGCGGCTCTACCAGAATTATGCACTCGATATCATGACGCTGCGCTTCGGCTCGCTGAAGGATGAGGCCATCGAGTTTCTCCCGGCGCGTCGGGCGAGCGCGGATGCCGCCTCGAATCCGGCCCGGCAGGTGGCGTAACGCGCGACGCGCCAAACGCGATGCAACTTCGCGCGCGCCCGATGTGGCGCGGGCTGGCGATCACCCGGCAGCTCTGCTATGGGATGGCGGCGCCCGCATGCTTTCGCTGCGGGCGGTGCGGTCCCGTAGCTCAGCCGGATAGAGCGACGGTTTCCTAAACCGTAGGTCGGAAGTTCGAGTCTTCCCGGGATCGCCACTGAAATCAATGGTTTAAGCGGGTGCATTTCCTCCGCGTCGACTTGCCGATCACAAGCTGGGTAACGGCTGGGGTAACAAGGCGACCCAGCCGATGTACCAATTTTCCAGGCGGCCCGCGACGATCCTATCTTACTGGCGTCAGCTCGGGCCGATTGGAATCCAAGCAGATGCGTCCAGGCAGATGCGTCCAGCTAAGCGGCGTCCTCCAGCTCACTCAGCAATTCGCAACCGTCAAGGTTCTGGAATCGATTTGCTGCCTATCTTTACGTGAAGCTGAAGGTCACGTTTTAAGAGGAGACCACCAGGGCCCGGGCTAGCCTACCGTGGCTTCGCAATGCGGTCGGACAGTCGCCATCAAATCTTCGACCGCACCAGCGACAGCGTCGAGCGTGGGTAAGCTCTTGGGGCCAACCTTTATGTAGCGGAACTCGAAATCCGTAGCGAACGGATCAAGGAGTTCAATTGCCTGCGCAATGAACGCATCGTTGACTGCGTGACCTTTCAGACCTTCCGCAACACAGGATTTCCAAAGCACCTGAAGCTTGTGGCCAAACTCTCGCGAAGCAAGGCGATTGCTGGAGAACCCTTTGCTACGCAGATACGCCTTTAGCGTCAGCTCCAATGCATGGCAGTAGAGATAATAAACCGGCATGCTGAAGCGCAGCTGCAGATCCTTATCCTCGAGACCCCTTCTTAGATACTCGGCGGATATGAAGAAGGATTCTCCGGACAAGAACACAGCGATCGGAGGCGAGCGATCGATGTCTTCGTTATCGCTCCTGAGTTCTTTGTTTGCCATGTCTTCGTTTGCCATATCTTCGTTCCTAGACTTGTCCGGATGGACATCTCGGCGATCGGAATTTCGGCCCGCATTTGGCCAGGTGCGATATCACGCGTGCCATCGGAAGCCGCGAGCCTCTCTCGTGTTAGATCCAACCAACCACGGATATCGCCAAGCCGTAGATTTCTCGAGCATCCGTGGCCAGCCCGACGGAAGTCTTAGATGCAGCCAAAGGGGAGCGGTCCCCGCTTTCGGCAAGACCAGAAGGCCGACTAGTTGGAGCCGGCCCCTCTGCGGCGCACCAATGGTTCAAATATTGGCCACTTCCCGGGACGGTGACGCGGCTCTAGAGCCCGTTTCCCTGACAAAGATCGGTCGTGTGAGCCAGACGTTCGACCTCCGCGGTCGCAGCCTAGCGCGTTGATGCAGTCACCGTGAGGGCGGAGTCAGCGCGACCAGAGCCTGTGTCTCTATCGCGGCGGTCCACTCGATAGGAGATTTGTACCAACGGCTGCGCTCCTCCTCCGACCGTCTGCTGATTTTTTCGCTCCTCGCAAGGATTGGCTGGAGCTACGGCGCGCAGCTTTCAACAGCATGAAAAACTCTACCGTCAAGATACTAACAAGGGGATCCGGGCCCATGCGGAAAACAGTGAAATCTGCTGATCATGAAAAGGTAAGAGGAAAAATGAAGCGAGGTGCCGTGCTGGCGATGGTACTTTCGAGCGCAGCTACTTTCGCTCTCCTGCTAGATATGGCGGTTGCACTAGCCAAGCCGATCTTCTAGCTGCGCTTGCCTTTCGTGGCATGTTCGCTGGGTTGCATCTTTCTGGAAGAGCCGCGTCTCCCCGCTAGGCGGGCGTAGAGACCTTGGCTCAACAATGTCGGCCGAATATTGGAAACGATTTTTGACTAAATGAGGCGCCGTCGCGGTGGCGCTGTTGCTCCTGGAGGTCGGCTCGCCTTTTCCCGCTGATCCAGTTTCTCAAGCCTGCCCTCGGATAATGGAGAGAAGCCGTGCGGATCCTCCGGTTCAGCCCGAGATCGGCAACCGGACGTCCCACGAGGTCTGGAGAGGCGCCAACAATGACGCCGAGTGGTGGACGGTCAAGTTGGCGTACGCTGCGCGTATCGCGCTAAAATAGCGAAATCTCATCCGCACGCCTAATAGACGACGTTGAGTTAGATTCGATAAGAACTAGCCAAGAATTAGCGATGTTCTTTGGGGGGCGCTGTGGCGTGTAAAGTACGATACCTAAATAGCGCGGGTCTGCTTCCTGAAGAGGCTGATGCGGTCGCCGCCCTATCAAAGGTGCTACCCGATACGTGGCTGCTTTATGTTGCGCTGCAGTATCTCCCGATCAGACAGAACCCAATGGACATCGACACGGTCGTCGTCATGGATGATCGAGTCCTTATTCTTGAGCTCAAGAATTGGAATGGAGAGCTCCGATCAAATGGCGATGTGTGGATACTCAACGAACAACCAAAGGGCCGATCACCGGTCGATCTCGTCGCTCACAAGGCGAGAGTGGTGGGTAAGGCTCTACGGGACAGTATCGCTGAGTTTGACTTCTATACCGATTCCGGCGTCGTTTTGACCGGTTCCGCGACCGCGAAACACCTATCCGCGCCGCAAGCCTCTAGGACTTGGTCGCTTGCCCAATTAAAGGCGATTGTGAATCCGTCGTCGCGATCGCAGCTGCTCGAACCGCGGCCAACGCGCAGACGGCAGGCTTACACTTTCGAGCGCGAGCTGAGCAAGCTTTTCGGGAGCGGTAGAAGGTTCAAGCCAAAAGAGATGATCTGGGATGGGTATCGCGTTGTCCAGGAAAACGTCTTTGTGCATCGCGCGTTCAACGAACACCGCGCGTTACTCAAGGATGACAAACGTCACGGCGCCCTACTACGTACTTGGAAATTTGACGAGCTTCCCGTCGAATTCAACACGCCGACTGTTCGCAAGCGAATCGCGCAATGGGAGCTCAATGCGTTGGGTTATCTGCGACAAGTAAAGAGCGAACTGATCAGAAAGGGGCAGGTCCTCGAGCTCCTGGGCGACACTAAAGAAGAGATTCTTACTCAGCACTACGACCTCAAACGGCTTGGGAGAGATTGGGTTCAACTATCAAACTACTTGCAAAGATTTCGAGAAGAGATGGCTTGGGAGGATGCGGTTGCGATGGCTCAAACGCTGCTGAACGTCGTGGCAGAGCTGCATCTAAAGAATGTCGCGCACCGCGATATCGGCTTCAAAGGCGTTTGGGTTGGTTCGAGCACTCAGTTGGCGCTCTCCGGGTTGGCAGTGGCGCACCTGCCTGGAGATGACGGCGCGTTAGAATGGTTGCCGCATCTTGAAGCATATTCTCCGATGGCGCACGGTGCGCTGGGACGCACGTTCGAGGGAAGCGCAGCCCAAAGAGACGTAGTCAGTCTGGGTGTGCTATGCGACGAGATCCTGACTGCGAGGGAAACACTTGCACCCTCGATCAGCCCTTCACTCGCTGCTTGGCTCAAGAAGACGTCACTCACCGAGCCAGAAAATCTCTTCGCAGACGCTGTAGAGATGTCCAATGCTTTTGGACAAATTGTATTCGATAGCATGCCAATTCAGGCAGACACCGAATTACTTGATAAGTTCGAGACCGACCTGAATCCACTCTTTGAGTGGCGACCGATCGAGCGGCTCGCAAAAGGCTGGAGAGAGGTCTTTCTCTCTCAAGATCCTCAGCTTGGCGACATTGTAGTCAAGATCTGGCCTAAGCTCCTGCGAGGTCAAAGTTCGCAAATTGATCTGATGCTTGTTCGGCTGTTTGACGGCTTAGCAAAGCTCAAAGTGACCTTGCCGCCGGGACTCCCTCAATTTGGACCGTCTGGTCTTTCCAACATAGGAGCGTTTCTTGTTTATAAGTCCGTCGGCGGCTATTCTCTTCGCGAAGAGCCTGGATTGTCGGCTCTGAATGCGTTGCAGATTTCCAAAGAGTTGCTCTCAACGGTAGATGACTTGCATCGTGTCGGCTTAGAGCATGGGGCTATTGCTGAAACAGCGATAAAGATCGTGACGCTTCAGGACGGCACTAGGCGTCCAATCCTCGACCACTTGTTCGAGTCGGGTGATTTCATTGATACTCCCGTTGCGACTGCTGAATGGCTGCCTGCAAATTGGGAGCGGCTGAGCGTTCAACACCTGGACCGTTATGCAGTCGTAAAGATCGTCCATGGGCTTATTTCAAGAGTTGAGGACGCAAGATTAGTCCAAATTCAAGCCGAACTTCAGTCCGAGCTTGAGCGACCTGCGATCGAAGTGCTTGAAACGATAAGTGATCGCGTAGCTGCGGCGCTCCATGACATTCAGAAACCTGTCGCAAAGCAAATAATTGTTGGCCTTGTCGAACCCCTAATCGATACGTTTGAATCTGACTCTGGCTTCTATTTCATTCGAGCGGAACGGTTGAATGAGCGCGTTGTCAAGTTCGTTGCCTACGGTTTGACCCATCGGCTCAGCATCATCGCTCCCGCAGATCGGCCGCCGGCTGCGGAACTTGTTGCATGCGAGTTTGAAACGATTCGTCGCGAAGCTGATCGCTGCGTCCGCATTAGCGCAGAGATCCGCCTCGAGCGGTCAGATGAGCCGCGAGTTTCCCAGTTGCTCGAACTGTTCGCCGAGGTTCCTATCGCTGAAGCGGAAGTGATCGCTCCCTCTGACGAAGAGACGGAGCCTCCGCCACTATCTGAGTTGGAGCCGCCCGCTGTCGAGCGCGACGGTCCATTAGATATTGAAAAATTCTGGATGCGATCGATTGAACTGGAAGAGAATCTGACCCCTGAGATTGTCCTGCGGTCTGATCCGATATCGACGGCCTCTGGCTGGTCAGTGAAATACGAGTTGCACAAGGGAAATTTCGATTTTGATCCCGAAGATTTAGTCGACTTGTGTTTTCCAGGAAGGAATCGGCGCGTCGCGCGCTTAGATACGATGAATACCGATGGAAGCATATTGGCACTAAGCGAACTGGACTTGCCGTTAAGGGATGGAGATGTCCTGCAGCTCGTCGAAAGACAGCAACGTACGTCGTACAATCGCAGAAAACGAGCCGTTGATCGTATTCTGGGTCGAAATAGCCCAATCAAAAATCTAATAACCTATTTTGATCCATCTCTGAGCGCGGCAGATCTTCCGTATCAATGCAGCCCTACCGACAACGAACTATCGGTCTACGAGCTCAATCAAGGGCAAGCCGATGCGTTCCGAAGTATTGCTGAGAATGGTCCGGTCGGACTTCTGCAGGGGCCGCCAGGAACGGGAAAGACGTATTTCATTGCCGCCTTTGTTCACTGGTTAATTACAGTGCAGGGCGTCGACCGTATACTCATTGCGAGCCAGTCGCACGAGGCCGTAAATAACGTCATTGTAGCCACAGCGAAACTGTTTCGAAAGTTTGGAAAGCGGCCTGATCTCCTTCGCATAGGCTCCAAGAATATAACGCCGTCGGTAAAGTCCTTTCATATCGCGGCGGTTCGCGAAAAGTACGCGGCAACTTTCCTAAACTCATTTAAAGCTCGCGTGTCGTTGCTGGCGAGAACGGCCGGAATAGACCGAGGCTTTGCCGAGCGTGCTATAGATCTGGACCGAAGTTTGGGGGAATTGGTTCGAAGATACTATTTTGATCTCGAGAGTGATCAGGCGGAAGAACGGGGCGAGCGTTCGATTCGGGCGCGCGTGGCGCGTGCGATCGAGGGCGTATTGAAGAAGTTTGGATTGCAAGATCTTCAATACGGTGAACCAAAGGATGCTCTCGACGCCGCGTTCAGTCATCTTGTTGCGGAAAACGACAAGGTGTCGCTCGCCGATGAAGATCTTCTCAAAAAGCTGCTCAGTCTCTCGCGCGAGTGGAAAGAGGCTATGGGTGCGTCGTCCCGTAACTTTGAAGAATTTCTCGCAAAAACAAAATCTATAGTCGCCGGTACGTGCGTGGGGCTTGGGCAAACTCGAATTCGACTTGATAAACTTGAGTATGATTGGGTGATTGTTGATGAAGCGGCTAGATGCACTCCGGGCGAGCTTGCCGTTCCGCTGCAATTAGGACGACGAGTTCTGCTAGTAGGAGATCATCGTCAGCTTCGTCCCATGGTTGACGAAGTTGTAACTCGGGAGCTTTGCCGGGAATTTCCGGTTGCTGGCTTAAGCGCGGTGCAGCGAAGCGATTTTGAGAGGGCGTTCAATTCTAATTTTGGACGCATTCGTGGACAGGTGCTGAACGAGCAGTACCGAATGGCTGAACCAATATGCAAACTGGTTTCATCGCTATTCTACGAGCCATTTGGTGTGAGGCTATCAACGTCGCCTCGTCGTGAACCGAGCAGATTCTTCCAAAACCCAGAACGATTAGGCATACTGAGATCATGTGTAACGTGGGTGGATACATCCCAGGAGCGATCACATTTGGAAAAGCCTGGTGCGTCTAACGAATACACGTACTCGAACGCTGCAGAAGCGACAGCAATACTGAAGTTGGTGGCGCGAATTTATGGCGAAGAACAATTGCGAGACCATCTAGTCGATCGTGACGAGGAGCACCCAATCGGCATCATCTGTATGTACAAGGAGCAGAGTGCAGAGATCGATCGCCAGTTGACGCAGTCAGATCTACCTCGTCAATTTCGAGATCGTATTCGGGTTGATACGGTTGACTCCTATCAGGGGAAAGAAAATACGATTGTCATCTTGTCGCTGGTTCGCAGCAACCGAGGCGGAAAGATCGGTCACGTTCGAAGTCCCCGTCGTTCGAATGTCGCAATATCTCGAGCGAAAGAACGTTTGGTTATTGTAGGGGATGTAAGAATGTGGACTCGCCGTAGCGACAGTCCAATGGGCCGCGTGCTTAAGCATCTCAGGGCGTTGAGTAAGCCAGACGGTGAGTTTGTTAGGGCAGGTGATCTATGACATCGATCTCGAAGATTGAGAGCCGTAGATTCCCGATCGATACAACCGGCTTTCGAATTCCTTGTCGTAAGTTCGCATTCGCATTGAATGTCTCACGCGATCGACGATTCCCGGTTGTGGATGAGTTTGTACTTAGAGTGCTGCGCTTATTGGGTGAGGTGCCCGTTCGGAGATTGCGGTCTTATTTTGGCTTTTCCAGCAGGGAATTGGAAATTGTACTTTCGGATCTCGTCGCACGCGGGCACGTAGTGCTGAGTGGAGAAAACGTCTCATTGCATGCTGCGGCGGAAGAGCTTTTTTCCAGCGCGGAGGACGAGCTGCCTAGAATTGTATCGATTGAGCCGTGGAATGAGACGGTTTCATTCGATATGGTGGCGAGCAACTTGTTGAGCGCGGAGAGCCCATATGCAACTCGTCATTTTGTTGAGGTAAAAGCATCCACATCTGCTAGTCAGACACCAATCCGGTATGCCGAGGAAGCCTTTTCGCGAAGTTTTCGCGACTATGTGCGCAATCTAAAAGGTATAAAGGATGCGGATGGGATCCATCTTTATTCGATCTCCCATGTGGAGCCCAAGGGCTACGGATGGTCGTCATACAAGACGACGGATTACCTAACGTTATCGAGCGATTTGCGGATCGAAACTGATTTCGGCATCCAGCCGGACAAGTTCGCGGCTCTGCGTCCCCTTATTGAGGGCATCTCAGCCGCTAAGAATAGCCTCCGCATAAGCCAAAGAGATCGAAATGTTGCGGGTTTTGTCGATCGCTTGTTCGGAAATACGCGCTTTTCTCAACGCCTTGATAACGGTCCTTTTTTTCAACTACGGCAATGGTTAGACGCCGAAACTCCAACAGAGGGGATGGAGGGAAGAACGCGGCCCGTTCTAGGATCGCTTTATCTGCCGGACAATGTCACCGCGTTCTTGGCTCTTGCTGAGATCGGCCGGCTGGTCGAGAGGGGCCCTGACGGCTCGCAGCGACTTATATGGGGAAGACCCGGTGGAACTGCTTGGGGCGCTACTCCTGACCTTTCCGCCTCCGTCGCTCGGTTTAAGGATGCAGTTCGCTCTGCCGGGCAATCCGCGAGCGCCGTTATGTGCGACTTGCAAGAGACCCCGCTCGACGTGCTTCGTAAGTTCAGAAATGTGTTTGACGAGGCTTATGCCATTTCAGCGAGGGGGGTGCCAGGAAGTCTAGAGTTCCTGCGAGTGGGAAATGTTCTCGGGTTCTCCGTTCGGGTCGCAGTTGCCGCAGGAAGTGTTCCCGTCGGTTATATTACGACGGATCCTCGTGTCGTAGAACGTTTTGATCAAGCGACGTCTCTCGTTGACCGCCTGAACAAAGCCAGCCCGTTATGGACTCGAACCCCTCGAAGCCAGGACCCGCCCAACTCGGAGAGTCCCTAATGGCTGCACAGCCCCCTAGTCGTCGTCGAACGGCTTACGGCCTTAGCTCATCGTGTTGGACCTTCGAACGACCTGATCCCTTGGCGGCAGCGCTGCGGTTGGCGAGCTCGGGTGGAAGCTTGTCGGGCAGGTCGAAAGACAGTTCGCGAAGAGCATCGCGGCAATCAACCTTCTTTGCCCATTCACTCACCATGCGATTGCCCGCAGTCTTTCGGAGCGCCTTGTCGACTTTTCCGACCCAGCTCTCAAGGAGCTTGTGGAGTTCGGGAGAAATCGCCTGACGCGTCCAGATCATGTCGAAATCTAAGCGCCCACCGGTCGCCCATGAAAGGCAAGCGATGGTGTAGGCAATGATGTTAGCCTGAAAGGCGGCGAACTTCTTTGCCTTGACGATCGATTGAGCCGTCCGGAAGAGGATCGCCTTAGCAACGAAGGCCTTGTACCACGCCGCATCCGGCTCGAACCCGTCTGGATGCTCATCCTTTACGCTCTGCATGAAGAATTGGAAGTTCTTCTGGTTGCCGAAACTGACCTGCTGGGCCTGCCCTTCCCAAGCATTCAGGTACTTTGCCAGGTCCGTCTTCGAGAACCTACGCTCTTTCGGCGTTTCCTGCGCAAATCGCCGCTTTTGTGCAGCGGCGAATGACGCCTTCAATTCTGCTGCACCGTAGCTGCCGCGAGCACGTTCATAGAACCAACGTCCTTTGCCATCTGACAGCCAGGTGTTATTGGCCAGCTTCTCAACAGCGACGTGGAACGGATCGTTCGCTGAAAAATCTGCCGGCTGGACGGTGTTCTGGCTGTTGGCGGATTTCGAGACCGCGGCGACCATTTCGTCCAGGTCCGCGCCGCCACCTACGCAGATAATCTTGGCGGGGACTGAGATCGCATCCAGATCGGCCCCGTCCTGCTTTTTGGCACGATGCAGGCTTGCAGTAGTCTGACCGCCATTGACGATCTGGAGACCTCGTACAGACTTGATACCGAACTGACCATTGCCATGATCCTCTACCTCCATCGCATCAACGGTGGCAACGATGCCGTTGTTGTAGGCGAGGAAACGATGAGGGAGTTCGCGAATTGTCGTCCTGAGTCCGGCGTTGACGCTCTTGCGACCGCGAAGCCCGAGAAACGCACGCACATTCAATTCGAGCAATCGGGTACCGTATTTCTCATAGACATCGGCGAGCAGTGGCCCCGGAATCGAAACGAGATACGCGTCATAGTCGGCGCTTCCCGAGGAAGCTTTCAGACATGGAAGTGGGCCACGGAAGTCGGCGTTGAAATCCACAACGATGTCGTCGCGGCGCAGTCCTTCGCCGAGAATGCGCTGAAGCCTTTCGATGCCGAAGAGATCAACGATGATGCGCGTGCCGTCGAATGCCTTCTTGAGATCGATCGATCTGAGGCCGGTCAGCCCGTCCGAAAGCAGCACGATCCGAAGGACGCCGATCTCTTCCCGGGCTTCATGGATGTGCCGCGCGAGTTCGCTCGCATCGGTATTCGACGGCTCAATCTTGGTATGCAGCCCTTTGCAACTGCATTCGTAGAATTTCATCGCCTGTTGCAGTGCAGTCAGAATCTCGTCTCGATTCAGCGCACGGGGCGGCAGTTCGCCCGTGTGAATGGTCGTCACCAGTACGAGACGCTCTTCATCGTCGGGAATCGAATATCCGGTAATCTTGTACTTCGTCCGCGCAAAATTGCCCTCTTGCCAAAGAAGGGTGGGGTTCTCGATTGCTCCCTCGTCACCGAGTCGGTCGAGCACGATGCGCGTAAATTCCTCCTCGCTGTAGATGCTTGCGTCGCCGGAACGGATCGCCTCCTCGACTTCGGCCGCGAGTTCCCGAGCGAACGTTTCGATCGCTTCATCACTCATGAGGTTCTGCCCATCATTCTGAGAAAACGAGATAAACCATCAATATCAATAAGGAAGCTGCCTAGTAGCCTTTCGTCCAGAGAATAGGACGCATCCACAATTTCCTGCGGCACGGAGAGGCCAGTCAATCGCGGGAAGTTTTCCCGTACCTCAAAACCGTAGAGATCCTGAAGGACAAATGAGAAAGGAGATGCTTGGCGATCCATCTCAACGAGGCCGAGCCGGAGCAGTCGATCGTCGAACGCCGGTCTTGCGCCGGCTGCCGACCGATCCAGGGCATCACGAACGTCTCGCACCGCCGTCAGGACTGTACGTCCCCCCGGGGCTTCCTGAAATCGCGGGCGTGCAATGAGAAGGGTCGAGAGGCCCCTTCGATCAAGCTGGTCCAGGCGCGATATCCGCACGAGATTTCCCCCGCCTGCGACCGCCTTGACCTCTATACCGACGCCCGATCTGCTGAAGTCGTGAATACCGTCCAAGGGACCAAACCAGCCTTCGACGGCAGCTTCATATCCGATCTCGGCGGCCAAAAGCTCCAGAATTGTAAGCTCACCAAGAAGTCCGATCTGCTCTTCCCGAGAGAGACCGCGTCGGCCGGAGCGCAGAAAGGCCTGCCATGCCTCAAGCCGCGAGACGCCGAGTGCGACGGCTTGAGCAGGCGTCGCAGCTTGCCTTACCACCTCGACCAAGTCGGCGGCGAGCACTTCAAAAATGTCGCGCAGTGGTTCGCGCTCCAGCGCAACGGCGACACGAAACAGTCCCTGAGCCGCATCCCGTCGATCGCTCAGGCTTACGCCTTCCGCAGAAATTCTCAGGAGCGCGTTCGGTGCGGCGCTGAGCGGGGCCTCGATAAGCAGTGCGATCCGGCCATCAGGCTCTCGAATGCCGGCCAGGAAGCGCACAGTTGCGGATATGGAGAGGGCAACCGCTCTCCATTCGCGATCGCCTGGCTTCGCGCTCGCGGCCTCAGTCCATTTGGATACCAGTTCGTCCCGAATGGATGTCATACCGGTTCGAGCCGCTGTTCGACGGTATTGAACCGATACCTGATCGACCGGCCACTGCGAGAGTCTGGAAAGCTCACAACGACGCCAAAGATAGGCACATCGACTGCATCGAGCTTCGCATTCTTGGGTGATAGCGGGTACAGCAACAGAAGCGCCCGCTTCGGGTTTTCGCCACGGACCTTTCGAATCTCGGGGCCGTCCGGCGTGCTCGCTTCCTCCTTGCCGGCGTCGGCACGCTTTTGGTTCGTCGCGGCGAGGGCGCGAGCGAATTCTGATTGGTCAAGATCAATCGCCTCGTCGCGGGGTGAGAGAACGGTTTTCACCACGTACCGCCCGGAAGCCTCACCGCGCGGCAAGGGAGCGCGCTCGATGGTCGTGAAGGTCCACCCGTTCGCGGGAAGTGGTTCGCCGCTGCCACTGAGGACTGCGACCGTCCAGTCGGTTAATTCTCCTGCGCCCAGTTGCTCGCGGATGTACGAACTGAGTCGGCCGGCATTCACGTCCCACGCCTCGTCCGGAAAACGGAGGGATGCCAAAAGATTTGCTACCTCCGCACCGGCTACGCCTTTCCATACACGACGAGCATCGGACGATTTGAGCTCTGCCTGCTTTTGAGGTTCGGTCGTCGGCCCGAGCCGATCCAAAACGCTTGTGATCGAATTGGCGTTGGTTTGATTGGTTGCCTGGTCGTTGAAGAAGACCGTTTGTATCTTCGCCTCGCCCTGAAACGACACCTGAAATTCCCGCGAATGACGCATCTTGTTTGGCGCCGTCACGAGCAGAATGTCGTGAGACTGAATTCTGAGACCATACTGCTCAGGCGTAGCTCCGATCATCGCCATGTGGTCGAGGCGCTCGCGTAACTCCTCTGCTGAGGTGGCGACATGGCGGAACCACAGCCGCAGATCGGGCGTCATGTAAATCCGACAAAGGTCAACGTATCCGGGCCGATATCCGAACCAGCGGCCCATCTGCATGAGGCTGTCGTACATTTTTGACGCGCGCAGGAAATAGCTGACGGTCAGACCCTCCAGGGTCAGGCCACGCGAGAGCTTGTCACCGCCGATCGCAATGACATTCAATCCCTGCGCTGCATTGCCGTCATAGTCGAGCGCATCGCGAATCTCGCTGTTGACGACTTGCGGCTTGATCTTGTCAGCAGCGTACGAAAGTTCGCGTTCGACATCGGCCCACTCCGTTGCGGGAAGGGACTGTCCGATCTCCCTTGCCCTGATCGTCGCGGACGTGGGCGCGAAATCTCGCTCCCAAAGCCCGCGCAAGCGATCCAGTATGGGGTCTCTCTTCTTCGCTCGATACTTCAGCTTGCGCTTGACTTCAGAGAACCATTCCTCGACTTGGCGGTAAACCGCCTGATGTACGTCCTTGTAGCGGGAGACGTGGACCAGCATCGAGTTGTGCACATTGCGCTGGCCACGCGCGGCCCGGGTAGCGCACGCGAGAACAAAGCTCAAAATGGCGTCTTCGAGCGACGGCGGGATGCGATCTTCCCCTTGATACCGAGGTGCATAGCCCTTCTTGTGGTCAACCGCGATCCAGCCTTCTTCGTCCTGGTCAACATCCCGAGTGACATCAAGTGGCTCTTGCGCTGCGTCACTTCCGCTGCCGTCAATTCCAAAGAGAAGGCTCGATCCGACGTAGTTCGATGGCGAGGGAAGATTGATAATGAAACTGCGCGGGAACACGTCGTCCCCGTGTTCCTCAGTGGCGCCGGCATCGTGAATGAGCACGTTCGCAAATGGGGTCGCCGTGTACGCGACGTAGGCGGAGCGAGAAAACGCAGCGAGAAGCCGTCGTATTTGGCCGTTGATCCGCTTCGGCTCGTACTCGGGATCGGGAGTATCGTCATCGAGAAACTGTTGTTCACCGGTATCGACCGAGGCTTGGTCAGCCTCGTCGTCAATAAGGAGGAGGGGGCGAGCCTCGGTGTCGCCGCGAGGCGCCAAAACCTCGCTGACCCAGTTGTTCAGATTTTCAAGAATGCGGGCATTCTTCTTGACGACCAGAAGCACCGGCCTCTGCTGTACCCCAATTCCGAGGTTGTCCGCGAACGCGCGATTGAAGTCACCGTTGGCAGCTTGCGTGGTGAGATGCTCGGCATGGATGCTCTTGTCGAGTTCTCCGACACCGATCCGTGTGAAGCCTACCCCACCACTCGTGGGCGTAGTGTTGTACCCGAGAAAGTCGCGGTCCATGCGGCGCTGGGTCTGTTGCCGCAGCGCGTTGTGCATGCCGGCGAGCACGATTATCAGCTTGTAGCCGGCATCCGCCGCCTTGCTCGCGAGTCCTGCGTAATTGGCCGTTTTGCCGAATTGGACATGCCCGACGACCAATCCCCGACGATCCCAGGGACCATCACGATTAGGATCTTCGATCTGCTCCATGATGAGATCGGTTGAAAGGTCGATCGCATCGATTGCTGCCGGAGGCCAGCCCTGATCCTGGAGCAGGAAGTCGCCGTAGCGCTTGAAGAACCTTCGGCCTTCCTTCCGGTCCCCGAAATACCAGGCAACGTGCCCCCGCTCATCGATGAGCTTTGTAGGTCGCCCGACCTTGACGATCAGCCTCGTCTCTAGCTCCTGCACGATCGCCGCGATTCGTCCAGCCGGGATGTCCTTCGCGAGGAGTTTCGCGCAGTCGTTCACCGCCTTTTCAATTTCCTCTCTACCGACCGCCGTATCGGGATGGCGCTGCCGGAGCATCATCAGGGCCATAGAGCCAATCGCGTCCTCAACCGAACTCATCGTTTCGCCCCCAGCTTCCGCATCAATTTTTGTTCAATATCTTCGACCTTGTCGAATGGGTCCATTGTCGAGAGTCGTGCAGCAGCTTCGCTTGGGCTGAGGCCCGCTCGCTCCATCATCCTCGCCATGGAGAGCGCGGTGCTCATGAGTTCTGAGCTGTCGACTTCCTCGTCTGGGACGCCCCCACGTTCGGTCACATCAAGCCACACGCGATCGACAGGAACCGTCCGCTCGATAAGGTCCAGAAGCCCCTCAAGCAGATCGGAGCCAGTTTTGTCTATGCGCTCTTTGATCATCTGGACAACTTCGTGGTCTCGCCGCACGGTGTATCGGCGCTTCGAGCCCTGCGGGTTTACCTGCCAAATCCGCGATACACCGGTTGCCTTCTGCCGACTGCCGTATTGTCCGCGATGGACGAAGACCTCGCGGGCTTTGCGGCGAACATCCTCCGCTATTCGCTGGAGCGGCTTTCTGATCGCGTCCGGCGGCCTCGCGATTGCTTTGCGCACGTCGATTCGCCAGTCGTGATCGGCCGTGTTTGGGATATCGATCCTGATGCGGGCGAGCCGGCTGGTCTCGTCGCGGGTCCATGCGCGACTCCCACCGAGGCCGAGCCAGCCTCCCGCCGAGAGGAGACGCTTTTGCCGATACACATAGAAGCCCTGCTGGGCTGTCCAGCCATCCGGGCCGCCGGCCTTCTCAAATTCAATCTCGCTGCGAAAGCGGTCCCTGTGCGGTAGGACGAAGCCGCGGACGCGGACCTTGCTGCCTCCAGGGCCGGTTATGTGCTGTTCCGGATTTCGGATGATCGATTCGTCTTTTTCCAGAAATGGGTCCCAGGCGCTCACCCGACTGCCGTTGAGGCTGATTTTGAGTGCGCGGGCGTCCCCGGCGAGAAAGCGATGGAATACCATGCCCAGGTGGGCGTCGACGCGCTGGAGCTCCGCGAGAAAGGACTCATAGCTCGGCCGATCCGTGGTTCGGCCAAAATCGACCTTGCGCCAGATGACGAGCGTGCCCGACTTCTTCGACTTTAGTTCATCGAGGATTTCACGGGGGAGCCCTGCATCTCCTTCGATCAGATCCCAGCCGCCTCCGTTCTTGCGAAGCTGATCCAGGTCCCACGTAAATGACGCCAAGCCCGAACGGGTTTTGGAAACGACCGTCAACTGCCGACATTGCGATAGTGACGCCGTTTTGAGCCCCAGCCCAAACCTGCCAAGGTCCTCTGCCGACCGTTCGGCCTCCGGGCCGATACCACCGAAACGCATGGCTTCCACGAGGCGGTCGGCAGGCATGCCGGACCCGTCATCCAGAATCCATCCAACCGGCTCTCCTTCGTTCCATTCCCATTGGATCTCGATACTTTTCGCGCCAGCAGCTATGCTGTTGTCGAGAATGTCGGCAATTGCGGTCTCAAGAGAATAGCCGACCCCCCGAAGGGAGCCGACGAGGGCGGCTGCGGATGGTGGTACGGCGCGCGTTGGCACGGGAAAAAACTAGGAAAGCCCCACGGGAACAAAGAAACCCCAACGTACCAGGGGTTGCAGGCGTTGGCGAGCAGAGTCCTCGGTTCGACATCATGAGCCAGGAGAAGCGCAGCGCCCTCATGGGGCGCATCCGGGGCCGCAATACCGGCACAGAGATGACCGTCCGCCGGCTCCTGCACGCGCTCGGCTACCGCTATCGGCTCCACGCCCGAGAGCTTCCAGGAAAGCCCGATATTGTCTTTCGCGGTAGGAAAGTCGCCGTCTTTGTGCACGGCTGCTTCTGGCATCGCCATGACTGCGGGTTGGCATACGTCCCCAAGACCCGCCCCGAGTTCTGGCGACGCAAATTCGAAGGTAACGTTACGCGGGATCAACGAACGAGGCGCGAATTGGAGGAGGCAGGTTGGCGCGTGGTCTTCGTCTGGGAGTGCCAGTTGAGCGATCTTGCTGCGCTCGGGAGAAGCCTGGCGAGAGAGATCGGTCCGCATAGCGGTCCCGTCCGCCGCACTGGCACGGCAGCTAGTGCTCGACGCTCGGGGCCGAAAACTCGCGCTCAAGCCAAGAGCGCACGGCAGTAGCGTCTCCATGCCCGTGTCGCCTCAAGAGGCCAACAATATCGGCCGCTGCGATCACGATAATCGGATGCTCATCCTCTTTGATTTCGCGATACGCTTGTAGGTCGACATAGCTCGTGGTGACCAACATTCCGAATTGTCGATGCCGCAGGCGCGAGATCAGACGGGACATCTCCCGTACCCCCACGCTGTTATCGGGGGCGTAGCACTTCGCCTCCAGCGCGAAGTCTACGAGGATCGAGGCGATCCCATGGCCCAGCCGCAGCTTGCCGATCGCGTCTCGACCTCCGTCGCGCGAGGGGCGGGTCAAGTCGAGTTCCGCGATGTCGGGCAACATGAGTCGGGCGATTGCAGCGGCGCACTTCTCGAAATCATGTGGCCGTCCCTCAAAGAACTGCTGGACCTCGCGGATGATGGCGAGGTCTTCGGCGCTGGCGGGAAGTTGCTCAACCTTGGTTCGGTGCTCGATCGAGCGCGTGGACTTGAGCGCTCTGTACCGACCCTTGTCCACCCAATCGATCCAAGCCTGCGGCGCGCGCGAGCTGTACGGGTTGCCGGCAATTACCTCTTCGAGCCAGACCCGCTCAATGAGCGGGGCATTCAAGATCGTGAACCGTGCGCGGTAGTTCTGAAAGCGCATGCTATTTGCGGTCCTCCAGATCGCAACCAGGTCCTCAGCGACTTGCTGCTCGGAAGTACCCGGGACGGCGAGCCCGAGGAACATTACATCTCGCCACTCTCCAGTATTCCCAAACACGAAGATCGGCGGAACGCTGCGCCGGCCCGCATCCCCTTCATGCGCGGCGGCAAAGATACGACGCAGGAGCTCGTTGCCATTGCGAGGCGTGGCGTGAAGGGCTCGACCAGGCTGCTTGTTGTCGCCGTAGTACGTGAACACCCCGGTTTCGCGGTCGAGTTCATCGGGCCAGTTGGCATCGGCCATGGACGAGGTGAGCACGACCATCTCAAGAGCGGCAAGCGTTCCGCGGTAGCGGAATCCGCCCATGTTGGATACTCGAAGAAGGCGAGGGAACGGATCATCGCCCGCATTGCCTGAGCGACCGCTTTGATAGACGGCATCGACGTGCAGATCGGCTGCTCCAAGTTCGTCGAACGAGACCGACTTCCCTGCGTCCCCCACCTGCCTCTCCCCGACTATTTCTGATCCGACGGCCTGGCAATGTCCGCCGAACCTGGTAAGTTGCGGCGGCATCCCGCTTCGCGTCATGGAATCCTAGGTCGATGAAATCATCCTTTGCCGTCGCCGCCAAATGCGCTCGGCTAAGCAATCCACAGGCGCGTCCGCGGGTGCTCGACCTATTCGCGGGCTGCGGCGGCCTGAGCCTGGGATTCCGGGCGGCCGACTGCGACATCGCCGCGGCGCTCGAGATCGACGAATTGGCGGCTCGCTCACACGCGCTCAACTTCTTCAAGGGGGCCCCGTCGGAAGCCATCGAACACCACGCAAAGTCCCGGAATGTAGCCTTGCTAGAACCCGAGGATCTTGTTGCGGAGTTTGGACTGGGCCAAACGGCCGAAGCGATCGATATCATTGTAGGCGGGCCTCCCTGCCAAGCATATGCTCGCGTGGGGCGGGCGAAATTGCGAGAGGTTGCCGATCATCCCCGCGCGTTCAAGATCGACCCGCGAGGGAACCTGTACCTGCGGTATCTACATTACGTCGATCGGCTGAAGCCACTTGCGATACTCTTCGAGAACGTACCAGACATTCTCAACTACGGCGGCCACAACGTCGTGCAGGAAATCGTCGATGCTCTCGATGACATGGGATATGAGGCTGCATATTCGCTGATCAACTCAGCTCACCATGGCGTTCCGCAGATGCGGGACCGCGTTTACATGATCGCGTACCGCAAAGAGCTTGGTGCGGCCATTCACTTCCCTCGAGCAACGCACAAGTGTGATCTCCCGCCAGGCTACGCGGGAACCCGCGCCGTCTCCTTGAAGCTGATCAATGCCTCGGAAGGATATGCCTTCGTCAAGCCGGATACAGGCCACGAAGGACTTCCGCACGCTGTCACGGCTCGCGAAGCTATCGGCGATCTGCCGCCTGTCACCTCTCATCTCGAAGGTAAGCTGAGGCGGGGCGCTCGACGCTTTACCGAGGCAGTGAGCTATCGCAGAACGACGTGGGACAATCTATCAACGTATGCCCGGTTGATGCGCTCCTGGCCAAACTTCAAGGCCCGCGATGGAATCTATGACCACGTCTTGCGCTACCTACCGCGCGACTCTCGAATTTTCAAAGCCATGGAGTCTGGGGACGAATATCCCGCGGCGCATCGTGTGGCGATGCAGTTGTTTCAATCGGCGGCAAAGCGGCGCGGTTTCTCCCCTTCGAGCGCGCAATGGCGGTCGCTTCGCGATTCCATGGTCCCCCCATACGATCCGACAAAGTTTCCCAACCGCTGGTGGAAACTGAAGGCTAACGGGCCCGTTCGAACGCTTACCGCGCACATTGGCAAGGACACCTATACACATATCCATTACGACAGCGACCAAGCGCGAGTCATCACGGTTCGCGAGGCAGCTCGGCTGCAATCGTTTCCTGACGGCTTTGTCTTTGCCGGAACCATGAACCCGGCCTTTCGGCAGATCGGAAACGCGGTGCCGCCTGTGTTAGCGCGTGAGATTGCGTTGGAGATTGTCTCAACGCTCCGAAGCGCATTGTCGCCCGCGAAGGTAGCGGCCGAATAAACCATTAGTGAGTTCGAGAAGAATAGCAGCCCGCGTATTGCCAGCTTCTTAATCGGGAGGTTCGTGGCTCAGGATGTATTTTTTTGTCGTCGTCTTCTGAGCCCCACGAGCGAGAGTCATAACATCAGCGATGCTGAAGTGCACGGATCTCTCGACTACGGTGGCCGGCTCGAAGGTCAAGCTGACCAAGCCGGTTGGGAAGGCCCAAAGTGACGTGGTTGACCCAAAGTTATAGGCCGATGTTGAGTGCCGGGACGTCACATCTGAAGGTCTTCTCAGGGCGAGTTCGTTCAACGGACTAACCACAAATAAATCTCGCGGGCGAACTAGCGCTGCCGATTTTTCGGTGATTATGGTAGGCCTTCCAACGGAGGCCCACCTGATCCAGGTGAACGTCCTTCAGTATCTCGTCGAAAAAGGTCCGGGCAGGACCGAGATCGAGCTAGCTCGCGCCATTCATGGCGAGAGCGCCTACCAGCAGCAAGCACCTCCGTATGGAACGCCGCGGTGGGAGGCGGATATGGAGACCCGTATAGGTATTACCCAAGCTAGAAAGCCGACCTCGTCTCGATTGCTGAATGATGCGAGAAATCGAATTCGATGCCCTCAACCGCTTCAAGGTCAAGCCCACGGCGCTTCGCGACCTTAACCCGGCCGAGACGGCGAGAAGGGGCTCGGCATCGCTAGGCCGAAATCCGGCTTAGCGGAGCCACACACATGCCGCGAAACTAGGCGGCTGCCGATACAGTTCGGCGGCCTAGGCTTATTGTCGGAGCATGCGCTCTGTGTTCCTCGTGTTGCCGTTGGCGTTGTTGGCCAGCGGCGCTGTCGGGCAGAACTGGGGTAAGCTGGCGTCGATTTCAAATACATGCGCGTGCGTGAGTGGCAGTCGGTTGTGCGTCGGTCAGAGGTTTCGAGGGGCGCGATACTGGCAGTCCGACTTTGCGCGGAGCCTGCCGACGGCAGGCGACATCAGCGCTAGTGGCAATCTGTCGGCAAATAGGTTCATCTGGGATGGCTCCGGCCTCACCAAACATAGACCCGTATTATCAGCGGCACGACGGCCCACTGACGCTGAACCACACCGCAATGAGCTTTGCGACGCCGCCCACTGGCACACATTCCGCACCAACCCCGCTCGCGGCAGCTGCAAATGTGCAGGCGCTAGACGTAGCGTCGGGCCATTCGCTCGATGACGTCGCGCATCTTTCCTCGCCGCATATGGCCGCTTCGTGTCGTTTGTGGCGCGAATAGTGCCTTGCCGTACCGCCGCCCGGTATCAAGCCCCCAGAAATTCGCGGCTCTTAGGCAAACGACCATCCGGTCGCCTCGCTCTGCCTGCGGAAACAGGACTGACTGAGCCCAATCAAGCATTGCGCGGCTGGATGGAAGCGCAGCGAGAATATGATGATCGGTGAAGGCGCGGGAGTGATAGGCTCCGATATTGGCGATGGCGACCTTTTCGTTAACGACACTCGGTTCGCCCAGCCAAGCTAGTCGCTCTTTGCGCCATCTGGCTGCCTCCGGATGATGGTCCGTGAATCCCGATCTGCCGGTCCTCTGCTTGACGTATCGCTCCTGACCTTCTTTCGACCTGGCGATGCGAACATCGTTTTCCGAAAGGCCGGGCGACAAGTAAAGCAGCACGACGCGCGCGGTTCGCAGCTTCCCCCCGAAATGGGTTGGTAGGCAACGCAAGTCGAACCCGTGCGAGTCGTTGAGGCGGGCAAAAACCGGGCGGTCCAGTGGGTGGATCGTGTCGGCTTTCCCGATTTTTGACCAGAACTTGAAGATGTCCGTCATGTGCGCCCTCGCATGATCAGTCTTAGGCAACCGCCCACTTGCGCGGCTCTTCCGTCTCCTCCCAAGTGACCTGGGCGACAGCCGGTACCTTGCCGACCAGAGCCTTGTTCGCTTGCGCCCTTACGGCAGCACTGGCCGTCTCGTGAATGACGCCACTCAGGTGCCTGACCCCTTCACTAAGGAAGACATTTGTTAAGCCAACTTTCATGGGCATGGTTATACCTCTGGAAATGTTGTCGCGAGCGGGTCCGCCACGATACCCGAACACGCTCGTGCACAATTTCAAATCCAGAGCCTTGTCTGACCGTCCAGATAGGTCGTCGGCTCCTTGCGGCTGATCACCTCAAATCGCGGCCTCGGCTTGGTGAAATCGATCGCGATGATGCAGAATATTCGAGCGTGATGGACGCGGCGACGGACCCACTGCTACGAAAACGGTGGCATCCCGCAAGAAGTCATAAGCTGGATCAATCAATCTTCGGCTTAACTCCAGCCGGCTACCGTCCTCGGCAAGAGTGATAAGCAAGGCGTCAAAAAGCAAATGTATGTCCGCTCGTAGTAGTATTCCGTTTGCTGAACTGTTGTCGTCCGCGCCATCCTGAACTCGGATGTGAGCGGCCTGCAGGGCCGAGCCCGTCGTACAGCCGGTTACAGCGCACCGGTTCCGGTAGAGACGACGAATCCTTTCGCTAAACTCTTGCTGGCCGGGCCGAACGGCCCGCTCAGCCCACGCCACCATGCGTTCAACTTCTGCCGAGGCTTCGATTGCCTCGCTGGCCGACCGATCAAAGAACCAGCGCAGAAAGTCGGCCTCATCTGGGTCCAGCTGGGCGACCTTCTTGTGAGAATTGCCGTATAGTTTGCGACAAAGTTTGGATTCTGGCCCCACTCCCATGCTCGATGGGGATCGCCTTGGGTCGTATCTCGCGAGGTCTGCAATTGTCAGCGTGCGTCGAGGTTGCCTGTTCTCTATCCTGATAGTCAACGCAGCACCGCGCCGATTGCCAGAGAGTCGCTCTTGCGACGCTTCGAAGACGAGGCCGTGCATCGACAATCCACCTCCGTCGGATGATCCATTTGTCGCCCAAACAAACACCTCGTCTCCCGCGACGGGCGCGCAATCCTCATAAGCCCACACCGGGGATGGTCTAAGAAACTCATTTCCCTCTTCGAGATTTGGCGCATCGCATTTCAACACAAGCGGCATTGTTCGCACCTACTATCCGACTGCTGAAATCTGGCGGCTGACGCTGCCATTGCGGGGCTTAGACGGAGATCACGTACTTGTCTTTTAGCTTCGAGGCATACGAGCGAAGTTCGTCAGGAAGATGCACGTTTGTTTCTAGGCTGTTCAAGCATTCTTCAATGTATGCGACCGTTATCCGACGCCGAAATAGAGGTCTCACCCCGCTTAAGATGATCTGCAGGGGCTCGTGAAGCGGTCGGTTCGCGAGTGGAAGCAAAAACACGAGCTGGTCCTTTTCATTTGACGACAGTAGCGAGATATTACGCAAGAGCTGATAGTTTCTAAAGAAGGTCGTCTCAGCGAGAAAGTCCTGAGAGACTATGCTCGTCAGACGCGGCCTATAGATGTTCTGCAGCTTTAGTTGATGTTTCAGATCATTTTTCGTCGTGCCAAATCCCGTTTCGGACAGTTTGACTTCGCAGAAGACCCTCGCCTCGGAGGTGTGCCACATGACATCGGCATTGGTACCTTCATCGAGGTCGGCGATGTGTTCAAACTCCCAATCGGAGGTCACGTCCTGGTTAACGCCCAGTGCGCGGCTCAGCGCTCTTGCAGGGGCTGGACCAGAGGAGAAGAAAGGGAAGAAGAGATTGAAGGCGAATGCCTGCGACGAGTTGAGATGATGAAAATACTTGTGAAGCTTTACTCGGGGGTGCGCCTTCAGATAGGCTTGCAAGGCAGCGCGTGGGGGCTCCAGTAAGTTTAGATCTTGCCGTCCTTTGGGTAAGATATGCGGATACGTCTTTCCTCGATACGTCCCCGCTTCCAATATCTCCAGAGCGTTTTTTGCGTGGTCTGCGAGATGCGATTGCAGCAATTGTTGATAGCTGGGCACTATTGACTTGGCCATGATTCCCTTCCTGCAAAATAGATTAAAACGAAAGGCAGATGAAAGTGCAGCGCGCAATTGGCCGTGCCATCAGGCTAGAGTGGTCCTGTAGTCCGCACAGTCTGTACCGCTATATTTGAGCACCAATATCACGTCGATTTATTGTCGATCTGACCCAAAACGCTCACGATGCACTATAAGGTCGTTCGCCTCTTAAGCCAGTATCGCCAGATGCTATTCGAGGTCTTAGCGTTGGACTTCAAAGTCGAACGCGCGGTTGGAGTTTTCAAATGTCTTTTGTAGAGATTCATCCGTTCAATAATGCCTATCCAATTCCTGAGGGCGCGCGTACCTTGGTCGTCGGTACCGCACCGCCTCCGAGATTTGCCAATCCAAATTGTGCCGGAGAAGGAGCTCATTCTCTCGATTTTCATTTCTTTTATGGATCGGGAAAGAACCGGTTTTGGAAGTTCATGAATGCGATTGCGAAGTCGTTCGACGAGCCTCTACCAGGCGATGAGGCTCCGGCTGCGGTGTACGAGGCGGCAGCACGCAAGTTTCTTTCACTGCACGGCATATGGTTCAAAGATGTTTTGCAGACCTACGAGAGGATCCCGCAATGCAGCTCCTTCGATAAGGATATATTGACTCCCAGCAATGAACAGTTGACCGATCTTCATCGTGTGCTTGACCAGCATCGCTCAATTGTGAGGCTGGCTTTCACAGCTGAGCTAGCAGCATGGTGGACGTTTCAGTCCTTGGACAGGCTTGATCTGAGGGATGCGTACAAGCGTACGCTCACGGACCGGAAATTCTCAGCAGATTCTGCCGTGCCGTTTGATGCTAAGGCTGAGTGCGCCACATTTGCGAAACCATTTCTTGACCCGATTATAACGGCAGAACTTAGTGGCCGAAAGGTAGAGTTTTTTCAGTTGCCATCTCCAAGTGCCGCCGGCTTTCGCCCTAAGGGCGTGACAGACGAGTGTCTGGCGAAAATCTACAAGCAGGTTTTGTTTCCTGGCTAGCCAAGGCATCGAGATGGGTTGCACGAGGCGACCAGAAAAGCATGTCGGAGGCCGTTACGCGTCCCGGTCTCTCAATGTCACGCAAAGATGCCGCCGATCGCGGCATCGTTTGGAGCGTAAATATTAGTGTAGCAGGCAATCTGGAGGGAGCGATGGGTCTTAAATTGCCTTATGATGAAGTTGTTCATCGGAATCGCTTCGCTGCATGGTGCGCTTCGACAGCCGCTAGTTCCTCACCAAACTGCAGATTCTCCGTGGAGCAAGGAGTCAGACTGATTGAGAGTGGCGGTCTACAGGACCTCAGCAGAGGATGGGATGTGCTTCCTTCAGCAAGGGGGTTTGATAGCAGTCATCGCATCTGGAGAGAGCGGCTGATCGGTGCAGCGCCAGAAATCATCGGGGCCGGAGAGCGCCGCCGATTCACAGCGGGCGTCGCTGCAAAGTTGATTAATTGCTACCTTAAGCCACTTTACATCGTAGGGATTACTGAGACGGACCTTTCAACAGAGCGCACTCTAGTGAGAGATGCCATACACCCGCCAATCGATCGCATTTTGCTTCAAACGTTGGCCAATAGGGATATCGGGGCGCTGGGCCGTGAATGGCGACGCTTTGCGAGTATTGGCTGGTCTAATTTCACGCACGAGCAGTACGAAAGTGTACTAAGTGCTTTAAAAGGAATTACGAACGGGCGATTGTGGGCTGCTGAAGAACATTGGGGTGGCTATAGGGCTGCGCCACACTAGCACTGAGTGGAAATGCGTGCACAGTTAGCCAACATATTTCGATTCGCTTGATGCGGGTTTTCGAGCCCTAGACCACGTCGCCATCGAGCAAGAACAGCCGCGGAAGCACCCCCGCTTCGGAATTATACTTTTGTAGCTTCGTGGCAGCCGTTCGTGGGTCGTCCATTCTCATACACGCCTTTCGAATGAGTCGTAGCGCCTTGATCAAAGGGGGACATGGGAATATTCAGCTCTCGCGGGATGCTCTCCGTTGGCGAAGGTTACCGCAAGGCTCTGCTTTCACCAATGATGATGAAAGGAGCCCATTTGCTCGGATGAGCTAGAGCTGGATTGTCAATCATAGCGAGCATGGACGCGCGGAGCGCTTCGGCAGGCCCCAATGCTTTCGCCTTCCCGGCCAGCGCCAGAGTGCGCGCTACCAAAGCGACCGTAGCCCCAGAATCGACCGCCCAATGAGACGCCAACAGCGTCCGCGCCCCGGCGAAAAAGAACGCCCTTGCCAGACCAGACAGAGCGTCCGTCTCAAGCACATTTGCGCCTGCAGTATTACATGCGGATAGCACAACCCAGTCGGCATTGAGCTTCAGTTGGGCGATTTCCGATGCAGTCAAAAGTCCATCGTCGTTAGGTGAAGCAATTTTCGGCGGTGTAAGGACCAATGCAGACTCGGTGATACCGCCGAAGCTGCGGGCTTCGTCCGCGAGCAGGCCGTGCGTGGCAAAATGGATTATTCGGTATTGTTCGAGAGGAAGTTTCTTGAGCTTAGACTCAGTAAAATCCGTTCCAACAACAAGTGCCTCTTTGGGCGCCCTCAACGTTTTAGAAACGCAGCTGATTTCGCGCTCAGTATCATGCAAAGGACAGAGTTCTCGAACTGCGGTAACATCGGCCAGAGAACCTCGAAAATAACTTTGGTTCGCATTTGTGCCAGCTAGCGCTGCGAGCTTCTGCGAGCTGACGTTAGCTTCACGGATCAATTCAGCACAGGATTGAATAGGGCCAGGCTTCGGACATTTTGGATTGCCCGCAAGCGCCGGGTCTGCAAATCCGATGTATCGTCTTCTACGATCAGCACCGGCGACCAGATGATCTTCGGTCGCGCCTCGCTTCCGAATGACAAACATGCTGTCGATCGATGGAACAACCGAAATCGTATGCGCCCTAATCAACCATTGCAGCCCAACATAGTCGTTAAGCTGACCCCGGCCGGTATCCGTCGGCGGTTCAGTGAGCCAGACGCTCGGGGGCAGTCCGCCCAATGGATCAGGCAGTACAAATATGAGCGAGCGCCCTCTGATCAGCGGTTCCGCGGGCGAGAGCAAAGCCTTGTAAATGCTGTGGGCAGTCTTTGCTGCGAAAGGGGCGTTGCCTAAAACGGGCGAGGAGCCAGTAGCGTCCTCACACTTTCTCCGGTCAGGTCCTAGCCATTTCTGGATGTCGAGCCCACACCTGAGTACGGCTACATTCGCTTGAAGATCGTGATAGCTGACGCTCGTCCGGTACCATTGCAGCGTCTCCCTAGTAGCGACAAACACAAAGGTAGCGCCGTCGTTAATCGCGAAGACTACAAGTGCTTCCTTTGGCGCGAGTACCTGCTTGAACTCGCTATAAGAAATTGACCTCACTTGGCTGAGGTGGGTCCAAAGGCTGCTGTCCTGGATTTTAGTATTGGTGTCTAATGCCTCAATCTTGGCTTCTGTGAACGCGATTTTGCGCCTCACTTCGAGTTGCTGAGCGGCGGATCCCGACACATTTTGCACATTCGTTAAGGCTATCAAGGAAGCATCAAGCTGACCAAGTTGATCGGCTAGATCTTGTCTCGCTCGAACGAGTTCGCGGGTCGTAGCATCGTTCTCGCTAAGCCTTTCGCCGAAAGCTTGAAGCGCCAGTGCAGCGGATGAACTCTGCAAATGTTGCGCTACCTCGAATGCTTCGCTTGCAATGCTTTCCGAGCTGGAATTACCTGCTGAATGGAGCGCCTCCAGCAAGGCAAAAGCCGCAGGCTTCAGCGCATCTACGCCTGAAGTTGTTTGCTGCTTCGACGTCCGCCGCAAGCCGGCGAACTTCTTTGCAGAACTGAACGCCGATCTGGCCAATGCAAGCGATTGTTCAAAATCTCCCGTTGCGCGAAGCGCACCCGAAAGATGTGCCACCGCAATAACGGTCGGTGATCGTCCCTCTCCGTAGATGTTCCTTCTTGTCTTAACTAGCTGTTGGAATAATGGAACCGCTTCGGAAGGGCGTCCCATCCAGACGTACGCTTGTCCAAGATATCCCAACGCATCAGCGATGATTCCTGAGTGGTCAACCGGCCCAAACGTTTGCTCAAAAACTCTGAGATCCAGTGGAAATTTTAAAGGTTCGGACAAGCCGTGCGCGAACTCGCGCTTAGCCTGGCTGTGCGCGAAGGACAGCAATCCTTTTACCTCCTCATAGCGTCCGAGTTGACGCAGGAGATCTATAATCCGAGTTATGTGTATTGGTGGGAACGCGACATTGAAGCTGTCTGACTCTTCAGGAGAGTCGTCAGAAAGCAAATCGGCTTCGAGTTCGAGTGCAAGTGCGACCTCAAGGTCTCCAAGCCTCTCCGCCAGATTTGATAGAGTTTTCAATAAGCGAGGGATCTTGGCGCCTTGACGCCGATTGTCACTCCGATTGATTCTCTGCTGCAAGAGAAGAGCCCGAATTAATATATTTCGTGCTTCAACGTATCGGCCCATACTCTTTAGTGCCGAGCCGAGGGTGCTATAAACCCGAACTGCAAGTTCGTCCGGCGCGCTACCTATTCGGTTCAGGCGCTCTATTGCGGTATCGAGACGCGCTCTTGCCGAGGTGGCAGAACCTAGGTCTATTTCGCTGTCGGCGAGTTCAAGCTCTGACTCTATCGTTTTAAAGCTGTTGGGTCCGTATCGGCGTAAATCCTGGGAGAGGAAAATACGAGCAGCCCGATTGCGTTGATCAGTCCGGCCTGATGCGCGCAGGTTCATCAAGGCAAGGCCTCGAAAGGTGAGCTTAACCGGGAGCGACGGGTCTTCTTCGTCGGGCAACCCTGACAGGGTGCCGAGTGCCCTTCCGTCAAGGTCTTCGAGATAGGTCACAGTTGTTTCGGGATCGAGCCCTCCGCAGTCTTGCAGTTCCGGCCGTCTTACGATTCCGCGGTGCAAGCGAGGCAAGTCGAGTTGGAGTTCGATTAAGCAGTTTGGCGGCACCTTAATCTCGATTGACCTATCTTGGCCGAGCAGAAGTGACACCGCGAATCCCTCGATCCGCTCCTTGTTGTGCATCGTAATCTTTAGATTTGGAATGTCCGGTATCCGAATTTGTCCTTTCGGCGATAGTTCTTCTTCAATCCCGAAAAGATTCTCGTCATCGTGAATGTATATGGTCCCTCTTGTGGAAGCCTGGACAGTTAGCTTGCTATGCGCGTTTAACTCCGGGGGAAAATACTCTCCATACTCCCAGCCAACCAAGCGATTCTGCTCAATCAGCGTCCTGTCCAACCGGATGCCAGCGCGTGTGCGATCCGGCGGGATGTCAATGGATTGCCCCCCATAGTGAAGTCGCATGCGATTTAAATGAGATGGGGCCCACAGTGTTAAATCATCCCGAGAAGGCACACGATAGAGTTGGTGCTGCTTCAGCGGACCCGCAAACAGCCGGCGTCCGGAAGGATCCGAAATTACGATATCGCTAAGGTCGTCTGTCATGCATTCGATTAGAAGATCTCTGGAACCGTTGGCTGCTTTGGGGTCCTCAAAGGTAGTCCTTTGCCAACTGGCCTTTTCCCTCTCAAGCGTCCTGCTCAGAGAGATTCGAATCAAACCAAGGTGAGCCCGGCCGTTAAATGGCCAATTCAGTGCACTTCGATAGAGTTCGGATGCCAGAGCTAGATTTTTCGGCACTCCCCGTCCGAGCTCATACAGTTGGGCTAGATTGGTTCGCGCGGCGTTGGACCCGCGCTCCATCTCCGCCCTGTAAAGCTGCGCGGCAGCGCTGGCGGATGCCGAGAATCGAAGGTTATCGGAGTCAGTGTCACTAATATACGGCGTTGGATAAGAATCCATTTCGGAAACGTAGGAGACCTCGCGCAAGTGTAGCTTCGCCAATTGCAAAGCGGCTTCGGGAAGACCAGACTCGATGGCGCGCTGGAGCAGTTGGCCGGCTTCGGCCAAAGCCGAATCTCTGGAGAGCGAAAGCGCTTGTTTGACCAAGAGAGCGTGTTTGGAAGAGAACTGGTCTGCCGCCAGAGTTTCGATTGCAAATTCAGCGACCGGGTCGGATGGAGAAAACAACGTTTTCGCTGTCAGGGTCATGTTTGCAGATTTAGCGGCCGCTGATCCCTCCTTGCGCTGCTTCTCCTTGTCTTTGAGCTGCAAGAGGCGGGGATCTGACAAAACCAGGAGCAGCTGCTCTTTTGGACGCGCGCTATGTAGAAAATGCCGTGCTTTTCTCTCGGCGCGTCGGAGGAGCTCCATTGTTTCGAAAGGCGTCCTGATTCCTTTCACAAGCATCTTGGCCAGCGGTACAAGCGAAGCGGTCGATCCTCCATCGACCGCTCGTTTGTACCAGATGTACCCTCGTAACCCGTCTGTTGATCCCAGCCTTCCGGACTCATACAAGTAGCCGAGCTGTGACATCGCCCAAATATTGCCCGCCTCCGCCGCTGACGTGTACCATTTCAGGGCCTTCTGCAAATCTTTGGGAGTTCCCAACCCATTCGCATGCATGTAGCCGATGTTGCCCATCGCCATGATGTCGCCCTGTGCGGCAGCACCGCGATAGAGATCTATGGCTCGCGCGTAGTCTTGTTCAACTCCACGTCCTGTTCGATAGAGTTCGCCAAGCTGGTTTTTCGCCCAAGCGTTTCCGTGCTCTGCGGCCGAGCGAAACAACTTAGCTGCCTGGAAAAAATCTTGAGCAATTCCGATTCCCCCGGCGTACAACCGCCCCAAGTTTGCTTCCGCAGGAGCAAAGCTTTGGTCGGCCGACTTCCTGTAAAGCTCTACCGCTTTCACTAAATCACGGTCTACGCCTGCTCCAAGCTCATAGATTCCTCCCAGTTCGTTTTCAGCGATTGCATCTCCAGCATCGGCCGCTGCCGAGTACCATCTTACTGCTTCCTTGAGGTCCACGGGAGCGCCGATTCCGCCGGCATAAGCGTTGGCTAAGCCCACCTGCGCTGAGACGACGCCGCTCGTAGCTGCTTGCTGAAAAAGTTCGAACGCTCTCCGAAAGTCCTGAGGAACTCCATCGCCTTGCTGATAAAGCATAGCCAATGCGGCGGCGGCATCAGCATCCCCAAGTTCAGCCGCAGCCTTAAACCATTTTGCCGCCACTACGTGATCACTCACGACCCCCGATCCTTCGTAGTACAGTACAGCTAGATTGTATTGTGCCGGCTGATATCCGGCGGCGGCTAGGTGCTCATAGAGTTGCACGGCGTCTAAGACGCGATCGTCTTTTTGATAAGCTCTCGCGAGCTGAAACAGTATCCGATGGTTATGTGGAAGCTCTTCACGAGCTTTCTCGCACGCGGCTATCGCCGCGGAAGCATCCAGCTGAAGAAGTGCAACACCAGCTGTAACCCGATTCATATCACGGGGAGCACCCGCTAGCCGATCACAGTCCGCCACATCAGCCTCGGCTGCAAGAGCTCCGAGGCTCGAAGTTTGACCAAAGACTATGATCAAGCCGGTAACAAAAAATAAGCTTTGGAGCAGCCTCATTGGAATCCGCCCGTGAGCGAAGTGAACTACCGCCCCCCTGTTTGGTTGATAGCCAAAAAGCAGACCCTCGAACCTTCGACCTTCTTGCGGCTTTTTGCTGTGCGCCAAAAAAGTTCACATTGGATAGGCTCAAATCCGTTAGGTTAAGGATCGACCTCCAAAACTAGGCCAGTCCCATCCGGAGCCACGCCGCACGAAACTGTAGGAGCCTGAGCCAATTTGGCGACTTCGCCTTCGCATGGATTCATGCTTCCCACGTCAGCGCCACGTACCATACTTTCCTTGGTCAGTGCGAATTCAAGGTGAATCTTGCGCTTATAGTGTCTTAATTTCGCGCCTAGCCCAGCACCGACTACGGCTAACTGTCGGGTGTTCAGTCGAAGTTGGTTCATAACGCCCGATATGGTGGCCGCTCGTTTTTCCAACTCTTTCGACTGCAGTGCGAGGGTTGGTGGATACGCATTGACTACGGTTGATCTGTCTGTCTTGGACATCCTGCGCGGTTCGGATACGTAGCATCTCGATTTCTTGCCGCGTTTGAACATCCAGTCCGCGAGAGCATAATGCATAACAGAGTTCTTGTCGTATGGCGTTGTTCTGAGACGAGGAGCGTCCACGTAGGGCGCAAAGTTTGTGCGCACTTCCTCCGCTGTCCATCCCCATTTGTCCTTGGCGAAATTCGTAATCTTCCCCCAGTCGAACTCGTCCCCGCAACGCGACGCCGGACTTTGATGCTCGTGCAGTAAGCCCAGCGCATGGCCAAATTCATGTGTTATGGCCTCCGCGATCCAAGGTAGATTAAGAGACCGGAACGGGAGTCCGTTCGTCTCGATGTTCAAGGATGCACCCTTCTTCACAACCTCTGCATGGAGGCTGTCCGTCCCAATGTAGGACCAGTAACCTTTCTGCAAAAAGGTGACGCGAATGTCAGAGACATTAGAGCCGCAGGTTCGAAAATTCGGAGCGAGTCCGAAATCAGCTTTCAATGAGGTTCCTTGCAGCCATTTTTGTGCTGTCGCAACGAACAAGGCTTTTAGTTCGGAATCTCCATCGTAAAAGCAAACCATCAAAGTTTGTCCGGCTGGCCAGAGATTCAGCTGATTGTAAACACCTCTAAGCACTGGAGCAGCTGTCCCGAAGTCACCCCTCATCGAACGAACATCTTCGGCGTAAGATACTAGCGGGGGTGTGAGGTCATCTGACCCAGATCCCCACCGATGGGCGAGCGAACTGCCCGTCATCGTGACCATCGCTCCAAGGACCAATACGGGGAGTGTCTTGGTGATCATGGCTGCGCTCCAAATCCAGCGATTCTCGGTGACGGGGCAGATCAACCGGGCCATGGCAAGCCGGGCTTTACTCTGTCAGAAACTGGTCACGAAGTAGATAGAAGTTCGCAGTCGAATGCCTGCGACATTTTGTATGGAGTTTGCGGTTGCGGCAGCCAAGCAATTTGCAGGCAGGCCGCCATTGACGCCTTGTCGGGTGAACTACCAATGCTTTACAACGGACATTCTGACCGATGCGGCACAAGATTTTGATTGTGCCATCAAGATGAATTGGGAGGGCATTATCTCCAAGCGGCGCAGCCTCCGCTACCGCCAAACGGCTCAGTTCGCCAACATATTTCGCTTCGCCTTGGCCGTCCTCAGTAGCAGGCGGCCTAAACCACGTCGCCGTCGAGCAAGAACAGTCGGGGAAGTACTCCCGCTTCGGATTTAAATTTTTGTAGCTTGTTAGATAGCCGTTCGTAAGTCCTCCATCTCATCCACTTCGGCTTCGGGAGCTCATCCAAGGCATCTGGCCCCCAGGTTCGTTTGATGAGCTTTTCGGCTGAGTAATGCGCGCGTGCTTCAGGCGAATGGTACTGCGACAGATAGGCGATCTGATTACCAAGTGCCTTGCGGCCGACGAAATATCTTTTGCGCGGCATCGACCACAGCACGGAAACATGCCTGCCTTGAGCGGGGCAAACAAAATACCACTGCACGCCGCCGAAATGGCGCGGGCGACCCACTATCTGGACGGTCTGATTGATCCAGTCGGCCTGAATCCGCATCGTGCCGCAACGCGCAGTATCGCCGGACGGACTTGTGAGGTCCGCGTCGAGGCGGGCTGCTGCCCTTTCGTCGCCGTCATCGTCCAGCCATTGAAAACGTGATGGCTGAGTTGACTTTCCCGGTTGAATGAAGTCGCGCCTAATTAGGCAATTGATATTGAGCTGAAGACCAAGCTCAAGGGGGGTCCGTTGCATATGTCGCGACATGATCCAACGCCGTTTAGCTTTGCCGCCGAACTCGCAGTTGGGCAAACTATCGAAGCGGGCAGGGACTCGATCCGCGCGAGGACAGATAGTGTAGGTTGCGGGTTTTGCGAGCGCACCGGGCCGGCATCTTGCACAGGCCCAAATCGAGGGCGCCCATCATTCAGCGTGCTATGTGCTCGCTAGACAAGGTGGGCAGCGCGTGGCCCAGGCAGGCACGGCTAGCCTCAGGCCATTAGGGGCTAGTCCATAGCTTCTTTGGCTCAAGCCGCTACCTACCCGCCCCACGCATGCGAACTGCACCGAAGGGGCTGGGGAGGCCATTTGGCGGGCATTGGCGGGGGCTACATTCGTACCCGTACGATACCCCGAAACTGGAGAATGGGCAGAAGTGCAGGCAAGTAATTGCTTTATAAGCATAAATATAAGGCGCCCCACGGTTTGGGCAACCGCGGGCCAAAGCGCATCCTTGGCTCTCGACCGCGGCGTCGATGGTGGCGGAAATCCACAAGTCGCCACGCCCCCGGGGGCCGGGATGGCCGGGCTGGCCAAGGTAGTTGTATGCGCGCGCGCCTGCGCGCCTATACCGGACATCATTAGGTAGATACGCGTGCGCGCGCGTATAGGAGTCTAGCCCGGCCAACCCGGCCATCCCGGCCGCGAAAATCGAGAGTTTGATTCCATCGGAGTCGATCTCAAATTAGCTTAATGCCGCAATAGCCTGGTGCTCTGCTTGAGCCCTTTCCTTTTTTGCCTCGTTGAATGCGGCCCCCGCTCCAGCGCGCGAGTTCCTTGAAGAAGCTAGAGTTCGCGCCCGGCCGTTCCGAGCGGCTCTCGCAAAATGCGATCCACGCCTGCCAAAGGATGGCGCTCGACGTCCAAGCATCGGTATCAAGGCAAGTCTGATTTTCGCCGAATAGGGCCACCCTTTGTGCGTATCTCGGACCAGTAACGCCGACAGCAGCCGTGCCTTGGTCCGACAAACGAGGCCACATCCGCGCCATGGCTCCTCGAACTTCGTTGACGAGACGATTGCTGACGGGGACGCTTTTCTCCCCGATTGGATCCCAAAGACTGCAAACACGTAACCGGGCATCAATGATGGCATTGAGAGAGTGGGTGCTTACCCGCTCATCATTGTGGAAAAACTCGCGCTCGTTTAGGGCGGTGAGGCCCTCAAGACCTTGATTGTGGATGTACGCTGCCATCGGCCCGTACTCATCGCTATTGAACGCTGGCGTCGCAGGCTTTCCTTCATACCTGCTTTGGTCTCTGAAGTAGATCAGTTGCTCATGAGCGTCATGATAGAGTTCGTAGAAGGGTCGAGAGCCGCGTTCCATAGCAGCCTGGGCGAATGTGCTGAAGGCCAAAGCTGGGGGTACAGTCCCATATGAAATCATGGTGGCCATGCGCGCCATCAAATGCACTGAGTTTAAAGGGTCCGCATGTTTCCGAACTTCGGCATCGAGATTTGCCAACATTTCTCTTTGATAAGAAGTCGACGCAGCGCGCATCTCGGGCGTAACTTGTGCTCGCGCAATTGCATCGCTGTCTTCGCTTGAGGTGAAACCCTCGGGCATGTTGAGATGGGGTGGTATGGGCATATTGTCGTAGTCGTCATCTACGTCCTTCAACGCGTCAACCCACATCGCGGAGGAAGAATGAAGAGGTAGTGAGCTTTCGACGGGTTTTAGAGGAGCATTAGTCATGATCGCGCTTCCCTCAATGAGTTAGATTTTCGCTCGTCGGCTCGCGCTTTGTTTTTGCGTCGCGGACCATCATCTCGAATTCAGCAATCTTGTAGTATATCGACGGTATGGCGCCCCCTTCGAAATGTGGATCCGAAATGATCGGTTTGAGCCACCGAACCATTTCCAATGGGTCGGGGGCGCCACATATGAGTGCTGCGCGTATCTCGAGTTGACGCGACGTCTCTTCAACTATTCGAGAAATAATGTCCTGTCGCTTGAGTTCGTCCATCATGGTTGCTCCTTGTGAGGGCCATCATTCTTCAGTCAGCGTTCTGATTCGGCTTTGCATCGGAGGCAAACCATCGATCGTTGGAGGCGACAGCTTGCAGCGTATTGTCGGTTGCCTGCGTTGCGAGTTTTTCACTTGTTCTCAGCGCGCTGAGTGATGCCAGCGAGCATCATCCGGGCCTTGAACTCTTCGAGACCCCTGCGACTGCGATGATTTCTGTTTCGAATCTTGATCGGTGGAGGAAAGTCGAGCGTCGGATCATGAGTCCAACGGTAAAGCGTCATAAGACTTTTGTGAAATTCCGAAGCTACGACGGTGTCGGGCACCAATTCGTCGTGAGCAATGCTGGTGCTTGTGATTTCGCAGCGCATGGCGGCCTCTGTCTGTTGCAGAGGCAAACAATGCCCTGCAGGCATTGGTATCGCACGGGCCCAAAAGTGGGCACTTATGGGTCTTGCAAGCGGCGGCGATCAGACTTCGGGCGACCCAAGAGACCTTGCAATCTTTGTGGCCTTATTCCATTGAGGCGCGCTGAGGCCCATACCGCGCGGTCGTAAATTTGACTGTTGGCTTGGTTCGGATAGGCCTTTTGAAGAATAGCCTTTATGACGGGCACCCAGTCCGCTGCATCGTGCGCCCGCGTCATCGCGCGTCGCTCGTCCGGGGATGCTGGTGGTCGATGCTTGGGCTTTCTGTGCGTTCCGTCAAGTATATCGGCAATCAGTTCGTACGTGCTTGGAGAGAGATTCGATCTGATCGTGCCGACAGGGCCAGACGGAAGCATAGCTCCGTGAAAATCGTCTCGGTCCCATGGGGCGACGTCAAGTGACTCATCGTTCGCTGGATGATTTTTCCGCAGCAGCGCGGCCAGTAGCTTATAATTCCCCGCCTCCGCGAACTCGACTGCTTCGTCTTCGAGTTTGTGTACTTTTAGTTTGCGTTCTGCCCATACCGATTTCGGGTGAAGCCTGAACAGTTCAGGATCCTCGCTTGAATCGCGAACCACGGCGTCAAGGATACCTTTGATGTAGTCGAGAACCGCGTCATCATTCTTCCAATCCGCGGGCTTCTGCGCGGTCACGGTCTCACCTCCTGCTGTTGATGGGTGGCGACCACTGGAGTCATGGACGCTTCTTCTGGCTTCGAAGCATCACCACGTCGGCCGCCTTGCTGTTGATGATGCCCTGGAGGTGCGCAGCCCAGCGACTAAGCGCGGCCTTCTTCTCTGCGGCGTATTGAGCCCGATTGTAGACGCCAGCCACGCCGGCTTTCGCTCCGCTAATATGGTTTAACGCTGCTTCTACAACATGAGGGGCAATGCCAATCTCGGCCATGCCGGTCGCTGCAGTTCGCCGTAAATCATGGAGGCGCCAAGCAGGTATCTTCATTCTTTGATCCACGCGACGCTTGATTTTTGACCAGCCACTTACCGGGGAAACTCCGGCCGTGGTAGAGAAAATGTAATTCTGTGTGGCTCTGTTCTTTGGCACACTTGCCAGAATCTCCTGTGCGATTGGTGCCAGCGGCACCAAGTGCGGCCGTCCGTTCTTTGTGCGCATCCCGGGAATGCTCCATATCGTACAGTCGTCGCTTAGCTCGGTTGATGTCATTCCTGAAACCTCCTTGAGCCTGCAGCCGGTCAGCAGCAAGAGCTTAAGCGGCGCGCCGAATTCCACACGTTCAGCGTTAGCCGCCGCCCAGAATTTGACAATTTCGGCTTGGGTCAGGACGCGGTCACGCGCCTTCGGCGCGTCAGGTCGGTGGACGCCAGAGCACGGATTTAGGTCAATCCGACGGTGCTGCAAGAGCCAGCTGAACATCCGAGAAAGGCAGCTTAGCATCGCGCGCGCACGTGCTTCTGTCGGTCCATCGCTCCGTCGCGCTAAGCCAGGTGCACCGCTCCGACGGGTCTCATCGATCAGACCGTGAATGTCATGGCCATCGATTTCGGCTATCGGTCTCTTGTTCCACCGGTCTGCGAGACCTTTTGGAATGAGGGATAAATCCTCAGGCCGAATGCCAAGAAGGCGGGATTGCTCTTCCCAGCGGCGGATCTTTTTGCTCGCATATTGCTCTATGAAGTCTTTTGCAGCCGCACTGAAAGTATTTGCTGCGCGTTCAACGGTCGCAGCGCGACGGCGCTCACGTTCGGCCATGTGTATGGCACCCGGATCCCTACCTTGGGCTATTTGATGCCGCAGTTCTCCCACCAGCCGATGTGCACTCGCGAGCGTTAGGTGCCCACCTATCACCGGTGCCGTGTCGGGCTCTTGACCATCCCGTTCGAACACTGAACCCAGAACTAGCTTTGCGGTGCGCTTATCCGGTCGGCGATAGCGCAACGCCCAAGACTTGGCTCCGCTCGGTTGCACTACTAGGTGCAAGCCGGGGCAACCACCATCAGGTATTTCGCGGCGCGTTTTACCGGCGCGATGATTTTTAACTGCCGCCGACGTCAATGCTTTGGCGATCGCAGCCTCCTTTAGGGGTAACAGCTGGGTAACGCAATCGGCTCGTTATGCCCTGTTAGGGCTCGTGGGTAACATACCCTGGTCGCCGCTCGGAATCCACGCTTTAAAGGGCATTTTCAGGGATTCTGGGGGTTGGCGTTGTTAGGCTTCGTAGGCCAAAGTTAGATCTAAGCGACGGTTTCCTAAACCGTAGGTCGGAAGTTCGAGTCTTCCCGGGATCGCCATTTTTCGCTCGCCGCGCGCGGTCGGCGAGGCTTTTCAACATGCATTTCGGCGCCATCTGCCCGGCGTTCGCTCCTCCCAAGTTCACCCCAAATTAGGGAAAGCCCGGGACAATGGGGAGGGGGCACCGGAAGACCGCGCGTATGCGAGCTAGCGTTCCAGAACGGGTTGAGCAGGGGGGCGGCGATGCCCTTCGCGATCCGCTGCGTTCAAAGGCCCGGCCGCTCGTCGTCGATGTCGACGAGGTCATGATGCGGGGAAGCTCCGCCCCGGCCGATATCGCATCCGATCTGATCCGCCGCCTTCGCGCTTTCGCCGCGGCGATCACCGCTTCCCTTGGACCGCAAGCGCGATCAGCGCATGGTGCGGATCCATCGGGGTTCGATCCATCCCGGGCGCAATTCGACCACGACGCGGTCAGGTTCCTGCTGCAGGTGCTGGGCGAAGGCCGCCCGGTGTACCTTTGCTCGGAAACCCATCCCGAGCCGTTCGTCAGCGCGGTCGCCCAGCATCTTGGGGTCTTTACCGCCTGGGCCGCCGCGCCGGAACGTCAATTGGCGGCGGCACAGCGCGAAGAGCTGCCGCCCCTGCTTCACCAGGGCTTTGACTACATCGGCAGCGCGGCGGTCGCGTTGCCCGATTCCGCATCGCGCCTCGCGCGCCCCGCTCGATCCGAGCCGTCCGCGCCCGCGCGGGTCAGTATGCGCAGCTGGCTGAAGCTGTTCAGGGTGCATCAATACGCCAAGAACGCCCTCGTGCTGGTGCCGCTGCTGACCGCACACAAATTCGCATTGGGATCGGCGGCGACGTCGCTATTTGCGGTGATCGCATTTTCGCTCTGCGCGTCGGGCGCCTACATCCTGAACGATCTTCTCGACGTCGAGGCCGACCGCGCGCATCCGACCAAGCGCAACCGCCCGATCGCAAGCGGCGCCATCCCGGCATCGCGGGCCGTCGGCGCGATGGCCCTGGCGCTGGTCTCCGCCTTTGCGATCGCAATGTCGATATCGATCGAGTTCGGCGGCGTCCTGCTCGGCTATTTCGCGCTGACCACCTCCTATTCGTTCTGGCTCAAGCGCATCGCGACCGTCGACGTCGTTGTGCTCGCCACGCTTTACACCGTCCGCGTGATCGGCGGCGCCGTTGCGATCAGCGTGCCGATGTCGGAATGGCTGCTCGCGTTCTCGCTGTTCATCTTCATGTCGCTGGCGCTGGTGAAGCGCTATATCGAGCTCGCCGGCCAACCGGACGGCGCTGTGCTGGCGGCGCGCGGTTACCAGGTCGAGGACAAAGCGATGATCGCGATCCTCGCCGCCGCGTCAGGCTTCAACGCCGTCGTGATCTTCACGCTCTACATCTCGTCCGATACGGTGCGCGCGCTTTACAGCCATCCGCAACTGCTCTGGGTCGGTTGTCCGATCTTGATGTACTGGATCGGCCGTGTGATGTTGTTCGCGCAGCGCGGATTGATCGACGACGATCCGGTCATCTTTGCGCTGAGGGATCGCGTCAGCTGGGTCGCGCTCGGCGCGATCGGCGCCATCATGCTCGCCGCCATCTAGCGATGTCGGCGGCTGCGTTACCAGCACCTGTGCCATCGGCCTCCAATCCGGACGGGATTGGGCTGTCCGGCTGGGGCAACTATCCCAGGGCGTCGTCCGAACTGCTGGCGCCGCAGACGCCCGCAGGCGCGCGGGACCACCTGCTTGCGCGGTCCGGCGTCGTCGCGCGCGGGGCCGGACGGGCCTATGGCGATGCCGCGATCGGAACGCAATCCACGATTTCGTCGCGCGGCCTGAACCGGATGCGGAGCTTCGATGCCGCAACCGCCCGATTGACGGTCGAAGCCGGCGTGACCATCGCCGACATCCTTGCCGTTTTCGAGCCGCGCGGCTTCTTCCTCAAGGTCGTGCCCGGAACGAAATTCGTGACGGTCGGCGGCGCGATCGCGGCCGACGTTCACGGCAAGAACCATCATCGCGATGGCGGCTTCGGCACCATCGTCGATTCGTTCCGCCTCGCGCTGCCTGGCGGCGAGATCGTCACCTGCTCGCGATCGGAAAACGCCGCGCTGTTCGCGGCGACACTGGGAGGCATGGGCCTGACGGGCATCATCCTCGACGCGACGCTGCGGCTGCTGCCGATCGAGACCGCCTGGCTGCGTCAGGACACCCGCGTCGCCGGCAATCTCGACGCGGCGATCGATCAGCTGCAAAGCAGCGCATCGACCACCTATTCGGTGGCCTGGATCGACTGCCTCGCGCGCGGCGCGGCGCTCGGACGCTCGCTCGTCTATCTCGCCGAGCACGCCACGCGTCGCGACAAGGATACGCTAGGACCGGACCTTGAGACGTTCCCCAGCCTTCGCACGTCGCGGCTCGCGGTCCCGGAGCTGTTTCCGGGATGGCTGCTCAATCGCGCATCGATGCGGGTGTTCAACGAGCTGTACTTCCGCCGCGGCGCCGCGCATCCGGGCAAGCCGCGGCTGGTCCATTGGGACCCGTATTTCTTTCCGCTCGATGCGATCGCCGACTGGAACAGGATCTACGGCCGGCGCGGCTTCGTGCAGTATCAATGCGTGATCCCGCTCGACCGCGCGCGCCGCGTTCTCGCCGAAATTCTCGATCGTGTGTCGCGGCGCGGCGATGCGTCGTTTCTTGCGGTGCTCAAGCAGCTTGGCGAAGGCAGCGGGTCGATGTCGTTTCCGCTCCGCGGCTACACGTTGACGATGGACTTTCCCGTCACCGACGCGCTGTTCGCCTTTCTTGACCAGCTCGACGCGCTGGTGGTCGATGCCGGCGGCCGGCTCTATCTCGCCAAGGATGCGCGGCAGTCCCGCGCGACATTCGAATCCGGATATCCCGGCCTTGCGGCCTTGCGGGACATCCGCCAGCAGATCGGGGCGAACAGTCGCCTCGTGTCCAATCTTTCAGCACGGCTTGGAATTTGATGACCGGCACAAAATCAATTCTGGTGATTGGCGGCAGCTCGGACATCGGGCACGCGACCGCGCTGCGCTATGCGAGGGAGGGATGGCGCGTGACGCTCGCCGCCCGCGATATCGGGGCGGCACAGCGCAATGCGGACGACATCAAGACGCGAAGCGGTATCGAAACCTCGGTTGTCGCACTCGACGTGCTGCAGACCGGGCAGCTCGGCGGCTTCGTCGCCGGTCTTTCGCCACTTCCCGACACCGTCGTATGCGTTGTCGGAGAGCTCGGCGATCAATCGCGTGCCGAGACCGATCCCGGCCTCGCGACGCAGATCATGCGCACCAATTTCGAGGCGCCCACCCTGCTGCTCGAACTGTTCGCGCAAGCCTTCGCGACGCGCGGCTCGGGCACCATCGTCGGCGTGAGCTCGGTCGCCGGCGATCGCGGGCGGGCCTCGAACTATTACTACGGCGCGGCCAAGGCCGGCTTCTCGCAATTCCTGTCCGGCTTGCGCAATCGCCTGACGCTTGCGGGCAAGGTCCGCGTCGTCACCGTCAAGCCCGGTTTCGTGCGGACCAGGATGACGGCGCATATGAAGCTGCCGGCTCCGCTGACGGTGCAGCCGGATCGGGTCGCGGAGGATATCTTCCGGGCCGATGTGACCAGGCCGCGTGACGTGATCTATGTGGCCCGCCGCTTCCGCCTGGTGATGGCGATCATCTGCGCGCTGCCGGAGACGATCTTCAAGCGGATGCGTATCTGATGCCCGGCATCGCCGCCAACCAGGCGTCGTTCCCGCGATCCAGCGCGATCCGGCAGAGCGTCCCGCTTGTGACGGCATCGCTGTGGCTCGTGCTGTTCGCGGTGACGCTGATCTTCAGCGTCACGCTCTGCGACGGCAGGCTGATCTTCACCCTCGACGATCCCTACATCCACCTCGCCGTCGCCGATCACATCCGGTCCGGCGGCTACGGCGTCAATGCCTCCGAGGTCTCGTCGCCAAGCTCGTCGATCATCTGGCCCTATCTGCTGGCCGTGACGGAGACGCTGCATCTTGGCGCATTCGGTCCGCTCCTGATCAATGCCGCGGCCGCGGCCGCGACTGTCGTGGCTTTCCTGCGCATCCTTGAATCGGCTGAGCTGCTCGACCCCGGCCGGGAGAAGCCGCTGCTGTTTTTCGTCGCGTTGCTCGCCATTTTTTCGTCAAGCGCGATCGCCCTGCCGATGACCGGCATGGAGCACAGTCTTCACGTCTGGGCCACGGTCGCGACCTTCGGCGGCCTGACCGAAGCCGCGCGCGGACGATCGCCGACCGCCATGCATTTCGCGGCGCTGGTGCTGCTGCCGCTGATTCGCTTCGAGGGGATCGCGTTTGCCGTTGCGGCGATGATGGGGTTTGCTCTGCTCGGCCAGCGCCGGTTTGCCGCCGCGGCCGCCGCCGTCACGCTCTGCGCGTACGCCGCGTATTTCGCGCGCATGGCCTCGCTCGGTCTCCCGCTCTTGCCGAGCTCGGTATTGCTCAAATCGCGCATCGCCGAATCCGGCTATGAAGGAGCCGGCGTGTTCGGCTCCATCCTCCGCAATCTCGGCGACAGCTTCGCTGATCCCGCCGGCTTCAGGCTGATGCTGCTCGGTCTTGCGCTCGCCGGCGCGATGGCGCTGCTGCGCTCCGACCGCGGCGCCCTGATCGTCTGTGCGACGGTGCTCGCCGCGATCGCGGCGCATCTCGGCTTTGGTCAATATGGCTGGTTCTACCGGTATGAGGTTTACATCGTTGCGCTTGCAGTGCTGGCGCTGCTCTACGCGGCTGCACGTGCGCGAGCGGTCTTGAGCGTCCCGCAATGGACCGCCGCGACGCTCGCCAGCATTGGGCTGGCCGGTTTTGCCAGCGTGGGCTATGCCAGCGCCGCCCTGGAGACGCCATTTGCCTCGCGCGGCGTCTACGAGCAGCATTATCAGTTGGGCCGCTTCGCCCAGCAGCTCTACCGGCGGCCGATTGCCGTGAACGATCTTGGGCTCGTTGCCTGGGGGAATCCGAACTTTGTCCTCGATCTGTGGGGGCTCGGCTCGGAGCGCGTGCGCAAGGCGAAGCGCGCCGGCCGCTACGGCCCGCCCGAGATCGCCGCGCTCGCCGACGAGCATCATGTCGGCGTCGCCATGATCTACGACAGCTGGTTTGCGCAGGGCGTGCCGGCGAGCTGGAGGAAGGTTGCGATTCTGCACACGATCCCGGTGACCGGCGCGCGGGGTGACGTAAGCTTCTACGTCACGCCGGCCGCGGAGCCGCTTCTCGTCGCCGGCGCCCTGAAGGCCTTCGCGTCGACCCTGCCGGCGCGCGATCGTCTCGAAATGGTGGCGCCGTGAGCGTTGCGTGATCGCGGGGGTGTCGCGCCGGGTGCTCAAATCCTCGCAAGCGGCCCCTGCGCCGGAACGGGGTCGGAGGCGCTTGACTCGCGCAGCAGCAGGATTGCGACGATCAGCGTGATCAGCGCGGCGATCCCGAAGCCTCCGATCGAAAGCACGTCGACCCAATGGACGTCGGTGCGGGGCGTGTTGTTATGGACCGTGTGCATGTAGCCGAAGGCTCCGATCGGTATCGGCGCGGCATAGATGATCGCACGTTCCCACTCGCGGGCCTTGGCCTGAAGCGCCGGCAACAGCAGCGCCAGTCCGATACTGAAGATCAGGAAGTCATAATCATACGCATAGGGGCTGAAGCAAACCGATACGATCGCAGTCAGGCCGAGACTCTCGCGCACCGGCATCTTGCGGTAGACCGCGACCAGCACGATGCCGAGCGCAAGGACGGCGACGATGCCCTGGCCGATAAACGCTGCCGATGCGGAGACCCCCGTGGTTCGCAGCGCGGCATAGGTCGAGACCATTCGATACAGCGGATAATAGGCTTCGCGCAGGAATACCGACGAATCATGCACGCTCTGCAGCATCACGGGCCAGATCTGCATGCCGAACAGCACAGTGCAGATCGCCGAACTGATCAGCACGACGGCGCCCGCCGTCATCACGACGATCCACGAGCGCCGCAGGATGGCATAGAGTGCGAAGGCAACGGCGAAATGCGGCTTGATGATCATGAGACCAAGCGCCGCGCCCGCGAGCATCGGCCGCTCTTCGAAGTACAGGCACACCAGTCCGATCAGTGCGGCGGTAAGGAAGCTGTTCTGACCGCATGCCAGCGTGACCCCGATCGTTGGGAAGAAAACGATCAGCACGAGCACGAACCGGTTTCCGGCAAGACGCCGCAGCACGGCGAGGTAAACAGCCAGCGTCGAGGCCATGAACAACAGATAGGCCATTCCGAACGGGACCAGCGCGAACGGAGCCAGCAGCAGGTTGAATTGCGGCGGATAGGTCCACGGCATGAAGCCGTCGTGCCCGCCCGACGCCTGCTTCTCGATGATGGCGAGCTTCGCGAATTGATAGGCCTGGTCGAGGTCGCCGAGCCACACCAGTTTTGCGGTAATGTAGAAGGCGGCGAAGTCGACCAGTTCGCGGCCGTGCCCCAGCCCCAGCTGCGAGAACCACACAACCTTGAACAGGAGGGCGGCGACCAGCATCACGAGGATTCCGCGCGTGTAGTTGGCGCGCTTCGAGTCCGTCGACTGAATGGTTTCGAGCGTTGTTGCGAGCATCTAGCCGGGCCCTGCTATGGCAACCCAAGCTAGATTGAATAGGTTAAGCAGTCGAAAAATTGCATGGATAGGGTGGTTGGACCTCGGTCGCCCGGCAGCCGCAGGGATGATGAATCGGTCGGTGCGGGCCGGAACCGGACGGTATCTCGGTGTCCGGGCGCGACTTTCGCTGGACGCTCCGTCGGCGGCAGTGATAACGGCTGAGCAGAACCATCTCGTGACGGACCGCATGCCGAAACCGCCGCCTCCTTCCAATCGCGGGCCCAGCCCATCCCCGGTTCTGCAACGCGCCGTGGTCGCATTGCAGATGGGACAGGTCGCCGAGGCCGAGCGGCTGGCGGCGGAGGTCTTGAAGGCAAACCGGAGCGATGTCGGCGCCGCCTCGATCCTGGCACGGGCGCTGATGATCCAGAACCGCAACGAGGAGGCGATTGCGCCGCTCGAGCGCGCCGTGCGCCGCGTCGAGGATCCTGGCCTCGAGACCCTGCTCGGCGCAGCGCTCGGCGGCGCCGGTCGCGGCAGCGAGGCGATCGATGTGCTGCGGCGAACCACCGCGCGGCGGCCGCCGTACCTGCCCGCATTCCAGGCCCTGGCAGGACAATTGCATTCGGCCGGCCGCATCGACGAGGCGGTTGCCGTTATCGAGAGCGCGCTGGTTCTCGCGCCGGGGAGCCTCGAGTTTCAGTTGCTGCTGGCGCAGCTGCTGCCCCAGCGCAATGAGCGCGGCCGGGCGCGCGAGATTCTGGAGAAGCTGCGCAACGCGGCGCCGGGACATCCGGATGTTCTCGCCGCGCTCGCGCGTGTGCTGCTGCTCGATGGCGAATATGCTGCCGCGGCGGATCTCTACCGCCAGGTGGTGGCGCAGCGCCCCGACGACCCGCTGACGCGTCTCAGCTTCTCCGCCAGTCTTCTGGAAATGGGCGACCGCGCGGCCGGCGAGGCCAATCTGCGTCTCGCATTGCGCGGCCGGCCGCAAATGATCGGCCGCACGACCGCCGCGCTGATCATGTCATCGCACGGCCGCTTCTTCTTCCGTCGCAGCGCCTTTGCGGAATTTCTGAGCTAGAGCGTTTTCGAGCGAAGCGAACACCGGTTCGCGCTAACGCGTCAAAACAAGAATCGAGAGCGGCCGCCGGTGCACCGTCGTCCTGGCCTAGTGAGCAATTGCGCACGGGGGCCGGGACGACAGCCGGGATAAGCCGCGGCCTCTGCGCTCAAGCACAAGCGTCTCTGGAATACTGGATCACCCGCATGCGCATGCGCGGGTGATGACACCGAACTGGCTCAGGATCGTGCCACATATTCGGTGTCGTCCTGGCGAAAGCCAGGACCCATTACCCCAAATCTCAACTGTTGAGCGACACCGGTCCGCGATCCCGTTCATCATCGAAGACGGTGGCTATGGGTCCTGGCTTTCGCCAGAACGACGGCGGTGGTTGCGGAGCCCCCCATCGGGTAGTTCGCAATGACGGAGGAGGCCGCAGCTGAGCTTCGCGCGCCCGCTCTACGTCCGGAATTGCCGCCGATAGAGTCCGGACTCGCGGGCCATCCTGTTGGTCAGTTCCTGGGCGCGCGATGTTTCATCCGGCGTCATCGCCGCGGTCTGCGCGACCCAGTTTTCGCGCTTCACCGGGAAGCACTGCGCAACCGGCGTGCCCTTGGGCAACACGCCGTTGAAACTGGTGTCGTGCCAGCGTGCCGGGAAATGAACCCAGCTGTCGTGAAACAGATCGCAATCGACCATGCCGGTCAGCGTGGTGAACGGCAGGTCGAACCGGTTGACCGGATGCGTGAAGAACAGCGAGTAGCCCGGCGGCGCCTCGATGGTCCACAGATTGACGAACTTGATGACGAAGCGGTCGGGCTCGAACAGCGGCGAGCCGACCACCTGGCTTTCGTCGTGGAAGCCGACCGGCGAGCGCGGGAATTCGAGCGCGCCGCCGGCCGGAAGGTCGTTGTCCCAAGTGATCGCGCCATTCTCGACCTTGAGATCGCAGATCAGCGGCAACAGGAAACCCGATGTCATCGCATCGACGAATGGCGGGCAACGCTTGACGGTATCCTCTTCGCGATTGCTCATCGTATTGAAGGCCTGCGTCGGCATCGCCTTGAGCCATCCGGGAAGCCCCAACGACGCAGGCATCGGCGGCGGAATCTTGCCCTCGAGCTCCGCCGGGCAGCGGAATTTGATGGTGATCGCTTCGTTGTTGTTGGACACGGCTTTGGTCCTCGGTTCGTTCAGTGTCGGCGGCGCCCTTGCGCCAGTCGATGCTCGTCTAGCACGCGACGACGGGGCCGAGAAAGCAGCCGCATCGGTCGCGAAGCGAGCCGCGATATCGAGTTATAAGTTGTTGTTATCATGACGGATAAGGCAAAGCCCTTAATCTCCAGGTTCGGCGCGCGCCAATACTGCTTTTCCGCGTCCCTCCGCTCACCGGTGTGCAAGACTCTGCCGATAGGCATTGGCTTTCGACGCCCGCCGGGCGCATCATGGCCGGCGTCGCTGACGACACGATCTGCGTGAGGTAACGGAGCTACCATGGCCGAATCGAAGGTTGAGACCGCCAACGCTGCAGCTGCCGCGTCCCCCTCCGGCGAGAGCGGCGGCCCCAGCCAGCTCGCGGTCGCGACCGTCCGCACCGTGCCGATCGAGCAGGCGCAGTCCCGCACCGAGCACGATCTGCTCGGCGAGGACGATGTGCCGGCCAATGCGCTGTGGGGCATTCATACCAAGCGCGCGGTGATGAACTTTCCGATCACCGGCGTGCCGGTCGGGCACTTCCCGGAATTCGTCCGCGCGCTGGCACTGGTGAAGCAGGCCGCCGCGCGCGCCAACAAGCGGCTCGGCTATCTCGCACCGGAGAAGGCGGATGCGATCGAGGCCGCCTGCACCCGGATTGCGACCGAAAAGGTCTATGCCGAATCCTTCGTCGTCGACGCGATCCAGGGCGGCGCCGGCACGTCGACCAACATGAACGCCAATGAGGTGATCGCCAACGTCGCGCTGCGGCTGATGGGGCGCAAGCCGGGCGACTATCACGCGCTGCATCCGAACGACGACGTCAACATGGCGCAGTCGACCAACGACGCCTATCCGACCGCGCTGCGGCTCGCGGTGATCTTCGCCACCCAGCCGCTGGTGCGCGCGCTGGACGATCTCGCCTACTCCCTCAAGGGCAAGGCGGTGGAGTTCGCCGACGTGTTGAAGATGGGGCGGACCCAGCTTCAGGATGCGGTGCCGATGACGCTCGGCCAGGAATTCGACGCCTTCCACGTGACCGTGAAGGAGGACGTCGCGCGCCTGAACGAGATTTCCGCGCTGTTCCGCGAGGTCAATCTCGGCGCCACCGCGATCGGCACCGGCATCAATGCCGATCCGCGCTATGCGGCGCTCGCGGTCGAGGAATTGTCGCGGCTGTCCGGCCAGCCGATGGTGCTTGCCTCCAACCTGATCGAGGCGACGTCCGATCTCGGCGCCTTCGTGCTGTTTTCCGGCGTGCTCAAGCGCGTCGCGGTCAAGCTGTCCAAGATCTGCAACGACCTGCGGCTGCTGTCGTCCGGGCCGCGCACCGGCATCGGCGAAATCCGCCTGCCGGCGGTGCAGGCCGGCTCGTCGATCATGCCCGGCAAGGTCAATCCTGTCATTCCAGAAGTGGTCAACCAGGTGGCATTCCTGGTGATCGGGCACGACCTCACGGTCACGATGTGCGCCGAAGGTGGCCAGTTGCAGCTCAACGCGTTCGAGCCGACCATCGGCTATTGCGTCTTGAGCTCGCTGCGCATGCTGACGGCGGCGGTCGATACGCTGACCAAGCGTTGCGTCGACGGCATCGAGGCCGATCGCGAGCGTTGCCGCAGCCTGGTGCAGGGCTCGATCGGCCTGATCACGGCGCTGGCGCCGTCGCTCGGCTATGAGGCCTCATCGCGCGTGGCGCGCCGTGCGCTCAAGGAGAACCGCTCGGTCGCCGACATCGTGCTGGAGGAAAAGCTGCTGACCGAGGCGCAGCTCAACCAGCTGCTCGAGCTCGAGGCCATGACCCGCCCGGCGCGCCGGCAGCCGGTGCCGAAGAGTTGAAGGACAGCCGCTGTTGGCGAGGACATCAGCCGACACGGAGGATGTGCAGTATTCTATCCGCAAACGCAGTTCACCTCTCCCGCTTGCGGGGCGAGACGAGCGAAGCTCGCTCTTAGGTCGCATCGCATCGCAAGATGCGATGCGGGTGGGGGCTCTTTCCGCAATGTGACTCGCGGAGATACCCCACCCCAACCCTCCCCGCGCGCGCAGGGCAATCGCATTTGGAATGAACAGATTCTTCCGCGCCGTCATGGCCGGGCTTGTCCCGGCCATCTACGTCTTTTCTTTGCGTGGAAACGAAGACGTGGATGCCCGGGACAAGCCCGGGCATGACGAGTTTGTGGGAACTCCGATTGCCTCAAACGGCCATATGCGATTGCCCTCCCCGCGCGCGGGAGAGGGGGCACAGTCCCTTCGGGGCCTACAGCGTCTTGATGAACTCGATCAGGGCGCGGCGTTCGTCTTCCTTCAGCTCGGGCCCGATCACGCCGGAGCGCTTCTCGTTGGAGAATTCGTGGCCGGAATTGCCGTTGCCGCGCTTGGTGGTGTCGAGCATGAAGGCGTTCTTGATCTTGTCCTTCCAGGCATAGCCGAGATCCTTGGGATCATACTCCCGGCTGCCGAGATAGAAGGTTGCGGGACGATCCCTCACCGGCGACAGCAGTGCGTAGATGGTCGGGACCGAGCCGTTGTGCAGATAGGGCGGGGTCGCCCAGATGCCGTTGAGCGGCCGGACCTTGTAGGCGAGCGGCGCCTGGATCTCGTTCGGCCGGTAGCCGTTGATGCGCTTGCGATCTTCCGGCGGGGTCTTGTTCTGGTCGTACCAATAGTCGACGGTCTTCTCGACGAGCTCGCCGAGCGCCGGACCGAAACTGCCGTCCTTGATGTTGAGATTGGCCGGCGTCTCGACGGTGCGGTGCGCGAGGCCCTCGGCCTGCGCGCTGTCGGTGCCGATATGGCTGATCGGAATCATCTCGACGTCGAGCAGCGGCTGGCCGGCCTCGTTCCTGGTCCAGCGCTTCTTGTCCTTGAACAGCGCAAAGGCTTCGCTCGCGGGCAGCGCCTTGCTGTCGATCGCCGGGCCGTGGCAGCCCTGACAATGCGTCTTGTAGAGCTCGCCGCCCTTCTTCGCGAGATCCATGTTGATCGGCGGCAGGATGTTCTCCGGCCATTTCGGCGACGCAAGTCCGCCAAAGCCCTTGTCCTCGCTGGGCGGCTCGCCGGCGATCATCCGCTCCATCTCGTGCAGCACGTCGATCCGCGCGCTCGATTTGTAAAGTCCCTTGGACTCGTCGAGCAGGTTGAGCTCGGCGCTGACGCCGAGCGCCTCGCCGGCGTTGCGCACCATCGGCTGCATGATCGAGCCGTCATATTGCACCCAGCTGAACCACGGTGCGTTCCAGATCCGCGGGAAATGCACCGGCGCCGAATGCGAGGCGTAGTTGTTCGGGTTGTTCAGATCGATCGAGAACACCTGGTTGCCGATCCGGTTCAGCGCGTCGAGCCGCGCATAGCCTTCCTCGACGCTGTTGGCGGCGACCTTGTTCTCCAGCGAATTGATGTTGGCGTATTGCTTCAGCACGAGGTCGAGCTGCCCGCGCAGCGCCATGCGCTCGTCGAGGCTGGCGTCCTTGCCGAGGATCTCGTCGGCAAAGCGCGAGAAGCGCCCCGGCCAGAACCGCGTCAGCAGCAGCGAGACGCCGACGCTCTTCTGGAATTCGAACAGATTGGTGTTGGCCGGCCCGCCGTCGATCACGATCTCGGTGCCGCGATAGCTGAAGCTGCCAGTGTGGCAGGCGGCGCAGGTCAGCCCGACGCCGGTCATGTCCGCCTTGCTGTGCGGATTGCGCCAGGGCGCGCCGTTGGCATCGGCCATCGGACCGCCCTGCGCGAAGCCGATCGGCAGCGCATCGGGTTTGCCCGGAATCACCGTGTCGGGAATAAAGCCGAAGCGGCCGAGATAATTGGTCTCGCTGAGTCGCGGCGCCGCGGTGAACAGCGGCCAGACCGTCGGCTGCTCCAGCGCCATGAACCATTCATGGGGAATGCCGAAGGTCCGTGTGCCCTGGTCGGCGTGATAGAACCAGCGCAACCGCTCCGCGCTGACATTCTGATCCAGCCACACCGTCTTTGCCGGCGGCTGGTAGTCGACGACCTTGACGCGGAAGCCGCTCGCCACCGTCTCGATATCGTCCTTGAAATAGAGGACGCCGGCGACAATCAACAGTCCGATGACGAATATCGTCTTGCGAGGCATGCCCCGTTCCCCCAGTTCGCGGTACTCGCGCGTGATATGGATGAGATGTTAAAATTCGCCGAAAAACGAGTTCGCGTTAAGCGTGTGATGCTGTGTGCGCCATCCTACAGTGGCGGCGCTTGGTCTAACAACGGAAATGTTGATTGGCTGTGAGCCAGTTCACTTGCGGCGTTCCCTCCGCGGCGGCATTTGCGCGCATCGAGGCCAGCGGCTAGAAACAACGGCGCAACAATTCTTCGAGATGTCATCTTGAACACGTCAGGCGCGCAGCCGCTCACGATCACGGTCTCGAACCACGGCACGGTGTCCGCGCTGCTGCTGCGGCCGGCGCAGGCTCGTAGCGCCTATGTGTTTGCCCATGGCGCCGGCGCCGGCATGACGCATCCCTCGATGGCCGCGATTGCGGAGGGCCTGGCGGAGCGCGGCATCGCGACATTGCGCTATCAGTTTCCCTACATGGAGAAGGGCAGCAAGCGGCCCGATCCGCCCGCCGTCGCGCAGGCAACGGTGCGTGCCGCGGTGGCGGAGGCCGCGCGTCATTGCGGCGAACTGCCGCTGTTCGCCGGCGGCAAGTCGTTCGGCGGACGCATGACCTCGCAGGCACAGGCCAAGGCGCCGCTCGCCGGCGTGCGCGGGCTGGTGTTTCTCGGCTTTCCGCTGCATCCCGCCGGCAAGCCGTCGAGCGAGCGGGCCAAGCATCTCGCCGAGGTCGAGGTCCCGATGCTGTTCCTGCAGGGCACGCGCGATGCGCTGGCCGAGCTCGACCTGCTCGAGCCCGCGGTGAAGGGGTTGAGTCATCGCGCGACGCTGCATCTGGTGCAGGAGGCCGACCACTCCTTCCATGTCCTCAAGCGATCCGGCCGCAACGACCGCGAGGTGATGGCCGAGGTGCTCGACGCCTTCGCGGCCTGGGTGGCGAAGCATGCGTAAGCAGACAGGCTTTGCCGCCTGTGACACCGTCCCGGATTGCGCTCCGCTCCATCCGGGCTACTAATCTCGGCATATGACCAGGATCCTGATCGTCAATCCCAACACCACCGCGTCGATGACCGCGACCATCGCGGCCGCGGCGCAAGCGGTGGCCGCGCCGGGCACCGAGATCGTCGCCGTCACATCTGCGATGGGACCGGCCTCGATCGAGGGCTTCTACGACGAAGCCTTCGCCGTGCCCGGGCTGATCGAGGCGCTGCTGAAAACGCCCGATGCCGATGCCGGCATCGTCGCCTGTTTCGACGACACCGGGTTGGATGCCGCGCGGTCGGCGGCGCGCTATCCGGTGGTCGGGATCTGCGAGGCGGCGCTGGTCACCGCCGGGCAGATCGCCAAGCGCATCGGCATCGTCACCACGCTGCCGCGTTCGATCGTGCCGCTCGAGGAACTGGTGCGCCGCTACGGCTTTGCCGACCGCGCCGTGGTCACCGCCTGCGACGTCGCGGTGCTCGATCTCGAGAAGCCGGGCTCGGGCGCCAAGGCCAAGCTGGAGGCCGAGATCGCGCGGGCGCTCGACAAGGGCGCCGACGCAATCGTGCTCGGCTGCGCCGGCATGGCCGACCTTGCCCATGAGCTGTCGGTGCAATTCGGCGTGCCTGTGGTCGACGGCGTGGCCGCCGCGGTGAAGCAGGCGGAAGCGCTTGCCGGCCTCAAGCTCACGACGTCGCGCCGCGGTGCTTACGCGTCGCCCGCGGCCAAGGCCTATTCCGGCCTGCTGGAGAAATTTGCGCCGCGGTCAGCCTGACGCCACCCCGCCATAGATCCGGTCGCGCAGGCGGCGCATGCCGGACAGCCAGCGCTCGCGATTGGTGACCTTGCGCTGCATGTATTCCTGCACCTGCGGATGCGAGAGAATCAGGAAGCGCTCCTCGGCCATCGCCTCGATCACCATGCGCGCGACCTCGCCCGGCTGCAGCACGCCGTCGACGCGCGCGGCACTCGGGCCCGGCGTCGTCATGCCGGTCTGCACCGATTGCGGACAGAGCACGGAGACGCGGATGCCGCGATCGCCATACTGGATGGCGAGATGCTCGGCGAGCGCGACCGCGGCGTTCTTGGTCACGCCGTAAGGCATCGAGTTCAGCGAGGCCAATAGCCCCGCGGCGGATGCGGTGTTGATGAGATAGCCGGAGCCGCGCGCGAGCATGCCGGGCACCAGCGCGCGCGCCGCGAACACGTGGCTCATCACATGCACGCGCCAGCTCACGTCCCAGTCGGCATCGGAGGCAGCCTCCTGTCCCTTGCGCGAGAGCCCGGCATTGGAGAAGAACACGTCGACCGGGCCATATTTGTCCTCGGCCGCGGCGATCAGCGCCTTGATGTCCTCCTCGAGCCCGACATCGGCGGTGACCGCGAGGCCGTCGATATCGCCGGCGACGCTCGCGAGCCGATCGCGCGAGGTCTTGAGATCGGCGACCACGACGCCGCGAGCACCGGCGTCCGCATAGGCCCGCGCCACTGCTTCGCCGATCCCGCTCGCGCCGCCGGTGACGACGCAGACCTTGTCCTTGACTTGCATGGTTCGATGTCCCTGCTTGTTATCGTGGTGGGCCGGATTGTCAGCCCTGATACAGGCGCTTGTCACGCGCCTTCTGGACCGCGAGCGCGGCCACCAGGTCGAGCATCGGGGTCGAAATGGCGGCTGCGCGGGCGAATGCCGCCGGTGCGCGCACCAGCACATCGATCTCCATGGCGCGCCCGAGTTCGTAATCCTGCAGGATCGATGGCTTGTGGTCCGGCGCCGGCCCGCTGCGGGTGACGCGCTTGACGGCGGGGATATAGCGTGTCGCCACCGCATTGGCTTCGTCAAGCAGGCGCGGGATCACGTCCTGCATGTCGGGGTCGTCGCGGACGCCGCGCGCGGTCAGCCCGGTCAGCAGGCAGAGCACCGACATCGACATGTTGGTCAAGAGCTTCGACCAGATCGTCTCGCGGATCTCGCTGACCTCGGGCGATTCGATCGCGGCGTCGTTGAGCGCCGCACGCAGGCAGGCGATGCGCTCGCTCTGCCGATCGTCGCATTCACCGATCAAGAGGCGGTTGCGGTCCGGCGACAGGTTCGCGACGACGCCGGGCGCGACCACCTCGTTGGAGGAAAAGATCACGCCGCCGATGATCCGCTCCTTCGGGACGGCGCTGCGCAAATGCCCGCCGGGATCGAGGAAGCCGAGATCAGGAATCGCGGGATGCTGCGGCGGCAGGCCGAGATCGTACCACCAGGGAATGCCGTTCTGCGCGAACACGATTGACGTGTCGCCCTGAAGCAGCGGCGGCAGCCCGGCTGCGAGCGCGCCGATGCCGGTCGCCTTCAGCGTGCTGATGACGATGTCTTGCGGTCCCAGATCGGCAGGATCGGCTGAGGCCTTCACCCTGGCGGTGATGCTGCTATCGCCGACCTTCAGCGTCAGTCCGCTGGTCCTCACCGCGTCGAGATGCGGCCCGCGCATCACGCAGGACACATTGTGGCCGGCGCGCGCGAGCCGGACCGCGAAGTGGCTGCCGACGGCGCCCGCGCCGAAAATGCAAATACGCATGAGTGGAACAATTCTCCGCAACGTGCCCCGTCAGTTTCCACAAGCGCGGGGCATCGCGCAACCCGTCATGCGCGTGGTGCAGTCGCGCGCGCTCGAAAGTGATGGATCAAGGCGCCTGCTCTCGCCATAGTGCAAGGCTCGTACAAGATAACAGCAATGCCGAACGAGGGAGCAACGTCATGTCGGCCAGCCCAGTCCTGTGGAGCCTCGATGCGCGCGGGGTCGCGACCGTCACGCTGAATCGCCCCGAGGTCAACAATGCCTATGACGGCGCGCTGATCGCGGGCGTGCTGGCCGCGATCGACGATCTCTCGACCAAACCGGTGCGCGTCGTCGTGCTGAAGGGCAACGGCAAGCATTTCCAGGCCGGCGCCGACCTGAAATGGATCAACGGCGTGCGGCCGAAGTCGTTCGAGGAGAACGAGGCGGCATCGCGCGCCACCTTCGAGGCGGTGCAGCGTCTCAACACGTTGCCGGTCCCGACCGTCGCGCTGGTGCAGGGCGGCTGCTTTGGCGGCGGCACCGGCGTGATCTCGGCCTGCGATATCGTGATCGCGGCCGACAACGCGCTGTTCTCGATCACCGAGGTGCGCTGGGGCCTGACCGCGGCGATCATCATCCCGCAGCTCTGTGACGCGATCGGCGTCCGCCAGGTGCGCCGCTACGCGCTGACCGGCGAACGGTTCGGCGCCGAGGATGCCCGCCGCATCGGCCTCGTCCATGAGGTGGTGCCATCAGCCGAGCTCGACAGCGCCGGCGCCAAGGTGGTCGAGCAGCTGCTCGGCAATGCGCCGGATGCGATGGCCGAGACAAAGAAGCTCGCGATGGAAAGCTCGTTCGGCGGCATGGGCGTGGACGATGACGCTTACAAACGCCTCGTTCATCTGCATTCGGCCAAGCGGCAGACCGCGGAAGCTGCCGAAGGGCTTGCATCCTTCGCCGAGAAGCGCGCGGGGCGGTGGGGCGGCGGCGCGTAGGCTCAGCAGCCGCGGCAGATGCCGCGCATGCTGCGATAGACCTCTTCGTCGTCACGGCGCATCAGCTGCAGTTGATCGAACGTCTTCGATTCGCTCGACCGCGTCACCGGCGGCTCGGGCTTGCGCTTCGCCGCAAGTTCCTGCTCTTGCCGATGGTAGCAGGCCTCGCGCTCCGCCTTGGCCTCAATGAAGCGGCAGGTCTCGATCGCCGCCGCGGGCGTCGCAACGATGATGAGACCAAACGACACTGAGATCGGGAGTTTCAAGCGGGCGATCCTTTCGCGTCCGTGTCTCAGGTCGGCATGCCAACGGCAAGGCCGGCGTCGCATCACAGCGGCTGCGACAGCGATTTTTTCAATGTCTTCAGCAGCGCCTGCACCGCGGCGGCATCGATGCGGCGCTCGGGAACGGCGGCCTTGACCCACAATTCCGGAATCGGAAAGTCGGTTAGTACCGGTTGCAACGCGCCGTCGCGCAGCGCGTCCGCGACCAGATAATGCGAGAGCAGCGCAACGCCGTTGCCGGCGATCGCGCTTTGCGTCAGCACGCGGCCTTCGTTTGAGCTCAAGATGGGGCGGACCTGGATATTGATGCGGCCGCGCGGTCCCTCGAACGGCCATTCCGGTCCGGTCGGCAGAAAGCTGAGGCAGCGATGGTCGACCAGGTCGCGCGGATGCTTCGGTATGCCGTGCGTCTTCAGATAGGCCGGCGAGGCGCACACGAGGCGCGGCAGCCGGCACAAGGGCTCGTCGACCACGCCGCCGAAGGAATGCGGGAAGGCGCCGATCGCGAGGTCGAAACCTTCGGTCACCGGATCGACCGGACGATCGATCATCACGATCTCGAGCTTCACGCTTCCGTTCTGCTTCTGGAAAATCGTGAAGGCATCGGCGAGCCGCGCCACCGTCAGCGACGTCGGCGCCTTGACGCGCAGATGATCGGACAGATCGCGCTGCTTCTCGCCCATCCGCGACAAGAGATCGCCGACATCGGCAACCACGCCGCGGGCGCGATGCACATATTGCTGCCCGGCCTCGGTCAGCCGCAACTGGCGGGTCGAGCGGTGGAACAGCGCGGTGCCGATCCGCTCCTCGAGCTGGGAGACGCGCTTGGCGACGACGGAAGTCGCGACATTGAGCTTGCGCGCAGCAGCAGAGAACCCGCCGGCATCGGCTGTGGCGAGGAAGGCTTCGAGATTGACCAGCGTATCCATCTGCCTTGCTCGAGCCTTTCTCGATTCGCGAAAGCTGATTACATAATTTGGTGGATTGTACTGCAATATGCATCAATTCATAGTTGGCCCAATCAACTTTGTTCAGGGCGGAAATGATGCGAGCGAGCACGATCGAAGAGCCTGCGCGGCAGGTGCCGGTCTATGGCGAATATGACGTGGTGGTGCTTGGCGGCGGACCGGCCGGCATCGCGGCAGCGGTCGGCGCGGCACGTGCCGGACGGCGGACGCTCCTGATCGAGCGTTACGGATTTCTCGGCGGCATGGGCACCGCAGCCGGCGTGACGAACTTCTGCGGACTGCACGCCAACATTTTCGGCGAGATGCACCGCGTGGTGCAGGGCATCGCCTCCGACCTCTTGGCGCGGATCGACCGGCTCGGCGGGCTGAACGCGCCGCATCTGATCCTCGGCAAGATCCTTGCGCAGGCCTACGACACCGCGGCCTACAAGATCGCAGCCGACGATCTGCTCGCACATCACAAGGTCGACATTCTGTTCCACGCCCTCGGCGCCGGCGTCGTCATGGATGGCGCGCATATCCGTGCGCTGATGGTGGAAACCAAGGCCGGCCGGCAGGCGGTGCGCGCCAGCATCTTCATCGATTGCTCCGGTGACGGCGATCTCGCGGTGTGGGCCGGCGCGCCCCATGAGGTCGGCGATAATGCCGGCGGCATGCTCTACCCCTCGATGATGTTCCGCCTCAACGGCATCGATCCGGCGAAGGCCGGCGATGCATGGCATACCATCCCGGCGCTGATGGCTGAGGCCGAGGCCGCCGGCACCCACACGTTCCCGCGCAAGTCGGCGATCGTGCGGCCGCAGAAATCGCAGATCGAATGGCGGGTGAATTTCACGCAGGTGACGCGGAGCGATGGCGGCGCCATTTCCGGTATTGATCCTGACGACATGACGCGCGGCGAGATCGAGGGGCGCCGCCAGGCGGTCGAGGCGTTCAAGTTCCTGCGCACGGTGCCGGGCTTCGAGAATTCCTACATCGTCGATCTGCCGCCGCAGCTCGGCATCCGCGAGACGCGGCGTGTGATCGGCGGCTACATGCTGTCAGGCGAGGACGTGCTGGGCTGCGCCTCGTTCGAGGATTCGATCGGCGTCAATGGCTGGCCGAAGGAATCCCATGTGCCGGGCGATGTGATCTTCGAGTTTCCGCCGATCCCGGAGAGCCGTGGCTACAACGAGCTGCCGTACCGCATGCTGGTACCGGAGGGCGTCGACAATCTCCTGGTCGCCGGCCGCTGCGCCTCGATGACCCATGAGGGGCAATCCGCGGCGCGCGTCTCCGGTGCCTGCTTTGTGATGGGCGAGGCGGCGGGAACCGCAGCCGCGCTCGCGCTGTCGGGCAATACGATTCCGCGCGACATTTCCGTCGAAAAGTTGCAACAACAGCTCGGCACACAGGGCGCGTTCATCGGCCGCGATCAGGCCGTGCCTGCAGGATTGTAAGTGGAGAACGGCAATGAAGGGTTGGGCGCGGCTCGCACTCGCGGGTCTCCTGGTGTGGGCCGCGAGCGGTCTCGCGCGGGCCGACGATCTCCTGAAGGCAAAGATCGGCGTGCTGCGGCTGTCGTCCTCGGCGCCGGTGTTCATCGCGCAGGACAAGGGCTATTTCCGCGACGCCGGTCTCGACGTCGAGCTCAAATTCTTCGACGCGGCGCAGCCGATCGCGGTTGCGACCGCGTCAGGCGATGTCGACTTCGGCATCACCGCCGTCACCGCGGGGCTCTATAATCTCGCCGGCAAGGGCACGCTGAAGGTGATCGGCGGCATGAGCCGCGAGAAGGCCGGCTATCCCCTGATCGGCTATTTCGCCAGCAACAACGCCTACGCCGCCGGTCTCAAGACCCCGAAGGATCTCGCCGGCAAGCGCGTCGCGGTGACCCAGGTCGGCTCCAGCTTCCATTATTCGCTCGGCCTGCTGGCCGATAAATACGGCTTCAAGCTGTCCGAGGTGAAGGTGGTGCCGCTGCAGTCGCTGTCGAACGCGGCCGCGGCGCTGAAGGGCGAAACCGTCGACGCCGCGCTGCTGCCGGTCTCGACCGCGCGGACGCTGATGGATTCCAACGGCGCGAAATTGCTCGGCTGGGTCGGCGACGAGACGCCGTGGCAGCTGGGGGCCATCTTCGCGTCGCCGAAGGCGCTGACCAACGCACCGCTGGTGACCAGGCTGCTCACCGCGCTCACCCGTGCCGACCACGAATATCACGACGTGATCCTGACTGCGATCAAGGACGGCGTGGCGCCGATCAACGACAAGACCAGGCCGCTGCTCGAGATCATCGCCAAATACACCAACCTGCCGGTCGCGCAGGTGGTCGGCAATTGCGCCTATATCGATCCCGACGGCAAGCTCGACGTGAAGAATCTCGACAACCAGATCAAATGGCTGCAGGGGCAGGGTTTCGTCGACAAGGGCTTCGATGCCAATGCGATCATCGCCAAGGACTATGTGAAGGCGGATTGATGTCGAGCCGTAACGAACCGTCATTGCGAGCGAAGCGAAGCAATCCATCGCGCCACATGTGCGGATGGATGGATTGCTTCGTCGCTTCGCTCCTCGCAATGACGAGCTCCATTGCGAGTGACGCACCATGGACCTGATCGCCGGCCATATCAGCCATCGCTTCGGCGCGCTCGACGTGCTCGACGATGTCTCCTTCACGGTCCGCGCCGGCGAGATTGTCGCGATCGTCGGTCCGTCCGGCTGCGGCAAGAGCACGCTGCTGTCGATCCTCGGCGGCCTGCTGCGGCCGGCTGCAGGCGCGGCTGAACTGCGCGGCGCAGCGCCGGCTGATAGCCTCAATCCGCTGACCTTCGTGTTCCAGGACTTTGCGTTGCTGCCGTGGAATACGGTCGAGGAGAACGTCGCGTTTCCGTTGTTGCATACGGGCTTGAGTGCCGGCGAGCGCCGGGCTGTGATCGACGATGCGCTACGCCGCACCGGGCTGTCGGATTTTCGCGCGGCCTATCCCAAGCAGCTGTCCGGCGGCATGCGCCAGCGTGTCGGCATTGCGCGGGCGCTCGCGGTTCGACCCGCGATCCTGCTGATGGACGAGCCGCTGTCGGCGCTGGATTCGCAGACCCGCGAGCTCCTGATGGAGGATTTCGTGCGCTTGCTCGCCGACGGATCGATGGGCGCGGTCTATGTCACGCATAATCTCGAGGAGGCGGTGCGGCTCGCCGACCGCGTCGTGGTGCTGTCGCGCCGCCCCGGCCGGATCCGGGAAATCGTGACCATTCCGATGACGCGCGCCGAGCGCGGCACGACGGATGCGCGCGGGCCGATGGCCGCGCTACAGGGTGAGCTGTGGTCGCTGATCCGGAAGGAGGCGATCGATGCCGAGCGCGAGGTCCAGCATGCTTGACCGCGCGCCGCAGGAAGCGAAAGACCAATCGGCGGAGGCGACGCGCCCGGTCGCGTTTCGCGGCGCCGGCTTTATCCCCGGCGGCAGCCGCCATGCCGGCTGGATCGCGCTCGCGCTTGTGATCGCGGTCTGGCAGCTCGCCGGCAGCGCAGGCTGGGTCAATCCGCTGTTCCTGCCGGCGCCGTCGGCGATCGCGGTCGCGATCTACAAGCTCGCGATGTCGGGCGCGCTATGGCAGCACCTGTCGTGGTCCATCATGCGGATCGGTACCGGCTGGATCATCGGCACGGCCGCCGGTGTCGTGGTCGGCTTCGCGATCGGGCTGTCGACCATGGCGCGCGGCGTCGGCATCACCTTCATCTCGGCGCTGTTTCCGATTCCGAAGATCGCGCTGCTGCCGTTGCTCATTCTGTGGCTCGGGATCGGCGAGGAGCCGAAGATCGCGACCATTGCGCTTGGCGTGTTCTTCTCGACCGCGATCTCGGTCTATAGCGGCGTCGATGCGGTGCCGCGCAACCTGATCCGGATGGCGCAGAGCTTCAACGTGCCGTTCCACGCCATCGTGCGCCGCGTGATCTGGCCGGGCGCGCTGCCCTCGATCCTCGCCGGCTTCCGCATCACCGCGTCGGTCGCACTGCTGCTCGTCGTCAGCGCCGAGATGATCGGCGCGCAATACGGCATCGGCGCCTTCGTGCTGCAGGCCGGCAATCTGATGCAGACCGATCAGCTGCTCGCCGGCGTCGTGATCCTGTCGCTGTTCGGGCTTGCGGTGGGGAAGCTGATCAATTTGCTCGAGACGCGGTTGCTGCACTGGCGGTGAAGGCAACCTGCCGGCCCGCAACACCACTGTCGTCCCGGCGAAGACCGGGACCCAAAACCACAGGGCGCGGTTGTTAGAACAGGCTGGGGCCGCAGGGTCTTCAACCAACCGAGGGCGGTGGCTATGGGTCCCGGCCTTCGCCGGGACGACGAGACTTACGCGCTCCCCCTGTCCCCGCGAAACGGGTCGCGCTTCGCTTGCCCGGGACGACAGCATTACACTTTGCCGCGCCTGTTAAGCGTTGCCCCTGTCCTCGCGGAACAGGTCGAGCTTCTGCTGCACCGGGCGGTCGGAGAACGAGAACAGCACGGAGTCGGCATCGGCCTCGTGGGTGACCCAGTGCCAGCTCGGCACCACGAACAAATCGCGCGGTCCCCACTCGAAGGTCTGGTCGCCGATCCTTGTGCGGCCCTTGCCCTCGATCGCGGCGAACACGGTCGCATCGGTTGCGCGATAGCGCGCGGTCTTGAAACCCTTCGGCAGCAGCTGAATGAAGGTGCCGATGGTCGGCATCGCGAAATCGCCGGTCTCGGGGTTGGAGAATTTCAGCTTCAGCCCGTGGCAGGCGTCCCACTCGTCGCTGACCTTGGCCTTCTCGAGCGCCTCGCGGGTGTATTCATAGGGATAGTTGAAGATCGGCGAGGTCTTCGAGGTCCGCTTCTGGTCGATCGGCAGCAGATTGTGGCCGTAGCGCGCGAAGCTCGCGCCGGCCGGTTTGGAGATCGACTGCTGGTCCTCCTTGGCGCCTTCGGCAAACGAACAGTCGAAGAACTGCACCATCGGGATGTCGAGCCCGTCGAGCCAGAACATCGGCTCATTGGTTTCGTTGGAATGATCGTGCCAGGTCATCGACGGCGTGATGACGAAGTCGCCCGGCGACATCGCGGTGCGCTCGCCGTCGACGGCGGTGAAGGCGCCCTTGCCCTCGAGCACGAAGCGCAGCGCCGATTGGGCATGGCGATGGGCGGGGGCGATGTCGCCCGGCACCACCATCTGCACGCCGGCGAACAGCGAGGTCGTGATCTTGGACTGACCGCGCAGGCCGGGATTTTCCAGCACCAGCACGCGGCGCTCGGCTTCCTTGGCCGTGATCAGCTTGCCGGCCTCGTTCATGTACTCGCGGATCTGGTCGAACTTCCATAAGTGCGGACGGCAGGCGCTTTTCGGCTCCGGCGTGATCAGATCGTTCATCACGTTCCACAGCGCCGAGAGGTTCTGGCCGTCGATCTTCCTGTAGAACGCCTCGCGCTCAGGGGTCTTCTGCACGGCTTCCATGGCAAGCCTCCCATCATTCTTGTCGGTGCAATTTAATTGACAGTATACTGACAATATGGCTAGCGTCAATCAACCAAGCCAATAGGGAAATGCAAGGGAGGTTCCGATGAAGCTGCATGGCTATTTCCGGAGCAGCGCGTCCTACCGGGTCCGGATCGCCCTCAATCTGAAGGGGCTCACCTCAGAGCATCTGCCGCATCATCTGCGCAAGGGCGAGCAATGTGCGCCGGCCTATCTCGCGATCAATCCGCAGGGGCTGGTACCGACGCTGGAGAGCGACGCCGGCGCGATCCTCACCCAGTCGCTCGCGATCATCGAATGGCTCGACGAGACCAATCCCAATCCGCCGCTGTTGCCGAACGATCCGCTGCGGCGCGCCAAGGTGCGGGCGTTCGCGCAGGCGATCGCCTGCGACACCCACCCGGTGCAGAACTTGAAAGTGCTGGCGCGGCTGCGTCAGCTCGGCCTGCCCGAAGAGCAGGTGACGGAATGGGCGGCCTGGGCCAATCGCGAGGGACTGTCGGCCTGCGAGACCCTGATCGCGGCGGAGTCCGGCCCGTTCTGCTTTGGCGATGCGCCGACGCTGGCCGATCTCTGTCTGGTGCCGCAGCTCGCCAATGCGCGACGCTTCGGCGTCGACGTTTCGGCCTACCCGCGCCTGCTCAAGGCCGAGGCCGCGGCAAAGCAAATCAAGGCGTTTGCCGACGCCGCCCCGGACAAGCAGCCCGATGCCGAATAACAAGCCTGCGCCCGTCACCATGGACGCGGTCTATACCGCGCCCGGCTACCTGTTCCGGCGGATGCAGCAGATCGCGGTCGCGCTGTTCATCGAGGAGTGCAAGGCGTTCGACCTGACGCCGGTGCAATATGCCGCGCTGGTCACGATCTCGACCCATCCCGGCATCGACGCCACAAGGCTTTCGGCGGTGATCGCGTTCGATCGCTCCACGCTCGGCAATGTGATCGAGCGGCTGCAGGCCAAGGAGTTCATCGTGCGCAAGCCGGCGCCCGAGGACAAGCGCGTCAAGCTGCTCTATCTTACCAAGGCCGGCGCGGCGGTGCTGAGCGACATCATGCCCTCGGTCGACAAGGCACAGGCGCGGATGCTGCAGCCGCTGAAGCCAGCCGACCGCAAGACGTTGCTGGCGCTGTTGACCCAGCTCGTCGACCTCAACAACGAGGCGTCGCGGGTGCCGCTGCGCGCCGAGGATGCGCTCGAACATCTCGGGAGGTCGGGCTGATGGCGGAGACGAGACCTGTCCTGATCGCGGGTGGCGGCATCGGCGGCCTTGCCGTGGCGCTGGGCCTCGCGCAGAAGGGCATCCGCTCGATCCTGCTCGAGAAGGCTGCCGCGCTTGGCGAGATCGGCGCCGGCATCCAGCTCGGCCCGAACGCGTTCCACGCCTTCGACTATCTCGGCGTCGGCGAAGCCGCGCGCAACATGGCCGTCTATATCGATCAGCTCCGGCTGATGGATGCGCTGACCGCCGACGAGATCACCCATATCGACCTCGGCGACGCCTTTCGCGCGCGGTTCGGCAATCCCTATGCCGTGGTGCATCGCGGCGACCTGCACGGCGTGTTCCTGCGCGCCTGCCAGAACCACGAGCTGATCGAGCTACGCGTGTCCAGCGAGGTGACGGGCTACGAGCAGGATGGTTCGTCGGTGACCGCTACGCTCGCGAGTGGGGAGCGGATTGCCGGCCGCCTCCTGATCGGCGCCGATGGCTTGTGGTCGAACATCCGCAAGCAGGTCACGACGGACGGTCCGCCGCGCGTCTCCGGCCACACCACCTATCGCTCGGTGATCCCGACCGAGCAGATGCCGGAGGACCTGCGCTGGAACGCGGCGACGCTGTGGGCCGGTCCGAAATGCCACATCGTGCATTATCCGCTGTCGGGCTGGAAGGTGTTCAACCTCGTCGTCACCTATCACAACAATGCGCCGGAGCCGGTTGCCGGCAAGCCGGTCTCCGAGCAAGAGGTGATGAAGGGTTTTACTCACGTCCATGAACGGGCGCAGAACATCATCCGCCACGGCACCAACTGGAAGCTCTGGGTGCTGTGCGACCGCGATCCGAACGAGCGGTGGATCGACGGCCGCGTGGTGCTGCTCGGCGACGCCGCGCATCCGATGCTGCAATATTTTGCGCAGGGCGCCTGCCAGGCGATGGAGGACGCGGTCTGCCTGTCGCACATGCTGGCCAGTCACGATGACCAGACAGCGGCACTCGAAGCCTACAGCGCGCAACGCTTCCCGCGCACTGCCCGCGTGCAGCTGATGTCACGCGCGATCGGCGAACACGTCTACCATCCCGCAGGCGAGCACGCCCGCATCCGCAACGCGATCATGAGCGCGAAGTCGCAGGATCAATGGTGCGACGATATCGCGTGGCTGTATGGCGGGACAGGGCTGGGTGGCTAATTACTCGTCGTCCCGGACAAGCGAGCGTAGCGAGCGCGATCCGGGACCCATAACCACCGAAGGCTGTTGTTATGGCGGCTGGGGCTCCAGCCGTCGTGCCACAAATACCTGTGGTTATGGGTCCCGGCCTTCGCCGGGACGACGTTGAATCGCGTGGTTGTGCGGCGGGACGGGGCTGGGCAACTAATTACTCGTCGTCCCGGACAAGCGAGCGTAGCGAGCGCGATCCGGGACCCATAACCACCGAACGCGGTTGTCATGGCAGGCTGGGGCCCCAGCCTTCGCGCCGCAAATATTTGTGGTTATGGGTCCCGGCTTTCGCCGGGACGACATTGAAACGCCTTGCTGTATGGCGGGACGGGGCTGGGTGGCTAGCTACTTACTCGTCGTCCCGGACAAGCAAAGCGCGATCCGGGACCCATAACCACCGAAGGCGGTGTCATGGCGGGCTGCGGCCCCAGCCGTCGCGCCGCAAATATTTGTGGTTATGGGTCCCGGTTTTCGCCGGGACGACATTGAGTGTGAGGTGACGTTGTCGTGCAAGGGCACGCGCCCTCACATCCGCATCACCGCCTGCCGGTCGATCTTGCCGGTGCCGGTCTTCGGCAACTCGTCGATGAATTTGACCTCGCGCGGATATTTGTACGGCAACAGCTTTGTCTTGACGTAGTCCTGCAGCCGCCGCGTCGCTTCGGCCGTGTCGAAGCCGGCCTTGTTCATGACAACCACGGCGCGCAGCGTCATGCGCCGGTCCGGCAATTCGGCGGCGTAGACGGCACATTCGCGGACGTCGGGGTGATCGGCAAGGCAGAGCTCGACCTCCAGCGGATAGACCCACTGGCCGGAGATCTTGATCAGATCGTCGGCGCGGCCGCGGAAAAAGTGGAAGCCGTCGCTGTCGCGCATGAAACGGTCGCCGGTGTAGATCCAGCCGTCCTCGCGCACGGTCTCGGCGGTCTTGTCCGGCCGGTTCCAGTACAGCGGGGTCGCGGAGTCGCCGCGCACCCACAGGATGCCTTCCTCATTGTCGCCGACCTCGCGGCCATCGCTGTCGCGCAGCTTGACCTCGTAGCCGGGCACGCGCAGGCCGGCGGCGCCGAGCTTCTTTCGCTCCGCGCGGTTGCTGAGATAGATGTGCAGCACTTCGGTCGAGCCGAGGCCTTCGATGATCTCGAGCCCGGTGAGCCGCTTCCAGCCGTTGAAGACGTCGGCCGACAGCACCTCGGCGGCCGAGACCGCCATCCGCAGCGACGAGAAATCGGTCTGCTCGGCGCCCTCGGCCTTGGTCAGCGAGATGTAGAGCGTCGGCAGGCCGAAGAACACGGTCGGCCGATATTGCCCGATCGCCGCGAAGATCGCGGCCGGCTTCGGCTGGCCCGGCAGCAGCAGCGTCGCGGCACCGACCGAGAAGGGAAACGTGATCGAATTGCCGAAACCGTAGGCGAAGAAGATCTTCGGCACCGAGAAGCAGATGTCGCCGGGCGAAAGCTTCAGCACGTTGCGGGCAAAGGCGCGCTCGCTATAGGCCATGTCGTGTTGCAGATGCACGATGCCTTTGGGACGGCCGGTCGACCCCGACGAATACATCCAGAAGGCCATCTCGTTGCGGTGCGTGTCGGCCGCGTCGAGCTCGGCCGGAAATCCTTGCAGCCAGTCGCCGGCCTCGCGCGTTTCGGCAACCGCGTGATCACCGGCGGCGCCATTGACCACCACCAGCGTACGCAGCGGCGTGTCCTTGCAGGCTTCCGCGTTGAAGCGCGCACAGCATTCCGCATCGGTGACGGCGACCTGCGCGCCGGCGTCGGACAGGTAGAATTGCAGCAGCTCTGGCGTCGTCAGCGTGTTGATCAAGAGCGGCACGAAGCCGGCGCGCACCGCGCCGAAGAATGCCGCGGGATAGGCCGGGGTGTCGTCGAGGAACAGCAGGACGCGGTCGCCGCGCTGCAGTCCGAGCGACCGGAAGGCGTGGCCCCAGCGTGCGGCCTCAGTGCAGAGCTCGCGATAGGTCCGCGTGCCGGCCGGGCCGGTCAGCGCCAGGCGTTCGGCATTCCCGTTACCGAGATTGTCGAACAGGATGCGGCTCGCATTGTAGCGCTCGGGGATCGTAAAGCCGATCTCGCGCGCACCGGGATTGTCCAGCGGAACCTGGTCGGCGATCCCGGTCATGATTGTCCCTTTGCGGCTGCGTAGCGGGCCATGAAGGCGGGCGACATCGCGCGCAGCCGCGCGTCGTCGATCCGGCCGGAGCGGGTGATGTAGCTGTAGGCGAAATCCATCAGGTCGAGCTTCATGTGCGCCGGGAAATGCTCGTACCAGTCGGCGCTGGTCCGCGCCGCGGTGACAAGCTTCTTCACGATGGGCTTGCGCTCGCTTTCGTAGCGCGCAAGCGCGGCGCCAATGCCGCTCTCGGTCTCGAGCGCCTTGGTCAGCGCAATCGCATCCTCGATCGCGAGCCGCGTGCCCGAGCCGATCGAGAAATGCGCCGAATGCAAGGCATCGCCGATCAGCACCATGTTGCCGTGCGACCAGCGCTCGTTCCAGATCCACGGGAAATTGCGCCACACCGATTTGTTCGAGATCAGCCGGTGGCCGTCCAGCGTCGCGGCGAATACGTCTTCGCAAATCGCCTGCGACTCTTCGATGCTCTTGTCGGCGAAGCCGTAGGCCGCCCAGGTCGCCGCGTCACACTCGACCAGGAAGGTGCTCATGTCCTTCGCATAGCGATAGTGATGGGCGTTGAAGCTGCCGCGCTTTGTCGCCACGAAGGTCTGCGACAGCGTCGCGAAGGTCTTGGTGGTACCGTACCAGGCGAATTTGTTGGTGGAATGCGAGATCGAGGCGTCGAACGCGGCCTCGAAGCCGCGGCGGACCATCGAGTTCAGCCCGTCGGCGGCAACGATCAGGTCGTAACCCCTGAGCTGGTCGACCGATTGCACCACGGTGTCGAAGCGCGGCGTGACACCTGTGCTGCGGACGCGCCCTTGCAGGATCGTCAGCAGCGCCAGCCGGCCGATCGAGGAGAACCCGACGCCGTCGATCTCGACGCTCTCGCCGCGCAGATTGAGGGTGATGTTCTTCCAGCTCTCCATCAGCGGGGCGATGGCGTCGACCGTCTCGGGGTCGTCGGCGCGCAGGAAGTCCAGCGCCTGTTCGGAGAACACCACGCCGAAGCCCCAGGTGGCGCCGGCCGCGTTCTGCTCGAACAGGTCGATCTCGGCGTCGGGATGACGCTTCTTCCAGAGATAGGCGAAATAGAGCCCGCCGGGCCCTCCGCCGATCACGGCGATCCGCAACGTCTGCCTCCCAGATTGACAGTGTACTTACAATTTGGGTCCAGACTAATCGCCCTCCGGCGGGAACGCCAGAGGGAAAATGCGCGCGGCGACTAGCCGCGTGGGGCTGAAAGTTTCAGTAGCAGCGGCGGACCTTGACCCCGCCGACCCATACCCAGCGGCAGCCGGCGGCGACGGGTTTGCGGGCGACGACCGCACCGTTGGGACCGGCGCAGCCGGCGCGATAGACGCCGCGCGCACAGACGACCGCGTTGGCGTCGGAAGACTCGAAGGTCATCGTCGCGGCAAAGGACAGCAGAGCCGCGGCGATCAGCAATATCGAACGCATGAAATTCCCTCTCCCGGGTGAGGTATGGTTGGCGTGAAGGTGGCAACAAGGTGCTACGGCTCCGTGCCCGGCAAATCGCCGGGCACATGTCGTCTCACCGCCTGCGCGGCTATTTCTTTTCCGCTTCCGCCAGCACCTTCTTGCAGGCGGGCGCCAGCTTGTCGCTCTGCTTGGCGAGACAGGCGATGATGCGGCCGCCGCCGGGCGTCACGCTTTTGCAGAACTTCTCGTAGTCGCCCATGCAGGCGTCGCGTTGCGCGGTGGTCAGCTCCTGGGCGTAGACGGCGGTTGCGCCGCAAAGCAGCGCGGCGGTCAGGACGATACGCAGCATTGTTCGCTCCCTTCTCCGGTCTCTAGCGTGACAACAGGATTATCGCGCCGCGAACGGCGCCAGCACGTCGCGGCACGCCGGCGACAGCGAGCCGGCATTGGTCGCGAGGCACTGCACGATCCGCCCGCCGCCCGGCTGGACGCCGCCACAGATCGAGCGGACGTCGGCGCCGCAGGCCGAGCGCAGCACCAACAGTTCTTCGCGCGGCCGCAGCGGCCGCAACGCGATTACGGCCGGCGCGGCCGCCGGTGCTGCCGTCCCTGCCGCGCCCGCGGCCGGCGCGGCGGCACCGCCACCGGCGGCGGCCACGGCCTTCTCGCAGGCCGGCGAAAGCTTGCCCTTGTTCTTTTCCAGGCATTGCAGCGCCGACGCGCCGCCGGTCGGCACGCCCGCGCAGACTTTGGGATAATCGGAGCGGCACGCGCTGCGGATCGCCGAAACCTGCGCGCTGGACGGCGCTCCGGCCGCCTTCGGTGCGGCGGCCTCGGCGGCGGGCTTGGCCGTCGCCGGAGCAGCTTCGGTCTTGGCCGCCGCGGGCGCGGAGTCTGCCTTCGGTGCGGCGGCCGGCGCTTCGACGGCCTTCACCGCGCTGGCGCAGCCCGGGCCGAGGCTTGCCATGTTCTTCTGCAGACATTGCAGCGAGGCTTCGCCGCCCGGCGGTACGCTGGAGCAATGGGCGATGTAGTCGTTGCGGCATTGCGACTTGATGGCGTCGCGCTGCGCCTGGGTCGGCGCCTGCGACAAGGCCGGTGCGGTGCTCATGAATGCTGCAAGCGCAAGCCATGCGGACAGCTTCGTTGCTCGTGTCAACGCATTGATCATCTGAATAAATCCTCTGGTCGCGCCGGATGCCTCCGGCTCAACTGAACTGAGTTCTGAAAAAGTCTTGTTGTAACAACCTCGGCGAGCGGCATCATTTTCGCTTTCGAGTTCCGCTGCAAGCGGATTGTTGCTATGGATGAAGCAGGCGGATTTTTTGCCCGTCACGAGATCTTTAAATTTAGTCATTTGAGTCGAGGCTCGGAAATGAGGCATGCGCGCGCGTCGGCGCATTTCGGTCGGAGCAATTTTGTGCGGCTGCGAAATGCACCGCTTGCGCGCGTCGCGTTCGTCGTATCGGCCTTCGTCAGTTTAAGTGCCTGCGAGCAAAACAGTTTTGTTGCGCCGCCGCCGCCCAAGGTCGAGGTTGCGCCGCCGGTGCAACGCGCCATCACACGTTATCTGGACGCCACCGGAAACACCGCGCCGATCCAGACCGTCGATCTGGTCGCGCGCGTGCAGGGCTTCCTGCAGGCGATCAACTATCAGGACGGCTCCTTCGTGAAGGCGGGGACCACGCTGTTCACGATCGAGCCGGAGACCTACAAGCTGAAGCTGGAACAGGCGCAGGCCGCAGAGGTCGGCGCGCAGGCGACGCTGAAGCAGGCCGAGCTCGACTTCAAGCGGCAGACCGATCTGGTGCAGCGGCAGGCGGTCTCGCAGGCGACCCTTGATACCTCGACGTCCACCCGGGACAACGCCCAGGCCAGCCTGCAGCAGGCCCAGGTCAACACCAGGATCGCGGCGGTCAACTACGGCTACACCAACGTGGCCGCGCCGTTCGACGGCATCGTCAGCAATCACCTGGTCTCGGTCGGCGAGCTGGTCGGTGTGGCGTCACCGACCCAGCTTGCCACCATCGTGCAGCTCGATCCGATCTATGTGAACTTCAACGTCAACGAACAGGACGTGCAACGCGTGCGGGATGAAGCGCGCCGTCGTGGTCTGACGGTCAACGAACTCAGGCAGTTGCCGGTCGAGGTCGGTCTGCAGACCGAGACCGGCTATCCGCACAAGGGCAAGCTTGATTACATCTCGCCGACCCTCAACCAGTCGACCGGCACGCTCGCGGTCCGCGGCGTGTTCCCAAATCCGGACCGGACCTTGCTGCCCGGCTTCTATGTCCGCGTTCGCGTGCCGTTCGAAAAGCAGAACAAGGCGCTGCTGGTGCCCGATGTCGCGATCGGCAGCGACCAGGCCGGCCGCTACGTGCTGATCGTCAATGCCGAGAATGTGGTCGAGCAGCGCAAGGTGACGACCGGCCCGCTCGATGAGGGGCTGCGCGTCATCGAGAGCGGCCTGAAGCCGGATGACCGCATCGTGACCGCCGGATTGCTGCGCGCGATCCCCGGGCAGAAGGTCGATCCGCAGGTGCAGAAGGCCGACGCGGCGCCGGCGGCGGCCAAATAGGACGCACGCGCCATGATCTCGAAATTCTTCATCGAGCGCCCGGTTCTTTCCAACGTCATCGCGATCCTGATGATCCTGATCGGCGGCGTGGCGCTGTACAATCTAGCGGTCGCGCAATATCCCGACGTGGTGCCGCCGACGGTGCAGGTGACGACGCGCTATCCCGGCGCCTCGGCCAAGACGGTGGTCGACACCGTGGCGCTGCCGATCGAGCAACAGGTCAACGGCGTCGAGGACATGCTGTACATGCAGTCCTACAGCGGCGCCGACGGCACCTATACGCTGACGGTGACCTTCAAGATCGGCACCGATCTCAATTTCGCGCAGGTGCTGGTGCAGAACCGTGTCTCCAGCGCGCTGTCGCAGCTGCCGACCTCGGTGCAGAACCAGGGCGTCACGGTCCAGAAGAAGTCGACCTCGATTCTGCTGTTCGTGACGCTGACCTCGCCGAACAAGACCTATGACAGCCTGTTCCTGTCGAATTACGCCACCATCAACATCCGGGACGAGCTGTCGCGCCTGCCGGGTGTCGGCAACGTCACCGTGTTCGGCGCCGGGCAATATTCGATGCGGGTCTGGCTCGATCCGAACAAGCTGCAGGTACGCGCGCTGGTGCCGCAGGACGTCATCCAGGCGATCCAGCAGCAGAGCCAGCAGGTCACCGCCGGCCAGGTCGGCGCGCCGCCGACGCCGGCAGGCCAGGCGTTCCAGTACACGCTGAACGTCAACGGCCGGCTCGACGACAAGAGCCAGTTCGAGGACATCATCGTCAAGACAGGCAATGTCGGCGACGTCACCCGGGTCCGCGACGTCGGCTGGGTCGAGCTCGGCGCGCAGACCTACAGCCAGATCTTCTCGCTGAACCAGAAGCCCGCGACCGGCATCGGCGTGTTCCAGTCGCCGGGTGCCAATGCCTTGCAGGTCGAGAAGGCCGTCGAGAGGAAGATGGCGGAGCTCGCCAAGCAGTTCCCGCAGGACATCAAATACGACACGCCGTTCGACACCACCAAGTTCGTCAACGCCTCGATCGAGGAGGTCTACAAGACCCTGTTCGAGGCCGGCCTGCTGGTGCTGGTCGTGATCCTGGTCTTCCTGCAGGACTGGCGGGCGATGCTGGTGCCGGCAACCACCGTGCCGGTCACGATCATCGGCGCGTTCGCGGCCATGGCCGCGCTCGGCTTCACCATCAACCTCTCGACGCTGTTTGCGATCGTGCTGGCGATCGGCATCGTGGTCGACGACGCTATCGTCGTGGTCGAGGGCGCGGCGCACAATATCGAGCGCGGCATGTCGGGCCACGACGCCGCGATCAAGGCGATGGACGAATTGTTCGCGCCGATCGTCGGCATCACACTGGTCTTGATCTCGGTGTTTTTGCCGGCGGCGTTCCTGCCCGGGCTGACCGGGCGGATGTACGCGCAATTCGCGCTGGTGATCGCCGCCACCGCGCTGCTCAGCGCCGTCAACGCCGCGACGCTGAAGCCGACACAGTGCGCGCTATGGCTGCGTCCTCCCGCGCCGCCCGAGCAGCGCAACTTCTTCTATCGCGGCTTCAACGCGGTCTATGACCGGCTGGAGCGCGGCTACACACGGCTGGTCAGCGGCATCGCCGGGCATGCCAAGACCTCGGTCGCCATTGCGCTTGTCATCATCGGGCTTGCCGGCTACGGCCTGTCGCGGGTGCCGACCGGCTTCATTCCGATCGAGGACCAGGGCTATCTGCTCGCCGCGGTGCAATTGCCCGACGGCGCGGCCCTCGACCGCACCCAGCACGTGCTCGACGAGGTCACCACGATCGCCGGCAAGACCCCCGGTGTCGACCAGGTGATCAGCATCGCCGGCATCTCGGCGCTCGACAATTCCTCGAGCCTCGCCAATGCCGGCGTCGCCTATCTGATCCTGAAGGACTGGAGCGCGCGCGGGCCGGGCGAGGATTTGCGCTCGCTGGTCTACGGGCTCAACGACAAGCTCGCGGTGATCCCGGAGGCACGCATCCTGGTGATCCCGCCGCCGCCGATCCAGGGCATCGGCAACGCCGCCGGCTTTGCCATGCAGGTCGAGCTGCGCGACGGCAATGCCGACTACGGCAAGCTGCAGGCGGTCACGGGGGCGATCGTGGCCAATGCGCAGACCCAGAGCGCGCTGCAGCGGGTCCAGTCGTCGTTCCGCTCGATGGTGCCGCAGTTCGACGTCGACGTCGATCGCATCAAGACGCAGACCCTGCACGTCACTCCCGACCAGATCTTCGCGGCGCTGTCGTCCTATCTCGGCGCCAGCTACGTCAACCAGTTCACCAAGTTCGGCCGCACCTTCCAGGTCTATACCCAGGCCGAGGCACAGTACCGCCTGAGCCTGCGCGACATCGAGAACATGATGGTGCGCAACAGCAACGGCGACATGATCCCGCTCGGAACGGTGGCCAAGATCACGCCCTCGATCGGACCGTCGCTGATCAGCCTCTACAACCTCTATCCGTCGGCCTCCATCATCGGGCTGCCGGCGCAGGGTTACTCGTCCGGCCAGTCGATGGCGTTGATGGAAGAGATCGCGGCAAAGACGCTGCCGCCCGGCTCGGGCTTCGAGTGGACGGCGATGTCGTACCAGGAGAAGGAGGTCGGCAGCCAGATCTACTACGTGTTCGCGCTTGCGCTGCTCCTGGTCTATCTCGTGCTCGCCGGGCAATATGAGAGCTGGTACGCGCCGATCTCGGTGATCCTCGCCGTGCCGCTGTCGCTGCTCGGCCCGACGCTGGTGCTGCTGAGCCTGAATATCGAGAACAACCTCTACACCCAGATCGGCACCATCCTGTTGATCGCGCTGTCGGCCAAGAACGCGATCCTGATCGTCGAGGTCGCGCTGGAACGTCATCTGCGCGACGGACGGTCGGTGCTGGATGCGGCGATCGACGCGGCACGCGCGAGATTCCGGCCGATCCTGATGACGTCGTTTGCCTTCATCCTCGGCGTGCTGCCGCTGGTGATCGCGACCGGTGCCGGCGCCAACGCCCGCAAGTCGATCGGCATTACCGTGTTCTCCGGCATGATCGCCTCGACCTGCCTCGCCGTGCTGTTCGTGCCGGCGTTCTTCGTCGTGGTGCAGAGTTTCGAGAACTGGCGCAAGGCGAAGAAGGGCAAGACGGCGCCGCAAGCCGCACCGCAGGCGTCGGGCACGGCGCATTGACTCCCTCGCTCCGCTCTTGCGGGGTCGAGACGAGCGAAGCTCGCTCTTAGAGGGTGGGGTGAGGGGCGAGACCTGTACCCCCTCGCCCGGATCGCATCTTGCGATACGATCCGACCTCTCCCCGCAAGCGGGGAGAGGTAAGAAAGACCGCTACACCTTCACCATGCGCTTGCCGCGGTTTTCGCCGGCGAGCAGGCCGATCAGCGCCTGCGGCGTGTTCTCGATGCCGGCGATGACGTCCTCCTGCACCTTGAGCTTGCCCGAGGCGACCCAGGACTGCAGGTCGGCGAGCGCGGCATCGCGCTGGTCCATGTAGTCCATCACGATGAAGCCCTGCATGATCAGCCGCTTCACCACGATCAGGCCGGGCACGCCGCGCGGGCCGTGCGCGGAGGGGACGCCGTCATACTGCGAGATCGCGCCGCAGCAGGCGATGCGGCCGCGATTGTTCATCTGCGCCAGGCAGGCTTCCAGAATGTCGCCGCCGACATTGTCGAAATAGACGTCGATGCCCTTGGGCGCCGCCGCGCGCAGCGCCTTGTAGGTGGCGCCGTCCTTGTAGTCGACCGCGGCGTCGAAGCCGAGCTCGCTGGTCAGCCAATGGCACTTGTCCTTGCCGCCGGCGATGCCGACGACGCGGCAGCCCTTGATCCTGGCGATCTGGCCGACGATCGAGCCGACCGAGCCCGCGGCCGCCGACACCACCACGGTCTCGCCTTCCCTGGGCTTGCCGACATGGAGCAGGCCGAAATAGGCGGTCAGGCCGGCAACGCCGTAGACGCTGAGCAGATGCGTCATCGGCTCGAGCTTCGGCATCTTCGCCAGGTGCCTGGCGGGCACGGCGGCATAATCCTGCCAGCCGGTGTCGCCGAACACGATGTCGCCGGGCTTCAGGCCGGGATCCTTCGACGAGATCACCTCGGCGATGCTGCCGCCGGCCATCACGGTGTTGGCTTCCACCGCAGCGCGGTAAGTGGCGCCGTGCATCCAGGCACGGTTGGCGGCATCGAGCGAGATGTAGCGCGTCCGCACCAGCGCCTCGCCGTCCTTCGGCGTGGGGATCGTCCCCGTGGTCAGGCGAAAATGCTCGGGGCCAAGCTTGCCGGTAGGCTTTTCGACAAGCAGGATCTGGCGATTGACGGTGTCGTTCATTGGTGGTGTCTCCCCTCGCGTTGGTCGTTTCGCATGCAATTGACTGCGACGCGCGCAGCGCCTTGCACAGATTGTGCGCTGCATGAACGCTAGTCCGCGCGCTGGCATTCCACAACGGGAACGTTTCGGCAAAGTCGCGCTGGACGCGAAGCGTGTTGCGTAGCTGCGTAAATCTGCCACACTTGCCCTCCGCCGGGAACTTACGGGGGTAAGAGAATGTCCAGCAGGTTTACGCAGTATATCCTGATTGCGATGGTCCTTGGCATCGCGATGGGGACGATTGTCTTCAACTACTTTCCTGACAGCCGTGCCGAGATCGCAGCAGACGTCAACCTGATCGCGATGCTGTTCCTGCGACTGATCAAGATGATCATTGCGCCGCTGGTTTTCGCGACCCTCGTCGGCGGCATCGCCCATATGGGAAGCGGTGCCAAGCTCGGCCGCATCTTTGCCAAGACCATGGGCTGGTTCGTTTCCGCCTCCTTCGTCTCGCTGCTGCTCGGCCTCGTGATGGTCAACCTGCTGCAGCCCGGCGCCAACTTCCCCGGCACGCTGCCCGACAAGGCGCAGTCGACCGGACTGCCGGTGTCGGCGTTCTCGATCGAAAAATTCCTCACCCATCTGATCCCGACCTCGATCGCGGACGCGATGGCGCAGAACGAGATTCTGCAGATCGTCGTGTTCGCGGTGTTCTTCGCGGTTGCGCTCGGTGCGATGCCTGAACGGGCCAAGCCGATCATGAGCCTGATCGACGACCTCGCGCACATCATGCTCAAGGTCACCGGCTATGTGATGCTGTTCGCGCCGCTCGCGGTGTGGGCCGCGATCATGGCGACCGTCTCGAAGAACGGCCTCGGCGTGCTCTGGAAGCTCATCGTCTTCATGGGCGGCTTCTATCTCTCGCTCCTGATCCTGTGGGGCATCCTGGTCGTCGTCGGGTTCATCGTGATCGGGCCACGCTACAGCCATCTCTTGCGGCTGATCCGCGAACCGCTGATGATCGCGTTCTCGACCGCCTCGTCGGAGGCGGCCTATCCGAAGACGCTGGAGGGGCTGAACAGGTTCGGCGCCTCCTCGCGCATCTCGGCCTTCGTGCTGCCGCTCGGCTATTCCTTCAACCTCGACGGCACGATGATGTACTGCACCTTCGCGAGCATCTTCATCGCGCAGACCTACCACATCGAGATGTCGGTCGGCACGCAGCTCGCGATGCTGGCGACGCTGATGATCACCTCGAAGGGCGTCGCCGGCGTGCCGCGCGCGTCGTTGGTGGTGATCGCCTCGACGCTGGCGCAGTTCAACATCCCCGAGGCGGGCCTGCTGATGATCATGGGCATCGACACCTTCCTCGACATGGGCCGCAGCGCCACCAACGTGATCGGCAACTCGCTGGCGACCGCCGTGGTCGCGAAGTGGGAGGGCGAGCTGAAGGCCGAGCACGAGCTCGGGCCCGACGACGCAGTGCCGCAGGATGCGGTGCCCGGCGCCGTGATGGCCGGCCATTGACGGGAGGCATGCATGCATCGCGCCCGCTGGAGGCCGATACGGGCTGAAGCGCCTCTCCTGTCGACATGCCTGCTGTCAGCGTGCCTGCTGGCGGCAAGCCTGCTCTCTGGCCCTGTGTCCGCACAGCCGGCGGGCGAGGGGCTCAGCCCCACGCTCGCCAACATCAAGGCCACGCACACGGTGCGGATCGGCTATCGCGAAAGCTCGCCGCCGTTCTCGTTCCTCGATCACTCCAACCGGCCGATCGGCTACAGCCTCGAGCTGTGCGATGCGATCGTCGAGGAGATCGGGACCGAGGTCGACGACGCCAATCTCAAGGTCGACTACGTCAAGGTCACCTCCGACGACCGCATTCCGGCGGTCGTCGACAAGAAGATCGACCTCGAATGCGGATCGACCACGGCGAATGCCGAGCGCGGCAAGCAGGTCGCATTCTCGCCGCTGATGTTCGTGGCCGGTACCAAGCTGATGGTGCCGAAGGCCTCCGGCGTCACCCAGGTCGCCGACCTGAAGGGCAAGACGGTGGTGGTGACCAAGGGCACCACCAACGAGCAGGCGATGCACAATGTCGACGCCAAACAAAAGCTCGGCCTCAACATCGTCACCGCACCCGACCACGAGCAGTCCTACCAGATGCTGGTGGACGGCAAGGCGGATGCGTTCGCGACCGATGACATCCTGCTCTACGGCCTGATCGCGCGGCACAAGTCGCAGGACAAGTTCCGCGTCACCGGCGACTACCTGTCCTACGATCCCTACGGCATCATGTACCGCAAGGGCGAGCCGCAGATGAAGGACGTGGTCGAACGGGCGTTCCGCAGGCTCGCCTCGAATCGCGACATCGTCCCGCTGTACAACAAATGGTTCGTCGCCCGGCTGCCGACCGGCGAGAAGCTCAATGTCGCGCTGTCACCGCAGCTCGAAGAGGCCTTCAAGGCGCTCGACGATTCGCCGGGCGGGTCGAACTAACGCATGATCCGGAAAAGTGCGAAGCGGTTTTCCGAAAAGATCATGCTCAAACAAAGAGCTAAGGCGCGATGACGATTCAACCTAATCTCATCGCGCTTTAGCCGCGAATTTCGGCCTCTCGCTTTGCAGGAGAGGTCGCAAAGTCCGGCGCGCGCCGTTCACCGCCAATAGCGCCGCGACAAATCCAGGCACTGCCGGACCCAGTATCCGTTCACGTGGATCAGCTGGCATGTGCTCGGAGGCGGCTCCTTGATGATCGGGTAGCCGTGGATGTCGATATTCGTCGGGGCCGTGACGCCGCGCCAAAACACCGCATTGGCGGCCGGAGGATTGAAGGCGGCGGCGAACGCCGCGAGTGCGACGAAGCTCAAAAGAAGTTTGCGCATAATCTGTTTCCGGATCAATCAATGCACCGAAGCGTACTCCCTTGCGCAGGATGAGCAAGGCGCTGAATCGATCAAAATGACGGCCAGAGCTTCCGTGCCGGCCGCACCACCGCCCCGCGTCAGCCGCCGCGGACTGCCATGCATGCGAGGGCAACGATGCCGACCGCCGCCAGAACAACCATGACCTGGAAAACCGCGCGCCCAAGAATCGCTCCCATCAAAGCTCCGTCGATCCGGCGGGATCTACCTTCGAGTGTCCACGCGCCGCGATCTCTGGAGCATCATCGGCAGGCAAGATTCGGCTGTTGAAGTCAGCGAGCTCGTCGCTTCACCAGCTAATGTCGTTCGGCGACGATTCGATCGACCTGTTGCTTCAGCTCTGCTTCCATTTCGGAAATGACGTCGTGCGGCAGGCGAGCGCGAAGCCGATCGGTCGTCTCGTGCTGCATTCTGGGCTGCTTGACGAGCGCGGGTCGTTTAAGCGCCTGATCCTCGATCAATCGTCGAGAGGACGCATAGCCTGTCGCGCCGGCCGTCACGTCAGTCCCGTAGGGTTCGCGAGGATCCTGATCCGACTGCACAACGTCCTTCATGAGCTCTGCCTCCTGGCACTATCTCGCAAGAATTCCCTTGCTCAGGCCCGAACCATTCGGCTCGTCCGGCTTGTCGCCCATCAATGACGCTGAAACCTGCAAAGTTGTTCCGCACGGAACTTGCAAAGGTCTGCCGGAGCCGGCCCTCATGACTTGGGGAACCAGAACTATCAGCGTCCTCGGTCATTAACTCTGGTTGATCGTTCGGAGGTCGCCATGGCTTACGCGAGACCAGTTCGTCAAATAGCAATTGTGGTCGAAGACGACACGATCCAGCGCGACATGATTGCGCTGTTGTTGGAAGAAGGCCATTTCGACGTCATCCAGTGCGAGGACGCCGAGACGGCAGCGCTGGCCATCAAGATGCGTCATCCGTCGCTGGTGGTTACCGATATCAAGCTCACGGGCAAAATGGATGGCGTCGAGCTTGCACGTTTGGCCGTCGATTGCGATCCGGGCGTGCGCGTTATGGTCATCTCGGGCCGGCCCCCGGACAGCGCGCTGCCTGAGGGCGTCAAGTTTTTCGAGAAGCCGGTTTATCCACCCATGCTGCTGCGAGAGCTGGCGTCGTAGATCTCGCCGATGGGTGGCCCATGCAAGACGATCCCGAAATCGATTGGCACCGGGAGCAGATTGCGAAGAACCGGGAATTGATCGCGGAATTGCAATCCGGAAATACGGCGGGGGCTGACGTGTTTCCAGAGACGCAAGCCGAGATCGAGCGTCTCACGGCACAGATCGAGCAATCGGAATTGATTGTCGCCGCCTATGAAAAGGAGCACCCGCAAAACTGATCGGGCGCTCACAGTGCGGGATCGCGCCGGCGAGCCCGCGTCGTCGGGCGGGGAAACGCTGCCTACGCGAACACTTTGTCCAGCGCGGCCGAATACGCCGCCTCGACCAGCGCCGGATGCCGGCGCCCCAGCGCTTCCATCTTCACCCCGGAGTTCACCTCGAGGATTTTCCACGCGCCATCCGTGCGCACGACGTCGATCGAGGCGTAGCGGATGCCGACGGCCTGCGCGGCCCTGATCGCGAGCGCGACGCAGGCCTCGCGCGTCGTGCCATCGGCGAGCAGCACGGGCTCCGCGCCGGCATCGAGGTTATGCCGCCAGTTGAGCAGAAGCTGTTCGCCGGCGGGCGGAACGGCGTCGAGCGCGGCGGCATCGAAATCCTCGGTCATGGTCTTGAGTTGCTCGGCCGTCGCGCTCGCCTGCGCCAGCGCGCGCAGCGATCTTATGCCGTCGCCGGTCACCGACGGGCGCGCCTTGCCGTAGACGATCAGCGCGCGCGCATCCAGCAGCACGACGCGCACCTCGTCCGCGATCTCGACATAGGGCGAGATGGCGAGACTTGGATGCGCGGCAAGGACGCGCGCGACCGCGGTCTCCAGTTGCGTTCGCGTCTTGACACGGAAGACAAGCTCGCCGGAGGTCCCCTCATTGGGTTTGACGACGAGCCCCTGCGGATGCTGCTCGAGCAGACGCTGCATCGCGTCCAGCGAGTCCGATCCCGGGATGTGCTTGCTGAGCTTCGCGCCCAAAAACAGCGTATGCGGAATGACGGGGACGCCGGCCGATGCCAGCACGTCCGCGCAGGCCGATTTGTCGTTGGCGACCTGATGCGCGACCGCGCTGTTCAGCCCGACGTCGTAGCCGATCGCGAGCCGCCGCGCGTTGCCCCTGGTCATGGTGACCAGCCAGCCGCCGGACCGCACCTCGACGGCAATCGCGTGCGCCAAACAATATTTTTTGATGGTTTCCAGGAAGATTCGCTGGCTGATCAGGACCACGAGATCATTTTCCCTTCACCGCGGTTTTCGTAGCAATTAATTGCCAGATCGATACCGATCTCAGCAAGTAAATTACGTGCACTACCACGTGTTAACGATGACGCGGCTGAACCTCTGCGCGAAGTCGAACGACTGCCATTCTGAGATCGCAATTGCACGCCAGTTGATCTTGACTATCTGCTGCATTGGCGCAATGGACACGCGAGATCTTCAGTGATTTCGGCTACTTCCGCGCCGTCGCGAGCCGTCTAAAAATCAAACTATTCTAACTCTGGTCAGTCGGGAAAACGAAAACCCATGAGCGCGTTCTATCGAGAGAAAGTTCTTTCCGTTCAGCACTGGACCGATACGCTTTTCAGCTTCCGGGCGACCCGCGATTCCGGTTTCCGCTTCCAGAACGGGCAGTTTGCCATGATCGGCCTCGAGGTCGACGGCCGGCCGCTGCTGCGCGCCTATTCGATGGCGAGCGCCAATCACGAGGAAGAGCTCGAGTTCTTCTCGATCAAGGTGCAGGACGGCCCGCTCACCTCCAAGCTGCAGAAGATCCGCGAGGGCGACACCATCCTGGTCGGCCGCAAGGCGACCGGCACGCTGATCACCGACAACCTGATTCCCGGCAAGCGGCTGATGCTGCTGTCGACCGGCACCGGCCTCGCGCCGTTCGCCAGCCTGATTAAGGACCCCGAGGTCTATGATCGCTACGATCAGATCCTGCTGGTACATGGCTGCCGCCAGGTCTCCGAGCTCGCCTATGGCGAGGAGCTGGTCGCCAAGCTGCGCGACGACGAACTGTTCGGGCCGCTGCTGTCCGAGAAGCTCTCATACTATCCGACCGTGACGCGCGAGCCGTTCCGCAACCGCGGCCGCATCACCGACCTGATCACCTCCAACCAGCTGTTCACCGATCTGCATCAGGGTCCGCTCGACATCGAGACCGACCGCATCATGATGTGCGGCAGCCCGGCGATGCTGGAAGAGCTGAAGCAGCTGTTCGAGACGCGCGGCTTCAAGGAAGGCAGCGGCAACACCCCCGGTCACTTCGTGATCGAGAAGGCGTTCGTCGAGCGCTGAGGCCGTAGAGCGTCAGGATTGTCCGTCCTGGCGAAAGCCAGGACCATTACCACCGCTCCCTGTTTTGCGAAGGCTGGGGCCCCATCGGGCTCCAGCCTTTTGCATTGTGGTTATGGGTCCTGGCTCCCGTGCGCAATTGCGCATGAGGCCAGGACGACATCTGTGTATGTGGCGCCGTCCAATCTCCCACTGCTATAACGCCCCCAACGCCGCGCGGCCGTTGCGCGAACGCGGCGATCTGGGAGCAGCACCTTGTCCATCACCGATCCGGATGCACCGAAAACCGCCTTTGTTTTTGCCGGCGGCGGCAGCTTTGGCGCGATCCAGGTCGGCATGCTGCAGGCGCTGGCCGCGCATGGCGTGGTCGCCGACATGGTGGTCGGCTCCAGCGTCGGCGCACTGAACGGCGCGTTCTACGCCGGCGATCCGACGGTCTCGGGCGTCGCGCGGCTGGCCGAGATCTGGCGCGGCCTCAACCGGCAGGACGTGTTTCCGGTGACCTGGCGGACCCTGGTGAGCTTCCTGTGGCGGCGCGACTTCCTGATCCCCCATGACGGCGTCCGCAAGCTGATCGACGACTACATCCCGTTCCGCAATCTCGAGGACGCGCGGATCCCTATCCACATCGTCACCACAGACATCATCAGCGGCGACAGCGTGGTGCTGTCGGAAGGTTCGACCGCCGAGGCGATCGTCGCATCGACCGCGATCCCCGGCGCGTTCACGCCGGTGCGCTACCGCGATCGTTTCCTGGCCGATGGCGCGATCTCCAGCAACACGCCGGTCCGCGTCGCGGTCAGGCACGGTGCCAAGCGCCTGATCGTGCTGCCGACCGGGCATGCCTGCGCCAACCAGGCGCCGCCGATCGGCGCGCTCGCCAATGCCCTGCACGCGCTGACGCTCCTGATCGCGCGGCAGCTCGTCAACGAGCTCGAGAACATCGGGCCCGATGTCGAGTACTTCGTGGTGCCGCCGCTCTGCCCGCTGGTCGGCTCGCCCTACGATTTCTCGCGGACTGCCGATCACATTACCCGGGCACTCGACACCACCAACGCCTGGCTCGACGGCGACGGCCTGAGGCCGGGGCACATCCCGCACGAATTGCAGCCGCACGACCACTAGGCGGCATCCGCGAGTGATGACACCGCGTGGTGTGACGCCTCGAATCGAGAACCATCCCCATCGTCGTCCCTGCGAAAGCAGAGACCCATAACCACAAATGCCAATTGTTGGGCGATGCTGGAACGATGAGTCCCTTCAACAAGGTCCGCCGCGGCGTATGGGCCTGCTCCCGTGCGCAATTGCGCACCAGGCAGGGACGACGGAGGAGCTGCAGATTCACATCATGATTTCGGGATAATAGAATAATACCCCTGATTTGCCCGACGTGTCAAGGTGCTGGTCGAGCGCCGGCACGTCGCCGGCTCCTTTGCATGGGGTTGTTTTCGATATTTTGGCAGCGCGCCGTGCGACGGCAGCTGTCCTATCCCCCTATCGGCCTCGTTCCATGGCTCGATGACGTGGACACGTCAGTTGCAGAAGCCCGCAAGCGCTATATGCGCTAGCCCCGCCCGCAAGCGGGAAAGGGGGCGCAGTCTTTGTGGGGCTCTCCGCTTCGTTGCAGTGCAAAAGTCGATTTCGTTTTAGTTCGACCGGTATCCGCACCCGCCCATTCGGGCGGTTGTCACATCTGTGAGGGCTCGGCCGTATAACCGTAGTGCACTTGTTCCGCGAGTTGGATTAGGCTCGCGGCCGACAGGTCATTTGGGCAGACCGGAGGAATTTCATGGATACAGTGCTGCTTCCGTTCTCGCCGCGTTTCATCGTGCTGACGATCTGCGCCGTCGTCACCGCGCTCCTGCTGCTGGTTGGGATTTTCGATCACAAGGTCTTCAAGATCGTCCTGATCCCGCTGATCATCTTCGGCGCGCTGACATTGCTCGGCATCCGCGACCTCACCCAGAAGAACCACGCGGTGCTGCGCAACTACCCGATCTCGGCGCATGTCCGCTTCCTGCTCGAGGAAATCCGCCCGGAGATGCGGCAATATTTCTTCGAGAGCGAGAAGGACGGCATGCCGTTCTCCCGCGACACCCGCGCGGTGGTTTACCAGCGTGCCAAGATGGTGCTCGACAAGCGGCCGTTCGGCACCCAGGAGGACGTCTATCGCGAGGGCTATGAGTGGATGCACCACTCGGTGGCGCCGAAGCCGAAGGCCGACCAGAAATTCCGCATCACCGTCGGCGGCCCCGACTGCACCAAGCCGTATTCGGCCTCGGTCTTCAATATCTCGGCGATGAGCTTTGGCGCGCTGAGCCCGAACGCGGTGCGGGCGCTCAATGCCGGCGCCAAGAAGGGCGGCTTCGCCCACGACACCGGGGAGGGCGGCGTCAGCCCTTATCACCGCGAGATGGGAGGCGACATCATCTGGGAGATCGGCTCCGGCTATTTCGGCTGCCGCAACCGTGACGGCACCTTCAATCCCGACGAGTTCGCACGCGTCGCGGGTGACGATCAGATCAAGATGGTCGAGCTCAAGATCAGCCAGGGTGCCAAGCCCGGCCATGGCGGCGTGCTGCCGGCGGCGAAGGTTTCCGAGGAGATTTCCAAGATCCGGGGCGTACCGATGGGCGAGGACTGCATCTCGCCGGCCTATCACAAGGCGTTCTCGACGCCGCTGCAGATGATGGAATTCGTCGCCCAGATGCGCAAGCTGTCCGGCGGCAAGCCTGCCGGCTTCAAGATGTGCATCGGCCATCCCTGGGAATTCCTGGCGATCTGCAAGGCGATGCACGAGAGCGGGCTCTATCCCGACTTCATCGTGGTCGACGGCAATGAGGGCGGCACCGGCGCCGCGCCGCTCGAATTCATGGACCATCTCGGCATGCCGATGCGCGAGGGCGTCAATTTCGTCCACAACGCGCTGATCGGCATCGGCGCGCGCGATCGGATCAAGATCGGTGCCTCCGGCAAGATCGCGACCGCCTTCGACATGGCGCGCGCGATGGCGATCGGGGCCGACTGGTGCAATTCGGCGCGCGGCTTCATGTTCGCGCTCGGCTGCATCCAGTCTCTGAGCTGCCACACTGATCGCTGTCCGACCGGCGTCACGTCGCAGGACCCGATCCGCAACCGCGCGCTCTATGTGCCCGACAAGATCGACCGCGTGTACAACTACCACCACTCGACCCTGCACGCGCTGACCGAGCTGCTCGCCGCCGCCGGCCTCGAGCACACCAAGGAGCTGCGCCCGATCCACTTCTCGCAGCGAAGTTCGACCACCGAGGTCTCTTCCTTCGCCGAGCTCTATCCGACGCTGCGCCCCGGCGAACTGCTCGAAGGTACCCAGGACCGCCGCTTCCGCGACGCCTGGGCGATGGCGCGCGCGGATTCGTTCCAGCCGGCGGGGTAGGGGCGGCAAATCCGTAGCCCGGATGAAGCGCAGCGTAATCCGGGACCACTCTCTGTGCGGATCGACCGATCACGGATTACGCTGCGCTCCATCCGGGCTACGCTCACCACGTACCAGCGGACGCGCCGAACCATTTGGTCAGCGCCTCGGTTAGGCCTGCCTGCGTTTGCTCGCCAACCCAGGCCACGTAGCCATCGGGCCGCACCAGCACCGCGGTCGGGGCCGAAACCGTTCCGTGCGCGGGAAGCTCCCATGCGCTGCGATACTCGGTATCGACCAGCTGAACCCGGTCGGTCCATCCCGCGATGGCGATGCCGCCGGGCGCGCCGAAATTCAGCAGCACCGGCCGCGCCCGGTGCAGCAGCGCGAAGACCTGCATCGGGCCGTTGGCGGTGACCAGATCGAGATCGGGCATGCGGCGTCCGAGCAGCGGATGGCCGTCGCCAAGATCGTAGTGAAGATCGAGGCCGGACATCATCGCGGCAAAGCTTCTGCGCGGCTCGTCCATGCGCAGCAGGCCGGAGACGATCTCGTTCAGCGCCCTGGTGCGCGGATCGGTGCGGTTGAGGGCGACATGCGCCATGGTGTTGCGCAGCACGCGGGCCGCCACCGGATGCCGTTCGGCTTCGTAGGTGTCGAGCAGGCTGTCCGGCGCGATCTGCTTGACCACCTGGGCCAGCTTCCAGCCCAGGTTCACCGCGTCCTGCACGCCGATATTGAGGCCCTGGCCGCCCATCGGCGGATGCACATGGGCGGCATCGCCGGCCAGCAGCACGCGCTGTTTGCGGTAGGTCACGGCCTGCCGGGTCATGTCGGTGAAGCGCGAGATCCAGACCGGACTGTGGATGCCGAAATCGGTGCCGTACGCGGCGACCAGTGCCTCGCTGACGTCGCGCAAGGTCGGCTCCCGGTCGGTGCCGAGTTGCCGCTCTGTCAGCACCAGCCGCACCCGCCGGCCATCTTCCGCCTTGCCGATCGCTGAGGTGCCGGCGTCGTGCTGGCGAAAGCCCCATTCCGGCTCGCCCGCCATCTCGGCCTCGGCGATCAGCCAGCTCGTGGTCGGATCCCACCCTGCGAATTCGATGCCGGCCGCTTTGCGGACGAAGCTCCGGCCGCCATCGCAGCCGATGAGATATTGTGCCCGGAGCAATTGGCCATCCGACAGTTCGACGTCGACGCCGCCGTCGTCCTGCGTGAAGCCGGTCACGTCGCGCGCGCGATAGGTCTGCACCGCCAGTTCGCCGACCCATTCGCCGAGCAGGCGCTCGATATGGTTCTGCCGGAGCCCCAGCGTGAAATTGCGCCGGGTCGGAAAGTCGGTGATCTCAAGCGGAACCAGATGAGAATGGAACAGCACCGCCGGATGGCGCGTCCCCAGCACGACGAAGCGGTCGCCGATGCCGCGCTGATCGAGCACCTCGATGGTGCGCGCGTGCAGGCCGCCGGCCCGCGCGCCGATCAGGTCCTCCCTCGCGCGCCGCTCGACAATCGCAACATCTATTCCCGCCAGCGCCAATTCGCCCGCCAGCATCAGCCCGGTCGGACCTCCGCCGGCAATCACGACAGCATGTTCCCGCATCCCGCACTCCTCCGTTCGATTGGGCGCGCGTTCTACGGGATGATCCCGGGCTTGCGGCAAGCCCGGGGGTCTACATATATCTGAGTGGGGAGAGGGCGTTTGCTCTATCGAACCACCTCCGAGACATCATTGAGAAGAACGGCGCGGCAAATTTGCTGTCGTCCCGACTTTCGCCGGGACGACGTTGGGAGATGGCGCGTTCAGAACTCGCCGTGGATGCGGCCGGAGAAGATGTGCACCGGGCCGCGGTCGGCGTTGTAGGCGGGGTTGGTGATGAACTGATAGTCCGCGGTCAGCGTCAGGTTCTTGTTCACCTGATAGGCGTAGTAGGTCTCGAAGATCCGCTCCGGGCTGTAGTTCAGCGCGCCGTCGCCGATCAGCAGACCGAGGCCGCCGGCGGCAAGATAATCGCGATGCGCTGATGACAGCCCGTTGATCGCTCCACCGATGCCGATCGTGTCGTTCGCCCGTCCCCACCTGCTGCCCTTGATCGACAGGCCGCCCGAGACGCTGCGATCGACATCGGTGAACGACAGGATCTCGGTCCTGCCGTCGTTCCAGCTGAGGCGGCCGAACAGGCCGACATCCTTTGCGATCTGCTGCTCGCCGTTCAGATAGAAGCCGTATTTCAGATTGTCCTTGCGGATGCCGGCCATCACGTCGTTGATGTCGAGCCCCGGATTTGCGTCCTCGATCGCGAGCGCCTGGGCGTAATTGCCAGTGTTGCCGCGGTTGCCGAACACGCCAACGCGCAGCTTGCCGGGCTGATCGAAGATCGAATAGCGGCCCTCGAATTCCACCACGGCGCCGCCGGTGTCGAACACCAGAACGTCGCTGTTCGGTGCGTTCGGCACCTGGAACACGCCGGCGCGCACCGCCCAATCCTTGCGGTTGAGCTCGACCACCGCGCCGCGCGTATAGCCGGGCAGGTCGGCCGGGAAGTCGTAGGCGGCGGACGCCCACATCGCCCAGTTCATGAAATCGGCGCGCGGGTCCTTGGCGTAGGAATTACCGTCGAAGAAATCGCCGACTGCAAAGCGCCCGACCACGAGCGTGAGCCGGTCGATGTCACGCTTGCCGGCGATCTGGTTTGGGCCGTCGGCGACGTCTTCCTGCTCGCCGCCGAAGCCGAAGGTCTGCTTGAAGTAGTAGCGCTGCGGCCGGATTTTCGGGAACGGCGCGCCGGCCTTCTGCGCTTCGCCGTTCGAGAAGCCGGCAAGGCCGAGCGTGCCGTTGAGGCCAAAGCCCTGCGCGGTTTCCGGGTTGAAGTAGAACTCGCCGCCTTCCCAGAGCCGCACGCCGAGGAACGCCGTCGTGGTCCAGGTCTGCTGCAACTGCCCCGCGCCGGGAAGGCTGTTGGTGCCGGCATAGGGCGAACGGAAGGACGGATAGGTCTGCGGCAGCAGCGTCGTCTGGCCGTGCACGCTCCAGTCGCTCGATTCAGGCAGCGCGGTGCGCGTCGGCGTCGCCGACCATGGCGAGTCGCCGAACTGATAGTTGAGGCCGAATTTCAGCAAATGAATACGCGGGTCGATGCTGACGCCGGGCATGCCGAAATCATTGAGGCCGAGCGTGCGGCGCGACAGGTCGACATAGTCGTATTCGACCTTGGCGGTCCAATTGCCGCTCACCGCAAATTCGGCGCCGGCGCCGACGGTCCAGCCAGTCTGGTACTGGCCGGGCTCCGAGATCACCTCGCCCGCGGCGTCGTTGATCCGAACCTGGCTGTGGCCCCAGGCGAAGCCGCCGGTCACGTAAGGCATCCAGGTACCGAAAGAGTAGCCGGCGCGGCCGCGCAGCGTGCCGACATAGTCGATCGACGAATTGAAGGGACCGAGCACTCGCCGCGGCAGGTCGGTCGGGCCCGTGAAGGTCGCATCCGCCTCGACGCCGAGCACGAAGCGGTTGGCGAATTCCTTGTTGTATCCGACCTGGAAGCCGCCGATCCCGCCGGTGATGGTGGGCGGAAAGAACACGCCCTGTTCGAGGATCGGGTTGGTGCCGGGACCCAGCGTGCCGTCGCCATAACCGACATGGGCGCCGACGTAGAACCCGGTCCAGCTGTAGACCGCCCTGGCGGCGGGGGATTTGAGCGCCAGATCGGCCGCGGTCGCCGGCGCGCCGAAGGTTGCCGCACCGAGCGCTGCGCCGGCGGCGATCTGGACCCGGAAGAGGCGGACGCAGGTCATGACGCGGCTTTCCGCGAACGAGTGGCGGTTTCGCCCGGCATCACTGCAGATTTGGTGGCCGCTTGCCACCCGAGATTTGAAATCATCGCCCGCCGTCCCCGGTCCGATCTGTGTCGTCCCATCCAAAGCCAGATCAGCACCTAGCATCCCCTGTTGCTTATTGCAAATAATTCGCAATAGCAACTGAGGCGCGCCCGATACCGTTCCGATTTGCACGCCACCGTGACAGTCACGTAACAGCGCGAGGCGGCAGGCCACATCGGCGGCGATCGGCCGCGTGTCCGTGACAAACCGGTCGCGACCGACCGTTCAATCGATGCCGCCATTGTCCTCGTCCTTGGTGTTGATGAATGCCGGCTGCGATGCCCTGCCGAGCACGACCCGCGCGCCGGCCCGTTCGACACATCGCGCTATCGACAGCGCCGTCCGCAGCCCGGCGTTTGAGATTGTGCGTTTCCGGTGGAGCGCGGCCGCGCCGCGCAGGATGGCGCTCGCCAGCCTGAGCAGCACGATCGCGCTCCATCGCCGGCCGCGATTGCGCGCGGTCACGCTCCCACCGTGGCGAGCTGGACGATCCGCAGCAGCACGAGGCCGGCGGCGACGACGAGATAGCCACGCAGCACGATCATCCAGATCCGGCTCAGCGGGCTGAGCCGCGCCGGCGGCAGCCGGTCGAGCGGCGGCATCCGCCAGCTGTCGGGGTCGACCAGCGAGGGCTTGCGCTTGAAGCGGAACGACGCGTTGCGGCGCGACGACAGCTCGTACAGCTTGACGGCCGCCGTGATCGCGAGCGCAAGCACGCTGCCGCCGATCAGGATGCCGATGATCCACGTCTCGCCGAGATCGGGGAACAGCACCGCGGCGGTCAGGATCACCGACAGCATCACCAGCCCCGCGACCACCGCGCCGGTGAACAGGTTGAGTTTGGTCGAATTGACCCAGGGCCCGAGGATGTGGCGGTCGTTGCACAGCAGCAGCAGGAACACGGTCGCGCTCGGCAGCAGCACGCCGGCCAGCGTCTGCACCGCGTTGGTCAATAGTCCGAGCGGCGTGCCCGGCGTCAGCACCAGCACCGCCGCGAGCACGATCAGGCCGCAATAGACGCTGTAGAAGCCCTTCGCGTCCCACGGCTTGCGGTGCAGCGAGTGCTTCACCGCGAACACGTCGCCGATCGCATAAGCGGTCGCGAGGGAGACTGCCGCAGCACCGATGATGCAGGCATCGAGCAGCGCAAGGGCGAACAGCATCGCCGGCAGCCGGCCGGCATATGTCTCGAGGCCGACGGCGGTCCCCAGCGCGTCGGTGTAGTTGCCGAATTCGGGCTTTCCTGCGAACACTGCCGCGCAGAACGAGATCATCGCCACGGCGCCGACTACCACCAGCACGATGCCGATGCACAGATCCATCCGCTCATAGCGGATGAAACGCGGCGTGATCCGCTTGTCGACGATGTAGCTCTGCTGGAAGAACAATTGCCACGGCGCCACCGTGGTGCCGACGATGGCGACGATCAGCAGCATCACCTCGCTGAGCTTGGCGTCCTGCGGCATCTTCGGCACGAAGAAGTCCGCCGCGATCTGCCCGAGCGGCGGATGCACCATCAGGATCACGGGTACCAGCAGCAGGCTGCCTGCGACCAGCACGATGCCGAAGCGTTCGAAGCGGCGAAAGTCGCCGGTCGAGACCGCCAGCATCACGATAACAGCCGAGGCCAACACGCCCCAGAACTGCGAGACGCCGAGATAACGAAGTGCGAACGTGATGCCGATGAACTCTGTGACGATGGTCAGCGCGTTCAATACCAAGAGGTCGATGACGCTGAAGGCGCCCCAGAACTTGCCGAAGCGCTCGAAGATCAGCCGCGCATGGCCGACCCCGGTGACCGCGCCGAGCCGCACTACCATCTCCTGGTTGACGTACAGCACGGGGATCAGCAGCAGCAGCGTCCACAGCAGCGTGGTGCCGTAATTCTGTCCGGCCTGGGTATAGGTGCCGAACGCGCCGGCGTCGTTGTCGCCGACCATCACGATCAGGCCGGGGCCGACGATCGCCAGCAGTGTCTTCAGCCGGGCCAGCAAGGTCGCGCGCGGCGCGGTGTCGTCGCGAGCGATGCTGCCGAGCGCGCCGTGGATGTCGCCGGCATGCGCGCTATCGAGAATGGCGGTTTGTGTGGTCTTGCTTTCGGTCATTTCGCGTCTCCTCGCCGCCTTTCGGCACGGCGGGAGGGACGCGGGCGTCGTCAGGCGCGCACGTCTCCGCTACCGTGAGCAGCGGCATTTCCAGATGTGATGCAGATCGAGAATCCCGTTGCCGCGCCTGAATGCTGCGCAACGGGGCAACTAGGTCCTTCGTCCATGTCGGCCTCCTAAACCAGGACGACTACTTCCGACCGAGCAGCGGGCGCCGCTTCACCTCGCCCCGCGTGCGGGGTCGAGACGAGCGAAGCTCGCTCTTAGAGGTCGCATCGCATGGTCAGATGCGATCCGGGTGAGGGGGAGCCGCGAACTCAGCTATCACCGTGTGCGCGGAGACGGCCCCTCACCCCAACCCTCCCCGTAAGAACGGGGAGAGGGAGCGGCAGCACCGTCGTTATCAAGCCCGCCCTCACGGTCGGCCTAAGCGCACAGCCGCGGCTTTGCCGCGGCGTGGCGTGTGGCTGTTGCGCGCGGGCCGAAACGCTGGCCCGCGCGTCGCTGCTGATCGAGATCGCCGCCGGTGTCGTCGATGGTCCACCGGCATTCCAGGCGGCCGTCGATCAGGACCCAATGACAGGCCGGGGTTGGACGCCGGCGGCGGCCCGCCAGGCGGCGAAAGCCCGGCAGGTTGTCATTGCAATGAATGGCAGCCGGCGGTGGCATGCGCCGCGGCTCGACAACGTGCCGCGGGCTTGCTTGCCGGAATTTTGCGAGCTTTTCGAACATCGCTCACCTCCACTTCCGCTGGTCGCGGCAGGCCGGTGAGGAGCAGTGGTCAGCTTGGGCGCGACCACCCGTCCACGCAGGCGAGATCTGCGCGATCAGTCTTGCTGTGTTGCGGCGTCACCAGTCCCGGCATCGCCGGACTACTGTCGCCTGAGTTGCTACTGCCCATGTGCCTTCTGTGCTGGCTCGTGGATCGACTTGCCTCCGGAGATAGAACCCCCGGCGCGGAACGAACGTTCCGGTCATCGGGCACTACGCCCGCGACAATGGCCTGTCAAGCCGATTCCGCTATCCTCCGGGGAGGATCATGATTATCCTCCGGGGAGGATAGGAGACCCAGATGTCCGACGACCATCCACACGCTGCGATCGCCCGGCGCCTGAAGCGCGCCAACGGCCATCTCGACACCATCGTCGAGATGATCGAGCAGGGCCGGCCCTGTGCGCAGATCGCCCAGCAATTGCAGGCGGTGGAAAGCGCGATCGAGAGCGCCAAGAAGGCGCTGATCCACGATCACATCGGTCACAGCCTGGAGGAGACGCTGAAGGCATCGGGGCCGAAGGGCCGCGCCGTGCTGCGTGATTTCAGGCTGGTCGCGAAGTATCTGTGATGGACGTGTTCAAGAATTGACCCGCCCGGGGGGATGGCCGGACGGGTCGGTTGCGACACGGGGTGGATGAGGACCCGTGCCGAACACAGGATCCGCAACCTCAGGAATTGTGTCGATCAGTAGTAGCAGCTGCGCACGCGGCCGATGTAGTTGCCGTAGGCGTCGAACTGGCGCACCCAGCCGCAGCGCCGATAGCCGCCGCCGTAGTAATAGCCGTCGCTGGCCGCGATCGCGCTGCCGACGACGGCGGCGCCGACGAGACCTGCGCCAACGCCCCAGCCCCAGCCATAGGGCTTCGCTTCAGCCTGCGACGTCGTGGACGCGATGGTGCCGGTCACGGCGAGCGCGGTGAGGGCGAGGGCGGCGAACTTGGTCTTGATCGACATGGAATACTCCATCCTGTGTGGGGCGGCGCCGGTGTGGTCCGCATGCCCGTTGGACGGAGGCTGTCCGGTTCCGGTTCGAAGATCGGGGTGGAAATATGGTTTCGCGAATTGTTTCGTCGCGTCTGCCCGGACGAAGCAGTTCTGATCCCGACGCGTTTTCTTCACGCGAACCGGTACCCGCTTCGCTCGAAAACGCTCTCGGTCAGTGGCCGCGAAACACGCCGGGATCGAACCTGTCGACGTCGGCGAGCAGCTCGCAGAACGCGTGCGCGCCGTGCTCGATCAGCTTGTCACCCTTCTCGGCCGAGGCCTGGGTCGCATCGCCGATCGCACCACTCGGATTGAGGTCCTGCGCCTGCCAGGCGAATGGCGCCGGCCGCTGCGTCGACAGAAAGCGGTGATCCTTCTCGATCTGCACGCTTGCCGGCTTGAAGTCCGCGATCGCGTCCTTGCGCACGGCGTGCGGATATTTCGCCAGCATGATCGAGGTCTCGACCGCGCCGCCATGGATGCCGTGGCGCAATTCGCCGGCGTCGAACAGTCCGTCCGGCGCGCCGAAGCGCGACCAGCTCGTGGTCACCACCAGCATCTGATGGTGCGCGCGCAGATCCTGCGCCACCAGCTGCATCGCGGCGGAATTGCCGCCATGGCTGGTCACGATCACGAGCTTCCTGACGCCTGCGCGCGCCACGCTCTCGCCGAGCGCCATCCAGCTCTTCAGCGCCACGTTGGTCGGCAAGGTCAAGGTACCCGGAAAATCGATGTGCTCGGTTGAGATGCCGACCGGCTGCAACGGCAGGAACGTGGCGGGAGTGGTCGCCGGCAGCAACTCTCGCACCCGCGAAAGATAGGCCTCGCCGATCATGACGTCGGTTCCGAGCGGCAGATGCGGCCCGTGCTGCTCGGTCGCGGCCAGCGGCAGCACCGCGATCCAGCGCGCGGCCGTATCCTTGGCGATATCGGGCCAGTGGATGGCGGTCCAGTCGCGGGGCGGAAGCTGAGAAGTCATCAAGCCGGTCGTTTCAATACAAGCGTTTCACGGGATGGATTTGCAGGCTAGTTTGTTTAACATCATAACGGGTTCGCGTCTCCGGGCGCGGTCCACGTCTTCCCGCCTTCCATCATGGGCCATAATGATCGACGGAGTCCAACCATGATCCCGGCCTTTTTGCTGCGAGCGTTAACCACAAGCCTTCTGACCGCCACGCTTTGCGTTGCCGCGGCGCTTGCCCCGGCGCGGGCACAGAGCTCGGACAAGACCTTGGACAAGGTCTCGTTCGGCACCAATTGGGTCGCCGAGGGCGAGCATGGCGGGTTCTTCCAGGCGCTCGCCGACGGCACCTACAAGAAATACGGCCTCGACGTCACTATCGTGCCGGGCGGTCCCAACGAGAACAACCGCATGCTGCTGATCGCGGGCAAGCTCGACTTCTTCATGAGCGCGAACTCGCTGCAGACCTTCGACGCCGTCACCAACAATGTGCCGCTGGTCGCCGTCGCCGCCATGTTCCAGAAGGACCCCCAGGTTTTCCTGACCCATCCCGAGGTCAAGGCCACGAAGATCGAGGATCTCAAGCCGCTGACGCTTTTGATCTCGAAGGAGGGCATTACCAGCTACTTCCAGTGGCTGAAGTCCGAATACGGTTTCGACGAGAACAAGGTGAAGCCCTATACCTTCAACCCGCAGCCCTTCATCGTGAACAAGCAGACCGCGATGCAGGGCTACGTCACCTCGGAGCCGTTCGCGGTCGAGAAAGCCGCTGGCTTCAAGCCGAACGTGCTGCTGCTCGCCGATTACGGCTTCAACTCCTACTCGACGCTGATCGAGACCCGCCGCGACCTGGTCGACAAGAAGCCCGACCTCGTGCAGCGCTTCGTCGATGCCTCGATCGTCGGCTGGTACCACTACGTCTACGGCGACAACTCGGCCGGCAATGCGATGATCAAGAAGCTCAATCCCGACATGAACGACGAGCTGCTCGCCTATTGCGTCGCCAAGATGCGCGAGCACGGCATCGTCGATTCCGGCGATTCCATCAAGAACGGCATCGGCGCCATGACCGACGAGCGGATGGCGAGCTTCTTCGACAAGATGGTGCGGGCCGGCGTGGTCAAGAGCGCCATCGACTATCGCCAGGGCTACACGCTGCGCTTCGTCAACAAGGCGGTCGGCGCCGAGCTCCGGCCGAAGAACTGACGGGTGCGGACGGGCGATGGCGGGACCTGCGTTGTCTGGATCTGATGCAGCGTCGGCCGTGCGCCTGCGCGGCGTCAGCAAGACCTATGACAGTGGCGTGAGGGCGCTCGGGCCGCTCGACCTCGATGTGCGGCGAGGCGAGTTCGTCTCGCTGCTCGGGCCCTCCGGTTGCGGCAAGTCCACTGCGCTGCGGCTCATTGCAGGTCTCGCCACGCCAAACGCCGGCACGGTCGAGGTCTCGCATCATGGCGCGGAGCAGCGCGGCAGCCACCGCATCGGCTTCGTATTTCAGGAGCCGACCCTGATGCCGTGGGCTACCGTGCGCGACAATGTCCGCCTGCCGCTGAAGCTCGCCCGGCTGCCTGCGACCGACGCCGACGCCCGCATCGATGCGGCGCTGGATCAGGTCGGGCTTGCGGAGTTTGCCGACGCCTATCCGCGCGAACTGTCCGGCGGCATGAAGATGCGGGTGTCGCTGGCGCGCGCGCTGGTTACCGATCCGGATGTCCTTCTGATGGACGAGCCGTTCGCGGCGCTCGACGAGATCACGCGGTTTCGCCTCAACAACGACCTGCTGTCGCTGTGGCGCACCCTGCACAAGACCGTCATCTTCGTGACGCACTCGGTGTTCGAGTCGGTCTATCTGTCGCAGCGCGTGATCGTGATGACCGCCCGCCCGGGCCGGATCGGCGCGGAGTTTCGCATCAGCTCGCCGGAACCGCGCGGTGAGGAGTTCCGCACCTCGGCTGAATATGCCGCGTTCTGCCGCGAGGTCTCCAATGCACTGGCGCCATCCTATGCGGGGCAGGCGGGCGCATGAAGTCTCCGCAAGACCTCGTCCGTTTTCTGCTTCCGGTCGCGGTGTTTGCCGCTGGCCTCGTGCTCTGGGAAGCCATCGTCCGCGGCTATGGCATCCAGCCCTATGTGCTGCCGAGCCCGCTGTTGGTGCTGAAGACACTGGTTGCGGACTGGCCGGTGCTGTCGCAATCGCTCGGCGTCACGCTGCTGACCACGCTCGAAGGCTTCGTTGCCGCGGCCATCGGCGGCATCGTGCTGGCGCTATTGTTCAATCAGTCGAAATGGCTGGAGTATTCGCTGTTTCCCTATGCGGTGGTGCTGCAGGTCACGCCAGTCATCGCGATCGCGCCGCTGCTCCTGATCTATCTGCAGCAGCAGACCGCGGTGATCGTCTGCGCCTGGATCGTGGCGTTCTTTCCGGTGCTGTCGAACACGACGCTCGGCCTCAATTCGGTGGATCGCAACCTCGCCGGATTGTTTCAACTTTATGGCGCCTCACAGCTGCAGACGCTGCTGTTCCTGAAGCTGCCCGCGGCGCTGCCCTATATCCTCGGCGGTCTGCGCATCGCCGGCGGGCTGTCGCTGATCGGCGCCGTGGTGGCGGAGATCGCGGCGGGCAGCGCCGGCGCCGGCTCGGGCCTCGCCTTCCGGATCGCTGAATCAGGCTACCGGCTGAATATTCCCCGCATGTTCGCGGCACTTCTGCTGCTATCGCTGGCCGGGATTGTCATTTATGGGTTGCTGGCGCTAGTTTCGCACCTGTTGCTGCGACGTTGGCATGAAAGCGCGTTAGGAAAGGACAGTTGATGGCCCCGATTTCTTCCGAAAAGATCGATCTGTTGATCTATGGACCGATCCGGCCAATCCTCGAAAGCGGCTTTCCCGATCAATACGTGCTGCACCGCGCGGAGAGCCGCGGCGACCTCGAGCGGCTGACGCCCGATACGATGGCCAAGATCCGCGGCATCGCTGTCACCTACCACACGATGGCGACCGACAAGACCGCGCTGGCGATGTTTCCGAAGCTCGAGATCGTCGGCAGCTTCGGCGTCGGCTACGACCACGTCGATTCCGCCTATGCGCGCGATCACAATATCGTGGTCACCAATACGCCCGACGTGCTGACCGAGGAGGTCGCCGACGTCGCGATGGGCCTGTTGATCGCGACGTTGCGCGAATTCGTCAAGGCCGACCGCTATGTGCGCTCCGGGCTGTGGCAGACCCAGAATTATCCGCTCAGCGTCGGCTCGCTGCGCGACCGCAAGATCGGCATCGTCGGCATGGGCCGGATCGGCCAGGCGATCGGGCGCCGGCTGGATGCGTCGCGGGTGCCGGTGTCCTATCACTCGCGCAATCCGTCCAAGGACGTCTCCTACAAGCACTATCCCGATCTGATCGAGATGGCGAAGGCGGTCGACACCTTGATCGTCATCGTGCCGGGCGGCGCCTCGACCGCGAAGATGATCAATGCCGACGTCTTGAAGGCGCTCGGCCCGCGCGGTGTGCTGATCAATGTCGCGCGCGGCTCGGTGGTCGACGAGCCGGCGCTGGTCGCGGCGCTGAAGTCCGGCACCATCCTGGCTGCAGGTCTCGACGTGTTCGCGGCCGAGCCGAACGTGCCCGACGAATTGAAGGCGATGCAGAACGTCGTGCTGCTGCCGCATATCGGTTCGGCCTCGGTGGTCACGCGCAACGCGATGGACCAGCTCGTGGTCGACAACATCAAGAACTGGTTCGCCGGCAAGCCGCCGCTGACGCCGGTTGCCGAAACGCCTGTCAACAATCGCTGATGTCGTTGTCCCGCCTCAACGCCGTGCTGTGTCTGCTGCTGGCCGCGTGCGGTCCGGTGGCGGCGCAGGACGTCACGACGTTGAAGAAGGACATGATCGGGCAGTGGGAGCTCGCCACCACCGAGCGCAGCAAGACCTGCGTCGTGACGCTGAAGGGCGATACGGCGCCGCAAGGCTTCAAGCTCGAGCTCGAGCCCGCCTGCGCGGCCGCGCTGCCCTTCACCAAGGACATCACCGGCTGGAGCATCAAGGGCCTCGGCGACATCGTGCGGCTGCACAATGCCGCCGGCGAGACCGTGATCGATTTCACCGAAGTCGAGACCGGCATCTTCGAAGGGATGCGCACCAATGAGGGCGTCTACATCCTGCAAAACCTTGCCGCGGCGCGCTCGCTCGCCAAATCGATGGACCAGATGATCGGCGACTGGTCGATGGTCCGCGGCAACGGCCAGGCGATCTGCACGCTGGTGCTGACCAACACCGACGCCGGCAACGACAATTTCCAGGTGTTCCTGAAAGGCAAATGCGATCCCGCGGTCGCGGCCTTCAACCCGACCATGTGGCGGCTCGATCACGGCCAGATGATCCTGATGTCGGCCAAGGGCCAGACCTGGCAGTTCGAGGCCGACGACAACGCCCAGTGGCGCCGCGTCCCCGACAGCGCCGACCCGCTGATCATGCTGCGGGAGCAGTAGGTCGCTGCTCACACATATCCGGAGCGACGTGGCGGGTCCGTTGGCCGGGCCACAAAACCGCTGTCGCCCCTGCGAAAGCAGGGACCCATAGCCACCATGCAGGTTGGTTGCAACGCTGTGGCCACAGCTCGTTTCGGCAACTCACCCCTGTGGTTATGGGTCCCTAGCTTTCGCAGGGACGACGATCGGGGTGGAGCCGTCTCGGCTTTCGATCTGCACCCTCACAGCTCCAAAATAATTCCCTTGCCCCTGTCGATCCGGGCCGCCCCGGATCGTCGTCCTCCATAGCGAGCCGATTTTTCACCGCGACCGTCCCGCGGCTTGCCTGAAACAGGAGCAATTCATGCGCTTTATGTCGATCGTTACCTCGTCCCAGCCGCCGCAGCAGCCGACCCCGGAGCTGCTGGAGGCCATGCACAAGCTCGCCGACCGCGAGATCAAGGCCGGCCGCATGATCGACAATGCCGGCCTGATGCCGCTCGCCACCGGCGCGCAGGTCCGCCTGGTCGGCGGCGAGCTCAGCGTGGTCGACGGTCCCTTCGTCGAGGCCAAGGAAGTGATCGGCGGCTACGCGATCTCGGACGTCCACAGCAAGGAGGAAGCGATCGCGCTCGCGGTCGAGTTCATGCAGCTGCACAAGGTTCACATGCCGGGCTGGGAAGGCACCTGCGAGGTTCGCGCCTTTGCAGGTTTCGCCGGCCAGTGCGGTGCGTAAGCGGAGGACAAGCGATGCGCTTCATGTATGTCCTGGTGGCCGAGAAGCCGATGCTGCCGAATCCCGCGTTGAGGGAGGCGATCCGGAAGCTGGCCGAACGCGAGATCGCGGCCGGCCGGATGCTCGATACCGGCGCGCTGCTGCCGCGCACGGCGGGCGCGGAGGTGCGGATCAAGGATCGCAAGCTCACCGTCACCGACGGTCCCTTCATGGAAGCCAAGGAGGTAGTCGGCGGCTACGCCATCTTCGAGCTGAAGGACAAGGAGGAGGCGGTGGCGCGCGGCGTCGAGTTCATGCAGCTTCATCTCGACCACATGCCGGACTGGGAATTGTCATGCGAGGTTCGCCCCTTCATGGAGTGCTGACGGCCTCCTCAGCCGGATGCCGGTGGCCGCCATGACGGTCGACGACGTCAAGCGCACCATCCTCGGTGTGTGGCGCATCGAGCAGCCGCGGCTGATCACCAGCCTGTCGCGGATGCTGCGTGATGTGCCACTCGCCGAGGACCTGACCCAGGAAGCGCTGGTCGCCGCGCTCGAGCATTGGCCGGCCGATGGCGTGCCGGAAAAGCCCGGTGCCTGGCTGATGGCGACCGCCAAGCGCCGCGCGCTCGATCATCTGCGCCGCAACCGCATGCTGGCCGAGAAGCACGGCGTGATCGCGCACGACATGGCGCGGGAGCAGGAGACCATGCCCGACTTCGATTCCGCGCTCGACGACGATATCGGCGACGAATTGCTGCGGCTGATCTTCACCGCCTGCCATCCGCGCCTGTCGCGGGAGGCGCGCGCCGCGCTGGCGCTCAGGATGATCTGCGGCCTCACCACCGAGGAGATCGCGCGCGCCTTCCTGCAGGCGGAGGCGACCATTGCCCAGCGCATCGTGCGCGCCAAGCGCACATTGTCGGAGTCAGGCCTTGCCTACGAGACGCCGCGCGGCGAGGAACTGTCCGAGCGGCTCGCCTCCGTGCTCGAGGTCGTCTACCTCATCTTCAACGAGGGTTATACCGCGGCAAGCGGCGACGAATGGCTGCGGCCGCAGCTCTGCAACGAGGCGCTGCGCATGGGCCGCGCGCTGACCTCGATCGCGCCATCGGAGCCGGAGGCGCACGGGCTGCTGGCGCTGATGGAGTTCAACGCCTCGCGGATGGCGGCACGTACCGATGCGTCCGGCGAGCCGATCCTGCTGATGGACCAGAACCGCGCGCGGTGGGATCGCCTGCAGATCCGCCGCGGGCAGCTCGCGCTGGCGCGGGTCCGCGAGCTCGGCGGCGCCGGCGGCTTCTATGTGCTGCAGGCCGCGATCGCCGCCTGCCACGCCGAGGCCGGCACGCCTGATGCGACCGACTGGCACCGCATCGCCGCGCTGTACGGCGACCTCGCCGCGCTCTTGGATTCTCCCGTGATCGAGCTCAACCGCGCGGTTGCGATCGGCATGGCCGAGGGGCCGCTCGCCGCGCTCGCGATCGTCGACGGTCTCGCGGGTGAGCCGGCGCTGAAATCCTATCATCTGCTGCCGAGCGTGCGCGGCGATCTGCTGCATAAGCTGAGCCGTTTCGCGGAGGCGCATGCTGCGTTCGAGGCCGCCGCCGCGCTGGCCGGCAATTCGCGCGAGCGTGAGTTCCTCAAGCGGCGCGCCGCGATCGCCGCGCGTGCCGCGCAGGATCATGGCTGCCGCTGACGGCTCCGCGATTTCGACGGAGCGAGACCACGTAGCCCGCATGAGCGAAGCGACATGCGGGTCTTTGCGAAGGGCGACCCCGGGTGTCGCGTCGCTCACCCGGGCTACAAGGTTGCTGCGGGTCGTCGTGTCCGCGATTTCGACTCAAACCTGCGGCATGCTCGGACGAATTCTTTTGGACCGGGAACTGCCACCATGACAAAGCCATCCGTGCTGGCGATCGGCCTCGACCCGACCTTCGTCGATCTGTCCGTCATGCCGCAGTTCACGCCCGAACTGGTGCGCAGCTATCTCGGCGCGCAGATCGAAGGCCTGCGGACGCTCGGCTACGACGTCGAGAGCTGCCTGATCGACCTCGGCGATACCGCGGAAGCCGTGACGGCGGCGGCCCTCAACGCGCGCCGCTACGACTGCGTCGTGATTGGTGCCGGGCTGCGCGAGCCGCCGGAGCGGCTCTTGCTGTTCGAGACGATCCTCAATCTGGTGCACCGGCTCGCCCCCCATGCCGCGATCTGCTTCAACACCAGGCCGGCCGATACCGCCGCGGCCGTGCAACGCTGGGTCAAACCTTAGGATGCAAGATGAGCGGGCGCCTTGAGCCGGCGAATCGGGCTCGCCGCGCCGTCCACCGTCCATGGCCGGCGCTCGGGCCGGCCCGACGCCGGCATTGGCCGGGGCCCGCCGCGAAGGCCCGGCGGTTGTTGCCGGCGGCAACCTATGACACCATCCAGAGTCCGATTTGTTTTAGACTTTGGAAGCTTATGCCGCGCCGCAAATTTGCCTGGGAGAAGCTGACGGACGAGCAGTTGCTCGCGCAACCGCTCAACCGTCTGAGGGTTGCCGTCGAGGGCACTTGGCTCGCCGATTGTGTGAATACGCTCTATGAGGAGCTCGAGGAGCGCGGCATCCGGTTGCGGCCGCATACATGGATCTCGAGCGAATGGTTCAGCCCGGCGGATGTGCCCGGCATCGCGATCCCGTTCTACCTCGCCCATCCCCGCCTGATGAAGCTCGAGAAGAAGATGATGCTCGACGTCGAGGGCGCTTCGTGGTCCGAGTGCATGGCCATTCTCCGCCACGAGGCGGGGCACGCCGTGCAGCACGGCTACCAGCTGCAGCGCCGCCGGCGCTGGCAGCAGCTGTTCGGTCCGTCGTCGCAGCACTACCCGCGCTACTACCGGCCCAATCCGGCCAGCCGCAATTATGTCCAGCACCTTCGGCTCTGGTACGCGCAGAGCCATCCGGACGAGGACTTCGCCGAGACCTTCGCGGTGTGGCTGCGGCCGCGCTCGAACTGGCGGACCCGCTATGCCGGCTGGCCCGCGCTGAAGAAGCTAGAATATGTCGACGAGCTGATGGGCGAGATCGCCGGCAAGCGGCCGCAGCTCGCGACGCGCGAACGGGTCGATCCGCTGCATACGCTCAAGCAAACGCTCGCCGAGCACTACCGGAAGAAGCAGGCATTCTACGCTTTCACGCCGCCGAAGACCTACGACCGCGATCTTTCTAAGCTGTTCTCCGCCGATCCGCGGCATTATCGGCGTCCGCCGGCCGCGGCCTTCATCAGGCGGCACCGCGCCCAGATCAGGCAGCTGGTGGCGCGGTGGACGGGCGAGAACCAGTTGACGCTCGATGCCGTGCTTGACGACATGATCTCGCGCTGCCGCGAACTCAATCTGCGTGCCGTCGGCCCCGAGCAGAAGCTCGTGACAAACTTCACCATTCTGCTGACCGCCAAGACCATGCACGCGCTGTTCGGCCCGTCGCGCCGGAAATGGATCGCGCTATGAAACAGCTTCGCATTCTGGTGCTGATGCACCCGGACTGTGTGCCGCCCGACTCCAGCGATGGATACAGCGCGCGGGAGATCAACGAGTGGAAGACGGAATACGACGTCGTGAGCACCCTGCGCGCGGCCGGCCATGAGGTTCGTCCGCTCGGCGTGCAGGAGGAAATCAAGCCGGTGCGCGACGAGATCGAGGGCTTCAAGCCGCACGTCGTGTTCACGCTGCTGGAGGAGTTTCACTACGACGTCGTGTACGACCAGCACATCGCGAGCTATCTCGAGCTGATGAAGATCGCCTATACCGGGTGCAATCCGCGCGGCCTGATCCTGGCACGCGGCAAGGATCTGTCCAAGACGCTGGTGCACCATCGCCGGATTCCGGTGCCGGCCTTCGCGGTGTTTCCGATGCGCCGCAAGGTCAAGCGGCCGCCGCGTCTCGAGCTGCCGCTGATCGTCAAGAGTCTGAGCAGCGACGGATCGCTCGGTATCTCGCAGGCGTCGATCGTCGATACCGACGAGAAGCTCGCCGAGCGCGTCGCCTTCATCCATGAGCGGATCGGAACGGCCGCGATCGCCGAGCAGTTCATCGAGGGACGCGAGCTCTATGTCGGTGTGCTCGGCAACAACCGGCTGCGGGTGCTGCCGGTGTGGGAACTGAAATTCGGCAGCATGGGTGGCCCCGCTGCGCGCCAGATCGCCACCGAAAAGGTCAAGCACGATACCAGCTATCAGGAACGCGTCGGGATCGTCGACGGCCCGGCCGAGGATCTCACGCCGGAACTATCCGCCCATATTCAACGGCTGGCGAAGCGCATCTACCGGACCCTGGGGCTCGATGGCTATGCGCGCATCGACTTCCGCCTGTCGACCAATGGCGTTCCCTATTTCATCGAGGCCAATCCCAACCCCGAAATCGCCAAGAGCCAGGAGTTCGCGACGGCCGCCGGGCATGACGGGCTGGACTATCCGGATCTCTTGCAGCGCATCGTGACGCTCGGAATAAGCCGCGCCAAGGCCGGCGCATCGCTGGGCTGACTCGAGGCCGCTAAAGGCTGCGCTGCATCGGATGGCGTCGCGCATCCCTGGGGATGAACATCGCAAACGTTTCCCTAACGCGCGCGGCCGGCGTCACGGTGCCGGCGGCCGCGGACACCGGGGCCGCCGTCGGACGAAACGCGTCCGGTTCCGGCCAGCGCCGTGCAAGGATTTCGTTTACCGAAACCGGCATTGCGAGCCCATCATTGTGGCAGCTGTCGTAGACGTACAAACCGGCAAGAAAAATCGATACGACAACAAGGATCGCCCTGAAAATCGGCATTGTGCTTGCGCCTTCTTGATTGAGGCGAACAATGCCCGGTGACGGTGAACCGCGCGTTTAGCGCCGAGGCCGATCGGCCGATACGGTTCCCAACTCATGAACGGGCTTGCGTAAACGGCCCGCTTACCAATGCCTTCAAGGTTGCGGCAACCAGCTTTCCTCACCGGCGGGAAAGAAGTCTCTGGCATTGAAAGGCCAACAACAAAGACTGAGGAGGCACCATGTTCGTCGCCATTCGAGTCATGATCCTGATCGCCAGTGCATATGCCGGCTCGGCCGTTGCAGAGATGCAGTTTGCGCCGCTGCCGAGCCTTACGGCGTCGTCCGCGCCGTAACGCCGGCAAACGAGGCGGCGCGCTCTACGCCGGACTGGGCGCCGCCGCGCCGACCGCGATTGCGCGCGCTGCGTTTTCCGTCATCCTCGTCGCCGTCAGGCGCAGGAAATACAGCGACAGTCCCGGGTTGCGCTCGCACAGCTTCCTCAGCGCGCCGTCGCTGATCCAGAGCAGCTCCACATCGGTCGCAGCTTGAGCGGTTTGCGTGCGGCGGCGCTCGAGCGAAAACAGCCCGATCTCGCCGAACAGTTCACCCGCAGATACCCCGCGATCGATCTCGGGAAACCTGACCTCGCCCGATACGACCATGTACAACAGGTCGGCGTCGTCGCCCTTCCGGAAGATCGTTTCTCCCGCCTTGAGATGCTTCGGTTGCATGAACGGTTGCAGCCAATTCGGAGAAAGGTCCGTCGCTGCGGCACGCTTCGCTTTCCGAAGCAGCCGAACCATCTGGAACAGCAACACCACGTTCAGAGGCAGCAGAATGATATGCAGGATGAGCACCGGGTAGATCCGGTCGCCCAATCCATAGCTGATGAATGCCAAATTGCTGAATATCGCGACAGCGCGCAGGCTCAACATCGTGCTCATGCAGAACGTCAGCAACACAAGTGCAGAAGCCAGGTAACCCAAACCATCGATCAACGTCATGACAACGCCCACTGGGAAATGAATTGCAAGCAATCCGATCTGAAAACGACCGGCAACATACACCAGTGCGCTCAGTTTCCTGAGCGGAAATGTGGCCGGCCCGCACTTGCGGCGGTGCACGCGTCGTGACGCGGCCTCAGCTCGACGAACGAGCGCGCGAGGCGACGTGAACGGCCCGGCCCTTCGCCGGCTTTGCCCAGGCGGCGACGACGGTCCGGCGCGCCTTGCCAAGCCGGGCCGCGCCCGGCGAGCTCTTTCTGAGCAGCAGCGCGAGCCGCTTGCGCGCGCGGCCGGCGACCGACCTTGCCGCCTCTCGCGCGGCCTCGGCCTTGCGGATGATCGTCGTCACCGCGGACGCCGGCGACGCCGCAACGAAGGCGACATCCTTCGCCTTCGAGAGGCCGCCTATGCCTTCGCACGGCGCTTCGCTCGGCAAGTCGATGCGGATGGCGAGCGTGTCGGCACGCTCGATCCAGTCCTCCGCGTTGGTGCCGGTGATGATCCGGACATAGTCACGGGTCTCGCGCGGCAGCTCGCTCTGCCTGGTGAGCCATTTCTGGACGCGGCCGCTGCCGGCATTGTAGGCGGCCGCCGCCAGACCGAGATTGCCAAAATCGTCGCGCAGCTTGCGCAGCAGTCCTGCGGATGCGGGCAACGCCTGCAACGGATCGAAGGGATCGTCGAGCCCGACTTCGGCCGCCGTCTCCGGCATGAACTGCGCGACGCCCTGCGCACCGGCATGGCTGATCTCGTTCGCGCGAAAGCGGCTCTCCTGCCAGATCAGGCGCGCAAAGAACGCCACGGGGATTTCGCTCGCCTGCGCCGCGTCCTTCAGGCTGTGGCAGAATTTGTCGATCGCGGACAGCTGCGGCTCGGCCGCGGCATCGCTCGGCTGCGCCGCAGGCGCGGGCGTCTTGTCCGCGTCCGTCGCAGCGGGCGCCTCGCTGGCATCGGCGCTTTCGATAAAGCGTGCGGCAAACGGAACGGCGTCGGATGTCGCGTCGCGCGAGAATGTCGGGGCTTGGGTTGAGGCATTGATCGAGCCGGACGAACGATCGAAGTCGAGCATCAAGACAAGAAACGCGGCAAGCGCCGCGATGACAAATCGCATTTGCTTCGTGAGACCTGAATTGTGATGTGAGTTGCGCGCAAATGCACTTCGGATCACGACTTTTTAGCGGGTCGATTGCGGCGAAGCCGCGAAATCAGCTGTTCCGCCGCGGAACTTCGCCGCTGTTCGCATTGGAACTTCGACGCTTTCCGTAGCTTTACGGAAGGTAGCCACGTTGGGATGCACGATGTTCCGACCGTTTTCCGTTGCGCGCTTTGCCATTGCACTTTTGCTTGTGTCGGCCGCGCCGGCGGTGGCCGCGGGTCTTGATGCGGCCGCGATCAACGACGTGGCGGCGCCGCCGGCGAAGTTGCCGGACCGTCGTCAGCTCAACGCCTTCGTTGCCAGGCTCGAGATCCTGCTCGACCGCGCGCATTTTTCTCCCGGCGAGATCGACGGCAAGCTGGGCGACAACGCGCAGAAGGCGCTCCGGGCGTTTGCCGACGCCAATGGATTGTCCTTCGACAAGGCGGTGACGCCGGAGCTCTGGAGCGGGCTCACAGCCGCCAGCGACGGGCCTGCGATCGTCAGCTACACGATCGCCGATGCCGACGTGAAGGGGCCGTTCGCGAAGAGGATCCCCGCGAGGATGGAGAGCATGAAGAGCCTGCCGGCGCTGGGCTACACCAGTCCGCGTGAAGCGCTCGCGGAAAAATTCCACATGAGCGAGGCGCTGCTTCAGGCGCTCAATCCGGGGCAGAAGTTCGACAAGGCCGGCGAGACCATTTCCGTTGCCAATGTCGACGACCCCGGGAAGCCGCCGTCGGTCGCGCGCGTTGAGGTTGACAAGACGCGGCAGGCGCTCAGCACGTTCGATGCAGCAGGCAAGCTGCTCGGCTTCTATCCTGCGACGGTCGGCAGCGCGGATAAGCCGACGCCGAGCGGAACGCTCAAGGTGACGGCGATCAACAAGAGCCCGACCTATCGCTACAATCCAAAATACGCGTTCAAGGGCGTCAGATCGAAGACGCCGTTCACGATCAGGCCCGGTCCGAACAACCCGGTCGGTGTGGTCTGGATCAACCTCTCGGGAGAAGGCTATGGCATTCACGGCACCCCCGATCCCGGCAAGGTCTCCAAGGCGGAGTCCCACGGCTGCGTCCGGCTCACCAACTGGGACGCGCAGCGCGTCGCGGCCGGTGTCGCGAAGGGGACGCCGGTTGCGTTCATCGATAGCGCGACAAGCTCAGCAACGGCGACGCGCTGACCTTGACGCAACATCGTTCACAGATCAGCAACCGACAGAAATGTCGGCGCGCTCGGCCTCGGGCCGGACGCCCGTGCGCTCGAGAGATGATGCGCAGCCCGCGAAGCAAAGCGGCTCCGCTTTCCAAGCCTAGCGCGGGATTCGCTGGTATGCCAATGTCGCATCGTGCCAAACCCGCAGGAGGTCAGCATGCGAACGATCATAACGAATATAGTGGGAGCACTCTGCGCCATCGCGATGGTCGCGAGCGTACACGCAGCGGTCAAGGAAGAGCCGGTCACCTATACCGACGGCGAGACCACGATGAAGGGCTTCGTCGTCTACGACGACGCGACCCAGGCCAAGCGACCCGGCATCGTCATGGTGCATGAATGGTGGGGCATCACCCCGCATATCCATAGCGAGGCGCGGAAGTTCGCGGAGCAGGGCTACGTGGCCTTCATCGCGGATATGTACGGCGACGCCAAGACTGCCGACAACCCGAAGGATGCCGGCGCGCTCTCGGGGTCGGTGATGAAGAACCCGAAGGCGATGGAGCAGCGCTTCAATGCCGCACGCGAGCAACTCGCCAAGCAGGCCACGGTCAATCCGCAGCGGATCGGCGCCGTCGGTTACTGTTTCGGCGGTGCGGTGGTGCTGAACATGGCGCGCACCGGCGCCGATCTCGCCGCCGTCGCGGGCTTCCACGCATCGCTCGGTCTCAACACCCCCGCACCGGCGCCGGGCACCGTCAAGGCGAAGATCCTGATCCTGAACGGCGCCGACGATCCGTTCGTGAAGCGCGAGCAGTACGATGCGCTGAAGAAGGATTTCGACGCGGCGAAGGCCGATTACCGTATCGTCGAGTATCCCGGCGCGGTGCACGCGTTCACGAACCCCGAAGCCACCGAGCTCGGCAAGAAGTTCAACCTGCCGCTCAGATACGACGCCAAGGCCGATCAGGAATCCAAGGCCGAAGCCGCAAAGCTGTTTGCCGCCAACCTCAAGAAATAAGCAAAAGGGTCACCTAAACGGTGGCCCTTTTCTTTGGCTGGTTCGGCCGCGCGATAGGCAAGGCTCCGGTGTCGCTCCGGCACCTTGCGGAAGCTGCAATCAATCCTCCATTAACGATTGGCCGCCGGGAAACTCGACGCAATCGATTACCGGATCGGCAAGCACTTCCGGCTAGGGTCGGGCATCCGCAGACAGGGTGCCAAGCCGGTGGGCCTCATCTACACGATCGTTGTTCTGAGCCAGCTTCCGCTTTATGACTTTATCATCGGCTTCGCCTGGGCCGCGAGCGTCGCGGCGCGCAACGGCCGGCGCGGGCGAGCGCTGGTGCTGGCCGCGGTCGCCACGCTTCCGCTCGCGAGCTACCTTTACGCCTATGTCGAGGCGAGAGTGATGGCGCCGCCGGCGCGTCATGCTGAGGTGGCATCCTGGCCGCGCATAAGCATCACGCGCGAAAACCGACCCCGGGTTTTCCTCACCACGTGGGGGATCGACGGGTATGTCCCGAAAACGATGGTTGCGCTCGGCCTGTTCGAGAAGGCGTATGGCGTGATCGGTGACGACTGGTACAGCGTCGAGCGCGTGAACAGTGCGGCATGCGTCGACGCCGGCAAGGATGAGCGTGCCATCCGCAACCGAAATCCGAACGAACCCAACCCATGCATGAGGCTCACGAAAATCGAGCGGCGGGACACTCTTCGGCTGAACGCTCCGCAAATTGCGGAGACGCATCTGCGCTTGCTTGCCGACCGGGATGCGCCGTCCCACCGCGAAATCGACAGAACGGTTTTCGCGAGCAGCACGCTCGAACTCCGGCTCGTTTCAGAACAAGGCAGCGAACTGATCTCGTTCTGGGAGGCGCCGTATTTCCGGGTTCCGTCTATTCCGCCGCTTTTGGGAAGAGCAGGCTGGTCGCGGGGCTGGTTTGCGGGAGAGCACACTCCTCGACCTGATATCGTGCAATTCGTTCGCGATGCGCTCCACGGCAACTAGGATCAAGGTCGGCGCGTCCCGCGGCTATCGCGATCCACGACAGCGCTTGCCCCAGTGGTTCGACGCCGTGATGCGGCGCGCGGCCGCGCCTTGAAGCCATGCGGAAGACGCAGCCGGCCGCGCGGATGCTGGCCGTCTCGCACGGTTGCCACGGGGCGCTCCCCGGCCGATGATGCGCAAAACGGATCAGAACAATCGAGAGGGAGCGAATGCGCGGGCGTCGTGTGCTGATGGAATCGTTCGTGTCGCACGGCGTGCGTCATATCTTCGGCAATCCCGGCACGACCGAAACGCCGCTGCTCGATAGCCTGCCGGCATTTCCGCAACTCGAATACATCATGGCGCTGCATGAAGGTGTCGCGGTCAGCGCCGCCAGCTTCTACGCGCAGGCGTCGGGGCGTGTCACCGTCGCGAACCTGCACGTCGCTCCCGGCCTCGGCAACGGCATCGGCTCGCTATACGGCGCGCTGAAGGCGGGTTCGCCCGTGGTCGTGACGGCCGGCCAGCAGGATACTCGAATGCGGCTGAAGAATCCGCTGCTCGGCCATGACCTCGTCGCGATGGCGGCGCCGGTGACCAAGTGGAGCGTGCAGATCGAGCGCGCCGATGAGATCGCGCCGATCATGCGCCGCGCGTTCAAGGTGGCGACCGATGCGCCGCAGGGGCCGGTGTTCGTGTCGCTGCCGATCGACGTCATGGAACAGGAGACCGCGGTCGATGCTCTGGCGCCGGACAATTTGTGGCGCTCGACGCGCCCCGATCCGGCCGGCATCGAAGCGCTTGTCGCGCTGCTTCTGAAGTCGAAGAAGCCGGCCATCATCGCCGGCGACGACGTGGCACGATCGGGCGGCGAGCAGGCGCTGGTGGCGCTCACGGAAGTGATCGGCGCCACCGTGCGGTTCGAGGGGCTCCGCCATCACGCGCCGTTCCCGACCAGCCATCCGAACTATCGTCAGTCGCTTCCGGGCGACGCCCGGCAGGTGCGCAAGGCGCTCGGCGATACCGATCTCGTGCTGCTGATCGGCGGTCCGTTCTTTGAGGACATCTGGTTTGCGCCCGATGGCCACATTCCCGACGGCGCCTCCGTGCTGCAGATCGAAGCTTCGGCCGAGCGCCTCGCGCTCAACAACCGGCTCGATGCCGGCATCGTCGGCGACATCGCCGTCAGCGTCAGTGCATTGTCGGAAGCGGTGCATGCGAAGGCCAGCGCGGACTTCAGGCAGGCCGCGCAGAACCGCAATGCCGCGCTGGCCGAATTGCAGGCGAAGGAGAAGGAGGCCTATCGCGCGCGCGTCGAGAAAAGCTGGGACCGGCAGCCGACCGCGATGCCGCGTGTCACCGCGGAGCTTCGTCGCGGCCTGCCCGATGATGTCGTCATCGTCGATGAAAGCATCACCGCGAGCCTCGATCTCGCGCGCGCCTTCGACTATCGCGGGTTCGGCGATTATTTCGGCGGCCGTGGCGGCGGCATCGGCCAGGGCCTCGCCGGCGCGATCGGCGTCAAGGTCGCGATGCCGGATCGTCCGGTGGTTGCGATCTCCGGCGACGGCTCGGCGATGTACGCGATCCAGGCGCTGTGGACCGCCGCGCACCACAAGCTTGCGATCGTGTTCGTGGTGCTGGCCAACCGCGAGTACCGCATCCTCAAGCACAATGTGGATGTCTGGCGGCAGAACTTCGAAGCCGGCACCCAGCATCCCTACCAGAACATGGATATCACTGGCCCCGCGCTCGACTTCGTGCATCTCGCGGCCGGCATGGGCGTCGAGGCGGTCAGGGTCGAGAAGGCCGACGACATTGCCGGTGCAGTCGCAAAGGCTGTCGCAGCGCAGCGGCCGTACCTCGTCGAGATCGCAATCGAAGGCAAGCGCTAGAGCATGATCCGGAAAAGTGCGAAGCGGTTTTCCGACAAGAACATGCTCAAACAAAGAGCTTATGCGCATTAATGATTCAGCCCAATTTCATCGCACTCTCACCGCGCTCGAGGAGTTTCTCATGGCAGGCATTCTGGACGGCAAGGCCGCATTGGTGACGGGCGGCGGCTCCGGCATCGGCCGGGCGACGGCAATTGCCATGGCGCGCGAAGGCGCGTGCGTGGCGGTGTCGGACCTCTCGAAGGACGGCATCGAGGAGACCGTCGCGCTGATCAATGCCGCCGGCGGCCATTCGATCGCGATCCAGGGCGACGTCACCGACGAGGCTGAGGTCGCGAACATGGTGGCCCGCACGGTTTCGGCGTTCGGGCGCATCGATTGTGCGTTCAACAATGCCGGCGTTGCCGGGCGCTCCGTCGGCCCGCCCGGCCAGCGCATTCATGAACTCACGCAAGCCTCGGTGGCCAAGATGTTCTCGGTGAACCTGATGGGCGTGTTCCTGTGCCTGAAATACGAGATCGCGCAAATGCTCAAACAGGGCGGCGGCGGCGCCATCGTCAACACCGCCTCGATCGCAGGCCTGGTCGGCCTCGCGACGTCCGGCCACTATGTCGCGACCAAGCACGGTGTCGTCGGACTGACCAAGTCCGCCGCGATCGAATATGCCCAGGACGGCATCCGCGTGAACTGCGTCAATCCCGGATACATCAAGACACCGATGACCAAGGAGACGATGGACGAGCGTTACGACGAGATCATCGCCAAGGTGCCCGTCCGTCGCCTGGGCGTGCCCGAGGAAATCGCCGAAGCCGTGGTCTGGATGTGCTCGGACAAGGCGTCGTTCATGACCGGCGCATCGCACGTGGTCGACGGCGGCTATAGCGCCGCCTGATCTTCCGAAGGGCCTTTGTTTACGTTAGTGGCCCAGTTGCACAAACATTCGATCATCGCGGCATGATGGGCCGCGTTGATCTTCGTGGCCTCGGTGCTCTTGCTGCGAGTGATGCATCTCAGGCAATATAGCGCTTGGCAACGAAGAACTTCGAGGTTTGGTGTTCAAACTCAATCGCATTGTCGGTTTCATCATTCTAGCAGCGCTCGTCTACGGCGTGCTTCAGGCTTATGGGTTACTTCCTGAGGGCGCACCTCGGCTGTTTCCTCAACGCAGCGGCTCGCCTGCGGCTTGAGATTGATGCTCCACATCCGAACGTCCGCTGCTGGCCCGAAGCGGACGTCGCGGCGGCAAGGCATGATGTTGCCTTTTGACCCATAGCGGGCATCGTTTGCCGCCAGTTTTGGTCGTTCTCCTATGGCAAACGGAACTGAAGCCGGCCCCGCCTGTTTGCTACGATTAGCCAAGGGAGGTCGGAATGCGGATCATTCTGATGACGGCGATTGGCTGGGCGTTGTCGTGTGGATTTGCGATAGCCCAGGCCGATCCCAACAAGGACGTGAACACGGCAACCGGGCGCTCGGCACCGGAAGAAAAAGGTCAACCACAGCCACAAGGTTGGACCGGGCCGCTTGAAACAAAATCAGGTGGTGCGCCGCCGGAAAGCCCGCAAGGTCAAAGCCCGCCGGGAATGCAGGCAGCGCCGGACGGATCGACAAAGACGGTGGTCGAGCCGCGGAAGTAAGTCCCCACTTCTTGTCTGTGAAGGTCAGCTTCGCTTAGGGTGAAACGGCCCGCAAGGTCGCCTTTTAGGCAAAGCGGGCATGGCGGCGGCGCGGAATGAAGTCACAGCTTGGCCCAAGCGGCTTTTGAAGGGCTTGCGCCAACCAGCCGTGCATACCAGTGGGTTGATCCGCCTCGGTAGCTAACGTAGTCGTTCGCGATGAACGAACGTCCGGCCATCGCCAAGGCTGCAGCTCTTCCGGATACGAAAGCCATCCTGCTCGGGGTCGCATGCGGCCTCGGTGCGGCGCTGTGCTGGGCGCTCGGCTTCGTGGCGACCCGACACGGCCTGAAGGTCGGGTTCACGCCCGTCGACCTGCTGATGCATCGCTTCCTGTGGTCGGGCATCGTCTTCCTGCCGCTCGTTGTGCGCGCCGGCCTCCGCGATCTCTGCGGCATCGGCTGGGGCCGCGGCATGGCGCTGATGCTGCTGGGCGGGCCGGTGATGTCGCTGATCAGCTATGTCGGCTTCATGTTCGTGCCGCTGGGGCATGGCAGCGTGATCCAGCCGTCCTGCGCGACGCTGGGTGGCTTGTTTCTCGCGGTCGTCTTGCTGAAGGAATCGGTCTCGCTCTCGCGGGCAGCCGGCGCTATCGTCATCGTCGTCGGCCTCGCCGTGATCGGCAGCGAGTCGATCGGCCATATGGGGCCGAGCGCCGTGATGGGCGATTTGATCTTCGTTGCGACCGGATTGATGTTCGCGGGCTTCGCCACGCTGGTGCGCTACTGGCGTGTCTCGGCCTTCTCCGTGGCCAGTGTCATCAGCGTGCTGTCGCTCTCGCTGTTTCCACTGTATGCCGCCTCGGGTGGGCTCGCTCGCGATGCGGCCATCGGCCTGCATGAAAACACGCTGCAGGCCATCGCCCAGGGCATCCTGGCCGGGCCCGCGGCGATGTATCTGTTCGCGGTGTCGATCCAGCGCCTGGGCGTTGCCCGCGCAGCCGTATTTCCTGCGACCGTGCCGGTGCTGACCCTGCTGTTGGGATGGCTGCTGATCGGCGAGCCACCAACCACGCTGCAGGCGGCCGGATTGGCCGCCGTGTTGGCCGGATTCTATCTCGCGCAGCGGCAGCGCTAGACGGCTTTGCCGACGTCCTGATTGGCGCGCGGTCGCGGCGACGATTGACAAGCATGCGAGGCATCGCGGATGGTGCGGCTCCCCGCCGTGTCGCAATGAGACGCCGATGCAAGTTCAACGTTTGGCGCTGCCGATGCTTGCAGGGCTCGTGCTTGCAGCTTCGGCTTTGTCGGGCGCTGTCCAGGCGCAAGGTGCCGCCGAGCCGGTGCGGCCGACCTCGCAGTGGCAGGCCTGGCAGTGGCAGACCTCGACGCCGGAAGAGCAGGGGATGGATTCCGCCGCGCTGGCGCGGCTCGTCAATGATGGCACGGCCCACAGTCTCGATAGCCTCCTGATCGCGCGGCACGGCCGGATCGTGCTCGACGCCTACTATGCGCCCTACACGCCGGAGATCCCGCATCTGTTCAATTCCGTCACCAAGGCGGTGACCGGCACGCTGGTCGCGATGCTGCTCAGGGATGGCGTGCTCGACAGCCTCGACCATCGCATGGTGGATTTCTTCGGCGATCGCACCATCGCCAATCTCGACGACCGCAAGCGGGCAATCACGGTCCAGTCCATGCTGGACATGACCTCGGGAATGGCCTGGACCGAAGGCGTCGAGGGTGCTCGGCCGGACTCGTTGATCGAGTGGGGCCGCAACCCTGATGCGATCCAGTTCATCCTCGACCGCCCGATGGCGAAGGCGCCGGGCGAGGCGTTCTATTACAACACCGGCAATGCGCAGCTGTTGGCCGCGATCATCAACAAGCTCACCGGCATGAGCGCGCGGGACTATGCGGTGACGAAACTGTTTCGCCCGCTCGGGATAGCCGCGCCGTACTGGCACAGCATCGGCCCCGGATTGACGCAGGGCGGCGGCGGGCTTCAGCTCGCGCCGCGCGACGCGGCCAGGATCGGCCTGCTCTATCTGCATGACGGTGAATGGGACGGGCAGCGCTTGCTGCCGACCGGCTGGGTCGATCGCATCAGGCACGCGGCGACGGAGATGCACGCCTCGTCCGACCCATCGTTGCGCTACGCCAATTTCTTCTGGGTCATGCCGCAGCGGCAGGTTGTCATGGCGGTCGGCGACCGCTGTCAGCTCGTCATGCTGTTTCCCGCGCTCGACATCGTCACGGTCGTGACCGCGCGCGACTACTGCTCGTTCGGCAAAATGGCCGACGAGATTTCAGGCGCGGTCAAATCCGACACGGCGCTGCCGGTGAACTCCGTCGGCGGCAATCAGCTCGCGAGCGCGTTGCGCGATATCGCAACCGAAAAGCTGTCGACGGTTGGTGCCGTGCCCGAGACGGCCGCCGCCATCTCCGGCAAGACCTGGCGCTTCCCGGCCAATGGCTTCAATTTGCGGGCACTAACGCTGCATCTGACGGATCAGCCCGCGCATTACGAACTGGAAACGGCGACGCCGGTGACGACACTGGCGGGACCGATCGGGCTCGACGGTGCGTACCGTCTCGGTCAGCCAACGGCGCTCGGCGTGATGGCGCTGAGAGGAACGTGGCAGGACAACCAGACATTCGCGATCGACCTGCGTCTGGTCGGCGGCGATACCGACCGCCGATGGCTGCTGTCGTTCGATGGTGGCAAGGCCAGGCTCAGCGGCAAGGATCGCTTCGGCGGTGTCGTGCAGGTCGATGCTGACGCGCCGGGCGCGCGATAGCTCAAGCGCGGGCCGCTCTCGCCGGGGAGAGCACGTATAAGCCGTAAGCCATCGCGCAGGGAAAGCGGATTGCTCCGGTTACACCTGTGGTCCTACCCCCGAGCCTACTACCCATTGCTCGGGGCACATGGGTGCAATCGACACCCGGCTTTCCCTGCGCCCTCTGCTGATGAGAGGGCGGAATGAAGAGCAGAGCTCGGGCGAAACGCGCCGCGAGAATGCGGATGTGTGACTGGCAGCTCGCGCAACAAACTCGCTGTCGTCCCGGCCTAGTGCGCAATTGCGCACGGGGGCCGGGACCCATAACCACAAATGGGAATTGTCTTGGCGGCGACCTTATTGGTCCACCTTCGGCGTCTTGCCCGCAATATCGAGGCCGAACCGGAGCGCGCGCTCCTGGCGCTCTTCCGTCAGCAGCTTCAATTCCCGTTCCAGCGACCGTGCGACCTCGTCCTGGGTTTCCTTGGAGCGGCGACGGGAGTCGCCTTGCGGTTTGGCCGGTTCGGCAGTCACGGGAGAAACCCTTGTCATCACAGTGTCACAGGCCCTGATCGCACGGCGGGAGTCGGGGCGACAATCAAAAAGAATTCAGTGGGCGCATCTTTGGAAGGTTTGCTGTGTGTCTGACTCAAATTTGGGCAGAAAATTCTCTTAAGTGTTGCCTCGAATGGAGCCGGACCCCTTCGGCCCGCCGTCTCATCAATTCGGATGAGAGAGCCCGGTTCCGACGAAATCATTTCCGGATTCGCACGAAGGCGTCCTGAAACCGACAAGGTCTAACCTTAGTAGCGTTGTGAAGGACGGCTGCCTGGTGAGACGCTGAGGACCGCGGTGGTGAGATTCACGACCTGGGTCGCAAGGTCAGTCGGTCCTGCTGAGACGTTGGGGATGATCCCGGAAATGAAGAAGTTGAATGCTGTGCCTTATGTCTGGGCGGCCGCGCTGATTGCGGTCGCGATCTGGGGCGTGAGCGGCACCCCGCAGACGGCACATACCTCTGCCAGCACCCATCTGGCCCGGGTGCGCTAGAGCTTCGGCCGCAGCGAGCGCTGCATGTCCATCGTGTAGGTGTAGCGCCCCTCGGGGTGCGTGGTGATGGTGACCTCGAACAGTTCCTCGCGCTGGCCGTAGTAGCGGCGTACCACGGTGAGTGCCGGCGAGCCGGTCTTGACGCCGAGCGCCCTGGCGATTGGCGCCGGCATGCCCCGCACGAAGATTTCCATCTGCGCGCGCTCGGTGACCTGGCCGTACATCCTGGCGATCTGCTCATGCACCGGGGTGCGGCCGTGATCGGGCCGGGTCACGACATCGGCGAACCGGCGCAGCACGTAGATCTCGGCCCAGCCGAGCGGCGCGGCGAACTGGTCGGAGCGGCGCACCGCCTCGATCAGGAACCAGCTCTTGCCGGGCTCGCATTTCAGCAGGCCAGCCAGCTTGCGGTCGGCCACGATGTCGCTGCTGGCCACGACCTCGCGGTAGGTCTCGTTGGAATAGCGCAGCCACTCGCCGAGCGACTTGACGCTGTGGGTGAACAGCACCGGCGGCTCGGATGCGATCACCACCGAGCCGAGGCCGGCGCGGCGCACGATCAGGCCCTGGTCGATCAGGATGCGCAGCGCCTCGCGCACGGTCTGCCGGCTGGCCTGATAGCTCGCCATCAGCTCGGTCTCGGTCGGCAGCAGATTGCCGACCGCGTAGGTGCCGAGCCGGATGTCCTTCTGCAGTCCGGTGGCGATGTCGCGGTAGCGGGACGATCGCGCTCGGTCCGGTTGTTCAGACATGGCGGATCACTGGTATGCCGTATGGCAGACGACCGGATGTCCCGATTGCATCGACTGCAGCGCAGCCTCGAACGCGGCGAGCGTCGCCAGCACGTCCGCTTCAGGCACCGGGAACGGCTGCCTGCCTTCGACGGCGTCGGCAAAGGCCGATAGTTCCGCGGTGAGCGTGTCGATCGCCGGATAGCGCGTCGTCGCAGGCGCCTCGCCGGATTTCCGCAGCACCATCGTCTGTTCGTCGAGCACCTCGGCGGATCCCTTCGTTCCGAACACATGCACGCGCCAATAGAACGGTGTTGCGCGAATTGTCGCAAGGGTTGCGCTCACGCCATTCACAAATTCAATCGCCAAGGTTGCAGTGTCGAGCGGCGGCGGTCCCGCCTCGCGCGCACTCAACCGGGCATAGACCTGTCGGGCAGGACCAAAGAGGCTGACGAAGCCGTCGAGCACATGCAGCCCCGCGCCGGTCAGCCCGCCGCCCGGCGATTCCTCGGGCGACAGCCGCCAGCCCTGCGTGATGCTCTGCGAGTTCTCGTTGCTGTTGTGACCCTCGACATGCAGGATGGTGCCGAGCTCGCCGCTGGCCGTGATCGCGCGCAGCGCCTGCATCGACGGCCAGAGCCGGCGGTTATGCCCGACAGCGAGCACCACGCCGGCGCTGCGGCACGCCGCGAACATCTCTGCGGCATCGGCGCGCCGAAGCGCTAGCGGCTTCTCGCAAAACACCTGCTTACCGGCGCCGGCTGCCGCGATCACCTGGCTCTTGTGCAGCGAATGCGGCGTCGCCAGCAGCACGGCATCGATGCGAGGGTCGACGAGGACATCGTCCAGGCTCGCCGCGACGGAGAGGCCGTGCGCCTCGCAAAAGCCGGCGGCGCCGTTGGCGTCGGGTTCCACCGCGCGGACGATCCTGAGCCGCGGCTCGTTGCGCGCGGCCCCGACCAGTGCGCGGCCCCATCGACCGAGGCCCGCGATCGCGCAGTTGATCATGACTGTCCCTCCCCGTGGCCGCGGCCGGCCCGGATCGCCTCGATGACCGCGGCGCTGTCGCTGTCCGGGCCTTCAAGCGCGATCGCCGCGCGCAGCAACCCGGCCTGCACCGAGGTCAGTGGCAAGGGCAGGCCGCCCCGACCGGCCTCCTGCAGGATCAGTTCGGCATCCTTCAAGGTCTGCGCGATATGCGATTGCGGCAAGAAATCCCGCGCCAGCATCTTCGGCCCCTTGCTGTCCATCACCTTGGAATATGCCGCCGATTGCCGCGCGGTCGCAAGGAACGTCGCGCCGTCGAGGCCGAGGCTTTCCGCAAAGGCGATGCCCTCGGCCAGCGCGGCGCGGTTGTTCTGCAGGATCAGGTTGATGGCGAGCTTGGTGCGGCCGGCATTGCCGATCGCGCCGACATTGACCCGCTGCGGGCAGAGGATATCGAGCGTCGCCGCGGCGGCGTCGATGATGTCGGCATCGCCGGCGACCAGCGCGGTGGCCGTGCCCGCCCGGACCTCGGCGCTGGTCCCCGAGATCGGCGCTTCGATGAAGGCGAGGCGCGAGCGGGAGGCGAATTCGGCGATTGTCACGATCTCGCCGGGCGCGCAGGTGGTGGTGCAGATGATGCGCGGCGGCACTGTCGTGTTGGCGAACTCCGGCAGCAATCCCTTGACCTGGGCCGCGTCATACACCGCGATGACGATGGTCCGGCAGCGCGCCGCGACGTCGGCGGCGAAGGCCGCGAACTCGGCGCCGCTGGCTCTCAGGCCATCCGTTTTCGCGGCGTCGATGTCGAAGCCGATCACCCCGATGCCGGCGTCGATCAGCCGCGCGGAGAGCGCCGATCCCATCAGCCCGAGGCCAATCATGCCGACAGGTGTCTCGTGAGCCATGATGCGACGCCGACTCGCTTTATTGCGGCTGGATGCCGGCCGCCTTGACCTCCGCCGACCAGCGCGCGACCTCGCTCCTGACGAAGGTGCCGAACTCGGCGGGCGCGAGCGGCGCCACCATCACGCCGACATCGGCGAGCTTCTTCCTCGTCTCCGGCATCGCGAGGTATTTCGCGCACTCGGCGTAGAGCTTGCTGACGATGGGTTCCGGCGTGCCGGCCGGCGCGAACAGCCCGTACCAGATCGTGGCCTCGAAGCCCGGCATCGCTTCCGCAAGCGCGGGCAGGCCGGGCGTCAGATCGTTGCGGGTCGCCGACGTCACGGCAATGCCGCGCAAGGTGCCGCCCTGCATCTGCGGGATCGCGACCGAGAAGTCGCCGAAGGTGAGATCGATCACCCCCGCCATCACGTCGGTCATCGCCTGCGGCACGCCGCGATACGACGCCGCGACCAGCGACAGGCCGCCGCGCGATTGCAGCTGGGCGATCGAGATCTGCGATGCGCCGGAACCGTAGCCCGCGGTCAGGTTGGGATTGGCCTTGGCGTAGCTGAGGAACTGCGGCAGGTCCCTGGCCGTGAGCTTCGGATTGACCAACAGCACCATCGCCGTCGTTGTGGTGCGGATCACAGGCGCGAAATCCTTCACCGGGTCGTAGGGCAGGCTCTTGAGCGTCGCGACGTTGCTGGCATGGGTGGTGTTGGTGCCCATCAACAACGTGTAGCCGTCGGGCGCGCTGCGGGCGACTTCCTGGGCGCCGATGCTGCCGAGCGCGCCGGCGCGGTTCTCGATCAGCACGGTCTGGCCGAACGCGTCCTGCAGATGCTGGCCGATCAGCCGCGCGACGTTGTCGGGACCGGCTCCGGTCGGGAACGGCACGATGATCTTGAGCGGGCGTTGCGGGAAATCGTCCGCCGCGAAAGCCGGCAGGACCGAAAGCGTCGCAAGCAGGACGACGAGCAGCCCCAGCCGTAACTTCATCCCGATCCCCTCCCGTGTCTGCTTTTGCAAATTTATACGGACAAATACCTTAGAAAGGCAAGCGTCCGGCCTGTTGCAATGTTGAGGTGCGTCATATTTATCCGTATAAATAGCCCATCTAGGGAGCCCGACGAAGATGGTGGACATCAGCGATCTCCAAGCGCGCGGACTGCGCCGGCGCCAGAAGATGTTCGGCGAGGTCGACGTCGCCAAGCGGATGGCCGCCGCCGGCGACTTCGGCACGCCGCTGCAGAACATCATCAACGCCTATGTCTATGGCGACGTCTGGGAGCGCAGCGGGCTGTCCGACCAGATCCGCAGCCTCGTGATGCTCGGCATCACCGCGGCGAGCAGCAAGCCCGCCGAGTTCCGCGTGCATGCCAAGGGCGCGCTGGCCAATGGCTGCACCGCCGCGCAGGTGCAGGACGTGCTGCTGCTGGTGGCGATGTATTGCGGCATTCCGGCCGCGATCGAGACCAGCAAGATTGCGGCCGAGGTGTTCGGCGAGGTGCCCCCGGAGGGGTAGGGCACCGGCCTCTGCCGTGATAGGGACGTTGCCGACCGCGACCGGCAACAGGATCTGCCCATGTCCGCCTTCCCGACCTCGACCACCGTGCTCGATTCCGTATTGTTTCGCGATGCCTTCGGCACGCGCGAGATGCGCGAGGTGTTTTCCGACCTGCGGCTGATCGAGCGCTACGCCGAGGTCGAGGTCGCACTGGCGAAGGCCGAGGCGCGCTGCGGCGTGATTCCTGCTGAGGCCGCCGTGGAGATCGCAAAACGGACCGATGTGACCGCGCTCGATTTCGATCTGCTGCGGCAGGAGACCGACGTCGTCGGTTACCCGATCCTGCCGCTCGTGCATCAAATGGCCAAGCAGTGCGGCGAGGCCGGCCGCTATGTCCATTGGGGTACGACCACGCAGGACATCATGGACACCGCCGTCGTGCTGCAACTGCGCGATGGCCTGAAGATCATCGGAGATGACATCGGCGCGCTGCGCGGCATCCTCGCCGATCTCTCGAAAAAATACCGCGACACGCCGATGGCCGGCCGCACCCATCTGCAGCAGGCGCTGCCGGTGACGTTCGGCTACAAGACCGCGATCTGGCTCGCCGCGTTCGATCGCCACGACGCGCGGCTTGCGGAGCTGAAGCCGCGCGTCCTGGTCGGCCAGTTCGCCGGCGCTGCCGGCACGCTGGCCTCGCTCGGCGACAGGGGATTCGAGGTCCAGCAGGCGCTGTGCGAGGAACTCGGTCTCGGCGTGCCCGTCTCCACCTGGCATGTCGCGCGCGACGGGCTGGCGGAAGCGGTGAATTTCCTCGCGCTGGTCACGGGCACGCTCGGCAAGATCGCGCTCGACATCATGATCATGGCCTCGACCGAGTTCGCCGAGGTCTACGAGCCGTTCGTGAAGGGGCGCGGCGCCTCCTCGACCATGCCGCAGAAGCGCAACCCGATCTCGTCGGAACTGATGCTCGCGGCCGCCAAGGCTGTGCGCCAGCATGCCGGCCTGATGCTGGATGCGATGGTGCAGGATTTCGAGCGCGCCACCGGTCCGTGGCACGCCGAATGGATGGCGATCCCGGAGAGCTTCGTGCTGACCGCGGGCGCGCTGCACCAGGCGAGGTTTGCGCTCGGCGGCCTGATCGTCGACGAGCAGCGGATGGCCGACAATCTCGACATCAGCCGCGGGCTCATTGTGGCCGAGGCCGTGATGATGGGCCTCGCGCCCGCGATCGGCCGGCAGGAGGCGCATGACGTGGTTTATGACGCCTGCCGCCTCGCCAACGACAAGGGCCTGACGCTGGCCGAGGCGCTGGCGGCGGATGATCGCGTCGCCAGCCGGATCGATCGGGTGACGATCGACCGCCTCACCGCGCCGAAAAACTATCTCGGCCTCGCGCCGCAGATGGTCGACCGGGTGCTGGCCTCGGTGAAGCGGTAAGATTCGAGGCAATTGCTCGCCGTCGCGTGATCGCGCGCGCCGGCCAGGAACCTTGCGAATGCGGATCGAATTGGACTACGAATCCCGAGAGTTCCTCAAACGACACGGCGCTTCATGACCGCACATCAACGCAACCTTTCCGCCTCGATCGATCCCGTCAAGCTCGATCGGCTCGCCGAAGTCGCGATCAAGGTCGGCCTGCAGCTGCAGCCGGGGCAGGATCTCCTGCTGACCGCGCCTGCCGCGGCGATGCCGCTGGTGCGGCGGGTGGCGGAGCATGCCTACAAGGCCGGTGCTGGTCTCGTGACCCCGTTCTTCTCGGACGAAGAGCTCACGCTGGCGCGCTACCGCTACGCCAACGATGCGAGTTTCGATCGCGCCGCAAGCTGGCTCTATGAGGGCATGGCGAAGGCGTTCGGCGCGAGCACCGCGCGGCTTGCGATCGTCGGCGACAATCCGATGCTGTTGTCGGGCGAAGACCCGGTCAAGGTGGCGCGCGCCAGCAAGGCCAATTCGATCGCCTACCAGCCGGCACTGGAGAAGATCGTCAATTTCGACACCAACTGGAACATCATCGCCTATCCGAGCGCGTCCTGGGCCAAGCAGGTGTTCCCCGACGATGCCGAGGAGGTCGCGGTGGCCAGGCTTGCGGATGCGATCTTCTCCGCCTCCCGGGTCGATCAGGATGGCGCCGTCGCCGCCTGGGCACAGCACAATGCGAAGCTCCGCGAGCGCACCGAATGGCTGAACGGCCAGCGCTTCCACGCGCTGAAATATTCCGGACCCGGCATGGACCTCACGATCGGCCTCGCCGACGGTCATGAATGGGAAGGCGGTGCGTCGACCGCCAAGAACGGCATCGTCTGCAATGCCAACATCCCGACCGAGGAAGTCTTCACCACCCCGCACTGCCGCCGCGTCAGCGGCCACGTCGTCAGCTCCAAGCCGCTGTCCTATCAGGGCACGCTGATCGACAATATTTCGGTCAAGTTCGAGGAAGGCCGCATCGTCGAGGCCAAGGCCTCGCGCGGCGAGGAAGTGCTGAAAAAGGTGCTCGACACCGACGAGGGCGCGCGCCGCCTCGGCGAGGTCGCACTGGTGCCGCACTCCTCGCCGATTTCGAAGAGCGGGCTGCTGTTCTTCAACACGCTGTTCGACGAGAACGCCGCCTCGCACATCGCGCTCGGCCAGTGCTACTCGAAATGCTTCGTTAATGGCGACAAGCTGACGCCGCAGCAGATCGCCGAGCAGGGCGGCAACAAGAGCCTGATCCACATCGACTGGATGATCGGCTCCGCCCACACCGACATCGACGGCATCCATGCCGACGGCCGTAGCGTGCCGGTGTTCCGCAAGGGCGAGTGGGCTTAAAGGCCGCCCGTGAATTCTGCTTCACCTCGCCCCGCGTGCGGGGAGAGGTCGGAACACATCGCCAGATGCGTTCCGGGTGAGGGGAGTCTCCGCAAACACAGATATCATCGAATGCGCGAAGGCGGCCCCTCACCGCATCCCTTTAAGAGCAAGCTTCGCTTGTCCCGACCTCGTAAGAAACGGGGCGAGGGAGCGCAGTTCGCGCTCTACTGAAACCTCCGCCCCCGCGCGGCGAGCAGATCGCCGCGTGGCGCGCTGAAGCGGCAGGTCTCGTATTGCGGCCGGAAGCCGAGCCGGCGATAGATCTTCAGCGCGGGAGCGTTGCGGCTCGAGACGTTGAGCCAGCAGGGGTGCTCGACCGAGACGTCGTGTGCGGCCAGCACGCGATAGACCAGCAGCTGGCCGAGCCCGCGTCCCTGCCGCGCCGGGTCGACGGCGACCGACTCGATCCACATCGAGTTCCGCTCCGGCTCGGTCAGGCAGAAGCCTGACATCTGTCCATCCTCCGACGCAATCCAGACCTCGCTCTCGGTCAGGACCTGCGCCATCTCCTCCGGCGAATACAGGCGGAAGGCGGCGTCCGAGGCATAGGCGGCATTGTGGATGCGCGCGACCTCGCCCGCGCAGGCGGTGACGTCGCTGACCTGCTCGATGGTGGCGCGCGCGGCCGCGAGCGTGCGCGCCGGCTGCAGCGGCTCGACGCACTTCATTCCAATCTCGGACTCGACGTGAACGAAGCCGAAGGCGGCCACGAAGGCCATACCCGCAGGCCAGTCGCTGCTCACCAGCGTCTGAACGGCGAGATCGGCGTCGGCGTCGATCGCAAGCACCTCGTCGAACAGCGCGAGGCCAATCCGGCGGCGGCGCATCTCGGGCGCCACGACGATCTTGAGGAATCGGGTGTGATGCGCGCCTTGGTCGCGCAACGAGGACTCGGCGAGGCCGACGAGTGCGCCATCGCGCTCGGCAACACGAAAGCCGCGCCCGCCGCGGTTCTGCGGCAGCTTCAGGAACTGGTCCCATTGCGGCAGCGTGACAGGGCCTAGCCGCGGTTCCACCGCGGCTGCCTTTGCGTAAAGTTCGACCACCGCTTCCGCATCAGCCTCTCGAAGCGGCCGGATGGTGATGCCGTCATCCATGAGTCGAGAGTTTACCCGATATCGAGCCGATAGACATCCTTTGCCGTCTTCAAGAACAACGCCGTCTTTTCGGCTTCGCTATATTGTGATGCAAGCCGTTTAAAGGTGTTGAAGATGACCTGGTAGCTGCATTGCCCCTTATCAGGTGGGAAGTTGCTCTCGAACATGCAACGGTCCGGACCGAACGCCTCGATGCAGGTCTCGACATAAGGCCGCCAGGCGGCAGCAAGTTCCTCCGACGAGGGCGGCCTGGGGCGGAGGTGGAAGTCGTAGCCGAGCAGGCACATCGCCAGCCCGCCGAGCTTGACCACGACGTTCGGGCATTTGGCGATCTGCTGGATCGATGCCTGCCAGACCGGAAAGGTCTCCGCGCGCTTGCCGGCGAAGCGTCCGGTGCCGACCGGCCCGCCGGAATGGTCGAGCACGATCCGGGTATCGGGGAAGGTGTGGGCGAGGTCGGTCAGCTCGCCGATCTGCGGGTGGAACAACCAGGCATCGAAGCTGAGGCCGAGCGGTGCCAGGCAGGCGAACCCCCTACGAAAGGTGGAGTCCAGCAGAATGCCCTTCGGCCGGTTCGCGTACATATGCGCGACGTTGGGATCCTCGTCCCAGGCCGAGGAGTGGCGGATGCCGCGGAACCGGCCGTTGCCGGCGGCAATCTGCGCCTCCAGCACCGCCTTGGCCTGATCGCCGATCAGAAGGTTAACGTGGCTGACGATGCCGGCGCAGATCGCCGCCTTGCCGTAACCGCCGCTCGCCGCCATCGCCGCGACGCCGTTGGCGAACTCGACCTCGCCAACCGGACGGAACGCCTCCGGGCCGTCGGCGCGGTACATCGACCGGCAATCGACATAGACGGTCGCCACGATGTTGTGGCCGGACGCGATGTCGTCGCGCATCTCTTCGATCAGATAGCGCAAGCCCCCGCGATCCCAGAGATGGTGATGCGGATCGACGATCGGCCGGGCCGGATCGATGATCTCCTCGGTGTATTGGGCGAGCCAGTCTTCGCGCGGATTGGCATAGAGCCCGCTGGCGGAGGCGGGCAGAGTGCTGGCCATGGATAATACTCCCTGTTCTTGCTCTTGTCGGCCGCCGATACGATGTCGGCTTTGGGAAGGATAACGAGCCGCGGAGGAGCGCGTCAAACCCGGGCCTCTGCCTGACCTCTACCTGAGGAGGCATGCGTACGTCTGCGCGTGCCGGTCAACCCGACCGTATTGCCGGTCGCGACCATGTCATCGACTGAGCTTGCCTCGCCGACGCCGGAGATGCCTGCTCGGTGCGCCAGGTGATGATGACCGAGGCGATGACAAGAAGTGCTCCGAACAACATCGTGACGGAAAACGGCTCGCCCAGAATCAGCGTGCCGAGCAGCACGGCGATGATCGAAGCAGTGCCAGGATGAGCGGGGCTGCGGTTGGTTGTTCGTTGACGAGAGCCGTACCCAGAACCGGCGGTGGTGCTCGATGGGCGATTGCGGCAATCTTGCCAAATCGCGGCGGCACTACCGGCGCAGCCAGGCGGCGGAGGAATGAGTGCGTTGAGCCTCACACCCCATCCAGGATGATCACCGTCGGCGTCGCCGGCAGCGTGTCGCGCGAAATCCGCAAGGTGCGCTCGCCACCGCGGCGATCGATCTCGAACTGCTGGCCGATCAGGCGCATGAACTCGTCGAGCGGGGTGGCGAAGCGATGCATCGGCAGCACGACGGCGGCGCGCAATCGCCTGGTGATCTCGGAGATGCCGTCGAGCGACATCGTATAGGTGCCGTCGATTGGCACCATCACGATGTCGAGCCGGCCGATCGCGGCGAAATGGCTGTCGTCGAGCTTGACGTGGAGGTGGCCGAGATGGCCGATGCAGAGGCCGGCGACCTCGAAGATGAAGATCGAATTGCCGTCCTTGATCATCTCGCCGCCGGAGTCTTCGCCCCAGTAGCGGCGGATGTCGGTGGTGACATTGCGGATATAGACGTCGCCGATGCGCTCGGCGTAATGCGCGGCCTGGCCGCGCTCGCCCCAGCCATGGAGCACGTGGGGAATCTTGGGGTCGGGAAACAGCGTGTAATGGGTCGCGTGGGCCCGGTTCATGGTCGCGACGTCGGGCAGCCGCCCGGTCCGATAGACGCCGTTATAGTCGGTCGCGATCCGGATGCCGCCGGGCGTGTCGATATAGTAGGTCGAATGGCCGGCATAGGTGATCGCGACTTCGTCGGACTTGGTCGCGGTCTTGGCCGCGACGCGGCGGTAGCTCACGGGAACGGCGCGCGGCGGCGCATTTGCCATCGCCAGGCATTCGCTGCGCTGGGCGTCCTGCGCGAAGGCGTGACCGGTCAATGGTCCCAGCAAGACAAGCGCGGCGAGCAATCTCAGCATGACCTGTTCCGTCTGCGGCGGCATCCGCGGACGGAAGAGTAGCGCGCAATTGGCGTGCCGTCATGATGAGGCCCGTGCATCGCTCCATGGCGCGGGCTGCAACACGAGCCGGGCGATTATTGCGTCGGGACACGCTAGGATGCCGCGCAAACGATCGAGATCAGGGAGTTCTGCGTGACTGATACCGTCTCTTCGCAGCGCGCGCCTTCGACCAAACGGCTCGAGCCATTGCGCCATGTCGACGCCGGTGTGCTCAACATCGCCTATTACGAAGCGGGCCCCTCCGATGGGCCGGCCGTGCTGCTGATGCATGGCTTCCCCTACGACATCCACTCGTATGTGGACGTCGCGCCCGTGCTGGCGGCGCAAGGCTGTCGGGTCATCGTGCCCTATCTGCGCGGCTACGGACCGACGGCGTTCCGCGACAAGGCGACGCCACGCTCGGGCGAGCAGGCGGCAATCGGCGCCGACATGATGGCGCTGATGGACGCGCTTGGCATCGAGCGCGCGGTGTTCGCCGGCTATGACTGGGGCGGCCGCGCCGCATCGATCGGTGCGGCGCTGTGGCCGGAAAGATGTATCGGACTCGTCTGCACCAACGGCTACATGATCCAGGACATCGCGCATGCGATGGTGCCGGCGCAGCCGGATCGCGAGGTCGCGCTGTGGTACCAGTACTACTTCCAGCTCGAGCGGGGGCGGGCGGGGCTCGCCGCCAACCGGCGCGGCATCGCCAAAATCCTGTGGTCGCAATGGTCGCCGAGCTGGGCGTTCGACGACGCCTGCTTCGAGCGGACTGCGGTCGCGTTCGACAATCCTGATCATGTCGACGTCGTGATCCACAGTTATCGGCACCGCTACGGCGTTGTCGATGGGGATCCGCAATATGAGGATTTGCAGCGGCGGCTCGACACATTGCCTGTCATCAAGGTCCCCGCCATCTCGCTGGACGGCGCCGACGACGGCGTGACGTTCGCGACCGACGGCAGTCGCACCGCGGCAAAGTACACCCGCCGCCTGGCCCATCGCCTGATTCCGCATGCCGGGCACAACCTGCCGCAGGAAGCGCCGGAGGCGTTCGCCGCGGCGGTGATCGAGGTGGTGAAGGCTAAAGCGCGATGAGATTAGGTTGAATCGTCATCGCGCCTTAGCTCTTTGTTTGAGCATGATCTTTTCGGAAAACCGCTTCGCACTTTTCCGGATCATGCTTTAGCGCCGCGGGCTGATCTTCCAGGCGATGGCAAGCGTCAGCAGCGTCAGAATGCCGCTGACCAGCGCAGCCGTCGGGATTGTCAGGGCCAACGCCGCGGTTGCGGCCCAGCCGATCGAGGAGAAGGCTTCCGCGAAGGTGGCGATACGGGAGGAGGTTTGGCGCCGGCGGAACTGGCTGCGCTTGGCCTGCGCGCGGAACCAGAGCTGGACCGCGGCGGCGGATGCGGTCGCGATGAGGATTGCGATCGCCGTGACTGCGGCCTGTCCTGGCGAGGCAAACGCCAGCGCGGCCACCAGCGGGGCGAAGATTACGGCGATTGCGATCAGGACCACCTCGACCTTGGCGCGGGTCACGCGTGACGGCGGCAGCGGCGCGGTCGCCACCAGATCGGGCGCGTCCTCGCCGGAGATGGTCAGCCATGCGAGCCCGCCGGCGAGCTGGCCTGCGGCCATCACGATGACCGGCGTAATCAGCACGATCGCGGTCGACGTACCGGAGAAGCTGCGCCACAGCATCAGCGCCGGCGGCAACAGATAGAGCATCTGCATCAGGCTCTGCGACAGCAGCCACGGATCGCGGCGCAGCAGCAAGAATTCCTTGCGCCGCAGCGCCTGCTGCCGCGAGCCGGCCCGGAACGCGCGGGCGCGTCCCCGCGTCACCGCAGCCGGATTGGCGGCGACGCTGGCGACCGTATCGGCAAACCGCGGTGCGAATAGCGCCATCACGCCGCCGAGCATCACCAGCGCCGCGGCGAGCAACAGCATCATGATTTCGAGGTCGCCGAGCGATGCCCGGGCCGGCCACCACAGCAGGCTGTCGGCAGCGGGGGCAATTCGCGCCGCGGTTTCCGAGGTCAGAAAGGCAAAGCGCGACAGCGTGCCGTAGGACAGCACGGCCACGACCTGCAGCGCGATGACGAAGCCGGCGCCGATCACGGCGGAGACGACCTGCGCCACCAGCCGCGTCCGGCTCGGCCCGATCAGGCGGAACAGGAACGCGGTGACGGCGATCGCGGCGGCGGCCGCCGACAGCCCGATCGCAAGGACGACGCCGAAGCCGGCGAGCCAGCGCGGGCCGCCGAGATAGACCAGCACGTCGATGAACGGCGTCGACAGCAGGAGCGCCATGCTGCTCACCGTCAGCGCGATCGCGGCGATCCGGATCGAGAAGATGTTGGTGAGCTTTGCCGGCGACGACATGATCAGATCGAGATCGGCGCGGGCGTAGAACACGCGCGTCACCGACTCGATCGCCTGCGAGAGCATCAGCGCCCAGGCCAGGAAGATCGTCGCGGTCAGCACGATCAGCGACGACGGGTCGAGCGGAAACCGCAAGTTGGCATAGCGGTTGACCACGGCATAAGCCGGCAGATGCAGGATCGCCGCGAAGATCAGAAGGCCGATCACGGCGCGCTTGCGCCGGCGCCGGCCGCCGGTCATCATCGCCAGCCATTCGCGCCACGCCAGGCGGAATTCGTGGCGGGCGAACCAGGTGAGGTGGGCGACCGAGCTCACGCGGCCGCCGCTTCGGTATCGACCAGCGCGATGAACATATCCTCGAGGGTGGTGTCGTTGCGGCCGTTCTGCGCGCGCAGCTCGGCCAGCGTGCCCTCGGCGATCAGCCTGCCGGCTGCAATGACGCCGATCCGGTCGGCCATCCGCTCGGCGACTTCGAGAATGTGGGTCGTCATGATCACGGTGCAGCCGGCGCGGACGCGCTCCTGCAGCAGTCCCTTGACGTGACGCGCCGACAGCGCGTCGAGGCCGGTCAGCGGTTCGTCGAGAATGATCAGGCGGGGATCGTGCACCAGCGCGCCGGCCAGCGCCACCTTCTGGCGCATGCCCTTGGAGAAGCCTTCGCAGCGCTCGTTGAGATGCGGCTCGAGCCCGAGCGACACCAGGAGATCGCGCGCCGAGCTCTCCGACGTGCGCGGATCGATGCCCCACAGGCCGGCGACGAATTCGAGATATTCCAGCGGCGTCAGCTTGTCGTAGATCATCGGCTCGTCGGACACCCAGGCCATGATCTGCTTGGCGGCGACCGGATCGGCGAGCGCGTCGATGCCGAGGATCGACACCGACCCGGCATCGGGCCGCAATAGCCCCGCCACCATGCGCAGCGTCGTGGTCTTGCCGGCGCCGTTCGGTCCGAGCAGCGCATAGAACTCGCCGACACGGATCGTGAGATCGAGCGCATCGACCGCCGGGCGGTCAAAACGCTTGGTTAACCCTCGCACGGTGAGTGCGGACAGTTCAGGTGTCATGGCGTGGTGGCGATCCGGAATTTCGCTCGTCGGTTGCGCAAAGCTTGGACAAAAACCGTTTCGGTGCAGTGAATCGCACGAGGCAAATCAAAGGTGATATCCGTATTAGTCCGTGCTGCGGCAAATCTCCGCAAATGTGATGATACAGCGACAACAGCGGTTTGTTGACAGGGATCGGACCTTTTGGCTCAATCGGGGCGGACATAGGCGGCTTTCGGCGCTCCAGACACAAGGGCGTGAAGGCGGGATGCAACGAGCGATCGGATAAGAATCGCCGGGCATCGGGGAGGGAACGATGCTGGACTTTGTTCAGCAGCTCGTCAGCGGCATCGCGCTCGGCTGCGTTTACGGCCTGATCGCGCTCGGCTTCGTGCTGGTCTACAAGGCAACCGAGGTCGTCAATTTCGCGCAAGGCGATTTGATGATGCTGGGCGGCTTTTTCGCCTTCACCTTCATCGGCATGCTCGGGCTGAATTACTGGGTCGGGTTCGCCGGCGCGGTGATCTGCATGGCGCTGTTCGGCATGCTGGCCGAGCGGCTCGTGGTGCGGCCGATCCTCGGCTATCCGCAGTTCTCCATCATCATGGCGACGATCGGGCTCGGCTATTTCCTGCGCTCGGTCTCCGGCATGATCTGGGGCACCGACGACTTCAAGATCGAGACGCCGTTCAGCCAGGGCGTGCTTCGGATCGGCAGCCTGGTGCTCGCCTACGACAAGCTGTCGGTGATTGCGGCGACCATCATCCTGTGCGCGCTGCTCTATCTGTTCTTCAACCGGACCACGCTCGGCACCGCGATGCGCGCCAGCTCCGAGAACATGCTGGCTGCCTATTACATGGGCATTCCGGTCAAGCGGGTGGTCTCGATCGTCTGGGCGATCTCGGCCGCGGTCGCGACCTGCGCCGGCGTGCTGCTGGCGCCGATCACCTTCATTCATTCCAATGTCGGCCTGGTGCTGGGGTTGAAGGCGTTTCCGGCGGCGGTGCTCGGCGGCTTCGGCTCGATCCCGGGCGCCGTCGTCGGCGGCGTCCTGATCGGGGTGATCGAGAGCATGGCCGGCTTCTATCTGCCGCAGGGATGGAAGGACGTCGCGCCCTACATCGTGCTGCTCGCGGTGCTGCTGCTCAAGCCCGAGGGCCTGTTCGGCCTTCACGTCCGGAAGAAAGTCTGAGGAGCAACGGATGCGGTTTCTCTTCAAGACCGATTACGAAGACGACATCAAGCTGTTCCCGCATTCGGGCTACATCTATTCCTACGGCCTGTTGCTGGCGGTGCTGCTGATCGCGCCCTACGTGCTCTCGAGCTATCTGATGAGCCAGCTCGTCTTCGTCTGCATCTACGCGACCGTCGGCGTCGGGCTTTTGATCCTGACCGGCTTCACCGGACAGGCCTCGCTCGGCCATGCCGCGTTTCTTGCGATCGGCGCCTATACCGCGGCCTATCTGCAGCAGTTCAATGTGCCGTTCCCGGTCTACTTCCTCGCCGCGGGCCTGTTGACCGGCGCGGTCGGCGCGCTGGTCGGGTTTCCGGCGCTGCGGCTGCAGGGCATCTATCTGGTGATCGCGACGATCTCCTTTGCGTTCATCGTCGAGGAGATCCTGGCGCGCTGGGAAAGCGTCACCAACGGCAATGAGGGCATGCGGGTCAAGACCATGCAGCTGCTCGGCACCACGGTGTCGCGCGACGGCCCGACCTTCTATTACCTCTGCCTTGCGGTGCTGGTGCTGACCATCGTCGGCACGCTCAATCTGCTGCGCTCGCCGACCGGGCGCGCCTTCGTCGCGATCCGCGACAGCGAGACCGCGGCGCGCAGCATGGGCATCAATGTCGCGCTCTACAAGGTGAAGTCGTTTGCGATCTCGGCAGCGATCACCGGTTTTGCCGGCGTGCTGTTCGCGCACAAGCTCTCCTTCATCTCGCCCGAGATGTTCACGCTGCAGCTTTCGATCGAGTTCATCATCGTGATCCTGATCGGCGGCACGTTCAGCCTGCACGGTGCGGTGCTGGGTGCGATCTTCCTGGTCATGATCGATCCGTTCCTGACCTATCTGAAGGACGATATGCCGGGCGTGATCGGCGGCATGGCTGCGACCCTCGGCGCCGGCACCGAGCGCGCGGGCCATATCCAGGACGCGGTCGCAGCCTTCGCCTCCGCCAACGGACTGAAGGGCGCGATCTACGGCATCATCATCGTGCTGTTCGTGCTGTTTGAGCCGCTCGGACTCTACGGCCGCTGGCTCAAGATCAAGCTCTTCTTCCAGCTGTTCCCGCTCTACAAGCGCGCCACCTTCAAGCGGCAGAAGATCTATGTGAAATCGGAGCGGAACAGATGAGCTATTTCCGCGCCGAGAACCTGTCGCTGCATTTCGGTGGCCTCAAGGCAGTCGATGCGGTCAGCTTTGCGGTCGAGAAGGGCGAGATCCTCTCGATCATCGGGCCCAACGGCGCCGGCAAGAGCTCGATCTTCAACCTGATCTCGCGGATCTATCCGCCAACCTCCGGCAAGATCTTCTTCGAGGATCAGGACATCACCCAGGAGCCGGCCTACGACATCGCGAAACTCGGCATCGCCCGCACCTTCCAGAACATCGAGCTGTTCGAGAACGCGACCGTGCTGAGCAATCTCCTGGTCGGCCGCCATCGCCATTCCACTACCCGGCTGTGGCAGGAGCTATTGTTCCTGCCGAGCGTCCGCGCCGGCGAGAAGGCGCATCGCCGCCGCGTCGAGCAGGTGATCGAGTTCCTCGATCTCGAGCCCTACCGCGACAAGCTGATCTCGGGACTGCCTTACGGCGTGCGCAAGGTGATCGAGCTGGCGCGGGCGCTGTGCTCGGAGCCGAAGCTGATCCTGCTCGACGAACCGTCCTCCGGCCTCAATGTCGAGGAGACCGACGACATGTCGTTCTGGATCCGCGACATGAAGAGCGAGCTCGGCATCACCGTGCTGATGGTCGAGCACGACATGACGCTGGTCAACCGCGTCTCCGACCGCGTCATCGCGCTGAACTACGGTCGCGTGCTGGCGATGGGCTCGCCGTCCGAGGTGCAGCACCATCCCGACGTCGTCGCAGCGTATCTCGGCGCATGAGGATGATGCCATGAGCACAGCGGACATCATCCTGAAACTCTCCAACATCGAAAGCTATTACGGGCCGATCATGGCGATCCGCGGCATCAGCCTCGAGGTGCCGCGCGGCCGGATCGTGACGCTGCTCGGCGCCAACGGCGCCGGCAAGACCACGGTCCTGAAGACGATCTCCGGGATCCTCGACCCGCAGAAGGGTTCGATCGAATTCCTCGGTAAGCCGATCCAGCGCATGGAGGCCGACCGGATCGTGCGGCTCGGCCTGAGCCACGTGCCGGAGGGGCGTGAGGTGTTTCCGTTCCTGTCGGTGCGCGAAAACCTGATGATGGGCGCCTATCTGCGCAAGGACCGCGACGGTGTGGCGCAGGACCTCGATCGCGTCTACGGCTATTTTCCACGGTTGAGAGAGCGGCTCGGCCAGCCGGCCGGGCAGCTTTCGGGCGGCGAGCAGCAGATGCTGGCGATCGGGCGGGCGCTGATGAACCGGCCGACGCTGCTGTTGCTCGATGAGCCGTCGCTCGGGCTGTCGCCGATCCTGGTGAAGGAGATCTTCACCATCATCCGCCGCGTCAATGAGGAGCAGGGCATGTCGATCCTGCTGGTCGAGCAGAATGCCAAGATCGCGCTGGAGACGGCGCACTACGGCTATGTGCTGGAGATCGGCCGCGTCGTCATGAACGACACCAGCGAACGGCTGATGAATTCACCCGATATCCAGGAGTTCTATCTCGGCGCCAAGGAAGCCGGCGCGCGCGGCGAGCGGCGCTGGAAAAAAAAGAAGACGTGGCGTTGAGAATGACTGGGCGCTGGCAATGGCGCCGAGGAAGGTTTGGCACTGAAAGAGAGTTGGAGCTAGATTTCAGGCCCGTTTCGCCAACAAGGCCGGCACGAAGGGCCGGCGGGTGAGACGGGCGGCAGAGGAGGGAGCGCGCATGGCAGGACCAGCGGTGCTGACGGTTGCCGACACGATCGCGAGGAGCTTTCTGCTCGCGGTTCAAACGCGTGGCGACAGGCCCGCGATCCGCGAGAAGAAGTTCGGCATCTGGCAACCGACCAGCTGGCGCGAATGGCTGCAGATCTCCAAGGACATCGCCTACGGCCTGCATGCCACAGGCTTCCGTCCCGGCGACGTTGGCTCGATCATCGCCAACGCGGTGCCCGAATGGGTCTATGCCGACATGGGCATCCTGTGCGCCGGCGGCGTCTCCTCAGGCATCTATCCGACCGATTCGGCGGCGCAGGTCGAATACCTCATCAACGATTCCCACACGCGGGTCATCTTCGTCGAGGACGAGGAGCAGCTCGACAAGGTGCTGACCTGCCGGTCGCGCTGTCCGACGCTGGAGAAGATCGTCGTGTTCGACATGGAGGGCCTCTCCGGCTTCTCCGATCCAATGGTGCTGTCGCTCGCGGAATTCACGTCGCTCGGCCGCAATCATGCCTGGGGCAATCCGGCGCTGTGGGACGAGATGACCGGCAGCCGCACCGCCTCCGATCTCGCGATCCTTGTTTACACCTCCGGCACCACGGGCCCGCCCAAGGGCGCGATGCACTCCAACCGCGGCGTGACGCACCAGATGCGCCACGCCAACGATCTCTACCCCTCGACCGACAGCGAGGAGCGGCTGGTGTTCCTGCCGCTCTGCCACGTCGCCGAGCGGGTCGGCGGCTATTACCTCTCGCTCGCGCTGGGATCGGTGATGAATTTCGCCGAGAGCCCGGAAACGGTGCCGGACAATCTGCGCGAGGTGCAGCCGACCGCGTTCCTCGCGGTGCCCCGGATCTGGGAGAAGTTCTATTCCGGCATCACCATCGCGCTGAAGGATGCGACCCCGTTCCAGAACTGGATGTATGCCCGCGCGCTCGCGATCGGCAACCGGATGACCGAGTGGCGGCTGCAGGGCGAAACGCCGCCCTTGTCGCTGCGGCTCGCCAACCGCGCGGCCTACTGGCTGGTGTTCCGCAACATCCGCCGCATGCTCGGGCTCGACCGCTGCCGGATCGCGCTGACCGGCGCCGCGCCGATCTCGCCGGATCTGATCCGCTGGTATCTCGCGCTCGGCATCGACATGCGCGAGGTCTACGGCCAGACCGAGAATTGCGGTGTCGCGACCATGATGCCGGCGGACCGCATCAAGCTCGGCTCGGTCGGCAAGGCCGCGCCGTGGGGCGAGGTGATGATCTGCCCGAAGGGCGAGATCCTGATCAAGGGCGACTTCCTGTTCATGGGCTATCTCAATCAACCGGAGAGGACCGCCGAGACGATCGACGCCAAAGGCTGGCTGCACACCGGCGACGTCGGCACGATCGACAATGAAGGCTACGTCAAGATCACCGACCGGATGAAGGACATCATCATCACCTCCGGCGGCAAGAACATCACGCCGTCCGAGATCGAGAACCAGCTCAAATTCTCGCCCTATGTCTCGGACGCGGTCGTGATCGGCGACAAGCGGCCGTATCTCACCTGCCTGATCATGATCGACCAGGAGAATGTCGAGAAGTACGCCCAGGATCACGACATCCCGTTCACCAATTACGCGAGCCTGTGCCGCGCCCGCGAAATCCAGGATCTGATCCAGCGCGAGGTCGAGGCGGTCAACGTGAAGTTCGCGCGCGTCGAGACCGTCAAGAAATTCTATCTGATCGAGCGCCAGCTCACGCCCGAGGACGAGGAGCTGACGCCGACCATGAAGCTGAAGCGCAGCTTCGTGAACAAGCGCTACGCCGCCGAGATCGACGCCATGTATGGCGAGCGGGCGGTGGCATAGCCGAGGAGAAGGAAATTGGCGAGGGAGCGAGCCGGCCCGACCCTTCGCTCAACATGGGCCATGTAAGGAGGAGACTGCAATGTCGAAATCGCTGAAGGCGCTGGGCCTTGCGGTGAGCGCGCTGGCGCTGACCTGTCTGCCGGCCGCAGCCCAGACCAAGGTCACCAATGAAGGCATCTCGCCGACGGAGATCGTGATCGGAACGCATCAGGACTTGTCCGGCCCGATCAAGGTCTGGGGCGTTCCGGTGTCCAACGGCATGAAGATGGCGGTCGAGGAGATCAACGCCGGCGGCGGCATCAACGGCCGCAAGATCAAGATGATCCTGGAGGACAACGGCTACGATCCGAAGAAGGCGGTGCTGGCCTCGCAGAAGATGGTCGAGCGCGACAAGGTGTTCGCGATGATCGGACCGATGGGCTCGCCGACCGTGCTCGCCGCGCAGGACATCCTGTTCGATGCCGGCGTGCTGCAGCTGTTCCCGCTGACGGCCGCCGAATTCACCTTCAAGTTCGATCCCGCCAAGCCGCAGGAGCGGTTGAAGTTCAACAACCTCCTGCCCTATGTCGAGAGCACGCGCGCCGCGCTCAAATACATGATGGATTGGAAGAACTTCAAGAAGCCCTGCATCATGCATCAGGATGACGAGTACGGCAAAAACGTGCTCGACGGCTTCACCCAGCAGCTCGGCGCGATGAAGGTGCAGCCGGCCTCGGTCACGAGCTACAAGCGCGGCGCCTCCGACTTCTCGGCGCAGGTCGCCAAGATGAAGGCCGACGGCTGCGATCTCGTCGTGCTCGGCACCGTGATCCGCGAGACCATCGGCGCGATGAACGAAGCGAAGAAGCTCGGCTGGGACGTGACCTTCCTCGGCGCCACCCCGACCAACGTGCTCGAAGTGCCGGCGCTCGGCAAGGAAGCCGTCGAAGGGCTCTATGCGGCGTCGGGCTTCGAGATCCCCTACGAGGACACGGCCAAGGGCAAGGTGAAGGACTGGCTGGTGAACTACAAGAAGATGTTCAATACCGACGCCAATACCCAGGCGATCATCGGCTACAACGCGGTGATGACCTTCGCCTTCTACGCGCAGAAGGCGGGCAAGGATCTCTCCGGCCAGAAGATGCTGGACTCGCTGGAATCAGGCGACAAATTCCTCGACATCTTCAGCTCGCCGCCGACCAAGTTCTCCAAGACGGATCATCTCGCCAACACCATCACCCAAGTGCAGCAGGTCAAGGGCGGCCGCTGGGTGCTGGTGAAGGACAATCTGATGTTCTGAGCGGCATTTCTCGGGATCGCCATTCCGAGATGGTGCGTTAGCACCGGACCGCAGGTGCGCACCGGGAAGCCTCGAGATTCCCCAATTCGCAATTGCGAATTGGGGTTCGATGCTTCGCATCGTCCCGGAATGACGCGATCAGTTCGTCCGCGCCGCCGGCCGCCACGCGGTCTCGGCGACGAGCGGGGCATCGACATAGCGGCTGACGCCGTGCTGGTCGATCACGAAGGTCGGCCGAAAGCTCCTGATGTCGCTGTCCTCGATCATCGCCATGCGGCGGTTGTCGAGCGTCAGCCAGCGGCCGTCGAGCCGCGCCGTGACCACCGCATGGTCTTCGCCGCCGACGAGGTCATGCAGGACGACGATCCGCAGATCTTCCGGCGCCACGCCGGCCTTGCGCAGCGCCACGAGTTTCGCGATCGCATAGTCCTCGCAGTCGCCGCTGCCGCGGGCGAAGGTGGCGAGCGGCGGCGCCCAGACGTCGGGCTCGCCATAAGCCGCAAGATCGCTGCCCGGACGGATCGCAAGGTTGATCGCGCGGTTGATCTCGCCGAGCCGGGCGCGACCCTGACGCGCTCGTCCGGCATCGACGATCGCCAGGAATCGCAGCGCCACCGGCGACGCGCAACCGGCGCGGTCGCTCTCGCAGGCTGCCAGTTGCTCCAATTCGTCGGCGAGCTGGCGTTGCACGCCGAGCCATTTGTCGTGCAGGCCGCCATCGGCAAGCAGGCTGGTGGTCAGGCCGAACGGCTCGGTCGACTTTCTGATCAGCGTCGCCGGGCCGGGCGAAAGCAGCGAAGCGGCATTGAGCTCGGCAACCGGCGCGGCCAGCGCCAGGCCGAAGCCCAGCATGACGGCGCGCAGCGCCAGCGGGCGAAGCGAGAATCTCATCTGACACCCCCTGTCCGCTCATCGGCGGGTGGATATTGCACCGCGCACGCGACCGGATCGTTTCATGCCGGGCAGCATGGCGAACGATCCCTTCGAATCGACTTAAGATGTGGGGAATCAGGGGAAGAGGCTAAAGGGCGCCTGCTTGGGGTCCCGAAAACTTTACCGGTTCGTGAAAGGAAGCGGCGAACCTTTTTCCACTGCTTTGCAACTCATCCTTGCCTTCTGGTTAACCCGGCCGGTCCGCGCACGGGACTGCTGTGATTTGTAAGCTAAGTCACAGCTTTGGCCGGGAAATTGGGGTCAAATGCCCGCTCTGGGCTAAGGGGAAATAGAGGCAAGTACAGAAATGCCAATCAATACCACGAATACGTGGCTCAGTACGTATCTTGGCTTAAATCCCACCTTATGGTACCGTCAAGCGAATCCGAACTACACGGCTCTTCACAGCGTGAGCCAAGTCACATCCAGTCAAACCGCACTACAGGACCACCTTGCGCAAGCACAGAGTGGTTTCGTCAAGCTTTATCCGATGATATGCAGGCATAATCATTCGGATATTTTAACAATATTAACTCTCGTGCGGTGATCCGCAGTGAACTTTGTCGAGAAATTCGACGGCCTGTTGCCGAACACGGACGCTTATGCCCGTGGATACGTGCACGTCGACAGTGTTTCCACGCATGCTCCGCCCGGCGCGATCATCGTCGACGACGGGCAATTGCTGTTCACCGGCGACTTCAAGCGGACCGGGCTCGATCTCGTCATCGCGAAGGACGATCGGGAACTTGTCCTTCACGACTACTTCAAGGGCGAAAAGCGCGCGCCGCTGGCGTCGCCTGACGGCGCGCATCTCACCGGCGATCTCGTCAACGCACTCACCGGCTATGCCCAATATGCCCAGGCCGGCGGCGCGGCGGAGCCGGCCAAGGTCATCGGCCATGTCACCAAGCTGACCGGGAACGCGACGGCCATCCGCAACGGCGTCGCGATCGTCCTGAACCAGGGCGATAACGTCAACAAGGGTGACGTGGTGCAGTCCGGAGGCGACTCGACGCTCGGCATCACCTTCATCGACGGCACCGTGTTCGGTCTCGGACCGAATGCCAAGATGGTGCTGAACGAAATGATCTACGACCCGAACGGCTCGAGCAATACGTCGCTGATGAGTCTGGTCTCGGGCACGATCTCCTTCGTTGCCGGCGCGACCGCCAAGCACGGCGACATGAAGGTCGATACGCCGGTCGCGACCATGGGCATCCGCGGCACCGCGGTGCTGGTCGAGATCGATTTCGACGTGCAGGGCACCGGCGGCGTGCCGCCGGCCAAATTCCAGGTGCTGGTCGAGCCCGATGGCACCACCGGCTCCTACATCCTGTTCGACAAGACGACGCTCAATCCGATCGCGACCGTCGATCAGGCCGGCACCCAGACCATCGTCAACGGCCAGGGCAGCGTCAGCTTCGTCTCGTCGGCGCAACTGTCGACCGATGCGCAGAAGCTGATCTCCGACGTCTTCGCGCTGAAGTTCACTGACAATAACAATCCCAACACCAAGCTCACAACCAACTTCACGGACAGCGTCGTCCCGGTTTCGAGCAGCTTCAAGCTCACCGGCAGCGACGGTGGCGCGCCGATCATCATTCTGCTGACCTTCGTCAACACGACCGGCCCTCAGGCCGGCGGCGTTCCCAACAGCAGGATCGACCACATCCCGGGGCCGCCGCAGGTCGTGACCCAGGACGCGGCGTTTACCGAGCGGCCGGGGCTGACCCAAAGCGGGCTGCTCGACACTGCGACGGGCCAGATCAAATGGCTGGACCTCAATGTCGGTGACATACCGAGTGCGAAGGTCGACTATTCCGCGTTCAGCTACCGGAACGCCAACGGCAGCGACGTGACCTCATCGTTGACGGCAGCGCAGCTTGCGGCCATCAAGACCGTCGAGATCCCGTTGCTGCTCGAGCCCGATCCGAACAACAAGAATGCCGGTTCGGCGACCTGGACCTACAACCTTGCCGACAGCGCCTTCGACTTCCTGGCTGCCGGGGAAACGCTGACGCTGACCTATGTCGCGCGCGTCGATAACAATTTCGCGCCGAACAACGAGACTACGTTCAAGACCTTCACGATCACGATCACCGGCACCAACGACACGCCGGTGGTGACGTCCTCGGCGCAGGCCGGTTCGATCACCGAACTCGCAGTAACGACGAATTCCGCCCAGCCTGATACGGCGCACGGCACGCTGACGTTTACCGATGCGGATCTGACCGACACGCATACGGTCACCATCACCGGCGTCACCGAGACCGGCGTCACCACCGGACTTGCCGGCCATGCCACCGTGCTGACCTGGCTTTCGCTGGGCGCGCTGACCGATTCGACCGATGGCGTGACGGGATCGCGCTCCTGGACGTTCTCGGCCGCCGACAGGAGCTTCGACTATCTCGCCACCGGCGAGACGCTGACGCTGACCTACACGGTCGAGATCGACGACCATCAGGGCGGCGTCGTCACGCTGCCGGTCACCATCACGATCGTCGGCACCGACGACAGGCCGGTGATCACCTCGCCGACCCAGGCGGCCGCCATCACCGAAGCCGAGGAGACGACCGGTTCGGTCGTGCCGGATACCGCATCCGGTACCGTGACCTTCGTCGATGTCGATCTCAGCGACACCCACAGCGTCACCGTGGCCGGCGTCACCGAAACTGGCGTGACCACGGGGCTTCCCGATCAGGCGACGATACTGGGCTGGATGTCGCTCGGCACGCTGACGGATTCGACCGGCGGCGTAACCGGATCGCGCGCCTGGACCTTCTCGGCCGCCGACAGGAATTTCGACTATCTCGCTGTCGGCGAGACGTTGACGCTGACTTACCTGATCCAGGTCGACGACCATCACGGCGGCGTCGTCACCCAGCCCGTCACCATCACCATCACGGGCACCAACGACGCGCCGACGTTCACGTCGGAGCCGCCGACCGCCACGGTCCCCGAGATGATCGGCGAGACCGGATCGATCAAGCTCGACGTGGCCCAGGGCGCGGTGACATTTGCCGACGTCGATCTCAGCGACACCCATATCGTGTCCATCACCGGCGTCGCGGAATCCGGAACGACCACAGGCCTGCCTGAGGACGAGTCCATCATCCTGAACTGGCTCTCGCTGGGGATGCTGACCGATTCGACCGGCGGGATCGCCGGATCCCAGGCTTGGACCTTCTCGGCCGCCGACCGCAATTTCGATTATCTTGCCGACGGTGAGACACTGACGCTGACCTATACGGTCGAGGTCAATGACCATCATGGCGGCGTGATCAGCCAACCGGTCACGATCACGATTACCGGCAGCAATGACGCGCCGATCGTCACGTCGGTGCCTCAGGCGGCCATCATCCCCGAACAACCCGATACGACCGGTTCATCGACGCTGGACAACGCATCCGGCACCGTGACGTTCACCGATGTGGATCTCAGCGACACCCACACCATGACCATCACCGGCGTCGCCGAATCCGGGGCGACCACGGGCCTGCCCGACGAGTCCACGATCCTGAACTGGCTGTCGCTGGGGACGTTGACAGACGCGACTGGCGGTTCAATCGGATCGTCGACCTGGACGTTCTCGGCCGCGGACCAGAATTTCGACTATCTCGCCCTCGGCGAGACGCTGACGCTGACCTACACGATCCAGATCGACGACCACCATGGCGGCGTCGTCAACGAGCCCGTGACGATCACGATCAACGGCGCCAACGACGCGCCGACACTCGCCGACTTCAGTGCCGGCACGCTCACCGATACCGCCGATAACGACACATTCGGCACGCTGACCGGCACGCTCCATGGCAACGACGTCGACCATGGCGAAACCGCAACGCTGACTTATGCCGCACTCAATTCGGATCACGCCGCGGTCACGCAGACCGCAGGCCTCTACGGCTCGCTGACCGTCAACCCGGACGGCACCTACAGCTATGTTCCCGATGCCGCCGCGATCAACGCGCTCGGCAAGGGCACCTATGCCGACACGTTCGATGTGGAAACGATCGACGCGCATGGCGCTATCGGGACTGCGAAGCTGACGATCGACGTGATCGGCGCCAACGACGCGCCCGTGATCCACACCGACAACGTCAGTATCACCGAACATCCCAACGGGACCGAGACGATCTCCGGCCTGACCGTGACGGACGCCGATGCGACGTCCGACGAGACCTTCTCCATGGCCGCGGTGACGACGCCCGGTGCGGGCAGCAGCGTTGCGCCTTCGTCGCAGGAGGGGCTTCTCTCCGGCATCAACACCGCGCTTGGATCGCCGGGCCTCGTTTACAACCCCGGCCAGACAGCTCCAGCGACCGACAAGATTGCGCTCTCGGCGACCGATGGCCATGGCGCAACCGATACGGTCAATTTGATCTTCAACGTCCAGCAGGACCCGCCGCAGCCGGTGACACTGACGGGGACCAGCGACAAGGACGTGTTCTTCGGGTCGGGTTATCAGGACAAGTTCGTGTTTGCGCCGAACTTCAACCACGACACGATCCTGAACTTCACGCCAGGCGAGGACCAGATCGACCTGTCCACGGTCGTCTCGGCAAGCACCTTCAGTACCTGGTTCGATCAGCATGTTGCGACATCGCCGACGAATTCGGCGGATACGCTGATCACGGTCGACGGCGCAGACACGATCACATTGCACAATGTTGCGAAGGCGAGCCTGTCCCAGAACGACTTCATCATTCATTTTCCGTGACGGACGCCCGGCCGTGCCCCGCGGGTCTGGTCCGGCTGATTGTGCACTGCGTGCTTGCTCGATTGGAACAATTCTGCGCGCGTGATATCCAGATGGCATGAAACGGCTGAAGGCGATACGCAGGTGGTTCGCACGGCGCTTCGGCTACGCGCGGCTGGTCTGCGTGGCGCTGTTGATCGGCATTGCCGCGCTGCGGATCGTGGATCCGGCTCCGGTTCAGGAGCTTCGCGTCAGGACGTTTGACACATTCCAGGCGCTGCAACCGCGCCAGAAGACCGCGCGGCCCGTCACCATCGTCGACATCGACGAAAAGAGCCTCGCCGATCCCCGGCTCGGACAGTGGCCGTGGCCGCGGACCCGGCTCGCCGACATCGTCACCAATCTCACCCGGCTCGGCGCCGTGGTGATCGCGTTCGACGCGGTGTTCTCCGAGCCGGATCGTCTCAACCCCGATATCGCCGCCGATACCTTCAGCAGCCTCGATGAGGAGATGCGCGCCAGGCTGCGGCAACTGCCGAGCAACGACAGCATCATGGCCGAAGCCATCAAGAACTCGCGCGTGGTGCTCGGCGAATCCGGCGGACCCAACGTGCGCGCCGACCTCAACGAAAAGCTTCCGGTCACCGGACTTGCGATGCTCGGCGAGGAGCCGCAGCCTTTCATGTTCATGTTCCCGGGGTTGCTTCGCAACGTACCGGTGCTCGAGGAGGCGGCCGCCGGGCGCGGCCTGTTCACGATCAGGCCGGAGCGCGACGGCATCGTCAGGCGCGTGCCGATGATCATGGTGGCGCAGGGCATCACGATGCCGTCGCTGAGCTTCGAGATGCTGCGGGTGGCGAGCGGCTCGGGCACGATCCTGATCAAGGCCGACAAGGCCGGTATCAAGAGTCTGGGTCTCAAGGGCTTTGCGATCCCGACCGATCTCCACGGCCAACTCTGGATCCACTACGCCCGCCGCGATCCCTCGATCTATGTCTCGGCGGTCGATGTGCTGGACGGGCGCGTCTCACCGGACCGAATTGCCGGCAAGCTGATCGTGATCGGCACCTCAGCGACCGGGCTGAACGACATCAAGACGACGCCCGTGACGCCGGCGATGCCCGGTGTCGAGGTCCACGCCCAGGTGCTGGAGAGCGCTCTAACCGGCGATGTCGTTTCGCAGCCGAATTACGGCATCGGCATCGAATTCTTCGCCGCACTGATCATGGGACTCCTGGTGATCGCCTTCGCGCCGAAATTCGGTCCGATCACGCTGGTCGCCGTCGGCGGAATGTTTGCCTCGGTGCTGATCGGCACCTCCTGGTATTTCTATTCCCAGCACCGGCTGCTGATCGATTTCACCTATCCGCTGATGTCGACCACGGCGATCTATCTCACGCTGATCTTCTCCGCCTTCGTGCGCGAGCAGCAGCAGCGCCGGCAGATCAGGTCGCAATTCGTGCAGTACATGTCGCCCGCGCTGGTCGAGCAACTGGCGCAGTCGCCGGAGCGGCTGGTCCTCGGCGGCGAGGAACGCGAGATGACCATCATGTTCTCGGACATGCGCGGCTTCACCTCGATCTCGGAAACCTACAAGAGCAATCCGCAGGGCCTCACGGCGCTGATGAACCGTTTCCTCACCCCGCTTTCCAACGCGATTCTCGCCCGCAAGGGTACCATCGACAAATATATGGGCGACGCCATCATGGCGTTCTGGAACGCGCCGCTCGATGACAAGCAGCACCAGCTCAACGCCTGCGATGCGGCGCTCGACATGCTGGAGCGCGTCGATGACCTCAACCGTGAGCGCGAGCAGGAGGCGAAGGATGGCGGCCACGTCTATGTGCCGCTCAACATCGGTGTCGGTCTCAACACCGGCTCCTGCGTGGTCGGCAATATGGGCTCCGATGTGCGCTTCGACTATTCGGTGTTCGGCGACAGCGTCAATCTGGCCTCGCGGCTCGAGGGGCAGTCCAAGGAATACGGCTTTCCGATCATCGTGGGATCGAAGACCGCGCTCGCGGTGAAGGAGAAGCTTGCGATCCTCGAGCTCGACTTCATCATGGTCAAGGGCAAGAAGGAGCCCGAGGTGATCTATGCGATCGCCGGCCGCGAGGATGTCGCGAACTCCGGCCGCTTCCAGCGGCTGCGCAACCTGACCATCGAGATGCTCGCCTGCTACCGCGGCCGCGATTGGGACGGCGCGCTCGCCGCGATCGAACGCGGCCGCAAGACCGACGAGGCGCAGACGCTGCAATATCTCTACCGCCTCTACGAGGCGCGCATCCACGCCTTCCAAAAGGAGCCGCCGCCCGACGACTGGAACGGCGCATTCGCGTTGACGACGAAATAGCCGACGCAAACCCGATGTCGTCCCGGCCGAGTGCGCAATTGCGCACGGGGGGCCGGGACCCGTAACCACGAATGGCCGTTGACGGAAGATCGTCTCGCCGCATGCCCATTGCGGCGGCGGCGGCGTATGGGTCCCGACTTTCGCCGGGACGACGATAGGGAGATTTACTCCAGCCCGATCTGCGTCAGATCCTGGAACCAGTGCTGCGCCTGCACGAAGGTCTTCACCTTCGGCGACAGCGCGTGCGGATTGGTGTCGTGCACCACCCACACCAGCGCGGCATCGTCGACGATCAGCGCGTGCGCCTGCGCCAGCAGCGCATCCTGCCTGGTGGTATCGAAGGTCTGCTTGGCCTCGTCGATCAGCGCATCGACCTTCGGGTTCTTGTAGCCGCCCCAGTTGACGCCGACCGGCGCCACCTGGCCGGAGTGGAAGAACCGCACGATGGCGTAGAGCGGATCCGACGTGACATAGGCGATGTTGTTGGCGGTGATGCCGGCATTCATCTCGTCCGCGGCGCCCTTGCGCCAGTGCGTATATAATGTCTCGAGCTCGACCACCTTGAAGTCGATATCGATGCCGATCTCCTTGAAGCTCTGCTGCAGGAACTCGTTCATCGGCAGCGACAGCATCTGCCCGGTGCCGCCCTGGGCGATGATGAAAGTCGTCTTCAGCGGCTTGTCCATCGAATAGCCGGCTTCCTCCACCAGCTTCTTCGCGGCCGCGAGGTCGTATTTCAGTTCGAACGTCGGCTTGCCGAACCACGGGCTCGACGGATCGACCTGGCCCTTGGCCGGCTTGGCGAGGCCGTTCATCAGGCCAACCACCGCGTCGCGGTCGATCGCGAGGTTGAGCGCCTTGCGCAGGCGGATGTCGGTCCAGGGCGAGCCCGGCAGCACGCTCAAGTGATAGTTCCAGACATGCGGTGTCACGTTGTCGACGATCCTCATGCCGGCGGCCTTGAGCTGCGGCACGGCGTCGGGCGCGGGCGTTTCGATCAGGTCGACCTGGCCGGCCAGCAGCGCGTTGGTGCGGGTCAGCGCCTCCGGCATCGGAATCAGGATCATCTTGTCGACCTTCGCAAGCCGCTTCTTGTCCCAATAGTCCGGGTTCTTCGTCAGCTCGGCGAGCTCGCGCGGCACCAGCTTGGTCAGCTTGAACGGACCGGTGCCGGAGGGCTGGCTGGCGAACTTGTCCCAGTCCTTGCCGAGCTTTTCATATTGCGCGGGGCTCGAGACCAGGAACCAGAGCATCTGATAGGGAAAGAAGGAGTCGACCGTCTTGGTGGTGATCTCGATGGTGAAATCGTCGACCTTGGCGTAGCTCGCAACCGAAGGCAGGCGGGTCTTGACCTGCGCGCTCTGCCGCTTGTCGAATTGCGGTGCCTTGTCGTTCAGCACCTTGTCGAGATTCCAGATCACCGCGTCGGCATTGAAGTCGCTGCCGTCGTGGAATTTGACGCCTTTGCGCAGCGTGAAGCGCCATTTGGTCTTGTCGTTGTCGTCGACCTTCCATTCGGTCGCGAGCCCGGGCACCAGCTTGCCCGGCCGGTCGGCAACATCCATCTCCCAGGCAACCAGCGGATCGTAGATCGTGTAGGCGGTGAACTGGTAGGCGCCCGCGCCGCGATCGGGCTGGCCGGTGGTCAGCGGAATGTCGGCCATCGAAATGCCGTAGCGCACAATGGACTCTGCTTGCGCGGATGTGCCCGGCCAGCCCGCGGTCAAGGCAAGCGTCATTGCCGCCATCAGGATCGAATTGCGCGCACGCATATGAAGGCTCCGTTGGAAAGACGTTGGAGCCAAATCCTGCAAGCATGATGCCAGAATAGGCATCTTCGCTTCGTTCAGGCGCGAGGTGGGAAGAAATGACGCGCCCGGCGGTTATTTGCTGATGAACTATTCCCCTTGGCACAGGCATTGCATACGCTTGCCCAAGAAATAATCACCAAAACGTCACCAGACTCGAAGGGGCTGCTCAGATGCGTAACAGGAAAACCAATGCGACGGCGATCATGCTGGCGCTTGCGATAGCCACGGGCGTGCCGGCGATTGCCGGCGCCGAGACCGTGCTGCGCATTGGCATGACCGCTGCCGATATTCCGCGCACGCTCGGCCAGCCCGACCAGGGTTTTGAGGGCAATCGCTTCACGGGTCTGACGATGTATGACGCGCTGACGATGTGGGACCTGTCCTCGTCCGACAAGGCAAGCGCGATGATCCCCGGCCTCGCGACCGAGTGGAAGGTCGACGATGCCGACAAGACCAAGTGGATTTTCAAGCTGCGCCCCGGTGTCACCTTTCATGACGGCTCGCCGTTCAACGCCGACGCCGTGGTCTGGAACGTCGACAAGGTGCTGAAGCAGGACGCGCCGCAGTACGATGCGAGCCAGGTCGGCGTCACCGCCTCGCGCATGCCGACGCTGGTCTCGGCGCGCAAGATCGACGAGATGACGGTGGAGCTGACCACCAAGGAGCCGGACAGCTTCCTGCCGATCAACCTCACCAATTTGTTCATGGCGAGCCCGGCCAAGTGGCAGAAATTCTACGACAAGGCCGAAGGCGCCGATGCCAAGGCGAAGTCGCAGGCCGCGTGGGCCGCGTTCGCCAAGGATGCGTCGGGCACCGGCCCCTGGAAGATGTCGAGCTTCACCCCGCGCGAGCGGCTCGAGCTGGTGAAGAACGAGAGTTACTGGGACAAGGCACGGGTGCCGAAGGCCGACAAGATGGTGCTGCTGCCGATGCCGGAAGCCAACGCCCGCACCGCGGCGCTGCTGTCGGGACAGGTCAACTGGATCGAGGCGCCGGCGCCGGACGCGCTGCCTGAAATCAAGCAGCGTGGCTTCAACCTCTATTCCAACGAGGAGCCGCATGTCTGGCCTTGGCAGTTCTCGCGCGTCGAGGGCTCGCCGTGGAATGATATCCGCGTCCGCAAGGCGGCCAATCTCTGCATCGATCGCGAGGGGCTGCGCGACGGCCTGCTCGCCGGCCTGATGGTGCCGGCGACCGGCACGTTCGAGCCCGGTCATCCCTGGCGCGGCAACCCGACCTTCCAGATCAAGTACGACAAGCCGGCCGCGCAGAAGCTGATGCAGGAGGCGGGCTTCGGTCCGAACAAGAAGCTGACGGTCAAGATCCAGACCTCGGCATCGGGCTCCGGCCAGATGCTGCCGCTGCCGATGAACGAGTATCTGCAACAGGCGTTGGCTGAGTGCTACTTCGATGTGCAGCTCGACGTCATCGAGTGGAACACGCTGTTCACCAATTGGCGGCGCGGCACCAAGGATCCGACCGCCAACGGCTCGAACGCCATCAACGTCACCTATGCCGCGATGGATCCGTTCTTCGCGCTGGTGCGCTTCCTGCAGTCGGGCATGGCGCCGCCGGTGTCGAACAATTGGGGTTTCAACAACAACCCGAAGTTCGACGAGCTGGTCAAGAAGGCCCGCCAGACCTTCGAGCCGGCGGCGCGCGACGCCGCGCTCGCCGAGCTGCATGCGGCCTCGGTCGACGACGCGGCCTTCCTCTATGTCGCCCACGATGTCGCACCGCGCGCGATGAGCCCGAAGATCAAGGGCTTTGTGCAGCCGAAGAGCTGGTTCGTCGACTTCTCTCCGGTCACGGTCGCGCCGTGAGGCGCTAGTCGCGCAATAGGTGCACCCTCTCCCCTTGTGGGAGAGGGTGGCTTCGCGAGAGCGAAGCCGGGTGAGGGGTTGTCTCCGCGGACCGCCTCCCTGAGATGAAATGATTGTATCCGCGGATCGAAAACCCTCATCCGGCGCGCTCGGCGCGCCACCTTCTCCCACAAGGGGAGAAGGAAGAAAGAACGCAACGTGTTCGCCTATACGTCCAGACGGATCGTCTACGTCATTCCGATCGTGCTCAGCGTGGCGCTGGTGTGCTTCCTCTTGGTGCACATCACGCCCGGCGACCCCCTGGTCGCGGTGCTGCCGGCCGATGCCTCGCAGGAGCTCGCCGCGCAATTGCGTACGGCCTATGGCTTCGATCGCCCGTTGCCGGTGCAATTCGGTCTGTGGCTGTGGCGTGCGATCCATGGCGATCTCGGCAATTCGATCGCGACCGGGCGGCCCGTCCTGACCGAGGTGATGCGCGCCGTCGGCAACACCGTGATGCTGGCGATCGCGGCCGCGATGATCGGCTTTACGCTCGGCCTGCTGTTCGGCCTGATTGCCGGCTATTTCCGCGACACCTGGGTCGACAAGGTCGCGACCTCGGTTGCGATAGCCGGCGTGTCGCTGCCGCATTATTGGCTCGGCATGGTGCTGGTCATCATCTTCTCGGTGCAGCTCAACTGGCTGCCCGCGGTCGGTGCCGGGCCAGGCGGCTCCGGCGCCTGGGCGTGGGACTGGGAGCATCTGCGCTATCTGGTGCTGCCGGCGATCACAACCTCGGTGATCCCGATGGGCATCGTCACCCGCACGGTGCGCGCGCTGACCGGCGACATCTTGAGCCAGGACTTTGTCGAGGCGTTGCGCGCAAAAGGCCTGCGCGAGACCGAGGTGTTCCGCCACGTCATCAAGAACGCGGCGCCGACAGCGCTCGCGGTGATGGGTCTGCAGCTCGGCTACATGCTGGGCGGCTCGATCCTGATCGAGACCGTGTTCTCCTGGCCGGGTTCGGGCCTGCTGTTGAACTCGGCGATCTTCCAGCGCGATCTGCCGCTGCTGCAGGGCACGATCCTGGTGCTGGCGCTGTTCTTCGTACTGCTCAATCTCTTGGTCGACATCGCGCAGGCCGCGATCGATCCGCGCATCAAGCGGAGTTAGAGCATGATCCGGAAAAGTGGGAACCGATTTTCCCTCGCGGCAAACGCGGATCGCGTTTGCGCGGAGATCATGCTCCAACAAGGAGCGAGCGCATGAGTGCGATGTCAGATACCGCATTGCAAGCCGTCCCCGCGACCAAGGCGCGCGGCTACTGGGCGACGGTTGCCCGCCGCATCAGGCGCGACAAGATCAGCATGGCCTGCGCCATCATCCTGGTGCTGATCTTTGCCTCGGCGCTGCTGGCGCCGTGGCTGCATCTCGCCGATCCCTATCAGGGTTCGATGATCCGCCGTCTTCGCCATATCGGCACGCCGGGCTATCCGCTCGGCACCGACGAGCTCGGCCGCGACATGCTGGCGCGGCTGATCTATGGCGGGCGGCTGTCGCTGGTCATCGGCATCCTGCCGGTGATCTTCGCCTTCGTGATCGGCACCTCGCTCGGCCTCGTCGCCGGCTATGTCGGCGGCAAGCTCAACACCGCGATCATGCGCACCGTCGACGTGTTCTACGCCTTCCCGTCGGTGCTGCTGGCGATTGCGATCTCGGGCGCGCTCGGCGCCGGCATCACCAATTCGATCGTGTCGCTGACCATCGTGTTCGTGCCGCAGATCACCCGCGTCGCCGAAAGCGTCACCACCGGCGTCCGCAACATGGATTTCGTCGAGGCGGCGCGCGCGTCCGGCGCCGGCCCCTTCACCATCATGCGCGTCCACATGCTCGGCAATGTGCTCGGCCCGATCTTCGTCTACGCCACCGGCCTGATCTCGGTGTCGATGATCCTTGCCGCCGGCCTGTCGTTCCTCGGGCTCGGCACCAAGCCGCCGGAGCCGGAATGGGGCTTGATGCTGAATACGCTGCGCACCGCGATCTACGTCAATCCGTGGGTCGCGGCGCTGCCGGGCGCGATGATCTTCGCGGTCTCGATCTGCTTCAATCTGCTCAGCGACGGCATGCGCAGCGCCATGGACATCAGGAATTAGAGCATGAGCGACGCCAATCTCTCCGTCGATATGCTGGAGCCGGTCGCCGACATCGGCGGCGCCGCGCAGCCGCTGCTGCAGGTCAAGGGACTGACCAAGCATTTTCCGGTGCGCGGCGGGCTTTTCAGTCCGCGCAAGACCGTGCGCGCCGTCGACGACGTCACCTTCGCGGTCATGAAGGGCGAGACCGTCGGCATCGTCGGCGAATCCGGCTGCGGCAAATCGACCACGGCGCGGCTGTTGATGCACCTGATGGCACGCGATGCAGGCGACATCATCTATGACGGCCGACAGGTCGGTCCGTCACTCTCGCTGCGCGATTTGCGACGCGGCGTGCAGATGGTGTTCCAGGACAGCTACGCCTCGCTCAACCCGCGCCTCACCATCGAGGAATCGATCGCGTTCGGGCCAAAGGTCCACGGTATGGCAGACGACACGGCGCGGACGCTGGCGCGCGAGCTGCTCGGCAAGGTCGGCCTGCGGCCGGAGATTTTCGCCAACCGCTATCCGCACGAAGTCTCCGGCGGCCAGCGGCAGCGCGTCAATATCGCGCGTGCGCTCGCGCTGTCGCCGCGGCTCGTGATCCTCGATGAGGCGGTCTCTGCGCTCGACAAATCGGTCGAGGCCCAGGTGCTCAACCTGCTCGCTGACCTGAAGCGTGAATTCGGCCTGACCTATCTCTTCATCAGCCACGATCTCAACGTCGTCCGCTACATCTCCGACCGCGTGCTGGTGATGTATCTCGGCGAGGTCGTCGAGTTCGGCCCCGTTGATGCGGTCTGGGATGCACCGGCGCATCCCTATACCCGCGCGCTGCTGGCGGCGATGCCGTCATCCGATCCCGACAAGCGCACCGAGGTGCCGCCGATCTCGGGCGATCCGCCCAATCCGATCGATCCGCCGCCGGGCTGCCGGTTTCACACCCGTTGCCCGTTTGCGGAGCCGCTCTGCGCAAACGACACGCCAAAACTCAGCGATCTCGATACAATGGGCCATCAAGCGGCGTGCTACATGGCCATTCCTGGCTCGGGGCACAGCCGCGCGCCGGCAAAAGCAAAAGGAGAAAACGCGGCATGACCAGACCTACGCCCAAGGATGTCAAGGTGATCGCGCACGTCGCCGACGTGCCTGCCGACGACGAAGTCGCCACCCGCATCGCCAATTCGATCGGCCCGGCATTCGACGGCTTCGCGCCGATCTCCGGCACGCTGCCCTTCGATCTCGAACCCGCGAGCTTCCTGCTGGCGCAGATCGCGCAGAAGACTGAGAAGGTGTCGAAATGAGCTCTGATCCGGCCCTGATGACGCTGACCGCGGTCGCCAAGGCGATTGCCGACAAGAAAGTTTCCTCGCATGAGGTGACGCGCGCCGTGCTGCATCGCATTGCGGAATGGCAGCCGCGCCTCAACGCCTATATGGCGATCGAGTCCGAGCAGGCGCTGGCCGCCGCCACGGAGGCCGATACCGCGCTCGCCAGGGGCAATAGTCGCGGTGCGCTGCACGGCGTGCCGCTGGCGCACAAGGACATGTACTATGACGCCGGCAAGGTCGTGACCTGCGGCTCGCTGATTCGCCGCGACTTCGTACCGAAGACGACCGCGACCGCCCTGCAGCGGCTGAAGGATGCCGGACAAGTCCGCCTCGGCTCGTTGCAGATGGTCGAGTTTGCCTATGGGCCGACCGGCCACAACGTGCACTACGGCGCGGTGCGCAATCCCTGGAACACAGAACACATCACCGGCGGCTCCTCGTCGGGCTCGGGTTCGGCGGTTGCCGCGCGGCTCACCTTCGCGGCGCTCGGCTCCGACACCGGCGGTTCGGTGCGCATGCCGGCGCATTTCTGCGGCGTCACCGGCCTGAAGACGACGGTCGGCCGCGTCAGCCGTGCCGGTGCGATGCCGCTGTCGCAGTCGCTCGATACCGTCGGTCCGCTGGCGCAGACCGCGGAAGACTGCGCGCTGCTGCTCGGCCTGATGGCCGGCGCCGACCCCGAGGATCTGACGGCGTCGACGCAGCCGGTGCCGGACTATATGGCCGCGACCAAACAGTCGCTGAAGGGCCTGAAGATCGGCGTGCCGACGGCGTTCTATGTCGACGACCTCGATCCCGAGGTGGCGCGTATCCTGGACGAGAGCGTCGCTACCTTGAAGAAAGAGGGCGCCGAGATCGTCAAGGTCGAGCTGCCCGATCAGCGCCAGCTCTCTTCGGCATCGCAACTGGTGCTCGCGGTCGAGGCTGCCGCCTTCCACAAGCGCTGGATGATCGAGCGGCCGCAGGATTACGGCGCGCAGGTCTTGATGCGGCTGCAGAACGGCCTGACCATTCCGGCGGTCACCTATCTCGAGGCGATGCGCTGGCGTGGCCCCGCGCTCGCTGCGCACAACGCAGCCGTCAGCGGCGTCGACGCGGTGATTGCGCCGTCGTCGCCGGTGCCGGCACCCACGATTACCGAGAGCGATGTCGGCAATGGTCCTGGCGCCGACGCGGTGCTGCAGCGCCTGACGCGGTTCACCCGCCCGGTCAACTATCTCGGCCTGCCGTCGCTCTCGATTCCCTCCGGCTTCACCAAGGCGGGTCTGCCGGTCGGCATGCAACTGATCGGCCGCTCCTTCGAGGAAGCGGTTCTGCTTCGGATCGGCGCCGCCTTCCAGCGCGCGACCGATTTCCACGCCAGGATACCCAAGCTCGCATGACCAACCTCGTCGAGATCAACAACCTCAACATCCGCTTCACCGGCGATCGCACGGTCCATGCCGTGAACGATCTCAGCCTACAGCTCGGCGAGGGCGAGGTGTTGGGGCTGCTCGGCGAGTCCGGCTCGGGCAAAAGCGTGACGTTGCGCGCGTTGATGCGGCTGTTGCCGAAGAAACGCACGCAGATCTCCGGCAGCGTCAAGGTGCTGGGACAAGAGGTGCTGGCGATGGACGACGAGGCGCTGTCCGCATTTCGCGGCCAGACCGTCTCGATGATCTTCCAGGAGCCGGCGCTGGCGCTCGATCCGGTCTACACCATCGGCCGCCAGATCGCGGAGACGGTGATGCGCCACGAGGGCAAGAGCGAGCGCGAGGCTACCGCGCGTGCGCTCGAAATGCTCGAGGTGGTGCGGATCCCCTCCGCGAAGCGACGGCTGGACTCCTATCCGCACGAGATGTCGGGCGGCATGCGCCAGCGTGCGATGATCGCGCTGGCGCTGGCCTGCAAGCCGAAGATCCTGCTCGCGGACGAGCCGACCACGGCGCTCGATGCCACCGTGCAAATCCAGATCCTGCTGCTGCTGCGCGAATTGCAGCGCGAGTTCGGCATGTCGGTCATCTTCGTCACCCACGACATCGGTGTCGCAATCGAAATCTGCGACCGCGTCGCGGTGATGTATGCCGGCCAGATCGTGGAGCAGGGCGCCTTGCGCGACATCGTGCGCTCGCCGGTGCATCCCTATGCCAAGGGCCTGCTGGCCTCGACCATTCACGGCGCGATGCGCGGCCAGCGGCTGGAAACCATTCCGGGCACTCCGCCCTCGCTCGATCACGCGCCGGCCAGTTGCTCCTTTGCACCGCGCTGCAAGTTCGCTGAGCCGCGCTGCAGCGAGAGCCTGCCGCCGAGTGTGCAGGTCGCTCCCGGCCGCCTGGCACGGTGCATCCTGGCCGAGCCGGCGTCCGTCACGGTCTAAAGCGCGATGAGATTAGGTTGAATCGTCATCGCGCCTTCGCTCTTTGTTTGAGCATGATCTTTTCGGAAAACCGCTTCGCACTTTTCCGGATCATGCTTTAGCTCGCCCGTGCGACCGCGTCGGCAATCCAGCGCCGCACCGCGGCGATGCGGCGGTCCCGCGCCTGCTCGGTGCGGGAGACCAGGTAGATCGTCTCGCTGTGTGCGGCCTCGAACGCAAACGGCGCCACCAGCCGCTTGCCAAAGCCCGGCCGCGCCTTGATCAGGGGCGCGATCGCAATCGCGACGCCGAGCCCGTGTTCGGCGGCCTCCAGCATCGCCGGCACGCTGTCGAGCCACAGATGTCCGCGCGGAGCGAGATTCGGCAGCCCGGCCTCCCTCAGCCAGGCCGGCCACGCCCGCGGCTGCGTTGTGACATGGATCAGCACCTCGCGCGACAGGTCCGCAGGGGTCCGAAGACCGGCCTTGACCAGCGCCGGCGTGCAGATCGGCAATCCTTTGACCTGCACCAGCGGCTCGACCTTCAGCCCGGTGGCATGTTCCCGCCCGTAGCGGATCGCGACATCGACGCGCGATCCGTTGAAATCGGCATATTGGTGCGTGGCCTCGATCCGCAGCGTCAGTTGCGGATGGCGCCGCTTGAACTCCGGCAGCGCCGGCAGCAGCACGGCGCTGGTGAAGAACGGCAATGAGCTGATCCAGAGCTCGCCGCTGGCCTCGCCGCGTTGCCGCAGCATGTCACGGCTCGCCTCCTGCAGCGTCGCCAGCGCGGCCGACACTTTTGCAAGGTAGCGCTCGCCGTCGTCGGTCAATTGCACCGAACGTGCGCCGCGGACGAACAGCTTGGTGCCGAACTGCTCTTCCAGCCCGCGGATCTGGTGGCTGATCGCCGACGGGCTCAGCGACAGGTCTCGCGCGGCGCGCCGGAAGCTGAGTTGCGTAGCCGCGCGCTCGAAGGCGAGCAGCGCCGGCAGCGGTGGGATCACGCGCGGATCGGGGGCATCCAATGGGTGAATCCTGCTCACCTGAAGTGATGAATGGCCTTTTGTCATGGCCGCTATTCTTGGATCAGATTGGCCGAACGCTCAATCCTGCTCATCTCAGGGGATCATTCGCCTTGGCCATCTTCGAACCGCTCGCCACGCCCCATCACTGGAAGCCGGCGGCGCTGGCGGCCGGGCCGTTCACAGGCCTTCAGGGCGGGGCGGTCGCAAGCCTGCTGACCGGCGAGGTCGAGGCCATGGCCGGCGCGCGCAATTGGGGCACCGCGATCTCGGCGGCGGCCTGGTTCCTGCGGCCGACACCAATGACGGAACTGCGCACGCAGGTTACCGTGGTGACCGAAGGCGGCCGGGTCAGCGTCGTCGACAACACGCTCTGGCCGGCCGGTGAGGAGCAACCCTGCGCGACGGTGCGCGTGACGCTGTCGCGCGAGCGTGCCGTCGAGGTCCCGGGGTTTTACGGGAGCTCAGCCGATCCGGTGGATCCCACGGCATTTCCGTTGCGCAGCCCACACGCCGTCCATGGCCGCAGCTGGTTCATGGATGCGATGGAAGCCCGTGCCGGCGGCGATACCGCCTGGTTTCGCTTGCATCACGCCGTCATAGCGGGCGCCGGTCCGCTGGCGCGGGTGCTCGGCCCGGCTGACTGGACCCACGGCATCGCGCGGCCGGTCCAGAACGTGGTGGCAGACCCCAATCCGAACCTCGCGGTGCAGCTGTTCCGGTCACCGCGGGGCGCCTGGATCGGCGTTCGCGCCGATGCGCGCTGGCGCCCGGAGGCCGGGCTCGGCGTCGGCAGCGGGGTGTTGCTCGATGTGGATGGCGAGATCGGCCGGGTCTCGATGTCGGTCATTCTCGTGCCGCTTCCGGGAAGCGCGCCCGCGCGAGGCCAGGGTTCCGCCGCCGGTTAACCCTAATTTATTCCGTCAACTGTCGGTGCGATCACAAAATGAGGCCGCGAACCATGCTTTGGTTCACGCGACTTAAAATGGACGGTGGTCGCAAACGTCTATACAACGTGGTGATCACGTAACTCTTTTGTTTTGCAGAGATCAGTTTTTATGGCAGCCGCGCCCGCTGTCCGGCGTTCCGAACTGGCTGAGGCGCTGCGCGCTTGCCGCAGCGCCTTTATCGGCGTCGGCCTCATCAGTTGCATGATCAACCTGCTCTACCTGACAGGTTCGATGTTCATGCTGCAAGTCTACGACCGGGTGCTGCCGAGCCGCAGCGTTCCGACCCTGGTCGGCCTCGTGGTCATCGCCGCGGTCCTCTACATCGCCCAGGGCGTGCTCGACCTGCTGCGCGGACGGATCCTCGGCCGCGTCGGCACCTCGCTCGACGAAGCGCTCAATGCGCGGGTGTTCGACACCGTCGTGCGGCTGCCGCTGATGGCCGGCAATCGCAGCGAAGGCCTGCAGCCGCTGCGCGACCTCGACAATGTGCGCTCTTTCCTCGGCAGCATGGGTCCCGGCGCGTTCTTCGATCTGCCCTGGCTGCCGTTCTACATGGTGATCTGCTTTGCCTTCCATTGGCTGCTTGGCGTCACGGCGCTGGTCGGCGCGATCATCCTGGTGACGTTGACACTGATCACGGAATACTTGTCGCGCACGCCGGCCAAGGAAGCGATGACGCTCGCGGCGCGGCGCAACGATCTTGCCGCCTCCAGCCGCCGCAACGCCGAGGTGCTGGTGGCGATGGGCATGGCCGGCCGGATGAACAGGCGCTGGAACGAGGCCAACGAGGAATATCTGTCCGGCAACCAGCGTGCGAGCGACGTCACCGGCGGGCTCGGTGCGGTCGCCAAGGTGCTGCGCATGATGCTGCAGTCTGCCGTGCTCGCGGTCGGCGCCTATCTCGTGATCCATCAGGAGGCCACCGGCGGCATCATCATCGCCGGCTCGATCCTGAGCGCGCGGGCGCTGGCGCCGGTCGATCTCGCGATCGCGCATTGGAAGGGCTTCGTCGCCGCGCGACAAAGTTGGCATCGGCTCAACCGCCTGCTGCAGCAAATTCCGGCGCGGCCCGAGCAGACGCTGTTGCAGACGCCGGAGAAGAAGCTCTCGGTCGAGGCCGTGACCATGGTCGCGCCGGGCGACCAGCGCGCCATCGTGCAGGACATCACCTTCGCCGTCGAAGCCGGCAGCGGCGTCGGCGTGATCGGCCCGAGCGGCTCCGGCAAGTCGTCGCTGATCCGGGCGCTGGTCGGCGTCTGGGTGCCGGCGCGGGGCAAGGTACGGCTCGACGGCGCCGCGCTCGACCAGTGGTCGTCGGACCAGCTCGGCCGTCATGTCGGCTATTTGCCGCAGGACGTCGAACTGTTCGCCGGTACGGTCGCGCAGAACATCTGCCGGTTCGATCCCGACGCCAAGTCCGACGGTATCATCGCGGCGGCCAAGGAGGCCGGCGTGCATGAGATGATCATCAAGATGCGCGAGGGCTACGACACCCAGGTCGGCGAACAGGGCACTGCGCTCTCCGCCGGCCAGGCGCAGCGGGTGGCGCTTGCGCGGGCGCTGTACGGCAATCCGTTCCTGATCGTGCTGGATGAGCCGAACTCCAATCTCGACAGCGAAGGCGACGAGGCGCTGACCCGTGCGGTGCGTGGCGCGCGCGAGCGCGGCGCGATTGTCATTGTGGTTGCGCACCGGCCGATCGGCATCGAGGGCGTCGATCATCTGCTGGTGCTGAAGGACGGACGCATGCAGACCTTCGGGCCGAAGGAGGCAGTGCTCGCGCAGGTGCTGCAGCGTGCCGCGCCGCCGGTGCCGACGCCGATCAAGATCGTCGCGGATGCGGGAGCCGCCAAGTCATGACCGATCAACCGCGCAACGCACATCGCTCGATCCGCAAGCATCTGATCGTCGGTCTCGCCGTGGTTCTGGTTCTCGGCGGGGGCGTCGGCGGCTGGGCCGCAACGGTGCCGATCTCGGGCGCGCTGATCGCGCCGGGCTCGGTGGTGGTCGAATCCAACGTCAAGAAGGTGCAGCATCCGACCGGCGGCGTGGTCGGCGAGGTGCGGGTGCGCGATGGCGACGTGGTCAAGGCGGGCGACATCGTCGTGCGCCTCGACGAGACCGTCGTGAAGGCCAGCCTTGCGATCGTGGTCAAGACGCTGAACGGTCTTTATGCGCGCGCGGCCCGGCTCGAGGCCGAGCAGCAGGGCCGCGACAAGATCGCCTTCCCGCCGCAGCTGCTCGAGCAGGCCAAGGATCCGGACGTTCGCGACATCATGGCGAGCGAAACCAAGCTGTTCGAGGTCCGCGTCAACGGCCGCACCGGCCAGAAGGCGCAGCTGCGCGAGCGCGTCACCCAACTCAACGAGGAGATCTCCGGCCTGCAGGCGCAGGAGAGCGCCAAGGACAAGGAGATCGCGCTGGTGCAGCAGGAGCTGGTCGGCGTCCGCCAGCTCTATGAGCAGCATCTGGTGCAGCTGACGCGCCTGACCACGCTCGAGCGCGACGCGGCGCGGCTCTCCGGCGAGCGCGCTCAGTACATCGCCTCGCGCGCCCAGGCCAAGGGCAAGATCACCGAGACCGAGTTGCAGATCATCCAGGTCGACAAGGACATGCTGGCGGAGGTCTCGAAGGACCTGCGCGAGACCAACGACAAGATCGGCGAGTTCGTCGAGCGCAAGGTCACCGCCGAGGACCAGCTTCGCCGCATCGATATCCGCGCGCCGCAGGACGGCGTCGTGCTGCAGTCGACCGTGCACACCGTCGGTGGCGTCATCACGGCGGGCGATGCCATCATGATGATCGTGCCGAAGGCCGACGATCTGTCGGTCGAGGCCAAGGTCAATCCGCAGGACATCGACAAGCTGCAGGTCGGACAGAAGACCGTGCTGCGACTCTCCGCCTTCAACCAGCGCACCACGCCGGAGCTGAACGGCGTCGTCACCCGCGTCTCCGCCGACGTCACCACCGACCAGCGCACCGGGCAGAGCTATTACACCATCCGTGTCTCGATGCCGCCGGAAGAAGTCGCGCGCCTCGGCAGCGAGGTGAAGATCATCCCCGGCATGCCGGTGGAAGCCTTCGTGCAGACCGGCGACCGCACCATGCTGTCCTATCTGATGAAGCCGATGAGCGACCAGTTCATGCGCTCGTTCCGAGAGAAGTAGCCGCGCGCTGCTCTTGTAGCCCGGATGAAGCGCAGCGAAATCCTGGAACAGTCGCGCAGCGGATGAAGTCATCCCGGATTGCGCTTCGCTTCATCCGGGCTATGCACCTTCAGTGATTCTCGCCCCGCGTCGTCCCGGCTTTCGCCGGGACGACGCTGTTGGAATTACCGCTCCAGATTCTTCAACAGCAATTCGAGCGCCGCCTTCGCAAATGCCTGCATGTTCGCCTGCCGGTCGCCGCTCGCGGTCTCCAGCGTGATCACCTGCTGGCGCGGGCCTGCGACCGCCATGCAGCTGTGGCCGGCGGCATCGCCGTAGCGGTTGCCGGTCGGGCCGGCGGCACCAGTCTCCGACAATCCCCAGTCGGTCGAGAGGCGCTCGCGGATCTGCCGCGCCAGCAATTGCGCGTAGGGTTCCGATGCCGAGCGGATGCCGCGCATGGCGTCGTCGGGAATGTCCATCAGCGCACGCCGCGCGTCGCGGGTGTAGATCACGCCGCCGCCGAGGAAATAGGCCGACGCGCCGGGAACCGCGAGCAGCGAAGCGGAGATCAGTCCGCCGGTTGAGGATTCCGCGACCGCAATCGTCTGTTTGTTCGCGATCAGTTTTGCGGCGACCTGTTCGGCGATGGATGTGAGCGCGTTCATCGGCCTTCTTTCTCGTTGCCTGCCATGAAAATCCCGTGGGGCGTTCTGCCTTCCTAGCACACCACGCAGGCTTTTGCCGAGTTGCAGGCCGCGGCATGGCCTGATTGAATGCAAGACAAGAACCAAGCGCCGCCCGACAAGCTTGTGGTGAGAGCGTGCGCGGAGGAAACATCATGACGTCGCCGATTGCGGGCGGCGTGGATTGCGATCTGCATCCCGCCGTGCCTCACCTCACCAGCCTGCTGCCGTACATGAACGACTACTGGCGCGACCAGGTGACGACGCGCGGCATGACCGACCTGATCTCGCAATCCTATCCCACCAATTCGCCGATCTCGTCGCGGCCGAACTGGCGTCCCGCGCAAGGCAAGCCGGGCTCGAGCCTTGCGGACATGCAACGCCAGGCGCTCGACAGGTTCGGCGCGGCCTACGGCATCTGCAATCCGCTCTATGGTGTGCAGATGGTGTTTTCCGAAGACATGGCCGATGCGTTCTGCCGCGCGCTGAACGACTGGCTGGTCAAGGAATGGCTCGACAAGGACGAGCGCCTGCGCGGCTCGATCGTGATCCCGGTACAGAGCATCGAGAAGGCGGTCGCCGAGATCGAGCGCTGTGCGCAGGACAGGCGCTTCGTGCAGGTGCTGATGCTGGTGATGGGCGACATGCCGCTCGGCAAGCGGCACTACTGGCCGATCTACGCCGCGGCGGAACGGCTCGGCCTGACGGTCGGCATCCATGCCGGCAGCGCCTATCACAACCCGCCGACTTCGGTCGGCTGGGGCTCCTATCACATCGAGGATTATGTCGCGCAGGCGCAGGCGTTTCAGACCCAGCTCACCAGCCTGATCGTGGAGGGCGTGTTCGCGCGCCATCCGAACCTGAAAATGGTCATGCTGGAGTCTGGCTTCACCTGGCTGCCGCCATTCCTGTGGCGGCTGCACAAGTTTTGGCGCGGCGTGCGCATGGAGACCCCGTGGGTCGACCGCGCGCCGCTGGAGATTGTGCGCAGCAACATCCGCTTCTCGCTGCAGCCGGTCGATGCGCCGCCGGACGGAGACACGCTGAACCGCCTGTTCGACCATATGCAGTCGGACGAATTGATCCTATTCTCCACCGACTATCCGCATTGGCAGTTCGATGGTGACGAGGTGCTGCCGCGGGGGTTGTCGCAGGATCTGGTGCGCAAGATCATGATCGATAATCCGCATGCAACCTATGGCCGGCTCAAGGTGAAGGAGAAGACGCCATGAACATCCAGCTTCGCGAGCGTCCCGAAACCGCATCGCCGACCAGCATCAAGACCGCGATCGCCGACTGCGACATCCATCCTGCCCGCGCCACCAAGGATGAACTGTATCCTTATCTCGAAAAGCGCTGGCATGCGCATCTCGAGACCTTCGGCGTCCATGCCTATCAGGGCATGATGGAAGGCCCGCCCTATCCGAAGGCGCAGCCGAATGCGTCGCGCCGCGATGCCTATCCGCCGGAAGGCGGCCCGCAGGGCTCGTCGCTGTCCTTCATGCAGAAGCAGCACCTCGATCCCAATAATGTCGCGCTCGGCGTGCTCAACCCGCTCAACACCGGACAGGGCATCCGCAACCAGGATCTCGCCGGCGCGATCTGCGCGGCCATCAACGATTGGCAGATCGAGAAATGGACCAGCAAGGATTCCCGGCTGAAAGGCTCGGTCGTCGTCGCCAATGAGGATGGCGTGTCGGCCGCCGCCGAAATCCGCAAGCGCGCGGGCGACACAAATTTCGTCCAGGTGCTGCTGCTGAGCCGCAATGTCGAGCCGCTCGGCCAGCGCCGTTACTGGCCGATCTATGAGGCGGCGCAGGAAGCAGGCCTTCCGATCGGCGTGCACGCCTTCGGCTTCGGCGGTAATCCAATCACCGCGTCGGGATGGCCGAGCTACTATATCGAAGAGATGGTCGGGCATTCGCAGTGCCAGCAGACCGCGCTGGCGAGCCTCGTGCTCGAGGGCGTGTTCGAACGCTTCCCGAAATTGAAGATGGTGATGGTCGAGGCCGGCTTCGGCTGGGCCCCGTCACTGGCCTGGCGGCTCGACAAGGTGTTTTCGCGGCTGCATGCCGAAGTGCCGCATCTGAAGCGCAAGCCTTCGGAATATATCCGCGACCACATCTGGTGGACGACGCAGCCGATGGAGGATCCGGAGAGCCGCGACCATCTGTTCCAGACCATCGAGTGGATCGGCTGGGACAGACTGTTGTTCGCGACCGATTACCCGCATTGGGATTACGACGAACCGTCGCGCGTGCTGCCGGCCGGCGTCAGCGATGCCAATCGCCAGGCGTTCTATCTCGACAACGCCAGGCAGCTGTACGGTATCGCATAAGATGGCGCGGCATGTGATCGCCCCGGTGGACGAACTGCCGCCGGGTTCGCGAAAATTCCTCGAGATCGACGGACGGCCGATCGCCGTCTTCAACGTCAAGGGCGAGTTCTTCGGCCTGCTGAACCGCTGCCCGCATCAGGGCGCGGCGCTGTGCGAGGGGCCGCTGATCGGGCTCGCCTCATCGTCCGACCCCGGCGAGATCGAATACACCAAGCTCGGTGAGATCCTGCGCTGCCCCTGGCACGGCTGGGAGTTCGACATCCGCACCGGCCAGTCCTATTGCGATCCGCGCCGATTCCGCGTGCGCGCCTATCCGGTCAGCGTCGAGCCGGGCACCAATGTGGTGAAGGGGCCGTATGTCGCCGAGACCGTCAAGGTCGCGGTGGAGAGCGACTACGTGGTGGTGGATTTGTAGCCGCGACGGTCCCGAAATCCTGTTCACCGGAGTTGGCAATCGGTGAGCGTCATGCAAAGCATCGTCTTGCGCGCGTTTGGCCGTCCTCGGGGCCTCTTGGGGAGGCTCGGCGGCATGATCATGGCACGCAGCAATGCAGATTGCGGCGCGTGGGTCGCAGATCGTCTCGAGGTCGGACCTGATGACAGCGTGCTCGAAGTCGGGTTTGGTCCCGGCGTCGTCATTCAACGCCTGTCGACCTTGGTGCCGGCGGGACGCGTCGCGGGCATTGATCCGTCGCAGGAGATGGTCGGGCAAGCTCGCGCCCGGAACGCGGCCGCGATCGAGGATGGTCGTGTCGAGCTTCGGCTTGGCTCCGTGGAACGCATGCCATTCGATGCGGACAGCTTCGACGCGGCGCTGGCGATCAACTCGATGCAAGTTTGGCCGGACGCCGTCGCCGGGCTACGGGAGGTCCGGCGCGTCATGAAGCCGAGCGGCAGGATCGCGCTCGGCTTTACGCGCTACTCCGGACAGCCCAAGGAAGGGGTCGCGGAAAGGCTGGCAGCAGCCGGCTTCACGAGGGTTCAGCTGGTCGAGACAAATGAGTGGTTCTGTGCCCTGGCGACAAAGCCCGATGCAGGATGAGTTCGTAAGCGGGGCTACGCTCCGCTAACCCACCACCATTCATTCCGCCATCATCTGCCGTTCGCGCGCATAGCGCACCAGCGCGACGAAGCGGTAGATACCGTGCACGAATTTGCCGTAGGGCATGGTGATGAACAGCGCGAACACCACGCCGAGATGCAGCGCAAGCAGCGGGCCCATCGCGGCGGTCTCGCGCCACAGCAGCAAGGCGAGGCCGGTGATGCTGGTCAGGAACAGCATCAGGATGAACGCGGTGTCCATGCCCATACGCTGCTCGTCGACCAGCACGCGGTCGCGCTTCCATTTCTCGCCGAGCAGGCCGAGCGGGCCGACCACGAGCCCGATGCCGCCGAGCGTGCCGAGCACGACGGGCAGGTCCCACCACGCATAGGGCGCCTCGCGCGCCAGGAGGTAGTGATACAGCGTGCCGACGCAGGTCGCAGCGAAGCACAGCGCGAAGCCATAGAAGGTGAAGTGGTGATACAGCTTGCGGCGGTCGGTCGGCTGGTCGTCCTCGTTGAAGCAGCCGACACCGCCGCCGTCGAGATAGCGCAGCTCGCCGGCGTCGCGGACCGCCTGCAACAGCGCCTTCGCATCCGTCGTCATGCCGACCGGCTTGCCGATGTCGCGCCAGAACGCCCGCACGCCCATCACCAGCGCCAGGATCGCGTAGAGCAGGGCCAAGCCGAACAGCAGCGCCATCGCATTGTGCGGCATCAGTTTGTAGAACGCGCCGGGACCGGTGTGGATGCCGGTGAGCACGCCGCGATCATTGACCGCGGCGAAGCCGAAGATGAAGGCGGCGACGCTGAGCGCTGCGATCAGGCTGATGACGAGGCCGTTGCGCGCGAATGCGCCGGCAAAGGCGCGCGGCCAGGCATAGGCGGCATAGGATTCGGCGCGCGCGACCGCGAGTGTCTTCGGTACATTGACGTTGAATTCGTGCGGCGGCGAGAACTGGCAGTCGGCGTAGCAGGCGCCGCAGCTATGGCAGAGGTTGGCGAGGTAGTTGAGATCGCCGTCGGAGAAGGCGCGACGCATCTCCATCGCGGGAAACACCGCGCACAGGCCCTCGCAATAGCGGCAGGAATTGCACACCGTCATCAGACGGTCGGCTTCCTGCAAGATCCTCGTCCCGTGCATCGCGTCAGTCCCGCCTTCAGTTCCGGGCATTCTTGGCTGCTTCTCGGCCGGCGACGCGACCGAACACGCTGCCGATGGTCATGCCGATGCCGGCGGCATAGCCCTTGCCGAGCACGTTGCCGGCCATGATTTCGCCGGCGGCGAACATGTTGGCCGACGGCTTGCCGTCCTTCATCAGTATCCGCGCCTCCCTGTTCACGCGGGTGCCGAGATAGGTGAAGGTGATGCCGGGCCGCACCGGATAGGCGAGATAGGGCGGCGTGTCGATCCGGCGCGCCCAATGCGTCTTCGGCGGCGTGATGCCTTCGGTAGCGCAGTCGTCGAGGATGGTGTGGTCGAAGGTGCCGGGCTGCACCGCGGCGTTGAACTCGGTGATGGTCTTTTCCAGCGCGGCCGCGTCGAGCTCGAGCTTGCCGGCGAGCTCGGCAATCGTCGCGCCCGCGATCGGCGGAAACAGCGTCGGCATGAAGCTTGTCACCACGGTCGAGTCGAAGATGATGTAGGCGATCTGGTCCGGCTGCGCGGCGACCAGGCGGCCCCAGATCGCATAGCGCTTGGGCCAGATATCCTCGCCCTCGTCGTAGAAGCGTTCGGCATGCTTGTTGACGACGATGCCGAACACGACCGAATCGTGGCGCGTGATGATGCCGCCGTCGAATTTCGGCGCGCGGGCGTCGATCGCCACCGCATGGCATTGCGTCGGATCGCCGATCTCCCGCACGCCCTTCGCGAGCAGCATCTTGAGGATCGTACCGCGATTATAGGGCGTGCCGCGGATCAGGAAATTGTCGGCCGCATCGCCCCAGGACTCCTTCAGCCATTCGATGTTGGCCTCGAAGCCGCCGGCGGCCGCAACCAGGGTCGAGGCGCGGACCTCGGTCTTGCCGCCGACCGGCTGCTTCAGCTGCGCCGAAAGGAACATGCCGTCCTCGACCGTGAGATCGATGACCTCGGCATCGTAGAGGATGTCGACGCCGAGTTCCTCGGCGGTGCGATAGAGCGCGTTCAGCATCGCGCGGCCGCCGCCGAGGAAGAACGAGTTGGTGCGGCCAAGGCTCAGCGTGCCGCCGAGCGACGGCTGCCAGCGCACGCCCTGCTCGACGATCCAGTTCAGGATGTCCTTGGACTCGTGGATCATGAAGCGGGCCAGTTCCTCGTCGGTCTGGCCGCCGGTCACCAGCAGCAAATCCTTCCAGAATTCCTCCTCGGTGTAAGGACCGGTGAGGATCTCGGTCGCCGCGTCATGGGCGCAGCGCATGTTGCGGGTGTGGCGGGTGTTGCCGCCGCGATAGAATTTCGGGGCGCCTTCCAGCACCAGGACGGAGGCGCCGGCGCGCCGTGCGCTGATCGCAGCGCAGAGCGCGGCGTTGCCGCCGCCGATCACCAGCACGTCGAACCTGCGCGTCAGATCAACCATGCGCTCTTGTTATCGTTGTTGGCATGGAAAGCAACACGGCCGGGCGCATGAGCATGATCCGGAAAAGCGTGTCGCGATTTTCCGGAGAAGTCATGCCCAGCGAGCCCGCCCGGCCGCGAAGTGGAATATCAGGCCGCAACGGTCTCGCGCTGCTCGATGGTCTGGCCGCCACGATAGACGATCAGCGCGGCGACGATGCCGAGAGCTGCGGCGCACATCAGCCAGTAGCCAGGCGAAGCCTTGTCGCCCGTCCGCTGGATCAGCCAGGTCGAGGCGAACGGCGTGAAGGTGCCGAACAGCCCGGCCGCAAGTGCAAACGCCAGCGAGAAGCAGGTGGTGCGGACATGTGCCGGCACGATCTCGACCAGGCAGCCCAGCATGGTGCCGCTGTAGACGCCGAAATAGAACGAGAACATCATCTCGACCGCCAGCATCTTGCCGAACGAGGGATTGGTCACCAGCCAGTGCAGCGCCGGATAGGCCGTGATGAGGGACAGGCCGGCGATCGCCAGCAGCACCGGCTTGCGGCCGATCCGGTCGGACACCGCGCCGCCGACCGGATTCCAGATGAAGTTGGTCACGGCAACCAGCAGCGTCACCAGCAGCGCATCCTGGGTCGAGAGCTTCAGCACGGTCTTGCCGAAGGTCGGCGTGTAGACGGTGACGAAGTAGAAGGTGGTGGTGGTCAGCACCGCGATCATCATGCCGAGCACGACGATGCGCCAGTTCGCGATCGCCGAGGCGAACACCTCGCTTGCGGTCGGATGCTTCTTCATCGCCAGGAACGCCGGGGTCTCCTCCAGCGTCCGGCGCAGGAAGAAGATCACCGGGATGATCAGGCAGCCGACGAAGAACGGGATGCGCCAGCCCCAGGAGGCAACGGTTGCGGCCGGCATGCTCTCGCTGAGGACGAAGCCGAGGATCGAGGCGACGAAGATCGCGACCTGCTGGCTCGCCGACTGGAACGAGGTGTAGAAGCCGCGATTGCCGGGCGTGGCGATCTCCGCGAGATAGACCGAGACGCCGCCGAGTTCGACGCCGGCGGAGAAGCCCTGGAGCAGGCGCGCGATCAGCACGATGATCGGCGCCGCAATACCGATCGTCGCATAGCTCGGGCAGAGCGCGATCACCACGGTGCCGATAGCCATGATCGACAGCGTCACGATCAGGCCCTTGCGGCGGCCGATGCGGTCGATATAGGCGCCGAGCACGACGGCGCCGACCGGGCGCATCAGGGCGCCGAGCCAGAACACGCCGAACGCGTTGAGCAAGGCGGCGGTCTCGTTCTCGGAGGGGAAGAAGGCCTTCGCAATCGCCTGGGCATAGAAGCCGAACAGGAAGAAGTCGAACTGCTCGAGGAAATTGCCGCTGGTCGCGCGCAGGATGGCGCCAAGACGCGATTTGATCTGCGGGACTTGCGATGAACTCGACTGCGACATAACGCCCTTTCCTCCCCGTGACAAAAACGGCCGGCGCAAATTGTCTCGCCGGCCAAAGCAGTTAACTGCCATGTGCGGCAATTTGGCACGGCTGTCCGGCTCGACCAACCCGGAATCGCGCGGGGGGCTATGGGAAAAAAGCCGTAGATGGAAATCGCAGCGAGCCTTTCGAGCGAAGGGGATACCGGTTCGCGCGAAGAAACCTCGTCAAAACAACGATCTAGGGCTTCGGCTCTGGTAGGACCGAAGCCCCGGCCGTCGCGTGCGCCGCATCAGGGCGCGGCGTGCGCCGTTGTGCCGAGCCAGCTTCGGAACGCGGAGAGCTTTGGCGTATCGGCGCGTCCCTGCGGCGAAACCAGGTAGAAGCCGGCGTCGGCCGGCAGCGCGATCTTGAAGGGAACCACGAGGCGACCCTTGGCGATGTCGTCCTGCACATAGGAGGTGCGGCCCATCGCGATGCCGATGCCGTCGATCGCGGCCTGGATCGTCACGAACAGCAGGTCGAAGGTGACGCCGGGCTGCTTGGAAATATCGGTCGGCAGCCCCGCCGCAGTCAGCCACAGCCGCCAGTCGTCGCTGTTGGCGTTGCTGGTGTGCAGGAGCGTGTGATCCCTGAGGTCTTCAGGGCATTTCAGCGGCCTGGTTCCCTGCAGCAGCGACGGACTGCACACCGGAAACAGCTCATCCGCCATCAACCAATCTGCACGCAGGCCCGCCCATTGGCCGCGGCCATAGCGGATCGCGGCATCGACCTTGTCGCGCTGGAAGTCGACCAGGCTGGTCGAGGTAGTGATGCGAACGTCGATGCCGGAATGCGCCTCCTGGAAGGCCGACAGCCGCGGCAGTAGCCATTTGGCGGCAAGCGATGCCAGCGTCGAGACCGTCAGCACGTGATCGTCGTCCCTGCGCAGCAGGCGATCGGTGGCGAGCCTGAGGTCGTTGAAGGCGGCCCGGACGCCGGGAAGGTATTCGGCAGCCTCCGGCGTCAGGCTCAGCGAGCGGTTCTGGCGGACGAACAGGCGGACGCCGAGTTCCTCCTCCAGCCGCCGGATCTGATGGCTGATCGCGGTCTGCGTCACGTTCAGTTCGGAAGCCGCCAGCGTGAAGCTCATATGCCGCGCGGCGGCCTCGAACGCCCTCAGGCCATTCAGCGAAGGCAGGCGGCTGGTCATTCCTGGAGTGTCTCCAAATACATGACTTTAATTCATGCGAAACGGTACAAAGTGTCGTTTGTGAGCGGGCTGAATAGCTCCGATATTAGCGCCAACAGGTTACCGATAGGAGCCGCAGATGTCCATTTTCACGCATGAATCGATGACAAATCATCATACCCCAAATCATCACGCATCGGGCCTGCTGAACCAGGTCGGCGAGACCCTTCACGTCTGGTGGGAGCGCTACGAACGCCGCCGCGAGTTGTCGCAGTGGACCGAGCGCGATCTGCACGACATCGGCATGTCCCGCAGCGACATCGTGTTCGAAACCGAGAAGCCGTTCTGGCGGGCCTGAGAAGGACGCCACCGCTGGCGTCGCCTCGATCAAGGGACGCCAGCCAATTTCTTCACCCGAGGAGCGTGTCATGGTTGCGCTGCATCTCGACGATCTCAAGCAATACTCTGACGTGCTGCGCGCCAAGAACGGCAGCGAGGTCAAGGTGCGCTTCGTCGAGCCGCGCGACCGCGAGGAGCTGCAGAGCTACATCCGCTCGCTCTCCGCGGGGTCCCGTTACAACCGCTTCCTGGGCGCGTTGAGCGAGCTGCCGAAGACAGAGCTCGAGCGTTTCATCCATGTCGGCGAGGCTGACCGGTTCACGGTGGTCGCGACGATGCTGGTCGATGGCTTTGAGACCATCGTCGGCGAAGCCCGCTACGCCTTCCATGCCGATAATTCGAGCGTCGAGTTCGGCCTGTCGATCGATGACCGGTGGCAGGGCCACGGCATTGGCAAGGCGCTGCTCAGGAATCTCGAATGCCGTGCGGCGTCCTTCGGAGCCGAGCGCATCTTCGGCGACACACTGCGTTCCAATGCGACGATGATCGGCCTCGCCCGGAAGTCGGGCTACGCCTTCATGCCGAGCCCCGGCGACTGGAAGCTGGTGCGCTTTGCAAAAGAGATCCACGTCGAACCGCAAGACATTCCCTGTGCCAGCTGGCGGCTTGCCGCCACTTCCCGCTCGGCCGCGATGTCCTCGCTTGCGGTTTGACTGACTGGCCCGGTTCTGGCCCCTCCAGAACCGGGCCCTTTTCCTTCTGATGCTGAGACCCCGTAGCCCGGATGAAGCGTAGCGCAATCCGTGGTCGCTCTACCGCCGCGAGACTTGTCCCGGATTTCGCTTCGCTTCATCGGACTACGAGTTCTCAGCTCCCCTTGAAAAGGGGAGGTCGTTTTGCTCGTCAGAGCAAAGCGGGTGGGGATCTTCTCTCTCCCCGGCAATGGCGCGTGTGGCTGACCCCCATCCCGACCTTCCCCCTTTCAGGGGGAAGGAGAAGAGGACCGTTCGGTCGTCTCATGTTGCGTCAGCAAAATCAGTCGACGTCGCCACCGTCCGCCATTCCGCGAGCTCCCTCGCGACGAACGCATTCTTGGTCTCGATCCGCTCCACGGTGTCGCTGCCGAGCGGCAGCCGCAGCGGCGGGTTGTCGGCGTTGACGAGCTTGAGCATCGCGCCGGCGAGCTTGCGCGGGTCGCCGCGCTGGCCGTGGTTGAAATCGGCGGCGACGGCGCGGGTCTTGCCGACGCTCGCATGATAATCCTCGATCTGATGCGCGGTGCGCGACAGCGAACTCTCGTCGAGGAAGTCGGTTCGGAAGAAGCCGGGCTCGACCACCGTCACCTTGATGCCGAGCGGCGCGACTTCGGCGGCCAGCGCCTCGCTGATGCCTTCCACCGCGAACTTGGTCGCGCCGTAGACGCCCCAGCCCGGATAGCCGGTGTAGCCGCCGACCGAGGAGATGTTGATGACGTGGCCCGAACGTTGCCGGCGCATATGCGGTAGCACCGCGCGGGTGACGCCGAGCAGGCCGAACACGTTGGTGCCGAACAGCCTCTGCGTCTCCGCGGCGCTGGCCTCCTCGATCGCGCCGAGAAGGCCGTAGCCCGCATTGTTGATCAGGATATCGATGCGGCCGAACTTTTTGACCGCCTCGCCGGCCGCGGCGTGGGCCTCGGCCTCGCTGGTGACGTCGAGCCTTGTGGCCAGCAGCCGCTCATGCTGGCCGAGGCGGGCGGTGACGGTCGCGGGATCGCGAGCGGCGGCCACTACCGCATCGCCGGCCTTGAGCGCGGCTTCCGCGATCAGGGCGCCAAACCCCCGGGAAGCTCCTGTGATGAACCAGACACGCATGATCTTGCCCTTTCCTGGAAGGCCCGGCGCACTGCCGGGCTGATGGGCAAAGGGATAGCGGCTCGCCATAATTGAGATAATCAGCTATATATTCTTCAAGCTACTGAGTAAAATTCATCAATGCGGATCGATCCTTCGGACCTCGCCACCTTCCTCGCGATCGCCCGCCACAAGAGTTTTCGCGCGGCGGCGACCGAGCTTGGCGTGTCCGCCTCGGCGCTGTCGCATGCGCTGCGCAACATCGAGGAGCGGCTCGATCTGCGCCTGGTCAACCGCACCACCCGCAGCGTGGCGCTGACCGAGGCCGGGGAGCTTTTGTTCGCGCGGATCAGTCCGGCGTTTCGCGACATCGACGATGCGCTGGAGGACCTCAACAATTTTCGCGGCAAGCCGGCGGGCACGCTGCGCTTCACCGCGGCGCGCCAGTCGGCGCAACTGGTGCTGCTGCCGATCGTCACGCGCTTCCTGAAGGCGTTTCCTGATATCAGCGTCGAGATCATGATCAACGACGCGTTGATCGACATGGTCGCCGCGGGTTTCGATGCCGGCGTGCGGTTCGGCGAGACCATTGCTGCCGACATGATCGCCGTGCCGATCGGGCCGCGGCATCGCTTTGCCGTGGTCGGCTCGCCGGCCTATTTCAAGACGCACAAGCCGCCGGTGACGCCGCACGACCTGAAAGACCTGCCCTGCATTCGCTACCGCTTCACCTCCGGCGCGATCTATCGCTGGGAGTTCGAGCGCGGCGGCATCGAGGTCGATATCGACGTCGCGGGGCCGCTCACGCTGAACGACCAGGATCTGATGGTCGACGCGGCGCTCGACGGGGCAGGGCTCGCCTATGTGTTCGAGGCGCAGGTCGAGGCGCTGATCGCCAAAAGAAAACTGGTGCGCGTGCTCGCCGACTGGTGCCCGGCCTATCCCGGGTTCTTCCTCTATTACCCAAGCCGCCGCCAGTTGCCGGCCGCGCTGCGGGCGTTCGTGGATTTTTCGCGCGGCAGCCCGTAGCCCGGATGGACCTGCGTAGCCCGGATGAAGCGAAGCGCAATCCGGGAGACTGCGTCCGCGGTAAGACCGATCCCGGATTTCGCTGCGCTGCATCCGGGCTACGAGATCGTCATGCGCGGGCTTGACCCGCGCATCCATCAAACAAAAAGGCATTCCTTTGGGATGGATTGCCGGGTCAAGCCCGGCAATGACGGGACACTGAACGGGGATCAACTCCCCCGGAACACCGGCTTGCGCTTCTCGATGAAGGCCTGCACCGCCTCCTTGTGATCGGCCGTCGTGGTGAGGCGGATCAGCCGCTCGGCCTCGTGGTCGCGCGCGGTGGCGAAGTCGAACTGCAGCGCCTCGTCGAGATTGTCCTTCATGTAGCGCAGCGCGAGGGTCGGGCCTTCGGCGATCGACTTCGCCAGCGCGAACGCTTCGTCCTGCAGCGTCTCGTCCGGCACCACGCGGTTGACGAGGCCGATCTGCTCGCATCTTAAGGCATCGACCTTCTCCGAGGTGAACATCAACTCGCGGGCGCGCGAGGTGCCGACCAGCCGCGTCAATAGCCAGGCCATGCCGTAATCGCCGCTCAGCGCCACGCGCAAGTAACCGGTCGAGATGAAGGCGGATTGAGCCGCGATCCGGATGTCGCAGGCCATCGCAATCGCGAGGCCGGCGCCGACCGCGGGACCGGGAAGGGCGGCAATGGTCGGCTTGCGCACCGAGGCCAGCGCGCCGGTGAGCAGGCGCTGGCGCTCCTGCAAATCCGCGACCTTGTCCTCATAGGACATTTCGAGCTTCTTTTTGTCGCGATGCGCGCCCATGCCCTTGACGTTGCCGCCGGCGCAGAACGCCTTGCCGGCGCCGGTGACGAGCAGCACGCCGACCTCGGGATTCTCTCCGCAGGTCTTGATCATCGTGCGCAGCGCCGGTGTCAAGGTATCCGACAGCGAGTTGCGGGCATCCGGGCGGTTCAGCGTGATGACGGCGACGCGATCGCGGATCACGCAGAGCAGTTCGTCGGTGCCGGTCTCGATCTTGATTTCGTTCGACATGTTTTCCTTCCCCAGTTCCATCCGTCATTGCGAGCCACCCGGTCGGCGTGGAGCGCCGCCGGATGACAGGCTCCGCGAAGCAATCCATGCTGCCGCAAGTGGTGGAATGGATTGCTTCGTCGCTTCGCTCCTCGCAATGACGAATGTAGCGGCGGTTTGCGTCCAGCCTACGCTGCTTGCATGATCTCCGTCATCTCAAAACTTCTCAACCCAGGGCCGCAATTCCAGCTCCCAGGTCCAGGCGCTGCGCGGTTGTTGCAGCACGTTCCAGTAACTCAGTGCGATCGCGTCGGGATCGAGCATCGAGTCCGGCCGGTCGGCGGGCTCGGTGCGGGCGGCGCTGCGGATGCCACCGTCGATCACGAAATGCGCGACGTGGATGCCCTGCGGCGACAGTTCGCGCGCCATGCTCTGCGCGAGGCCGCGCAAGGCGAACTTGCCCATCGCGAACGGCGCCGATTGCGCATAACCCTTCACGCTGGCGGAGGCGCCGGTGAACAGGATCGCGCCCTTCTTGTTGGGCAGCATGCGCTTCGCCGCTTCCTGCGCCACCAGGAATCCGCCGAACGCCGAGACCGCGATCGCCTGCTCGACCTCTGAAGGGACGAGTTCGACGAAGGGGCCGCGTGAGCGGCCGGAGGCGTTGTAGACCACGAGATCAGGCGTTCCGATCTCGCGCTCGACAAGGCCGAACAGCCGTTCGACATCCTCGGCCTTGGTGGCGTCGCAAGCATAAGCCCGCGCGTCGGTTTCGGTGCAGAGCGCGCCGAGCTTCTCGATGCTGCGGGCGCCGAGTGCCACGCGAATTCCCTCCCGCGAAAATAACCGCGTCAACGAGGCGCTGAGGCCCTCGCCGGCGCCGACGATCAGGGCGATCTTGTATTTTGGAATATCCATTGGGCTTTCCTTTGCTCGGCCGGAGGAGGATAGTCGTGCCCAAACAAATGAGCACCGAAGCCGGGAATTCAATGCAGCCGCACAAGCAGGATCCGAGAACGTCAGCCGCCAGCCAGCCGGGCCTGCTGGCGCCCGATACGACGGGAATGAATTTCTACCGGGCCGATCCGGCGCTGACCGACCTTCTGAAGCTGCATCTGCCCGATGCATTGTTCCGCCATATCGAGCCGCATCTCGACCGCCTCGGTGGATTGGCCGGAGGCTATCTCGACGAATGCGCGCGGCTTGCCGACCGGCATACGCCGGTGTTGCATCAGCGCGACAAGTTCGGCCGCGACGTGCAGCACATCGAATATCATCCGGCCTATCGCGAGATCGAGAAGGCCGCGTTCGGCGAGTTCGGCATCCACGCGCTGTCGCTCCGCAAGGGCATCATGGGCTGGCCCGACAAGTATCCTGTCGTCGCCAAGCACGCCTTCACCTTCCTGTTCAACCAGACCGAATTCGGCATGGGCTGCCCGATCAACGTCACCGACGGTTGTGCCAAGCTGCTGGCGAATTTCGGCAGCGAGGCGTTGAAGGCAAAATATCTCGACGGCCTGACCCAGACCGACATGAGCAAGCTGACACAGGGCGGCCAGTTCATGACCGAGAAGGAGGGCGGCTCTGATGTCGGCACGCTGACCACGCGCGCCGTGCAGGAGGGCGATCACTGGCGGCTCTACGGCGAGAAGTGGTTCTGCTCCAACGCCGATGCCAAGGTGGTGATGCTGCTGGCGCGGCCGGAAGGCGCAGGGCCAGGCACCCGCGGCGTCGGCCTGTTCCTGATGCCGCGTTTCCTCGACGACGGCTCGCAGAACCATTACCGGATCGTGCGGCTGAAGGACAAGCTCGGTACCCGCTCGATGGCTTCGGGCGAGATCAAGTTCGACGGCGCGATCGCCTACGCCGTCGGCAAGCTCGACCGCGGTTTCGTGCAGATGGCCGAGATGGTGAACTCGTCGCGGCTCTCCAACGGCGTGAAATCGACTGCGTTGATGCGCCGTGCCTGGCACGATGCAATGACAGTGGCGCGCGGCCGGGTGGTGTTCGGCCAGCGCATCATCGACCTGTCGCTGGCGCGGCGGCAGCTGATGAAGATCATGTTGCCGACCGAACAGGCGCTGTCGATGAGCTTTCTGACCGCCGACGCGCTTGACCGCGCCGAGGCCGGCAGTCAGGACGCCGCGGCGCTGCTTCGCATCCTGACGCCGACCTTGAAATTCCGCGCCACCCGCGACGCCCGAAAAGTCTGCGGCGATGCGATGGAGATGCGGGGCGGCATCGGCTACATCGAGGAATTCGTCACGCCGCGGCTGCTGCGCGATGCGCATCTCGGCTCGATCTGGGAGGGCACCGGCAACATCGTCGCGATCGATGCGCTGAAGCGCGCGGTCGGTCGCCATGGCGCCGACAATGCGCTCGCCGCCGATCTGCATGCGCGGCTCGATGACAGCCCGAATGTTCCGCAAGCCTGGTGCAACCGGCTGCGCGACCTCAGCGACCGCGCGGTCGCGTTTGCGCGCGAGGTGGCGAGCCGCGTCGACAATGAGGGCGACGCGCGGCGCGCCACCAGCCTGCTCTATCATGTCGCAAGCGCGGTCGCGCTGGCGTGGGAGGGCGGGCGCATCCATGAGATGCGCGGCGATGCGCGCCGGCTGTTGCTGTCGCGAATGGTGGTCGATCACCGCGTGCTGCCGGGCGATCCGTTCCGGCTAACGGAAAATACCGTTCAGCGCAGGATGACCGGGCACCTGCTCGGCGATCGCGCGGTCGGCATGGCCGAGGTTGGCGAATTGCTTGACGCAGCATAGGCTGCTGCGCGAGCGAACTTTTCAAACAATCAAAAACGTCAAGGGAGACCCCGATGAAGGCCGCCGTCCTGCATGAAGTCAATCAGCCGCTGGTGATCGAGGATGTCAGCGTGCCCAATCCGGGGCCGCGCGAGGTCCTGATCCGCACCGCGGTCGCGGGCCTCTGCCATTCCGATCTGCACTTCATGGAAGGCCTCTATCCGCACCCGCTGCCGGCGGTGCTCGGCCATGAATCGGCGGGCGTGGTTGAGAAGGTCGGCTCCGACGTCAATTACGTGAAGCCCGGCGATCACGTCGTCACCTGCCTCTCGGTGTTCTGCGGCACCTGCGACAATTGCACCACCGGCCGCACCGTGCTGTGCACCGACACCACGGTGAAGATGCTGCCCGGCGCCTCCAACCGCCTGTCATGGGGCAGGAAGGAGAAGCTCAACCAGTTCCTCAATCTGTCGTCGTTCGCCGAGCAGATGCTGGTGCACGAGAACGCCATCGTGAAGATCAAGAAAGAGATGCCGCTCGATCTCGCCGCGCTGATCGGCTGCGGCGTCATCACCGGTTATGGCGCCGTGGTGAACACCGCGAAGGTCACCGCCGGCGAGACGGTGGCTGTGATCGGCTGCGGCGGCGTCGGCATGGCGGCGATCAACGGCGCGCAGATCGCCGGCGCCGGCCGCATCATCGCGATCGATACCAATCCGGCCAAGCTGCAGCTTGCGACCAAGCTCGGCGCCACCGATATCGTCGATCCGGCCCGCGGCGACGTGGTCCAGCAGGTGCGCGAGCTCACCGGCGGCGGCGTGCAGCACTCCTTCGAGGTGCTCGGCCGCAAGGATACCGCCGAGCAGGCCTTTGCCATGCTGGCGGCGGGCGGCACCGCGACCATCGTCGGCATGATCCCGTTCGGCCAGAAGATCGAGCTGCACGGCTTCGACTTCCTGCGCGAGCGCCGCATCCAGGGCTCGTCGATGGGCTCCAACCACTTCCGCGTCGACATGCCGCGCCTCGTCGACTTCTACATGCGCGGCAAGCTGCATCTGGAAGACTGGATCTCGGCCAAGCTGAAGCTCTCCGAGATCAACGAGGGCTTTGCCAACATGAAAGCCGGCAAGACGCTGCGCAGCGTGATCATGTTCGACAGCTGAGCGTGTGTCGTTCCGGCGTGGGCCGGGACCCATACGCCGCGGCCTTGCTTTGGGCACGTGGGTGGACGACTTTCTTTACTCACCACAAGCTGCGGTGGTTATGGGTCCCGGCCTGCGCCGGGACGACACCTGAATCGCTCACCGCGCCACATGCGCGGACACCGCGAGCCATTTTCCGTTCTGCCGCGCCCAACAATCGGTATAGCGGCCGTGCGCCGGCTCGCCGTCCGCGTTGGTGTAGCTGGTCTGGGCGTGGATGATGGCGAAATCGCCGAGGATGCGGATTTTGACGTCTTCGGCCTTCAGCCCCTTGATCTTCACCGGGATCGCCGTCTGCTTCAGGAAGGCCGCGCGGTCGACCAGGCTCTTGTCGGGATTGGTGCAGTAGAAGTCCTGCGCCAGGATCTCATCGAAGCGCTTGACGTCGCAGTTCTGAACTGAATCGACGTAATCCTTGTTGAGCTTCGTCAGCTCCTCGAGGTCATTGCTCATTGGCTTTCTCCCGGTTTCCCCTCGTCATTGCGAGGAGCGAAGCGACGACGCAATCCACGCCTTCGCGCAGACGGATATATGGATTGCTTCGCTTCGCTCGCAATGACGATGGCAAGTATCAATCATCGAACATCTTCGGCGGCACGAAGCCGCCGAATTCGCGCTCGATCAGCTCGGCGAGCTTGAGCGGCGTGCGGTCCTCCAGCCAGGGACCGACGATCTGCACGCCGACCGGCAATCCGTCGGGCGCAAAGCCGGTCGGGATCGCAGTCGAAGGCAGGCCGGGCAGGGTCGCGATGCCTGGCCAGGCGAGCTGGTCGGTGTAGATGTGCGGCACACCGTCGATCAAAATCCGCCTCTGCTCCTGGTCGGGCGCATGATCGTGCGGATAGGCCGGCGTTGGCATGATCGGGCAGATCACCGCGTCGAACGAGTTGAACAGCTCGCGCCATTGCGCGCGCAACCGCGAGCGGGCGACCGTCGCCTGCACCCAGTCGCGGTGGCTGAGCGCGATGCCGCGCAGCCGCTCGGCCTGCAGGCTGGTGTCGCCGGCGGGCAGCGCGGCCGCCGCCGCGCAGGCGCCGGCATAGACCTCCGGCGGGAAGGTCGCGGCGAGGAACGACAGCAGCATCCGCATATAGAGCCGCGAGGACGCCGCGAAATCCGGCAGCAGCGGGCTCGAACGCGATATCTTCGCGCCGGCCTTGTCGAGGTGGCTCGCGAGCTTGTCGATGCTGCCGCGCACCGCCTTGTCGGTCGGCAACACCGGATCGGTGTCGATGACGAGGATGCGGAAATCCTTCAGGCCGGCGTGGCGCGCCGCCGGCAGGTCGAGGCGATAGGCCCTGCCGGCATCGAGCGGATCGGGTGCAGCCATCACGTCGAGCAGCAGCGACAGGTCGGCCGCGCCGCGCGCCATCGGGCCGGTCACCGCAAGGTCGCGCTCATAGATGATGGGCGGCGCCGGCGGCGCGGTGTGGCCGCGCGACGGCAGCAGCGCGAAGGTCGGCTTGTGCGCATAGATGCCGCAATGAAACGCCGGGACGCGCAGCGAGCCGCCGATGTCTGAGCCGAGCGACAGCGCGCCATAGCCGGCGGCGAGCGCCGCCGACGATCCGCCGGAGGAGCCGCCCGGCGTGCGGCCGAGGTCGTAGGGGTTGTTGGTGGTGCCGTAGATATCGTTGTAGCTCTGCCAGTCGGCGAGCCCGACCGGCACGTTGGTCTTGCCGAGGATGACGCCGCCGGCGTCCTTCACCCGCTGAATCGACAGCGCGTCCTCGGTCGGGACGAAGTCCTTGTGCGGCGGGAAGCCCCAGGTCGTCGGCAATCCGGCGACGTTGTAGGATTCCTTCACCGTCATGGGGATGCCGAGCAGCGGCTTGTGCTCGCCGCGCGCGATCGCGGCATCAGCGGCGCGCGCAGCGGCGAGGCCGCGCTCGAAATCGCGCACACAGACCGCGTTGACCTTGCCGTCGTGGCGCTCGATGCGGCCGATCGCGTCCTGTGCGAGCTCGACCGCCGAGACCTGCTTGTTGCGCAGCGCCTTCGACAGGTCGACGGCGGTCTTGAAGCTGTATTGCGATTTGGCCACGGCGTGCTCCCGGTTTGTTGTTGGCGCGATGATGGGCAGTTTGGCTGCCGCCCGCAAGCGCTGTAGCCGTGACATGGCCGCTGTGTTTGATCGGAATTGCTACGCTGCGCCGATCAGGATGCCGACCGCGAGCACGATCGCGCCACCGAGCACGATCTGGAACACCGCCTGCAGGAACGGCGTGTCCATGTAGCGCGCGCGGATGAAGGCGATCGCCCACAATTCGAAGAACACCACGATGCCGGCGATCGCGGTCGCGATCCAGAACGCGTTCGGCCAGGCGTCGGGTACCAGATAGGGAATGGTGTGGCCGAGCCCGCCGAGCGTCGTCATCAATCCGCAGGTCAGGCCGCGCAACCAGGGCGAGCCGCGGCCGGTCAGCGAGCCGTCGTCGGACAGCGCCTCGGCAAAGCCCATGCTGATGCCGGCGCCGATCGAGGCGGCAAGCCCGACCAGGAAGGTCTGCCAGTTGTGATGCGTGGCGAAGGCGGCGGCGAACAGCGGCGCCAGGGTCGAGACCGAGCCGTCCATCAATCCGGCGAGACCCGGCTGCACATATTGCAGCACGAACATCCGCCGCCGCGTGCGGTCTTCCTCGGCGCGCACGTCCGGCTTGAGGATCTCGCCGGTCAGCTTCACCGCGAGCTTCTCGTGGCCCTTCTCCTCCTCGGCGAGATCGCCGAGCAGCCGTCGCACGCCGACATCCTCGGCCTTCTCGGCGGCTTTGGCATAGAAGCGCTCGGCCTCCAGCTCCATGGTCTCGACTTCCTTGCGGATAGTGTCGAGCGGCAGGTTCTTGGTGAGCCAGATCGGGCGGCGGCGCAGGAAGCCTTTGACGTCCTCGCGCCGGATCGGCGGCAGATGCGCCCCGAAGCGCTGCTCGTAAGTTTCCAGCAGCCGGTGGCGATGGCCGCGCTCCTCCTCGGCCATCTCCTCGAAAATCTTGGCGGTGTCGGGATAGCGCCCGGCGAGATCCTCCGCGAACGTCATGTAGATGCGGCTGTCCTCCTCCTCGGAGGCGATCGCGACCGCCAGCACCTCGCGCTCGGTCAGATCGGCAAAGTTCTTCACGGCAACACCTTGTTCACCGAGTTTAGAATTAGAATAGTTCTAAACTATAGGGTTGCGCTGGCACCCGGTCAAATCCGGATCGGCCCGGATTCGCTGCTGCAGCACCGGCAAGCCGCGCGGATTGGGCGAGGAACACGCGTGAGATCAACGGGATGCGACGCGACGGCCGAATGGGCGTCTAGCGCTGCGCGCCGGCCTCTCGCAGGAATGTGAGCAGCAGCCGGCTCACCTCATCGGGCTGCTCCTGCTGCACCCAATGGCCGGCGCCGTCGACCAGATGGCAGCCGATCATGTTGATGCAGGCCTTGCGCTGCATCGCCTCGAACACGCCGGGCCGTTGATAGGTACCCCAATCCTGCTTGCCGGAAATGAAGGCGGACGGCTGGTCGATCGTGCGGTCGCTCCAGGTCTGTAGTTCCGGGACGAACGCCCCCGAGGTGCCGCAGCGATACCATTGCAGCCCGCCCTGGAATCCGGTCCGCTGATATTCGGCGCTGTAATAAGCGAGCTCGCTATCCGGCAGCCATGTGTTGGCGGCGATCGCCTCGCGTGACGGCATCTCCTCGGCGACGGTAGCGGCCATGTCCTTGGCGAGATCCATCACGTAATAGGTCGGCAGTTTTGCCAATTCGCCCGCCGACCAGGATTGCAGCGGATAAGGCTTGTTGTCTTTCCAGTCCGCGCTTTTGTGGTGGTAATAGGCGCGCAGGAAATCGTGCACGCCCTGCGGCGCGTGATGCATGTCGTCATTGGCCGGGCGCGTCGAATAGTACCATTGGTAATGCTTGCGCGGCCGCGGCAGCGCGGCGAGGTCGCGATGCACGGGGTCTTCGCTCGCGGGCTTTGCCGGCGCGCTCGCGGTGTTGAACGGCAGCGACGGCGGCCCCGAAAACGGCGCGCTCATCATCACGACCGCGCGGAACACGTCGGGCCGGATCAGCGCGCACCACGCCGCGACCGACGAGCCGAAATCGTGCCCGATCACGGCATCGACGTGCTTGTAGCCGAACGCTGCGACCAGCCCGAGCGCATCGCGCACCAGATTGGGCAGGCGGAATGACGCGAGATCGCCGTCATACTCCGCACTCCAGCCGGTGGTGCGGCCATAGCCCCGCTGGTCTGGCGCGATCACATGATAGCCGGCAGCGGCGAGCTTCGGCATCACCTTGCGCCAGGAAAATGCCAGCTCCGGAAAGCCGTGCAGCAGCAACAGACAGGGCCGGCCGGATGTTTCAAAGCCCGCTTCCAGCACATGCATGCGCAGGCCGTTGATCCCGTCGACATAACGCGAGCGGATGGTGGAGGGCAGCGGGACGTCGGGGAGCGTTTCCATCGTGCAGATCACCTGTTGGGCATCGCCGCAGAACCAGCGCATTTGGCTGTATGCTGGCGGCCATTGATTGACGATAGCAATTTTGCCCAGGGGATGCATACCGCATGCGCCACGCGAGGATTGCAGAGCTGCCCGGCTGGATGTCGCGTCTCGGCGTGATGATCGTGGCGGCAAGTCTGGTGCTGATGTCGGCGGTGCGTGCCGCCGACATCAAGCAGCTCACCGAGAAACTGCCGCGCGCCTATGTCGGCGAATTCCTGTGGGACGGCGACAACGCGGTGCAGAACGTCGTCATTACCTTCGACAAAGTGCAGGCCCTGAACGAGCAGAACGCGGAAGCGCGCGGCTGCGGTTCATATGAGGTCGGCCGCCACGTGACCAAGATCGGCGTGCAGATGTTCATCCGGCTGTCCGATCTCGAGGTCGAGATCTTCGAACGCTCGCCCGATGGCAACGGAGCGTTCGAAACCGACGGCAGCCATCGCGGCAAGCTGTCGGAAGATCTTCAGCAGATCGATGCGCAATGGACCACCACGGCATCAGGCAAGCACGGCCAGCTGCATCTGCGTGCCGTGGCATCGGTCGCGTGCGCACCGGCGGAGGATTTGTAGTGCTGCATAACGGCAGAATTGGAGACGGGGAAGCGTCGTCCGTCCTTCACCCTCCCCTGGAGGGGGAGGGTCGGCTCACGGCGAGCGCAGCGAGATGTGAGGCGGGGTGGGGTGATCTCTCAACACGGGCAGAGCCCGAGCCGACAGGCTGTCACCCCACCTCGGTTCGCATTTCATGCGAACCGATCCTCCCCCTCCAGGGGAGGATAAGAGGCACCTCCGGTGGAAGGTCGAAGATTCACGCCTTTGCTGCTGCCTTCGGCCAATAGCGGTCGCGCAGATGGCGCTTCACCAGCTTCCCGGTCGGCGTGCGCGGCAGCTCTTGTTCGAAGTCGATGCTCTTGGGGCATTTGATCGGCGACAGATGCTGCCGGCAGAAGGCGATCAGCTCGGCCTCGAGCTCCTTGCCGGCCCTGGCGATGTCGTGCGGCTGCACCACGGCCTTGACCTCTTCGCCCATCTCCTCGTTCGGCACGCCGAACACCGCGACGTCGGACACCGCGGGATGCGTGATCAGCACGTCCTCGGTCTCCTGCGGGTAGATGTTCACGCCGCCGGAGATGATCATGTAGCTCTTGCGGTCGGTGAGATAGAGGAAGCCCTCTTCGTCGAGGTAGCCGACATCGCCGAGCGTCGACCAGCCCTTGGCGTTGTAGGCCTTCTTCGTCTTCTCCGGATCGTTGTGGTAGCTGAACGCCGGCGCGTCGGCGAAATAGACCTGGCCGATCTGGCCGGTCGGCGCCTCCTCGTCGTTCTCGTCGAGGATCTTGACCTTGCCGACCACCGCGCGGCCGACCGTGCCGCGATGGGTCAGCCATTGCTGCGAGGTCGAGACGGTGACGCCGTTGCCTTCGGAGCCGGCGTAGTACTCGATCAGGATCGGTCCCCACCATTCGATCATCTTCGCCTTGACGTCGACCGGGCAGGGCGCCGCGGCGTGGATCGCGCCCTTCAGCGACGAGACCTTATAGCGGCTCCGCACCTCGTCGGGCAGCTTCAGCATGCGCACGAACATGGTCGGCACCAGCTGCGACTGCGTCACCTTGTGCTTCTCGACCTGCTTCAGAAATTCCTCGGCGTCGAAATGCTCCATGATGACGGAGGTGCCGCCAAGCACGGTCGCCATCATGTTGAAGCGCAGGGGAGCCGCGTGATAGAGCGGCGCCGGCGACAGATAGATGCTGTCGGCGTTCATGCCGCACATGTCGGCGGTGAGGATCCGCAGGAACGGATTCGGCACGTCGATCCGGTTGCCCTCGAATTCCTTCTTGATGCCCTTGGGCCGGCCGGTGGTGCCGGAGGAATACAGCATGTCATAGCCGGCGACCTCGTCGGCGACCGGCGTGGTGGGCTGCTCGGCGGCTTCCCTGTCATAGGAGCGGAAGCCGGGGGCGGGCTCGTCCATCATGTAGAACAGCGGCTCGCCCACCTCGCCCTTGATCAGACCTTTCACCTTGTCGGCGCATTGCGGTGTGGTGATGAACACCTTCGCGCCGCAGTCCTTGATGATGTAGGCGATCTCTTCTTCCGTCAGGTAGCGGCTGATCGCCGTGTAATAGAGACCAGAGCGCTGCGCGGCCCAGCAGATCTCCATGAAGGCGAGCCGGTTTTCCATCAACAGCGCGATGTGGTCGCCCGCCTTCAGGCCGAGCGAGCGGAACAGATGCGCGCCCTGGTTCGAAAGCTCGTCGAGCTCGCGATAGGTGATGGCCTTGCCGGACGCCGCCATCTGATAGGCGATCTTGTTCGGATGGGTGCGCGCGTGGATGGACGGATGGGTCACAGACGTTTCCTCGGGTGTTGCCTCAGGCGATGCGTCGTCCCGGCGAAAGCCGGGACCCATAACCACCGCTTTGTGTTGTTGGAATGAGTTGGGGCCGCAGCCCGGCATAACCACAAGCACCTGTGGTTATGGGTCCCGGCTCAAGGCCGGGACGACACCTTTTGTATGGAGGTTCTTGCGGCCTCTCACCGCTTCCTAGGAGTCAGGCGCTTCTTACAGCCGCTCGACAATCGTCACATTCGCCATGCCGCCGCCTTCGCACATGGTCTGCAGGCCGTAGCGCTTGTTGCGCTGCTTGAGGGCATGCAGCAACGTCGTCATCAGCTTGGTGCCGCTGCCGCCGAGCGGATGGCCGAGCGCGATCGCGCCGCCATTGACGTTGAGCCGGGCCGGATCGGCGCCGGTGGTCTTCAGCCACGCGGTCGGCACCGAGGCGAAGGCCTCGTTGACCTCGAACAGGTCGATGTCGTCGATCTTCATGCCGGCCTTCTGCAGCGCGCGCTGGGTTGCCGGCAGCGGCGCTTCCAGCATGATCACGGGGTCGCCGCCCATCATGGTGAGGTGATGGATGCGCGCCATCGGCTTGACGCCGAGCGCCTTCAGGCCCTTCTCGTTGACGACCATGACGCCGGAGGCGCCGTCGCAAATCTGGCTGGCGCTCGCCGCGGTGAGCTTGCCGTTCTCGGCGATCAGCTTGACGCCCTTGATGCCTTCGAGGCTGGCGTCGAAACGGATGCCTTCGTCGATGTGATGGGTGTCGGTCGAGCCGTCAGCGCGGGTGATCTTGACCGGCACGATCTCGTCCTTGAAGTGGCCGGCTTGCGTCGCCGCGATCGCTCGCTGATGGCTGTTATAGGAGTATTCGTCGAGCTCATCCTTCGACAGACCGTACTTCTCGGCCATCATCTCCGCGCCGGTGAACTGGCTGAACACGATGTTGGGATACTTCGCCTCGATGCCCGGGCTCTTGTAGTGGCCGAAGCCGTTCTTGGCGGGTAGCGAGGAGGCAAGGCCCATCGGCACGCGGGTCATCGATTCCACGCCGGCGGCGATCACGCAGTCCATCGTGCCGCTCATCACCGCCTGCGCTGCGAAGTGCAGCGCCTGCTGCGAGGAGCCGCATTGGCGGTCGATCGAGGTGGCCGGCACGCTCTCCGGCAGCTTCGAGGCCATCACCGCATTGCGCGCGATGTTGGTGGACTGCTCGCCGGTCTGCATCACGCAGCCCATGATCACGTCCTCGACCTGCGCGGGGTCGGCGCCTGATCGTTCGACCAGCGCATCGAGCACGGTCGCAGCCAGATCGGCCGGATGCCAGCCGGCGAGACGCCCTCCCTTGCGGCCGCCCGCGGTGCGAGCGGCGGCGACGATATATGCCTCGGCCATGTCTGATCTCCCTGATGTTTCCGGATTGGGCGGTCTGAAAGTTGGGCCGGATTTAAGGGGTGGCTCAGCATTTAGTCAATCAATCAATTAACTCTTGAGTGCGGCCCCGCCATGGGCTTATGTGCGGCCTCGATTTACCGTCGAACCCTGACCTAAAGCGGGACCAGAGCGCAGTTGAATACCAGCGTACCGACGAGACTTCCGGCCGGCAAAAATGCCACCGCCGACAAGCTATTGGTTGCGGCCAGCGAGCTGATGATCGAGCGCGCCTCGATCGAGGTCTCGTTGTCCGACATCGCGCAGAAGTCGGGCGTCAACGCCGCGCTGGTGAAATATCATTTCGGCAACAAGGACGGGCTGTTGCTGGCGCTGCTGGCGCGCGACGCCGCCACCGAGATGTCGCAGCTCGAATATCTCATCAGCCAGCCGATCACGCCGTCCGCGAAACTGCGCCTGCATATCGGCGGCATCATCCGCGCCTATCACCAGTTCCCCTATATGAACCGGCTGATTCATTACCTCCTGCACGAGAGCTCGCCGGCCGCCGCGAACGAGGTGTCGAAATTCTTCGTCGCGCCGCTCCTGGACTTTCACCGCCGGCTGCTCGCCGAAGGCATCAAGGCCGGCGAATTCCGCAAGATCGATCCGGTGCTGTTCTACACCAGCCTGATCGGCGCCTGCGATCATCTGTTTTTCGGCCGCCACGCGATGTCGCGCGCGGTCGGTGTCGGTCCGGTCACCGATGAGGTCTGCCGCGATTACATCAAGCATATGGAAGCCTTGATCTTCGGCGGCGTGCTCAATCCCGATAAGGAAACGGCAGCAGTCGCCGCCGGATAACAAGTTCGAAGTCTAGAGAAGAAACGCCCAAGGAAAGGTTGTATCCATGCAGTTGAAAGACGTTGCCGTTCTCATCACCGGCGGTGGCTCCGGCCTTGGTGCCGCAACCGCGCGCGCCATGGCCGCCAAGGGCGCCAAGATCGGCGTGATCGACCAGAACAAGGAAAATGCCGAGAAGGTCGCCGCCGAGGTGAAGGGCGTTGCGCTGCATGCCGACGTCACCGACGAGGACGCGATCAAGGCGGCGATTGCCAAGGCTGAGACCGCGCACGGCATCGCGCGCGTTCTGATGAACTGCGCCGGCATCGGCGGTTCGCAGCGCATCGTCGGCAAGGACGGCGTCTATCCGCTGGCCAAGTTCGTCCGCATCATCAACGTCAATTTGATCGGCACCTTCAACGTGCTGCGCCTGTTCGCCGAGCGGCTGGCGACCGAAGCCCCGATCGGCGAGGAGCGCGGCGTCGCGATCAACACCGCGTCGGTCGCGGCCTATGAAGGCCAGATCGGCCAGATCGCCTATTCGGCCTCGAAGGGCGGCGTCGTCGGCCTCACGCTGCCGGCCGCGCGCGACCTCGCCAGCCTGAAGATCCGCGTCAACACCATCGCGCCGGGCCTGTTCCTGACGCCGTTGCTGATGGGTCTCAACGAGGAAGCGCGCAAGAGTCTCGGCGCCCAGGTGCCGCATCCGGCCCGCCTCGGTGATGCCTCGGAATACGGCAACCTCGCGGTCCACATCGTCGAGAACCCGATGCTCAACGGCGAAACCATCCGCCTCGACGGCGCCATCCGCATGGCGCCGCGCTAAGCCACAAGCTCGACTGTCGTCCCGGCGAAAGCCGGGACCCACACTCCGCGGCGTCTGTAACAGGCAAACCTGGCAGACGCCGCGCAAGACAACAACAGCCTGTGGTTATGGATCCCGGCTCGCGCTTTGCTTGGCCGGGACGACGGTCGGGAGGACCATGCGCGTGTCTCAGCCGCTGCTGATCGAACATCACGAAGGGGTCGATTGGGTCACGCTCAATCGCCCCGAGAGCCTCAACGCACTCGATCCTTCGCTGATCGACGCGCTCAACCTCTATTTCCAGGGCCTGCAGCGCAATCGCGACACCCGCGTCGTGGTGCTGAAGGGCGCCGGTGCGAATTTCTGCGCCGGGCTCGACCTCAAGCACGCGATGGCGCGCCGCGGCGGGCAGACCGAGCCGTCCGGCGTCACCGAGTCGCTTGACTCGCAGCGCCGCATTGCCGACATCGTGATGCTGATGCGGCGCGCTCCGCAGCCGATCATCGCGCTCGTGCAGGGCGCGGCCGCCGGCGGCGGCTTCGCGCTGGCGCTCGCGGCCGACATCCGCATCGCGGCGAAGAACGCACGGATGAACTGCGCCTTCATCAAGCTTGGTCTCGGCGGCTGCGATATCGGCACCAGCTATTTCCTGCCGCGCCTCGTCGGCGTGTCGGTTGCTTCCGAATTGATCCTCACCGGGCGCTTCATCCAGGCCGACCGCGCGCTTGCGGTCGGCCTGGTGTCCGAGGTGGTCGAGGTCGCCGATCTTGATGCTGCGGCCAATCCTTATGTCGAGGCCATGATGACGGCCTCGCCGGTCGGTCTCCGCCTCTCGAAGGAATGCATCAACATGAGCGTCGATGCCGGCTCGATCGAGGCCGTGATTGCGATGGAGGATCGCAATCAGGTGCTGTGCAGCCGCTCGGAGGATTTCCAGGAGGGCATCAGGGCCTTTCTCGAGAAACGAAAGCCTGTCTATATCAGGCGCTGAGAACAGATCCTTTTAAGGACAGAAATTCCGGGAGACGCAAAATGGATGGAGACGCGGCGATGCTGACGAAACCTGCCTTTCGCAAGGTGGATTGGCTCGCACGTGACATCGCGGTCGAGCAGCGCGACGACGGCACGGTCGTCCTGAAGTCGCGGATTCCGCTCCAGACCTACGAGACGCATATTCCGGCCTATCTCGCCAAATGGGCGGCGCAGGCGCCGGAGCGGATCTGGCTTGCGCAACGCGGTGGTCCCGACCGGCAATGGCGCAAGGTCTCTTATGGCGAAGCCAAGCGCACCGTCGATGCGCTGACGCAAGGCCTGCTCGATCTCGGCGTTGGCGACGGCCGGCCCGTCGCGATCCTCTCGGGCAATTCGATCGAGCACGCGCTGATGACGCAGGCCGCGATGCAGGCGCGGCTGCCGGCCGCGCCGGTGTCGCCGGCCTATTCGCTGATGAGCCAGGATCATCTCAAGCTCAAATACCTGTTCAACCTGATCAAGCCGGCCGTCGTGATGGTGCAGGACGGCCCGACCTTCGGGAAAGCGCTCAAAGCGCTCGATCTCACCGGCATCACGGTCGTCCACGTTCTGCGTCCCTGCGAGGGGATCAAGAGCACGGCCTTTGCCGATCTCGCGGCAACGCCGGTGACGGCCGCGGTCGGCGCCTCCATTGCGAAGATCACGCCCAAGACCGTCGGCAAGCTGCTGTTCACCTCAGGTTCGACCGGGATGCCCAAGGCCGTCATCAACACCCAGGAGATGATGTGCGCCAACGCGGCGATGATGATGCAGGTGCGCCCGCGTGAAACGGAGGGACCGATCCCGACCGTGCTCGACTGGATGCCGTGGAATCACACCATGGGCGGCAACGCCGCGTTCAATCCGGTGCTGGTCGACGGCGGCACGCTCTATATCGACGACGGCCGGCCGATGCCGGGCCAGCTCGAGGAGACCATCAGGAACCTGCGCGAGGTGTCGCCGACCTATTACGCCAACGTGCCGGCCGGCTATGCCGCGCTCGCGGCCGCAATGGAGAAGGACGAGGCGCTGTGCGCGAGCTTCTTCAAGAACCTCTCGATCATGGCCTATGGCGGCGCCCGGCTGCCCGACGATCTCTATGACCGCATGCAGGCGCTGGCGGTGAAGACCACCGGCGAGCGGATCGTGTTCTACACCGGCTGGGGCTCGACCGAGACCGCGCCGACCTCGACCGGCACCTATTGGGACACCGAGCGCGTCGGCCTGATCGGCCTGCCGTTCCCCGGCGTCGAGCTGAAGATGGTGCCGTGCGGCTCGAAATACGAATTGCGGCTGCGCGGCGTCAACGTCACGCCCGGCTATTTCGGCCAGCCGGACCTCACGGCGAAGATGTTCGACGAGGAGGGCTTCTACTGCATCGGCGATGCCGGCGTGTTCGTGAACCCCGAAGACCCGCTGCAGGGCATCATCTTTGCCGGCCGCGTGGTCGAGGATTTCAAGCTGACCACCGGCACCTTCGTTCATGTCGGCTCGCTGCGCACCGATGCCATCGCCGCCGCGACGCCGGTCGTACATGACGCGCTGGTCGCGGGGCAGGACCGTGAGTTCATCGGCCTGTTGTGCTGGCCGAACCTGCATGCCTGCCGCCAGCTCGTCGGCAATGCCGACGCAAGCTATGAGGACGTGATCCGGCATCCCGACGTGGTCGCCTGCCTCAGAAAGGGCTTGCAGGCGCACAACGCCTCCACCACCGGCAGCAGCATGCGCATCGCGCGTGCGATGCTGATGGTCGAGCCGCCGTCGATCGACGGCAACGAGCTTACCGACAAGGGCTACATCAACCAGCGCGCCGGCCTCGAACGCCGCGCCGCACTGGTGGAGAAGCTGTATGCCGGCAAGCCCGGCGACGACGTGATCATCTTGAACTGATCATACGAAAGCAAACACGTCATTCCGGGGCACGCGAAGCGTGAACCCGGAATCCAGAGGTTCCTTACGTCGAGATTCCGGGCTCGATGCCGCGCATCGCCCCGGAATGACAGCAAGTAAAAGGTAAGCGCCATGAATTTCGATTTCTCCGACGAACAGAAGCAGATGCGCGACGAGGCGCGGAAGTTCCTCAGCGAACAGTGCCCGCCGAAGGCCGTGCGCGAGGTGCTCGACGGCAAGGCGCCTTACGACAAGGCGCTGTGGAAGGGCCTCGCCGAGATGGGTTTCCTCGGCGTCGCGATCCCGGAACAGTTCGGCGGCGCGGGCGCCGGCCATCTCGAACTCTGCGTGATCGCGGAGGAAATGGGCCGCGCGCTGGCGCCGGTGCCGTTCTCCTCCACCGTCTATCTCGCCGCCGAAGCGATCCTGATCGCAGGCAGTGACGCGCAGAAGCAGAAGTGGCTGCCGAAGATCGCCGCGGGCGAAGCCATCGGCACGCTGGCGCTGTTCGAGGGCAAGGGCAATCCGTCGCCGAAGGCGATCAAGGTCACGGCCAATGGCGGTGTGCTCAACGGCGTCAAGAAGCCGGTGCCGGATGGTGCGATCGCCGATTTCGCCGTGGTCGCCGCGCGCACCGGCTCGAGCGGACGCGAGTCCGATATTTCCTTGTTCATCGTCGACCTCAAGGCCGGCGGCGTCGAGGTCAAGTCGCTCACCAACATCGACCTGACCCGCGGCCAGGCCGAATTCAGCTTCAAGGATGCGAAGGCCGAGCCGCTCGGCGCGGCCGGCGAGGGCTGGAGCGTCATCACCCAGGTGCTGGATCGCGCAGCCGTATTGACGGCGTTCGAGCAGGTCGGCGGCGCCGACCGCGCGCTGGAGATGGGCCGCGACTATGCGCTCGACCGTATCGCGTTCGGCCGTCCGATCGGCTCGTTCCAGGCGGTCAAGCACATGCTGGCCGACATGTATGTCTCGGCGACCCTGGCGCGCTCGAATTGCTACTACGGCGCCTGGGCGCTCTCGACCAATGCCGGCGAATTGCCGGAAGCGGCCGCCGCCGCGCGCATCAGCGCGACGCAGGCGTTCCAGCATTGCGCCAAGAACAACATCCAGGTGCATGGCGGCATGGGCTTCACCTGGGAGTTCGACTGCCACATGTACTACCGCCGCGCCAATGCCGTGGCGCTCGGTCTCGGCAGCCTGTCCTATTGGGAAGACGCGCTGATCGACCGCATGCGCAAGAAGAACGCGGCGTAACGCTACGATTCGTCGTTCCGGGGCGCGCGTAGCGCGAACCCGGAATCCAGAGGTTGGGAATCGAGATTCCGGGTTCGGTGCTGCGCATCGCCCCGGAATGACGGAAAGAAAGCCACCATGAATTTCGACGACACCCCGCAGGAGGCCGCATTCCGCGCCGAGGCGAAAGCCTGGATCGCGGCCAATGCGCCGAAGCAATATGAGGACGAGCTGCGCAAGGCCTCGCTCGGCCGTGTTGCGCTCAAGGGCGCCAATATCCTCGAGGTCGCAAAGGCCTGGCAGAAGAAAAAGGCCGATGCCGGCTGGGCCTGCCTGCACTGGCCGAAGGAGTATGGCGGCCGCGGCTCATCGCCGATCGAGCGCGTGATCTGGCAACAGGAGGAGGGCCCGTTCGGCCGCCTCAGCTCGATGTTCATCATCGGCCACGGCATGTGCGGCCCGACCATGATGGCGTTCGCCGGCGAGGAGCAGAAGCGCAAATATCTGCCGCCGCTCGCCTCCGGCGAGAAGATCTGGTGCCAGCTGTTCTCCGAGCCGGCCGGCGGCTCCGACGTCGCCGGCCTGCGCACCCGCGCCGAGAAGCACGGCGACGAGTGGGTGATCAACGGCCAGAAGATCTGGACCTCAGGCGCGCATTATTCCGACTACGGCATCCTGCTCACCCGCACCGACCCGACCGTGCCGAAGCACAAGGGCCTCACCATGTTCTTCCTGGACATGAAGAGCCCGGGCGTCGAGGTCAGGCCGATCAAGCAGGCGAGCGGCGCCTCCGACTTCAACGAGGTCTATTTCACCGACGTGCGCATTCCGGACTCGCAGCGGCTCGGCAATGTCAATGACGGCTGGAACGTGTCGCTGACCACACTGATGAACGAGCGGATGTCGATCGGCGCCGGCGTCGCCACCGGCTTTCCCGAGCTGTTCGACTTCTGCAACAGCCTGATGCTGGAGGACGGCCCCGCGATCGAGAACCGTGCGGTGCGCTCCAAGCTCGCCAACTGGGCCGTGAAGGCGAGCGGGCTGAAATACACCAGCATGCGCGCGATCTCGGCGCTGTCGAAGGGCGAGCGTCCGGGACCGGAGAATTCGATCGGCAAGCTGGTCGCCGGCTCGATGATCCAGGACGTCGCGACCTACGCGCTCGATCTGCAGGGCGCGGCCGGCGCGCTGAGCGGGATTGAGGATGCCGAGGTCGCCGGCAAATTCCAGGCGATGCTGCTGCGCGCGCCGGGCACCCGCGTCGAGGGCGGCACCGACGAGATCATGCGCAACATCATCGCCGAGCGCGTGCTGGGCCTGCCCGGAGATATCCGCGTCGACAAGGATGTTCCCTTCAACAAGATCCCGACCAAGGGAAGAGCTTAACCGTCGTTCCGGGGCGGCGCGAAGCGGCGAACCCGGAACCTCGAGCGACATAACTTCTAGATTCCGGGTTCGCACTGCGCGCGCCCCGGAATGACAAAGAAAAGGAGCCGCCATGAATTTCGATGACACGCCGCAGGAAGCCGAATTCCGCGCCATCGCCCGCAAGTGGATCGCGGCCAACGCGCCGAAGGAGTTCGAAGAGGAGCTCTCGAAGTCGTCGCTCGGCCGCATCCGGCTCGCCAGGCACGACATGGTCGCGGTCGGCAAGGCCTGGCAGAAGAAGAAGGCGGAGGGCGGCTGGGCCTGCCTGCACTGGCCGAAGGAATATGGCGGCCGCGGCGCCACCCCGATCGAGCGCGTGATCTGGCAGCAGGAAGAGGGCGTCTACGGCAAGCTGACCCAACCGTTCCAGATCGGCGAGGGCATGTGCGGCCCGACCGTGATGGCCTGGGGCAGCGAGGAGGCCAAGCGCCGCTATCTGCCGAAGCTCGCCTCCGGTGAGGAGATCTGGTGTCAGCTGTTCTCCGAGCCGTCGGCCGGCTCCGACGTCGCGGGGCTGCGCACCCGCGCCGAGAAGAAGGGCGACAACTGGGTCGTCAACGGCCAGAAGATCTGGACCTCAGGCGCGCATTACTCCGACTACGGCCTGTTGATCGCGCGCACCGATCCGAATGTGACGAAGCACAAGGGTCTGACGATGTTCTTCCTCGACATGAAGAGCCCCGGCGTCGAGGTGCGGCCGATCAAGCAGGCCAACGGCATGCAGGAGTTCAACGAGGTCTATTTCACCGACGTCGTGATCCCGGACAGCCAGCGGTTGGGGGCGGTCGGCGAGGGCTGGAGCGTGTCGCTGACCACGCTGATGAACGAGCGCATGTCGATCGGCGCGCGGCTCGCCACGGGCGTGCCCGAGATGTTCGAGTTCTGCTCCAATTTGATGCTGGAGGACGGTCTTGCGATCGACGATCCGGCGGTGCGCTCCAGGCTTGCGAGCTGGGCGGTGAAGGCGAGCGGGCTGAAATACACCAGCTACCGCGCCATCTCGGCGCTGTCGAAGGGCGAGCGACCGGGCCCGGAAAACTCCATCGGCAAGCTCGTCTCCGGCCTGATGCTGCAGGATATCGCGACCTTTGCGATGGACCTCGAGGGCGCGGCGGGCAGCCTCGCCGGCACCGATGAGGAGCAGGCCAACGGCCAGTTCCAGCAGATGCTGCTGTCGTCGCCCTCGATGCGCATCGCCGGCGGCACCGACGAGATCCTGCGCAACATCATCGCCGAGCGCGTGCTGGGCCTGCCCGGCGACATCCGCGTCGACAAGGACGTGCCCTACAACAAGATCCCGACCAAGGGGCGCTGAGCATGGATGCCACCACCAAGCCGCGCTACCCGACCGAGGACCGCATCGGCGCGCTCGAGGAATTGCTCAACGAGCGCTACTCGGTGCGCGCGTTCCAGCCGCGCGAGGTGCCGCGCGAGGTCATCGAGCACATTCTGTCGACCGCGCAGCGCACCGCATCCTGGTGCAACAGCCAGCCTTGGCAGGTGCTGATCGTCTCCGGCGAGGCCAAGGAGCGGTTTCGCAAGGCGATCTATGCCGAGGCGTCGCGCGGCCTCGGCGAGGATTACGACTTCACGCCGCCGCGCGAATATGTCGGGGTCTATCTGGAGCGCCGCCGCGAAAGCGGTTTCCAGCTCTACAATACGCTCGGCATCGCGCGCGGCGACAAGCCGGCCTACGCGAAACAGGCGCTGGAGAACTACAATTTCTTCGGCGCGCCGCACATTGCCGTGGTCCACACCAATGAGCCGCTCGGCATCTATGGTGCGATCGACTGCGGCGGCTATGTCTCGAACTTCATGCTGGCGGCGCAGGCGCTCGGCCTCGGCAGCATCCCGCAGGCGGCGATCGCGCGCCATTCCGGGCTGATCCGCCGTCATTTCAACCTGGCCGACGATCGCCGGGTTGTCTGCGGTATCTCGTTCGGCTATGCCGATCATGCGCACAAGGTGAACAGCTACCGCACGTCGCGCGCGACCGTGGAAGATACTGTCACATTCGTCGATGTATAGTTTCCTCAAGGCGGGAAGGCCGGTTCACCCTCCCGCCGAGGACAAGAAGAGCTACAAGAAGAAACGACAAGAACAACAATGGCGAATAACGCCTCCCTGACGCCGGCGGAGATCAGCTGGCAGCTGCACCGTCTGCCTGCGCTCGAGCGCGACGCGTTCATCACGGCGCATTATGTGGGGCAGCCCGTCGCCTGGAAGACCCGCTTCTTCGACGCGATCGACTGGGGCGCGGGCTCGGTGCTGCAATTCAGCTTCCTGCAGCGCGGCTGGCATCGCCATTCCCGGCTCGACAATCCGATCTATGCCTATATCGACATCGAGCAACATCCGGAAACCCGCGGCCTGCGCCGCGGCCGGCGGATCGACCTTGAGGGCACCATCAAGGGCGTCGACTTCGTGACCGGGATTACGCTGACGCTGGACAAGTTCGAGATCCTGCCGGTCAATTTTTTCGATCGCTTCGTCATCAGCTCCGATAGCCGGTATTAACGGCGGGCAGCGCGGCGGGCCGGCGCGTCGGCATAGCGGGCGGCCATCGCGCCCGTCAGCTCGGCCATCTTCTCGCGCAACTCTGGCGGCGCGACCACTTCGGCCTCGGCGCCGAGCCGCAGCAATTCGGTCGCTGCATGCCACACCGTCTTGCCGACCGGCATGGTGGCGAGCCGCCAGCCGTCGGCGTCGGTACCATCAGCGAGCTGCATCCGCGCCTTCACGTAAGGGTGGGCCAGCGCATCGAACAGTTTCAGCCCGAGCGGCGACAGCCGCACCGTGGCCTCGTTCGGATGCAGCTCGGCCTCCAGCCGCTCGATCGAGGCGCGCCAATAGGCGGCGAGGTCGAACTCCGCGGACCGCGCGAACGGCGTCTCCAGCACCGCGCAATCCAGCACGCGGGCGACGCGGTAGGTGCGCACATTGCCGTCGACGAGGCCGGCGAGATACCAGCTGCCGCCCTTCAGCACGAGGCCGAGCGGCGCCACGCGCCGCCGCTTCTCGGCCTTCCAGCTCTGGTAGCGGATCTCGAGCATGGACTCGCGCAGCACGGCGCCGGCGATGGCGCGCAGATGCTTCGGCTCCTCGGTCTCGCCGAACCAGCCGGGCGCGTCGAGATGGAAGCGCTGCTGCATCCCTCGCGCGTTGGGCCGCAGGTTCTCCGGCAGCGCCGCCATCAGCTTGGTCTGCGCCGCCACCATCGCGGCATCGAGGCCGAGCGCTGCGGCGGGCCCCGGGAGACCGGCCATGAACAGCGCCTCGGCCTCGCCCTGCGACAGGCCGTTGAGCCGCACGCGATAGCCGTCGAGCAGGCGATAGCCGCCCTCGGCGCCACGGTCGGCGTAAACCGGAACGCCGGCGGCGGCCAGCGCGTCGATGTCGCGATAGATCGTGCGCACCGAGACCTCGCAAGCTTCCGCCAGCTCAAGTGCGGTGACCTGCCCCCGCGCCTGCAGGGTGGTGAGGATGGAAAACAGCCGGCTCGCGCGCATGGCCAAATCATACCTGACACAAGATGTCAGGTATAGGCAGTCATAAGGAGGCCATGCCCCGACGGCGCCAGGAGACCCGATCATGACCACCGCTGCCCCCACCGACCGCGTCACGCTGTATTATTCGCCGCAGAGCCGCGCCACCGGCACCCGCGTGCTGCTGGAGGAACTCGGCGCGCCCTATGACCTGCGGGTCCTGAACATGAAGGCCGGCGAGCAGCGCAAGGCCGCCTATCTCACCATCAATCCGCTCGGCAAGGTGCCGGCGATCCGCCACGGCGACGCGCTGGTCACCGAGCAGGTCGCGATATTCATCTATCTCGCCGATCTGTTTCCGCAGGCCGGCCTGACGCCGGCGCTGAACGATCCGCGCCGCGGCCCGTATCTGCGCTGGATCGCCTACTACGGTTCATCGTTCGAGCCGGCCGTGATCGACCATTTCATGAAGCGCGAGCCCGCGCCGATCACGCAGTCGCCCTATGCCGATTACGACACCATGCTGGGCGCGCTGGAATCGCAGCTGGCAAAGGGGCCCTATCTGCTCGGCGAGGAGATCACGGCGGCCGACATCCTCTGGGGCATCGCGCTCTCTTGGACCATGATGTTGGGCATCGTGCCGAAAAGGGACGTGTTCGTCCGCTATGCCGAGCGCATCGCCGCGCGCCCGGCCTTCCAGCGCATATCGAAGGCCGACGACGAGATGGCGGCGCAGCATGCCGCGGCCGCCGGAGTGTGATACGGATCGGGCCGATGGCGAAAGTCCTGCACAGCACCAACTGCTTCAACACCTTGATCCGCGTCGCGGAGGACTGCCCGGCGCAGCGCGGCGAGGAGCCGCAGTTGCGCGGCGGCCAGCCGACGGTCGCCGTGTTGCAATACCGGATGATCGCGGGCGCGCCCTACAAGTACACCTCCGACGACGTCGTGTTCGCGACGTCGGCGGCCGGCCGCGCGCTCGATGCGAAAGCCGCGAAGAAGGCGCGCTGCCTCGCCCGCGAGACGTTCTTCTCGCGCGGCCAGGCCTGCATGCGCGCCTCGCCGCTCGGCAAGCGCTTCGGCTGGGGTGTCCATGCCGACGCCGAGGGGCGCATCGCGCTCTACGCCGTCGACAGCAAGCGCTACCAGGCACTCGCCGCGGATCCCGACATCGCGCAGGTCCGCGCGATGCGGAGCAAGCGGGCGTGAAGAGGCACTGCTCTCATCCTCCTCTGGAGGGGGAGGATCGGTTCGCATGCAATGCGAACCGAGGTGGGGTGATCTCTCCACTCGGGCACCGTTCGTGCTGAGAGATCACCCCACCCCGTCTCACATTCCACTGCGCTCCATGTGACCCGACCCTCCCCCTCCAGGGAGGGTGAAGGGGAGTGTGCCGTGCGACCAATCGCTAAAACCGCGGCGCCCGCTTCTCGGCGAAGGCCTTGATGCCTTCCTTGATCTCGTCGCCGCGCATGCTCTCGCGGTGACGGGCGTCGGCGGCGGCCTCGTCCAGCTCGCCGCGGGCGAATTCGTTGATCGCGCGCTTCATGCCGGCCATCGCCTTTGGCGCATTGCCGGCCAGGATCGTCGCGACCTTGTCGACCTCCTCGTCGAGCAGGTCGAGCGATACCATCGCGGTGAGATAGCCGATCCGCAGCATCTCGGGCGCCGATATCTTCTGCGCGGTGAGGAACAGCATCTTGGCGTTGTCGACGCCGAGCCGCGTGACGTAGCGCTGGATGCCGCTCTTGTAATAGTGCAGCCCGAGCCGCGCCGCCGGCATGAACATCTCGGCGGTATCGACGCCGATGCGGAAGTCGCAGGCGAGCGCGAGGTCGGTCGAGCCGCCATAGACGCCGCCATTGAGCCGGCAGATCGTCGGCACACTGAGATCCTCGAGGCGGTTGACCACGACCTCGAACGCCGAGCCCGCGCTCTGCTGTTCGCTCGCGCTCACCGCGCGCTCGGCGACCGAGTTGAGGTCGTAGCCGGCGGAGAACGCGCGGCCGGTTCCGGTTAGCACCAGCACGCGGATCGCGGGATCGGCCTCGATCCGGTCGAACAATGTCAGCAGCTCGCCGAGATCCTCGGCCTGCAGGCGGTTGAGGTGCTTCGGCCGGTTGAGGCGGATCGTTGCGCGCGGGCCCGCGATTTCGAGCACGGGTCCGCTGGCGGTGTCGGCCGCGTCAGCCATCTTGGTCTCCATCATTATTGATTCTCACGTTCGCGCCGCTTGGCCTCGGCGTCGATGGTCTCGGCGAGATCGGGATGCCTTGCCATCAACAGGCGGAAATCGACCAGGTCAAGCACCAACAACCTGGTCACCTTGCTGGTCGAGACGCTGGCGCCGCGCTTGGCGTTGCCGAGCAATGCCATCTCGCCAAAGAACTCGCCTTCGCCAAGCTTCACCTTGCGCCCGGGCAGGTCGACCTCGACCTCGCCGGCGGCGACGAAATACATGCAGTCGCCATTGGTGTCCTTGCGGATGATCATGGTGCGCGGCGGCAGGTCCATGGTCCGCAGCATTTGGGTGACGTCGGCGATCGCGGCCGGGCCGAGATGCGCGAAGAACGGCACCTTGCTGACGGTCTCCCAGGTTCTCAAGAAATTGTCGCGACGGGTTTCTGCGGCAAAGCCGGTCGCCAGGATACCGGTCCACAGTCCGAACACGCCGAGGCCCGAGATCATCACCATGGCGGCGACCACGCGGCCGAGCGGGGTGATCGGCACCACGTCGCCATAGCCGGTCGTGGTCAGCGTCACCACCGCCCACCACAGCGCCGCCGGCACGCTGCCGAAGGTCTGCGGCTGGACGTCCCGCTCCAGGAAATATTCCGCGACGGAGGCCAGGAACACCACCATCAGGAAGATCACGAGCACGCTGAGCAGCGGCCCGGATTCCACCACCAGCACGCGCCGGAGCTGGCGCAGGCCGGGAATGCCCGGCACCACCTTGAGCACCCAGAGCACGCCGAGCAGCCAGGCGGTCTTCGGCTCGACGCCGGACAGCAAGGCGACCGGCACGGCCAGCGCGCCGATCGCGTCGACCACGCCGGCGCTCGACAGCGCGTAGAACCAGAATTTGCCCTGCCGCCCCATGTGGCGCAGCCGCACCAGCCATTCGAATACGAAATAGGCAAGGCAGGCCCACAGCAGCGCATCGACCCAGCGCGGCGCCGCCTCATGGGCCGGCGCGACCGTCAGCAGCGTCATCATCGCGACACCGGCCGCGACGGCGACATAGGCCGCCGTGGTCATGTTGCGGCCGGCGGTGGCGGAAACGAAGCGCGTCAAGGCCGGAAGGACGAGCCGCTTGGACATCGGAACGGAGCTTGCCTGTCGATGAACTGCTGGAATTGAGGCCCTGCGAACGGCGGAGCCGATGTCACAACGTGCCTCTCCCGGTTGAGGCCGTCAACGCGCAGGCCGTGGCGGGATGCTCGCGGCGAAAGACCCATCAGTTGGACGAAAGGCCTAACCATGTTGGCCCGATTTTGCGCCCGCGAATGTGAGAAATCGGACAAAACGTCGCTTTTTCCCCGTATATCAGGGATGCTGGTTCGCCGCTGCGACTCCTGTGTGACTAGGCAGGCGATTCGGGCAGGCAAACCAGGGCAGGAATGAAGCGACTAATAAGACGATCTTATTCACTTCTTGAGAATTGGCTGGTTTCCGATGGATACCTCACATCTCGCGCAGCACGCCGGCGCCGCCGGGAGTCTCTTCGCTTCGATTTTCGTGGTCGCCACGCTGTCAATGCGCACCATGATCCCGTTGCGCGTCTTCGCCATCCTGACCAACATCATCCTGATCGCGACCGCGATCCCGACGCACAATTACGCGACGCTGATTCTGCATGCCGTGCTGCTGCCGGTGAACACCTATCGGCTGCACCAGATGCTGCAACTTGTCCGCAACGTGAAAAGATCGGTCAACAGCGACCTGTCGATGGATTGGCTCAGGCCGTTCACGACGGAGCGCAAATGCACCGCGGGGGAAGTCCTGTTCTACAAGGACGAGAAGGCCGACAGCATGTTCTACATTGTCAGCGGCCGCTTCCGCCTGGTCGAATCGGGGATCGAGCTGCCGGTCGGCGCCCTCGTCGGCGAGTTCGGCATGCTGTCGCCGTCGAACACGCGAACCCAGACGCTGGAGTGCGTCGAGACCGGCATGGTGCTGTCAGTGACCTATGACCAGGTCGAGCAGCTTTACGTCCAGAACCCGGCCTTCGGCTTCTACTTTCTGCGCCTCGCCAGCGCCCGTCTGTTCCAGAATATCTCGACGCTCGAGCAGCAACTTGCACAGCACACGACCCCACAGGTTGCGGAGCCAAAACCTGCATGAGCCCCGTGACGAGTTCTGGAGGCGCCGCAGTGCCGGATGACGACGGTCTCCTGGCTTCGCTCCGTTACCTCTTTGCCGACATCATCGGCGATGAGGACGAGGGGCCGCCGGTGCTGCCCGACGCCTGCCCGGACCATCTCGGGCCGCCCGTCACCAAGGCCATCGACTTGTTGATCGCCTATCAGGGCACGAGCTACGCCCAGCTCTATATCGACCGGCTCAAGCGCTTCGTCGGCCGCCGCGGCGTCGACGACGCCCTGCTTGCCGAGATCGCCCGCCTGATGGCGGCGCGCATGGCGTATGAGGACGCGATCCGCATCGCGCAGCTCAAGCTCGGCGAAGTCAATGCGGTGGGCGGCCTTGCGGCGCGCTCGGCCGATGACGTCAAGAAGTTTCGCCTTGACGAGTTGATCGACGCCCTGCCGGCGGTGGTCGCCGATCCGGTGCTCGGCGTGCTGGAACAATTCGGCTGGCGGCGTCGCCGGGTCTCGATTCGCTTCAGCGCCAACAACCGCTTCAGCGTTCGCCGGCTCAGGATCGAGGCGGGCCTGAAGCGCTGGCGGCTGTTCTCGGGACGCTATGCCAGGGAGCGCGTCTGGGTCGAGCGCTGGCTGCACATGATCGACCGCAGCCTGACCAAGCAGCCGGGCGCCGCCCCGGCGGTCGTGCAGACCGCGACCATGATCCAGGGTTACGGCGATCCCTACCGCCAGGGCATCGCGGACTGGCACGTGATCATCGACGGGCTCGCCAAGCCGACCTTCGACGGCGTGCTCGTGCTTCCCGATCTTGCCGGCGCCATTGCGGAAGCGCGCGCCGCCACCATGCCCGATCCGCGGCAGGCAGCGCTGAAGCGCAAGATCGCGGAGATCCGCGCCCGGGCACCGGCGGTTGGCTCGCATTGAACGGGATTTTCAGTGCTGGACCCGTCATCCCCGCGCAAAGGCGAAGCCTTTGTCGCTGGAGGTGCGAGCCTTGCGGCGCAATTGCGCCGCTGGGCGAGCCTCGAAGGATGCACGGCCACAGACAGGCCCTCGCCCTTCGAGACGGCCGCCTTGCGGCCTCCTCAAGGTGACGGTGATAGCTCCCGCGTCATTGCGCGCGAAGCGAAGCAACCCATAGCGCCGCAAGCGGAGAACACCTACCGCTTGATGTGCGGCGGCTCGTCGTAGCCGCGGCGGCTGGAATAGAACAACAGGCCCATCAGGCCGATGCAAACAGCAGCCAGAACCGCAATGCCGATCGTGAACACCACGATGCCGTAGGTCGGCACCGGGACGTCCACAGTCAGGCCTTCATAGGCGTAGGCGCCGACGGCGGCCAAAAAGGCCAGCAGGCCGATGCTGATCGCAATGCGCATGCGTAGCTGCCTCTGCTGAGGGCCGAGGGCAACAGGGCAGCTGCGCCGGTTATCCCGCCGCGGCGGTGGCCTTGGCCAGCGCCTGCTGTCCGGCTTCGGTCAGCTCGGAGAGCGTCGTCCTGCCGCTCTTGGCGCATTTGATGATGTATCTGGCAACGCGGCGGCGGGTGTCATGTTCCTCGCCGTGAGCTGCGTCTGCGCAAACGCGATCGAGCGCAGCGTTCATGGCGAAGAGCGTGCGTGAGTCAAACCGTTCCTCGATCATCGCAGCTCTCCTTTGCGACTCGCGGCTACTTGCGGAACGTCAGCCATTCGCTGACTTCCATCACAGTCTCGGTCTGTCTGGCCTTCTTCATCAGCATTTCGCGTTCCCGTCCCGGCGGCAGCTTGCGCGCCGCAATGCGCGAATCTTCGGCGAATTTCTGCAAGCGGTTTTCGAACGATCCGGGAGGCCGCGACCTGTTGCGCTTCTTCTTGATCATGCCGTCTCCGAGCTGGAACAGCAATACTAGGCTTGTTCCCCGGACGCCGTCGTTAACCCATGACATCGGTCGAATTGAAAAACCGCGCGCCCCGAAATCGCGACCCAAGATCGCGACCTGGGATCGCGAAGATCGCAGGAACGATCTTCGGCGCTCTGCGTAACACCCGTGCGTTCGCTGCTTTGCTCCCCGAAAGGCGGTGGACCACTCCGGTGACGGGCCTCGGCGAATTTGATCGCCGGGGCCCTCATGTCTTCCAGCAAGGCAGCCAAGGAAACAAGAAGGACATAAGCAATGGCACATTCCAATCAGGGCATCGTGAAAGACAACAAGGGGCAGGAGCAGCCGGCCGACAAGCAGCGCGCGCAGGCCGCGCATAAGACCGACCCGCGAAAGTCGAATGCGCGCGAAGCGACGCGTGATCCGAAATTGAACGATGCCGACAAGACGCCGGGATCCGGCATGACATCGGACGACCGCGGCGATCCTCCAACGGGCTGAACGTCGTTCCGCTCTGCAGCAATCGCGGCAATGCGGCAGGAACGATGACCCGGGTCGACCGTTGGCGTCGAAGGATCAATGGAGAATTGACATGGCGATGGACGAGAAGGAGGTCGGAAACCTGATCGGCAGCGACAAGGTCGAGGGCACCGCGGTCTATGGCTCCGACGAGCGCAAGATCGGCTCGATCGAACGGGTGATGATCGACAAGAAGAGCGGGCGGGTGTCTTACGCCGTGCTTGGTTTCGGCGGCATTCTCGGTCTCGGCAACGACCATTATCCGCTGCCCTGGCAGTCGCTCAAATACGACACGAGGCTGGGCGGCTATGTCACCGGCGTCACCGAGAGCCAGCTGCGCGGCGCGCCGAAATACGGCAGCGAGCGCGAGTGGAATTGGTCCGATATCGGCACCACGCGCGCGGTGAACGACTACTACGGCGTGCCGTTCGTCTGAACGTCCCTTAGACGTCCCCTTGAGCGGGGGACCCGTATTTCACCGGTGGTACCCACCGGGAGCCGAGGTGTGTGTGATGCTCGGGGATGTAACCGTCGCATCCTTGGGACGTCTGTACACTAGTGAACATACGTCAATAGCTGTGCAAGGTAACATACGTAATTGAAGTCGGTCCTGCAGTTGCCCGATTAAACATGCGGGAGACCAATCGTTGGCGTCGCTAGTCCGGAAATTGGAGCAGTTTGCACGGCTTTCGCCGGTAGACCAGGTCCTTCTCAATCGCGCGTCTACCGAGCGCGTCCGCCATTTTGGTCCGCGGGTCGACATCGTCCGCGAGGGCGAGAAGCCGAAGGACGTCCATCTGATCCTGTCCGGCTGGGCCTATCGCTACAAGCAGCTCGAGGACGGCCGGCGTCAGATCGTGGCTTTCTTCCTGCCCGGCGACATTTGCGATGTGAACGTCTTCATCCTGCGCGAGATGGACCATTCGATCGGTACCGTCACGGCTGTGTCGATCGCCGACCTCTCCCGCGAATTCTTCGACAAGGTCGCAGCCGGACATCCGCGCATCGTGACCGCGTTCTGGTGGGAAACCCTGGTCAACGCGGCGATCCAGCGCGAATGGACCATGAGCCTCGGCCAGCGAACGGCGCTGGAGCGGATGGCCCATCTGCTGTGCGAGATCTGGCTCCGGCTGCGTGCCGCAGGCCTGACCCAGGGCGACAGCTGTGATTTCCCGCTGACCCAGGGCGATCTCGCCGATGCCACCGGGCTCTCCAAGGTTCACGTCAACCGAACGCTGCAGGAATTGCGCGCCGGCGGCCTGATCGTGCTCAAGGGAAAGACCCTGGTCGTCCCCAATCTCGAGCGGCTGATGCAGGCCGGCCTGTTCAACCCGAACTACCTGCATATGGATCACGAGGGCGCCGCTGCGACGCCGACGGACGCGGCGGTCGGGTAGTAGCCCGCTCCGCTGCGTGTCGCGAGAGCGCGGATGTATGGTTCACCGGCCGTTCAATATAGGCGGTGTCGTCCTGGCGAAAGCCAGGACGACAGTGGTGCATGTGGCGCGACCGCAGGGACGACAGTTGTATTTGTGGCGTGACCAACGGCTTGGTTTCACCCATTCGCCGCCTTCACCACCACGAGGTTCTCATCCGGCGTCGCCGGGTGGCGCTTGAGGTGATCGCGGCGCAGTGCGATCTCGTCGCGGACCAATTCGTAGCCGAGCTTGAACGTGTCCATTCCGTCGCCGGAAACGGTGCCGTCGCGCAGGCCGGTCACCGCGCCGCGCAGGATCGCCTCGAGCTCGTCCTGCAATTCGTCGAGATGCTCGGCGCAAGTGGCGTGCTCGACGCGCTCGCCGATGTCGAGGATCCTGCCCGCCAGCTCGCTGGCCTTCTCCGGTGCGACGCGGGTGATCTTGGTGTAGATCGCGGCGAAGATCGAGCCGATGATGCTGAGCGCGGCGGCGCCGAGATACATCACGTCGCTGTAGCGATCCATGAACGACTTGGTATCGTCGTTGATGTATTCGGCGGCGCCCTGATGGGCGACGATGAAGGCGTCCTTGTCGGTCGCCGCCGGCTCGATCTTGGAGGCGAAGCCGTCGTCGAGCGCGAGTTCCGACTTGTTCTCATAGATGATGCGCGCGAGCTCGGCGGCTGTCGTCGTGGACATCGAGGATTGCGCGACCAGCAGCCATTCCAGCCCGATGGTGTCGACCTCGTCATCGGGGATCGCCGGCGAGGACGACAGCATGCCGGTCGAGACCGTCTCCTCCGAAATCGCCGGGTATTTGCGCGCCAGCGCCTTGGCCGCGTCGATTGAATTCAGCGTGAAGCCGCCGGCGCGCTTGGCATATTGCTCGTAGGTCTTGTCCTTCACGATCTTCGAGGCATGCTCGATCGCGATCACGGCGGCAAAGCCGGAGGCGAACAGCTTGTCGAAAGGTGTGTTCGGCGGCGCCTGCTGTACCCGCTGCGCCGCGTCGGGGCTGTCGGCAATCTCGAGCGCGCTGCGGACGAAATTGACGCTGTTCTCGCCGTCGCCGACGACCGCGATCCGCTTCTTCTTGAGCTCGCTCAGCGATTTGATCTTCTTGCCGCCGGGGCTGAGCACCAGCACCACGTCATGCTCGAGGATCGCAATGGCGCGGGCACGCGGCGGCACCCTTGCATCGGTGCGCAGGATGGCAAGCGAGGCGTCGCGGCGATCGAATTGCGCCAGCGCCTTGGCGTTGTCGGGGTTCGGCGCGATCTTCAGCCGCAGCCGTGACGAATTGTTCTTCAGCACGGTGGCGAGCTTGGCGGCGAATTTCGCCTCCGGGCCCTTGGCATCGCCGACCGCGAACACCAGCGTTTCGGAATTGCGCAGCCAGAGGCGGCCGCCGATCACGGTGACCGCGCTCAGCAGCAGCGTCAGCAGGGTGAAGATGATGATCTGCGCGCGGTTGGTCTTGACGACCGGTTTGGCGACCGGTGGGCGCGGCGGCATCGGCGCAGGCGAGGGGGCTTCGGCACTCATGGCTGATTACCTGGCTCGTCACCCGTCCGGGACGGCCCGTTGCCGTAACCCGATCGGCGCGGCGCTGCCCGGTGAATCCGTAAATGGCTATAAAAGAAAGAAAATTTCCTATGTTGCCGACGATATACCTCCCCGGGGGGAATGCAAACCGGCTGCCGGCCGTAACCTTAATCTCGGCCGGCCTGCGCCGCGATGCCACATGACCATTGCCACTATCGACCGTCGGACCGAGATGTGATTTTCGAGGAGGCGCAGGTGCATTCCGCCGTCGGAGATGTCATAAATGAGACACGCTTCGGTCTGCGCAATTGTGCTGACGGCCTGACCCGGATTTCTTGCAATCACATTCATCGAAGTAAAAGGGCGTCAGCTTGTTGTTTCCTTCCATGTCATCGTCGGTGTCGGTTGGTGCCCTGGTGGGATGGATGTTGCTTCTCACCGCAAAGCACATCATCGCCGACTTCATGCTGCAGAACGCCTGGATGGCGATCGGCAAGGATCAGAAGACCGGCTGGGCGCTGCCGCTGCTGGCGCACTGCCTGGTCCATCTCGCGGTTGCCCTGGCGCTGATCCTGGTGGTGGCGCCGCGGTTCTGGTACGTCGCCTTCATCGACTTCGTGATCCACATCATCGTCGATCGGGCTAAGGGCATCTGCGCCTCGCATTTCGGCGTGACGCTGGAATCCGGCCATCCCTGGTTCTGGACCCTGATCGGGGTCGACCAGGCGCTGCACCACCTCACCGGCTTCGCGCTGTCGATCTATATGGCCGCGAACTGAGCGGGTTTCGCGCGCCTTTCCTCACATCCTGGGACCAGGAATCCAGATGCCCGCGACGCGGGCGGATGTGATTCGCGCGCAACGGGCAAGGCCCTCCGGAAGCGACCGGAAGCCGTGGTTAACCTTTCGTTAGAGGATTACGCGGCATCTTCCCGATCGAGGGGGATTTGCAAATGTTTTCAAGCCGCGACGCCTTCGAGAACGATGCCTGCCCGGTTGCCGACGATCTGCTCGGCCAGATGTACCGCGCCAATCCGAACGGGCTCTCGTTGCTGGTTGCCAATGTCGCGCCCGACGTCAGGGCGAGGCTCGCGCTGTTCTGCTATCGCCGCAGCCATCTGCACGCGCTCGCGGTGGCGATTGCTTCGAGCTGCAGCGAGTGGGAGCTGGCGAATTCGGGTGGCCGTGTCGGCTCGACGCTCTACGCGCTGTCGCGCGAGCCGGCCCGCGCCGCGACCGTTTCGCATGGTGGCCGCAAGCCGATCACGCTGTCGACCAAGCCGCTGACGACCTTCGCGCCGATCGTCGATGACGAGCTCGACGACGAGGACGTCAGCGACAGGGTCACGGCGTAACGTCTGGTCAGATCGGCTGCGCGCTCGCGATGAGCGGCAGCCCGTGCCGGCGCCGCGCCATCGCGCATTCCGCGTCGCCCGGCTGGCAGGTCCGGCATACCTCCGGCCGCACCGCATAGACTTCGCAGCGCGTTGCTTCTCCGACCCGGCCCGCTAGCGCCGAGCAGCGATCGCCCTCGCAGCGCATGCCTGATTGTCGCGCGTTGACGAATTGCGGTGGGATCAGATCGAGCTGCGCGTCGTCCTCGATGGTGAAGCGCGGCCAGTTCTCCGAATAGCTGCAGCAGGCGCCGCAGGACTGGCAGGGGTTTGCGTCGGCTGCGTCGGTCGCGTTGTCAGCCATCAGGTGTCCCTCGGCGCTTCCCAGACCAGGCTGCGGCGCCAGCGCGCCCTGAGCAGGTCGCGCCGCTCCGGATATTTCTCGTCGTGATAGACCGCCGTGACCACGCGGTCGGTGCGGAAGCTGCGGAAATCCTTGCGCAGCTCGCACCAGGCGGCGAGCAGCCGCACCGCCTCGTGATAGCCGACCGCGATCGGCCAGATCGTGCGCTCGCTATCGCGGCCATGCTCGTCGCGATAGTTCAGCGTGATCTTCTTGCCCTCATGGATCTGGCTGCGGGTCCTGACCATGTCGATGCGGTCGGGCTCCCGGTTCCAGGCCGAGCGGGCCCGGCTCGCCGGCTCAAGCACGAACGGCCGCAGCCGGTCGGGCACGGTCTCGGCGATCTTGGCCATCAGGTCCTCGGCCGCGCGCGCCAGCGCCGGATCGGCGTGGCCGACCACCCATTGCGCGCCGAGCACGCAGGCCTCGATCTCGTCGGGTGTCAGCATCAAGGGCGGCAGGTCGAATCCCTTCTCCAGGATGTAGCCCATGCCGGCCTCGCCGCGGATCGGCACCCGCTGCTCGATAAGGCTGGCGATGTCGCGATAGATCGTCCGCTTCGATGTCTCGAGCTCGGCTGCGATTGCATCGGCAGTCAAAGGCTTACGGGTGCGTCGGAGCACCTGGATGATCTGAAACAGCCGGTCGGCGCGTCTCATGGCAACTCTCTCGATCGCTCTCTTGGCACGTGTCTGGTCGAGTGTCTCGGTAGCTGTTTCGGCAGCCGTCTTGACGAGTGTCTTGACGGGTCTCGTCTCTCTCGGTGCGCAGGCTTTTCTGGGCCCCGGCCGGCTACTGCTGACAGCATGTTGGCAGCAGGTGGGGGCTATATCAGGACAACACCTCAAGTGAAGGGAATTTGTCCATGACGAATCTTGACGAACTCGGTTTCCGGCAGGCGCAAGGCTTTGCGCTGGAACAGCTGGTCACGGTCTACTCCACTTCCGGCGACCTGCGCTGGGCCCTGGTCGCGCTGATCGCACAGTCGATCAGCACGGTCTGGTCCTACGGGCGGGCACGGCTGGTCAAGCGCGTTCGCGAGGCGGTTCGCCGCCTCGCACCCGTCGGCCCGTTCGACAGTGAATGCCACTACTGCTGACACCATGCTGGCAGCAGGGGACGGCTAGCTTCAATTCACGACCACAGGCGATCGGGAGCTTCATATGATTACGCTTTTTGGCTTTGGCACGGGCTTCGGCTTGCCGGAAATCAGCCCCTTCGTGACCAAAACCGAGGTCCAGCTCAAGATGGCCGGGCTCGACTATCGCAAGGAGAAGGCGATGCCGCCGGCCTCTCCCAAGGGCCAGCTGCCGTTCATCGCCGACGATGGCGAGACGATCGCCGATTCGACCTTCATCCGCGCCCATATCGAGGGCAAATACGGCTTCGATTTCGACGCGCCGCTCAGCCTGCAGGCGCGCGCCCAGGCTTGGGCCTTCGAGCGCATGATCGAACATCACGTCTACTGGGCGCTGGTCGGCGCGCGATGGGTCGACGATACCAATTTCGCCAAGGGGCCCGCGCATTTCTTCGACGGCGCGCCCGACCATATGCGCGACAAGATGCGCGAGGACGCCCAGTTCCGCGTTGCCGAGAACTATCTGCTGAGCGGGCTTGGCCGCCACGGACCTGACGAAGACGTCGATCTCGCGATCCGCTCGCTGTTCGCGCTGGCGGTCCAGCTCGGCGACAAGCCGTATCTGATGGGTGATGCGCCGTGCGGCACCGATGCCACCGCGTTCGGCGCGCTGGCGGGAATCCTCACCCCGTTCTTCGATTCGCCGCTGCGCGAGCGCACCGAGAAGTTCGACAATCTCACCGCCTATGTCGGCCGGATGATGCGGCAATATTATCCGGAATTCGCCTGGGCGCCGCTGCAGCAGCAGGCGGCCTAAAGCGCGATCGCGCTTTAGGTTTAGTTCGGGGCATGATCCTTCCGGAAAACCGCTTCGCACTTTTCCGAATCATGCCTGGGCCGGCGCGGCAGGAGCGGGCTGGCCCTTCAATGCGGCGAGCTCCGCCTCGAGCTCGGCGATGCGCTGGTCGCGCGAGGCCAGCGCCGCCGCCACATCGGCCGCGTCGAACTTCTGCGGAATGTGCTGCGGGCAGTTGGTGTCCCACGCCGCGACCTTGAACAGGATCACCTGCTCGGGCCGCGCCCGGTAACCCTGCGGCATCAGCGCGCGCGTCAACGCCGGATCGTCCTCCACCACATTCGCCTCACCCCACAGCTTGACGCGGCGGCGGTGCGCATAATCCATCACGAAGATATACGCTTTCGCATTCTCCGACAGATTGCCCTGCGTGATGAACTGGCGGTTGCCGCTGTAATCGGCGAACGCGATGGTGTGCTTGTCGAGCACCTTGATAAAGCCCTTCGGCCCCCCGCGATGCTGGATGTAGGGCTGGCCGTCGGCCGATGCGGTCGCGAGATAGAAGCTGTTCACCTCGCTGAGGAAGCCGACGAGGTTCTCGTCGATCTCGCTGCGCCAGCCGCCATGCGCCTCGACCTCGGCGTAGGTGGCGCGCGAGCCCTTGCGGGTCTGGATCGCCTTCACCGCCGGACTGAATGCGACGTCGCTCGGATAGCTGTGACCATCTGACATCGGTGCCTCCCGTGACGGGCGCCTTAAGCGGTTGTCCTCACTGCTTAAGATGGACATTCCTAGATCGTAAGCAATCTTGTGCATTGACACTTCACTGTTGCCAATTATGCAATAGTGCCATGGACCGGATCGACGCCATGCAGGCCTTCGTCGCGGTGGCGGACCTCGAGGGGTTTGCCCCCGCCGCCCGCAAGCTCGGCCTGTCGCCGTCCGCCATCACGCGGCTGATCGCGGCGCTGGAGGAGCGGCTCGGCGCGCGGCTGCTGCAGCGGACCACGCGGCAGGTGACGCTGACCGACGCCGGCTCGCGCTATCTGGAGCGGGCGCGCCGGATCCTCGCCGATGTCGAGGAGGCCGAGGACGCGGTCGAGAACGAGCGCACCCGCCCCGAGGGGCGGCTGGTGATCTCGGCACCGTTCGGCTTCGGGCGGCTCCATGTCAGCCCGGTGGTGAGCGCCTATCTGAAGCGCTATCCCGGCGTCGGCGTCGATCTGCGGCTGTCCGATCGCAGGATCAATCTGGTCGAGGACGGCGTCGACCTCGCGGTCAGGCTTGGGCACCTGCCGGATTCGACGCTGGTGGCGCGGCATGTCGGCCGGATGCGCCGCATCGTGGTGGCGTCGGCCGGCTATCTCAAGCGTCGCGGCGAGCCGAAGCGACCGGCGGACCTCACCGCCCACGACACGATCCAGTTCGGCGCCATGACCGCGACGCCGGATTGGCGTTTCATGGAGGATGGCCGCGAAGTCCGCATCACCCCTACGCCGCGCTTCACCAGCAACAGCTCGGACGCCGCCATCCAGTACGCCGAGCAGGACGGCGGACTGACCCGGGTGATGGCCTATCAGGCCGCCGAATCGCTGAAGGCGCGGCGGCTCCAGATCGTGCTCGCCGAGTTCGAGCAGCCGGCGGTGCCGATCCACGTCGTCTATCCGACGACGCGGCTGTTGTCGGCCAAGGTGCGGACCTTCATCGATCTCGTGACCGAGATCACCGACTGGTATTTCGACTAGCTCACCGGCGGCTTCTTCGGCACCACGCGGAAGGTGCCGCTGGCGCGCGCGATGGTCACGCCGTCGGCCTTGATCAGGCTCTGCGCGAAGCAGATCGTGCTGCCGGTCTTGATCACGTCGCTCTCGATCGCGAGCCATTGCCCGACATTGGCGGAGCCGACGAAATCGACCGCGAGCGAGATCGTGACGAACGAGGTGGTCCAGCCGGTCGCCTGGCCGCAGCTATAGCCCATCGCGTTGTCGGCAAGGGCTGCGATCAGACCGCCATGGATCAGGCCGCGGCCGTTGGTATGCGGCCTCGCCAGCCGCAGGCCGATGATGACGGCACGCTCGGTCTTCTTTTGGTAGAGCGGCTCCCAGGGCTCGGTGAGCGGGCTCTTGCGGAACAGCGGCTCGAAGCCTTGAGGGACGTCTTGGGGATTGTCGGGCACGACTTGCGTATCGGTGGTCATCTGAAGCTCGCATATGACGTTGCGTTGATGCCATTGAACGCGATGTCGATGACGGTTTCACCGCCTACAAAGTTTTAAACGGGATTTGCACGGCTGTTTGAAGCTCGCTCGCGCCGGGTGCGGGATACAATATCAGCATCGCGGCCGCTTCCCAACCGTGACGCAGTTCACGCGCATCCCGCCGCAGTTTGTGACATGCTTCGCGCCGCGTCCATGGCATGAGGAGAGACCATGTCGGCCGTGACCCGCCTGACCTATCTTCGCATCGCGCTCGTCGTGGTCGGTCTGATCGCGATTTTCGCCGTCTATCCGCTGTTCCAGCTCTGGCCGTCCGGCTGGTCCTGGGGCCACGGCCATTCGCATTACCCGATGATGATCGTCGGCATCTATGCGACGCTCGGCGTATTCCTGCTGCTCGCCGCGCGGGATCCGCTGCAGCACCGCAGCCTGATCTGGTTCACGGTGTGGTCGAGCGTCGTGCATGGCGGCATCATGGCCGTGCAGGCGGTCAGTGACGAGGCCGAGCGCGGTCACCTGCTGGGCGACGTCCCGGCGCTGTTGCTGATCGCGCTGGTGCTGGCCTGGCTGATGCCGAAGCCGGCCGTGGCGGCTGCCTAAGCACAGGCATCACGTCCCGTCATCCTAGGAGGCGCGTAGCGCTGTCTCGAAGGATCGACGGCCACCGGCCGGGCCGTGCATCCTTCGAGGCTTGCTGCGCCGCCGGGATGACGAAGCCGGCAGTCGGTGATCAGAACGGCAGTCCCACATAATTCTCCGACAGCGAGGTTGAGGCCGCCTTCGAGCTGACGAGGTAGTCGAGCTCGGCGATCTGGATGCGCGCGGCGAATTCGCCCTCGTCGGGGAATTTGTGCAGCATCGAGGTCATCCACCAGGAGAAGCGCACCGCCTTCCAGACCCGCGCCAGCGCTTTCGCCGAATAGCCATCGATGCCGGCGGAGGATTTCTCGTCGTAATATTCGCGCAGCGCCTGCGACAGATAATGCACGTCGCTGGCGGCAAGGTTGAGGCCCTTGGCGCCGGTCGGCGGCACGATGTGCGAGGCGTCGCCGGCCAGGAACATGCGGCCGAACCGCATCGGCTCGGCGACGAAGCTGCGCAGTGGCGCGATGCTCTTTTCGATCGAGGGGCCGGTGACGATCTCGTCGGCGGCCTTCTGGTCGAGGCGCCGCTTCAATTCGTCCCAGAACCGCTCGTCCGACCATTGGTCGACATGATCGTCGAGCGGGCACTGCACGTAATAGCGGCTGCGGTGGGTCGAGCGCATCGTGCACAGCGCAAAGCCGCGCGCATGGTTGTTGTAGATCAGTTCCGGCGAGACCGGCGGCGTCTCCGAGAGGATGCCGAGCCAGCCGAACGGATACACCCGCTCGTAGCTGGTGATCGCCGACGCCGGTACGCTGGCGCGGCTGATGCCGTGGAAGCCGTCGCAGCCGGCGATGAAGTCGCAGGCGATCTCGTGGGTGACGCCGTCCTTGACGTAGCTGACGCGCGGATGATCGGTGTCGAAATCAAGCGGCTTGACGTCGGCCGCCGAGTAGATCGAGGTCAGGCCGGCCGCCTTGCGGGCATTCATCAGGTCGAGCGTGACCTCGGTCTGGCCGTAGATGGTCACGGTCTTGCCGGTCGAGCCATGCAGATCGATGCGGTGCCGCGCGCCGCCGAACGCCAGTTCGAGACCGTGATGGATCAGGCCCTCCTGGTGCAGCCGGGAAGCGGCACCGACGCTCTCGAGCAGCGACACGGTGCCTTCCTCGAGCAGCCCGGCGCGAATCCGTCCCAGCACATAGTCCGGGGTCTGCCGCTCAAGAATGATGTTGTCTACGCCGAAAGTATGAAGTAGTTGCCCAAGCAACAGTCCGGCCGGACCTGCACCAATGATTGCTACTTTTGTCCGCAATACCTTGTCCTCCCGATCGGATAGGCTTTTAGCCGGTGCCCGCGCCGTCAACTTGCCAAGGCAACTATATCATATAACGGTTTTGGCAAGACGGATTTGCGCGCGACGCACGTTCGCCGCAGCGCAAGATGCGGCGGCGTGGGACCGGGGCGGAGGGTGCGACGAGGCGTCCGCCCGGCGGATTTCGTCTTGAATATCCGTCTGAATTAGATAACATGTTAAGTAATGAGGCCGGGCACCAAGCTCGCCCTGGAGAGGAGGAGACGTGATGAGGAAAACAGTGTTGGCGGTGTTGATGGCCGCCGCCATCGTGCCGGCTGCGCGACCTGCTGTCGCGCAGGACAAGACCGTCAATCTCAAGGTGTCGCTATGGGTGCCGCCGGCGCATCCGCTGGTGCCGGCGACCCAGGCCTGGGCCGCCGACATCGAGAAGGCATCGGGCGGCACCATCAAGGTCACCGTGTTTCCGTCCGAGCAGCTCGGCAAGGCGTTCGACCATTACGACATGGCGCGCGACGGCATCGCCGACGTCACCTATGTCAATCCCGGCTATCAGCCCGGCCGTTTCCCGATCGCGGCCGCGGGCCAGCTTCCGTTCACCTTCTCCGACGGCAAGAAGGGCACGCTGGCGCTGAACGAGTGGTACCACAAATATGCGCCGACCGAGATGAAGGACACCAAGCTGTGCTTCGCCTTCATCCACGATCCGGGTGCGCTGCACGGCAAGAAGAAGATCGTGCTGCCGAGCGACCTCTCCGGCGTCAAGGTGCGGCCCGCGCAGAGCACCATCGGCGAGATGGTGAAGATGTTCGGCGGCACCAATGTGCAGGCCTCCGCGCCGGAATCGCGCGATGCGATCGAGCGCGGTGTGGCCGACGAAATCACCTTCCCCTGGGGCTCGATCTTCCTGTTCGGCATCGACAAGGTGGTGAAGTACCACATGGACGTGCCGCTCTATTCGACGGTGTTCACCTACAACATGAACCTCGCCAAATATAATTCGATGTCGGCTGCCCAGAAGAAGGTGATCGACGACCACTGCACGCCGGAATGGGCCTCCAAGGTCACCGACCCCTGGACCGATTTCGAAGCCAATGGCCGCACCAAGATGAAGGCGCTGGAAGGCCACGAGGTCTATCCGCTGACTTCGGATCAGCTCGCCGAGTGGAAGAAGGCGGTCAAGCCGCTGCGCGATAGCTGGGCCGAGGCGGTGAAAAGGGCCGGCGGCGATGCGGCAAAGATCGGCGCCGATCTGGAGGCCACGCTGAAGAAGTTCGAGGCGGGGATCTAAGGCGCTGCCGAGGCAAATGAGGTCGTCATGCCCGGGCTTGTCCCGGGCATCCACGCCTCACTGCTGAACGGTAACGAAGACGTGGATGGCCGGGACAAGCCCGGCCATGACGCGGGGTGGGATCTCGAAGCATGGCTGCCAATTCCGAAGTCTCCCAAGACGGCGTCATCACCGGCCCACCCGAGCCGGCGCGCAAGAATTTCATGGATCGCTTCATCGATTCGATCGAATGGGTCGCGGCCTTCTTCGTCGGCGTCGTCGCGCTTAATACCTTCACCGCGGTGTTCATGCGAAAATTCTTCGCGGTGACGATCCCCGACTACTACAATTTCGGCCAGTTCCTGCTCGGCATCCTGATTTTCTGGGGCATTGCGGCGACGAGCTATCGCGGCACCCACATCACCGTGGATCTGGTCTGGGCCAACGCCTCGCCGCGCTACCAGCGCTGGATCGACATCTTCGCGACGCTGGTGCTGCTGTTCGTGGTGAGCGTGCAGACCTACACGCTGGTCGACAAGGTGATCGACACCAGGAACAGCCATATCGTCACCATGGATCTCGGCGTGCCGGTCTGGCCGTTCTTCCTGGTGTCGTGGATCGGCGACGTCTCCGCGGTGCTGCTGATCGCGATCCGCACCTACCGCCTGATCTTCCATCCGGAAGATATCCATGATGCCAAGATCAAGACCGCGGAGTAGACGGCCATGAGTCTCGACCTCAGTCCCGAGACCGTCGCCGTTATCGGCTTTGTCAGCCTGTTCGTGCTGATGCTGCTCCGTGTCCCCGTCGGCATGGCGATGGGCCTCGTCGGCATCACCGGTTTTGGCTATCTCACCGGCTTCGCGCCGGCGCTCAAGCTGGTCGGCCAGACCACGATGCGCACGGTGACGGATTATTCCTTCGGCGTGATCCCGATGTTCTTGCTGATGGGCGCCTTCGTGTCGGTCTCGGGCATCAGCCGCGAGCTGTTCCGCGCCGCCAACACTTTCGTCGGTCATTGGAAGGGCGGGCTCGGCATTGCGACGATCGCAGCCTGCGGCGGCTTCGCCGCGATCTCGGGCTCGTCGGTCGCGACCGCCGCGACCTTCTCGGCCGTGGCCTATCCCGAGATGCGCCGCTTCGGCTATCCGCAATCATTCGCCGCGGGCGTGATCGCGGTCGGCGGCACGCTCGGAGCGATGCTGCCGCCGTCCACCGTGCTCGCGGTCTACGGCATCATCACCCAGCAGGACATCGGCAAGCTGTTCATCGCGGGCGTGGTGCCGGGCCTGCTCGCGATCCTGATGCACATGATCACGATCGGCATCATCGGCGTGACGCGGCCCGGCTTCCTGCCGGCGGGAAAGAAGGCGTCGTGGCACGAGCGCTTCGTCGCGCTACGTGACGTCTGGTCGCCGCTGCTGCTGTTCCTGTTCGTGATCGGCGGGCTCTATGGCGGCTTCTTTGTCCCGACCGAAGCCGGCGCGGTTGGCGCGGTGGGCGCCTTCATCATCGGTATCCTGCGCGGCAAGCTGACCAGGGAAGGCATCCTGCAATCGCTGCTGCAGGCGACGCGCACCGCCGCCGCCGTGTTCACGGTGCTGATCGGCGCGCTCTGCTTCGGCTATTTCCTTACCATCACCCAGACGCCGCAGCACGTCACCGAATTCCTCACCGGGCTCGGCATCGGCCCCTATGGTGTGCTGGCGCTGATCCTCCTGATGTATCTGGTGCTCGGCTGCCTGATGGACGCGATGGCGATGGTGATCCTCACCGTGCCGATCGTGTTTCCGGTGGTGACCGCGCTCGGCTTCGATCCGATCTGGTTCGGCATCATCATCGTCATGACGGTCGAACTCGGCCTGATCCATCCTCCGGTCGGTATGAACGTGTTCGTGATCAAGAGCGTGATCAAGGACGTCAACATGTCGACGATCTTTGTCGGCGTGCTGCCGTTCGTCATCACCGATTTGATCCGGCTGGTGATCCTGATCCTGTTCCCTCTGCTCGCGACCTGGCTGCCGCAGCGCATGATTGGTTAGGCTTATGAATCCCGAGCTTGAGACCAGATACGTCTTCACCATCACCGCCCGGATCGCGGAGGTAACATCCGCCGGCGACATCGGCACCGGCATCCGCCGCATCATTCCGATCATCGGCGGCGAGGTGAGGGGCGAGAAGGTCAACGGCAAGGTGCTGACGTTCGGTGCCGACTTCCAGATCATCCGGCCCAATGAGCTGATCGAACTGGAGGCGAAATACGCCTTCGAGACCGACGACGGCGCCGTCGTCTATGTCGCGAACAAGGGCATCCGCTTCGGGCCGGTCGAACTGCTGCAGAAGCTGAAGCGCGGCGAGGCCGTCGATCCGAAGCTGATCTATTTCCGCACCGTGCCGAAATTCGAAACCGGCGCCGAAAACTACCGCTGGCTGATGCAGCACATCTTCGTCGGCTCCGCCGCCCGCCACGCCGACCGCGTCGTGATCGACGTGCATCAGGTGCTTTAGTTTCGCACTCTTGCAGTCTCACCTGCCGCGATCCGCCCCAACATTCGGTGTCGTCCCTGCGAAAGCAGGGACCCATACTCCGCGGCCTGTGTCGTGAACGGGACTCGTCGTTCCGCCGTCCCGCAGCAATAACCGTTTGTGGTTATAGGTCCCTGCTTTCGCAGGGACGACGGGAGGAGGGCGCGCGCGTATCAACTCCATCACCGTCACCCTGAGGAGGCCGCGCAGCGGCCGTCTCGAAGGGTCGACGCCCACCGGCCGTGCGCGCCCATATTGACTCTCCTGCTAATCGTTATAAAACATAACTATTCTGAACGGGAAACAATAACGCCATGGGAAACGCTGCCGGCGGGGGAGACGCCTCGCTGCTCAGGATCGAGACGCGAGGGGCGGTGCTGACGGTCGGGCTGAACCGTCCCGCTAAGCGCAATGCGCTGAACGACGGCATCATCCTGGCGCTGCGGGATTGCTTTTCCGCGATACCGGATGCGGTCGGCGCCGTCGTCATCCATGGTATCGGCGATCACTTCTCGTCCGGCCTCGATCTCTCCGAACTGACCGAGCGCGACGCCACCGAGGGCCTGGTGCATTCTCAGATGTGGCACCGCGTGTTCGACCGCATCCAGTATTGCCGCGTGCCGGTCATCGCCGCGCTGAAGGGCGCGGTGATCGGCGGCGGGCTGGAGCTGGCTTGCGCCGCGCATATCCGGGTCGCCGAGCCGTCGGCCTATTTCGCGCTGCCGGAGGGTCAGCGCGGCATCTTCGTCGGCGGCGGCGGATCGGTGCGGCTGCCGCGCCTGATCGGCGTGCCGCGGATGGCGGACATGATGCTGACCGGGCGGGTCTATTCGGCGACCGAGGGCGCCGCCTACGGCTTCTCGCAATATCTCACCGAGGCCGACGGCGCGCTGCCGAAAGCGCTGGAGCTGGCCGAGCGCGTCGCCGCCAATGCGCCGCTGACCAACTTCGCCGTGTTGCAGGCGCTGCCGATGATCGCCGAGGCCAATCCGCAGACCGGCCTGTTGATGGAATCGCTGATGGCGACGGTGGCGCAGAGCGACAAGGAAGCCAAGAAGCGCATCCGCGCGTTTCTTGATCGCAAGACCGCCAAGGTGAAGCCGACATGAGCGCCGCGCCGTCTGGGAACACTGCGAGCGCGCATCCGCTGCGCCCGATCTCGTTCGGCAATCCTGACGTCACCGTCGAGCGCCGCGACGACGGCACCATCTATCTCCGACCGAAGCTCAGCCTCGCTGATTTTCCGGTTCGCATCACCGATCGGCTGCACCACTGGGCGAAGGCTGAGCCGAACCGCGTGTTCATGGCCGAGCGTGCCGCCGGTGGCGGCTGGCGGCAAATCACCTACGCGCAACTGCTCAAGGCTGTGCGGCGCATCGCCTCCGCCTTGATCGTGCGCGGATTGTCGGCCGAGCGGCCGATCGTGATCCTGTCGGGCAATTCGATCGATCATGCCCTGATGGCGCTCGGCGCGCTCTATGCCGGCGTTCCGTTCTGCCCGGTGTCGCCGGCCTATTCGCTGGTGTCGCGCGACTATGGCAAGCTCAGCTTCGTCATCAAGCTTCTGACGCCAGGCCTCATCTTTGTCGACGATGCCGACAAGTTCGCCGACGCGCTGCGTGCCAATGTCGGATCCGATGTCGAGATCGCCGCGAGCCGCGGCGCCGTGCCCGGCCGTGAGGTGACGCGCCTTGCCGGTCTCTTGGCGACGCCGGAAGACCCGCGCCTCGATGCGACCCATGCGGCGATCGGTCCGGGCACGATCGCGAAATTCCTGCTGACGTCGGGGTCGACCGGCAATCCCAAGGCCGTCATCAACACCCAGCGCATGATCTGCGCCAACCAGGTGATGCTGCGCGAGACGCTGGCGTTCCTCAAGGACGAGCCGCCGGTCATCGTCGACTGGCTGCCGTGGAATCACACCTTTGGCGGCAATCACAATGTCGGGCTGACGCTCTATAACGGCGGCTCGATGTATCTCGACGAGGGCAAGCCGATGCCCGGCGGCATCGAGGAGACCGTGCGAAACCTGCGCGAGATCTCGCCGACCGTCTATTTCAACGTGCCCAAGGGCTATGAATCGCTGCTGCCCTATCTGCGCGACGACGCCGGTCTGCGGGCAAAATTCTTCGCCCGGCTGCATGCGATGTTCTTCTCGGGCGCCGCGCTGTCGCCGTTCGTCTGGAACAGCCTCGATGCGCTCGCCGTGCAGGAGAAGGGCTATCGTGTGCCGATGCTGACCGGCCTCGGCGCCACCGAGACCTCGCCGTTCTTCATGTCGGTGCGCCCGGATACCAGCCGCTCCGGCCATGTCGGGCTTCCGGTGTCGGGCAATGATGCGAAGCTCGTTCCGAACAACGGCAAGCTCGAGGTCCGTGCCAAGGGCCCGAACGTGACGCCGGGCTACTGGCGGCAGCCCGAGCTGACCGCCAAGGCGTTCGACGAGGAAGGCTTTTATAAGTTCGGCGACGCGCTGAAGCCCGCCGACGCTGGTGATCTCGATGCCGGGTTCGATTTCGACGGCCGCATCGCCGAGGATTTCAAGCTGGCGAGCGGCACCTGGGTCAGCGTCGGACCCTTGCGGGCGCTCTTCGTCGGCACCTGCGCGCCGCTGGTGCGCGACGTCGTGATCGCGGGGCTCAACCGCGACGAGCTTGCCGCGATCGTGATCCTCGATCTCGACGGCTGCCGCCTGATCAATCCGCAGCTCGCCTCTGGCGACATCGCGGCCGCGGCCAATGATCCGCTGGTGCGGGCGGCTTTCCGCGAGCGCTTCGCGCGCGTGCTGGCCGGCGCCACCGGCTCGTCGAACCGGATCGCGCGCGCGATCCTGCTCGACACGCCGTTGTCGATCGATCGCGGCGAGGTCACCGACAAGGGCTCGATCAACCAGCGCGCGGTGCTGGAGCATCGCACGGACATCATCGAAGCGCTTTATGCGCCGGTGCCGCCGGCATCGGTGATCACACTCGTCTAGTTCTCGAACAGGAGAAAGCCATGCAGTTGAAGGACCATGCCGCCATCGTCACCGGCGGTGCATCGGGATTGGGCGCTGCGACCGCGCGCCGTCTCGCCGCGCAGGGCGCCAAGGTCGCGGTCTGCGATCTCAACGCCAAGCTCGCCGAGAGCGTCGCGGCCGAGATCGGCGGCATTCCCGTGGTCTGCGACGTCGCCGATGCTGCGGCCGCCGAAGCCGCGGTCGCTGCCGCCGCCAAGGCGCACGGCCCGGCGCGCGTGCTGGTGAACTGTGCCGGCATCGGGGTGGCCAAACGCGTGATCGGCCGCGAGGGGCCGATGGCGCTGGCCGACTTCGACAAGGTGATCAACGTCAATCTGATCGGCTCGTTCAACATGCTGCGGCTTGCGACCGCTGACATGGCCAAGCTCGAGCCGCTCGCAACCGGCGAGCGCGGCGTCGTGATCTCGACGGCCTCGGTCGCGGCCTATGACGGCCAGATCGGGCAGGCGGCCTATTCGGCATCGAAGGGCGGCATCGTCGCGATGACGCTGCCGATCGCGCGCGAGCTCGCGCAATTCGGCATCCGCGTGCTGACCATCGCGCCCGGCCTGTTCATGACGCCCTTGCTGGCCGGCCTGCCGCAGGAAGCGCAGGATTCGCTCGCCGCAGCGATCCCGTTTCCGCGCCGGCTCGGCCAGGCCGACGAGTTTGCCTCGCTGGCGCTGCACATGATCGACAACCCCTATCTGAACGGCGAAGTGGTGCGGCTCGATGCCGCGCTCCGGATGGCGCCGCGCTGAAGCATGATCCGGAAGAGCACGAACGCCCTTCCGGATCGCTCATGCTCGATCGAGGATAAACCATGTTCGTCAATCGGCGCGACGTGCAGATCCAGTGGGGCGATTGCGACCCCGCCAACATCGTCTACTACCCGCGCTACTTCGCGATGTTCGACGACTCGACCTCGATCATGTTCGAAGCCGCCGGCTATTCGAAGCAGGACCTCGTCCACAAGTATGGCCTGGTCGGCATACCCATGGTCGACACGCGGGCGAAATTCCATATTCCGTCGACCCATGGCGACTGGATTACCATCGAGAGCCGGATCGAGAGCATCAAGCGCTCGAGCTTCGAGGTGGTGCACCGCGTGTTCAAGGGTGAGGCGTTGGCGATCGAGGCGTTCGAAACCCGGGTGCTGGTCGGCCGCCACCCGGACGATCCCGCCAAGCTGAAATCGGCGCCGTTTCCGCAGGAGATCATTGACCGCTTCATGAAGGGCTGACTCGCACCCCCTCATGACCTAAAGAAGGGGCTGAATTGGCCCGCAAAACCGGTTTAAACCCAAAAAACTTAACTGCAGGGAGGAATGAATGAGGAAGGCCACTCTCGCCGCGGCGCTCGCAGCAGCCATCGCGCTGCCGGGCGCGCCCGCACTGGCGCAGACCAATGAAATCACCATCGGCATCTCGATCTCGACCACGGGGCCCGCCGCGGCGCTCGGCATTCCCGAGCGCAACGCGCTCGATTTCGTGCCGAAGGAGATCGGCGGCGTACCACTGAAGCTGATTGTGCTCGACGACGGCGGCGATCCGACGGCTGCGACCACCAACGCGCGGCGCTTCGTCACCGAGTCTAAGGCCGATATCATCATGGGCTCCTGCACCACGCCGCCGTCGATCGCGGTGTCGACGGTCGCCAACGAGGCCGGCATCCCGCATTTCGGCCTCGCGCCGTTCCCGATCAACGAGGCGCGCATGAAGTGGTCGGTCGACCTGCCGCAGTCGATTCCGATCATGGGCAAGGTGCTCTACGAGCACATGAAGGCGCACAACATCAAGACCGTCGGCTATATCGGCTATTCGGATTCCTACGGCGATCTCTGGGTCAACGACTTCAAGGCGCAGGCCGTGCCGATGGGCCTGACCATGACCGACGAGGAGCGCTTCGCGCGTCCGGATACCTCGGTCGCCGGCCAGGTGTTGAAGCTCGTCGCCGCCAATCCCGATGCCATCCTGGTCGGTGCTTCCGGCACCGCCGCGGCGCTGCCGCAGACCGCGCTGCGCGAGCGCGGCTACAAGGGTCTGATCTACCAGACCCACGGCGCCGCCAGCATGGACTTCATCCGCATCGCCGGTGCGGCCGCGGAAGGTGTCATCATGTCGGCCGGCCCGATCATGTCGCCGGAAACCCAGCCCGACAGCGCGCTGACCAAGAAGCCCGGCCTCGCGCTGAATACGGCCTATGAAGCCAAGTACGGCGCCAACAGCCGCAGCCAGTTCGCCGGCCACTCCTACGATGCCTTCGAGGTGATGAAGCGCGTCATCCCGGTGGCGCTGAAGACCGCCAAGCCCGGCACGCCGGAATTCCGCGAGGCGATCCGCAAGGCGTTCATCTCCGAGAAGGAGATCGTCGCGACCCAGGGCGTCTACAACTGGACCGAAAAGGATCGCTACGGCCTCGACGACCGTTCGCGTATCCTGCTGACGGTCAAGGACGGCAAATACGTCCCGGCGATGTAAGCCGGTCGCGATCCGTAAGAACGAAGGAGCCGGTCCCGATGCGGGCCGGCTTTTTTCTTACCCTCCCCTGGAGGGGGAGGGTCGCTTCGCATCGCGCGAGCGATGTGAAGCGGGGCGGGGTGAAAGTCTATCGCCGCCGGTGGTGCCTCAATGGCACGGCTTCCGCCTCGCGAGTGCCGTAGAGTTCGACATAAATCCGCTCCAGCACGGCACTGAGGTCAGCCGTGATCTCCGAATTCCAGAAGCGGATGACGCGATATCCCTCGTTCTCCAGCCATTGCTGCCGCTCGCGATCGCGCAGTGCAGTTTCATCGTCGTTGTGGTGTCCACCGTCCAGCTCGACGATGAGTCGCTTGACCGGGCAAAAAGAAGTCGACGACATAGGGACCGATCGGGGCTTGCCTTCGGAAATGCGTTCCTTCCATCGGCAGCTCCTTCAGTGCACGCCACAATATCCGCTCGTGCGGCGTGGTATTCGCGCGCAGCTTCTTCGCAGCCGCTCTTAGGATCGATGCTGAGACCATTTGTGTGGCTTCACCCCACCCCGATCGCACCCGCGATGCTGCGCATCGCCGCGCGCGCTCGACCCTCCCCCTCCAGGGGAGGGTGAAGTGGAGCGCAATCTTCGCGCGAATGCAAGTCGATGGACGGCTCTTACCCTCCCCTGGAGGGGAGGGTCGCTTCGCATCGCGAGTAGCGATGCGAAGCGGGGTGGGGTGACGGTCTATCGCCGTCGGCAGTACCTCAATCACCACTGGCAACCGACGTACAACAAGGGCAATCTAAATCGCGCTCTCGCCTTCGTGCTGGAAGCCGAGATAGCTCGCGGCGACGCCCTTGTTGGCGGCGATGTCCTTGGCGGTACCTGACAGCACGAACTCGCCGAGCTCCATGACATAGGCGCGGTCGGCGATCTGCAATGCGGCCTGGGCGTTCTGCTCGACCAGGAGCACCGAGACGCCGGCTGCGCGGAGCTCGCCGACGATGCGGAAGATGTCGGCGACGATGATCGGGGCGAGGCCGAGGCTCGGCTCGTCCAGCATCAAGAGCTTCGGCGCGCCCATCAGCGCGCGGCCCATCGCCAGCATCTGCTGCTCGCCGCCGGACAGCGTGCCGGCAAGCTGCTTGCGTCGCTCCTTGAGCCTCGGAAACAGCGTGTAGACCCGCTCCAGCGAGGCCGCCGCGACGGCCTTCGCAATCCGGAAGGCGCCGAGCTCGAGATTGTCCTCGACATTCATGGTGCCGAACAATTCGCGATGCTCGGGCACCAGGTTGAGGCCGGTGGCGACGCGGTCCTCGATATCGAGCGGCGCCATGTCGACGCCGGCGAAGCTGGTGCGACCCTTCAGCGGCAGCACGCCCATGATGGCGTTGAGCAAGGTGGTCTTGCCGGCGCCGTTGGCACCGATGATTGTGACGATCTCGTTCTGGGCGACGTCGAGCGAAACGCCGCGCACCGCCTCGACCTTGCCGTAGGAGATGTGGACGTCGGTCACCGATAGCAGAGCACTCATGCGGCGGCTCCGAGATAGGCCTTGATCACGTCGGGATTGCGCTTGATCGCGGCCGGCGTGCCCTCGGCGATCTTGGTGCCGAAATCCAGCACCACGATGCGGTCGGCGAGATCCATCACGAACCCCATGTCGTGCTCGACCAGCAGCACCGACATGCCGCCGTCGCGCAATTGCCGGAGCAGCGCGGCGAGCCGCTGCTTCTCCATGTGGCGCAGGCCGGCGGCCGGCTCATCGAGCAGCAGCAGCATCGGATCGACGCACAGCGCGCGGGCGATCTCGACGATGCGTTGCTGCCCGAGCGACAGCGAGCCCGCGAGCTGGTCGATCTGGTCCGACAGGCCGACGCGCGCGATCTGCCGCGCGGCTTCCGCCAGCAGCCTCGCCTCATCGGCGCGGTCTAGCCGCAGCATGCTGGAGATCGCGCCGGAATTGCCGCGCAGATGCGCGCCGATCGCGACATTCTCCAGCACGGTCATGTCGGGCACCAGCTTGACGTGCTGAAAAGTCCTGGAAACGCCGAGCTTGACGACCTCCTGCGGCGGAGCGTTCGCGACCTCGTTGCCGAGCACGGAGATCTTGCCGCTGGTTGCGGTCAGGACGCCGGTGATCAAATTGAAGGTCGTGCTCTTGCCGGCGCCGTTCGGGCCGATCAGCGCGACGATCTCGCGGGCGTTGACGTCGAACGAGACGTCGTTGACCGCGAGCACGCCGCCGAACTGCTTGCGCGCCTTGTCGATGTGCAGAAGGATCGGAGACGTTCCTGGCGCCCGTTCGCGGTGCTCCAGCTTCGCGGACGTGTCCGGGGTCTTGCGGGTGGGCTTGAACGGCAGCCGCGACATCAGCCAGGGCCAGACACCCTGAGGCGCGAGCTGCAGCAGCAGCACCAGCATGATGCCGAACACGATGGTCTCGAGCTGGCTCTGGCCGCCGAAGATGTAGGGCAGGTAGCTCTGCAGCACCTCCTTGAGGATCACGACGATGCCGGCGCCGAGCACGCCGCCCCAGACGTAGCCGGCGCCGCCGACCACGGCGATGAACAGATACTCGATGCCGGCCTGCGCGCCGAACGGCGTCGGGTTGGCGGCGCGCTGGAAATGCGCATAGAGCCAGCCGGACAGGCCGGCCAGCACCGCGGCATAGATGAACACCAGCAGCTTCGCGCGCGGCGTCTGCACGCCGAACGCTTCCGCCGCAACATGGCCGCGCCGCAAGGCGCGGATCGCGCGCCCGGTGCGGGAGTCCAAGAGGTTCATGGTGAGTAGCGCGGACAGCAGCACCGCGACCCAGATCGCATAGTAGATCGCATCCGGGCTCAGCATCTTGAACGAGCCGATCGACAGCGGCGGAATGCCGGAGATGCCGTCGTTGCGGCCGAGGAATTCGAGCTTGCTGAACAGATAGAACAGCCCGATGCCCCAGGCGATGGTGCCGAGCGGCAGATAATGGCCGGATAGGCGTACCGTGACGATGCCGAGCAGCACGGCGGCGATGCCGCTGACCAAGAGCGAAGCCGGCAGCGTCAGCCAGGGCGAGACGCCGTAGGCGGTGGTCAGCACCGCCGTGGTGTAGGCGCCGAACCCGCAGAACGCGGCCTGGCCGAACGAGGTCAGGCCGCCGACGCCGGTGAGCAGCACGAGGCCCATCGCGACCAGCGCGGCGAGGCCGATATTGTCGAGCAGCACGATCCAGAACGGCGGGATGCCTGGGACAAGCGGAATCACCGCCATCACGAGCGCGAAGATGATGAGGGGAAGGCGCTGCGTCATCGCGCTCAATCCTTCTCTTCTTCGACCTCGGGCGCCGCGAGCGAGCGCAACACGAGCACGGGGAGGATCAGCGTGAACACGATGACTTCCTTGAAATTGCTGGCGTAGAACGACGAGAAGGCCTCGACAATGCCGACCACGATGGCGGCGACCGCGGTCAGGGGATAGCTGACCAGGCCGCCGATGATGGCGGCGATGAAGCCCTTCAGGCCGATCAGGAAACCGGTGTCGTAATAGAGCGTCGTGATCGGCACGATCAGGATGCCGGAGATCGCGCCGATGACGGAGGCGAGCAGGAACGCGATCTGGCCGGACAGCGTGGTGCGGATGCCGACCAGGCGGGCGCCGAGGCGGTTGATCGCGGTGGCGCGCAACGCCTTGCCGGTCTTGGTGTAGCCGAAGAACAGCCACAGGGCGACGATGAAGCCGATCGTCAGGCCGTAGACCGCAAGGCTCTGCCCGGTGAAGCGCAGCGGGCCGGCGGTCACTGCGGCATTCGACAGCGCAGGCGCGCGCAGGCCTTCGGCGCCGAAGAACACCAGGCCGAGGCCCTGCAGCGCCAGATGGCAGCCGACCGAGGCGATCAGCAGCACCAGCACGGAGGTATGCGCGATCGGCTGGAACGCGATGCGGTAGAGGAACAGCCCGATCGCCGCCACGATCAGGAGCGCGAGGGCGATGTTGACGGCGATCGGCGTGCCGGGACCGACCAGCGCGTAGATCAGACCGAGCAGCGCGACGGGAAAGGCGATGTTGAGCGCGACCGAGCGGATCACCAGCCGCGCATGCAGCGCGTTGCGGGCGAAGAACAGGTCGAGGGCGAAGGCGACGAGGCCCATCGCGACCGCAAGCCGTGCGGTGCCGGGCACCTGGCCGGTCGCCAGCATGGCGTAGCTCAGCGCGCCGTAGGTGACGAATTCGCCCTGCGGGATCAGGATCACCCGCGTGACCGCGAACACCAGCACCAGGGCCAGCCCGAGCAATGCGTAGATCGCGCCATTGGTGATGCCGTCCTGCAGCAGGAACAGCATGATCGTTGTGTTCAAGGCCGAGCGCTCCCCCTCAAGCGTCGGACCGCCTCGACCGGTCGTGCCGGTCAGGTCGGCCGATATCGGCTGTTGAAAGGTGCCGACATTTGATATAGTCCATAACAATTATTAGATATAATCTCAAGGTCCCCGAGTGTCGTGCGGGATTCTTGTACCGGGATTGCGAGCCTGGAGCGATGACTGTTTCCAAGACCGCCACCGATGCCCTCCGTTCGTCGCGCGCCCTGCGCAGGGAACCGGCCGATTCTGCCGGGGACGACAGCATGCTGCAACTGGGCGAACTGTCCGGATTGCTCGGCTATTCGTTGAAGCGCGCGCAGCTCAGGGTATTCGAGGACTTCCTGCGCTGCGTCGCGCCGCTGCAGCTGACGCCGGCGCAGTTTTCGGTGCTGCTTCTGCTCGACAAGAATCCGGGCCGCAACCAGACCGAGATCGCCAACACGCTCGGCATCCTCAGGCCGAATTTCGTTGCGATGCTCGACGCGCTGGAGAGCCGCGACCTTTGCGCGCGGATGCGCTCCACCAACGACCGCCGTTCCCACATCCTCGTCCTGACCGACAAGGGCCGCGCCGTGCTGGCGCGCGCCAAGAAGCTGGTCGCCAACAAGCACGAGGCGCGGCTGATCGAGGTGCTCGGTCCGGCTAACCACGCCGCGCTGCTGGAGATGCTGGCGAAGCTCGCGCAGGAGTTTTGACACTCTCGTCATTCCGGGGCGTCGCGTAGCGACGAACCCGGAATCTCGCGCGACAATCACTAAAGCGCGATGAGATTAGGTTGAATCGTCATCGCGCCTTAGCTCTTTGTTTGAGCATGATCTTTTCGGAAAACCGCTTCGCACTTTCCCGGATCATGCTTTAGATTCCGGGTTCGCGCTGACGCGCGTCCCGGAATGACGAAGGTGGATCAATCCACCAGGATCACCCGCACATCGTTGACATTCGTCAGCGTCGGCCCGGTCAGCAACAAATCCCCGGTCTGGGCGAAGAACCCCGTCGCATCGTTGTTCTCGAGATAGGCTTTCGGATCGAGGCCGATCGATTTCATCTTCGCGAATGTCGCCTGGTCGATCACTGTGCCGGCCGGGTCGGTCGCGCTGCCGGCGCCGCCGTCGGCGCCGTCAGTATCGGCGGCCAGCGCCGAGACGTCGGGCGTATCCTTCAGCAGGCCGGCCAGCGCCAGCGCGTATTCCTGGTTGGGGCCGCCGCGGCCGTTGCCGCGCACCGTCACCGTCAGCTCGCCGCCGGAGATGATCGCAACCCGCTTGCCTTCGCTGCGCGCCTTCAGCGCGAGCCGCGCGTGCTCGGCCGCGATCTCCCGGGCCTCGCCTTCGAGATCGGCGCCGAGCGCGATGGTCTCGTAGCCGGCGTCCCGCGCGACCTTCACCGCGGCGTCGATCGAGGCCTTCGGCTTTGCCAGCAGTTCGAATGTCGCCCGCGCGAAGGCGGCATCGCCGGGCTTGCAGCTTTCGTTCGCGGGATCGTCGAGGGCGCGACGGACCGCGTTGTCGATGGAGAGATTGTATCTGGCGACCAGCGCGCGGGCATCGGCCAGCGTGGTCGGATCCGGCACCGTCGGCCCGGAGGCGATCGCGGAGGGATCGTCATGCGGCACGTCGGAAATCGCCAGCGTGACGATCTCGGCGGCGTGCTGGCCGGCGCGCGCCAGCCGTCCGCCCTTGATCCGCGACAGATGCTTACGCACGGTATTCATCTCGCCGATCGGCGCGCCGGAGCGCAGCAGCGCGCGGTTGACCTGCTGCTTCTGGGCAAAGCTCACGCCGTCGACCGGCGCGATCCAGTTCGCCGAACCGCCGCCGGTCAGCAGCACCAGCAGGAGATCGTCCGGGGTCGCTGTCGCGGCCAGCCGCAGCGTGTCGTCCGCCGCCTTGAGCCCGGCCTCGTCGGGCACCGGGTGGCCGGCTTCGACCACCTTGATGCGGCGGGTCGGCACGCCATGGCCGTGGCGGGTGGTGGCGATGCCGACCAGCCGCGACGGATCGAGCTCGAGCGCGTCGAGATAATGCCGCTCGGCCGCCGCGGCCATCGCCGCGGCGCCCTTGCCTGCGCAGAGACAGATCACCCGTCCCTTCGGCACCGGCCGCAACCGCGGCGCCAGCACGACATCGGGATGCGCAGCCGCCACCGCGGCATCGAAGATCGAACGCAGGAAAGGACGACGGTCGGTCATGGTTGTGCCTTATGTAACGCGGTCAGTTTCCGCCGACTTCGCCGCTGATGACGTCGCCGAACAATTGCCAGCGCTCGCCCTTGAACTGCATCAGCTGGAGCTGTTCGATCGGCTGGAAGTCGGCAGGCCCGGTCGACAGCGTCACGCCGGGCAGCAGGCCGCCCTGCGCGAATTGCTTCAGGCTCGCCGCCTGCTTCATCACATTGGCGCGGGTGAGGTCGTCACCGCAGCGGCGCAGCACCTCGACCATCGTGGTCGCCATGTTGTAGCCGGTCATCGCCGAGGCATCGACGCGGTTGGTGTCGGGCATGTATTTGGCGAGCAGTTCGTCGAACGCCTTCATGCCGGCGTCGTCCTTCCACTGCGGATCGCTGGCGTCCTTGGCGTAGGCGGCCGAGATCACGCCCTGCGCATTGTCGAGGCCGGCCGGACGCATCACGGTCGCGGTGGAGGCCGAGACGTTGGAGACGATGGTCACCGGCTTCCAGTTCATCTCGCCGAGCTTCTTGATCGCCTGCGCGCCGAATTTCGGCGTGGTGAAGAAGACGATGACGTCGGGATTGGAGGATTTCAGCCGCACCACATGGGAATCGATCGTCGGCTCGGCGACTTCATAGCTCTCCTTGGCGACGACGCGCGCGGGGTCGCTGGCGAAGCCGTCTTCCAGCCCCTTGAGGTAGTCCTTGCCCATGTCGTCGTTCTGGTAGAGCACCGCGACCTTGGTGGCGGGCTTTTCCTTGAGCAGATATTTCGCGTAGATCCGCGACTCGCTCTGATAGCTGGGCAGCCAGCCCATGGTCCAGGGGAAGGCCTTCGGATCGTTCCACTTGGTCGCGCCGGTGGCGACGAACAGCTGCGGCACCTTCTTGGCGTTGAGATATTTCTGGATCGCGGTGTTGGAGGCGGTGCCGAGCGTGCCGAACAGGAACAGCACCTCGTCGCTCTCGACCAGCTTGCGGGCCTGCTCGACGGCCTTCGGTGGCGAGTAGGCGTCGTCGTAGGAGACGAAAGTGATCTTGCGCCCGTTGATGCCGCCGTCGTCGTTGACCTTCTTGAACACCGCGGCCATCGCCTTGCCGACCACGCCATAGGCCGACGCCGGGCCGCTATAGGGCACGATGTTGCCGATCTTGATCTCGGTGTCGCTCGCACCGGTGTCGTATTTCTTCTGCGCCCATGCGGCATTGCCGGTCGCGGCGGCGACGGCGAGGCCGAGCAGGGCGGTTGCGACACGGTGTCGGATCGGCATCGGCATTTCCCGAAATCTCCTTGTTGTTGCCGCCGCGCAAGGGCGTCGGTTTCTTGTCGGGGTTCTTGCCGGTTTACCTAGCGTATTGCCGAGCAAAGTGTAAGCAGGCATTGCCCGGGCCGGCCTGCGAGCAGGCTGTGGCTATAAACTCTGGTTTCCGACGCGTTTTCTTCACGCGAACCGGTACCGGCTTCGCCCGAAAACGCGCCAACAAAAAGCCCGCTGCGACGGTATCGCAGGGGGCCTTTCCCGGTCGAGGGGTGGCGGGAAGTCAGCCGCCGACGTCGGCGCTGATGACTTCGCCGAACAGTTCCCATTTCTCGCCCTTGAACTTCATCAGCTGCAGCTGACTGATCGGCGCGAAATCGTTCGCCGCGGTGTTGATCTTGACGCCAGGCAGCAGCACCTCGGTGCGGAAGTCCTTCAGGCTTGCGGCCTGCTTCATGATGTTCTCGCGGGTGAGGTTGTCGCCGCACTGCTTCAGCACCTGGACCAGCGTCTGCGCGACGCCGAAGCCGACCACGGTGCCGCCGTCGAGCTTGTCGCCTTCGGGGAAGTCCTTGGCCATGAAGGCGTAGAACTCCTTCATGCCGGGGTCATTGTCCCATTGCTTGTCGGAAGCGTCCTTCAGGTAGGCGGCGGAGATGATGTCCTGCGCGTTCTCGAAGCCGGCCGGCTTGATCACGCTGCCGACCGAGGCCGACACGTTGTTGAGGAAGTGGGTCGGCTTCCAGCCGATCTCGGCGACCTTCTTGATCGCCTGCGCCGCGAATTTCGGCGTTGCGATGTCGATGAAGACGTCGGCGTTGCTCGCCTTCAGCTTGACGATGTTGCTGTCGATGGTCGGCTGGGAGGTCTCGAAGCTTTCTTCTGCAACGATCATGCTGGCGGCCTTCTGGCCAAGCCCGTCCTTCAGGCCCTTCAGGTAGTCCTTGCCGTAATCGTCATTCTGGTAGAGCACCGCGATCTTGGCGTTCGGCATGTTCTTCAGGATGTACTTGGCGTAGATCTGGGTCTCGCTCTGGTAGTTGGGCTGCCAGCCCATGGTCCAGGGAAAGTCCTTCGGGTCGTTCCACTTGGTGGCGCCGGTGGCGACGAACAGCTGCGGCACCTTCTTGGAGTTCATGTATTTCTGGATCGCCGAGTTCGACGGCGTGCCGAGCGAGTTGAAGATCAGCAGCACTTCGTCGCTCTCGACCAGCTTGCGGGCCTGCTCCACGGCCTTCGGCGGCGAGTAGGCGTCATCGTAGGAGATGAAGTTGATCTTGCGGCCATTGATGCCGCCGGCGTCGTTGATCTTCTTGAAATAGGCGGCCTCGGTGCGGCCGATCACGCCATAGGCGGATGCCGGGCCGCTGTAGGGCATGATGTTGCCGATCTTGATCTCGGTATCGCTGGCGCCGGTGTCGTATTTCTTCTGGGCAAGCGCAGCGCTGCCGGATGTCGCGACGAGCGCGAGCGCGGCCCCGAGGACCGCAAGTTTCTTGGTAGCGGACATCTATGTCTCTCTCCCTGTTTGTCAGACGCATGTGTCTCGGCCCTCTTGCTTGGAGAGCTCTTTATTTGGCTGCAGTGATTATCATTTTAGGCGGTTCGCCTCAATGAGAAGCCCCTGCGGCAAACGCCGCAGGGGCGGTATCTTTGGTCGACCTTTCCGGCCTAACCGCCGACGTCGGCGCTCAAGACTTCGCCGAAGCGCTCCCAGGTCTCGCCCTTGAAGCGGATCAGTTGCAGTTGCGAGAGCGGCGCGAAGTCGGTCGCCGAGGTGTTGACCTTGACGCCGGGCAGCAGGCCGCCGGGCTCGTAATCGCGAATGCTGGCCGCCTGCTTCATGATGTTCTCGCGGGTCAGATTGTCGCCGCAGGCCTTGAGCACGTGGACCAGGCCCTGCGAGACGATATAGGCGTACATCACGGAGGCATCGGCCCGGTTCGCTTCCGGATAGTATTTATCGAGGAATTCGTTCCAGCCGATCATCGCCTTGTCGGTCTTCCACTGCGCGTCGGTCGGATCCTTGAAATACTGCGACGAGATGATGTCCTGGGCGTTCTCGAAGCCCGCGGGCTTGATCACGCTGCCGATCGATCCGGAGACGTTGTTGAGGAAGTGCAGCGGTTTCCAGCTGAGCTCGGCGTTCTTCTTGATCGCCTGCGCCGCGAATTTCGGCGTGGTGATGTTCATGAAGACGTCGGCGCCCGAGGCCTTCAGCCTTACGATGTGGGAATCGATGGTCGGCTCCGAGACCTCGTAGCTGTCCTCGGCGACGATCATCGAGGCGGCCTTGGCCCCGAGCCCGTCCTTGAATCCCTTCAGATAGTCCTTGCCGTAATCGTCGTTCTGGTAGAGCACCGCGATCTTGGCGTTGGGATTGTTCTTCAGGATGTATTTGGCGTAGATCTGGGTCTCGCTCTGGTAGTTGGGCTGCCAGCCCATGGTCCAGGGAAAGTCCTTCGGGTCGTTCCACTTGGTGGCGCCGGTGGCGACGAACAGCTGCGGCACCTTCTTCTGGTTCATGTATTTCTGGATCGCCGAGTTCGGCGGCGTGCCGAGCGAATTGAAGATCAGCAGCACTTCGTCGCTCTCGACCAGCTTGCGGGCCTGCTCCACCGTCTTCGGCGGCGAGTAGGCGTCGTCATAGGAGATGAAGTTGATCTTGCGGCCGTTGATGCCGCCCTGGTCGTTGATCATCTTGAAATAGGCGGTCTCGGTGCGGCCGATCACGCCATAGGCGGATGCGGGGCCGCTATAGGGCATGATGTTGCCGATCTTGATCTCGGTATCGGAGGCGCCGGTGTCGTATTTCTTCTGGGCAAGCGCCGCGCTGCCGGATGCCGCGACGAGCGCAAGCGCAGCAGCAAATGCCGTCAATTGTCGTATTGCAGACATGCCGTTTCTCTCCCTGATTGCAGATGATGTGTCGCGGCCCCCTGTTTCGAGGGCTCATTATTGGTCGTAAAAACTATCATCTTACCTGGGGTGTCTCAATGAAAAGCCCCTGCGGCATTGCCGCAGGGGCTGCGTCTTTAGTCGACCACCCTCAAGGCGGGCCGCTGCTCAAAAATTCGCCAACGCGTTCGCGTGTGCGTGGCGCCAACCGCAGAGATTGCGGTCGAGTAAAGCGGCGCCGTTGAGTTGAGCGCGCGGACCGAACAGACCGACGTGACGATCAGTTGCTCAGATTGCTCGAAATGATGTCGCCGAACAGCTCCCACCTTTCGCCCTTGAACCGCATCAAGCGCAGTTGCTTGATCGGCGCGAAATCGGTGGCCGAGGTGTTGATGCTGATGCCCGGCAGCAGCGTGCCGGGGACGAAATCCTTCAGGCTTGCGGCCTGCTTCATGACATTGGCGCGGGTGAGGTCGTCGCCGCACATCTCCAGCACCTGCACCATGGTCTGTGCGGCGGCGTAGCCGAACGAGGTGGCGCCGTCGAGCTTGTTGGCGTCGGGATAATTCTTCTTGAGGAAGGCAAGGAATTTTTCCATCCCGGGATCCTTGTCCCACTGCGGATCGGCGCCGTCCTTGAGATAGGATGCCGACAGGATACCCTGCGAATTCTCGAAGCCCGCCGGCTGCATCACGCCGCCGACCGAGGCCGAGACGTTGGCGACGATCTGCAACGGCGTCCACGCGATCTCGGCGGCCTTCTTGATCGCCTGTGCCGCGAATTTCGGCGTCGTGATGCTGACGAATGTGTCGGCACCGGTGGCCTTCAGCTTGACGATGTGGCTGTCGATCGTGGGCTCGGATGTCTCGTAGGCCTCGTCGGCGACGATCATCGATGCCTTGTCGCCGAAGGCGTCCTTCAAGCCCTTGAGGTAGTCCCTGCCGAAATCGTCGTTCTGGTAGAGCACGGCGACCTTGGCGTCGGGCTTGTGCTTCATGATGTATTTTGCGTAGACCCGCGCCTCGTCCTGGTAGGACGGCTGCCAGCCCATGGTCCACGGATAATCTTTCGGGTCGTTCCACTTCGAGGCGCCGGAGGCGATGAACAACTGCGGCACCTGCTTCTCGTTCATGTATTTCCGGATCGCCGCATTGGTCGCGGTCCCGACCGAGCCGAACAGCAGCAGAACTTCGTCGTTCTCGACCAGCTTGCGCGCCTGCTCCACCGTCTTGGGCGGCGAGTAGCCGTCATCGTAGGAGATGAACTTGATCTTGCGGCCGTGGATGCCGCCGGCATCGTTGATCATCCTGAAGTAGGCGGCCTCGGTCTTGCCGATCGTGCCGTAGGCCGAGGCGGGGCCGCTGTAGGGCATGATGTTGCCGATCTTGATCTCGGTGTCGCTGGCCCCGGTGTCGTATTTCTTCTGCGCCAGCGCGACATTGCAGCTCGTCAAGATCAGAGCGAATGCGGACAACAGCGCCGCCAGGGACGGGCGTACGGCAGTCATGGTTTCCCCACCTCGGACTCTTGGTTTTGGGTATTCAATACCATCGGCGCGGGGCGTCAACAAAAAGCCCCCGCGACGGATATCGCGGAGGCCGTTGTTTTATTCCCGCAGTGCAACGTCACTCGGAGGGGACGTCGCCGGAAATGATGTCGCCGAACAGTTCCCATTTCTGACCCTTGAAGCGCTGCATCTGCAGCTGGGCGATCGGGGCGAAGTCGGTGGCCGAGGTGTTGATCTTGACGCCGGGCAGCAGGGTGTCGGGCGTAAAGTCCTTCAGGCTCGCCGCCTGCTTCATGACGTTGGCGCGGGTGAGATCGTCGCCGCACATTTCGAGCACCTTGGCGAGCGTCTGTGCGGCGCCATAGCCGTACACATAGCCGCCGTCGGTCTTGTCGGCGCCCGGCATGTACTTGTCGAGAAACTCGGCCCACTTCTTCATGCCGGGGTCGTTGTTCCACTGTGTGTCGGCGCCGTCCTTGGCGTAGGCGGCCGACAACACGCCCTGCGCGTTGTCGAAGCCGGCCGGCTGCATCACGCTGCCGACCGAGGCCGACACGTTGGTGATGATCTGCAGCGGCTTCCAGCCGAGCTCGGCGGTCTTCTTGATGGTCTGCGCGCCGAACTTCGGCGTGGTGTAGATCAGCAGCACGTCGGGATTGGCGGCCTTGATCTTGACGATGTGGCCGTCGATCGACGGCTCCGAAATCTCATAGCTCTCCTCCATGATGATGCTGGAGGCCGCCTTGGCGCCAAAGCCGTCCTTGGTGCCCTTGAGGTAGTCTTTGCCGAAATCGTCGTTCTGATAGAGGATCGCGATCTTGGCGTCGGGCTTCTCCTTCATCAGCCACTTGGCGTAGATCTGCGCTTCGCTCTGGTAGCTCGGCTGCCAGCCCATGGTCCACGGGAAGTTCTTCGGGTCGTTCCACTTGGTGGCGCCGGTCGCGACGAACAGCTGCGGGATCTTCTTGGAATTCAGGTATTTCTGGATCGCGGTGTTGGACGGGGTGCCGAGCGGGTTGAAGACGAGCAGCACCTCGTCGCTCTCGACCAGCTTGCGCACCTGCTCGACCGCCTTCGGCGGCGAATAGGCGTCGTCATAGCTGACGAAATTGACCTTGCGGCCGTTGATGCCGCCGCGATCGTTGATCATCTTGAAATAGGCTTCTTCGGTCTTGCCGATCACGCCATAGGCGGAGGCTGGTCCCGAATAGGGGATGATGTTGCCGACCTTGATCTCGGTATCGCTTGCGCCGGTGTCGTATTTCTTTTGGGCGAATGCGGCAGTGGACGTCGCGGCAACAGCGACGATCGCCGCGGAAATCGCGGCGATCCGAACGGTAGAAAGCATAATATCTCCTGGTTTGCTTCTATAGGCTCTTAACTGGTTTGAGCATGATCTCTTTCGGAAAACCGCTTCGCACTTTTCCGGATCATGCTTCAGTTTTTCTTGAACTTTGCGGCCAGCTGCTGGGCAACGATCGCAACCTGCCTGGCGCCATGCGGCACGAGGAAGATGACGAGGAACAGCAGCACGCCGAACACGGCGCCCGAAAGGCCCTTCGAAATACCCTCGGCGATGTTGGGCACGAAGATGATGAAGGCGGAGCCGACGATCGAGCCGGGCAGCCAGCCGACGCCGCCGACCACCATGCCGAGGAACAGCGAGATCGCGAGCTGGATGGTGTAGCCGTCGGGTGCCACGAACTGCACCGCGATGGCGCCGAGACCGCCGGCAACGCCGGTGATGCCGGCCGAGACGCCGAACGCCAGCGTCTTGTACAGCGCGACGTCGACGCCCATCGCGGAGGCCGCGATCTCGTTGTCGCGGATCGCCATGAAGGCGCGGCCGGAGCGCGAGCGCAGCAGGTTCACCGAAGCCACGTAGATCGCGATGGTGACGACCAGCGTGAAGTAATACAGCCACATGTCCTGCGACAGCGGCAGGCCGAACGGGGCGTCCGGCTTGGTGACCACGAGGCCCTGCACGCCGCCGGTCCAGTGCTCGAAATAGCCGAGCTTGAGCAGCTGCGGCATCGCGGTGGCGAGCGCGAAGGTCGCGAGCGCCAGATAGACGCCGGATAGCCGCAGCGCCGGCTGGCCGAACAGGAAGCCGAAGGCGAAGCAGATGATGCCGGCGATCGGCAGCGTGAGGGCATAGTTCATGCCCGCATGCTCCATCAGGATCGCCGAAGTATAGGCGCCGACGGCGTAGAACGCGCTCTGGCCGAGCGAGAACTGGCCGCTTCCGCCAGTCAGGATGTTGAGCGCCAGCACCGCAAGGCCGTAGATCAGAAGCATCGTCATCTGGAAGATGATGAAGTTCTTCACGAACAGCGGGATCAGGACGAGCGCGGCGAGCACCACGAGCGAGGTGCCATAGCCGAGCGTCATGGCGCGCTTGGGAACGGCCTCGACAGCGGAGCCTTCTGTGACGATTTCTTCAGCGGCGCTCATGATCAAACTCGCTTCACGATGGCGCGGCCGAACAGGCCTGCCGGTTTCACGACCAGGACGACGATGATCAGCGCAAGCGCGATCGGAAGTTTCAGTTCATTGCCGACGCCGGGGATGTAGGTGCCGACGAGGTTCTCGAAGACGCCGACCAGGAAGCCGCCCATGACGGCGCCGAACGGGCTCGACAGGCCGCCGAGCACGGCCGCGGCAAATCCATAGATCAGCACGCCGAGCATCATGTTCGGTTCGAGGAACACCACCGGCGCGATCATCATGCCGGCGATCGAGCCGATCGCGGACGCCATGCCCCAACCCAGCGCGATCATCCACGAGGTGTTGATGCCGACGAGGCGCGCCGATTCCGGCAGCGAGGCTGCCGCCCGCATCGCCAGACCCACCCGGGTGAAGCGGAAGAAGAAGAACAGCAGGAGCAGCATCAACAGCGTGATGCCGATCATGCCGGCCTGGTGGGTCGAGATCAGCTGGCTGCCGAGGAACGGCGAGGAGCCGAACGGCGTCGGATACTGCTTGATGGTGAAGTCCCAGATCAGGCCGGCGACCGAGTTGATGATCGCGTAGAGCGCGATGAAGCCGGCGACGTTGGTCAGGATCGGCGCCTTCGCCAGCGGCTTGAACAGCAGCCGCTCGATGACGATGCCGGCGGCAAACGAAAAGGCGACGGTGAGCACGAAGGCGCCCCAGTAGGGCACGCCCCATTGCATCAGCTGCCAGGACACGAAGGTCGAGAACATCGCCATTTCGCCCTGGGCGAAATTCAGATGGTCGATGGCCTGGTAGATCATGACCACCGCGAGCGCCATGCAGGCATAGATCGCGCCGGTGGCGATGCCGGCCAGGACCTGGTTGGCAAAAAGCTCCATTGTGCCAGCTCCCTCAGTAGCCGAGATAGGATTTGCGGACGTCTTCGTTGTTCGCGATGTCCTTGGCATTGCCCGACATCACGATCCGTCCGGTTTCGATCACATAGGCCTGGTCGGCGAGCTCGAGCGCGAGCTGCGCGTTCTGCTCGACCACCAGGATGGTCACCTTTTCCTCGCGATTGATCTTGCCGAGGATCCGGAACAGGTCGCGCACGATCAGCGGCGCGAGGCCGAACGACGGCTCGTCGAGCAGCATCAGGCGCGGCCGCAGCATCAGCGCGCGCGCCACCGCGAGCATCTGCTGCTCGCCGCCGGACAGCGTGCCGGCCTGCTGGGTGTAGCGCTGCTTCAGCACCGGGAAATGCTCGTACATCCGCTCGATGTCGCCGCCGATCGCCTTCTTGTCGGCGCGGCTGATGGCGCCGAGCTGCAGGTTTTCCTCCACCGTCATGTTGGTGAAGGTGCCGCGGCCCTGCGGCACGTGGGCGATGCCGAGGCGGACCACGTTTTCGGTCGAGCGCGTGCCGATCGGCTTGCCCTCGAACTCGATCGCGCCGGTCGAGCGCACCATGTTGCAGATCGCCCGCAGCGTCGTGGTCTTGCCGGCGCCGTTGGCGCCGAGCAGGGTCGTCAGCGAGCCCTCGTTGAGCGAGAAGTTGAGGCCGTGCAGGGCCTGGACCTGGCCGTAATAGGCGCGCAGGTCCTTGACGTTGAGCATCGTGGTCATTGGTCCTTGCTCCCCAGATAGGCCTTGATGACATCAGGGTCGGCCTGGACCTGGGCCGGCGTGCCTTCGGCAAGCTTGCGGCCGAAATTGAGCGCGACGACGTGGTCGGCGATCGACATCACGAGACCCATGTGATGCTCGACCAGCAGCACGGTGATCTTGCGGTCGTCGCGGATTTTGCGGATCAGGTCGCCGAGCACGTAGACTTCCTCGTGATTGAGGCCGCCGGCCGGCTCGTCGAGCAGCAGGATCTTCGGGTCCGCGGCCAGGGCGCGCGCCAGTTCGACGCGCTTCTGGGTGCCGAACGGAAGTCCCGAGACCACGGTGTGGGCGACGTCCTCGAGATCGAGATAGCCGAGGATGTCGTGCACCTTCTTGTTCATGTCGGTCTCGCCGCGGCGGACCCAGGCGAGGCGCAGCGAGTCGCTGACGATGTCGCTCGAGGTGCGCGCATGCGCGCCGACGCGCACATTGTCGATCACGGACAGGTTGGGGAACAGCGCGACGTTCTGGAAGGTGCGGCCGATGCCGATCTCGGAGATCCGGTGCGGCGGGCGCGACAGGATGCTCTTGCCTTCCATCAGGATGTCGCCGGACGACGGTTGATAGAGCCGCGACAGGCAATTGAACAGCGTCGTCTTGCCGGCGCCGTTCGGCCCGATCAGCCCGAGGATCTGTCCATGGCGCATGTCGAACGACACGCCGTTCAGTGCGATGATGCCGCCGAACACGACGCTGACGTCGCGAACCGCGAGCAGGGGATCATTCCCCTGCGCGAGCTGTGCCTGCGTCATCTCGTCTCGCCCGCCGTCTTCGAGCGGTGCGAGCGGCCCTGCGATGCGTTTCGCTGGGCGTGATGGAGGCTATCTGATCCCCTCGGCCAAACGTGCAACTTTCCCTCCTACTCTGGTCTTTTTGCGTTCTTCTTTTTTGGATTGCGGCGCCATTCCACCGAGCGCCTGCTCGATGTTCCTTACCATCGCGACAAGACGAGGTCCAATGTCGTTGAGCAATCTGTCTTCCGTGAAGCGGAATGCCGGCGCGCCGCAATTGAAGGCGTAAGGACCGGTTCCGTCGTTCAATCTCAATGCGACGCCGACTGCGGCGACGTCGTTCTGCCAGTCGCCTGCGGACATCGTGAAGCCGTGCTTCGCCACCGTCTCGCCGGAGCGCTCGATGCCGTCGCGCATCTTGGCCCAGCGGCTGCCATAGTGATCGCGCAGCTCGCGTAATAAAGCCGTGCGCTCGTCGGGCGGCAATGCCCAAATATAGGCACGTCCCATCGCCGTGGTTGCGATCGGCACCCGCGAGCCGACGTCGAGTTGTACGCCGAGCGCCAGGCCGTTCCGGCTCTGGCCGAAATAGATCATGCTGTGGCGGTCGCGGCCGCCGACGGCGACCGCGCCGCCGGTCGCGCGCATCACTTCTTCTCGATAGGGCTCGGACAAATGCCGAACGCCGAGATTGGCGAGCGCGGCGTAGCCGAGTGCCATCGCCGACGGCGCGAGCTGGTACTTCTCGAACTTCGGTACAGGTGTAAGGTATCCCAGCTTGGTAAGCGTGTAGGTCAGCCGGGAAATGGTTGGCTTCGGTAACTTGGTGCGGGCCGCAATCTCCTGATTGCCGAGCAGCCCGTCATTGGGTTGGAATGCGCGCAGCACGTCCAGTCCGCGGGAAAGCGCGACGACGAAATTGCGATCGGTCGCGGCTTTCTTGCTGGCGCGCTTCATTCCCTGCCCTTGTCATGCTCGTTGACAAGGCACGTGCTTCAAAATAACCCTCCATGTCAAGATGTGGAATTAAATTTCGCAGTGCGAAATTGGTCTAATCGTAGCGGCTCAACGCAAGTCGTGCAGCTACTCAACACAAGTCCAAGAACAAGCATCCAGGGAGAGTCCCGGTGAGTGAAGTCGTCAAGCTCGAACGTCATGACAATATTGCCGTCGTCACGGTTAACAGTCCGCCCGTGAATGCGCTGAGCGCCGCGGTGCGCGCCGGCATCTTCGAATGCATCAAGAGCGCGATCGATGACGCGCAGGTCCAGGGCATCGTGCTGACCTGCGCCGGCCGCACCTTCATCGCCGGCGCCGACATCACCGAATTCGGCAAGCCGCCGAAGCCGCCCGGGCTCGCCGAAGTGCTGAGCCTGATGGAGAGCTCGCCGAAGCCGATCGTTGCCGCGATCCACGGCACCGCGCTCGGCGGCGGTCTCGAGGTCGCGCTGGCCTGCCACTATCGTGTCGCCACCAAGGACGCCAAGCTCGGTCTGCCCGAGGTGAAGCTTGGCCTGCTGCCGGGCGCCGGCGGCACCCAGCGCCTGCCGCGCGCGGTCGGTCCCGAACTCGCGGTCAAGATGATCGTCGGCGGCGATCCGATCAGCGCGGACGCGGCGCTGAAGGCCGGCCTGATCGAGGAGATCGTCGAGGGTCCGGCGTCGGGCGGTGAGGCGTTTGCGCGCAAGGTGGTCGCCGAGAAGCGTCCGCTGCGCAAGCTGCGCGATGACGACAGCAAGCTCGCCGCGGCCAAGGCCGATCGTTCGATCTTCACCAATGCGGTCGCTGCGCTGACCAAGAAGTCGCGCGGCCTCGAGGCCCCGTTCGCCGCTGCCGACGCCGTCGGCGCCGCGATCGACCTGCCGTTCGATGAAGGCCTGAAGAAGGAGCGCGAGGGCTTCCTCAAGCTGATGAACGGCGACCAGTCCAAGGCGCAGCGCTACGCCTTCTTCGCCGAGCGCGAGGCCGCCAAGATCTCCGGCGTCCCCGAGGGCACCAAGGGCCGCAACGTGGCGCGCGTCGCCATCCTCGGCGCCGGCACCATGGGCGGCGGCATCGCGATGTCGTTCGCCAATGCCGGCATCCCGGTCACCCTGATCGAGACCGGCGAGGAGCAGCTCAAGCGCGGCATGGGCATCATGCAGAAGAACTACGAGGCGACCGCCGCGCGCGGCGGCATTCCGGCGGACGCGCCCGCCAAGCGCATGGCGCTGATCAACGGTGTCGTCGGCATCGAGAACGTCGGCGACGCCGATCTCGTGATCGAGGCGGTGTTCGAGACCATGGCGGTCAAGAAGGAAGTGTTCGGCAAGCTCGACCAGTATGCCAAGCCGGGCGCGGTGCTGGCCTCCAACACCTCCTATCTCAACATCGACGAGATCGCGAAGTCGACCAAGCGTCCGCAGGACGTGCTGGGCATGCACTTCTTCTCGCCGGCCAACGTCATGAAGCTGTGCGAGATCGTGCGCGCCGACAAGACCGCGCCGGACGCGCTGGTCACCGCCGTCTCGATCGCCCGCAAGATCGCCAAGGTGCCGGCAGTGGTCGGCGTCTGCGACGGCTTCGTCGGCAACCGCATGCTGGCGCAGCGCGGCAAGCAGTCCGAGAAGCTGCTGTTCGAGGGCGCGTTGCCGCAGCAGGTCGACGCCGTGGTGACCAAGTTCGGCATGCCGATGGGCCCGTTCGCGATGGGCGATCTCGCCGGTCTCGACATCGGCTGGCGCTCGCGCAAGGACCGCGGCATCAAGTCGGAGATCGCCGACGCGCTCTGCGAAGCCGGCCGCTTCGGCCAGAAGACCGGCAAGGGCTACTACAAGTACGAGCCGGGCTCGCGCGCGGCGCTGCCGGATCCCGAGGTCGAGAAGCTGATCGACGAGACGCTTGCGCGCCTCGGCCGCAAGAAGCGCGTCGTCAGCGACGACGAGATCCTCGAACGCATGATGTATCCGATGATCAACGAAGGCGCGAAGATCCTCGCCGAGGGCATCGCGGCGCGGCCGTCGGATATCGACGTGGTCTGGCTCTATGGCTATGGCTGGCCGATCTATCGCGGCGGTCCGATGTTCTGGGCCGACACTGTCGGCCTCAAGCACATCGCCGATCGTCTGGCCTTCTATGCCAAGGAGACCAACGATCCCTCGCTCGAGCCGGCGCCGCTGCTCAAGAAGCTCGCCGACGAGGGCAAGACATTCGCCTCGCTCGCCGCGCCGTCAAAGGCGGCGTGATCGAGCGACGGCCCAACCATGTGTCGTTCCGGGGCATCGCAAAGCGATGAACCCGGAACCCATGGCGCCGTCGAACGAGTGGATTGATGGATTCCGGGTCTGGCCCTTCGGGCCATCCCGGAATGACGACCTTTAGAGTCCCTGCGAAGGCATTCATGACCTATCCCGGCGAACAATATTATCCCAAGGGCGTGCAGTGGAGCGACGAGATCACGCGCGGCACGCTGCCGGACCTGCTCTCGAGCGCCGCCGCCGAGTTCGGCGCGCGCCCGGTGCTCGAATTCCGTGACCGGCCGATCAGCTACGCCGAGCTGGAGGCCCTGGTCGAGACCGCCGCTGCGGCCTTCATGCGGGCCGGCTACGGCAAGGGTACGTCGGTCGCGCTGTTCCTCGGCAATTCGCCTGACCATCCGATCAATTTCTTCGGCGCGCTGAAGGCCGGCGCCCGCGTCGTGCATCTGTCGCCGCTCGACGGCGAGATCGCGCTGTCGCACAAGCTGTCCGATTCAGGCGCGCGCGTGCTGGTCACCAGCAATTTGTCGGCGCTGTTGCCGACCGCGCTGAAATTCCTCGCCAAGGGTCTGCTCGACCGTCTGATCGTCTGCGAGGATGACAATTGGGGCAAGGTCGGCACGCCGCAGACGGCGCTGCCCGACAATCCCGCGATCATCACCCACCGGCAGTTCATCGACGGCGCGACCAGGCCGTCGCAATGGCCGGCGGTCGACGTCGAGGACGTCGCGCTGCTGCAATATACCGGCGGCACCACGGGCCTGCCCAAGGGCGCCATGCTCAGCCATGGCAATCTCACCGCGGCGGTGTCGATCTACGACGTCTGGGGCAAGCCCGGGCGGCTCGAACGCAATGCGATCGAGCGCGTGATCTGCGTGCTGCCGCTGTTTCACATCTACGCACTGACCGTCGTGCTGCTGTCGGCGATCCGGCGCGGCCATCTGATCTCGCTGCACCAGCGCTTCGATGTCGAGGCCGTGATGCGCGACATCGAGGTCAAGCGCGCGACGGTGTTTCCCGGCGTGCCGACAATGTGGATCGCGATCGCTTCGCTGCCCGATCTCGACAAGCGCGACCTCTCTTCGCTGGTGGTCGCCGGCTCCGGCGGCGCGCCGCTGCCGGTGGAGGTCGCGAAGATCTTCGAGCGCCGCGTCGGCATGAAGCTGAAGAGCGGCTGGGGCATGACCGAGACCTGCTCGCCCGGCACCGGCCACCCCAAGGAGGGACCGGAGAAACCGGGCTCGATCGGCTTGATGCTGCCCGGCATCGAGATGGACGTGGTGTCGCTGGAGGATTCCACCAAGGTGATGCCGGTCGGCGAGGTCGGCGAGATCCGCATCCGCGGCCCGAACGTCACCAAGGGCTACTGGAACAGGCCGGCGGAGACCGCGGAGGCTTTCGTCGGCGACCGCTTCCTCACCGGCGACATCGGCTACATGGATGCCGACGGCTATTTCTATCTGGTCGACCGCAAGAAGGACATGATCATCTCCGGCGGCTTCAACGTCTATCCGCAGATGATCGAGCAGGCGATCTACACCCATCCCGCCGTGCAGGAGGTGATCGTGATCGGCATTCCCGACGATTACCGCGGTGAAGCCGCGAAAGCCTTCATCAAGCTGCGCGACGGGCAGCCGGCGTTCTCGATCGACGAGCTGCGCGCATTCCTCAGCGGCAAGGTCGGCAAGCATGAATTGCCCGCGGCGGTCGAGTTCGTCGACGAATTGCCGCGCACCCCGGTTGGCAAGCTGTCGCGTCACGAATTGCGCCAGCAGCAGCCCAAGACACCTCAATCCACGCAACAACAGACTGCATCAGGATCCCGCTCATGACCGACGCCGTTATCGTCTCCACCGCCCGCACGCCGATCGGCAAGGCCTATCGCGGTGCGCTCAACGTCACCGAGGGCGCGACCTTGCTCGGGCACGCGATCGGCGAAGCGGTGGCGCGCGCCAAGGTCGATCCGAAGGAGATCGAGGACGTCGTGATGGGCGCGGCGATGCAGCAGGGCGCGACCGGCGGCAACATCGCGCGCAAGGCGCTGCTCCGCGCCGGCCTGCCGGTGACGGTCGCCGGCACCACGATCGACCGGCAGTGCGCCTCCGGCCTGCAGGCGATTGCGCTCGCCGCGCGCTCGGTGATCTTCGACGGCGTCGAGATCGCGGTCGGCGGCGGCGGCGAGTCGATCTCGCTGGTGCAGAACGACAAGATGAATTCCTTCCACGCCCAGGATCCGGCGCTGCTCAAGATCAAGGGCGAGGTCTACATGCCCATGATCGACACCGCCGAGATCGTCGCCAAACGCTACAACATCTCGCGCGAGAGGCAGGACGAGTATGGCCTCGAAAGCCAGCGCCGCACTGCCGCCGCGCAGCAGGGCGGCAAGTTCAAGGAAGAGCTCGCGCCGATCGCCACCATGATGGCGGTCACCGACAAGGCGACCGGCGCCGTCACGATGAAGGAGGTGACGCTGTCGCAGGACGAAGGTCCGCGGCCGGAGACCACGGCCGAAGGGCTTGCCGGCCTCAAGCCGGTGCGCGGCGAGGGCTTCACCATCACCGCCGGCAATGCCAGCCAGCTCTCGGACGGTGCCAGCGCCTCCGTGATCATGAGCGACAAGGAAGCCGCCAAGCGCGGGCTGAAGCCGCTCGGCATCTTCCGCGGCTTCGTCTCCGCCGGCTGCGAGCCGGACGAGATGGGCATCGGTCCGGTGTTCGCGGTGCCGCGTCTGCTCAAGCGCCATGGCCTCAAGGTCGACGACATCGATCTCTGGGAGCTCAACGAGGCCTTTGCGGTGCAGGTGCTCTACTGCCGCGACAAGCTCGGCATCGATCCGGAGAAGATCAACGTCAATGGCGGCGCGATTTCGGTCGGCCATCCCTACGGCATGTCGGGTGCGCGGCTCACCGGCCACGCGCTGATCGAGGGCCGCCGCCGCAAGGCCAAGTACGCCGTCGTCACCATGTGCGTCGGCGGCGGCATGGGCGCGGCCGGCCTGTTCGAGGTGCTGCAGTAACGATGTCGTCCCGGCCAAGCGAAGCGCGAGCCGGGACCCATACGCCGCGGCCCTCGTAAGGGGCAGAGCGGCAGCCGGCTGTGCCAGTTACGATGGCCGGTGGTTATGGGTCCCTGCTTTCGCAGGGACGACAGTAGAGAGTGACGAGGAAGTTGAATTTCAAAAGGAGGATCCGATGGATCTCGCTTTCACCAAGGAAGAGATAGCGTTTCGCGAGGAGGTGCGGGAGTTCTTCAAGAACAACGTGCCGCCGGAGACCCGGCGCAAGCTGCAGGAAGGCCGCCATCTGTCGAAGGACGAGATGGTCACCTGGTGGCGCATCCTCAACAAGAAGGGCTGGGGCGTCACCCACTGGCCGAAGGAATATGGCGGCACCGGCTGGAGCACCGTGCAGCACTATATCTTCAACGAGGAGCTGCAGTCCTATCCGGCGCCGCAGCCGCTCGCCTTCGGCGTCAGCATGGTCGGCCCGGTGATCTACACCTTCGGCAACGAGAAGCAGAAGAAGGAATATCTGCCGCGCATCGCCAATGTCGACGACTGGTGGTGCCAGGGCTTCTCGGAGCCGGGCTCGGGTTCGGACCTCGCGTCGCTGAAGACCAAGGCCGAGCGCCGTGGCGACAAGTGGATCATCAACGGCCAGAAGACCTGGACCACGCTCGCCCAGCACGCCGACATGATCTTCTGCCTCTGCCGCACCGATCCGGCCGCGAAGAAACAGATGGGCATCTCCTTCATCGTGTTCAGCATGAAGTCGAAGGGCGTCACCGTGCGCCCGATCCAGACCATCGACGGCGGCCATGAGGTCAACGAGGTGTTCTTCGACGATGTCGAGGTGCCCTACGAGAACCTGATCGGCGAGGAGAACAAGGGCTGGGATTACGCCAAATTCCTGCTCGGCAATGAGCGCACCGGCATCGCCCGGGTCGGCGTGTCGAAGGAGCGGCTGCGCCGCATCCGCGCGCTGGCCTCCAAGGTCGAGGCCGGCGGCCGTCCGGTGATCGAGGATCCGGCGTTCCGCGAGAAGCTCACGGCGTGCGAGATCGAGCTGAAGGCGCTCGAGTTGACCCAGCTCCGCGTCGTCGCCGACGAGGGCAAGCACGGCAAGGGCAAGCCCAATCCGGCGTCCTCGGTGCTCAAGATCAAGGGCTCGGAGATCCAGCAGACCACGACCGAGCTGTTGATGGAGATCATCGGTCCGTTCGCCGCGCCCTATGACGAGCACGGCGATGCCGGCTCGAACGAGAGCATGGATTGGACCGCGCAGATCGCGCCGAGCTACTTCAACAACCGCAAGGTTTCGATCTACGGCGGCTCCAACGAGATCCAGCGCAATATCATCAGCAAGGCGGTGCTGGGGCTGTAAGCCGCACGTTCAGCTGTCGTCCCCCGCGCAGGCGGGGGACCCAGTACGCCGCGGCGGTCAGAATTCCCAATGATGGCCGCCGAGTACTGGATCCCCGCTTTCGCGGGGATGACGATCGGGGATCTGGGCAACAGCAGTGCCCGCTTGATTTTGGAGAGATGGTAAAATGGATTTTGATCTGTCCGAGGAGCAGCGGCTTCTCAAGGAAAGCGTCGACGGGTTGCTGGCGGATGCCTACGACTTCGATGCACGCAAGAAGTACATGAAGGAGAAGGGCGGCTGGAGCAAAGCGCTCTGGGGCAAGCTCGCCGAGCAGGGCCTGCTTGGCCTGCCCTTCGCGGAGACCGACGGCGGCTTCGGCGCCGGCGCGGTCGAGACCATGATTGTGATGGAAGCGCTCGGCAAGGCGCTGGTGGTCGAGCCTTATCTGGCCACCGTCGTGGTCGCCGGCGGTTTCCTGCGCCATGGCGGCTCGGCCGAGCAGAAGGCCAAGTACATTCCCGGCATCATCGACGGCAGCAAGACCTTCGGCTTCGCCCAGCTCGAGAAGAACTCGCGCTACGATCTGTTCGACGTCGTGACCACGGCCAAGAAGAAGGGCGACGCTTACGTGATCGACGGCGAGAAGTTCGTCGTGCTCAACGGCGAGAACGCCGACACGCTGATCGTGACCGCGCGCACCAAGGGCGGCCAGCGCGACAAGACTGGCATCGGCGTGTTCCTGGTTCCTGCGGATGCCAAGGGCGTCACCAGGAAGGGCTATCCCACCCAGGACGGCCTGCACGCGGCCGACATCACCTTCACCAATGTCGAGGTCGGCGCTGACGCTGCGATCGGCGATCCCGAGAACGGCCTGCCCCTGATCGAGCGCGTCGCCGACGAAGCCCGCACCGCGCTGTGCGCGGAAGCGGTCGGCGCGATGGACGAGTCGCTGAAGGAGACGGTCGAGTACATCAAGACCCGCAAGCAGTTCGGCGTTGCGATCGGCTCGTTCCAGAGCCTGCAGCACCGTGCCGCCGACATGTTCGTGGCGCTGGAGCAGGCCCGCAGCATGTCGATGTTCGCCACCATGGCGTCGGACTTCGACGATGCCAAGGAGCGTGCGTCGGCGGTCGCCGCCGCCAAGGTGCAGGTGGGCAAGTCCCTGAAGTTCGTCGGCCAGCAGTCGATCCAGCTTCATGGCGGCATCGGCATGACCATGGAGGCCAAGATCGGCCACTACTTCAAGCGGCTGACCATGATCGAGAACACGCTCGGCGACACCGACTATCACCTCCGTCGCGTCAGCGAGGGCGGCGGGCTGCTGGCGTAAGGTGTCTCCGTCATTCCGGGGCTCGCGAAGCGAGAACCCGGAATCTCGCGCCACAACCTCTGGATTCCCCGATGCGCGATTGCGCATCTGGGGTTCGCGACTGCGTCGCGCCCCGGAATGACGTGCCAATAACAGGGAAACAACAACAATGAAGAACACCCCGTTCGATCTCACCGGCCAGGTTGCGGTCGTCACCGGCTCGAGCCGCGGCATCGGCCGCGCCTCGGCCGAGCTGCTCGCAAAGCTCGGCGCCAAGGTCGTGATCTCCTCGCGCAAGGCGGACGCCTGCCAGGAAGTCGCCGACGGCATCAAAAAGGCGGGCGGCGATGCGCTCGTCATCCCCTGCAACATCGCGCGGCGCAACGAGGTCGAGGCGCTGGTCTCGGGCACGATCAAGCATTACGGCAAGATCGACATCCTGGTCTGCAACGCCGCGGTGAACCCGTATTACGGCCCGCTGCTCGACATCACGGACGAGGCGTTCGACAAGATCATGGGCTCGAACGTCAAGAGCAACATCTGGCTGTCCGCGCTGGCGATCCCGCAGATGGCCGAGCGCGGCAAAGGCTCGGTCGTGATCATCTCCTCGATCGGCGGCCTGCGCGGCTCGACCGTGATCGGTGCCTACGGCATCTCCAAGGCGGCCGACTTCGCGCTGTGTCGCAGCCTCGCTGGCGAATGGGGCCCGAAGGGCGTGCGCGTCAACTGCGTGGCGCCGGGCCTGGTGAAGACCGATTTCGCCCGCGCGCTGTGGGAGGACCCGGACAATCTGAAGCGCCGCACCGCATCGACGCCGCTCCGCCGCATCGGCGAGCCCGACGAGATCGCCGGCGCCGTGGCCTATCTCGCCTCCGATGCCTCGACCTTCATGACCGGCCAGACCATCGTGGTCGACGGCGGCGTCACCACGGCGGCGACGTAAGGTCAATCGCTCTAAAGCATGATCCGGAAAAGTGCGAAGCGGTTTTCCGAAAAGATCATGCTCAAACAAAGAGCTAAGGCGCGATGACGATTCAACCTAATCTCATCGCGCTTTAAGAGATAGCGCGCAATCGTCCCACGATCTCGTCATGCCCGGCCTCGTGCCGGGCATCCACGTCTTTGGCGGTCGCTGCGAGCAAGACGTGGATGGCCGGGACAAGCCCGGCCACGACGACGCCGAAAGAACGGCGCACGCCGCCCGCGAGAGGCGTTTGCCTCAAACCTGCTCCAGCGCGCGCTCGAAGTCCTCGATCAGGTCGTCGGGATGCTCCAGCCCGGCCGAGAAGCGAATGAAGCCTTCGCTGATACCGAGTTCGGCGCGGGCCTCCGGTGCCAGGCGCTGATGCGTCGTGGTCGCGGGATGCGTGACCAGGCTCTTGGCATCGCCGAGATTGTTGGAGATGCGCGAGATCTTCAGCGCGTTGAGGCAGCGGAAGGCGCCGGCCTTGCCGTCCTTCACCTCGAAGCCCACCAGCGTCGAGCCGGCACCCATCTGCTTCTTCACCGTCGCTGCCTGCGGATGATCGGGGCGGCCCGGATAGACCAGCCGCGTGACCTTCGGATGCTTGGCCAGCGCCTCGGCGATCTTCGCCGCGTTCTCGGTCTGGGCGCGAACGCGGACGCCGAGCGTCTCCAGCCCCTTCAGCAGCACCCAGGCGTTGAACGGCGACAGCGATGGCCCGGTCTGGCGCATGAAATTGTGGATGTGCTCGGCGATGAAGGCCTCCGACGACAGGATGACGCCGCCGAGGCAGCGGCCCTGGCCGTCGATATGCTTGGTCGCGGAATAGACCACGACGTCGGCGCCGAGCGACAGCGGGCTCTGCCAGATCGGCGTCGCGAACACATTGTCGACGATCAGCCGGGCGCCGCCGCTATGCGCGATCTTGGCGATCGCGCCGATGTCGAGCACGTCGAGCGTCGGATTGGTCGGGCTCTCCAGGAAGAAGGTCTTAGTGTTCGGCCGCAATGCGCGCTGCCACTGGTCGAGGTCGAGGCCGTCGACCAGGGTCGTCTCGATGCCGTAGCGCGGCAACAGGTCCTGCACCACGTAGAGGCAGGAGCCGAACAGGGCCTTCGAGGCCACCACATGATCGCCGGCCTTCAGCGGCGCGAGGATCGCGGTGGTCACCGCGGCCATGCCGGTCGCGGTCGAGCGCGCGGCTTCCGCGCCCTCGAGCTCGATCATGCGGCGCTCGAACATCGCGATGGTGGGGTTGGAATAGCGCGAATAGATGAAGCCGGGATCCTGGCCCTTGAAGCGCGCCTCGCATTGCTCGGCGGTGTCGTAGACGTAGCCCTGGGTGAGAAACAGCCCTTCCGACGTCTCCCCGAACTGCGAGCGCAGCGTGCCGCCATGGACGAGGCGGGTTTCGGGACGAAAGCGGGCCGTGGTTTCAGATTCAGACATGTGACCTCCGAGGTGGCCATTTCCTCTGGAGAATGGCCACAAAAAAACCGGCCTGGAGCAAGCTCCACAAGCCGGGATCACACTGTCCCCGGCCTGTTTAGCGACTTATTTAACGTGGCTGCAAGCCGGCCGGCTCAAATCACCACGGGATAAGTGCAGCTGATATTCCCTCGCGCCCTTTCCGTCAAGACGGTCATCGGATAACCCGTAAAAGCCCATATTTTGGGGCTTGATGGCCGCCTGGAGTATGATTTTTGGGCCATCTCGAGGGATCGCCGAGGGACCGCATCGTGTCGTTCACGCTGGAAGACGAATCCAACGGAATCCTGCCCGACCGCATGATCGCGGAGATGGCGGAGGCCGGCCTCATTCTGCCCGCCTATGACTTCGTCGAGAGCCAGATCCAGCCGGCCAGCCTCGATCTGCGCCTCGGCGACATCGCCTACCGGGTCCGCGCCAGCTTCCTGCCGGGCCCCGATGCCACCGTCGCCGAGCGGATCGACGAGCTGAAGCTGCACGAGATCGATCTGTCCGACGGCGCGGTGCTGGAGACCAACTGCGTCTACATCGTGCCGCTGCTGGAGAGCCTGGCGCTGCCGCCGGAGATCGTGGCCGCGGCCAACCCGAAGAGCTCGACCGGACGGCTCGACGTCTTCACCCGCGTGATCGCCGACGGCACCCGCCGCTTCGACATGATTGGCGCCGGCTATCACGGCCCGCTCTACGCCGAGATCAGCCCGAAGACGTTTCCCGTGCTGCTGCGCGAGGGGTCGCGGCTCAGCCAGGTCCGCTTCCGGATCGGCGAGGCGACGTTGACCGCCGACGAGCTCGATGCGCTGCATGCCGCCGAGCGGCTGGTCGATATCGACGATGCCGATCTCACCCATGGCGTTGCGCTTTCCGTCGATCTCTCCGGCGAGAGCTCGGGGGGCTTCGTCGGCTATCGCGCCAAGCGCCATACCGGCGTGGTCGATGTCGATCGCCGCGGCGGCTATGCGGTCGACGATTTCTGGGAACCGATCAAGGCGCGGCCCGACGGCAGTCTCATCCTCGATCCCGGCGAGTTCTACATCCTGGCTTCGAAAGAGGCGGTGCAGGTGCCGCCGGACTACGCCGCGGAGATGGTGCCGTTCGACCCGCTGGTCGGCGAATTCCGCGTCCACTATGCCGGCTTCTTCGATCCCGGCTTCGGCTATGCCGGCGCCGGCGGCAAGGGCGCGCGCGCCGTGCTGGAGGTGCGCTCGCGCGAGGTGCCGTTCATCCTCGAGCATGGCCAGATCGTCGGCCGTCTCGTCTATGAGCGGATGCTGGAGCGTCCCGATGCGCTCTACGGCCAGCGCATCGGCTCGAACTATCAGGCGCAGGGCCTGAAGCTCTCCAAGCATTTTCGCGTGTAGCGGAATTCCTCCGCCGCTGTCATTCCCCGCGAAAGCGGGGAATCCAGTACGCCGCGGCTTCTCCATCGATAACGACTGTCTCTGGAATACTGGATCGCCCGATCGAGTCGGGCGATGACACCGAATATGTGTCTAGTTGCGTCGCGTCTATGCCGATGACACACTTCCAGAAGCTCTCCAAGGATTTCGGGTGCAATTCCGTTTCGCGCGCGTGTTCCGTAGCCCGGATGAAGCATAGCGAAATCCGGGACGCTGCATACGCGCATTGAGCTGCCCCGGATTGCGCTTCGCTCCATCCGGGCTACGATTGCGCATGCGAGCTCGCCTCGCCAACAACAGCCAGGGAGCGAACATGACCGCAGGCGAAAGCGCACAGGAAGCGCAATGGCGGAAGTGGCGCGGCGTCGCCGATCTCTATCATGCCTTCTTCACCGGGCTGATCCTCACCGTGGTCACGCGGCGCGGCACGACTGACGCCGCGGAGTTCGTCTTCCGCGTGTTTCGCCGCCAGCAGCAGGAGCGCTTCCTGCCCGGCTTGAAGAAGCTCGGCCTCGACGGCCTGCCGCCGGCGGTCGCGGCCGCGCAGTATCATTACCTCTCCAACTGGATCGGCGGCGTGCATGTCGAATACATGTACGAGACCGACCGCAAGGCCTGGATTCGCTATCCGCCGCCGCGCTGGATCTGGAAGGGCACGGCGATCTGCGGCGTGCCCGGCGAGGTCTCGCGCGCGATGCTGCGCGGCTGGCACGCCAACAACGGCGTCGCGCTCGGGCATTTGCGGCTCGGCTTCGTCTGCACCAAGCAGAGCGTCGACGGGCAGGACGGGCTTGAGGGCTATTATTGCGAATACGATCATCCGCTCGAGCTCGATCAGCGCCTGGTGTTCGCGCGCCATCTCGAGGCGCCGCCGTTCGATCCCGGGACCGCGCCGGCGCTGCCGGTGGACAGCTGGCCGAAGCCGCGGCTGGAAAAGGCCTATCGCAACTACGCGATGGAATATGTGAAGACGGCCGCGCCGGTCATCGTGCAGGTGTTCGGCCCGGAGGATGCGAGCTATCTGCTGCATCTCACCGGCAAGCTGATCGGCATGCAGTATTACGACGAGGTCGCGCAGGCGCTCGGCGGCAGCCGTGGCCGTGCCACGGAATTTGCCGCATTCCTGCGCACTCTGTTCGAGTCGCAGGACGATGTCGCTGACATCACGGAGTCCGAGGGCCAGTTCGAAATCCGCCAGCAGGGCTGGAAGCTGATGGCCGATGTCGCCGACTATCATCCGGCCTGCGCCAGCGTGCTGACCGGCCTGTTCGAAGGGCTGGCCGCCGGCTGCGGGCGGCATATTCCGGTGCATCTGAAGCCGAATAGCACCGCCGGCGCACCGTTCGTCTGGTCGGTCGGCTAGCGCCAAGGTTCATCCGGGTTCACCTGCAATCGCGCAGGCCCCCCTTGCGTCCCGCGCACGTGGATTCCGCCGCGCCCATGGTAGGGAAACACCATGGCGCGGCTCCCCAGATCGCGCGTGGGAGTAGAAATGTCCGATCTCGGCCTCGCCGAAATACCTGTTGATGAACAAGAGCGGCCGCTGCCGCCGCCGGTGACCAAGCCGGCGCGCAATGCGCTGCTCGACGGGCCGATCCTGCGCACACTTTTGTGGCTGGCCTGGCCGAACGTGATCGCGCTCTCCGCCGGCACCTGCGTCGTCATCGCGGAGACTTCGTATATCGGCCGGCTCGGCGTCGAGTCGCTTGCGGCGATGGCGCTGGTGTTTCCCTGCGTGATCCTGACCATGACGATGTCCGGCGGCGCGATGGGCGGCGGCGTGGCATCCGCGATCGCGCGTGCGCTCGGTGCCGGCGAGATCGAGCGCGCCTCGACGCTCGCGATGCATGCGCTGCTGATCGGCCTGACCTTTGGTTTGACGTTCATGCTGGGCATGCTGATCTTCGGTCCGCGCCTGCTCGAACTGCTCGGCGGCCGCGGCAATGTGCTGGCGCAGGCGACCGCCTATTCGCAGGTGTTCTTCGGCGGTGCGATCCTGCCCTGGCTGATGAACACGATGGCCGGCATCCTGCGCGGCACCGGCAACATGAAGCTGCCGTCGACCATGATCCTGTCGTCCGCGGTGTGGCAGATCATTCTCGGCGGCACGCTCGGGCTCGGCCTCGGGCCGGTGCCGCAATTCGGCATGCGCGGCGTCGCCGCAGGTTCGCTGATCGCCTATTCGATCAGCATCAGCGTGATGGGCTGGTATCTGTTCTCGGGCCGCGCCCGCGTGAAGCCGAAGCTCAAGGGGCTGCGCGTGCAATGGGCGATGTTCATCGACATCCTCAAGGTTGGCGCGGTGTCCTGCTTCTCGCCGCTGCAATCGGTTCTGACGATCTCGATCTTCACCCACATGCTGGCGCAGTTCGGCACTGCGGTGCTCGCCGGCTACGGCATCGGCGCGCGGCTCGAATTCATGCTGACCTCGGTCGCCTTCGCGGTCGGCATCGCCTCGGTGCCGATGATCGGCATGGCGGTCGGCGCCGAGCGCGTCGCGCGGGCCCGGCGCATCGCCTGGACCGCTGGCACGGTGTCGTTCCTTGCGGTCGGCGTGGTCGGCAGCTTCATCGCCGTCTTCCCCGACCTCTGGGTCAATCTGTTCACCAGTGATCCGCACGTGCGGGCGACCAGCCATCAATATCTCTCGACGGCCGCGCCGATGTACGCGTTCATCGGCCTGGCGATGTCGATGTATTTCTCCTCGCAGGGCGCGGCGAAGGTGCTGGGTCCGGTGCTGGCGCAGACCGCGCGGCTGATCTTCATCGGCGCCGGCGGCTGGTGGCTCTCGACGCATGAGGCGAGCGCGCAGAACTTCTTCGCACTCGCCGCCGCCTCGATGGGCGTGCTCGGCGTGCTGTCCTGCCTCAGCGTGATCCTGACGCGCTGGGGCAAGTCGGCGCCGGTTGCCGAGCCGCAGCCGGCGCTATCTTGAGCCGCTGAAATTGCCGTCTCGGCTCTCGCACCGTCGTCCTGAGAGAATGTGCATGCATTCAGCGTCGCCCTGGCGACAGCCAGGACCCATTACCCCAACCGCTTGTTGTTGTGCGACGCTGGGGCCACTATCGCACGCTCAATCGAATTCGGTGGTTATGGGTCCTGGCTTTCGCCAGGACGACGGCGTGCGGAGGCCGCTCGCTACAATTCTCATACCGTCACCGCCGCGCAAAGGCGACCTTTGCGCGGCGGTGACGGTGATAAAGTTTCCGGCCGCAAAAGCATGATCCGGAAAAGTGCGAAGCGGTTTTCCGAAAAGATCATGCTCAAACAAAGAGCTAAGGCGCGATGACGATTCAACCTAATCTCATCGCGCTTTAGCCCTGCTACGCTGCGTTCTTCGCCGATTTGGCCATCGCGGCCTGCATCGCCGCCGCGCCGAGGTCCATCTGCGCGTCCATGTATGGCGCGACCTCGTGCGGCAGCACGTCGGCGATCCACACCACCCGGCAGCGCGCGTCGCCCTCGGCGAACACCTGCACCGAGGCGGAATGCTGCTTCAACCGCTCGCTGCTGATCGCATAGACCAGCCGTTGCCGCTTGTCGTCGCAATCGACCAGCGTCTCGCGGGCCACGGTGCCGTTGGCGAAGCTGACGGTGCGAACGTCGCCATCAAGCTTGGTGTCGGTCACGAAGCCCGGCACCAGCCGCGTATGCAGCGCGCCGAAATCGCGCAACGCGTCCCAGACATGATCTGCAGGCGCGTCGATCGGGATGTCTTTGTAAATGGAAGCCATGAGGTTGAGTCCTTGCTGTTGCATTTGAAGGACCGTCATTGCGAGCAAAGCGAGGCAATCCACCTCACAGCGGTATGAAAGAATGGATTGCTTCGTCGCGTCGCTCCTCGCAATGACGGGTTGAGGCTCAGGTCGACACCGCCTCGACATTGTTGCCGTCGGGGTCGAGCAGGAATGCCGCGTAATAGGTCGGGCTGTAGTCCTTGCGGTGGCCTGCCGCGCCGTTGTCCTTGCCGCCGGCTTTCAGGCCTTCGGTATGGAATGTCTTGATCGCGTCATGGCTCGGCGCACGGAACGCAACGTGCGCGCCGCCTTGGGCCTTGCCCTTGTGCAGATGCAGCCAGAGCGCGGGCTCGCCCTTCGGGCCGAAGCCGGCGCCGCTGTCGTCGCGCGAGCAGAGCACGAAGCCGAGTGGTGCCAGCACCGCGGTGTAGAAGCGCACGCTGGCGTCGAGGTCGGCGACGCGCAATCCGATATGGTCGTACATGGGAAATCTCCAGTCGCTAAGCGCATCGAAAGACGCGCGGACCGGAGCAGCCTAGCTATTGCAGCGCGAGACGTTCTTGGAGAATCTTGCGGTCGCCGCGCGAGGCCTGGCGGAACTTCAGCGGCGAGGCACCGGCGGCGCGGTGGAAGCTGCGCACGAAATTGGACAGGTCGCCGAAGCCGACGTCATAGGCAATGTCGGTGATCGGGCTGTCGTTGTCGGCGAGCCGCCGCGCCGCATGGCGCAGCCGCGAGCGCACGAGATATTGATGCGGGGTGACGCCGAGCACGGCGGAAAACAGCCGCAGGAAATGGAAGGTGCTCAAGCCGGCCTGTTCCGCGGCATTGTCGAGGTCGATCTGACGATGTGAGTTGGCGTCGATCCACAGCGCGGCCTCGACGGCGCGGCGGCGATCGCGCAGGCCTGCGGTGAGAGGCTTTGCCTTGCGGTCGGACACCAGCTCGACAAGGCGGCTGGTGAGGAGGTGGCCGATCTCGTCGAGACCGACGTCGCTGTTGCCAGCTGCCGCCGTTTGCGCGAGCTCGCCGATCACCATCAGTTCCGGCAGCGGCGGCACCGACCCGACCTGCCAGACCGCCGCGCGGTCGCCGATGGTCTCGACCAGCTCCGGGTCCAGGAAGAACGACAGGCATTCGTCGCCGACCACGTGGTCGTGCGTGCAGGTATATTCGTCGCCGGGATGGCCGACCAGGATCGAGCCTGCCACCAGCTCATGGAAGCGGCCGCGGCAATGGCAGCCGAAGCTGCCGCTGCGCACATAGGACACCGAGTGGCAGGCGAACTGCTCGGCGAACGGCTCGTCGCCGGGTTCCGCCGTACAGCGAAACTCGTTCACCGTGATGCGATCGCGCTGCAGCAGCGTGGTTCGGACCATACCCGGGATTTAAGCTTGCGGCCGGAGTCGTGCAACGGGCAGCAGCACATCAAAAAGGGTCTTGCTGGTGGTCGGCTGGGCGCCCTCGATCGAGAGCAGCCGCCGCTTCGAGATGCTGCCGCCGTTCGGCGAGATCCGGTCGGCATAATTGCCCGCCTCGAGCACCCGGTGGCAGGGCACCATGAGCATGAAGGGATTGCGGCCGAGCGCCTGTGCCACCGAATAGACCGCGCCGGACGCGCGCAAGGCGCTCGCCACCTCGTCATAGGTCCGGGTTTCGCCGCGGGGAATGGTGCGGACAAACTGATAGACGCGCGCGTTGAATGCCGGAATGCCGCTCATGTCGAGCGCAACGCCGGCAAGCTCACCATTGCCGCCGCGCAAGGTCGCGGCGATGCCCTCGATCGCGACAGCGACCTCTTCAGGAGGCCGCATCTCGCGCGCGTCAGGATAAAGCTGGAATAGCCGCTTGCGGGTCTCGATCTCGCGCAGCTCGGGAAGCTGCACGCCGGCCACGCCGAGCTCGCCCCACGCGATACCGCATCGGCCGATCGCCGTGTCGAAAATGGTGTACCCACGCCCCGCCATGACGCCACCAGCCCCCTGCGCGCGATCTTAACATCGTCGCTGGCGCGCGCACCCGGAATCTTGACGTTCGGTTAAGCATGCCGTGGCGCGGTTGCGCGCGGGCCGGCGGGCCTCCGGTCACGCATCTTAAAGGCTTTGCCCGCTATCTGGTCGTCAGCATGCTGCTCCACGGTACGATCGGCGGAACGATGACCAGCACCGGCGCGGATGCGGCGCGCGGCAGCACAGCCGTGGCCGGGACATCGACCGGGCGTATTCATCCGCTGTTCGCATTGTTGTTGCTGGCATTGGTCCTGCGCCTTGCGGCCGCGCTCTGGCCCAACGTGATGTATCCGGACGAGATCTTTCAATATCTCGAGCCGGCGTGGCGGATGCTCGGTCATGACGGCATTTTGACGTGGGAGTGGCGCGAAGGCATTCGCGGCTGGTTCCTGCCGACATTGCTGGCCGGGCCGGTCGCGGTGGGCGGCTTGATTGCGCCGGGCGGCGAGGGCGCTTTCCTGGTGCCGCGCCTGGTCGCCGCATCTGCGTCACTGTCGATCGTGGTCAGCGCCTGGTTCTTTGGTGCACGGATCTCGCGAACCCATGCCATCGTCGCGGCGTTCGCTGCGGCAGTCTGGTTCGAGTTGATCCTGCTCGCGCCGCACACATTGGGCGAGTCGTTGTCGACGGCGCTGATCGTGCCGGCGGCGCTGCTGGTGACCAGCCGTCCGTCGCAACGGCATCTGGCGATCGGCGGCGCGTTGCTCGCTTTTGCCTTTGTCTGCCGCTTCCAGTATGCGCCGGCCATCGCCGTGCTTGCGCTCGGCGCCTGCTGGATGCGTTGGCGAAAACTGATTCCCTTGATCGCGGGCGGTCTCGCCGCGCTGATGCTCTCCGCCGCGATCGAGCTTGCGCATGGCGCCGTGCCGTTCGCCTGGCTGATCGGCAACATCAGGGAAAACCTGCTGCACGATCGCGCGACCGAGTTCGGCGTGACGCCCCCTTCGGCCTATTTCGTCAACTTCCTGATCGTGTGGTCGGCGGCGATCGTATTGCCGCTCGCCGCGATCTGGCGCGGCTCGCGCCATGCGCCGCTGTTGCTGGCCGTGGCGCTGGTCAACCTCGTCTTCCACAGCCTGATCGCGCACAAGGAATACCGCTTCGTCTTCCTGTCGGTGGCGCTGTTCATCATCGTCGCGGCACTGGGATCGGCCGATTGGGTGCAATGGCTGCGCGCAAAACCCGGATGGCGCCGCTGGGCGTTGCCGATCGTCACCGGCGTCTGGGTCTTGCTCTCGGTCACGCTCGCCGGCGCCAGCGAAGGGATGCGCGACTACTGGACGCGTGGTGTCGGCGCGGCGCGGCTCGCCGCCGAACTGCGCAGCGATCCGCAGATGTGCGGCCTTGCACTTTACAATGTTCGTTTCCAGCTGTTGCCGGGTCGCGAACGATTGGTGGGGGCGGTGCCGCTCTATGCGCTCGAGCCCGCCGATCCGCTCGCCGAGCTCATGCTGCCGCCGCTGTTGCAGGCGACCAGGCCGGCCTTCAACCGTATCCTTGCGCGGCCCGCGGCCGCCGGTGATCTGCCGGCGGATTTTTCAAGGCAAAGCTGTGCCCGCGTCGGCATCGCCGATGCCTGCATCTATGCACGAAGCGGCACCTGCAATGCTGCTGCCGCCGCGGCTTTTGTCATCAATGACGTGCTCGTGAGGATGGGCCATTAGCGGGGGCGGTGCGGCGATCGGCTTCAATGCGCGCTTGATCAGCTGGCTCCGCCCGGGCTATGGTCCGGCGATGCACTTCTAGAACTCGGAAGCCTTACGCAAAGGGTCGATCAGCCAACGGACGTGCGGTCTTGGGCCGAAAGCTTTGGTCGGGCGTTGGATGCTCGTTCCGCGTTGAAGTCGTCGGCCCCTCGTGTCGCTCAGCCCGATTTCCAGTCTTCGTCCTCGATCATGTCCGCAAGGTTCTTCCACTTGACGTTCCGAGCGTCGCAAACGTCGGGAATTCTAACCTTGCCCGGCTTCTCCTCGGTCAAGACGATCATCTGAGGCTTGCCCGTCTCGGCGAGCGCGATCACGAACGGGTCGGCAGCGGAGCGGCCCTTAACAGTGTCGACAAGCCGTGGATGGTCCCTCATGATCTTGGTGACGCTGGCTTGAACGGTCTCGTCCAGTTCAACGAACAACGTCTCCTTTCGTTCTTTGCACCAAGTGAAGAGCTCGTCGTCCTTCTTCTCAAGCTCTAGATACACTTCCATCGACGCGCGCAATCGTCCTTCGTCAATGAGCGCGTCGAAGCCCTTCCAAATGAATTCGAAATTCTGCGGCCGGTACGCTCTGCGCCACGCGTGAATGAGCGCGCTGCTATCTACGCTGTAGATCGGCTTGACCGCCATTGCGAACTACCTCATCCCCACAGCTTGCTCCAGCTTGGGAATGTGTTTGACTTTCAGATTTAGAAAGCCAGACAGCGCGCTCAGTGACAGACGGTCTTGATAATAATTTCCGAGCAACATGCGCACGAGCGGACGGCCGATGGTGCTAATCGTCTCCTGCGGCATATTCCGCTTCATTTCCGTCGCAGTTTCCTTTTGGCGCTTTTTGAGCAAGGCGTACTCGGCGTTGTATTGAGCGCGCTTCAATGAATAGAATTCGGGAGTTGTCCGCCCGAACGTAAGCAGACGACGCAATAGAGCTTCGCGGCTTGCACCGTACAATCTGGCGAGATCGGCAAGCTCGCCATCCTTCCACGCCACGGAGCGCGTACCATGCGCAACAACCGTTGGCTGGGCCAGCAAATTTTCCTTCGGGATCAGCGCGGCGGCAGCGACGTGATTGCAGAAGACTTCAACCCGCTGATCCTCGGGAGGCCTCGTCACGTCGGTTTCGAGTTCAGACACGCTGCTAATGCGCACCATCAAATGTGCGAACTCGTGCAACAGGCTGAATGTTCGACGCGTCAGCGGGTCCTTCCGATTGACTGCGATGACAGGCAGCGTACCGGACGATATCGCGAAGCCCGATGCTTCCTCCGAAGCGAACGTTGTGCTTTGGAAAACTAGAACGCCGGCCTCTTCGATGCGCGTTCGCCACGCGGTGAACGCAGCGCGGCCGTCCGCGTCCTTCCACTTGGCTTGCAGGTCGTCAGTGACGCCCAACGCGATTCGAATTTTTGCGCCGACTGTTTCGGGGTCGTCAGTGACTTTTGCCGAAAGCTCGAATTGCGTCGGCTCCTCTTCGAGATCGGAAGCCAACTCCAACGCAAGCTCGCGCCGCTCATTCGAGGCGCGGATTTCCATTTGAAGGGCTGGGCTAAAATGTCGGATGCCCGTGCCGGGCAGCCGGCGCAAATCGCGCATCACAGCGAAGCCCGAGGGCGCCTCCGCCAAGAAGAACGCCGCGAGCGGCCGTTTGAACAGCGCCGCGATTTTGCGCAGTTGAGGGATTGAAGGCGAATCGTCCGATCCGACATCTTCCCAAGCCAATAGCTGCTCTTCGGACACGTTCAAGCGTGCGGCGGCCTCGGCAACGGAGAAGCCGGCCGTCTCGCGTGCCCAAGTGATCAGGGCCGGATTATTTGATGCTTTCGTCCTCGGGGCCATGGCGTGTTCTTATGTATGCGCGCATCGACGCTATCACAAACCGTTTTAACAGACCGACAAGCTTCTGAAGGGCGGCCTCCGGATTGGGGCTGTCCCGCGCCTACGGCCTCGAAGCGGGACCCCGCGCAAAAGAGACGGCGTAAGATTTGATCAGGTACGCGCGGCCATCCCGAACCACAACCAGCAACGATCGAGGCCAAATTTGAGAGGTACGAAACGCGCCGGGGTCTATTCTTGTAGGCGGTTCGCACTGCTCGCGTAAGTGTCGATTGCACGGAGCGCCGCGCGGCGCGCGCCCGAGTGGATGTGGCACTAGATGCCTTGCCGAACGCGGGCGGCGCGGTCTATAAGTCGGTGGTCGGAACGGTGCAACACAAAGCGCAACACGAACTCCGGCAAGTTCTTGCTAAGTCATTGATTTGCGGGCGTAGTTCAATGGTAGAACGGCAGCTTCCCAAGCTGCATACGAGGGTTCGATTCCCTTCGCCCGCTCCAGCCTTCAGGCAAATGTCGCGGGACAGTTTGTCGGCACGACGATGTATTTCGCGACAGCAGGAGACGTGACGTGAGGTTGCTTGGAGCGCTGCTGCTTGCGCTGGGCGTGCTTTGGATGACGAGGCCGGCATCCGCGCAAATGTATGATCCGCGCTATCCCGTCTGCATGCATGTTTACGGCATGCTGGTCGGCGAGCGCATGGACTGCGTCTTCACGTCGCTGGAACAGTGTCAGGCCGGCGCCGTTGGGCTTCCGGCGACCTGTCTGGTGAACCCCTATTATGCGCCGAGATCGGCACGTCCTCATCGGCCTGAACGATGACCTTTCCGGCCGTATCGCGAGCGTTGATTTGAGATCAGTGCATGGCATGGTGGTACTACGCGCTCTTCGCGATCGTTCTGCTCGGATGTTGTGCATTGGTGGTTCGCGCCCGTCGCGGCGGCAATACGCGAGAAGACGAGGAGCTGAACCGGCGGATCGATGAGCGCGTCGATCGGCTCGATCTGACCCGGCGCAATCGCGACAGGGATTCCTGACCCGTGATGATCCCGGGATATTACGGCGATCTGTTCACGCAACGTGCGCGCCTAACGAACCGTACTCAACCTGTTCTTCTCACAACGCGCAGTTATGTTTCCGTAGTTCTCCGCGTTTGAGAACGAAGTTCCGCCGGAACGATGTCGCGGGTTCCGGCATTGGTCGAATAGAGCCGACCGACCTCCGGCGAGAACGGTCGGTTCAAGCCCGCGTCCGGCCGTTCCCTCTCAACAGCCCCCCTAGAAGACGGCCGGCGCGGGTCCTTGTCCCGGCCGTGCTCGATGTGACGAGGCCGCGCGCCGGTCGAGTATCGCTGACGTTGGCGATGGATTTAGCGCCAGCCCAAAGCGGGCGCGATCCGGGTCAAGATCGTCTCGATCACATGCGCGTTGTAGTCGACGCCGAGCTGGTTGGGGACGGTCAGGAGCAAGGTATCGGCCTCCGCGATCGCCTCATCCGTCTTGAGCTGCTCGATCAGCCTGTCCGGCTCGGCGGCGTAGCCGCGGCCGAAGATCGCGCGCGTCCTCTCGTCGATGAAGCCGATCTGGTCTTCCTCCTGTCCGTTGCCGAAATAGGCGCGGTCGCGATCGTCGACCAGCGCGAAGATGCTGCGGCTCACTGAGACCCGCGGCTCGCGCGTGTGCCCGGCCTCCTTCCAGGCGGCGCGATAGGCCCGGATCTGGGCGGCCTGCTGGATGTGGAACGCCTCTCCGGTCTCGTCGTTCTTCAGCGTCGAGCTCTGCAGATTCATCCCGAGCTTTGCCGCCCACACCGCGGTGGCGTTCGAGCCGGCGCCCCACCAGATGCGCTCGCGCAGGCCTTCCGAGAGTGGTTCGAGCCGAAGCAGGCCGGGAGGATTGGGAAACATCGGCCGTGGATTGGGCTGCGCAAATCCCTGGCCGCGCAGCATGTCGAGGAAGATCTCGGCATGACGCCGGCCCATGTCGGCGTCGGTCTCGCCCTCGCCCGGCTGATAGCCGAAATAGCGCCAGCCATCGATCACCTGCTCGGGCGAGCCGCGGCTGATGCCCAGTTGCAGGCGCCCCCTCGCGATCAGGTCGGCCGCGCCGGCGTCCTCGACCATGTAGAGCGGATTTTCGTAGCGCATGTCGATCACGGCGGTGCCGATTTCGATCCGGCTGGTCCTGGCGCCGACGGCCGCCAGCAGCGGGAACGGCGAGGCCAGTTGGCGCGCGAAGTGATGGACGCGAAAATACGCGCCGTCCGCGCCGAGCTCTTCGGCCGCGACCGCAAGGTCGATGGATTGCAGCAGCACATCCGCGGCTGAGCGGGCCTGCGACTGCGGCGAGGGCGTCCAGTGCCCGAACGAAAGGAATCCGATTTTCTTCATGCCGGCAATGTAGGGATGTCCGCGACGAATTGCGATCCATAGATGTGACCCAGGGATGACTGAAAGTGTTTACCGGCCGGGAAATTGTTCTGCGGCAAATGTTGCGGGTTTTGCAGATCGCGCCGGGGCGCAAGTGCTGCATGCGTGCAGGTCTTGCCGCCTGCGCCGCGGCATGACTTGCGATCTCGGGACGCGCCGCCTAGCTTTCCGCCACGATTTCTCCCGCCAACACCTTCCCGCAGGTCCCGATGTCGCAGCCGCTTCTGTTTCAGCCGATCACGCTTCGCGGCGTGACCTCCCGAAACCGCATCCTGATCTCGCCGATGTGCCAGTATTCGGCGACCGACGGGCTCGCCAATGACTGGCATCTCGTGCATCTCGGCAAGTTCGCCCAGGGCGGCGCCGGGCTCGTGATGGTCGAGGCCGCAGCGGTTGTCGCCGAGGGCCGCATCACCCATGGCGATGTCGGCATCTGGAACGACGAGCAGATCGCGCCGCTCGAGCGGATCGCCGCTTTCCTCAAGGACAATGGCGCCGTGCCCTCGATCCAGCTCGCGCATGCCGGCCGCAAGGCCAGCATGCAGCGTCCCTGGTACGGCAATGCCGCTCTCGATGAGGCCGATCGCGCTCGCGGCGATTTGCCGTGGCGGACGGTGGCGCCGAGTGCGATCCCGATGGAAGACGGCTGGCTGATGCCGCACGCGCTCGACGCGGCCGAGCTCGCCGCGCTGCGCGAGCAATGGCGGCGCGCCACCTTGCGCGCGGTCGAGGCCGGCTTCGAATTCGTCGAGGTGCATTGCGCGCATGGCTATCTGCTGCACGAATTCCTCTCGCCATTGTCGAACCGCCGCACCGATGCCTATGGTGGCGATCGCGCCGGGCGGATGCGCTATCCGCTCGAGATCATCGAGACCGTGCGCGCGGCCTGGCCGGCGGAGCGGCCGCTGTCGGTGCGGATCTCCTCGGTCGACGGTATCGACGGCGGCCTGACGCTCGAGGACCAGGTCGCGTTTGCCCGCGAAGCCAGGGCGCGCGGTGCCGATTTGATCGATTGCTCGTCGGGCGGCCTGCTCGGCTCGGCGACCGCGGCGCGGATTCCGCGCGGCTACGGCTTTCAGGTTCCCTATGCCGATGAGATCCGCCGCGCCGCCGACATTGCGACCATCGCGGTCGGCCTCATCCTGCATCCGCAGCAGGCCGAAGACGTTCTGGCCAAAGGCCATGCCGATCTGGTCGCGATCGGCCGCGAGGCGCTGTTCGATCCGAACTGGCCGCTGCATGCCGAGCTTGCGCTTGGCGGTGGAGGCGGCGAGGTGTTCGCGTCCTGGCCGAAGCAGTATGGTTGGTGGCTGGAGCGGCGCGAGCCGGGCCTGCGCCGGCTCGATGGCCCGCCGCTGCCGTTCCGCCAGAGCTGACAAGAAAATCCGACAACAACCTGGGAGGTCGTTATCATGACATCAGTCGCAGTCGCAAAGCGCCCCTATCGCGGCGTCTTCCCCGTGGCGCCGACCATCTTTGACGCCAACGGCAATCTCGACCTCGATGGCCAGCGGCGCTGCGTCGACTTCATGATTGACGCCGGCTCCCACGGCATCTGCATCCTCGCCAATTTCTCCGAACAGTTCGTGCTGACCGACGCCGAGCGCGAGACCGTGATGCATACGGTGCTCGAGCATGTCGCCGGCCGCACTCCCGTCATCGTCACCACGACGCATTTCTCCTCGGCGGTCTGCGCGGCTCGCAGCCGCGAGGCGGAAGCTGCCGGAGCTGCCATGGTCATGGTGATGCCGCCCTATCACGGCGCGACCTTTCGCGTCGGCGAGCCGGGCATCTATGAGTTTTATCGGGTGGTGTCGGATGCCATCAACGTCCCGATCATGATCCAGGACGCGCCGGTGGCGGGCACGCCGCTCTCGGTGGATTTTCTGGCGCGGATGGCAAAGGAGCTCGCCAACATCAGGTATTTCAAGATCGAGGTGCCGATGGCGGCAAACAAGCTGCGCAGTCTGATCGAGAAGGGCGGCGCCGAGATCGAGGGGCCGTGGGACGGCGAGGAGGCGATCACGCTGATGGCCGATCTCGATGCCGGCGCCACCGGCGCGATGACCGGCGGCGGCTATCCCGACGGCATCCGCCAGATCATGGATCCGTTCTTCGCCGGCCGGCGCGACGAGGCCATGCAGGCCTATGCGCGGTGGCTGCCGCTGATCAATTACGAAAATCGCCAATGCGGGCTGCAGGCCTGCAAGGTGCTGATGCGCGAGGGCGGCGTCATCAAGTCCGAGGCGGTGCGCCACCCGCTGCAACCGCTGCATCCGGCGACCCGCGCGGGGCTGATCGAGATCGCGCGGACACTCGATCCGGTCGTGCTGCGCTGGGGACGGTAACGACCCTTACGCGTCCCACGTCACCGGCAAGTCCAGGAGGCCGCGGAACGCCCAGCCGCCGATCCGCGCCGGCTGGTGCTCGATCAGACGCAGATTCTTCAGCCGGTTGAAGATCGCGGGCAGCGCGACGTCGGCGACCATGGCGCGCGAGGCCCAGGCGCCGGCGCAGAAATGCGGTCCGGCACCGAACGCGATGCTCTTGCTGGCGTCGCGGCGCACGTCGAACGCGTCGGGCCGGTCGAAATGCTTCTCGTCGCGGTTCGCCGAGCCGAACATCAGGAACACGCGCTCATTGGTCTCGAAGGCGACGTCCCTGATCGTCCAGGGCTTTGCGATCCGCCGCGGCGACATCCCGATCGGCGAGATCCAGCGCGCATATTCCTCGAACACCTGCAGCCACGGGATCGCGCCGGTCGTCGCCAGCGCGAGCTGGTCGGGATGGGTCAGCAGCGCCCATACCGTGCCGGCGATCGCATCGCGCGGCTCGTTCTGGCCGCCCGAGATCGCAAGCTTGATGTTGGCGCGCACGCTCTCCATCGGCATGTCGGTCTGCAGCATCACGCCGAGCAGGCTGAGGTCGGGCGTCTTGCGCAGGGTAGGGACCATGTCGTCGATCGCGGCATCGATCCCGGAAGTCGCCGCATGGCAGCGCGCCTCGATCGCGGGATCGCCGACATAATTGGCGATGCCGTCGATCATGCCCTGCGACCACGCATTCATGTCCTGGAAGCGCATATTGGTGAGGCCGGTGATCGACTTCAGGCATTCGGCCGAGAACGGCAGCGCGAAGGCCTGCACGAAATCGACCACGCCGTCCGGCTTCAGTTCGTCGAGGATGCGCGTCGCGTGTACTTCGAACTGCGCCGTCCAGTGCGATCTGACGGTTTTCGGCGAGATCGCCGGAAAGATCGCTTTGCGCTCGTTCATGTGCGCATCGCCGTCCTTGCGCATCATGTTGTGGCCCATCAGCTTGTTCATCAGCCCCTCGGGCTGGTGCGACGAGAACACGTCGATCTGCTTCTCCGAGATGAAGATGTCGTCGCGGCTGCACAGCAGCGTGCTGCCGAGTTGCGGCACGAAGGCGATCGGCGCCTCCTTGCGCATGCGCGCCAGCGCCGGGTAGGGATCCTGCCAGAAGGCGGGGACGTCGATGTCGAAATGGGGCGCGGTGCTCACGACGTGATCTCGGTTTGGCCTCGGGTTTTCGGGCCGAGCATAGGCCGGCAGGCGCGGCCCGTCTGTCCCCACCGCTGGGGACAGCGGGAGACCATCGCCTGGAGCGCGCTCAGTTCAGCTGACGCGCCGACGCCATCAGGCGCAGCGCGATCGCGAACAGCTCGTTCTGCGAGGAGATGCCGAGCTTGTCATAGGCGCGCTTGCGATAGGTGAGGGCGGAGTGCAGCCCGATGCCGAGCTCGGCGGCGATCGCTTCCGAGCTGAGACCGGAAAGAATGCGCAGGCAGACTTCCTGCTCACGCCCGGTCAGCCTGGCGAGCGGCTCAGCCGTTGCAAACAAGGTCTTCAACCGCTCGATCGGATCAATATCCGCTGCCGGGTCGCGCTGGAAATGCCGCGCCACGGCCGCCGTCAACGCCGGCGCGACCGCGGCCAGGCGCGCGATCTGCTCGCGGCTGAAGCGGCCTTGCGCGGTGATCTGGTAGAAGTTGACATAGAAGCAGGTGTCGCCGGTCCAGATCGCGGAAGCGAACTTGTCGACGATGTCGGAGTCGTCGAAGAAAATCTTGCGGTAGCCGTCGCTGTACATCCGGCGTGCAAAGTTCGGCAGCACGATCGGCGCGGCCTGCGCCTGCCCCTCGAATACCGCATCCCGGTTCGGGTCGGCCTGATGGAAATGTTCGGAATAGGCGATCCCGAGGTCGCGCCCGGTCGGGATGTTGCCGACATCGAGCAGGCACGCGGCGGTCCGCGGGCCGGTGAACGAGAACACCATGCAGTGACCGACACCGGCGACGCGGCGCAGCGCGCCGATCAGGGCCTGCGGAAAGCTGTCGCGGCCGATCGCCAGCAGCGCCGGCGTGATGTCGCTGACGACAGAAGTCTTGAAGGCGTAATCTGCCTTCATGGCGTCCTCCCTGTGTTTCGGGAAGACTAGAGCCTTTTCCGTTCCGATGGAATCGGAACGGGGCTCTCGATTCTTTGTTTTGACGCGTTTTCTTGACGCGAACCGGTATCCGCTTCGCTCGAAAACGCTCTGGCAGCGACATCGCCGGGGCGGAAGCGGCGCCTCAGGCGCCCGGCACCTGGTCGAGGAAGCCGGTGATGCTCCTGATCCGGCCGTCCTTCAGCATGGCGAAGTCGGTGCCCTTGATCGGGCTGTCGACGCCGTCGGGTCCGAGGCCCCAGGAGAACCGGACATGGTCGCCGAAGCCGTTCGGCTCCCCGATCAGCTTGAAGCGGAAGTCCGGAAACTTCTGCTGCACGCCGGCGATCAACGCGTCGACGCCCTCATGGCCGTCGCCGCTCATCAGCGGATCGATATAGCGCGCATCGGCGGTCCAGTTCTCGCTCAGCATCTCGCGGCGCCGGCTCGGCGTCCGCTCGTTCCAGAGATCGATATAGCGGCGGGCGATGGTGGCATGGTCGGTCATGGTGCTCTCCTTCGATAGTGCCGGGCTGTGCGGCGGTCCGGACTATCGAAGGTTCGCGTGCGCCGATCGATTACCTCCGAGGTCATCGCGCGGGCTATGGTGCGATGGTCAGCACCGCCTTCATGTTGGGATGGTAGCGGCAGTAATAGTCGACCGTGCCGGCCTTGGTCAGGACCGACTTGATCGTCTTCTTCGGCGCGATCGTCACGTCGAAGTCGCCGTTCTTCGCGGTGGCGGTGTGAGCCAGCACGTCCTTGTTGACCCATTCGATGGTGTCGCCGACCTTGGCCGACACCTCGGCCGGCGAGATCACCATATTCTCCATCACGATCCGGATGGTGGCCGCATGCGCCGGGACGGCCATCGCGCCGAGCGCGAGCAAAGCCAGCGTTGCGAGACAGCGTCCTGGCAACATCGCGCGCCTCCTCACTTCAGGCCGGCGGCGACGTGTTCGGCATGCTGCTGGTGGCCCTGGAAGATCTTCAGGCCGGTCTGCAGCAGGCTCTTCAGCTCGGGATTGCTGGCCGAGGGGATCAGCTGCGTCTCCAGCGCGGTGTTGACTGCCTTGTGGTAGGCGATCTCGTTGTCGATATAGGCCTTGTCATAGGCGGCGCCCTTCAGCTTGCCGAGTTCGGCGAGCTTGTCGGCCGCCTGCTTCGACAGCGCCTTGCTGGTGTCGTTGTCCTCCGGCGTCACCTTCAATTTCTTGACGAGGTCGAGCGCCTGCTTGTTCACCGCCTCGTGATCGCGCGCCATGTCCTTGGCGAACGCCTTGATCTCCTTGTTGGAGGCCTTCTCTTCCGCCTGCTTGGCGGCATTGATGTCGATCACACCGGCCGTATAGGCGATGTGCGCGATCTGCGGATCGGTCGGCTTTGCGCCCTGCGCCAGCGCAGCGCAGTTGAGAAGGCTGAGCGCGGCGACCGCGATACCCAATCGAACGAACATGGCTTGAAACTCCTGTTGAGCCGGGCGTAGCGCGCGGCGCGTCGTTGCTTGCACAGGAGTTGGATGGTGCGGGCGAGCAGAGGTTCCCGAAAAATTCAGGCCGTGGCGCGGAGCCGTTTCAGAACCGCCTCGGTCAATCGCTCGCAGCGCTTGCCCGCGAAGGGGAAGGCCTCCATGACGACGGGGCCGATCTTCCGCTCGACATTGTCGCGCAGCATGGTCCGGGCGCGATGCAGGCGGGTCTTCACGGTTTCCGGCTTGAGGCCGAGGATCTCAGCGGTCTCCTCGACATTCATGCCCTCGATCACGCGGGTGATGAAGACGAGGCGGAACGCCTCCGGCAGCTCGTCGATCGCGTGCTCGACGACGTGCTGGATCTCACGCTGGGCCATGGATTTTTCCGGATCGTCCGTTGACGACAGGGGGAACTGGATGATCTGGGCTTCAGGAGCGCCTTTCGGCAGATCGGACCATTCGACGCTGCTGTGCCTGCGGCGCAGGCGGCCGAGCGCCTCGTTCATTGCGATCCGCGACAGCCAGGTCGAGAGGCTGGAGTCGCCGCGGAACTGGTCGAGATGAGTAAAGGCGCGCACATAGGCGTCCTGAACCACGTCCTCGGCCTCGTGGTCGTTGCGCAGGATGCCGCGCGCCAGCCGGAACAGCCGGCGATTATTGGCCTGCATGATGGCGCGGATTGCGGCCTCGTCGCGGGCGCGCGCGCGTTGCACCAGCTCGGCATCGTCCGAGCGGATCGGCGGCAGGGACGTTACATGGGCCTGGCGCATGGCGGGATCGCCCTCACTGTTGGCGGAATAATACCATTGGATGCCGACCGGCCGTACAGGTTCCCGGGAAAATGGTGATCGGCCAAAAAGACCCTACGGCCTGATATAGGCCTCCGGATCGCCGCGTGCATGCGCCTCCATCGCGTCGAGGAAGCAGCGCACCTTCGCCGGGACAAATTGACGCGCCGGCAACAGCGCGTGGACGTTGAGCGGCTCGCAGGCATGGTCCGGCAGCAGTCGCCGCAACTCGCCGGCCGCGACGGCGGTGCGGGTGTAGCTCGCGGTGACCCGCAGCACGCCATGACCGGCGAGCGCGGCCTGCAGGCGGACATGGGCATTCGAGCTTGTCAGGCGCGCGCGATCGACGGCGAGATGCTCGATCGCGCCGCCGGGAGCGGTGATCGCCCAGGGCGGATCGCTGGGGCCGGTCAGCAGCGGCAGCTTTCTCAGATCATCCAGCGTGCGCGGTTCGCCAAATTTCTCCAGCAGTGCCGCTCCCGCGAACAGACCGCGCTCGAGGGTGAAGACGCGGCGGATCACGATGCCGGCCGACGGCAGCGGCGCCTCCAGCATCGCGAACACGATGTCGTAGTTCTCGGCGATCGGGTTGACGATGTCATGCTCGACGTCGATCCGGATCGAAAGCTCCGGATAGCGGCCCATCACCGCGCAGGCGACCGGCCCCGCATGATGCGCGCCGAATTCGTACGGCGCCTTGATGCGCAGCGTGCCCGCCACCGCGCTCGACATCGCCAGCGCCTCGCTGTGGGTGTCGTGCAGCGCGGTGAACAGCGGGCGCACCTTGCGATAGATGGTTTCGCCGGAATCGGTCAGCCGCAGGTGCCGGGTGGTGCGCTCGATCAGGCGCAGCCCGAGATTGGCTTCGAGACGCTGCACCGCAGCACTGAGGCTCGATTTGGGATGGCCAAGCACGCGCGCGGCGGCGGTGAAGCCGCCATGTTCGACAACCTCGCAAAACAGCTCCCAATCGCGCCACTCCATGGCCGATTGTCCATCCACCGGTACAGTGTGTCCAGCCAAATCGGATTATCCCGGTGAACGCAATCACCTAACCTCGTCGCAACCAAATTTGCATCGGGAGGGTGAGATGGCTGACGACGGAATTTTCCTGCGCAACACCTGGTACGTGGCGGCGTGGAATCACGAACTGATCGACGGCAAGATGGTCGCGCGCACCATCCTGGAACGGCCGATCGTGCTCTATCGCGGGTCGAGCGGGAAAGTCGTCGCGCTGGACGACCGCTGCTGCCATCGCGCCGCGCCGCTTTCGATGGGACGCATCGAGGGCGACGACATCAGGTGCATGTATCACGGCATGAAGTTCGCGGCCGACGGCAAATGCATCCAGATCCCCGGGCAGGACACCATCCCCGCCAAGCTCGGCGTGCGCAGCTATCCGGTGGTCGAGCGCTACAACATGATCTTCATCTGGACCGGCGATCCGGAGAAGGCCGATCCGAAACTGATCCTCGACTATCCGCCGCTCGAGGATCCCAGGTGGCGCGGCCTGCCGGGTTACATGCACTACAAGGCCAACTGGCTCCTGATCGTCGATAATCTCAGCGACTTTGCGCATCTTGCCTTCGTGCATACCAACACGCTCGGCGGATCCGAGGAATATGCCTACAAGACCAAGCCGGTCGCGATCGAGAAGCTGGACGACGGTTTCCGTGTCGAGCGCTGGCACATGGGCGCCGAGCCGCCGCCCTACCACAAGAAGGTGATCGCGAACAAAACCGACAAGATCGACCGCCGCAATATCGGCCGCATGATCGTGCCCGGCATCTTCACGCTCGACACCACGTTCGCGCCGGCGGGGCAGGGCGTCGAGAAGGGCGTCCAGGTTCCGGGCACGCGGTCATATCGCAACGCGCAGTTCATGACGCCGGAGACGCGCTCGACCACGCACTTCTTCTGGAATTACCTGCACGATTTCGACATCGATAATCTGAACATCGCACTGTCGCTGCGGCATAGCCTCGAGGAAGGGTTCAACGAGGACAAGGACATCATCGAGGCGCAGCAGCGCGTGTTCGACGCCGATCCGGACTATCAGCTGCTCGCGATCGGCGCCGATGCCCCGCTGACCTATTTCCGCTGGCTGTTCGCACGCAAGCTCGAGGCGGAGAAAGGCACGGCGCGCGCCGCCTAGTCCGCTGAAACGACGGCTTTGCTTGGCAGCAAGCCGCGCCGGGGTCGCGAGATCGTGACATCCCGGCGTGGCTGCCGTTGCAGCCGGTTTGGCGTAAACTGATCCGACCTGAATTTGTCGGTTCTTGATCAGCGTGAAGGTGGTCCGCGTTGGCCAGACTATCCCGGTAGCGATCAATCGGTGAATGAGCTTGCCCGAAAAGACGAATCGATCGGATCGAAGTGCGAGCACCAACTGGGCGCAGGACGCCTGGCTATGGCCGTTTGAAGCCGCGCGATTGGCGCTGGACATCTACTCGCAGTGGTACCCCAATCGTGCGCCCGAGCCCACAGATTCGTCGGGCGAAATGGCGGCGCTGCCCTGGACGACAGCCCATTCGGTCGCGCTTCAGCTGCCGTCGATGTGCCTGCTGGATTTCTCAAGAGCGGCCGAAGGCCGGCCGCTGCTGGTCTGCGCGCCCTATGCGCTGCATCGCGCGCAGATTGCGGATCTTGCCCCCGGCCACAGCCTGATGGAGGCGCTGCAGAAGGCTGACGTTGCGCGTCTCTATCTCACGGATTGGCGCTCGGCGGCACCGGAGATGCGATATTTCTCGATCGACACCTTTCTGTCCGATCTCAACGTGGCCGTCGACACGATCGGGCCGCCGGTCGACCTTGCAGGTCTCTGTCAGGGCGGCTGGCTGTCGTTGCTCTACGCGGCGCGCTTTCCCGGCAAGGTACGGCGGCTTGTGCTTGCCGGCAGCCCGGTCGACGTCTCGGTACCGTCGGAGCTTTCCCGGATGGTCGCCTCGCTTCCACCGCAAGGCTTCGAGGCGCTGGTCCGTCAGGGGGATGGGATCATCAGCGGCAAGCATATGCTGCAGGCCTGGAGCATCCCGTTCACCATGCGTGACGCGGAAGCGGCGCTGCAGAGGCGGCTCGACCGCAAGTCGGAGGATGCGCGGGCGTTGCTCGATCGCTTCACGCGCTGGAATAGCGAGACGCTCGATCTGCCGGGCACCTACTACCTCGAAGTGACCGACTGGATCTTTCGCCAGAACCGGATCGCGGCTGGAGACTTCCTCGCGCTTGGCTGCAAGATCGATCTCGCTGCCGTGAAGCAGCCCGTCTTCGTGCTCGCCGCAGAGAACGACATCGTTGTTCCGCCCGACCAGGCATTTGCGACAGCGCGGCTCTTGGCCACGCCGCCCGCGTGGCTGCAATGCCATACCGAGCCGTGTGGTCACCTCGGACTGTTCATGGGCTGCAAGGCTCTCGCCGGTTCATGGCGCCGGATTGCCCGCTGGCTTCAGTCCGATCTCGGCGAGGCTGCCGGCGAGCGCGCGCGGATCAGCGCGTGAGTGCAAGATGAAAATGCCCCGAATTGCGCTTTGCAATCCGGGGGCATCCGGTATCTTTGGATGACGTGCGTCGCGTCTATTTCGCCGCGACAACCATGATCTCGACATTGTACTGCGGCGCCGCCAGCTTGGCCTCGACGGTGGCGCGGGCCGGGGTGTTGCCCTGCGAGACCCAGCCGTCCCACACCGCGTTCATCTCCGGGAACGTCTTCATGTCGGTGATGTAGATCGTCGCGCTGAGCAGCTTCGACTTGTCGGTGCCGGCCTTGGCGAGGTGGCCGTCGATGATCGACAGGATGTCCTTGGTCTGGTCGGTGACGCTGCCGCCCGCGGCCTTGCCGGCGACGACGCCGGCGAGATAGACGGTGTTGCCGTGCACGACGGCCTGGCTCATGCGCGGGCCGGTTTCGAAACGCTGAATGCTCATTTGGGTCTCCACTGAATGGCGGGCATGTCTATAGCGTTTTCAAGCGACGTGGCTACCGGTTCGCGTGGAGAAAACGCGTCAAAACAAGAGATCGACAGGTTTGGTTCTGATTTGATCAGAATCAAACCTCTAGCGCGTCAGGGCGACCACCGCCACTGCGCATTTTGCAGCGCGCACCTCATGGAAATCGCGGCCTAAAGCGTGATGAGATTAGGTTCAACTGGAACGGCGCCGAAGGTTTACCTCTCTCCGGCGGGGGAGAGGGAAACCGAAATCGCGTCAAGCAGATCTAACCAAGACACATCCTGCTTTAGGGAGTGGACTCCATTAGCGCGTAACTAAATTCGGATCGATGCGAGTTTGACGAACGCCGGTCGAGGAACCTTGCCGCCGGATCTGCGTTCGGAGATTGCTGGCGGGCTCGAACATCGAATCCATGGGGAGACCATGGGGCTGTCCTGGCAACAAGGTCCACTCTCAACGGGAGCAATCGGCCGGTTCCTCGTGCCCGAACCGCTGCCCAAGAGATTGTTGTACGTTGAGCGGTTGCGCCGGCGCATGCGCGTTCGCTTCGGGGGGATCTGGATCGCCGATAGCGAGAATGTCCTCCTGTTCTTCGAACCGGGCCGCTATCCGGTCGCCTATTTTCCGGAGACCGACATTTCCCCACGCGTCCTTGAACGCACCGAGCATACCACCCAACACGCCGATCTCGGGCTCACGTCCTGGTACAGTGTCCGGGCCGACGAGCAGCACGTCGCACCGCGAGGGGCATGGCAGCACACCAGCCTTCCTCCCCATGCGAGCGAACTGCAGGCACGCGTTGCGTTCGCTTGGCGGGCTATGGACGCTTTCTACGAGGAAGACGAGCGAATCGTGGGCCATGCCGCTGACCCCTACCACCGCATCGATATCCGCCGCGCCTCCCGTAACCTCGTGGTCCGCCATGGTGACCGGATCATTGCCGATACCAAGCGGCCGCTCGTCCTCTACGAGTCCGGCTTCGCGCCGCGCTGGTACGTTCCACGCGCCGACATCGATGAGTCCGCCCTCACTCCCGTGAAACTCCAGACCTTCTGCCCATACAAGGGGCTCTGCAGCTACTACTCCATCGATGAGGCACGTCTGGCGGCATGGGGGTATCCTGACCCCTATCCCGAGGTTCGCGGCATCTTCAACCTGGTGTCGTTCGAACCGGATATCGTCTCGGTCCATCTCGATGGCACCCAACTCCATCTCGAGCCGGGCCAGACGGTGGTTGCGCATGGCCCAGATCGCAACATCGATGTCTCCGAGGTGGTCCATGAGCCAGGTGGCGGCGGCTAGGAAGCACCTTCGGTCTCTATCAAAGTGGAGTGGGGCATGGCGCGACTGCTGTCGGTGAACGTCGGACTTCCGCGTGATATCGAATGGAAGGGCCGCACTGTACACACCGGGATCTGGAAAAATCCCGTACGCAGCCGTTGTCGGGTCGGCCGATTGAATCTGGATGGAGACGGTCAAGGCGACCTGAGCGGCCACGGGGGTGAGCAGCGAGCCGTCTTCGTCTACCAGATCGAATCGTATCGCTACTGGCAGGAACAGCTGAAGAGGAACGACTTCGTTCATGGACAGTTCGGCGAGAACTTCACGATTGAGGGATTACCCGACGATGCCGTTGGCATCGGCGACCGTTATCAGATCGGCGGCGCAGTGTTCGAGGTTACTCAGCCCCGCGTGACCTGCTATCGGGTCGGCATTCGGATGAACGAGCCGCGGATGCCGGCATTGCTGACATCCAGCGGCCGTCCGGGGTTCTACTTCCGCGTCCTGCAGGAAGGCGAAGTAGGCGCCGGCGACGAAATCATGAAGGTGGGAGAAGCGAATGAGCGAATGACGGTCGAAGAGATCAACGCGCTTCTCTATTCACCCAATCATCCACGCGATCGATTGGAGCGCGCCTTGCGGATCGAGACGCTTTCGCCCGGATGGCGCGTGTCGTTTGAGGCGTTACTGCAGAATCAGACGACTGGCGCGGGAAGCGGCAACGCAGGGCTCGCGCCGGCAGCGGCTGCGCATCCGGCTGCACCAGGATTTCAACCGCTCACGGTGGCAGCGATAGATCAGGAGTCCGCGGACGTCCTCTCCCTGTCGATGCGGCATCCGGACGGTCAGCCGCTGCGACAGGCTCTGCCCGGTCAGTACGTGGTCTTACGTCTTCGACGGATCGGCGGCGGGCCGCCACTCTTTCGCAGCTACTCGCTCTCGGGTCCCCTCTCGACGGAGCGCTACCGGATCAGCGTGAAAGTCGAGCCGGATGGGGCAGCCGGAACCTACCTGCGGGAGCATGTCCGCATGGGCGATGTTCTCGACGTCAGCTCGCCGCGGGGAAGCTTCATCCTGCAATCCGGGGAGCGGCCGGTAGTGTTGCTCAGCGCGGGAATCGGGGCGACGCCTGTGCTGGCAATGCTTTACGCGCTGGCGGCGGCCCGCTCGACACGGCAAATCTTGTGGGTGCACGCGGCTCGCGACCGGCCGCACCATCCATTTGCCGCCGAAGTCCGCCGCCTTATGCCCTCGCTCGCCTATGGCCGCAGCTATGTTTGCTACAGCAGGCCAGGCTCGCGCGACAAGATGGGCGAGGATTTCGACGCGACCGGTCACCTGTCGCGATCGGTCTTCGACAAGGTCGGCGTCCCGCGAGAGGCGGATGTCTACCTCTGCGGGCCGACTCGCTTCATGGCAGACATGAAACAGGCGCTCGCAGCCTTGGACGTGGCGCCGGAGCGGATGCATGTCGAAATCTTCAACGGCAGCGAGTCGATGACTCCGGGTGTCGTCGGCGCAGCGACGCGAACTCCACATCTGCCCAGCGACGACGCCAACACCGGTCCGCTGGTATCGTTCGCGCGAAGTGGCATCGCCGCACACTGGAAGGCGTCCGCCTACCAGAGCATTTTGGAGCTCGCCGAGGCGTGCGACGTCCCGGTCCGTTGGTCGTGCCGGACCGGTGTTTGTCACAACTGTGAGAGCGGTTTGGTTTCGGGCGAGGTCGCCTATGGACCCCAGCCACTCGAGAAGCCCGCTGACGGCAACCTTCTCGTTTGCTGCTCACAACCGATTCGTGACGTCGTGATCGATTTGTGAGCCCTGCGGGCGACGCAAATCAGACCGAAGAGGAGGCGTGGGCGTGATGAACACAACCAGCGCAACGGGCATAAAGCTCTCAGTCGAGGTGATCACGTTGCCGGTGAGCGATGTCCAGCGAGCGTTGCGGTTCTACGTCGACCAGGTCGGCTTCACGCTCGACGTCGACTATTCGCCGAAAGACGCATTTCGCGTCGTGCAGCTCACTCCACCGGGCTCCAGTTGCTCGATACAGATCGGTCGCGGGCTCACCGACGCGCCCGCCGGATCACTTCGCAACGTCTATCTCGTCGTCACCGATGTTGAGGTTGCGCGGAGCCGCCTGCTCGAACGTGGGGTCGAGGTCGGTGAAATCCGGCACAAGGTACCCGTTGATGCCTGGGATGGAGGTTTCGCACCCGGGCTCGACCCTGCTCGCAGGGACTACGCCAGCTTCGCCGACTTCTCGGATCCGGACGGCAACAGTTGGGTGTTACAGGAACGGGGGGTACCGCAACGTATGACGCGCTTGTGGGAGCATTGACTAGAGAACGAAAGGAGTTCCCATGCGCACAGTCAATCGATCAGCTCAGCGGCAAATGGAAGACCGTGATCCTGAGCCGGCTCACGGTCAGGCCGATGCGCTATGACGAGTTGCGCCACGACATCCCGCAGCTCAGCGACAAGGTGTTGACCAAGCGCCTGCGCCATCTCTGCAACTCAGGCTTCGTCAGGCAGGAGCGCGGCGGCGGCTCCTCGCGCTATTGCCTGACCAAGCGCGGCGAGATGCTGAAGCCGATGCTGCAGGCACTCTACGATTGGGGCGAGGCCAATGCCGATACGTTCGGCGTCCGCTTCCTCAGCGCGGAGGCAGACTAGAGCAGGATGAGATCGAGCTGCGGCCGCGAATCAAGGCGCGTTCGCTCTCCCGCCCGCGACGTGAAAGCGTTCAATTGCAGAAGTCCGCATATGCCCTATGCGACAGCCCTTGCGCGAGGGACATTTGCGCAATTTCGGAATATTAGAAGAATACGTCTGAGTTGCCCGACGTGTCAAGTTGCTTGGTCGAGCGCGGGCCACTGCCGGCTACTTTGCATGGGGTTGTTTTCGATATTTTGGCGACGCCCCCGGCGACGGTCCCGTAAGTTCATGCTGCACCGGTCGAGAGAGCCGGTTTCCGGCCGGAACCTTAAGCAAGGAGAGCGCGTTCTCGCGGGATGTTGGGGGCAATCAACAAAGGAATGCTCATGCACATCCGCATCTCTACGGCATCCGTCATCGTTGCGGCGCTCTCGCTTGGAACACCTGCCTGGGCGCAGGTGCAGGGAACGCAACCGAAGGCGCTGCCGCAGGCTCAATCTGACCAGCCCAATGCCATCCGGAGCATACAGGTCGTGGACGTCAAGGATCTCAAGCCTGAGGTCCGGTCAAGGGTCGAGGCTGTCGTCGCAAAGGCAAGCGAAGACGACCTGCGGAACCTTCGCGGTTCCATCGACGCATCTGAAGAAGCGGTATCCGCGCTGAAGGCGAAGGGCCTCAGCTCGGCGCAAGTTGTCGCGGTCAATCTCACCAACGGCATCCTGACGCTCTTCACCAGGACGGCCTGATCGCAACACGGCCTGGGGAAACTTCCGCTCAGCAAGAAAAGCCCGCCGGTTCACGCCGGCGGGCTTTTCGACTGCACCTCAGAGTAGCACGCCTCAGTTCACCGCCTTCGCCGCCGCGCGTCCTGCATTGCGCCCCGAGAACAGGCAGCCGCCGAGGAACGTGCCTTCCAGCGAGCGATAGCCGTGCACGCCGCCGCCGCCGAAGCCGGCGGCTTCGCCGGCCGCGTAGAGCCCGCGAATGATCTGGTGATCCCTGCCGAATACGCGCGAATCGAGATCGGTCTCGAACCCGCCGAGCGTCTTGCGGGTGAGGATGTTGAGCTTCACCGCGATCAGCGGGCCGTGCTCGGGATCGAGGATGCGGTGCGGCTTCGCGGTGCGGATCAATTTGTCGCCGATATAGCGCCGCGCGTTGTGCAGGTTCATCACCTGCGCATCCTTGACGTAGGGGTTGGTGATCTCGCGGTCGCGCGCCTCGATCTGGGTCTTGATGGCGTCGAGCTGCAACAGGTCGTTGCCTGCGAGCTTGTTCATGGCGCCGACGAGCTCGGCGAGATTGTCGCGCACGATGAAATCGGCGCCGTGCTGCTTGAACGCTTCCACCGGCGCCGGCGCGCCCTTGTTGGTGGCGCGCTTGATCGTCATGCGCCAGCTCTTGCCGGTGAGGTCGGGGTTCTGCTCCGAGCCCGACAGCGCGAACTCCTTCTTGATGATGCTCTGGGTCAGGATGAACCACGAATAATCGTAGCCGGTGCCCATGATGTAGTGCAGTTGCCCGAGCGTGTCGGAGCCCGGGAACAGCGGCGCCGGCAGCCGCTTGCCCGTCGCGTCGAACCACAGCGACGACGGTCCCGGCAGGATCCGGATGCCGTGACGCGGCCAGATCGGGTTCCAGTTCCGGATGCCCTCGACATAGTGCCACATGCGGTCGCGGTTGATCAGCCGGCCGCCCGCCGCCTCGGTGATGCCGATCATGCGGCCGTCGACATGTTCGGGCACGCCGGAGATCATGAATTTGGGCGGCTCGCCGAGCCGCTTCGGCCAGTTCTGCCGCACCAGATCATGATTGCCGCCGATGCCGCCGGACGCGACGATCACGGCTGGTGCGCGGCAGGAAAAATCGCCGACGACGTTGCGCGAGGAACTCTTGCCGCGCTCGACCGAGCTCGGTTCCAGGATCACGCCGCTGACGCCGTCGACCACACCGTTGGTGACGCTGAGCGCATCGACGCGGTGGCGGAACTTGAAGATCAGCCGTCCGCTTTTCGCGGCTTCGCGCGCGCGGCGTTCGAACGGCTCGACGATGCCGGGGCCGGTGCCCCAGGTGACATGGAAGCGCGGCACCGAATTGCCATGGCCCATCGCGTCGTAGCCGCCGCGCTCGGCCCAGCCGACCACCGGGAAGATGCGATGGCCCATCGCGCGCAGCCAGTCGCGCTTCTCGCCCGCCGCGAATGCGACATAGGCTTCGGCCCATTTGCGCGGCCAGTAATCCTCCTCGCGATCGAAACCGGCGGTGCCCATCCAGTCCTGCAGCGCGAGGTCCGCGGAATCCTTGATGCCGAGCCGGCGCTGCTCCGGCGAATCCACCAGGAACAGGCCGCCAAACGACCAGAAGGCCTGGCCGCCGATACTTTGTTCCCCTTCCTGGTCGAGCACGATGACGCGCTTGCCTGCGCCGGCAATCTCGGTTGCGGCGACGAGACCGGCAAGCCCCGCGCCAATCACGATCACATCTGCATCGTCAGCCATGTTTAGGTCCCCCGTCCCGCTGGGATTCAAGACCGCCTCACTGCGTGCGGTCAACGCCAAATGGACCTTGCCTGTGGCGGCGGAGCACCAAGCACGTGCGCCGCGCTGTTCCAGTTTGGGACCTTTCCCCATTCTCACTGCAGCGTGCGCGCAACACCCAATTTGAATTTGTTTTGACCGGCTTCACTCGTCTGGACAAAAATCCGCGCGCACAACACGCTCACGATTGTCTTGCATCACAGACCAAACAGATTCGGTTTCGACTGGGGCTGGCCAAAATGAAGTTGATGACGGGGTTGCTCGCTGCGGTTCTCCTGCTGGCGGGAATGGGGGTGTCTCAAGCTGTAGTCAGGATCGCCGACGATCGCGGCGGCAAGATCGGCGTCTATGTCGACAGGTATCAGGACCTGCGGACTTCGGGCGAGACGGTCATCATCGACGGGCTGTGTGCCTCGGCCTGCACCATCGTGCTCGGCAAGGTTCCTCACGACCGGATTTGTGTGACCTCGCACGCCAGCCTCGGCTTCCATGCAGCCTGGGATTACGGCGACAACGGCCGCCCGGTCCCCAATCCCGAAGCCACCCATATGCTGTACCTGATGTATCCGCCGGCGGTACGCAGATGGATTTCGGAGCGTGGTGGCCTGACCCGGCGCATGATCTTCCTGCGCGGTAAGCAACTGCAGGCGCTGTACAAGCCGTGCTACCTCAACGCCCAGGCCTCGGCGCCGAAGCCCGCGCACTAGGCTCCGGCTGCTTCTCTGTTTGACGTTCGTCGGCCATTGGCCTGGGCTTACGTCGGGTTATGGACGAGCAGGCGCCGGAATAGCTCGCCATCATTTGACGGCCTGCGGCCGCCATTGCGCTTGCTGCCTGCCGGAACCGGGCTTATCTCAGGCTCATGATTCAGCCGATCTCCACCCGATCCGAGCTCGTAACGGCTCCACAGACCCGGGTAGCATCTGCGATCCTGTGGGGCGCGGCCGGTATCGGCGGATTGGCCCTGCTTGCCGCCGCCGCGCTCTGGTTCCACTACGGGACCGCGGTGTTTTTCGAAATGATCACGGCCGGCATCTCCGCCTGCTTCTGACAAGGACGCTCTCGCATCATGCCCCGGACCACGCGCCCATTGGTGATCTTCGCTGCCTTCGCGGGCAGTCTGGCGGTCGGCCTGTTCCTCATGCTGTGGGCGATCGGCGGCTTGCGCACCGTTGCCGCGCCGGCCGCGATCGGCGGGCCGTTCCAGCTCACCGACCAGTCCGGCCAGACCATTACCGACAAGAACCTTCAGGGCAAGCCGACCCTGATTTTCTTCGGATTCACCCATTGCCCGGACATCTGCCCGACCTCGCTGTTCGAGATCTCGGAGGTCCTGAAGGCGATGGGCAAGGACGCCGATCGCGTGAACGCCTATTTCGTCTCGGTCGATCCGGAACGCGACACCGCCACCGCGATGAAGGATTACCTGTCGAGCTTCGATCCGCACCTCAAGGGCCTGACCGGCGATCCCGCCGCGATCGCCAAGGTGCTGTCGAGCTATCGTGTCTACGCCAAGAAAGTGCCGCTGAAGGATGGCGACTACACGATGGACCACACCGCGCTGATCTATCTGATGGACCGCGACGGTCATTTCGTTGCGCCGTTCAATCTGAAACGGACGCCGGAAGAGGCGGCGGCCGATCTCAAACGGTATCTCTGATCGCCATTTCCGGTTCAGAATTAACCCAATCGGCGCTCGCTTCAGGCGCTGATTCGGCTATAAGCCGTTCAATTTCCTGAAATTGCCGGTTATGCCAAATCCCTCTGTCCAGCCCGTTGCCGTCCGTTCGCGCCAGCTTCGCCTGGCCGCGGGCATGATCGCGGCTGCCTTGCTGGCCCTGGCAGGTCCTGCGATCGGGCAGACGCCTCCAGCGCAGCCGCCGGCGGCCAAGGCGGCCCCTGCGCCGGCTCCGCCCATTAGTCCGGCGCCGGCTGCACCGCAAACCGCGCCTGCGGCCCCAGCGGCAACACAGCCGGCCCCGACCCTGTCGCCCAAGGCCGCCGCCGAGGCCGCGCCGCAGGCGGTGCCGGGTTTCTGGGACCCGCGGCGCCGGCCGGACCGCCCGGACTTGTCGCGCCTCACCGTGATCCGCTTCCTGACCGAGACCGACTATCCACCGTTCAATTTCACCGGCCCCGACGGCAATCCGGCCGGTTTCAACGTCGACCTCGCGCGTTCACTCTGCGACGAGATCAAGGTCACCTGCACCATCCAGATGCGCCGCTTCGAGACCCTGATCGATGCCCTGGCGACCAACCGGGGCGACGCCATCATCGCGTCGATGGCGGTGACGCCGCAGTTGCGCGCCAAGGTCGATTTCACCGATCCCTATTACCGCGCGCCGGCCCGCTTCGTGTCGCGCCGCGACAACGCGATGCCGGAAATCCGCCCGGAATATCTCGAGGGCAAGAAGGTCGGCGTCATCGCCGGCACCTCGCACGAGGCCTACCTCAAGGCGATGTTCACCGACGCGGAGATCCATTCCTATCCGGATAACGACACGCTGCGCGCGGCGCTGCGCCGCGGCGAGGTCGACTTCATCTTCGGCGATGCGATCTCGCTCGCGTTCTGGATCAACGGCACCGATTCCGCCGAATGCTGCGCCTTTGCCGGCGGCCCCTTTGTCGAGAGCCGCTATTTCGGCGAGGGCGTGGGCATCGCCGTCCGCAAGGGCAACGACCTGCTCCGGCAGTCGCTGAACTGGGCGCTGTTCCGGATCTGGGAAAAAGGCCGCTTCACCGATCTGTGGCTGCGCTATTTCTCGGTCAGCCCGTTCTGATGCTGTGCTCTTCACCTCTCCCCGCTTGCGGGGAGAGGTCGGAATTCAAGCGCAGCTTGAATTCCGGGTGAGGGGGACCCCCACCGCGAATTCCTCTCTTGCCGGTTACGCGGATGGAGCCCCTCACCCCAACCCTCTCCCCGCAAGAGCGGGGCGAGGGAGCGTCGTTTTGCATTTTGCCGCGAAAGCGTTAGTTTTCGCGGCCTTTTTGGAGAGAACCTGAGGAATGTCCGTGATTGATCCTTCTGCCAGCCCGAGCGACCTGCGGGCGCTCGCCGAACAATCCAACGCCTGGCCGTTCGAGCAGGCGAAAGCGATTGTGGCGCGGCTGAAGAAAAATCCCAAGGACGAGGTGCTGTTCGAGACCGGCTACGGCCCGTCGGGCCTGCCGCATATCGGCACGTTCGGCGAGGTCGCGCGCACCACGATGGTGCGCCACGCCTTCCGCGTGCTCACCGAGGACAAGATCAAGACCCGCCTGCTCGCCTTCTCCGACGACATGGACGGCCTGCGCAAGGTGCCGGACAACGTGCCGAACAAGGAGCTGCTGGAGCAGCATCTCGGCAAGCCGCTGACCAAGGTGCCCGATCCGTTCGGCACCCATCCGAGCTTCGGCCAGCACAACAATGCGCGGCTGCGCGCCTTTCTCGACCAGTTCGGCTTCGATTACGAGTTCGCGAGCTCGACCGAGTACTACACCTCCGGCCGTTTCGATGCCGCGCTGCTGCGCATGCTGGAGCGGATCGAGAAGGTGATGGCGATCATGCTGCCGTCGCTGCGCGAGGAGCGCGCGGCGAGCTACTCGCCGTTCCTGCCGATCTGCCCGCGCACCGGCCTCGTGCTCTACGTGCCGGTGACGGCGCACGACGCCAAGGCCGGCACGATCTCGTATGAAGATCCCGATACCAAGGAGACCGTCACCGTTCCTGTCACCGGCGGCCGTTGCAAGCTGCAATGGAAGCCGGACTGGGCGATGCGCTGGTACGCCCTCGGCGTCGACTATGAAATGGCCGGCAAGGACCTGATCGACTCGGTGAAGCTGTCGGGCAAGATCTGCTCGGCGCTCGGCGGCACGCCGCCGGAAGGTTTCAACTACGAACTGTTCCTCGACGAGAAGGGCCAGAAGATCTCGAAGTCGAAGGGCAACGGCCTGACGATCGACGAGTGGCTGCGCTACGCCTCGCCGGAGTCGCTGTCGCTGTTCATGTATCGCGAGCCCAAAGCGGCGAAGCGGCTCTATTTCGACGTCATCCCGCGCAATGTCGACGACTACCAGCAATTCCTCGACGGCTTCACGCGGCAGGAAGCGCGGCAGCAGCTGCAGAATCCGGTCTGGCACATCCATTCCGGCAAGCCGCCGCAGGCCGACATGCCTGTCACCTTCCAGCTGCTGCTGACGCTGGTGTCGTCGTCGAACGCGGAGAATGCCGAGACGCTGTGGGGTTTCATCGGCCGCTACCGGCCGGGCGTGACGCCGCAGACTCATCCGAAGCTCGACGCGATGGTCGGCTACGCCATCAACTACTATCGCGACTTCGTGGCGCCGACCAAGCAGTTCCGCGAGCCGACCGAGGGAGAGCGCGCGGCGTTGCAGGATCTGCGCGATGCGCTCGCCAACATGCCGGCGAACGCGAGCGCGGAAGACATCCAGAACGTGGTCTATGAGATCGGCCGCCGCGAGCCGTTCCTCGACATGGTCAAGAAGGGCAAGGACGGCCGTCCCGGCGTCTCGCTCGACTGGTTCAACATGCTCTACCAGGTGCTGCTCGGCCAGGAGAAGGGCCCGCGCTTCGGCTCCTTCGTCGCGGTCTACGGCGTGCAGAACGCGGTCAACATGATCGACGGCGCGCTGGCGCGGTCGTCGTAGGGATCGCGCCGCTCATCGCCGCTCGGCCTGCGCCGCGTCGCGCAGGCCGTCGCTGGTGGCGCGCAACAGCGTCAGCAGCAGGCCGTTGAGCGGCGTCGGCACGCCGTGCCGTTCGCCGGCCGCGACGATCGCGCCGGTGAGAGCATCGGCTTCGAACGGGCGTCCCGCGACACGATCGAAATACATCGAGGTGCCGGCGTCTGGCGGATAGGTCAACAACGTCGCCAGCATCAGCTCGGCCTCGTCGGGCGCGAGCTGGGCGCCGTCGGCGCGGCCGACATTCGCCGCCTCCTCGAGGATGGCGTGGCACAGCGCCTTGACGTCCGCGCGGCGGAACACCGCCTGCCGCTGCAAGGTGAGCGCGGTGATCGGATTGGCGACCGCATTGAGCAGAAGCTTGCGCCACGCCAGCGTGGTGAAATCGGCGGAGCGCCGCACGCGCATCGCCGTACCATCCAGCAGCCCTTCGAACGCGCGTCCGTCCGTGTCATCGGCAACCGCGAATTCATGCTCGCCGGCGCGGCGGAAACGGACGCGATCCGGCGCCAGCCGCTCGCCGTTGTAATAGACGATGGTCGGCACAACGGTGGCGGCGCCGACCAATGGCGCCAGCCGCTCGGCGTGGCCGATGCCGTTCTGCAGCACCGCGACGCGCGTCCGCGGCCCGCACAGCCTTTGCAGCCAGGGCGCGCTCGATTCCGTGTCCTGCGCCTTGGTCGACAACAACACCCAGTCGACCGGCGTCACCTCCGCCGGATCGGTGAGGGCGCGCAGCGGCACCTCCACCGTGCCTTCCGCCCGCTCGACCGTGAGCCGATCGAGCGGGCGCCGGACACAGGCGATCACGTCATGCCTGTCGACCGCCCGCAGCAGGCCGGCGATGATGCCGCCGATGCTGCCGAGGCCGACGATGGCGATGGTCTTGCGGTCGGATGGTCCTGTCATTGCGTAACTCTGGGCTTTGCGGAGTGTGTTGCGTTGGGTTGGAAAGTCAGGCCGCTCATGTGGCTTTCCGCCGCAGCCAACGAAGCCGCCGATCCGCCGTCTTCGCAGCGCATCATCACATAATGGTGGCGAGCCCGCAAAATTCGGATAGCAGGCCATCGGCAATTTCACCGGAGCCTGGCGCCGGATTGCGCTACACTCGCATCCATAAAATCAGCACGGCCTCCGCCGAGAGGCCGGCACAGATGGGAGCATGCGCATGCAGTTCAGGGTTTCGCCGACATCGCTGCAGGACAGTTCGAGCGCCGAGGAATGGCAGGCGCGGGTCGATCTCGCGGCGGCGCATCGGCTCGCCTATATCCACGGCTTTTCGGAAGGTATTTTCAACCATCTCACCTTGGTGGTGCCCGGCCGCACCGACCGCTACTACCAGATCCCGTTCGGCATGCACTGGTCGGAGGTGACAGCATCCTCCTTCATGGAGGTCGGCATCGACGACGCCGAGGTGAAGCGCGGCGAGGGTGAGGTCGAGCGCTCCTGCTATTGCATCCATGCACCGATCCACAAGGCGCTGCCGCAGGCCAAGGCCGTGTTCCACACCCACATGCCCTATGCGAGCGCGCTGACACGGCTCGAGGATCCGCGGATCAAGGAGATCGGGCAGACCGAGGTCGGGCTGTCGGAAGCGATCGCCTATGACGATCTCTACACCGGCCCCGCGCTCGATCCCGAGGAAGGCGCACGGCTCGCCAACGTGATCGGCAACAAGACCATCCTGTTCATGGCCAATCATGGCATCTCGACCGTCGGCGAGACGGTCGCCGATGCGTATGACCGGCTCTATTACATCGAGCGCGCCGCGCAGGTGCAGATCTATGCGATGTGGACCCAGCAGCCGCTCAAGCAATTGCCGCAGCATGTGGTGGAGAAGACCAAGCGCGATTTCCGCGACGACCATCTCTACAACGGCCCGTCCCCGGCGCAGCGGCATTTCGATGCGCTGAAGCGGATGCTGGATCGCAAGGAGCCGGACTACGCGACGTAAGAGGCGCACCGCAACCTCCGCCGTCGTCCCGGCGAAAGCCGGGACCCATTACCGCAGGGCTGGGTTGTTAGAGCAGGCTGTGGCCCCAGCGTGCGTAAGCGCAATGAGCGGTGGTTATGGGTCCCGGCTCCCGTGCGCAATTGCGCACTAGGCCGGGACGACACCGTTGTTGTGGCGTCTCGCGATGACCGCTACTGGCTCGCCCACACGACGCGCGCGATCCACGCGACCTCTTCGGCATCGAGCATGCGGTCGGGGTGCTCCGGATTGAGCGATGCGAGTTCCAGCATCTTGGCGGTGCGGCGTCTCAATTCCTTCACCATCACCTCGCCGCCGGTCGTGCGCACCACCACGCGGTCGCCGCGGCGGATCGCGGTCGCGGGTGACACCACGATGATGTCACCTTCGCGATAGGCCGGCTGCATCGAGTCGCCCTCGATCTCCAGCGCATAGGCGTGTTCGTCGGTGGTCGCCGGCAGCGCCACTTCGTCCCAGCCCTTGCCGGCGGGAAAGCCGCTGTCGTCGAAATAGCCGCCGGCCCCGGCCTGCGCGAAGCCGATCAGCGGCACCGACTGTCCGCCGCGCGCGCCATCGCCGAGCAACTGCACGAAGGTCTCCATGCTGGCATTGCTCGCCGCCAGCGCCTTGGAGAGCGACTCGGTCGAGGGCCAGCGCTCGCGCCCGTCGCCGGTCACGCGCTTGGATTTGTTGAAGGTGGTGGGGTCGAGTCCGGACTGCTTGGCAAGGCCCGACGGCGACAGGCCGGCGCGTTCGGCGAGCCGGTCGAGCGCGGCCCAGACCTGCGCGTGGGTCAGCGGTCGGGTGGCTTTGGGCTGTTTGGCCATCGAGGAGATCCCGGATGGTAGGAATTATTGCCTGAAACTTCGATTTTCGCAAATCTGCCGCCGGATCTGTCCCGACACCGCTTGAGTTGCGCCGCCGCCGCCGATACGGTCCCTCGCTCGCCAGATGGCGTCTGGGGCATTTTCCCCTCAAATCCGGATAAAACCCCAAGAGACTCAAGGACAAAAGGGAAGGCCGGCCCGTGCCGATGATCTACAAAATCACCCCCGCTTCGGCCTGGCGCGAGGCCGAACGGCAGGGCGTGTACCGGGGCAGTGCCGACGACAAACGCGACGGCTTCATCCATTTTTCCACCGCCTCCCAGGTGGCCGAGACCGCGCGCAAGCACTACCACGGGCAAACCGGCCTGTTCCTGGTCGCGGTCGATGCCGATGCGCTCGGCGACGCCCTGCGCTGGGAGCGGTCACGCAATGACGAGCTGTTCCCGCATCTCTATGGCGAGCTCGACCTCGGCGCGGTCACGGAGATACTCGACCTGCGCGCGCGCTCCGACGGTGGCCACGACGTTCCGGAGCTCAAGCCGTGATCCGTGCCTTCGACGCCTTCTCGCTGCCGCTGCTGCGCTGGTTCGATCCCGAGGATGCCCATCGCATGGCGATCCAGGGCCTGAAGCTGCTGCCGCCGATCCGGCAGCGGCCGGACGACCCCAAGCTCGCGGTGCGCGCCTTCGGACTCAACTTTCCAAACCCGATCGGCATGGCGGCGGGCTTCGACAAGAGCGCGGAGGCGCCCGACGCGCTGCTGCGGCTCGGCTTCGGCTTTGTCGAGATCGGCTCGGTGACGCCGAAGCCGCAAGGCGGCAACCCGCGGCCGCGGCTGTTTCGCCTGGAGCGTGACGAGGCCGTCATCAACCGCATGGGCTTCAACAATGATGGTGCGGAGGCCGTGCTGCGGCGGCTCGCCGCGCGCGCCAGCGCCGGCGGCATCGTCGGGGTCAATGTCGGGGCCAACAAGGATTCGCCCGACCGCGCCGCCGATTATGTGAAGCTGATCGAGACCTTTGCGCCGGTCGCGAGCTATTTCACCGTCAACGTCTCCTCGCCGAACACGCCGGGCCTGCGCAATCTGCAGCAATCGGCGGCGCTCGACGATCTGCTGGCGCGGGTCATCGACACCCGCGAGCGCGTGCGCAAGAACGCCGGCGACTCGCCGGTGCTGCTCAAGATCGCGCCGGACCTCAGCCTTGCCGAGCTCGACGACGTCGTGCACATCGCCCGCTCGCGGCGCGTCGACGGCATGATCGTCGCCAACACCACGCTGGCGCGTCCCTCGACCTTGCGTGAGGAGAATCGCGCCAAGGAGCAGGGCGGCCTGTCGGGCCGTCCGCTGTTCCGGCTGTCGACGCGGATGGTGGCCGAGACCTATGTCCGTGTCGAAGGCGCGTTTCCGCTGATCGGCGTCGGCGGCATCGATAGCGGCGGCGCCGCACTGACCAAGATCCGCGCCGGGGCCAGCCTGATCCAGCTCTACTCCTCGCTGGTCTACAAGGGCCTCGGCCTTGTCGACGACATCAAGCGCGATCTGTCCTCGACCCTGCTGCGCACCGGCCGGGATTCGCTGTCGGAAATCGTCGGCGCCGACGCGGCGACCATCACCGCCGAGGACTGGCCGGTGAGGTAGTTGCCCGTCGCCCGGATGAAGCGAAATCCGGCTGCGCCCCAACCTCCCCTTGAAAAGGGGAGGTCGCTTTGCTCGCCAGAGCAAAGCGGGTAGGGATCAGCTCTCTCCATGAGCTGCGTCGCCTGTGGCTGACCCCCATCCCGACCTTCCCCCTTTTCAGGAAGGGGAAGAGAACTTCGTAGCCCGGAAGCGCAGCGCAATTCGGGACAGTCTCGTCGCGGCACAGCTCCCCAAATTTCGCTTCGCTTCATCCGGGCTACGGACTTACACAGTCTTGAACGTCTTCCTGAGCAGCGCCGGATAGCGCAGGCCCTGCAGGCCGCCGCGTGCGACGTAGAAGCCGAGCAGCGCGATCCACAGGCCGGTGTTGCCGAACGAGCTGAGCACCCACCAGGTGGCGAGGAAGATCGCGAGCGAGGCCAGCATCAGATTGCGCATCTCGCGCGCCCAGGTAGCACCGACATAGATGCCGTCGAAGCCGAACGCGAAGACGCCGGGCAGGGGTGCCAGGATCACGAACGGCAGGAACTCGCGCGCATAGCGGCGCACGTCGTCGCTGGTCGTCATCAGATTGATCAGCGCCGCTCCGAACAGTGCGAACAGCACCGACACCATCAGCGCAAAGCCGATGCCCCACAGCAGCACCAGCCGGGTCGAATCGGAAAAGCCGCGTGCATCGCGCGCGCCGAATGCGCGGCCGCACAGTTGCTGGGCGGCGTTGGCGAGGCCGTCGAGAAAGAAGGCGCTGACCAGCAGGAAATTGTTCAGCACCGAATTCGCCGCCAGCGTCACGTCGCCTTCGCGCGCGCCCTTGGCGGTGAAGAACAGGAACACGACGATCAGCGCCGCGGTGCGGACCATGATGTCGCGGTTGACGGCCAGCATGCGCATCAGCTTGGCGCGATCGAACAGCGTGGCCGCGGGAACCGCGAAGCCATTTTGCGAGATCCGCCACGCCACGACGATGCCGACCGCAAAACCCGTGGTCTCCGCAAGCACCGCGGCGATCGCGGCACCGGCGATGCCGGCGCCGTAGACCTGCACCAGCAGCACGGTTGCGATCATGTTGATGATGTTGATCACGATCTGCAGCGCCAGCGCCAGATTGGCGCGGGCCTGGCCGACCAGCCAGCCCAGGATGACGTAATTGGCGAGCGCCAGCGGCGCCGACCAGATCCGGATCATGAAATAGCTCTCGGCCGCGCGCGTGACGCCCTCGCTGCCGCCCATCAGCTGGAATGTGACGGCGGCGAGCGGCACCTGCAGCGCGATCAGCGCCGCGCCGATCAGGCCGGCGACGATGAAGCCGCGCACCAGGATTGCGGCATATTCCTTGATCTCGCCGGCGCCCTGCGCCTGCGCGGTGAAGGCCAGCGTGCTCATGCGCAGGAAGGCGAACAGCCAGAACAGGCAGTCGAAGATCACCGAGGCCATCGCAACGCCGCCGAGCAGCGCAGCATCGTCGAGGCGACCGATCGCGGTGGTCGAGACGATGCCGATCAGCGGCGTGGTCAGGTTGGCGACCATCGCGGGGCCGGCGATGGCGAACACCTCGCGCGTCGTGATCTTCGGGTGGATGGGTGCGTGCATGGCTACAGTTGCAAGGAATATTCGCTTCTATCGCGTCAACCGTCGCGCGGCCATGCTGGAATTGTTCTCGGAGCAATGCGATGGCGGAGGGGCAGCCGACAAGGCGTGCATGGTCAGAACACCACGACCATGCCATCGCTTGCCGCCGTGTAGCGCAAATCGTCGACGCGGCCGAGCATGTCGTCGCTCATATGGGTCAGCACCACGCGCTTGGCGTTGATGGCCGGCAAATGCGCTTCCAGTGTCTTCAGGCTGAGATGGTTCTTGACCATCTTGTCGTACATGTAGGCTTCGGCGATGAAGAGGTCGGCGTCCTGCGCCGCCGGAATCAGCGCGTCGGTCCATTCGGTATCGGCGCTGTAGCTGATGATGCGTCCCTCGGCCTCGACGCGATAGGCCAGGAACGGCCCGCCGGATTCGCCATGCACGACAGGATAGGGCGTCACGGCCACCTCGCCAAAGCTGCGCCTTTCGCGCGGCGCCAGCGTGACGACGGACAGATCGAAGCGCTGCCTGGTTTTGGAGGAATGCTCGAACATCACCTCCATCACCGCAGGCAGTTTCGTTTCGATACCTTGAGGCCCGGCAATCACCAGCGGCCGGGTGCGGCGGGAGAACTGCGCGTCGAGCAGGAAGAACGGCAGGCCGGCAAAATGGTCGCCGTGGAAATGCGTAATCAGGATCACGTCGATCGCGTCGCGGTCGACCTCGAGCCGCTTCATCGCCGGCAGCGACGAGGCGCCGCAATCGATCAGGAGATTGGTGCGTGCACCGCTGACGTGGAAACAGGTGTTGAAGCGGCCGCCGGAACCGAATGCATCGCCGCAGCCGACAAATCGCAATTGCATCGGCTGCGAACCCTCCTTGGGATCAGCGGCCGCGCGGCGCGCCGAACAGCCGCGACAACAGCCAGATCGGAATCACGATGACGGCGCCGAGCAGGAAGTAGCGCCAGGCCCAGTTGATCGCGTCGAAGCCGAAATCCCAGATGCTCTGGAACAGCCTGCGGATGCTGTTGAGGATGTTCCACGGATCGAGGCCGATCGCGGCGAGCACGACACCAACCAAAATCGACAGCAGAATCAACCGGAACGCCACAGAGAGCGGCGATCCGCCGAGAAAGCGGTACAGGCCGTCACTGCGGCCGGCCGGCAAGTCCCGGATGTCGTTTGGCATTGCTCTCTCCCGCGGAATCGCCCGCATTATAGGTCACGGCGGTGCACATGGGAAACCCGCGCACCGCGATCAATGGCTGCCATGCACGCTTGGGATTTAACTTCCTGTCATGGAGATTAACATCCGTTCAAGCGTCTCCAGCCGGTCGGCTTCGCGCGGCGGCTTGTCCCAGCGCAGGCGGCTGATCCGGGGGAAGCGCATTGCGACGCCGGATTTGTGACGCGGCGAGCGCTGCAATCCCTCGAAGGCGACCTCCAGCACCAGCCCCTGATCCGGCTCATGCACGACATGGCGCACCGGGCCGAACTTCTCGGTGGTGTTGCGGCGGACGAAGCGGTCGATCTGCAACAGCTCCTCGTCGGTGAAGCCGAAATAGGCCTTGCCGACCGGCACCAACTCGTCGCCGGCCTCGCCATGGGTCCAGACCCCGAACGTATAGTCGGAGTAATAGGACGAGCGCTTGCCGTGGCCGCGCTGGGCATACATCAGCACGGCGTCGATGATGTGTGGATCGCGTTTCCACTTCCACCACGGGCCCTTCGGCCGTCCGGGCAGATAGGGCGCGTCGCGCCGCTTCAGCATCACGCCTTCGACCGCGTCGGCATCGTCGCCGGCGCCGGCGCTCTTGGGATCGGCGCGCGCCGCGGCCAGCTCTTCCCAGCTCGCGAACGGGACGGTTGGCGACAGATCGATGCGCGGATCATTCAGCTTGGCGACGAAGGCTTCGAGATGCGCGCGGCGTTCGGTGAAGGGCAGCTCGCGCAGATCGTTCTCGTCGTCGCCGAGCAGGTCGTAGGCGCGCAGGTGGATCGGAAATTCCTTGATCAGCTTCGGCGAAACGACTTTGCGGTTCAGCCGCTGCTGCAACACGTTGAAGGTCTGCACGCGGCCGTCGCGCAGCACCAGCAATTCGCCGTCGATCGCGCCGGGCAGATGCAGCGACGGCACGAGATCCGGAAAGCTGCCGGTGATGTTCTCGCCGGTGCGCGAATAGAGCCGCGCCTGGACATGGCCGCGCGCGTCGCGGCCGGACACCGCCTGCACCCGGATGCCGTCCCATTTCCATTCCGCGCTGAAATCGGCGGCGTCGAGATTGGCGAAATCGCCATCCTCGATCGCGTGCGCCAGCATCACCGGGCGGAACGGCGCAGGGTCGCGGTTGACCGGTTTGTCGCCGCGGCCCTCGAGCCAGGCGAACAGGTCGAGATAGGGCGGCGACAGGCCGGGCCACATCAGCTCGATCTCGTGCGGGTCTTTGTCGCCGAGCGCCGCAGCCGCGGTCTTCGCCAGCCGCGCCGAGATCCCGATCCGCATCGCGCCGGTGACGAGCTTCAAGAGCGCCCAGCGCCCGATCTCGTCGAGCTCGTCCAGCCAGCGCGCCAGCTGTGCCGGCAACTCGGCCTTGCCGAGCGTGCGCAACGTGGTGACGACGTCGGTCAGGGTGGGAGGCGGCGGGTTGTTGTGGGTGCGGAGAATCTCACTGCTATCCTGCCCGCGGTGGCCCAGCAATGACTCGTTGCGAGATGCATCAGTCGCCTTCGGCCACATCAGCGCGACTGTTTCCGAAAGATCACCGACGTAGTCGTAGGAGTAGCCGAACAGCACCGGGTCGGCGCGCTCGGTGATCAGGTCGCGGATCAGGCCAGGCTTGGCGTGCTTGAACGACAGCGCGCCGGTCAGCGCCGCCAGCGCGTAGCCGCGGTCGGGGTCCTCGGTCTCGCGGAAATAGGCGACTAACAGCTTGATCTTGTTGTTGCGGCCGGACTCGTAGGCGAGGCGGTCGAGCAGCTCGGCGAAGCGGTTCATGTTTCTGCCTCGCCGGCGGACTCGGCTTCGCCAGCGGGCTTGGCCTCGCCGGTCAGTGCGGCCGTCTCGCCCTCGTCCTCGTCGCCATAGCCGACCAGATCGAGCGGCCGCGCGGCAAGGCCTTTGGTCTTGCACCAATGCACCAGCGCATCTTCCTGGCCGTGGGTGACCCAGATCTCGCCGGCGCCGGTCGCCGCGATCGTCGCCGTCAGCCCGTCCCAGTCCGCATGATCTGATATCACCAGCGGCAGCTCGACGCCGCCCTGCCGGGCCCGGGCGCGCACGCGCATCCAGCCCGAGGCGAATGCGGTGACCGGATCGGGGAAACGGCGCGTCCAGACATCGGATGTCGCGCTCGGCGGCGCCAGCGTGATGGTGCCGGCCAGCTCGGCCTTCTTCATGCCGCGCGCGGGCCGGAGCTCGCCGAGCGCAATGCCGCGCTCCTGATAGTAGTAAGTGATCTTCTCCATCGCGCCATGCAGGTAGATCGGCGCGTCGTAGCCGGCCTCGCGTAGCAGCGCGATCACGCGCTGCGCCTTGCCGAGCGAATAGGCGCCGACCAGATGCGCGCGCTCCGGGAACAATTTGACCGACGCCAGCAGCTTGTTCACTTCGCCGGCGGCATCGCCATGGCGGAACACCGGCAATCCAAACGTCGCCTCTGATATGAAGACGTCGCAGGGCACCAGCTCGAACGGCGCGCAGGTCGGGTCGCGCGCATCCTTGTAGTCGCCGGAGGCGACGACGCGGGTGTCCTTGCAGGTGACGGAAATCTGGGCGGAGCCCAATACGTGACCGGCGGGATGAAACGTCACCGTGACGTCGCCGAGCCCGATCTCCTCGCCATAGGCGATCGCCTGCACCGATCCGGCGAAATTCTCGCCATAGCGCAGCCGCATCATGTCGAGCGTTTCCTGGGTCGCGAGCACGGCGCCGTGACCCGCCCGCGCATGGTCGGAATGCCCATGGGTGATCAGTGCCCGTTCGACCGGCCTGACAGGATCGATGTGGAAGCCGCCGGGCTTGCAGCAAAGCCCGGCCGGGACGGGCATCAGGATGTCTTGCGGGCGCATCGTCCCTATATAGGCGCTCGATCCGCGATGTTTAGCCGGATCCGCAGGCTTGACCCGTGCATCCATCTCCGGAAAAAGTCCGTGCTTTGATGGATGGCCGGACCCGGCCGAGATTGGTTCCTTAAAGCGAATGGCCCTCCGCCTGTTTCTGTCCTCCGGCGACCTCGTCGCCGACCGCCGCTACGAGTTCGCGCGCGACCTGCAATTGAAGGGCGATCTGCCGGCTGCCGCCGAGCTGCTCGAACAGGCGATCGAGCTTGTGCCGAAATTCCCGTCGGCCTGGTACACGCTGGGCAAGATCCGCCTGGAGCTCGGCCAGCGCGAGGCCGCGATCGCAGCGTTCCGCGGCGCGCGCGACGCCGATCCCGAAGACCGGCATGGCGCCGGCCTTCACCTGATGCAGCTCGGCGTCGAGGCCGTCAGTTCGATGCCGCCGGGCTATGTCCAGACGCTGTTCGATCAATATGCGCCGCGCTTCGAGGCCGCGCTGGTCGGCGATCTCGGCTATCGCGGCCCGGCGCTGCTGTTCAAGGCGGTGCTGTCGGTGCGTGCGGGCGCAAAGAAACCGGCCTTCTTCAAGCGCGCGATCGATCTCGGCTGCGGCACCGGGCTGGCGGCCGGTGCATTCGCCCGGCATGTCGATCGCTTCATCGGCATCGACCTGTCGCCGCGCATGATCGACAAGGCGCGCGCGACCGGCCTTTATGCCGAGCTCGAGGTCGACGACATGTTGAAGGCCGTTTCGGCCAAGCGCGAGGCCAGCGCCGAATTGATCCTGGCCGCCGATGCAATGGTCTATGTCGCCGATCTCGCGCCGGTGCTCGCCGAGGCCAGCCGCGTGCTGGTGGCGGGCGGCGTGCTCGCCTTCACGGCCGAGACCCATGACGGCGAAGGCGTCATTATCGGCGAGGGACTGCGCTACGCCCACAGCGCAGCTTACGTGCGCGACACCGTCGCTGCCGCGGGGCTGACGCTGGCCCAGCTCGACGATCTCTCGGCGCGCAATGAAGACAATATCCCGGCACCCGGACTCGTCGCCGTCGCGGTCAAGCCTTAACGCACCCTCTCCCACAAGGGGAGAAGGGAAGAGAGCGTCGCCTCACACTCAAACTTGAGTCTACACGCTACGCATTTGCCGTGACGCGGCATTGCGCCGCAAAGTCATGACTTCGCGCTTGCCCGGCGCAAAGCGGAATGCGAGAGCTTTTCGCCTCAGGGAGAGAAATAATGAAAAAACATACACGGCGCGAGTTCGGCGCCACTGCATTGTCTGTGATCGCCGCGTCCGTGCTGCCCGCGCCTTTCGTCCGGGCCGCCGACAAGAAGTACGATCCGGGTGCCAGCGACACCGAGATCAAGCTCGGCCAGACCGTGCCGCATTCCGGCCCCGGCTCGCTCTATGGTGTGCTGGGCCGCGTCGGCGAAGCCTATTTCCAGATGCTGAACGACAAGGGCGGCATCAACGGCCGCAAGGTGAAATTCCTCACCATGGACGATGCCTACAGCGCGCCGAAATGCGTCGAGGCGACACGCCGTCTGGTCGAGCAGGAGGAGGTGCTGGCGCTGTATGGCTCGCTCGGCACCGCGCCGCAGACCTCCGTGCACAAATACCTCAATTCCAAGGGCGTGCCGCAGCTGTTGCTCAACACCGGCGCCTCGAAGTGGAACGATCCGAAGAACTTCAAATGGACCATGGCCGGCCTGCCGCTCTATCCGACCGAGGCGCGCATCCTCGCCAAGCACGTCGTCAGCGTGAAGCCCAACGCCAAGGTCGGCATCCTCTACCAGAACGATGATTTCGGCCGCGACTTCCTCGGGCCGTTCAAGAAGGTGCTGGCCGATGCCGGCGGCAAGGCACAGGTGATCATGGAGCAGACCTATGATCTCACCGATCCGACGGTCGATTCGCAGCTCATCAATCTCTCGAAGTCGGGCGCCGACGTCTTCTACAACATCACCACCGGCAAGGCGACGTCGCAGTCGATCCGCAAGGTGACCGAGCTCGGCTGGAAGCCGCTGCAATTGCTGTCGGCGGGCTCGACCGGCCGTTCGATCCTGAGCGCCGCGGGCCTCGAGAACGCCAAGGACATCGTCGCGATCCGCTACAACAAGGAAGTCGGCGTACCCCGGTATGAGAAGGATCCGGACGTGATCGCGTTCGAGGAGCTGCGCAAGAAGTACCTGCCGAACATCGACCCCGACAACACCATCGCCTTCGCCGGCTATGGGCAGGCGGCAACGATGGGCGAAATCCTGCGCCGCTGCGGCGACGACCTGACCCGCGCCAACGTGCTGAAGCAGGCTACCACGCTCGCCGGTTTCCACTCGCCCTATTTCCTTGAAGGCATCAATTACAGCTATACGCCCGACGACTACACGCCGATGAAGACGCTCTATGTCTCGATCTTCAACGGCAAGGATTGGGACCTCTCCGGCCAGCCGATGACGGAGTAGCGGTGGAGCACGCTGTTCCTTAACCTCGCCCCGCTTGCGGGGAGAGGTCGGATCGCATCGCAAGATGCGATCCGGGTGAGGGGGCACAGGTCTCACGGCACTCGCCGCTCGCGGAAGCAGTCCCTCACCCCAACCCTCCCCGTGAAGGACGGGGAGAGGGAGTCGAAGCGTCCTGTCGCGGCCCCTTGCCACCTGCCGCCATTTCCGTCCGCCCTCGACGAAGCCGCCTGAACCACCTACCTCTTGGGCGTGTCGACGCTCGATCTCTTCTCCGTTCCGCCGTCGGAAACGGCCGATCTCCTGCCGCGCCGGTTTCGCGACTGGTTTGCCTCACGCGGCTGGTCGCCGCGCGAGCATCAGCTCGCGCTGCTGGCGAAAGCGCGCGAGCAACGCTCCGCGCTGCTGATCGCGCCCACTGGGGCGGGCAAGACGCTGGCGGGGTTCTTGCCGACACTGGTGGAGTTGAGTGGAGAAGGATTCGACCGCGGTGCTTCTGCTCACCTCCCCCTGAAAGGGGAGGTCGGCGTGCTCCGGCGCGCGATAGCGCGGCCGAGCGCGACGGGTGGGGGTCAGCCACGGGCACGGAGCAAGCGCCTGACCCCCACCCCAACCCTCCCCGTTTCAGGGGGAGGGAGCCCGACGATCTCGCAAGCGACGAAATTGAATCGAGGACAGTTCGCCCAGCCCTTATCTCCACCGGCCGTGGCGTTCGCCGCAGCGGCGGGCTGCACACGCTTTACATCTCACCGCTGAAAGCGCTCGCGGTCGATATCGCGCGCAATCTGGAGACGCCAGTCGCCGAGATGGGGCTGCCGATCAGGATCGAGACCCGCACCGGCGACACGCCGGTGTCGCGGCGGCAGCGGCAGCGGCGCTATCCGCCCGACATCCTGCTCACCACGCCGGAGCAGCTGGCGCTGCTGCTGGCATCCGATGACGCGCCGTTCCTGTTCTCCTCGCTGAAGCGCATTGTGCTCGACGAGCTGCATGCGCTCGTCACCTCCAAGCGCGGCGATCTGCTGTCGCTCGGACTTGCGCGGCTCTGGACCATCGCGCCGCAGATCCGCGCCATTGGTCTCTCGGCGACGGTCGCCGAGCCGGAGCAGCTCGCGCGCTTCCTGGTGCCGCAGCCCGGTGGCGAGAACGCGTCCGCTGACGTCGTCACCGCCGGCGGCGCCGCGCCGCCGGTGGTCGAGATGCTCGACACGCGGGAACGGCTGCCATGGTCCGGCCACAGCGCGCGCCACGCGCTGCCCGAGGTCTACGAGCTGATCAAGCGCAACAAGACCACGCTGGTGTTCGTCAACACCCGCAGCCAGGCCGAGATGCTGTTCCAGGATCTCTGGCGCATGAATGACGATGGCCTTGCGATCGCGCTGCATCACGGCTCGCTCGACGTCGCGCAGCGCCGCAAGGTCGAGGACGCGATGGCCGCCGGAAAGCTGCGCGGCGTGGTCTGTACCTCTTCGCTCGATCTCGGCGTCGACTGGGGCGATGTCGACCTCGTCATCAATATCGGCGCGCCGAAAGGTTCGTCGCGGCTGATGCAGCGGATCGGCCGCGCCAACCACCGCTTCGATGAGGCCTCGCGCGCCGTGCTGGTGCCGGCCAACCGGTTCGAGGTGCTGGAATGCCGTGTCGCGATCGACGCGATCGCCGAGAATGCGCAGGACACGCCGCCGCTGCGCTCGGGCGCGCTCGACGTGTTGGCCCAGCACGTGCTCGGCTGCGCCTGCGGCAAGCCGTTTCTGTCCGATGAACTCTATGATGAGGTCAGGACCGTCGCGCCCTATGCATCGCTCGCACGCTCCGATTTCGACGATGTGGTCGACTTCGTCGCCACCGGCGGCTACGCGCTGAAGACCTATGAGCGTTTCGCGCGCATCAAGCAGGATAAGCAGGGCCGCTGGCGCGTCACCAATCCGAAGGTGCGGCAGAGCTATCGCCTCAACGTCGGCACCATCGTCGAAGAGACCATGCTCAAGGTGCGGCTGGTGCGCTCGCGCGCCGGCGGCCAAGGAAAAAGTAGCGGATCGACCGGCGCGATCGCCCGCGGCGGCCGGATGCTGGGTGAGATCGAGGAAGTCTTCATCGAGGGCCTCGTGCCCGGCGACACGTTTGTCTTTGGCGGCGAGGTGGTGCGCTACGAGGCCTTGGTTGAAGACCAGGTCTATGTCTCCCGTGCCAATGATAAAGATGCAAAAGTGCCGTCCTATATGGGCGGCAAGTTCCCGCTGTCGACCTATCTCGCCGAACGCGTCCGCAAGCTGCTGGACAACAGCCGCGCCTGGAACGGATTGCCGGACCAGGTGCACGACTGGCTGTCACTGCAGCGAAAATTCTCGCGTGTCCCGGCGGTGCGCGAGCTACTGGTCGAGACCTTTCCGCGCGGCGGCAGCCATTATCTGGTCTGCTACCCCTTCGAGGGCCGGCTCGCGCATCAGACGCTCGGCATGCTGCTGACGCGCCGGCTGGAGCGCGCCCGCGCCCGTCCGCTCGGCTTCGTCGCCAACGAATATGCGCTCGCGGTCTGGGGCGTCGGCGATCTCTCCTTCATGATCCGCCACGGCAAGCTCGATCTCAACGCGCTGTTCGATCCCGACATGCTCGGCGACGACCTCGAGGCGTGGCTTGCGGAATCCGCGCTGATGAAGCGGACCTTCCGCAACTGCGCCATCATCTCCGGGCTGATCGCGCGCCGCTTTACCGACGAGGAGAAGTCGCGCCGCCAGGTGCTGTTCTCGACCGACCTGATCTACGACGTGCTGCGCAAGCACCAGGCCGACCATGTGCTGCTGCGCGCCGCGCGCGGCGACGCCGCCGCGGGATTGCTCGATCTCCGCCGCCTCAGCGACATGCTTGCGCGCATCCACGGCCGAATCACCCACAAGGACCTCGACCACGTTTCTCCGCTTGCCGTCCCCGCGCTGCTGGAAATCGGCCGCGAGTCAGTTTATGGCGAAGCATCCGACGAGCTCCTGGCCGAGGCGGCCGAGGAACTCGTGCGGGAGGCGACGACGTAACGCTGGTACTCTGGGGAACAGGACGTGACGGCAAGCGCGCAGGTTTTGCGAGACGGTGACGACATGCGCGTTTCGAGGGTCACGGTGGCGGATGTCGGATTCGTGGCGGATTTCTCCGGCGCGCTGTTCTGGGAAGCGCAGCGCCTGCTCGTGGTGTCCGACCTGCATCTGGAAAAAGGCTCGAGCTTCGCCAGCCGCGGCGTGCTGCTGCCGCCCTACGATACGGTCGCCACGCTGAGCCGGCTCGCTGCCGTGATTGCGCGTCACGATCCGCAGCGGGTGATCGCGCTCGGCGACAGCTTTCACGATCGCGATGCGCATGAACGCCTGTCGGATCCGGATCGCGAGGCGCTCGCGGCGTTGCAGCTGCGGCGCAACTGGATCTGGATCTCGGGCAATCACGATCCGGCGCTGCCGTCCGATCTCGGCGGCGTGGTCGCGACCGAAGTCGCGATCGGTCCGATCGTGTTCCGCCATGAGCCGACCGGCGCAGCCGGCGAGATCGCCGGGCACCTGCACCCCAAGGCGCGGGTGCCGACCCGCGGCCGCTCGATCGAGCGCCGCTGCTTCGCCAGTGACGGCGAGCGCGCGGTGATGCCGGCGTTCGGCGCCTACACCGGGGGCCTGAGCATCCGCGACGCCGCGTTCACACGGATTTTCGGATCGCCCGGCTTCATGGCCCATGTGCTCGGCGACAACCGCGTCCACGCGTTCGTCGCGTCGCGGTGTTATTGAGGATCGCGTACCACACACCCGGTGTCGTCCCGGGCAAGCGCAGCGCGACCCGGGACCCATAACCACCGATCGTCGTTGTTGCGCGACGATGGGGCCACTGCCTGCTTTAACAACTCGACCCTGTGGTTATGGGTCCCTGCTTTCGCAGGGACGACAGCGGAGTAGCGGTGCGGTCTCAGCCCTACGCCGCCTTCGCCTGCCGCGCCGCACATTCGGCGTCGTCCCGGGCAAGCGCAGCGCGACCCGAGACCAGAACCATCGATCGTCGTTGTTGCGCAACGATGGGGCCACCGCCTGCTTTAACAACTCGACCCTGTGGTTGTGGGTCCCTGCTTTCGCAGGGACGACAGCGGAGTAGCGGCGCGATCTCGCCCTAAGCCGCCTTGGCCTGCACGCTCTCGCAATACTCCGCCAGCCTGTCCGCCAGCCGCAGTGTCGCCGGGCTGGCTTCGGGGGCGGCGACGAGGGCGACCTCGGTGCGGTCGATCGGCGCAAAGCCGTCCTTTGCGGTCAGCACGCGATGCTCGGGCTGGATCGACATTTCCGACAGAATGCTGAGCCCGAGGCCCGCGGCGACCGCGGCCTGGATGCCGGCGAGGCTGGAGGAGGTGTAGGCCATGTGCCAGTTGCGGCCGGCGCTCTCCAGCGCATGGATGGCGCGGGCGCGGTAGAGACAGCCCGAGGCGAAACCGATCAGCGGAACCGAGCCGGCCGTCGTATCGCGCGGGTGGCTCTTGCTGGTGACCCAGTGCACGCGTTCAGGCCAGACCGCGATGCCGCCCTTCTCATTGGCGGCGCGCTTGATCAGCGCCAGATCGAGATCGCCGCGCTCGAGATCACGGTAAAGGAACAAGCTCTGGCCGGAGCGCACGTCGAGCCGCAAGTTCGGATGGCTGCGCGCGAAGGTGGCGAGCAGCTTTGTCAGCCGATAGGCGGCAAAGTCCTCGGTGATGCCGATCCGGATCGCGCCTTCGCTGCCGGGTCGCGAGAGCACGTCACGGGCCTCTTCGGCGAGCGACAATAGCCGCCGCGCATAGGTCAACAGCCGCTCGCCGGCTTCCGTCGGGGTGACATCCTTGCCGCTACGGATCAGCAGCGGCTGGCCGACATCCTCCTCCAGGCGCTTGATCTGCTGGCTCACCGTCGACTGCGTGCGGTGGACGCGCTCTCCGGCGCGGGTGAAGCCGCCGGCATCGACCACCGAGACGAAACTGCGCAACAGCTCCAGGTCGAGCATCGCAGCCTCCATTTATAAATCAACTGCATGCCAGTCTATCATTTAATTTCCAAATATCAAGGCGTGGGCCTAGATCATGACCGAAGGAGAATTCGCCCATGTCCGCCGCAACCTCGATGGCCGCCCCGCGCGCCCGCTTCAACACCCTGCCGCTGCTGATCGCCCTGTTCTGCCTGCTCTGGAGCTACGCGTTCATCGCCGGCAAGATCGGCGTCACCGATTGCCCGCCGCTGATCCTGCTGGCCGCGCGGTTTTCGCTCGCCGGGGTTCTGATCCTCGCCATCTCCTGGCTGCGCCGCGACCAATGGGATCTCACCTGGCGCGATGCGGCGGTGTTCGCAGTGCTCGGCGTCGCCAACAACGCGCTCTATCTCGGCCTCGGCTATACCGGCCTGAAGACGGTCTCCGCCGGACTCGGCGCGCTGATCGTCTCGGCCAATCCGGTGTTCACCGCCATGCTGGCGGCGCTGTTCCTCGGTGAGAGCATGACCTTGCGCAAGGTGATTGGTCTCGTGCTCGGCATCGTCGGCGTCGCCTTCATCGTCTGGCATCGCATGTCGGTCGGATCGGACAGCCCGCATGGCATCCTGTTCACGCTGGCCTCGCTCGCCTCGATCGTCGCCGGCACCGTGCTGTTCAAGCTGCTGGCACCGAAGGGCAGCCTGTGGATCGGCAACGGCATCCAGAACATCGCCGGCGGCCTTGCGGTGATGCCGTTCGCCTTCGCGCTCTCCAGCGTCAGCGACATCGTGCCCAGCATGCGGCTTGCCGGCGCCTTCACCTTCCTCGTGCTCGGCGGCTCGATCCTTGCCTATCTGCTCTGGTTTCATCTGCTGAAAGTGTGTGGCGCGACCGCCGCAAGCGCCTATCACTTCCTGATGCCGCCGCTCGGCATGCTGTTCGCCTACCTCGTGCTCGGCGAGCATGTCGAATTTCGCGACCTGCTCGGGATCGTTCCGGTGGCGCTCGGCATTTACCTGGTGACCCGCCCGGCAGCCGCCGCGGCCAACAGGAGTATGTCGTGAGCATCACCATCACGCTGGTCGGAGGCCCCACCGCCCTGATCGAGATCGACGGGTTCCGCCTGCTCACCGATCCGACCTTCGATGCGCCCGGCGAGTATCGATTGCCGCATGTGAAACTGGAGAAGCTGACGGGCCCCGCGCTCGGCGCGCGCGATGTTGGCGCGATCGATGCGGTGCTGCTGAGCCACGACCAGCATTCCGACAATCTCGACCATTCCGGCCGGGATTTCCTCAAAGGCGCGAGGCGCGTGCTGACGACGGAGGCCGGCGCCAGGCGGCTCGGCGGCAACGCCGAGGGCTTTGCACCCTGGGCCTCGACCGAGTTGCAGAAGGGCGGCCGGACGCTCACCATCACCGCGACGCCGGCGCGGCACGGACCGGCCGGGATCGAGCCGTTGTCCGGCGACGTCATCGGCTTCGTCGTGCAGCCGGCAAAACCGGGCCGTCCGGTCTATGTCAGCGGCGACACCACCTGGTTCGACGGCGTCGCCGAGGTTGCGCGGCGTTTCGACTGCTGCGTGGTGCTGCCGTTCGCAGGCGCAGCGCAAACCCGCGGCCCCTTCCATCTCACCATGGACACCAATGACGCGATCGAGACCGCGCGCGCCTTTGCGGACGCGGTGATCGTGCCGGTTCATACCGACGGCTGGGCGCATTTCCGGCAGAGCGCGAGCGACCTGCGCGCGAGCTTCGATACGCTCGGCTTCGGCCGCCGTCTGCGCATCCTCGAGCCCGGCATCGCCACGGTCATCGAGCCGTAGGTTTCGTCCCAGGAACCTTGCCGGTATCCGGCTCGTTGTCAGACGGCTGGAACCGGACATGACGCGGCAAGGGACGATCCCACCACACGACAAACATGACGATGCGCCGGCGGCGAAGCCCCGGCGACAGCCGTTCAGTTTCAGCCGCGTCCTGAAGACGCTCGGACCCGGGCTGATCACCGGCGCTTCCGACGACGACCCTTCGGGGATCGGCACCTACAGCCAGGCCGGCGCGCAACTCGGCTACGGCATCGGCTGGACCATGCTGCTGACGTTTCCGCTGATGAGCGCGATCCAGGAGATCTCGGCGCGCGTCGGCCGCGTCACCGGGCATGGAATCGCGGGCAATGTATGCCGGCATTATCCGGGCTGGCTGCTCGCCGTCGTGGTGGCGCTGCTGTCGATTGCCAACACCATCAACATCGCGGCCGACCTCTCGGCCATGGCCGATGCCACAAAGCTCCTGATCGGCGGTCCGGCCATCCTCTATGTGGTGCTGTTCGGCGTCACCTCGGTGGCCGCGCAGATCTTCATGAACTACCGGCGCTACGTCGCTATCCTGAAATGGCTGACGCTCAGCCTGTTCGCCTACGTCGCGGCGCTCGCCTTTGCCAAGGTGTCGTGGATGCAGGCGCTGGCCGGCGTGCTGCTGCCGCGCATCAGCTGGAGCGCCGACTATTTCACGACCATCGTTGCGATCCTCGGCACCACGATCTCGCCCTATCTGTTCTTCTGGCAGGCCTCGCAGGAGGCGGAGGAGCAGCGGGTCGATGTCGCCAAGCATCCGCTGATCGAGCGGCATTACGGGGCCCGGCGCGAATTCTCGCGCATCCGTGCCGATACCATCACGGGCATGGCGTTTTCGAACCTGATTGCATTGTCGATCATCGTCACCGCCGCCGCATCGCTGCATGCCACCGGCAAGACCGATATCCAGACCTCGGCGCAGGCCGCCGAGGCGCTGCGCCCGATCGCCGGGCCGTTTGCCGAGGTGATCTTCGCGCTCGGCATCGTCGGCACCGGCCTATTGGCGATCCCGGTGCTCGCAGGTGCGACGGCCTATGCGGTCGGCGAGGGCCGGCGATGGCGGGTTGGGCTGACGCGCAGGCCGAAGGAGGCGATCGCGTTCTATTCGGTGCTGGCGCTGTCGGGCGGCATCGGCATCGCGCTCAACTTCACGCCGATCGATCCGATCGCGGCGCTGTACTGGAGCGCGGTCGTCAACGGCGTGCTCGCGGTGCCCGTGATGGTGCTGTTGATGTTCATGGCCCGCCGCCGGGACGTCATGGACCGCTTTGTGGTCGGCGGCTGGCTGTACTGGCTCGGCTGGCTCTCGACCGGCGCGATGGCGCTCAGCGTGATCGCGATGGGGATCGGCTTCCTGCTGTAGCTTGTTCGAACTCCTCAGCCCTCGCCGAACAGCGAGCTATCGATCTTGGTCGTCGATTTGACCTTTCGCAGGATGATCGTCGTGCGATAGCTCGCGATATCGCTGTCCGGATGCATGAGGCGGTCGAGGATGAACGATTGATAGCGCGCGAGGTCCGAGGACACGATCCGTAGCGAGTAATCCCAATCGCCGGCAATCATGCAGCATTCGACGACCTCCGGAAGGGCGATCACCTTCTTCTCGAAGCGCGCGAAGGATTCCCTGTTCTGTTGCTTGAGACGGACCTCGACGATCACGTCGAACCCGAGTCCAACCCGCGTCGGGTCCACCAGCGCCACATAGGAGTTGATGACGCCGGCCTCTTCGAGGGTGCGAACGCGTCGCATGCAGGGGGCGGACGAGAGGCCGATCCGTTCGGCCAGCTCGAGATTCGTGATGCGCCCCTCGACCTGCAGCACGTCGAGGATCTTCCGGTCGATCTCGTCGATCACGATCGTGGTTCCCATTTCTTTCGCATTTTCGATCTTTTACGCAATTGATTGCAGAAGAAGGGCTGAAATGCATCTCAAATCGCAATGTCATTGCCCTCCCGCGCGCATAAGATGTGATGCGAGGGTTCTTTGATCGCTGCGACCGAGCAGCAAGGAGCGGGCATGGCCGGAAATAACGACAAATCCTTTTGGGATCGCGCGCGGCGGCACCTCATTCGCTACGGTGGGACGTTCGCTCCCGTCATCATCGAGCGCGCCTCCGGGTCCTTCGTCTATGACGCCGACGGCCGGGCCATCCTGGATTTCACGTCCGGACAGATGAGCGCCGTGCTCGGTCATGGTCACCCGGAGATCGTCCAGACCATCACCGAGCATGCCGAACGGCTCGACCATCTCTTCAGTGGCATGCTGACGCGCCCAGTCGTCGCGCTGGCCGAACAGCTTGCGGGCCTGCTGCCGCCGGCGCTTGATCGCGTCATGCTGCTCAGCACGGGCGGCGAGTCGAACGAGGCGGCCATCAAGATGGCCAAGCTCGCCACCGGCGGCTTCGAGACCGTCGCGTTCGCGCAGTCCTGGCACGGAATGACGTCTGGCGCGGCCGGAACGACCTATTCGGCCGGCCGCAAGGGTTATGGTCCGGCGCCGGTCGGCTCGCTCGCGATCCCGACGCCGAACCCCTATCGCCCGCGCTTCGGCAATGCGGCTGATTGGCGGGCCGAGCTGGCCTACGCCTTCGATCTGATCGATCGCCAATCGACCGGCTCGCTTGCCTGCATGATCGCCGAGCCGATCCTCAGCTCCGGCGGGCTGATCGATCTACCCGAAGGCTACCTTGCCGAGCTGAAAGAGCTGTGCCGGGTACGCGGCATGCTGCTGATCGTCGATGAAGCCCAGACCGGCCTCGGTCGAACCGGCGCCATGTTCGCTTTCGAGCGCGACGGCGTCGTGCCTGATATCCTGACCTTGTCGAAGACGCTCGGCGCCGGCCTGCCTCTGGCCGCGGTCATCACCTCCGCCGAGATCGAAGAGCGGTGCCATGAACGTGGCTTCCTGTTCTACACGACACATGTGTCGGACCCGATGCCGGCCGCGGTCGGGCTGAAGGTCATCGAGATCATCCTGCGCGACCGATTGGTCGAGCGCGCCAGGATCGCGGGCACGCGGCTCAGGGATGGGCTCCTCGCGCTTCAGAACCGGTTCGAATGCATCGGTGACGTGCGCGGCAGGGGGCTGATGCAGGGCATCGAGATCGTGCGCGACCGTTACAGCAAGGAGCCTGACGAAGCGCTTGGAACGCGTGTCTCTCAGCGCTGCATGCAGCTTGGACTGAGCACCAACATCGTTCAGTTGCCCGGCATGGGCAGCGTATTCCGCATCGCCCCGCCGCTGACAATCAGCGACGACGAGATCGATCTTGGCCTCTCGATCCTCAGCGACGCGTTCGAAAGCGCATTGCAAAGCAGGGCTGGCTAGATCAATCCTTGCGGAACACGATTGAGGCCATCCAGCCGGTCATCAGCGCCATGAACGCGGTGATCAGGCCGTAGACAAGGCCGTTATGCCGCGCAGTGGTGGCGACGAATTGCTCGAAGCCGACCTTGACGATCTCGAACGCGGTCTCGGCCTTGGTCACCAGCGCGCCGTCGGAAAACAGCTTGATCTCGACATTATAGGTGCCGATCGGCACCTCCGCCGGCAGCGGAATGCCGGTGCGGAACAGGGTCGGGGTCAGGAAGGTCACCGCCGAGGTCGCCTCACGGTACAGCCCGTGCTCGGAGCGCAGCCGCACGAAGGCGCTGCGGAACGGGTCGTTCGGCACCACGTCGGCATAGTCGGGCCCGACCCGCTGCATCAGCAGCACGTTGTTGAGCCCGAGCTGCTGCCGCCGCTGCACCTCGGGCGAGGCGATCTGGTCGAACGGGCGATTCGAGAACAGCGCGAGATAGCCCGGCACCTGCAGGAACTGGCGCGAGTCGGTGTTGATCCAGATGCCGAACTTGCGCTCCTTGCGCCGCGTCACCATGTCGGCGCGCGGGCCGGACACCGTGACGACGAGATCGTAATTGCTGCGATTGGCCGGCGTCTTGTCGTCCTTCTCGACCGAGCCGAACAGCACGAGCTCGCCGCCGGAATAGTTCGGCGTCACCGTGACGCGGTGGTTGGAGACCGACACGATCAGCCGTTCGGCATGAGCGGGCGCGGCCGCCAGGCTGGCTGCGACGAGGCTGATGATCGCGAGCGACGCGCGCAGCCTCATGGCGGGGCTCCGCCGGTTTCGCGGATGCTGAACAGGTCCTGCGGCCGGATCACCAGTTCGACCGCAAAGCGAATGCCGACCGCGAGCACGAGCAGGCCGAGCAGCAGGCGCAGATGCTCGCCGCGGATCTTCTGGCCGGCGCGGGCGCCGAACTGCGCACCGGTGACGCCGCCGACCATCAGGATCAGCGCCAGCACGGCGTCGACCAGATGGTTGGTCACCGCGTGCAGCATGGTTGCGAACACCATGGTGACGAGGGTGAGCACCATCGAAGTGCCGATCACGGTGGAGGTCGGCACCCGCAGCACATAGATCATCAGCGGCACCAGGATGAAGCCGCCGCCGATCCCCATCACTGCGCCGATGAAGCCGATCGCGAGCCCGACCACGACCACCGGGATGACCGAGAGGTAGATCTTGGAGCGCTTGAAGCGCAGCTTCAGCGGCAGGCCGTGGATCCAGCCATGGCTGCCGGGCTTGCGCAGCGTGACGGGGCGGCCGCCGCGGGCGCGCAGCATCGCGCGCAGGCCTTCCCAGAACATCAGCCCGCCGACCGTCGTCAGCAGGATGACGTAGGACAGCGCGATCATCAGGTCGAGCTGGCCGAGCGAGCGCAGGAAGGTGAAGGTCCACACCCCGAGCGTGGTGCCGAGCGTGCCTCCGATCAGCAGCACCGCCGCCAGCAGCGGGTCGATCGCGCGTCTGCGCCAATAGGAAATGGCACCGGAGAACGAGGAGGCCGCGATGTGGCTGGCGACGGAGGCGACCGCGACCGCGGGCGCGATGCCGACGAAGATCAGCAGCGGCGTCATCAGGAAGCCGCCGCCGATGCCGAACATGCCGGAGACGAATCCAACCGCCGCGCCCATCGCCAGGATGAGGAAGACATTGACCGGAATGTCGGCGATCGGGAGATAGAGCTGCACGCGCGTCGCTTCTTGTCGGTTCGCCGCGAACTCGGCACAGGGCCGCATTACGGCGTGATGTCGTTCTGGTCGGGCATTCTCCGGCTGAACGAATCCGGTCGGCGCGCAAGACGCAGGCGAACGCGGGTCGATTGCCGCGTTCTTGCATAACCGAATTCGGCAGGGGGAGGGACTAAAGAATCCACCCCGGGGGGCATTTTTCGCCGCATCTGGCCGCCGTGCTGCGGACGTGGTTGATGATTCAGATTAATGACGCCCGTGTCGCCTTGTTTGAGCATGATTTCCGCGCAAACGCGTTCCGCGTTTGTCGCGAGGGAAAACCGCTCCGCACTTTTCCGGATCATGCTTTAGGGCCGATCGACAGGCCTGGTGATCAGGTTCAGCGCGAGCGCTTCGTTGGGGTTCAGCCAGCGGATATCGGAGGTTTGCGACATCGCCTCGACGATCGCGGAGGAGACGCCCATCTTGGTCATGTAGCCCAGCACCATGCCCTGGATGCGTTGCGCCTCGGCGAGGGGATCGCTGACCGGCGCGCTCGTCGTGAAGCGATGCACGCCGAGCCGTGAGCCCGCGATGCCATAGCGGGTCTGGCCGCCGGCATAGACCAGGACGCAAGCGCTGGCGCAGGACGCGGGGCGGAGCTTGCCCGAGGCATCGGCGGTGGCGACCGCGGTGACGAGCCCGCGCGTGCGGATGACCTCGCCCATGATGGCGGCCTGGTTCAGCGCGCCGCCGGGCGACGACAGCAGCACGACGTCGCCTGGTGCGAGACGCGCCTCGCTGAGCCGGTCGCGGAACCAGCTCGCGCTGGCCGAGCCGATCTTGCCGCTGATCGCAAGCGCCCGCCGTCCGCGGCCCGATCCATCGATGTCGACGTCGGGAATCACCGCGGACGTCATGCTGGCCGCGATGTAGGTCTCGCGCCAGAAGTCCCAGGCGCCCGGCGTCGACAGGTCCCGGTAAGCCTGGATGGCGACGCTCGACAACAGCAGCACGAAGATGATGATGGACCAGAGCGAGAACCGGAAGGCGCGGGGCGGCGATGCCACGTTCTCTTGGGGCGTCGGCGGAGGCGGGGCTGAGGGGCGCCGGGCAAATGGAGACGGCGCCTGCCGCGGCGGCGCAACGCGGGGACCGGTCGGCGACGAACGGTGGCCCGTTCCATCATCCTGGCGATCGTCGACAGACAAGCCTGACCCTCCGGGACGTACGCCGACGGCGCGGAACTGCGCGCCTGTCTACACGGCCGAAGGCCGGAGGTATAGGACAGCGGCGCCGTCAAGGCGCCGCAGCCGTCTCGAACCTAAAGCGCGATGAGATTAGGTTGAATCGTCATCGCGCCTTAGCTCTTTGTTTGAGCATGATCTTTTCGGAAAACCGCTTCGCACTTTTCCGGATCATGCTTTAGTGAGCTGGAGCGGCGAGCGCCGCAGTCCGCTTCGAGGGTTGCTTGACCGGTTTCGCCGCTGCGGGCTGCGCGGCCGCGCCATCCCAGCCGCCGGCGGGCGCCGGCACGTTGACCGCATCGCTCGGCTGCGGCTCGGCGGTGAAGGTCTGGATCGCCAGCTTCGCTGCGGCCAGCGACTGCGGATCGAGCCGCTTGGCAATATCGTCGCGCTTGTGGCCGGCGTCGGCGTCGCCCTGCGCGGCCGCGAGGCTGAACCACTTGAAGGACTCGGCGAGGTTCTGTTCGACACCGATGCCGCGGGCATAGAGGATGCCGAGATTGACCTGGCTGTCGGCAACGCCGCGATCGGCCGCCTTGCGGAACCACTGCGCGGCGCTCTTGTAGTCGGCGCCCTTGCCGCCGCCATCGGCGTCGAGCACGGCGAGATTGTGCATCGCCTTGGCGTTGCCGCGCTCGGCGGCCTGCACGTAGTAGCGTCGCGCCACATCGAAGTCGCGCTTCACGCTGAGGCCCTTCTCGTAGAAGGTGCCGAGCCGGAACATCGCGGGCACCACGCCGGCCTGCGCCGCGCGGGCATACCATTTGGCGGCTTCGTCGACATTGGCGGTCACGCCCTTGCCCTCGGCAAAGCGGACGCCGACTTCATAGGCCGCGGCCGCATCGCCCTTGATCGCGGCGCTGCGCAGCGCCGGACCACCGATTGCATCGGGCAGCTTCTCGCCCGCCGGGATCTGGACCATGACGAGCTTGCCGCCGAGCGGCGGTGCGGTCGGAATCGTGCCGGTGACGTCGTTGGCGGCGGCCGTTGGCGCCGCGGTCGGCTCAGGCGCGACGGCGGGTGCGGGCGCGATTGCCGGTGGGATCGTCACCTGCGCGCTGTCGAGCGTGTTCGGCGCCGGAGTATTGTTGGACTGGCGGCCGAGCGGGGTCGGCGAGGTCATCGACGGCCCGGGCACGCCAGACGGCGCAGCCGGGGCGGGCGCGAAGGAATTCTCGGCAGGCGGCTGCATGGGCGGCGTGGCCGGCTCGCTATGCTCGATCGCCGGCACCCGCGGCGCGGAGCTGGTGTCGAGCAGGTTCATCGCCATCTTGGCGGTTGAGAGCAGGATCACGACCACGCTCGCGCCGACCAGCAGCGAACGGATCTTGGAGGTGATGGTCGAAGGCTGTGCCTCCGGCGCGCCAGTCGCCGGCGCGCCGGCCGCAACCGTGCCGGCCTTGGCGGCAGCCGCCTTCGCGGCCTTGTCGGCCTTCTCCTTGGCCTTGGCTGCAGCCTTGCTCGCGGCGCGCGCCGCCTTCTCGTTGACGGGTTGCGCGGCAGCGGCCTGCGCGGCGCGGCGCGCGGCGGCGATGAAGCTCGATGTCGAGACCGGCTCCTTCTTGCCGGCGGGAAGATCGCTGATCGCGCGCTCGGAATCCGCGATCCGCTCCGACGGCGAAGCGACGCGGCCGGAGGGGCGTGTGCCCGGTTCGAGCGGATGATCCGGCGGCAGTTCCGGCGCGATCGCGGCACGAGCGGACGCCGCATGCGGCTCGAGGATCTCGCTGATCGCGCGCGGCGGCAGCGGCGGCGGCGGCGCCGCGCTCTCGACCGGCTGCGCGGCATGGAATTCGCGCGGCGCGGACATGAAGTGCTCCTGCGCCAGCGCAGGATTGGGCAATTCGGGCCTGTACGAGTCAGGCTTGTACGCTTCAGCTTTGGGCTGCGCGATCGGCTGCGACATCGCCGCCCGCGGCATTTCCATCCGCGGAGCTTCCATCCGCGACTCGGCCGGCGCGGGAGCAGGCGGCGCGGTGCGCACGGTACGCAGATCGTTCTCGATCATCGCGAGACGATCGACGACATGGCCGAGCGTGTTGTGAACGGTCTCCAGCGAATCCTGGGTGCGGCGGTCAGTCTCCGACTGGCTGAAGCGGATGTCGGACAGCTCGCGCTTCACCATGTCGACGATGCCGCTGTCCATCATCGGCTGCGGCGAGGACGTGCTGACGTTGCGGGCGGCGTCGGCAAGCGAGGCGATGTGGGCGTGCTGCGCCTCGAGGTGCCGCATGATGTCATGCAGCGCTTCCTCGACCCGGCCGAGATTGCCGGAGCGCTGGTCGGCGGACTCCAGGCGCTCGAGCAGATAGGAGACGCGCTGCTCGAGATGGGTGAATGCCGACGAACTGTCGTTGCCGACCTGCAGGCGGTCGATCCGCTCCGACAGCGAGCGCAGGGCGCCTTCGATGGCATCGGTGTTGTCATTGCCGGCCGGCCGCTCGCGGGTCTCCAGCGTCGAGGCCAATGCGGCAATGCGTTGCTCGATCCCGGCGAAGGCATCGCCATGGCTCTCGGCGCGCGACATTTGCGACAGCTGGTCGACCTTCGCGGCCAGGGCATGCACGTCCCCGGAGAGCTGCAGCAGCGCGTCGTTGGAGGCGACGTTGGAGACGATGGCGCGCAACGCGGCGATCGCGCTCTCGAGCTGATGCACCGTCGACGGATCGTCGTTGGCGCGCAGGATCATGTCGAGCTTGGCGCCGAGATTGCGGATCGCCTCGTCGTAGCCGGTGAGCTGCTCGGCGGGCGTGAGCGTGCGCAGCGCCTCGCGGATTTCCGACAGCGCACGTTCGATGCCGGCGATCGCCTGGCCCTGGCCGTTGCGGCCCTCCTGGCGGAGCTCATCGATCCGGTGATGCAACGAGCGGATCTCGTTCTCGATCGACTCGATCGCCCGGCGCGGCATCGCCTCGGTGATCGCCTGGCGGATCTCCGCAAGCTCGCCGCGGAAGGCCGCGATCGACTGCTCGATATGGTCGGGCCGCTGCAGCGCCTCGATCTGGCTCGTGATCTTGAGCAGATGACGCTCGAGCGAGGAGAAGTCGGGTCCGGCCGGCGCAGCCGGCGGCGGCGCATAGGCGGCCATCGGCGGCGCCGATTGCGGCATCGGCGGCGCACCGCGCGGCGGCATCTGCCGTTGTGCCGACACGTCGAGCTCGTTCTGGCGCGCGGCGATCTCCGCGATCGCGAAATCGAACGAGGCCGGGCTCAGTGGCGGCGAGGGGCGATAGACCTGGGCTGCGGCGCGCTCGACCGCTTCCGCCTGGCGCAGCCTCTCCTCCAGTTGCCGGTCGTGCATCTGCGGCTCGCGCTGCATCTGCGATTCACGCATCGGCTGTGGCTGCGGTTCGCGCGCCGGCTGCGGCCGCGAAATTTGCGACAGCCGGGCATCGAGGCGCGAGATCGCATCGTTCAGCTGCCGCGCGACGGCGGGCTGGCCGCGCGGGACTTCGGCGCGCACCGCTTCGGCGCGCGTCAGAGGCTTTGCAATCTGTTCGATCTGCCTGGTGATGGCGTCGAGCCGCTGGTGGATATCTGCGACCTCGCGGCTTTCCCGGCTCGGCATCGGCTGCCGTTGCTCCATGCGCCAATCCGGCGGGCTCGGTTCACCGATGGTGGAGTTGAGCCAGTCGTTCAGCGACATCCCGGCGCGGCGCGCAGCCGCCTCGGCCCTGTCGCGGACGGAGGGATCGATGCCGTCAACACTCCACGATACGCGCGAATTCATGATTCCGTCCGGTCCCGACTCCGGCGCTACACCCTGCGCCCGCAGCCTCCCCGCGCATTCCCGTTAAGAGACAATCGAATTCTGCGCCGGGCGTCTGCCTCAGCTGCTGACTTTTTCCCGTCACGGTAAATAACGGGTTAAGGAATGCGGCCGACGGGCGCTAAAGTTAGGGAATCCGGGAACCTGTTGCGCCGGATCAGGACAGCGACTTGTGTCGCCGCCAAATTTCTCCTTCCCCCTGAAAGGGGGAAGGTCGGGATGGGGGTTTGCCGCGGGCGACGCTGTATGTGGAGCGAGCGGATCCCCACCCGCTTTGCTCTGGCGAGCAAAGCGACCCCCGTTTCAAGGGGAGGTGGGTGCCTAGCCGTTGCTTTCGCGCTTGCCGTCGTCGAGCGGCAGCACGTTGCTGCGGCCGGACATTGCCGAGAGCGCGTCGAGCGCCTCGCCGCACCATTCCACCACCATGTGCTCATGGCGCATGCCGAGGCGCAGACTGAGCATCTTGCCGACATCGGCCGGCGGCGCGGTGCCGTCGGGAAAGCGCTTGTTGAGCAGGCGCTCATAGCGCTCATAGCGGTCGCGGTGATGCTCCAGCCGCGCCATCAGGTCGGTGCGCAACGGCTCGATGTCGACGCAGTCGAGCGCATAGAGCCGGACCAGAAGGTCATCCTTGATCGAGGGCGGCACGCTCGGCCGCGCCGCCCAGTGCTTCAGCGCCGCGCGGCCTTCGGCGGTCAGGGTATAGACCAGCTTGTTGGGCTTGCCGGACTGCACCACCTCGCGGCCCTGGACATGGCCTTTGTCGCGCAGCCGCGAGAGCTCCCGGTAGATCTGCTGATGGTCGGCCTTCCAGAAGAAGCCGATCGAGGCATCGAACGTCTTGGCGAGCTCATAGCCCGTCATCGGACGTTCCGTGAGGCATGCGAGGATTGCGTCACCGAGTGCCAACGCCCACCTCCATCTCAGTTCCCAAGACGAACATTCTCAAGCTCGCTTGACTTTATGCGTTAGTGTGCATATGCGTCAATATGCATATGGTGATCGGCGTGCCGCCCTGTCGCGCGCGGCCGATGTTCAGGCTTCTTAACCCCGCCGCAGGAGACGTCCGAATGAGCAAGCCGGGCCTCGACAAGTGGTACGCCTACATGAAGTCCCACGACACCGCCGCTCTGTGGGACCTGCTGCATCCCGACGCGGTATTCGAAAGTCCGGTCGTGCACACGCCGCAGCGCGGCCGCGACATCACCTTCAAATATCTCACCAGCGCCGCCAAGGTGCTCGGCAGCCCGACCTTCAAGTATCTCGGCGAGTGGCGCAATGACAGCGGCGCGGTGCTCGAATTCGAGAACGAGATCGACGGCATCAAGCTCAACGGCGTCGACATCATCACATTCGATGGTGACGGCCGGATCACGCATTTCAAGGTGATGGTGCGTCCGCTCAAGGCGATCAACCTGCTGCATCGGATGATGGGCGAGGAGTTGATGAAGCAAAGCGGCGCAATGTCGCAATCGTAAAGCATGATCCGGAAAAGTGCGAAGCGGTTTTCCGAAAAGATCATGCTCAAACAAAGAGCTAAAGCGCGATCACGTTTCAACCCAGTCTCATCGCGCTTTGATCGCGATAGCATCTGCCGCGGACCTCCGGAACCGGATAAGGTCCGCTCCAACAAACCCAAGGACACGCTGCGCAGCGTCCGTCGCATATGCGGCCACGTGCCAGCCGGGAGACCAGCATGCCAACCTACAAAGCCCCCGTCGAAGACGTCAGCTTCCTGCTCAACGACGTTTTCCAGATCGACCGCTACGGCAATCTTCCCGGCTTCACCGACGCGTCGGCCGATGTGCGCGAGGCGATCCTCGGCGAGGCCGCCAAGCTCAGCGAAGAGGTGCTGCAGCCGCTCAATCGCACAGGCGATCTTGAAGGCTGCAAGCGCAATGACGACGGCAGCGTCACCACGCCGAAGGGCTTCAAGGATGCCTTCAAGCAGGTTGCAGAAGGCGGCTGGCTCGGCCTCTCGGCGCCGACGGAATTCGGCGGCCAGGGCCTGCCGGTAACGCTCTCGCAGGCGGTTAACGAATTCCAGATCTCCGCCAACATGGCCTTCTCGATGTATGGCGGGCTGACCATGGGCGCGACCGCGGCGCTGCTGGTGCACGGCACCCCCGAGCAGAAGCAGACCTATGTGCCGAAGATGGTCGCTGGCCAGTGGACCGGCACCATGAACCTGACCGAGCCGCATTGCGGCACCGATCTCGGCCTGCTCCGCACCAAGGCGGTGCGCCAGGCCGACGGCAGCTTCAAGATCACGGGCACCAAGATCTTCATCTCCGCCGGCGAGCACGACCTCACCGAGAACATCATCCATCTCGTGCTGGCGCGCATCGAAGGTGCGCCGGCCGGCATCAAGGGCGTCTCGCTGTTCGTGGTGCCGAAGGTGCTGGTCAATGCCGACGGCTCGCTCGGGCAGCGCAACGGCGTCAGCTGCGGCTCGATCGAGCACAAGATGGGCATCCACGGCAATTCCACCTGTGTGATGAACTACGACAACGCCACCGGCTGGCTGATCGGCGAAGAGAACAAGGGCATGCAGGGCATGTTCGTGATGATGAACGAGGCTCGCCTCGGCGTCGCCGTGCAGGGCCTCGCGCAGTCCGAGGTCGCCTATCAGAACGCGGTCGCCTATGCCCGCGAGCGCCTGCAGGGCCGCTCGCTGACCGGCGTGAAGGAACCCGAGAAGCCGGCCGATCCGATCATCGTGCATCCCGACGTGCGCCGCACGCTGCTCACCATCCGCGCCTTCAACGAGGCGGCGCGCGCCATGGTGGTATGGACCGCGCTGAAGAGCGACGTCGCGCACCGATCCAACGACGCTGGGGATCGCCAGGCCGCCGACGATCACATGGGCCTGATGACGCCGGTGCTGAAGGGCGTCCTGACCGACACCGGGTTCGCCAACACGGTCTCGGCGCAGCAGATGTTCGGCGGCCACGGCTATATCGCCGAGCACGGCATGGAGCAGTTCGTGCGCGATGCGCGCATCGCGATGATCTATGAGGGCGCCAATGGCATCCAGGCGCTCGACCTGGTCGGCCGCAAGCTGCCGCGCGACGGCGGCCGTGCCGCGATGGCGTTCTTCGGCGAGGTCGGTGCTTTCGCCAAGGAGCATGGCGCCGACGAGGCGATGAAGCCGTTCATCACCCCGCTCTCCACCGCGCTCGGCCATCTGCAGCAGGCCACCGGCTGGCTGATGCAGAACGCGCTGGCCAAGCCCGACAATGCCGGCGCCGCCGCGACCGACTACATGAAATTGTTCGGCCTCGTCGCGCTCGGCTACATGTGGGCGAAGATGGCCAAGGTGGCGCAGGACAAGGCCGCCGCCGGTACCACGCAGTACCTCAACACCAAGCTCGTGACCGGCCGCTTCTTCATGGAGAAGCTGCTGCCGGAGACTGCCGTGCATCTGGCCCGGATCCAGAGCGGCAGCGCCACCACGATGGAATTGGCCGCGGAAGCGTTCTGAAAAATTGCCGCCGCACCGCTGCGGCGGCGTGTCCTTCTGTATATATTATGATCCTCATATCAAGGAGGGCGTCATGCCTGAGGCATACATCTACGATCACGTTCGTACCCCGCGCGGCCGCGGCAAGGCCGACGGCGCGCTGCACGAGGTCACCGCGCTGGCGCTCGCCACGGTGCCGCTGAAGTCGCTCAAGGAGCGCAACAATCTTCCCGGGGATTCCGTCGACGACGTCGTGCTCGGCGTGGTCGATCCGGTCGGCGAGGCCGGCTCCGACATCGCCCGTTTCGCGGCGCTGAACGCCGGCCTCGGCGAGAAGGTGCCGGGCGTGCAGATCAGCCGCTTCTGCGCCTCCGGCCTCGATGCCGTGAACTTCGCCGCGGCCCAGATCATGAGCGGCCAGCATGAGCTCGTGATCGGCGGCGGCGCGGAATCGATGAGCCGCGTCGGCATCGGCGCCTCCGGCGGCGCCTGGCCGATGGATCCCTCGATGGCGGTGCCGGCCTACTTCATGCCGCAGGGGATTTCGGCCGATCTGATCGCGACCAAATACGGTTTCTCGCGCGATGACGTCGACGCCTACGCGGTGCAGAGCCAGCAGCGCGCGGCCAAGGCCTGGGACGAGGGCCGCTTCAATAAATCGGTGGTGCCGGTCAAGGACGTCAACGGCCTGACCATCCTTGCCAAGGACGAGCACATGCGCCCCACGACGACGATGCAGTCGCTGGCGCAGCTGCAGCCGTCCTTCGCGGCGATGGCGGCGATGGCCGGCTTCGACGCGGTGGCGATCCAGTCGCATCCCGAGGTCGAGAAGGTCAATTACGTGCATCACGCCGGCAATTCCTCCGGCATCGTCGACGGCGCCGGCGCCGTGCTGCTCGGCAGCAAGGAGGCGGGCGCCAAGTATGGCCTGAAGCCGCGGGCGAAAATCCGCGCCTTCGCCAATATCGGCTCGGAGCCGGCGATGATGCTGACCGGCCCGGTCGACGTCACCGAAAAGCTGTTCGAGCGCTCCGGCATGAAGAAGTCGGACATCGACCTGTTCGAGCTCAACGAGGCCTTCGCCTCGGTGGTGCTGCGCTACATCCAGGCGTTCGACATCGACAACGCCAAGATCAACGTCAATGGCGGCGCGATCGCGCTCGGCCATCCGTTAGGGGCGACCGGCGCGATGATCCTCGGCACCGTGCTCGACGAGCTCGAGCGCACCAACAAGGAGACGGCGCTGGTGACGCTATGCATCGGCGGCGGCATGGGCACCGCCACCATCATCGAGCGCGTCTGAGGCGAGAGGAGCGAGCAACATGGCTTACAAGAATTTCAAGTTCGACGTCGACGCCGACGGCATTGCGCTCGTCACCTGGGACATCCCAGATCGTTCGATGAACGTGTTCGACGAGATTTCGACCCAGGAGATCGGCGAGATCATCAAGCAGACGACCAGCGATCCCGCGATCAAGGGCGTCGTGATCACCTCGGCGAAGGAGGCGTTCTGCGCCGGCGCCGACCTCTCGATGCTCGAGGGCATGAACCGCTCTTACGCGCAGCTCTTCAAGGAGAAGGGCGAGGAAGCCGCGAACCAGATGCTATTCGAGCAGAGCCGCCAGATGTCGCAATCGTTCCGCGCGATCGAGACCTCGGACAAGCCGTGGGTCGCCGCGATCAACGGGCTTGCGCTCGGCGGTGGCTTCGAGATCACGCTGGCCTGCCACTACCGCGTCGCGGCCGAGAACCCGAAGACCCGGCTCGGCCTGCCCGAGATCAAGGTCGGCCTGTTCCCCGGCGCCGGCGGCACCCAGCGCGTGCCGCGTCTTGTGCAGCCGGCGGACGCGATGCAATTGCTGCTCAAGGGCGAGGCGGTCAATCTGACCCGCGCCAAGGCACTCAACCTGATTCACGCGGTGGTGCCGGCAGCCGATTTGATCAAGGCCGCGAAGGACTGGATCAAGGGCGGCGGCAAGGCGGTCGCGCCGTGGGACGAGAAGGGCTTCAAGCTGCCCGGCGGCCCCGTCTTCTCCAAGATGGGCATGCAGATGTTCCCGGCCGGCAACGCGATCTATCGCCGCGAGACCTACGACAATTATCCGGCCGCGCGCGCCATCATGAGCTGCGTCTATGAGGGCCTGCAGCTGCCGATCGACGCCGCGCTGCGGGTCGAGTCGCGCTACTTCACCAAGGTGCTGCGGTCGAAGGAAGCGGCGGCGATGATCCGCTCGCTGTTCCTGTCGATGCAGGAACTGAACAAGGGCGCCCGCCGCCCGGCGGGCGTGCCGCCGACCAAGGTGAAGAAGCTCGCCGTGATCGGCGCCGGCTTCATGGGCGCCAGCGTCGGCTATGTGTCGGCGCAAGCCGGTATCGACGTCGTGCTGGTCGATCGCGACCTGGAGAGCGCCGACAAGGGCAAGGGCCACGCCAAGACCGTGGTCGACGGCCTGATCGCCAAGGGACGGATGAAGCAGGACGCGGCCGATGCCATCCTGGCGCGGATCTCGGCCACATCAGACTACAACGTGATCTCGGACTGCGACCTCGTCATCGAGGCGGTGTTCGAGGATCGCAAGGTCAAGGCGGATACCTATGCCAAGGCGCAGCCGCTGCTGAAGCCGGGCGCGATCTTCGCCTCCAACACCTCGACGCTGCCGATCAACTCACTGGCCGAGGAGTTCAAGGACCAGGGCAAGTTCATCGGCATCCACTTCTTCTCGCCGGTCGAGAAGATGATGCTGGTCGAGATCATCCTGGGCAAGAACACCGGCGACGTCGCGTTGGCGACCGCACTCGACTATGTGCGCGCGATCGGCAAGACGCCCATCGTGGTGAACGACTCCCGTGGCTTCTTCGCCAACCGCTGCGTGATGCGCTACATCTCCGAGGGCAACGAGATGCTGCTCGAGGGCGTGCCGCCGGCGATGATCGAGAACACCGCCAAGATGGCCGGCATGCCGGTCGGGCCGCTGTCGCTGCAGGACGAGGTCGCGCTCGATCTCGGCCTGAAGATCACCAAGGCGACCGAGGCCGATCTCGGCCCCAACGCGATCGACCAGGCGCAGAAGAAGCTGATGGTCGAGATGGTCGAGAAGCAGGGCCGATTCGGGCGCAAGAACGGCAAGGGCTTCTACGACTATCCCGAGAAGGGCAAGGGCCAGAAGAGCCTGTGGCCGGGGCTCGCCAATCTGCAGCCGAAGCAGCTCGATCCCGACACGCTCAGCGTCGAGGAGTTGAAGCAGCGCTTCCTGGTGGTGCAGGCGGTGGAGGCCGCGCGCACCGTCGAGGATCGCGTCATCACCGACGTGCGCGAGGCCGATGTCGGCTCGATCCTCGGCTTCGGCTTCGCGCCGTTCACCGGCGGCGCGCTGTCCTACATCGACTTCATGGGCACCAAGAACTTCGTCGCGCTCTGCCACAGCTTCGAGAAGAAGTACGGCTCGCGCTTCACGCCACCGAAGCTGCTCGAGGAGATGGCCGCCAAGGGCGAAACCTTCTACGGCCGCTTCCCGCCGAAGAAGCAGGCGGCGTAAACTTCTGAGGCGAACTCGCGCAGGATCAAGCCGGTCATCGATCCGACTTGATCCTGTTGTGCGACGGTCATGCGCGTCAAAGTCCCGCCACGCTCGTTCCCCACTGGCACCACGCTGCTGGCATCACTCTTGCTCGTCGATCGCCGGGGCGACGATCAGCGTGAGGGTGTCGTGCGATGAGTTCTGCGTTCAAGGAAGGTGCCGCGGAGATCGCGGCGAAGGATTCCTTGTCTTCCCTGCGGTCGTCGCGGTGGCGGAAGCCGCTGCGTCTTCGGGGCAAGGGCCCTTCATGGGCCGGCCTCGCGCTACTCGTTCTGACCGCGGATATTGTGCTCGCCGCGACGGTCTGGCAGGCCGTCAATTTCTTCCGCCATTGAGCCGTCAGTCTCCGGCGAGAGCAAGGCGCCGGCGAGATAAGCGAACTGGTTGAAGGCGAGACAGGCGACGACGATCGGAGCGCCGGTGGCAAAGGAAAAGCCGTCGGATTGGAGCACGATCGCCGCGAGCACCGCGACCAGCGGCGACTCCAGCATCAATGTCCAAACCCGAAAGTACAAACTGGTTGCCAGCCCAACCAGGGTGCTGGTCAATAAAAGGGTAAAGGCGATCGTCACATTTTTAGACCAGTTGGAGCGGAGGGCGCGCCGCAGGTCATAGTCGGTTAGTTGGATCGCTCGAACAAGGACGGCCACGCCCTCAGCCGAAAGTAGTCTTAATCGGTAGAATGCCGATTAAATTGATTTTGTTCCAGCACGTCCTGAAGGTTTGCACCGTTCATTTCTCCATGAAGGCGCGGTGGACCTGGTCGGCCGGCGGCTTCATCAGACAGGAGAGCACCGCCCGCTCGGTGGTCGGGACAAACACCTCGACCGGCATGCCCGGCAGCAGATGGGTCGTGGCCAGCTTCTTCCTGTCGAAAATTGTCGGCAAGGGGCCGGCCGCGTGGTGCCACGAGGCCGGCCTTGTTCGGTGCGAGCTCAGGCCGCCTTGAGCAGGCCTTCCTTCTTCAGCGCCTCCTGCACCTTCGGGCGCGCCGCGACGCGGGCCTTGTAGGCCGTCACGTTCGGCAGGCCGGAGAGATCGAAGCCGAGCCGGTCCTGCGCCCACATGATCATGGTGAAGAGGTAGCCGTCGGCGACCGTGAACTGGTTGCCCATCAAATAGTCGCGTCCGGTGAGCTGGCTCTCGACATATTTGAACTTGCCCATGGCGCGGTCCTTGAAGAAGGCCTTGGCGTCGTCGGCGAGCACGGGCGAGAACATCGGACCGAGATTCTTGTGCAGCTCGGTCGTGGTGTAGTTCAGCCATTCGAGCAGCTTGTAGCGCTCGTTGGAGTCCCTCGCCGGCGCCAGCTTCTTGTCGGCGGCCTTGTCGGCGATCATCTGGATGATGATCGGCCCCTCGGTGACCATCTCGCCGGTATCCAGCGCCAGCGCGGGCACCTGGCCCTTGGGGTTCACCTGGAGGAAATCGTCGCCGTTTTCGAGCTTCTTGGCGCGGAGATCGACCTTGACCAGGTCGTAGGGCAGCCCGGCCTCGAGCAGGGCGATATGGGGGGAGAGGGAGCAGGCACCGGGGGTGTAATAAAGCTTCATAGGGGTATTCCTTCCCTTGTTCTTGGCGTCCGGAGAGGGATTGCCTACATGCGCCTGCATGAAATAGTCAAGATTGATGCAGATGCATTCAGTGCGGTACAGTCGGTGCCGGGACCCTATGAGCTAGACCATGAAACGCAAGCTATCGAGCGAGGCGACGGCCGCCTGGATCCGCCTGATGCGGGTGCCGAGCCGGGTGCTGGACTGCGTCGAGCAGGATCTGAAGAAGGCCGGTTTTCCGCCGCTCGCCTGGTATGACGCCTTGCTCGAGCTGTCCCGCGCGCCGTCGGGCGAGCTGCGCCCGGTCGAGCTCGAGCGCCAGATGCTGATCCCGCAATATTCGACCTCGCGGCTGATCGACAAGCTGGTCGACGAGGGGCTCGCCGCCCGCCGCGAATGCAAGATCGACAAGCGCGGCCAGTTCGTCGAGATCACCGAGGCTGGACGCGAGCTGCAGAAGCGGATGTGGAACGCCTATTCCGCCGCGATCGACAAGCATGTCGGCTCCAAATTATCCGACGCCGACGCAACCAGGCTGTGCGGTCTGCTCGACCGGCTCGGCTGCGCCTGCGGCGACGCCAAAGGCGACGGCAAGAACGAGACCAAGGCTGATAGCAAGACTGCGCCCGCGCGAGACGGCGTGCCTGCCCGATGATATTGCTGATTCCATCATCCGCAGCCGTTGTGGCTCGCGGATGTCCCTGCCACCGCGCGCCTTCGATCGAAGCGCCCTTGAGTTGGATTATCTATGGCGCGTGACCAGATCGACATGACGCCGCTGCAGTCGCGCGACGAACTCGTGGCGTGGCTTGAAGCCGGCGTGAAGCCTGAGTCCGAATTCCGGATCGGCACCGAGCACGAGAAGACTCCGTTCACGCTCGAGGGCCATCAGCCCGTGCCCTATGAAGGCGCCAAGGGCATCGGCGCGCTGCTCGAGGGCATGAAGCTCTTGCTCGGCTGGGAGCCGATCATGGAGCGCGGCAACATCATCGGCCTTTATGACGTCACCGGCGGCGGCGCGATTTCGCTCGAGCCGGGCGGTCAGTTCGAACTGTCGGGCGCGCCGGTCGAAACCGTGCATCAGACCCAGTCGGAATTGATGGCGCATCTGGCGCAGGTGCGGGAGATCGCAACCCCGCTCGGGATCGGCTTCCTCGGCCTCGGCATGACGCCGTCCTGGTCGCGCGCGCAGATCCCCGTGATGCCCAAGGGGCGTTACAAGATCATGCGAAACTACATGCCGAAGGTCGGCAAATACGGCCTCGACATGATGTTCCGGACTTGCACGGTGCAGACCAATCTCGACTTCTCCTCCGAAGTCGACATGGTGAAGAAGCTGCGGGTGTCGCTGGCGCTGCAGCCGATCGCGACCGCATTGTTCGCCAACTCGCCGTTCACCGAAGGCAAGCCCAACGGCTTCCTGTCGTTCCGTTCCGAGATCTGGCGCGACACCGACAATGCGCGCAGCGGCATGGTGCCGTTCGCGTTCGAGGACGGCATGGGCTTCGAGCGCTATGTCGATTACGCGCTCGACGTTCCGATGTATTTCGTCAAGCGCGGCGAGGAATATATCGACGTCTCCGGCTCCTCGTTCCGGGATTTCTTCGCCGGCAAGAATGCCGCCTTCCCGGGCGAGCGCCCGACCTTGTCGGACTGGGCCAATCACCTCTCGACGATCTTCCCCGAGGTGCGGTTGAAGCGTTACCTCGAAATGCGCGGCGCCGACGGCGTGCCGTGGGGCCGGCTGCCGGCGCTGCCGGCGTTCTGGGTCGGGCTGCTCTACGACAATGACAGCCTCGATGCCGCTTGGGACATCGTCCGCCACTGGACCGCGCCGGAACGGCAGGCGCTGCGCGATGACGTGCCGCGTTTCGGCTTCAAGTCGCGGATCAAGGACCGCTATCTGTTCGAGATCGCCAAGGAGTGCCTGATCCTGTCGCATGCCGGATTGCGGCGGCGCGGCCGGATCGATCATTTCGGACGCGACGAGAGCCGCTTCCTCGAACCGCTCGAGCGCATCATCGAAGCCGGCCGCTCGCCGGCGGAGGAGATGCTGGAGAAGTTCAACGGCCCCTGGAAGGGCTCGGTGGAACCGGCCTATCAGGAATACGCCTTCTAGTCCCCGCCTAGCCCCAATCCGGGCGTGAGGCGCGCGCGAACGGCGGTGGTGTCGCACCCGCCGTTCATCCGCCGTACAGGTTCATGGCGTTCAAATGACGCCCCGCGAAATGCGCGGGGCTGCGCGAATTTGAAAGCAATCTCATGGAGATAGGCCGCCTCTTTAGGGCGTGTGTGGTGATGTTTGCGGTCCTCGCGGCCGCTGTCGTCACGCGCCCGGCATTGGCGCAGACCAATTTCGACCGTCCCGGCGGCGACTATCTCAATGCGCCGGTGGCGACGGGCGATCCGGCCGATTGCGCGCTGACCTGCGAGCGTGACCGACGTTGCCGCGCCTGGAGCTTCAACTATCCGACCGATACCAACAACAGCGCGGTGTGCTGGCTGAAGAGCACCGTGCCGGCACGGGTGCAGAACGTCTGCTGCGTCTCGGGGGTGCGCGGCGCGGGTGTGGTCGAACCGCGCAACGGCGCCATCGAAACCTCGATCGACCGGCTCGGCGGCGACTACAAGAATTTCGAACTGAAGAGCAGCGACGGCGACGAGGCCTGCCAGGCCGCCTGCACCGCCGACAACAAGTGCCGCGCCTGGACTTACGCCCGGCCCGGCTATGCCGGCCGCGACGCGCATTGCTTCCTGAAGAAAGAGATCAAGCCGCCACGCCGCAAGGCGGGATTCACGTCGGGCGTGGTGCGGTGAATCCGTAGCCCGGATGGAGCGCAGCGTAATCCGGGACCGCGCTCACCGCGGATGGGCCTGCCCCGGATTTCGCTGCGCTGCATCCGGGCTACGCGACGACAGGCTACTCCGCCGCCAGCACCGTGATCTCCGGCCACAGCGCCTTCCAGCGCGCCGCCTTCGTCGCATAGTTCGCCGGCGAAAAATTGGGGGTTCGGTTCGGCCGCACGATCATGCCGGCGACATCGTCGAAACCGTTCGGCGCATAGACGTCGTAGCTGCGCGTGGCGCGGCGGATGCCGATCTGCGTGTTTTCGGTGAGGAAGCGATCGATGCCGTCGGTCGAACGCGACAGCGCCGGGTAGGGCAGGCCGTGCTTGTCGGGATACCAGAGATGGACGCGGGCCTGGTTGCGCACCTCGATCGCGACACCGAGATGGCCAAGCCGTGCCTTGAGTTCGCGAATCACCGCGTCCTCGGCCTCCCACGAGATATCCGGATCGAAATAGAAGATGTCGTGGTCGCTGATGCCATGATCGGGCGGCCGGCCGGTCAGCGCGTTCCACACGGTCTGCACCAGGCAGCCGGCGACCAACCACGCATCGGGCAGACCGAGGCGGTACAACTCGTCGGTGATGGCTTGATTGGCCGGGTTGCGCAGCGCCGCGGTGAGGAATTCGTCCTGGGTCACGACGAGGCGGTCGCGTCGTAGCCCCGGACCGCCTTCTTCGACGCCAGCGTGCGCCAGTGCCGGCGCAGCAACGGCTCGACGGTGGCGCGGTTGGCCTTCGACAGGCGGATCAGGACCATCGGGTAGTCGCGGTAATGATCGGTGAAGTAGAACACCTTGGGCTGATGCTCGACCAGCATGTCGCGCTCATCCGGCGGGACGCCCGGCATCACCAGGCTGTCGCCGTCCTCCTTGAGCCGCACCAGCATCTTGTTGCGTACCTTCAGCGCCGGCGTGCCGTAGGAAGAGCCGTCCTCGACGTCCGGCCACGCCAGCGCGATGTGCCTGATGTCGTCGAAGGTCACGGCGATCATCCCACAAGGAATGTAGCCCGGATGGAGCGAAGCGAAATCCGGGACATCTTGCCGAGTGGGAGATCCCGGATTGCGCTGCGCTCCATCCGGGCTACGCGTCTACTGCACCGAGGTGAAGAAGCGGGCGAGTCGGAAGCCTGAGAGCCAGGTCCAGACCGGCTGGCTGCGGATGCCGAGGTCCCAGGAGCCGACCACGGCGTCGGCGCGGCCGATCAGATTGTCGATCGGCAACAGGCCGACACCGCCGTCGCGCACCGGTACGCGGCTGTCGGCGGAATTGTCCCGGTTGTCGCCGAGCACGAACAGTTTGCCCGGCGGCACCGTCACCTCTTGGGTATTGTCGAGCCGGCCGTTGTCGCGGATCTTGAAGATCGCGTGGTTGACGCCGTTCGGCAGCGTCTCGATATAGCGATACGCCTCCTCGCCGCCGCCGCGATCGTCTTCGGCGAAGCCGGTGCCGTCGGGCTTCAGCGTCGCCGGATGATCGTTGATGAAGAGCTGACCCTGCCGCATCTGGATGCGATCGCCCGGCAGCCCGACCACGCGCTTGACCCAGGCCTGCGAGCGGTCGCCCGGCCAGCGGAACACGACGACGTCGCCGCGCTTCGGCGTCTCGCCGAACACGCGGCCGGTTTCCGGCAGCGTGATCTGGATCGGCAGCGAGGCCGCGCCGTAGCCATAGGGATATTTCGAGGCGACCAGTGCGTCGCCGATCAGCAGCGTCGGCTCCATCGATCCCGACGGCACGTAGAACGGCTCGGCGATCGCGCCCTTGGCGAGGAACACGACGGCCACGATCGCGGCCAGTTGCACGGCCTGCCCGCGCCAGCTGGTCGGCTTGGCCGTCACGACTTCGTTTCCGCTGCTCACTAGCCCGTTCCTCCGACCGTAATCCGTTCCATCCTGAGCGTCGGTTGGCCGACGCCGACCGGCACGCCCTGGCCGTTCTTGCCGCAAGTGCCGATTCCCGTATCCAGCGCAAGATCGTTGCCGATCATGGTGATCCTGTGGAGATCGGTCGGTCCGTTGCCGATCAGCATGGCGCCCTTCAGCGGCGCGCCGAGCTTGCCGTTCTCGATCTTGTAGGCCTCGGTGCACTGGAACACGTACTTGCCCGAGGTGATGTCGACCTGGCCGCCGCCGAAATTGGCGGCGTACATGCCGTTCTTCACCGAGGCGATGATCTCGGCCGGGTCGCGGTCGCCCGACAGCATGTAGGTGTTGGTCATGCGCGGCATCGGCACATGGGCATAGCTCTGCCGCCGACCGTTGCCGGTCGGCTTCATGCCCATCAGCCGGGCGTTCTGGCGGTCCTGCATGTAGCCGACCAGAATGCCGTCCTCGATCAGCACGGTGCGGTTGGTCGGCGTGCCCTCGTCGTCGATCGAGAGCGAGCCACGGCGCGAGGCCATGGTGCCGTCGTCGACCACGGTGACGCCCTTGGCCGCGACCTGCTGGCCCATCAGGCCGGCGAAGGCCGAGGTCTGCTTGCGGTTGAAATCGCCCTCGAGCCCATGGCCGACGGCCTCATGCAACATCACGCCGGGCCAGCCGGCGCCGAGCACGACGTCCATCTCGCCGGCAGGCGCTGGCACCGATTCGAGATTGACCAGCGCCTCGCGCAGCGCGCCGTCGGCTGCGTCGCGCCAGGCCTTGGTCTCGATGAAACGCGCATAGCCTTCGCGGCCGCCATAGCCCTTGCTGCCGCTCTCTTGGCGGTCGCCCTGGCCGGCGACCACGGAGATGTTGACGCGCACCAGCGGGCGGATGTCGCGATAGCTCTCGCCGTCGGGCCGCAGGATCTCGACCACCTGCCAGGTCGCGGTGAGGCTGGCCGAGACCTGCCGCACCCGCGGGTCCTTGTCCCTGACATAGGCGTCGATTTCGCCGAGCAGTTTTACTTTTGCCTCGAACGCCGGGCCATCCAGCGGGTTCTCGTCGCCATAGAGCTTGATGTTGGTGTGGGCCGGCGCCGCGGCGAAAGTGCCGGCATAGCCGCCGCGCACGGCCGCGACCGCATCGGCGGCGCGGATCAGCGCCGGGATCGAGACGTCGGAGGAATGCGCATAGCCGACCGCGTCGTCCTTGACCGCGCGCAGGCCGAAGCCCTGCGAGGTGTCATAGGTCGCCTGCTTCAGCCTTCCGTTGTCGAACACCAGCGCCTCGGTCTGCCCGAACTCCAGGAACAGCTCGCCGTCGTCGGCGCCTTCAAGGCCGCGGGACACCTCGCGGCGGACGGCATCGCGGTCCAGATTGGCGCGGTCGAGCAGGGAGGTCGTGGCGGGATTGGTCATGGTCACTCCGACGCAATGCGATTGCTTGGCGATTCCTCGTCATCCTTGCCTGAAGCGCAACTGATTGCCAGTGGGGAACCCGGAAGCCAGGGATTTCGGGGGATTGAAGCAGAGACGAGCGGAAAACTCATCTTACAACCCGGAAACCTGTACCGGTCCCGGTTCAGGCCCGGACGGCGATCATCAAAGATAGTGGTTGGGGTGGCAAACCGGGAGTGCTTGCGGCTATGCGGTCGATCACAGTGCCCCGTCGGGCTCCTCACCTTGTCGTCATCACCTTGAGCGCCGATCCGCCTTCAGCGGCTGGCTTTCGCGCTCGGCTGCATCGCCCGATTGCGGCTTCGGCTGCGCGGTGTCCTGCGCCGAGGTCGGAAAGCCATGCTCCTGCGCCCAGCGGTACAGCTCGTCGAACACCGGCTTGAGCGCCTTGGCCGACGGCGTCATCTCGTACTCAACCCGTGGCGGCACCTCGGGATAGACCGTGCGCTTGACGAGGCCGTTGGCCTCGAGATCGCGCAGCTGTGTGGTCAGCATGTGCTGGGTCACGCCGGGGATCGACTGGCGCAGCTCGCCGAACCGGCGCTTGCGCTCGACCAGTTGCCAGAGGATGTCGCCCTTCCATTTCCCGGCCAGCACCGACAGCGCGCGATGAAATTGCGCCGACAGGTCGCCGTTGCACGGCTCGGACGCCGCCGGAGGCTCGACAGGCTCAATAGTCATCTTTTTCATACTACCTCACAAAAAGCATCCTACTTGTTCTTTTCATCTTACTCCCGAATTTAGTGCACCGAAAGCCGCGGGCCGGCCGCCGATCGGTCGGGTGGCCGCGCGGACCGGCCTTACGAACAACTCGGGAGTCATCAATGTCAGTTGCAATTGCCGCGGCGCCGTCGCGCTGGAAATCCGTCAGCCTCTGGGTCGTCAGGGGACTGCTCGCCTTGGCCTTTGCCGCCGCGGGCGCCGCCAAGCTTTACGGCGTGCCGATGCTGGTCGAGGAATTCGAACATATCGGGCTCGGTCAATGGTTCCGCTACTTCACCGGATCGCTGGAGCTGCTCGGCGCGGTCCTGATCCTGCTGCCCCCGGTCGCAGCGTTCGGCGGCGTGCTGCTCAGCTGCATCATGGTCGGCGCCACCATCAGCCATCTGTTCGTGATCGGCGGCTCGCCGGTGCCCGCCCTCGTGCTGCTGACATTGAGCGCGATCGTCGCCTACGCCAAGCGCAGCCAGTTCGCCCTGCTCGCGAGCGCGCCGTGAGGTGAGCGCGATGCGCGTCTCTCGCCACAAGCTGACGGTCGTGACCGGGCTGGTGCTGGCCTTCGCGGTGCCGTTCGCCGCGACAATGCTGCTCACCAGTTCGGTAGCGGCGGTCTCCAAACCCGAGCCGAAGAAGCCGGAGCCGCGCGTGCACCACCTTGTGTTGCCGATCAACAGCGACGATCCGGCCACGATGCGGGCGCTGATCTCGACCGCGCTCAACCTCCCGAAATATTATCGGGAGCGCAACGAGCCGTTCGAGATCGAGGTCGTCGCCTACAATACCGGCGTCCACATGCTGCGCGCCGACACCTCGCCGGTGAAGGACCTGCTGCGGGTGGTGCGGGGGCTCACGCCGGACATCCGCTTCGTGGTCTGCGAAGCCACCAAGCTCGGCATGGAGCGCGCCGAGGGTCATCCGCTGGTCCTGCTCGATCATGTCGACCTGGTGCCGAACGGACCCGGGCGCATCATCGAATTGCAGGAAGCCGGCTGGTCCTACATCCGGTCCTGAGCGAGGTGACGATCAAGCCGAGCGGAGAACTTGTCATGACGTCAGCTCACGCACCCTCACGCCGCGCCGTCGTTGCCGCCATGATTGGCGCCGGCGCCTCGCTCGCAATGCCCACCGGAGCTGTGCGCGCAGCGTCGGGACCGCCACAATTCGGCACCATCCGGCATCAGTTCACGCAGGTCGAAGGCGCCCGCCCGGTGCCGCCGGTCGCGATCCCGGCGCTCGCCGGCGGCGCGCTCGATCTCACGGCGTTCAAAGGCAGGATGGTGTTGGTGAACTTCTGGGCCACCTGGTGCGCGGCGTGCCGGACCGAGCTGCCGATGCTGGACCGCCTCGCCGCCAGCGGCCGCAGCGATCTCGTGGTCGTCGCTGTCAGCACCGATCGCAACCGCGCGTCGGTCGCGCCCTACGTCAAGCAGCTCAAGCTGCGCCATCTCGCGATCGGCTTCGATCCGGGCGGCCTCGTCTCGCGCGTCGACGCCGCCGAGGTCGACACGCCGTTCGCGCTCTACGGCATGCCGATCTCGTTTTTGATCGGCATCACCGGACAAGTCGAAGGCTACATGACGGGGGAGGCGGACTGGCTGTCCGCGGAGGCGAGCGGGCTGTTCGATTATTATGCGGGCGTCCGCTGAGATGGCGTAGCCCGGATGAAACGCAGCGAAATCCGGGACTGGTTCATCCGCGATGAGAGCGGCCCCGAATTGCGCTGCGCTCCATCCGGGCTACGCTTTCCTGTGCCGCTCGGCGCCCCTAGGGCAATTTGTCATACCCCTCCGCCAGGCCATTCAGGCTGAGCGGAAAGCCGATCCCTTCCTCGGGCGTCTCGAAGATGATGAAGGTCGCGGTCTTGGCGTTCTTGAGCTGGCCGAGCAGCTTGTCGTCCATCACGACCTCGGCGACGCAGCCATTGGGCAGGCAGCGGACGAAACCGGCGCGGCCGACGTCCTGATTGTCGAGTTTCAAGCCGAGGCCGGAGGGCAGCAGCACGCCGAGCGGGGCGACCACGCGCATCAGGCGGCTCTTCTGGTCGGCGGTCTTCAGCACGATCACGGTCAGGCCGGCATTGGAGCGGTCCTCCGCTACCACGCTCTGGATCAGCGCGCATTGCTCGGCCTGGGCGCCCGGCGGAGTGTCGCAGCGGATCTGCCAGTCGCCATGGACCGAGCGCACCGCGCCTTGCGCGTTCGCCGGCTGGGTCAGGACGAGAGAAAGGCCAAGAGAAAGGCCGAGGCAGAGGGCCAGAATCGCGTGGCCGCCGAGCCAGCTGGCCATCGTCAAACGAATGTTCGAAGCGCCCATCCGGGTCGATCCTTATAGATGTTCGGTCGGTCCGGCCGTCCGGCCGCCGGTAGCACGCGCGCCATGATGCGCTTCCCGGAAGCGAATCATGATCTCATCTTCTTGTTTGAGCATGATCTTTCGGAAGACCGGTCTCCAGTTTTCCGGATCATGCTCAGGCGTCGACTGATACCGCAATGACGGCGCCTTGAAGGCGATCTTGGAGCCATTCTCGCGCCGGATTGGGGCAGCCCGCAGCGAATCAGGTTCCTGTGCGCTGCCCTGTCTGTGGGTACATCCGGTAATCCCCCTGTCAACTGTATGCGGCTTCGTTTCGGCGACTTTCGCTTGATTTTGCGGGAAAAATCGCAAGCGGCAGCTTCATCGCAGGCGCATGGCTTTCGGCCCCACTACTGCATTGCGAGCGCCGGAGAATTATGGTTTGAGAGGCTGGATTTCGACGCGTTCTAGCGATCTGGCTCCCGTACCCACCTTGACTCAGAGACGGGTATGTCCGGAAGGCCGTTTGTCAGGGCGGATCGTGCTGCATTTTCGGCCACATGCCGGGGGTGCTTTGGGGAATAATGCAAGGGAGCGCGAGCGGCATGAAGATGTCGATTGGCCGGTTGGGCAGGCAATTGCTGGGGTTGGCGGTGGCGGGTGTGGCGTCTGTCGCCGCGGGATCGGCCTTCGCCGAAATGGGGCAGCCGGCGCCGTGGGAGCACACGCTGCAGGAAGGCGTGACCCCGGTGATGGAAAACATCATCTGGTTTCACAATTTCCTGCTGGTGCTGATCACCCTGATCACGCTGTTCGTGCTCGCGTTGCTCATCATCGTGGTGGTGAAGTTCAACGCCAAGGCCAATCCGGTCCCCTCCCGGACCACCCACAACACGCTGATCGAGGTGGCCTGGACGCTGATCCCGGTGTTGATCCTGGTCGGCATCGCGGTGCCGTCGTTCCGCCTGCTGTTCCTGGAACTCGACGTGCCGAAGCCGGACCTCACGGTGAAGGTCACCGGCAAGCAGTGGTACTGGTCCTACGCCTACCCGGATAACGGCAAGTTCGAGTTCGATTCGCTGCTCGACAAGGACAAGCAGCCGCGTCTGCTCGGCGTCGACAACGAGATGGTGGTCCCGGTCAACAAGGTGGTGCGGATCCAGACCACCGGCGCCGACGTGATCCATTCCTTCGCGGTGCCGGCCTTCGGCGTGAAGATCGACTCGATCCCCGGCCGCCTCAACGAGAGCTGGTTCAAGGCCACCAAGACCGGCGTGTTCTACGGCCAGTGCTCGGAACTGTGCGGCAAGGACCATGCCTTCATGCCGATCGCGGTCAGGGTCGTCAGCGACCAGGAGTTCGCGACCTGGGTTGAAGGCGCGAAGAAGAAGTTTGCGACCAACCCGGCGAATTCCTACGCATCGGCTGGTCAGGCGGCGCAGTAAGCCTCACGGCTTACGGCGCGGATGGAATAAGGGCGACGGGACCGCAAGGTCCGAGAGGGACTGCAAGGCAGGATTTTGAACATGGCGACAGGCGCAGCGACACACGACGATCACGCCCATGACGATCACGCCCACCATCCGACCGGATGGCGGCGTTATCTCTACTCCACGAACCACAAGGACATCGGTACGATGTACCTGATCTTTGCGGTGATCGCGGGCATCATCGGCGCGGCGATGTCGATCGCGATCCGTGCCGAGTTGATGTATCCGGGCGTCCAGATATTCCACGAGACGCACACCTATAACGTGTTCGTGACCTCGCACGGCCTGATCATGATCTTCTTCATGGTCATGCCGGCGATGATCGGCGGGTTCGGCAACTGGATGGTGCCGCTGATGATCGGCGCGCCGGACATGGCGTTCCCGCGCATGAACAACATCTCGTTCTGGCTGCTGCCGGCCTCGTTCGCGCTGCTGCTGATGTCCACCTTCGTCGAGGGTGAGCCCGGCGCCAACGGCGTTGGCGCGGGCTGGACCATGTACGCGCCGCTGTCGACCTCGGGCCATCCGGGACCGGCGGTCGATTTCGCGATTCTCTCGCTCCATCTCGCGGGTGCCTCGTCGATCCTCGGCGCCATCAACTTCATCACCACGATCTTCAACATGCGGGCGCCGGGCATGACCCTGCACAAGATGCCGCTGTTCGTGTGGTCGATCCTGGTCACCGTGTTCCTGCTGCTGCTGTCGCTGCCGGTGCTCGCCGGTGCGATCACCATGCTGCTGACCGACCGCAATTTCGGCACCACCTTCTTTGCGGCTGACGGCGGCGGCGACCCGGTGCTGTTCCAGCATCTGTTCTGGTTCTTCGGCCACCCCGAAGTGTACATCCTGATCCTGCCCGCCTTCGGCATGATCAGCCAGATCGTCTCCACCTTCTCGCGCAAGCCCGTGTTCGGCTATCTCGGCATGGCCTACGCCATGGTCGCGATCGGCGGCATCGGCTTCGTGGTGTGGGCGCACCATATGTACACCGTCGGCATGTCCTCGGCGACGCAGGCCTATTTCGTCGCCGCCACGATGGTGATCGCGGTGCCGACCGGCGTGAAGATCTTCTCGTGGATCGCCACGATGTGGGGCGGCTCGATCGAGTTCAAGGCGCCGATGATCTGGGCGATCGGCTTCATCTTCCTGTTCACCGTCGGCGGCGTCACCGGCGTCGTGCTGGCCAATGCCGGCGTCGACCGCGTGCTGCAGGACACCTACTACGTGGTGGCGCACTTCCACTACGTGCTGTCGCTCGGCGCCGTGTTCGGCATCTTCGCCGGCTGGTACTACTGGTTCCCGAAGATGTTCGGCTACATGTACTCGGAGAAGATCGCCAAGGCGCACTTCTGGTTCACCTTCGTCGGCGTCAACCTGGTGTTCTTCCCGCAGCACTTCCTCGGCCTGTCGGGCATGCCGCGCCGTTATGTCGACTATCCGGATGCGTTCGCCGGCTGGAACCTGATCTCCTCCTGGGGCTCGTACATCTCCGGCATCGGCGTCCTGATCTTCATCTACGGCGTGATCGATGCCTTCGTCCGCAAGGAGCAGGCCGCGAACAATCCGTGGGGCGCCGGTGCGACCACGCTGGAGTGGACGCTGACCTCGCCGCCGCCGTTCCACCAGTTCGAAGTGCTGCCCCGCGTGCAGTAAGTCCACGACAACGCGGCGCACTTAAGGGTGCGCCGCGCCTTTTGAGAGAAGCGAGACCTGATCTTGTCGGTTGTCGATCACAACGCCATCGAGTTGCCCCGGATCTCCGAGGCCGAAGTGGGCGACTACATCGCGCTGTTGAAGCCGCGCGTGATGTCGCTGGTGATCTTCACCGCGCTGGTCGGGCTGATGATCGCGCCGGTGCATGTGCATCCGGTGCTGGCGTTCACCTCGATCCTGTGCATCGCGGTCGGTGCAGGCGCTTCCGGCGCGCTCAACATGGCCTATGAGGGCGACGTCGACGCGCTGATGACGCGCACCGCCAACCGGCCGATCCCGCGCGGCCGCATCACGCAGACCGAGGCGGCCGCGTTCGGCATCACGCTCGCCTTCTTCTCGGTGATGACGCTCGGCATCCTGGTCAACTGGGTGGCGGGCGCGCTGCTTGCCTTCACCATCTTCTTCTATGCCGTGGTCTACACGATGTGGCTGAAGCGCTGGACCGCGCAGAACATCGTGATCGGCGGCGCCGCCGGTGCCTTGCCGCCGGTGGTGGCGTGGGCCGCCGCGACCGGATCGCTCTCGGTCGAGCCGATCCTCCTGTTCCTGATCATCTTCTTCTGGACCCCGCCGCATTTCTGGGCGCTGGCGCTGTTCCGCAGCGACGACTATGCCCGCGCCGGCATTCCGATGCTGCCGGTCGTCGCCGGTCCCGACGCTACCCGGCTGCAGATCCTGCTCTACACCATCGTGCTGGTCGCGATCGCGCTGGCGCCGTGGCCGCTCGGCTATTTCGACGCGATCTACGGCGTCACCTCGCTGGTGCTCGGCGCCGGCATGCTGTGGCTTGCCATCGAGGTCTATCGCCGCCGCGAGGGTACGGCGGCCAACCGCGCCACGCGCCGGCTGTTCGCCTTCTCGATCCTCTATCTGTTCGCGCTGTTTGCCGTCCTTCTCGCCGAGGTCGTGGTCCGCGCGATTGCGCCTGTCTTCATCGGATAGGGAGCCGGGGGGCAAGATGGGGGCGCATGGGATATCAATGGACGAGAAACGCGAACCAGAAGGAATCGTCCTCACCGAGGCGCAGCTCAAGAGCCGCCGCCAGCGCTCGATCGCCATCGCGCTCGCGCTCGGCATCCTGGTCGTGCTGTTCTTCGCCGTCACCCTCGTCAAGGGGCCAGCCGTGCTGGTGCGGCCGCTGTGAGTGAGATGGCGAACCAGGGACCGCAGCAGGGTGAGGGCGCCAAGGTCACGCGCCGCACGCTGACGCGCGACGCCGTGGTTGCCTCGATCTGCGGCTTCGTCGTGGTGCTGATGGTCGGCGCGTCCTACGCGGCCGTGCCGTTCTATAACTGGTTCTGCCGCACCACCGGCTTCAACGGCACCACCCAGGTCGCGACCTCGGTGCCTTCGGATGCGCCGCTCGCGCGCACCATTGCGGTCAGCTTCGATTCCAACGTCGCGCCGGGCCTGCCTTGGAAGTTCGAGCCGGAGCAGAACACGATCGACGTCAAGATCGGCCAGGTGGTCACGGTCTACTACACCGTGACCAACCAGTCGGCGCGCACCACGACCGGCCAGGCGTCCTACAATGTCGCGCCGCTGACGGTCGGCGCCTATTTCCAGAAGATCAACTGCTTCTGCTTCACCGAACAGACCATGGCGCCGGGCGAAAAGCGCGAGATGGCCGTGGTGTTCTATGTCGATCCGGCGCTGGCCAAGGACAGCGAGAACGACACGCTGAAGACGATCACCCTGTCCTACACCTTCTTCCCCGTGCGCGACGCCGCGCCGAAGCCCGTGGCGGCGGGCGAGGCGGAGCAGCGCAAGGGCGGCTAGTTTTGGAATTTAAGATTTAAGACGTGCCTTGCGGCACGCGAATGGAGAGACGGCAATGGCTGAGGCGCAAGTCAAGCATCACGACTATCATCTCGTCGACCCGAGCCCGTGGCCGGTGGTCGGCTCGATCTCGGCCTTCATCATGGCGTTTGGCGCGATCGGCTGGATGCATCACATGTTCTCCGCCGCCCCGATCGTGTTCGGCGTCGGCACCATCGGCGTGCTCTACACGATGGCGAGCTGGTGGGGCGACGTGATCAGGGAAGCTCAGTACAAGGGCGACCACACCCGCGTGGTGCAGATCAGCCACCGCTACGGCATGATTCTGTTCATCGCCTCCGAGGTGATGTTCTTCGTCGCCTGGTTCTGGGCCTTCTTCAATGCGGCGCTGTTCCCGGCCGACGCGGTGCACGCCACGCGCGATGCGGTGTTCGGCTGCGGCGCCGGCACGGCGATGGGCGCCTGCTCGGTGCCGGGCACCTGGCCGCCGCACGGCATCGAGACCTTCGATCCCTGGCATCTGCCACTGCTCAACACGCTGCTGCTCCTGACCTCGGGTACCACGGTCACCTGGGCGCACCATGCGCTGCTCGAGAACGACCGCCAGGGCCTCAAGCAGGGCCTGATCCTCACCGTGATCCTCGGCGCTCTCTTCACCTGCGTGCAGGCCTATGAGTACGCCCATGCGACGTTCTCGTTCGGCGGCAACGTCTATGGCGCGACCTTCTTCATGGCGACCGGGTTCCACGGCTTCCACGTGCTGGTCGGCACCATCTTCCTGCTGGTTTGCCTGATCCGCGCCTATGCCGGCCACTTCACGCCGAAGCAGCACCTCGGCTTCGAGTTTGCCGCCTGGTACTGGCACTTCGTCGACGTGGTCTGGCTGTTCCTGTTCATCTGCATCTACGTCTGGGGCCACGGCGCCGAGACGATGGCCCACGGCGCACACTAATTGCCGGCCGACGTGCTAAGAGGGGGCGGCCGAATGGCCGCCCCTTTGTTTTTGAAGAGAACCGATGACCGATACCCCGCCGACCGTCACTGAGAGCGCACTGCGCGGCATCGCCTGCCGCTGCCCGCGCTGCGGCAAGGGCAAGCTCTATTCCGGCTTCCTGACGCTGGCGCCGCGCTGCCAGGCCTGCGGCCTCGACTTCGCCTTCATCGATTCCGGCGACGGGCCGGCGATCTTCGTCATCATGCTGGCCGGCGCCATCGTGGTCGCGGCGGCGCTGATCGTCGAGGTGAAGTACCAGCCGCCGTTCTGGGTGCATGCCGCGCTGTGGCTGCCGTTGATCCTGGTCACAACGATCCTGCCGCTACGATCGATGAAGGCACTTCTGATCGCGCTGCAATTCCACCACAAGGCCGCCGAAGGCCAATTGATCGAGCGCGACCCGAAATGAATGATACGACGACGCGCCGGCCGAGCGCGGCCGGCTTCGGCATTTTCACGTTGATCCTGATCGCGGTGTTTATCGCCCTTGGCTTCTGGCAATTGCAGCGCCGGGTCGAAAAGCACGCGCTGATCGCGGCGCTCGATGCGCGGCTGGCCGCGCCGACCGAGGCGCTGCCGCCGCCGTCGGCATGGCCGACGCTGACCTCCGCCAAGGATGAATTCCGCCGCGTCACCCTGACCGCGACCTATGCGAAGCAGCCCGACGCGATGGTGTTCAGCTCCGGCTCCGCGGTGCGCGACGACATTTCGGGCCCCGGCACCTGGGCGTTGCTGCCGGCGAAGCTCGCCAGCGGCGAGACCGTCGTGATCAACACCGGCTTTGTCCAGAACACGATGCAGGATCGCGCCTTCGAGGATCGCGTCGTCGGCCGCCTCGTCACCGGCGCGCCGGTTGAGCTGACGGGCTATATCCGCTTTCCCGAGCCACCGGGCCGGCTGACGCCGAAGGAAGATATCTCGAAGCGGCTGTGGTTCGTGCGCGATCATCGCGCGATGGCGCAAGCGCTCGGCTGGGGCCAGGTCGCACCGTTCTATATCGACCTCGAGGCCCCGGTGCCCGACAGCGGCACGCCGAAGCCCGGACCGCTCAAGGTGCGGCTCAAGGACGACCACATGCAGTATGCCATCACCTGGTTCTCGCTGGCTGCCGCGGTCACGATCGCCTTCGGCCTGTGGTGGCGCGGCCACCGGCGGCGCGCCTCTGGTCGAACCTAGCCTCATCATGGTTTGATTGACCCGCGAAGGAGACCTCGCGGCAAGCAATCAGGGTGTGCCATGGAGAAATACGGCGCCGGGCCAATCGTTGTCCTCGACTATGACCCCAACTGGCCGGCCATGTTCGCGACGGAGCGCGCGGGGATCGAGCACGCGCTCGGCTCGCTGGTCCTGGCCATCGAGCATGTCGGAAGCACCGCGGTTCCGGGCTTGCCGTCGAAGCCGATCATCGACCTGATGGTCGGTGTCCCCAGCCTCGCGGAGGCACGGGAGCGCTGCTTCAGGCCGATCGAGGCGCTCGGTTACCACTACATACCGGAATACGCGGCGTGGCTGCCCGGCGAGTTGTTCTTCCGCAAGGGCCCTCCGGGGCCGTGGACCCATCATCTGCATCTGATGGAGCCATCCAATCCGCGCTGGGAAACGCTGCTGGTGTTTCGCGACTATCTTCGCGCGCACCCCGAGGCGGCCCGCGCCTACGCGGATACCAAGCAGGCCCTCGCTGCCGCCGCAAGAGAGGACATCGCGGCCTATCGCAACGGCAAAACGCGTTTCGTCGAGGAGACGACCGCGAAGGCCCGCGCGTGGCGCGCGGACCTGTCCGGTCGATAGCGCGGCCGCGCCACGTCTGCATTCTGCCGTAGCGCATCCATGCCCGCGCCGGGATCAATGACCCATGGGAGCGGGGCCGCCGAGCTTGACCTTGCGCAAGGTCAGCGCCAGCGGGATGGCGGAGAGCGAGATCAGCATCAGGACCCAGAACGCATCCATGTAGGACAGGAACGAGGCCTGGGTCTGCACCTGCTGCCCGATCCATTGGATCGCCTGTTGATGCGCCTGCGCCAGCGAATTGCCCTGGGCGACGAAGAAGTCGGTGACCTGGTGCAGCGTGTCCTGGTATTGCGGGCTTGACGGCGTCACCTGCTCGACCAGCCGGCTCTGGTGGAATTGCTGGCGATGCGTCAGCACGTTGGACACGATCGAGACGCCGATCGAGCCGCCGGTGTTGCGCGCCGCGTTGATCAGCGCGGAGGCCTGGTCGGTCTTCCCGGCGGGAATGCCGTCATAGGACGCCGCCATGATCGGCACGAAGATCAGCGGCAGGCCGACGCCGATCAGCATGCGCGAGCGCGCCATGAACCAGAAGCCGAGATCGCCATACACGTTGGTCATGCTGTACATCGAGGCGGCGATCACCAGCGCACCGGCAACGATCAGGTATTTCGGCTGCACCCTGGCGGCGAGCCGGCCGACCGCGAACATCATCATCATGGTGACGACGCCGCCGGGCGAGAGCACGAGGCCGGCCCAGGTCGCGGTGTAGCCGAAGTCCTGCTGCACCAGCTGCGGCAGGAATTGCGTGGTCGCGAGCAGGATGGCGCCTGTCGCCAGCATCACCAGGAAGCAGGCGCCGAACTGCCGGGTTGCGACCATGCGCAGGTCGATCATCGGATTGCGCCGGGTCATCTCCCACGGGATCATCAGCACGAACGCCGCGGCGCAGATCGCCGCAAAGGTGATGATGAAAGGCGAGGCGAACCAGTCGTCCTCGAGGCCGCGGTCGAGCACCACCTCGAGCGCGCCGAGGAAGGTCGCGACCAGCGCGAAGCCGATGAAGTCGAACCTGTTGTCCTGGGGCTGCGCTCCCTTGGCTTTCGCGGTCGCGGGCTCCTGCAGCACGGCCGCGATCAGAGCGATCGCGAACACGCCGACCGGCGCGTTGATCAGGAAACACCAGTGCCACGACAGGTTGTCGGACAGCCAGCCGCCGAGCGTCGGCCCGACCACCGGCGCCACCACGACGGCAATGCCGAACACCGCGAACGCCTGCCCGCGCTTGGCCGGCGGGAACGCATCGGCGAGAATCGATTGCGCCACCGGCACCATGCCGCCGCCGCCAAGACCCTGCAGGATACGGAACAGCAGCAGCGCGTTCAGATTGGGCGCGAAACCGCACAGGATCGAGCTGACCGTGAAGATGCCGAGGCAGATCAGGAAGAAGGTCTTGCGCCCGAGCGTGCGGGCGAGAAAGCCGGAGGCGGTCAGGATGATGGCGTTGGACACCAGATAGGTGGTGACCACCCAGGAGGCCTCGTCCTCGCTCACGCCCATGCCGCCGGCGATATAGGGCAGCGCCACGTTGGCGATGGTGGTGTCGAGCACCTCCATGAAGCTCGCGAGCGCGACCACGATGGCGATCAGCCAGGGATTGACGGTGACATTCGGAGTCGAGAAACCTTTCGCGTCGATGGCGGCGGCATTCATCACAGCCTCCCGAGGCTCGACTTCTCGAGGCGCTCGAAGAGGGACGGCGCGGCATCGATCCGCACCGTCGGGACGACGGACATGCCCGGGCCGAGCGCGACGTCGGCTGGCGGGTTGTCCATCACGATCTTCACCGGCACGCGCTGCACGATCTTGACGTAGTTGCCGGTGGCGTTCTGCGCCGGCAGCAGCGAGAACGCGGTGCCGGAGCCCGGCTGCACGCTCTCGACATGGCCCTGGATGGTGCGTCCGGGATAGGCGTCGATCTTCATCGTCACGCTCTCGCCCGGCCGCATCTTGTCGAGCTGGATCTCCTTGTAGTTCGCGGTAACCCAGGTCTGGTCGGGCACGAACATCGTGAGGTTGGTGCCGGCCTGGGCGAACTGGCCGACCGCGGCCGACAGGTTGACGACGCGGCCCGGCTGCGCGGCGATGACCGTCGTATAGGACAGATTGAGCTTGGCCTGGTCGCGCTGCGCCTCGGCCTGGGCGAGGTTGGCGACCGCGCTCTTGCGCTGCGCCTTCAGCGACTCGACCTGGCGCTGCGCGAGGTTGAGCGTCGCCTGCGCGCTCAGCAGCGCAGCCTGCTGCTGATGCAGCTGCGAGGTGAACTGCTCGGAATTCTGCACCGTGCCGTAGCCGGATTGCTCCAGATGCTGGTAGCGCGTCGCCTGCTGCTGGGCGAACACCAGCGCCGCCTGCGCCTGGTCGACCTGCGCCTGATTGGCAGCAATCTGCGCCTGCTGCACGTCGAGCTGCGCATCGACATTCTCGATGCTGGCGCGCGCGGCCGCGACCTGCGCCTCGGCCTGCGCCAGCGCGACGCGATAGTCGCGGTCGTCGAGCCGGGCGATCACGTCGCCGGCCGCGACATGCTGGTTGTCGGTGACCGGGACGGCGGTGATGTAGCCGGAGATCTTCGGCGCGAGCGCCGACTGCCGCGCCGCGATGAAGGCGTCGTCGGTGGATTCGAAATGCGCGCTGTAGTCCATGTAGAGATAGCCGCCGCCGATCGCTGCGGCGAGCAGCACGGCGCCGATCGCGGAGACGACCGGACGGCGGCGGAGAAAGCTGCGCCGTGTTGCCTTGCCGATGACCTCCGGCGGGATTGTTGCCGGCGGGGCGGATTGCTTGCCCGCGGGATGCTCCTGCGCCGGAGCCCGTGCGGTGACCGCGGGCCGGTCAGGCTCATGCGAGGCCGGCGCCGAGGGGGCACCCTCGATGCCCTGGTGGCCCGGTTGGTCGCGCTCCAAGACAGTGTCTTCAAACATGATGGCGGCTCCTGCTGTCAGGCGAGTGCCTTCACAAAAGGAACGGAACCGTTCCGTTCTATGCGGCAAATAGTCCCGCCACCGTGCGCCGTCAATAGAAACGGAACTGTATCGTTCTATTTACAACAAGATGTGATAAGGCTATATTGCCTGATATTGCCGGCCTGACCGGCCCATCGAACCCGGGTCGATGCGATGACCACCAGCACCCTGAAGAAGCCGCGGGCGCCGAAAACCAGGCCGGTCGAGGTGCGCGCCGGCCGGCCGCCGAAGGAGCTCGCCGGCGAGGTCGATGCGCGGATTCTCGATGCCGCGCGCAAGGTCTTCCTGCAGCGCGGGTTCGAGGGCGCGAGCATCGACGAGATCGCGGAAGTCGCGCGCTCCGGCAAGCGGACGATCTATGCGCGCTTTCGCGACAAGCGGGCGCTGTTCACGGAAGTGGTGACGCGGGACATCCTGGCACGCATTGCCGAGTTCAAGGCCGATCCGCCGGTCGGTGCGAACATCGAGGAGCGCCTCACCAGCGTTGCCTCGACCCTGCTGCATTGGGGCTTCGATGCCGACCGGATTGGCCTGATGCGGCTCGCCATCGCGGAGGCGCACCGCTTCCCGGATCTCGCCGCCAACGTCAACCGCAGGGCGCGCGCGCTCAGCACCGAGCTCGGCATTCACCTGCTGCGCGACCTGACGCAATCCGACGAGCTCGGCAAGCTGCCGGCCTTCGCGCCGGAGCAGTTGCCGACCACGGCGCGGATGTTCCTCGACATCATCGCGGTGCCGATGCTGCTCCGGGCGCTGTTTGAGGTGGATCTGAAGGCGCTCGATCCCGAGATCGATGCCCATGTCGCGCGCGGCGTCGCGTTCTTCGTCGCCGCGTGCCGGACCGGCTGGGTGGAGAATCCCAAGCCATAGGCGCGCTTAATCCGGCGCGCGCTCTACCGCGTGACGCAGCCAGACCATGCCGCCTTCCAGCGTCTCGCAATGGGTGAGCCGGAGCGATTGTCCGGCGCCTGGGCGGTCGCCTTCGGGGCCATGATAGTCGACGATGCTTTGTGAGCCGGCGACGCCGTCGACCGCCGGAAAGATCAATGTGCTGAATTCGTCGATCAGTCCATGCTTGAGGAAGGCGCCGTTGATCCCGCCGCCGCCTTCGAGCAGCAGCGTCCTGGCGCCGAACAGCAACGCGAGCTGCGCCATGGCGCCCGGCAGATCGTCGCCCTTGGTGCCGCCAAACAGATAGGACGCACCGTCCTCGCGCAGCTCGGCGAGATGTGCATCGGACACCTGCTCGCCCAGCACTGCGACGGCGTGATCGCCGCCGACATTGTCCTTGCCGAAATGCACGCGGCCCGACGGATCGATGCCGACAGCAAGCTTGCGGCCGTTACGGTTGCCGAGATACGCCTCGCGCGGCAGCCTCAGTGGGTTGGCGATATGGCGCTCCGCTCCCTTGGCCATCTCGTTCATGGTGACGCGGCCGATGATCCATCCATCGGCATTGAAGCCGTCATGGATCCTTTCGTAGTGGCCGCGCAGCACCTCGGCCGGGATGCCGGCGGCGGCCTTGGTGAAGCGGCTGGGATGAAGCCGGCCGTCGATCGACGTGCCCATGTGGCAGATGATGTAGGGGCGCATAGGCTGAACTCTTCGGTGGGGGATGACCACGCCAAATGGGCGAGTGGGGCAGCTTCAGATTTATAGACGCGCAGGCAGGTTCTCAACGCGGATAACGCGGCGGCGTTTCAACTTCGCTTGTTTAGTCGAACCAGCCGTGCCGCTTGAACCAGAGCACCGGCAGGATGCCGCTGGCGATGATCGCGGCCCAGGCCAAGGGATAGCCGAAGGTCCAGCTCAGCTCCGGCATCTCCTTGAAATTCATGCCCCAGACCCCGACCAGGATGGTCGGGGGAACGCCGACCACCGACACGATGGTCAGGATTTTGAACAGGTCGTTCTGCTGGATGTTGATGAAGCCGAGCACGGCGTCCAGCAGCAGCTGGATCTTGTCCGACAGCCGGGTCTCGTAATCACCCAGCGAAGCCACATCCTTGGAGACGGCCTCGAGCCGGCGCTTCGATGCCGACGTGATCCATTCATTGCCGACGTCATCGGCGAAGCTCGCGACTCGGCCGACGCCGAGCAGCACGTCGCGCGCCTTCGCCAGGCGATCGGCGAGCTCGCCGATGTTCTCCAGCGCCTCGCGCAGCTTGCGGCTGGAGCGCACCGGACGCTTGCTCCGCACCAGGCCGCCCCTAAAGACGCCCCGCGACAGCCTGTCGGTCTTGGCGCCGAGATGCTCCAGCACGTCGGCGCCGCGATCGATCATGGCCTCGAGCAGCGCAGTGAACACGCACATGCCGTTCTGCAGGCTCTTGTCGGTGCCGATCCGCTTCATGACGTCGTCGAACGTGGTCAGCTGCGCAAACCTTACCGTGACCAGCACCTTTGGGCCGATCACGAAGCCGATATTGGTGATCTCGGCTTCGTTGTTGTCGTCGAGCCGCACCGCCGGCGAGCTCAGATAGAGCCGGTCATGATCGGTGATCAGTCGGCTCGACGCCTCGATCTCGCTCAACGATCGCTCGGACGGGACGCGGATGTCGAGCGCGCGCTCGACGAACTGCTTTTCGTCCTCGGTGGGTTCGAGCAGATCGATCCAGATGATCTCGGACGGCAATTCCGCGCCGATACTCCGCCAATCGGAGGTCGCCGACCTGTACAGCTTCAGCAATGATCGGACTCCATGCATGGTGGGTCGTGCGTCCCACGACAATCGCGAGTGCGGCAACGCTGTTCCATGCATTTGGAAGCCTGCCGGCACTCACTTCAGCCGATGAGAGGTTCCGCCGAGGTCTTTGAGCCGGCGCAGGTCGCTTGCGGCCTCCGAGAGCAACCAGTCGCGAAACGTCACGATCTTCGGCAGGTTTGCGGTCGCCCTCGGGCAGACGATCCAGTAGGTCTTCGACAACGCCAGCGCCTGCGGAAATGGACGTACCAGATGGCCGTTGATGAGGTCCCATGCCGCCAGCGTGGTGCGCGCCAGCGCAATGCCTTGCCCATTGATGGCGGCATCAATCACCATGCTGGCGCGATTGAGGACCGGGCCATGCGTGGCGGCAGCATCGTCAAGTCCCGCTTCCTGAAGCCAGTTCTTCCAGTCGGCGCGACTGTCCATATGGATCAGCGGAAGTTTCAGGATGTCAGCGGGGTTGCTCAGGCGTCGCTTGCCGGACAATAGCTTTGGGCTGCACACGGCAAATAGCCGCTCCGGGCTCAGCCGCACCGCGTCAAGCCCCGGCCAGTTGCCGTCGCCATGGCGCACCGCGAGATCCACTTCCTCGCGCGCGAAGTCGACGTGGTGCAGCGTGGCGGAGACGCGCAGATCGATGCCGCTATGCGCCTCAACAAAGTGGCCGAGCCGGTGCACCAGCCATTTCGCAGCAAAATCCGGCGAGGTCGAAACCGTGAGCACACCGGTATTCTGCCGCAGCAATAGCCGCTCGGTGCCGATCGCGATGCGATCGAGCGCGTCGCGCACGACAGCGAGATAGTCGCGCCCGGCCTCGGTGATGATCAGGCGCTGGCGCTCGCGGTTGAACAGCTTGATCGCGAGCTCCGCTTCCAGCGCTTTCACCTGATGGCTGACCGCGCCCTGCGTGACACAAAGCTCTTCGGCCGCGCGCGTAAAACTCTCGTGGCGTGCGGCGGCCTCGAAGGCCTTCAGGGCATTGAGCGGCGGAAGGCGTGGGCGCATCGCACGACTTCATGAGAAAAATTAGGGCAGGCACGAGAAACGATGCTTTGCGGGAAACCGCCCCGCACCATTATTGAACAGCTCCAGTGAAGCATTTCAAGCAATTTGGAGCCTGTCGTGTCCGTCCTTTTAACCGATATATGGTCGATCCCTCCGGTGCCCGCCGCCGATCCGGCCACTCCAGTTCACCAATCCTGCTCAGGAACGTCACCAGGCTTCCGGCGCCCAGGATGGTGGAACTGGCTTGACCGGCCGTTTCAGCGCATGGCGCTACGCGAGATTGCCGATGATCCGCACCTGCTTCGCGATCTTGGCCTGACGCGCGAGGAGGCGCTGCGCGAAGCTGCCAAACCGTTCTGGCGCTGACAGACAAAAATCAAAAGAGAGAAAACAGATGTCCGATCCAATCGTCTACGGCTTTCCACGCAGTACCTTTGTCAACATCGTCCGCCTGATCCTGACGCACAAGGACGTGGCCTACCAATTTCAAGACCTTGAGCCGGTGATGGGAAAACCCGATCACCTGGCGCTCCACCCGTTCGACCGCGTCCCGATCCTTAAGCACGGTGATCTCACCGTCTATGAAACCAGCGCAATCGTCGCCTATGTCGACGAAGCCTTTGGCGGCGTGTCGCTGACGCCGAAAGACATCAAGGCGCGGGCGCGCATGAACCAGTGGATCAGCGCCGTAAACAGCTATTACTACCCCTACATGATCTACCACGTGACGCATGAGCGTCTGGTTTTCCCGGAGCTCGGCATCGCCCCCGACGAGAAAGTCGTGGCACATGCGCTGCCCAAGGTCGAGACGGGGCTTGCGGTGGCCGAGCGCCAGCTTGCGCACGGCAAGGATTTTTTGCTTGGGGACGAGCTCTCGATTGCGGATTTCTATCTGCTGCCCAGCACGTTCGCCTTCAGCCTCACCGCCGAAGGGCAGTCGATGTATCCGAAATTCCCGGCATTCTGCCGCTGGCGGGAGCGCATGGACAATCTGCCCGCAACGCAAAAGGTTCGCGCCGCCGTGCAGCGGGTGCCGATCGAACACGCGCGCGAATGGGCCACTTCGCACCGGCCGAAATATTGACCGTCACTGTTCGCGTGCAGAGCGCTCGGTTCCGACCACCATGTGCAGCCAGAAGGCCGTTTGTTTCCGAACAAAGGCGATGACGGAGCGTTAGTGCGGAGCAAGAGGAAAGGACAACGCCATGAAAAACTCCACACCGGTTGCATTCATCTCCGCAGTAGTGCTGACCTTTGCATTCGTCGGTAGCGATGTGAAGGCACAATCTACGCCTGTCCAGCAGGCCCAACCGCCGCATCAGTCGGAGCAAACCCGCGAGCAGGATCGCAGTCGTGCCGAGGACGTCAAGATCGGGCGTGACTGGAAGGCCGAAGGCGGCGAGAAGGACCACGCCGGCAAGGCACCCACCCCCGACGAGCATCAAACGGTCGGCCGCGATTGGCGCGCCCATCCTGAGAGCCGGGACCGCCAGTAGCTAGCGAGGCGGAATTGGCTGCGCCTGGCGCGTGGCGTGACGTTCGAAGAAGGAAAGCGGAAAGCCGAAGGTCAAGCCCGCACGTATTTCGTTTACCGGATGGCCTCCGGTGAGCGCGTGCCGGACCGCGATGTCGAAGCTGAGGTCGTCGCGCACACGATAGATCAGCCCGACCAACCCCGAGAACGTCTCCTCCTTTCCAAACTCGTTCTCGTAGAATATCTCGGCGACGGGGCGCACCGTCCAGGTCGTTGGCCCTTCGACAATCGCACCCACGAACACGTCGCCATGATGGTCGCGGGTGATGGCGGTCTCGGCGTTCAAGTGAATGGTGCCCCAATCCCAGCGCTGCGAGACGATGCCGGCCAGACTGACGCCAACCCCCGAATTGCCGGTGCTGTCAGGAAGAAGGACGCCAAATTCGGTCGCAATGCTCGGACCGGTCTTGTCCTGCAGGCTGCCGGGTACGACCACGTGTTTGAGAAACGCTCCGGCTGCGGTCAGGCTGGTTGGGCCGGGCGGAGAGAGCGACGTTTGTCCCTGGCCTTCGAAGACGGCTTCCCAATCCTCGCTCAGACCGTAGTTGAGAACCCAGGCCGGCGCGATCAGGCTTGTTCCGCTCTCATCACGCAAACGTCCTGCCGGCTGCAACTCGACCTCCATCTCCCCCTTCCTGGCAACGGCGGCATCGGTGCCATCGAAGGGGCGATAGGCCGAGGCGGGGCCGGACCATGCGATCAGTCCCCAAGCGGCCATGAAGCTCGGCGCAAGGCCTATCGAGCAGCTGCGAAAGCCCCGGCTGCGTTTCCACATGCGCCGTCTCCCCACAAAGTCGATCTCAAGGCATTGGCTTGAACACCCAGATTGCCGCCGGTCCCGCAGGCCCCGCGCGGACCGCAACAAACAGACGGTCCAGCTCCGGCACAAAGAGCGATGTTCGTGCGCCCGTCGCCGTCGGCAGGCGCGCGATCATTCGATAGGCCGCTCCATCAATCTCAAATACATCGACGTATCCACCGCCGCAGCTCACGTAAATGCGTCCGCGCTTTGCATCTACAAAGAGGTCGTCGGCATCGCCGCAAGTGCCGGCGGCTGCAATCGCCTTGCCGTCGGTCGAAAAGGCGGCAAGCTCGGCCGGACTGCGATACACCAGGAGAACGCGGCTTCGTTCGTGATCGATGGCCATCGCGAAATTACCGCCCTTGTCCAACGGCCAGCTGGTGAGTTGTTTCCCGGAAGCAATGTCCACCATCGCGACGGCTCTCGCGTCAGGCAGGTTGACAAAGATGCGCCCACCATCGGGCTGAAGCTGGAAGCTTTCCGGATGTGCCTTAAGAGGTAAGCTCCGAACCTTGGTCCGGGTGGATGGGTCGACGACTGCCAGGCCACCATCGCCATAACCGACGATGACGCGCTTGGCGGCCGCGTCGATCCGGATGTTGTCGGCGTCGCTGCCGAGTTCGATTCGTCCGGTCGCCTTGTACGCGTTGGCATCGTACAGCCGCACCGATCCATCGCGGGCGTTGGCGACGTAGAGGGTGTCGGTCGACGGCTCATAGCCGACGCCTTGGGGTTCGCTCAATCCGGTAATGGTTCGAAGCAAACTGCGCGCCGCCAGATCGACGACCCCGACGCTGTCATTGCCGAGCTCGGCCACGAACAGTCGCTGCCGCTTCAGGTCGACCGCCAGGTGATCGATCCGACCGCGGACATCGCCGAGCAGGATCTTCGTTTCGAGCTGGAGAGGCGTCTTGTCTCCTGCCGGTTCGGTTGCCGCTGCCAGCGTCGGAATGAGTGCGTCGATACGCCGGACGATCTGATCCCGGGCCGACTCATAGTCATCGATACCCAAGGGAATGCCGGACCAGTAGGTCACGTCGGCCCGTCCGCGCTGCTCGGCGGGTATCTGATCGAAAGCCACCACCTGGTCCGCCGCGGCGATGTCGTCCACGGTCAGCTGTTGCGGCGTGTTGGCTGCCTCCAGACCATCGAGTGCAAGGCCATCCTGGACCCTGACCGGCACCGACCGATAAAGGTCGATGCCGCGCGAGACCGCCCTGAACCGCAATCCGCGCTCCTGGGCCGCCTTGTTGAAATAGGCCGCCGCCATCTGGCTGTTCACCACGCCGTGCTGGCAGACAAAGACGACGATCTTGCCATCGTCCGCCGGCGCCGGCCGAGCCGATGTCAGCGCGATCGCAAGCAATGTGGCGGCAATGCGCAGCATCACGCGGGCACTCCTGAGCAGCGTGCGCATCGTCAGCATCTCACTTCAGCCCAAGGGCGCCCCTGTCACTTCTTGCAGGCTTTCTTGCACATCTGATACTCGGACTTGCAGGTCGGCCCGGCATAGTTCTTCATGCACGCCTTTTGCTGATCGGCGCAGACCTGACAGCTGGTCTGGCCGATCGCAGCGTCCATGCCCACAAGAACTCCGACGACAACCATGGACATGACCGTGAGGCTTCGCATAGTTGATCCCTCCGAGACCAGGCTCAGCCTTTTGTCGTGGCCGTCTTGTCCAGCGCGGCACGCAAGCCTTTGGCGAGTTTCACGGCGTCGTCATTGGCCCAGAAATGCATGAAGAACAGGCGCGGCTGTTCGTCCAGCATGTGGCTGTGCAGCGCGGTGACGTCGATGCCGTGGGTCCGCAGCGCCATGATGACGGGGTTGACCTCGTCATTTGTCAGCACGAAATCGCCGGTGATCGCCGCCTTGCCGCCGCCGGTCGGCTGGAAGTTGATGCCGATCGCGACGCCCATCGGGCCAACCGGGCTCAACGCCATGCCCTGTTCGGTGATCGGATCGCGGCGGGGCACGTTGAACTGATAGACGCCGCCATTGGCCTGGCCCTTGACGCCGATGATCTGATCGAGCTGCGCGGTATCGAGATCGATGGTCGGCGGCGGCGCGGCCGGCGCTGCGGCCTTGAGCGGCGTCTTGCTTTCCGCAAGGCCATCTCGGATCGCGGCGGCGATCTTGACCGGGTCGCCGTGGCCGGCGACGTGCATGTAGAAGGTGGCCGGGCTCGCGCCGAGCAAATGGTTGTGCACGGCCGTGATCTGCAGGCCGTTTCCGATCATCTTCAGCATCACAGGGTTGATTTCGGATTCGAGCAGCACCAGGTCGCCCATCGCCATGACGTCGTCGTGCATGGGCTTGAAGGCAACCCAGCCGCCGAGCGCCAGCGCCGGCTTGATGGTGATGCCGTCGAGCGTCACCGTCAGATCGCTCCGCGGAAAACCGTAGCGATGCACGTCACCGGTCACGGCGGGCTTTCTGCCCAGCGTGTCGTCGACCTTCTGCCAGTCGATCGCCTGCGCATGTGCCGACGAGACGAACGGCTCGGTGAACACCTGCCAGTCGATCTTTTGCGCGCTCCCGCCTGTGGCGAAGAGACAGGCACTGACGCCGATCAGCGCCGAAATCGTGTGTCGCATTGGATTGCTCCCTTGAATCTCTTTCGATGCTTCGGATCGTGGCTCTATTGCTTCGAGAGCCCGACAATGGTGCGGAACCCGGCGATGTTCTGCACCGCGATTTCGACGGGATCGCCGAAGCGGACGGCATTGAAGATCAGGCCGTCCTGGACCTTGAACCGTTCGATCCGGTCCGGAGATAACCGGATCAGCAGCGTGTCGTTGCGTTCATCGACGCGATCGACGACGCCGCGCAGCGTCTCGCTCCCTTGCGGGTAGACCATCGCCGCCTGCATTGTCACGGCCGCGTCCTGCCGCTCATCGAGGGCAGCCGGCGCTGCCAGGGTTGCGCCCGGCCCCAGCACCGCCATGCACAGGACCACAATTGCTCTCATCATGATTGTCACTCCATCGATCGGTTGACGACTTTCGCGCGCGCGGGAGCTCAGTCCCGCTCCTTGACCTGGCCGCTGCTGTCGATCACGAGCCGCACCGGCTTGCCGTTCTTCATCGCCTTCGCCGTCGTGCCCTCGGCCGTCGACTTGACGTCGGTGACCTGGGCGTAGCCGGCAGCTTGAAGTTTCGCGACCAACTCGTCCTGCGTCAGGGCGTAGGCGGGCAGGGCGCCGCCCGCGATCGCGAGCGCAAGGATCAGGCGGGATAGTTTTCGTTTCTGCATGGTTGTTCTCCTGGTTGTGTTGTGCTGCCCCAGGTTCTCAAGCTGCGCGCCGTTCCGCTCAGATGATGCCGGCGAGGCGCAGCAGTATGCCCGTGATGCAGGAGGCGGCGAGGACGCTGAGCATCCCCGCATTGAAGCGGAAGATCGCGATCGCGGCGGCGATCGACAGCGCCAGCGCCGGCCAGTCGAGGCTAGCGGGCACCGGCGCGTCGAACGACAGGCCTAGCCCGTGCACCGGGAATGTTTGCCGAAACAGCGTGTGCAGCGCGAACCAGATCGACAGATTGAGGATCACGCCGACCACGGCGGCGGTGATCGCCGAAAGCGCGCCCGCCAGCGCCTTGTTGCCGCGCAGCGCCTCGATGTAGGGCGCCCCGACGAAGATCCACAGGAAGCACGGCGTGAACGTCACCCATGTCGCCAGCAACCCGCCGAGTGTGGCGGCCAACATCGGCGACAGCCCGCTTGCCTCGCGGAACGCGGCCATGAAGCCCACGAACTGCACCACCATGATCAGCGGTCCGGGCGTGGTCTCGGCCATGCCGAGCCCGTCCAGCATCTCGCGCGGGCTGACCCAGTGATAATAGTCGGCGGCCTGTTGCGCGACATAGGCAAGCACGGCGTAGGCGCCGCCGAACGTCACCATCGCCATCTTGCTGAAGAAGATCGCGATCTGGGTGAACACGTCGCCGGGTCCCAAGGCAATCAGCAGGGCGAACACCGGCACCAGCCAGAGCGCGAGCCAGATGGCGCCGACCCGCAGAGTGCGCGATGCGTTGGGACGGACATGGTCCGGCACCGCTTCACCGAGCATGCTGTCGATCACGGCGGAATTCTTGCCGCCATGCTCGATCGCCGCAAATTCGCTCCGGCCGAGGCGTGCGCCGACCAGCCCTGTGACCGCGGCGGCGCCGATGATCAGCGGAAACGGCACGGCGAAGAAGAAGATCGCGACAAAGGCGATCGCCGCGAGCGCGATCATCACCCGGTTGCGCAGCGCGCGCTTGCCGACCCGCACCACGGCCTGGATCACGATGGCCAGCACCGCCGCCTTCAGGCCGAAGAACAGCGCCTCGACAAACCCGACATTGCCATATGCCGCGTAGATATAGCTGAGGCCCATGATGGCGAAGATGCCGGGCAGGATGAATAATCCGCCCGCCACGATGCCGCCGAGCGTCCGGTGCAGCAGCCAGCCGATATAGGTCGCCAGCTGCTGCGCCTCCGGCCCCGGCAGCAGCATGCAGTAATTGAGGGCGTGCAGGAAACGCCCCTCCGATATCCAGTTCTTCTCCTCGACCAGGATGCGATGCATCACCGCGATCTGGCCAGCCGGCCCGCCAAAGCTCAGGATGGCGACGCGTATCCAGACCAGCAGCGCCTCGTTGAAGGAGATGCCGTGCGCGGGCTCATGCCCGCGCGCCTTCGCTGTCGTTGCGACGTCGGTCATGGCTTCACCTTGCTGGTCGGCCAGTTGTGCGTCTCCTTGGTCGCATCGCGGCACCATCGGTAGAAGGCGTCGTAGAGCAGCAGCCCGGCGCTCAACTGTTCGAGGTCGTCGTCGAACATGCGCGACAGGCCGAGCGAGGCGGCGAGTAGCCCGGGCGCCTCCGGCGAAAGCTCGAGCCGCGCGGTATCGGCCGCCCGCACCATCGTCGCGAGCCGCTCCAGCGCCGGCGTCGCGAGTCCGAATTCCTTGACCATCACGTCGAAGGTGCAGAGCTCGCCGCGGTGGCTCCAGAACACGTTCTCGATGTCGAACGGCGTGGCGTCGAACCGTTCGGCCACCGCCTCGACCTCCGCCGATGTGACGAACAGGAACACGGCCGCGGGATCGACGAAGCGGCGGATCAGCCATGGACAGGCGATGCGGTCGATCTTCGGCCGCGATCGCGTCACCCAGACGGTACGACCCCGCCCGTCGCGTTTTGGAATCTTGTCGGCGGGAACGGTCGGTAGCTCCGCTTCCCGCCAGCCGAGGTGGCCGCCCTCGAGAATCTCGGCCGCGATGTTGCTGCAGCGGAGCCAGGCGGCGGTGCCTTCGGAAAGCTTCTGTCCCTTCTGGCAGACCACGACCACCGACTGGCCGGCGAGGCGGGAAGCCCAGTCCTGGACGCCGAGATGGGAGTAGCGGACCGCGCCCGGAATCAGGCGCGGATCGGCGGCGAAATCTTCATCGAGACGAACGTCGACAAGCGTCGGCGCCTTCGCCGTGCCGATGAGACGGGATAATTTTTCGGATGAGATCGATGTGTATGACGACATGGTGCGCCCTTGGTGACAGGACGCGATTCTTGGGCATGTCGCCTCGCGGGGAGATCGCACATCCCCGTACACACATCAAAAACCCTGATCTCCAGGCTGTCAACCTGACTTTGCCAAATCCCGCAGCTATCGCCGATCGACGGTCACGAAAACTTCATCGCGTAGCTTGGAACAAGCATCCGTGGACTCAGGCCGATCGGGTCACCTCTCCACCTCCGGCGAGTTGCGAATAGGAACATACAATTCGCTGCCGAGTTGCGCGGTGGCAGGGACCAACTCAGGTAGATGCCGACACCGCGAACGTGTCGCGCTCCCGCCTGCATTCATTGGAGCAATGCCGATTGATGGACAGTCATTATTGGCATGCGACGCCTGTTGCTCTTGTCGTTATGCTGCTCATCACAACAACCGGCGGCGCTCTCGCCCACGATCACCAGCACCCCGAATTGAACGGTTGGTACGAGGGCTTGCATAGCAGCAAGGGTCCCTGCTGCGATGGCACGGATGCGCAGCACATCGACGACGTCGACTGGGAAACCAGGAATGGCCATTATCGGGTGCGCATCGATGGCGAGTGGGTTGACGTTCCGAACGAAGCCGTCGTGCCCGGACCGAACCTGTCCGGCCGACCCATCGTGTGGCCCTACTACATAGACGGTCACCCGAAGGCGCGTTGCTTCATGCCCGGCAGCATGGGCTGACGCCCGCCGCTGACATCCCGCCGCCATGTCTCGATGCGCGCCCGGCCGGCCGACAGCATGGTTGACCAATATAGGGTACCCCCCTATATTACAATCATGTCGCATACCATCAAGCACAAGTCCAAGCTCGTCGGCCGGGTTCGCCGCATCAAGGGCCAGCTGGAGGCCGTCGAGCGCGCGCTGGAGTCCGAGATTGGTTGTGCCGACGTGCTGATGCTGGTGGCCTCGGTCCGCGGCGCCATCAACGGGCTGACCGCGGAATTGCTCGAGGACCATATCCGTCATCACGTCGTGGATCCCGCTCACGAGAAGGATACCGAGAAGGCGCAAGGCGCCGCGGACCTGATCGACGTCGTTCGTACCTATTTGAAGTGAGTCCATGACCGACCTGTCTCAGCTGCTCCAGCAGAGCAGCGCGCATGCGTGGCTGTTCGTACCCAGCGCGATCCTGCTCGGCGCACTGCACGGGCTCGAACCCGGCCACTCCAAGACGATGATGGCGGCCTTCATCATCGCGATCCGCGGCACGGTGGTGCAGGCGGTGCTGCTCGGCCTGGCGGCGACGGTCTCGCACACGGCCATCGTCTGGCTGGTCGCACTCGCCGGGCTTCATTTCGGCCAGCAATGGTCCGGAGAACGCAGCGAAGCCTGGCTGCAACTGGCGTCGGCGGTGATCATCATCGCGATCGCGGCCTGGATGGCCTGGCGCACCTGGCGCGAGCAGGCCGCCGAACACGATCATCACCATCATCACGACGAAACGCACCAGCTGGTCCTGGCCGGACAATCGCTGTCGCTCGAGGTCTTCGAGGACGGCGTGCCGCCGCGCTGGCGGTTGCGAAGCGAGGCTGGAGCGCTGCCGGCGGCCGGCGACGTTGACGTCGTGACGATCCGTCCCGACGGCAGCGAGCAATGCTTTCGCTTCGCCGACAGGGGTGGCTATCTGGAAAGCATCGACGAAATTCCGGAGCCGCATGCCTTCAAGGCGCGCCTCTCGGTGCGCGCGGACGTGGCGGAAGTCCTGTTCGAGGAGCATGACCATGCGCATATGGATCTCGGCGACGAGGACGACGCGCATGCGCGCGCACACGCCGCCGACATCCGCAAGCGCTTTGCCGGACGCACCGTGACGACATGGCAGATCATCCTGTTCGGCCTGACCGGCGGGCTGATTCCGTGTCCGGCGGCGATCACCGTGCTACTGCTCTGTCTCCAGCTCAAGCAGTTCAGCCTCGGCTTTGTGCTGGTGCTTTGCTTCGGCATCGGGCTTGCGCTCACCATGGTCTCCGCCGGTGTTGCGGCCGCGCTGAGCCTGCGTCATGTCGAACGTCATTGGGCCGGCTTCAGCCGCTTTGCCCATCGCGCCCCCTACGTGTCGGCCGCGCTGATCGTGCTCGTCGGCCTCTACACCGGCTGGCTCGGGTTGCACGGGATCACGGCGTGATCCGGGATCGCGGCCTGATCCGCTTCGCCTCACTTCCATCTTGAAACCTGCGCGCGGTGGTCTAGATTTGCCTCAAGGGGACAAGGCAGACTCCCCGTGAGACCTCGGTCCAAGCTCTGCGCGACATTCACCGTCGTGGAGCTTTCACATGGATACCGAACCACACACACGTCTTCGTTCCGAAAATCGTCGTTGCAAAATCGCCATCCTGTCGCGTGGCGACGCCGCGTCGCGCCGGGAGGCGACCCCACAAAACAGCCGTTTCGTCCGCGTCTTCGAAGCGCTCGCCGCTTCGGGCATCGAGGCCGTTCCCGTCGTCTATGACGAGACGTTCGCCGATGCCGTCCGCGACCAATTGCTGACGATGGACGGCGTTCTCGTCTGGGTCGATCCGATCCATCAGGGCAAGACGCGCGCCGCCCTCGATCCGCTGCTGCGCGAGGTCGCGGCAGAGGGACCGTGGGTCAGCGCGCATCCCGACGTCATCCTCAAGATGGGCGTCAAGGACGTGCTGTACCGGACGCGTCACATGGGCTGGGGCGCCGACACCCATCGATACGCCACGGTCGATGCGTTCCGCGCCGAATTTCCCCCGCGCTTGCGCGCGGCTGGTCCGCGCGTGCTCAAGCAGAACCGCGGCAATGGCGGGCAGGGCGTCTGGAAGGTGGAAACCGTGCCGAACACCGACGCGACGATTCGTGTGTTGCATGCGCTGCGCGGCAGCCAGCCGGAGGAGATGCCGCTGGGCGACTTCATGGCGCGCTGCGAGCCGTATTTCGGCTGGGGCGGCTGCATCATCGATCAGGCGTTCCAGCCGCGCCTGCCCGAGGGCATGATCCGTTGCTATGTCAGCGGAGCGAAGGTCGCAGGCTTCGGGCACCAATTGATCAAGGCCCTGATCCCGCCGCCCCCGCAAGGTCCGGATTCACCGGAAGCGCAGCCCGGACCGCGCATCATGCACGGCCCTGACGCGCCGCAATTCCAGAGGCTGCGAAGCTTGATGGAGGACGAATGGATCCCGCAGTTGATGGCGGCGCTGACGATCGATGAAGCGTCGCTGCCGGTGATCTGGGATGCCGATTTCCTCTACGGTCCACGCGATGCTGATGGTGCCGACACCTATGTGCTCTGCGAGATCAACGCGAGCTCGTGCTTCGCGATTCCCGACGAAGCGCCGGCGGCGATCGCGCAAACGGTCAGGGATCGCATCGGTCGGAACATGGCGAGCGTGAGGTGAGCACGCCCTGCAGGCTCCCTGTTTCTACCCATTGCTCGGGGCCCATTAGTGCGATCGGCACCCGGCTTTCCCTGCGCCCTCTGATGAACGAGAGGGCGGAAAGAAAGACAAGACTCGGACAAATCATGTCGCGAGAACGCGGAAGTGTGTCACAGACTGTCACAGACCACGCCACACATTCGGTGTCGTCCCTGCGAAAGCAGGGACCCATAACCACCGATGGTCATTGTTGAGCAGTGCTGCAACGACGAGTCGCCTCTACAACAACCGCCGCGGAATTGCGGCTCATCCTCACCGTCGTCCCGGCCTGGTGCGCAATTGCGCACGGGGGCCGGAACCCATAACCACAAATACTGATTGTTGAACGATGCTGGAACGACGAGTCCCATCCACAACATCCGCCGCGGCGTATGGGTCCCTGCTTTCGCAGGGACGACGATCGAGAGAACCGCGCACACGTTTGCGCCTCTGCCTGTCCCTGCAGTGCGTCCGCAAGCTACTTCGCCCGCATCGCTTCCGGCGTATCCGGCTGCGCGGACGGATGCGCCTTGGCGAATGCCGACAGCGCCATGGCGGTCTCGTGGATGCGCTTCACGGTCGGCCAGGGCGACAGGCTGATCTGCTGGTTGATCGCCGCCGTGACGTGGCCGACCAGGCAGATGTCGGCAAGGGTGGGCGCATCGCCGTGACAGAGCCGGCCGGTCGCCTTGTGGCCGGCGAGGTGGCCCTCGAGCGCCGCCAGCGTCTCGACCGTCCAGTGCCGCCGCCAGGCGTTCTGCTGGCTGTCGCGCAGATCGAGCTCGCGGTCGAGATAGCGCCGTACCCGCGGCGTCAGCAGCGGATGGCCCTCGCAGGCGACGATCAGCGCCAGCCCGCGCACCCGGGCGCGGCCGAGCGCATCCGCCGGCAGCAGCGGCGGGCTCGGGTAGGTCTCGTCGAGCCAGTCGATGATCGCGAGCGACTGGAACAGCACCGTGCCGTCGTCGGTCACCAGCGCCGGCAGCGCCATCTGCGGGTTGATCTTGCGATAGGCATCGGTGCGATGCACGTCCGCATCGAGATCGACGAAGACGACGTCGGCGGCCACGCCCTTGAGGTTGAGCGCGATCCGCACCCGAAAGCTCGCCAGCGAACGCCAGAAGGAGAAGAATTGCATGGAGTGCACCCCGCATTTCTTCCCCTCTCCCCTTGTGGGAGAGGGTGGACGGCGATGCAAGGCATCGCGGACGGGTGAGGGGTCTGTCTCCGCGGATAGGGAGCCCTCATCCGCCGCGGCTTTTGTCCGCGACACCTTCTCCCACAAGGCGAGACGGGAAGAAAGGTCTACCCAGCCCCGTAGCCCGGATGAAGCGCAAGCGAAATCCGGGATCGCCGGGTCAAGCCCGGCGATGACAAGTCTTGGTGAGGCCTACCCAGCCCCCACCTTCTTCTTGCGCCAGGCGAGATGCACGGCGCAGGTGCAGCCCTGCGGATGCGAGGCCAGCTCCGCGTCGTTGGCGGGCGTCGCGGCGGGCGCGATCGCCGATCCCTTGGCGCCGTCCTGCGAGGGGATGTAGTTCAGCACCGGCGCCAGCCAGCGCTCGATCTCGGCGACCGTCATGGCCTTGCGCGCGGCGTAGTCCTCGACCTGGTCGCGCTCGATCTTGCCGACGCCGAAGTAGAAGCCTTCGGGATGCGAGAAGTACAGGCCCGAGACCGACGAGCCCGGCCACATCGCAAAGCTCTCGGTCAGCTTCACGCCGGCGGTGTTCTCGGCGTCGAGCAGCGCGAACAGCGTCCGCTTCTCGGTGTGGTCGGGCTGCGCCGGATAGCCGGGTGCCGGGCGGATGCCGTCATATTTCTCGAGGATCAGTTCGTCCGCCGACCAGGTCTCGTCGGGCGCATAGGCCCAGAACTCCTTGCGCACGCGCTGGTGCATGCGCTCGGCGAAGGCTTCGGCCAGACGATCGGCCAGCGCCTTGCACAGGATCGAGGAGTAGTCGTCATTGGCGTTCTTGAAGCGGTCGGCGACCGCATCCTCGCCGATCCCCGCAGTGACGACGAAGCCGCCGATATAGTCTGGCACGCCGGTCTCGACAGGCGCGATGAAATCGGACAGCGCGGCGTTGAAGCGGCCCTCGCGCTTCTCGAGTTGCTGGCGCAGGGTGTGGAAGGTCGCGATCTTCCTGGCGCGGCTCTCGTCGGCATAGACCTCGATGTCGTCGCCGACTGCGTTGGCCGGCCAGAGGCCGATGGTGGCGCGGGCGGTGAACCACTTCTCCTTGATGATGGTGTCCAGCATCTGGCGCGCGTCGGCATAGAGCGAGCGGGCGACCTCGCCGACCTTGGGGTCGTCGAGGATCGCCGGGAAGCGGCCGGTCAGCTCCCAGGTCTGGAAGAACGGCGTCCAGTCGATGTAGTCGGCGAGCTCGGCAAGATCGTAGGCGTCGAAGCTCTTCAACCCGAAGAAGGCCGGCTTCTTCGGCGGCGCCGCCGCGAAGTCGATCGCGACTTTGTTGGCGCGGGCCTCACCAAGCTTCAGCCGCTTCTTGTCGGCCTGGGCGCGGAAATGCGCCGTCGAGATTTTTGCGTATTCGGCGCGCACCTCGGCGGCGTAGGCCTGCTTCTTCTCGGCGGACAGCAGCGAGGACGCGACGCCGACGGCACGGCTCGCGTCATTGACATGCACGACAGGGCCGCCCGGATAGTTCGGGTCGATCTTCACGGCGGTGTGCACGCGGCTCGTGGTGGCGCCGCCGATCAAAAGCGGCAGGTTCATGCCCTGCCGTTGCAGCTCGCCGGCGAGGAAGCTCATCTCGTCTAGCGAGGGCGTGATCAGGCCGGACAGGCCGATGATGTCGGCGCCCTCGGCCTTCGCGGTCTCGATGATCTTGTTGGCGGGCACCATGACGCCGAGGTCGATGACCTCGAAATTGTTGCACTGGAGCACGATGCCGACGATGTTCTTGCCGATGTCGTGGACGTCGCCCTTCACCGTCGCGAGCACGATCTTGCCTGCGGCGTTGCGGCCGCCGGTGATGCCGTTGGCGAGGTTGCGGGCCTTCTCCTCCTCCATGAACGGCATCAGATAGGCGACGGCCTGCTTCATCACACGGGCCGACTTCACGACCTGCGGCAGGAACATCTTGCCGTCGCCGAACAGGTCGCCGACCACGTTCATGCCGGCCATCAGCGGGCCCTCGATGACGTCGAGCGGACGGGACGCGTTCTGGCGGGCGGCCTCGGTGTCCTGCTCGATGAACTCGGTGATGCCGTGCACCAACGCGTGGGACAGTCGCTTCTCGACCGGCCATTCGCGCCAGGCGAGATCGGCTTCCTTGGTCTGCTTCTCCTTGCCGCGGAATTTCTCGGCCAGCGCCAAGAGCCGCTCGGAGGCGCCGGGGTCGCGGTTGAGGATCACGTCCTCGCAGGTCTGGCGCAGCTCGGGGTCGATGTCGTCATAGACGATCATCTGCCCGGCATTGACGATGCCCATGTCCATGCCGGCATGGATGGCGTGATACAGGAACACCGAGTGCATCGCCTCGCGCACCGGTTCGTTGCCGCGGAACGAGAACGACAAATTGGAGACGCCGCCGGAGATGTGGGCGCCGGGCAGGTTCGCCCGGATCCAGCGCGTCGCTTCGATGAAGTCGACGCCGTAATTGTTGTGCTCTTCGAGGCCGGTCGCGATCGCGAAAATATTCGGATCGAAGATGATGTCCTCGGGCGGGAAGTCGAGCCGGCCGACCAGGATGTCGTAGGCGCGCTTGCTGATCTCGGTCTTGCGCTTGAACGTGTCGGCCTGGCCGGTCTCGTCAAACGCCATCACCACCACGGCGGCGCCGTGGCGCTTGGCGACGGTCGCCTCGTGGATGAACTTCTCCTCGCCTTCCTTGAGCGAGATCGAGTTCACGATCGGCTTGCCCTGGATGCATTTCAGGCCGGCCTCGATGACGTGGAACTTCGAGGAATCGACCATCACGGGCACGCGCGCGATGTCGGGCTCGGCGGCGACGAGGTTGAGGAACGTCACCATCGCCGCTTCGGAATCGAGCAGGCCCTCGTCCATGTTGACGTCGATGACCTGGGCGCCGTTCTCGACCTGGTCGCGCGCGACCTGCAGCGCGGCGGTGTAGTCGCCGGCGGTGATCAGCTTGCGGAAGCGCGCCGAGCCGGTGACGTTGGTGCGCTCGCCGACATTCACGAACGGAATGGCGTCGGTCAGCGTGAACGGCTCGAGGCCGGACAGCCTGAGCCGCGGCGCGATCTCGGGCACCACGCGCGGCTTGTGCGGGGCGACGGCCTTGGCGATCGCCGCGATATGGTCGGGCGTGGTGCCGCAGCAGCCGCCGACGATGTTGACGAGGCCGGCGGCGGCGAACTCGCCGATCAGCCGCGCCATGTAGTCCGGCGTCTCGTCATACTGGCCGAATTCGTTGGGCAGGCCGGCGTTAGGATATGCGCAGACCAGCGTGTCGGCGACGCGGCCGATATCGGCGATATGCGCGCGCAGATCCTCGGCGCCGAGTGCGCAGTTGAAGCCGATCGTGATCGGCCTGGCGTGCCGCACCGAATGCCAGAAAGCCTCCGGCAATTGCCCGGAAAGCAGACGGCCGGATTTGTCGGTGATGGTACCGGAAATCATCACGGGCACGTCGATGCCGCGCTCCTCGATGATCTCGGCGATCGCATACAGCGCCGCCTTGGCGTTCAGCGTGTCGAAGATGGTCTCGACCAGCAGCAGGTCGGCGCCGCCGTCGAGCAGGCCCTTGGCCTGTTCGCCATAGGCCTTGCGCAGATCGTCGAAGGTGACCGCGCGATAGCCGGGATTGGAAACGTCGGGCGAGATCGAGGCGGTGCGGTTGGTCGGGCCGAGCGCGCCGGCGACAAAGCGCGGCTTGCCGTCCTCGGCGCTCACCCGCTCGGCGGCGGTGCGCGCCAGCCGAGCGCCCTGCAGGTTCAGCTCATAGGCGAGGTCCGACATGTCGTAGTCGGCCTGCGCGATCGAGGTCGAGGAGAAGGTGTTGGTCGCGACGATGTCGGCGCCGGCGCGCAGATATGCGGCGTGGATGTCCGTGATCGCATCGGGCTGGGTCAGGATCAGCAGATCGTTGTTGCCCTTGATGTCGCGGTGGAAGTCCGCGAACCGCGCGCCGCGGAAAGCGGCTTCGTCGAACTGCAGGCCCTGGATCATCGTGCCCATGGCGCCGTCGAGCACCAGGATGCGCTCGCGGGCAGCCGCGAGCAAAGCGTTACGCTTGGGGGAAACGGGAACGGACATGTGTCAGGCAGCTTTCTGGGCACCGTTCGGCCGGATGCCGAGCAGGTGGCTGATCGCGAACACGAGGTCCGCGCGGTTCATGGTGTAGAAGTGGAAGGTGTCGACGCCGTGCTTGAACAGCTTCTGCACCTGGCCGGCGGCGACGGTGGCGGCAACCAGCTTGCGGGTCTCGGCGTCGTTGTCGAGGCCCTCGAACTTCTCGGCGAGCCAGTCCGGCACGCTGGTGCCGGCGCGCGTCACGAAATTGCGCGCCTGCTTGAAATTGTGCATCGGCATGATGCCCGGCACGATCGGAATCTCGATGCCGCGCGCGCGCACCCGGTCGACATAGCGGTGGTAGAGGTCGTTGTCGAAGAACACCTGGGTGATCGCGCGCGTCGCGCCGGCGTCGACCTTGGCCTTCAGCGTGTCGATGTCGGCGTCGAAATCCTTCGCTTCCGGATGCTTCTCGGGATAGGCGGACACCGAGATCTCGATGTCGGCGTGGCGCCTCTTGATCCCGGCGACGAGTTCGGCCGAGCTCTGGTAGCCATCCGGATGGGTGAAGTAGGGCGTGCCGATGCCGCCGGGGGGATCGCCGCGCAGCGCGACGATGTGACGGACGCCGACCTCATGGTAGCGGTCGACGATGTCGTCGATCTCGCCGCGCGAGGCGCTGACGCAGGTCAGATGCGCGGCCGGCAGCAGATCGGTCTCGCGCAGGATGCGGGTGATCGTGGAGTGGGTGCGCTCGCGGGTCGAGCCGCCGGCGCCGTAGGTGACCGAGACGAAGTTCGGCGTCAGCGGCGCCAGGCGATTGATGGTCTCCCAGAGATTGCGCTCCATCTCCTCGGTCTTCGGCGGGAAGAACTCGAAGGAGATTTTCGGCGCCTTGGGCGCACGCGGCGCGTTCGGCACGGAGGAAATGGTCTCGGTCATGATACGCAAGGGCTCCGCAACTGGAGGGCAGACGTCCGGCCTGGATATGAAGGCCCTAAGATAAGCCAAACGCGTTGGATCAAACAGCCCATCGGAGATGGGAAATTGCCCATTCGTGGCGTAGATTCGGAAAAAAATTGACCATCTGGGACGTTCGGTGGGCAGTTCGTCGACTCTGCTGAAAACGGCATTAATAGATTGAAAAACATTAATAAAGGAGATTACTTGCAATTGATAGGAGAGCGAAATCGATTTGTGGGTAGCTTGGCACAAGGATGAATCGTTACATGTCGTCCCAAAGCCGACGGTTGCCGGCGCCGGCGTTCCGCCGCGGGACTGGTCTGCGCGGCCGGGGCCTTTGTCGCCTCGTGGCGCCACACTAGGTTGACGGCCATGATTCCGCTCTCCGTCCTCGACCTGTCCGTCGTCACCACCGGCACCAGGCCGGCTGTTGCGCTCCGCAACAGCATCGACCTGGCACGCCATGTCGATGGCCTTGGCTATATCCGCTACTGGCTCGCCGAGCACCACAACCTCGCTTCCGTCGCGAGTCCGGCGCCCGATCTGATGATCGGGCAGATCGCGGCGGTGACGTCGCATATCCGTGTCGGCTCCGGCGGCGTGATGCTGCCCAACCACGCGCCGCTCGTCGTCGCCGAGCGCTTCAAGATGCTGGAGGCACTGTTTCCCGGCCGCATCGATCTCGGCCTCGGCCGCGCGCCCGGCACCGACGGCGCCACCGCCTATGCGCTGCGCAGCCGGCTCGATCGCCGCGAAGGCGATGATTTCCTCGAGCGGCTGCACGAGCTGACCTTGTGGGAGACGCGCGATTTCCCACCCGGCCATCCCTACAACAATGTGGTGGCGATGCCGGACGATTCGCCGCTGCCGCCGATCTGGCTGCTCGGCTCGAGCGACTATTCCGCCGAGCTCGCGGCCCAGGTCGGGATGGGCTTTGCATTCGCGCATCATTTTGCCACTCACGATGCAATTGCGGCGATGGCCAACTACCGCGCGCATTTCAAGCCGTCGGGCTGGCGCGCGACGCCGCAGGCGATCCTCGCGGTTGCGGTTGTTACGGCGGAGACCGACGCGGAAGCCGAGCGGCTTGCGCTGTCGATGGATCTCAACCGGCTGCGCCGCGACCGCGGCCAGTATCTGCCGCTGCCGAGCGTCGAGGAGGCAGAGGCCTATCCCTACACCGACGCCGAGCGCGCCTCGATCGCGCGCAACCGCGCCCGCCTTTTCGTCGGCAGCCCCGCAACCGTGATGACGAAGCTGGAGCCGCTGATCGCGGCGACCCAGGCCGACGAGCTGATGGTGATCACCGCGGTCTACGACCACGCGGCGCGGAAGAAGTCGTACAGCCTGCTCGCCGAGGCGTTCGGGCTCGCGAAGAGGGCGGCGGCTTCGTGATCGTCGTCCCGGCGAAAGCCGGGACCCATATGCCGCGGTCCCAGTTGTTGCGCAAACTGGTTGTCGCCTTGCTGCCTACGAACATCGGTGGTTATGGGTCCTCCCTTCGCCGGGAGGACGGCGCGTGCGGCTCAGTCCTGCGTCTCGCTGAAGGTGGCGCGGAACGGATGGCCGGGATAGACGCCGACGATGCGGAATTCGCGCGAGAAGAATTTTAATTCCTCGATCGCGAAGGCGAGGCCGCGGTCATCGGGGTGACCGTCGACATCGGCATAGAATTGCGTGGCGAAGAAATTGCCGTCGACCATGTAGCTTTCGAGCTTGGTCATGTTGACGCCGTTGGTGGCAAAGCCGCCCAGCGCCTTGTACAGCGCGGCGGGCAAGTTGCGCACCCGGAACACAAAAGTCGTGACCAGCGGCCCCGAGCCCTGCGCGGCCCATTTGGCCTCGCGCGCCAGCACCACGAAGCGGGTGGTGTTGTGGGCCTCGTCCTCGATGTCCTCGGCGAGAATGTCGAGGCCGTAGATATCGGCGGCGAGGCGGGAGGCGATCGCCGCCACGCTCTTGTCGCCGCGCTCGGAGATGTCGCGGGCGCTGCCGGCGGTGTCGGCGGCGACGATCGGCTTGATGCCGAGCTTGCGGATGACGCGGCGGCACTGGCCGAGCGCGTGGACGTGGCTCTCCACGCTCTTGATGTCGGCGAGCTTGGTGCCCTTGATCGCCATCAGCTGGTGGCGGATCGGCAAGAACCATTCGCCGACGATGAACAGGCCCGAGGCGGGCAGCAAATGATGGATGTCGGCGACGCGGCCGGCGACCGAATTCTCGATCGGGATCATGCCGAGATCGGCCTCGCCCGAGGAAATCGCGGCCAGCGCGTCCTCGAAGGTCGGGCAGGGCATCGGCTCGGCGTCGGGATAGGCCTCGACGATCGCGATATGGGAATTGGCGCCAGGCTCGCCCTGGAACGCGATTTTCAGCTTCTTGGTCATGGGTGGCCTTTTACCAGCCGGTCAGGCTTTGGAAAGTATTCTGCGGGCGGTTTCGAGATCGGCCGGGGTGTCGACGCCGCGCGGGACGGTATCGACGATGGTGACGTCGATCCGCATCCCGGCCTCCAGCGCGCGGAGCTGCTCGAGCTTTTCCTGCTGCTCCAGCGGCGAGGGCGGCAGCGCCACGAACCGCTCCAGCGCGGCGCGGCGGTAGGCGTAGAGGCCGATATGATGGTAGCGCGGCCCGTCGCCATAAGGCGCGGTGGCGCGGGTGAAATACAGCGCGCGCAACCGGTTCGGCCCGATCGGCGAGCCGACTGCCTTGACCACGCTGGGGGCCTGATCCTCCTCCTCGGTATGGATGCGCGAGGCCAGGGTCGAAATGTCGACCGCGGGATCGTCGAGCGCCGGCATCACGCTGCGGATGGTCTCGGGGCTGATGGTCGGGAAATCGCCCTGCAGATTGACCACGATCTCGGCATGGCCGGCCGGGTCGAGGGTCGTCATCGCTTCATAAATCCGGTCCGAGCCGGACGGATGGTCGGGACGGGTCATCACGACCTCGCCGCCGGCAGCCTTCACCGCATCGGCGATCTCGGCCGTGTCGGTGGCGACCGCAACCCGGCCGATGCCCGCTGCCTCGGCCCGCCGCAGCACATGGACGATCATCGGCACGCCGGCGATCTCGAGCAGCGGCTTTCCCGGCAGGCGAGTGGCGGCCATGCGGGCCGGAATCAGCACCAAGGTACGGGGATCGGTCATTCGTGTCGGGGCCCGTCCGGCCTGCGGAAATTGCCGGGGAGGAGGTTGAATTCGGCGCGTTTATACGGGTTGCCAGAGCGCGGGCAAACCGATATCTCAACCCTGCTTGGGGCGGTGCGATAAGGCCGATTCCCAGGTCTTTCCCCGCGGCCGTATTCCCGGCCTGAAGTCGACATTCAAGGCCCGGAGCCTGACCCAAAATGGACTCCTTCGAACTCAACAAAATCCTCGGTGCGGTTCTCGGCACCTGCATCGTCGTCCTGGTGATGAGCTTTGCCGCCAGCGCGAAATTCGCGCCGAAGCTGCCGGAGAAGCCGGGTTTTGAGATCGCTGTGAAGGAAGAGTCCCATGGCGGTGGCGGTGAGGCCGCTGCGGCCGCCTCCGAGCCGATCGAGAAGCTGCTGCAGACCGCGTCCGTCGAGAAGGGCGCGGCGGCTGCCAAGAAGTGCCAGGCCTGCCACACCTTCGAGAAGGGCGGTCCCAACCGCGTCGGTCCGAACCTGTTCGGCGTCGTCGGCGAGAAGAAGGGCGAGGGCCGTGGCTTCAATTTCTCGGCCGCGATGAAGGGCAAGGGCGGCGAATGGTCCTTCGACGACCTCAACAAGTTCCTGACCAACCCGAAGGGCTTCATTCCCGGCACCGCGATGGGCTTTGCCGGCGTCCCGAAGGACAGCGAGCGCGCCGACATCATCGCCTATCTGAATTCGAACTCGGAGCACCCGGCTCCGCTCCCGACCGCCTCCAAGTAGCGATTTGCTTCGCGCAAGCATGCGGATGAAACGGCCAGGCAATGCCTGGCCGTTTTTGCATGGGGAATCCGCTGTCGCGGGGTTGTTATCGGGACGTTTCGCCGCACCGATATTGTTCCCGGGCCAATATCATGAGGAAAAAGCAACGTAATTTGTCGAACCGTTGCCTTATATTGGGTCCCATGTAAGCGGGGCCGCAAGCAGGAAGACCGAATTTGGCGATCACCCGACGACACCTCCTTCAAGGCAGCGCACTGGCGGCAATGGCTCCGGCGCTCGGACTCACCCCCGGCCTGTCGGCGATCACGCCGGCCTTCGCCGACGATGCCCCCAACGGGCTGAAATGGCGGCATGCCTTGTCGCTTTTCGGGAATGTCAAATATCCGGTCGACTTCAAGCGCTTTGACTATGTCAATCCGGATGCGCCGAAGGGCGGGTTTGTCCGGCAAATCTCAATCGGCACTTTTGATAATTTCAACATCGTCGTCTCGGGTGTGAAGGGCTCCATCGCAGGCGCTGTCGCCCTCATTTATGAATCGCTGACGACACCTTCGCTCGACGAAGTCTCAACGGAGTACGGATCGCTGGCGGAGGCAGCAAGTCACCCCGACGACTTCTCTTATGTCGTTTATCGTCTGCGCCCTCAGGCAAAGTGGCATGACGGAGCACCGGTTACTCCGGAAGATGTGATCTTCTCGCTCGACGCCTTCAAGACTCATCACCCTATGTTTTCTGCCTATTACAGCCATGTGGTAAGGGCGGAAAAGATTAGCGATCGCGAAGTGAAGTTTGTCTTCGATATGCCTGGCAACCGCGAATTGCCGCAGATCGTGGGTCAACTGACGATTTTGCCGAAGCACTGGTGGGAAGGCACCAATGGCCAAGGCCACAAGCGCGATATCTCCGCGACGACGCTGGAGCAGCCGCTTGGATCGGGACCGTATCGGATCAAGGAGTTCGTCGCAGGACGGACGGTGACTCTTGAGCGCGTCAAGGACCATTGGGCGCGCGACCTCGCGATCAACGTGGGGCGCAACAACTTCGACGAACTTCGCTACGAGTATTTCAGGGATCCGACGGTTGCGATTGAGGCATTCAAGGGCGATCAGATCGATTGGCGCTCGGAGAACAGCGCGAAGGCATGGGCAACCGCCTATAATTTTCCTGCTGTCACCGACAAGCGCGTGGTGCTGGAAGAGTTTCCGAACCGCAGTTCGGGCATCATGCAGGCCTTTGTCCCGAACCAGCGGCGCGCCAAATTCAAGGATCCGCGTGTTCGCCGCGCCCTGAATTACGCGTTCGACTTCGAGGAGGTCAACAAGCTGCTCTTCTTCGGCCAATACAAGCGCATCATTAGCTACTTTGATGGCGCCGAGGAGTTGATGGCGACTGGGCTGCCGCAAGGCAAGGAACTCGCCATTCTTGAATCCATGCGTGATCAGGTGCCTGCCGAAGTATTCACGACGGTCTATGCGAATCCGGTCGGCGGCAATCCAGAAGCAGTGCGCGAAAATCTCCGTGAAGCATCTCGTCTGCTCAAGGAGGCTGGGTATGAGGTGCGAGACAGGAAGCTCGTGGATGCAAAGAGCGGAGAGCCGTTCTCCATCGAATTGTTGAGTGAGGATCCGAATTTCGAGAGGATCATGCTGGCTTACAAGCCGGCGCTCGAGCGGCTCGGATTTTCGATCACGGTGCGTACGATTGATCCGATCCAATATGAGAACCGGCTTCGCAGTTGGGATTTCGACGTCGTCACCGCATCCTGGGGTGAATCCCTGTCACCCGGAAACGAACAGCGTGAATACTGGGGATCGAAAGCTGCAGACAACGCCGGATCGCGCAATATTGCCGGCATCAAGAGCCCGGTTATCGACAAGCTGATCGAACGGGTGATTTTTGCGACGGATCGCGAGGATCTCGTCGCGGCGACAAAAGCGCTCGACCGCGTGCTATTGTGGAACCATTACGTCGTCCCGCAGTGGAATTATCCTAAGGTGCGTACAGCGCGCTGGGATCGCTTCGGCCGTCCGGCAGAGTTGCCGAAATATGGCCAATCGGGATTCCCTGCGATCTGGTGGTACGACGCCGACAAGGCGGCCAAGCTCAAGCGTTCATAAAACTCAAGGATCCGCGCATGGCGCTACTCTCCCGTCGGCACGCACTCGGTCTCGGCATCGGTGCGTTGAGTGCTGCAGGCTTGCGTGCTGCGCCGGCGGTGGCCGACAACGGAACCGAGATGCACGGCATGTCGGTGTTCGGCGACCTGAAATATCCGGCGGATTTCAAGATATTCGACTACGTCAATCCGAAGGCGCCGAAGGGCGGGGCGTTCTCGGTGATCCCGTGGGTGCGCGGTTACAACCAGTCCTACTACACCTTCAATTCGCTGAACGCCTACGTCCTCAAGGGCGAAGGCGCGCAGGGCATGGACATGACGTTCGCGACGCTGATGTCGCGCGCCAATGACGAGCCCGACGCGATGTACGGCTATGCCGCGAAGTCGGTGCAGATCTCGCCGGACAAGCTGGTCTACCGCTTCACCATGCGCCCCGAGGCGCGCTTCCATGACGGCTCGAAGCTGACCGCGCAGGATGTCGCCTTCTCGCTCAATACGCTGAAGGAAAAAGGCCACCCTCTGATCCAGGTGCAGCTGCGCGACTTCGTCAAGGCCGAGGCGCCCGATGACGCGACCGCGGTGGTGACCTTCGCGGCGGGGCGCGCCCGCGACGTGCCGCTCTATGTTGCGGGTCTGCCGATCTTCTCCAAGGCCTATTACGCGAAGCGGCCGTTCGAGGACTCGACGCTCGATGCACCGCTCGGCTCGGGGCCGTACAAGGTCGGCCGGTTCGAGGTCAACCGCTATGTCGAATTCGACCGCGTCAAGGACTGGTGGGGCGCCGAGCTGCCGGTCAATCGCGGCAGCTACAATTTCGACACCGTGCGCTACGAATTCTATCGCGATCGCGATGTGGCGTTCGAGGGCTTCACCTCGAAGAGCTATCTGTTCCGCGAGGAGTTCACCGCGCGCGTCTGGGCGACGCGCTACGATTTCCCCGCCGTGAAGGATGGCCGCGTCAAGCGCGAGACGCTGCCCGACGATACGCCGTCCGGCGCGCAAGGCTGGTTCATCAACACGCGCCGTGACAAGTTCAAGGATTCACGCGTGCGCGAGGCGCTGATCTGCGCCTTCGACTTCGAGTGGACCAACAAGACCATCATGTACGATGCCTATGCGCGCACCGTGTCGCCGTTCCAGAACTCGGACATGGTCGCGGACGGGCCTCCCTCGCCTGAGGAGCTGGCGCTGCTCGAGCCGTTCCGCGGCCAGGTGCCCGATGAGGTGTTCGGCCTGCCGTTCGTGCCGCCGATGTCCGATGGTTCCGGCCAGGATCGCGCGCTGCTGCGCAAGGCGGTGCAGCTGCTCAACGAGGCCGGCTGTGTCGTCAAGGACGGCAAGCGCGTGCTGCCGAACGGCGAGCCCATCACCATCGAATTCCTCAACGACGAGCCCTCGCTGCAGCCGCACCATGGGCCTTACATCAAGAACCTCGGCACGCTTGGCATCGAAGCAACGTTCCGCCTCGTCGACGCGGTGCAGTACCGCGCCCGGGTGGAAGACTTCGATTTCGACATGACCATGCAGCGCTTCAGCTTCTCGGCGACGCCCGGCGACAGCATGCGGCCGTTCTTCTCCTCGCAGGCCGCGAAGACCAAGGGCTCCTACAATCTCGCGGGCATCGCCAATCCCGCGATCGACGTGCTGATCGAGAAGATCATCGGCGCCAACAGCCGCCATGAGCTGACGATCGCCTGCCGCGCCTTCGACCGCGTGTTCCGCGCCGGCCGCTACTGGGTGCCGCAATGGTACCGCAACACGCATCCGATCGCCTATTGGGACCAGTTCGGCCATACCGAGAAGCTGGCGAAATATGCCCAGGGCGTCGGCGCCCCGGAGAACTGGTGGTATGATGCGGCCAAGGCCGCGAAGCTCGAGCAGGCGAAGTAGCCGATGAGCGCCTATATCGCCCGACGTATCTTCCTGATGCTGCCGACGCTGCTTGGCATCCTGTTCGTCTCCTTCGTGGTCGTGCAGTTTGCTCCCGGCGGTCCGGTCGAGCGTGTCATCGCGCAGATCAACGGCGCCGACACCGGCGGCACGTCGCGGGTGTCGGGAGGCGGCGGCGATTTCGGCGCGCAGCGCGGCCAGGGCGCGGGCGCAGGCGCGGCCATCAACTCGAAATACCGCGGCGCGCAGGGCCTCGATCCCGATTTCATCAAGAAGCTCGAGGTGCAGTTCGGCTTCGACAAGCCGGCGCCGGAGCGGTTCGCGCTGATGGTGTGGAATTTCGCGCGGTTCGATTTCGGCAACAGCTATTTCCGCAGTGTCAGCGTGCTGCAGCTGATCAAGGAGAAGCTGCCGGTCTCGATGTCGCTCGGCATCTGGATGACGCTGCTGACCTATCTGATCTCGATCCCGCTCGGCATCCGCAAGGCGGTGCAGGACGGCTCGCGGTTCGATACCTGGACCTCGGCGGCGATCATCATCGGCTTTGCGATACCGGGCTTCCTGTTCGCGATCCTCCTGATCGTGCTGCTTGCCGGCGGCTCATTCCTCAATATCTTTCCGCTGCGCGGCCTGACCTCGGACGGCTGGGCGCAATTCCCCTGGTACTGGAAGATCATCGATTATTTCTGGCATCTGACGCTGCCGCTGATATCGATGGCGCTCGGTGCCTTCGCCACCATGACCCTGCTGACCAAGAACTCGTTCCTCGACGAGATCCGCAAGCAATATGTGATGACCGCGCGCGCCAAGGGTTGCAGCGAGCGCCAGGTGCTGTACGGCCACATCTTCCGCAACGCCATGCTGATCGTGATCGCCGGCTTCCCGGGCGCGTTCATTCACGCGTTCTTCTCCGGCTCGCTGCTGATCGAAACCATCTTCTCGCTCGACGGGCTCGGCCTGCTTGGCTTCGAGAGCGTGTTGAACCGCGACTATCCGGTGGTGTTCGGGACGCTGTTCATCTTCTCGCTGGTCGGACTGGTGGTCAATCTGCTCTCCGATCTCGCCTATATGTGGATCGATCCCCGGATCGACTTTGAAGCGCGGGAGGTCTGATGACGATGCTCGCGCCCCAACCGGTCGAGACCTCGACGCAATCGCCGCTCGGCGAGGCCGTGCCCGCCACGCACCACGGCTTTTCGCCGTCGCCGCTGAACAAGCGACGCTGGCAGAACTTCAAGGCCAATCGCCGCGGCTACTGGTCGTTCTGGATCTTCCTCGTGCTGTTCGTGGCGTCGCTGTTCGCCAATTTCATCGCCAACGACAAGCCGCTGGTCGTCAAATATGACGGCCGTCTCTACTGGCCGGTGATCTTCACCTATGCCGAGACCACCTTCGGCGGCGACTTCGAGACCGCGGCGGACTATCGCGATCCATACCTGCAGAAGCAGATCGCCGCCAAGGGCGGCAGCATGATCTGGCCGCCGATCCGCTACTCCTACGACAGCCGCAACCTCGATCCGCCGACGGCGGTGCCCTCGAAGCCGACCTGGCTGTTGACCGAAGAGCAGTGCAAGGACGTGGTGAAGCGCAAGGGACTGACCGGCTGCCGCGATCTCGAATACAACTGGCTCGGCACCGACGATCAGGGCCGCGATGTGGTCGCGCGGCTGATCTACGGCTTCCGCATCTCGGTGCTGTTCGGCCTGACGCTGACCATCCTGTCCTCGATCATCGGCATCGCCGCGGGCGGCGTGCAGGGATATTTCGGCGGCTGGACCGATCTCATCTTCCAGCGGCTGATCGAGATATGGACCGCGATCCCCTCGCTCTATCTGCTGCTGATCATCTCGGCGGTGCTGCCGCCGGGCTTCTTCATCCTGCTCGGCATCCTCCTGCTATTCTCGTGGGTCTCGCTGGTCGGGCTGGTGCGCGCCGAGTTCCTGCGGGGTCGCAACTTCGAATACATCCAGGCGGCGCGTGCGCTCGGCGTCTCCAACGGCGTGATCATGTTCCGCCACCTGCTGCCGAACGCGATGGTCGCGACCATGACGTTCCTGCCCTTCATCGTCTCGTCCTCGGTGATGACGCTGACGGCGCTGGATTTCCTCGGCTTCGGCCTGCCGCCCGGTTCGCCCTCGCTCGGTGAATTGCTGTCGCAGGGCAAGGCCAACGTGCAGGCGCCGTGGCTCGGCCTCACCGGCTTCTTCTCGGTCGCGATCATGCTGTCGCTGCTGATCTTCATCGGCGAAGCCGCGCGCGACGCCTTCGATCCACGCAAGACGTTCTCGAAGGGCTGAGGTATGGACGCCATCAACCAGCCCTTGCTCGATGTCCGCGACCTCTCGGTCGCCTTCGGCCGCTCGCTTGCGGTCGACGGCATCTCGTTCTCGATCAAGCGCGGCGAATGCGTCGCGCTGGTCGGCGAATCCGGTTCGGGAAAATCCGTCAGCGCGCTGTCGGTGCTGAAGCTGCTGCCCTATCCGACGGCATCGCATCCCACCGGCGCGATTCGCTTCCGCGGCCGCGACCTCCTGACCGCGTCCGACCAGGAGATGCGCGAGGTCCGCGGCAACGACATCTCGATCATCTTCCAGGAGCCGATGACCTCGCTCAATCCGCTCCAGACCATCGAGACCCAAATCGGCGAGATCCTGTCGCTGCACAGGGGCGTCAGTGGCGCGGCGGCGCGGGCGCGGACGCTGGAGCTATTGGGCCAGGTCGGCATCCCCGAGCCGGAGACCCGGCTCAAGAGCTATCCGCACCAATTGTCCGGCGGCCAGCGCCAGCGCGTGATGATCGCGATGGCGCTCGCCAACGAGCCCGATCTGTTGATCGCGGACGAGCCGACCACCGCGCTCGACGTCACCGTGCAGGCGCAGATCCTGGCGCTGCTGGCCGAGATCCGCGCGCGGCTCGGCATGAGCTTGTTGTTCATCACCCACGATCTCGGCATCGTCCGCCGCATCGCCGACACGGTCTGCGTGATGAACAACGGCAAGATCGTCGAGCAGGGGCCGGTCGAGCAGGTCTTCACCGCGCCGAAGCACGCCTATACAAAGGCGCTGCTCGCGGCCGAGCCGAAGCCCGATCCGGCGCCGCCGCAGCCGGGCGCAGAGGTCGTGATGTCGGCGGACAATCTCAAGGTCTGGTTTCCGATCAAGCGCGGATTGTTGCGCTCGACCGTCGGCCACATCAAGGCGGTCGATGGCGTCAGCCTCGCGGTGCGCAAGGGCGAGACGCTCGGCGTGGTCGGCGAATCCGGCTCCGGCAAGACCACGCTCGGGCTCGCGCTGCTCCGGCTGATTTCGTCCGATGGTCCGATCGTATTCCTCGGCAACGATATTCAGGGCCTGCGCTTCAAGCAGATGCGGCCGTTCCGCCGCGACATGCAGATCGTGTTCCAGGACCCGTTCGGCTCGCTCAGCCCGCGCATGTCGGTGGCGGACATCATTGCCGAGGGCCTTGAGGTGCACCAGAAGCAGCTGTCGCGCGAGGAGCGCGAGGCGCGGGTGATCAAGGCAATGAAGGATGTCGGGCTCGATCCCGACTGGCGCTTCCGCTATCCGCACGAATTCTCCGGCGGCCAACGCCAGCGCATCTCGATCGCGCGCGCGGTCGTGCTGGAGCCGAATTTCGTCGTGCTGGACGAGCCGACCAGCGCGCTCGACATGCTGCTGCAGGCCCAGATGGTCGACCTGCTGCGCGACCTGCAGCGCAAGCGCGACCTCACCTACATGTTCATCTCGCACGACCTGCGCGTGGTCGCCTCGCTGGCGAGCCATTTGATCGTGATGAAATCGGGCAAGGTGGAGGAGGAGGGGCCCGCCTCCGAGGTGTTCAGGAACCCGAAGAGCGACTACACCCGCGCGCTGTTCGCCGCCGCCTTCCGCATCGAAGCGGCCGGCGACGGGGCTGTGGCGACCTGACTGTCGTTCCGGGGCAACGCGCAGCGTTGAACCTCAGGTGCGCAATTGCGCACCGGGGAACCTCGAGATTCCGGGTTCGATGCTTCGCATCGCCCCGGAATGACGGAAGCAATTATAGCCGCTTCATCGCCAAGACCTCGCTGTCGGCGGCCTTGATCCTGGCGATGGCAGCCTGCGTGTTCTCCACCACCGTTGCCATGTGATGGGCGTTGGCGTGGACGATCGTTGTCGCGTCGCGCACGATGGCGACATGGCCCTTCCAGAAGATCAGGTCGCCGCGCTGTAGATGCTTCGATTCGGCGGCCGTCAATTCGCGGCCGAGGCCTTCCTGCTGCATGTCGCTGTCGCGCGGGCAGCCGGTGCCGGCGGCGGTCAGCGCGATCTGCACCAGGCCGGAGCAATCGATCCCGAGACTCGATTTGCCGCCCCACAGATAGGGTGTGCCGACGAATTGCTCGGCGATCGCAACGAAATCATCTGCCATCGTGTCGAGCGGCGCGAGATGCCGGCGTGGCAGGTGCCAGCCTTCGCGGGTCACCGCGAACGCACCGTCCTCGCGGACGATCGCGAGCTTCGTCCCCATCGCCAGCGCCTCGACCGGCGGCAGCTTGATCGAGGCGCCCGGAAACGCCAGCGTGCGCAGCGCCGTGACCTTGTGCGTCGGGACGGCGCCTGGCTTGGCCAGCGCGGCTTCGGGAATCCAGCCGACATAGCCGTCATCGGCGAGCTGGCCCCAGGCCCAGCCTTCGCCGTTGCGATCGTACACCGTGACGCGCTCGCCCCGGAGCGCCTGCGTCATCTGTTCGGCATCGCTCGCCGGCGCCTGGCGCAGCGGCGCGATGGCGTCGCCGACCTCGAGCACTTCGCCTTCGACGAAGCGCAAGGCCTTGACCTTGCCCTCGAGATATTTCGCCGCGAGGTCGGCGCGGGCCGGCGTCAGACGGGGGTCATGCATAGCGCTGGCTCAGCAATTTGTAGATCGCGCGCGCCGCCTGGCATTCGCCGCCTTCAGGGCGGCCGGGCCTTGCCGACGGCGTCCAGCCGTAGATGTCGACGTGCAGCCAGCTCCTCGCGTGCTCGACGAAGCGCTGCAGGAACAGCGCGCAGGTGATCGAGCCCGCGAAACCGCCTGACGGTGCGTTGGTAATATCGGCGGTCTTCGAGTCGAGCCAGGCGTCGTAGGCCGGCCATAGCGGCATCCGCCACAACGGGTCGTTCTCGCTCGTCGCACAAGATGCGACGTCGCCGGCAAGCGCCTCGTCATTGGTGTAGAACGGCGGCAGATCCGGGCCCAGCGCCACGCGCGCGGCACCGGTCAGCGTGCCCAGGTCGACCAAAAGATCGGGCGTCTCCTCGTCGGCGAGCGCCAGCGCGTCGGCGAGCACCAGCCGCCCTTCGGCGTCGGTGTTACCGATCTCGACGGTGATGCCCTTGCGCGACCTGAAGATGTCGAGCGGGCGGAATGCGTTGCCGGCAACCGCGTTTTCGACCGCCGGGATCAGCACGCGCAGCCGCACCTTGAGCTGCGCGTCCATCACCATCTGGGCCAGCGCCAGCACGTTGGCGGCGCCGCCCATGTCCTTCTTCATGATGAGCATGCCGCTCGACGGCTTGAGATCGAGCCCGCCGGTGTCGAAGCAGACGCCCTTGCCGACCAGCGTCACCTTCGGATGGGCGGGGTCGCCCCAGCTCAGCTCGATCAGCCGCGGCGGCCGCGTCGACGCCATGCCGACGGCGTGGATCAGCGGGAAGTTCTGCGCGAGCTCGTCGCCGTCGATGCAATTGAAGGCAGCGCCGAACCGCGTCGCGAGGTCGCGCGCCACCTCGGCGAGCTCGGCCGGTCCCATGTCGTTGGACGGCGTGTTGATGAGGTCGCGCGCCAGCGCCGCGGCATCTGCCATCCGGATGATCTCCGCCGTGTCGACGCCATCGGGCGGCACCAGGCGGACTTCGGGAGCCTTGTTGGTGCGATAGCGGCCGAAGCGATAGCAGCCGAGCGCGAAGGCGAGCGCGGCAAGTCTGGTGTCGTGCGGCGCATTGGCGAAGCGGTAGATGCCCGGCGGCAGCAGGCCGGGCAGGGCGCCGGGCCGGAACGGATCGCGCGCCTTGTGGTCGGCGTCCTCGAGACCGAACAGCACCTGCGCGATGCCGCCGTCTGCCGCCGGCAGGACGAGCAATTTGCCCGCCTTGGCGGCAAAGTCATTGGCCGCCGCGAACTGGCGCGCGGGCGCCGGCAACTCGCCCTGAATCGCATCCCATGTCGCCTTGGTGACGAAGGTGATCGGCGTGGCGGCGGTCGCGGGGGCGGTCTCGAACACGGATGGCATGCGGCTCTCGGCTGTTCTGGCGTCGTTGGTGGGCTACTACACGCCTTTCGCCACAGATGGTAGCGCGCCAACGGTTCACGCGACGTGCAGGGCCGGAACCGGAGCGTCGGCTGCCGGCGACGCCAGTTAACCAGACGTTAGGGTTAACAGTCTATTGCTGGCACGCTCGGCTGGAACCGTTCGCCCGATTTCGTGAGTCACAGTGCCATGTGTCGACAGTCCAATCTGACCCGGCATCTCGCTTCCGCAGCCCTTCTGGCGGTCCTGGCCGCAGGGCTTGGCGGTTGCCAGACCATGTCCGACGTGGCGGGATCGATCACATCGCGGTCCGATCCCACGCCTGATGATCCGCGCCGGGCCGTCGAGGCCTATGGCGAGCGCTATCGCAAGAATCCCAAGGATGTCGCCGCCGCGGTCGCCTACGGCCAGGCCCTGCGCATGACCGGCCAGCGCTCGCAGGCCTGCGCCGTGCTCGAGCAGGCCACGATCGCCAACCCAGGCAACAAGGCGCTGCTCGCCGCCTATGGCCGCGCGCTGGCCGACAACGGCAACTCGCAGGCTGCATTCGACGTGCTGAGCCGCGCGCACAGCCCGGACAATCCGGACTGGCGCATCCTGTCGGTGCAGGGCACCACGCTCGACAAGATGAACCGGCACGAGGAGGCGCGGCGCTATTACGCCAGTGCGCTCAGGCTGGCTCCGGACGAGCCGTCGGTGCTGTCCAATCTCGGCCTCTCCTACATGCTGACCAAGGATTTGCCGAAGGCGGAAGAGACGCTGCGCCAGGCCTATGCCAGCGCCCGCGCCGACACCCGGATCCGGCAGAACCTTGCACTGGTCGTCGGCCTGCAGGGCCGCTTCGCGGAGGCGGAAACAATCGTCAAGGCCGACCTGCCGTCGGATGAGGCCGCGGCCAACGTCGCCTATCTCCGCGACATGCTCAACCGCAAGGACGGGCCGCGGACCGCGTCGCGTGCGACGCCGGTCGTCGCCAAGGACGACTGAACCAAACCCGGCAGCTCCGCCTCCCCTCGAAAAGGGGAGGTCGCTTTGCTCGCGAGCGCAAAGCGGGTGGGGATCATCTCTCCACGAGCGGCAGTGTCTGCGGCTGACCCCCATCCCGGCCTTCCCCTTTCTGGGGGGAAGGAGAAGGCAGCCGCGCAGGCGACGCAACTCAATGCATCGTGGCGATCTTGATGTAGGACGGCCCGAGGATCACGATGAACAGGCAAGGCAGGAAGAACAGGATCATCGGCACCGTCAGCTTCGGCGGCAGTGCTGCGGCCTTCTTCTCGGCCTCGTTCATCCGCATGTCGCGGTTTTCCTGCGCCATCACGCGCAGGCTCTGGCCGAGCGGCGTGCCGTAGCGTTCGGATTGCTGCAAGGCCATGCACACCGACTTCACGCCTTCGAGGCCGGTGCGGCGCGCCAGGTTCTCGTAGGCGGTCTTGCGATCCTGCAAATAGGACAGTTCCGCGGTGGTCAGCGCGAACTCCTCCGACAGCGCGACCGACTGCCCGGCGATCTCGTTGGCCACTTTCCGGAACGCGACCTCGACCGACATGCCCGACTCGATGCAGATCAGCAGCAAGTCGAGCGAATCCGGGAAGGCGCGCTTGATCTGGAGCTGGCGCTTGGCGATCGCGTTCTTCAGGAACAGCATCGGCGCCTGCAGGCCGGCATAGGCCGCGCCGACGCAAATGCCGATCTTGAGCGTGAGCGACCAGTTCGCGCCGGCAATGAAGAATGTATAGATGATTGCGCCGATCAGCATCAGGATCGGCGTGACCGCCCGCGCAGCCAGGAAGTAGACATAGGGGGCGTGGCCGCGATAGCCCGCCATCACCAGCTTCTCGATTGCCGCTTCCTGAGCCAGCCATTTGGTGAGGTTCAGGTCATCCACCATCTTGGAGACCGCCTGCTTCGGCGTCTGCCGCAGCGTCACCTTCTCCGACCTGGAGAGGCGTTCGCGCTCGCGCTGCCGCAGGCGCTCGCGCTCGCTGGCGACCGCCTTCATGCGCTTGTTGAGATCGCCGCCGGCCAGCAGCGGCATCACCAGCGTGTAGACCGTCGCGCTTGCCGCGAAGAAGGCAAGCAGCATGGTCATGAACCTGACGTCGTGGAGCTTGGCGACCAGAATATCAATCATGCTGCACCGTCAGAAATCGAAGTTGATCATCTTCTTCATCACCAGCACGCCCATCGACATCCAGATCGCGCAGGCGACCAGCATGAGCTGGCCCATCGAATTCGTCCACAGCAGGGCGATGTAGTCCGGCGTCGTCAGGAACACGAGGATCATCACGATCGGCGGCAGCGAGCCGATGATGGCGGCGGAGGCCTTCGCTTCCATCGACATCGCCTGGATCTTCTCGGCCATCTTCTTGCGGTCGCGTAGCACCCTCGACAAATTGCCGAGCGCTTCCGACAAATTGCCGCCGGATTTTTGCTGGATCGCGATCACGATGCCGAAGAAGTTGGCCTCCGGCAGCGGCATCCGCTCGTAGAGCCGGGAACAGGCTTCGCCGAGCGGCATGCCGATCGCCTGGGTCTCGATGATGGCGAGAAACTCGCTGCGCAGCGGCTCCGGCGCGTCGTTGACGACCGCCTTGAGCGATTCGAACAGCGGCAGGCCGGCCTTGATGCCGCGCACGATGACGTCGACGGCGTCAGGCAGCGCCTTCAGGAACGCCTTTTCCCGCCGCTTCTTCAGGAAGCCGAGCAGCCAGCGCGGTGCGCCGAGGCCCATGGCAAAGCCGATGCCGGCCGCGCCGAGCATGCCGCCACCGGCCAGGAATGCCGCGCCGAACCCGAATAGGCCGAGAGCGCCGGAGATCATCCAGAACTTCTGCTCCGACCACTCCAGTCCGGCCTGCGAGATGCGCAGGCCGAGCGGGACTTTCTTGTCCTTCTGGCGCCGCGCCTCGAGCTCCTTCAACGATCCTTCGACCTGCTCGCGGCGGGAGCGCTGCGTGCGGTCGGCGTTTCGTGTCGTCGTGGGTTCGCTGCGCGCCACCGACGCCCGCCGCGACTCGGCCTTCTTCTCCCCCGAGAGGTAGGGATACAGGAAGACCCAGGCGATGCCGCCCACCGTCGTGGCGGCGAGGAAGGCGAGAGCCAGAGTTTGCATCTGCATCCTGCGTTCCCCTAGACCGGCGCCGGCGCGTCGGAGGCATCCAGCGCCGCCGCAAGCCGCTTCTCTTCGTTGTAGTAGCGCGCACGTTCCCAGAAGCGCGGCCGGCCGATGCCGGTCGAGCGGTGCTTGCCGATGATCTTGCCGTTGGCGTCTTCTCCGACCACGTCGTAGAGGAAGACATCCTGGGTGATGATGGTATCGCCTTCCATGCCCATCACCTCGGTGATGTGCGTGATGCGGCGCGAACCGTCGCGCAGGCGCGCGGCCTGCACGATGATGTCGACCGAGGCGCAGATCATCTCGCGAATGGTGCGAGACGGAAGCGCGAAGCCGCCCATGGTGATCATGGATTCGCAGCGCGACAGTGCTTCGCGCGGATTGTTGGCGTGCAGCGTGCCCATCGAGCCGTCGTGGCCGGTGTTCATGGCCTGCAACAGGTCGAACGCTTCGGGTCCGCGGACTTCGCCGACGATGATGCGCTCCGGGCGCATACGCAGGCAGTTGCGGACCAGTTCGCGCATCGTCACCTGGCCCTCGCCCTCGATGTTCGGCGGCCGGGTCTCAAGCCGCACCACATGCGGCTGCTGCAGCTGAAGCTCGGCGGCGTCTTCGCAGGTGATGATGCGTTCGTCGTGCTCGATATAGTTGGTCAGGCAGTTCAGCAGCGTGGTCTTGCCCGAGCCGGTGCCGCCGGAGATGATCACGTTGCAGCGGACGCGGCCGATGATCTGCAGAATGGTCGCCCCTTCGGGGGTGATCGCGCCGAACTTGACGAGCTGCTCCAGCGTCAGCTTGTCCTTCTTGAATTTGCGGATGGTGAGTGCGGGCCCGTCGATCGCCAGCGGCGGCACGATGGCGTTGACGCGCGAACCGTCGGCGAGGCGGGCGTCGCAGATCGGCGAGGATTCGTCGACGCGCCGGCCGACCTGGCTGACGATGCGTTGGCAGATATTGAGCAGCTGCTGGTTGTCGCGAAAGCGGATGCCGGTGCGCTGGATCTTGCCGGCGACTTCGATGAACACGGTGCCTGCGCCGTTGACCATGATGTCGGCGATGTCGTCGCGCGACAGCAGCGGCTCCAGCGGGCCGTAGCCGAGCACGTCGTTGCAGATGTCGTCGAGCAGCTCCTCCTGCTCGGCGATCGACATCACGATGTTCTTGATCGCGATGATCTCGTTGACGATGTCGCGGATTTCCTCGCGCGCCGATTCGCTGTCCAGCTTGGCGAGCTGGGCAAGGTCGATCGCCTCGATCAGGGCGCCGAAGATCGTCGCTTTGACCTGGTAGTAGTTGTCCGAGCGGCGGGCTTCGACGGCCGGGGCAGGCGGTGGCTTGCTGGGTGCCAGCGGCGGCGACGAGATCGCCGGTGCGACGGGCTCGCGCGACATCGCCGGCGCGCCGGCTGGCTCCGGCGTCTGAAACGCGGGCTTGGGTGCCCGCACGTCCCCATCGTTTCCGCTACGCTTACCAAACACGACGTCTTGACTCCACGCGGACCACTATTTGGACCGCAGCTTTTCGAGCAGGGGCGACAGGAAGGACCCCCTCGGCTTCTTGGTCTCGCCGCGGCCTGTCAGCCGCTGCGCCATCTGAAGAAACATCTCGACCGCGCGGTGATTGGCGGAAATCTCGGCGATCATCTGGCCGTTGTTGGCGGCCGAACCGAAGATCTGCGGATCGAACGGGATGGCGGCGATCGGCTGGCTTTCGATCGCCTTGGCGAACTCGCCGGCCGCGATCTCGGGACGCTTCGGCACGCCGACCTGGTTCAGGCAATACAGCGGTGCGCGGTCGTTGGGCCGCGAGGCCTTCAGCAGGTCGAACATGTTCTTGGCATTGCGCAGATTGGCGAGGTCGGGCGCCGCCACGATCAGGATGTCGTCCGCCGCGATCAACGCGCGCTTGGTCCAGCCGGACCATTGATGCGGCACGTCGAGCACGATGCAGGGCATCGTGGTCCGCAGCGTATCGAAGATCGCGTCGAACGCCTCGGCGCCGAAATCGTAGACCTTGTCCAGCGTCGCCGGCGCCGCCAGCAGGCTCAGATGGTCGGTGCATTTCGACAGCAGGCGGTCGACGAAGGCGGTATCGACGCGGTCCGGCGAGAACACGGCATCGGCAATCCCCTGCGCGGGATCCTGGTTGTAGTTGAGGCCGGCGGTGCCGAAGGCGAGGTCGAGGTCGGCGACCACGGAATCAAGCGCCAGATCGCGGGCAATCGCCCAGGCGACATTGTGGGCGATGGTCGAGGCACCGACACCGCCCTTGGCACCGACGACGGCGACGATGCGGCCGACCGCCTTGGCTTCCGGCGCCGAGAACAGGTTGCAGACCGCGCGCACCACGTCGATCGCATGGGCCGGCGCAATCACGTAATCGCTGACACCGCGGCGCACCAGCTCGCGATACAGGGTGACGTCGTTGACGCGGCCGATCACGACCACGCGGGTGCCGGCATCGCACACCGTTGCGAGCTGATCGAGGCCGGCCAGGATGTCGCCGCGGCCCTCGGTCTCGAGAATGATGACGTTGGGCGTCGGCGCCGAGCGATAGGCCTCGATGGCGGCCGCCATGCCGCCCATCTGGATCTTGAGGTGAGCCTTGGCCAGCCGGCGATCCTCGCCCGCCGACTGCACGGCGGCAGCGGTCTCGACCGTTTCGCAGAACGCCTGGACCGAGACCCGTGGCGCCGGAGCAATATGGTCGTCCACGGCCTGCGGCGGGGCGTCCGTCTGCTCTTCGGAGTTTTGCTGCGCGTAGGTGATCATTTTCCTGTGTCGCTTAGCTTGGCCCTGTCGGACTCGGGATAGGTCGTGGCGGTGGTGGTGCCCTTGCGATACTTGTCGAAGGCGATGTTGCGACGCGACGTATAGGCAGGGGTCTCCGCGCGCGGCTGCACGAGGTCGGTCGGGTCTTCGACCATGGCTGCAAGGTTGCGCTGATTGGCGCAGCCGAAATTGTAGTACTGCTTATTCTCGATGTAGGACCCGTTGTGGATCGACGGGCCGAGATCTTCCGGCCAGAGGCCGCACGGCCCGGCGACCGCTTTCATCTTTGGATAGTTCACGCGGATCGCGGGCATCTGGCGCGGATCCTCGGGATGGTATTTGCGAACCAGGATCCCGCGCGGCGGCACGCCGGCGGCGGTGAACGTGGCCTGGATCTCGCGCAGCGATTCCTGGGCGGTCCGTGCGTTCGGCGTGTCGACGGGAACGTCGATGGTGACGGCGCCGGTCCCCTCGCGCATCCAGTCCTGCGCCATCCCCATCACCTCGGCGCGCTGCTCGGCAGTCAGGCCGCCGCGGCTGCGGCCGACGAAGACCACGATCGAGCGATCAGCCTCGGTGACCGCGATCGGGTGACGCTGGCGATAGTCGGCCGGCGCGTTCACCATCGCGAAACTGTTGTCGGCGGCGTGCTGGCAGGCGCCCAGCGTCATCGCGAGGCTGACGAGCGCTCCGGCGAGAGCGATACCGCGCTGGTAACCGGCGGATGTCCTGGATGTGGTCTGTGTCATCGTCCGCCTCAGTCCGTAATGAAGCCGTAAGTGCCGCGGTAATTCCGCGCCGGCTCGGTGCGGCCGGGCACGCCGTAGACGCGATTGATGCTGCCGAGCAGGTCGGCCTGCGGATCGGACGCGTTGGCGAAGCCGTCATCCGGACGCGACAGGTCCTTCTGCGCCACCGCGCGAACGACATAGGGCGTCACCAGCACCATCATCTCGGTCTGGTTGTTGACGAAGTCACGGCTGCGGAACAGCGTTCCGAGCACCGGCAGCGACGCCAGCCCGGGAAGGCCATTGATCGCCTGCTTGGTCTGGTCCTGGATCAGGCCGGCCATCGCCATCGAGCCGCCCGAGGGAATTTCCAGCGTGGTCTCGGCGCGCCGGGTCTTGATCGAGGGGATCGTCGTTCCGCCCGCGCCGCCGGTCAGCGAGTTCTCGGTCGAGACTTCCGACACTTCCGTCATCACGCGCAGGCTGATCCGTCCCTCGGTCAGCACCACGGGCGTGAAGTTGAGCGAAATGCCGAATTTCTTGAAGCTGACGGTCTGAACGCAATTCCCGATCGCGCCTCCCGTCGTCGTCTGACAGGTCACGCCGGTCGGAATTGGAAATTCGCCGCCCGAGATGAAGGTCGCCGATTCGCCGGAGATCGCAGTCAGGTTCGGCTCGGCGAGCGTCCGCACCACGCCTGCGCTTTCCATGGCGCGCAGCGTCGCCGACACCGATGGAGCCGCACCGAATGATGTGGTGAGGTTGTTACCGGGCACCAGCGCTGCGTTGTTCGCCGTGAACGGGTTGTTGTTGGTGAATTTCACCACGGTGGTGCCGTAGTTGAGGTTCGCGGTGAGGTCGATGCCGAGCTGCTTGATCAGGCTGCGTGAGACTTCGGCGACCGTCACCTTCAGCATCACCTGGTCGCGGCCACGAACCGTGATCGAGTTCACGACCTTGTCGGCGCTGCCGACCAGCCGCGTGGCGATCTCGCCGGCCTGCTGCGCTTCGATCGGGCTCGCCGCGCTTCCGGTCAGCATGACGCCCTCGCCGACGCCCTCGATCTGGATATCGGCATTCGGCAGTGCAGCGCGCAGGGCCGCGCGCACGCCGTTGAGGTCGCGCTTGACCGCGATGTCATAGGCCGCGATCTGCTGGCCGGCGGCGTCGAAGAACACGATGTTGGTCTGGCCGACGGTCGCGCCGATGATGTAGGCGCGCTGCGCCGAGCGGACCACGGCATTGGCGATCTTGGGATCGGCGACCAGCACATCCTTGATGTCCCTCGGCAGATCGATCACCACCGATTTGCCGACGCCGAGTGAGAGGAAGCGGGCGTTCATCTGGCCATCGGCCGCGGCGGGAGCGGCGCGATAGTCGCCTGCTACCACCGGCGTCAGTGCCGGGTTGAGCGTGAGCGCCGCGACGGCCGAGAACGACAATGCGCGGACCATGAAGGCCCGCATCGTCCGTTGAGTTGCCCCGCCCTTCATCACCTGTGTCCTCATGGTCACTTCTGCATCGTTGCCTGGTTGGCAACGCCAAAGCGGATGACGTTGATCGTCTCACCGCGTCTTTGGTGGTTGTCTTCGGTCCTGACGTCGGTCCCGTTGTTGTCGGCGATGCTGCGCAGCGCCAGCGACAGGACGCCGCTCTGGCGCGCGCGCGCCAGCGTCTCGGTCTGGTCAGGCTTCAGCTCCAGCGTCACCGTCTTGCCGATCAGTGCGTTGGTGCCGTCCTTCTCCTTCGGCGCCTGGTCGATCGCAAGGACGCGGATATTGGTCAGGATGACCTCGGAATTGACGATGTCGGCGCCGTTGCGGTCGGGATTCTTGTCCCGCTTCGACAACAGGACGTCGACCCGGTCGTTCGGCAGGATGAAGCCGCCAGCCCCGGTCTCGGGAGAGATTTCAGTCGATACCGCCCGCATGCCGGTCGGCAGGATCGCGGCCATGAAGCCGCTTCCGTCGGCCTTGACGAGCTTCTGCTCGCGGATCGGCTCGCCCTGGATGAACGGGGCGCGCGCGATCGAGCCGGTGACGTCCTTGATGGCGTCGGCGTGGCTGTCCTTGCGCATGAAGCTGGCGCTGGCGGTCGCCGCCGGCCAGGTCTGCCACTGCAGATCTTCGGCCTTCACCGCCTGGCCGAGGCCGATGTCGGAGCGCGCGACCAGGATGTCGACCGTCGGCAGCTGCGCAACTGGCGGAGGAGCCGCCGGCTTGTCGTCGCTTCCGCTCGCCAAATAAAGCGCCGCAAGGCCGGCGCAGCCTGCAATTGCCAGGACCAGAATGCGGGCCTTATCCATTACGCTTCACTTTCCACATGACGCCGCGACGCTGCCGCCGCCGTGATGGGAGTTGACCAGCTATTCGTCAAAGCATGGTTAATGAGGCGTATCTAAATCGCCTTAACGGGCGGTTACCGCTGCTTTCTCAGCGCATGGCGAAGTGCGCGAGATCGATCGTCTTGATCCAGTCCGTCTCGGGATAGATCAGGAGGGCGCCGAGGGCGAGTGCGATGCCGTAGGGAATGCCGGTCTGCTTGTCGTGCAGGCGGCTGAGCCAGGCCTGGGACGCGAGCGGGTAGGGCAGTGGCCATTGCCGCAGCTGCAGCAAGAGCACGGTCAGCGCACCGCCGAACAGCGAGGCAAAGACCAGATAGGGCAGCAGGTGCTCGAACCCGAACCACAGGCTGGCCGCGGCCGCGACCTTGGCGTCTCCGCCGCCGACCCAGCCCATCGCGAACATGCCGAACGCCACCACGAGAACCAGCGCGCCTGCGCCGGCATGGGTGAGGATGTCGTGGACGCCCATCCCGGTCAGCGGCGCCAGGACAAAGAAGCCAGCCACCAGCGCCAGCGAAATCCGGTTCGGGATCGTCATGGTCAGGAGATCGCTCGCCGCCGCAAAGGCCATCAGGGCCGGAAACAGCATCAAGCGTGCGATGTCGAGGATCATGAATTCATGCCGTCAAGCTGGAGCTGCGGTCGAGACCCGACGCTAGCGGCCAATGGTGAACAATCGGAAAAGGATTGCCGGCACCTTCTACGCAGGCAGCCGATCGGCCCCCGACAAATAGCAAAGGTCCCGGGATTGCCGGGACCTTTGATGCGAATTCGTCGAAGCCGGCTTACTTCAGCGAGCCCGAGATCGAGTTGAAGGTACCCGAGAGCTTCGTGCCGACGCCGTTGACTGCAGCGATGATCGCGATGGCGATACCGGTGGCGATCAGGCCGTACTCGATGGCGGTCGCGCCCGATTCGTCCTTCACGAAGCGCGAAACGAGGTTCTTCATAAAATCACTCCTGTGTACACGTGGCTGGTCGAACTAGATTTGGTCTCGCCGGCGTTCTCAGCACCGTGACCATTGCGGCACCCTAGTGTTGGACGATTTCGGTGCAGTTAATTTGATCGCATAAACTCTGCGGGAACCCGCTGTTGTTGCGCACAGTAAATTTGGCATTAAGCGGTCCGCTCAAATTGCAGATTGTTGCTGCGATCCGGCGCCCGGCGCCGATTCACGGCTCCTTAAGCGCGCATCTATACTCATGGGGCTTCCGTAGTATGAGGCTGCCATGTCCACCCTTCCGATCGAAGTCATCGAGATGCTCGGCCAGACGATGATGAGGGTGGTGCCGATCACGATCGGCCTCGCGCTGTTCTTCACGGTGCTGACCCGCTTCTGGGCCTGCAATCCCGGCAAGCCGTGGTGGCAGAAGCGCGAGCTGGTCACGGACATCTGCTACTGGTTCTTCGTGCCGGTATTCGCCCGCGTGCTGCGCATCGGGCTGCTGGTGGTGGGCGCGGCCGCGGTATTCGACGTGCACGGTGCCGACGATCTGATCTCGTTCTATGAGAACGGACACGGCCCGCTGGCGCAGCTGCCGCTCTGGCTGCAATCGATCATCTTCCTGGTCGCGTCAGACTTCATGCTGTACTGGCTGCACCGGATGTTTCACGGCGGCGGCTTCTGGAAGTACCACGCCATTCATCATTCCTCCGAAGATCTCGAATGGATCTCGGCGGCGCGTTTCCATCCCATCAATCTGCTGATCGGCACGATCTCGGTCGACGTGATCCTGTTGATGGCCGGCATCTCGCCGAACATCATGCTGTGGGTCGGTCCCTTCACCACATTCCACTCCGCCTTCGTGCACGCCAACCTGAACTGGGCGCTCGGCCCGTTCAAATATGTGATCGCCACGCCGGTGTTTCATCGCTGGCATCACACCGCGCTCGAGGAGGGTGGCGACACCAATTTCGCGGGCACGTTTCCGCTCTGGGACATTCTGTTCGGGACATTCCGCATGCCCGAAGGCAAGCTTCCGGATGATTACGGCGTCGACGCCGAGCAGGGCGTGCCGGCCGAGATCGGCGGACAGCTGGCCTATCCGTTCCGTCATTGACCGGACTGTGCGCGCATGAGTGCTGAGACCGCAATCATCCCACAGGCGCGGGCCTCGGTGTTCGCCGAAGTCCCGGCCTGGTTCTGGATGGCGTGCGGCGTCTATGCGCTGCTGCTGGTCGTCGGCGACAGGCTGCTCGCCGATTCCGACACCTACTGGCAGATTGCCGTCGGTCGGTGGATCCTCGACCACCGCGCATTGCCGTCGGTCGATATCTATTCCTTCACCAAGGCGGGTGAGCCTTGGGTGTCGTCGTCCTGGCTGGCGCAGGTTCTGTTCGCGAAGGCCTACGACCTTGCCGGGTGGACCGGGCCCGCGGCGCTGGCCGCGGCTTGCGGCGCCGCCACCTTCGCACTGCTCACCGGCATCCTCGGCCGCGCGCTGCCGGCGATCCATGCGAGCCTGATCGCGTTGGCGGCACTGGTGCTGACATGCGGGCATCTGCTGGCCCGTCCGCATGTGCTTGCGCTGCCGATCATGATGGTCTGGGCGAACGGCCTGATGGTCGCCAGCGAACGTCGCGCGGCCCCCTCGTTCTGGCTGTTGCCGCTGATCGCGCTCTGGGCCAATCTGCATGGCGGCTTTCTGTTCGGCCTGGTGCTGGCCGGCGCCTTCGCGCTCGATGCGCTGTGGAACGCCGCGCCGGCGCAAAGATTGCCGCTGGCGCTGCGCTGGGCCGCGTTCGGCCTCGGCGCGCTGGCCGCGTGCTGCGTGACGCCCTAGGCGGTGTGGACTCTAGGGATTCCCTTTTGAGGCCAAATCAGATTCAAGGCTTCTTTTGGGAGGCGGCCTTGGGTGTGATGGATCGTTTGGTGTTGAGCGACGCGGCTTGGGAGCGCATGGCGCCGCTCATCATTGGCCGGCCCGACCAGAAAGGTTCGACCGGACGCGACAACCGGATGTTCGTGGAAGGGGTGCTCTGGATCGTTCGCACGGGCTCTCCCTGGCGTGATCTTCCGGAGGCGTTTGGGGATTGGAACAGCGTGTTCCGGCGCTTCAGTCGATGGAGCACCAAGGGTGTCTGGTTGCGGATCTTCGAGGCGATGTCCGATGATCCGGACTTCGAATATTTGATCGTCGATTCCACCATCGTCCGGGCGCATCAGCACGCCGCCGGGGCAAAAAAAGGGGGTCTGAAGATCAAGCGATCGGGCGCTCGCGCGGCGGCTTGAGCACCAAGATACATATGGCCGTTCGAGGTTTGGGATGTCCCGTGCGGTTCACCCTCACCGCAGGCCAGAAGGGCGATGCCCCGCAAGCCGCCACGTTGATCGAGGGATTGCCCGCCGAGGTCGTCATGGCCGATGCAGCCTATGACGCCGATCATTTGCGCCAGGCCATCGCAGCCAAAGGCGCGATCGCCGTCATCCCCAACAACCCCTCGCGAGCCCTCAAACATCCGCTCGACAAGCATCTCTATGTCCAGCGCCACCTCGTGGAATGCTGCTTCAGCAAGCTCAAGCAGTTCCGTCGCGTCGCAACCCGCTTCGAAAAGACCGCCCGAAATTACCGAGCCATCGTCACGCTCGCTGCAATCGTCCTATGGATGCGATAAGTGTCAACACCACCTATGGCTGGGGAACGATCCTCGCCTCGCTGAGGATTCTCAGCCTCGGTGAACTGCTGCATCTCATCGCGGAGTGGATGCCGGCGAGTTTCAGCCACCTCGATGCGTTCGAGCTGACCATTCTCGGCCTGATCGGCGCCGTGCTCTATTGCGGGGTGAAGCTGCCGCTGCCGCGGATCGCCCTGGCGCTGGGCCTGCTGCACATGGCGCTATCCCACGTCAGGAATCTCGAGCTCTTCGCCCTACTGTTGCCGCTGGCCGCGCTGACGCCGGTGGCAACCCAGTTCGGCCTGCATGCCGCAAGCGTGGTCCGGCTGAGGGCCATGCCGGCCGCGATGCTCATCGCCGCGCTCTGCGCCTCGACCTGGTTCATTGCGGTGCGTCGGGACATGTCGCCGCCGACGATCCATTCGCCCGCTGCCGCCGTCGACGCGCTGAAGGCGCACAACGTGCAGCGCGTGCTCAATGATCTGCAGTTCGGCGGCTATCTGATCTGGCGGCAGGTGCCGGTGTTCGTCGACGGCCGTGCCGAGCTTTACGGCGAGAAATTCGAGATCGCCTATTACCGTGCGCTCCAGCTCAAGGACGTCGACGGCTTCCTCGATCTGCTCAAGACCTACAGAATCGATGCGGTGATGCTCGATCCGGCAACGCCCGCCTCCAAGTTTCTCGATCACATCGATGGATGGCAGCGCCTCTACGCCGACGATCGCGTGGTGGTGCATGTGCGTGCCGCCGGCTAGGCGGCGGTCCCCCGCGGGGGCGTTTTCCGCGGGATCACCGGGCCGTTGGCCGATCCGTTCCGGAAGTTGTGACATCGGCGCAATTCAGCGGTCGATTTTTGCTCTTCTTAAATGAATTGCCGTCAGATTTGCCTGCGTCGGGCGCCGGTCCGCTGCGTATCGCTTTTGCCGGCTTGTTAACGTCCCGGGGTAAGGTATGTCGTTTCAGTCCCAGCGTATTCGCGCCGTCGCGCGCATTGGATTCATCTCGCTGGCCGCAGCCGTTCTGTGGCCCGCATTCGCAACGGCGGCGCCGGATCCGGACCGGATCGCGGTCAATGTCGATCAGGCCAAGCTCGTCAAACTGCCCGGCGGCATCTCCACCATCGTGGTCGGCAACCCGCTGATCGCCGACGTCACCCTGCAGAATGGCGGCGTTGTCGTCGTGACCGGCAAGGGCTACGGCGCGACCAACTTCATCGCACTCGACCGCACCGGCCAGGTGCTGGTGGATCGTCAGATCCAGGTCGAAGGTCCGACCGACCAGTTGGTCACGGTCTATCGCGGCGTCGATCGCGAGACCTACAGCTGCATGCCGGTCTGCCAGCGCCGCATCACCCTCGGCGACGGCGAGACCTACTTCAAGTCGACCATGGACCAGGCCGGCTCGCTCAACAGCCAGGCCTCCGGCTCGGGCGCGGCCGCGAAGCCGCAGAACTAGCCCGTGTCCGCGCCAGCGCTTCACGCGCCGGGGCAGCCGCCTGCCGCAGGCGGTCCATCCGACATGGTTAAGAAAAGCCTAACGGATCGGGTCGCTCTGTCTCGATCCGGCGAAATACTTCGACAATGAGTCCTGGGGTAGTTGTTGCCGCCATGTTGATCCGGGGTCGTTGATGCCGCTGCCCGCTCATTCTTTCGCGCGCCTCCTCCATCGCTTTCGCCGAAACCGCCGTGGCGCGACCGCGGTCGAATTCGCGATGATCGCGCCGCTGTTTTTCGGACTGCTGTTTGCGATCATCGAAGTGGCGATGATCTTCTTCGCGAGCCAGGTGCTGGAGACGGTGACGCAGGATTCCGCGCGCATGATCATGACCGGTCAGGCGCAGGGCGCAAGCTACACCCAGCAGCAGTTCAAGAACTATGTCTGTGGCCAGGTCAGCGCGCTGTTCGATTGCGTCAATGGCATATCGGTCGACGTGCGTAGCTATCCCGCTGCGACGGGCTTCAGCAGCGTCAACATCGCGCCTCCAATCGATTCCAACAACGCATTCATTCCGACCATGAAATGGTGCCCCGGCAAGGACGGCGACGTCGTGGTAGTCCGGCTGTTCTATCAGTGGCCGCTGTTTGTCACCAAGCTTGGCTTCAACGTCGCCAACCTCGCCAACGGCAAGCGGCTGCTGACCGCGACCGCGACATTCAAGAACGAGCCATCCGGGACCGCCGGGGCGACATGCTCATGAGCAACGTCATGAAAACCCGGGCAACGGCCTTGCTGCGCTCCGTCGTGGCTCTTTGCATTGATCGCCGAGGCCTTGCCGCCGTCGAGTTCGCTTTCGTCCTGCCGCTGATGCTGGTGCTGTTCTTCGGCACCGTCGAGTTTTCATCCGGTGTCGCGGTCGACCGCAAGGTCACCTTGATGGCGCGCGCCGCGTCGGACCTGACCTCGCAGTCGACGCAGGTGGTGGATGCCGACCTGCAGAACTTCTTCAGTGCCAGCGTCGGCGTCATGACGCCGTACGATCCGACGCCGACCAAGGTCACCTTGTCGGAAATCTACGTCGATGCCTCGAAGGTCGCGCGGATCCAGTGGAGCAAGGCGGGGGTGATGGCCACGGGCGCCACGCAGGCCACATTGACGGCCTCGAGCCGCAGTCAGGGTGATGTCGTGACCAGCGTCGTTCCGGCGGCGCTGCTGGTTGCGGGCACCTATCTGATCTTCAGCGAAGTCAGCTATAAATACGTTCCGACGGTCGGCTATGTGATGGCCAAGAGCGGCATCAATCTCACCGATGTCGCCTTCACAAGGCCGCGGCAGTCGGTTTGCGTGTTCTACGCCCCGACGTCCGCCACGATGCCGACGACCTGCTCGACCTATTAGAGCTTCCGAACGACGCGGAACGCCGATTGGCAATCCAGACAAAAAGGGCCGCACCCGAAGGTGCGGCCCTTGATGCTTTAGCGACAATTTCCTGGAGCTTCGCGCTCCCGGGAAATCGGCTTATCCGGCGGCGCGCAGATTGTCGGCCGAGGATTTGCCGGAACGGCGGTCAGCCACGATCTCGTAGGAGATCTTCTGGCCTTCACGCAGAGTGCCAAGGCCGGCGCGCTCGACTGCACTGATGTGCACGAACACGTCGTTCCCGCCTTCATCCGGCTGGATGAAGCCGTAGCCCTTGGTCGCGTTAAACCACTTCACGGTTCCCATGCTCACGTGGGTAGTCCCTTCTCAGATATACAAGTTCAAGACCCGCTGATCGGCGGGGTGGTGAGATCGAATTTTTGGAAGGGTCGTCAGCGTCTGAACCGGCTGTACCGGTATTGGCTAATGTCGTCCGGCCGAAAATCGATGGGTAGGATATTATTCGATAGAAGGCTTCAAAACAATCCTGAAAACAATCCTGACGTGCGCGATTTTTTGGCCGGCGCAGCCGCCGGCCAATTGTGCGCAGGACATCAGGACGTCATGCCCGCAGCGGTTGCAATACCCCGCTTATCGGCGGCGGAACTGGCCGCCGCGCTGGGCTCCGCCCCGCGGCGGGCCACCGGGCGCGCCGCTCGGACGTTCGTCCTTATGCCGGAAGATCAGGCGCCCCTTTTCCAGATCGTAGGGCGACATTTCGATCGTAACACGGTCGCCGGCCAGCGTCTTGATGCGGTTTTTCTTCATCTTGCCGGCGGTGTAGGCGACGATCTCGTGCCCGGCATCGAGTTGCACCCGGTAACGAGCGTCGGGGAGGATTTCGGTCACCAGTCCTTCGAACTGGATCAGCTCTTCCTTAGCCATATGTTTCTCCAGATCGAGCGACGGCTAGTGCTTCGGTCGGTTGTTGCGGTTGGATTGCGGATTCGGCCGGCTCTCGCGATGCAAGAAGGCGACGCCCTGAATGCCTTCGCTGTTGCCGGCCTGCGACGGACGCGGCGACTCGCCCCGGCTCGTCTGCGGCGCGCCATTATTACCACCTCGACGGCGGCGGCGGCGAGGGCCTTTTGCGCCCGGAGCGGCCTCATTCCCACGGACATTATGTGCACGGGGCGCGGAGCGGCCGCCCCGGTGCGGGTGGGTGGCCTGCGCCGGCGCGGCGGCCTCGCGGCCGCCCTGTGTGCGGCGGTCTTCCCGCGGCACGGTAATCCGGATCAGCCGCTCGATATCGCGCAGATAGCCCATCTCCTCGGCACCGGCGATCAGCGAGATCGCGACGCCGTCGGCGCCGGCGCGCGCCGTGCGGCCGATGCGGTGGACGTAGGTCTCCGGGATGTTGGGCAGGTCGAAATTCACGACGTGGCTGACGCCGTCGACGTCGATGCCGCGGGCGGCGATATCGGTCGCCACCAGCGTGCGGATCTCGCCGGAACGGAACGCCGCCAGCGTGCGCTCGCGGTGGTTCTGCGACTTGTTGCCGTGGATCGCATTGGCCTCGATGCCGGCCTTGGCAAGGCTTTTCACCACCTTGTCGGCACCGTGCTTGGTCCGGGTGAAGACCAGGGCGCGGTTGACCGGTTCCTGCTTCAGCAGCTGGGCGAGGACCATCGGCTTGGCCGCGAAATCGACCTGGATCGCGCGCTGGGCGATGCGATCCACCGTCGAGGCCACCGGCGTCACGGCCACGCGGGCCGGGTCGCGCAGCATCGCCTCGGCGAGCTCGGCGATGTCCTTGGGCATGGTGGCCGAGAAGAACAGCGTCTGGCGCCGGATCGGCAGCTTGGCGACGATTTTCCGGATGTCGTTGATGAAGCCCATGTCGAGCATGCGGTCGGCTTCATCGAGCACCAGGAACTCGACCTGGTTGAGCTTCAGACCGTTGCTCTGCACGAGATCGAGCAGGCGGCCGGGGGTGGCGACCATCACCTCGACGCCCTGCATCACGGCACGGACCTGGCGGCCCATCGGCACGCCGCCGATGGCGAGCGCCGAGGACAGCCGGATGTGGCGGCCATAGGTGTTGAAGCTGTCGAGGATCTGTCCGGACAGCTCGCGGGTCGGCGAGAGTACCAGCACGCGGCAGCTCTTGGGCTGCGGGCGCACGCGGTTCTCGAGCAGCCGGTGCAGGATCGGCAGCGCGAAGGAGGCGGTCTTGCCGGTACCGGTCTGGGCGATGCCGACGACGTCGCGGCCGGCAAGGGCTAGCGGGATGGTCTGGGCCTGGATGGGGGTCGGCGTGAGATAATTCTCTTCTCGGAGCGCGCGGGCGATGGGATCGGCGAGGCCGAAATCCTGAAAGGAGGTCAAAAGGTGGTTCTTTCCATAAAAGCCATCGTCGTTCCGGCCCATATCGGCCGGAAGCGTGTGAAGGCATTCGGGGACACCCGCGTGTCTGGGGCGTCAAGCTGGGTTAGCTGGAAGGCGAGCCAGAAGCCGCTTGGGGCAGCTTGAACACGCAGCTCGCGAAGGCACCGCGACTCTCGCGGGCATGGCGAGGATATGGACCAGGAACTGGGCGGTTTCAAGATGAGATCGCCGTCTTTGGTGCCCGGAGTTCGCTGAACCATCGCGCAAACTGTCACAAATCGATGCCGGAAATTTAGCCAAGACGGCAATTTTGCCTAAAAGATAGACTGATTGCTCTTTCGGCAGTCAAGTTGCCGGCTCAATGATTGGGCAGTCGGCTTCCGTATTTGCCCGGAACCGATGAAATTATCCAGCCGGTTCATCGGCTTACCGGGGCTACGTACCGTGGCACAGTTCTTGCGATTCCCTTAACCGCAGGCGGCCAAGCGGCCGTTTCGCAAGCGTTCACGCCTGCGTCAGGGAGACGACATTTCATGCTTACTCAGCTTACTCACGGAATAGCGACGATGACCCGTCGCCGCGCGCTCGCGGCGACGGCCGGCCTGGTTTTGGGTCTGGCTGCGTCCTCGTCCCTCGCGCCCGCGCAAGCGGCCGACGACACCATCAAGGTTGGCATCCTTCACTCGCTGTCGGGCACCATGGCCATCAGCGAAACCACGCTGAAGGACACGATCCTTTTCCTGATCGACGAGCAGAACAAGAAGGGCGGCGTGCTCGGCAAGAAGCTCGAGCCCGTCGTGGTCGACCCCGCCTCGAACTGGCCGCTGTTCGCCGAAAAGGCCCGCGAGCTGATCACCAAGGACAAGGTCGCGGTCGTGTTCGGCTGCTGGACCTCGGTGTCGCGCAAATCCGTGCTCCCGGTGTTCAAGGAGCTGAACAACATCCTGTTCTATCCGGTGCAGTATGAGGGCGAGGAGTCCGAGCGCAACGTGTTCTACACCGGCGCGGCGCCGAACCAGCAGGCGATCCCGGCGGTCGACTATCTGATGAAGGAAGAGAAGGTGAAGCGCTGGGTGCTGGCCGGCACCGACTACGTCTATCCGCGCACCACCAACAAGATCCTGGAAGCCTATCTGAAGTCGAAGGGCGTCGCCCAGGACGACATCATGATCAACTACACGCCGTTCGGTCACTCCGACTGGCAGACGATCGTGGCCGACATCAAGAAGTTCGGCTCGGCCGGCAAGAAGACCGCGGTGGTCTCCACCATCAACGGCGACGCCAACGTTCCGTTCTACAAGGAGCTCGGCAACCAGGGCATCAAGGCGACCGATATCCCGGTGGTCGCGTTCTCGGTCGGCGAGGAAGAGCTCGCCGGCATCGACACCAAGCCGCTGCTCGGCCATCTCGCCGCCTGGAACTACTTCGAGTCGATCAAGACCCCGGCGAACGAGAAGTTCATCAAGGAGTGGCAGGCCTACACCAAGAATCCGAAGCGCGTGACCAACGATCCGATGGAAGCCCACTACATAGGCTTCAACATGTGGGTGAAGGCGGTCGAGAAGGTGAAGTCGACCGATCCGGACAAGGTGATCGATGCGCTTCCCGGCATCGAGGCGCCGAACCTGACCGGCGGCGTGTCGCAGATGCTGCCGAACCACCACATCACCAAGCCGGTGTTCATCGGCGAGATCAAGGGCAACGGCCAGTTCGACGTGGTCTGGAAGACCCCGGGCCTGGTGGCCGGCGACGCCTGGTCGAAGGAGCTCGAGGGCTCCAAGGACCTGATCGGCGATTGGGTCGGCAAGAAGTGCGGCAACTTCAACACCAAGACCAACAAGTGCGGCGGCCAGGGCTCCTGACAACAAGCTCCTGAGCTCCTGACCTGAACAACGACACAACACAACCATCCAAGAACCTGGAGAAGGCGGCACAGCTCGCCGCCTTCTCCTCACACTCCTGCCGGGGTACTGACGTGTTCGCCAATTGTATTGATCGTTTTCGTGCGCTGTTTCTCTCGATCCTGCTGCTGAGCTGCCTGACAGTGCCGGCGCTGGCCGGTCCGTTCGAGGATTCGGTCGCCAAATTCGCCAATGACGAGTTCTCCGACACCGAGGCTGCGATCGGCGAGGTCGCCGCATCGGGCAATGCGCTGGCCTCGCCCATCATCAGTGCGCTGCAGGACGGCCGGCTCTCGGCCGATCCCGACAGCAAGAAGGTCTTCATCACGCGGACCGACGGCAAGATTGTCGACGCCGCCACGGGGGCTGCCGTCGACAAGCTGCCCGACAACGCCGCCGCCGTCCGCCTCAACAACCGCCTGCGCCGCACCGTGGAGGCCGCGCTCGGCGGCCTGACGCTGCTCTCGCCGGACCCGGCCAAGCGCCTCGCCGCCGCGCAGTCGGTGTTCAAGAGCCACGAGGAGAATGTGCTGCCGACGGTGGAGAGCGCGCTCGCCAAGGAGAGCGTCAAGTCGGTCAAGCAGGCCTTCGCCGAGGCGCGCGCCGCCATCATCCTGTTCAAGTCGGACGCATCCGACAGCGACAAGCTCGACGCCGTCGCTGTGGTCAAGGCGCGCGGCGATCAGGAGGCGCTGGCGCTGCTTACCGCCCTCGGCGCCGACCAGCCGCCGCTGGTCGCCAACGCGGCCGCAAGCGCGGTGTCCTCGATCCAGAGCAATCTGGCGATGTGGTCGATGGTGCAGAATGCGTGGTACGGCGTGTCACTCGGCTCGGTGCTGCTGCTCGCCGCGATCGGGCTTGCCATCACCTTCGGCGTGATGGGAGTCATCAACATGGCGCATGGCGAGATGGTGATGCTCGGGGCCTACACCACCTTCGTGGTGCAGGAGGTGATCCGCAGCCGCTATCCTGCGCTGTTCGACTACTCGCTGCTGATCGCGGTGCCGCTCGCCTTCCTGGTCGCCGGCCTGATCGGTGTGCTGATCGAGCGCACCATCATCCGCTTCCTCTACGGCCGTCCGCTGGAGACGCTGCTCGCGACCTGGGGCCTGTCCCTGGTGTTGCAGCAGGCGGTGCGCACCGCGTTCGGTCCGACCAACCGCGAGGTCGGCAACCCCTCCTGGATGAGCGGTGCCTTCGAGCTCGGCCAGATCACCATCACCTATAACCGGCTGTGGATCCTCTGCTTCACGCTCGCGGTGTTTGCCATCCTGCTGGCGATGCTGCGCTACACCGCACTCGGCCTCGAGATGCGCGCGGTGACGCAGAACCGCCGCATGGCGGCCTCGATGGGGATCGCAACCTCGCGCGTCGACGCGCTGACCTTCGGCCTCGGCTCGGGCATCGCCGGCATTGCCGGCGTGGCGCTGTCGCAGATCGACAATGTCAGCCCGAATCTCGGCCAGAGCTACATCATCGACAGCTTCATGGTCGTGGTGTTCGGCGGCGTCGGCAATCTCTGGGGCACGCTGGTCGGCGCCTTCACGCTCGGCATCGCCAACAAGTTCCTCGAGCCTGTCGCGGGCGCGGTGCTCGGCAAGATCGCGATCCTGGTGCTCATCATCCTGTTCATCCAGAAGCGGCCGCGCGGCCTGTTCGCGCTCAAGGGTCGGGCGGTGGAAGCATGACGCCGCACATCCTCACCCGTTCGCTCGACCGCGCGGCGACCGCGTTCGTCCTGATCGTCGCCGCGATCGGCGTGCTGATCCCGCTGTCGAACCTGCTGCTGCCGCAGGGCTCGATGTTCCAGGTGCCGACCTATCTGGTGGCGCTGTGGGGCAAATATGTCTGCTACGCCATCCTCGCGCTCTCGATCGATCTGATCTGGGGCTATTGCGGCATCCTCTCGCTCGGCCACGGGGCGTTCTTCGCGCTCGGCGGCTACGCGATGGGCATGTACCTGATGCGCCAGATCGGCAGCCGCGGCGTCTACGGCAACCCGATCCTGCCCGACTTCATGGTGTTCCTGAACTGGAGCAAGCTGCCCTGGTACTGGTACGGCTTCGACAAGTTCTGGTTCGCGGCACTGATGGTGCTGCTGGTGCCGGGTCTGCTCGCCTTCTGCTTCGGCTGGCTTGCCTTCCGCTCGCGCGTCACCGGCGTCTATCTGTCGATCATCACGCAGGCGATGACCTATGCGCTACTGCTGGCGTTCTTCCGCAACGATTTCGGCTTCGGCGGCAACAACGGGCTGACCGATTTCAAGGACATCCTCGGCTTCAACGTGCAGGCCGAAGGCACCCGCGCGGCGCTGTTCCTGCTGAGCTGCCTGGCGCTGATCATCGCGTTCCTGATCTGCCGCGCGATCGTGACCTCGAAGCTCGGCAAGGTCCTGATCGCCGTGCGTGACGCCGAAAGCCGGACCCGTTTCCTTGGCTATCGCGTCGAATCCTACAAGCTGTTCGTGTTCACGCTGTCGGCCTGCATGGCCGGCGTCGCCGGTGCGCTGTACGTGCCGCAGGTCGGCATCATCAATCCCAGCGAGTTCGCGCCCGCCAACTCGATCGAGGCGGTGATCTGGGTCGCGGTCGGCGGCCGCGGCACGCTGGTCGGCGCGGCGCTCGGCGCCGTCGTCGTCAACTATGCCAAGACGTTCTTTACCTCGGGGCCGCTCGCACCGTACTGGCTGTTCATGCTGGGCGCGCTGTTCATCCTGGTCACGTTGCTGCTGCCCAAGGGCATCGTCGGCACCTTCAACAGCTGGTGGGAGAAGGCACGGCACAGCTCTCCCGACGCCGACAGCGCCGCGCGCGAAGACGGCATCGGCGCACCGAACGCGGCGGAGTAGGCAGATGAACGTCATGGATACCCGCGCCACCTCGGCCATGCTCTACCTCGACGGCGTGCACGTCTCGTTCGACGGCTTCCATGCCATCAACAATCTGTCGCTGGCGCTCGAGCCCGGCGAGATGCGTGCCATCATCGGCCCGAACGGCGCCGGGAAGACCACGATGATGGACATCATCACCGGCAAGACCAAGCCGGACGAGGGCACCGTGCTGTTCGACGGCACCGTCGACCTGACCCGGCTCGACGAGACCCGTATCGCCGAGCTCGGCATCGGCCGCAAATTCCAGAAGCCGACGGTGTTCGAGAGCCAGACCGTGCAGGACAACCTCCTGCTCGCGCTCAATGTCGATCATTCCGTGCGCGGCACGCTGTTCTGGCGCGGCAGCAAGGCCGAGTCCGAGCGCATCGACAAGGTGCTCGAGACCATCCGCCTGACCGATGCGCGCAACCGCCTCGCCGGCAGCCTGTCGCACGGCCAGAAGCAGTGGCTCGAGATCGGCATGTTGCTGGCGCAGGACCCGAAAGTGCTGCTGGTCGACGAGCCGGTCGCCGGCATGACCGATGTCGAGACCCATCTGACCGCGGAGCTCCTGAAGGAGATCAACAGGAACCACACCATCATGGTGGTCGAGCACGACATGACCTTCGTGCGCGAGCTCGGCGTCAAGGTGACGTGCCTGCATGAGGGCTCGGTGCTCGCCGAAGGTTCGATCGACCAGGTGTCGTCGAACGAGCGGGTGGTCGAAGTGTATCTGGGGCGCTAGCGCGATGCTGAAGATCGACAACATCAATCTCTACTACGGTGCGGCGCAGGCGCTGCGCGGCGTGTCGCTGACCGCCGAGCCGGGCAAGGTCACCTGCGTGCTCGGCCGCAACGGCGTCGGCAAGACCTCGCTGCTCCGCGCCATGGTCGGCCAGTATCCGATCGCCTCCGGCACTATCAATTTCGACGGCAAGGACATCACCGCGCTGAAGCCCTATGAGCGGGCGCGTCGCGGCATCGGCTTCGTGCCGCAGGGCCGCGAGATCTTTCCGCTGCTGACGGTGGAAGAGAACCTCAAGACCGGCTTCGGTCCGCTCAAGCGCGAAGACCGCAACATTCCCGACGACGTGTTCTCGCTGTTTCCGGTGCTCGAGACCATGCTGGGCCGCCGCGGCGGCGACCTTTCCGGTGGCCAGCAGCAGCAGCTCGCGATCGGCCGCGCGTTGGTGATGCGGCCGAAGCTCCTGCTGCTCGACGAGCCGACCGAGGGCATCCAGCCCTCGATCATCAAGGATATCGGCCGCGCCATCTCCTATCTGCGCAACCTCGGCAACATCGCCATCGTGCTGGTCGAACAATATCTCGACTTTGCCTGCGAACTCGGCGACAGTTTTGCCGTGATGGACCGGGGGGCGGTGAAATATGCCTGCGACCGCGCAAGCCTCGATCCCGCCGAGATCAGCCGCCAGATGGCGCTGTGAACAGGATGTGACGCCGCTTGTTGTGGCGCGCGAAGGGAGCGTCGGGGGAATGCGGACCGGGATCGCAGGCGCGGCAGCGGCAACGTTTGCGGCAAACCGCGCCCAGGGTGCGGTCCGGTTCGGCGTGCATCTCAAGGATGGCGCCACCCGCCGCGGCGACCTGCATGAGTCCGGCTCGCTGCGCGTCCGCTTCCCATCGCCGGAGGACGACGGCCTCTCGGCCATGTTCGTCAACACCGCCGGCGGCATTGCCGGCGGGGACCGCTTCGAGATCGCGGTCGCGGCCGGCGAGGGCGCGCGTTTGACGCTGACCACCGCGGCGGCTGAGAAAGTCTACCGCGCGCCCGTAGCGTTTTCGAGCGAAGTGGTTGCCGGTTCGCGTGAAGAAAACGCGTCCAAAAAAAATGAGGGCTTGGTGCGATCCGATCGGATCGCAGCATGCCCCGCCGCGGCGCGCCTCGACATCGCGCTCAAGGTCGCGGACAGCGCGCATCTCTCTTGGTTGCCGCAGGAGACCATTCTGTTCGACCGCGCCCGTATTGTCAGGAGCTTCGACATCGACCTGGCCGAGGCCGCTTCGCTGTTGCTGTGTGAGATCGTGGTGTTCGGCCGCGCCGCGATGGGCGAGACCATGCGCCACGGCGAGTTCGTCGATCGCTGGCGGATGCGACGCGGCGGCCGGCTGGTGTTTGCCGAGACCATCCGCCTCGACGGCGAGATCGGCGAGAAGCTCGCGCGACCCGCGATCGCGGGCGGCGGCTGCGCGATCGGCACGGCGCTGATCGTGCCGGGCGACGAAGCCCTGGTCGAGCGCATCCGCGAGGCTTCGGAAAGCTTCGGCGGCGAAGTCGGCATCTCCGCCTGGAATGGCTTTGCAATGGCCCGCTTCTGTGCCCAAGATGCGGCCCGGCTGCGCGCCGACATGATGACGGTGCTCGGCCGCGCCTCCACAGTCCCGCTGCCGCGGCTTTGGCTCAACTAGGCATGATCCGGAAAAGTGGATACCGGTTTTCCGATCGGATCATGCCCAACTTAAACGTTTCAAGAACGATCAGAGTGCTCGCATGAATTTGTCTCCCCGCGAAAAGGACAAGCTCCTGGTATCGATGGCGGCCATGGTGGCGCGGCGCCGGCTCGAGCGCGGCGTCAAGCTGAACCATCCTGAAGCCGTCGCGTTGATCACCGACTTCATCGTCGAGGGCGCGCGCGACGGCCGCACCGTCGCAGAGCTGATGCAGGCCGGCGCCAAGGTCCTGACCCGCGCGCAGGTGATGGATGGCATCCCGGAGATGATCCACGACATCCAGGTCGAGGCGACATTCCCCGACGGCACCAAGCTCGTCACCGTGCACGAGCCGATCCGCTAGCCATGAGCGTCATTCCGGGGCGGCCGGAACGGCCGAGCCCGGAATCCAGAGATTGTTGATCGAGATTCCGGGTCCGATGCTGCGCATTGCCCCGGAATGACAGGAGAGACGAATGATCCCCGGCGAACTCTTCATCAAGGACGGCGAGATCGAGCTCAATGCCGGCCGCAAGACCGTGACGCTCTCGGTCGCGAACACCGGCGACCGTCCGATCCAGGTCGGCTCGCACTACCACTTCTTCGAAACCAACCCCGCGCTGAAATTCGACCGCAAGAAGGCCCGCGGCATGCGCCTCGACATCGCCGCCGGCACCGCCGTCCGCTTCGAACCCGGCCAGACCCGCGACGCCCAGCTCGTCGCACTCGCCGGCAAGCGCGTGATCTACGGCTTTCGCGCCGAGGTGAAGGGGAAGCTGTAGCGCCATGCTTCCCGCTGTCCGCATGGTCTCCGAAGCTGCCGAGCTTGCCGCGCACCGTCATAATGGGATGGCGCGCAAGGGGCGGGGGAGTGAGCCTTACATCAACCATCTCGCCGAGGTCGCGAACCTGCTCGCGCAGGTGACCGATGGCGCCGATGCCGAACTGGTGGTAGCAGGCTGGCTTCACGACACCCTCGAGGACACCGAGACCACGCGCGAGGAGCTCGCGCAGAAGTTCACCGCGCGCGTTGCCTCGCTGGTGGTCGAGTGCACCGATGACATGAGCCTGCCAAAGCCTGCCCGCCGGCAAAAGCAGATCGAGGATGCACCGCACAAATCTCCCGGTGCAAAGCTGATCAAGATCGCCGACAAGATCAGCAATATCGGCGCGCGGATCGTGCCGCACCCAAGCAAGGACGAGCGCGACGATCTCGCCGACTATGCGACCTGGGCCGACAAGGTCGTTGCCGGTTGCCGGGGCATCAATCCGCGGCTCGACCGCATTTTCGACGACACGATTGCGCGCGCCAAGGCCGCGCTGGCTGAAACTGGGGGCTGACATGTCCGTGAAGATCAAGCGTTCCGTCTATGCCGACATGTTCGGCCCGACCACTGGCGACAGGGTTCGGCTCGCCGACACCGATCTGATCATCGAGGTCGAGAAGGATCTCACCACCTATGGCGAGGAGGTGAAGTTCGGCGGCGGCAAGGTGATCCGCGACGGCATGGGGCAGTCGCAGGTGACCAACGCGCAAGGCGCCGCCGATACTGTCATCACCAACGCACTGATCGTCGATCACTGGGGCATCGTCAAGGCCGACGTCGCGATCAAGGAGGGCATGATCGCCGCGATCGGCAAGGCCGGCAATCCGGACATCCAGCCCAATGTCACCATCGTCATCGGTCCCGGTACCGACGTGATCGCCGGCGAGGGCAAGATCCTCACCGCCGGCGGCTTCGATAGCCACATCCATTTCATCTGCCCGCAGCAGATCGAGCACGCGCTGATGTCTGGCGTCACCTCGATGCTCGGCGGCGGCACCGGCCCCTCGCACGGCACCTTCGCCACCACCTGCACGCCCGGCCCGTGGCATATGGGGCGGATGATCCAGGCGTTCGACGCCTTCCCGGTCAACCTCGGAATTTCCGGCAAGGGCAACGCGTCGCGTCCGGCGGCGCTGGTCGAGATGATCAAGGGGGGCGCCTGCGCGCTGAAGCTGCACGAGGACTGGGGCACCACGCCGTCGGCGATCGACACTTGCCTTTCCGTGGCCGACGATTACGACGTCCAGGTGATGCTGCATTCGGACACGCTGAACGAGTCCGGCTTCGTCGAGGACACGGTGAAGGCTTTCAAGGGCCGCACCATCCACGCCTTCCACACCGAAGGCGCCGGCGGCGGCCACGCACCGGATATCATTAAAATTGCCGGCCTGAAGAACGTGCTGCCGTCCTCCACCAATCCGACCCGGCCGTTCACCCGCAACACGATCGACGAGCATCTCGACATGCTGATGGTGTGCCATCACCTCGATCCGTCGATCGCCGAAGACCTCGCCTTCGCCGAGAGCCGGATCCGCAAGGAGACCATCGCCGCCGAGGACATCCTGCACGACCTCGGCGCGCTCTCGATGATGTCGTCGGATTCGCAGGCGATGGGCCGGTTGGGTGAGGTCATCATCCGCACCTGGCAGACCGCCGACAAGATGAAGAAGCAACGCGGGTCGCTGCCACAGGACAAGGGCAACGACAACGACAATTTCCGCGTCAAGCGCTACATCGCCAAATACACCATCAACCCCGCGATCGCGCACGGCGTGTCGAAGCTGATCGGCTCGGTGGAGAAAGGCAAGCTCGCCGACCTCGTGCTGTGGTCGCCGGCGTTTTTCGGCGTCAAGCCGGATTGCATCATCAAGAGCGGCTCGATCGTGGCGGCGCCGATGGGCGATCCCAATGCCTCGATCCCGACGCCGCAGCCGGTGCATTACCAGCCGATGTTCGCGGCCTTCGGCAAATCGCTGACTGCATCCTCGGTGGTGTTCACCTCGAAGGCCGCGGTCACCGGCGGTCTCGCCCGCAAGCTCGGCATCAGCAAGAAGCTCTACGCGGTGCAGAACACCCGCGGCAAGATCTCGAAGAAGAGCATGATCCACAACGACGCGACGCCCGAGATCGAGGTCGATCCCGAGACCTATGAGGTACGCGCAGACGGCGAACTGCTGACCTGCGCGCCGGCCGAGGTGCTGCCCATGGCACAGCGCTATTTTATGTTCTAAAACCCGTCCCGGTAACCAGAGCGTTTTCGAGCGAAGTGGATTTCCGGTTCGCGGAAAGAAAACGCGTCAAAACAAGACTCAAGCCAAAAAGAGAAAACCGGGAGGAATTTCCGTGATTTACGTCGTTGCTACGCTGACCATCAAGCCCGAGACCCGCGCCGAATTCATCGCTGCGGCGACGGCCTGCATCAAGGAAACCCGCAAGGAGCCCGGCAACATCGCCTACGATTTGCATGAGAGCGTCACCGACCACAGCAAGATGGTGTTCGTCGAGCAGTGGGAGAACGCGGAAGCGCTGGTACCGCATCGCACCGCCGAGCACATGAAGACGTTCGGCCGGGTCGCGGTGAAATGCATGGCCGCGCCGCCGAAGATCGAGGTGATCACGCCCGAGAAGGTCGACGTTCGCTAACGAGAAAAAGAAGGGAGATAATCCATGATCTATGTCATCGCCACCACGCCGATGAAGCCGGAGAACAAGGACGACTTCATCAAGGGGCACAAGGCCTGCACGGTCGAGACCCGCAAGGAGAAGGGTTGCATCTCCTACGACGGCAATGTCAGCGTCAACGATCCCAACCTCTATGTGGTGGTCGAGCGCTGGGAGAGCCGCGAGGACCTCAACGCCCATGCCAGGGCGCCGCACATGAAGGTATGGCGCGAATATTCCGCTAACATGAAGACCGGGCCGACGGTGATCGAGATCATCAGCGACGCCAAGGTCGAGAAGCTCTGAGGCATCGATGATCCGCGCCACCAAGGTCCTGGGACAGCATCGCTGGACGGAAGCGCCAGCCGACACCGTCGTGCTCGATTTCGACGACCGGCACCGGCGGCGGATGGTGATGTCAGGGACGCGCGGGCTCGAATTCCTGCTTGATCTCGAAAACGCCGTCGCGCTGCGCGGCGGCGATGCCTTGGTGCTGGAGGACCGTCGTCTCGTCGAGGTGGTCGCAGCTCCCGAGCCGCTGGCGGAAATCCGCGGCAGCGATCCGCATCATCTGATCCGGGTCGCCTGGCATCTCGGCAACCGTCATCTGCCGACCCAGATCATGCCGAAGGGATTGCGCATCCGCAGGGATCACGTGATCGAGGCGATGGTGAAGGGGTTAGGGGCCCGTGTCATCGAGATCGAGGCACCGTTCGATCCCGAGGGCGGCGCCTATGCCGAGCATGCGCATGCCGACGAGCACGCGCATGGTCACACCGGGCACGATCATGCCCACAGCCATGCGCATGATCACGGTCACCACCATGGCCATGATCATGGGCCTGACCATGACCACCACCATCATCATGATGAGCATTGCGAGCATGCTCATCATCACCACGACCACTCCCATGCTCATGACCACAAATGAGCCTGATCCCGCCGCGATGCGCGGCGGGATGGCGGAGGACGAGGCGGCCGCGCTGTATCGGCTGATGACGTGGCTGTCGCCGTCCTTTCCGGTGGGGGCGTTCGCCTATTCCAGTGGCATCGAATGGGCGGTCGAGGCCGGCGACATCACGGATGCCGCGTCGCTGCGCGATTGGCTCGCCGCGATGCTTTCCGACGGCAGCGGATTTTGCGACGCCGTGTTTCTCGCGCAGAGTTTTCGTGCGGCGTTGCAGCCCAATCATGCCGGGCTGAAGGAGATCGCCGAACTTGCCGCGGCCTTCGTGCCGTCGCGCGAGCGGCAGCTCGAGACCACGACGCAGGGGCGCGCCTTCATCGAGATCGCCGGTGCCGCGTGGAATTCGCCCGACCTCGACGCGATGATCGCGGCTTGCGAGGGCCCTGTCGTCTACCCCTTGGCGGTCGGCATCGTCAGCGCTGCACACGGCATTCGGCTTGCGCCGGCGCTGCACGCCTTCCTGCATGCCGTGACCTCCAACTGGATTTCCGCGGGCAGCCGGCTGATCCCGCTCGGGCAGACCGCCAGTCAGCGCGTGCTGGCCGATCTCGAGCCGGTCGTGGCAGCGACCGCGGCGGGGGCCAATGCGGCCTCGCTCGACGATCTCGGCGGCGCGACCTTTCGCGCCGATCTCGCAAGCCTGCGTCACGAGACGCAATACACGAGGCTGTTCCGGTCATGATGGTCTCACCGTCGTCCCGGCGAAAGCCGGCTTGCGCCGGCGCTGCACGCCTTCCTGCATGCCGTGACCTCCAACTGGATTTCCGCGGGCAGCCGGCTGATCCCGCTCGGGCAGACCGCCAGTCAGCGCGTGCTGGCCGATCTCGAGCCGGTCGTGGCAGCGACCGCGGCGGGGGCCAATGCGGCCTCGCTCGACGATCTCGGCGGCGCGACCTTTCGCGCCGATCTCGCAAGCCTGCGTCACGAGACGCAATACACGAGGCTGTTCCGGTCATGATGGTCTCACCGTCGTCCCGGCGAAAGCCGGGACCCATAACCACCGGTCTCTGTGGCTATGCAAGCCTGCGGCCCCAGCTTCGCGCAACAATTCAATTCGGTGGTAATGGGTCCCGGCTTTCGCCGGGACGACGATAACGGAGAGCGTGTCACATGCCCACTTCCCACGGCCCACTTCGTGTCGGCGTCGGCGGTCCGGTCGGCTCCGGCAAGACCGCGCTGATGGACCTGCTCTGCAAGTCGATGCGCGAGCGCTACGACATCGCCGCGATCACCAACGACATCTACACCAAATGGGATGCCGAGTTTCTGGTGCGCTCCGGCTCGCTGACGCCGGACCGCATCGCCGGTGTCGAGACCGGCGGCTGTCCGCATACTGCGATCCGCGAGGACGCTTCGATGAATCTCGCCGCGGTCGCCGACATGCGGGCAAAATTCCCCGACCTCGATCTGGTGCTGATCGAATCCGGCGGCGACAATCTGGCGGCGACCTTCTCGCCGGAATTGGCCGATCTGACGATCTACGTCATCGACGTTGCCGCCGGCGACAAGATCCCCTCCAAGGGCGGCCCCGGCATCACGCGATCCGACCTCCTGGTGATCAACAAGATCGATCTTGCACCCCATGTCGGTGCGTCACTCGAGAAGATGGACACCGACGCCAGGCGGATGCGCGGCGAGCGGCCCTTCGTGATGACCAACCTGAAGAAGAGCGACGGCCTCGATCGCATCATCAGCTTCATCGAGACCAAGGGCGGCCTTCGGTCGCAGGGCAAGGTCAAGGCAGGTTAGGTCGGTTAGGCGTTAATCATTGTGGCAGGCCACTAGCGCCGATCCTGTCTTCCCGAGGCGCGAGCAGAGCGAGCCTCGAACGATGAACGGCCACCGGCCGGGCCGTTCATCCTTCGAGACGCGCGTACCGCGCTCCTCAGGGTGACGGTCGATGAGAGGGGGCGCGCACCTCGCCGCAAAAAAGCTGCGCAATCGCCGGAACAATTTCCAACTTTGCCGATTAGCAACCTTTGGCGCCGCCAAAGACCGCCGGGTGGCGTCGTCGTTAATGTTGCCGACCGGCTCCTGTTGCGGACCGATGATCGCTATTCCATATTCCTTTGCGGCGGGCCTTCATCGCATCCTGATTTGTCGCCGCCCTTGCAGAAGCCAGATGACTTCCGTCCCCTTTCGCCACCCCCTGATTGCCGAGTAAGCGTGTGGTTCGACTGGGCTTCATCGTTGCCTTGATTGCGCTGATCGGAGTTCTGCTCTCCGGTCTTGCCGCCTATCGGGTGCACGATCAGGAGCTCGCGATCGACGGCATCGCGCTGGCGCGGGCGATCGACGTCCATGCCAGCCTGGTGCAGGACCGCCTGACCGAGCGCGAGCTGCTGGCGCGGGTCGCCTCGGGGCTGTTCCGGGCGCCGTCGATGGTGAAGGCCAACATGCTGCAGCCGCTGCGCTCGGCGATCTACGCCTTCAAGACGGATTTCGTCGTCGCCGCCTGGATCGCGCGGCTCAAGCCGGACGAGCTGGCCGCGGCGGAGGCCGAGCTGAAGGCCAACGGCTTCACCAATCCGACCATCCGGGATTTCGACGACCAGGCGCTCGACCTCAAGGCGCTCGACAAGCCGATCAACGTGCTGATGGACGTCGAGCCGCGCAATCCGGAGACCTTGAGCATTCCGGGCCGCGCCTTCGACCGCCATTCGGTGGTGGGCCCGATGCTGGCGCGGGCGATGGCCAACGCCAAGCCGGTGGCCTCCGATCCGGTGCCGCTGTTGCGGCAGAACGGCCCGGTCGGGGTCGTGCTCGCCGCGCCGGTGTTCCAGGAGGGCGCGTCCGAGCCGGCGGGCTTCATCACCTTCTCCTACGAGCTGTCGTCGCTGATGCTGACCAACGACGACAGCTCGCTGTTCGCGGTGGCGCTGAAGGATCCGCGCGACTCCAACGACGAGTTCACCGCCAACGAGCAGGGCATCGTCACCTCGCGCGCGGTGCGCCAGGATGGCCCGCTGCCGTCGATGGTGCGCACGGTGACGTTCGGCGGCCGTGACTGGTCGCTCGACTATTACGCCAAGAGCAACGCCACGGTGCGTGCGCAGCAGACCGCGACCATCGTCGCGGCGATCGGCCTCGCGTTGACCGGCATCGTCTGCGGCCTGTTCGGCTATGTCGCCTACAACAATCTGCGGCTCAGCCGCGAGATCGAGGTCCGCATCGGCTTCGAGCGCCGGTTGACCGCCGTGATCGACGAGCTCAACCATCGCGTCAAGAACATCCTCGCGGTGATCCAGTCGATCGTGACCCGCACGCTGCGGCACGGCGCCGATATCGATGTCGCGCGCGAGCTCTTGATCGGGCGCATCCACGCGATGTCGAACGTCGTCACGCTGCTCAGCGAGAGCCAGTGGCAGGGCGTCAAGCTGAAGGGCCTGTTCGAATCGCGCGCGATCCCGCATGCCGACCGGATCGCGGTGAACGGTCCCGACATCACGGTCAGCGCCCGCGCCGCCCAATCGCTGTCGCTGCTGTTCTTCGAACTCGCCTCGCATTCCGACGAAGGGCTGTCGCTGGTCGGCAAGCACCCGCACATCGTCGCCAATTGGGAGGTCGTCGGCGAGGATGCGGACTCGGTCTTTCATTTCCGCTGGGAAGAGTTCAACACCAGCCAGGCGACGCGGCGAGCCGACAGTGATTTCGGCCTGATCCTGCTCGACCGCGTCGCGCCCGAGGCGCTCGGCGGCACCGCGAAGCGCTACTTCACCGACGTCTCCTATGTCTATGAGCTGACCGCGCCGATGGACACCGTCGTCGACATGACCGAGCGCGACCGCACCGAGCAGTTCTCCGCGCCGCTGCGCCCGGTGAAGAAGTAGCGGCTGCCTCAGGTTGTGTGATCGGACCGCCGCGCGGATTGATCGAAATCACGCGCGAAAGCATGCGCCGTCGTCATCGTGACCAATGCCCGGTATCAGTAATAGACCGCAACCGATTGTTAAAACTTCGTTGAACATGCTTGGGCATATACCGAGCAGGATACCGTCTGAGGACCCCGATGAGGCTTTGGGTCAGCCTGACCTTGCTCGCGGCAGTTTTGCCGGTAGGACTGTCGCTTGCCCTGACTCCGGCGGCGGCACCCGGCGACCCTGCGACAATCCGTGCCAGCTATCGGCGGCCGGACGTCGTTCCGTTCCCGAGCAGCAATCCCTATTCGGAGGCGAAATCCGCGCTTGGACAGCTGCTGTTCTTCGACCCGCTGTTGTCGAGGTCAAAGACGCACTCCTGCGCGAGCTGCCACAGGCCATCCCTTTCATGGGCCGACGGCCTTCCGCGCGCCATCGGTGAGGATCCCAAGGGCCTGCCGATCCGCTCGCCGACGTTGATCGATGTGGCCTTCTTCGAGCCGCTGGGATGGGACGGCAAGTTCAAGGATCTGGAATCCGTTGCGTTCGGGCCGATCCTCAGTCCGGCCAACCTGAACATGACCGAGCCGGAATTGATCGCGCGACTTTCGGCGATCCCCGGATATGTCGATGCCTTCGCCCACGCATTCGGAGACGGCGCGATCACGCGGCCGAGGATCGAGGCGTCGTTGGCGACCTTCGAGCGCTCCATCGTTGCGGGCGAGGCTCCGTTCGACCGTTGGATCAAGGGCGACGACACCGCCATCAGCAAATCAGCCCAGCACGGCTTTGAGCTTTTCAACGGCAAGGCGCGTTGCTCGGCTTGCCATAGCGGCCCGTCGTTTTCCGACGGATCCTTCCAGGATATCGGCACCGCCAAGGGCCATGACATCGGGCGCGGCCGTTTCTTCCCGACCTCGGCGAAGCTGAAATATGCGTTCAAGACGCCGACATTGCGCGACGTCGCGCGCCGCGCGCCCTATATGCACGACGGATCGGTGGCAACGCTGGAAGATGTCATCGAGCTTTACAACAAGGGTGGGATCGATCGGCCGAGCCGATCGCCCGACATCAAGCCGCTGTCCCTGACGGCAGACGAGAAGAACGACCTCATCGCCTTCCTGCAAACCCTGACCGCAACGGCCCCGCCGGTGGCAGGCGTCCCCAAACTGCCGCGCTGACCTCGGCTCAACGCGGTTCAGAACGAGGTTCGTTCAGGACAGGTGCGGCAGCGCCGCGCCCAGGAGGCCGAGCCCCACGATCACGAATGCGCCCGCGCAGGTCTCGAGGGTCGCTGCGCGCGCAGCGGACGATCTTGTCACATAGGCGAGGGCCGACCCCACCCCGATACTTACGACGCTCAACGCTCCGAACACTGTACCGGCCTCCCGATCCGATTTGTCCGGATTTCACTACGACAGTTGAATTGAGCTCCCGTGCCGGAATTAGCTAAAATTTGAGGGAACCGGCTGTAAAGATTGCACTAAGGGACAGGCCGGGGGCTCGCCCGCCACGATTAACCACAATGCAACCACGAGGTGTCCCGGCAGGCGCAAAGCTTAAAATTTGATATAAGTTAAACAAGTCCTAAGTGTGTGGGCGGTTGGTTCAATGTTTAGTGGATGGGCGCGAGATACCGTCTCGGCGGTGCGCTCCTTTTTCGCCACGTGCCTTGCAGCGGTTCTTTTTTGTGTCGTAGCCGCGCGCAGTGCCGAGGCACATGTCAAGTGGTTTTGTGCCTACGATGTCGCCGGTCAGCCCCGCGGACTCGAGAATGTCCTTTGCCTGGATTTCGAGCTGCTGCTCGGCGTCGCCATCTTCTGGCTGTTTGCGGGTTGCCTGATCGAGCCCACCTCGCTGGGTGACGCCACGATCCGGGTAATGGACCGCGTCACCGAGGGACTGCGGCTGCGCACCGAATTGATGATGCGCGCCGTGTGCGCCTTCTTCTTCATCTCGATCTGGGCCGTGGGCGGCATCCTGCTGACGCCCGAGTTGAAGACGACGTCGCCGTATGTCGGCGCGCTGCAGCTTGCGATCGCTGCCGGGATGCTGTCACGACGCACGCTGCCGCTGTCGGCGGCGGGGATGGTGGTCCTGTTCGGGATCGGTGTGCGCGACTACGGTCTCTTTCACCTCGCCGATTACCCGATCTTTCTCGGTGTTGCCGCCTATTTTGCACTGGTTGGGCTGAACAAGGATTTGTTCGGAGTCCGGCCGATCGACGTGATGCGCTACGCCGCCGCGGTGACGTTGATGTGGGCCTCGGTCGAAAAATGGGCCTATCCGGAGTGGAGCTTCCCGCTGCTGATCGAGCATTCCTCGATGACGCTGGGCTTCGACAACGAGTTCTACATGCGCGCCGCGGGCATGGTGGAATTCACGCTTGCCTTTGCCTTGATCTGGACGCCGCTGATCCGGCGCTGCGCCGCCACCGTGCTGACGGGGATGTTCATCAGCGCGTGCTTCGAATTCGGCAAGATCGACACCATCGGACACTCGGCGATCATCGCTGTCCTGCTTGCGATTGTCGCCGACAACAAGGTGTTGTCGCGCGACCGTCGTGCGCCGTGGCTCGCCCCGGTCGCACTCTGTGCCGCGCTGTCGGTGACCTTGTTCGTCTATTATTTCGGCCACGCCGCGATCTTCAAGACGTCGGTCCTGTAGATCGCCGCCCCTGTGGGGCTATTTGGCGACGTGGACGGCGAGCTTCATCTTCGGATGAATGCCGCACAGCACGGTGTAGTCGCCGGGCACCGAGAAGGTGACGTCGAACTTGCTGCCCGGCTGCTGGTCGCCCGAGTCGAAGCTGAACGTATCGGTGCTCAAATAAGCGTGATGCAGCAGTTCGCCGTCATCGTTAACGAACCGTAAAACCTCACCCCGCTTGATCGAGATCTGCGCGGGTTTGAATTCACGATCCTTCTGCGAAATGACATAAGGGGCTGCGCCCAAAGCTGCTCCAATAAGCGCTCCAGTGACGATCGCCGCCGCAAACGGCACGCGGCCGAACTGGCCCAGGCGCAAGGCGCGCAACAAGCCTGACTGCATGAGACCCCCGCTGAACCTCGAACACCAAATATCGGCTATCCCGGGCTGCAAATGTGGCTCCCGGACCACCTGTAAGGGTGATTATCGCCAGCTGATCTTAACGATTTCAGCATGAGTTCCAGTCACTACTAAAGCAATTTTGAGCAGACAGTTATTTTCCGCAGTGCTGCGCCTTTCTGCGTAGCTTGAGTATCGAGCACTACGGCGAAACGCGGGCATGGACAGCCTATTTGGCAACCTCAAGGTAAAGAGCGGTGCGGCCTTTCGGTTCGCAACCGGCCGCCTTTCGCGTCTTGCCCTGACCAAGGGGTCGATCCGCAGCCAGATTCTGATTTTTTGCCTTGCGATGAGCGCCGTTGCGGTCGCCCTCGGCGGGTACTCCATCCTCGGCATCCGCCATGCCGGCGATCTGGTGGCCAAGACCTTCGACGAATCCCTGATGTCGATCAACTATGCGCGCGCGGCCGGTGCGGATTTCGCCACGATGCGGGTCGCCTCGTCGCAACGCCTGCTGACCACGGATCCGGAGATCCGGGCCAATCTCGATGGCCAGATTGAAAAGCTCGCAAAGACGCTCTCGGAAGACCTGGCGATTGCTGCCGATCGGTCGCAATCCTCGCGCGCCGCGCAAGCCGCCGCCAAGGTTCAGGAAGCCGCCGACGCCTGGATGGCGCTGCACCGGCGCGCGATCGGATCGTCCACGGAGGGCAGCACGGCGGCCGATCCGCGCGCACCGGGTGCGACGGTCGGCGATGTCGATCGCTACTCCAAGATCGTCAGCCAGCAGGTCGAGCTGCTGGTCAATTATACGGCCGGCGATGGCTTCCTGTTCCGGCAAAAGGCGCTCTCGACCATCAAGCGGGACCTGCAGCTCAACGTGGCCGGGCTGACCGTCGCGCTGTTTCTGTCGGCGCTGTTTTCGTGGCTGCTGGCGCGCCGCATTATCGGACCGGTCGCGATCGCATCGCGGGCCGCGCGAAGCATCGCCGGCGGCGACCTCGACGCGACCATCCCCAAGGGCGGGACCGACGAGCTCGGCACGCTTCTGACCGCCATGGAAACGATGCGCGACAACATTCGGCGAATGGTCAATCAAGAAGTATCGCAACGCCGCTCCGCGCAGGCACGGCTTTCCGATGCGCTCGAAACGTCGCGTGAGGGCGTCGTGCTGCTCGACGCGGATGGCCAGGTCGCGCTGGCCAACTCGCGCGCGAGTGAATTCATCCGTCTCTCGCCGCAGCTTCTGCAGTCGGACCGGCTCGATGCCGCGAGCTTGGCCCCCGCCGATGGTGACATCGATGGCTTTGCGAGCGAGGCGCAGCTTGCGGATGGACGCTGGCTGCGCGTCAGCCGCAGCGAGACGCAGGAGGGCGGCGTCGTCCTCGTCTACAGCGACATCTCCGCGCTGAAGCAGCAGAAGGCCGAGCTGCATGAAACCAATCTGCGGCTCGACGCGGCGCTCACGCACATGTCGCAAGGGCTGTGCCTCTACAACAGCGAGGCGCGGCTGCAGGTCGCCAACCGCCGGTTCTGTGAGATCTTCGATATATCGCCGGAGCTTGTCGTTCCCGGAATGACCATGGAGGAGGTGCTCGACCTGAGCATCGCCGCGGGCAATCACGGGGAGCGGACCGTCACCGACCTGCTGGCGGAGCGCGAGCGGTCGATGGCTCAGCACGACGGCAACTATCTGCAGCATCTCAGCGATGGACGGATCATTGCGATCGCGCAACGGCCGACATCCGATGACGGCTGGCTCGTCACCTGCGAGGACGTCACCGAACAGCAACGGGCGGAATCGCAGATCGCGTTCATGGCCCGGCACGATGCCCTGACCAAGCTGCCGAACCGGACGTTGCTGGCCGAGCGGATCGAGCTGGCGGTTGCGCAGGTCGGCCGCGGACTCGGCTTCGCGGTGTTCTGTCTCGATCTCGATAATTTCAAGCAGGTCAATGACACGCTCGGGCATCCGGTCGGCGACGAACTGCTGTGCGCAGTCGCGGACCGGCTCAACGCCTGCGTCCGTGAGGTCGACACCGTCGCGCGTTTGGGCGGCGACGAGTTCGCGGTCATCCAGTGTGGCGTCCAGGGCGGAGACGAGGCCGAACGCCTCGCGCGCCGCATCGTGGAATGCGTGGGCGCGCCGTACGAGCTGAACGGGCATCGCGTCATCGTCGGATGCAGCGTCGGCATCTCGATGTCGCCGGGCGACGGCACCACCGGCGAGAAGCTGCTGAAGAACGCCGACGTCGCCTTGTACCGCGCCAAGATGGAAGGCCGCGGCACCTGGCGCTTCTTCGAGCCTGCGATGGACGCCAGCCTGCAGCGGCGTCGGGCCATCGAGCTCGACCTTCGCGAGGCGATGGTCAAGGACGAGTTCTCGTTGTTCTACCAGCCGCTCTACGATCTCCATCTCGACCGCATCTGCGGCTTCGAGGCGTTGCTGCGCTGGCATCACCCCAAGCGCGGGCTGGTGCCGCCGGACCAGTTCATCCCGATCGCGGAAGAGATCGGTCTGATCGGCCCGCTGGGAGAATGGGTGCTCAATCGCGCCTGCGAACAGGCGACGACCTGGCCCAGCGAGATGAAGCTCGCGGTCAACGTCTCCGCGGTCCAGTTTCGCGATGCCGACTTCATCGACGTCGTCATCGGCGCGCTCGCGACGTCAAAATTGTCGCCGCGCCGGCTGGAGCTCGAAATCACCGAGTCCGTGTTCCTCGCGAACAGCAACGAGACGCTTGCAACGCTGCACAAGCTGAAGGCGCAGGGAGTGCGCATCGCGCTGGATGATTTCGGCACCGGCTATTCCTCGCTGAGCTATCTGCGCAGCTTCCCCTTCGACAAGCTCAAGATCGACAAATCCTTCGTGCGCGACGCGACCGCGACGCATGGATCGAAATCGATCGTCCGCGCCGTCATCAGCCTCGGCAGAAGCCTCGGCATGACCACGATCGCGGAGGGCATCGAGACCGTCGAGCAGCTGGATCATATGCGGGCCGAAGGCTGCAACGAGGCGCAGGGCTTCCTGTTCAGTCATCCGGTCCCGGTGACCGAAATCGCAGCCAAGATCCTCGAACTGAGAAACGGCTTCAAGCCGGCGTCCGTCAAGGCGATGGCCAGCTGACGGCGCGCTGAGCGTCGCCGGACCTTGCAGGCCAACATGAAAAAGGCGGCCCGCGGGCCGCCTTTTCCTATTTATCGCCGTGGTCGCGCTTAGCCGCCATTGCCGCCGATCACGGCGCGCACGGTGTTGTCGGGGCCGAAATCCTCGGCGCTGTCGACATAAAGCAGCGCGGAGAGCTTCGATCGCGCGCGGTTGACGCGGCTCTTGATGGTGCCGACCGCGCAGCCGCAGATTGCCGCGGCATCCTCGTAGGAGAAGCCGGACGCGCCGACCAAAATCAGCGCCTCGCGCTGGTCCTGCGGCAGCTTTTCGAGCGCGGCGCGGAATTCCTCGAACTCCAGATGCGCCGCCTGCGAAGGCTGGCTCTTCAGCGTCTTGGCATAATTGCCCTCGGCATCCTCGACCTCGCGCCGCCGCTTCCGGTAGTCGGAGCGAAACAGGTTGCGCAGGATGGTGAACAGCCACGCGGGGAGGTTCGAGCCGGGCTGGAACGAGTCGATGTTGGCGATCGCGCGCAGCAGGGTCTCCTGCACCAGATCGTCGGCGCGGTCACCATTACCGGACAGCGAGATCGCGAACGCGCGCAGGCTCGGGACCGACGCAAGGATATCGTCGCGAAGTTCATTCGTGAGAGGCATTAGTCCCCTCCATTGTTCTTGTCGGTATCGCCCCCGGCGACGGCCGCCGCCGCAGCCTCCGGCCCGTCGAGTTTGCGGATCAGCTCCGCAAAGCGGTCGGGTACGCCCTGTCGCACCACGTCATCGTACATGGCGCGAAGCTGGTGGCCGATTCTCGATTGAATCTCGGCGTTGAGACCGCCCTGCTTCTTTACTTCCTTCATGATGTGATCCACGCTTCCCCGGGAGTTAAGTCTCTGATTTCCAAGTCGTTTCCTCGAAAAAAGAGGCTGGCCGCGTTGCCTCGTCGGTCAGGAGCTAATGCAAAGTTGCGCAGAAAGTTCCGGAATGCTGGAACTATTTCGTGGAACTTTTTCGGCTTTCGCGCGTAGTCGGCGATGCAGGGGAACCGGGGTCGTCCCAGAACTGGATTCTGTCGCCCCCAGACAACGGGTTTCAGGCCGCCAGGCCTCACGAACAAGGATGGAGTGGGAATGTCCCGATCGCAGATCGTTGCCGAACACCTTCCGCTGTTGCGCCGTTACGCTCGCGCACTGACCGGAAATCAGGCGTCGGGGGACGCCTATGTCGGGGCCATGCTCGAGGCCCTGTTGCAGGATGGATCGTTGCTGGATCAGACCCACGGGCCGCGCGCCGGCCTGTTTCGGCTGTTCACCCAGATATGGAATTCGGTGTCGGTGAACAACAACGACAATGCCGACGTGGCGACGCTGTCGCTGCCGCCGGAGCGTCGGCTGTCGAACATCACGCCGCTGCCGCGCCAGGCCTTCCTGCTGCTGTCGCTCGAGGGCTTCTCGGAGGAGGAGGTCGGCTACATTCTCGGCACCGATATCGCCGAGACGCGCAAGCTCACCGATGCCGCCGGCCGCGAGATGGCCGCCGAGATCGCCACCGACGTCCTGATCATTGAGGACGAGACCTTCATCGCCATGGACCTCGAGAGCCTAGTGAAGAATCTCGGTCACAACGTCATCGGCGTTGCCCGCACGCATTCCGACGCGGTGGCGCTCGCCAAGAACAAGAAGCCCGGCCTGATCCTCGCCGATATCCAGCTCGCCGACGGCTCGTCGGGCCTCGATGCCGTGAACGAGTTGCTGCGGACCTTCGAGGTGCCGGTGGTGTTCATCACCGCCTATCCCGAGCGCTTCCTGACCGGCGAGCGGCCGGAGCCGGCATTCCTGATCTCGAAGCCGTTCCAGCCGGCGATGGTGTCGGCGGTGGCGAGCCAGGCGCTGTTCTTCCAGCGCAACTCGCGCAACCGCTCGCCGCGCGCCGCCTCGGCATGAGCTGAATTTACGCAAGCGGCAAAATCCAGACCGGCGTACCGAAAGGTACGCCGGCTTTTTTTGAGCAAGCCTTCGATGGCGACGCTATTTCGGCGTCACGCAGACCGGCATCGTGCTGAGCGCTCGCAGGCCCGAACTGTCGCGGAAGGCTGTGGGGCCTGCAATCTCGAGCTGCTTCACGCGGCTGGCGAGCGCTGTGATCACGGCCTCGGCTTCCAGCCGTGCCACCATCTGCCCGACACAGCCGTGGATGCCGACGCCGAAGCCCATGTGACCGGAGAGCCGCCGTCTGACGTCGAACCGGTCGGCATGCTCCCAGCGCGTCTCGTCGCGGTTGGCGGAGGCAAGTAGCAGCAGCACCTTCTCGTGCTTGCCGATCTTGACGCCTGCAATCTCGGTGTCATGCGGCGTGGTGCGGAACACGAATGGCGCCGGTGAATCGAAGCGCAGGGTCTCGTCGAATGCCGCGCGCGACAACGACGGATCGGCTGCAAGCAGCGACCATTGCTCGGGATGGCGCGCAAGCGTGTACAGCGCCATGCCGATCGCGCTGATCGTGGTGTCAAGCCCGGCCGAGAGCAGCGAACGCACCAGCAGCGGCGCTTCCTCCGCGCTGATCTCTCCGGCGTCGGCCGCCTCATAGACCTGCGCGCCAAAACTGCCCGGGCGCAGCGCCTCGCGCTGGCAGCGCGCCGCGACCCAGGGCAGCACGCGGGGCGCCTGCTGCATCAAATCGCGAAAATAGTCGTTCTCGGGCCCGAAGCCGGCGAACACCATCGCGCCATAGGTCAGGAAGTTCTCGCGGCCCTCCTGGTCGATGCCGAGCGCGTCGGGAAACACGCTGACCGGAAACACCTCCGCGATGTCCTTGATGGCGTCAAACGATCCGCGCTCGACCAGCCCGTCGATCAGCCGCGTCGCCGTTGACTTGAAATCATCAGCGAGCCGCCGCATCGCGCCGGGCGAGAGGATCCGCGCCAGCACCGCGCGGGTTCGCGTGTGCAGCGGCGGATCGGCTTCCAGCACGATGCTCGGCGGCCGCCACGGCTTTTCCTTGAAGTGGTTCGCAAGTCCGGCGCCGCCGGCGTTGCTGAAATTGACATGGTCTCCGAAGATCGTCTTGACCTCGGCAAAGCGCGGCACCGCCCAGATGTCATATCTGGTCAGGCGGATGACCGGCGCTGCGGCACGCAGCTCCGCATAGGTGCCGTAAGGATCGGCCCGCGTCGCCGCGCTGAACGGATCGAAATCGCTGCGGACCATTTCGCCGGCGAGGGAGCTCGCAAGGGGGCTCGCATGGGTGCTCATCGGATCCTCCCGTCTTGTCATTGGTTAATTGACCGTAGTCAATTAATTCGCATATTGCAAGGGCGGGGTTGCCATCGCGGCGGGTGCGCGGCATGGAGGCGCGAGGCAGATGGGGATGTCGATCGTGGAGCGAGCCAAAGGCGCACGGCGATTTCAGCGCAGGGCGCGCCAGGAGGCCGACAAGGAGGCGCTGAAGGCGCTGATCCTCGAGACCGCGCGCAAGGAGTTCGCCGCCGGCACGCTGGAGACCGTTTCGATCCAGAAGATCGCCGACGCGATCGGCTACTCGAAGGGCACCGTCCTCAAATATTACCCGACCAAGCTGTTGCTGCTGCTCGCGGTGAAGCAGCAGAATCTCGAGGCGGTCGCCGAACGCCTCGAGCGGGTCCGCGCGGAGACGGCCGACAGCGATCTGCGGCTGCGGCGCGTGATGGAAACCTATCTCGATTACTGGGCCGACAATCCCGATCACTTCCGCTCACTGTTCTCGATGTCCGGTACGGTCGAGGACCGCCGTTTTCCCGACGGCGTCTATTTCGGCGAGACCGAGATTGCGCGCCGCAGCTACGAATTGTTCGTGATCTCGGTGCGGGAATTTCTGGCGGCACATGGCGCCGAGCCGGCGCCGGGCCTGCCGCAGCGGCTCGCAACCGCACTGCTGGCGGCAACCCACGGCGTGGTCGCGCTCACACTCGGCACGCCGACCATGAAACTGCCCGACATGCGCGGCACCGGCCGCCTGCTCATCGCCAGCCTGATCGATGCCTGGACGATCAGGCTTGCCGCCGCGCGGAAAAGCGAGGGCTGGCCGCGGGTCACGATCGGCACCTTTGCCTGACAGGGTGGTGCGCATGCGCGATGCGATATGGAATCGCCTGCGTTCGCCTGCTAAGCGCCGCCCATGGATACGACGCAGCGCGATAGAACGGTGGGCTTTCTCTGCTTGGTGGTGACGGCGTTCGGCTGGGCCCTGAACTGGCCGCTGATGAAGCTGTTGCTGCAGCAATGGCCGCCGCTGTTCGCCCGTGGGCTTGCCGGCACCTGCGCGGCGGCGATCCTGGGCACGCTGGCGCTGGCCCGCGGACAGTCGCTCGCCGTGCCGCGCGAGGCGATTCCGCGGCTGCTGTTTGCCTCCTTCACCAATGTCTTTGCCTGGATGGGCTTTGGCACCATCGCGATGAAATTCGTCACGGTCGGCGAGGGCGCGCTGCTGGCCTACACGATGCCGATCTGGGCGATGCTGTTCGCCTGGCCGGTGCTGCACAGCCGCCCGACGCTGCGGGATCTTGCGGCGCTGGTGCTCGGCGTTGCCGGCGTTGCACTCCTGCTCGGCGGCAATGGCTTTGCGTTCAGCGCCGACAAGCTCACCGGTATCGCGCTGGCGCTCGCCTGCGCCATCCTGTTCGCGCTCGGCAACGTGCTGAATCGCAAGCCGCTGCCGATGCCGCCGCTCGCGGTGGTGGCCTGGCAGGTCGGCATCGGCTGCCTCGTGATGCTCCTGCTCGGCATCCTCTTCGAGCATCCGAACTATGCCGCGATCACGCCGCTCGGCCTCGGCTGCTTTGCCTACATGACGCTGATGCCGATGGGGATCTGCTATCTCACCTGGTTCGAGACGCTGCGCCGCCTGCCGCCGACATCGGCGTCAACGGGCATGCTGCTGGTGCCGGTCATCGGCGTGGTGTCGGCCGCGATCATTCTCGGTGAGCCGCTGGGCCTGCGCGAGATCGGCGCCATGGCGCTGACGCTCGGCGGCGTGACGCTGGCGCTGCAGCGGGCCTGACGCAAAGGAGGGAACGGACATCGGCGCATCGCGTTCTCCCGAAAAGGGAGCTTGGCCATGCGCAAGGCGATCGCGCGGCTTGATGCGGAGCAGAGGGCGCAGCTGCTTTATCTCGCAGATCTCGGCACGGCGATGTTCACGTCGGCCCTCGTGGTGTGCAGCCTGAAGGCGATTGTCGACCTGTTCGCCGCGGGCTGAACCGCCACGTCAGCGCCAACGCGCCGTCAATCCTCTTGCGGCGCGTCGCTCTGGGTGTGCCCCTCGGGCCCGCGATCGAACACACCATAATCGCTCGATTTCACTCCTGCTCCCCCATCGACGCCAATGCCGGCCAGACCGAGCTTGAGCAGCTCGCGGACCGCCGCGGCGCGGGTCGGCATGCGGTGCTTGAAGCGGAAATCGTCGAGGGCTGCCAACTCCTCCGGCGACAGCATGACCTGAAGACGCTCAGCGCGAAGCTCATTCATCGCAAAACACCAAGACTTAGCTTGTTGAGTAATTTGCTAAACCACCAAACTCGCATGGGGTTCCATCGGTTGAGACAAAAACGTCAATTTAGTATAATTATCAAATGAAATCAATAACTTAGATAAAAAATAAAGGAACGATCCGGCCGCCCGCCTCGTTATGTCGCTGGAGAGATGCCATGGCCAACCACGTCAAGCTTCCCCGCAAGCTGTCCGAGGAGCCGGAAGCCCCGAAACCGCGGCGCCCGAGCCACGCGAAAGTCATCGAGCAACTGGACCGCTGGGCCAACAGCCCCGGTCTTCAACCGCCAAAGGTCGATAATGCAGAGGACGATTCAAAAGCGGAAGCGATCTGAACCCCACACATTCGAGCAGCGCCTCGATGAACATCGCGTGCGACTTGAAAGCCTGCTCGCCCGATTGCCGCGCGGTGCCGAACGCGAGCAGATTGTCGCGCGCATCGAGCAACTGCGAACAGCCGTTGAGCTGAACGCGATGCTGTCGACGACCGGCTGAGCCGAGAAGCGAAACGGCGGAACGGCTCACTTGTTCCCGCCGCTCCGCTCGCCTACCATTCCCACGTTGATGGGGATGGAGTCCCCCGATAACCGCCGCGAGGCTGATGACTCCTACCGGGCGCGACAGCGTCGGTAGGAGCATGCGCCACCGCCGACCCGCCGTGTCCCGCGAATGAGAAGGGACAGCGCATGACGGGTCTTCCTGGTTCACTCTCAATCGCATTGTCGCTGGTCGGGTCGATCTGGCTCGTCGGTGTTGTCGCCCTGCTGGTCGGCGCGCCGGGCGAGCTGGTCGCTGCGACCTTCGTGCTTGGGTTGGTGGCGGGCTTCATCGAATGGCGAGCCGGAAAGGTGGAGCATTGAACGTTCAGTTGTTGGCGGCGATCGCGATCGGCGGTTCGCTGGGATCGGTCGCGCGCTATCTGGTGGCGATCGGCGCGGGGCGCCTGGTCGGCACGGAATTTCCCTGGGGCACGCTGGCGATCAATATCGTGGGTTCATTCCTGATCGGCGTCTTCGCGGAAGCGTTCGCGCTGAGCTGGAATGCCAGCCAGGCGATGCGGGTGTTTCTCACCGTCGGCATTTGCGGCGGCTTCACCACCTTCTCGACCTTTTCGCTCGATGCGATCGTGCTGATGCAGCGCGGCGAGCTATGGTCGGCCGGCACCTACATCGCGGCCTCCGTCGCGCTCTCGATTCTCGCGCTGTTCGGCGGCTTGCTGCTGGTGCGGGCGTTCACAGCCTAAAGCATGATCCGGAAAAGTGCGAAGCGGTTTTCCGAAAAGATCATGCTCAAACAAAGAGCTAAGGCGCGATGACGATTCAACCTAATCTCATCGCGCTTTAGTCGGTCGCGCGGCGGCCGGTGCGTGGATTGAGCGGTGCGGTCGGCGGCCGTCGCAGCGCTTCGGGCAGGAACGGTTCGCCCGGCCGAGGCGAGGCGTCGGCACGCACATCGGCGGCCCATTGCGCACGTTCGTGCGGCGTCTGGTTGTCGTCGAAAGTTCGCTTCACATCGACGCCGCCGACGGGGTCGTTGACGCCGTCCCGGCTGGCGGGACGGTCGACGCCGCTGTGGATGTCACTGGAGTTGCCCATCGTGGCCTCCGTGCTCGGCTGATCCCGATCAAGATTTGATCCTGGATCCAGGACTTCTGCACCAACGTGGCCCGCGCAAGCGCCGTTCCAAAAAAGTGAAGGGCTGGAGGTACCCTTTGCCGCCTGGAATCCTTGGCGCGTCAGGGACCAGCCGGTAGGATGGAACCCGGATGGCAGCCAGGAACCAAGGGAAAGACCGGGGGATGAAGCACGTCGACGTCGCGGTGATTGCTGCCACTCTGTGGCTGCTGGCGTCGATGGTGCTGGACATCCTGACGCCGAAGTCGATCACCGCGCTGGTGATCGCCGCCGCGCTGGCGCCGCCATTCCTGATCGGAATCGGCATCCATTTCGCACGTGAATATTTCAGGGCGAGGCGGCGCAGCTACCCGCCGCCGCAGTTGGACGAACACTTCAAGAACTAGAGCGTTTTCGAGCGAGGTGGGCACCGGTTCGCGTGAAGAAAACGCGTCAAAACTAAAATCCAGGCCCCCGTTTCGATTCAATCGGAGCGGGGCTCCGGCCGGGCAGGGCTGCGGGAGGGGCCGCACGTGCTGCATTGAACTGCGCAGATGGCTTGCTAAGCTTGTGCCATGACCGAGCAGCTCCCCGATACGATCAGCCGCCTCTACACCGACCCTGGCGAATATGTCGACAGCGACCATCCCGCCGTCGAGGCGTTCGCCCGCGCCGCCGTTCCGTCTGACGCCAGCGCGCGCGACAAGGCGCGCCGGCTCTACACCGCGGTGCGCGACGGCATCCGCTACAACCCCTATGTCAGCATGCGCTCGCCCGAGAGCTACCGGGCCTCCAGCGTGCTCGCCGCCGGCAATGGCTACTGCGTCGGCAAGGCGGCGCTCTATGCCGCGGCCTGCCGGGTCCACGGCATCCCGGCGCGTGTCGGCTTCGCCGATGTGCGCAACCATCTCACCACCGAGAAGCTGCGCCAGAGCATGGGCTCGGACCTGTTCACCTGGCACGGCTTCACCGAAGTGTTCGTCGACGGCGCCTGGCGCAAGGCGACCCCGACCTTCAACGACACGCTGTGCGCCAAGCTCGGCGTCAAGCCGCTCGATTTCGACGGCCACGCCGACGCGCTGCTGCATCCCTTCGACGGCGAAGGGCGCGCCTACATGCAGTATGTCAACGACCACGGCAGCTATCACGATGTCCCCGCCAAATTCCTGATGCGCGAGATGGCGCGCGAATACGCCAACATGCAGGGCGAGGATCTCGCCGGCCGCGACATGGAGCGCGAGGCGGCCGAGCAGTAGCGGACGTGTGAGCTTATCGCGCGCCGGCTGAGGGGGCGGTGTCATGGATGCGGAGCCGCCGAAAGCGCAGGTCAGCCGCCCCGCCAAAGGCTGGGAGGACGCGGTCGCGCTGACCGGCTTCATCCTGGTCGCGGTCGGGCAGGCCTCCAACCAGGTTCTGGCGCGCGGGCTTGCCGGCTCGGTGCCGCCGTTTTCGCTGGCCTTCTTCCGCTGGAGCATCATCGCCATCGGCCTCGCGCCGTTTGCGATCGCAGCGATCCGCGACGGCAAGATCCCGCTGGCGCAGAACCTCTGGCCGATCCTTGCCGCCGGCTTCCTCGGCATGTTCCTGTGCGGCGGCCCGGTCTACATCGCCGGCATCACGACCACCGCGATCCACATCGCGCTGATCTTCGCGCTGTCGCCGATCATGGTGCTGCTGATCTCGGCGGCGCTTGGCATCGAGCATATCGGTCCGCTGCAATGGCTCGGCACGGCGCTGGCGCTCGGCGGTGCGCTCTTGATCGTCTCGGGCGGTCGTCTGGAAACGCTGACGCAGTCGAGCGCGGCCTGGGGTGATCTCCTGGTGGTGTGCGCGATGCTCGGCTGGTCCGGCTACACGCTGCTGCAGTCGCGCGTCGCGCCGCGCGCCTCGCTGCTGGCGCGGGTCAGCCTGTTCTCGGCGGCCGGCGCGCTGTGCTCGCTGCCGCCGGCGCTCCAGGAGATGTGGGCGACGCCGGCTGCGGTGTTCAACACAAGGGCGTTCGAGGCCTATGTCTTCGCCGGCCTCGTGCCCGGCCTGATTGCCTATGCCGGCTTCGCCTGGCTCGGCGCGAGATTCGGCTCGGTGCGGAGCTCGCTGGTGCTCTACGTCGCACCGATCGCGAGCGCGCTGCTGTCCTGGATCATCCTCGGCGAGCCGCCGAAGCTGATCCATCTGGTCGGCGGCCTTTTGATCCTGGGCGGCGTCTGGGCGAGCCTGCGCAAATAGATCCGGTTCCTTCCCAAGGTGCAACCATTTCCGGGCTCGTGCGTTGAATCCAGCGTTGATTCAAGAGCTTAGTCGGAGGTCGCATGAATCTTACTCCCCAGCAGCGCAAGGACCGTGATGCGCAGCGTCAGCAAGACGCATCGCAGGCGATGAAGGAGCATCGCGCCAACGAGAAGGCGTTCTACGACAACTTCCAGCGCCTCAAGGCCGAGCGGCAGGCGCGCGAAGCCGCGGAGTCACGGAAGGCGAAATCCGCTTCGAAATAAGCGCTTGGAGTCACACCAACCAATCCGGATGGTCCGGATCTGACCGACCGAGAAGGAGCGGAAGCGAGGGGGCGAGCACGGCGCAAACGAGCTCGCCCCGAAGACGAGAAATCTCCAGGCTTATGGAGGACGTCAGATGTACTTTGCCGATCAGAGAACGGTCACCTGCAAATGCGGTGAGCCCTTGAGCGAATTGATGCTCGTCGACGACCAGACAACCGGAATCAAGTTTCACGTCGGTCGTTGCCCGTCATGCCGTGAAGTGACGGTTGTTCGATCCCAGGACATGCCATCGAACGATAATGCCTGACGCGGACGGTCCTCTCGCGAGTGGGGGGGGGGCCGGGCCTTTGGTTTCAGGTTTTCGGACCGGTGAGCGACAGGCCGGCTGACGCATCGTTTGCGGCACACCAGAAAAAGAGCAGGGCGCGACCGGCATCACCACGGTCGCGCCCTACGTCGCCGGTCAATGGGGCAGGGGGAATAACCGGCTCTTCCAAAGACTCGCAGACCCCCTGAGTCGTTCCGTACAAGCGAAAATATTTTCGTACACGGTTAAGTGATGGCCGGACGCGAGAACCCCGCGGGTTTCGTTCGCGTTGTGTCCGGGATCGCCAAGGGATCGTCGAGCGAATTTCCATGGGGCGAGGGACATCACCATGTCAAAGATTCAGATGGGAATTTTCGCTACGCTGGCGGCTGGGTTGACGCTTGGCGCCGTCCAGCTGGCATCCGGCCACGATCTCATCGGCCGCCAGCAGGTCACCACCGCACTGGCGCCGGAGAGCGCCGTCAATCGCGCCGCCAAGACCGACCGTGCCGCGATTCCAGTCACCGGCCTGCCGAGCCGGACCGTTGCGCTGAAGGTCGAGCGGCTTCCCGATACGTCGGTGCTGGTCCGCGTCCCCGTGGCCAAGGAAGAGGCGCGCCATCGCCCGGCAGTGCCCGCTCGGGCACGGCCCGGCGACACCCGCAAGGTGGCCTGCGAGCCCGTGGTCAGCGTACTGACCGAAGTGGCCAAGCTGCTGCAGCCCGGCCGCTGCGTGACCTGAGCAGGGCGAAGCGCTATCGCAACAAGCAAACGCTGTCATCGCCCGCGAAAGCGGGCGATCCCGTATGCCGCGGCCTATTCGCTTAATACAGCTGTCTCTGGAATACTGGATCGTCCGGTCAAGCCGGGCGACGACGATGGTTGTCGGTGCTGGTTTCGCGCTAATCTTGCAAACGAGAGGGCTATTCCTCCTCGTCCGCCTCGCTGCTGCTGGCGGCGCTGCGGCTTGCCATCAGGCCAAGCGCGAGGCCGCCGATCGCCAGGATCGGGATCAGCCGCTTCGCCCCGATGGCCCGCACGATCTGCAGGCCGGTGGCGACCACCACCGGATCGGCAAACACATTGGCCGCGGCGGCCTTTGCCGCCTTCTCGGCGCGGCGGCGCATCTCGCGCCTGCGCACGATGTAGACGCTGGCGGCGATCAGCGTGACGACAAGGAACAGCGCGGCGCCGGCGAGGCATGCTTCCACCGGCCCGTAGTGCTGCAGTACGTAGACGAAGGCGGCGGCGCACAGGAAGCCGATGGTGATGAACAGCGCGATCGCGGTGGCCGCGGCCAGCGACGTCAGCCGCAGCACGTTGCCGGTGGAATCCTTGACGTCATTGATCAGCCGCTGAAGCATCGACCAGCCCTGCCCTGAATCTTGCCTTGAATCTTGCCTTGAGCCTTGCCCTGAAGAGCGCATCGACAAACGCAGCGGCGGCGCGCCAGCGCCGCCATCGCATCCAGAGGGGTGGTTTCCGCGTGATCGCCACCATGGGGCTCATCCCCGGAGACCGCAGATTGCCTAGCGGCGCCAGGTGACGCCGATCAGGAAGCCGAGACCGAGCGCAAGGCCGACCGTCGCCAGCGGCCGCTGTGTGATCATATCCTCCAGCGATTCCTCGATCGAGGATGCGGCATCCTGCGCCGCGCCCATCATCGCGCTGCCGCGCTCCGACATGTCGTCGAGTGTATCTTCCGCACTGGCGCGCGCATCCTTGTAGCGGCGGCGGGCCTGCTTGCCCGCGTTGTTGGCAAACGAGTTCAGCGCGTCGGTGATCTGTTCGGTGAGGGCGGCGATATCGTTCTTCACGGCGGTGACATCCTTTTCAAGGCGTTCGTAGGTCGCTTTGTCCGTCATGTTCTTGATCCCAAATGCGCTGTCCGTGCTCGACATCGAAAAGCTCCCGGAGAACTTGCGTGCTGGAACAAAAACGCGCCGCGCGGTGCATGGTTCCAGCCGTGAAACCGGGCTTCAAGCGGCGCCGGCTTCGCTTGAGAACGCCTTGCTAGTCTTCCGGCAGCTGCGGCGAATTGACCGGCATCAAATGCTCCTTGACGATCAGCGCCACGATCAGGAGCGGCGACGACAGGAAGGCGCCCATCGGGCCCCACAGCCAGGTCCAGAACGCCAGCGCCAGGAAAACCGCGAGCGCGTTCAGCGACAGCCTGCGGCCGACGATCGTCGGCGTGACGAAATGTCCTTCCATGAAGGTCACGACGGTAAAGCAGGCCGGCGCGATCAGCCCGGCGCCGATGGTCGGCGAGGCGATGATGCCGACCGCGACCAGCACGACGAACATCGCGATCGGCCCGATGATCGGAACGAAGTTCAGCGTCGCGGCGAGCGCGCCGAGCCCGGCCGGGTTCGGCATGCCCGTTGCCGCGCAGATCGCGCCGGTGACGATGCCGACGCCGACATTGATCATGGTCACCATCAGAAGATAATTGCCGAGATGGGTCTCGACCTCGTTGAGGATGCGCAGCGTGCGCAGCCGCGCCGTGCGTTCGCTGAAGGCCATCACCAGTGCGCGCCGCAGATCCTTCCAGCTTGCGATGAACAGGATCAGGGTCGCGATGAACAGCAGGAATTCGGCGAAGGTCGGTGACAGGAATTCCAGCGTCGGCTGCACCCACTCGAATTTCGGCAGCTGGAGCGTGGCCAGCGTATCGGAGCCGCCGACCATGGACTGCAATTCCTGCCACAGCGCGAGCGGCCGGTCGAACACATGCAGTTTCTCCTTCAGGATCGCGCCGAGTTCGGGCAGCCGCGAGCTCCACTCCATCACCGGCGAGGCAATGAGCCCGACCATGAAGCTGACGGCGGCGCCGACCGCGATCACGATGACGACCGCGCCGAGCGCGCGCGGGATCCGATGGCGTTCGAGCATGCTCGCCGCCGGCGACAGCATGGTGCCGACGATGAAGGCCATGGTGATCGGGAGGAAGAAGGCGCGTGCGAAATAGAGCACCGCGACAATGACGATAACCAGCAGGGCCATCAATGCGAAAGCGACGGCCTCGGCGCGGCTGACAACCGGCGGCAGCTCGATCTTGCTGTCGGGGACTGGCGTGCCTTCGGGCGCTTTGCCAAGCAGGTCTTCACTCGGAAAGGCGCGCACCGAACTCCTCCCGCGTGAGGACGAACAAACCCGTCGCGTGGTCGCCCCGCGCGTCGAATTGCGCGGTGACAACTGGCCGATACGGAGGAAGTTCCATCGCGGGTTCGTGAAACGTCACGGGTTGACAATCGCGGCTTCGCGACGATTCGCGTCGGAACCGACTCGCGGCCATGCGCGTTGGCCCGGCATCGCATCACCACGATGCGCATCCCGTCCAGGGGCAGCACATGACACAGCAGTCTGTTTCCAGCCGCCGGCTTGCGTCGCGCGCCGCGCACACCCTTGCCTTCGCCAGCGTCCTGTTTGCGACGCCGTTTGTCGTCACCACGTCGGCCAGCGCCCAGGTCCGCTCTTCCGCGCTCGGCTATGCGTCGACTCAACCGGGCGCATTTCCCGCCGACGAGGTGATGAACGACCCCTCGGCTGGCGTCGCCGAGGACGGCGCGCTGCCGGAGCGGCTGCGCCGGACCACCGTCGCGCTCAACACGACCGAGGCGCCCGGCACCATCATCATCGATACTGGCAACACCGCACTCTATTACGTGCTCGGTGGCGGCCGGGCGATCCGCTACGGCGTTGGCGTCGGCCGCGAGGGGTTCACTTGGGCCGGCACACAGACCATCAGCCGCAAGGCCGAATGGCCGGACTGGCATCCGCCGGCCGAGATGATCAAGCGCCAGCCCTATCTGCCGCGCTTCATGGCCGGCGGCCCGGGCAACCCGCTCGGTGCGCGCGCGATGTATCTCGGCTCGAGCGAATACCGCATCCACGGCACCAACGATCCCTCGACGATCGGCAAGTTCGTCTCGTCCGGCTGCATCCGCCTGACCAATGAAGACGTCTCCGACCTGTTCAGCCGGGTCGATGTCGGCACCAGGGTCGTGGTGCTGCCGAAGAACGCGCCGCACCTCGCCGCGCGCGAGATCGGCCCGACCACGACGCAGATCTCGGTCCGGCCGGCCGCGGCGCGGCCGCGCCCTGCGGCGGCGACGCTGCCTTCCGGGCGTCAGGCGATGAACATCCCGACGGCTTCCTCGTTGTACTAGAGCGTTTTCGAGCGAAGTGGATACCGGTTCGCGTGAAGAAAACGCGTCAGAACAAGAATCTAGGGCCTCGTTCCGATTCAATCGGAACGGGGCTCTAGGAATCGGCATGGTACCGAGGTCGGTGATGGTGAAACGGCACGTAAGGCGCTGCGCGTTCGGCACGGCGGCATTGCTCGGCCTGTCCCTTGCGCCTGCAGCGCAGGCCCAGGACTTCTTCTCGCAACTGTTCGGCGGCTTCATGCATGGCCGCCCGCCGGTGATCCGGATGCCGTTCGACGACGGCCCGGCGCCGATGGCGCCGCGGGTCGAGCGCCGTCCTCGCTATGACGTCGGCCAGGCCTATTGCGTGCGGACCTGCGACGGCCGCTATTTCCCGCTCGCTGCGACCGGCAACCAGAGCAAGGCGGAAAGCTGCAACAGCTTCTGTCCGGCGAGCGCGACCGAAGTGGTCTATGGCGGCAATATCGACAACGCCGCGACGGAAGACGGCAAACCGTATTCCGAGCTGCCGAACGCGTTCCGCTATCGCGACGAGATGGTCTCGGGCTGCACCTGCAACGGCAAGGACACTGTCGGCCTCGCCGCGGTGAAAATCGAGGACGATCCGACCTTGCGCAAGGGCGACATCGTTGCCGGCAAGAACGGGCTGATGTCGGTGAGCCGTCCGGACCGGCGCGGCGCGCAGCTCAACTTCACGCCGGCGCCGGATCGCATCCGCGCCAAATATGGCCGGCCGGCGGTGGTGGCGCGCGAGTAGGGTCGACCACTCATGATCGGCGGCTTTCGGTTCCTGGCGCGGAACCGGCCTGCCTCCTGCACGTTAGCAAAGGGCGAACAGCAGATTCACCGATGCCATCAGGGGGCCTCGCATGCTCGTCGGCGTACTCGTCACCTTCCTTGTCGTTATTCTCGTTCTTTATCTCATCAACATGCTGCCGCTCGACGGCCGCGCCAAGCAGATCGCGCGCGCCGTCGTCATCATCATCGGCATCGTCTCGCTGCTGAAGTATTTGGCGGTGTTCTAAGGCATGATCCGGAAAAGTGCGAAGCGGTTTTCCGAAAGATCATGCTCAAACAAAGAGCTAAGGCGCGATGACGATTCAACCTAATCTCATCGCGCTTTAGGTTCGTCATTGCGAGGAGCCAACGGTCCGCGCGAAGCGCGGCCCGTTGACAGGCTACGCGACGAAGCAATCCACCTGTCCGCATACGGGAGGGGTGGATTGCTTCGCTGACGCTCGCAATGATGTGGATGCTGTAGCGGACTGCCAACAAAAAAGCCCCGGCTCATCGTCGGGGCTCTTGCTTGTCGCAGCGATCGCGGATCAGCCCCGCGGCCTTCACGATTTCTGGATAATGGAAATATGGAGCTGATTTGCCCGACGAGTCAAGTTGCCGTATCCGCCGGCTACTTTGCATGGGGTTGTTTTCGATATTTTTGGCAGTGCGCCCTTGCGACGGCAGGCGATCGCGTCCGGCTCTTCCCGGCGTCACTCGCGGCGCCGACAAAAAAAGCCCCGGCTTATCGCCGGGGCTTTTGCATGTCGTTGCGATCGCTTGCAGATCAGCCGGCGGCCTTGGCCTCGCGGCGGCGCGCGGTGAGGATGTATTCGGTATAGCCGTTCGGCTGCGTGCGGCCCTCGAAGATCAGGTCGCAGGCGGCCTTGAAGGCGGTGCCATCGAACGCGGGCGCCATCGGCTTGTAGAGCGAATCGCCGGCGTTCTGCTTGTCGACGACGACAGCCATGCGCTTCAGCGACTCCATCACCTGGTCCTTGGTGATGACGCCCTGATGCAGCCAGTTCGCGAGGTGCTGGCTCGAGATGCGGAGCGTGGCGCGGTCCTCCATCAGGCCGACATCGTGGATGTCGGGCACCTTGGAGCAGCCGACGCCCTGGTCGATCCAGCGCACGACGTAGCCCAGGATGCCCTGGCAGTTGTTGTCGATCTCCTGCTTCACGTCGTCGGGCGCCCAGTTCGACTGCGACACCGGAATGGTGAGGATGTCGGAGAGCTTGGCGCGCGGCCCGCCCTTGGCGAGCTCCTGCTGCCGGGCGATCACGTTGACCTGGTGATAGTGCAGCGCGTGCAGCGTGGCTGCGGTCGGCGACGGCACCCACGCGGTGGTGGCGCCGGCCTGCGGATGGCCGATCTTCTGCACCAGCATGTCGGCCATCTTGTCCGGGGCAGCCCACATGCCCTTGCCGATCTGGGCATGGCCAGGCAGGCCATCGATCAGGCCGTTGTCGACGTTCCAGTCCTCATAGGCCTTGATCCACGGCTGGGCCTTCATGTCGTTCTTGCGGATCATCGGACCCGCTTCCATCGAGGTGTGGATCTCGTCGCCGGTGCGGTCGAGGAAGCCGGTGTTGATGAACATGATGCGCTTGGAGGCGCGCTGGATGCAGGCCTTGAGGTTGACCGTGGTGCGGCGCTCCTCGTCCATGATGCCGACCTTCAGCGTGTTCTCCGGCAGGCCGAGCATCTTCTCGACCTCGGCGAACAGGTCGCAGGTGAGCGTCACCTCGTCGGGGCCGTGCATCTTCGGCTTGACGATATAGGCCGAGCCGGTGCGGCTGTTCCTGACCTTGGAATTGCCCTTGAGGTCGTGGATCGCGAGCAGGCCGGCGACCGCGGCATCCAGGATGCCTTCCGGGATCTCCTCACCCTTGGCGTCGAGCACGGCGTCGGTGAACATGTGGTGGCCGACATTGCGCATCAAGAGCAGGCTGCGGCCGTGCAGCTTCAGCTCGCTGCCGTCGGGCTTCTTGTAGACGCGGTCGGCATTGAGCGAGCGGGTCAGCGTCTTGCCGCCCTTCTCGAAATCGGCCGACAACGTGCCGTTCATCAGGCCGAGGGTGTTGCGATAGACCAGCACCTTATCCTCGGCGTCGACGGCAGCGACCGAGTCCTCCATGTCGAGAATGGTGGAGACCGCCGATTCCAGGATCATGTCGGCGACGCCGGCCGGGTCATCCTTTCCGATCGCGTTGTTGCGGTCGATCTTGACCTCGACATGCATGCCGTTGTTGACGAGCAGGATCGCGAAAGGCTGGGCGGCGTCGCCCTGATAGCCGGCGAACTGGGCGGCATTCTTCAGCGCGGTCGAGTTGCCGCTCTTCAGCTTGACCGAGAGCTGGCCCGCGATCACGGCGTAGGAGGTCACGTCGGTGTGGCTTCCGGTCGCAAGCGGCACGGCGGCGTCGAGGAACGCCTTCGCCTTCGCGATCACCTTGTCGCCGCGGGCCTTGTTGTAGCCCTTGCCGCTCTCGCTCGGATCGTGCGGGATCGCGTCGGTGCCGTAGAACGCGTCGTACAGCGAACCCCAGCGCGCGTTGGCGGCGTTCAGCGCGTAGCGGGCGTTGGTGAGCGGCACCACCAGCTGCGGGCCGCAGATCTTGCCGATTTCCTCATCGACATTGGCGGTTTCGACCTTGTGGGTCGCGGGCTCGGGCAGCAGGTAGCCGATGTCCTTGAGGAACGCGGTGTAGGCGTTGATGTCGAACGCCTTGCCCTTGTTGGCGCGATGCCAGTCGTCGATCTTGGCCTGCAGCGTGTCGCGGACTGCGAGCAGCTCGCGGTTCTTCGGTCCGAGCTTCTGGATGATGGCGGCAAGTCCGGCCCAGAACGCATCCGGGGCGATCCCGGTTTTCGGCGTCGCCTCCTTGGCGATGAAATCGAACAGGACAGGGGCGATCTTCAATCCATGGGCATCGACACGAGTCATGATGGGCTTTCTCAAAGAAATGGGGCGTTTAGGGGCTGTTTTCGAGAGAAATCAGCAAAAAACGCGCCAAAGGGCCGCGTTCACGGCCCTTTTAGCCCTAAAGTCCCGGTTCTGAGAAGGCCCCCCAGAGGAGGGGGCTGCGCCGCCTAGATATTCGCCGCGAGGTCGGTCAGTTCGTCGAACAGGATGCCGGTCGTGGCCAGCATCCGCTCGATCTCGTCGGTGGCATCGCTGACCGAGCGGTTCGAGGTGTCGATGGTCAATTCATTGCCGGTCGGCGGCTGGTAGTCATTGGTGATGCCGGTGAAGGACGGCAATCCGCCGGAGCGCGCCTTGGCGTAATGGCCCTTGGGATCGCGGGTCTCGCAAACCTCGGCCGGCGTTGCGACATAGATCTCGCGGAACGCGCTATCGGCGATGCGGCGAGCTGCCGCACGGTCGGCGGTCGACGGCGACACCGCCGCGACGATGGCGATATGGCCGTTGCGCGCCAGATGGGTCGCGACTTCGGCGAGGCGGCGGATGTTTTCAGCGCGGTCCTGCGGCGAGAAGCCGAGATCGCCGTTCAGCCCGGCACGCAGCGTGTCGCCATCGAGCAGGATCGGCGAGCCGCCATTGCCGAACAGGCGCCGCTCCAGCGCCCGCGCCAAGGTCGACTTGCCCGAGCCGGGCAGGCCGGTCAGCCAGATCACTGCGCCGTTGTGGTGGTAGCGCGCCGAGCGCTCGTCCGGCCGCAGCGCGGACTCCACCGGCACGATGTCGACCGGCACCGCCGGCCGGCCGGCGTCGACCGACAGCACGAGTCCGCCGCCGGCGATGCGGCCGTTGACCTCGATCACGAGGCGGCCGGTGCGCGGATTGTCGGTGTAGGGATCGGTTGCAACCGGCTGCGCCAGCGAGATGTCGATCTCGCCGACATGGTTGCGCGCGATCGCGATGTTCTCTTCGTTGGACAGCGCGCCGGGATCGACCGCCTTCTCGATCGCGACGACGGTGGCGCGGCTTTCCTTGGTGCCGAGCCGGATCAGGATCTGCTCGCCCTTGGTCAGCGGCTTGTCATGCAGCCAGAAGATCCGCGCGCGGATGCGGCGGGTGTCGCGCGGGCTTTGCCCGGAATGTCCGATGATGTCGCCGCGCTCGAGGAACAGCTCGCGGTCGAGCGTGATGCCGACTGAGCGGCCGGCGCCCTGCGGGGCGTTCACCGGCGTTACCGGCCAGCTCTCGACAGTCTTGATCTTGGCGATCTTGCCGGTCGGCATGATCACGATCTCGTCGCCGGCCTTCAGGCTGCCGGACTCGATGCGGCCCGCCACGATGCGGCGGTCGTCGAACTTGTAGATCGCCTGCACCGGCAGCCGCAGCGGCAGCTCGGCCAGCGGGCGTGCCGGCTCGAGCGCATCGAGCGCCTCGACCACGGTCGGTCCCTTGTACCAGTCGATCCGCGCCGTGCGCTCGGCAACACCATCGCCGTCGCGCGCCGAGATCGGGATCACCGCCGTGGGCGTTACGCCGAGGCCGATCAGATGCGCGGAAATCTCGTCGCTGATCTCCTTGAAGCGATCGGCGCTGAATTCGACGCGGTCCATCTTGTTGACCACGACCGCGACCTGCTTCACGCCCAGCAGATGCAGGAGATAGCCGTGCCGCCTGGTCTGGTCGCGCACGCCTTCCAGCGCATCGATGATCAGCACCGCGCCGTCGGCCTGCGAGGCGCCGGTGATCATGTTGCGCAAGAACTCTGCGTGGCCGGGCGCGTCGATCAGCACGACGTCGCGCGAACGGGTGCGGAACCGGATCTGGGTGGTGTCGATGGTGATGCCCTGGTCGCGCTCGGTCTGCAGCGCATCGAGCAGGAACGACCATTCGAACGGCATGCCGCGCCGCGCGCTCACCGCCTTCAGCATTTCCAGCTTGCCGTCGGGCAGGCTGCCGGTCTCATGCAGCAGGCGCCCGACCAGCGTCGACTTGCCGTGATCGACATGGCCGACGATGACGATGCGCACCTGCGGCCGCGTCGTGCCGTTGGGCGTTGCCGAGATCGAGGCGGTGGGAAGGATCATGTTCATCGGAACGCTCGCACGAAGCTTGGTGTTGCTTGGATTTGATCAGAGATAGCCGGCGACGCGCAGCCGCTCGAACGCATCCTCGGTCTCGTGGTCGAGCGCGCGGCCGGCGCGCTCCGGGATCTTGGTGCCGTCGAGCTCGGTGAGGATCTCGTCGATGTTGGACGCGGTGGAGGCGACCGGGAAGGTGATGTCGGCATCACCGAGCGAGCGGTAGCGCTTGCCGTCCTTGGCGAGATAGAGCGGGATGATCGGGATGTTCTCGCGCTTGGTGTAGGCCCAGATGTCGGCCTCGGTCCAATGCAGGATCGGATGGATGCGCAAGTGAGCGCCTTGCGGCGGCGAGGCGTTGAACTGGTCCCAGAATTCCGGTGGTTGGTCGCGGACGTCCCATTCGCCCTCGAGGCCGCGCGGCGAGAACACGCGCTCCTTGGCGCGGGTCGCCTCTTCGTCGCGGCGGATGCCGGCGATCAATCCGTCAAAGCCGAATTTGTTGAGCGCAAGCTTCAGGCCCTCGGTCTTGCGCGCGGCGGAGCGTGCGGCCGGCGGCAGGGTCGGGTCGACGCTGTCGATCGGCGGGCAGGGCTCGACGCGCAGGTCGAGGTCCCATTCCTTTCCGAAGCGGTCGCGGAACGCGTACATCTCCGGAAATTTCTTGCCGGTGTCGACGTGCAATGCCGGGAACGGGACGCGGCCGAAGAACGCCTTGCGCGCCAGCCAGATCATCACGTTGGAATCCTTGCCGAGCGACCACAGCAACGCGAGCTTCTTCAGCCGCGCGAACGCCTCACGCAGGATGTAGATGCTCTGCGCCTCCAGTTCGTCGAGATGATCCATCGACGGAGGCGCCTGATTGGCGGGAATCCCCGGCACGGAAGATGCATTGCTAAGCGCTGCGGACCGCGTCCTGGCGGCGACGGATTCGTTGTCGAGAAGATGCATCTCTTGGCCTTGGCCTGTGGAGTTGAAAATTCTAAAGTTGCGCTGCAATAGAGAAGAAATAATTTTCTCTTTGCTGGCCTTGATCGAGAGATAAATAGAAAATAATTTCAGTCAACCCCCAAGTTGGGGAAGCGAGTGTCTGATGCGATATCTGCCGGTGTTTCTGGATCTGCAAAGCGGCAAGGTGCTGCTCGTTGGAGCGGGCGACCTTGTGCGCGCCAAATTGCGGCTGCTTGCAGCCGCCGGCGCCGCGGTTCGCTGGTACGCGACTGACGGCGATCACGACATTGCCGGTCTCGCCGCGGAGGACGCCGCGCGGATCGAGCGCGCCGAAGGCGATCCGCTCGCCGCCGACCTCTCCGATGTCATCGCGGTCCTCTGTGCCGGCGCAGGCGAGATCGGTGTTGCGATGTCGGTGCGCGCCAAGGCGATCGGCCTGCCGGTCAACGTGATGGACGACCTCGTGCACTCCACCTTCATCATGCCGGCGATCGTCGATCGCGGCGATGTCGTGGTCGCGGTCGGCACCGGCGGCACGTCGCCAGTGGTGGCGCGCCGCATCCGCGAGAAGATCGAGGCGGTGCTGCCGGCGCGGATCGGCGATCTCGCCGGCTTCATCGGCGGCGTCCGCAAATCGATCCACGCCCGCATCGAGGAGTTTCCGCTGCGCCGCCGCTTCTGGGAGCGCATCGTCGACGGCCCGATCGGCGCGCTGGTGCTGGCCGGCCGCAGGGACGAGGCCGAGCAGGCGCTGAACGCGATCACCGATCCCGCCACCTTCGCCGGCGCGAGCGCGGCAGGCAAAGCCATTGGTCACGTGACGCTGGTCGGCGCCGGTCCCGGCGATCCGGACCTGCTCACGGTGAAGGCGTTGCGCGCGCTGCAGGACGCCGACGTCGTGTTCTATGACGAATTGGTGTCGTCCGAAATTCTCGACCGCATCCGGCGCGATGCCACGCGGATCCCGGTCGGCCGCCGTGTCGGCAAGCCCGGCATCGGCCAGGACGCCATCAATGCACTGATGATCGAGGCCGCGCAGTCCGGCCAGCGCGCGGTGCGGCTGAAGGGCGGCGATCCCTTTATCTTCGGCCGCGGCGGCGAGGAAATCGAGGCGCTGCGCGACGCCGGCGTCGCTTACTCCATCATTCCGGGCGTCTCCGCCGGTCTGGGCGCGGCCGCGCAATTCGAAGTGCCGCTGACCTTCAGACACGAGGCGCTGCGCATCACCTTCCTCACTGCGCACAAGGCGCGCGATGCCGAAGTCGTCGACTGGTCGGTGCTGACAGACAAGAAGATGACCGTCGTCGTCTATATGGGCATGACCGCGGCGCCCTCGATCCGCGAAGGCATGCTTGCCGCGGGCCGCTCGCCGGAGACGCCGGTCGGCGTGTTCGCGCGCGTGACCCGGCCGGATGCCAAGGCCGCGGTCGGCACGCTGGCGCGGCTGCCCGAGCTCGTCAAACAGGTCGATGGCGGTCCCGCCATTCTCATCATCGGCGACGTGGTCGCGCATTCCGCGCCGTGGAGCCGGTCCAACGTCACCCAACTCTTCTCCAACCAGATGTTCTCCGAACTGCTGAAAGCTGCCGAATGACCTCTCCGCTTGAACAGAAGAAAATCAGGATCACGGGCCCCTCGGTGGTGACCGCCAACCGCACCTGGGATGGTGCCGTGGTGTACCGAACCGCCAAGCAAGGCTGGTCCACGGAACTGTCCGATTCCGCTGTCGTCAGCACCTCCGACGATGCGCGCGCGCTTTTGGCCGAAGCCACCGCCGACGATGTCGGCGCGGTCGGCCCCTACATCGCGCCGGTCGAGCTCAAGGACGGGGGCAAGCTCAAGCCGGGCAATCTTCGCGAACACATCCGCGCCAAGGGCGTCACGATCGATCTTCAGGTGCCGGCGTAAGGCTCATCCATCATGTATGCATATGACGAACTCGACCGCACGCTGATCAACGAGCGTGTTTCGGAATTCCGCGACCAGGTGAAGCGCCGCCTTTCCGGCGAGCTCACCGAGGACGAATTCAAGATCCTGCGCTTGCAGAACGGCGTGTACCTGCAGCTGCACGCCTACATGTTCCGCGTCGCGATCCCCTACGGCACGCTGTCGTCGAAGCAGCTGCGCCGGCTCGCTCATGTGGCGCGCCGCTACGATCGCGGCTACGGCCACTTCACGACGCGGCAGAACATCCAGTTCAACTGGATCAAGCTCGCCGAGCTGCCCGACGCGCTGTCCGACCTCGCCGAGGTCGGCATCCACGCGATGCAGACCTCCGGCAACAACATGCGTAACGTCACCTCGGACCAGTGGGCCGGCGTCGCGCCCGGTGAGATCGAGGATCCGCGCATCTGGTCGGAGATCCTGCGCCAGCACACCACGCTGCATCCGGAATTCTCGTTCCTGCCGCGCAAGTTCAAGATCGCGATCACGGCATCCGAGCACGATCGCGCCGCGATCAAGATCCACGACATCGGGTTGCGGCTGCACAAGAATGCCGACGGCGAGACCGGTTTCGAGGTGCTGATCGGCGGCGGCCTCGGCCGCACCCCGTTCATCGCCAAGACCATCAAGCCGTTCGTCCACGGCCGCGACATCCTGAGCTATGTCGAGGCGATCCTGCGCGTCTACAACCAGTACGGCCGCCGCGACAACATCTACAAGGCGCGCATCAAGATCCTGGTGCACGAGCTCGGCATCGAGAAGTTCGCCAGGGAAGTCGAGGAGGAGTGGAAGGCGATGGGCGATGTCGGGCTGACGCTCGATCACGCCGCCATCGAGGAGGTCCGCTCGCGCTTCTCCTATCCGCCTTACGAGAAGCTGCCGCACATGCCGGACGAGCTGAAGCAGGCCGCGCATGATCCGCTGTTCGAGCGCTGGCGCAAGAACTCGGTCGCGCCGCACAAGGTGCAGGGCTATTCGATCGTGACGCTGTCGCTGAAGCCGGTCGGTGGGCCTCCGGGCGACGCCACCGCGGAGCAGATGGACGCGGTCGCCGACCTTGCCGACAAATACTCGTTTGGCGAGATCCGCGTCGGCCACGAGCAGAACCTCGCGCTGCCGCACGTCGCCAAGTGCGACCTGCCGCAGCTGTTCAAGGCGCTCGATCGCCTCGGTCTCGCGACGCCGAACGTCAACCTCGTCACCGACATCATCGCGTGCCCGGGGCTGGACTACTGCTCGCTGGCCAACGCGCGCTCGATCCCGATCGCGCAGGAGCTGACGCGGCGCTTCGCCAACCACGACACCGCCGACCTGATCGGGCGGCTGCACATCAACATCTCCGGCTGCATCAATGCCTGCGGCCATCACCATGTCGGCCACATCGGCATTCTCGGCGTCGAGAAGAACGGCGAGGAATTCTACCAGATCACGATCGGCGGCCGCGCCGACGAGAACGCGCAGTTGGGCACGCTGATCGGCCCGGCCGTTCCCTATGCGGAAGTCGCCGACGTGATCGAAGACATTGTCGAAGCCTATCTCGCGCTGCGCGACCGTCCCGAAGAATTGTTCGTCGATACGGTGAAGCGTCTGGGCGTCGAGCCTATCAGGGAGCGGGTCTATGCCACTCGTTAAGCAGGGAAGAATCACCACCGATCTGTTCGTGCATGTCGCCGACGGCGCCGAGCTGCCGGGCGACGGCGCGGTGCTGGTGAGCGCCGAGCGCTTTCTCGCCGATCCGGAGGCGCTGCTGCGCCGTCCCGGCAAGACCGGCGTGATCTGGCCGAACAACCGCAACCTCGACGATCTCGTGCCGCATCTCGATCGGCTGGCCTCGGTCGCGCTGGTGTTTCCGACCTTCCGCGACGGCCGCGCCTACAGCCAGGCGCGCCTGCTGCGCGAGCGTTACGGCTATGACGGCGAGCTGCGCGCCACCGGCCAGATCCTGCGCGACCAGTTCGTGTTCATGACGCGCGCCGGCTTCGACGCCTTCGAGGTGAAGAAGGACGCCGACGCCGACGCCTTCGCCGCGACCATGAAGCGCTATTCGGTGTTCTACCAGCCGACCGGCGACGGCCGCGTCACCGCACTCAACCGCCGCATGCAGCTGCGTCATTCGGAGAGCGCCGGCCAGTGAGCACGCTTGCACCAGAGCTCGCAGTGGGGCCGGCCGCACTGCCCGCGGCCGATGCGCTCGATCGCGCGCTGCGCACGGCCTCGCCCGCCGAGGTGATCGCGGCCGCGGTCAGGACGCTCGGCCGCGAGAAAGTGGCGCTGGTGTCGTCGTTCGGCACCGAGTCCGCCGCGCTGCTCAAGGTGATGGCGGATGTCGATCCGGCGATCCCGGTGGTGTTCCTCGATACCGGCTGGCTGTTCGAGGAGACGCTGGCTTATCGTGACACTTTGATAGCCGCGCTCGGCCTCACCGACGTGCGCTCGATCAAGCCCGATGAGGAAGCGCTGTCGCGCCAGGATCCGGACCGCGAGCTGTGGTTCAGCGATCCCGACGCCTGCTGCCGCATTCGCAAGGTCGAGCCGCTGGCGCGCGCGCTGAAGCCGTTCGCCGGCTGGATCAACGGCCGCAAGCGTTTCCAGGGCGGTGCCCGCGCCGACATCCCGGTTGTCGAGGATGACGGGGTCAGGCTGAAGTTCAATCCGTTCGCCAACGTCTCGCGCGAGGAGATCGAGGCGATCTACACGCTCGGCAAGCTGCCGCCGCATCCACTTGTCGCATCGGGATATCAGTCGGTCGGGTGTATGCCTTGCAGCAGCCGGTCCGCTGCCGGCGAGGATGCGCGCGACGGCCGCTGGCGCGGCCGGGCCAAGACGGAATGCGGCATCCATACGATGAAGATGTCGTAGAACCTGATCCTAGCGACAAACGCGAAGCGTTTGCGCGAGGCGCCAGATCGCGATGACGGTTCATTGCGATTTGGCGACGCGACAAAGCCTTCGCAGTGCGGCGACTTCGTAGCACAAGCGCGCTGCGCTGCCGAAAACAAAGAAAACCGGTTTCGTTGACTTAAGACCACTTCACCGTGAGTTATGTCTTGCGTGTTCCCTGACATTTCTCAGGTTGAATGGAGAGCGAAATGATCCGTCGTATCCTGCCGCTGGTCGCGGGATTGTTGTGGGCGAGCTCGGCCTTTGCGGCCGACTATTCGCTGCTGAACGTGTCGTACGATCCGACCCGCGAGCTCTATGTCGATTTCAACAAGGCGTTCGCCGCGGCCTATCAGAAGGAAACCGGCAAGAGCGTCGAGATCAAGCAGTCGCATGGCGGCTCGGGCTCGCAGGCGCGCTCGGTGATCGACGGATTGCAGGCCGATGTCGTCACGCTGGCGCTCGCCTATGACATCGATGCGATCGCGGGCAAGGGCCTGATCGCGGCCGACTGGCAGAAGCGGCTGCCGCTCAACGCCTCGCCCTACACCTCGACCATCGTGTTCCTGGTGCGCAAGGGCAATCCCAAGGGCATCAAGGATTGGGACGATTTGATTAAATCCGGCGTCAGCGTCATCACGCCGAACCCGAAGACCTCGGGCGGCGCGCGCTGGAATTATCTCGCCGCCTGGGGCTACGCGCAGAAGAAGTTCGGCTCGGCCGACAAGGCGAAGAAGTTCGTCGCCGATCTCTATCAGAACGTGCCGGTGCTCGACACCGGCGCGCGCGGCTCGACCGTGACCTTCGTCGAGCGCGGCGTCGGCGACGTGCTGCTCGCGTGGGAGAACGAGGCCTTTCTGGCGCTTCGCGAATTCGGCGCGGACAAGTTCGAGATCGTGGCCCCGGCGCAGTCGATCCTGGCCGAGCCGCCGGTCGCCGTGGTCGACAAGGTCGCCGACAAGAAGGGCACCCGCGCCGTCGCCGAGGCCTATCTGAAGTACTGGTACACCAAGGAAGGCCAGGAGATCGCCGCGCGCAACTCCTACCGGCCGCGCGATCCCGAGATCGCCAAGGAGTACGAAAAATCCTTCGCCAAGGTTGAACTTTTCACCATCGACGACGTTTTTGGTGGTTGGACCAAGGCCCAGAAGGAGCACTTCGCCGAGGGCGGCATCTTCGATCAGATCTACAAGAACTGATCGGATTATCAGGGGGATATGTGAGCACAGCGGTTGCACGGCGCAGTACCCTGCCGGGGTTCGGTCTCACCATGGGACTGACCCTGACATGGCTCTCCGTTATCATCCTGATTCCGCTGGCCGCGCTGTTCCTCAAGACGTTCGAGCTGAGCCTCGACCAGTTCTGGGGCATCATCACCAGCCGCCGCACCCTGAATGCCCTGAAGATTTCGTTTGGGCTTTCGTTTGCGGCCGCCTGCGTCAATCTGGTGATGGGCACCGTCATCGTCTGGGCGCTGGTGCGCTACCGTTTTCCGGGCCGGCGGCTGTTCGACGCCATCGTCGATATTCCGTTTGCCTTGCCGACGGCGGTGGCAGGCGTCGCGCTGACGCAGCTGTTCGCGCAGAAGGGCTGGCTCGGCGCGCCGCTCGCCGAGCTCGGCATCAAGGTCGCGTTCACGCCGATCGGCATCTTCATCGCGATGATCTTCATCGGCATTCCCTTCGTGGTGCGCACGGTGCAGCCGGTGCTGATCGATCTCGATCCCGAGATCGAGGAAGCGGCGGCGAGCCTGGGCGCCAATCGCTGGCACACGGTGTTTCGCGTGATCCTGCCGAGCCTGATCCCGGCGCTGCTCACCGGCTTCGCGCTGGCCTTCGCCCGCGCCATCGGTGAATACGGCTCGGTGATCTTCATCGCCGGCAATCTGCCCAATGTCTCCGAGATCGCGCCGCTGTTGATCGTGATCCGGCTGTCCGAATTCCGCTATGCCGATGCCACCGCGATCGCGGTCGTGATGCTGGTGGCCTCGTTCCTGATCATCTTCCTGATCAACCGGCTGCAACGCTGGGCGCAAGCCCGCATCCCCGTGCATTGAGGTCTTGCGATGTCGATGCAGACGGGATTGGTGACCTCGACCACGCAACTGCGGACCTACGCACCCGCGACCGATGTCAGCGTCGCGGCCCCGGCGCCGCGGCTCGAGATCGGTCGCGCGGAGCCGGGGACGGCGCAGCGCAATTTGCGCACTGAGCCCGGCCCGATCCGCTTCATCATCATCGCGCTCGCGATCGCCTTCCTCAGCATCTTCGTCGTGCTGCCGCTGGTCGTGGTGTTTGCGTCGGCCTTTTCGAAGGGGATCGGCGCCTATCTCGCGGCGCTGGCGGAGCCTGAGGCGCTCGCCGCCATCAAACTGACGCTCTTGATCGCCGCGATCTCGGTCACACTCAACCTCGTGTTCGGCGTGATCGCGGCCTGGGCGATCTCGAAGTTCGAATTCACCGGCAAGACCTTCCTGATCACGCTGATCGACCTGCCGTTCTCGGTCTCGCCGGTGATCTCGGGCCTGGTCTTCGTGCTGCTGTTCGGCGCGCAGGGCTATTTCGGGCCATGGCTGCAGGCCCACAATGTCCACATCCTGTTCGCGGTGCCCGGCATCGCGCTGGCGACGATCTTCGTCACTTTTCCCTTCGTGGCGCGCGCGCTGATCCCGCTGATGCAGGAGCAGGGCACCCAGGAAGAGGAGGCGGCGATCTCGCTCGGCGCCTCCGGCCTGCAGACCTTCTTCCGCGTCACGCTGCCCAACATCAAATGGGGCCTGCTGTACGGCGTCCTGCTCTGCAACGCGCGCGCGATGGGCGAGTTCGGCGCGGTGTCGGTCGTCTCCGGCCACATCCGCGGCGAGACCAACACGATGCCGCTGCTGGTCGAAATTCTCTACAACGAATACCAGTTCGTCGCCTCGTTCGCGATCGCATCGCTGCTCGCGATGCTGGCGCTGATCACCCTGGTGGCGAAAACCGTTCTCGAGCGGCGGCTCGACGAGGCAGAGGTGCCCGATGGCGATTGAAGTCAAGAATATCGTAAAGACGTTCGGCAGCTTTGCCGCGCTCGACAATGTCGACCTCAAGGTCGCCGACGGCGAGTTGCTGGCCCTGCTCGGTCCGTCCGGCTCCGGCAAGACGACGCTGCTGCGCATCATCGCGGGCCTGGACTGGCCCGACTCGGGCGAGGTCGCGATCGACGGCGAGAATGCGCTCTCTCGCGGCGCCAGCGAGCGCCAGGTCGGCTTCGTGTTCCAGCACTACGCGCTGTTCCGCCACATGACGGTGTTCGAGAACGTCGCCTTCGGCCTGCGCGTGCAGCCGCGCGCGATCCGCAAGGACGAAGCGACGATCCGCGCCCGCGTCAAGAACCTGCTCGACCTGGTGCAGCTCGATTGGCTGGCCAACCGCTATCCCAGCCAATTGTCCGGCGGCCAGCGCCAGCGCATCGCGCTGGCGCGCGCGCTCGCGATCGAGCCGCGGATCCTCTTGCTCGACGAGCCGTTCGGCGCGCTCGATGCCAAGGTGCGCAAGGAGCTCAGGCAATGGCTGCGCTCGCTGCACAACGAGATCCACGTCACCTCGATCTTCGTGACTCATGACCAGGAAGAAGCGCTCGAAGTCGCCAACCGCGTCGTGGTGATGGACAAGGGCAAGATCGAGCAGATCGGTTCGCCCGGCGAGGTCTATGACAATCCGGCGACCGCCTTCGTGCATGGCTTTATCGGCGAATCCATCGTGCTGCCGGTCGACGTGGCCGGCGATGCGGTACGGCTGGACGGCCGTCCCCTGAACATTCCGGCGTTGGGCGCGGCGTCGGGCGCGGCAAAACTGTTCGTCCGCCGCCACGACATGGCGGTCGGCCCGGCCGGAACCGGCGCCCTGGAAGGCGCCATCCGGCATGTCCGTTCGTTCGGTCCGATCCAGCGTGCCGAGGTGGCCCTGTCGGGGTGCGAGGGCAAGACCGTGATCGAGATCGACGCCCCCCGCGACCGCGAGCTCCAGGCCGGCGAAATCGTCTCGCTGCAGCCCCGCCGCTACCGGATCTTTGCCGCCCAGGAGTAGCGGCCACGCAAACCTCCCCTTGAAAAGGGAAGGTCCGCCTGGCTCGCCAGAGCCAAAGCGGGTGGGGATCTGGTCTCTCCACTTGCAGCGCAGCCTGTGACCGGACCCCCATCCCGACCTTCCCCCTTTCAGGGGGAAGGGAACGCGCTTGGATGCAGCGCGGCGAAATCCGGGACTTCGCTCCGCGGATAGGCTGCCCCGGATTGCGCTCCGCTGCATCGGGGCTATCAGGCCAACAATCTCACCTGTCATTCCGGGGCGGTCCGCAGGATCGAGCCTGGAATCTCGGGATTCCGGGTTCGATGCTACCGCATCGCCCCGGAATGACGGCGTTTTGTGTGGCCAAAAGTTAGCCCCTGTTCACCATTCAGCCACGGTTGGTATGCAACAACGGCGGGCCAATCTTTGGGGGTTTTCTTACAGTGAAACGGACGACGGTCGCCCTGTTCGGGCTTCTGCTGCTTGCCGGCTGCGGCACGGACACCAAAATCCCGGAAGAACCGACCATGTATCTCAACATGGCCCAACCCGGCGCTGTCCTGGATAGCCAGGCGGCCGCGATCATGTTTTCGCAGTATCGCCAGAACAACGGCCTTGGCACCGTCGTGGTGGATCCGGACCTGACCAAGCTCGCCGAGCAGCAATCGCAGGCGATGGCCGCCCGCAACAAGATGGACCACGACGTGAAGGCCCCGCTCGGCAAGCGGCTGCAGGCCGGGGGCTATCCTGCGACGGTGGCGGTCGAGAACATCTCGGCCGGCTATCACACGCTTGCCGAAGCCTTCTCGGGATGGCGCGATTCACCGCCGCACAAGGCCAATATGCTGAAGAGCGGTGTCACAAAAATGGGCATCGCGGCGGTCTATGCTCCCAACACCAAGTACAAGGTGTTCTGGACGCTCATTTTGGCGGCAACCTGATTTCGATAAATTCCGCGTGATCCAGAGCATGATCCGGAAAAGTGTGAGGCGGTTTTCCGAGAAGATCATGCTCAAACAATAGCGCCCTTCATCTCGTTGATTGACGCCGCGGTAAACAGCCGCCACGGTGCGCCCCAAGTCATTTCCTGACCCAACGGTTACGAATGGATACTTCGGATTCCGCGCCGGCCTTGACGCCGGCGCAAGCGCAGCGCGTGCTGGTTCTTCAGGGCGGCGGCGCGCTCGGCTCCTATCAGGCCGGCGCCTTTCAGGCGCTCTGTCACGCAGGCTTCGAGCCGGAATGGATCGCCGGCATCTCGATCGGCGCCATCAATGCCGCGATCATCGCCGGCAACGAGCCGGCCAAGCGCGTGCCGCGGCTGAAGGAATTCTGGGAGATGGTGTCGGCGCCGGTGCCGTGGAATCCGGTCTCCAATCATGACCGCGCCCGCTCGCTGTTCAACGAGACCTCTGCCGCCATCATCGCGACCTTCGGCGTGCCCGGCTTCTTCACGCCGCGGATTCCGCCGGCGCCGCTGTGGCCGCCCGGCAGCTCGCAATCGCTGAGCTATTACGACACCGGGCCCCTGAAAAAGACGCTGGAGCGCCTGGTTGATTTCGACCGCATCAACGATCTCAAGACGCGCCTGTCGGTCGGCGCGGTCAGCGTCACCTCGGGCAATTTCCGCTACTTCGACAATTACGAGTTCAGGAAGGTCGGCAAGAAGATAGGCCCCGAACACATCATGGCCTCGGGCGCGCTGCCGCCGGGCTTTCCGTCCGTCGTCATCGAGGGCGAGCATTACTGGGACGGCGGCATTGCCTCCAACACCCCGCTCGACTTCGTGCTCGACGAGGAGATCAACCGCGATCTGCTGATCTTCCAGGTCGATCTGTTCAGCGCGCGCGGGCCGTTGCCGGAGACGTTGCTGGAGGCCGCCGAGCGCGAGAAGGATATCCGCTATTCCAGCCGGACGCGGATGAACACCGACAAGAACAGGCAGATCCACAACGCCCGCATGGCGGTGCGCGACCTGATCGGCAAGCTGCCCGATTACCTGAAGAACGATCCGTCGGTCGAACTGCTGCGCAAGGCGTCCAAGGAGAACACCGTCACGGTGGTTCACCTGATCTACAAGAGCAAGAACTACGAGAGCTCCTCGAAGGACTACGACTTCTCCCACGTTGCGATGGTCGAGCACTGGGGCGCGGGCGTCCGCGACGTGCATTTGTCGATGCGTCACAAAGAATGGCTAGAACGGCCGCAGTCCGGGGAGACCATGGTGACTTACGACCTCACGGGGGATGAACCCACGCCCCCCGCAAGCAAATAGGAGCGACCGATAATGGGTACGTTGACAGGCAAGACCGCCGTTGTAACCGGCTCGACCAGCGGCATCGGATTGGCTTATGCGCGCGCCTTCGCCGGTGCTGGCGCCAATATCGTTCTCAACGGCATGGGCGTTCCGGCCGATATCGAGAAGGAGCGTTCGGGCATCGAGACCGACTTCAAGGTCAAGGCCGTGCACTCGCCGGCCGACATGACCAAGCCGACCGAGATCGCCGACATGATTGCGCTCGGCGAGAAGACCTTCGGTTCGGTCGATATCCTCGTCAACAATGCCGGCATCCAGTTTGTTGCGCCGATCGAGGAATTCCCGCCGGAGAAGTGGGAAGCGATCATCGCGATCAATCTGTCGTCCGCGTTCTACGGCATCCGCGCCGCGGTGCCCGGCATGAAGAAGCGCGGCTGGGGCCGCATCATCAACACCGCCTCGGCGCACTCGCTGGTCGCTTCGCCGTTCAAGTCGGCCTATGTCTCGGCCAAGCACGGCATCGCCGGCCTCACCAAGACGGTGGCGCTGGAGCTTGCGCAGCACAAGATCACCTGCAACTGCATCAGCCCGGGCTATGTCTGGACCCCGCTGGTCGAGCACCAGATCCCGGAGACCATGAAGGCGCGCAACGTGACCAAGGAGCAGGTCATCAAGGACGTGCTGCTCGCCGCGCAGCCGACCAAGGAGTTCGTGACCTCGGAGCAGGTGGCGGCGCTCGCGCTGTTCCTGTGCAGCGACGACGCCGCGCAGATCACCGGCTCCAACTACTCGATCGACGGCGGCTGGACCGCGGAGTAATTTTCCGGCGGGATTTGGCGGCCTAAGGAACAAGCCGGCCCTGATTGGATCAGGGCCGGCTTTTGCTTTGGGGCTGCAAGCCAGGGCGGACGACATCGCCGGCCGTGCGCGTGTTGGCGTCTGCCTCGAGACGAAATGGACCGACCTTGCAGATCGTCGCCATCGCCTGGAGCCATCGCTTTTGGCGAAATTTTGCAACTTTTTCCGATCGGATTCAGGACGATTTGGCCCGCCGTGGGATGATGGCATGGGCATTCCTGGCGAGGAGCAAATCGGATGGAGCAGCGGCAGGCTAATAACGAGGTGATGGGCGAACCGCATTCCGAGCTTCGGCCCAGCTCGCAGCTACAGCTCAAGGGGGAGGTGGTCCTCGCCGGGAGCGCCGGTTACGACGAGGCGCGCAAGGTCTGGAACGGCGCCGTCGACAGGCGGCCGGCCATGATCGCCTACTGCGTGGATACCCAGGATGTGGTCGAGGCGGTGACGTTCGCGAGGTCCCGCACGTTCCCGGTGGCCGTTCGCAGCGGAGGCCACAATGTCGCCGGCCTCTCAGTCTGTGACGGCGGCATGGTCATCGACCTGTCGCGGATGAAACGCATCGATGTCGATCCGGTCAGCCGCACCGCGCGCGCGGAGGCCGGCCTCGATCTCGGCGAATTCGATCGTGCCACGCAGGCGCACGGCCTGGCGACCACCATGGGGGTCAACAGCGACACCGGCATCGCCGGGCTCACGCTTGGCGGCGGCTTCGGCAAGCTCGGGCGAAAATACGGGTTGACCTGCGACAACCTGATTGCCGCCGAAGTGGTGACAGCCGAGGGACAGGTTTTAAGGGCCAGCGCGGCCGAACACCCCGATCTGCTCTGGGGCTTGAAAGGAGGCGGCGGCAATTTCGGCATCGCGACTGCGTTCGAATACCAGTTGCATCCGATCAGCACGTCGTTGCCCGTGGCGTCGACGCTTTATCCTTACGATCAGGCGCGCGAGGCCATGCAGTTCTACGACGAATTCGCCCGCAACGCTGCCGATGAGGTCAACGTCGACGCGGCCCTTGTGACGCTGCCGTCGGGCGAGCGGTTTTTCAATATCTCCGGTTGTTACGTCGGCTCGCATCATGACGGTGAGCGCGCCCTTTCGCCGATCGTCAAGTTCGGCTCGCCCGTTGAGACGCGCCTCGCAACCGTTCCCTATCTCGAGATTCAGTCGGGCGGCGATGCCCTGTTTCCGCGGGGACGTCGCTATTACTGGAAGGCGCAGTTCCTGCGTGAGATCGGTGCCGGCGCGATCGACGCGCTGCTCGACGCTTATGCGAGAGCCCCCAACACCGCGTCCTTGCTGGTTCTCCAGCATGTCGGCGGCGCAATTGCACGGGTTCCGGTATCGAGCTCGCCTTACGCAAACCGCGATGCGGCATTCGACTGCTTTCCGGTTGCGATCTGGGACGATCCGGCCGGTGACGAGGCGAACATGCATTGGGCACGCGAGCTGTGGAGTGCCGTCAGGCCCTATTCGACCGGCGGCGTCTATGCCAACAACCTGGGGGATGAGGGCGAAGACCGGGTGCGCGACGCCTATGGTGAAAATTACGGACGCCTCGTCGCGCTCAAGAACAAATACGATCCGACGAATTTCTTCCGCCTGAACCAGAACATCAAGCCGACGACATAGTTCTGGGCATCGGAGAAAATCCAAATGCGAAGCCGCTGGACCATTCTTGCTGCTCTGTTCGTCGCTCGTGCCACCATCGCCTTTCAGTTTCAGAGCGTCGCGGCCATCGCACCGCAGCTCAGCCAGGGTCTCGGCGCGAGCCTGGCCGATATCGGCGTTCTGATCGGGCTCTACTTTGCGCCGGGCGCCTTGCTTGCCTTGCCTGGCGGCGCGATCGGCCGCCGCTACGGCGATAAGGTGGTGGTCCTTGCCGGTCTCCTGATGATGCTGGCAGGCGAACTGCAGATGACCACGTCAACGTCGTGGAGCGTGCAGATCGCGGGCCGACTGACTGCCGGCATCGGCGGCGTCCTCCTGAACGTTCTGATGACCAAGATGGTCGCGGACTGGTTTGTCGGCCGGGAAATCGCCACCGCGATGGCTATTTTCATCAACTCGTGGCCGGCCGGCATCGCAGTCGCTCTCATGCTGTTGCCGGCAATCGGAGCCACGCTCGGACTCCATGCCGTCAATCTTGCCGTCGCCGGGGTGATCCTGATCGGTCTCGGCCTCATCGCTCTGGTTTATCGCGCGCCGGATGCGGCCGTCGCGGTTGAAGGCGAGGGCAGCAGCCTGACCGCCGACACGATCTGCGCCGTGATTGCCGCCGGGCTGATCTGGTGTCTCTACAACATCGGTTTTGCGATGATCTTCAGTTTCGGTCCGTCGATGCTGGTCGAGCAGGGCTGGTCCGGCGCCGCAGCCGGATCAACCATCAGTATCGTGCTCTGGCTCGCCGCCCTTTCGGTGCCGTTGGGCGGCTTCCTCGCCGATCGGACCAAGCGCGGCGAGGTCATCCTGGTCACGGGCTGCATCGCCTTCGCGCTCCTGACACTGCTCCTGTCGCGCAGCGGCACGGTGCTTCCCGTCGTCATTGCTCTTGGAATCCTCTGCGGCCTGCCTGCCGGTCCGATCATGAGCCTGCCTGCGCGCGTGCTCGAGCAGAAGACGCGGCCGATCGGAATGGGAATATTCTACACCGTCTTTTACGCCGGCATGCTGGCTGGACCTGCGATCGGAGGAAAGCTCTCCACCGCGGTCGGCTCCGCGAGCGCGGCGCTCGACTTCGGCGCCGCCGTGCTCCTGGCTTGCCCGGCCGTTCTGGGGTTCTTCCGCCGCATGGTTGCCGGCCACCATTGGGAGCGGGCGGACATCAGGCGCGCCTGACGGGCGCAAGGCTGAACGCGGTCAGGCAGGTTCCTCGGTCCGGCGACAGTCATGCATCGCACTATGCCCCGTCCGGCGCAATCCTATGACGCCGGCCGCCGCTTGCCGAATGCCAGCACGTGCAGGCCGAGGCGCGAGCGCACGACATAGAACAAGAGGATCGTCTCGAAGGTCAGCGACAGCGAGGTCGAGGCCGCGGCGCCCATGCCGCCGTAGCGCGGGACGAGGGCGATGCAGAGCCCGACATTCATCAGGAACGACACCGCATAGGCGGTCGCGCAGATGCTCTGGTGGCCGAGCATGTTCAACAGCCGCTCCACCGGCCCGATTGCCGAGCGGACCACGAGGCCGATCGCGGCGACGAACATGATGCTGTAGCCGTCGACGAATTTCGGGCCGAACAGCCACAGCAGCGGCTTGCCGAACGCCAGCAGGGCAACGGTTGCGAACAGCGAGGGCCAGAACGTCCAGCTGATGGTGTGCGCGACATAGGCCGACAGCCGGTCCTTGTCGCCGAGCGCGTTGTATTCGGCGAAGCGGTGCGCCGTGGTCGCCGCCATCGCGTAGTGCACGAACGACACCAGCGCCAGCGTCTTCACCACGGCGAAATAGATGCCGACCTCCTCGGACGAGCGGAACTGCTGCAGCATCAGCACATCGGTGTAGCCGAGCAGCAGATAGAAGCTCTCGACCAGCATGATCGGCAGCGAGATCGCGAACCAGCCCTTGACGTCGTAGCTCTTCTCGCCCACCCCGAGATGGGCGGTGAGGCGGCGGTTGAGCACGACCATCTGGCCGATCGCCGCGATGTACACCGCGGCCGCGCTCGCGATCATCGCCGCGGTGGCGCCGAGATTGAGGCCAAGCGCCAGCGCGCCGGCGGTCAGCGCGATGATCAGCCCCTGCCGCACGATGAACTGCGGCATCAGGCCGAGCTGCATCCAGTCATGCGCGCGGGAGATGCCGTCCTGGGTGTTGGCGACGACGAAGGGCGGCAGCGTCAGGCAGCCGATATAGAGCGGCACCACCGCGTTGGGATCGATCCAGGGCGAGGCGAGGTGGATTACGCCGGCCAGCAGCAGCGCGACCACGCTGGACGTCGCAAGCACCACCCAGCGGCCGCCTGAGAGGAAGCCGCGCAGCGCCGCGAGGTCGCCGCGCGCGCGGTATTCCGGAATGATCTTCTGGGCGGAGGGCGCGATGCCGAAATCCATGGTGCTGCCGAGCAGCAGCACCCAGGTCCAGACATAGACATAGATGCCGTAATCCGAGCCGCTCATCCAGCGCGCCAGCAGGATCTGCGCGAGATAGGCGATGCCGGCGCTGATGACGCGGATGGCGAAGATCATGCCGGCGAGGCGCTTGGTGACTGACGCCTCCTTGGTGCCGCCGAGCGCGCGCGCGGCGAGGCTGCGCAGGCGTGCGGCCCGACCCGATGGCGCAGAGGTTGCGGATTGTGTCTCCATCACAGCCAAGGCGGAAAATTCCTAAAGCGCCGCGTGGCGGCAATGGCCTCCGATCTATCAACGAAACGTTAAGATTGGGTTGGGTGACGCACCCCTTCGGGGTCGTCCCGGGGCAGTGCGAAGCACTGAACCCGGGAGCTCGAGATTCCGGGTTCGATGCGCTGCATCGCCCCGGAATGACCTACGGCTCAATTCAAATTGATATTGAATTCGTAGCTTTTGTCGCCGCCGACCAGCGTCAGCTTCAGCGCGGCGCCGTCGGCCTTGGCGCCGGGCGGCAGGCCGTCGAGCTCGAAAGAAAAGCGCTTCACGCCCGGCGGCGCCTGCGCAACGAGCTTGGGCACCGGCAGCGCCCAGTCGGGCGTCGGCCCCTCGACGAACAGGCTGAGGTCCTTGCTCTCGGGCGCGGCGACATCGACCAGCACGTTGTTCTTGCCGTCGCGCTTGACGTCGCGGATCGAAAACGGGATCGGGTCGCCGATATTGGCGGGCTTCGGCACCGCGTTGAGTGCTTCCGACAGCGCGGCGTCCTCGGTCGATGCGACGCTCGCGAACGCCAGCTCGGCCTTCGCCTCCACCGGCACGCACAGCTTCTCGCACACCGCGTAGTTGATGTCGGCGCGCAGCACCAGCGGCTTGTCGGGATTCTTCGCCACGATGCGCAGCGGCAGCACCACCTGGTGCTTGTAGCCGAGCGAGGTGCCGCCGGCGCCGTCGTCGAATTGCCGCGGCGCCGGCCACATCACGGTGACCGCCTCGACGTTATCCGACCTGGAGAAATCGAACCGCGGCGGCACGCCGGAATCGCCGGGCGTCCGCCAATAGGTCTTCCAGCCGTCCTGCAACTGGAACGCAATGCCGCCAAGCAGCACCGCGCCGCTGCGCGATCCGGCGAGCAGCCGCACCGCCGAATGCGTGTCCTGTTGCCACGGCGAGGCGTCGTCGGCGCGGACCTCCGTTGCCATACATGCGACGGAAAACAGGGTGGCAACGCCAAATGCGGCACGCAAGGGAACTATGACGATCATGAGACGTCTTTACCTGTAACTTTCGGTGCAAACCATTGAATTGCTTGTGATGCATCGCCGCACGGCGGTCGATGGTTGATTGACAGAACCGCCACCCGATATCAGGATGCCAAATCAGCAGGAAAGGCCTTTGCGGATGCGCCCTGAAGGCAAAACAGGCAAGACTCGCAAGACCACCGCCGGCAGAAACCCGGCCGTCGGCGCCCATGCCGCCGAAGGTGGCTATCTCGACGGCCAGATGCTGATCGCGATGCCTGTCATGAACGACCCGCGCTTCGAACGCTCCGTGATCTACATGTGCGCGCATTCCTCCGAGGGCGCGATGGGTATCATCGTCAACCGTCCCGCCGGCAGCATCGATTTTCCCGGGCTGCTGGTGCAGCTCGACATCATCGAGAAGTCGGACCAGATCCAGCTGCCCGAGAATGCCGAGATGATGAAGGTGATGAAGGGCGGCCCGGTCGACACCGGCCGCGGCTTCGTGCTGCATTCCAGCGACTTCTACATTCAGGATGCGACACTCAACATCGACGACGGCATCTCGCTCACCGCGACCGTCGATATCCTGAAGGCGATCGCTAAGGGCGCCGGGCCGAAGCACGCGATCCTCGCGCTCGGCTATGCCGGCTGGGCGCCGGGCCAGCTCGAGAACGAGATCCAGCACAATGGCTGGCTGCATTGCGACGCCGATCCGGAATTGATCTTCGGTACCGACGTCGACGAGAAATACGCGCGCGCCTTGCGCAAGATCGGCATCGAGGCCGGCATGCTCTCGAACGACGCCGGCCACGCGTAGGCTGTCGCTGAGGTCGTCGACGATCCGTCCACATTCACGGTGTCGTCCCTGCGAAAGCAGGGGCCCATAACCACCGCATGCAATTGCGGCGCCGCGCTGGGGCCACAGCGTCGTGCAACAACAGCGCCCTGTGGTTATGGGTCCCGGGTCGCGCTTACGCTTGCCCGGGACGACAGCTGTGGGTTCGACTACGACAGCGGTGGTTTGGCTACGACAGCCATCGCGACCGCTACTCCGCCGCTTCCTGCGCGACCGTCGGCTGGGTGCCCGCGACCGTGGCGCGGCGCATGTCGCGGGGCTGCGACTGGTCGTAGCGGCGGACGCGGTGCACGGTCTGGCGGTTGTCCCACATCACGAGGTCGTGCACCGTCCATTTGTGCACATAGACGAATTCGGGCTGCGTCGCGTGCTCGGTGAGGTCGCGCAGCAACAGCCGCGCCTCCGGCATGCTCATGCCCCTGATGGCGCCGGCGTGCGACGACAGATACAGCGACTTGCGGCCGTGCACCGGATGCGTGCGCACCAGGCGCTGCAGCACCGGCTTGAACATCTGCTTCTCGTCTTCGGTGTAGTCGAGGAAGCCGAGCGAGCCGCGCGAATACATCAGCGAGTGCTCGCAGATCATGTCCTCGATCTCGGCCTTGAACTCGTCGTCGAGCGCGTCATAGGCGGCGCGCATGTCGGCGAATTCGGTGTTGCCGCCCTTCGGGTTCACCACGCGCGCCGACAGCAGCGAGAATTTCGCCGGGATCGGCCGGAACGAGCTGTCGGAATGCCACAGGCAGTTGCCGAGATTGAACAGATGGGTGCGGTGATCCTTCGGCAGCGGCTTGCCGTCCTTGCCGAGATTGCTGACGTCGTTCAGCCCGGAGGAGAGACGGTAGTCCTGCTTCTTCGTCACCGTGCCGCCGCGCGCATCTTCGCGCTCGCCGAAATTCAGCGCGAATGCCATCTGCTGCTCGTCGGAGATGTCCTGGCCGTGGAACACGAGCACGGCGTATTTGTCCATGCCGGCCTCGATGTCGATCGCTTCCTGCTTCGTCAGCGGCTTGCGCAGATCGACGCCGGAAACCTCGCCGACGAAATGCTTGTGAAGCTGCCGGATCAGGACCGTCATTGGCGTATCTCCCCGTCTGTCGCGGGCGGTTTTCCCGCTTCGTTTGACGAGAAGGCTACTCGCCGCGCGCGCGCTGTCAACGCTCGCGGGCCGTGCGCGGGTCAGGCATTCCGCGCCATCAACCCGCCGTCGACCGGAATCACGGCGCCGGTCAGGAACGATGCGGCGGGCAGGCACAGGCTCAGCGTCATGTGCGCTACCTCTTCCGGATCGCCGTAACGGGCAAGCGCGGTGCGGCGCTTGGCGTAGAGCGTCTTGTGCTCCTCGGAGATGCGGTCGGTGATGGCGGTGCGGATCGGGCCCGGGCAAATGCAGTTCACGGTGATGCCCTCGCGTCCCAGTTCCACCGCGAGCGAGCGGGTCAGGCTGGTGACGCCGCCCTTGGCCGCGGAGTAGGGGCTGTGCAGCGCGGTCGCGCCGAGCGCCTCGGTCGAGGCGATGTTGACGATGCGCGGCGAGCGCGACTTGCGCAGGTATGGCAGTGCGGCGCGGATGATGCGCGGATGCGCCGTCAGCATCACAGCGATGCCCTTGGCCCAGGCGTCCTCATAAGCGGGATCGTCGATCGGCACCCGCACCGAGATGCCGGCATTGTTGACGATGATGTCGAGCCCGCCGAAATGCGCGGCGACGTCGTTGACGACCTTGGTGATGGCGTCGCGATCGCTGACGTCGAGCGTCCAGGCCTTCGCCGAGCCGCCGCCTGACGAAATCTCCTTCGCCACCGTCTGCGTGCCTTCTTCGGTGAGGTCGGTGACCGCAACATTGGCGCCTTCATCGGCAAACACCCGCGCGGTGGCGCGGCCCATGCCGCTGGCGGCGCCGGTGACGAGAACGGTGAGGCCCTTCACCGAACGGCTGAGCTGCTTGTATTCGGACATGACGGACCCCCCGTTGATTTTTTGCGTTGTGAGAGACGGCAACGCTGGCACCGATCGCAAGATACGTCAAACCACTGATCCCATATCGGCATGCGCGCAGCGCGTTAACGCAAGTTTCCCGGTTGGCTTTTCGAGAAGGATCATGCTCAATCAAGACAACAGCACGAGAGAGGAACGCGCGATGAACGAGCTCGATTTCGGCGGCAAGCAGATATTGGTGGTCGGCGGCTCCAGCGGCATCGGCAACGGCATCGCGCAGGCGTTCCGCGCCAAGGGCGCGCGCGTCGCGATCTGCGGCACCCGCGCGCAGGCGAGCGACTATTCGACCGAGGAAGGCTCGCATCTCGAGGGCCTCGCCTACGCGCAGCTCGATGTCAGCAACCCGCAGGCGATCGAGGCCTTCACGCCGTCGTTCGACCGGCTCGACGTGCTGGTGCTGGCGCAGGGCGCGGTGATTTACCGCCGTGGGGAATTCGAGATGGAGGGGTTTCGCAAGGTGCTCGAGGTCAACCTGATGAGCCTGATGGCGTGCGCCACCAAATTCCAGGCGATGCTGAGCGAGAGCAAGGGCTCGCTGATCATCGTGAGCTCGACCGCGGCCTATCATTCCACCATGGGCAATCCGGCCTACAACGCCTCGAAGACCGGCGCCGTCGGGCTGACGCGCACGCTCGGCGAGGCCTGGGCGGAGAACGGCATCCGCGTCAACGGCATCGCGCCCGGCCTCGTCGACACCAAGATGACCAAGGCGACGACGGCAAATCCGAAGCGTCTCGAAGGCGCGCTCGAGCGCATTCCGCTGAAGCGTCTCGGCACGCCCGCCGACATGGCCGGCGCCGCGCTGTTCCTGGCCTCGCCGCTCGCGTCCTACATCGTCGGCCAGACCATCGTCGTCGACGGTGGGCTGATCCTGTAACCGCAGGAACCTGCGCGCCGTTTCCCGGTTAGCTCCCGGACAGATCAGGGAGCGTGACGATGGACAAGGATCGGATTTTCGGAACGGCGAAGGAGTTCGCGGGCAAGGCCGAAGGCGCTGTGGGCGACGCGACCGGCGATGCGCAGACCCAGGCCTCGGGCCGCGCGCGTGAAGCCGCGGGCTCGGTGCAGGATCTCTACGGCCAGGCCAAGGATGCCGCGCGCGACGCCGCCGACACTGCGGTCAACTACGCCAAGGACGCCTATGAGCATCGCGGCGAGACCGTTCGCAGCGGACAGAAGGCGATGGCGCATGCGGTGCAGGAGAACCCGCTGGGATCTCTGCTGATCGCCGGCGGCATCGGCTTTGCGCTCGCGCTCCTGATGACGCGCCAGCCGCGCCGCCCGCCGCCGTCGCGCTGGCGCTATTACGGTTGAGCCACACGATGAAATCGCTGGGCGGGTTGGCGATAGCGTAACCCGCCCTCTCGCCGTGCGAGACGCCGCGCAAGACACGGCGGGTTACGGCTTCGCCTGACCCGCCGTGCAAGTTTCCCGCAAATTTCCAGCCATCAGCTGGCTTGTCGCGCGTGCGCGCCGCCTACTGCCACGGATTCCCCGGCACCGCGGCCCGCTGTCCGACACCGCGCGGCGGGCGCGGCGGCGGAGCGACCAGCGGGCGCTGCTGCGGCGCGCCGAACCCGAACAGATCGCGCAGCCAGGGCTGTGTCTGCGGCTGCTGTTGTTGCGGCTGGGCCTGGGTCTGGGCCGGACGGAACGCGCGCCTTGGCGGCTTCGGCGCGGTGATGATCGAGCCGTCGGGCGCGATCGCCGTGGTCGAGGGCGGCGGATTGGCCGGCCCGCCCGCCGGCGCGGCCGGCGTGGTCGCGGCAACCGGCACATCGCCCTTGGCTTGCTCGCGGCCCATCTCGCGGCGCGGCCAGACGAAATCATCGGCGCGGCCGGCAGGCGGCGCCAGCGCCTCGCCCTTCACCAGCGTGCGCGCGGCGAGCGCATCGACGGCGGCGGGCCGCGAGCCCGGTCCGCCGAGCAATTGATCGGTGCCGACCGTGGAGGCGACCAGCGGCAGCACCGGGCCCGCCAGCGGCCGCGGTGCGGGCTTGCCGGGCTCGGCACTGGTATCCGGCGTCGCCGGTTCGCTGGGCAGCGCGATCGGCCCGGAGCGCACCGCGAGCAGACGCGTCACCTCGCGCTCGACATAATGCGCGAGCTTGCGCGCGCCGGCCTTGGTGAAGAACACGCCGTCATCGGTACGCAGCTTGCGGGGCTGGCCTTCGAAGTCCGGACCCTTCTGCATGAAGCGGCCGGCCTCGTCGACAAAACCGTCCCAGACGTCGACATAGGTGATGCCGGCCTTGCCGGCGCCGTCGCGATAGAGCGCGTCGAGGAACAGCATGTCCGACGTGCCCTTCTGGCCGCGGATCGCGGGCAGGCCGACCCACAGCACCGGCACGCCCTTGCTCTTCAGCACGTTGATCAGCTCCTCGATCTTCTTGCCGTAGAGCTCGACCCAGCGGTCGTCGCGGAATTCATAGAGGCCGTTGGGCGAGCGCGCAGTCTTTTCCGGCGCGGCCTGCTGATCGTTGTCGGCGTCGTCGGCCGGTAACTCGGGATCGGCGGGCTTGGCCTCAGCCTTGCCGTCATTCTTGGCGGCGGCATCGGGCTTGTCGCCGGGCTTGGCCTCCGGCTTGCCGCGCGCGTCCTTCTTCTCGTCCTTCTTGTCGACCTTCTTCTCCACGACAGATTCGCGGATCGCGGTGCGATCGTTGAGGCCGAGCATCACGACGATGGCGTCGGGGTTCTCGGTGGCGAGAATGCCCTTCGCGGCCGCGGCCCAATCCGCCGGGTCGCCCTTGGGCTGATAGCGGATCAGGCCGGAGACCGTCTTGTGCTTGCGGATCACGCCCATGTCGGGCTGGTCGGAATAGGCATCCTCCAGGCCATAGCCGAGCCAGTCGGCCATGGCGTCGCCGATGACGAGCACGTTGCGCTCCGCGGCGGCCTCGCGCTTGGCCGGCGCCGGAGCGCGCGAAAAATCCTCGCGCGGCCGCTGCGGCTGCGATGATTGGGGCTGCTGCTGCTGGAACGGCGCGAAGAAATCACCGCCGAACCAGCCGCCACCGCCGTGCTGCGGCGGAGCGCGGCGCTGTGGTTGCGGCGGTCCGCCGCCGAAGCCGGGGAAGCCGAAGAATTGCGCCGAGGCGGGCTGGGCGATGCCGATCAACAGCGCAAGCGCCACCGTCAGCGCGACCAGCGGACCGGCTTCGGTGAATATGCGCAAAAAGGACTTTGGCTCTCGCATCGCGTTCGGTCGCAAATGATCTGGAAGTACGTGAGCATACTAGCGGAATCGGGCCGCAAGCGGGCAGCTTTTCCACCATAAATCGGGTGCCTCCGGCCGCCGTCAAGGCTGGCGGCAAATATCGGATTTCACGGTTACTTTCGGGGTGGAGGGCCTAGCCGTCGCGGCGACGGAACCGTGCCCCCTCTCCCGCTTGCGGGGGAGGGAGAGCCGTAGCCCGGATGGAGCGAAGCGTAATCCGGGACCAGACCAACCGCACGGCGAGAACCCCGGATTTCCGGGCTACGGGGCAGCCTGCGGCTTCAGCCCTACCGCCCCCTGAGCCGCTCCAGCACCTCGGCGGTGGCAAAGCCGTCGGCCGGTGCCCCGATCGACACCTGGAAGCCGCGCAGCGCCTCGCGGGTCTGGCCGCCGAACTGGCCGTCGGGCGTGCCCTTGTAGAAGCCGCGCTGGGCCAGCAATTGCTGCAGTTCCAGCCGCTCGGCGCGCGACAGCACCCGCTCCTGGCGCGGCCAGGGCTGCGCGAAGGGCTGGCCGCCGCGCAGGCGGTCGGCGAAATGGCCGATGGCGAGCGCATAGGCCTCCGCCGGGTTGTACTTCATGATCACCCGGAAATTCTGCAGCATCAGAAAGCCCGGCCCCTCGGCGCCCGCCGGCGCCAGCAGATAGGCCTTGTCGGACGGCCGCGGGAACGGCTGGCCGCCCGGCCGCTTGACGCCGAGATGTTCCCACTGCGACAGCGGCATCGCCTTGGCGCGGTCGGCCAGCATGTAATTGAGGCCTTGCGGCAGCACGATCTCGTAGCCCCAGCTCGCGCCGGTCTGCCAGCCGTCCTTCTTCAAATTGTTGGCGGTCGAGGCGATCAGGTCGCTCGGATTGTCGACGACGTCGCGGCGGCCGTCGCCGTCGCCATCGACGGCATAGCGCTTGAACGCGGTCGGCATGAACTGGGTCGGGCCGAAGGCGCCGGCCCAGGAGCCGCGCATCTGCTCGGGCCTGAGATCGCCGCGGTTGAGGATTTCCAGCGCCGACAGGAACTCGTCCTTGAAATAGGCCTGACGGCGGCCGATGCAGGCGAGCGTCGCGGTCGACTGCACCACGTTGCGATCGCCCATCTGGGTCGAGTAGTTCGACTCGATGCCCCAGATCGCCGCGATGATGTAGCGGTCGACGCCATAGGCCTTCTCGGTGGCGTCGAACTGCGGCTTGTATTTCGCAAGGATCTCGCGGCCCTTGGCGAGCCTGGTGTCGCTGACCAGGATGTCGAGATAATCCCAGATCGCCTTGGTGAACTCCGGCTGCGAATCCATCAGATCCATGATGCGCAGATCGGGCGTCAGGCCGGCGGTGAAGCGCTCGAAATTCTCTTGGGTGATGTTGCGCCGTGCGGCATCTGGCCACATCGCTGCGACGCAGTTCGGGAAGTCCGACGCGGCCTGGCGGATCGCCGCTGCGGTCATCAGCGGATGGCCGGAGGCGCCGTCTTCACCGCTCCACGGCGGTGCCGCGCCGTCCTGTCCGGTTGCGGCCTGCGGCGGCGTCGCGTTCGGTCCGGAAAAGATGCTGTCGATCAGGTTGGTCAGGCCGTTGCCCGCCGACTGGGCTTGCGTGCTGCCGGGCAGCAGCAGGGCCAGCGCGATCAGGCTCGCGCCGAAAAGCTTGGTCCTTGATGTTCCCATCGCGCGCATTTGTCGTGTGCCTGTCAAAATCGTGCTGTTCCAGAAGGCCCCGGCACGGTTTCCAATAACTTAACAAGGGCGAGATTTTGTTGCGGCCTGCATTGGCTGACGGGAACGGCGGAATTAAGCCGCACCACACATCCGCCTTTGTTGGCGGCTGCAAAACGGGGTACCAAAGGCATGATTCATTTCGTGCCGCCGTCCCACCCATTTCAAGGCTTCCGATAATCCCATGAAGATCCGCAAAGCCGTATTCCCCGTCGCCGGTCTCGGTACCCGCGTGCTGCCCGCCACCAAGGCGATGCCGAAGGAGATGCTGACGATCGTCGACAAGCCCCTGATCCAGTACGTGGTCGACGAGGCCCGGGAAGCCGGCATCGAGCATTTCGTGTTCGTCACCGGCCGCAACAAGGGTGTCATCGAGGATCACTTCGACCGCATGTTCGAGCTCGACACCACGCTGGCGCAGCGCGGCAAGAAGACCGAACAGGATATCCTGGCGCAGAACCAGCCGGAGGCCGGCGCGATGAGCTTCACCCGGCAGCAGGCGCCGCTCGGGCTCGGCCACGCGGTGTGGTGCGCGCGCGATATCATCGGCAACGAGCCGTTCGCGGTGGTGCTGCCGGACGAGCTGGTGCTGAACACGCCGGGCTGCCTCAAGCAGATGATCGACGCCGCGAGCAGGCTTGGTGACAAGTCGAACCTGATCGCGGTCGAGGCGGTGCCCGACGAACTCACCCATCAATACGGCATCTGCAGCGTCGGCAAACGCACCGGCAACATCTTCGAGGTCGACCGCATGGTCGAGAAGCCGCCGCAGGGCACCGCGCCGTCCAACCTGTCGATCACCGGCCGCTACATCCTGCAGCCGGAGATCTTCAACATCCTGGCCACGCAGGAGCGCGGCGCCGGCGGCGAGATCCAGCTCACCGATGCGATGATCGGTCTTGCGAAGACGCAGAAGTTCTACGGCGTCGAGTTCGAGGGCGAGCGCCACGATTGCGGCTCCAAGCCCGGCTTCCTCCGCGCCAACATCGCCTTCGGCCTCAAGCGCCCCGAACTGCGCGACGGCCTGATTGCCGAGATGAAGAAGTACCTGGAGAAGTAGGGGGCGCGTCTTTCGCCGTGCTACGCGCGCCGGAACGGCAGTTTCGTAGGGCGGATTAGCGCTGCGTAATCCGCCGTCACGTGTCACCGCAGCGTGCGCCGGATTACGCCTTCGGTAATCCGGGCTACGGAATCGGACGATTCATTTCGCGAGAACGCGGATGTGTGAGTCACCGGCCGTGCAACAAACTTGCTGTCGTCCCTGCGAAAGCAGGGACCCATAACCACCAATGCCGATTGGCTCGCGCTATTGGAACGACGAGCCCCTCTCACAACACACGCCGCAGAGTATGGGTCCCTGCTTTCGCAGGGACGACACTTGTGGGTGTGGTCAGCATCGCGCGTCGACCACGCCTCAACGCGCGAGATCACGCCACCTTCCTTCGCCCGGCGCGTTTCGCCGGCTCCTTGGCGCCATCCTGCTTCGGCGCGCGTAGGGCGCGGGCGGCGAGGCTGACGACTTCGGAGATCTGCTGGAGCTGCGCGGCGAGCGGAGAGGTCTTGCGCCAGACCATGCCGATGGTGCGCGAGGGCTGCGGATGCTTGAAGCGCGAGACCGTGACCGGCGCCGAGCGCGTCTCCACCGTCACGGCCATCTCGGGGATCAAAGTGACGCCGATGCCGGCGCCGACCATCTGCACCAGCGTCGACAGCGAGCTCGCGTCCAGCACCTCGCGCGGCGGCGAGGACTGCATGTTGCAGAACGACAGCGCCTGGTCACGGAAGCAGTGGCCTTCCTCGAGCAGCAAGAGCCGCATCTCGCGCAGCATCTCGGCGCTCGGCACCGGCGTCTTGGCGTCCTCGCCCGGCCGCACCAGCAGGAAGTTTTCCGAGAACAGCGCGACCTCGGTCAGCGACGGTTCCGATACCGGCAGCGCCACGATCGCGGTGTCGAGCCGGCCCTCGGCGACTTCCTTGATCAGCTTCGGCGTCAGCGTCTCGCGGACATGGATGTCGAGCTCGGGATGCAGCCGCGCCAGGTTCTCGATCACCTTCGGCAGCAGATATGGCGCAACGGTCGGGATCATGCCGACCCGCAGCCGCCCGGCAAGCTTGTCGCGCGAGGCGCGCGCGAAGTCGCCGAGCTCGTCGACCGAGCGCAGGATGTCGCGCACGCGGCGCAGCAGGTCCTCGCCAAACGCCGTCAGCGTCACCTGCCGCGCATTGCGTTCGATCAGCACGCCGCCGACCGCCTGTTCCATTTCGCGGATCTGCATCGACAGCGCCGGCTGCGATACCGAACAGGCCTCCGCGGCACGTCCGAAATGCCCATGGCGCGCCAGCGCATCGAAATATCTGAGTTGCCGGAGTGTGACATTTATCATCAGATTATCTTATTGCCGCGATCATTAAAGTCAATTTCACCTGATGGATTGGGACGCGTAGAATCGTTCTTGGAAGAGCTCCAGCACATTCCAGAATCCATCACCTCGGAGAAGAAACATGGACGCAAAAACCGACGAAGGCGCGGGCAAATGCCCATTCACGGGCGGACCTCGCGGGCACACGAATCGTGACTGGTGGCCGGAGACGCTCGACGTTCAGGTGCTGCATCGGAACTCCAGCCTGTCCGATCCGATGGGCAAAGGCTTCGACTACGCCAAGGAATTCAAGAGCCTCGATCTCAACGCCGTGATCAAGGACCTCACCGCCCTGATGACGACGTCGCAAGAATGGTGGCCGGCCGACTTCGGCCATTACGGCGGCCTGATGATCCGCATGGCCTGGCACTCGGCGGGCACCTATCGGATCACCGACGGTCGCGGCGGCGCCGGTGCCGGTCAGCAGCGTTTTGCCCCGCTCAACAGCTGGCCGGACAACGCCAACCTCGACAAGGCGCGCCGGCTGCTCTGGCCGATCAAGCAGAAGTACGGCCGCAAGATCTCGTGGGCCGATCTGATGGTCCTCGCCGGCAACGTTGCGCTGGAATCGATGGGCTTCAAGACGTTCGGTTTTGCGGGTGGCCGCGCCGACGTGTGGGAGCCGGAAGAGCTGTACTGGGGTCCGGAAGGCACCTGGCTCGGTGACGAGCGCTACAGCGGCGAGCGCCAGCTCTCCGAGCCGCTCGGCGCGGTGCAGATGGGCCTGATCTACGTCAACCCGGAAGGCCCGAATGGCAATCCGGACCCGGTCGCCGCCGCGAAGGACATCCGCGAGACGTTCTTCCGCATGGCGATGAACGACGAGGAGACCGTCGCGCTGATCGCCGGTGGCCACACCTTCGGCAAGACCCACGGTGCGGGCGATCCGTCGTTGATCGGTCCGGAGCCGGAAGGTGGCGCGATCGAGGAACAGGGTCTCGGCTGGAAGAGCAAGTTCGGCACCGGCGTCGGCGCTGACGCGATCACCGGCGGTCCCGAGGTCACCTGGACCCAGACCCCGACCAAGTGGAGCAACCACTTCTTCGAGAACCTGTTCAAGTACGAATGGGAGCTGACGAAGAGCCCGGCCGGTGCGAAGCAGTGGACGGCAAAGGGTGCGGACGCCGTCATTCCGGACGCGTTCGATCCGTCGAAGAAGCATGTCCCGACGATGCTGACCACCGACCTGTCGCTGCGCTTCGATCCGGCCTATGAGAAGATCTCGCGCCGGTTCTATGAGCATCCGGATCAGTTCGCGGACGCCTTCGCCCGCGCCTGGTTCAAGCTCACGCACCGCGACATGGGTCCGATCCAGCGCTACCTCGGCCCGCTGGTGCCGAAGGAGACGCTGATCTGGCAGGACCCGGTGCCGGCGCTCGATCACGCCGTGATCGACGACAAGGATATCGAGGCGCTCAAGGCGAAGATCCTCGCCTCGGGTCTGTCGGTGTCCGAGCTGGTGTCGACCGCTTGGGCCTCGGCCTCGACGTTCCGCGGCTCCGACAAGCGCGGCGGTGCCAATGGTGCACGCATCCGCCTTGCGCCGCAGAAGGACTGGGATGTCAACGAGCCGGCGCAGCTCAAGGGCGTGCTGAGCAAACTCGAAGCCATCCAGAAGGAGTTCGGCAAGAAGGTCTCGCTGGCCGATCTGATCGTACTCGGCGGCGCGGCCGCGATCGAGAAGGCGGCCAAGGACGGCGGCACCAGTGTGAAGGTCCCCTTCACGCCGGGCCGCACCGATGCGACGCAGGAACAGACCGATGTCGAATCGTTCGCTCCGCTCGAGCCGCGGGCTGACGGCTTCCGCAACTATATCGGCGGCAAGCATCAGTTCCTGCAGCCGGAAGAGGCCTTGGTCGACCGTGCACAGCTCCTGCGGTTGACCGGACCGGAATTGACGGTCCTCGTCGGCGGCCTGCGCGTGCTCGGCGCCAATGCGAAGAAGTCCAAGCACGGCGTCTTCACCGGCAAGCCGGGGACGCTCACCAACGACTTCTTCCTCAACCTGCTCGACATGGGCACGGTGTGGAGCGATGCCGGCCAGGGCGTCTATGAGGGCCGCGACCGCAAGACCAAGGCGGTGAAGTGGACCGGCACCCGCGTCGATCTGATCTTCGGCTCGCACTCGCAGCTGCGGGCGTTCGCCGAGGTCTACGGCCAGTCCGACTCCAAGGAGCAGTTCGTGAAGGAGTTCGTCGCGGCCTGGACCAAGGTGATGAACGCCGACCGCTTCGACCTCGTGAAGTAAGCGGCGAGCAAACGGCAATCAGGGCAGGGCGGCGCTTCGGCGCCGCCCTGTTTCATTTGGAGTACGATGAGGAAGGTTTTCGCGGTTTGCCGATCCCGTTCAATCATGCAGCTTCATGTCGCGGATGATCTCCTCGAACTCCGCCTGCGTCGGGGCCGCCAGTGCGACTTGCGGCGCGCTGCTTGTCGCGGTGGGCACGTCGCACTGCGAGGCACCGCGCGAAGGTTCGAAGATTGCGGTCAGGCTCGCCCAGCAGACGAGGAGGGCCACGATCCAGTCCAGTACATTGGATGCCGTCATTGCAGCACCAGCATCAGCATTTCCATGCCCTGATGCTGCAGCCTGCGCGACGCTTGCGCAATTCGGAAGCTACGAAACGTAACTTCGGCGTTGCCGAGACGAGCGCCGACGCTGCGATGCTATCCGGTCCGCGCCCGGCGTCCCTCGATCGGATAGGCGGGGTCGTTGAAGCCCGGCGTCGAGGGATGGCCGGTGACGACGAGGCGGTCGATCAGGGCTTCGTCCTCGGCGGTGAAGCGGTAGTCGAGCGCGCGGATGTAATCGTCCCATTGCGCTTCGGTGCGCGGCCCCGCGATGACGGCACTGACGAACGACGAGTTCAGCACCCAGGACACCGCGAACTGCCCGGCGGTGATGCCTTTGCTCTCGGCGTGGCGTTTGATCTCCTGCGCGAGCTCGAGCGATTCCGGCCGCCACTCGGTCTGCATCATGCGCTTGTCGTTGCGCCCCGCACGTGTGTCCGCGGGCGGCGCCGCGTCGGGTGCGTATTTGCCGGTGAGCACGCCGCGCGCCAGTGGGCTATAGGGCACGATGCCGAGCCCGTAATAGGCGCAGGCCGGGAAATGCTCGACCTCCGGCATCCGGTTCATCGCATTGTAATAGGGCTGGCTCGCGACCGGACGGTCGATGCCGAGCCGGTCGCAGATGTTGCAAATCTCGGCGACGCGCCAGGCGCGGTAGTTGGAGACGCCGAAATAGCGCACCTTGCCGGCGCGGATCAGGTCGCCCATCGCGCGCACCGTCTCGTCGAGCGGCGTCGCGTGGTCTTCCTTGTGCAGATAGTAGACGTCGATGTAGTCGGTGCCGAGCCGCTTCAGGCTCTCGTCGGCGGCCTGGAACACCCAGCGACGCGACAGCCCGCCGTGGTTGGGATCGTCGCCGATCGGATTGGCGAGCTTGGTGGCAAGCACCCAGTTCGACCTGCTGTTGGAGATCGCGCGCCCCACGACCTCCTCGGACTTGCCGCCATTATAGGCGTCGGCGCTGTCGATGAAGTTGATGCCGGCCTCGCGCGCCTTCGCCACGATCCGCGCCGAGGTCGCCTCGTCGGTCGGTCCGCCGAACATCATGGTGCCGAGGCAAATCGGCGAGACCTTCAGGCCGCTGCGGCCAAGCTGGCGATATTGCATCTGGCACTCCCTCCGGTGTCATTCCGGGGCGATGCGCCGGCATCGAACCCGGAATCTCGAGATTCCGGGTTCATCGCTGCGCGATGCCCCGGAATGACAGGATCAGCTGTCGTTCTTCAGGATCTTGAACACGCCGTTGGCCATCGCGATACAGCGCTTGTCGACAGTCACCTCGGCCGTGATGAAGATCAGGCTGCGGGTCGAGCGTACCACGCGCGGCCGCGTCGTCAGGATCTCGCCGATCTTGCCGGCCTCGACGAAATGGGTGTCGAGCTGCACGGTCGCAAGCGTCGGCTTGCCCGAGACGAAGCGTGCGGCCATGCCGCAGGCGCGATCGGCGAAGGTCATGATCACCCCGCCCTGCACCAGGCCGCGGCGATTGTGGTGCTTGTCCTCGGTGATCAGCGCGAGTTCAAGCGCGCCGTCCTTCAACCGTTCCCACAACGGGCCGATCAACGTCAGGAATCCCGTGGTTTCGGCAATCTTCCAGCCGTCGGATTTGAGTTTGTCCGCGGCCTTGGCCGTCATGAGGTGGGGTCCGTTGCTTGCTGATGATTGATCGCAGGAGGCATGTGGTCGCAGTCATTTCATCAAACGCTGTTGTGTTGTAGTCAAGGTCAATGGCCCGCACATTTGACGATGCCACCCGGCGGAATATCGCAGAGCTCTGTGCCGCATTCGCTCGCCTGGCGCCCGCGGACGCCGCGCCGACGCTGAAGCGCGCGGCGGTCGCGATCGCGCTGACCGAAGGCGACGACGGCAGCGGCACGGCGTTTCTGCTGACCCGCCGCAGCGCGCGCCTGCGCGCCCACAGCGCGCAATGGGCGCTGCCGGGCGGGCGCTGCGATGCCGGCGAGACGCAGGCCGAGGCCGCGCTGCGCGAACTGCATGAGGAGCTCGGGCTCGCGTTGTCGGAGCGCGACGTGCTCGGCATGCTTGACGATTATCCGACGCGGTCGGGCTATCTGATCACGCCGGTCGTGGTCTGGGCCGGCGCGCATGCGGCGATCACGCCGAACCCGGACGAGGTCGCCTCCGTCCATCGCATCGGCCTCGATGCGATCGAGCCCGATGATGCGTTCAGCTTCGTCACGATCCCGGAGAGCTCGCGCCGCGTGATCCGCTTCCGGCTCGGTGGCCAGCAGATCCATGCGCCGACTGCCGCACTGATCTATCAATTCCGCGAGGTGCTGGCCGGCCGCAGCACCCGCGTCGCCGAACTGGAGCAGCCGGTATTCGCGTGGAAGTAGGCCGCAACGATGCCGCTATTTGTGATGCCGCTTGCGGGCGTTCATCTTCATTGATTTCCCCTGCGCACCAGGCGAATGCGCCGCGGCCTCGGGTTCCGGAGGCGCCCGCGACACATTCTCGTAACAGGTGAAGCGTGAACGCGTATCCGGAAACGATCCGCAGTCCGGACGCTCGGCGCGCGCCGGTGCAGCGAGCGTCAACGCGCAGGCGGCGGCGAGCCAGAGTGCCATTCTCATCGCAATCTCCAAGGCTTTCTCCAAGGCTTTCGTCGGAGAACACCGCATTGTGGCGAATATTCTGCATTGATCGCGGCATCCGGCCGCTGCGATCCGGACAATTCCGGGCTGACTTCGCGGCCGTGCTTGCTACAACGAGGCCATGCGCCCGCAATTGATTCGTCTGTGCCCTGGATTTTTCGCGCTCGCGCTCGCGCTCGTCGCCGGCGCGCCGTCCGTATTTGCCGGCGAGGCCGGGGCGTTGCCGCCTTCCGTCGCCAATGCGATGGCGCAGGCATCGCCGCAGGCGATCATGGAATATCGCCGCAAGCTGCAGGAATATCAGGAGGCGCGCGCCGCCTTCGAGCAGGATGCGAGCGCCTATTGGAACGCGATCGCCGAGAAGAGGCGCGGCCGCAACGCCAAGCGGCGCGACCGCGTGCAGCTCTCGCTGGACGATTACGTGCTGCAGCAGCCGCCGGTCTATGAGGGGCCGAAGCGGCCGGTCAATCCGGCTCCGGAAGAGGAGGAAGGCAAGCCGCCGCGTCCGCCCAAGACGCTCCCGGTGGCCTCGGATCTGGTCAGGGCGGCCGGCGAACACTTCCAGTTCACGCCGCAGCGGCCGGCCAGCGAGGTCGAGTTCAAGCGCGCCTATGCCCGCTACGCGCGCGCCGCGGGGTTGACGCCGGAGCAGGCGGTGCGGGTCTATTCGTTCGAGACCGGCGGCACCGGCAACTACGACGTGCAGGCGGGCATCGAGCACGGCGGCAAGCGCGCCATCTCTACCGCGATGGGCTACAACCAGCTGCTCACCACCAACACCGTCGAGCTATTGGCCGAGCAGGGCCATGAATTCGTGCGGGATCTGACCGAGCGGGTTGCGAGGACGCAGGGGCCCGCGCGCAAGGCGATGGAGCACAAGCTCGCGGTGCTGAAGAAGATGGTCGCGTTCACGCGCACCGTGCCCGACGACTGGTCGGCGCATCAGCGCCTCGCCGATACGCCGCAGGGCTGGGCGTGCCACGCCATGGTGCTCGACATCGATGTCGGCCCGATGCTGCAGACCCACAAGCTGCTGACCTCGGTGATCTTCGCCCGCAACAAGGGCTACAGCCGGCCGCTGACCGCGGCCGAGCTCGAAATGATGAACCTGACCGGCGACGGCACCGGGCTCGACATGGTGACCATGCCGCAGGCGATGCGCGAGCAGGTGCCGACTTCGAACTTCTTCCAGCGCTCCGGCTACGAGCGCAACCCGGTCGCCATCCGCCACAACACGGTGGCCAGGCTGCTTGCCGTCACCAACGAGCGGATGGACTTCAACAGCAACAAGCCGGGCGCGAAGGAATTGGCCGCGGCGTTCTGATGCCTGCCGAAAACCGTCAGGGTATTTCCGGCTCTGATCGAATCAGAACCGGAGCCCTGGACCCTTCTCTTGACGCGTTTTCTTAACGCGAACCGGCGTCCACTTCGCTCGAAAACGCTCTAGTTCGAGCCGAACTTGAACTTGCCGTCGCCCTCGAGATAGGGCCCGGAGCGCATGTAGAGCTGGCCGTTCTGGCCGATGAAGAACAGCGTCCCCTTCGGCACCTTCTTGGCGCCCTTCAGCAGCGTGCCGGCATTGTTGGTGCCCATCTTGTAGGACCAGGTCTTGCCGTCCTTGTCATAGGCGTAGCCCATGTCGGACTTCAGCTCCCAGGGCGCAGCCTCCTGCGCGAATGTGCAGGTCGTCATCGCGGCAAACGCCGCAGTCGCAATAAAAGTCTTGGTCAAAAAATGCGTCATGATCCACCTCCGGCCGAGAAAACGGCGTCGTCCCCACGTTTTTTGAACAAATCACGAACGATGTTCGCGCGTCAATACGACAATCGGCGCGACCGCTCGCGGATCGGGGACTTTGTGATTTCCCGCATCAAGCTTGGCGACTATTTTCGCGTTACCGTTTACAAACGCTTTGATTGCCGGAAACACTACCTTGGGATGATCAGGATGAACCACGTCATGAAGATCGGAATCGGTGTCGCTCTGTCGTTCATGACGCTGGCGTCAGTCGCGCAGGCGGACGAGTTCAGGCTCTCCAACAACCAGCGGATCTCCTGCAGCCGCGGCCTGTCCGCCGGCAAGCTCAATACCGCGACCTGCAAGTCCTACGCCTATCTGTTCAACGCCAAGACCTCGGAATACTTCCGCTGCCAGGTCTCGCTGGCGCTGACGCGGGACAACAAGGAGGTCATCAACGTGCAGGCCGACGGCGGCTGCACCAAAAAGCCGCGCATCTTCGAGACCGACGGCAATTACACCTTTGACGCCACCGAGACCGAGCCGCCGAACACCAACTCGTTCTTCGGTCCGGGCGGCTATGCGATCTGGGCGAACGACGTCAACACCCAGAAGATCCGCGGCTGCATCACCATCTCGTCCGGCCTCGGCTCCGACATCTCGAAATGCCTCGACATGACGTTCCAGTGACGGCGGCGCTGATAGCGTGATGCGCAAGCTGCGTCCGGCCCCGCTGTGCCGCTCCTGGCTGTTTCTCGAAGGCGCCAACGAGGACGTGCTGCAGCACGCGGCCGCCAGCGGCGCCGACGTGCTGATCCACGAGCTCGAGGATTTTACCCCGCCGCCGCTGCGGCCGAAGGCGCGGGCCCTGGCCGCCGAGCTCTACGCGGCCTGGCGCGACCAGGGCGTGATGGTCGCGGTCCGCGTCAATCCGCTGGACCAGGACGGCATGGACGATCTCGCCGCCGTGATGCGCGGACGTCCGGATATCGTCGCGCTGCCGAAGGTCGCCGAGCCGCACCATGTCGTCAGGCTCGACGAGGCGGTGACGCGGTTCGAGCGCGACTACGGTATCGCCGAGGGATCGACGTCGCTGCTGCCGAATATCGAGTTCGCGCGCGGTCTGGTGCAGACCGGTGCGATCGCCATGGCGAGCCGGCGCGTCATCGGCTGCCTGATGGCCTCCGAAGACCTCGCCGCCGATCTTGGTGCCGAGCGCGGCAGCGATGGCCTGGAGCTGGCTTACGCGCGGCAGCGCTTCATCGTCGAATGTCGTGCCGCTGATGTCGTCGCGGTCGATTGTCCCTACACCTGGAGCGACGCTGAAGGCGTCGAACGCGACACGATCTGGGCGCGGCGGCTGGGTTACACCGCAAAGAGCCTGGTCGATCCCGCGCATGCCTCGATCGTCAACGGCGTCCTGACGCCGAGCGAGGAGGAGATGCGCCAAGCGGGCAAGATCGTCGCGGCGTTCGAAGCGGCGCGGACAAAGGGCTTTGGGCGCGTCGAACTTGACGGCTCGTTGCTCGAAGTCCCGACCTATTCCAATGCAAAACGCCTGATCGCGCGCGGCGAAGCGCTGCGCGCGATCGATCGCGACGTTCGAGCCTGACGACGCCGCGCCTCAGGAGGCCGGCTCCTTCTCCGAGAAATGCATGCGTGAGCGGGCGAACTTCTTGACGCCCATCGGCTTGCCGAACAGGTAGCCCTGGACCTGATCGAAATCCATCTCGTGCGCGGCGAGAAAGTCCGCGCGCGTCTCGACCCCCTGGGCCACGACCTGCGCGTCGTTGTCGTGGGCCAGCTCCACGACACGCCGGCACACCGTCTGCTTCAGGCGTTGATCCGCGCAGCCGGTGACGAATTGATGGTCGACCTTGAGCTGGACGAACGGAAAGTTCGGCAGTCCCAGCAAAGACGGCCAGTTCGCGCCGACATTGTCGATCGAGATGCCGATATTGTGCAGTCGAACGCGCCGGGCGACATCGATCGCCAGGTCCAGATTATCGACCACGTCGGTGCTGTCGATCTCGATCAAGAGGCCGGCGAAGGCCGCATGATCCGGCATCCGGTAACAGAGCTCGCGCACGGCACGATCGTCGGCGAGGAAGGAGATCGGCAGGTTGATCGAGAGATTGACCGGCCCGGTCTGCTCGAGGAGATAGCGCCAGTCCTCGATTGCGCGTTCGATCACGAATTCGGACAGTGCATGAAAATGCGGATCGCTTTCGTCCGGGATGAAGTAGGCCGGCGGCACGACGCCCCAGGCCGGATGGCGCATCCGGATCAGCGCCTCGGCGCCGCTCGGCACCAGCGTCCGGAGATGAATTTTCTGCTGGTACCACAGCTCGAGCCAGCCGGCCTTCAGCGCTTCGGGCACGTCCACCGCCGGGCTCGGCGCGGGTTCAAGCGGCATCAATGACGCAAGACTGTCGCGAAGGGTTCCGGCGCTGAACGGCGTCGACAGCGCCGGCAGCATGGCGATGCCGTACTCATCGCCGATTTGCCGGACCGCCTTGACGATGATCGAGTCCGGCTGCCCGATGACGAGGACCTTGCCGCCATAGTCCTTTCTCACCAAAGTCTCGAGAATTTTACTGACTTCGATGCCGTCCACGGACACGCCGAGCACCAGGAGATCGGGCCGTTCCGCGTCCAGAACGGTGTCGAGTTCCAAGGCCTGGCTGCATTCACTGGTGATGAAGCCGAGGTCTTCCAGCGCCTCGGCGAGGAAGGTCCGAAGGTGCTTTTTGCTGTCCGCAATGCATGCGCGTGGGGTCAGCTTGCGATGTCCGAACCAGCCGGCTCGTGCGTGTCCGATGTGACTGATGTGATTCATGCCCCGCCTTATCCGTAGTTACCCCGGCTTGACTCGTACATCCTAGAGCGGCGGCAATCATGGAAATTTCTGGTTCATACATTGATTGCCTCGCTAACCTTAAAGGATTCAATTCGATTCAAATGACCGTGGAATCGCGACGTCTCACCGCTGTTACACGTGCAACAAATGCGTCATCCGACATTCATGAGCGCGATCGCGTCCGACTTTGCGCATCGGCAGAAACTCTGTGCGCGTGTGTCATCGAGAGACGGCGTTAATGACTGTGTTGACGCGTCGACGCCGACGCGCAACTGCGTCATTGTCGGACATCAGATCGCATCACGCTGGGCGACTCATCGAGCGCGACCGCGAATCAGATCATCCGTTTTCTGACGCCAATGCAGATGTGCGTGACGTTGCCGCTGCCGCTCGCAACGTCTCCGGCATCAACGTGCAGTAGCCGATCAACCCGGCGCAAGCGACGGCTGCAAGGAGCAGGAATGCGGCACTGTAACCGGCGTGGACAGCAATGAATCCAGCGACAACCGTGCTCAGCGCTCCGCCGAGGCTGGTTGCCGTGGCGATCGCGCCCTGGCTGACATTGAAATGCCCGGTACCGTCCGTGAGATCGGCAACCACGAGCGGGAACAACGCCCCGAATATTCCGGCGCCGATGCCGTCGAGCAATTGCACCGACACCAGCCAGTACGGATTGTCCGACAACGGATAGAGTGCGCCACGGATCGCCAGCACCGCGAGCGCGATCGCGAAGATCGGCTTGCGGCCCCAGACGTTTGCCTTGCGTCCGACCAGCATGGCGACCGGCGCCATCACCACCTGCGCCGCGATGATGCAGACCGACATCAGCGATGTTCCGAGGTTGCGATTGACCAGTGCGAGCTTCTGCCCGACCAGCGGCAGCATTGCCGCATTGGCAAAGTGAAAGATCACGGTCGACACCGCGAAGATCAGCAGCGGCTTGCTGGTCAGCAGCACGCGAAAGCCGGATGGCCGGTCATGCGGTGTGCGGTGCCCTTCGACGATATCGTCGAGGCCGCGCGCAACCTGGTGATCGATGGCGGCGGGTGGGATCGACAGCGTCGCGGCGATGCTGGCGAGGGCCATTGCCGCGAGCAGCCAGAACACCACCACTGGACCGAACCAGTAGGCGGTGCCGCCGGCGATCGCGGCGGCCACCGCGTTGCCGGCGTGATTGAAGGCTTCGTTGCGGCCGGTCCGCGCCGCGAAGGTCTGGGGTCCGACAATGCCAAGCGTCACCGCGGCGATCGCCGGCGCGAACACCGAACCGGCGGCGGCCGCCAGCGCCTGGGTCGCGGCAACCAGTTCAAACCGGTCGAGCAGCGGGAGCAGGAGGCACGCGGCGGTCACGGCAATGGCGGCGGCGATCATCAATCCGCGCTTGGCGCGGCTGCGGTCGATCAGGGCGCCGGCGGGGGTCTGGGCGATGATTCCGGCGATGGCCGCGATCGACATCACCGAGCCGATCGAGGCCTCGTCCCACTGCCGTTCGGTCAGGAGGTAGATCGCCAGATAGGGGCCGAGCCCGTCCCGCACGTCGGCGAGGAAGAAGTTCAACGCATCGAGCGCCCGCCCAACGGTCGTCCCGGATGGCTGCAAGTCATACCTCGCGGCGAGATTGCGCATCTCAACCCTCCCGCAGGCGGCGAGTTCCCGCGCAGGTAAAGTAGTGTTGCTATCGGGGATTTCCGTCGCGCATGCGTCATTTGGATGGGTTGACCCGGCGGGGGTGTCCGGCCAATTTCCGGCCGGCTTAAGGGGAGAATAATACTCATGAATTCCAAGTTGATGGCTGCCGCGATGGTGGCAGCCAGCGTTTTGTCCGCGCCTGCCGCACAGGCCGAGCAGTTCATTAACGTGCTCACCGGCGGCACTTCCGGCGTCTACTATCCGCTCGGCGTCGCGATGGGGAAGATCTACGGCGACAAGATCCCCGGCGTGAAAACTCAGGTGCAGGCGACCAAGGCCTCGGTCGAGAATCTGGTGCTGCTGCAGCAGGGCCGCGGCGAGATCGCCTTCACGCTCGGCGATTCGCTCAAAGCCGCCTGGGAAGGCGACGCCGAGGCCGGTTTCAAGAACAAGCTCGACAAGCTGCGCACCATCGGCGCGATCTATCCGAACTACATCCAGATCGTCGCGACCGCCGAGAGCGGCATCAAGACGCTGGCCGATCTCAAGGGCAAGAGCCTGTCGGTCGGCGCGCCGAAGTCGGGCACCGAGCTCAACTCGCGCGCGATCCTCGCGGCCGCCGGCATGAGCTACAAGGATCTCGGCAAGGTCGAGTACCTGCCGTTCGCCGAATCGGTGGATCTGATGAAGAACCGCCAGCTCAACGCCACGCTGCAGTCCGCCGGCCTCGGCGTCGCCTCGCTGAAGGACCTCTCGACCTCGAGCGAGATCACCGTGGTCGCCGTGCCGAAGGAGACCGTCGACAAGATCGGCCCGCCCTTCGTCTCCGTGATCATCCCGGCCAACACCTATACCGGCCAGGACAAGGACGTGCCGACGGCCGCGGTCGTGAATTACCTCGTGACCTCGAGCGCGGTGTCGGACGATCTCGCCTATCAGATGACCAAGCTGGTCTACGAATCGCTCCCGGAACTCGCCAACGCCCACGCCGCGGGCAAGGAGATCAAGCTCGAGGCCGCCGCGACCGGCAGCCCGGTGCCGCTACATCCCGGCGCGATCCGCTATTACAAGGAGAAGGGCCTGATCAAGTAAGGCCAGTTACGCTTCGAGGGTGTCATGGCCGGCGCCCGTCCCCGACTTGATCGGGGACGACCCGGCCATCCATCTTTGCAAAGGCGTTGATTTTTCGATGGATGCGCGGGTCGAGCCCGCGCATGACGTGCGGTGGGGCGCTATAAGCGCCGTTGGCACGGCGGGGGGACTTAATTCGATGCAGCAGCAGGTTGAGGGCGAGCAGCCCATCAAGGTCGAATTCGACAATTTCGAGCATGGCTTTCCGGAAGGCTTCGGCCCGGGCGCCTGGGGGCATCTGGCTTACGCCATCGGTCTCGCCTTTGCGGTGTTCCAGCTCTATGTCGCGGCCTTCAACTACCTGCCGAGCCAGGTGGTGCGCGGCGTTCATGTCGGCTTCCTGATCCTCCTGACCTTCGGCCTGATCGGCAATTTCACAGCCAAGACCGATTTCGGCCGCGCGGTGAGCTGGATTGTCGGCGCGGCCGGCTTCCTCTGCGGGCTCTACCAGTGGATCTTCTATGCCGACCTGATCGCCCGTGACGGCGACCCGACCAACATGGACCTCGCGGTCGGCACGCTGCTCGCGGTCCTGATCTTCGAGGGCACGCGGCGGCTGATGGGGGCGGCGCTGCCGCTGATGTGCGGCGCCTGTCTGCTCTACTGGTTCTTCGGTCAATATCTGCCGTCGCCGTTCAATCACCGCGGCTATGACTTCGACCAGATCGTCACCCATCTCTCGTTCGGCACCGAGGGCTTCTACGGCGTGCCGATCTACGTCTCGGCGACCTACATCTTCCTGTTCATCCTGTTCGGCTCGTTCCTGGAACGCGCCGGCATGATCCAGCTGTTCACCGACGTCTCGCTCGGCCTGTTCGGCCGCACCCGCGGCGGCCCCGCCAAGGTCGCGGTGTTCGCTTCGGGCATGATGGGCACGATCTCGGGCTCGGGCGTCGCCAACGTCGTCACCGTCGGCCAGTTCACGATCCCCCTGATGATCAAGTTCGGCTATCGCCGGGCGTTTGCCGCCGGCGTCGAGGCCACCGCATCGATGGGCGGGCAGATCATGCCGCCGGTGATGGGCGCGGTCGCCTTCATCATGGCCGAGACGCTCGGCGTGCCCTATTCGGAGATCGTCAAGGCCGCGGTGATCCCGGCGATCCTCTACTTCGCCTCGGCATTCTGGATGGTGCATCTGGAAGCCGGCAAGCACGGCCTTGTCGGCATGAAGCGCTCGGAGATCCCGAGCGCCTGGAAGGCGCTGGTGGCGCGCTGGTACCTGGTGCTGCCGCTCGCGGCGCTGGTCTACATGCTGTTCGAGGGCTTCACGCCGCTCTATGCCGGCAGCATGGGCCTTGCGCTCACGGTCGCGCTGATCCTCGGCGCCAGCATCACGCTCGGCTTCTCCAACACCGTCGTGCGCTACATCTTCTGGATCGGCCTCGCGCTGGTGGTTGCCGCGGTGTCGCGCCACGGTATCGAGATCGTTCCGGTCGCGAGCGTCGTCGCCGGCTTGATCGTGATCGCGGCGATCACCCGCGGCGGCCGCGCCACGCTGAAAGCCTGCCGCGACTCGCTCGCCGACAGCGCCAAGTCGGCGCTGACCGTCGGCATGGCCTGCGCCATCGTCGGCACCATCATCGGCATGATGACGCAGACCGGCGTCGGCACCATCTTCGGCAGCTGGATCATCGGGCTCGGCGCCAAGAGCCTGTTCCTGGCGCTGATCATGACCATGCTGCTGTCGATCCTGCTCGGCACCGGCATCCCGACGATCCCGACCTACATCATCACCGCGGCGCTGGCCGCTCCTGCGCTCGCCAAGCTCGGCGTGCCGCTGATCGCAAGCCACATGTTTGCGTTCTACTACGGCATCATGGCCGACCTCTCGCCGCCGGTCGCGCTCGCGGCCCTGGCGGCGGCGCCGATCGCCAAGGAGAACCCGGACAAGATCGGCTGGGAGGCGATGCGGATCGCGCTTGCCGGCTACGTCATTCCGTTCATCTTCGTCTATTCGCCGGCGCTGATGCTGCAGGCCGGGGACCCGATGCAGGCGCAGCTCGGCTTCTACGGCGCGGTGGCGCTGGCGACCTTCAAGGCGCTGGTGGCCATCGCGTTGTTCGGCATCGTCGCGATCGGCTTCCTGTTCACGCGGCTGACCTTCATCGAGATCCTGGTCGCGTTCGGCGCCGCGCTCTGCCTGCTCGGCGATTTCCCGTTCTCGGATACGGCGGGCTTCACGCTCGCCGCCGCTGTCGTGCTGTGGCAATGGCGGCAGCGTCCGCGCAATGCGGTGGCGGCGGCTTGAGCCTCTGCCTCGCTTCCGCGGGAGTCGTGAAGGCGCTGTCGATCGCGGCCTTCACGCTCGCCTGGACGCATTCGATCGAGAAGAGCGCCTGGCAGGAGGACTGGCTGGTCACGCCGGCCGGGCTCACGCTGCAACAGGCGCGCGTCAAGGGCACGGGCGCCGGCATGGAGCCGCCGCCGGAGGCGCGCCTTGTCGATGGCTGGTTTCAATGGTCGCCGCAGCCGGTGCCAAGGCCGGAGGTCGTGCTCGGCAATTCCGGCGCCGCGGGCGAATGGCACCTGTGCCAGGAGGGACACTGCCAGACGTTATCGGAGATTTTCGGGCATCCGATCGGTGCTAATGTCGCGACGATGAGTGCTTGCAACGATCCGTAGCCCGGATGGAGCGAAGCGCAATCCGGGAACAGTGGCCCCGGATTACGCTTCGCTCCATCCGGGCTACAATGACAACAACAAGGGAGAACAGGCGATGGATCGACTCAAGGGCAAGGTTGCGATGGTGGTCGGCGCGGGCTCGATCGGGCCCGGCTGGGGCAATGGCAAGGCGACCGCCGTCACCTTTGCGCGCGAGGGCGCCAGCGTATTCTGCGTCGATCGCAACGGCGCCGCGGCGGAGGAGACCGTCGGCATCATCACCGGCGAAGGCGGCAAGGCTGTCGCATTCACCGCCGATGTCTCGCGCGCCGGCGAGGTCGAGGCGATGGTCGCGGCCTGCCTGAAGGCCTATGGCCGCATCGACGTGCTCGACAACAATGTCGGCATCGCCGAGGTCGGCAGCGTGGTGGAAGTTGCCGAAGCCGAGTGGGATCGCGTCTTCGCGGTCAACCTCAAGAGCGCCTATCTGTCGATGAAGCACGTCATTCCCGTTATGATCAAGCAGGGCGGCGGCTCGATCATCAACATCTCCTCGATCGCCTCGATCCGCCATGTCGGCATTTCCTATGTCAGCTACAACGCGAGCAAGGCCGCGATGAACCAGATGACGCGCTCGACCGCGGTCGAGTTCGCCTCGAAGCATGTCCGCGTCAACGCGATCCTGCCGGGCTTGATGAAGACGCCGATGGTCGCGCATTCGGCCGGGCTGGCGCAGAGCTACGCCAAGGGCGACGTCGAGGCGATGTGGCGCGCGCGTGACGCGCAGGTTCCGATGGGGCATATGGGCGACGCCTGGGACGTCGCCAATGCCGCGCTGTTCCTTGCCTCGGACGAATCGAAATACGTCACCGGCATCGAGCTCGTGGTCGACGGCGGCATCACGTCGAAGTCAGGCACGTGAAGGAGGCTATTGCGCCAGCGCCAGGATGCCGCCGGCAACGGAATGCCAGGCCGCCGAGGTGCTGATCGGCCAGTTCAACAGCTTCACCGCGACCAGTGCCAGCCCGCCATAGATATAGACCGGGTGCGGGCGGCCGCGGGTGCGCCAGTCGAACACGATCGCCACGACCAGCAGCAGATAGGCGACGAGGGCCGGTGCGATCGTGACCGGGACCGGAGGCGGCCCAACCGGTCCGGGTGGTGCGAGGAAGGTCAGGAACCAGCGCGCGACCGCGGCATCGAGGATCGAGATCGACGCCAGCAGCATCAGCCGCTTGTGCGTCTCGCGGTCGCGCAGGCAGATGATCGCGAGCGCGAACACGACGGCGAAGAACAGGATGCCGCTGAGCGGAACGATGGCAAACGCAAGGCCCTCGCTGAGCTGTCCGATCGCAGCCGAACGCTTCATGACGCTGATCGAGGCCACGATGCCCATCATGGTCATCGCGGTCGCCAGCGAGATGCCGATCAATCCGACGCTGCGATGCCGTGCAATCCGTCCCGAGGCGGCAAGCCAGCTCTGGAACACGAAATAGAGCGTCCAGGCGAAGAACAGCAGCCCATGCAGGTGCACCACGGGAGGCGAAGACAGCGAGCCTCTCGCCATCGGCATCCAGTAGGTCGGGGCAAAGCCGAGAAAGGCGACGGCCATGCAGGACAGCGCCATATAGAAATAGAAGAACTTCGCCTCGACTTTCGCCGCGGCGCGCGGGGAATTGCGATCAATGAGGATTGTCATGATGTTAGGTCTGACAAACCCTGTGATGGTTCAAAGGATATTGCGGCCCGGCGCTACGCCTCCACGCTGAGCTCGGCGCGGTCGAGCTCTTCCTCGACCAGATGGAATGCGTCGTCGCCGATCGCCTCGGTGCGGCGCAGATTGAGCAATGCCTGACGCGCCGCGGCGATGGCGCGGCGGCGCAGCGGATCCGACGGCAGCTCACGTGAGGTCAGGCCGCCAGCGGGATCGTTCTCGGCGCGCAGCAGCACGGCGCGATATTCGAGCCGCAGGATCTCGGCCTCCTCCGACGGGTCGGCGTCGATCTCGTCGAGCGCGGCGCGAAACACCACGCCGCGGGCATGGGCCGCCTCGCGTCCGACCGGATCGTCGTCAGCGAAATTCAACGCCAGGATTAACGGCCGCAGCGTCAGCCCCTGGATCACGAGCGAACCGAGCACCACGGCAAACGCCGTCAGCAGGATCAGATCGCGATACGGAAACCATTCAGGCAGCGCAAACGCCGCCGCCAGCGTGACGATGCCGCGCATGCCGCACCAGGATACGATGAAGCCGCGCTTCAGGGTCGGCACGGCGTCCACCACGTGGGCGGGCAGCAGGTTGCGCGCCTTCAGTGCGCGCAGCAGCGCGCCGTAGGGCATCACCCAGAGGATGCGGGCGAGGATCACGACGGCGAGGATCGCGGCGGCAAAGCTGCAATATTTCCACCGCACCTCGTCGTCGAGTCCGGACCAGATCGGGCGCAACTGCAGGCCGATCAGCATGAAGGCGAGCACGTTGAGCACGAACACGACGGTTTCCCACACCGCGTAGGACGACACGCGCAGCCGCGCCGATGTGCGGGCCGGCGCGGTGCGCGAGATGGTGATCGCATAGGCGATGATGGTGAGGATGCCGGACAGCCCGAGATGCTCGGCAATGATCCAAACCATGAAAGTGCCGCCGAACTGCGTGATGATCGCGCTCGGCGCCTCGGTGATGCGGCGCGTGATCATCATCCAGACCTGCGCGAACAGGAAGCCGGCGGCGAGGCTGCCGACCAGCGCAATCGTGATTGATGGCACGAACTCGCGGATCTTCATGTGCTCGGCGGCGACGAGGCCGACCGCGACGCGATAGATCAACAGCGCGCTGGCATCGTTGAGCAGGCTTTCGCCTTCGAGGATCTTCTGAATCCGGTAGGGCAGGTTGACCTGGCGCAAGATCGCGGTGGCCGCGGCCGCATCCGGCGGCGCCACGATGGCGCCGAGCGCGATCGCAACCGCCCACGGCATGTCCGGGCGCAGCCAATGTGCGACCACGGCGACCGCCGTCGTGGTGACGCCGACCGCGACCACCACCAGCGTCGAGACCGGCAGCCAGTTGTTGCGGAGATCGCGCAGCGAGGTGTCGAACGCGGCATCGAGCAGCACCGGCGCGACGAACAGTGCCAGCGCCAGTTTCGGTTCCAGCGCCCAGGTCGGGGCCCACGGCAGCAGCGTCAGCAGCACGCCGCCGAGCGCCAGGAAGGTCGGGTAGGGCACCTTGATCCGCCGTGCCAGCGCCGACAGCGCCACCGCCGCAAGCAACAGCCCGATGATCCATTCGAATGTGAGCAAGCCGAACCCCCGATGCAGCCGATCGTCGCAATTGACGTATAATCCAGCGTGTGGTTTTGCGGCAAATGGCGCGCTGCCGGGCATCACGGGCCGGCGGTTCGGGCGCGGGAGAGGGACGATTTGTCGGCAATCGGGATGCGATGCAAACCTGCAAATCTGGCCGCGATGCTGGTCTGCGTCGGCCTGTCGGGCGCGCTGATGACGGGCGTTGCGCGCGCCACCGGCAGCGAGCCGGGCGAGGATGTGCAGGCCAATGCCGGCCCCTGCATCGCGGCGGCAGCGGCCGCCGATGACGACAAGGTCATCGATGTCTGCGGCGCGCTGATCGACAATGAGAAGGCGGCGCGGCCCGATCGCGTCAAGGCGCTGATGGCGCGGGCGGGCGCCTATGACCGCAAGCAGTCGATCGACCGCGCGATCGCAGACTACGACACCGCGCTCAAGCTCGATCCGTCGCTTGCAGATGCGCATAATGCGCGCGGCGAGCTGTGGCGCCGCAAGGGCGACCGGCCGAAGGCGATCCTGGATTTCGGTGCTGCCGTCAAGCTCGACCCCAATCACGCCGCCGCCAGGGCCAACTACAAATCGCTGTCACTGGAGCTGGAGCGGATCGGCGCCATGATGGCGGTCGCCGGCAAGCCGAGCTTCGATTGCCGCAAGGCACGCCGGCCGGTTGAGAAGGCGATCTGCGCCAATCCCACGCTTGCCGATCTCGATCGCGAGATCGTCGCATCGACGTTCCGCACCGTACGCGAGGCGCAGAATCCGCGCCAGGCGCGCGAGCTGCAGCGCGCGCAGGATCAGTTCATCGCCCGCCGCAATGCCGACTTCGGCAAGCCGGGCTACGACCTGGAAAAGGCGATGCGCGAGCGGCTGCAGCGCATCAACGGCGTCGACGGCTACTAGCCGGACCCGGCCGAAGGTCGCGGTCATTTCGGCTTGAAACGGCGCCACTTCCCGTGACAATGGTCGGCAAATGACGCGCGACCGCGCGAGGGAGAAACGCGATGAATATCCAGCAGAGCCGGTATCATGAGGTGTATGCCCGCTCGCTCCGGGACCCCGAGAACTTTTGGGCCGAAGCGGCGCGCGAGATCGACTGGATCGAGCCGGCCAAGAAGATCTTCGATCCCTCTGTGGGCGCCTATGGGCGCTGGTTCGCCGGCGCCGTGGTCAACACCTGCTACAACGCGCTGGATCGCCATGTCGCCGGCGGCCGCGCCCGCCAGGTCGCGCTGATCCACGATTCGCCGCTCACGGGCACGATCACCAAATTCACCTATTCCGAATTATTGGAGGAGGTGCAGACGCTGGCCGCGGTGATGCAGGATTTCGGCGTGGCGAAGGGCGATCGCGTCATCCTCTACATGCCGATGGTGCCGGAGGCTGTCGTCGCGATGCTCGCCTGCGCGCGGATCGGCGCGGTGCACAGCGTGGTGTTCGGCGGCTTCGCGGCCAAGGAGCTTGCGACCCGCATCGATGACGCCAAGCCGAAGCTGATCTTCTCGGCGAGCTGCGGCATCGAGCCCGGGCGCATCGTGCAATACAAGCCGCTGCTCGACGAGGCGATCCGCCTTGCCGGCAGCAAGCCCGAGAGCTGCATCATCCTGCAGCGGCCGCAGCAGGCTTGCGAGCTCACCGCGAGCCGCGATCATGACTGGGCGACGCTGCGCCGCGCCGCGTTCGACGCCGGCAAGGCCGCGCCGTGCGTGCCGGTAGCCGCCACCGATCCGCTCTACATCCTCTACACGTCGGGCACGACCGGAATCCCGAAAGGCGTGGTGCGCGACAATGGCGGTCATCTCGTCGCGCTGAAATGGTCGATGCACAATCTCTACGGCGTGAAGCCCGGCGAGATCTGGTGGTGCGGCTCCGACATCGGCTGGGTGGTCGGCCATTCCTACATCGTCTATGGCCCGCTGATCCACGGCGCGACCACCATCATGTATGAGGGCAAGCCGGTCGGCACGCCGGATGCCGGCGCGTTCTGGCGCGTGATCTCAGAGCACAAGGCGGTCGCCTTCTTCACCGCGCCGACCGCATTCCGCGCGATCAAGAAGGAAGATCCCGAAGGCAAGTTCATCCGGAATTACGATCTCTCGAGCTTCCGCACCCTGTTCCTCGCCGGCGAGCGCGCCGATCCGCCGACGGTGGAGTGGGCCGAGCAGCAGCTGAAGGTGCCGGTCATCGACCACTGGTGGCAGACCGAGACCGGCTGGTGCATCGCCGGCAATCCGGTCGGGCTCGGCCAGCTGCCGGTCAAGCACGGTTCGCCCACGGTGCCGATGCCGGGCTATCAGGTCGACATCGTCGACGAGGCGGCGAAGCCGGTGGCGTCGGGCACGATGGGCTCGATCGTCATCAAGCTGCCGATGCCGCCGGGCTGCCTGCCGACTCTGTGGCAGCAGGACGATCGCTTCAGGGACGCCTATCTCTCGGAATTCCCCGGCTACTACAAGACCTCGGATGCCGGCTACAACGATGCGGACGGCTATGTCTGGGTGATGGGCCGCACCGACGACATCATCAATGTCGCCGGCCACCGGCTCTCCACCGGCGGCATGGAGGAGATCCTCGCTTCGCATCCCGATGTCGCCGAATGCGCCGTGCTCGGCGTCAAGGACGCGATCAAGGGCGAGGTGCCGTGCGGCTTCCTGGTGCTGAAGGCCGGCGTCACCAAGCAGCCCGCCGAGGTCGAGAAGGACGTCGTGGCGCTGGTGCGCGACAAGCTCGGGCCGGTCGCCGCGTTCAAGCTCGCGATCACGGTGGCGCGGCTGCCGAAGACCCGCTCCGGCAAGATCCTGCGCGGCACCATCAAGAAGATCGCCGACGGCGAGCCCTGGACCATGCCGGCGACGATCGAGGACCCGAAGGTGCTCGACGAAATCGGCGAGGCGCTGAAGGGGAAGGCATAGCTCTTGTTGCCTCGCCCTGCTTGCGGGGAGAGGCCGGATCGCATGGCAATGCGATCCGGGTGAGGGGGAGGCTCCGCACGCTCACTGCATTCATTCTGCGGAGGCGGCCGCTCACCCCAACCCTCTAAGAGCGAGCTTCGCTCGTCTCGACCCCGCAAGAGCGGGGCGAGGGAGTGCTGGCACCTCCCGCGCCTGAGGTCGGCACCTGTGGAACAAGTCTTCCGCATTGGGAAGCAAAACGGCCTTGATTTTGATGGATTGCCGGGTCATCCCGGCCTCCCTGTCATATGCCACGAGATACGGACCCTCGGATGCGATCCATTTCCGCACGCGCGCCTCTTGCCTTGCTGCTCGCCCTGCCGCTTTTGGCGGGCTGTCTCGAGCGCGGCCGATCACCGATCGCGGAGAGCATGGGGGACGACGATCAGTACTGCCAGGCCGGCGGCAAGGTGGCGGTCGGCTCGCCTGATTATGTCGCTTGCCGCAAGAACCGCGACGTGCAGCGCCAGAACGCCGAAGCCCGCACCGATCGAAGGCAGCGCGATCTCGGCGAATACATGATGAACAACCCCGACCGGCATTGAGCCGCGCCGACGGCCGCCGTCACGCCCATCGCATGCGCTTCCAAGCAAAAACGCGGCAGGTTGCCCTGCCGCGTTTCGTGTTCTGCGCTTCGAGTTGCGCCAGCCGCGCTTACTCTTCGTCGTCGTCGGGCTTCTTGCCGCCGATCGTCTTCAGCTTGGCGAACACGGCATCGACGTTGAGATCGTCGTGGCGTTCGATCGGCTGGTCGTCCAGCTCGTCCTTGCGCGTGGTCTCGGAGGCCGGCAGCAGCGTGGCACCGCCGTAGACGGTGGTGGTCGGCTTCTCCTTGGCGGCGCGTTGCACCTCGAAATCGAGCTCGATCTGCGAGCACAGGCCGAGCGTCACCGGGTCCATCGGGGTCAGGGTCGAGGCGTTCCAGTGGGTGCGGTCGCGCACGCTGGCGATCGTGGTCTTGGTGGTGCCGACCAGACGCATGATCTGGGCGTCCTTCAGCTCGGGATGGTTGCGCACCAGCCAGAGGATCGCGCTCGGACGCTCATGGCGGCGCGACACCGGGGTGTAGCGCGGGCCCTTCTTCTTGGCGGCGGAGGGCAGCACCACTTTGCTCTCCTGAAGCTTGAGGCGGTAGTTCTGGTCGCGCTCGCCGCGCTCGATCTCCTCGCGGGTCAGCTGGCCGTTGGAAATCGGGTCCATGCCCTTGATGCCCTGGGCGGCGTCGCCGTCGGCGATGGCGCGGACCTCCAGGGGGTGCATTTTGGTAAAATCGGCCACCTGATCGAAGGTCAGGGCGGTATTGTCGACCAACCACACGGCAGTCGCCTTCGGCATCAGCGGTGCGTTGCTCATGGCAAATCTCCTTTGTGCTTCGCCCACCTCTGTCGAGGCGAAGCTGGTAGTCATCGGCGATGACGGGAATTATAGGGTCTATATAAGCCCTCCGGGGGGAATGGCGCAATGGGCCAGCAAAATCGCCTTGACAGCGCCCGAAAGCAGTCCCAAGTCCTTACTCAAATTGGCCGTTCCCCGCCTGCCTGGCGAGGGGTGATTCGGTCCCGAGATTGCCCCGAGACAGCCCGATGTCAGCCAAAAAACCCGATCTTAAAATCGTGCTTTGTTCCCCCCGCGGCTTTTGTGCCGGGGTGGTCCGTGCCATCGACACGGTCGAACGTGCCCTCACCATTTATGGCGCGCCGGTCTATGTCCGGCACGAAATCGTCCATAACAAGTATGTGGTCGACAGCCTGAAGACCAAAGGCGCCATTTTCGTCGAGGAATTGGCCGAAATCCCCGACGATACCAACGCGCCGGTGGTGTTTTCGGCCCACGGCGTTCCGAAATCGGTTCCCGCCGAGGCCAAATCCCGCAATTTCTTCTCGCTTGATGCCACATGCCCGCTGGTGACCAAGGTCCACCGCGAGGCGGCGATCCATTTCAAGCGCGGCCGCGAGATCCTGCTGATCGGGCATTCCCACCACCCCGAGGTGGTCGGCACGCTGGGGCAGCTGCCGGCGGGCGCCGTGACCCTGATCGAGACCGCCGAGGACGCCAAGACCTTCGTTCCGAAGGACCCCAACAACCTCGCCTTCGTGACCCAGACCACGCTGTCGATCGACGACACCGCGGAGATCGTGGCGCTGCTCAAGCAGCGCTTCCCGAACGTCAACGGTCCGCACAAGGAAGACATCTGCTACGCGACCACCAACCGCCAGCTCGCGGTGAAGAAGGTGGCGCCGGTGGTTGACGCCCTGATCGTGGTCGGCGCGCCGAATTCGTCGAACTCGCAGCGCCTGCGCGAGGTTGCCGAGCGCGAGGGCTGCCCGATCGCCGTACTCGCCCAGCGCGCCAGCGACATCGACTGGAGCAGGTTCGAAGGCATCACGAGCCTCGGCATCACCGCGGGCGCCTCTGCGCCGGAGGTGATCGTCGAGGAGATCATGGGCGCCTTCGCCGAGCGCTACGAACTGCACGTGGAGACGGTCTCGGCCGCGGAAGAGAACGAGTTCTTCCCGCTGCCGCGTTCGCTGCGGCCTGACGCTGCCGCGGCGGAATAGACCATATGGCGGTTTACACCGACGTTGCCGCCGAAGACCTCGCGGAATTCCTCAAAAGCTACGACATCGGCGAGCTGCTCTCCTACAAGGGCATCGCCGAGGGCGTCGAGAATTCGAACTTCCTGCTGCACACCAGCCAGGGCGCCTTCATCCTCACGCTCTATGAAAAGCGCGTGGCGGAGGACGACCTGCCGTATTTCCTGTCGCTGATGGCCCATCTCGCCGAGCGCGGTGTGTCGTGCCCGCAGCCGGCGCGCAACCGCAAGGGCGAGGTCACTAGCCGGCTCGCCGGCCGGCCCGCCGCGATCATCAATTTCCTCGAGGGCGTGTGGCCGCGGCGGCCGAACGTGGCGCATTGCTCCGGCGTCGGCGAGGCGCTGGCCAAAATGCACGTTGCCGGCCGCGATTTTCCGCTGGTCCGCAACAACCCGCTGTCGGTCGCCGGCTGGCGGCCGCTGTTCGATCTCGCCGCCGCACGGGCCGACAGCGTGCAGCCGGGCTTGCACGATTTCATCGCGCGCGAGCTCGATCATCTCGAAGCCGCCTGGCCGACCGATCTGCCGGTCGGCGTCATCCATGCCGACCTGTTTCCCGACAACGTCTTTTTTCTGGGCGACAGGCTCTCGGGCCTGATCGACTTCCCGTTCGCCTGCAACGACATCCTGGCCTACGACGTCGCGATCTGCCTCAACGCCTGGTGCTTCGAGCCGGATCATTCCTTCAACGTCACCAAGGCGCGCGCATTGCTCAACGCCTATGGTCGCGAGCGCCCGCTGTCGGCGGCGGAAGAGGCCGCGCTGCCGCTGCTCGCGCGCGGTGCCGCGATGCGCTTCCTGCTGACGCGCCTGGTCGATTTCCTCAACGTACCCGAAGGCGCGCTGGTGCAGCCGAAGGACCCGCTGGAATATGTCCGCAAGCTGCGCTTCCAGCAGAGCGTCGCTGCTATCAACGACTACGGCATCACGCCGGCCGGGTGCGCGGCGTGAGCGAAAAGCCGCATGTGACTGTTTTCACCGATGGTGCCTGCTCCGGAAATCCGGGGCCGGGCGGCTGGGGCGCGATCCTCAGATTCGGCGACGTCGAGAAGGAATTGAAGGGCGGCGAGGCGCACACCACCAACAACCGCATGGAGCTGATGGCGGCGATCTCGGCGCTGGAAGCGCTGAAGAAGCCCTGTGTGGTCGATCTCACCACCGACAGCCAGTATGTCCGCCAGGGCATCACCGGCTGGATCCATGGCTGGAAGCGCAACGGCTGGCGCACCGCCGACAAGAAGCCGGTCAAGAACGTCGAGCTGTGGCAGCGTCTCGATGCCGCGCTGAAGCCGCATGAGGTGCGCTGGCACTGGATCAAGGGCCACGCCGGCCATGCCGAGAACGAACGCGCCGATTTCCTGGCGCGCGAAGGCGTGGCGATGGCGAGGTTGAAGAGTTAGGCGCGCCGCTTGTTGGCTGGGTAGGATGGGTAGAGCGAAGCGAAACCCATCACTCGCTCCGCGGCACGAAAGGCAATGGGTTTCGCTGCGCTCTACCCATCCTACGAAGCCGCGATCCGCGGCCATCGCCATGCCCATAACTGCCATCGCCCGCGAAAGCGGGCGATCCAGTATTCCAGAGGCAGTGGTGATTGAAACGAGAGGCCGCGGCGTACTGTCGTCGCCCGGTCGAGCCGGGCGACGACAGCAAAGTATGCGGCGAAAACTCAGAGCTGCCCGAGCAGCGTGTCGCCGCCGGAGACCTCGACCTTGCCCGGGGCGGGCTCGAGGTTGAGCTTCTTCACCACGCCGTCCTCGACCAGCATCGAGTAGCGCTTGGAGCGGATGCCGAGGCCGTTGCCGGAGGCGTCGAGCTCCATGCCGATCGCCTTGGCGAAGTCGGCATTGCCGTCGGCGAGGAAGACGGCTTCGTCGCGCTGGTCGGTGTCGCGCTTCCACGCGTTCATCACGAAGGCGTCGTTGACCGAGACGATCGCGATGGTATCGACGCCCTTGTTCTTCATGGCATAGGCGTTGAGGAAGATGCTCGGCAGATGCATCTTGTGGCAGGTGCCGGTGTAGGCGCCGGGCACCGCGAACAGGGCGACCTTCTTGCCCTTGAAAATATCGTCGGTGGTTTTGACCTGTGGACCCTCGGCGGTCATCACGCGAAACTTGGCTTCCGGCAGCTTGTCGCCAACATTGATCGTCATCGTTGTTCTCCCTCGGTGAAGCGGAACTGTCTTAAACCCGGCGATTGGACGGCACAATACGGCCTGCTGCGAGAACGGCAATGCCGGAGGTGAGAGCATTTTCGAGCGAAGCGGATACCGGTTCGCGTGAAGAAAACGCGTCAAAACAAGAATCTAGAGCCCCGTTCCGATTCAATCGGAACGGAAAAAGACTCTGGTCACCGTTCCGTCATCAGCCGGAAAAACCGCCGGCGTCGAGAAAGTCCTGCTCCTCGGCCGTGGTCTGCCGGCCCAGCACGCGATTCCGGTGCGGGAAGCGGCCGAACCGGCGGATGATGTCGGCGTGGTCCTCGGCGTATTTCAGGTTGTCGGGATGGCAGTCATATTGCCCGAACAGCGTCACGCAGCGCTGCTGGTCGTCGAGGTCCTCCGAATGCTCGAACGGCAGATAGAGGAATTCGCGCAGCACGGGGTCGGTCCGCGCATCGACGCCGCGGTCGATGGCGCGCCTTGCCACTTCACGCGCCAGCGCATCGCTTGAAAAGGTCCTGGCGTCGCCTCGAAACAGGTTTCGCGGAAACTGGTCGAGCACGATGGTCAGCGCCAGCGCGCCCTCATCGCTCGCCTCCCATGACGACAATTCGCCGGCAGCCGCCTTCTGCCAGGTGGCGAGGAAGCGGCTGCGGATTTCGGCATCGAAGGCGTCGTCGTGCTTGTACCAGCGGTCGCGGCCGGCATGCCGCCAGAAGCCAAGCACGTCAGCCGGCGTCGCGAGGCTTGCGTCAGACATCGAACGTCAGTCCACTCACGCCTTAAGCCGCGGCCTTCTTCTCGTCGCGCAGCTCGCGGCGCAGGATCTTGCCGACATTGGTCTTCGGCAGGTCGGTCCTGAACTCGATCTGCTTCGGCACCTTGTAGGCGGTGAGCTGGGTGGCGCTGAACTTGATGATGTCCTCGGCGGTGACGTTCGGGTCCTTCTTGACCACGAAGGCCTTCACCGCTTCGCCGGACTTCGCATCGGGCACGCCGATCACGGCGCATTCGAGCACGCCCGGGTGGCTTGCGATTACTTCCTCGATCTCGTTCGGATAGACGTTGAAGCCGGAGACCAGGATCATGTCCTTCTTGCGATCGACGATCTTGGTGTAGCCCTTCTCGTCCATCACGCCGATGTCGCCGGTGCGGAAATAGCCGTCCGCCGTCATCACGCGCGCGGTCTCGTCCGGCCTGTTCCAGTAGCCCGCCATCACCTGCGGGCCCTTGGCGCAGATTTCGCCGGCCTCGCCGATCGGCAACTCATTGCCGTCATCGTCGCGGATCGAGAGCCAGGTCGAGGGGACGGGAAGGCCGATCGTCCCGGAGAACTCCTCGATCGTGGCAGGATTGCATGTCAAGGTCGGCGACGTCTCCGACAGGCCATAGCCTTCCGACAACGAGATGCCCGTGACCTTCAACCATTTCTCGGCGACCGGCCTTTGCGTCGCCATGCCGCCGCCGTTGGCGATCTTCAGCTTGGAGAAGTCGAGCTTGTCGAATCCGGGCGTGTTCAGCAGGCCATTGTAGAGGGTGTTGACCGCCGGGAAGAAGCTGACCTGGTACTTCGACAGCTCCTTGACGAAGCCCGCCATGTCGCGCGGATTCGGAATCAGCAGATTGGTGCCGCCGGCTCGCATGCCCAGCAGATAGCAGGCGGTGAGCGCGAAGACGTGATAGAGCGGCAGCGCGCAGACGATGACCATCTGTTCGACGATCGGCGGCTTCGCCAGCGCCGGCTGCAGCCAGGCATCGTTCTGCAACACGTTGGCCAGGATGTTGCGGTGGAGCAGGGTCGCGCCCTTGGAGACGCCGGTGGTGCCGCCGGTATATTGCAGAAAGGCGACGTCATCGAGCGTCAGCGTCGGTTTGTTGAGCTTGGCGGCGCGGCCGGCCGACAGCGCCTCGTTGAAGCCGACGGCGCCGGGGATCGACCAGGCCGGCACCATCTTCTTCACCCGGCGCACCACCAGATTGACGATCACGCCCTTGAAGCCGAGCAGGTCGCCCATGCTGCCGACGATCACGTGCTTGACCGCGGTATTGGGAAGTACCTTCTGCACGGTGGTGGCAAAGTTCTCCAGCACGATGATCGCCTCCGCGCCGGAATCCTTGAGCTGGTGCTCGAGCTCGCGCGGGGTGTAGAGCGGGTTGACGTTGACCACGGCATAGCCGGCGCGCAGCACGGCGGCGGTCGCGACCGGATATTGCAGCACGTTCGGCATCATCAGCGCGACCCGCGCGCCCTTCTGCAGGCCCTTGCTCTGCAGGTAGGCGCCGAGTGCCGTCGACATCTCGTCGAGCTCGCGATAGGTGATCGCCTTGTCCATGCAGATGAACGCCTTGCGATCGGCGAATTTCTTGAAGCTCTCTTCCAGCAATTCGACCAGCGACGAATATTGCGTGACGTCGATATCCGCGGGCACGCCGGCCGGATAATGCTTGAGCCAGATGCGCTCCATGATGGTCAATCCCCTCTCTCAAATTTGGCTGATGTCCCGGATTGTTTCCGGGTTTTCCGACCTTTGGCCGCGTTATTTCAGGCAGTATTGAGCGATGCCGCGGCCAATGGCAAGCCGCTGCGCGTTATCGACGCATTGGAGGAAATGACGGGCGGGCGCTGTGCTAGCCGGCCGGCTTGGCGTCGGCTTTCGGCTTGTCGGCAGCCTTGGGTTTGTCGGCCGCGGTCTTGGGCTTGGCAGCCGGCTTTGCCGCCGCCGGCTTGCCGGCAGGCTTTGCGGCGGCGGGCTTGTCCGCGGCGGTCTTCGCAGCTGCGGCATCCGGCTTGGCGTTGGCGTGACGCACGGGCTTGGCCGCCGGCTTGCTGTCCGACTTGGAGGCGCCCTTGGTGTCGGCCTTCGCGTCATCGGCCGCATCGGGCTTCTTGCCCGCGACGCGGCTGTGCTTGCCCTTGGCGCGCTTGACCGGCTGCATCTTCTCGGTGTCGGCCTCGACCGCGGCGATCAACGCAGCACCGGTCTTGGTCGGCCCCGTATAAACCACGACCGGCTCGGAGGCCGCGGCCGGCTGCGCCAGCATGTCGGCCGGCTTGGTCGGCATCGCGGCCTGCAGGCCCGAGGCGAAGAAGCTGACGCCGCCGTCGCCATTGGTGCTGGAGCTTCCGGCGCTGGCGATGGTGTCTTCTGCGTCCTCGTCGCTGGCGGGCCGCTTGTGCTTGGGGCCGCACATCTCCTCGCGCAGGTTCGGCGGCGTGGAATCGATCGGCACCAGATTGTCGACGGTGCCGAGCGAGGGCCGCAGCCACGCCAGCCCGTTATTGGCAAAGCCGCGGTCCAGGAGCTGCGCGGCGCGGATCGCGCGCATGCGGCCCGAGGAGGCGCCGAGCACCACGGCGATCAGCCGCTTGCCGTCACGCGTCGCCGACGCCACGAGATTGTAGCCGGAGGCGCAGATGAAGCCGGTCTTGAAGCCGTCGGCGCCGGGATAGCGGCCGATCAGCTTGTTGAAGTTCTGGGTGATGCGGCGGCCGAAGCGGATCGACGGGATGTGGACGAAATACTCGTATTCCGGCAGGTCGCGGATGATGGCGCGGGCGAGGATCGCCATGTCGCGCGCCGAGGTGATCTGGCCGTCGGCGGGCAGGCCGTTCGGATTGACGTAGCTCGTTTGCGTCATGCCGAGCTTTTGCGCGGTCTGGTTCATCATCCCGGCAAAGCCGTCGATCGAACCGCCGATGCCCTCGGCCAGCACCACGGCCATGTCGTTGGCCGACTTCACCAGCATCATCTTCAGCGCGTTGTCGACGGTGACCTGGGTGCCGGGCCGGAAGCCCATCTTCGAGGGCGACTGCGAAGCTGCGGTCGGCGACACCGTGAGCAGCGTGTCGAGCGAGACGCGGCCGTCCTTGACCGCCTTCAGCGTCACATAGGCCGTCATCATCTTGCTGAGCGACGCCGGATACCACGGCATCGTCGCATTGTCGGCCTGCAGCACCTTTCCGGAATCGGCCTCGACAACCAGCAGCGCCTCGGCTTGCGCCATTTGCGGCGTGGCGATGGCGAGCATCGCGACGGCCAGAATCCATTTCAATGACGGGCGAGGAAGGTGCACGAATCCGGTTCCGGTCCTTTGAGACCCGCCTTGAAATAAGGAGGTCTTGCGATTGTGACGTACGGGTTTCAAGCGTGTCCGGCGCCGCATTGCGGCGATGCAAACCCTATACCGGCTTGCCAGCAGAGAACAGAGGCCGCCGAATTATATCGTGGACGAAATCGGCTGAATTTCGGCAGCCGCCTCAATTGGAAAGGCGGGAATTATGGTGTCTCGATGCCGGCGCGCGCCTGTTCCTGGACCATGAACTGGGCCCGCGCCAGCTCGGCAAAACGCCCGCCTTTCGCCACCAGTTCATCGAAAGTTCCGCTTTCGATCACCCGTCCCTGGTCGAACAGCAGGATGCGGGTGGCGTGGCGGATGGTGGACAGGCGGTGCGCGATCACGAAGGTGGTACGGCCCTTCATCACTTCGTCGAGAGCGGCATTCACCTTGGCCTCGGTGACGGCGTCGAGGGCGCTGGTGGCCTCGTCGAGGATCAGGATCGGCGGATCCTTCAGCAGCGCACGGGCAATCGACAGCCGTTGGCGTTCGCCGCCGGACAGCATGCGGCCGCGCTCGCCGGCATGGGTATCGAACTTCTTGTCGCTGCGCTCGATGAATTCAAGCGCCTGCGCGCGCGCCGCGGCGGTGCGCAGCTCCTCATCGGTCGCGTCGGGCTTGCCGACGCGCAGATTGTCGGCCAGCGAGCGGTTGAACAGCAGCGCCTCCTGGAACACCACGCCGATGTTTCGCCGCAGCGCCGTCAGCTTCAGCGCGCGTATGTCCATACCGTCGATCCTGATGATGCCCGATTGCGGATCGAACGCGCGATGCAGCAGCGCGATCGCGGTGGATTTGCCGGCGCCGGTCGAGCCGACCAGCGCGATGGTCTGGCCCGGCAGGGCGGTGAAGCTGAGATCCTCGATCGCCGGCCGCTTGCCGTCATAGGAGAACGAGACGTCGTCGAACTCGACGAGGCCGGACAGCCGTCCGGGATCGACCGCGCCGGGCCGATCGCGCACCGCCGGCACCGCATCGAGCACGTCGAAGAACTCCTGCAGGCGCGGCGCTTCCATGAACACGTTGTTGATGAAGCTGACCACCTGCTCGAGCTTCTGGATCAGCATGGTGGCGAACGAGACGAACATCACGATCTCGCCGACCGTGGTGAGGTCCTGGTTATGCAGCGCGATGCCGACGGTGAAGATCGCGAGCACCGTGATCGTGGTCGAGGCGCGTGTGATCACGGTGACCAGCGCCCACCATGACAGCACCGGCATCTGCACCGCGAGCAGCTTGTCGGCGACATAGCGCAGGCCCTGCACCTCGGAATCGATCCGCACGAAGCTCTGCACCAGCGCGACATTGCCGAGCGCGTCCGAGGCGCGCGCCGAGAGATCGCTGTAATAGGCCTCGACCTCGCTCTGCATTCCGTAGGTCTTGCGCACCACCAGCGTGGTCAGCACGGTGAACACGACGCAGAGCCCGAACAGCAGAACCGCCAGCCGCCAGTTGATGTAGAGCGAAAGCGGCAGCAGCACGATCAGCGACATGATCGCGGCGAAGTGCTCGCGAAAGAAGCCGAGCCAGAGCCGCCACAGCGCGTCGGTGCCGTTCAGCATCACCTTCATCAGCCGCCCGGAATGGGTGCCGGAATGGAAGGTCAGCGGCAGCTGCAGGATGTGCTCGAAATAATCGGTCAGCACCGCCTGGCGCTGGCGGTGCGCCAGCCGGTCGGCCTGCAGCGCCACGATCGCGCTGCAGCCGATCGTGAACAGGCCGAACGCCGCCCAGGCGACGAGCAGCGGCCATGCCGAGGAGGTCGCGAACAGCCCGGTGACCGGCCGGCCCGACAGCACGTCGACGATCTTGCCGAACAGCACCGGCTCGGCGAATTGCGCGCCGGCGAGCAGCACGTTGGCGATCGCCAGGATCCAGCCGAGCCGCGCCTCCTTGCCGAGCAGTTCGAGGACGCGGGTATAGAGGCGAAGCATGGACATGCCGGCGGCACTCGTCAGCGGTGGGCGCCCGATCAGGCGGGATGCAATTTAATCAGGGTTCGCGATGCAGGGCCAGCGGTGACAGCGCGTCATGCTCAGGGTGACGGTGATTGTGGCGACCGGCTCCCTACGCCGTCGTCCTGGCGAAAGCCAGGACCCATAGCCAACGAATTTGATTGGGAGCGGGATAGTGGCCCCAGCGTCGCGCAACAACAAACGGCTGGGGTAATGGGTCCTGGCTTTCGCCAGGACGACGCTGAACATTTGGTGCCGCTTCGCATGCTCTCAATTCACCAGGCGGCCGTCGATCGGCGGCAGGAAAGCCTCGTCGAAGATGTCGGTGGCGTGCGGCCGCTTCTGGAATTTGAAGTCCTCCGCGAGCTGGTCGACCGAGCGCTCGAAGCGCTCCGCTTCGATGCCGCCGATGCCGTCGCGCTTCACCTCGCTGGTCAGGATGTTGTCGCGGATGATGGCGTTCAGCCGCTCCAGCTCCAGATCACGCGAGCCGCCATCCATCCGGCTCGCGACCTCGCCGGCGGCGCGGGCCGGATCCTTGACCGCGAGGTTGGTGCCGCCGATCGCCGCGCGCACGAATCCCTTCACCGCATCCGGCTTCGCGGCGGCAAGGCGCGGGCTGACGATCACGGCAAAGCCGTAGGCCTCGCAGCCATAGTCGGCGAAGCGCAGCACCGCGAGATCGTCGGCGGGCACGCCGCGATCGCGCAAATTGATCGCCGAGAGATACGAGAAGCCGGTGACGGCATCGACCTGGCCGGCGGAGAGCATCGGCTCGCGCACCGCGGCGCTGATCGTGCTCTGCTTGACGCTCGACAGCTTGATGCCGTTCTGCTTCGCGACCGCGGGCCACAGCCGGATCGAGAGGTCGCCCTCGGCGACGCCGAGGCTCTTGTCCTGCATGTCGGTCAGCGTCCTGATGCCGCGGCTCTTGCGCGCGATGATCGCATAAGGCGCCTGGTTGAACAGCACGAACACCGCCTTGACGGGCGCAGCACCAGGCTTGTCGCGAAAGCGGATCAGCGAGTTGATGTCGACGAGGGCGAAATCGCTCGAGCCGTCGGCGACGCGCGCGATGGCATCCGCCGAGCTGGTCGCGACGTTGGTGCCGACGCTGAGGCCCTCGGCGCTGAACAGGCCGCCGGTCGACGCCATCACGAATGGCGCTGCGGCGGCATCAAGCGGACGGTCGAGCGTGAACTGGATGGTGAGCGGCGGTGGCAGATCGCTGGCGCGCAGCGGCGTCAACGCCGGCCACACGCCCCCCGCGAGGCCGATCATGCCGGCCAGTATCAAGCGGAGAACGGTGGTCCGACTTACCTGCATCATGACATCCGGGAGGCGAGACAAAGTGCCGCGCCGGCGCGCCTGCTTCATGACATCGAATGCGCCAGAGCAAGCGTCAATTTCAAGCGTTATTTGCAGGCATTTTGCCCCAGGCAAGGTGAACGGTCGATGACTGCCAGGCTTCGGCTTGCCATGTTTTCACCTCAGGTCGTTCAGCTTGCATTCGGTTTGGGGAACCTAATCTGGAGGCAGTGGGTTAGCTAACCAAGGCCCGTCGGGCCGGCTTCCACAAAGGATGACTGCAATGTTTGCGCGAAAAGGTGTTTTTTCGTCCATTGGCCGCGCAGCCACATTGGCAACGGTTGCCGCGGTGGCGTTGACGGCCGTCGAGCCGACGATGGCGTTCGCAGGCTCTGCTCATACAGGTAAGGCGACCGCTGTGACGACGTCACAAGGCACGAGCGGCGCGACCGACATCAGTGCCCGCCGTCGCTACTATGGCGGCGGTGGCGCCGCGGCTGCGGCTGCGTTCGCCGGGATCGTCGGCACGGGTCTCGCGATCGCCGCAGCCCAGAGCCGCCGCGACTATTACGACTCCTACGGCTACTATGGCGGCCCGGGTTACTACGGTGGTCCCGTCTACTATGGCGGCGGCCCGGTCTATTACGGCGGCGGACCGTACTATGGTTACCGCGGCTATTACGGGCGCCGGTCGCAACTGCCGTATCAGCCGTACTGACAGTCGGCGGTTCTCAGAACTGTCACAAAGCATCCAATCCACCGGCCGCGGGCCGGTGGATTTTTTCGTCGTCGCCGTTAACACGCTGGCGACCCGTTTCGACTAGGCTCGAAGCATGAGTGATTCGATCGAGCGGCTTTACCAGGCGGTGATCGCGGCCAAGGATCTTGATCCGGCTACGTCGCGCACGGCACGGCTGTTCCAGCGCGGCCCGGCCAAGATGGCCAAGAAGCTCGCCGAGGAAGCGATCGAAGTCGTGATCGACGCCGTCAGCGGCAAGTCGGATGCCGTCATTCGCGAAAGCGCCGACCTGTTCTACAACCTCGCCGTTCTCTGGGCGTCGGCCGGCGTGAAGCCGGAGGATGTCTGGCGCGAGATGGAGCGGCGCGAACGGCTGCTCGGGATCGCCGAGAAGCTGCCGAAGTCGCCGGTCAAGGTGCCCAAACCCGCGCCGGTCCCGGTGGTTCGGCGCCGAATTGTCGCGCTGGAGAACCGGCTGCGCAAACGGTAGCCGTAAATCAACCAGATTCAGCTCAATCCCGGCATGGACAAATCCGCTCCATGATGGTTCATCGCGCCCATGTTGAAACGGACTTACGAGTGGTGCGTCGAGGCGGCCGACAAGCCCTATGCGCTGTGGATTCTCGCGGCCGTCGCCTTCGCTGAGAGCTCCTTCTTCCCGATCCCTCCCGACATCATGCTGCTGCCGATGTCGCTGGCGCGGCCGAAGCGGGCATGGTGGTTCGCGGCGGTCTGCACGGTGGCGTCGGTCGCCGGCGGGGTGCTCGGCTATGCGATCGGCGCGCTGCTCTACGACTCGCTCGGGCAATGGCTGATCCATCTCTACGGCCTCTCCGACAAGGTCGACGCGTTCCGCGCCTCCTATGCCGAATGGGGCGCCGTGATCATCCTGCTGAAGGGACTGACGCCGATCCCCTACAAGCTCGTGACGATCACCTCGGGCTTTGCCGGCTACAACATCTGGCTGTTCATCCTGTGCTCGATCGTCGCGCGTGGCGGCCGCTTCTTCTTCGTCGCGGTGCTGCTCAACCGCTATGGCGATTTCATCCGCGCCGAGCTCGAGAAGCGGCTCGGCCTGTGGGTCGCGATCGGCGCGATCGTGCTGGTGCTGGGCTTTGTTGTCGCATTCAAGCTGATCTAGCGACCGACCGCTTGCGGCTTTGCCTGCGCGCGGCTTCGGGTTACGCTCAGCGCGATGGCTGATGGAATCGCGGACCTGCTCGATCCTGCCGGGCTCACGCTCGTCAGGCCCATGCGTGCAAAGGCGCGCATTGCGCTGTCGAGTCTTGTGCTGTCGATGACGCTGGCGACCCTCGACCACAGCCGGGCCCAGACAGCGCCGCCGACGCCTGGCGTGCAGTCGCCGGCGCAGCGGCCGGTCCCGCCTTCGCAGCAGCAACAGATCGAACTGCCGCCGGCGCCGGTCGAGCGCGAGAATCCCGGGCTGATCAATGAAATCGGAAAGCTGTTCGAGAAGTCGAGATCGACGCTGCCACCACTGAAGAGCCCAGGCGAGACCATCAACGATCTGTCGAACATCGCGCGCCCCTCGACGGTGGTGACCGGACGCGCGGCCTGCGTGGAAGCCTCGAACGGCGCGCCGGACTGCAAGATCGGCGCCGACCGGCTGTGCCAGAGCAAGGGGTTTCGGGAAGGCAGGGGCATCGATACCGACGCCTCCGAGAAATGCTCGCCGCTGGTCTATCTGCCGGGCCACAAGCGCGGCCCGAACGACTGCAGGACGGAAAATTTCGTGACACGGGCGGTCTGCCAGTAGCCACGGCGACGCTTGCCTCTGGGATGCCAGATGCTCACGGAAAACAAGGCGTCATGATGAGGATTTGTCATCCTTTTTGCAGCGCCAAAACGCAATCCTTGACACTGGAAAGATTGCCTTGTTGGTATGACGGTCAGCATTCGAGACCAACCAACGACCAACACTTGAGGATCCGCTTCCAATGTCCATGCCTGCTCTGTTCAAGGGCCGCCTGTCTCTTCCCGTGATCGGGGCGCCGCTGTTCATCATCTCCGTGCCCGACCTCGTTATCGCGCAGTGCAAGGCCGGCGTGGTCGGCTCGTTTCCGGCGTTGAACGCGCGGCCGGCGGAGCTGCTCGACGAGTGGCTGTACCGGATCAAGGAAGAGCTCGCCGCCTATGACAAGGCGCATCCGGAGCGGCCGTCGGCGCCGTTCGCGGTGAACCAGATCGTGCACAAGTCGAACAACCGGCTCGATCACGACATGGCGCTTTGCGAGAAGCACAAGGTGCCGATGATCATCTCCTCGCTCGGCGCGCGCGAGGAGCTCAACCAGGCGGTCCACGGCTGGGGCGGCATCGTCTTCCACGACGTGATCAACCAGAAGTTCGCGCACAAGGCGATCGAGAAGGGCGCCGACGGCCTGATCCTGGTCGCGGCCGGCGCCGGCGGTCATGCCGGAACGCTGTCGCCGTTCCCGTTCGTGGCGGAGACGCGGCAATGGTTCGACGGGCCGATCGCGCTGTCGGGCACCATCTCCAACGGCCGGGCCATCCGCGCCGCGCGCATCATCGGCGCTGACTTCGCCTATATCGGCTCGGCCTTCATCGCGACCAAGGAGGCGAACGCGGTCGAGGGCTACAAGAGCATGATCACCAATTCGTCCGCCGAGGACATCGTCTACTCCAACCTGTTCACCGGCGTGCATGGCAATTATCTGAAGCCGTCGATCGTCGCGGCCGGCATGGATCCGGAAAACCTGCCGACCTCCGATCCCTCGAAGATGAGCTTCGGCACCGATGCGTCCGGCGAGCGCGCCAAGCCGAAGGCCTGGAAGGAGATCTGGGGCTCGGGCCAGGGCGTCGGCAGCATCTCCAAGGTGGTGCCCGCGGCCGAACTGATTGGCCGGTTCAGGAAGGAATACGACGAAGCCGTCGATCCGGCGCTTGGCTGAAGCACGATGAGATCATGATGAATCCTCATCGCGCTTCAGCTCCTCATTTCAGCATGATCTCTTCGGAAAACCGCGTCCCACTTTTTCGGATCACGCTGTGATGGAACCGATCTTTCGCGTCGACGGCGACCGCGTCGTCACCAGTCCTGACGCCGCGGGTCCGTGGGATCCGCGGATGCAGCATGGCTCCGCGCCGGCGGCGCTGGTGGTGTGGGCGGCCGAGGCCATTCCGACGCCGGTGCCGATGCGGATCGGGCGCGTCACCATCGACCTGATGCGCCCGGTGCCGGTGGCGCCGCTGACCGTGCAGAGCGAGATCCTGCGCGATGGCCGCAAGATCCAGCTCTGCGGCGTCAGGCTGCTTGCCGACGGCGTTCTCGTGGTTTCGGCCACCGTGCTCAAGATCAAGCAACAGACGGTCGAGTTGCCGCCGGACATCGCCGCGCTTGCCGTCGATCTGCCGGGCCCCGACGAAAGTATGATCGAGCCGGGCAATCTTGCAAACAGCCCGTTCGTGAAATGCATCTCGATGCGGGCCGCGCGTGGCCGCTTCGGCGTGATGGGACCTGGCGCGATCTGGTTCCGCGTCGACCGCCCGCTGATCGCGGGTGCCGCCGTCTCGCAGGCGATGCGGGCAGTGGTTGCCTCGGACTTCTCCAACGGCACTTCGCCGGCGCTCGATTTCAGCCAATGGACCTTCATCAACGCCGATCTCTCGGTGAGCCTGGCGCGCGAGCCGGTCGGCGACTGGATCCTGCTCGACGGCCAGTCCTGGATCGGGCCCGACGGCGCCGGGCTTGCAATGTCGCGGCTCGCCGATCAGCGGGGCTATTTCGGCCAAGCGGTCCAGAGCCTGGTCATCGAGCGGCGCTAGGACGCGCTGCGCTTCTTCCACCTCCCCTTGAAAAGGGGAGGTCGCCTTGCTCGCCACAGCAAAGCGGGTGCGGATCAGCTGACCCCAATCCCGACCTTCCCCCGTTTCAGGGGGAAGGCGAAGACCGATCACGTCTACTGTGCATGGGGTTGTTTCACCGATTCGCGGTGCTGGAGCCGCGCCAACCGGCTGCCCCTGCGGCAAAAATAACTGCGCTTCCCGGGAACGGTTGGCGGCACGTGCGAGTTTCGCTCCCGTTAGGGGGTCCCATGATGCGTATTGATCCCGCCGCCGGCATCGTGGCCATGGCCGTCCGGCGGTTGTGTGATGTGCCGGACGGTGTCGACGCCCGGCCGCCGCAGGGACAGACGCGATGAAGCCTGGTCCGTCCTCGGAACGCGCGGTCATCCTCGCCGCGAGCGAGCGGGACGCCGTCAAGACTGCCCACCTGATCAAGGAAGCCGGCTATTACGCCAACATCTGCGCTGATCTCGCCGAGCTCGAACGCCAGATCGCAAGCGGGGCGGGCCTTGCCATCATTGCCGACGAGGTGATCAGGGCCGCCGATCTCGCCGGTCTGACGCACTGGCTGAACGAGCAGCCGTCATGGTCGGACTTTCCTATCGTGCTGATCAGCGAGAAGGGGGGACCCGAGCGCAATCCCGAAGCAGCGCGGCTCGGCCGGGCGCTCGGCAATGTCACCTTCATCGAGCGGCCGTTTCATCCGACCACGCTGGTAAGCCTGGTCGCTGCGACGGTGCGCGGCCGCCGCCGCCAATACCAGACCCGTCAGATCCTCGAGGATCTGACCGAGAGCGAAGGTCTGCTGCAGACCGCGCTCAATGCGGGTCATCTCGGCGCGCTCGAGCTTCACCTGCCGGATTTCGAGCTCGAGGCGTCGCCGACCTGCAAGACCTATTTCGGGCGCAGGCCGGGCGATCCCTTCACCTATCAGGATCTCCTGGACGCGGTGCATCCCGACGACCGCGCCCGCCGGAGCGAGATCGTCGAACAAACCTTGCGCACCGGCTCGGATTATCAGATCGAATACCGCAACATCTGGCCCGACGGCACCGAGCACTGGGTTGACGTGCGCGCCCGTGCGGTGCGTCGGCCCGACGGCGGCATCCGCTCGCTGGTCGGCGTATGCTCCGACATCAGCGCGCGCAAGACCGCGGAGATCGAGCGCGAGGCATTGCTGGCGCAGCTTGCCGCCGAGCGCACCGCACTCGCCGAACTCACCGCGACGCTGGAGCAGCGGGTCGAGCAGCGCACCGCCGACCTGATGAAGGAGGTCGCCGCGCGCGAGCGGGCGCAGGAACAGCTCCGCCATGCGCAGAAGATGGAGGCGATCGGCCAGCTCACCGGCGGCGTCGCGCACGACTTCAACAATCTGCTGATGGCGGTGATGGGCAATCTCGATCTGCTGCGCAAGCGCTTGCCGGAGGACCCACGCCTGCGTCGCCTGGTCGACGGCGCATTGCAGGGCGCCGAGCGCGGCGCGTCGTTGACGCAGCGGCTGCTGGCATTCGCGCGGCAGCAGGATCTGCGCGCGGTGCCGGTCGATCTCGGCGCGCTGGTGCGCGATATGAGCAATCTGCTCGAGCGCTCGCTCGGACCGCGCATCATGCTGCGGCTCGACATTCCCGAGGGGCTGCCGCTTGCCTGCGTCGACAGCAATCAGCTTGAGCTTGCGGTCCTCAACCTTGCGATCAATGCGCGCGACGCGATGCCGGATGGCGGCGTGATCGAGATCCGCCTCGCGGCCTGGCAGGCGAAGAATGATCCGACGCTGCAGCCTGGCGACTATTTGAAGCTCTCGGTGGTCGACAGCGGCACCGGCATGTCGCCGGACGTGCTGAAGCGCGCGATCGAGCCGTTCTTCTCGTCGAAGCCGGTGGGCAAGGGCACCGGGCTCGGCCTGTCGATGGTGCATGGACTCGCCGTGCAGCTCGGCGGCGAGCTGGAGCTGTCGAGCGCGGTCGGCAAGGGCACCACGGCTGCGCTGGTGCTGCCGGTTGCAACGGCGGTGCCGGAAGTCGAGAGCCCGGCGCCTGCGGCGCAGACGGTCAAGCGCTCGGCGGTGATCCTGCTGGTCGACGATGATCCGTTGATCGCGATGTCCACCATGGAAATGCTGGAGGACCTCGGTCACCGCGTGATTGGCGTCAATTCCGGACCGCAGGCGCTCGAAATCCTCAGGAGCGACCAGGAGATCGATCTGATGATGACCGATCACGTGATGCCCGGCATGACCGGCATCGAACTCGCCGCGGCTGCGCGCAAGGTGCGGCCGCAGCTTCTGGTGCTGCTCGCCACCGGCTATGCCGAATTGCCCGACGGCACCCAGGTCGACCTGCCGCGGCTGGCCAAGCCCTACCACCAGGATCAGCTGCGCGACCGGCTCGATCGGTTGCTCGGGCAGGGCGCCGGTCAGCAAACTGCTGCCGCCAGCGCAGATAGTCTCGCCACGCCTTCCACTCTGTCCCCGTCACCCTGAGGAGCCGCGCTTGCGCGGCGTCTCGAAGGGCGACGGCTCGGCTGTCGCCGCGAGAGGAAAGTCGGGCGCCGGGAACTATTGGCCGTGCATCCTTCGAGACGGCCGCTGCGCGGTCTCCTCAGCGACAAAGGCAAAGCCTTTGCGCGGGCACGACGGGATTGGGCTCGGTGAACCTCACCCCACCATGCGGTCGCGGCCGGTCCAGAAGCGGGCCTTCAGCACCTTCTTGTCGACCTTGCCGACGCCGGTCATCGGCAGCTCCTTGACGAACTGGATCTGCTTCGGCGCGTGCGCCGAGCCCTTCTTCGCCTTCACAAGGCTTATCAGCTCGTCGGCGTCGGGCACAGCGCCCTCGCGCGCGACCACGACGGCGGTGACGGCCTCGCCCCATTTGTCGTCGGGCACGCCGACCACCGCGACCATCGCGACGTCGGCATGTTGCGACAAGACATCTTCGATTTCGCGCGGGAAGATGTTGAAGCCGCCGGAGACGATCATGTCCTTCTTGCGGTCGAGGATGAACATGTAGCCGCGCTCGTCCATGCGCGCGATGTCGCCGGTGTGCAGCCAGCCGCTCTTCAGCGTCTCCGCCGTGGTGTCGGGCCGCTTCCAGTATTCGGCCATCACATGCGTGGCGCGCACGCAGATCTCGCCGGGCTCGCCGGTCGCGACCTCCCGGTCGTCCTGATCGAGGATCTTGACCTGGCAGGCGGCGATCGGGAAGCCGCAGGACAGGAACAGGTCCGGCGTCTTCGGGTCATGGTCCGCCTTGCGCAGCACCGAAACCGGATAGCATTCGGTCTGGCCGTAAAGCTGGGAGAACACCGGGCCGATCCGCTCGATGCCTTCGACCAGCCGGCTCGGCGACATCGCGGACGCGCCGTAGAGCAGAAGCTCGAGCGAGGAGAGGTCGGTCTTGTCGAGCGCGGGATGATCCAGCATCACATAGATCATGGTCGGCACGAACAGCGTGAAGTTGATCTTCTCGCGCGCGATGGTCGTGAACACGGCCTCCGGGTCGAACCCTTTCAGCATGTGCACGGTGCCGCCGCGCATCAGCGTCGGCAGCACTTTTGTACCCGCAACATGGCTGATCGGCGCCACCGTGAGATAGCGCGGCGTCTCCGGGATCTCGAAATCGGCGAGGATGGCGGCGGCGAAGCCGCCATATTCGCGGTGATAACGCAGCGCGCCCTTGGATTTGCCGGTCGTGCCGCCGGTGTAGTTCAAGGTCGAGATGTCGTCCTCGCGGGCAAAGCTCTTCGCGGTTGCGCTGCCGGCGTCCTCGGCCACGTGCAACAGGTCGGCGCCGTAATCCGCCGGGCCGAGCGTGAACACGGTCTTCAGGCCCTGCGCCTTCGCCGTGAGCTCGCCGCCGCGATCGCGAAACGTGATGCCGTCGACGATCAGCATCTGCGCTTCGGAATCCTCGATCTGGAACAGCTGGTCGTCGAGCGAGCCCAGCGGATGCAGCCAGGTGATCGCGAGCCGCGACAATTGCGCGGCGACGCCGGCGCACCAGCTGTCGGCGCGGTTGGCGGTGAGCAGCGCGACGCGGGTGCCGGGCGCAAAGCCGAGCCGTATGAACACGCTCTGCATGCGTCCGATCAGGTCGGTCGCGCCCTGATAGCTGAGCGAGCCGCCCGGCCATGCGAAGGCGATGCGCGATGGATAGCGCGCCAGCGCCCGCAAGGTCTGTTCGCACACCGCCGGAAATGCATAGAGCGGATTGCTCATCTGGTTGTCCCTCCCGCCTTTGTCTTTGGCTTTTGTCGTGCCAATGTTGCGCCAAAGCTAACACAATGATGTAGGGAAGAAGCAACTTGTCCGCCGATCCTCTCGCGCGTTTTCGCGGTCGCCTGCGGCTGCCGCTGATTGCAGCACCAATGTTCTTGGTCTCCGGTGTCGAGCTGGTGGTAGCCGCCTGCCGCAACGGCGTGATCGGTTCGTTTCCGACGGTGAATTGCCGTGAGACGGAACAGCTCGATGCCTGGCTCGGCGACATCGCGCGCCGCCTGCAGGCGCATGCCGATGCAAGCGGCCAAGCAGCCGCGCCGATTTGCCCGAACCTGATCGTGCATCGCTCCAACACACGGCTGGCCCAGGATCTCGCCGTGCTGCTGCGGCACAAGCCCGAGCTTGTGATCACCTCGGTCGGCTCGCCCGCGCCGGTGCTCGGCCCTCTGCACGATGCCGGCGCGCTGGTGTTCGCCGACGTCGCCTCGATCCGCCATGCCGAGCGCGCGGTCGCAGCCGGCGCCGACGGGCTCGTGCTGCTCACTGCGGGTGCGGGCGGGCAGACCGGCTGGCTCAATCCGTTCGTGTTCGTTCGCGCGGTGCGCGGCTTCTTCGATGGACCGATCGTGCTTGCCGGCGGCATCGGCGACGGCCACGCGCTCCGCGCCGCAGAGGCGCTCGGCTGCGACCTCGCCTATATGGGCACCAAGTTCATCGCGACGCGCGAGAGCATGGCGGACGGCAGGTACAAGCAGATGCTGGTCGACTCCACCGCCGACGACATCATGCTCACGACGGCGTTCACCGGCCTGCAGACCAACATGCTGCGGCCCTCGATCGAGGCCGCCGGTCTCGATCCCGACGACCTGCCGGCACGCGGCGCGATCGACATCGGCAAGGACATCGACATCGGCGCCCGCGAAAGCCGCCCCAAACGCTGGCGCGATATCTGGAGCGGCGGTCATTCGACCTCAGGGGTGACCGGGGTGCTCGGCGTCGACGAACTCGTGGCGCAGACGATCGCGGAGTATGAGGCGGCAAGCGCGCGGGTGCGGCTCTAGTGTCCCGAATCCGAAGTTCGCATCATTTGCCGCACCTTCGGAGCGAACTTCGGATTCGATAAGGACACTAGCAAACTTATGATTCTAGTGTGCTTTATGAATGCGAAGTTCGTGAAAGTGGCTGCCGCGAAATCGCACGAACTTCGCATTCAGCACACTAGAGTCGCTGCTTTGACGCGTTCCCTTCGCGCCAACCGTTGCTCGAAAGCGCGCTGGTTCGCGAAATAGCAGTACTCAAATCCCGCCCATCCGCTTAACGCGGCATTAACCATGCCAGTCCCAACAATAGCGTCACGGGTCGCCCACGGCTGGTCGCCCGGCAGTTTGTGGGAATGCGACATGGCCTTTGAGGCGCTCTCCAAGACCCCGGCATCGCTCGACGAGCTCCGGACCCGGGTGTTTTACGCCCTGCAGCGGCATCCGCTGTGCCGTCAGGTCGAATTCGACATTGTCAGCACGCCGCGCACCCGCCGGACCAACTGGACGGTCAGCATGCACTCGGTCCAGCCCGGCGCGCTCTGGACGGCGCATGAGATCGTGGCCGACATCCAGGAAGCCTATGAGCTCGACGTCGCGGCCTGATTTTCCGGCCGTTTCGGGACAATTTCACCTATTTGGCGTCGTCACGGCACGGTACCGCCGCATTTCACGCGCAGTTTGCGGTGACACCGGCCGGCAATGGAGTAGTTTTTGACCAGAGCCATCACCCTCGCCGCGCTGACATGCTTCCTCCTCGCGGGCGCCGCGGTAACAGCCATTTTGGGCCGTGACAGCCTGCCGGCGGCGCAGGCCGACATTGGACCGGTCGCCAACCGTGCCAGCAAGCAGGACAAGCTCGCCGTCACGACGCTTGCCGCGGCCTCGTTTGAGGCGCCCCAGCCGATTGAACCTCCCGCCAATCCGTCTCCGCTCCTGTTGCGGGCGCAAGCCGCGATTCCGGGCGCGACTGACACGGTGCGCCAGGCCTATGCCTCCGTCGAGCCGGCCGATGTCGGCCTGCCGAAGATCACCGACCCCGTCGATGCGGCTCAGCCGAAGATCGTCGAGCCCGCGCCGGCCGCCCCGGCGCCGCCGAAGCCCAAGGCAGCCGCCAAGCCGGCGCCGCAGAAGAGCTACGCGCTGCTGAGCGACGCCCAGATCGCCGGCATCAAGGACCGGCTGAAGCTGTCGTCGTCGCAGGAATATTACTGGCCGGCGGTCGAGACCGCGTTGCGCGCCGTCGCCCGCAAGATTCACGCCAAGCGCCAGGGCGATCCCGCATCCGGCAGCATGCCGATCGATCCGGACTCCGAGGAGGTCCAGCAGCTGAAATCGGCGGCGATGCCGCTGCTGTTTCAGCTCCGCGAGGACCAGAAGAACGAGGTCCGTTCGCTGGCGCGCCTGATCGGCCTGGAACGCGTCGCTGCGATGATCTGAGCGGCAGGCTCCGGTCGCGCCGAACCCGCGCTTCGATATTCGCTTCAGCCGAGCCGCATCGACAGCTCGACGTCTCCGTCGAACGGCACCGAGGTGTAGCCGTTGGCTGGCGAACGCACGCGCGCCAGATAGTCAGGGCTGTCATCGGCGTTGTCGGCGACGACGAAGGCGCCCGGCTTCAGACGGCTCTCCACGAGATCGAGGATATCGGGATAGAGCGCCTTGGCGCCGTCGAGCAGCACGAGGTCGATCGTATCGGGCAGACCCGTGCGCAGCGTCTGGAGTGCATCGCCCTCACGGATCTCGACAAGGTCATAGAGTCCGCCGGCGACGAGATTGTCCCGCGCACGCGCCACCTTGGACGATTCGAACTCGCTGGTGATCAGGCGCCCGCCGCCATTGTCGCGCAGCGCGGCGGCAAGGTGCAGCGTCGAGATGCCGAATGACGTGCCGAACTCGACGATATTCCGCGCACGGCTGCCGCGCGCCAGCATGTAGAGCAGCGCGCCGGTCTCGCGCGAGACCGCGAGCGGCACATTGCTGAGCCGGCCGTACAGCGCGCGGTAGTCGGTCTTGCTCCGCATCAGGCGCGCCTGGTCCGCGTCGGAAAGGTCGGCCACCGCGAGCCGGGTTTCCTCCACCGCGGCCGAGGCTTGCGCGAACAGGCGCTCGAGCAGGTCCGCGAGCGCAGGTGAAATGAGGGTGGTCATGTCGATCTCCGGTGTGAAAGCGGCGCTCCTTGCGCCTTGCCACAAATACGAATAATTATTCGCATTCGCTAATCGCATTCCCCAGGATGTCCATGACCGAGCGGCGAAGCTCCTCAATTTCCTCGCGAAAACAGCCGCAACAGGCCCGCTCGACCGAGCTCGTCGCGGCGATTCTCGATGCGGCTGTTCAGGTTTTGACCAAGGAGGGCGCGCAGCGTTTCACCACGGCGCGGGTGGCCGAGAAGGCCGGCGTCAGCGTCGGTTCGCTGTACCAGTACTTCCCGAACAAGGCCTCGATCCTGTTCCGCTTGCAGATCGACGAGTGGCGGCAGACCACCAGCCTGCTGCGTGACATCCTCGAGAATGCCAAGCGGCCGCCATTGGATCGGCTGCGTTCACTGGTCCACGCCTTCATCCGCTCCGAATGCGAGGAGGCCGCGGTGCGCGTCGCGCTCAGCGACGCCGCGCCGCTCTATCGCGATGCGCCCGAGGCGCGCCAAGCGCGGGCATCCGGCGAGCGCATCGTCGAAGCCTTCATGCGCGAGGCGTTGCCGAAAGCGTCCGGCGCGGTGCGCGCGATGGCCGGCGATCTGATCACGACGACGCTAAGCACGGTCGGCAAGGATTTTTCGGAGAGCCCGCGAACGCCCGCTGAGATCGCGACCTATGCCGACGCCATGGCCGACATGTTCTGCGCGTATCTGAGGAGCCTCGGAAAGCGCTGAAGTTCACAGATAGTGCCTGGCGACCAGCAGAAATCCGAGCACGCCGCCGGTCACGGCGAAAACCGTTACGCCATTGCACAGACTGACGTAAGCCGCCGACCAATAGGGAGCAGTCTGAGCCGTCGTCGCGACTTTTTTCGATTTCTGGGGCAAGCCAATTGGCTCCTGAAAAGGCGCCGCCATCTGGTCAACACAGATGACGGCGCCCGTCTGAGGGCTTCAGGGCGAAACCCTGTTCCAACGTAAGCCGCGATCATGAACGGTTCGTATACCGCCGGGTGTCGCAAGCTCGCGTGTCAGCTGACGCGTCGAGGTTCCCTAAAGCATGATCCGGAAAAGTGCGCAGCGGTTTTCCGAAAAGATCATGCTCAAACAAGAGGCCAAAGCGCGATGACGATTCGACCCAATCTCATCGCGCTTTAGAACGAAGCGTAGGCATTTCGAAATGCGATGGCGCCAGCCAGCGAGCGCGGCCGCGTGCGCACGGCATGCCCGTCGTTGCCGCTCTGCACGATCCACTGGCCGTTCTCCTGACCCACGATCTTGCCGACGTGGTGACGCCAAACCACGATGGTGCCGACCGAAGGGCCGCCGGCGTTGGTGCCGTAGCTCGCCCAGGATCGGGCCAGATTGAATTGCGGACCGGGATCGCCGCCGACCTGGGTGCGCATGAACCACCCGCACCACGCAGCTGGGCGACCGGAATGTGCATAGTGCCGATGGTGATGGTGACGGCCGCGGGCTTCGGCAGTTGAAGCGAACGCCAAAAGAACCGCCACAGCGGCCAGAAGTTTACGCATTACAAAGTCCTTCTTGCTGTTGGCAGACCATCCATGTTGTGGGGGAAGCGCAGCGATGATCTGCGATTGGCTTGCGAAGCGACCGCATCGGTCAGGCGACGCAAAACGAAGGCGGGGCATGGCCCGCGCAGGCGTTTAAGAAACGGGCTATGGCCAAAATATGGCCAGTACGTCTCGTCCGGCGGCCGCGCGGGTCAATCGGAATTTTGACGACGCGCTGGAGCGATCACGTCAATTCGCGTGTGCGCGTGCCTAAAGGCGCATCACGATGCTGCGCTCAAGAGACCCAAAACGACGGAGGCGCAGTGCGAGGCGACGCACGCTGGCGGAGGCCAACAAAGGCAACGGGATTGCGGGAGTCCGTCTTCGCTCTCGCGTTGCTCAAGCTTCGCCGGACGCACTTCGCCCAAGCAGCCTTCGTGTGGCCGCGCCACGCGTAGCCCGCAAGGGCGAAGCGTGGTGCCCCTGGCCGACAATCGTCTAGCACCATAACCAATTGAATTGAAATCAAATTTTTTCTTGTGGTGCTGCCGATACCAACACAAATACCAACAGGATGACGCGTGGTTAGCCGAAAAAAAACAGCAGGCTTCCGGCCGCGGGCACGCGTATGCCGTGCTGGACTCCACAATTCCCCGACTGGAATCGGACCCGCCTCTGACCCGAAATCCCGGAAGGACGACCGCGAGTTTAAGGGGAGGGCTCTTGTCGGCGCGAGGCCGACGCCGAAAGCGCTGATCGCGCGACGCTGGTCCGCGATCGTCTGGATCTCCAATGACGATGGCGCGCCAATGTCCGACAACACACTGAATAAGGCGCTTCAGATTATGGGCAGTGATATTGGCGCCGGCGGCGACCAGCGCAGGCGTGGCTACCGCTTGACCGCGTCGAGCCTGCTCAATGGGGGGTTACCCCACGACACGGAGAAAAAAGCGCCGTCGGCCCGACGAGGTGGTGCGGCGCAAGGGCGACCGGAACAAGATCCGAGCATTTACGGCCGCGCGGCCTATTGGGCCGAACGCGTGCGTTTGATGCAGCATTGTTCTAACCGCCTCGACGCCTGCGAAGTGCACTTGCGAGCAGTCTCTCTCGGTTGTTCGGAGTGGAATGATCGAAAACTGTGGGTTTGACTCCCACTCTCTCCGCCATTTTTCGATTTCTTGGCTCCGGATTGATCCCCGGTAACTGTTGGCCAGCTCATCCCTCGGGTAGCCCCGCTTTGCGCAAGCCCTCGGCTATCCGCATGCGCTGTGCGAGACAGCTCGCATTGTCCGTTGGCGAACTAGCGTGGGAGTGAGCCAGAGTGAACTTGGGGTCGACGATGAGTCCCGCCTCTATCGCGGCCCGTGCGTCCTCGACCCGCCCAAGGTGAGCCAAAGCGGCGGCAAGAAAAAAGAAGTGAACGAAGGCGGCGACATTCCGGTTCGTTTCGATCGCTCGCGTGAACCAGCGCGCAGCGGCCTCGTCGGCTGCAAGATAGGATTGTGCAACACCAGCTGTCGCCAACCAGCTGAATGCCCTGTTGTCACGGGGGCAAAGCCGAAATGCCTCCATGACACAGGCTTCCGTTTCCTCAGCTCGGCCGAGATAGCACTTCCCAAGTCCAATCCACACATAAGCGGAGGCGAGATTTCGATCCAGCACCAATGCATGCTCACATTCGGCGATACCTTGGGCGGCGCGTTTGGTAAAGATCCGCACGACACCGAGGAGGCAGTGGGCGCCGGCGTGGTCTGGCATGGACGCAATTACCTTGGTCAGAGTCCCTTCGGCTGCCATGAGGCGCGCGGCCCGGTCGCCGGTCAACATGAGACAACGATGGACGAAGCCCTCTATGATTAAGGCCGCCGCTACTTCCCCGAGCCGGAGCCGGCCTGTTCACCAGCCGTGGACGCGCTGCGCTACCAAATTGCCACATAGCGGAGGCCAAGCGGCATATTGCACTCGGTGGGCGGCACGTTGCCCGTCAGATCGAGATCATCGACATGCTGGGACGCAGCGGTCATCCCACCGAATTGGCAACACAGGTCTTGGGCACCTACCGCGAGTTACAGGAAACTCACCTCTTGCACCGCAACCAGATCCGCAAAGAGCTAGAGCGATAAAGCGCCTCAATTGGGCAGCCTTCCTGCCACGACGCCTCGAACGGCCGCAACCGTCCGGGCCTTAAAGCGTTTATTGTCTACGCCATGGGCCGTCATCGGTGACGAGAACGCAAATTGCGCTCCACCGCAATTGGAAGGAGACCCGTCATGAGAAGACGCCGTTTCGATCAAGCGCCTCTACCAGATGAACACTTGGAAGAACAGGCCAAGCGACTGCGGAAGGAAGCGCGGGGTATCCCGTCTGGTGTTGAGCGCGAAAAGCTAATCCGCCAGGCGCGTAAGGCCGAAGCTGCCGCTTGCGTACAGGAATGGCTTTCGTCTCCTGGCCTGCAGGCACCGAAATAGACTGCCATGCCGCCAATTCCGTGTCTGCCCCTGCGAAAGCAAGGGGTAAATTGCCCCAGGTCACAATCCGAGGAGCAAACAACATGACCCTACAAATCCCCGAGGTAGTTTCCACCAGGGTCGACCGGCGTTTCTTCGCGATCATGGACAACACAATGCCGCCCCGAGATCATCCTGATGACGACGAAGATGAAGAAGATGAAGAAGACGAAGACGAAGACGAAGAGAACCGAACCGACGAACCGCCGGTCGTGCGCGAGCCGGACGGAGACTAATCAGGATGCTTATACCTAGCCTGAGCTTCGAAGAGCGTGATCTCCAGCCTACGTGCAGTGCGCTGGCGCGTCTGGTGGCTTTCAGGTCGTTCAATTCCGAGAGCAGCGGGCAGACGTTGAATGGACCGCGGTTCTCGGCGGAGCAACCTCTCGGCGTTCGCTCGTGCAGGGGGCGCGCATGATCCTCATATGGCTTGGTGTGCTCCTTGTTTTCGGCGGCGTGCTACAGATGGCGTTTCAACCAATCTGGCGAGGCCGATTGAGCGGTGGAAGGCGGCTTCGCTCTGGGCAAAACACGCTCGAACCTGAAAGACCGGCTAGCGGTTTCGGCATCAAATCGAATTGGCCCGGACTTGTGATGGTCGCGCTTGGCGGCGCTTTCTTGCTGGCCGGAGCCGCGCAGTGATCGCCAAGCCTCGGAGCGCCAGCCCGAACGAACCAAGCGGCTTGCTACCGGCATAGCGACTAAACGGCCCATCGGCGGCTCAAGGCATTTGTCGACGAGCTGATCGAGGCCCGGCGACGGCTTATAGCCACCTGGCGGTCCAAGCAGAAGTCCGGGCGCGCGCCCACGCACTTTGGGAACAGCCCGGCCGGCCCAGTAGCCGTGATCTTGAGTTTCGGTTGCAGGTAGAGCGAGAACTTAGCGAGAGTGAAAACGAGTGAGTTAACGGCGGCGCGTCCGTAAGCGCTCGCGGGCAAAATGAGGAGCAGCTACTTGTCCGAGAGAAGAGAACTGTATCGCAGTCCGAATGGAGATGCATGGTTCCTCGGGCGCGAGCCGGCAAGCGGAAATGCCTTCGCGGCGATGGCCGATCTCGACCTCTGAGCCGGAGCTGACCTAGGGCGTGTACGCACAAAATCCAGTACACGCGTACGGGAATAGCGAGGTCCGGATCGCCCTCAAAAGCAGACATCGAAGATGCTTAAGCGAATGTCCGCCAAGGGCCAAACCCGGACCTTCGCTCAGGAAAATAGGATCGCGCTCCGGCCCGAACCAAATGCTATTCCAGACGGCTGTCGGGCGTTGAGGGGACGCCCAGCAGGCTGGTGATCGCGTCCGGGATTTCAATTTCGCAATGGTCGATGCCGTCGTGATAGGCATGTGCCTCTTGCGATATCCGTAACACAATATTCGCATCGCGGTGGTTCATCGGACCACCGGACCAGAGCCGCAATGCTGTCCGGCATAGCGAACCCCTGGAACGTTCTGATCTTATCAATGAGCAATCTGGCTTGCAGCGTCTGGTACGGAATGGACTCAGGAAGGCTCCCGATGAAAAGTCGCCTGTATCCACGTAAGCTATGACGGATGAAGGCTTCCGCGGCTTCGCGCTGAAATGCTCAACGCGCTTTCTTTGCCTTTGCAATCGCGGCCCGGATCGGTGCGAACGGTCCATACTTGTGCTGTCGCTCGCTAAATCCGTCGGCATAAGGGCCGTAGGGCGTATCGACCGGCTTTCGCAAAAGATCAGGGAAGTCCTTGTCCAACCCAGCCATTTTCGGTCGCGACTGCGAAATGACGAAGGCCGCCACGTCCCACGCCTGCTCGACGGAAAGCTGCGGGTTCAGGTAATCTGCGCCATGCGGCATGTTGAAATGCAGGAAGTTCGCCGCGGTAATCAATCGCGCCATTCCTGCGCCGTCGTTGAAGCTGTCCGGTCCCCACAACGGCGGCATCACATACCCGAGATCCGTTGTCGGCAGGCTACGGCGGATTCCAGAACCATCTGTGTTGTGACAAGTCTGACAGGAGTTTGCGTAGATCGCCTTGCCGCGAACAGGATCGGCCGCTCGCTTAAGTTCGGGCATCGTTCCGGCACCGAGCCCAGGCAAAATCTGTCCCGCTGCAACGCCTGACGACAGAAACTTGATATAGGCGACGATCGCCTGCATCTCGACGCTATCATTCGGCAGTTCACGGCCATTCATACTGCGCACCATGCAGGAGTTGACCCGATCCTCGATGGTAATTTCAGCACCGAGCCTTGCACTGTATTGAGGAAACAATTCAAACAGGCCGAAGATCGGCAATCCAAACTTCTTCGTTCCGGCCGCGAGATGGCAATTGCTACAGGCGAGATTGTTGCCCGCAAACCGCCTTGCGGTATCCGCGACTTCCGGGCCGATATGCGCATATGTCGCGGTGATCAGGTCGCGTCCCCTCCGCACCTGAACACCGAAGGCATCGTTCGGCAACGCACCGACCTCTGGCACCGTCCAGACTGCCGGCGCCTGCGCGCGCGCCGCGCTGGACGCAGAGACTCCGGCAGCAGCAGCGGCAAGAATGCAGGCAACCCGTAAGAGAGAAAAACATCGGCTTTGAAACAGCATGTCTGATCCTCGTGCCCGAATGCGCAACTGGATCATTCAACGACGGTTTCTGTCAACGGTAGGTAGCCTCCGTGAGCGAGCGGTTCATTCTCTCGATCCGGATCAGCCTGCGCACAAGCTACGGACTATCGGAAAATGAATGATTCACGGCGCGATGCAACTTTCTGAGCGAACGTCAGCAGCGGGTCACACTTGGAAGTTAGCAGGCGTTCCTCCGAAGTCGCTAAGCCCCAGTCATCCGCAGACCGTGCCATGAGGTCCGAAAGAGGCCAACAGGTGACGCTCGCAGTGAAAGAGGCCACCAACTGAGGCGGCCTTACTCCGTCGGCTCACCAGGCAACTCGCGCTTCTGCGCTTCGTACTGCTTGATCAACAGCAATGCCCTCCAGGGTCAGTTGATCCGTGGTCCGCATGGATAGTGCCATGTGGTGCGCGATCCTCTTGTCAAACTCGGCGCATTTTTCACACATGACGGCTTCTCCGTCCTGCTGCCCTCAACGCAGCCTGACGACATCGAACGCGAATCTAATCTGCATCACGGGCCCGTCGTCGTCGCGGATCTCAATCGCCATCTGAATTAGGCCGGCGGATTTTTTGCCAGCACCGTGGACCATGTCGGCCAAGGCCTTCACGGCCTCTTCCTGAACCGATCCGATGTCAGGCAACACCATTCCCTCTTCATTCGGGATTAGCGCTTCGTCGTCGCGAAGGTCAAAATAGTATCTTCACATCTGCTGAAATGCGGAGGAGGAAGCCAATGTCCGCGCGCGACGATATTGAGCGCCTCGTCCGGCAAGGAATGCTCTAACGCCTTTGGCCTCACATCCCATAGCGCTCGCACTCATACGCCGCGTTACTCGTCTGCCGGGTTGAACACGAGAATAGTTCCGCTGCTTCTTGTCTATGCCGCAACGAACGGGCCCGATGCCCATGACTTTAGGCAGCGCCGCCAAATGCATTCTGAGTTGTCACCCACCAGACCGTGTCAAATACGGATCCAAGGATCCAGCTAATCGGTCAGCCACTTGTCTGGCGGACAGCGTGGACTGCTCTTCGGGATGAAGCGAGCCGACGGAATTCACGACCAGCCCGCTACAGGCGGCAAGAACAACTATCGCAATCGCAGCGATATATTTGGTGCTCATGACGATGGTCCCTTCATCGCCCCATGAACTAACTGGGCACTCTCAGAAATGGTTCCCGCGCGCAACGATGGCATCGAGCGCGAACTCAGTAAGCCTTGGGATGCGTCGACCTCCCACTCCGGGCTCCTACGAATGGAATATCGCGTCGGATCAAAGATCAAAGGAACGAAAGCGCACGTCAGGCTTTAGAGAGATGCGAGACTGCCGCTCGCTGGTAGAAAACCGGCGCATGTCGCGGATAGCCAAAGGTCGCTACCAAAGACCCGCTGTTGTGAAAACGAGCGCTCGCGCAGATAGCCAAAAGCGGCGGTCCCCGGTTCCATTCAAAAGTCGCTGGCCGTGCCTCCATTGAGTTTGCGGAGGGCTAGGTACGATGTTGGACATAGCTGGCGTTGCCTTTACCGGAACGAGAGCAATTGCATGGACCATCGCGTTGACCTTGACCACACACACAGCCGCGCCATCGTTCGAGAGATCGGCGAGAGATTGGGCGCGTCGCTGAAGCCAGAGCCGGAACTACCCGAAGGACTTAAACAGCAAATCGACCGGCTCCGCGAATTGGAGGAGCAGTCACCATCGATCATTCCGGCGGCTGAGCGCTGGGACAAGGTTCGCCGCTGAGCGAAAGACGGCTCGACCGAATTGGATGAGCAATGCCATCGGTGAACCGCCGTGCGCCAAAAATTCTGAAGGAGTACGGCGAGGCGCAAGCCGAATTGATCGGCAAAGCCGTCGTCCTTACCGATGGAAAGGCGGGCACGATCGAGTACGTTTGGCTGGACGAATTGCACGGGCTTCGGATTTCGATCAAAGGTCACGACGGAAGATGGCCGGTCTCAACCATCAAGATCACAGAGAATTAGACCTTCGCTCGGCCGCGCGCAGCACAGCGCGTCCTTTCAGATCAGTCCAATCAAGATGAAAAGAGCGATTTCGGCCAGGAAAGCGATGCTCATGATCGCGACTGTAAGGAACACGTCGCTCGCCGAGACAAGGTTCATGAATGCCTCGCATCTTGCGAAGCCCCAAGAGTAAATCATCTGGCCAGAAAATGTTTCGGTTCCAAACGCAGACGGCGCTAGATGCGAGCGGTGCTGACATCCGAGGCGGCCTGATAAAAGGTAAAGCCGCTTAGGGGCAAAAGCGCCAGTTTGAGCCTTAGCGGGCGACTTCCGGTCTTACGCCATGTTCGGACATGTCCCAGTGCCGCGCGAACTGACGCGAACAGCCAACAGACAGGATGCCCAACGAGGGCTGCTGCGCATTTGGCGATGCATGTTGGTCTCTTGGTAACGCACGATCAGTTGCTCAAGAAGATCTGGATCGGACAACCGCGATCTTCGGTCTGTGGCCGACCCTGTTGCTCGCCGGCATCGTGGTCGCGGCGATCGGCAAAGGATTCATTGGCAGACGATGCGCTGGATGCAGCCGTTGCCCAAGCGCTGGTGGGTGGCGCTGTCCTCGCGCTGGTGGCGCACGCGATGATTCCGGTGGCGCTGGAGGGGGGCCCGCTGGTGGTGCTGTCGATGGTCGCCAGATTCCTGTTTCCACTATCTCGCACTCGCCGAGTCTTTCGTTTCAGTTGACGAACGCAATGGTTTCGTCCGGAATAGCCGCTGCCGGTATTGGCTTACACAACACTTTGGCGAAACCAAATGATGCTTAGCGCAGACGTATCCAGCATGCTGGATCGCATTCTAGATGCAGCAACCGACAACCTCAGATTCGCGAAGATTCTTGTCCAGATGGGTCTCGATCCCAGTAGCGTAACCTGGAACGAGATCTTCAGCCGCCTGCTGGAAATCTTTCTGCACAACATCACCCTGGCAAACATGTTCGCCCTGATCGGCGCGATCTTCTTTGTCGCCACCCTGCTGACGCACACCATGGTGCCGCTCCGGGTCGCCAACATGATCGGTTGCATATTTTTCGCCATCTTCGGTGCGCTCACCGGAGCCGTCACGACATTTCTTCTTTATCTCCTGATGGTTCCCATCAACGCCTACCGTCTTCGTCAAATGCTCGCTCTCGTGAAGAAGGCGCGCGCCGCAACACAGGGCGACACGTCGATGGAGTGGCTCAAGCCGTTCATGACCCAGCGCAAGTATCGCAAGGGCGATATCTTGATGAAGAAAGGTGACGCGGCCAACGAAATGCAGCTGACGGTTACCGGCAGATTCCGGGTCATCGAAATCAACGTCGACGTTCCGCCGGGCCGCCTGATGGGCGAACTCGGTTTCCTCACACCCGACAACCGCCGGACCGCGACGATCGAATGCATCGAGGATGGCCACGTTCTGACCATCACCTATGAAAAGCTGCTCGAGATCTATTTCCAGAACCCGCAGTTCGGCTACTACTTCCTTGTCTTGACCAGCCAGCGCCTATTGGAAAATCTCGCGCGGGCCGAAGCCATCATCGCGCAGAACAAGATCGCGGTGCCGACGGCCTCCGCGAGCTGACGGTGGTGCGGCTCGATAGATCCCGGCCACCGCCTTCGGCAAAAGCTGGACCAAGCGAACCGCTCTTCCGAGCAATGGCAATCTTTGCCTTCCTCCGCTCGGCAAGCTTCGTACCTCAGGCCTTGCGGTGGGACAATTTCTTGGTCCGATAGAGCGGAACTGCCTGAAAGAGGTAAGTTCGTAGAATCCGGCCCTCGCTTGAGATCGCTTCCCGGGGGTGTCAGGCGTCGGCGATCAGTGAGGCGATGTCCTCGAGCGGACGCCGGCTGAAGTCCTTCGCGAGCTCGCCTATGATCTTGCCTATCAGGTCGCGGTGGTAGTGCTTGCGCATCTCCCCCAGGGTCCTGGGATCTGACACAACGACCAAGTGTTCTATGGTCCCGTCGAGGCTGAGCTTGTTCAGGAACGCGGCCGTCGCTGCCGCGAAGTCGTCCTCGACGAGCCGCCTGCCATCGGGGTTGGCGGAGCCGCTGCGATGTCGCGCGCCCGAACCGGAGCGGGCGGGCGCAGGCGGAGCCGCCGTGATCTCGACCAGGTGAACCCCAGGCTTCACGCCCGTATTGTGGAACAGTCGCATCGTCTCGCCGTCAGCGACGGCTACTGTCGTACCGGTAGGTAAAATCATCGAAAGCCCTCCGTTCAGGATCCGCATAAAGGCCGGCGGGCTATGATACTCGCATGCCAGCGCTCCACGACGCCTCTTCGATCAGTTCAGAGCAGGGCAGTCCCAACGGCGGCCGAAAGAATCGACGCGTCGAACGCGGCGATCTTGGCGGCTGAGAAGTCGGTGGCGCTTGGAACGTAGCTCCCGTACTCGACGAGCGTGACCTCGGCATCGGCCGAGCACGTGGTCTGTCTCGTGGTCGATCGGACGGTCGAGGCGGCCGGGCGGGATCATGAACCGGTCTCCAGGTATTTGCGCCGCTACAACATCGGCGCCGCCGTCGCTGGGCTTACGATGTGGAATACGCCGCCGTCGTGTGACCGCGTGTACGCGATCTCCGTGTCGACGATACTGCTGGAGAGCCCCGCCGCGTGCACGCGCGGGAGGAAGAGGCGCACTAGCGTGCCGGCACCCCGCTCACCCTCTATAAAGACCGCGCCGCCTCGTCCCTCAGCAAAGCGCTGGACCTGGGGGAGCCCGAGGCCGGTGCCACTGCCCGCGGCCTTTGTTGTGAAGTATGCGGTGAAGGCCTGCGAGAGGAACTCCTCGGTCATGCCCTCTCCGTCGTCGGCGACGATGATCTCGACGAACTCCCGGGCCGCGCCAGCGCGAGACTCGACGTTTCGCGCCGCGACGGTGATCGCGCCGCCGTTCGGCATAGCATCGGCCGAATTTCGGCAGAGGTTCAACAAGGCGAAGTACAACTCTTCTGGGTCGGCATTGAAGGCCCATAAGTCAGAGGCGATCTCGGTGTTGACCGTGATGTCCGGACGTAACGCCCGGTCAAGCGAGGCCGCCATTGCTGCGAGGCAATTGCCTTCGACAGGTCCGTCAATCGAGTTGGGGCCCGGTCGCGCAGCGTCGAGGAGCTGCCGGTTGAGTAACGCGCCTCGCGCGATCGCCTCCTGCATTCTGCCGATGATGGCCTTTCGGAGCGCGGCATCGTTCTGGCGCTCGAGCAGCCATAGGCTGCCGTCGATTACGACGAGAAGGTTGTTAATGTCGTGGGCGACCAGCTGCGCTATGTCCGCTAACGCCTTCACCGTCTCCCGCCTGCGGGGGGCGACCGAGCCACGCGTGTCGGACCGCGCGTCGGTGCGGAACAAAATCCCCGAAACCTCGCCGTTGGACCCGACGAGCGGGATCTCCACGCACCTGGGCGCAATGAGGCCGTTGCCGCGATCGCAGACGCCCCGCACCTTCGCGCTGAACGCACGCCGCACGCCAAGTGCGACGCCGGCGCTGTCCACGAGCACGACGACATCCTCCAGCGGCGGATCTTCGACAGAGCCGGGTAATGAAACGCCGATTGTCTCTTTGATCTGCATATCGGGCCTCCTCACCTGCGATCGTTCAACGGAACGCCGACTTCTGCCTGGACACGAGAGCGGGCGACACAGGTCGAAGATTGAGTCCATGACGGTCGAAAGGAAAATCACCTCTCGCCATGGAGTCGATAGCCGGTCGTTATCGGGAATGGCCGAGAGACGCTTGGCACCGCTGCGGAGGCCGTGCGGTGCTTCGGCCTGCAAGCACTCGCCCGAGCGGAACTCTCGGCGATCGAGAAGAGATGTTCACGTGCCTACGGCCATCATAACGCGTGGCTATCGACTTCATGGCGTGACGTCATTTCCCATTCGCCGCGCGCAATCCCATTCTGACGAGCGTGAGCGGCAACCTTTCGCCGCCACTCCGACACCCGAACAAGGGTCCACGATCAGGAGGCTACCAATGTCAGTGAAGCAACCGGTTCTTACGCCGCCCCAAGGCGGCGAGACGGTGACCTCGAGCGGAGGTTCGAACGTCGAGATGAAAGTGGAGAGCAGCCAGACCGGAGGCGAGTATGGCGCTGTGCTGTGGACGGTGCGGGCCGGCGAGGAGCCGCCGCTGCACACCCACTCGCGCGAGGACGAACTGCTCTACGTGGTGCAGGGACAACTCATCGCGCGGGTCGGCGATACCCGCGTCGAGGTGGGGCCGGGCGCCTACGCGGCTCTTCCCCGCGGGGTGCCGCATACGATCGAGGTGGTCGGCGACCAAGCGACCCTGCTGCTCAGTTTCGTGCCGGGTGGGCTGGAGCGCTTCTTGGTCCCCCGGAAAGGCGAGCAGCCCGATCCGGCCGCTTTCGGCCTGACGTTCCCCTAGGGCCGGGGACCGGAGGGGCGGCGTTCGCGAACGTGCGCCCGCTCGGGCCCGGGTGCCGGCCGCGCGCGACCGCGCCAGATGATTGATTCCACGCGCAGGCCGGGCGCTCTTAACGGTCTCCCGGCTTCAGACCAACTAGCGCGCCGCTGCGGTGGTGGTGAGGTGCGCCAACCTAAGCTCCTTTCACCGCCGACGGAGGAAGTCCGCCATGGTCACTCGCGGGTTCACAGGCCGCCAATCCGGATCAGAACCATCGGACCGGATTCCCCCGGGACAGCACCTCGTCGACAATTTTCCGGTGCTTACAGCCGGTCCCACGCCGCGAATCGAGCCCGCGGACTGGGCTTTCACGCTCAAGGTCGGACCTCGTCCAGTCAAGGCGTGGGGCTGGTCGGAGTTCAACGCGCTCCCACGAACCAAGATGACGCGAGACATCCACTGCGTGACCTCGTGGTCGAAGCTCAACACCGCCTGGGAGGGCGTGGCCGTCGATGACATCCTCGCCGACGCTGGCCTCAGCGCACCCACTCCGTTTGCACTCGCACATTGCTACGACGGATACTCCACCAACGTGCCACTCGCCGACCTCGCAATGGGGAACGCGATGGTCGCGCTCAAGTACGAGGGCCAGCCGCTGCCGCGCGACCATGGGGGGCCCGCGCGCCTGCTCGTGCCGCATCTCTACTTCTGGAAGTCGGCGAAGTGGGTGAACGGGCTTCAGTTCACGGAGCACGACGAGGCCGGCTTCTGGGAGCTGCGCGGGTACCACATGTACGGCGATCCGTGGAAAGAGCAGCGATACACGAATGACTGAAGCGATTGCCGCAACCGCGCGATGGCAGAGCTGTGCGATTGTCGAGATCGCGACGAGAACGCAGGCTATCAAGAGCTTCTTTCTCAGCCTCTCCGAACCGTTCGACTATAGGGCCGGACAGCACGTTGACGTGCGGCTGACTGCGTCCAACGGCTACACTTCTGTGCGCAGCTATTCGATCGCCTCGGCCCCGAGCGATTCCAAGGTGATTGAGCTGGCGATCGGGCGCCTCCCGGACGGTGAGGTGTCCCCGTTTTTCCACGACGTCGCCCAAGTAGGCGACACGATCGAGCTTCGCGGGCCACTTGGCGGACACTTTCTCTGGCCGGGGCCTGTCAACAAACCAGTGCTCCTGATCGGCGCAGGCTCGGGCGTCGTGCCGCTCATGGCGATGATCCGGTATCGGAAGGCCGGCGGAGAGCCAGTGCCTGTAGCGCTGTTGCTCTCCTCCAGGACCTGGGGTGACGTGCCGTTCAGGGACGAACTCCTCGAGCTCGAGAGGTCGCTTCCCGATTTCGCACTCGCCTTGGCTCTGACACGCGAGCCGGCGACGCGCCGCACCGACTTCAGCAGGCGGATCGACTGCAGGATGGTCACTGACGTCGCGGGGCGGCTGCCTGCGTCCCCCGGCTGCGCCTTCGTGTGCGGGTCGAACGCCTTTGCCGACATCGCGGCGGACGCCGCGCTCGCTTTGGGACTGGAAGCCGGGGCGATCAAGACCGAACGCTACGGCGCTTGAGAGACGAGAGGATAGTTTTCGCAAACGCCGGATTCTCCGCGCGGCCCGCGGCGATCGCGGTCGCGCTGAATCCAAGGATACGCAGCAGTGAACGAAACGGGAGCCATCCGAATGCTGTCTAAGACGATCGATGTCGACGGCTCGAGGATCTCCTGCTGTGAAGGCGGCGCGCATGGCGGGGGCACTCCGACATCGAGATCGTCGCAGCACTCCAGAAGCGGGATACAGCCATGTTTTCAGTGATTTTCGAAGTCTTCCCCCATAAAGAGAACTGGGATGACTACCTCGACAACGCCAAAATGTTGCGACCTGAGCTGGAACAGGTCGAAGGCTTCGTCGATAATATCCGCTACAAGAGCCTGACCCGCGAGGGCTGGATCCTTTCGCTTTCGAACTGGCGGGACGAGAAGTCGCTCGTCCGCTGGCGCACCCGCATGCGCCATCACGAGGTCCAGCAGAAGGGCCGCGACGAAATCCTCGCGGACTACCACCTCCGTGTAGGCCAGATCACTGCCGACAATCAGGTGCCTGCGGGGTACGCCCTTGCGGAGCAGCGGCTCGACGAGACCGAAGTGGGCGAGGGAACGACGGTCACGTTGATCAACGCGACGCGCCCCCCGGAGTGGAAGCAGACTGACAACCCGTACGACTGCGCCGAGTGGCTCGGACTGAACCCTTGGGCCGCCGACAGCACGTCCTGGGACATCTTCGACGCAGTGCTCACGCCCGGTGACCTGATTCTGCTCATATCCTGGAAGGACGCCGCCGCGGCGCAGGCCTACGAGGACGCTTCTGCGCCGAATGACAAGGCGAGGATCAGGAGGGTGAGGATCGTCCGCGACTACGGGAAATACGACCGTCGCGAGGCGCCTCAATACTACGCAGATGTGAAGGGCGGCGAGACCCTCCACGCCTGACGCCGATCCCGATGATTCGCCCGGACATACTGACGGTTTGACGAGTCGTTGGGGGCTTCCTCCGCTTGTTGTCGAATGATTGATCTCTGCGCTGACGATCATGCCTTGGGATCGCATACAAGCGGCGCGGGGGCCGGTCCGGTTCTCGCCAACCTCGCAGCGCGCTGGCCCGGCTCTCAGAAGTTCCTGAAAGCGTGTCCGTGCGTCCAAATCAATAGGCCGAACCGTTCCAACGTGCGCACGCAAGTTGCATCTACGCCACATGATTGCGACGTGCCCGTCACGTCGTCGAGTGCGAAGGCTCGTCAGTCTCGACGGCCGCACTTTGACGGAGAACAACCCATGGAGCTTCATCAAGTTCGTTACTTCCTGGCCGTGGCGTCCACGCTCAACTTCACCCGCGCGGCCGAGCAGTGCAATGTCACGCAGCCCGCCTTGACCAAGGGGGTGCAGAAGCTCGAGCAGGAGCTCGGCGGCCAGTTGATCTACCGCGAACGCCAGCTGACGCAGCTCACCGACCTTGGAAAGGAAGTTCTTCCGATGCTGGAACGCACACTGGCCTCGGCAGAGGCGGTGCGTCGCCGAGCCCAGGATTTCCAACGCAAGGACGTCGCGCCACTGAAGATCGGTCTCGCCCCTTCCATCTCGGCGTCGCTCGTCCTCGATCCGATCGCGGAGATCGCAAAGTTCGTCCCTGGACTTCACGTCGAGCTGCGCGAGGGCGCGGCCGAGAAGCTCGTCGACCTCTTGCTTGAGGGCGAGATCAACGCCGCAATGGTCGGCGACGTGCAGGACGTGCCCGCCCGCATCGACGACTGGTCGCTGTTCGAGGAGCGCTACGTCGCGGTTCTCGCGCCGACACACCGCCTCGCAAATCGTCCCTCGATCGGCATCGACGACCTCCGTGAGACCATTTTGCTGGAACGCGCCGAATGCGACGTTGCCCCAAAGATCCAGAAGTCGTATTTTCCCGAGAAACCGCCCCAACTCGGCCACTGCAGCGGCCACGACTTGCATCTGCAGCACATGGCCGCCGCTGGCTTCGGCGTGATACTCGCGCCCGAGCACATGCCGCGCCTTCCGACGCTCAAGAGCATTCCGCTCGAAGGCGACCCGGTTTCGCGCGAGGTGCGGCTACTGGCTGTGCAGGGGCGCCGCTACTCGCCGGCGCTGGACGCTTTCGTCAAGGTCGCGCGGCTTCGCGACTGGTCGGTCGAAGTCCCAGACCGGCGTGTACTGCGCGCCGCGGTCCCGGAAGCGGCGAGGACGCCGGCATGACCACGACGCGCACTCCGGCAGCCAACCACTTCCAGCCGATCAATCCGCAGCCTGACAACTCCCAACCGATGCCAAATCAGACCGACAAGACACTTGCCCGGATTCGCACCGAGCTTTTGACGACGTTCAGCAGCGCGGACTTGGAGTCATACAACCACCTCGTGGGCTGGCTTCGGGATACAGATGTGGCATCGCACGCGCTGAAGGTTGGAGACGACGCGCCAGACTTTCTCCTGCCGGATGCCGACGGTCGTCTCCACTCCGCCGAACAGCTGCGCCGCAACGGACCCCTCGTCCTGAGTTTCTTCCGAGGCGGCTGGTGCCCGTTCTGCACCGCAGAGCTCTGCGCTCTTCAGGCCGCGAAGGATGAGTTCGAGAGCGTCGGCGCGACCCTCGCAGTCGTGACACCCGACACAAGAGACTTCCCGCGGCAGCTCAAGCGAAGTCTGGGCTTGGACCTAAACGTGCTCTCCGACGTCGACTACGGCGTTGCCATGTCGTATGGCGTACTGTTCCGAGTGCCCGACGAGACCAAGGCGCACTATTCCGAGCAAGGCTTCGACTTCGGCGCCCGGCACGGGTCACCGGTCTGGATGTTGCCCATTCCCGCGACCTACGTGATCGACGCGAAAGGCCGGATCCGTAGCGCGTTCGTCGAGCCCGACTTCACCAAACGGGAAGAGCCGGCGCAAATCTTGGCCTCGCTGCGCCAGGCCGCTTCCACGTCCCGATGAGGGAGGCAGAAGGTGGAGAGCGACATCCGGGATAATCCGGCAATGAGCCGGTTTGAAATGCCCCTCGGCGACACCGCGCTCGCGGTCGCCTACTACAAGGTCGAAGACGGTCGCGTCGTCCTGCTCCACACGGAGGTGCCACAAGAGCTCTCCGGCCTAGGGTACGGATCGATGCTGGCGCTTGGCGTTTTCGAAGCGTTGCGACGCGGCGGGAAAAGAGTAATCGCGAAGTGCCCCTTCATGTCCTCGCACGCCGCTCAAAACCCCGAGTATGCCGTGCTCCTTGATGGCTGATCGAAAAACGGACGGCGCGCACGCGCGCACAACGCTTGGGCGACGATACCCCAAGACTATCGAATGCATGTCCAAAGGGAATTTCCGATTTCGTCGGCTGTGTCCGATCCTCAGGTCCGCTGGACCGGCCGAGCATGCGGCTGGCTCGACATTGATTGAAGCCATTGCGCCGCGCCGCCGTGCCGCGCGCGGGCAGCAAAGGAGACCCCATGAAATTATCGAGGACTGTCGGCCTGGCCGTCGCCGTCTCGCTTGTCGCCGGCACTGTGGCGGCGCTCGCTCAGATCAGCGGAGCGGCTCCGGCCAACCCGACAGCGAACGTGGCGGACGCCGCCGGGCACCTGCGTGTGCCGGCAGACTACCGAACCCTCTACCAAGCGCTCGGGAACTGGGCAATTGCCGCCGACAGCGGCCAGGGTTCGAAGGAAATGCACGCCGTCTACGCATCCCCGGGGGCAATCGACGCCTATCGAAAGACAGGGCACTTCCCGGATGGCGCCGTTCTGGTGAAAGAGGTCTTCGCAACCTCGACGAACGAGATGACCACCGGCACGGTAAGCCACGCCGACAAGCTCAAGGGTTGGTTCGTCATGGTGAAAGACAGCAAGGGAACGCACCCCGGCAACTCGTTGTGGGGCGACGGGTGGGGATGGTCGTGGTTCGATGCGGACAAGCCGCTCAAGACCACCTCGACGGACTACCGTTCGGATTGCCAGGGGTGCCACGTGCCGGCCCAGGCCACGGACTGGATTTATGTGAATGGATATCCCGTCCTGCGTCACTAGGTGGCCGTATGCGCGGGCGCTCTCCTCTTGCTGCAGTTTCGCGGAGGCAATGTCGAAAGCCGCAAGCTGGAAGATTGAAGAGCGTGTTGTGACCATTCGTTTCGGCTATCGGCTTGGCGGGTCCGATCGACGTTCGGAGTACAAACGAGCGCATGGAGTTCGACGTGTCCTTCTCGGTCTATGACATCACGGTCCCTGTCATGGTGCACGGACTGAACGTGATGGACGACTATCTCGATCACGCTCAAGCACTCGAGCGGATCAGGGGGATTGAGCCTGGGAGGATCCTTGGCGAGCGGCTCGCGACCGACATGCTGACTTTCGGAGAACAGTTTTCCGTGAGCTGCAACAAGGTCTACGCACACATGGCGAAGCTGATGCAGCGTGACGTGCCAGCACCCCACAACGTCGCCATGATGTACCCTGCATTGAAGGCGCGGCTCCTCGATACGCGCGACTTCTTGCAAAACGTGCGGCCGGACGAGATTGTCCGCGCGCAGTCCCGCACATACGAACTGACACCGCCTATCGTGCGTGGGTGGTTCGGCGGCGACGATTACATCCGGCACCTGTTGCTGCCCGACTTCTTCTTCCACATCTCGATTGCGCACGCGATCCTTCGGCATCTCGGCGCGAAGATCGGGAAGCGCGACTACCTCGGCAACCTCAGTCAGCAGAGCGGCGGTGACTACTCATGAGAGGCGGACGCGGCGCGGGACACAGGCCCCACCCAAAGTTCGCGCCGGAGATTCGCGCCTTGATGGTGGGAGCGGCTACCAGCAGCGCTCGTCGACTCAGATAGCGTTCAAATGCGGGACGCCGGCACGTCGTCCGAGGCTGTGTGACGATATCTGCGCTATGTGCGCGCCGCCACAGACCGACGCGGCTTTCGACAAGCCGCCGCCGAACCCGGGGCTCGTGAATCGACCATCAGCCGTGGCATCCGACAGTTGGAGGATCGTTGGAGGAGGTGCCGCATGCTTTCTAGGCCTCTCCCGAGCCGCCCGCTTTCGCCGCGGCCGGCGTCGGGGTTATTGCAGTTGTCAAGGCGCCGCCGATCGAGGTCACGGCGGCTACGGCGAGACCGACTTCGTAGCCAGATTCGAAAGACGCGACACCGGCGGCCAGTGCCACGCCGGCAAGCTGCGCAATCCGGCTTGCCGCATTGTTGATGCCGGAGGCGAGCCCTTCGTCCGTCTGGTCAACGCTCGACAGGACGGACGCAGTCAGCGGTGCCACGAGCACGGCGAAGGACAGGCCAAGCAGCATCATGGGTGCAATCACGCTGAGCATTAGGGATTCTTCCTGGCCGAGCGCCATCCAGACATAAGCAAGCGCCGCACCAGCCGGTCCAGCGATGAGCATGGTCCGCGCACCAATCTTGTCCGCCAACCCACCGAACACGCCCGACAGAAGTCCCACGCCGAGCGTGAAGGGCAGGAATGCCAGCCCGGCGTCGGTCGATGACAGGGCGCGGCGGTCGATGAGTTCAAACGGGAGCAGGAAGAACATGATCGAAACCCCCGCGTAGATCATCAGGGTCGCGACGTTCAGCCCAAGAAAGGCGTGGTTCTCCACTAACCGAGGTGGCGTCATCGGGTGTTTGCTTATGCGCTCCCAGAACGCGTAGAGAGCGAGCCCGACAATGCCAAGCCCGGCGACGATCGCGAGCACCGTACGCGGCTGGGCTGTAGCGTCCGCGGCGGCCCGAGCGCCACCGGGGCCGATCTGACTGAGCGCCCAGGCGAGCGCTCCGATCGCGGAAGCGAGGATCGCGGCGCCAATCACGTCGAACCTTCGGTGGATGCGCTCATCCTTGGGTGCGAAGACCAGCAGAATCCCGACGGTGACGAGCGCCAGCGGCGGGTTGATCCAGAACACGGATGGCCAACCAAAAGTCTCGGTCAGCCAGCCGCCTAGGACAGGACCCCCGGCGGTGGTGAGAGCCGATGCCGCGGCCCATAGGCCGATCGCCCGGTTCCGCTCCGCGCGCGGATAGGTGGCCCCAATCAGGGCGAGGCTTGCGGGCGTGACGATCGCGGCGGCCGCTCCCTGTGCGACGCGGGCAGCGATCAGCCATGCAGGCGAAGGCGCCAGCGCGCAAGCCGCGGAGGCCAGGCCGAACAGAACGCAACCGAGCCTGAGCATGCGTGCCTTGCCGTAAACATCCGCGAGCGCGCCGCCGATCAATGTCAGCGAGGCGAGCGCCAGCATATACCCGTTGAGAACCCATTGAACGGAGGCGAGGTCGGCTCCGAAGTCAGCGCGCAATCTCGGTAACGCAACGGGCAGCGCTGTCCCATCGATGAACGCCATCGAGGACGCGAGTACGCAGGCCGCGAGCACCATGCGCCGGCGCCGAGGCGGCGCTTCCCGCCCGAGCTCTCGCGGACAGGGTTCGGCATCGATAACACCGCGGCTGCAGCGCTCTACAAACGGCTCCGCCTCGTGGCGACAAGCTCGCCGTCTCTGGCTTGTAGGAGGGGTCATTTGCAGTCTCGTTTTGGATTATTAGCTGCGTCTGGCAGCGGTCTCACATCTTGGCGGTCGAACCCCCGCGATGGAAATCACCTCTCGCCATAGAATCAATCGACGATCGTTATTGCCGCTCGCTGCGTGGCGTGATGCCGTCGCGGCCTACACACTTGCCTGGGCTTACGAACGACAAAGAGAGCCGTCGCAGCGCTATTCCCAGCTGCTATCGAAACTATACCTGCCGGCTATTGGAAAAGTTCGTCCCGCGTTGTGATCAATAGCTACGTCGACCACCAGCAAAGCGCTCTTCCGCCTCGCTTTCGGAAGCTACCCATGGCCGCTGGCATGGATATGTCGAACGGGTCTTATCGACGGAAACTATTCGGCGAAGAGACAAGTAACTGAGGAGACAATTCGTATGAAGGCGATCGTCGTAACGGACCGGACTGCGGGAACGGCCGGAATGACGCTCGTGGAGCGGCCGGAGCCGCAGGCGGCGATCAACGACGTCGTCGTTCAGATTCATGCGTCGGGATTCACCTCGGGCGAGCTGACGTGGCCCTCGACGTGGACCGATCGCCTCGACCGTGACCGAACACCTTCGATTCCCGGGCAGGAACTGGCCGGTGTGGTTACCGCTCTCGGCTATGGCACGACGGGGCTGTCAGTGGGACAGCGAGTGTTCGGCCTTTCAGACTCGTATCGCGGCGGCACGCTGGCTGAGTATGTGGCTGTCGAGTCACGCAACCTCGCGCCGCTGCCGGGCGACGTCGACTTCACGGTGGGTGCGAGCGTAGCGATGCCGGGCCTGACCGCGTGGCAGGGACTGTTCGTGCACGGCCGCCTTCGGGAGGGGCAGAGCGTCCTCGTGCACGGCGCGGCAGGCGCAGTCGGGTCGATGGTGGCGCAACTCGCACGATTGGCCGGCGCCTATGTCATCGGCACCGGACGTGCGGCCGATCGTCAGAAGGCGCTCGACTTCGGCGCGCAGGAATTCATCGACCTCGAGAACGACGTCCTCGAAGACGTCGGCGGAGTCGATCTGGTGTTCGATGTCATCGGCGGCGGCATCACGAAGCGCTCTGCTGGCGTGATCCGGCCCGGAGGAACACTGGTGACCATCGCCGGGCCGACCGAGGCGCGGCCCGCCGACGGTCTGGCGATCGACTTTGTTCTCGTGTCAGATCGCGCCCAATTGGGTGAGATCGTCCAGCGGGTGCGGGACGGACGACTTCGGACGAACATCGGCAACATAGCGACCCTCGGAGATTCCGTCGCTGCGTTCAATCCAACCACGCGGATCGTCGGGAAGACAATCATCCGCGTTCGTCCATAGCGAACTCGGGGAAGGGCGAATGATCCTGTCCTCTTCGTGGGTCACCATCGCGTCGCGGAAGATCCTGCCATGCAGCACGGGCACCTCATCAGGAGGAAGAATGTGACGTTTGATCATCCGATTTTCACGGGTCGGCTAGCGCAGTCCCCTGATTGGCTGCAATGATGTTGCGAGGAGTGATCCGCGAACGGACACGGCGGCTCGGCTTCGTGCTGCTGACCAATGAGTTCGCGCCGCTAATCGCGCAACCTAACCTGAGGGATTAGGTCGTGAGCAGCGCATCCCTGATTCTGGCCGACCGCGGCCTGGCGCTGTCCGAGCCGAAGGCCGTCGGGGCGCAGGGCAGCGCCAAGGTGCTCGCCGCGTCAAGCCTGGGCGGCTGCCTCGTGTTCGTCAGCAGCGCCGTGGTCACGGTCGCTCTCGCGGCGATTGGCCGAGACATGCGTCTGTCGCCGCTCGACCTGCAGTGGGTGATGAACGCCGAGCTCCTGCCGCTCGCGGCCTTGACCTTGGTCGCCGGCGCTCTGGGTGACCGGTTCGGACAGAAGCGGATCTTCCTCGGGGGGATCGCCCTCTACGGCTTGGGCGCGGCCGCGATTGGTTTCGCGCCGAGTTTCGCGCCGCTCATCGTCGGCCGCTTCCTGCAGGGCTTGGGCGAAGCCGTGATTCTGCCGAACGGCCTTTCCGTGCTCGGGCGGGACTTTCCCGCCGACAAGAAAGCGCGTGCGGTCGGGATCTGGTCCGCCGCCGCGGCTGTTGCCAGCGGCGTCGCGCCCGTGATCGCGGGTGCGATCCTCGATCACGGGTCTTGGCGGACCGCCTTTCTGATGCTCCTGCCCATCGTCGCCGGCGCGCTGGCCGTCGGCGCCGCGTGGATATCCAAGGACGCCCCGACCGGCGACGCCCGGATCGACGTCGGTGGGGCGGTCCTTTCAACTGTCGGGCTCGGCGGCCTGGGCGCGGGGCTGACCAGCCTGACGAACGGTTCCGGTCCGAACCTTTGGGTGCTCGTTACCCTGATCGTCGGTCTGGGCAGCTTCGCCGGCCTCATCGTGAGCCAACGGCGGTTGGGCGAAAACGCCATGCTGCCTCCGTCCCTCTTCGCCGCGCGGTCGGTCGTCGGCGCGAACCTGTTCAGCGCGCTCCTCTATGGGCCGTTCACGGTCATGCTAACCTTGATCCCCTTCGTGATGATCCGGGGCGCGCACCTCTCGACGCTGGCGGCAGGCCTGGCCTTCATTCCCCTGCAGGTGCTGATTACCGTCGTCTCGCCGCTCGCCGGTATGCTCTGCCGCCGGTTCGGCCGGCGCCTGCCATTGTTCGCCGGCGGCACCGTCGTCGCCTTGGGATGCACCATGGCGCTCCGAGTCGGTCCGAACGCGACCTATTGGGCGGACATCTTCCCCGGCATCCTGTTGCTGGCGCTGGGCATGAGCCTGGCGATCGCGCCGCTGACGACCCTCGTCCTCACCTCCGTCGAACCCGATCGCGCCGGAACTGCGTCGGGCGTCAACAGTGCGGTCTCGCGCGCCGGCTCGCTCTTCGCCATCGCCCTGCTCGGCGGCGTCCTGCAGCAGGGCGGTCCTCAGCTATTCTCAGGATTCCACATGGCGATGGCGGTCGCCGCGGTCGCCAGCGTTTTCGCCACGCTCGCGGTGTTCGTTATTGAGCCGGGGCCCCACGTTGACTTCATCCCGCGAGACTGAGCCGTTTGGTGTCCGCATTCGGCCGGCGAGCAAGTCCAGGAGGAAACAATGAAGAACGAAGACCACCTATGGGCAGAGGGAAAAAGCTCATGAATATCCGAGCCATTATCGCCGCCACCTGCGCCGCCTTCGCCTTCTCGATGGCCCGCCCCATCAACGCCAATGATGGCGAAGCGCAAATCGTCACAAAGAAATTTGAGGCGGCCATTCCCAATATCCCTGGTAAGGCGTTGCTCGCCGTGGCGGTCGATTATGCACCGGGCGCGGCCTCTCTGCCCCACACCCACGCGAAGTCGGCCTTCATCTACGCCTACGTGATCTCGGGCGCGATCGAATCGAAGGTGAACGACGGTGAGACGCGCATCTATCGGGCAGGCGAGGGCTGGTCGGAGCCGCCGGGCGCGACCCATTCGATTAGCCGCAACGCGAGCAAGACAGACCCCGCAAAGCCGCTCGCTGTCTTCGTTCTCGATGCCAATGACAACCCGCTGACGACGCCCGTCAAATAACCTACTCGCTGCGCCAGGCAACAATCCACGGTGATGATATCGGCCGCGAGCTTATCGCGACCGTCATCTGCCGTGCCCCGAAAGCCGAAAAATATGCTTCACGCAACTAACAGCATCGACCCTGTTGAGAATGTATTCGCCCGAGACGTCGTCGGCGGGTTATCCGCTGATGTGAAGACATTGCCGAGCCGTTGGTTATACGACGAGCGTGGATCTGCACTTTTCGAAGAGATAACGAGGCAGGATGAGTATTACTTGACTCGAGCCGAAACGTCGATCTTGCGAGAGCGGCGGCGTCACATCGCCGATTTTGTAGAGTCTGGCGCGATCCTCATCGAATATGGTGCGGGAGCCGGCGTTAAGACTGAGCTTGTGCTGGCAGGGTTGCGTAACCCACGAGGCTACGTTCCGATCGATATCGCCGCCCCCTTCCTTGCAGAAACGTCGAAGAGGATCGCTTCGCGCTTCCCATCGCTCTGGGTCCGCCCGGTAGAGCGCAATTTCCTGGATGTATTCGAAGTCCCGTTTGACAGCTGCTATGGCGGCAGGACTGGATTTTTTCCGGGCTCGACGATGGGGAATCTGGACGCGATCGAGGCGAAGACCCTGCTTACGCAGATGGGGCGACACCTGGGCGACGACGGACGCGCCATCATCGGTGTCGACCTTCAGAAAAGCGTAGATATGCTTCTCCGTGCTTACGACGACAGCGCGGACGTGACGGCCGCTTTTAACCTCAACCTCCTTGAGCGGATCAACACCGAACTGGGCGGCGACTTTCGTTTGGAGCAGTTCGAGCACGCGGCGCGCTGGAACGAAATCGACAAGGCCGTAGAGATGCACCTGGTCAGCTTATGCGATCAGTGCGTTACAATCTGTGGGCGGACGTTCAATTTCAGAACGTCGGAAACCATCCACACTGAGAGCTCCCGAAAATATACTGCGGAGAGCTTTGAGCAGCTCGCCCGCTCCGGCGGATGGAGGGTTGCCGAGGCTTGGCAGGATGCGGACAGGCTATTCGGCCTGTTCGGACTCATTCGCTACTGAGGGGCCGATCGTGCGGCCCACCAAGTTTCCCGAAAAAGAGTGGTGTAAAGGAAGCGGCATGGAGCAGTCCCCCCAAATCGGCGACAGGATCACCGACAAATCAGCATCGCCCGATGACACCACGGTCCGCGACTGGATCGGGCCGAAGGCGTTCGAGCATTGGGCCGAACTGCGGAACTGGATCGAGGAACACTACCCCGGCGTTTTCGCGCCGGATTGGCTCTATCGTGGACAGAAGCGCGGCTGGTCCCTGCGTTACAAGAGATCCAAGGCTTTCTGCACTTTTCTGCCGGAATACAGGAAGCTTTCGGTCGAGGTGGTCTTGGGGACAGCAGAGCGAGAGAAGTTTGAGGCGCGGCGCTACGAGTGGCGCACGCAGCTGGTCAAGCTTTACGATGAAGCGCAAACATATCCTGATGGAAAATGGCTGAGAGTTGCTATCTCATCCGCAGCCGATCGACATGACGTGACGGAGCTTTTAAGTATGAAGCGTCGTTTTCTACGGTCGGGCCGTTGAGACGCCCGCGCCGTGGTGGTCTCCCAGATCAGATCGGCGCGCTGCGAGCGCCTTCTTGTGCAGCGGCGCGACGTCCTCGTCCTCGCGGGCAACCTGGCGGCCTAGATCGATCCCTTGAGTGTTTCATCCGAGAGCTTCGACATTGTGGTATCGAATGACGCCGCATTGTTGACGTCGATTACCACCCGCGCGCTGGCCATGGCTTCCTTGAGCCCTTCTCCGGTGACTGTGTGTTGACGCCACAGCTTTGCGCGACGCTTGCGATCGCTTCGTGGCCGCCTTGGCGAAGAATGGCGGCGGTCTTCGCGCCGATCGGCCCGGTGCGCCGGCGAGCCTTTCGTCGATGGACCGAGCAGCCGAGCTGATCCGGTTGTGTAACGGTCGCGCGGCTGCTTGTCCTCACGATTTGCCGGCGCGTTTGTTGAAGAGGGCGACTTAGCCGAACGTCGATCCGAGATCGCCCATGGCCACGTCAGCCGCTGACCGTGATGTCGATCCGGTGTGGTTCGTCGGCGAGCTCGCTGTAGCTGATCGAGGAATTACGCCGGCTGGCGCATGAAATTGGATGATCAAGCATCGCTTTCTTGCTGATCCACGATCAGCGGCAGGTTCAGCTCGGTGGCGAGCACTTTGTCCACCGTCGACGTGCGGGACCTCGCTGGTAATGAGCGGTGCAGAGTCGGAAAAAGCGGATAGCGTCGGCGATATCGGTCGGTGCACCTACCAAAGGCCCGGACGCGTTCCCAAGAAACGTTACCTGGGTGCTTCCGGGCTCTGGCGTCAAGCTCACTTACATGGAGGCTCTGAGCCCCTCAGACTTCGTCGATGCGACCGGATAGTGTTCAGATAGAGCCAGCCGGCGCAACGGCAGGAAAGTCCTTCTCGGGATCGAACACGTTATTGAAAAAGTTCGTCAGGGAGTACATGGCCACCAGCGCGACAATCTCGATGACGTTCGCATCCGTGTAGCCGGCATCGTGGACGGCCTTCAGATCGGCGTTGCTGACCTTGCCGCGGGTCGTGATGACCTTGCGCGCAAACTGGATCGCGGCGTCCCGCTTCGGGTCGCTGGCATGGCCCATCCGAGCGAGAATGATTTCATTGGCCGGCAGCTTGGCCATATGATCGGCCGTAAAGCTGTGAACCGTCAGGCAGTAGTCGCAGCCATTCACTTCGGAGACAGCGAGACCGATGCTGTCACGCGTCTTCACGTCGAGCGCCTTGCTCAAGGAGCCGAGCAGGGCGGCCCATGAGTTGAACGCGATCGGGCTTGCCGCGAAAGTCGCCATCATATTCGGGGTGAACCCGATATTCTTGGTGAACATATCGAGGGTCGGTTTCGAATCGGCCGGCACCTGTTCCGGCCTTAGAGCTGCAATCCTTGGCATCACATTCTCTGTAGTTTGCTGGTTTCACTAATAATCAAACGAGATTCAAGACATCGGCCAACGGCCGGCGCGGCTTCTGCGGCCAGTTCCCCGGACGCACAGTCCCTACGGACAACAGCATGACCGGTACCTCGTCCTTGGTCAGTCCGAACTCGCGGTGCACCGCTTCGGCATCGAAACCGATCATCGGCGTCGAACCCAAGCCTAGTGAGAGGGCCGCATAGATCATCGCCGCAGCGCCGAAGGTGCCGGTGCGCACTGCCTCGTCCCGCTGGCGCTGCGGGTACTCCATGTACAGATCGCGTGCGGGGATTTCCCATTCCGGCACCATCTTTGCCGGCATGATGCCCGCTTCCACCAGCGGTGCCAGACGCTCTGGGACGACGCTGGAATCGGCCAACTGGCCGCAGACGATGAAGGTAACGGCCGCTTCGGTGATTGCGGGCTGGCTCCAAGCGATCGGACTCAACCGAGCTTTGGCTTCCGGCGTGCGTACGGCGATGAAGCGCCAGTTCTGCAAGTGGAAGGATGTCGGCGCGGTGGTGCCGATTCGCACCAGCTCGCGGATCTGGTCGTCGCTCAGGGTGGCGGTGGGGTCGTAGTACTTGGTGGCGCTGCGGCTCAGGATACATTCGATGACGGCGTTGGTCATGGTCATTCGGTTGGTCATGGTGGTTCCTATGCGTGAAGGGATAGGTTGAGATAGCGGGTGCTTTTGCTCTCTTTGCTGGAAATGCTGCGGGGATGGAGCCCTTTCGACATCTCATGTCAGGGGGCGTGGGTGGGTTCCCAGTGCCCCCGGCGCGGCTAAAAGGACGCAGCGGGCTGCGAGCATCGAATGCGTGTCGTTCACGGTCGAATGCGGATGATCGTCTTCCCGCTAATCCGCTTGGTCGGATTGAAAGCCGCGACTGCATCGTCGAGAGCCGCGATGTTGCCGATGTTCGTCCGCAGTCGTCCGTCCCGCACGCGCTGGACGATCTCGCTCAGTTGGGCACGATCGGACTCAACAACGAAGTCGACCGCCAGGCCATCGCGGGGTCGCGCTTCGCTCGGCCCGACGATGGACACCAGCGTTCCTCCAGCTCGAATCAAGCGCGCGGAACGCTTCCCGATGTCGCCGCCGATGACATCGAACACCAGATCGACTCCGCCGATGTCTTCGAGGACGTCGTTCTCGAGGTCGATGAATTCCTGCGCGCCGAACTCGAGCGCCTTCTGACGGTCGTCGGCGCGCCCGGTGCCGATGACATAGGCGCCGCCCAATCGTGCGAGTTGTGTCACCATCGACCCGACTGCGCCGGCCGCGCCATGCACGAGGATGCTCTGCCCTGTCTGAAGGCGGCCGTGCTGGAACAGCCCCTGCCACGCGGTGAGGCCCGAGATTGGCAGACTCGCGCCCACCGTGAAGTCGACGTCGCCCGGGAGCGGCGCGAGGTTGCGCGCCTCCATTGCTACAAACTCCGCCAGGGTGCCGTCGCGATGCCAGTCGGCAAGGCCGAACACTCGCTGTCCCACTGAGAGCCCCGTTGTGCCATAGCCGAGCGCGGTGATCACTCCGGCCAGCTCATGTCCGGGAATCGATGGTGTTCGGTCATGCTCGAGGCGGTCGGTCCATGTCGAGGGCCATGTCAACTCGGTAGGGACGAATCCCGACGCATGAATTTGAACGACGACGTCGTTAATCGCCGCTTGTGGCTCGGGCCGCTCCACGAGCTTCATTCCGGCAGTTCCCGCAGCCTGGTCCGTTACGACGATTGCCTTCATCATCCAGCTCCCTGTCTACGGTGTGTCGTCATCTTTCAAGTGTCTTTGCAGACGAGCAAGGCTACGATCGTGAGAATCGATGGTCCAATGACCTGTGGCTATGGAATCGATGCCATCGGCCCGAAAGATCAAAGCGACTGCGCTGAGCCGCGGAGCGAATGCCCCATGAGGCGTGGCGGGTTCGCCGAACCGGAGACGCTGCGGGTATGATAGGCTACGACGCCCGGTGCAGGATCGACGGCGCGAGAGACGCTCAATCCGGAGTGATATTCGGGATCGGGAGCAGAGCCAGATCATCCTCGTAGCTGGCCTGAGTGCTTGCGTTGCGCCCGGAAATAGCAGCGTCCAAGCGCGTGCTGATATCCGCTCCAATGCCGAGAATTTTACCAACGGGACAGAGGTTTGCTGCTTCCAGCAGGAATGCGCGCTGTTGTGCGTCGAGTTCTCCCCCGAGCACGAGGGTGCGCTCGAACGAATCTCTTTCGCCCTGGGCGCCATGGTGGAAGCTGACACCCACTTCCAATCGCTCAAGTGGAAGTTTTTCGCGCCGGGCCTGAAAACGAACGCTCATAGCGGTGCATGCGGCAAGAGATGCGCTGAGAAGGTCGTAAGGATTGGGTCCCGAAGAAATGTGGCCGACGCCATCCGGGCCGCCGACAGGAAACCGAGATTCGCCGACTTGGCCAACCAGCGCGCCATGATTGGTGGGGTCGCTTGCGACGACAACTTCGCGGATCTTGGTCATGATTAGGTCCCGATCGTCCGAATGATTGATCCCCGGCTTCAACGAGTGTGCACGTCAGCAGCGCCGAACGAACCTTAGAGTTCGTGCGATCTCAGCGCTGCGCCCGCTCGAGCCGGTGCGTTCACCAACTAAATCCGGCGACCATTCGGGTAAAGCTATCATGTCCATAACGGACAGGAATGCTCTAAAAAGTCCATGTCGAAGCTCGGTGGCCGGAAAATCCGTGACACGCGCGCCGAGTTTGATGGTCTTTCCGCTCACGGACCATGCATCGACTTCTATCAAGCCGAAGCTTCAGTCGGAGGGACAACGCGCGGGAATAGAAATCATAACGGTCTGGCATTTCCCAATAATAAAGTCACCGACGTAGTCTCGCTCGGAAGGTGCTCGGCTTCGGAGCGGATGGGCGTGGACGCTTGCATACGTCGGGCGTCGTGACCGGGTGTAAACCGAGGTCGAAATCGACGACCGGTATGCGCATGCTGCGTGTCATCCACCTGGTGCTGGAATTTCTGATGTGCCTAGGCGATAACCGCGGAGAAGAGAATGCTGCTGCCCCGTCGACCGGTTCCCGAATTGCGCGTGCCCACACTTGCTCATGGCGACTTTGATCTTGCGGCAATGGTCGCCGCGCCGAAGCAATTTACATTGATATCATTTTATCGCGGGCTCCATTGCCCCGTCTGCCTCAAGTATCTGCGCGACCTGGAAGCGTTGATTCCTGAATATGACCGCCGCGGTACAAAGGTTATCGCGATCAGCTCTGACGTTCGCGAGCGTGCTCAGGCAATGGCAACCAAGGTCGGTTCCAACTTGCGATTCGGGTATTCGCTACCGCTCGCGGTTGCTCGCGAATGGGGGCTCTATATTTCGTCGTCGCGTGGACATTCATCGATTAACATCGAAGAGCCGCCACATTTTTCGGAGCCGGGTGTATTCCTCGTCCGACCGGACGGTACTTTATACTACGGCGCGGTTCAAACAATGCCGTTCGCACGTCCGCTGTTCTCGGAATTGCTTCAGGCGATCGACTTCGCCGTCGCGAAGGACTATCCGGCGCGTGGCGAGTATGACGGCCCTGTCTGAGCGTCAATCAATTTGGCAGCGCGCGGCCCAACGGTGACGCCGCGCAGTGTGCAAAACATTCACGTGGGTCAAAAATGACGCACAGGACCCCGCGCGCGCTTTTTGCCGTTCTCGCGCGCCATGTACGAGCTCGAATCTCGCTGCACCAAGCCGCTCCGGCATTGATTGCCTCTGCAGGATGGAAACGCCGGCTTCGAGTGTCATGCGGCTTTTGGCATTCCTCGCTCCGGCCTCACGCCACCCGGTGAGCCGCAATAACGACCGTTTATCGACTCCATGGCGATAGGTGATTTCCCTCGCGGGCGGTGCAAGGTCCACGCTTCAAAGCATCGTCGAGCCGAAACGTGCGGTTCCGCGAGAGACACGCGTAACACGATGGAAGATTGGCAAGGCAGTGGGTCGATATGCAAAGCAACGATGTCATCGAAATCGCCGCACCATGGGCACGCTGACACTGCGACCCGGCGGCACTTTGGCGGCAACAAAGCTTCCGGCTGCAGCGCGCGGTTTGTTTCGTCGCCTTCGATACGCCGGCGCGCCGATCGGTCTGCTGTTCGCGCTGGCGCTCGCCGGCTGCGACGAGAAGGCGCAATCGCGGGCGGGCGGGCCTCCGCCGCCGTCGGTGACGGTCGCGCAACCGGTAAAACGAACGGTCACTGACTGGGATGAGTTCACCGGGCGCTTCGAGGCGATCGAGGAGGTTCAGGTCCGCGCCCGCGTCGGCGGCTTCGTCAACAGCGTCGAGTTCAAGGATGGTGCGATCGTCCATGCAGGCGATCTTCTCTACATCATCGATCCGCGCCCGTTTGAGGCGGTCAAGCTGCAGGCCGAAGGTCAGCTCGCCGACGCGCGGGCCAAGGAGGAGCTTGCCAAGCGCGAACTCGACCGTGGGCTGACCCTGGTTCAGACTAGCGCAGTTTCCGAACAGGTCGTCGACCAGCGCCGTCAGGCATTGCAGGCGGCTCATGCGGCTGAGACGCAGGCCGAGGGTACGCTGAAGGCCGCGCAGCTCAACGTCGAATTCACCAATGTGGTGGCGCCGATCACCGGCCGCGTCAGCCGGCATCTGGTGACCCCGGGCAACCTGGTGCAGGGCAGCGAGAGCGGCGCGACACTGCTGACCTCGATCGTGTCGCTCGATCCGATCTACATCTATTTCGACGTCGACGAGGCGACCTATCAACGTAACAGCAAGCTGTGGTTCGAGGGCAGGCGGCCGAGCTCGCGCGACACCGCAAACCCGGTGCGGGTGGCGTTGACCGGCGAGACTAGGCCCTCGCATGAGGGGAAGATGGACTTCCTCGACAACCGGCTCGACGTTTCCACCGCGACGCTTCGCAGCCGCGCCATTATCCCGAACAAGGATCTGTCGGTCCTGCCCGGGCAATTCGGCCGCGTCCGCATCATCGGCTCCTCGCCCTATGAGGCGCTGCTGGTCCCGGACACCGCCATCGCCACCGACCAGTCGCGCAAGATCGTGTTCGTGGTCAAGGACGACAACACGGTGGAAGCGAGGGCGGTTGTGCTCGGTCCGCTCGATGACGGCCTGCACGTGATCCGCGAGGGCCTCAAGGCGGAGGACCACGTGATCGTCGACGGGCTGCAGCGCGCTCGCGTCGGCGCCAAGGTGACGCCGAAAATGGCGCAAGCTCCCGCAGGGGGCAAAGCGCCGGCAGTTCCGGCAGACAAGGCGCTGGCCGGCGACAAGCCGGCGGCAGGTGCGAAGCCATGAATCTCGGAAGGCTTTCCATCAACCAGCCCATCCTGGCGATGGTGCTGTCGATCGTGCTCCTGATCGTCGGTACGATCGCCTATCAGACGCTGCCGGTCTCGGAATATCCGCAGGCGGTGCCGCCGACCGTCACCGTCACCACGCAATATCCGGGTGCTTCGGCGCAGACCGTATCCGACACTGTTGCTGCTCCAATCGAGCAGGAAATCAACGGCGTTGAGGACATGCTGTACCTCTACAGCCAGGCGGCCTCGAACGGTCAGCTCACCATCACCGTCACCTTCAAGCTCGGCACCGATCTCGACAAGGCCCAGGTACTGGTGCAGAACCGCGTCGCGATCGCGCAGCCGCGCTTGCCCGAGGAGGTGCAGCGCAACGGCGTCATTACCCGCAAAAATTCACCGGATATCTTGATGGCTGTTTTCGTGCTGTCGCCCGACGACAGCTTCGACCAGCTCTACATCTCCAACTACACGCTGCTGCAGGTCCGCGACCAGCTGTTGCGGCTCGACGGCGTCGGCGACATCCAGATGTTCGGCGCGCGCGACTATTCGATGCGGCTGTGGCTCGATCCCGACCGGATCGCCAATCTCGGCCTGACCTCGGCCGAGGTGCTGGCGGCGATCCGGGCGCAGAACCTGCAGATCGCCGGCGGCCAGATCGCCGAGCCGCCGATCGCCGATCGCGCCTTCCAGCCGAACCTCGTCTTCACCGGCCGCCTCAAGGACATCAGGCAGTTCGAGGACATCGTGGTGAAGGCCGGCTCCGACGGCCGCACGGTGCGGCTGCGCGACGTCGCTCGCGTCGAGCTCGGTGCGCTGTCCTATGCTACTAGCAGCCGCATACTGCGCAAGTCGGCGGTCGCAATGGTGGTGACGCAACGGCCCGGATCGAACGCGCTCGCCACAGCGAAGGCAATCTCTACCACCATGGCCAAGCTGAAGGAGGGTTTTCCGAAGGGGCTCGACTACAATATCGGCTACAACCCGACCGAATTCATCGCCCAATCGGTCCACGAGCTGATCAGGACGGTCTATGAGGCAATGGCGCTCGTCGTCATCGTGGTGTTGGTGTTCCTGCAGGGCTGGCGGCCTGCGATCATCCCGATCATTGCGATCCCGGTGTCGCTGGTCGGCACCTTCGCGGTGATGGCAACGCTCGGATTCTCGATCAACAATTTGACGCTGTTCGGTCTGGTTCTCGCGGTCGGCATCGTGGTCGACGACGCGATCGTGGTGGTCGAGAATGTCGAGCGACATCTCCGGCACGGCATGAGCCGGCGCGAAGCCGCGCTCAAGACGATGGAGGAGGTCGGCGGCGCGCTGGTTTCGATCGCGCTGGTGCTGTGCGCGGTGTTCGTGCCGACCGCCTTCCTCGGGGGCATCTCCGGGCAATTCTTCCAGCAATTCGCTGTCACCATTGCGGTCGCGACCGCGATCTCCTGCTTCTGCTCGCTGACGCTGTCACCCGCGTTGGCCTCGCAGATCCTGGTCCCGCATGAGGAGAGGCGGCCGGCAGCGCGTTGGAACCTGATCGCACGCGGCTGGTCGGCCTTTACCGGTGTCTTCAACCGCGTCTTCGACCGGCTGTCTAATGGCTATGCGGCCTTGGCGTCGTTCGTAATCCGGCATTCGACGCCGATGCTGTTGCTCTATGTCGCATTGATTGGCAGCGCCGGCTGGCTGCTCGCGACTACCTCGCAGGGCTTCATCCCGGCGCAGGATCGCGGTTACCTCATCATCTCGGTGCAGTTGCCCGGCGCCGCGTCGCTCGCGCGAACCGCTGCGGTGGTGCAGGAGATCGAGCGGATCGCGCTGGATACGCCGGGTATCGTCCGTGTCGGGGCGTTCAGCGGCTTCTCCGGCGCAACCCGCACGCAGGCCGGCAACGCCGCGGCGTTGTTCCCGGTGTTCGACGAGCCGGAAGCACGGCAGAAGAGGGGGCTGACGGCGAATGCGATCACGGCCGATCTGCGTAGGCGGCTGTCGGTGATCCAGGGCGCTTTCATCATCGTGATTCCGCCGCCCGCGGTGCCGGGCATCGGCACCGGCGGCGGCTTCGCTATCCGTATCCAAGACCGACAAGGGCGCGGTCCCGAGCTGCTCGCAGCCGCGACCGACGAGCTCGTCGCCGCAGCGCGGAAGTCGCCAAACTTGACCTCGGTGTTCTCGCCGTACTCGGCGAACACGCCGCAGCTGTTCGTCGATGTCGATCGCGTCAAGGCGCAGAAGCTCGGCGTTCCCATCGCCAACGTCACCAATACCATCGAGACCTATTTCGGCTCGACCTATGTCAACGACTTCAACCTGTTCGGCCGCACCTACCACGTCACGGCGCAGGCCGATCTGCCGTTCCGCAAGGAGAACTCCGATCTGGCACGGCTGCGTACCCGCAATGCGGCGGGCGACATGGTGATGCTCGGCAGCATCGTGGACTTCAAGGACATCTCGGGACCCGACCGCGTCGCGCGCTACAATCTCTACTCGGCGTCCGAACTGCAGGGCGAGCCGGCGCCAGGTGTGAGCTCGACGACGGCGCTTAACACCATCAAGAAACTCGCTGACGAAACGTTGCCGAGCGGCTTTTCCCTCGAATGGACCGATCTATCCTATCAACAGGTCACGGGTGGCAATGCCGGTCTCTACGTTTTCCCGATTTGCGTGCTGTTCGTCTATCTGGTGCTGGCCGCGCAATATGGCAGCTGGACGCTGCCGTTCGCGGTGATCCTGATCGTGCCGATGTGCCTGTTCGCGGCCACCATCGGCGTCCGCATCATGGGGCAGGACGTCAACATCCTGACCCAGATCGGATTCGTGGTGCTGGTGGGGCTGGCGGCCAAGAATGCGATCCTGATCGTCGAGTTCGCGCGCGACATCGAGCTCGAGGGCAAATCGCGGCTGGAGGCGGTGATCGAGGCCTGCCGGCTGCGGCTGCGGCCGATCCTGATGACGTCATTCGCGTTCATCCTCGGCGTGCTGCCGCTGGTGGTGTCGACCGGCTCGGGCTCGGAGATGCGCCAGGCGGTCGGGGTTGCCGTGTTCTTCGGCATGCTCGGCGTCACGCTGTTCGGCCTGGTCTTCACGCCGATCTTCTACATGGTGGTGCGCAACCTCGCGGAAGGAAAGAACGAGGGCAAGCCGATTCAGATGATCGCGGCTGCGGCGCGGTGAGATGCAGTGATGGCAATCCGCCATGAGGCCGGAGCACTATCTCCGTCACGCTGACCCAAGGTCTGTGAGCTGCATTAGCCCGACGTTCGCGGTGGATCAACCGGCCGCGCGGCTCTCAGTTTCTGCACCCCCTGGTCAGGGCGGTACTGCTCGGTTGCACGGGTGAAGTTGAGTGTCGACGCCAGGGCGAGGAAGTAGCGAACTTGATGAAGCTTTGTCCGTCATCCAACTTTCCTTCCAGGTTGCTGTGCCCCCCGAGTCCCTTGGGATCAGCGGGCATGCGCTTGTTGACCCGCGTTTTGCCGCCTTTAGCGAGCAAAGCCTGGCAAATCGCTGCAAATTGCTGCTGAGAAGCAGGTTCCGCGTCCGCTGCAGCCGGCCAGCCCAAGGGATGAGTGGAATTTTTCGGCCGGTGGAGTAGTTTTTCCCGAGGCTGGGGGAATGGCCGCGCGCATGGCCGACGAAGAGCTTGATCAGCCGACTTCAAGCCGAAGCCCGACGCTGGAGTCTGACAGATGGTGCAGCAGCCGCTGAACGTCGCGTACCCGGATGGTAGCGCTCCGGTGTTGTGGGAGGACGGCGAGCGCGTGGTCAGCCGTGGCTGGCAACTGGACGACAATGGCAACCGGCTCGCCGTGTTGCTTGTTGCCCCTGCCGCCGACCGCCCGTCCCGGTCAAGACTTGATCGTCTCACGCACGAATACGAGCTGAAGGATGAGCTCGACGGGGCATGGGCGGCGCGGCCGTTGGCCCTCATGCGCGACGCCGGTCGGACCGTGCTCGTGCTCGATGATCTTGGCGGCGAGCCGCTCGACCGTTTGCTCAATGGCCCTATGGAGGTGGGACGCTTCTTGCGCTTGGCGATCGCTGTTACCTCGGCTCTGGGCAAGCTTCATCAGCGCGGGCTCATCCACAAAGACATCAGGCCAGCTAATATTGTGGTGGACTGCGCGGATGGACGCGTGCGGCTCACCGGGTTTGGAATTGCATCGCGCCTGTCCCGCGAGCGGCAGGCGCCCGACCCGCCCGAGACCATCGCCGGTACGCTTGCTTACATGGCGCCCGAACAAACCGGGAGGATGAACCGCTCTGTCGACGCCCGCAGCGATCTCTACGCCCTCGGCGTTACGCTGTACCAGATGCTCACGGGCGTTCTGCCCTTCACGGCAGCCGATCCGATGGAATGGGTGCACTGTCATATTGCAAGACCAGCGGTGCCGCCCAGCGAGCGGCTGAGAAACCTCTCAGGCTCGGTCTCTGCGATCATAATGAAGCTGCTCGCCAAGACTGCTGAGGAGCGTTATCAGACGGCTGCAGGCGCCGAGAGCGATCTACGGCGTTGCCTTGCTGAATGGGAAACCCGAGGCGACATCGACGAATTCGCGCCCGGGGAACACGACACCCCGGACCGGCTGCTGATCCCCGAAAGGCTGTATGGTCGGACGGCCGAGATCGGTACCTTGGTTGCCTCCTTCGACCGTATCGTCGTCGGCGGCAGGCCGGAGTTGGTGTTGGTTTCGGGATACTCCGGCATCGGAAAATCCGCGTTCGTCAACGAGCTTCATAAGCCGCTAGCTCTGCCCCGCGGTCTTTTTGCATCGGGCAAATTTGACCAGTACAAGCGCGACATCCCTTACGCCACCCTTGCGCAGGCCTTTCAGAGCCTGATCCGTCCGCTTTTGAGCAAGACCGAAGCGGAACTGCGGCGATGGCGGGAGGCGCTGCTCGAGGCGCTCGAACCGAACGGTCGGCTGATTGTTGATCTCGTCCCGGAATTAAAGCACATCATCGGCGATCAGCCACCGGTCCACGAACTGCCGCCACAGGATGCGCAGGGCCGCTTCCAATTGGTGTTCCGGCGATTTATCGGCGTATTCGCGCGGCCGGAACATCCACTCGCCCTGTTCCTTGACGATCTTCAATGGCTCGATGCGGCAACGCTCGATTTGCTCGAGGATCTGTTGACCCGGCCGGACGTGCAGAACCTGTTGTTGATTGGTGCTTACCGTGACAACGAAGTCGATCCCTTACACCCGCTGATGCGCAAGCTCGAAGCGATGCGCCAAGCTGGAGCGATATTACAAGACATCGTCTTGGCACCCCTGACCTGTGAAGACTTGGGACAACTGGTCGCGGATTCTGTTCACAGCGAACCGGAGAGAATCGCGCCGCTGGCACAGTTGATCCACGAGAAGACAACCGGTAATCCGCTTTTCGCTATTCAGTTCATTTCTGCGCTCGCCGACGAAGGATTGCTCACCTTCGATTATGGCGAGGCACGATGGCGCTGGGACCTGAATCGCATCCAAGCTAAGGGTTACACCGACAATGTCGTGGACCTTATGGTGGGGAAGCTGAACCGCCTGTCCGCCGAAACCCGGAACGCATTGCAGAAGCTCGCCTGTCTCGGCGACGACGCAGGGTTCACCATGTTGCGGATCGTTTCCCAGTCTTCCGAGGAGGAGATGCATGGCCGGCTTTGGGAGGCGGTGCGAGCAGGGCTGATCTTTCGTTCGGAAGAGTCCTACAGATTTCTCCACGACCGTGTTCAAGAAGCCGCCTACTCCTTGATCGCGGAGGAATTGCGTGCCGAAGCCCATCTCCGAATAGGGATGATGCTCGCAGCGCAGACCCCTCCAGAGAAGCTGGAGGAGACCATCTTCGAAATCGTCAATCAGCTCAACCGAGGCTCGCATCTCATCACGTCAATTGAGGAGCTCGAGCGGGTCGCAAAGTTGAATTTAGTTGCAGGTAGGCGCGCCAAGGCCTCGACAGCGTATGCCTCAGCGCTGAACTACCTGTCCTGCGGCGCAGCGCTGCTGCCGGGGGACCCCTGGGAGCGCCAGCACGACCTGATCTTTGAGCTGGAGCTGCACCGGGCCGAATGTGAATTCCTCACCGGTGCACTGGCGGAAGCTGAGCAGCGCCTGGCGGTGCTGTCGGCCCATTCCGCAACGACGATCGAACGAGCACGCGTCACGTGCCTGCAGGTGGATCTTTACACGACCCTGGATCAGGGCAGCCGCGCGATCGCGGTCGGTCTCGACTATCTCCGCCACCTCGGCATCGACTGGTCGCCGCACCCGACGGAAGACGAGGCTCGGCGGGAGTATGATCGGATCTGGACCCAACTCGGTTCCCGCACAATAGAAAGCCTCATTGATCTGCCTTTGATGAGCAATGAGGCATCGCTTGCGACCCTCGATGTCCTGACGAAGCTTGGGCCGCCGGCCCACTATACGGATGCGAACGTACGCTCGATGGTCATCTGTCGAGCCGTCAATCTCAGTCTTGAGGGCGGCAATTGTGACGGCTCGTGCTACGCCTACGCAGTGCTTGGCAGGCTTGCTGGACCGGAGTTCGGTGACTACCAGGCGGGGCTTCGATTAGGCCGTCTCGGCTATGAACTGGTCGAACAGCGTGGACTAAGGCGTTTCCAGGCCAGAACCTATTTGAACTTTGGATATTTGCTCATGTTCTGGACGAGACATGTCCGGGAAGGTTGTGAGCTGCTGCGGCGTGCATTTGAGACAGCAAACCAGATCGGTGACCTCACGTTTGCCGCGTACTATTACACCCACTTGAACACGTATCTTCTAGCAGCGGGGAATCCACTCGATAACGTGCAAGTCGAGGTCGAGCATGGTCTCGCGTTCGCGCGGAACATGCGGTTCGGTTTTGCGATTGACTCCATCGCCGGCCAGCTTGGGCTGATACGGACGCTCCGCGGCTTGACGCCGATTTTCGGTCGCTTTGACGATGGGCAGTTTGACGAACTCCTGCTCGAGTCCCGTTTCGGCAGGAACCCGGATCTGGCGTTGGCGGCGGGCTCGTATTGGATCCGCAAGCTGCAGGCACGCTTCTTTGCCGGCGACTATGCGGATGCCCTCGAAGCCTCATTGATGGCGCAGCAGCTGCAGCCGACATCGGCGTCTTTTTTTGAGTGCGCGGAATATCACTTCTACAGTGCGCTCTCCAGGGCAGCGTCCTGCGACTCTGCGGCAGCCGGCCAACAGCAGGAACACGTCAGAGCACTGGCCGCGCACCACCGACAGCTCGAGGTCTGGGCGATGGCGTGCCCGGACAGCTTCGAGAACCGTGCCGCACTCGTCGGGGCGGAGATCGCCCGGATCGAAGGCCGCGCGCTCGATGCCGAACATCTTTACGAGCACGCTATCCACTCCGCACAAGCGCACGGCTTTGTCCATAACGAGGCGCTCGCCAACGAAACCGCCGCACGCTTTTATGCTGCACGCGGGTTCAAGAAGATCGCGCATGCCTACCTGCGGGACGCGCGGTACGCATACATCCGTTGGGGAGCCGACGGCAAGGTACGTCAACTCGACGAGTTGTATCAGCACCTCAGGGAGGAAAAATCGGTTGTCGGCCCCACAGGCACGATCGGGGCATCCGTCGAACAACTGGATCTAGCTACTGTTATCAAGGTCTCGCAAGCCGTGTCGGGGGAGATCGTTCCAGAAAAGCTGATCGACACGCTAATGCGCACAGCGATTGAGAACGCGGGTGCCGGGCGAGGTCTGTTGATCCTTGCGGTAGGTGATGGCTATCGGATTGAGGCAGAAGTCACGACGAGCAATAATACGGTGACCGTCGGTCAGCGGCAGGCAGGTGTAACCGCTGCAGATCTGCCCGAGTCCATCCTGCACTACGTGATCCGGACGAAAGAGAGTGTTCTTCTCCACGATGCCGCAGCCGCGAACCCGTTTTCGGCTGATAGGTACATTCATCGGCATCACGCCCGTTCAATTCTCTGCCTGCCATTGCTCAAACAGAACAGATTGGCCGGTGTACTCTACCTCGAAAACAACCTGACGGCCCACGCTTTCACACCTGACCGCGTCACAGTGTTGAAGGTGCTTGCGTCGCAGGCAGCAATCTCGCTCGAAAACTCGCAGCTGTATCGCGACGTCGCAGATCGCGAAGGGAAGATTAGGCGTTTGGTCGACGCGAACATCATCGGAATCCTCATTGCCGACCGCGAAGGTCGAATTCTTGAAGCCAATGACGCGCTTCTACGCATCCTGGGATATGACCGCGAGGACTTGGTTTCGGGGCGCGTGCGCTGGCCCGAGCTGTCCCCGCCGGAATGGCGCGAGCGCGACATGCTGACTCAGGCAGAACTGAACTCAACCGGGAAAGTTCAGCCCTTCGAGAAGGAGTATATTCGGAAAGACGGCAGCCGGGTTCCTGTGCTTATTGGCGCCGCTCTGTTCAAAGAAGGGGGCGACGAGGGGCTTGCTTTCGTGCTCGATTTGACAGAGCGCAAGCGCGTCGAGGAAGCGCTTAGCCAAGCACAGAGACTTAGCCGTACCGGCAATTGGATCTACAACGCGACAACGATGCGTTACCTCTATTGGTCGGACGAGAGTTACAGGATCTGGGGATTTGATCCGCTGCAAGGCCTTCCAACGCAAAAAAGCATGTGGAAACGCATTCACCCAGACGACCGCGACAGAGTTTGGGGAGCGGTTCAGGAGGCTGTGCGCCAGAGAAAGGATTTCATTGCCGAGTTCAGACTCCTCCTGCCTGATGGCACAATCAAGTGGGTCGAAGGAACCAGCTATCATGTGTTTTCGCCCCGGGGCACGCTGGCCGAGGTTATCACCACAACTGTCGATGTGACGGAACGGAGGCGGGCGCAGGACGAACGTGAAAAGCTACGCCAGCTCGAGTTGGATTTCGCCCACATGAACCGCGTGAGCATGATGGGAGAATTGGCCGCCTCGCTGTCTCACGAAATTCTGCATCCGATCGCTACCGCTCGTAACAACGCCCGTGCGGGAATGCGCTTTTTGGAAATGAATCCGCCAGATCTGGATGAGACGATGGAAGCCCTCGCTTGTGTTGTCAGAGATACGGACCGAGCCAAGGATATCGTCGGACGGATGCGCGATCACATCAAGAAAGCGCCTCCACGAAAGGAGCGCTTTGATCTCAATGCGGCTACTAACGAAGTGATCATCCTGGCACAAAGCGTCATCCTCAGGAATGGCATCATAGTTCAAACTCGGCTTGCAGATGGATTGCTTTCGGTTATGGGGGATTGCGTTCAGCTGCAACAGGTCTTGCTGAACTTGATCCTGAACGCGGCTGAAGCAATGAGTTCGGTTGAGGAAGGGGCAAGAGAGTTGTTGATCAGCACCGAGGAGGATCAGACTGGCGCCCTCGTCGGCGTGCGCGACTCCGGGCCGGGCATTGATCCGGAGAATCTCGATCGAGTCTTCGACGCCTTTTACACCACGAAGTCCGGTGGAACAGGGATGGGACTATCGATATGCCGCTCCATCATCCACGCACATGGGGGCAAGTTATGGGCGGAAGCGATTGAACCTCGCGGCGCCGTGTTTCAGTTTACCCTGCCGGCGGATAACGGCTCATAAACTGTCATCAATCGGTGTACCCGGCTGCAGAGCCGAACGCAGGTACCGCGCGAGACAGTCGTCGTCTACTGGCTTGCTGAGGTAGCAAACAACCCCGTCCTTTAGAGCCTGATCCCTCGCGACCTTATCGGGGTAGGCGGTAATGAGGATCGTCGGGATCGCGTACCCCGCATCGACCAAGTGCCTGTGCAATTCGACACCAGTCATTCCGGGCATGTTAACGTCGGTGACCAGGCAGACGGTTTCAGGCAAGCCCCGCGACGCCAGAAAATCGGCCGCTGACGGAAACGCTTCAACGGTGTAGCCCAGCAACATTATGAGTTTTCGCATTGACTCACGATAGGGCTGATCATCGTCAACGATTGCTATCAATGTACGGTTCGACATTGCGGGTTCCAGGCGCCTCCGCCGACCGGCGGGGCAACTCGCGCAGCATGCAACTTAATGTCATTGACATTTCCCGATTACGCAATGTCGCCGTTCCTAAGCGATGGCTTAGGCCTTTCGGCTATCCGCTTAGGCATCAAAGATTGTTCATCACGATGGAATGAGCGTAGACTGACACCGGTAATAGGGAAATGTGCTTTTCCAACGCAGGATGCCGAGAGTGGGTGAGGCAAATCCCAGTGTCTTGGTTATCGATGACGATCCCGAGTTTCGCGACTCGGTCGTGCGGCTGTTGCGGACCGTCGGCCTACCTGCCCGACAATTTTCGTCGGTTCAAGATTTTCTCCAGGCCGATCCGCCGGGCGGTCCTAGTTGCCTGGTGCTCGACGTGAGAATGCCGGGGAGAAGCGGTCTTGAGCTTCAGCGCGACCTTGTTGCCGCAAACAGGCAAGTGCCGATCATCTTCATCACAGCGCACGCCGACGTCCCGATGACCGTGCAGGCGATGAAGGGCGGCGCGATAGAGTTCCTTACGAAGCCATTCCGTGATCAGGATCTGCTTGACGCCATCGAGGCCGGCCTCGCTCGCGATCGGGCCCGTCGAGACAGTGATGGCGCATTGGCTGCGCTCAAGGAGCGTTTCGACACGCTTAGCTCCCGCGAGCGCGAGGTCATGCTCGGCGTCGTGGCAGGTCGTCTGAACAAGCAGGTCGCCAACGATATCGGCATCTCAGAATCTACAGTGAAGGTGCACCGTGTGAATCTGATGCGGAAGATGAATGCGCGTTCGCTTCCCGAGCTCAGCCGAATGGCGGACCGCCTCAACATACGGCTACAGTAACCGTGGAATGTCTGAGCCAGAAAGGCATGTCCTCAATCGTTTCGTGCGAAGGTGCGATCTAATCGCAAAACTCAATCTACCGCACTTCTCTGCGCCGCTGGCTCTCTTTCCTCGGGGCCCTTCCGGCTAACGGATTCGGAGCGCGAGGTATACGTCCTCACTCCTAAGCGAACGCTTAGCCCAGGTAGCGACAAGCGAACGTCGCTGTACCCTCGCGCAATCGACCGCAGCGCTCCAAGCCATCAAACTGCGCCAACAAGAATCTCGACGGAGATCAGCCATGGAGCTTCATCAAGTTCGTTACTTCCTCGCCGTCGCATCCACGCTCAACTTCACGCGCGCGGCCGAGCAGTGCAATGTCACGCAGCCCGCCCTGACCAAGGGGGTGCAGAAGCTCGAGCAGGAGCTCGGCGGCCAGTTGATCTACCGCGAGCGCCAGCTGACGCAGCTCACCGACCTTGGAAAGGAAGTCCTTCCGATGCTGGAGCGCACACTGGCCTCGGCTGACGCGGTGCGTCGCCGAGCCCAGGAGTTCCAACGCAAGGAGGTCGCGCCACTGAAGATCGGTCTCGCCCCATCCATCTCGGCGTCGCTCGTCCTCGATCCGATCGCGGAGATCGCAAAGTTCGTCCCTGGACTTCACGTCGAGCTGCGCGAGGGCGCGGCGGGGAAGCTCGTCGACCTCTTGCTTGAGGGCGAGATCAACGCCGCAATGGTCGGCGACGTGCAGGACGTGCCCGCCCGCATCGACGACTGGTCGCTGTTCGAGGAGCACTACGTCGCAGTTCTCGCGCCGACACACCGCCTCGCAAACCGTCCCTCGATCGGCATCGACGACCTCCGTGAGACCGTCTTGCTGGAACGTGCCGATTGCGACGTTGCCCCGAAGATCCAGCAGTCGTATTTCCCCGAGAAACCGCCCCAACTCGGCCACTGCAGCGGCCATGACTTGCATCTGCAGCACATGGCCGCCGCCGGCTTCGGCGTGATACTCGCGCCCGAGCACATGCCGCGCCTTCCGACGCTCAAGACCATTCCGCTCGAAGGCTTCCCGGTTTCGCGGGAGGTGCGGCTACTGGCCGTGCAGGGGCGCCGCTACTCCCCGGCACTGGACGCTTTCGTCAAGGTCGCGCGGCTTCGCGACTGGTCGGTCGTGGTTCGCACGGCGTGAAAATCGTTGAATGATTCCAGCATCCGAAGAGCGGATGCCCGTCCACTGCGGCTACTTCAGAAGACGCCAAAAAATGCGCTTCGCATGAAGCAGTGGCGCATCGACCGCCAGTTCAATGGCGGCGCTTCGGTCCCAAGTCCATCGTCCCCAAGTCCATCGTCGAGAGCTTCTCGTTCTTGTCGGCTTACAAATGAACGGTGTCGTCTTACGTTCGGACAGGTCGCTCGCGGTCGCGACGGATTTGGGATTGCGCGGGCGCACAGCGGGTTGGCGGCGACGGTGCTCGGCCTATCGAGGCGCGTGGAGGTTCGCTGATCGCCATCTCGTGCCAGGCAATTGAAGAGACCGAAAACTCGGTTTCGTGGCGCGATGCGGCTGTTGGCGTTCCCGGTACAGCATCATGCGGTACCGCGAACGACAATAACGATCGTCTATCGACTCTATGGCGAGAGGTGATTTCCCTCGCCGGAGGTGCAAGGTCACTCTCCAAAAGCAAGATCCAATCGATCTCTGGATTAAGCGCCGCGATAGCGAGGCGCCCTGGGGCATTGATTGGACGACAAAGATGGTGCGAAAGAGAAAGACACTGATGTCCCAGGAGAGGTACGACATTGTAATTGTTGGCGCGGGCGCGGCGGGCTGTGTCGTTAGCAGTTATCTTGCCGAACACACCGATGCGTCGATCGCGCTGATCGAGGCGGGCGACATGGATCGCGACCCGTTCATCCACATTCCGGCGGGCTTCGCAAATATACTGGTCCACGACCGGCATGTCTGGAAATACGAGACAGTCCCCCAGCACGGCACCAAACGAGCCTATCGCTCAGGCAAGGTGCTCGGCGGCGGCTCCTCGATCAACGCGATGTGCTACGTCCGTGGTCAGACTCGCGACTTCGCCGCCTGGCAGGACGCGGTCGGCGACACCGGCAAATGGTCGTATGAAGACCTGCTTCCCGTCTTCATGGCGCAGGAACGCAACGACACCTTCCACGACGAATATCATGGCATCAATGGTGGTCTGGCGGTCCAGTTGCCCAAGGGCATCAACGAGCTAAACCAATACTGCCTCAAGGCCTTCCAGGAATACGGGCTTCCCTATAATCCCGATTATAACGGCGAGAGCCAGATTGGCGTCTCGCCGGTGCAGTCGACGGTCGGAAATCAGCGCCGGTGCAGCGCAGTTGATGCGCATCTGCGTCCGCACCTCGTCTCAGGCCGCGTCACTCTTCTCACCGGCAAGACCGTCGTTCGGATTCTTATCGAGAACAGGCGAGCTGTGGGCGTCGAACTGAAGGACAACGGCCTCGAGAGGATCATGGCTGGCGAGGTCGTCCTATCGGCGGGGGCCGTTCATAGCCCAAAGATCCTCATGCATTCGGGCATTGGACCGGCCGATCAGTTGCGGCAGCACGGCATCGCGGCGATCGTCGATTCTCCGGAAGTGGGCGAAAATCTCCACGACCACCCGATGGTTCCGGTCCGCGCCTACGTGAAGGGCGATCTTGGCTATCAGGCGGCCGCACAGGGACTCGGCACCGTGAAGGCCGGCCTGCGTTATCTCGTCACCAAGGATGGCCCGGCGTCCGGCAACGGTATTGAGACCGTTACCCACTGGAATCCGTCGGACTTCGCCGCCGAACCCACGATCCAATGCTACCACGCTCCTATCATCTTGAATGAACAACTGGGCCCGGCGGGCGACCGCGCGGGCGTCACCTTCGAACTCGTGGTACTTCAGCCCAAGAGCCGTGGCTGGGTGCGGCTGGCTGATGGCGACCCAACGTCGATGCCTCTCATCAACCCGAACTTCATCGGCGAGGATGAGGACTTGAGGGCCGCGGTGGAATCCGTGCGCGCGATCCGCGAGGTTATGGCCCAGGAGTCATTGGCGTCGGTGATCGAGGAAGTGATGGATCCCGGCTCGCATATCCGGTCGGACGCTGAGATCGGGGAATGGGTGAAGCGAGTCGCAACGACGATGTGGCATCCGGTCGGAACGTGCCGGATGGGTCAGGATGGGCGAGCGGTGGTCGACGCAAGGCTTAGGGTCCGCGGGGTCGACGGTCTCCGGGTGATCGATGCCTCGATCATGCCGAATATCACCAGCGGCAATACCAACGCCCCGACTCAGGCGCTTGCGCGCCACGCCACCGCGATGCTGGTCGACGATCTGAAGGGGACCTAGGGAGTTCTGGCACAAGCTGGCGGCAGCGATGGCCGCAGTCCTCCCGTCCGCGCTGGCCAGGGGGAGGCGGCGCCGGTTGGATGCTCTTCGCGGCTTGGGCGCGTGGACGAAGTTCGTGCTATCGTCCGCGCAGTCGCACCTGGCCCTGTGAATCTCGTTATCGGCACTTCACTCTCAGATGCCCTTCCGGGCTTTGCCATCCTTGGCCATCTGCCGGTAGTCGCTCGGATCTCGCTCGAACGCTTTTCGAAAAGCTCGCACAAAACTCGAACGGCTCTCGTACCCCGCATTTTGAGCAACGACGTCGATCGACATCGTCGTTGTCGTCAAGTCGATCGCAGCTTGGCGCATTCTCAAGTCTCGCAAGATGACCATCGGGGATCGTCCAAAGATATCCGAGAAACGCGCCATGAACGCCGACCGACTCAATCCCGCACTGTGTGCCAGGCTTTGAACCGAATGCGCCGCTCCTGGCCGCGCCACCATATCTGCAAAAGCACGGGTGACCTGCTTGTCGGCGAGTATCGAGAATCGCTCGGTCCATCGCCGGGATGACCTGAGGGACCGTCGTACCAATGAGACGACGATTTGCTTGAGCAGAGACCCTGTCATGGCTCCAACGCCGACCTCCTGCTGCAGGAGCTCGTCGATGGCCTCGCGAAGCTTCAGGTCGATCTTGTCGGCAGGCTCGAACTGCTCGATCACCGGTTCGCGGAGGTCTCCAAACAGCCTCACGGACTGACCAAAGAATGCGTTAAAGAAGCCGCATATCTGGACGATTTCGGGTTGCTCGTTTGGCACTGCGACGCGGAGGATGCCGTCTTGATGAGTCCAGCAGTCCCTCGAAATGAGCTTTGGCGGGCCTTTTCCACCGCCAACCTCGATCATGAACGGAGTGTTTGGCGGAACGATGATGAGCAGATGAGGGCGCAACGGCATCTCTGGTCCGCCGTTGATAGACATGCGTCCCACGCCACACAAATTGTAATGGATCCCGGGTACGTCAATGGTCCCGAATTGCACCCGATGGCCTCGCGGCACCAGTAGCTCGGTCAGCGCGACGACATCGATGGAGAGCGCCTGCATCAAGTTGTTGAGGTCTGTTGTAGACAACTTGACAGTGGCGCCCGCGGGCGGTGAAGCGTTCTGCCCGACGAGGACCTGCTTTGGAATAGCTTTCGAAGCGTGCATTTGTAGTGGCCCTTTACTGCCCGGCTACCGGCGCCGATAGTGCTCCGAAGCCTGTTCTCCAAGGATCAGCGAGGGCGTCGCCTTGCTCATTCGTAGCACTCAACTTCGTCTCCTGCCACTAGACGAAATTAGGAGCTGAAGCGAACCAGGCGGCCCTGGTTGGGTTGCCGGTCCAATCTAGGGAGCCCCAAATGCCAGCTCCGAAACGGATCCGGTTTGCAAGGCGTGACGGCGTCCTTCCGAGAAGTGATTTCTTCCGAGCAGAGAATGCGAACGTTCCCATGGTTGTTATGCTGTGCCTGACCGACATCCGTTGCGCATTGCGACGCTCGCGGGACGACGGGAAAGGACTAAGACGACGACTTCAGCACATCCGTCTCGATCGGCAGGCTGCGCACACGCTTGCCGGTCGCAGCGAAGATCGCATTGGTCACCGCAGCACTGACAATGGCTGTCGGAGCTTCACCTACGCCACCCGGGGCTTCGGCATTCTTGATCAAGTGCGTCTCCACCACCGGCACCTCGTCGATACGCATCGGCAGATAGCTGTCGAAATTGCTCTGTTCGACCCGTCCATCCTTGAAAGTGATTGACCCATGGAGAGCGGCGGTCAGGCCGAAAAGCGTTCCACCTTGAATCTGTGCTTCGATCGTATCCGGATTGACGTACACGCCGCAGTCAATCACACAAACGATCCGCTTGACCTTGACAGAGCCATCGGCCGCCACTTCGACCTCGGCGACCTGCGACGTGTAACTTCCGTATGCGAATTGCACCGAAATTCCACGGCCATGCCGCGCGGGAAGGGGGGATCCCCATCCGGCTTTCTCCGCTGCAAGCGACAGAACAGTGAGCGCTCGCGGATTGTGGCCGAGCAGTCCCTTGCGATAAGCGACGGGATCCTGCTTCGCGGCATGAGCGAGCTCATCTATGAAGCTTTCGACCACAAAAACGTTGTGAGTCGGTCCGACGCCGCGCCACCAGGACGTCCGGACACCAGGGGGCTCGACCCGGACAAAGTCGACATGGATACTGGGCAGTGCATAGGGCGGCTCAGCCGCCGCTTCTACGGCATCGGGGTCCAATCCGTCCTTGAAGTAAGGGGGATAATAGCGAGCCATGACTGAGGAGCCGGCGATCCGATGCATCCAGGCAACCGGCTGGCCAGCCGTATCAAGTCCGGCCGACAGCCGATCGAGATAATAGGGCCGATACATATCGTGCTGGATGTCTTCCTCGCGGCTCCAGATCACTTTCACCGGGCCGTCGACGTGTTTGGCGATCTTGACGGCGAGAATAGTGCCATCGGCTTCCAGCCTTCGGCCGAAACCACCGCCAATCAGATGATTGTGAATCTTGATCGCATCCTTTGGCAGGCCGGTGAGTTCGGCCACCTGAGACTGCGTGATCGTAGGCGCCTGTGTACCGACCCAAATGTCGCAACGATCCTTCTGCAGATGAACGGTACAGTTCATCGGCTCCATCGCCGCATGGGCCAGGAAAGGCACCTGATAGACGGCGTCAACCCGTTGCGCTGCCTTCGCAAGTGCCTTCGCCACATCACCGACGTTACGGGCAACAGCGCCCGGCTTTCTGGATTCCTCTTCCAATTGTCTGACGATATCGGCGCTGTTGACCTTGCCGTTCGGCCCGTCGTCCCATGCGATGGCGGCGGCCTCTAGCCCCTTCTTCGCCGCACCCATGTGATCCGCCACCACGGCAACAGCTTCATCGATATTGATCAGCTGCCGGACCCCCTTCACTGCCAGCGCGGCCTTCTCGTCCACCTTTTTCGCTTTGCCACCGAGCACAGGCGAAATGGCAACTGCTGCAACCTTCATACCCGGCAGTCGCGTATCGATGCCATAGAGCGCGCGGCCATCGACCTTTATCGGAGAATCCACCCGCTTGGCGCTCGTGCCGATCAGGCTGAAATCCTTCGGATCCTTTAGTTTGACGTTTGCCGCAGGTGGGACAGGAAATTTCGCCGCAGCGGTCGCAAGTTCGCCGTAGCTCAGATGCTTCGAGCCTGTTGCATCGAACACGACGCCGTTCTTGGCGCGGCAAGTCGCTGGATCGACGTTCCAGCGTTTTGCGGCTGCCGCGATCAGAAGAGTTCGACCCACTGCCCCTGCTTGGCGTAGCGGCGTCCAGAAGGCACGGACAGAAGCGGAGCCACCTGTATTTTGAATGCCTATGATCGAGTTGACGTAGAGCGCATGATTTGGCGGCGCATGCTGAACCTGAATCTGGTCAAGTGTCACTTCCAGTTCTTCAGCGAGAAGCATCGAGAGCGACGTGTAAACGCCCTGTCCCATCTCGATCATCGGAATGACCAGTGTCACGGCGCCGGTCGGATTGATCCGTATAAATCCATTCGGTGCGAACGTACCCGTGATCTCGTTTTCGACCACCTGCGAAGTAGCTGCCGCGAAGACGGGCCCCGTGCTTGCACCGCTCAGCACAAAACCAAGTAGCAAACCTGTGCCCTGAAGGAAGCCGCGACGTGATATCGCTGTTTCATCGACAACCCGCTCTCTCAGAAAAGGCTCATTCATCATTTCAAACTCCCGCAGCGTGCTTGATCGCGGCGCGAATGCGCTGATAGGTGCCGCATCGGCAGACATTCCCCGACATGGCGGCGTCGATGTCCTCATCCGTCGGCTTCGGCGTGTCCTTCAGGAGCGCCGCCGCCGACATGATCTGGCCGGACTGGCAGTAACCGCACTGCACCACCTCCAGCTCCAGCCACGCCTTCTGCAAGGCCGCGCCCTGCGGCGCCTGGCCGATCGCCTCGATCGTGGTGACCACGCTGTCGCCAACGCTGTCGACCGTGGTCTGACAGGAGCGGACAGCCTGGCCGTCGACATGCACGGTACAGGCGCCGCACAGCGCCTGACCGCAGCCGAACTTGGTGCCGGTCATACCGAGCACATCGCGCAGCACCCACAGCAGCGGGATGTCGCCGTCGACGTCGACCTCATGGGGGGAGCCGTTGATCTTTAGCGTGAAAGCCATGTATGCCTCTTTAGCCCGTTGGGAGTGAGCGGTGAGCCGACGCACCCACGCATTGAAAGTTCTCGGCAGGATCAAGTCGCCCGAAGCAGCATATTCGGGAAGATCAAGTTCGGACTGACGTTCGCTGAGCGTTCGCTCGATGGAATCTCCGACAGCCGCACCGATTGATCGCAGCGTGGGGCGAGGTTTTCCAATAGCCGGCATAAATAGTTTTCATAACGGCGTGGAATATTGCTGCGGTTGGACATCTCTGCCATTCGAAAATCAAGGCCCGTATGCAGTCTGCGGCAGCATTCATTGCCGATAGATCGACTGAGCGCGGTTTAGACTTCCCTTCAGTTTTCCTGTGACCAATATTTGCAATACGGCGGCGCCGAACGCTGCGCATTACGCCAGCGTCTTACCGCGATGACGCACTGGTCGATGCGCTCGCTGAGGCGTCGGTCGATGGGTGGAAGCGCCTCGGCTTGCCGCGGCGGCCCTACGCGCTCGCGGCCGAATGACTTCAAGTCGGGGGAGTTCGCGAATTGTTTCGACCCGCGCTTCAGTTTCGCCGCGCAGCCCGGTGAGGCGCGGATCACCACAATGTCGAGAAGCGCAGCACGCCGTTTGATCAAGAAAAAGGCCGGCGGGCGCTACGCCGCCGACCTCGTCTTGCAGCTGCCGGCTGTCAGGTCCGGTTCCGCTGCATTGCATCTTCCTGGGATCGATTTTGATCCGTAGCATCCTCCGTCTGCTGGAGCCATTGCACGACGGTAGGGTCAAACCCTTACGGAGATAGGCACGCACTGCATCATCCGGTGGAGCCCGCTATCCCTTGGTTTAGGGGCAGCCCATGAGATGCTGCGACGGTCCCGATAACAACACATCTAGGTCGGCGCGGGGACGCGTCGCCGTACTTCGTCGCGCGAGTCAACAGCGAACCATGCGGCCCGCCGCATGTTGGCAGGTCCGAGCCGGGAAAAAGCACCGGTTTGAAGCGAGAAGGCACGAGTAGGCAGGCCTAAACTTAGGTTTGCTCATTCTTAGACAATGTACTGTGCGCGATCGACCTCTGTGCAATGGTTTGGTTGTTCTCTCGTGACTACGCTGGTGCTGTCAATCGCCCGATCTATCGAGCAACAATCGAGGAGTTCCAGCGATGAGAATCATGGATGCAATCGCATTGTCAGCTTTTGCTTGCAGGACGGCTGAGTCAGCCTCCGACTTTGCGAGCGTTGTTCGCAACTTGATTTTGGACGTGCGAGACAGTTACCGGCCCGAGTTGCACTACATGCGTGGCCCTGGTCCGAAATGGCGCGCTAAGCATCAACCCAGTCTGAAATTCGACCTTCGAGCAGTATCACCGGTCGAGCAGCACCAAGTGTCGCCATTGCATGTGCGTCGTCGCGTTGCGGCCAACTCCACTCGATAGTCAGGCCGGGTTCACGAAACAAGGAGGCGGAAAACTCATTTTCCGGTCGTAGCTCGAACAGTGGACTTTTGTCTGACGATGCCGAAAACGCCCTATCTTTTAAGGGGGAATGACTGACTCTCTCTCTCTCTCTCTCTCTCTCTCTCTCTCTCTCTCTCTCTCTCTCTCTCTCTCTCTCTCTGCCGCGGTCCCATTGATTCTGATTTGGGTGCGCGTGCGGCTATGCACCTTCGTAGCTTGGCAAAGACGACCGAGCTGGTCGAGAGATCGAGCGAAGTCATCTGCCGCCGGAGGACTTCGCATCGCGTGACGTTGAGCGTCGGCTCTTACACCTCTTGGACCCCCGTTAAGAACCTGACCTTCTTGGCGGGCGTCAACTACGCGACCAGAAATACGCGAGCGGCAGCACCGTAACGCTGCCATTGCAGGCGAGCATCGCAAAGCCCGGTGCTTCTACGAGCTAAAGGATCAACATAGCCTCACTGTGCTACTCCACGCTCAACGCAACCGGTGAATCGCCTGAGAAATCACCAAAACCAGGAAGGAAAGCGAAGCGAACTTCAATGATCTCCAGAAAAAGCCTCCGGGATGTCCTCCGGAGGCTTTTACGTTTCCGCTCACAAAAACCATTGCGCCGGGAGTGGACGCCCTTGCCTACCACGGGGAAATCGGTAGGTAAGCCACGGCAGGAGATAAAATTATATTGTAATTTCAATGATATAAGAGTTCACAGCTTTATTCCGAATGGCGTGCCAAATCCGCGCCATTTCATAACCTTGTCCGACGCGGCGCCGCCGCGGGAGCGTGATCTCGCGCCGGCCGCTTTGCACTCCGTGTTGTCCCGGTCCCAATCAAGCGGGCGGGCGCCCCTCATTTGCGCTATGATTGCCGTCATGACGATCGGGATTACCGGACCCGAACGGAAGGCACCACGACAAAGTGGCGTGGTCAGGCTGATCGTTGCGATCATTGTCACTGTGATCTGCTTGATCCTGCTCGCGCTCGCGAGCGATTTCCTGGTCGACTGGCTGTGGTTTTCGTCGGTCGGCTATGTGCAGGTCTTCTGGACAACAATCGGCGCCAAAGCCGCCGTCTTGGCTACGGTCTGGACGGCAACGGCCCTCATCCTCGGGGTGAACGGGTGGCTCGCGCTGCGTTTGGCCGGCAAGCGGTCGACACAGGTTGCCGCGGCTTCCGTCGGGCAGGTCGCGGGCAGCGCGCCGCCGGATCCATTTGCGCAGTTGTTCGATCGACTGCCGTGGCCCGCGATCGCCGCAGGCGGGGCAGCCTTGCTCGCGCTGCTCGTCGCGGCGGCCGAAGTCGGCTATTGGGGCATCTTCCTGAGGTATCTCTATCAGGCGCTCTATGGCGCAGACGATCCGCTCTTCAACAAGGACCTCGGCTTCTACCTGTTCTCGCTGCCCGCCTATGTTCTGGTCAAGAACTGGATGCTGCTTACACTGGTCCTGAGCGCGCTCTTCGCCGCAACAATCTATTGGGCTCGCGGCGATATCGAATACGACGTTCATCACCGGTCGATGTCGCCCATGGCGATTGCCCACGGTTCGGCATTGCTTGGTCTTCTCTTCGCGGTGAAGGCCTGGTCCTACGCTCTCGACCGCTATCTGCTGCTCTACGGCGACAACGGCGTCGTCGTCGGCGCAAGCTACACCGATGTCCAAGTGGGGTTGCCGGCCCTGTGGCTCATGATCGGGCTCTCGATCATCGCGGCGCTCGTCGCGTGGGCAAATGTGCGGGCGCGCAGCTACCGGCTTCCGGCGGCGGCGGTCATGCTCGTCGTCACCGGCGCCCTGGCATTGTCCGGCATCGTCCCGGCGCTGTTCCGGCAATTCGTCGTCAAACCAAGCGAGCTGGAGCTGGAGAAGCCCTACATCGAGCGCAATATCGCGCTCACCCGGCAGGCGTACGATCTCGACAAGATCGTAACCAGGCCCTTTGCCGCCGAACAGAAGCTCACCTTCAGGACGCTCGACGCCAACAAGGCGACAATCGATAATATCAGACTGTGGGACTGGCTGCCCTTGTCGGATACCTACGCGCAGCTGCAGGAGATCCGCACCTACTACAAATTCCATGATCTCGACGTTGACCGCTACTGGCTCGACGATTCCTACCAGAGTGTGATGCTTTCGGCGCGCGAGCTGCGCTCCTCGCTGTTGCCGCCAAATGCGCAGACATGGGTCAACCGCCACGTGCTGTTCACCCACGGCAATGGCGCGGTGATGAGCCCAGTCACCCGCAAGAGCACTGAGGGGCTGCCGCTGTTCTATTTGCAGGACATTCCGCCGGTTGCGGACGGAGGCCCCAGGATCGTCGAGCCGCGCATCTATTACGGCGAGGAGAGCGACGACTACGTCATCGTCAAGGGAAGTGCGCCAGAGTTTGATTATCCGAAAGGCAAGGACAACGCCTATGCGCGGTATGAGGGCGCCGGCGGCATTCCGATCGGCTCAGTGGCGTGGCGAACGCTGTTCGCGTACTACTTCAACGACCCGAACCTCTTGCTCTCGAACTACATCACGCCGGAGAGCCGGATCATGATCCGGCGCAATATTCGGGAGCTGGTACCCGAGATCGCGCCGTTCCTGAGGCTCGATCATGATCCCTATCTGGTGATCAGCGGCGGGCGGATGTTCTGGATGCAGGACGCGTATACGACGAGTTCCTATTTTCCGTCGACGCCGCCTGTGCATGATTTCGATCTCAACTACATCAGGAATTCGGTGAAGGTCGTCATCGATGCCTATCACGGGACCGTCGATTTCTATTTGATGGATCCTGCGGACCCGATTGCCGCGACCTACGCGCGCATCTTTCCGCAGCTGTTCAAGCCGTTCGCGGCGATGCCCGCGGATTTGCAGAAGCACATTCGATATCCGGAGGACCTGTTCCTGATTCAGGCGCGGCTGTTCCAAGCCTACCACATGGAGGCCGCCGAAGTGTTCTACAATCGCGAGGATCTCTGGCAATTCCCGCGCCAGCCGGGCAGCGGCGGCGGCACCTCGGTGATGAGCCCTTATTACATCATCATGCGGTTGCCCGGCGAGGCGCGGGCCGAGTTTTTTCTCATGGTTCCGATGGTGCCGAGCCGCCGCGACAACATGATCGCGTGGCTGGCGGCGCGTTGTGACGCGCCCGACTACGGCAAGCTGATCGTGTACGAATTCCCGAAGGAGAAGCTCGTCTACGGGCCGTTCCAGATCGAGGCGCGGATCAATCAGAACACGGAGATATCGCAACAGCTAACATTGTGGAATCAGATGGGCTCGCGGGTGATACGTGGGGCGAACCTGCTGGCGATTCCGATCGAGAACTCGATCCTTTACGTATCGCCGCTCTATTTGCGCGCGGAGTACGGGCACTTGCCGGAGCTGAAACGCGTGATCGCGGCCTATGACGAACATGTGGTGATGAAGGAGACGCTCGGCGAGGCCTTGTCGGCTCTATTCGTCGAGCCTGGCGCGGCGCGGCCGGTCTCGAGTACGAATGAGGAAATACCTGTCACAGGCCCGTCGACGAGTCAGGCAAGGGACGCGCTCGATCGCTACAATAAGGCCGTTGAACGATTGCGGTCAGGCGACTGGAAGGGCTTTGGCACGCAGTTCGATGCGATGCGCGAGCTTTTGGAGGAAATGAACCGGCGTTCCACCGGCCGCTAGGGCGTCAATTTCTTGAGTTGGACCCTGCCTCCAACCCGGAAATTGCGAACGCGGGTAATTTCGGTGACGGTGCATTCAATATAGCAGGGCGAGATCGGAGGCGGTGAGGGCAAACCGAACGCCTGACTGGCAGCCGCGGGCCCAAGCCGGGTTAGAGCACCGGATCATTAGTCGAGTAACCTGCCGCGCTCCTATTCTCAGTCGTCATTCCCGGCCTTATGTATCCGACGACGAGCACCAGCGCGACGGTCACTGCGATATGGTTCGCCCGCCGGCGATGCTGGTGAAACCAAGGGAGTTAATCGATGAGGTCACTCCTGTTGCTCACGGCCAGCGGTCCGTTGCTGGTCCTCACATCCCACGAACTACTGGATGACAAGCTCCTTGGTGAGCTCAAGGCCAAGGGCATCGGCAAGTTTGTCGCCTTCGATGTTCCGCTCGGTCTCGCGAAGGAACGCTATGGTGGGCATTTCCATGCGGTCGAGAGCGATTTGCACGAAACAGACGACTTGAGGATACTCGATTTCAATGGCCAGCGGATCTTTCAGTTGTTTCGTTTCAATGAGCTCGGTGCCGCAATTTTGCAAGAACAAGCCTGAGGTCCAGGCACCCGTCTGGTTCGTGCAGGATGCGTTGAGCTTTTGAGAATACCCATCGCGGCGATCCCGAGATCGCGGCGCAATATGCCTCGCAATCGCGTTCTGCAGCCGCCAGCCAGCGGCTCGTTACCGTCGGAGCGCGGCCCGAAAAAAGTGTGAAGCGGCTTTCCGAGACGATCGTGCCCGAGCACAGAACCAAAGCACGACAAGGATTTCATTCGGAATTCATCGCTCCTTAGAAGTCGGGTAGCGGCATAGGCGCATGCGTCTCGGTCTTCTTCGGCTTTTCGGCGACCAGTGCTTCCGTCGTGATCAGGAGCGCGGCGATGGAGGAGGCATCCTGCAAGGCGGTGCGCACGACCTTCGCAGGGTCAATCACGCCGGCGTTCACCAAGTCCTGGTAGTCGCCGGTCGCGGCATTAAAGCCCCAATTGTAGTTGTCGTTCTCGAGCACCTTGTTGACGATCAGCGAGCCATCTTCGCCCGCGTTCTCGGCGATCTGGCATGCCGGCGCCCGGAGCGCACGGCGCACGATCTCGACGCCCGCCTTCTGATCGGAGTTGGCCGTCCTGATACCCCTAAGCGCCTTCTGCGCTCGCAGCAGGGCGACCCCGCCGCCGGGAAGAATGCCTTCCTCAACCGCCGCGCGCGTCGCATGATGGGCGTCGTCGACCCGGTCCTTGCGCTCTTTCACCTCAATCTCGGTTGCGCCGCCGACGCGGATCACCGCAACTCCGCCGGCAAGCTTTGCCAGGCGCTCCTGCAGCTTCTCGCGATCGTAGTCCGATGTCGTGCCCTCGATCTGGCCCTTGATCTGCGTCATGCGCGCTTCGATATCCTTTCTCGCACCGGCTCCGTTGACGATGGTCGTGTTCTCTTTCTCGACAATGATCTTCTTGGCGCGCCCGAGCGTGTCGAGCGCGACATTCTCGAGCTTGACGCCGATCTCGTCGGAGATTGCGGTGCCCCCGGTGAGGATCGCGATGTCTTCCAGCATCGCCTTGCGGCGATCGCCGAATCCCGGCGCCTTCACCGCGGCGACTTTCAAGCCGCCGCGCAGCTTGTTGACCAGCAGCGTTGCAAGCGCTTCGCCTTCGACATCCTCCGCAACGATCAGGAGCGGCTTGCCCGATTGCGCCACCGCCTCGAGCAGGGGAAGCACGGTCTGAAGTGTGGACAGCTTCTTCTCGTGGACAAGGATATAGGCGTCTTCGAGCTCGACCCGCATCTTTTCGGCATTGGTGACGAAATAGGGCGAGATGTAGCCGCGGTCGAATTGCATGCCTTCGACGATTTCGAGTTCGGTGCTGAGGCTCTTTGCCTCTTCCACCGTAATAACGCCCTCATTGCCGACCTTCTTCATGGCGTCGGCGAGGAACTTGCCGATCTCGGCGTCACCATTCGCCGAGATGGTGGCGACCTGAGCGATCTCTTCGTTGGCCGTCACCTTCCTGGCATGAGACCTCAGATCGTTGACGATCGCGTCCACCGCGAGATCGATGCCGCGCTTGAGGTCCATCGGGTTCATGCCGGCGGCGACCGACTTGGCGCCTTCCTTGACAATGGCTTGTGCGAGCACGGTTGCGGTCGTCGTGCCGTCGCCCGCGATATCGCTGGTCCTGGAGGCGACCTCGCGCACCATCTGGGCGCCCATGTTCTCGAACTTATCCTCCAGCTCGATCTCGTTGGCGACGGTAACGCCATCCTTGGAAATGCGCGGCGCACCGAACGATCTTTCGATCACCACATTGCGTCCCTTGGGGCCGAGCGTGACCTTGACGGCACTTGCCAGAGTATCAATGCCCCGCAGCATCCGTTCGCGCGCTTCAGTCGCGAACATCACGTCCTTGGCAACCATGATGCGAACCTCCTTTTTTCTCCTTCCATTCCTTCCGGCTCCGCAAGCGTCTCGAGCCGCCTTCGAGCCAGTGCCTTGGTCGTCTGTCGGCGACCGCTGGATCATACAACAATTTCAATCATGTAAGAGTTCGCATTTTTGTTCCGAGTGGCGCGCCAACCTGCACGATATTCCGCGATCGGAGTCCCGATCGGGAGTGCCAGCCCCATGATCGACTAATCCTGCTCATTCCCGCCCATCATGTCGGCGATCGCCTTGATGCGGCTTCTGGCGTACTTCGGCAGGCCGGCGCTCAGCGAATCGCCGCTGTTGAAGGAGCTCTTGCCCATCAGCAGCTGCGCCGGCACGAGATTGCGCAGCACGGGTGTATTGCTATATTCCCTTTGCTTGTTCAGCACGTCGTTCCTGACCGCAACCAGGATGTAGACCGTCGCGATGGCGGCTTCCGGCTCGGTCGGATGCTGTTGCAGAACCGCAAGCAGCTTGCCGAACTGGATAACCTGGTTGACCCAAAAGATGTTCTGCTCGAGCGCGCTGGTGACTGTGGTGTCGAGCGCTGTCAGGCCCGGCAGCTCGGCAAGGTGCGGCTGCGTGATCAACATGATCTCACTCTGGAACTCGATGAAATCCGGAATCGGCTTTTTGCTCTCGTCGCGCAGCTTGTTGGCAAGCTGAATGCCCGCCGGAATTTTCCCTTCGAACATGTAACGGGACTGCGCGCAGATTGCCCTCGCGTCCGCGCACCAGCGGCGATCCGGCGGACGGTTGTGCGCGGCGGCCCCGTCCTTGTTGGGAATAGCATCCCCCGCCACGATCGGCCGGTGCTTGACTGCCGGATCGATCTGCTCGAGGAACGCGATATTCGCATACCGCGACAGATCCAATGTGGCTGCCGGTCTTGGAAGTCGAAACCGCGCTTCTCCCAGGTAGACCGAGAGCTTCAGCTTCGTTTGCTGGTTGAGCGTGGGCTCAACGAAGCTTGGGAAGAGCGAGAGAAAGCGCCGCTGAACCGGGCGCGAGCGAGCCCAATCTTCGAAAGGAATGAGTCCGGTCGAGAAGTCCGTGAGCTTATCGTTGCGTTGGTCGGCGAAGATGACGGTGCGTGGTTTGATCTGTGCTATCGGAACGCTGGCGGCTGCGGGCACGTCCTCCAGCTGGAATTTCTGCGCCGCCGCGCCCGTGCAAGCGGCCACCCAGGCGGCGATGAGGACAGCGGCACGGTGGAGTCTCATGGGCGTCAATGCTCAATTCAGCCGCCACCAGAAATAATCGGGATCGACTCGGAGCGGCGGTCGCGGGAGGCGATCCTCGGCATCGGGATATCCGCGCCAGGAGGGATATTCGCGCGGACCAAGACGCCAGGTCGGGTACGGAAAGGGCGGCTGGTTGTCGCCGTAAGTGTGGTTGTCGTAGGACCACTGCCGGAATGGCCCGGCGTAGCTTTCCGCACGCGAGACGATCCGAAATTGCGTATCATTGGTTCTGCCTGACGGATCCCGCTTGAAGTACTCGGTGAATGCGCGCCCGGAGCCGGCCGGTGCGGGATCGCCAGTATAGGGATCGATCGACAGAGTAACGAGCTGATGCATGGCTTCGCGGGAAGGGCCGTTCAACACCGTCTTGGGCGCGTGCAGCTCCCATGCTGCCTGCACGATCGGCTCGAACATCGGCAGCGCCACTTTTGCTCCGGTCTGGCCACGCCCGAGGGTGCGGCGTCCCCCGTCGCCGTTGTCGTAGCCGACCCAGATCGCGACGGTGACGTCATTGGTGAAACCGACGAACCAGGCATCGGCCCAATTATCAGTGGTACCGGTCTTGCCGCCGACATAGGGCGAGAGATGCTTCACCGTGTGCGCGGTTCCGCGAGCGAGCACGCCCTGAAGCATTGATTTCAACTGGTAAAACGATGCGCGGTCGGCGGAGCCGATCCAGTCCACCGCACGCGGATCGCGCCGGTAGATCGCGCGGCCGTCCTGTTCGATCGTCTCGATCGCATGGGGCTGGGGCCGTGCGCCTTCGTTGGCGATCGCTGCATAAAACGCCGCAAGGTCGATTAGCCGCACGGTTTGGGCGCCGAGCACGAACGGGTAATAGCGCATGCATTCCTTGTAGAGCTGCGCTTCCATCGCGAGCTCGCAGACCCGGTCGAGGCCGTGCTCGGCGCTGTCGTCGAGGCCGGTCGCGAGCAATTGCGCGGTGGCGAGATTCCGCGAGTTTTCCAGCGCACGCCGCAGCGTAATGGCGCCCGAAGCGCCGCCGTCGTAGTTCCTCGGCGACCAGAAACCGCGCTGGCGCGCGGAGCCCGTCGCGCCGATCGGTGCCAGCGTAATGGGTTCGTCCATCACCAGCGTGTTGGGCTGCAGTCCCTTTCGTAGGGCGGCGAGGTAGGTCAGCGGTTTCAAGGTGGAGCCGGGTTGCCGCAGGCTCTGGACGACGCGGTTGAGCTGGCTTGCCGGATACGAAAAGCCGCCCGCCATCGCGAGAATGCGGCCCGTTTCGTTCCCGAGTACAAGCGCCGCTCCCTGCACGGTCGGTCGAATGCGCAGATCGGCACGCGCCACTTGCTTGCCCTTGGCTTCGCCCACCTGAACATAGACCACGTCGTACGGCTTGAGACCGCGCCGGGTCGCGGCGCTCCAGGTGTTCAGCGGCAGGATGCTTCCGTCGGTCAGACCGACGTTGATCGCATCGCCGCGCTTGCCACGCGTATTCTCCAGGACGACCGCCGCTTCCCAGTGAACGTCATAGAGCGGTAGCCGCGTCGTCTTCAACGCCACGAGCCAGGCCGGTTCCGTGGCCGTCAGGTTTGCCGCAATCTGACGGACAGCATCGGAAATGTTCGCCTCGGGTCCCTCGAACTTGTAACGACCGCTGTTCAGCTCGTACCGCGCGAGGCCTTCCTGCAATGTTGCCTCAACTGCGCGCTGCAAGGCCGAGTTGACGGTCGAGTGCACCGTGTAGGAGGAACTGGTGAGACTATCGAGGCCCGCGACCACCTTTGCCTCGCGCGCGATGTGATCGACGAAGTGAAAGCCAAAGTCCAGGCGCGTCGGCCGGTACTCGACGAGCTGCGGCAATACTGGTTGCGCCGCGGCGGCGTCGATCATGGCGTCGTCCTGCATGCGGGCCAGCACGTAAGCAAGGCGCTCGCGCGCGCGCTCATGGTGGTGGTCGGGATTGAAGTAGTTCGGTCCCTTGGCGAGCCCTGCGAGCAGCGCGCCCTCGACTGGGGAGAGCGCCTTGGCTGGTTTGCCGAAATAGCTGCGCGCCGCCATCTCGATGCCCCAGGCCCCGCGACCGAGATAAATCGAGTTGAGATAGAGTTCGAGGATTTCCGCCTTGGTCAGGGCGCGCTCCATCCGCGAGGCTACAATCATTTCCCGCAGTTTTCTTTCGTAGGTGATGTCGTTGCCCACCAGCAGGTTCTTGGCGACCTGCTGCGTAACGGTCGAGCCGCCCTGCGGCCGTCCCGGGTGCGTGAAGTTGCCGATGAAGGCGCGGACCAGTCCGCGCTCGTCAATGCCGGTGTGTTGGAAGAAGCGCTTGTCCTCGGCGGCGACAAATGCATTGCGCACTGCTTCCGGGATATCCGCAAGCTTGACCCAGATGCGGCGATTGTTCGGGACGTAAATCTCAGCAAGACGCTCGCTCCTGCTGTCGAGGACTATGCTGGTGCCAGGAAGCCTGAGGTGCTTAAGCTGCGCGACGTCGGGCAGATCCTTGACCGCGCTGTTGTAGAAAGTGATGACCTGACCAAGATCGACCGGAGATTCTTCCATTTTTTCGACCTTGCAGAACTGCCTGTAGGCCACGTGGAGGTCGGCCAGCTTCAGTCCTTTGAGTGCCTTGATCTCGCTGCTCAATGCCTCCTTGTCGTCCATGGCGGTGGCAATCAGATCGTCTAGGTTGATGTCCTCGATGTCGAAAGCCTTGCGCATGTGGGCGCAGCCGGCACTCAAGAGCTCCGCCACCTCGGAGCGGTCACGTACCGCATCAAACTCCGTCTTGACCCCATCCGGCCGGGTACTGACCTGGCTGAAGGCCAGCGCCGTGGCGAAGATCTTGATGAGAATCGAGTCCATGACCTGCTGCCGGTCAAAAAAACCGTCCCGTGAGGTCCCTTCTTGTAGAACAATACTAAACAAGGCTGTTTCGAGGAAAAAGTTCCCGAGACGCCTCCGCCGCTTCCCCGGCCTTCAGCACCGCTCCGACCTGGCCGGGCTGCGGAACCAACGCTGCGGTCAGTGCGTTTTGGAAATACCGCATTGGCAGCGCACTCATGAACGCCTCTCTTCCCGTCGTACTTGCCGCGGCGCTCCTCGGCGCCGCCATAGCCACGATGCCTGCGGACGCTGCTCCTCGAAAAAAGAACACGCGGGCACTTGCCGCGGTGCCCCCTGCAGCTAGCGCCGCTCAGCCCCCTGCGGACAGATTTTTGGCCTGCGACGTCCGGGTGCGCGACTATCTTCGCGAAGGCGGAGCGGCGATACGGGTGACCAAGATCGAAGTGGACGATGCCCGACTGCAGTTGAACATTCATCATGAGTACGGAGAGGCGGGAAAGTCGTCTCGAAAATACCTCCGCGGGGACAATGAAGAAGAAATGCGCAAGAATCTGCGTGGAATATTGGATGAGTTCGCTGCGGCTGCGAAGGCCGCAGCGGCTGGTCGCGCTTGGTATGTGATCGCTGCTCGCAAGGTCATGCCGGAGCTCCGCGACAATTCGGGCGACACCACGAGTCCGTGGACGGCCATCGTCCTCGCGGATTTCGATGGAAAATGCAGACCCATCACGTTCTATCAGACGGTCGAGCGGAACAAGCTCGATCCTGAACTGAGCAAGAAATTGGATGAGTGAAGTTTTGCGCGTGAAGTGATTTGCAGTCGTAGCGACCGCACCTGGACTCCACGAGAGGCGTGGTGAGGATGCTCAATTCAAGATAGCGCCAAATCGGCAATTGTGTGTGCTGTCGGCGGTGAGTATGCCGTATTGGCGGCGAGACTCGGGTTTCGCGCCTAGAGCATGATCCGGAAAAGTGCGAAGCGGTTTTCCGAAAATCGCCATTCAGCTTTGAGATCGCGATAAGTTCCGATCGTTCGTCAGGCATTCAAAGCTCCCAGAGAGAGAGAGAGAGAGAGAGAGAGCGCTTCGCGTAGCTGTTGAACGAATGATTTGCCTGATGGCGCAAGAGATATTTCGTATTTTCGTAAGTTTGATTGGCTTGGACTCGCCGAATTGGGTTCACCGATCACTTTGCCTCGTCGGAGCAGTAGGATGGCCTCCGGCCCGCGCGGATGCAGGCCCTGTAGAGCCAAGGAGCGACGAAAGATCCCGCCCAAATGCCGCGGCCGGCAGCTTGTGCTTTACTTTGGGCGTCGGCGACGAGACGCCACCACGGCCTCATGGTGACACCAAGATATCTTCCTTCGCCTCACACCGCGTGCGACGATCACTAGCGCATCGTCGGCCAACGGACGCTGCAGCGCCTTGGCCTCGTCCCATGGCGCGCGCATCCAGACATCGCGCTCCTCGTCGGTTGTTAGGACCGGCATCGCCTTGGGATGGATCGGTGCCACGACTGCATTCGGCGCTGTTGTCAGGAAACCATAGACGAGGTGGGCCCGGGGATCGGTTAGGACTTCGTCTAGCGGTCACCCTTGAACTCGGTCCAGATGCCGGCGAAGGCCGTCAGTGGCCTATCGTTGTCACTGCGAACCAGACGGCGTCCTTTTTCTTGGTCTCCGGGTTCGGCTCCGGGGCGTATTCAGCGAAGTTGTTGAACGGCACCAGGCACCGATTTTCCGGCTTCAGCCAGCCGCGCCAGTGCGGCGATGATTTGTTGCGGATGTTCGTGACGGTGGTCCGCCCGTGCGCGGTGGAGGCGGCAGGCCGGTGCGTTGCCGAACGATGCCTTCGGTGTTCAGGTGCGGAGGGATGCGACCTCATCACCGCGACATATGCGCATATCGGCCCGGAAGTCGCGGATACCGCAAGGCGGTTTGCGCGCAACAATCTCGCCTGTAGCAACTGCCATCTCGCAGCCGGAACGAAGAGTTTGGATTGCCGATGTCCGGCCTGTTTGAATTGTTTCCGCAATACAGTGCAAGGAACCGCGCTAACAGGCCGAACACATGGCTGCTCCGACCACCGCCGCAGGCGTGAAGAAAACCCTTGCCCGGAGCCGTCCACACATGGCCCAAAGCGTCCGGCCTCGATGCTTGCTTTGCCTTCTGCTGCTGGCGGTAGACCGGACGTCCGTGCGGCATGAACCAATCGACGCTCATGACCCATCGCGTCATTTCGCAGCGACGCCGCACTCCAGTCGCTTTCGGACTGAAGCGGATACAGAGCCACGCTCACCAATCCTGATTTAGAGGTACGCGTCCAAGGTCAGTTGACCCCGAACTACCTGCGGCTGCCGACGGCGCACAGCCATATTGCCGCCGTCGAACGCCGGATACGCCATCGCGTCCTGTAACAGCAGCGCGCGAACCCGCCTTCTGAAGCGGATTTAACCGATGAGCCCTCGTCATCCGCACTTTGACAGCATCTTTTGGAGTATTGCCTCAACCGGCTGCGGCGAAATCCCAAGTTCGACAAGGCCAGGCGACGACACGGTATCGATCTGCATCAGCTCCACCTGATTGCGCGTGAGAATCGGGTCCGGGAGTATTTCGGAAGCCCATGCCAGCGCGTGCCAAACGGCGAGCGGGATCGGGACCAGGATGGGCGCGAGGCCAGCCTGATGCGCGACGATTCGGACCAATTCTTCGTAGGAATAAACGCGAGGGCCGCCGCACTCGGAGATCGTCGGTTGCGTCTCGGCTCGCTGGATGATCCGGACAGTCGCCTCCGCCACATCTTCCACATAGGCCGGCTGCAGTTTCATCGAGCCGCGGCCGAACATCGGATAGATCGGCAGTCGCCGGAGAAGATTGAGGATGGTCGTAAGAAACGCATCGTCCGGTCCGAACATGACGGCGGGTCGGACGATTTGCGCGCCGGCAAACGTAGCCCTGACCACCAGTTCACCTTCGCCGCGCGCTCGGATGTACCGCGATTGAGACGCGGCATCGGCGCCGATGCCTGACAAGTGAACGAGTCTTTTGACTCCGGCCCGGTGCGCCTGGGCCGCGACCCGTTGGGCGGACTCGACATGAACGGAATGAAACGTCTCGCGCCCGTGCTCGACGTAAAGGCTGACGGCGTTGACAGCGGCATAAGCGCCGGCAAGCGCATTTGCGACGGACCGTTCGTCGTGAATATCGGCCTGGACGAACAGAAGTTGGGAATCATGCGGTCCAAACTGACTGCGCCCGCGATCTGGATGCCTTGACGCGATCCGGACGGGAAACTCGTGATCGCGCAGATGCTGAACGATGCGGCGGCCGAGAAATCCGGTTCCGCCGAATACAGTGACGGTGCGACCGTTCGTTGCCATCCTTTGATCTTTGCTCGAGAGAACGCGCCATAGCCCGAGCCGAAGCTGACGTCAGGGCGATGGCCGTCTGTCGAAACAATACCCTTTCGCAGCGACGGTTGGAATGCAGGCCGCTTCGAACCGCTATTGGACGGAAGCCCGATGCAAAGGTCGAGCGAAACTGAGTTCGTGGCCGTCGGGGTCAGCTAGGTGGAAGAAGCGCTCACCCCATTCGGCATCGCGGGGCACAGTCGCCGGCTGGTAACCCACCGCGAGCGCGCGTTCGTAAAGTGCGTCAACATCGGTGACGTAGAAGATGACCCGACCCCACCAGGACCAGCGCCGTTCGGCGGGCTGGTCGATGAGGTTGAGGTAGCTCGGACCTGCTCGAAAGCTAGTGAACGACGACCATTCGCCGCCATGCAGGACCTCAAATCCCAGGGCTCGGTAGAATCGGACAGCTCGTGGCATGTCATGGGTGCCCAGCGTGAGCGCGCTGATCCCCTCGATCATGGCCAAAACTCCTCTGTTCTACTCCGTACGCTTTTTGAAGTCGCGGCGCAGAGATTAACCTCTCATGTGTGTCGAACGGTGAGCAAGTCAACGCCGAGCGCCCCTTTCCTTGCGTGCCGCTCACGGCGAGCGGTAGGTGCCCCAAACTGCTCGAACCGAAAGCGCTGACGCTCTAAACTCTCCATCGCGTCGGCCACACATCAAGTCCAGGCGCCCACACAACCAATCGATTCCCAGTGGCACCCGCGAAAAGGAGCGGAGCATGAAGGGCGATAAAGACGTTATCGAATACCTCAACAAAGCGCTGCGCCACGAGCTCACCGCGGTGAACCAGTACTGGCTGCACTACCGCCTGCTCGACAATTGGGGCTACAAGGTGCTGGCCAAGGCGTGGCGCAAGGAATCGATTGAAGAGATGCAACATGCAGACAAGCTCATCGAACGCATCATCTTCCTCGATGGATCTCCCAATATGCAGACGCTGGAATCCCTTCATATCGGGAAGACCGTGAAGGCCGTGCTCGATAGCGACTTGCAAGCCGAATTGTCGGCACACTCCCTCTACGCTGAAGCTGCGACCCATTGCCATCGGGTCAAGGACTACGTGACACGGGATCTGTTTGAGCAACTCATGCACGATGAGGAAGAGCATATCGATTTTCTGGAAACCCAGATCGAACTCGTCGCGAGGATCGGACTCGAGCTATATGCCCAGCGTCATATCGGAGAGCTCGACCAGGACTAAAGTGCCAACGACTGCTTTCGGCCCAAATGCGAAGTTGCGGCCAACGGCGAGTACGTCCGGTTATGGGGGGAAAGCGGAAGTGAATGGCCGATTGTTAAGACGGCGCGATTGACCCCAACCGGAAGGGATTCAACGGCACTCAAGCAGTCTGCTCTTATGAATTTGTTTGGCCTCAACCTGGCCTGGATGAACGGATGTCCCTCAAACCGACCCGAACGACCTTAGCGGACATGGCAGCTCGCTGTGGCGCGACTATCGTTGTAGCGGATCATTGAGTTACACTCAGAAGCTCTCGGTTTGCTATTCGGGCATTCCGCCAGAGAAAAATCCGATTGCGGGTCCAGTGCTGGTTTGAGCCGGCAATTGTCGGAATGACCATCTTCCCGCGATATTACGCGTCGCTTGATTGCGGAGCGCGAGCCCCCACGAACGAAAAGTGCACGTATCTGGTGCGGTTTCTGGTGCGCCGGTGGCGCTGCAGGCAACGAGAACGAAGTAAGCTATTGATCTCCTTGGTGGGCCCGGCAGGACTTGAACCTGCAACCAGACCGTTGTAAGCGGCAGAATAGCGATCAGCTTCGTCGCCCTTGCCGCGCATTCGGTCGCTTCTGCTCGCGTTTGTTACGTTTTGACGATGTCGCTCCCGCTTTGGTCGCCAGCCAGCGATCAGTCAAAACGTCTCGGTAACCTTGCTCAGGCGAGGGGGACGATCCGGGTCAAATCCGCGCGCGCATGCCGCCTGCTCGATCATCCGGTAGGCCGGAACGAGCATGGTGATCGGGTCGGTGGCGGGGTCATCCTCGACCAACCAAGGCAGCGAGCCAAGCGGTCCGCCGCAGAGATGCAGCGCGATCTTTTGCTCGCGCAATTCCTCTGCCAGTGCGTCCACCGTGGCCGCCGTTTCATCCATGACACGCATCATGACAACTGGCGTGCGCGACGATAACGCGGCACGTGGCCCATGCTGCAGTTCGGCGGCACTCAGTCCGATGGAGGGCAGGCGCATGATTTCCGAAAGCTTGAGCGCGATCTCCCTCGCCGAGCCCAGGCCCAGGCCCCGAGCCGCCACAAACACAGCTGATGCCTTGACGAGATCATCGGCAATCTCCGACCAGTCGAGCGCCAGCGCGCGGTGCAGGCGCTCGGGCAGCCGGTCGAGGGCTGACCGCAGCGCACGATCTTGCGCCAACTCGGCAACCAGTCCGGCACTGGCGGCCATCGAGCCGATCACGGTCTTCGTCGCCGCCACGGAGTGTTCTTGACCGGCTTCGATCGGAACGACGAATTCCGCTTCGTCAGCCACCGGCGACGACGTCGCATTGACGATGGCAATCGTGCGTGCGCCCGAGGCTCGTGCCGACTTGGTCGCGGCGACGAGATCCGGGCTGCGCCCGGATTGCGAGATCACGATGAACAGCGCATCGCGCAGCATCAAGGGTGTGCAAAATGCCGTGACCACCGAGGGAGCACTTGCTGAAACGGGAAGGCGAAGCCGCGTCTCGACAAGATACCTCAAGAAAACTCCGGCATGCCCGGAGCTTCCCCGACCACACACGACGCACAAGGGGGCGGAGTCAATCCCAATCCGCTGTGCGATGTCGCGCGCGGCGGGTCGGCTGCGAACAATGTTAGCGACAACATCCGCGCTTTCCCCGATTTCGCTCGCCATCGCGGATATCGTCATGGCTCAACCACTCCGCCTCGGCCGCGTCCCGCCGCTCCCTTTGGGAGTCGGTCACGATGCGAGTCACGATTCCTGGCGAGTTCGACAAACACTTGCCGAAGGTTGCCGTCACAGTTCTCCAGAACGGTCTCCGCATCAACCCTGTCGACACCGAGCGCCAGAAGGACTGCGATCTTGATGTCTCCCTCGGCCTGCTCGAGCGAGCGTGCCGCGTGCGACGGATTACAGCGCGCGATTTGCGCCACCATGGCCTCGGCGCGCCGCTTCAGCTTGGCATTGGTCGGCGGCATGTTCACCATCATGCCGCGATATACCCGGCCAAGGCGCAGCATGATTCCTGAGGAGATCAGGTTGAGCACGACCTTCTGCGCGGTGCCCGCCTTCATCCGCGTGGAGCCGGCGATCAGCTCTCGGCCGGTCTCGACCAGGATCGGAAACTTTGCCGATGCCAGCAGTGCGGTGCCGGGATTGTTGGCGACACCAATCGTTACTGCATCGAAAGACCCTGCCTGCTGCAGCGCCGCGACCGTGAACGGCGTTGTGCCGCTGGCGGCTACCGCAATCACCACGTCGTGCGGCGTGAGCCGTGCGGCGCTGATCTGCGTGACTGCATCATCGACATCGTCCTCCGCGCCCTCGATGCTGGTGACGAACGCGCTGTCACCGCCGGCAACGACGAAGCGGACGCGCTCGCGGGGCCAAGCAAAGGTCGGCGTCAGCTCGGCCCCGTCCTGGACCGCCACGCGGCCTGACGTGCCAGCGCCGACATATACAATGCGACCGCGGTCGCCCAACACCGTCTTGGCCGCTTCGGCTGCCGCAGTGATCGCGGGAAGGGCATGGCCGATCGCGGCGACCGCCGCAAGCTGGCCCTCCCACATCGCTTCCATCGCTGACGTCAGCGACCATGCATCAAGGTCGGCAAATCTGGGATCGACTTCTTCGGTGGCCATATCCGTGATCCAAGCACCATCAAACGCGGAACTTCGAAGCCTGTTCATGGTCAGTTTCTCTCTTGGGCGGGTCCAGCTTGCGCAGGTCGAGCCGCCCTCGGGCCACAAGCAGCGCGCCGGCCGCTGCGTCGGCGTCAGGACGCCTCAGGCGGGCGCGCAGATCAGGCGTTAGCCAGGGCGTAATCGCATCCGCGAGCCCGCCCACCAGCGCGAGCCGGTCAATTCCTTTAGCCAGGAACAGATCAAGCAGATCGCCAATGGCATCGGCCGCGCGTTCGACAATGCGGCGGCCGACCGGATCGCCCTGATTGGCGTGCCGCATCACGGTCGGCGCGAACGCGGCGTAGTCGGTGGCCCGGGCTTCTTCAGACCACGCCACGGCCTGATAAGGATCTTGATCGAATGCGCCCAGCACCTCTGCAAGCAATGGTGTCAGCTCGCCGCGGCGATCCGCGGCCCGCAGCGCCAGTCGAACGACCTGCAGGCCAATGTCGGCGCCGCTGCCTTCGTCCGAGACTGGGAAGCCGTAACCGGCGATGCGGATCTCGCTGCCGCCAATCAGGCCGACACCCACCGAGCCCGTGCCGGCCACCACGATGGCCCCGTCCGCGCCGCTATGGGCGCCGAGACAGGCAGCTAGGCCATCGCTGACGAAGATAACGGACGCAAAGGGATGCGGGATCTCTTTGAGCGCCGCTTCCGCGCCCCGGCGACCAATGCCGGCGAGGCCAATTCCGGCGTGCATCCGCGCGAAATCCTCGCGCGTCAGTTCGGACTGTGCGGCCGCCGCTTCGGTGGCCTCCATGATGGACCGCCAGGCCCTGTCGAAGCCAATACGGGTCGTGGCAGGCCCCGAGCTCGCTTCACCGAGTACCCTGCCGTTTTCGTCCTCGACCCGGGCGCGGCAGCGGGTTCCGCCCCCATCGATGCCGAGATAGGTGGTACCTTTTGTTTCCATTAGAAGTTAACGCAAGGATTTAGCTCCGGGTCCCCCAAGCCCGTTGTGTACATATAAGGACCTGTACAGCACGGGACTCGCCTCACGAGTCCGTGATTGCCATTCTCGGATCAGCACTTATGGGCCAAGCTGGGTCTTCCGTGGTTTTCTCGATTGCAGCGCAGCACATCTTTGATGGTGCCGACATGCGCGGGCCGGGGTCGGTCAGGATATCGCAGGGGCGGATCGAAGGCATTACCGAGGAGGCGCGCGCCTCGATCCACCTTCCTCGGGATGCGATACTTGCACCCGGATTCGTCGATGTTCAGGTGAACGGAGGCGGCGGCGTTCTTCTCAACGACCAGCCAACGGAGGCCGGCGTTCGCCGCATCGTCGAGGCGCACCGCAAGGCCGGCACCACGGGCTGTTTGCCAACCCTCATCACCGATCGAAGCGAGGTCATCGAACGATTGGCTGTAGCAGCTCAGGCGTGCCTCGAAATTCCCGGCGTGCTCGGCTTTCATCTGGAAGGTCCGGCCCTCAACAGGTCTCGCAAGGGCATTCATCCGGAAGCCGAGATACGCGTGCCCGATCGGTGCGATCTCGCCGCCATTAAAAGCTTCGGGGACCGCGGTCGCTCCATGGTGACCTTGGCACCGGAATGCGTGCCCGCGTCCATGATCGATGAATTGATCGGCGCCGGATTGCGTATCGCGGCCGGCCACAGCGACGCCACCGCAGCCGAAATCGGGCAGGCGGTCGATCGCGGCGTCTCGGGGGTGACCCATCTGTTCAATGCCATGTCGCAGTTAACCGCCCGAGAGCCCGGCTTGGTGGGTGCCGCGCTGGGAGATGACCGGTTGTTTGCAGGGATCATCTGCGACGGCATCCACGTTGACCGCGCCTGCTTGCGTGTTGCCTTGCGCTGCAAGGGACGCGATCGATTGACACTGGTTACCGATGCCATGCCATTGGCGGGCACGAGCGACCGGCAATTCCTGCTACAGGGAAGGGAGATCACGTTGCACGACAATCGCCTGACTGACCGGGATGGCACGCTCGCGGGCGCTCACCTCACCATGATCGAGGCGGTGCGCAACGCTGTTGCGCTCATCGGAATCTCCCTTGTCGATGCTCTTATCATGGCTTCCCGGACGCCCGCGGCATTTCTGGGCCTTGGGTCCGAGCTTGGACGGATCGCGCCCGGATACCGCGCGGATCTTGTCGCCTTTAATCCGAACTTTGAGGTCGTCGGCACATGGATAGGCGGTGTCGGTTCGATGGGTGAGGCGAACAACGCTTCCGAGCGGGGTTAGATGCGCAACCAGCCCAAGCGGGGGGAGTGTGAGCGCCAAACCTGACAGGGGCCTGACGAGTTATCTGCGCCAGTAGACTGCGTGGTGCACGTCGCCCGGCAATTACGCCCTAGTCAGTGCCCGAAGAACAACCACAGCAGGATGATCACAGGAATTGGCACGCCCAAAAGCCAAAGCAAAACGCCTTGTCCCATCGCGCTTCTCTCCCTTGATTATTTATGCCAATGGCAACTCCGGAAGACGCGTCCACGTTCCTAGCCGGCCGATCGCGTCGTCATCACCGCCGAAGGTGAAGGGCGGATAACGGTAGTCATCCCTTAATGATGAGGCGCCCCAGAAACGCATTGCAGGCCCGCTCGGCTTCAGCGAACGAATTGAAGGGAGATCCGGATACGTGAGCCGCTGGCATATTCAGAAAGTCGGGGCGATATGATGCAACAAAGCCCGGCTCTCCATGCAATCCAGGTCCACTCCGGCTCTCATTGCTGATGACGAATGAATAGTCGTCGCTGCTTGCGATCCATATCTCCAGTTCAGTATCGACTCGGCGGAAGTGTAGGGCCATTTCACCCTCCACAAACTTTGATCCTCCGTGATCATCCACATGGGGCGCTTAGCCCGCTCTTGTGCGGTTGGCCGCTTCAGCCTCCCGCGCTAGCCGTTCGGCCTTTAGGCGCTCTCGATTATCGTGGATCGCTTTTTGCGCTTTGGCGTAATCCGTCATAGCATCCTTCGGCCTGACCGTTTTGAATGCCTTGTTTGCTTCGCGTTCCGCGGCCGTCGGCGCCCGTCGGTCTCGGTCTTTAGCCATTGTTGACCTCCCATTTGGGCTAACTAGTCAACGCGCGGAGCTAGCTTTCGATCCTATTAGCTCGGCCCACGGTCGGCTCGAGGATCTTCGACACCAAGCGCTTTGAGCCACATGGCGCCAATCGGCGCGGTCGCTATCCTGCACCGAAACCCCGTGAACAAACAGCGATAAAGGTGGTCAATCAGGATCGAGTTTCATTGCTCTTGTTGATTGTTTCGGTCGCTGATTACGTTCCGGACGTAGGGTCCTGGGGCGGCAATGGCAGCTGAAACGCTCCTACAAGGCTGATATGAACCTTTGGCTCTTCATCGTTGGGATAGGCGACTGAAATTGCAGCAGATGCGAACGCCCTCCGAGCGCACCATAATCCTAAAGCGATACGTCGTCGCTATGGGCTTCACATTGGCCGAGCATCCGGCTCGAGAATTGGTGCGCGAAGCATTTGCTACCATAACGCACGAGATGCGCCCACTTGATACCTCTGAGCGACAGCGAAAAGGGACTTAGTGCTAAGCTACATGTCTGCTTGTCGAGCGATAGGCGGCAATCGTCTCTTGGGACACCGTCAGTTTTTGGACCCGAAGCCGACATCAGCGCTTGGTGAGGCGCTGTGACTGCCTCAAACGTGCCAGCGCTATGCGCAGGCGGTTGCAGGATGGTGGCGCTGCCTCCTGCGTAGCGGTCCCACATTTCTTTTCTTCTAGATCCCTCGACCAGCTCGAGCCCAGCACGCATCGGATCGTTCGCAATCTCATTGGGATCAAAACCGCTCAGGTCGCTGGTGAGGCGCGCAGCGCTGGTTAGTCAATGTTGCTGACGGTAATTCCCCGGAATTGCTGGCGCGCCGAACCCGGTCTGGGATGCCTCATTCAACGCATCCGCTTCTTGTCAAGTCAACGTCCGCCCTGCATTCGCATCGAACATATTTGGAGATGATCATGCGTAGCATAGCCTTGATGATTGCATTCGTGATCTCGTTTACCGCACCGGCTTTGGCTCAAAAAGCCGAGATCGAGGCCATCAATGCGAAATGGATTGAATTGTTCAACAAGGGCGACTTCTCTGGAGTTGCGTCACTCTACAGCACGGATGCGACCGCATTCCCGCCAGGTTCTGCGATGGTGCACGGCCGATCAGCCATCGAGGCAATGTGGAAAAGCATGGCGGAACAAGTTGGCGATCCGAAGCTCGCAACCCTTGACGTTAAGCCCCTTGGCCCATCCGCGGCGCGCGAGATTGGGACGTTCGCCCTCAAGACCAAGGGACCGACACCGAAGGATGTGACTGGAAAGTATGTCGTGGTTTGGGAGAAGGTCGACGATGATTGGAAGCTGACCACCGACATCTGGAACGAGGGCAACTAGGCATCTCTGTTCATAGCTGTGCTTCGCGCCAAACGCGGCTTTATGTTGAGTTGGCTATTGCACGGTCGAAGGCGCGCGCGATCGGGGCCTCATGGCATCGCTTGGCAGTGCCCACCTTTCGCCGGAGCCAATGTGTTAAACTGGCTGAGATGTCTCGCGATCGGTGCTTCCATTTGCAGATGTGCCTTCGCAGGTCTCTGCAATGTGCTACTCTTATCCCTATTGGCCATAGGTATACCATGACAGGTATTGCAGAGTGGCTGGCATCGATCGGTTTGGGAGAGTACGCCGATCGTTTCGCAGAGAACGCCATCGACCTCTCGGTCGTCGGCGATCTCACGGAGCAGGATCTCAAGGACCTCGGCGTCCTGCTTGGGCACCGGCGCAAGATGCTGCGCGCGATTGCGGCACTTGAGGATGATGTCGCTGAAACGGACCAAGCGACTGCCAAACCAGCGCCGCGAGACAGCGCCGAGCGGCGCCAAATCACGGTCATGTTTTGCGATCTGGTGGGCTCGTCCGCACTTTCGGCCCGGCTGGATCCGGAGGACTTGCGCTCGATAATCGGCGACTATCACGCCTGCATCGCTGAGGTTATCGCCCGGAGTGAGGGCGTTATCGCGCGCTACATGGGGGATGGCGTGCTTGCCTATTTCGGCTACCCCCTGGCGCACGAGGACGATGCCGAGCAGGCGACACGCGCGGGGCTGTCACTGGTCGATGCCGTGGCCAACCTTCAGGCAGATATCGGCACCAAGCTGCAGGTTCGCGTTGGCATCGCTACCGGTATGGTCGTCGTGGGCGATCTGATCGGCGAAGGCGCCGCCAAGGAGCAGGCGGTGATCGGTGAGACACCGAATCTGGCTGCTCGTCTGCAGCAGTCCGCCGAGCCCGGTACGGTGCTGATCTCCGAGAGTACGCGCCAGCTCACCGAAGGATATTTCGAATACTGCGATCTTGGCTCCATCGCGCTGAAAGGATGGGCCGAGCCAATACCTGCCTGGCAGGTGCTCGGGACGACTGGAGTGGAAAGCCGCTTTGAGGCTCAGCACAGGACCCGATTGACGCCCTTGATCGGGCGAGACGAGGAGATCGAGCTGCTGTTGCGGCGCTGGCAGCATGCCTCTTCGGGCGAAGGTTGCGTAGTGGTTCTAACTGGCGAGCCAGGTATCGGTAAGTCGCACATCGCGCTGGCGCTTCAGGAGCGGCTCCAAGCCGAACCACACATTACGGTCCGCCATTTCTGCTCGGCGCACCATACCAACAGTGCGTTGTATCCGTTCATCGACAATCTCGAACGTGCTGCCCGGTTCGAAAGAGGCGAAGCGCCGACGGAGAAGTTTGCCAAGCTTGAAGCTCTGCTGTTGCGGTCTGGCGCCGACGCAGATCGTGTGGTGCCGGCTCTAGCAAACCTTCTGTCGCTGCCGATCAGTGATCGTTACCAGCTGCCCGAGCTCAGTCCGCAGAAACGCAAGGAGATGACGTTGGCGGCATTCTCGGCTCAGCTCGAAGCGTTGGCTGCGCGGCAGCCAGTATTCATCATCTTTGAGGATGCCCATTGGTCGGACCCGACTTCGATGGAGCTGCTCACGATTACACTGGAGAAGGTGCCACGACTCCGAGTGCTGCTGCTCATCACCGCGAGACCAGAGTTCGCGCCGCCCTGGCCTGGTCATGCACATGTGACGACCGTCTCGCTTACACGGCTGAACCGACGCAACGGGGCGGCATTGATCGAGCGCGTCACGGCAGGCAAGACGCTCCCGGAGGAGGTCTTGGACCAAATCCTCGCTCGCACCGACGGCGTGCCCCTGTTCGTCGAGGAACTTACCAAGGCGGTGCTCGAAACCGGCTTACTGCAGGAGCGAGACGACCATTACGTGGTCAGCGGTCCGCTACCCTCGATGGCGATTCCAACGACATTGAACGCATCGCTGATGGCTAGGCTCGACCGATTGGCCCCCGTGAAGGAAGTTGCTCAGATCGGCGCCGTTGTGGGGCGCGAGTTCTCGTACGAACTGCTGAGCGTGGTCGCCAAGCTGCCAAGGCAACGGCTTGAGGAGGCGCTTGCCCAGTTGGTTCAGGCGGAGTTGATATTCTGCCGAGGCGAGATACCCCGGGCGGTCTACACCTTCAAGCATGCGCTCGTGCGGGACGCTGCCGAAGCGGGACTTCTGAAGAGCCGACGCGCAGCGCTGCATGCCGCCGTCGCCAACGCTTTCGAGCAACGATTCCCGGAAATTGTGGAGTCCCAACCCGAGACTCTCGCACTCCACCTTACCGAGGCGGGATTGTTCGAAAAGGCGGGAGAATATTGGCTCCAGGCAGGCAAAAAAGCGGCCATGCGCTCCGCCAACCTCGAAGCGATCGCACACTTGCGCAAAGGCATTGAGGTCTCGGCCCATTTGGCCGACGGTGCACTTAAGGACCGGCTGGAGCTTGATTTCCAGTACGCGCTCGGGCCCTGCCTCATTGCCAGCCAGGGGCCGGCCTCGCCCCAGGCGGTGGCGACCTTTGCGCGAGCGCGCGAGCTGTGCCAGCGGCTCGGAGATCCTCCCGAGCGACTACAAATCATGTTTTGGTTGACCACCGCGAGCGTCATTCGTGGCGAGTTGCCGGTCGCCGAGGAAATGATCTCGGTGTTGCTCGATCTTGCGGAGGGGCGGGGCGATCGACCAACGTTGCTCAACGCGATGCGTGGGCAAGGGATGATACGCCTTTTCATGGGAAATCTCGTAGGTGCCCAAGAGGTGATCGAACGGGCCTTCGAAGCGTTCGAAGCGAGCAGCGAGCATGACAGATTGGCGGCGCGTGCTGCCGGCCAGGATGCGGGTGTGGCCGACCTGGCTTTGATGTCATGGGCGTTCTGGCTGCAGGGCCGTGCTGATACGGCACTCGCACGTGTAAATGCCGCCCTTCAGCGTGCCGACGTCATCAGTCATCCGCATTCGCAGGCCTATGGATTCTATTATGCATCCATTCTCCACGCTCTTCGGGGTGACTTCCGAAAGGCACACCGCTATGCCGATCGTTGTCTCGCCTTGTCGGAAGAACTCGGATTCCGGCAGTGGCGAGGATTGGCTCGCGCCACCCGGGGGATAAGCGCCACCTTCCTTGATCCTTCGTCCGCTGCGCTCGAGGAAATCCGCACGGCGATGAACGAATATCGCGGCGCGGGCTATCAGCTTGGCATCACAGCACTCTATGTGCTCCTGAGTGCGGCTTTGTTGTCGAGCCATCAAAGCGAAGCTGCGCTCGAACTGATTGAGCAGGGTCTCGCTACAACCGCCCGCAATAGCGAACGGATATTTGAGGCCGAGCTGTATCGATTGAAAGCGCGCGTATTGCTCGTCCGCGATGCACCGGAGGCCAGCACCGATGCACGATCACTGCTCGATCACGCATTGACAACTGCAAAAAGCCAACGCGCCAAGGCCCTTGAACTTCGAGTAGCAGTAGACCTCGCCAACTTGTGGATCGATCAGGACAGAACCAGCGAAGCGCTCGACCAGCTCGTGCCCATCTATGGCTGGTTCGTCGAGGGTCTTGAAACGCAGGATTTGAAGCAGGCAAAGGCATTACTCGACCGACTGCGGTAATTCCGCCTGGACTGCGGATATTGGAGCTTGGCTCAGCAGGTCGGTCTCAAGGCTGTTTTACCTTGCCGTTACGCAGCCCGCCTTCGACATTCGTGATATGCCTCCTTTACCTCTCGCCATCCCGCCTCATCGTTTTCCGCAGGATTCTCATTTATGAAATGTGGCCCGTCATGCGGCGGACGTTTTCCGTGTTCGTAGTATGCCTTGATTGCTTGTTCAGCAGCGATCCTTCCCAACTTTCTCCCGCTGTCCAGGTTGCTGTGGTTCCATTTGAAACTGATGTGCCCCGGCACATGAATCTCGACTATTGTGCCCTTCCACGGATGCTCCCCGGATTTTGGCTTGTCGTACCGCACGTGATATTTGAAGAGCTTGACATCATCTTCGCCAACGGTCGCTGCGAACAATTGGCAGAGATTTGCCAAGGCATCGTGAAGGTTTTCCGGTCTGCCACCAGTGGCGATGTCCTGCGGCAGGGCCTGATAACAGGTGGTGTCGCGGCCGGTCCGCGTAACGCGAACGTCTACTTCTGAGGCGTGCTGCGAATCCTGGAAGTGGCACCTTTGAGATATGGCGGCCGGCTCTGAAGATGTCCGTTCATTGGGGTAGACCGGAAGTACCCGACTGATTGCTAAAACGGCGCCTTTGACCCGAAGCGGACCATCACCCCTCTGGCACGGCGGTGAGGCGCACGTACCCATACAGAAGCGCTCGACCCAGCAAGGTAAATCGGATTGTCGCCTTGTTGCGTAGCGAGCAAGCGACGGATGGTGAACCCGGAGTTGAGTGCAAGTCCCCGTTGTTGCAGCGGTTCGCGCGCCGGTCAAGCCCAAGGCAGCGGCGAGCGCCAAATGAGCGAGAGGATGATTGCGGTTCGCGTCAGTGCTTCTTCGTAGCCAACTGACGGCCTCGGCGTCCGAACCGAGCTGTAGCTTGGCCACGCCCGCAGAACGCATCCACCGGTAGGCGTCAACGTCGCGAGGGGAGAGATGGAAGGCCTCGAGTATATGGTCTTCGGTCTCGACAGCGCGCCCCATATTGAATTTAGCTAAACCAAGGGCAGCAGCATGAACGTCGGCCGAATTCCACGCTGTAATTTCGCTGGTTTGACGTCGTGACCTGACCGCAGGTTCACCCGAATGAAGACGGCGGAGGAACTTTCGGTTTCGCAGCGAGTCATAGTCATGACGCGATGCTGGCCGCCAAGGAGGGAAGCCAAGGGAGAGATCATGTCAAAGTCCGACCTTGGAAAGTCCGACCTTGGAATGGCTGCTGCCGGCGTTGCACTGGTCGTTCTGGGAGCGCTGCCGAGCGCGGCCGAGGCGGGCTTCCGCCTGCGCGTTGGCGGCCCCGTGAGCGTCGCGCGCTTCGCGATGGCCGGCATGCTGTCGGTCGCAGGTCTCCGCCACGCGCGGATGGCGGCGCACCACAGCCACGTCCGAATGGCTGCTTTAGGACCGCAAGATCTTCGCCCCGCCGCCGAGTCGATCCGCCCGACTGAGCGCGCTCAGCTCACTGCCGTCGCGGCGCTGGCCGGCTGGCACGGCGGCCGAGCTGCGCAAGGCTGGTGGCAGCACTCCGACGGTTCATACGGCTGGGTCGGTCCGCTCTTCTGGCCGTTCGCCTATAGCGATCTCTATGACTACGCGCTTCTCAATGATGGCAGCGGCTTCTGGGCCTATGGCTACGGCGATCTCTACGCCGCGATCTTCTCGCCCTATGCTGCAAGCGATCTCTCAGCGTTTGCGGCCGAGCGCCCCGCCGGGAGGCGGCATCGCAAAGCGCCCTCCGTGCAGGAGCTCTGTGGCGGCGATACGGCCGAGACGACCGGCCTTCCCCTCGAGCGGATTGGCCGGGTGGTCGCGGCGAACGAGGCGCAGCGCGCAGCCTTCGACGAGCTCGCGAGCGCCTGGATTTCGGCCGGCGACACCATCCGCGCCTCCTGTCCAGCACAGGCCGCGACCACCGCGCCGGAGCGGTTCGCTGCTATGCAGAGCCGCGTCAACGCGATGCTGAGCGCAGTTGCGGCCATTCAGCCGCCATTTCAAAAATTCTACGATCTCCTAAGTGATGAGCAGAAGGCGCGGCTCAACACGCCCGAACGCGACCGCCGCGCTAACTCTGCGGCCGCGAAGCTGAAGGAGATGCAGGACGCCGCCTGCCAGGCGAGCCGCGAACCGCAGGACGAGCAACAGGCCGAAAAGCAATACCGCCAGCTCGTCGCCCAGCAATGGCCCCTCGACGACATCGCTGCCAGCCTGAAACTGACCGATACCCAACGCGCCGCGCTCGAAGTGGTGCAGGACACCACGATGGGCACCATGGAAGCCTTAAACGCATGCCCGCCAAAGGACGCGCTCACTCCGCCGGCCCGCCTTAATGCCATAAAGGCGCGGTTGGAAGCGATGCGAGAGGCGATCATGAGCGTGAACGACGCGGTCGACGATTTCCGTTGGAACCTGAGTGACGAGCAGAAGACGCAGTTCGAGGGGCTCGGTCCGAAGAAGCGGGGCGTGTGATTATTCCATCCACAAGCGGCGCTGATCGGCTAAGGCAACACTTCGCGTCGCCTGTCGCATTTGCTAGTCATCCGTTAAGAAGGGCTGGACATGCGAGCATGCGCGATAGGGGCGGGCTCTAAGCAGTTCCAACGCGCGACCGAGGCGTCGTCCAACATGATCTTCGAGGCGCGCACGTGATCAACTGAGCCCCTTTGGATGTCGCTTATTGGCCCTTAGCGGACTAGATTGGCGTCATGGCTGACTTCCGCTTTGCCGGAGATAGCCGACTTCACCGCCAAAGGGAGAGACTGCTTCTGTCGGTGCCTCTCCGTCGGCCGAAGGCGAGGATCGTGGGTGGCACTGTCGCGTCCACTCATCAGCAGGTGAGCTTGCCTGACGCCGATGCGAACTTTCGTGTGAACGAAAACAGCACGTATCTGGTGCGGTTTCTGGCTGCGGGCAACCAGGACCCAGTAAGATACTGATCTTCTTGGTGGGCCCGGCAGGACTCGAACCTGCAACCAGACCGTTATGAGCGGCAGGCTGTCGAGCGAACTCGTTGATTTTGCTGCATTTTTGTGTCGCTTGATTGCATCCGTTGCCTTTGAATCACGCCGTTTCTGGTGCGAAACTGGTGCGGTGGAGTGACGCGAGAGCGTGCGACGCGATAGATCATGAACTGGGGCAACGGCGCGTCGGTGAAAGGCTGGCACGGCCCGGCCTGTCATCTGATCCTGCTGGTTCGTAAGGTCTTGGTGTCGATCTGATATGGGACGACTCCTCTTTCGATTGTGCCCACGTCAAGTGGATGTCCGATCGGCGGTAGCGCACGGTGACGACAATCCTTGCGTTCGCAGGCCCTGCATCCCGGACCGATAGGGTCGGTCGCGTCGGGGGCGTCCAAGTCGAGGCCTTTGGAGTAGATCGTCTCGCCTGCATAGGCAGTTTCGCAACCGAGTCCGACCGCAACCGCGCGCGGACGGTTGAGATAGGACCCCGCCGAGAGGCTCACGGTCCGAGCCACACAAAGATACTTCGTCCCATCCGGTGTCGCAGCGAGCTGGACCAGGATGCGCCCGGGATGTGAAAACGATTGGTGCACGTTCCACAGGGGGCAGGGGCCTCCGAATCGTGCGAACTGGAAGCGCGTAGCGCTGCTGCGCTTCAGGACGTTTCCAGCGATGTCGATCTTCAGGAAGTAGAACGGAATTCCTGGCGAGTCTCGCCGTTGAAGCGTGCTCAAGCGATGGCAGACTTGTTCAAAGCTCGTACCGAAGCGTCGTTGAAGGCGCTCAATGTCGTACCGAACTTCGCGCGCGGTAGCGAGGAATGGTCCGTACGGCATCACCAGCGCACCGGCAAAGTAGTTGGCGAGCGCGACCCGTGCCAGCGATGCAGCCTCCTCATTGCTCAGTCGTGCCTGCTTGACCTCGCGCTCGATGCTGCCTTGCTGCTCCAGGAGGCCAATGACGTGAGCAATCCAGAACAGCCGGCTTTCCAAGGGAGCATCTTGCGACAGAAAGAGCGTCTTGGCGTTGTTATCAAGCCGCCAGATCATCCCCTTGCCGAGATCCTCCGGGGCTTGCTCTGTTCGGATTCCATACCTGTCGCGCAAATACTTGATGAAATCGTCGCTGCGATTCTCGGGATGGAAGTTTCTCACTTCAGCAAGTCTTTCGGCGGCGCGGTCGATCGCATCAAAATAGTTTCGCTGGGATTGCACCCAATCCCGGACCTCATCGTAGGGAAAGCGGCTCGCAGCTCCCACGTCGCTTTCAGCGACGCGCGATTGCAGGGAGCGATGCTCTTCTTCGAGCGCAAGATAGCCGCGATAAAGATGGAGAAAGCGCTGCGCGATGTCGGGTGCGACCCTTACCGCCGCACTAGCCTCGTCTGCCGAGATGGCGGACCCAAACAGTGGGTCGCTGGCGCTTTCACGCAGTTCGCTTGCGAGCCGCAAATCGTCGTCGGCCGCGAAGTAGTTCGTTTCTATGTCCAGTAACCGACTGAGCCCCAAAAGCAGCTTGCGCGTGATTGGCCTCTGGTCCCCCTCCATCTGGCTTAGATAGCCGGCCGAAATCCTAAGAGCATCTGCGAGCTCCGCTTGTGTCATTCCGCGTTGCTCGCGCAGCCGCCGCAGCCGGTCGCCGGCAAAAATCTTGTGATGCTTCACTTCGCAAACTTTACAAAAAGCGAAGCGTTATCAGCAATAATACGCACTTCTTTGCTCCTCTCGCTGAGCTCATTTTGCTAACTTTGCATACATTAGACGGGGGTGCAAAGGTTGCTGGGCCGCCGGCCAGGGGCCGGTCAGTCGCCTTACAAGTGGGTGGGTCGGGATGACCTCCAGGTCGGCCGACGAGGACGCACATCGGCGAATACGCTCAACCAAGGCTCGTTCTGTGAAGAGAGCTTCTCTCGGATCGCAGTAGATCGGGCCCGATCATGAGGACGCGCGCTATCGTGAGTACATTGGCTGAACTCGAAGAGCGGCGCGCCGGCGCCAAGCTGGGCGGCGGCGAAAAGCGCATCGAGGCGCAGCACGCCCGCGGCAAGCTGACCGCCCGCGAGCGGATCGAGCTCCTGCTGGACAAGGGCTCGTTCGAGGAATTCGACATGTTCGTCGAGCACCGCTCGATCGAGTTCGGTATGGAGAAGACCAGGATTCCCGGCGACGGCGTCGTCACCGGCTGGGGCACGGTCAACGGCCGCAAGACGTTTGTCTTCGCCAAGGATTTTACGGTGTTCGGCGGCTCGCTCTCCGAGACCCACGCGCTGAAGATCACGAAACTGCAGGACATGGCGATGAAGGCGAGGGCGCCGATCATCGGCCTCTATGACGCCGGCGGCGCGCGCATCCAGGAGGGCGTCGCGGCGCTGGCGGGTTATTCCTATGTATTCCGCCGCAACGTCATCGCGTCAGGCGTGATCCCGCAGATCTCCGTCATCATGGGCCCCTGTGCCGGCGGCGACGTCTATTCGCCCGCGATGACCGACTTTATCTTCATGGTGAAGAACACCAGCTACATGTTCGTCACCGGCCCCGACGTGGTGAAGACCGTCACCAACGAGGTGGTGACCGCCGAGGAGCTCGGCGGCGCCTCGGTGCATGCCACGCGCTCCTCGATCGCCGACGGCGCGTTCGAGAACGACGTCGACGCGCTGCTGCAGATGCGCCGCCTGATCGACTTCCTGCCCTCGAACAACACCGACGGCGTGCCGGAGTGGCCGAGCTTCGACGATATCGGCCGGGTCGACATGTCGCTCGACACGCTGATCCCCGACAATCCGAACAAGCCCTACGACATGAAGGAGCTGATCCTGAAGGTCGTCGACGAGGGCGACTTCTTCGAGATCTCTGAGACCTTCGCGAAAAACATCGTCACCGGCTTCGGCCGCATCGCCGGCCGCACCGTCGGCTTCGTCGCCAACCAGCCGATGGTGCTGGCCGGCGTGCTCGACAGCGACGCCTCACGCAAGGCCGCGCGCTTCGTGCGGTTCTGCGATGCCTTCAACATCCCGATCGTCACCTTCGTCGACGTGCCGGGCTTCCTGCCGGGTACGAGCCAAGAATATGGCGGCCTGATCAAGCACGGTGCGAAACTGCTGTTCGCCTATTCGCAGTGCACGGTGCCGCTCGTCACCATCATCACCCGCAAGGCCTATGGCGGCGCCTTCGACGTCATGGCCTCGAAGGAGATCGGCGCCGACATGAACTACGCCTGGCCGACCGCCCAGATCGCCGTGATGGGCGCCAAGGGCGCAGTCGAGATCATCTTCCGCAGTGACATCGGCGACCCCGACAAGATCGCCGCGCGCACCAAGGAATACGAAGACCGCTTCCTGTCCCCCTTCATCGCCGCCGAGCGCGGCTACATCGACGACGTCATCATGCCGCATTCGACGAGGCGGCGGATCGCACGGGCGCTGGCGATGCTGAAGGACAAGAAGGTGGAAATCCCCGCGAAGAAGCACGACAATTTGCCGTTGTGATAGAAGCATGTTCAAACGAATCCTGATCGCCAACCGCGGCGAGATCGCCTGCCGGGTCATCAAGACTGCGCGCCGTATGGGGATTGAGACGGTCGCCGTCTACTCCGAGGCCGACCGCGACGCGCTGCATGTCGAGATGGCCGATGAGGCCGTGTTGATCGGCCCGCCCGCCGCCGCCGAGAGTTATCTTTTGATCGACAAGATCGTCGAGGCCTGCCGCAAGACCGGCGCGCAGGCGGTGCATCCGGGCTACGGCTTCCTGTCGGAGCGCGAGGCGTTCCCGCGCGCGCTGGAAGTCGCCGGCATCGTCTTCATCGGCCCGAACCCCGGCGCCATCGCCGCGATGGGCGACAAGATCGAATCCAAGAAGGCCGCGGCGAAGGCGAAGGTCTCGACCGTGCCGGGTCATCTCGGCGTCATTGAGGACGACAAGCACGCCGTCCAGATCGCCGACGAGATCGGCTACCCCGTGATGATCAAGGCCTCCGCCGGCGGCGGCGGCAAAGGCATGCGCATCGCGCATTCGAAGGCGGAAGTCGCCGAAGGCTTCAACCTCGCCAAGGCCGAGGCGAAGTCGTCGTTCGGCGACGACCGCGTCTTCATCGAGAAATTCATCGTCGATCCCCGGCACATCGAGATCCAGGTGCTCGGCGACAAGCATGGCAATGTGATCTACCTCGGCGAGCGCGAGTGCTCGATCCAGCGCCGCAACCAGAAGGTCATCGAGGAGGCGCCGTCGCCGCTGCTCGATGAGACCACCCGCCGCAAGATGGGCGAGCAGGCGGTCGCGCTGGCGAAGGCGGTGAACTACGATTCGGCCGGCACCGTGGAATTCGTCACCGGCCAGGACAAGAGCTTCTACTTCCTGGAGATGAACACCCGCCTGCAGGTCGAGCATCCCGTCACCGAATTGATCACCGGCATCGACCTCGTCGAGCAGATGATCCGCGTCGCCGCCGGCGAGAAGCTCGCGATCGCGCAGAAGGACGTGACGCTGACCGGCTGGGCGGTGGAATCCCGCGTCTATGCCGAGGATCCGTTCCGCAACTTCCTGCCGTCGATCGGGCGCCTGGTGAAATACCGTCCGCCGGCCGAGGCCAGCCACGACGGCATCACGATCCGCAACGACACCGGCGTGCAGGAAGGCGGCGAGATCTCGATCCATTACGATCCGATGATCGCCAAGCTCGTCACCCACGCCCCGTCGCGCGCCGCGGCGATCGAGGCGCAGGCGACCGCGCTCGACGCGTTCTATGTCGACGGCATCCGGCACAACATCCCGTTCCTGTCGGCCTTGATGAACCATCCGCGCTGGCGCGAGGGCCGGCTGTCGACCGGCTTTATCGCGGAAGAATTCCCCAAGGGATTTTCGGCGCGCGCGCCCGAGGGCGAGATCGCGCGGCGGCTGGCCGCGGTTGGCGCTGCCATCGACCACGTGCTGGGCGAGCGCAAGCGGCAGATCTCCGGCCAGATGGGCGGCCGCGTGGTGCTGCGCGAGCGCCGCCGCGCGGTGTGGCTCGACCACGCCGAGATCGCGCTCGATGTCGCCCGCGAGGGTGACGCCATCGCGGTGCGCTTCATTGCCGCCGACGGGCTCCCTGGCAATCCGCACAATCTGGTGTCGGGCTGGGTGCCGGGCGAGCCGGTCTGGCAGGGCACCATCGACGGCAACTTTGTCGCCGTCCAGGTGCGGTCGATCAACAACGGCTTCCGCCTCGCGCATCAGGGCTTTGAGGTCCCGGTCTATGTCTTCACCGAGACCGAGGCGACCTCGGCGCGGTTGATGCCGGTGGTCTCGGCCGCCGACACCGGCAAGAAGTTGCTGTGCCCGATGCCCGGTCTCGTGGTGTCGATCGCGGTGACCGAGGGGCAGGAGATCAAGGCCGGCGAGACGCTCGCGGTGGTCGAAGCCATGAAGATGCAGAACGTGCTGCGCGCCGAGCGTGACGGCACGGTCAAGAAGATCCACGCCGCCGCCGGCGCCACGCTCGCGGTCGACGCGCTGATCCTGGAATTTGCGTAGAGCGGCTGGAGCATCAGCACAACGTGCCAAAGGAGATGCTCGTGTTTCCCGATGAGTGGAAGAAGATTGCAGAAAGGGAACTAAAGGGCGATCCCGCGACGCTCGTGCGCGAGACGCCTGAGAATATCGCGGTCAAGCCCGTCTATACCGCGTCGGATCTGGCAGGTATTGCCCATCTGGACTCGTTGCCCGGAATGTGGCCGTTCGTTCGCGGACCGCGCGCGACGATGTATAGCGGCCGGCCGTGGACAATTCGGCAGTATGCGGGATTTTCTACCGCGGAAGCGTCGAATTCGTTCTATCGAAGTGCGCTCGCCTCCGGACAAAAAGGATTGTCGGTAGCTTTCGATTTGGCCACACACCGCGGCTATGATTCCGATCATCCCCGTGTCGTCGGTGACGTCGGCAAGGCTGGGGTCGCTATCGATTCAGTCGAGGATATGAAAATCCTCTTCGATGGTATCCCTCTCGGCGAGATCTCTGTATCGATGACCATGAACGGCGCGGTGATTCCGATTCTGGCGACGTTCATCGTCGTGGCTGAAGAGCAGAGCGTTCAACGACAGGCGCTGTCCGGAACGATCCAGAACGACATTCTCAAGGAGTTCATGGTTCGAAACACCTATATCTATCCGCCGCAACCATCTATGCGCATCATCGCGGACATCATCGCCTACACGGCACGTTACATGCCGAAGTTCAATTCGATCTCGATCTCGGGTTACCACATGCAGGAAGCCGGAGCGACGCTAGTCCAGGAGCTTGCCTTCACACTCGCCGACGGGCGCGAATACGTTCGCTCGGCGCTTGCCAAAGGGCTCAATATCGACGATTTCGCCGGGCGGCTGTCGTTCTTTTTCGCGATCGGGATGAATTTCTTCATGGAGGCCGCCAAGCTGCGAGCCGCCCGACTTATCTGGTCGCGCGTGATGGCGGAGTTCCAGCCCATTTTCGGCGCGGATTGCGCGCAATACCCAGCTGATACTTCAGCATGAAACCGGAATTACCGATGTCGTCGTTCCGCTCGCCGGCTCTTATTATGTGGAGCGCCTCACCGATGAGCTCGCCCGCGAGGCATGGCAGCTCATGGAAAAGGTCGAGAGTATGGGAGGGATGGCCCGAGCAATTGCGAGCGGCTGGCCTAAGCGTCTGATCGAAGAATCTGCCACGCGAGAGCAGGCGGCCATCGACCGCGGAGATCAAGTGATCGTCGGAGTCAATCGCTTTCGTCTCGATCATGAAGAACCGATCGATATTCTGGAGATCGACAATTCATCCGTCCGCGCTTCCCAGATCAAGCATCTTGCCGAGACCAAGAAGATGCGGGCTACTGAGAGAGTTCGTGCAATGCTGGCGGCAATGACCCAGGTGGCCCGAACAGGCGAGGGAAACCTGCTCGAGATGGCTGTCGAAGCAGCCAGGTCGCGCGCCACCGTCGGCGAGATGTCGGACGCAATGCGGCAGGCTTTCGGCGACCATGAGGCGACCCCGGCAGTTGTCTCGGATGTTTACGGTCAGGCTTATGCAGGCGATCCCGAGTTTACCAACCTCGTATCCCGGGTCGGCGAAATCTCGCGGGCCATCGGCATGCGGCCGAAGATCATGATCGCCAAGCTAGGTCAGGACGGGCATGACCGAGGCGCGAAAGTCATCGCGTCAGCGTTTGGAGATGTCGGCTTCGATATCATCGCCGGTCCGTTGTTTCAGACACCTTCCGAAGCGGCGGTGATGGCGGTTCGTGAAGGTGTGCATGTACTCGGCATTTCGTCGCTCGCAGCTGGCCAGAAGACGCTCATCCCACAGGTCATTGAGCAGCTGGCGGCGATTGGGGGAGGCAACGTCATTGTCGTTTGCGGCGGAGTTGTGCCGCGGCAGGATTACGATGCGCTATTCCGCAACGGCGTTGCCGCTGTCTTCGGGCCAGGCACTAACGTGCTCGAGGCGGCCAGGGCAGTTCTCGACCTCATCGAGGGTAAGCGAAGCAATCGACTTTGACCGATCGGAGATCGACGGATGTCCCGCCTTAATTGAAACTCGGCGCGATACGAAGTCATGCCGGCGAGGGACGGGATTTCAGCTCGCGCACTTAGTCAAGATTGGAGTCGGGCTCCAAGACTGAAGATTGTGTTTGCGGTGTTAGCGGGCGGTAGCTGCGAGCTTCTCTCGTAGGAATTCCCGCAAGCAGGTCGCTACGGTTCGAACCGGGGCCGAGCGCTTCAGGTCCGTATGAAAAACGAGCCACACGTCGCGTTGTGCGATCTTCTCCCGCCGGGCCCGCGCGAGGACCGGATCTCTGGCGGCGATGAAGTCGGGCAGCGCGGCTACCCCTCCGCCGGCGCGAACAAGCGCAACCTGAAGCTCGAGGGTACTCGACCGGAGCGCCAGCGGCTTATCGCCGGCAACGCGGCGGAGGGCGGCTTGCTGGGCCGCGCCTTCCAGGACTTCGTCGTAGCCGATGAACGTCCAGTCCGAAGCGCTGGTGGTCTCCAGATAAGCCCGGCTCCCATACAGATGGAATGTTACCGCGCCGACCTTTGAAGCCGTGAGATCGCCTTCGATCGGGCGGCTGAAACGTACAGCGATATCAGCCTCGCGCTGATTGAGTGACGAGTAGCGCGTCTCGGCCAAGACCCGGATTGTAAGCCTGGGGTGTGACCGGCGCAGGTCGACAATCGGCTCCGCCAGCATTGTGGCCGCGAGCACCGGCGTTGCGCTGATGGTGACTTCCCCGGAGACCTCTGCTCGTTCGCCAGAGGCCGTCCGCTCAATCGCTTGAGCCTGTGCATCCATCGGCCCGACGAGGCTTGCGACGCGCTTGCCCGCCGCGGTCAGCAATAGTTGCCGCCCACGGCGGTCCACCAGTCGCAGCCCAAGCTCCTGTTCAAGCGCCGCGATACGGCGCGCAATGGTCGCATGCTCGACCGCGAGCAGACGTGCGGCGGCGGAGAGCGTGCCGTTGCGCGCAAGGGCGGCGAAAGACTTCAAGTTTTCCCAGTCGGCCATTGTGCAAAAATTCACATCGACTGCGAAGTTCTAGCGAATTCACAGCGAAAAGCCAGCCCACCAATATGAGGGGACAAAGCACAATCTGGGAGGCCGCGGATCATGCTCGATCTCTATTACTGGACCACGCCAAACGGCCACAAGGTGACGATCTTCCTCGAGGAGAGTGGCCTGCCTTATCGCGTCATTCCGGTGAACATCTCGACAGGTGAGCAATTCCAGCCCGAGTTTCTCAAGATCGCCTCGAACAACCGTATTCCGGCACTGCTCGACCATGCGCCAGCCGCAGGTGGAGAGCCGATCTCTCTGTTCGAGTCCGGCGCTATCCTGCTCTATCTCGCCGAGAAGACCGGTCGGTTCATTCCGAGTGACGTGCGAGCACGTGCGGACGTGCTGCAATGGCTGTTCTGGCAGATGGGAGGTCTCGGACCCATGGCCGGGCAAAACCATCATTTCGTTCGGTATGCACCGGAGCGCATCCCATACGCCATGGCGCGCTACGTCAACGAGACCAACCGCCTCTATGGCGTGCTCGACAGGAGGCTTGCAGACCGCGAGTACATCGCCGGCGCCGACTACACGATCGCCGATATGGCGTCCTACCCCTGGATCGTGCCGCACCAGCGGCAACAGCAGAACCTGGATGATTTTCCTCATCTGAAGCGCTGGTTTCGGGCCGTGCAGGAGCGGCCCGCCACGTCAAGGGCCTACGAACTTGCCCAAACGATCAACACCCGACCGACAGTGACCGAGAACGCGAAATCCGTGCTGTTCGGACAAACGGCATCGCGCCTTCGAGGTCGGATCTGAGACGGCAACATGATCGCGCTGCTGGTCATCTTAATCCAAATCATGCCCGTCATTCGAGCCCGCATCCAAACATTGTTTCACAAAGCGAGGAAAAAACATGACTGTCACACCCCCTGTTGAAGCGGCTCCCGCGCCGGAGCGGCGCTCGATCGACTACAGCAAGGTTCCGTACCAGCTGCCGCAGCCCACGGGTATGCTCGCCGACACCCTCGTTGCTTCGGCCCTCGACCTCAGTGGGGACGAGCGCCTGTGGGTGCCGCAGGCGAAAGACGTCTCATTCAAGCCGCTGCTGCTCAATGTCAGCCAGGGCTATTTCATCAACCTGATCCGGGTGCGTGCCTCGGGTGTCGTGTCCCGCCATCGGCACGCCGGTCCGGTTCATGCTTTTACGCTCCGCGGCAAGTGGCACTATCTGGAGCACGATTGGATTGCATCTGCCGGTGACTACTCTTTTGAGCCTCCCGGTGAGACTCACACCCTCGTCGTGCCTGAAGACGTGGCGGAAATGGTGACGTTGTTTCATGTCACCAGCGGCTACACTTATGTTGATCCTCATGGTGTTGCACTCGGTTACGAAGACTCCTTCACCAAGCTTGAACAAGTGAGCCGACACTACAAGAAAGTCGGAATCGGCGACGAGTACATCAGGAGGATGGTTCGATGACGGCGCGCGCGACAATTGACGTCGACGGAATTCCGATCAGCTACCTGGCGGCTGGCAATAGCGGCCCGTTGGTGCTGATGCTTCACGGTACGTATTGGAGCCGCGTCTGGCAGCCGGTGCTCGACGATATCGCAGCGGCCGGGCTGCGTCCGGTTGCGGTCGACTTCCCGGGCTTTGGAAGATCCGGAGGTGCACTCGAAGGGGCGGAGGCATCGGTTCCGCGGTTGGCCGCCTGGATTCCTCGTTTCCTTGCCGCGCTCGGTCATACGGGACCGGTCATGGTCGCAGGTCACGATATCGGAGGCGGCGTCGCGCAGTGTCTGCTGGTCAACGGCGCTGTTGACGTCTCGCGCCTGGCGCTCGTGAATGCCGTGATGTACGACTCTTGGCCGGCGCCGACGGTCGCTCGCTTCCGCGATCCGGCGGTGGCCGCTGCGACCTCGACCGAGGATGTCCTGGCGGCGCGCCGGGAGGCCGTTGCCAAGGCGCTTGCGCGGCCTGCAAGCGAGGCCGAGATGGCCGAATATCTGCAGCCCTGGACCGATCCGCGGGTCGCGCGGTCGTGGCTGGCGCTCGCGGGCGCAGCTGATCATCGCCATACGCTCGAGCTCCTGCCCAGGCTCGGCCGGTCAAACACGCCCAAGCTGCTGGTCTGGGGCGAAGATGACCAGTTCCAGACGATTGACTATGCCGAGAGGTTCGTCCGCGAGATTCCGGCAAGCAGGCTGGTCCGGATCAAGGCGGCCGGCCACATCCCGATGGAAAACGATCCGCAGGCTGTGGCTCGCACCCTTGCCGAGTTCTTTGGCAAACCTTGAGGGTTAGCGACGCGGCGGTTGCCGAAAGTGACGGCGTCGCCGCGTTGAGAGTCTGTGTCGTCGTCCAAGCCGATGTTTGACGTCCACAACCTTCTCCCAAGGGGGCGTCAGCAAGCAGCGCGAAGGATAGTCATGATATCGGCTGCCGTTTCAATTGGGCGCAAGTTCGCTTTGACAAACGCATTGTTCAGACCTGTCTCCGCGACCCGCGGCAGGGTGCTTTCATCTACGCTGAGCTGCGATAACCGGGTCGGGAGCCCAAGCGATTCGATGAAACGGCGGACGGCATCCGCCGCCGATTTCCCAGGTTCGCCAAAAATCACCGAGAGCTCGGCCTGCTGTGCGGCAGATACCGGTGCGTTAAAGGCAAGGACGGCGGGCAGCAGCACGCAGGACGTCATGCCATGCGGGACGCCAGCGATTGCTCCCAACTGATGTCCGAGTCCGTGACTGGCGCCGTAGCGAACCCGGCCGATGCTGGAGCCCGCGAGCCAGGTGCCGAGCTGGCAGCGATGACGAGCCTCGACGTCGGCGGGATCGACGTGCGCTGCACTCAGACCCTCGCGCAACAGCGCTAATCCGCGCATGGCGAGGGCGTCGGTAAACGGATTGCCGTCTCGCGAAAGGACGGTCTCAATCCCATGATCAATGGAGCGTATACCGGTCGACAGCCAGAGATCGAGAGAGGTCTGCGCGCCGAGCCACGGATCGTAAACAATCATGTTCGGCGCCAGGCTATCGGACATGAAGATGTGCTTTACGCCGGTTTCGACGTCGGTCGCGCCGGCGATGATTCCGAATTCGGCCGCCGAAAGCGTCGTCGGCACGGCAATGATCGGGATATTGCGCACTCCAGGCGAGGGGCGAGAGATTCCGAGGTTGTCGGGCACCGAACGTAGCCCGAGCAATGCGACCCGATCCCGAACTCTCGCACCCGCCGCAAGGCCAGCGATCTTAACGGCATCGATTGCGCTCCCTCCGCCGAACACAATGATCAAATCGGGATTTTGGTGTTCGATCGTTTCGATGAGCGAGAGCACGACGTCGAATGGCGTGTGCGGCTTCAGGTCGAAGAAGGCCGGGAGCGCCGAAGGTCCGAGACGCTTGAGCGTGGCTTCGACAACCGGATTGCGAAGCAATGACGACGTGACGATCGGCAGAATGCGGGTCGAACCGCAGTCCCTCGCCAGCCGCTCGACCGCGTCTTCGGCATGTGCGCCGTAATGCACTGATGGCTGGCGCAGCAGGGCCAGTGCACCAGGAGGGATGACGACCGCTTGGTTGCTGCGGTCGGTCGGAGACGTTGTCATGATAGCGCCCTTGACTTCATTGCCGTCGGACCCCCTGTATCTGACAATTATTGTCCGACAATAAAATATTCAGCAAGCGCTTTTTTGGAACTGAATTACATGAAATTGAGGCCTTGACCTGAACGTCACTTTCTGAGATGTGTGTATTGTCGGACAATAACGCAGATTTTGGAGCCTGGACTTGGAGGTCGTCCGATCGAAACTGGTAAGCGCGGATCTGATGCCGGCTGCGGATAGCGCGCAGTCCGGCTGGGAGCGGCTTGCGCGGTATTTGAACGGCTTCGGCATGAGTCTCGACCTCTCGCAGCCGATCCGGCGATTTGCCGGCGGCCTCGCCAATCGCAACTACCTCGTCGTTTTGGATGGGCAGCCAACCGTCTTGCGTCGTCCGCCGGATGGCGAGCTGCCGCCGGGCGCACACGACATGGAGCGCGAGCATCGTATCCTGTCGCGACTTTCCAATGCCCTCCCGTTCGTCCCGAGAGGCCTGCACTACTGCGACGACCGAAGCGTCATCGGCGTTCCCTTTCAACTGATTGAGTATCGCCCCGGCCTCGTTATTCGCGGGACCGATCTGTCGCAGTTGGAAGGGCGCGAGGGTGCTCCCGATGCCCTTTCCGAAATGCTGGTTGCGACGCTGGCGGCGCTCCACGGCGTCGACGCGCGCGAGGCGGGGCTGGAAGATCTCGGCCGGCCCGAAGGATTCATCGGGCGCGCGATTGCCGGATGGTCAAGGCGCGGGGTGCTGGTGGCCGATGGCGCCGCGTTGCAGGCCCTGTTGCAGGACAACTCTCGCTGGCTGTTGCGGCAGACGTTTCGGGTACGCCCGCCGACGCTGCTTCACTGTGATTTCAAGCTCGACAATCTCATCCTCGAGCCACGGACGCTGGCGCCGGTGGCGCTGGTCGACTGGGACATGGGAACGCGGGGAGATCCGCTGTTCGACTTGGCGACACTGCTCAGCTATTGGGCCGAGCCGAATGATCCGCCGGCGCTGCATCGTCTTCAACAGATGCCCACGGTAAATTCAGGATTTTGGCGACGCGCCAGGGTTGCGGAGCGCTATGCAGCGCTGACGGGAACTGACCTTGATGACCTGCTTGCTATGCGCGTTCTCGCGCTGTTCAAGCTCGGGATCGTGTTTCTGCAACTGCACCGCCAATGGCTGAATGGGGCGGTGAAGGACGACCGCTATGCCGATTTCGCGGCTCTCGGCGAAGATATTCTCTTGATTGCGCGCGACGTCTCAAACGGATCTGAAGGCTAATAATGGCTGAGCTCGACATGAACTTCTCACTGCCGCCGCAGGTGTCGGAACTGGCGTATCGCGTGAAGGCGTTCGTCAGGGACAGGGTTGTTCCGTTCGAGAAGGACAAGCGCTGGACGGATCACGGCCCGACTGATGACCTGCGCCGCGAGTTGAATGCGCTCGCGCGTGAGGCCGGCGTCTTTGCGCCGCATGCGCCAGAGGAATATGGCGGTCAGCATCTGTCTCATATCGGTCGTGCTGCCGTATTCACCGCTGCGGGCTACTCCATGCTGGGACCGGTTGCACTGCATTGCGCCGCGCCCGATGAGGGCAACATCCATCTTCTCGATGTCGTTGCTCGCGCCGATCAGCGCGAGCGCTATCTGAGGCCGCTCGCGACGGGTACGGTGCGCTCCTGCTTTTGCATGACGGAGCCAGCTCCCGGTGCTGGGTCCGATCCGAGTCTGTTGCAGACGACGGCACGCCGTGACGGCAATGACTGGGTCATAGATGGCGAGAAATGGTTGATCACCGGCGCCGAAGGCGCTGCATTCGCCATCATCATGGCGAAGGCGCATGGCGATGGGACCGAAAGTGCCGCCACGATGTTTCTTGCGGATATGTCCGATCCAGCCATCAGGATCGAGCGTACGCTCGACACGATCGATTCGAGCTTTGTAGGCGGCCATGCAGTCGTTCGCTTCGATGGACTCCGGGTTCCTGCCGGCGCTGTGCTTGGCGAGGTCGGGCAGGGCTTTCGGTATGCGCAGGTTCGTCTCGCGCCGGCGCGGCTCACGCACTGCATGCGTTGGCTCGGTTCGGCAATCCGCGCGCAGGAGATCGCGACCGAATTCGCGCGCCGCCGTACCGCGTTCGGAAGGCCGATCGGCGAGCATGAGGGAGTTTCCTTCATGCTGGCCGACAACGCGATGGACATTCACCTGGCGCAACTGACGATCTGGCACACGGCATGGGTGCTCGACAGGGGAGATCGGGCGTCCAGCGAAAGCTCGATGGCGAAGGTGATTTGCTCCGAGGCGATTGCTCGCGTTGCTGACCGTTCGCTGCAGATCCTGGGTGGACTGGGAACGACGCGCGACACGATCGTCGAACGGTTCTATCGCGATATCCGTGCCTTCCGCATCTATGACGGCCCCTCCGAAGTGCATCGATGGGCGATCGGACGACGCATTCTGACCCACGGCGGGAACTAGATGATCGCAACACGCCGACCCCATTGAAAAACAAGAACCGCACCAAGCGGGAGGAAACAACAATGCGAGATATATGGACACACACCAAAGAGCCGGACGCGGAACGCTACGAGGCGTTGCGCGCGAATTTTCGCTGGGACGTTCCGGCCACCTTCAATTTCGGCGCCGATATCGTCGACCGCTGGGCTCGCGAGCACGATGGCCCGGCGTTGATTTGGCAGAACGAGGCCGGCGACACCCGCACCTATAATTATTCAGACCTGTCGCGGCTATCGAACAGGCTGGCCAATGTGTTGCGCGCGCATGGTGTGGAGAAGGGCGATCGCGTCCTCGTCATGCTGCCGCGCCTGCCGGAATGGTTCGTCTCGTTGATCGCAATCATGAAGATCGGTGCGGTGCCGATCCCGTGCATCGAGATGCTCACCGCGCGGGATCTCGAATACCGCGTGAGCAATGCCGAGGTGAAGGCCGTGATCTGCCGATCCGGGCAGGCCACCAAGTTTGCCGCGGTGGAAAACGCGATACCGGTGCGAATTGCTCTCGGCGCCGTCTCTGGTTGGCTGGCATGGGACAGGGAGCTCGAGAGCGCATCCGATGTTGCCGAGCCGGCGATCGTCGATGCCGACGACCCCGCGATCATGTATTACACGTCGGGCTCGACCGGCCACCCGAAGGGCGTCGTGCACGCCGCGCATGCCATTTACGCATGGCGGATATCGGCGCTTTACTGGCTCGACCTGCGTCCGGGCGAGGTGATCTGGTGTACGGCCGACACCGGCTGGAGCAAGGCCGGAACCAGCATCATCTTTGGTCCGCTGAGCTGCGGCGCGTGCTCGTTCATCTTTGACGGTTCGTTCGTCCCCAAGGATCGTCCGGCACTGCTGCGCAAGCATCAGGTCACAGTCTACTGTGCGCCTGGCACTGAGCTGTCGAAAGTCGTGAACGAGGTGTCGTCGCGGAGCGATCTGGGGCGGCTGCGCCGCGTTGTGACCGCCGGCGAGGCCATGAATCCGGTGGTTGCCGAGCGATGGGAGCGCGCCACCGGTATCCGGATCGACGAGGCCTACGGCCAGACCGAGGCCCTGATGGTGGCGCTGAACTATCCGAGCGAGCCGGTCCGGTATGGCTCGATGGGGCGGCCGTCACCGGGCTCCGATCTCGACGTAGTCGACGGGCTCGGCAATCGCCTGCCGCCAGGACAGGAAGGGGATCTCGCGCTCAAGCTGCCGAATCCGCAATTGATGCAGGGCTACTGGAAGGACCCGGACAGGACGCAAGCCTGCTTTATCGACGGTCCGGACGGGCGCTGGTTTCTTACCAGCGACCGCGCCGAGAAGGATGCTGACGGTTACTTCTGGTATCGCGGACGCTCCGACGATGTCATCAATTCGGCCGGTTATCGTATCGGTCCGATCGAGGTCGAGAATGCGCTTGCCGAGCATTCGGCGGTCCAGTTCTGCGCGGTGGTGGGCTGCCCCGACGAAGAGCGCGGCGAGATCGTGAAAGCCTTCGTGGTTTTGCGCGATGGCGCGATGCCGGCGGCGGAGCTGACGCGGGAATTGCAGGACCACGTCAAGTCGGTCACCGCTCCTTACAAGTATCCGCGGGCGATCGAATATGTCGCTGAACTGCCGATGACAATCACGGGCAAGATCCGGCGTCGCGAGTTGCGCGACCGCGAATACGCGCGTGTTCGCGGCACGCGGTGAACGTTACCATTCAGGCGAGCGTCAGGCCTCCGTCCACCACGATGGTCTGGCCGATAATGTAGGATGCCAGCGGCGAGGCAAGGAACAGCGCTGTGCCGGCGATGTCGTCCGGCTGTCCCAGCCGCTTCAGCGGCACGCGCTGCTCTGTCGCCTCGCGCCGCTTCGGATGATCGGTCGTGACCTTGGTCAGCTTGGTCTCGATAAGCCCCGGCGCAATGCCATTGACGCGGATGCCGTCCTCGGCCCATGCCTCCCCCAGCGTGCGCGTCAATCCGATCGCGCCGGCCTTCGAGGCATTGTAGGCCGGGTTGCCCTTGGTCGAGCGGAAGCCGGCCATCGAGCTGAGAATGATGAGTGAACCGCCGCTCGCCCTCAGCAGGTCGTGAAATTTGAGGCTGCAGACCATCAGGCTGTTGAGATTGACATCGATGACGTGCTGGAAGCCTTTGGGTTCGAATTCGCGCCGATTGTAGAGAACGATCCCTTGCGAAAGCACCAGCACGTCGAGGCGATCGAGCGGCGGCGCAGAGGCGGTGATCGCATCGAAGTCGCCGACGTCCATCCGCGCGTAATGCAGTCCGGTCAGATCGGAGCCGTCGTCGGGTCGATAGTCCGACGCCGCGGCGCGCGTGCCCCAGATGTGAACGGCAGCGCCGCGCCGACGGAACGCCTGCGCGATCGCATTGCCTATTCCGCTCGATCCACCGACGACCAGAACTGTTTTCCCATTGAAATCAAGATCATTCACAGCGATACATCTCCTGCAGCATCGGTTGCGCGTTCCGGCCGTCACGTTCGACTTACCGGGGCTTCTGGCTTCGCGGCGATCGGCCTTACTTGACGAGAGGGCAGTGGCCATCGGCCATCGGTCGGTACGCCTCGTCGCCGGGAATTCGCGCCAGAACCTTGAAGATGTCCCACGGCTCCTTGGATTCCTCCGGCGCCTTGACCTGCAGCAGATACATGTCGCGCACCAGGCGGCCGTCCTGACGAATCCGGTAGTCGTCGCTAAAGAAGTCGCGGACCGGCAATTCCTTCATCTTGGCGGTAACCGCCACTCCCTCGTCGGTGCCGGCCGCCTGCACCGCCTTCAGATAGTGCAGGACCGCACTATATACGCCGGCCTGGATCGAGGTTGGCGCCCGTCCATTGTGCAGCTTCATGAATCGGCGAGACCAAGCCCGGGTACGGTCGTCCGCATCCCAATAGAAGGCATCGGTGATGACCAGGCTCTTTGCTTGCTCAAGCCCGACCGCCTTGACGTCGGTAATAAACATCAGGAGGCCAGCGAGCTTTTGGCCTCCTTGCACCAGGCCGAATTCGTTCGCCTGCTTGATGGCATTGACGGTGTCACCGCCCGCGTTTGCAAGCCCAATCACCTTGGCCTTGGACTGCTGGGCTTGCAGCAGATATGACGAGAAATCCGATGTGTTCAGCGGATGACGGACGCTTCCGAGTACCGTACCTCCAGCCTTCTGCACGAATGCCATCGCTTCTCGCTCCTGGGAATGGCTTCCTGCATTGTCACCAGTGAGAAAGAACCAGCTGTCGCCGCCTTGCTTGACCATCGCACGCGCGGTGCCATTAGCCATCGCATAGCCGTCATAGGTCCAGTGGACCGTCGTTGGCGAGCAGTCCTTGCCGGTGAACTCGACATAGGCGGGGCCAGAGAGCAGCAGAACCTTCTGCTTCTCCCGTGTCACGCTGAGTACGGCAAGAGCTGTAGCGGAATGCGGTACGTCGACAATCGCATCGACTTTCTCGGTGTCGATCCAGCGCCGTGCGATGGTGCTGCCGACGTCGGGCTTGTTCTGGTGATCTGCCGAAATAAGCTCGATGGGCTTGCCAAGGACCGCACCGCCGAAATCCTCGATAGCCATCTTCGCTGCTACCGAAGATCCGGGGCCGCTGAGATCGGAATAGAGCCCGGATTGATCGTTCAAAACTCCGATCTTCACCACGTCGTTCGACGCCTGCGAGAATGCAGGCGTCGCATGATGGAGTGCAATCGCGACGCAGGCTGCCAATAGGTGACGCAAGACTTCCTCCCCGAATTATTGTCCGACAATTTATTGTCCGACAATAATTGGAGGCAATTTGATCTTTTGTCAATTCCGGCCTATGGTTGTAGTTCAGCGCCGGCCACAGATGCTATAATGCCAAAACCTGTCGCCGCAGCTTGATATAATTGTCGGACTGAAAATGCTTGCAGACCAAGATACGGGAGCAATGGCGTCCCGAAGTGAACCCGTTTACCGGACAGTGGTCCGTAGTATCCAAACCAAAATCATGTCCGGCGAATGGGTTGTCGGTGACAGGGTGCCAGCAGAAACGACGTTGGCGGCCGACTTTGGCGTTCACAGATCAACGGTCCGGGAAGCGATTCGGGTCCTGGAGCAAAACGGTCTCGTCCGCCGCCAGGATGGTGGCAAGCTTCTCTACGTCACCGCGCCTCGTGAGGCCGACATCTCGGACAAGGTGACGGCCGCCATTGTGCTCCATGAGATCACCTTCTTCGAACTCTGGGAGAGTATGAGCTTTCTCGAGCCGGCACTTGCTGTCTGCGCGGCCGATCGAATTGACAGTGATCTGCTGGCTGCTCTGCAGGCCAACGTCGATCAAACCAGGGCGGCCCTTGAAGACAAGCGAAGCCTGGTCGAGCTCGACATTGAATTTCATCAGATCATTGCGCGCGCGTCACGCAACCGCGCATTGCAACTCAGCCGCGAGCCGATGAGCCAGCTGTTCTATCCAGCGTTCCTGAAAGTCTTCTCGCGCTTGAATGCCGGCGAACGCCTCGTCTTTGCCCATGAGAAGATATTGCAGGCACTCAGCCGGCGCGACGCTGTCGACGCACGATCCTGGATGGAGAAGCATATCGTCGACTTCAGGCGAGGATATGAGCTGGCGAATCTCGATATCGACGCGCCGGTCGCCTGGCTCAAATAGTTGATGCGCCAGCAGGGAGACGCTCAGCGCGGCGAACAGTCTAGCGAGGAAGCGCATATTTCCTCCGGTCGTCGTCGTGAATCTGTGTTTGTCCGACGTGTGCTGTTCGCGGCTGATTCCGTGGTGCGTTACACCAGCAGTGCTGGATCATTCGACTGGCGTCGTCAGAGCATGGCTTGCGCAAGCCGAAGGCGGCCAATGACCTCTTAACGCCGGACAATCTGATTGCATCGTCCGGCCCCCTTCCGCTCAATACCAGCGCAATCTTGCCGAATGCAGTAGCGCCGTTTCGGATCTTGAGATTCCGGCGGGAAGCATTGCAAAAGCGCTCCGGGCAGCCGACTTCGTCGCGGCACACCGGATGTCCTAGTGGCAAGGCGAGTGATGCGAGCTCGCTGCGAACACGTGCCGGTTCGGAGCTGCGAGCGCAAGCGCAAATTGACTGTTTTTCGATACAAGTCGTCGCTTTGTCGAAATTCGACAGTCTGGACTGCGGTTAGCATCGCTGTCATCGAGATGTCACCGCGCGAGACAAACGGGCGGGGCGGGGCCTCGATAAGCGACCGTTTTGCCCTCGGGGAGACAGCGACATGACGACGACGGCTCTCGACAGAATCGATATCAAAATTCTCAATGAGCTCCAGCAGAACGCAAGTCTGACCAATGTCGAGCTTGCCTCTCGCGTTAATCTTTCACCGTCGCCCTGCCTCGCGCGAGTCAAGACGCTCGAAAAGCTCGGTGTCATCGATCGCCGTATCGCCGTGTTGGACCCGGCCGTCCTCGGTATCGGCGTCACCGCCTTTATCTCGATCAAGCTTGAGAAACAGGTGCAGGTCTCCCTGGAGAATTTTACGCGTGCCATCGATCGGCTGAGCCAGGTCATGGAATGCTACCTGATGACCGGCGATAGCGACTATCTGCTGCGCGTGATGGCCTCCGATGTGGAAGATCTGGAAGATCTGATCGTCAACAAGCTCTCGCGTATTCCCGGCGTATGCAGCATTCGCTCCAACCTTGCTTTGAAGCGAATATCCCACAAGACGGTGCTCCCCATCGACACCAGCGGTCCGGTGACAGTGAAGGCGTGCAACTCGTCGCGGCAGGAGCGACCGACAAAATTGCGCTATGACGCCGCCGCCCAGTCGCGGGGAGATAGCGAGATGTTCCGCGAATTCGCGCATCACTCGACGGGCGTCCTGTAGCCGCGCCACCAATGGCCGGTGTGTCATCGGCCCGGCCAGGGCGGGCCCTTCCCGCGCGAGCGACAGACGATCGATCGTAGCATAGCAGTGCGGCGATGACGCTCCCTTTACCGAGGCCTGAGAGTCTTCGCACTTGGTGAACTCGTCGTCCTGACCGGCGACGACCGCGACGGAGACGGAAATCTCGTTGTCGCAGCATCGACCTCATTCGTCATCTCACCTTGTCGTCGCATGACGTCATGGGTCCGGCTCTCCGGCATCGAGGTCGTATGAAACAAGAAGTTCTAGCTCGTTCAAGAAATACGCCAGCCCACCGAGGAATGAAGCACCGAAGCGACGGTCGATCGCGAGGTGCGATCAATTGCGTGCGAATTATCCACGCCAGCGATGCGCTGGCCCCTTAGCGGCACTGACGCTTGAAGACGGGCGTCTGCAATTCACCGAATAGAATGAAAGCGCGATCGCGAGCTGCGCGATCAGCATAAAATGCTGATCGATGCCCAAGGCAGCGGCCTGTTCGAACACAAATTCCGACCGAAAGCGACAACTATCGCCGAATAATCCCGCGCGCAAAAAATATGGCGCGCTGTCACACAGACGGGACGGAAGGAAGCACGTGAGGCTCAAACAGGTCTATTTGACTGCCGCCGATCCGCAAGATCTGGCCAGGTTCTACGAGGCGCTCGGTCTGAGCGTGCGCTTCGCGGATGCCGGGAGGTGGATACAGTTCGTCAGCGACACGAGCGCGTTTTGCATCGCCGGTCCAAGCGAGTCTGCTTCAGACCAATCACGGGGCGCCGTTCCTGTATTCGAGGTCGATGACCTGGAAGCGACGGTCGCAAGCGCGCAAGCCGCGGGTGGCAAAGCCATCGGTGCCATTCGCGACATGGGTTCTCATGGTCGGGTAGCGCATATCCGCGATCCGCGCGGCAACGACATCCAGTTCTTTCAGCCTGCGCGCAGTTGATAGGAGACGAAATGCCGAAAGATCCTCGATCATCACCACGAGGCCCATGACAAACATGACTTTGCAGGTATTGCCGATGTCCATCCAACAAGCGTCCTCGCTTGACGCTGAAAAATTTCGAAATGCGATGCGCAATGTGCCGGGCGCCGTCTCGATCGTGACGACCGGTGCAAGGCCGGGGCGGCATGGTCTGACGCTGACGGCCGGCTGTTCGGTATCGACCGAGCCATCGAGCGTGCTGGTCTGTGTCAACAAGTCGGCTGGAGCGCATGATACGATCAGGGATAGCCGGGTGTTTTGCTGGAACATCCTGGCAGAGGAGCATCTCGCGCTCGCGAAGACATTTTCCGGTCAGGACGGCAGCAAGGGCGATGTCCGCTTCACCGACGGCCTTTGGCAACACCTGACCACCGGTGCACCGAGCCTGATCCGGGCGGTTTGCAGCTTCGATTGCCGTGTTCTCGCGGCGCATGATGCCGGAAGCCACACCATTTTCATCGGTCAGGTCGTGGCGCAGGCGGTAAATTCCGACCGCGAACCGCTTCTCTACGTCAAGGGGTGTTTCGCCGTACCAAAGGCACACGAACCGGTTCCCGCATCGGCCGGAGCGCGCTGATGCTGTCGCTCTGGCTCAATGTTCTTGCGAGTGGTGTCCTGCTCGGCTTTGTCTACGGACTCATCGCGCTCGGCCTCACTATCGTTTTCGGCGTCATGCGCGTGGTCAATTTCGCCCATGGCGAGATGGTCGTGTTCGGCGTCTATCTCGGATATTGGTCCGTCCGCATCTGGGACGTGCCGATCATTGCGGCGGCGGCGATCGCTGCGCTCGTGATGTTCGTCTTCGGCTATCTGCTGGAAACACTGATCGTAAAGCGGTTCGTCAATCGTCCGCATCACTACCAGTTCATTGTCTTTATCGGTCTGTCGCTGCTGTTCAGCGGATTTCTCCTGATCGCATTCGGCCCGGATCCGCGGCCAACGGCTTCGCAATTGTCGTTCCACACAGTGTCGCTTGGTCCCCTGACGTTCGACCTGGCCCGGCTGCAGGCCGCCGGAACCGCCGGCCTGCTGATCGCATTGCTTGGCGCCTATCTGAAGTATTCCTCATTCGGCCGGTCGGTGCGCGCGGCGGCCAACAATCGCCTCGGCGGCTTCATCGTGGGCTTGAATATCCCGCGGATCTACGCGGTGACGTTCGGCATCGGTGCCGCCTGCGCCGGCGTCGCCGGAGCGCTGATCTCGCCGCTATTCGACGCTCACCCCTATCTGGCCGTCGACTTCACGTTGCTGGCCTTCGTGACCGTGATCGTCGGCGGCCTCGGCAGTTTCGGCGGCGCGCTGCTCGGCGGGCTGACCATCGGCGTGGCGGAGGCGATCGCGGCGCTCCTGTTCACCCCGTCCATGAAGACGGCGCTTCCCTATGCGCTCCTAATCATCATCCTGATCTTCCGCCCACGAGGGTTCTTCGGTGCCAAAGAAATCTGACGATGCGAACGGCATGAAGCGCTGGCTCGCCGGGGCATCGGTCTTCGTTGCCCTGGCGCTGGTCGGCATCCTGTCCGACTCCTACATCATCTCGTTGATGACGATTGTCCTGCTGTTCACCTTCATGGGACAGTCGTGGAATCTGATGCTCGGCATCGGCGGCCAGCTCTCGATCGGTCACGCGCTCTTTGTCGGGCTCGGAGCCTATTCTGTGGCGGTCCTGTACATCAAATACGGGGTTTCGCCATGGATCGGCCTGATGGTCGGCATGCTGATTGCCGGCGCGGTCGGCGCCGTGCTGGCCTGGCTCAGCTTCCGCTTCGAAGTCAGGGGGATCTATTTTGCCCTGTTGACCATCGCGGCGGCCGAATTCGCCCGCATCATGTTCGGCGGCTGGGAATTTGTCGGCGCAATGCAGGGGTTGTTCTTTCAGGCTCCAAACGGCACGACCGATCTCCTCATGCTGCGTGGCGATGCGCGCTTCTATTATTTCGTCGCGCTTGCGCTCTCCGCCTTGGGGGTAATCGGCACCGAGATCATCTCCCACTCATATCTCGGCTATGTCTGGCGTGCGATGAGGGACGATGACGAGGCGGCCCGCGCGCTCGGCGTTCGCACCTTTCGGCATAAGATTTTAGTCATCTCCATTTCCGCCGCGACGGCGGCGGTCGGCGGCGGAGTTCTGGCGCTTGTGCAGGGGTCGGTATTTCCGGATTCGATGATGGGCATGGGCGTGTCCGTCGAGGTTCTGATCGGGCCGGTGGTCGGCGGGCTCGGCACTGCATTCGGCCCGCTGATCGGATCGCTTGCCGCCATTCCACTCAATCATCTGATGGGGGCGCTCGGCGACAGTCTCGGCGTCCCGGGCCTGAACAATGTCGCCTACGGCGTCATCCTGATCGCGGTCGTCTGGTTTCTGCCGGACGGAATCTGGCCTACGATGGTTCGGCTTTTCAGCGGCGTGCAGTTGCCGTCGCGCCCGTGGTTCCCGCAGCCGAGAAAGGTCGAGGAATGACGGGTCTGCTCGAGGTCCAGAATATCACCCGATCCTTCGGCGGCCTGGTCGCCGTCAATGATGTGAGCTTCACGCTGCAACCTGGTCGCATTGCTGCGCTCATTGGCCCCAATGGCGCGGGCAAGACGACCTGCTTCAATCTCGTGGCGGGCGCGCTCAAACCGACCAGCGGCAAGGTTCTGTTCGAGGGGCGCTCGATCGAGCGCACGCCGCCCGAGCGCGTCTGCAGGATGGGGATCGCGCGGACATTCCAGATCGTAAGACCGATGCGGGATATGTCCGTCCTCGAGAATGCGATGGTGGGCGCGTTCAGCTGGACGAAGAGCGTGAGTGAGGCGCGGTTGACCGCGCTCCAGTCGCTCGAAAGCGTCGGCCTGGCCGGCAAGGCGAAGGCCCGGATCGATCAGCTGACGCTGCCGGACCGCAAGATGCTGGAGACGGCCAAGGCGCTATCGACTAGACCGAAACTGCTGTTGCTCGATGAAGTCATGGCTGGGCTGCGGCCGACCGAGGCCGCGGCCGTCGTCCACGTGTTGCAGAAGCTGGCGGAGGGCGGACTGACGATCCTGCTGGTCGAGCATGTCATGCGGATCGTGATGGAAGTCGCGTCGAAGGTGATCGTCCTGCACCATGGCGCGAAGATCGCGGAGGGACGGCCCCACGATGTGGTGAACGACCCGCGGGTGCTGGAAAGCTATCTGGGGACCGGCTTCCATGCTTGATGACACTCTTCTTTCGGTCGACGGCCTGTGCGTCGCATATGATGGATCGAACGCCCTGAACGGCGTCTCCCTTAAAATCAGGAAGGGCGAGTTGATCTGCGTCGTCGGCGCAAATGGGGCCGGCAAGACGTCCCTGATCAGGTCGATCGCGGGCATCGTCCCGTCATTTAGCGGCAGCGTCAGGATGAACGGCGTCGATATCACGAAGTTGCCGCCATGGGACATCTGCGAACTCGGAATCGCCCAGGTCGCCGAGGGCCGTCAGATTTTCGGGGCGCTCTCGGTTGAAGAGAACCTCTTGATCGGGGGATCGCTGAAGCGGGCAATAGCCGATCAAGACGCAGCGCTCGAATTCGTCTACGGGCTGTTCGGCCGCCTCTGCGAGCGTCGACGCCAGTTCGCGGGAACGCTTTCGGGCGGCGAGCAGCAGATGCTGGCGATCGGGCGGGCGATCATGTCGAAGCCCGAGATCGTCATGTTCGACGAACCATCGATCGGTCTGTCGCCGGCCGTGACCGACATGATGTTCGACGTGGTGAAGTCGCTGCACCAAAGAGGCATCACGGTGCTGCTTGTCGAGCAGAATGTCGCGAAATCGCTGGCGCTAAGCAATCGCGGCTATGTCCTGGAAAATGGCAGTGTCGTGCTGCAGGGGCAGAGCGATGAACTGCTGAACAACACGGATGTGCAACGCGCATTTCTCGGCATGTGAGCAATTTTGGGTTTCATACATGGACACAAGCGGCATTCTCGTCAGCGAACGCGACGGTGACCTCGTCACACTCACTATGAACCGTCCGCCGGCAAATGCGGTGAATTTCGATCTCACCGCGGCCTTGCTGGAAAGCGTTCGTGCTCTGGCAGCCGAGGACGTACCACCTGGCCTCGTGCTGACGGGACAGGGCGACCGGTTCTTCAGCGCCGGCGGCGACATCAAGGAGGTCGCGGCGGGCGACACGGCAGCGCCGCGCATCAGAATATTCCATGCCCTGCTGTGTGCGATGGAGCAGTATCCGGGACCGATCGTCTGCGCCGTGCGGGGCTACGCCGTCGGCGGCGCGCTGGAATTTTTGCTGCATGCCGACCATGTCGTCGCTAACGCAGAGTGCAGGATCTCGTTTCCGGAAATCAATCACGGCCTGCTTCCCGCCACCAAGGGCATGCGCAAGGCTAGCGAAAGGCTCGGATTGCGGCAGGCGCAGATGCTGCTCTATTGGGGCGAACTCGTCGATGCCCGCAAGGCGATGGAGATCGGGGCCATCAACGAGATCGTGCCGACCGCCGAGGTCATGGCGCGGGCGGTGGATGTCTGCCGGACGCTGCGTGGCAAGGACCAGAAGCTTTTCGCCGCGATCAAGCGCTCACTGAACCTGACGGCGCGGATGGACGACGCGGCGCTAGAGGAGATGACCGTTCGGGACCTCGACGCCTATCTGACTGGCGACAGCTCCGCGGAGGCCCGCACCCGGTTCCTCTCGAAGAACACGCGAGGCGGATAGTATGAACGTCGCGCGCCAGTCAGATCAAATCCGCCTGGAACTCATGAGCTTCGAGGACGTCGTCACCGCGCTCAAGAACGAATATACGACAGCGTTGATCCCTTGCGGCGCCGTAGAGCAGCATGGGCCGCATCTGCCGCTCTGCATGGACACGGATCATGCCAATGCGCTGGCGGAGCGCATCGCCCGCGATCTCGGAGCCACCTTGATCGCGCCGACCGTCACGGTGGGGTGCTCCGCTCATCATCTGGCATTTCCGGGGACGATCTCACTTCGCGCGGAAACTCTCGAAGCGATATGCCTCGACTACTGTACGAGCCTCGCCAAGCACGGCTTCAAACGCATTCTTTTGTTCTCCGGGCATATCGGAAATTTTCCCGTGCTCAAGGACATGCTCCCTCGATTGCGCGAGGCGATGTCGGATGACGTCGAAATCGACGCGTTCTGCGATTCCATCGCGTGGATCGACCGCTGGCGCCTTGCCGTCCAGAATGGCGGTGGCAATCCGGACGCGGTGGGCGGACACGCGGATATCGCGGAAACATCGCTCATGATGGTCTTGCGCCCTGAGAGCGTCAGACAAAAGCGCTTTGAGGTCGGATATCGCGGTGCTCTCTCGGAAGGCGAGCTGCGCTTGATGTGGGCCGATGGGATCAAGTCGATCTCGGCGAACGGCATCATCGGGGATCCGAACGGATCGAGCACCGCGATAGGATGCAACTGTCTCGATGCCATCACTGACCTTCTTGTCCGATCATTTACGAAATAGATCGTCGTCGTCGATGGAATTGTCGATGGTGCGTGTGATGGCAGACTGCCGGCAATGCAAGTGTGGGAAGATTGATGCGTTGCTTTCGCGTCGAATTCAATTTGATCCGTGCAGCATAATGTTCGGAAGTTCATGTCCGCTCGGACAGCTTTCGAATGAAAATATCGTCGTCCGTGTGAAACACTGTGCCAACCTCGAACTCCCTGAAGGATTTTGAAAAATGGCACTCAAGTTTGGGTTTTGGTCGGAGCAGGAAACCCAGGTCGGACAAAGCTACGCGCGCCGTCTTCATGAGTTGGTCGACGAAGTGCGTCTCGCCGAGAGCGTCGGTTTCGACAGCGTCGCGCTTTCCGAACAGCATGTGGCATTGGGCGGCATTTCGAGCTCGGCGCCCGAAGTGGTGTTCGGCTACCTGGCTGCTGTCACCTCGCGCGTGAAATTGCGGTCGGCGGTTACTCTCATGCCGCAGCGGATCAATCACGCGCTGCGCTCCGCAGAACGGCTCGCCGTCACCGACATTCTCTCTCATGGCCGCATGGAGTTTTATGGCGGCCGGGCGAACACGACCATCGCGATGCGCGCCTTCAATGTCGATCCGAGCGAGACGCTCGCCCAGATGGAAGAAGGCATCGCACTTCTCAAGAAATCGATGCGCGAGGACATCTTCACCTTCGAGGGCAAATATTACCAGATCCCGCCGCGCATGCTGGTGCCGAAGCCGCTACAGAAGCCGCATCCGGTTATAGGCATCGCTGCGACCAGCGAGCGGAGCCATGGCTGGGCGGGATCCGAAGGTCTGGCCCTGATGAGCGCCACGATCTATCAGGGCTGGGAAGTCCAGCAACAGATGCTGAGCGCCTATCGCAAGGCGTGGAAACGCGACGAAGACGGTCCGCTAGAGCGCCCTCGTGCCGGCATTCCGCTGTTCTTCGGCATCGGCTCGACGGACCAGAAAGCGAAGGACGATTACGCCGAGCCCTTGATGCACTACGCGAGAATTTCCACCGACGCCTATCCTCGTCTGGCGAAGCTCGCCGATGACTATGCCTACATGAGCGAGAGTGTGCCGGCCATGGAGCGCGCCGGAAGAGACTGGGATTATCTTCTGAACCACTCGGCGACAACCGTCTGCGGCAGTCCAGATACCGTTATTCGCCAGCTCGAGAAATTCCAGGCGCTGGGAATCGACGAGGTGTTGCTTCACCTCGATTCCGTGAACCACGAGAAGATCATGGAAGCGATCGAGATGTGCGGCCGCTACGTCATCCCGCACTTCAACGACAGGAATAACGTCGTGCGGCCGACGGAAGACATTCTTGCGCAAATCCGGGCTATGCGACCCCAGAAATAAGCCCAAGGAAACACAGGATGGAGAGAACGATGTCACAGCATATCTACAAATATCTCATCGTCGAGAAGCGCGTCAGCGGCGTTGCCGTTGTCACGATGAACCGGCCGGAGGTCCTGAACGCCATCAACTGGGACATGCACGAGGAGCTCGAGCGGATTTTCGTCGACCTGGATCACGACAAGGAGGTTCGCGCGATCGTGCTGACCGGAGCGGGCCGTGGCTTCTGCTCGGGTGGCGATCAGAAGTCGCTGGACAAGGGCCCGTTGCCGTCGCCGACCAGGAGCGGACGCCATCTGGTGCGCAATATGCTCGAGGTCGAGGTGCCGGTCGTGGCGGCGGTCAATGGTGTTGCGGTCGGGCTCGGGGCGACGCTTGCCCTGTTCTGCGATGTCATCTTGGCGAGCCCGACCGCGCGTTTTGCCGATACGCATGTGACGGCCGGCGTGGTTGCGGGTGATGGCGGCGCGGTGATCTGGCCGCTGCTGATGGGGCCGGTGCGTGCGAAGCACTACCTGATGACCGGAGAGTTTATCTCCGCCGAGAAGGCCGCCGCCATGGGCATGATCAACGAGGTCGTTTCGGGCAGGGATGTCAAGGATGCGGCGATCGAGTACGCCGAGATGCTTGCGAGCGGCCCTCGGGAGTCGATCATCTGGACGAAGTACAGCGTCAACAAGATCATCAAGCAGTACGCGCATCTGGTGCTCGACACCTCGGGCGCGCTGGAGATGCTGACCTTCGCGCTGCCCGAGCGCCGCGAGGCCGTCGCCGCCTTCGCTGAGAAGCGGAAGCGCTTCGCGGAGAGATGACATGAATGTCGATGCCATCACCTCCGGAGCCGAGCTTGCCGAAGTCACCGTTCCGCAGCTTTTCAACGCGCGACTGGCGGATCGGCCTGATGCCGTCGCGTATCAACGGAAGCGTCATGGCGAATGGATGGCAGTGACATGGAAGGACTACGCGCAAAGGGTGGCAAACCTGGCGAGTGCGCTGCAACGGGCTGGTCTGGGGCGCGGCGACCGGGTCGCGATCATGGGTGATGCATCGCAGGAATGGTTGATCGCCGACATGGCGACCATGTGCGCTGGCGGCGTAATGGTCGGCGTCTATTTCACGTCGTCGCCGGAGGAGGTCGCATACTGCCTCAAGGACTCCGGCGCGACGTTCGCCTTCGCCGGGAGCGAGGAACAGCTTCACGTGATTCTCGGGTCTGGCCAGTCGAGCGGCCTGAAGACGATCATCGTGCTGGATCCGGATTGGGCAGGCGATGCTGTGCCGGATAACGTCGTCGCGCTGGACGGGTTTTGCGGGACGATCGCCGCCGATGCGGGCAGGTTCCTGCGTAAACAGGGTACGATGGCGAAGTCCAGTGACGTCGTCAGCATCGGATACACGTCCGGGACCACGGGAAATCCGAAAGGCGCCATGCTGACGCATCTGTCGATCCTGGCAGGCGCACATTGCGTTACGACGTTCGGACCCGGCATGCGCGCCGATGCCCATCGCGTGGTCGTCCACCTGCCAATGTCGCATACCGTAGCCCGCGCGCAGGCGACGACATTGCCGCTGATCCTCAACATCATGCCGTATTTCGGTGAGAGCACGGCCGACTTCGCCCAGACGATCAAGGAGGTCCGGCCGACCTATTTCATGGCCCCGCCTCGCTTTTATCAGCGGTTTGCCGCGCAAATCCTCAGCAGGGCGCATGCGGGAACGACCAAGCAGAAGCAGGACTATCAGTTCGCGATGAAGATCGCCCGCAAGGCGCTCGACAATCGGCGGGCCGGCAGCGCGCCGGATCCATTTGTCTCGGAGCTGTTCGAGGTCTGCCAGGAGCAGATCTTCCTTCCGCTGCTCGCCGAAGTCGGCTTCGATCAGCTCAAGGTCGCATTCACGTCTTCGGCGGCGATGCCATCCGAGCTGATGTCGCTGTGGCAGTTGTGGGGCCTGCATTTGAAGGAGTGCTACGGTCAGACCGAGCTGGTCGGCGCCAATCTGGTCCAGATGGCGGAATGGCCGGAAGCCGGCAATGTCGGAGTGCCGCTCCATGATCCCGCGTGGGAGACGGCGGTTCTCGAAGATGGCGAAATGATCGTGCGCGGTCCGGGCCTGTTCGTCGGTTACTGGAACAAGCTCGAAGAGACCAAGTCAGCGCTGCGCGACGGCTGGCTCTATACTGGCGACATCGTCGAGATCGGGCCAACCGGCCTGTTCAAGCTGATCGATCGCAAGAAGGAGATCATCAATACCTCCAACGGAAAGTCCGTCAGTCCGACTCAGATCGAGAACGAAATCCGTCACAGCCCGTACATTTCCGAAGCGGCGGTCATCGGCGAAGGCCGCAAATACCTGACTGCGTTGATCGAGGTCGATGCGACCGCAACGATGGATTGGGCGAAATCGCGGGAGTTGCCGATCACAAGATATTCCGATCTGGCAGAGTCCGAGATCGTCGTCCGCCTGATCGAGGCCGAGGTCGCCAAGGCTAACAGTCGACTGGCCAGGGCAGAGCAGATCAAGGCGTTCAGGATCCTTCCGGAAGAACTCTCCCCGGAGAACGGCGTCATGACGCCGACGCGGAAGAAACGGCGAAAGCAGTTGCTCGAGCGATATAGGCCGCTGATCGACACGCTCTATGATGAGAGCGAGGAGAATCTGATCAAGGCCGAGATGGGAGCGCAACCCTGATCCGTGAAATCGATTTCAACGTAGCAAGTCCGAAGGATAGTCATATGAAGGGTCGTATTCAGACTGTTGTATCGCGTCGTGCGGTGCTCGGCACCGGAGTAGGGGTTGCTGCCGGTCTTCTGACGAGATCGTTAAGGGCGGCGGTGCCGACGAAGGTAAAGATCGGCGCCATGATGCCGAGTAGCGGCATATTGGCATTTCCGGGGCAGGCTTGCGTTCGCGGCATTAACCTCGGTGTCAAATTCGCCAAGGAAAAATACGGGCTCGATGTCGAGGTCGTCCACGCGGATACCCAAAGCAAGCCGGAGAACGGGCGGATTGCGGCAGAAAATCTCATCCGACAGGGATGTACGGTCCTGATCGGTGCATGGGATTCCGGCGCCACGATATCGGCGCTCCAGGCGGCGGAAGCCGCGCGCGTTCCGATGGTCGTTCATATCGCGAGCGCGACCCAGGTGACGTCACAAGGATTTACACAGGTCTTCAGATATTATCCGACGTCACTGACGATCGTTCGGCAGTCCCTGATCGATTTCAAGGCGCTGCTGCCGACGCTGAAAGATGCGCCGACCAGCGCAGCTATCCTGCATCTGAACAACACTATGGGCCAGTCGACCGCCGCAAGCATCAAGCAGGCCTGGGCGGAAGTCGATGTTCCGTTGAAGATCACGGAATACATACCGTATGACGAAAAGGCGAAGGATCTTTCGGTGGAGGTGGCGAAGGCGAAGGCCTCCGGCGCCGACGCCCTTGTCCCGATTACGCGCGTCAACGACGCGATCATGATTACACGGGAATGCGTCAAGCAGGGATGGGATCCGAAGATGATCTATTCGGCGAATTCAAACGGCGTGGTCGACAAGGCGTATTACGACGCGCTGGGCAAATATGCGGACGGCGCCATCCAGTCGGCAATCTGGTACAATCCGAAGGCTCCGGATACGGAGAACATCCTGAAGAAGTTCGCCGCGGACTATCCGAATGAATGGCTCGATGGAAACGCCGCCTGTGCGTTCGAGGCCGTGCAGATTGTTGGCGACGCTGTGAGCCGTGCGGGGGCGTCGGAATCGACGCCCATTCATGCCGCCCTCAAGGCGTCAGACATGAAGCCGATCCTCATGGCGACCGGCAACATCAAGTTCGACGCAAGCGGCCAGAACATCAATTGCGCAGTGTCAATGCTGCAGGCGCAGAAGGGAATGCCGCGGGTTGTGGCGCCGAAAGCCGAAGCCGAGGCCTTGCTTCAATATCCACTGGTTCCCTTCAGCGCCAGGTAGCAACGCGACCTTGTGACCGAGAGTGATGTCCTCGGGGGCGCTATATCCGTTTGCCACGTCAGGCAAAATCTTCACGACTGGTGATGCTGGCGCGTTCGGCGAGGAAGCGGCGCGGACTCTTACCCATCATCTTCTTGAACATCGTGATGAAGGCGCTCGGTGCCTCATAGCCGAGATCGACGGACACCGTCTGGACGGTCGCGCCTGCCGACAGCCGCTGCAACGCGACCAGAACATGCAGGCGCTGCCGCCAGCGCCCATATGTCATCCCAGTTTCCTTCAGCACCAATCGCGCGAAGGTTCGCTCACTCATCGCGTAACGAGCCGCCAATTCCTCGATGGTGCTACGGTCACTGGGATCGTTGAGAAGCGATGCGGCAAGGTGCTGAAGCCGACTATCTGGTGAGATCGGCAGATACATCTGTTCGGTGGACATCTGCACGAGTTCATCGAGCAGGACGCGTCCGAGACGGCTGGTGGGACCTTCAACGGGGTACAGAGGCGGAAAAGCCGATAGCCGATGTATCAGCTCGCGAACGAGCGACGAGATCGTAAAGGTGCAGCAGGTCGTCGGGAGATTGCTCGCCTTAGGATCGATGAAGACGACGAATACCTTCCCGTAGTCCGAGATGCAGTTGCTGTGCAGGATACCGGCGGGTATCCATACGGCGCCTTGCGGAGGAACGATCCACAGCCCGCCCGGTGCCCGGCACATCACCGATCCGTGCGAGGCGACGACCAGTTGTCCTTTCCGGTGCGAATGCAACGGAAGCTCGTCATTTTCCTCGCCCGTCTCGATGCAGAAGGAATTGATGGGGCGGTCGAACTGATCCGGATCGACCGGAGTGTAATTGATCCGGAGCTCCGGTACATCCATTCGGGCCAAGCCATGGCCCGTCTCGGGGGGGAATGAAGAAGGCATCCCATCCACTCTTGGAGGCTAGGGCGACTGCGCCACCGGCCGAGGCAGGCTGGCGTCGAGTTTGCGAAGAATAGCGGGCTCTCCCATCATTGCCACGAAAAACTCGCATCCTCCGCACCGCAATCTGCGACAAAATGTGCATCATGAAGCGATGCAACGCCGACTCGGCATGCCGCGCAGGACGCTGGCCGATGCTCCGGGGACGCCGGGCAGGCTCGGGAGCGATGCTCGCGATCATGACGCGATAGATAGTGCCGATGAAAGTGGATGGTGCGATTTACTTCGGCACAAAATGCGGCTTGCGATCGATGATACTTTGATTGCGGACCCCGTTTGCAGAGCGTTCAATCGGGGTTGGCGTCTTCGCGTGACGAAAGATGATGTCTTCCGCTCCTCCCCCTGGCCCGGCTGACATTGCCGGGCCCTTTTTCGTTGCGCGGACGGATGCATGCGACAGCTTGCAGTATCGTCATGCCTCAATCGTCTCTCACCGGCGAATGACCTTCTTCAGTATTTCCGCAAGCGTTCGAAACTCTTGCTGGCTTAGTGGGGAGAATGTCTCACTGGAAATCTCTCCGACGGTCTCGATCGCGGCATCGGCTATTCGCCGGCCTTTCTCGGTCAGGTCGATTTCCCGTCGTCGCGGATCCAGCGGATCTTTGTAGCTCGTGATCAGGCCGCGGGCTTTGAGACGCGTGATGACACCGGTAATCGTGGCGGAATCATAGTAGATCAAACGCCCAAGGTGATTTTGCGAGCAAGGTCCGACCTCGCGCAACTTCGCAAGGGTCGAAAACTGCGGAGCCGTCAGCCCTTCGATCATCTTCGTGGTGAAGATCGACGTATGCGTCTGGAGCGCGACACGCAAAAGGAAGCCTGGTGCGTCATCCAGCGTATATGGTTGGGCTTGCTTCGAGCTTTCCGCAGAACGCGCCTTTGTTTTTGATGGCAAGACTTTCTTCCCTCAACGGCACGACGCCGTGGGCTCGTTTAGCGAAATGACGACCGGCGCCGAGAGCTTGCGGCACCGGTTTATTGTCTACATTCCCCCAATTCCAGAATCCATCCCCGTTCGGCATCTGGCGGCGGTCCCGGCCCGGACGGCATCGACAGCCGTCCGACGGATTTCTTCTTGTCGTGCCGGTATGGCGGCTTTTGCGCACAAAATTTCGAAATCGCCGGTTGCTGACGTCCTGCCGCAGATTATTGCCCTCCTGATCCCCGATCCCGGCCGATCGTTGATTACAAATTCATCGGTCGTGTACAAGCATAGCGCTTGCATACAAGTGGTAATTGGCCTAACGGTGGTGGCGATAGTTTCACAGAAGCGATGCGGGGCCGCGGGATGTCTCACGCCACAGACAGCATGGATTCCGTTCGCCCCGACCTGATCGAGAAGGTCACAGGGCGTGCCGAGTACATTACGGACCTCGTTGTTCCGGGAATGCTGCATGGTTTCGTCGTGCGATCGCCTGCCGTCCATGCGCGCATCGTCTCGATCGACACGGCTGCCGCCAAATCGGTCGACGGGGTCGTTGATGTGCTTGTCGGCGAGGATGTGGCCGCGTTCGGCCGTTGGGGCCTGGTGCTGAAGGATCGGCCGATCATCGCTGTCGAGCGTGTGCGCTATGTCGGCGAACCGGTGGCTATCGTCATCGCCGAGACGGTCGAGATCGCGGAAAACGCCGCAGAATTGGTGGATGTCGAATATGACGAGCTGCCGCGCGCCACGACGATTCAAGAGGCGATGGCCGAAGGCGCGCCGCTAATCCATGAGCACCACGAAAATCTTGAGGATTTTTACTTCAAGGGCGGTGCCCGGCCGACCCAGGGCAGCAATGTCTTCCACACCTATCGGAACAATGTCGGTGATGTCGACGCCGCCGAAGCGACTGCCGCCTATGTCCATGAAGATCACTTCACCTTTCCCGCGATCTCTCACTTTGCCATGGAGCCGCACGCGGTCATCGCGGATTTCCGGGGCGACGCGTTGACGGTTTGGACGGGCGCGCAGACGCCGACCGCGGTTCAGAAGGTCCTGTCGCGCCTTTTCGGCCTGCAAATAGCCAGGGTTCGCATCATCGTGCCGTTCGTGGGCGGTGGCTTCGGCGGCAAGGCTTCCGTGAAAATCGAGCCTTTGGTCGCGGCAGCATCATGGAAGGTGCAGCGCCCGGTTCGCGTTGCCCAATCGATATCCGAATCGATGCTGACGTGCCGGCGGCTCGGTGCTGAAATCACGATCCGTACCGCGGTGGACTCAAAGGGGCGCATTCTCGCCAAGCGCGCCAAGCTGTTGCTCGATGGCGGTGCCTATTCCGATACGGGTTCGGCCGTCGCGACCAAATCGGCGAACCGGATCATGGGACCGTACGTGACGCCGAATCTGCGCCTCGAGGCGTCGGCGGTCTACACCAACACAGTCCCTGGCGCGGCCTTTCGGTCCATTGGCGGACCGCAGGCGGTTTGGGCCAAGGAATCCCACATGGACAACGTTGCCGCCGCCATCGGAATGGATCCGGCCGAATTCCGGCTGGTCAATCTCGCCGGCCGCGGGGAACGGACGCGACCAGACCTGCGGCCGCTCGATATGGATATGAGCGAGCTGGTCGCGTGCGTGAGCCAGTCATCCGTGTTCGAGGCCCAGGGGTCGAACCGGCGCGCGCGCGGACTTGCGGTGGCCGCCACCGATCCGGCCAATACGCCCATCGCAAACGCGCTCGTTCGTCTGAAAATCGACGGCTCGATCCTGGTGTCCGTCTCCAGCATCGAAGTCGGCCAAGGGGCGCACGCGACGATGGCGCGGATCGCGGCGCAGACGCTCAATCAGCCGTTCTCCGCAGTCAGCACGTTACGCACCGACACCGCGGTCGCGCCCTACGATTGGGGAACAGGGGCGAGCCGCTCCACCGTCGTTGTCGGTCTGTCCGTGGAGAGCGCGGCGCTCGATGCCGCCGATCAGATCTTCGACATGGTGGCCGACGTCTGGGAAGTGCCCAAGGAAACCCTGTCGCTGGTCGAGGGGGGCGTCTCGACGGGCCCTGAAACTCTAACCTTCCATCAGATCTTCCATCGCACATTTGGGATCGACTCCGGCGAGGTCGTCGGTCGCGGCGCGATTACGCCGCGATCGAAGAACGGTGCGCTGGCCGAGTCGCCGCTGTTTTGGGAGACCTCTGCAGGCCTCGTCGAAATCGTTGTCGACGAAGACACCGGTCAGATCAAAGTGCCGCGATATGCGAGCGCAGCCGATATCGGACGTGCGATCAATCGCGTCGCCGCCGAAGGGCAGGACGAAGGCGCCGCTGCCATGGGCTTCGGGCATGCGCTTTACGAAGAGCTGGAGTTCGAGGACGGCCAGCCGGTCAACGCGACGCCGATCGACTACACGATTCCGCGCATCTCCGACGTGCCTCCGGCGTTCGACACCATCCTCGTCGAAAACGGCGACGGACCAGGTCCCGGCGGTGCGAAGGGAATGGGCGAGGGCGCGATCCTTCCGGTCGCGCCGGCAATCGCGAATGCGCTGTTCTCAACCTACGGCATTCGGATCACCGACCTTCCAATGACGCCAGAAAAAGTGTGGCGCGCGTTGCAGCAGAGGAAATAAGCATGGAATTCAACATGTCGATGGTGGTGCCGGCGACGCCAGCGCAGCTGTGGGACGCGCTGATCGACGTTCCCAGCATCTCGTCCTGCATTCCGGGCTGCGAGAACGTCGAGGAGATCGAGCGGCTCGCGACCTATAAGGCGACGGTCAAGCAGAAGATCGGCCCGTTCAAGGTCGAAGTGCCTGCCGATATTGTGGTCGAATCGGTCACCGAACCATCGAATGTCCGCATCCGCGCGATGGGGCGAGACAAATTTACGGGCACCAGGCTGACGGCCATTCTCGACGTCAACGTAACACCGGACGGATCCGAATCCACCCTCGCCGTGGATGCAAAGGTCGACATCCAGGGGCGTCTCGCGACCATGGGCCTCGGAGTCATCAGGCGCCGGGTCGATCGGAATTTTGAAGAATTCGAGGCCAAGCTCAAAAGCTTGCTCGGTGCGGCGTAACCATGCTGCCGTCGCCCTTCGCATTCGAAAAGCCGACCACGATCACCGAGGCCATTGCGGCGGTCGGTGAGGAGGGCGATGGCATGTTCTATTCTGGTGGGACCGAGCTGCTGCTGGCCATGAAGATGCGCGTCATCCACACGGAGCGGCTCGTCGACATCAAGGCGCTGCCCGGCCTCGACCTTATCGCGTTGAACGACGCGAACGAGATCGAGGTCGGCGCGCGGTGCACGCACAAGAACATCGCCGCGAATGCCCTCATCCGTCAGCATGTCCCGGCCCTGTCCTCGCTTTGCGCGAATGTCGCAAATGTCAGGGTGCGCAGTGTCGGCACGGTGGGTGGCAATCTGTGCTTCGGGGAACCGCATGCGGATCCGCCGACTATGCTGGCCGCATTGAACGCGCGGCTCATGCTGCAGGGGCCCAAAGGAACCCGCGCGGTTTGCGCCGACGATTTCATTCGCGGTGAACTCGAAACGGTGAGGGAGCCGGACGAGCTTCTGACGAAGATCGTGTTTCCGCGCCCGACCGGGCCGGTGACCTACCGACGGTTCAAGCATGGGGAGCGTCCCTCGGTAAACGTCGCGATGGCCTGGTCGGTGGACGCCGACAGCACGATCAAGGCCGCGCGTGTGCGCGTCGGTGCGATTGGTCCGCGGCCGCAGCCGTTGAAGGCCGTCGAGGACGTCCTCCTGGGATGCGCTCTCGCAGATGTACGCTCGGCCATCGAAGTCGTGCTCGATGCAGCATTGGGCGAGCTTGACGTCAACCAGGATCGCCACGGCGGAGCCGATTACAAGCGTCATCTTGCCGGCGTCCTGCTGATGCGCAACGTCGAAGAGGCCGTGTCTCGAAGGGATAACCTGCCGTGACCTACGTTCTGCCCATCTCGTTCTCGCTGAACGGCCAAGTCGTCGCGCTGGAAGTGCCTGTCCACACATTGCTGATCGACCTCGTTCGCGATCGTCTTGGCCTGAAGGGGACTAAGCGCTCCTGCGACATGGAGGTCTGCGGTGCTTGCACCATGCTGCTCGACGGCGAACCGATCTCGAGCTGCACGACCCTCGCTGTCGACGTGGATCAGCGGGAGGTGACGACGATCGAGGGCGTTACGCCTCCCGTCGGCCTGTCACGCGTTCAAAAGGCCTTCGTGCTTCACGGCGGCCTTCAATGCGGTTTCTGCACGCCGGGCTTCATCATGGCCGTTACGGCCCTGCTGAAAGCGACGCCGCATCCGACCGACGAGGAGATCCGTCATTACCTGCACGGCAATCTCTGCCGCTGCACCGGATACGTCAAGATTTTTGAGACTGTGAAGAGCCTTGCCGCAGAGAACGCCTCCGAAGGCGCCCCTTAACCCATCAAGAGAAATCATCGCTTTCGTTCGGAGAAACCATGAGCATTGAACAGGTCAGTAAGTCGAGCGTCCTGATCGCCGGCGCCGGTATCGGCGGCCTTGCGATGGCGCTGTCGCTGCTTCGCCGGGGCATCGATTGCGATATTCTCGAGCAGTCATCCGAACTGCGTGAAGTCGGCGCCGGACTGTGGATCTCGATGAATGGCGTGCGGGTTCTGAGAGACCTCGCGCTGACCGAGCAGGTGGAGCAGAACTGTATCGCAGCCGAGCGCCGAGACATTCGCCTCTGGAGCAATGGTGAAAGCTGGCCGCTCTATGACCGGAGTTCCGACGCTGCCGGGAACCAGCCTTATCTCTTGTTGCGCGCGCATCTGCTGAAGATCCTCGTCGAAGGCGTCCGTCGCCTGAAGCCCAGTGCGATCCACCTCAATGCGCATGTGGTCGGGTTCATCCAGGATGACGAGGGTGTTCGGGCGAAGCTGGCCGACGGCACTGAAATCCAGGGACACGCGCTCATAGGGGCCGATGGCGCTCACTCCAAGGTCCGCCTCGGCCTGATTGGAAATATCGAGAGCGAATATACGAACGCCATCGCATGGCGCGGCCTGGTGCCGGTCGAGCGTCTCGCGCCGCATCAGCGCGAGCACGTCGTCTCCACCTGGATCGGGCCGACTGCGCACGTCACCGCCTATCCGGTGAAATGGCAGGATACGCAATTGATGACATTCTCCGGGCAGGTCGATCGTGCCGACTGGCTGCTCGAGTCATGGTCGGAGAAGGGTTCGGTGAAAGAATGTCTCGGCGATTTCCAGGGCTGGCATTCCGACATCATCGAGCTGATCAGGAATGTCGACACGCTCAACAAATGGGGCCTGTTCGTTCGCCCGTCACTGGAGACGTGGTCCAAGGGGCGCGTCACGCTGCTTGGCGACGCCTGTCATTCGATGCTGCCCTATCTCGGCCAGGGCGTGAATATGGCGCTGGAGGATGCCTCGGTTCTTGCGCGCTGCTTCGATGACCAGCCGAACGATCTGGCCAAGGCTTTCCGGACCTATCAGGACCTGCGGCTCGACCGCACCAGCAGGGTCGTGAAGTCCGCGGCCGGTATGCTGCCGGTCTTCCATAATCCGGCGCTCAATTCGGTCGCGACGGCAGGCGACTACATCAAGACGCAATGGGCGCCCTCGGCAACGGCGGCGCGATACGACTGGATCTATCAGTACGACGCGACCACCGTTCCGCTTCACTGACGTCGCGATCACCGGAGTGCAGGCATGACCACGAAACAGCCCTGGGACGACGTCATTCCGCTCGAAGAGCAGGAAACCTATGCGATGGCCGGCTTGGGCGGCGCGGCCGGTTTCGGCAGGCGGCCCGCACTTCTCGTGATCGACGTCCAGTATCGATCGGTCGGCAACCGGCCGATGCCGATCCGTGAAGCCATCAAGCAATACCCTACAAGCTGCGGCGAGGCGGGATGGGAAGCCGTCGCGCATATATCGACTCTGTTGCGCATATTTCGGGAAGAAAAGCTGCCAGTGATCTTCCCCCACGTCGCGCGAAAGATCGACCATGACCACGGCGCGTTCTCGGCAAAGATCCCGGGCATCATGCGGATTCCGCCTGAGGGCTACGATTTCGTCAGGGAAGCAGCTCCGGAACCCGGTGAGCTGCTGCTGCCGAAGACCCAGGCCAGTGCGTTCTTCGGCACGCCGCTCGCCACCTATCTGATCGGTGGCGGCGTGGACTCGCTCGTCGTAACGGGCTGTACGACCAGCGGATGCGTGCGTGCATCCGTCGTGGATGCGTGCGCGCTTAATTTCAAATCCATGGTGCCGAGCGATGCGGTCTACGACCGGTCGCCTACGTCTCACGCGGTCAACCTGTTCGATATCGCGAGCAAATATGCCGATGTGCTGCCGACACAGGCGGTGATCGAGCGGATCCGAGCGCTCCCGTCGGAGAACGCGACGTGAGAGACGCATCGACGACCAGTCTGCTTTATGGCGCCCATGTGCGCGCCAACGGCATCCGGCAGCATTATCTGAGATTCGGCGGCAGCGGGCCGGCGGTGGTCATCGTCCCGGGAATTTCGACCGCGGCGGCGCAATGGGCGTTCATTGCCGAGCGCCTATGTGCCGGGCGCGACGTCTATGTCCTCGATGTTCGCGGCCGCGGTCTCTCCGAAAGCGGACCACATCTCAGCTATTCGCTCGATTCCTGCGCATCCGATCTCGTCGCATTCGCCGAAGCGGTCGGCATCGGGCCATATACGATACTGGGTCATTCCATGGGCGCGCGCATCGGCATCCGTGCAGCGCGCTGGCATTCGTCGTTCATCGAACGGCTGATCATGATCGATCCGCCGGTGTCGGGTCCTGGGCGCCGCCGTTATCCGATCCCGGTCGAGCCCCTCCTGAAATTGCTCCATAGCGCGCAGCGCGGCGAAGCCGAGACGGCGCTTCGCGCATCGGATGCCCCGCAATGGCCCGAACGGCATATTCGGATGCGGGCCGAGTGGATGCATACATGCGATGAGCGCGCGTTGATCGAAAGCCACAGGGGCTTTCATCACGATGACATTCATTTCGACCTCGCAAATCTTGACGTCGCCACCGCCCTGATCGTTGCGGGGCGTGGGGGCGTCATTCGATCCGAGGATGAGGCCGAGATCCTCAGGCTTCTGCCATCGATCGCGATCCGGCGGCTAGAAGGCGCAGGTCATCAAATGCAGATCGACGACACCGAGGGCTTCCTCGCCATTGTCCAGGAATTGCTCGCGCAGCCCCGCTTCTAGGGGACTGCAAATCCATGTGTCTCTATCCGGAGGTCTTTCACAATGTCTAGACAACGCGTCGATGTTGAAATGCTCGATCTGTTCAAGGCCGAGCTCGAGCTCTGCAAGGTCAAGAAAGGTGAAGTCGTCGTCGTTCTCAGTGGCGGCGAAGACCAGCCCGAATATGCTCAGACCTTCATGTTGGCCGCGCAGGCGCTCGGCGCGACGACCTTCCATCTTAACGTTCCGAAATACGGCCAGAGCAAGGTTGCCGGCCAGCAGGGCCGCCACGCGCTGACCGGAAACCAGCCGGCGATCGATACGCTGAAGCGCGCGGATATGGTGATCGATCTGCTGGGACTGCTGTTTTCCCGGGAGCAGACCGAGATCCAGGACGCCGGCGCGCGCATCCTGCGCGTGATGGAGCCGTTCCATATCCTCAAGAAGATGTTCCCGACCGAAGATCTTCGCCGCCGCACCGAATTGTCGCGCAAGCTGCTGCAGTCAGCCAACAAGATGCGGATCACGTCGCCGGGGGGCACGGACGTGACCTATGGCCTGAAGCAGTATCCGGTGATTTCGGAGTACGGATACACCGACGAGCCGGGCCGCTGGGACCACTTCCCATCGGGCTTCGCTTTCACGCAGGCGACCGACGGCGAGGTGAACGGCACGGTGGTCCTCATGCCCGGCGATATCCTCTGTGCCTTTAAGCGATACATCCAATCGCCCGTCACGCTGACGGTGAAGGAGGGATACATCACCGATATCCGGGGTGACGGGACCGATGCGATCCTGATCAAGAACTATATCGACAGCTTCGGCGATCCGCGCGGTTGGGCGATCTCCCATATCGGTTGGGGCTCCAACGAGCGTGCGCATTGGCATCATATCGCGGCTTCGCAGCAGCTGTCGTCGGAGCACATCATGAACGCGCTGTCGTTCTACGGTAACGTGCTCTTCTCGACCGGTCCCAATACGGAACTTGGTGGCACCAACGACACGCCGTGCCATCTCGATATTCCTCTGCGCGGCTGCAGCCTGTGGCTCGACGGTATCCACGTCCTGGACAAGGGTGAGTTCGCCTATCCCGAGCTGAGGGCACCGGGCCGATAGCTCCAGGGACAATAGGCCCATGGCCGGACTCCACAACTCGGGTCCGGCCATGCCGCGCACTTCACCTCTCAATTTCGAACGAAGACCATGTCAGCAACGATATCTCAGTCGAATGACTACACCGCGAGCCAGCGCTACGCGATCATGATCTCGGCCATGCTGGGATACATTCTCGATTTCTACGATGTGCTGATCTTTCCGTTCCTGCTTCCGGCCATCCAGCGGTCGATGTCGCTGTCGCTCACCGAAGTGGGTTCGCTCCAGGCGCTGACCTTGTTCGGATCGGCGATCGGCGGTGCGATCTTCGGCATCGTCGGCGATCGGTTCGGCAGGAAGACGTCGTTGCAGTTGACCATCCTCCTGTTTTCCGTGGCCGCCCTGATCTCCGCCTTCGCCTGGGATTACTGGTCGCTTGCGGTGCTCCGGCTGATCACGGGAATCGGTCTTGGCGGCGAATATGGCGTCGGAATGGTTCTTTTCAACGAAGCCTGGAAGAAGAACAGCCGTGGCCTCGGCGCCGCCGCGCTACAAGGTTGCGCCGTCATCGCATCTTCGGCCGCATCGATCGTCGGTATCTGGCTGATCGCCACCTTCAGCGACGAATGGAGCTGGCGCATCGGTCTTCTCACCGGTGGTGCTCCCATTCTTCTCACCGTCTTCATTCGCTTCTTCATGCCCGAATCCAAGATCTGGCAGGAATACGATGCCGGGCGCCGAGCAAGCCGCGGTGCTGCGAAGCCGCGCACCCTGCCGCTTGCCGACATCTTCCGAAACGGCTTCATGTGCCAGACCATTGTCGCCTTCATCTGGCTGATGAGCTACATGCTTTGCTATTACAGCGTGGTGTCCTTCATCCCGACGCTTCTGTTGCGCGACATGCACACGCCCGGAGATGTTGTCCGGACAACCGCCGTGTTGCTCTCATTCGTGAGCGGAATCTGCTATCTCGCGAATGGATTGTTCAACGACCGCGCCGGTCGCCGAGCAGGCGCGATCGTGCCCGCGCTGTTCTGGGTCGGATCTCTGGTCGGAATGGCGATGTGGGGAGGCCAGCTTTACGCGGGGTCGAAGACCGAGTGGCCGATGTTCTGGCTCTATATCGCCTTCGGCATGGGGAATGTCGCGCTCGGCGTTACCGGTGTCTGGATATCGGAACTCTATCCGGTCAATCTGCGTGCAACGGCGGTGTCGACCTTCTATATGGGCGGTCGTGGGCTCGGCAGTATTGCGCCGGTGATCGTACCCTTGGCCGCCGCGCATCTCGGCGGTAGCCTCCTCAACGGCATGGTGGCGGTCGCGCTTCCTGCGGCGGCCGTCTTCATCATCGCATCGCTGATCTTGCCCGAAACCCTTGGTCGGGATCTGTCCGCCAGAGGCTTCAAGGCGGAGGTTGATGCGGAGGCTGAAACGGCTACGAAAGACGCTGCCTCGGTATCGCGCGTGTGAATCTTCTGCCGGCGTCCGGCGATTTGTTCCGCTTGCAACCGAACTTTCGTTCGCCAAAGGACGAATACTGACGCATCTGCTGTAGCCAGGTGCGTCCGAAATTCAGCACTGGGCTTCGACCTTTCATACCGGTCTCAAAGCGAGGTCGCAAAGAAATCCACGCATATCGTCTGTCTGTGATGGCCGGCCGAGGAATGTCGCGACCCGTATCATCCCGCCGTATCGAGAAGCGTGGCGAGGATGCCACCATGTGCGAACGATGGTCGGGATTGGAGATGAATTAATCTCGCTGCGGGGATGCCAAGCGGAACTTGCCGGTGGCTGCCGGGACTACGCTCAAGCTCATCCAGCGTGCCATATGGTTGCGCGAAAGACGGGTCTGCAGGTCATCCAGAGAAAGCTGCCTGATTCGGTCGGTCATCAGACCGTCAGTTCTCCTATAGTTGCTGTCGGCAGAATCGATGACCTACCTGAGAATGATCTTCTTGAGAAGAGCGGTCAGCGTCGCGTGTTCGGCAGGAGATAGCGGAAAGAATGTTTCGCGTGAAACTTCCTTCACCGCTGCAATGGCTCGATCGGCAACAAGCCGGCCGTTCTCGGTCAGATCGATCGCGACGCGGCGGCGATCGAGGGGATCGACGATGCTCTCGATCAGTCCGCGGCTTTTCAGTCGGTTGATCACGCCGGTGATCGTCGCCGAGTCATAGTGAATGAGACGGCCGAGATAGTTCTGAGAGCAAGGCCCGACCTCCTTGAGTTTGGCCAGGGTCGAGAATTGCGGTGCCGTGAGGCCGTCGATCATCTTGGCCGTGAACACGGTCGTATGCGTTCGCAGCGCAACGCGGAGCAGGAAGCCGGGTTGGTCATCCAATGCATAGGACGCCTCGGCTTCCGGTGCTTTTCCGGTCGAGCAAGTCTTCTTCGAAACGGTAGTCATGGAGTTCCTGCGCCTTCGAACGGATGCCGCGAGCGTCAGCGAGCTCCGATGCTGCGTTACCTGTGTTTCTGCGATGTTTTACCGCAGTGCGGTGCTTGCTTGCAAGTTGTGCGCTTGCGAACAAGTTTTGTGCTTGCATACGAGCAATCATCCAAATAGCGTCGTCACGGATGATCTTTGGGGAAGCGTCGCGCCCCGGGCGAAAAAAAGCTCGGAGCTGGGATACAGCGGGATGTGCCCGGCCTCGGATCGTCGCTCGATTACTCGACGGGATCGCTCACGATGCGCAAATTAGTTGTAATCGCCTTCGCCAGTCTTTCTCTCGCCGGTTCTTGCGCTTATGGCGCCGACGAGTCATTTCCAACAAAGCCCGTTACTCTGACTGTTAATTATGGTGCCGGCGGCGGCTCCGATGCGATCGCCCGTGCGTTGGGCCGCGCGCTCGAGAAGCCGCTCAAGCAGCCGGTCGCGATCGAGAACGTCGCCGGCGGCGCCGGCACTCGCGGTGTAACCGCGGTGGTGACGGCGCAGCCCGACGGGTACCAGATCGGCGTCGCGACCAATAGTCCGATGACCATTGCCGTGCATACGGTGAAGGGCCTGACCTGGGGTGATCCCAGTACCTACGATATCCTGGGCGGCATCGGCATCGTCTACAATGCGGTCGTCGTGCAGGCCGACTCGCCGCTCAAGACGCTCGACGACGTGGTGAAATTCGCCAGGGACAATCCGGGCAAGCTCAAGGTCGCGAGCATCGCCGGCGGCATCAATCAGTACACCTGGGATGCGTTCGCCAGGAAAGCGAACATCAATGTCAGGTTCGTGCCCTATAGCGGCGATGCCGATGGCGTCGCCTCCTTCCTCGGCAAGAACACCGAGCTTGCGGCGCTGACCTGGCCGGGATTGAAGGCGCAGGTCGAGGTCGGAAAGGCCCGGCCGCTGGCCGTATTCGGTCCCGAGCGGATGAGCTCGAACCCGGACGTGCCGACCTTCAACGAGCTCGGCTACGACGTCGTCACGACCAGCGACTACGTCGTCTATGCGCCGAAAGGCATTCCCGAGGCCAAGCGGAAGGTCCTCGTCGAAGCGGTGAAGCAGGCGGTCTCCGATCCCGACTTCATCAAGGTGCTGGCGACTCAGAACATCCAGGTGCAGTTCACCGATGGCGACAAGATGACCCGTCAGTTTACGGAGGTCTTCAACGCCACGGCCCCGTCCTCCGTGAGCGGAAAGTAGGACGCAATGGATCAGATGACGGTCGTCGGCACTGAAGTTCCGATTGAAGTGAATGCTTCGGCACCGGTGACGGGAGCGCGGCTTGCCTCGGTCATCCTTACCGCGGCGGGACTGTTCTATCTCTATCACGCCAGCCAGCTGCCGCTCGGCGATCCGCCGGGCACGGGCGTCGGCGCGATTCCCTTGCTGATGGGGATTTGCTGGGTCGCGTTCGGTGCCTATTCGGCCCTGCGCATCCCGAAGGCTTCGCCGGAGAGCGGGCTCTGGCCGCGCGGGCGCGAGGCGCTGCGCGTTCTGGCGACGCTGCTGCTGTGCGTGACCTTCATCGCCGCCTTGCCGTTCTTCGGAATTTTCCTGACAACCGCGATCTTTCTTCTGCTGATGGCGCGCCTCGCCGGCTCGCCCTGGAAGAGCGCGCTGATCCTCAGCGTCGCGACACCGGCGGCATTCTGGGTGGTGTTTTCGTGGGGTCTGAAGGTGTCGCTGCCCTACGGCTCGCTCGTGTCCGATGTTCTGAGGGGCTGATCATGGAATTGCTCGGCAACACGCTCGGCGGCTTCGCCGTCGCGCTCCAGCCCATCAACGTCGCGGCCGCGTTGCTCGGTGCGCTGGTCGGCACTGCCACCGGCGTGCTGCCGGGGCTCGGCGTGCTCGGCGCGATGGCCATCCTGATGCCCATCACCATCCACTTCTCGGCCGTGACTGGCCTGATCATGCTGGCCGGCATCTACTACGGCGCGATGTATGGCGGATCGACAACGGCGATCCTCCTGCGCATCCCCGGCGAAAGCGGATCCATCGTCACGACGATCGACGGTTACGAATTCGCGCGCAAGGGGCGCGCCGGCTCCGCGCTGATGATCTGCGCGGTCGGATCGTTCATCGCCGGCACGATCAGTATCGTGGGCCTCAGCCTATTCACCACCTTGCTGGCGGATGTCGCGCTGCGTTTCTCGTCGCCCGAATTCTGCCTTCTCGCGGTGCTCGGCGGCCTGACGCTGGTGCGCATTACCGGAAACAATCCGACGCAGAACATGCTGATGCTGGTGATCGGCGTCGCGCTGGCGACGATCGGCGTCGACGCCGTGAGCGGGGACACCCGCTTCACGTTCAACACCGGCAGCCTGGCGCTCGGCTTCGACCTCGTTCCGGTCGCACTCGGCCTGTACGGACTAAGCGAGCTGTTCCATGTGCTGGCGTCGAACGAGGGATTTCCGCGGGCCGACACGGTGCGGCTGCGGGACATGATCCCGACGCGCGCCGAGTGGTCGCGCGCCTGGCCGGCAATCGTGCGCGGATCGGGCATCGGCTTCCTGATCGGACTGTTGCCCGGCCCGGGTTCGCTGACGTCGACCTTTGCGTCCTACGGCGTCGAAAAGGCCATCGCCGGCGAGCACAAGCATGAGTTCGGCAAGGGAGCGGTCGAAGGCTTCGCAGGACCGGAAGCTGCGAACAACGCGGTCGCCACCTCGGCGCTGGTGCCGGTTCTCAGTCTCGGCATTCCCTTCACGCCGAACGTGGCGCTGATGCTCGGCGCCCTGATCGTCCAGGGGATCCAGCCGGGCCCGCTCCTGCTGTCGCAGCATCCGGACGTGGTATGGGGTCTGCTCGCGTCGATGTATATCGGCAACATCGCGCTGCTCGCGCTAAACCTGCCGTTGGTCGGCATGTGGGTTCGCCTGTTGCGCGTGCCGCAATACTCGCTCATCGCCTTCATCTTCGCGATCAGCTTCATCGGCGTCTACACCGTGCGCAACAGCTACTGGGATCTTTGCGTCCTCGTCGGTTTTGGCATCTTGGGCTTGGTGTTGCGCCAGATCGGATTCGATCTCGCGCCGATGATTCTTGGGCTCGTGATCGGCCCGATTTTCGAGAAGGCGCTGCGCGAGACGTTGTTCCTCAGCGGCGGCGAGCTGTCGATCTTCGTCACGCGTCCGATCAGCGCGGTGCTGACGGCGCTGTGCATTTTGGCCGTTATTGCGCCGACCATCGCAGCGGCGCTCAGGCGCAGCAGAATCGTTCCTCAACCGTCGTAAGAAGAAATCCGGCGTCGCTCGGCGCGCGGCGGGTCCGCCGCCGAGCGCTGCTGCATGGAGGTCACCCGCGTGCAATATCCAGGCTGGTACTCCAATTGACGTTGATCGAGAGCGAGATGGAGGCTCAAGAAGTGAAGATCGACCTCGGCGAGCCGAACACGAACTTGATCCGATTGATCGACGCGCGAAACCCTCTGCAATTGCCAGATGTTTATGCAGGCAGTTTATATGCACTGCGAGATCATATTGATCTCGTGCGCACGCCTCTGGCCGCAATGGCTTGACGCCGTCGCTTATGCGAGGGGCGCCGCAAACCGTAAATGACAGCTCCGGTCGAGCCGACAATTGGAGTGGCCCCCGAGGCTGCCGAAACTGGTACTGAACTAAATCGTCTGTCTACGCAGTTGCAACACTGAACCGAAACTGCCACGGCTTCCTTGGACCTTCCTGTCTCGTTTGGCGATCTTCTCGACTGCGTCCGAAAGATAGTCGGGGTGATGATGGCCGTAGGTATTGAGCAGAACGTCGAGCGACATACCAAGGTAACCTGCGGCCTGCCACGGATCGGCGCCACGCTGCATTAACCAGGTTGCTGCCGTATGCCGGAGTGTATGAGGCGAAATGCCCGCGCCGAGGCCGGCTAGTCGAACGGCAGTTTTGAAAGCCGTCTTTACCGATGTCACGGGCTTTCCATTGAACTCCACGAAGTGCTTTGCGTCATAATCTATCTGATGCCAACGCCGGAGATGCGCAAGCAGGCGCGGCGGGATCGGCACTGGCGGTTGTCGCTTGTTGGTCTTCGCGTCGCCTTGGCGGCGCCGGTAGTATATGCCGCGATCCAGGTCGACAAACGAACGGCCTACTGCCGGAATGGGCGAGGCTGCAGCGGTAGCGCCGGCTCGGGATCCGCTATAGACGCCGATCAAAATGAACCGCGCCAGATGCCGCAAGGGCCGTTTTTCCGTTGCGACTTTCTCGCCTTTCAGCGGCCCCCGTGACATTTTCTGCATCTCGCGGTACCGCCAACACGTCCAGATCAGCTTCGCGGCATCGGATCTCGCCAGCCATTTATCGCGCGGCTCGCCCTTTGCGGGCAACGTGATCTTGACGATCCCTCGATGATAGCCTTCCGCAGCGTGATGGTTGATCGCTGCACGCAAGTCTTCGAGATCGCGCCTTGAGCCTCCTCTGTTGCCGCGCTCCCTTGCGAATTGACGGCACTGCTCGCCGTCAACATCGGCAAGCATTTTCGCACCCCACCAGTCGTTCAGCCGCCCAATCCGCTTCTTGAATTTGCGGATGCCTGGAATTGTCTCTTGGTCGTCTTCCATGACCTTGAAACGATCGCGAAGTTTGGCAAGTTCTGCATCGAGGTAGATCGAAAGCACATCCCCGACCGGGATCGATTCAATGTCCTGGGCCTTGCGCTTGGGGATGTATTTCGATGCAATGTAGTCCTTCAGCTTTTGTTCCGCGGCCGCACTTCATCTGAAGCGCAGCCTGTGCTGATATCCCTGCCGCCATCCCGGATGATCCAGTTGGCTCTGTGGGTAATCCTGCCGGCTTTGTCTCGTCGGGCGGCCTTGAGTTGGAGCCTGGCCCCCTTGCTTCGACGCGGCATAATTCTCTCATCCTCTCTATATGGAAGAGTGTCGTGTAATCTTTGCCCGCAATGCGCTCGATGACGAGCCTTCCGCGAGCGCTCTCTCTGCGCAGCCCCGACGCCGTCATCGATCCATCGGGAAAAGCCGTGGCCGCTGCCACCGAAAGGCGAAGCGGATCGTGCGGGCCAACGCCTTCGAGGCGCTTTGACACATCGAGCATGTTAGCGAAGTCGCGATAAAGATGATCGGGTTCTGCGCGCACGACTTCGCAGCGTTTTTGTTCGTCTGGGGAGTGTGCTTGTCCTGAACTGTTTGGCGGATACGTGGATTGATGATGTGTGGCTACGCTGATCACGACTAAGGCCCTGCTTAGTGCAGCCGCTCTTGGGAATCCCCGCAGGCGTGCTCGACGGCTCGAGATCATCAGTGCCCATCGGCACATACAATCAACTCGCGGACGGTCACTCAATTACAAGGAGGGACTGTTTGGGCCGGGATGGGCGGGCGCAGAGAATGCGCAGGGAGATCACGCCAACGTCATCCTAGGTGCGGATATCGATCACTTTTGCGATAGGGCTGCTTCGCGCTCCTCGGTCCAATCGGGTTTGACTGCAGGATGCTTGCTACCGGCATTGACGCAAGACAGCCGCAGCGAGACCATTTGCTTCGTTTTCTGTGTCACTGTCCGCAGGCCAGCCGGGAGGTCTCACGGGTCGCGCTCATTCGCCGGTTGGACGTAATGGCCGCCGGTTCGACGATATGGCCGCATAATTCTATTGGGTCGGACGTCGCCCCGATACTGGTAGATTTGACAGGTGGTGGATCGGCTCGGCGAGCCGCCTGGGACGGCCTTGGTTTGGGATCACTGATGCGGTCGTCCCCCAAAACTATTGGTGTGCGTGCGGCGTCGCCGCAGCTGGCTCTCGTCAACCGAGCCGCATGGCGTCTCGGCCATCCGGCTTCGATCCCTCGCGCAAGCAACAGATGATAATGTGTCGTTCGCCGGAGGCACTCGCCCGCGGACTCGCCGGCATTGCTATGTCGGCGTCGCTATCACTGTCCCGCGCTCGGGTGCCTAGTTGACCGGTCTCGCGACGGCAGTCGCCTCGGTGCCGCGGTCATTGCATGCCCGCGTCGCTATCACTGCCCTCTCGTCGGCTGCCTTTTGATTTGCTCACTCCTGGCTTGATGTCACTTCCTCTGAGCTGGCCCAGCATTCTCACGCTTGAGAGCGTCACCTTGCAATCATCCTGACCACCGCACCTTTGGTGCGGCGATGGCCGCTTCGCGTCTTTTTGGTTGAAGAGGACATCGAAGGGGCGCTGCCTCTCGCGCGCGCCAGGGTAAAGCGCCGGCTTTGCCGGCGCCGCCCCGAGCGGTCTCCCCGGTCTTCCGCGCTTTTCGCAAGATCCTCCACCTCTTGAACGACGGACACACGCTTGTGCAGACCCGCTCTTGCGAGCGGTCCTTATCGGGCGGGCGATCCCCACCGCTCGGGTCGCCCTGGCACTTGCTACCCCCGGTCTCGCCGACGGGCAGGGGCGCAGGCGCGTGGTGCGCCTTGCACCCATGGAAGCAAAAGGAAGAATGATCATGTCGGCCAGGCACCTTGAAAAGCACGTTGAAATCATTCCCGCGAGCGGGACGGAGGTTCTCATTCCGCTCAACAAGCTCAAGAAGTCAGCGAATAATGCGCGCAAGACGCCGCACAGCGAGGCGGCGATCGAGGCCTATGCGGCGAGCATCGCCGCCAAGGGCATCCTGCAGAATCTGGTGGTCGAACCGGAGCTGGATGGAGAGGGAACAGCTACCGGGTTCTATCTCGTGACCAATGGCGAGGGCAGGCGGCTGGCCCAGCTTCTGCGGGTCAAGCGCAAGGAGATCAGGAAGACCGAGCCGATCCGCTGCATCGTCGACACCGCGAATGATCCGCACGAAATCAGCCTGGACGAGAACGTCACCCGGGAAAACATGCATCCCGCCGACCAGTTCGAGGCGTTCAGGAAGCTTTCGGACGAGCGCGGTTTTGGCGCGGAGGAGATCGCTGCACGGTTCGGCGTGAGGCCGCATGTGGTGCAGCAGCGCCTGCGGTTGGGTACGGTTTCCGATGCTGCAGCGGGCGTTGGCAGCCATGGCAATCCCCGTCAGTTCGCCCAAGCGTGTCGAGAGGCAGAACATGTCGTCAACGGGATGACCACCCGCACCGGCACGATCTGCGAGAGCGCCCAAAAAAGCTCTCAGGTAGCACCGCAGGGACAATGCGGTGGGCGTGATGCCAGAGGGAAACTAGTACCTAGCTCATCAACGTGATGGGCTCCACTTCGTCAGTGGCCAGCCGGAAGTCAGACCGGAGGGAGGGAAAGGGCAGAACTGTGACTCAAGCAAGGGAACACTCCGTACACGGAAGTGTCGTCTTGGGCACTATCGGGATGCTCGGTCGCACACGTTGCGCATACTCCCCATGTAGCCCACTATCGTCGAGCATAGCGCTTAGGCTGGACTATGGTAACAAAGCAAGCGGCATGACAAGAAGTTGGGGGAGGGTTGTCGCTAGCTGATTTGACAGCGGAAGCGGTCCTGAGTGCGATCAGTCAGCGACAGTGGCGGCAAATCGGAACGGGGAGAGTTGCGGGCGGCTCGGAGGGGATTCGGGACCTGCTTTTGAAACAGCGCGAGGTCGGCGGTTAGGGCGCGATGATGGCTGCATTTCGCAGTTTCGAGGAAACAAGCGCGGTGCCACCATCTGCTTCGGCATTGCTCGGTGAGCCAATCAAAATCAAGGTTCGCGCATTCCCTCGAGGCCGATCGGCAGCACTCGGGCAAACAGGTAGGTCAGCAATGTCCGCGTGCCTGCCTTGATGTCGGCAGTGACGGTCATGCCGGGCTTTAGCTGGAAGCCTCCGGGCACCCCATGCATCTTGAGCTGATCAATGGCCACGCGCGCTTTGTAGAAAACCGCGGCGCTATCACTTTGCGTGACGACAGTTCCACGCTGCGTATCCTGCCCGCCGCTGAAGCTGTCGGGGCTAACGAAGCGGACGGTCCCCTCGGCTAGGCCGTATTGGACGAAGGGGAACGTATCGAACTTGATTGCAACCTTCTGTCCGGCATGAACATAACCGGCATCAGCGGTGGCGATACGCATTTCTACCTCGAGCGGCGCATCGCTCGGGACTAGCGTGATCAGCGGCTCGCCCGATTGCAACACCGAGCCGACCGAAACTTTGGCGACGCTGAGGACAATCGCGTCTTGGTCGGCGCGCAAGTCAACGAGTTCACGCCGAAGGGTTGCCTTGCGCAGACTTTCCGTGGCATCGCTAAGGTTGCGCCTACGCAGCGTGAGTTCTTCGCTAATCTTCGCTTTCCACTGCTGCTCAAAGCCGTCGCGCTCGGCGACTAACTGGTCGAGGTCGCGGTGGGCGCGCTCGGCTGCGCCGGTGGCGTCAGTCAAGTTGCGTTGCATCTCGATCGCCTGGTCTTCGGCAATCAGGCGATTCACTTGACTGCCGACCTGCAGCCGTTCGAGTTCCCGTCGCTTTGACTCAAGCACGCTCGCGATCCGATAGCGCTGGCTGAATGCCTCGACGTCGTGCTCAGCGCGAGTTATCTGCGCCTGAAGCCCGCTGATTTTCTGGTTGTAGCTCTCAATTTGATACCGATACTGCGCCTGACGCTGGCCATACATTGCAACCTGCAAGACCGTTGAGTTGTCGGCGCTCGATGGCTGGTACGGTGTCCCGGAAGCTTCCGCCGTGAGCCGGTCGACCTCGGCCTGGAAGCTCTTCACCTGTGTCTGCAGCGCAGTTGCGTCGGCCGCCGAGAAGGTTGGGTCGAGGCGCGCCAGCGGCTCGCCGGCGCGCACCGTCTGGCCCTCGCGCACATTGATCGCGCGTACAATGGCAGTCTCGAGTGGCTGTACGACGTTGGTCGCCTGAAGTGATACGACACGTCCTGAGCCAGTCACCACCATATCAATTGGGAACAAGGCGGAGACCGCCATCGAGGCGATGATCGCTGACACGGCCGTCCAGAGCATGCTTCGCGCAGCAGGCTTGAGCGGTGCTTCGACAAGCGCTGCAGTCGGAGACTCAAATTCGAGGAGCTCTGCCGGTGGCGCATCAACATTGCCGCGCTCGCCAAACAGTCGATTTATGGCGGGAACCGTCAACGCCATCGCCCGCGGAATTGGAGGCCAGCGAATGCTCTGGGCGGCGGACTTGACGAGAGCTTTTCGCGCGATGCCCGGAGACTTGGGGTCTTGCGACGGCACTGCGGATGGCGTGCCCCGTCGGCGCACGCCAAAAAAACTGAAGCGCCTGCGCGAAACCGAGAGCACTCGCGGCGGATCCGAGAGCTGAGCTACAGCCGACGTCATTCCGATTGTTGCGTGGGACACCACCGGCAGAGGAAAGGTTAGTGCTTGCGTGCGGCGTGCTATTGTCGTCTGACCTCCGTATGGAGAGGGCGCTTGTTCGTTCTGAGTTACCGCAATCGCGGCCGGTGTCGGTGATAAAGCTGGATGGTAAGCGCTGTCCGCGATGGGCCCACTCGGCAACGCCCGATGTGTCTGGGCTGGATCCCCGCGGCTCCGGTCAGCCTCTACCTTGTGAATCGCTTCCTCAAGGGCCAGACGCTCACATATCAGCTCCGGTTTCGTGAGTGGCGGATTTCGGTTGAGTGAATGACGGATGAAGGCGGAGCGAGTGCGCTCATAAAGCTCTTGCCGAGCTTCGCCCGTGTTCGGCTCGAGAGCAGCGACGGCCTTGTCGATAAGCGGGTAATACTTCGTCATTCAAAACCTGATATCGAGTTAAATCCCGGCCTAGAGCTAGGCTCGCCGAACGCCTATAGGTCAGTCAATCGCTTCTCCCCGGTCACGCACGTTCGAGCCGTCTCACTCTCGCAAACCTGCCGACGACTTCGTATCGCCTCACTGTCTTACTCAGCTACGCAGCTGACCAACTTCCCTCTGGATCACGGGCCTGTCCGCTCGGTTCTTTGGCAAGACGCGTCAATTCGAGTGCTGCTTCGGTTACCCCTTGGGCCTTGGCTGCCTCGAACCAGCGTCGTGCTTCAGCAAGATTCGTCCGGCCGGCAGCGTCGCCGAGGAGTTGTCGGCCAAGCATCAGCTGCGCCCTCGGATGGCCAAGCTGCGCAGCAGCGCGGAGCCAGCGCCTCGCCAGATCACGATCCGCCACAATATCATAACCGCCGTGATAAAGCGCACCAAGCGCGAACATTGCCCCAGCATGGCCCTGTTCAGTCGCCTTCTCGAATAGCGCGCGCGCGCCGGAATGGTCGGCCGATCCGCCCTGGCCGTTTACAAGCATCTCACCGAGCAGAACTTGCGCGTCGACGATTCCCGCGTCGGCGGCGCGCGTGAGCCAGGCTCGGCCCTCGACAGTGTTCTCCGGGACGCCTCGGCCTTCAATCAATATTCGGCCATACCAGTACTGGGCAGTCGGGACACCCACCGCAGCACGACGCAGCCACATTGCGGCCTTTGTATCGTCCTGCTCGATCCCGATGCCTTCAGCAAAGCAGACGGCGAAGTTGAAAGCGGCAATGAGGTCACCCGTTTCGGCAGCGCGTTCGAACCAATGACGAGTCTTCGCTTGGTCGCCGGACGTACCGCTGCCGCGAAGCACGAGATTAGCAAAGTCGACTTTCGACTGTTCGTTACCGAGTTCAACTGCACGCTCCAGCCAGAAAGTGGCGAGGTCCGAATCGCGGCCGACGGCGGTGCCGATGGTGTAGAGCTGACCCAGTGTTCTCGCAGCTGGCGCGTAACCTCCTTCAGCGGCGCGCTCGAGCCAGGCTACCGCTTCAATATAGTTAGGCGGCAATTCGCCTCCGCGTGCATACAGCAGGCCAACATGAGCGGCTGCTTCCGCATCGCCGGCCAGTGCCGCCCGGCGCAGCCAGGTTTCGCCTTCGACCAAATCGCGCTCGATACCTTGGCCATTGACGAGGGCAACGCCCAAACGCCTTTGCGCAAGGCGTACGTTTTTGTTGGCGGCGTGACGATACAGCTCGAGCGCTCGAGTCAAGTCAGCTTTCGTGCCTATACCGAATTCGGTGAGCGCAGCGATGAGATAGAGAGCCGTTGGAATGCCGGCCGATGACGCCTTCGCAATCTGTTCGACCGCCTCTCTTTGCGTCCGCTCGTCCTGTGCCCTGCGAAGCAGGGCGAGACCAAGGCCGAGGCATCCTTGAGGACAGCCGGCTTCCGCGGAGCGCGCGTACCAGCGCTCGGCTGCTGGCTCGTCGGCGATGGAATCGGGACCGGAAGTTAGGATATATGCGAGAAGCGCTTGGCCTTCGGCCGAGCCGCCGTCGGCGGCGCGCCGCGCCCAGTTGAGTGCTGCGAAGAAATCTGGCCCACCACTTTGATCGTCTGTAATAAAGAGAGCCGCGCTCTGCTCAGGAACGATCGATCCTTGGACATACAGCAGGGCGACGAAAAACTGGGCGTCTGCCGAACCTCCTTCCGCAGCGCGTTGAAGCCAGCGTGCCGCCTCTGAGGTCGCCTGTGGCGCACCTGTGCCTTCGAGGTAGCATCGTCCGACCCGATATTGCGCTTCAATACAGCCACCGCGGGCGGCGTAGGCAAGTTGATGGAAGCCTTCGACCGCCCGCCCGGACTCAAGAAGTTCAATTCCCAGTCGGGTTCGGGCCGATGTTGAGACCGGTGCAATCAGACGATCAACGAAACTCATCCTATCGCCTTGCGAGGTGCGCTTACTCTCGTGCCGCAGAGGATTGAAGCGAACGCAGGCGCCCACCCTCCAAATGCCGGTGTTGCTGCTGCCAGAGCTGTCGATAAACGGCGCAGCGTTCAAGTAGCTCTTCGTGTGGGCCGATATCGACGACCTTACCCTTTTCAAGGACAAGGATCTGATCGCAGTCGACCAGCGAGGATAGCCGATGCGAGACGATGATCATCGTCCGGCCTTTGGCGATACGCAAAAGGTTAGCGTTGACAAGTGCCTCGCTCTCGGGATCGAGTGCGCTCGTTGCCTCGTCCAGGATCAGAAGGCGCGGATCGGAAACGAGTGCGCGTGCGATGGCAAGACGCTGACGCTGTCCTCCCGATAGGTTAGACGAAGTTTCCTCAATCCAGGTCTCGTAGCCCCGCGGCAGCCGCTCGATAAACTCCTCGGCACCCGCTAGGCGAGCCGCCTGCATGGCATGATCCAGAGTTAAGCCAGGCCGGCTGGCAATGATGTTATCCCGCACGGTGCCACGAAACAGGAAATTGTCCTGCATGACTACGCCAAAGCTGCTGCGCAAGTGCGTGAGATTGATCTCCCGTAGATCGATGCCATCGATTTTGAGGTAACCGTTGTATTCGCGGTTGATGCCCTGAAGGAGTCGCGCGATCGTCGACTTTCCCGAGCCGCTGCGACCGACGAGCCCGAGCATGGTGCCTGCGGGAATCTCGAATGAGACACGGTCAAGCGCCGGCACCGTGGATCCTGGATAAGTAAACGAGAGATCTTGGAAGGCGATCGCGCCTTCAAATTTCGGTCGAAGACCGTTCCGCATCGCCGCCGTTTCCGTGGGGTGGTTGAGTACATCAGCCACCTCAGTCACCGAAAGGCGAACTTCCTCGACATCTTGCATCAGTTTGGCGAGGCTAATGAGCGGACTCGCCACTCTCGCGCCGAGCATCAAGAACGCGATAAGAACGCCGCCGGTAATTCCGGTGCTGCCCAGCGGCCACGTAACAAGAAGGTAGCAGCCAACGAGGAGAACGCCGCGATTGATGAATGTCTCGATCGGATTCACGATGGTTTGCGCGACATTCGAGATGCGTCCCGCGTCGAGACGCGCTTGACCGGCCTCGGCCACGCGCGCGTCCCACTCTTCATTTCGTACCCTTTCAATTGCAAGGGACTTGACCGTACGCATGCCATACACGGTCTCGACCAGTACGGAGTTCTTGCGGTTTTCAGCTGTCACGAGCCGGGCAAATACCCGCCGTATCGCGGGCAAGAATACGAGGACCACGAGAGCAACAGCGGCAGACGCTGCCAGGACAAGCCAGGCGAGCGTCGCGCTCATCCAGAACAGGAACGGCAGCAGCGCGATCAGCGTGAATATGTCGAGAAACGTGCTGACGAGCTTGCCGGTGAAGAAGCTGCGGATATTGAATATTTGGCTAACTTTGCGAGCCGTCTCGCCGGTCGGATGGCGCTCGAAGAAGTCCATCGGCAGTGCGAGCAGCCGCCGGAAAACATGCATTCCCAGCCGCGCGTCGATCCGCGTTGCAGTGACCTCAATGATCTCGCGACGCGCGTACCCAAGCAGCGTGTCGTAGACCGTGACGAGGATCAGTATGAGGGAGATCATACCTAGCGTTGATATGGCCTGATGGGTAATAACCCGATCGATTGCGACCAGGACCAGGAATGGCGGCACGATTTGCAGGACACTCAAGCTGATTGAGGCGGCGGCGATCTCGCGCAGATTGCGGCGCTCTTCCAAAACGCGATACATCATCCACGAAAACGAGAAAGGCTCCTCGTCGGCAGCCGCGCCTCGCTCGCGCCGCACGAACACTACGTCTCCGCGCCAGACATTGGCGAGGCGAAGTTCATCGACGGCAATCGGCTTTTCACCGGGACGGTTTGGATCCTGGACCGACACCGTTCCAGCATTGACATCGCGCGAGACCACGATGCCAGCACCGCCGTCGGTTAACAGTAGCACCACCGGGGTGTCCGACTGCATGCGGATCAGGTGACGCCATCGAACACGCGTCGCCTTTGCCCATAGTCCACTTTCGCGCGCCCACGTGACAAGAGCAGCGGGGGAGGGCGCCTCGCCGGGCAGAGCGCGCAACGCCTTGCGATCGAGTTCAACGCCGTGGTGCTGGGCAACAAAGATCAGTGCGTCTAGTCGCGGCTTGGTCGCATCCCGCCTTTCTTGTCCGTCGGGTACGCCGCCAGGCGCAGGTTTTGTCCCGCGAAACTCATCCGAAAGTTGGAAGTCAAACTCCGGCTTCACGCAACCCCACTTTCGATCTCTTGGATCAAAAGATCTATCTCTCGGCGACAAAAGTGCGAGGACGCTTTGCTTGCGGACAACAAGCCGCGCATCCTCGATCTGCGTGCGATTATGGTAACACTCGTGCGGCATTTGGCAAACGCTGGTCGGCAGCGGGTCTCGCGCAACCGCGCTGGCAGCTCGATGTCACGATCACCCGGTCGTCGCGTGTTTCAGCGCGCCGTTGGACGACGGCCGTCACAGGTGGTGGAACATTGGATTTGCATTGTCCTGCTCGCGGCGGGATTGTTGTCATTCGCGCACCGTGTGCCGAGCCAGCGCTGTGACCCCAGGTCACATCGACCAAAGATTCCGGGGTAACCAAAAAGGGGGATGTCCCGGCAGAGCGGATCAACGAGATTTTGTGACCTCGCTCTTTGGCGCGCTCGTCGATGAGCGTCCTGTAGCAAGCAGGCGAGGACAGCTCCATCGGTTTGTTCGCAATTTTTCATTGAGATAGTTGGAAGTGACGGCGTGCGAAGAACAGAAATTGATTTCAGCGATGAGTGCGGAGCGGATGGGCGATAAACAAATCGCTGTCGAAAGCAAGCTCTCATCGGACGTGGAACTTGCTTCTACTTGTCGTGTGTTCGACGTGTGATCGACTCTGCAAACAACCGGGATCAATTGACTCCGCGCACTCCTGCGTGTTGGTTGGACCGATTGGACTGCCGGGCTTCTTGGTTCTCCGGAGTGTTTTGATGAAAAGCAATTCTGACACCACCAGCGAACTCCGTGAGGGAAGCGATAACGCTGACGGAGCGAAAGGCGCGGTGGGAGGGTACGGCTTCGTAGAGGTGGTCGGACGAGCTCATGCAAGCAGCAACGTTGAGATTCGAATTCGGCGCGGCGACGGTGAATTCGTCATTCTCGGGACGACAACTGCTCTGCCGCTGACGGATCCGTTCTTACAGCCTGTGGCGACGCCCGATGCGAGCAGCAGGTTTGCTTTCAGAACCGGCGTTCAACCCGGGACTTACAGTTTTGAGGTGCGGCTTCAAGCAACATCATTGGAGGCCGCGTCTAACTTGTCTTTGACGGATCTCGTTTCGGTGAAGAAATACTCTTTCCAGGAGGGCAGCGGAGGCGCTGGGCGTTTCGTCACGCATGACGTCACGGTCACGACAGCCGCTCAATAATTCAATAATAGTGAGATTCTGGTTGCGTCACTTCCCCCAACTGAGCGTCGCTTAAAGCTATCCGGATGGCTCACATTTTGAGCCATTTGAAGCGGAATGGGTGCGGTCGTTGACGCACCTGGATTTGGAATAACAAGCAGTTTCGAAGCACGAAGAAGATACCGTTCGAAGCAGAAAAAGTGTCCCGTGAGCATCGAGCGTTTTGCCGCGCCTGAGCTTACTGGTGGCCGCTGAAGTTTTGACGGTCGTGTCATGCCCATTGAACGTTGCGTAACTCCAGCCAATAGAGATCCGAAAAATGGCAGCCCTTGGCATCATCACCGTTACCGGCACCATTAGTGGAACCAGCAATCAAGCCGTTTATATCTACTACAGAGATGCCAGTATTAGCGGCACCAACACGACCGACTGGATATTGCTTGGATCGACAACGCCAGAAGCGTCTGGTGATCCGCTCAATACCGATGGGGATCAAGATTTTTCCTTCACGGTCGCACTTCCTGCGGGCAACTGGGACTTCGCCGTCGCGGAGGCTACGGGCTCGAACCTTACCGCTCTTCAGATCACTGATAGCAACGGCACGACCTTCACTAACTTTTCGACCGGCTCAAGCAGCGGAAACAGGTCGTACTACGTAACCGAAGGCGTAACCGTAAGCATCGCGAGCGGTCCTACGGGCGCGACCGGAGCCACTGGTGCGACCGGCGCTACGGGTGCAACCGGAGCCACAGGCGCGACAGGTGCAACCGGTTCGACGGGGGCGACAGGCTCGACCGGCGCCACGGGCTCGACGGGTGCGACCGGAGCAACCGGCGCCACAGGTGCGACTGGTGCCACGGGCTCAACCGGAGCCACGGGTGCGACCGGAGCTACCGGCGCAACCGGGGCCACGGGCGCGACTGGCGCCACCGGAGCCACCGGTGACACCGGAGCCACAGGCGCGACTGGAGCCACAGGTGACACCGGTGCAACCGGAGCCACCGGCGCAACGGGTGCCACCGGTGCAACCGGCGCAACTGGAGCCACGGGTGCAGCTGGCGCCACGGGTGCGACTGGAGCCACGGGCGCGACCGGAGCCACGGGTGCGACTGGAGCCACGGGCGTGACTGGAGCCACGGGCTCAACCGGAGCCACGGGTGCCACCGGCGCCACCGGTGCGACGGGAGCCACAGGTGCGACGGGTGTGACGGGCGACACCGGAGCTACTGGTGCGACCGGCGCGACCGGAGCCACGGGTGCGACAGGCGCCACTGGTGCGACGGGAGCCACGGGCGCGACGGGTGATACCGGCGCAACTGGAGCCACGGGTGCAACCGGCGCCACGGGTGCGACTGGAGCCACGGGCGCGACCGGAGCCACGGGTGCGACAGGCGCCACGGGCGTGACTGGAGCCACGGGCTCAACCGGAGCCACGGGTGCCACCGGCGCCACCGGTGCGACGGGAGCCACCGGTGCGACGGGTGCGACGGGCGACACCGGAGCTACTGGTGCGACCGGCGCGACCGGAGCCACGGGTGCGACAGGCGCCACTGGTGCGACGGGAGCCACGGGCGCGACGGGTGATACCGGCGCGACCGGGGCAACTGGTGTAACCGGAGCCACGGGTGCCACCGGTGCGACCGGAGCCACGGGTGCGACCGGGGCCACGGGTGCGACTGGAGCCACGGGTGTCACCGGCGCCACGGGTGCGACGGGTGCCACGGGCGACACCGGAGCCACTGGTGCGACCGGTGCAACCGGTGCCACGGGTGCGACGGGAGCCACCGGCGCGACCGGAGCCACGGGCGCGACCGGCGCAACGGGAGCCACCGGCGCGACCGGAGCCACGGGTGCGACAGGCGCCACTGGTGCGACGGGAGCCACGGGCGCGACGGGTGATACCGGCGCAACTGGAGCCACGGGTGCAACCGGCGCCACGGGTGCGACTGGAGCCACGGGCGCGACCGGAGCCACGGGTGCGACAGGCGCCACGGGCGTGACTGGAGCCACGGGCTCAACCGGAGCCACGGGTGCCACCGGCGCCACCGGTGCGACGGGAGCCACCGGTGCGACGGGTGCGACGGGCGACACCGGAGCTACTGGTGCGACCGGCGCGACCGGAGCCACGGGTGCGACAGGCGCCACTGGTGCGACGGGAGCCACGGGCGCGACGGGTGATACCGGCGCGACCGGGGCAACTGGTGTAACCGGAGCCACGGGTGCGACCGGGGCCACGGGTGCGACTGGAGCCACGGGTGTCACCGGCGCGACGGGTGCCACGGGCGACACCGGAGCCACTGGTGCGACCGGTGCAACCGGTGCCACGGGTGCGACGGGAGCCACCGGCGCGACCGGAGCCACGGGCGCGACCGGCGCAACGGGAGCCACCGGCGCGACGGGAGCCACCGGCGCGACCGGCGCCACCGGCGCAACGGGAGCCACCGGTGCGACGGGAGCCACGGGCGCGACCGGTGCCACCGGCGCGACGGGAGCCACCGGCGCGACCGGAGCCACGGGTGCGACGGGAGTCACGGGCGCGACCGGAGCCACGGGCGCGACCGGCGCCACCGGCGCAACGGGAGCCACCGGTGCGACCGGAGCCACCGGCGCGACCGGCGCAACGGGAGCCACCGGCGCGACCGGAGCCACCGGCGCGACGGGAGCCACCGGCGCGACCGGAGCCACCGGCGCGACCGGAGCCACGGGCGCGACCGGAGCCACCGGCGCGACCGGAGCCACCGGCGCGACCGGAGCCACCGGCGCGACGGGTGACACCGGCGCGACCGGAGCCACCGGCGCGACCGGTGCCACCGGTGCGACCGGAGCCACGGGTGCGACCGGAGGTTCAACTGGAGCAACCGGCGCCACCGGTGGACGACACGGCAACAATGGCCTTGGCAATGGCCCGGACGGGGGCGAAACCGGAGCACCTGGCACCGATCCGAGCAACCCGGGCCACGACAAGTCAGCCAAGGTGGGCATCACCAAGGCCGATGTCGCCACCGGAGCCAGTGGGCAGATGACCTTTATCAGCGGCACACCGGGCGATATTGCCCAGGAGCCAAAGGTAAAGCCCATTCTCGCCGCCCTTGGCGGGGCTCACGGTCTGCAGCCGAGTGACTTCTCGGCGGCTGGCGCGACAGCTACTGGTCCTACGGGCGCAGGCAGCCAAACGCCCGATCTAGAGTCGAAGGCCAAAGGCGGACTGTCTCTCGACGATCCGCATGGGCAAAAGACGGTGGAGAGCGTGTTCAAGCCGCACGGCTAGTCGACACGCGTGACCACGGGAGGAGTGCGGCCGAGGCGGTTTGCACTCCTCCGCTAATCAGATCGCGCAGGCCGAGGCGAGGGCGTCCTGCTGGATCAAGGCGACGGAGCTCGTCCTGCAGCCGCTGCCGCCGCTTAAGAATTGCTCGATCGGGAGAATGCCCTGCGCAAGGCGTTGGCGGGGCAGTTTCAGGCAGGGACAATGTCCCTGCTCGAACGAATCGTGCAGGTTCTAAAGCGTCATTCGCAGCTGCGTCATCAAGAGCGCCGCAGGCAATCGGCCTCGCCGGCCGATGTGGGCAGGCCGCCGCTGGCGATCACGTAGTGACGGCAATCGAACCCGGAGAGTTTGGCCGAGCAATGTGTTGCGGAGCCCCGGGGGCGCTTAGCTAAGAGCGAGAAGGGTTCGTAGCCGAAGCGGTAGGTCGGTCGCAACGCCTAATTCCCGACAGCTCGCCTGCCAGGCATTGAGATAATTCTCCAACGGGATGGTGCTTCGCCCTGGCCATCTGTTCAAAGCCCCAAGTGCCTCCATGGCGCTCGGAGCGCGTTCGTATTCAGCGAGTATCGAAAGAGAGGCCACTTGAGCGAAGGAACTGAGGCCCCGCGGAGCCTCCAGCGTGGCGCGATGCTGCCTGAACCACGCGCTGAAGTCCTTCGTATTGCCCTGTTCGACGGCTAGCTTGCCGTAGCGCTCGACAATATTCTGCCGATAGACGGCGACCGTCGCACCGAAGCCACTGTCACCCGGAAACGGCGGATCGCGTGACCAACTATCAGCCAGCAAGCCGAGGCCCCGCAGCGAGAACGCCTCGACCATCGCTTCCTCGAGCCACTGGCAAGGCCCACCCGGCTTAGCATTCGCTCGCCAGGAGTTCGCGGCGACGTGACCGAGTTCGTGGCCGAACTGATAGGCAAGCTTCGACCAATCGCGCTCGCCGATATCGACAATGATCCAGGCAAGATCGGCTTCGTTGGAATGCAGCCAGATCGCAGGAGGGCCGCCGGAGGGATGTTCGTCGACCCGCAGGCGTGCGGGTTGATCGTCCGATACAAGGCGCACCGCGTCAAAACAGGCTTCGCGCATGCGTTCGAGGACATGCCGCGCCGCGCTTGGAACCATATTGCCCCAGTCACCGGCAAGCTCAAGTGGGACCGAACGGAGGATTGGCCGGTCCTCCGCGATCGGCCGAATCCTCCGTGCTGCTAAGTTTAAACGCGAGCCGTGTTTCGAAATGCTCATACAGCGCCTACCAACGATACTGGCAACGCCAAGTTATCATTGAAACATAACGAACCTCGTCTCATTTCGATCCTGGACGACTTGCTCTTCCTTGGCCCGAATGGGATGCTTATTTGCGGCCAGTCGGCGCCGCGCCTTATTATAAGTCCAGCGCGAACGCACGAAAACCATGTGGCTAGCTTCGGTATCGAGAGCGATTCGGACCGAACGAACAAATCGTCAATCTGAAAAAACCGATTGAGGACGTGTGCCCACGATATTACAGACACGATGTCCAGCTCTGTGGTTCGGAGAGTATTTGGCCGACCGAGAGAAGAAGTGCATCATGCTCAGGTTGCGAGCCGATAACTCAATCATTGGATGCGATTCCTCTCTCGCGTTTTTCAGTGCCACCTTTACCTAACCGAACGAGGGTTGATCCAACGCGCTCAACAATTGGGTACTGGCGAACGGCCCAGGAATACCACGGTTGTCGTGGATACCAGTCATGTAGCAAGATAGTCGGATTAGGCTTTCGCGATCGGTAGAGAACGTTCAACGCACAGACACCTCTCGCCACGCCATCGATCAAAAAGATGTCAGCATCAAAGATCGTATCGTCGGGAGCAAAGTAATCGTCGAGCCCGATCGGATTTTCTTCGCGAGTCTCACCATAGCCGTGCTGCCAATACGCGCTCGGCTGGCAGAGATAATACTGCAGGCGTCGAGACAGTTGCGAAGAAGTCTCCGCGATCGGCTTCACAATGGCATGCCAATCCAGGTTGTGCTCGATTGAAACCAAGGTTTGAGAGCCCCTCATTTCTTCCAGCCACCTGATGGTCGAAGCTCCCGACCCCCACTCAATCATTAGTGCATTCGCCGGAGCTGTTCGAATAGCGGAAACAATGTATTCGACCTCGTCTTGCTCCATTTGAATTGTGTGCTGCCGACGAAATTCGTCTATCGCAGAGATGCTCACTCTGTTCCCCCATATTGGCAGTATGCCAGCGTCAAGGGTTGCGGGCTCGGTCAGGATGAAAAAATAGCAAAAGGTCCTCGCGTAGCGAGTATAATTACTCAATATCTGCTTCAGTTAGGCTTGAAATCAGGTACTTCCATTCGTTTTCGCGAATCTCCCAATCGAACGTTGCTTGACAGAAGTCTTGCTCTGCAACCGCCAAATCCGGATGGCCTTGCCAAGGGTTGGCAATCTCCTCCCGTAAAGCTCGGACAAATTCATGAGCGTGGACTGATGAGTTATCACTCCACGGATAGAGCCGCGCAAATCCTGCTGTGGTCTCCGGAAGCGCTCCGAGGTTGGGGACAATTACGCGGCATCCCGCCGCCATGGCGTCAATAACCGCAAGGCAAGACGTCTCTTCGAAAATCGATGGGTACGCCAAAAAATGGATGCCTCTGAGCGCGAGCTTGAGGTCCTCATTTGACAGAAGCCCGTGATAAGTGACGCCGGGCGTATTGGAAGCTCGTGATATCAGATCGCTGTAATCACGGTCCTCCATTGCATACAGCTTCATGGAAGACCAAACGTGCAACTCGACATCAGGCGCATTCAGTTCGTCCCACGCGTCAAGCAAGATCGACAGGCCCCGGAAGGGGGTGCTTGTATATGCGAACTTCAATGGTAAAGCGCGTTTCCACGCTCTGCGCTGCGGATCGATCAATGTTGCATTCCTCAAAACGACGCACTTGTGCGGCTGGATATCAAAGGCGGCTTTGTATCTTTCCAGCTGCCATTGCGAAACGAACACAAATGTCGCCACCCGCGAAACCAGTTCGGGATTTGAGCACCACTGAACCGCTTGTTGGTCCGCATTGTGGTGCATCCAAAGGACGAGGGGCCTTCCCGTCAGGCTTCCGATATCGAAGCTGTTTATTCTGAGGTCGATTTTTTCGCTCATGGGTCCGAGGCGATGCTGAAGCGCCTCGATCATGAGTTCGGTCCCGCCCAGGGGGCGGTTTGGTCTGAAGCTGGCGGCCGGTTCTGCCGCCACGTTCCTGCGTGGTTGCGCCGGCGTCAGTATTGCCCGATGTTTGCTGATGTATTCGCGTCCCAACGAGCCAAGTTGATTTCGGTAGAAGCCCAGATTTTTCACGAGGCGAGGGTCGTTGGGCTTCGCGTTCAAAGCTGCTTCGCCGTGCTTGATCGCCTTTTCGGGCAAGCCAAGATGGTGGTACGCCAAGGCTGTAAGATCATCAATGCGGAACCCCCACGCATCGGGGTCGTCCAAATAGGATTCGGTCTTTCGACAAATGTGCAAAGCCTGGCTGCAACTCCAAAGCAGATTGGTCCACTCGGACTTCGAGTGGTAAAGCTCGCTCAGGTCGAGCCATAGTTCTCGTCTGTGTCGAGCGATTGCGAGTCCCCGCTGAAGCCAAGCTTCGGCCTTGTCCTTCTCGAGTTTCGCAAGGAAGCGCATCGCCTCGGAGCGCTCTTCCTGCCAATGCCAGGGGAGCGACAAATAGCGATGAAATAACTCAGCCGCTTCCGAGTGTCTTCCGAGGTACATCAGTTCGCGCGCGAGCCAGAAGCACAGCTGAGCGTCGGCGGGATCTTCCTTGTGAGCCAGTTCCATGAGTGGCAGGTACTGGGATCGGCTCTTCGTTTCATCCTGCTGTTTTAAGATTAGAAGCTCGTGCGTTTCCGCCACTGTCTCGTCGGTGCCGGTATATTGAAGATCTTCATGCACGGCGCGCCGCCAGCGGTAACCTGTTCGGCTGTGAATTTTGCTCTTTCGAAGGATCTTTTGCTGTCCCTGCGCAGTGGTGCCCCTCGCAAAATTGTACGCAAGACGCGTGGTGTCGTCGTTCCACGTCTCCAACAGCTTTTGGCGCCAGCTGCCGGCGAGCATTTCATCCATATCCAGTGCGATGCAGATATCGACGTTTTCGGGAATGAGAGCCAGGCAGGCGTTTCGCGCATCGTCAAATCGCCACGGCTTCACGGTGATCCGATGCACGATTGCGCCAGCGGCTTGGAGCAGCGCGACGGTGTCGTCCGTACTGCCGGTATCAGCGACGACGAGGATGTCTGCTTCGGCCGCGGATTTGCACCAGCGCTCGACGTGCGCCGCTTCGTTCAGCGCAATCGTGTAGACGGCAATTTTCTTGCGGGCGCGCGCAGCCAGCCTCTCTCTCGCGAACTGTTCATTCTCTTCGACCCTTGCGCGGTCAGCCGCCGGCAGATGGGGGCAGGACAGAAGCTGCCGGCAGGCGGCTATGCTTTCCTTATAGTGGCCGGACCAGTATGCATTGACCGCTAGTTCGTCGAGCAATCCGTACCGGTAGATCCAGCTCTCGACAAATAGACCTGAAGCGGGAAGCGGGATGTCGATCCCGCGCTGAGCAAACCGATAGCCTTCCTCGAAGCGGCCGGCCAAGCGGCAGAATCTGCTTGCGCCATGTAATGCCTCGGCGCGGTTGGGCAGAAAATCGGCGGCGCGCTGGTAGGATTCGATGATTTCTTGCGCCGGAAACTTGAGTTCTCGCTTCAAATTCGCGGCTTGATAGAGCGAGAAAAAGGCTTCCTCGGTCCAGAAGCCGAGCTCGGCTCGCTCCAGATAACGCGAAAGAGCCTTCTGCTCCTCTCCGCAGTCTCGCCAGCTTTGCGCAAGGTAGAAGGTGTAACGAGAGCGCATGAAGAGGTCGGTTTCGGATTGGAGTGCGGCCTCCAGGATCGCGGCATCTCTCCGGTAGGTGTTCGGGTCGCGGCGGCGCGCCCCATCGTGGTTGCGGCGCATGAAAATGGGCAGGTGGTCGGAGGAGTTCGCCGCATCGCAGGCGAGGAACTCATGCAGCACGCCGCGATATCGCCAGGGAAGGGCGTTGCGTACGAGCTGCGTGCGTTGATACTGAATTGAGCTGTCTTTGATATCAACGGAGTATGAATCGGCGGTCAGGTTCGGGAGCGCATTGTCGACCGGAACTTCAAACGCATCGTCGGCGTCTATGACGAGCGAGTAGTCCGCCTTGTTGCGCGCGAGCAAGAGTGCTTCGTTGCGATTGTGCGCGAAATCCTTCCAGGGCCGCTGATGCAGCTCACCGGGTATGCCGTGCGTTGCGAAGAAGCTGCGGATGATGTCCTGCGTTCCATCGGTCGAGCCGGTGTCGCAGATGACCCAATGGTCGATAAGGGGAAGCACCGATCGAAGACAGCGCTCGATGACCGGCGCTTCGTTCTTGACTATCATGCTCAGACAAATGGTCCGCTTGGCCATTCTGGTGCCAACTGAGTTAGGGAGTTGCTGCAGAATTAAGACGGCGCTGCAAGTTCGCCGTCTCGTTGTCGACGATCATGTTGGGGTGAAGCCGCTTCGCATCTGACACTGCGCGAACTCTATGATTTGCCTTTAATCCCTGCGCCATACCGCTGAAATATGCTGGTCCGATCGAGACGGACGAGCAATCTTCATCCGTCGGTATTCCTTAGAGTAATCCAAATTTGCCAAATATGGAGAGCAGAGCTCCTTTACGGTGAATTGGGCGTGTTGGCGAGGCCGCTCCGTTGCGAGGGCTGTTCTGATCCGCTTGTGCGACCCGCTGGAAGGCTCGCCTTTCGAGGCATTGTTCAATTTCGGCTCTGGCTACCGGCCGCGCCGGCGGACCTGGGCAAGCCGCCGCTGGCCCGTCGCAAGGTCCCACCACCGTGTCCCATTGCCTGTCGAGGCCGCCGCGCGACGAGTGGTGCAAAAATAGAAGATGCGCCCCCAGTGAAGGTCATTGGGAAATCACTTCTTTGTCCTTACCGTTCGGCGCATCGTGGGCTGGATTCGCACTCTCTCTCCTCGCTCTCTAAGCGCATTTATCCGGACCGAGCTTCGACTGCCGTAGAGCTAGGTCTGCGGACGAGATCACCATCTGCTCGGACTCCGAACTTGACAGACGCCTTGATGTCTTAGAGTTCCTGGATGTCGCAGCAGCGATCAGTTTCGAGCCTTCCACAATCTTGAAAGCGCTAGCCTAGAGCCCAGCCAACTTTTGTCGCGACGGGCTGGATCCACTGCATGTTAGGTCCAGATGTGGGTCCGCGCGGAAGGAGGAGACGGAAAAACCGCTTTGTTTGCAATGAGCTAAGAGGGTGTTGCACGGGTTTGCGGAACCGGCGTATTGCGCAAAGCTGTCCCGGTCGTCCGAGTTGCCCCGTCTCGCTGGCTAAGTGGCGCGACAAGCCCCGGAAGGGGGCAAACCCCTTGCCGATCTTCTTTTCGGCCATGGATAGCCGCTCGCGGCGATCTTCATGCTCGTTTTGGAGTTGGCATCGATCGAGCAGGAGTTGGCGCAGGTCGATGTTGCGAAGCGGACCTACGCAGATGCGCTGCCCGAGCGTGACGAGGATGCGCTGATCGTTCTCCGGTTGGCCACCGAGCCGGTGACCGACTTCCTCAACGCGCCGGATCAACCAACGAAGCCGGCAACGGTGGTGCTGATCGGGGGAAGCGGATGCGCCTCGTCCGAGCTTTGCTGATGCGCTGCAGGCTCAGGTTCGAGCGGTGGCGATTGTCCAGACGGTAGGCTGGCGTTGCAAGGCTGTTGTTTGGGCTCGTGCGCAGGTGACGGGAGATCTGATCGTGCAAATCTTGCGGCCCACCGCTGCGCGATCTTTCTTTCAAGGTCCAGAGGGACAGTACTCATGACTCGACCTCGGTATTGGGCCTGCCCCAGTGCTGCGCCTCAACTTACAACTTGTGCAAAAGCTCCTAATTGACCTGCCTCAAATCCCAAGAAAAGACGCCGCCGGTTTCAAAAATACACACCCGGCGGCGTCTTGTACTGATCCGGGATACTGAAATCCCCAGTACGGCCTAGATTGCAGGGCCTACGCCATAGCGGATCAGGCTGGCGGGATTTGGCGACATGTCGTGAAGACGAAGCCGGCCTTGCTGCATTGCCACTCGCTACCGAGCGCGACACTTGCGACCGGACGGGGCGCGGCCAAAGCAAACAGAACGGCAGCGTAGCCCAACAGATTTGCGATCATCAGCACGCGTACTTTGCGAACCCGCTGTGAACCCATCATGGCCGTCGCTCCTTTGCGAGGAACGATGAGGGTAGGCACCGTTATGTTTCAGGCCCATTTCGTGCGGCTGGCAAAATGGTTTCGTCGGGAGCAATCGACGGCGAAGGCCGTCGAGCATCTGCGGCAGCTCGTTGACGATCTGGGTGAGCACCCAAGCAAGCCCGACGCCGATCGCTGCCGCCAGGTAACCGTTCGGCGTCCATCGCCAATGGATGTTCGATGCGACCACCGCGAGATCACGAGCGACTGGAAGAGGTGCCACATGGCGGCATCCTAGCCCGGCTCGCCGAAGCTGTTGACCTTGGCGATCAGCGCGATCGCGGCGACCGCGACCAGCACCACCACCACGATCACAATCCCGATTATGGTGAGCGCGGTCATATGCGTGCTCCCCTGAACGGAGCGCGAATCCGCGTGTTGCGCCCATGTTGCGTGGAGGCGTTGGTAATGGCCGGTAAGAGCTTGAAATTCCTGTCAGCGGCTCGCAGCGCCGTGCAACACGGAATGGCGTCTAGAACGAAGCCACAACGCTTCCAATGTCTTGATTTGCGGGCAGAAAATTTGGCGATCCCGGCAGGATTCGAACCTGCAACCCGCGGAGAAGAAATCCGCTAATCGGCTAACCGACCTAAGGGCGTTGGGCGGCTTACCCAAAAGGCTCCCAAGTGCCGGAAATGTTCCAAACCATTTCGCTGCTTCCGATAAGTCATTGAAAGCGCGACAAATGCGAGCGCCCTCCGAGCGCACCATAAACCCACATGCATCGCATTAGCCCGCGGAGGTGGAGGCACGCTTGCGAAAGGATCGTGCAAGGTCATTCGCCATGCAGGATGTGAGCGCGGATGAGCCTCAATCCAGTTGCTGCGCGACGTTAAGCAGCTTCTCTCTTAGCCACTTGTGTCCTGGATCGGTCGTATGGCGTGGGTGCCAGTACATCGCCTCGTGGATGTCCGGGACAGATATTGGGGACTCCAGCAGCTTGATATCGACCGTGCCAATCAATCTCCTGGCCGCCCGTTCCAGCACGAGGCTGACGAGCCGCGTCCCTTTGATGAGAAATGGGTTCAACAGAAAACTTTCGACGGTCACCTCTATATGCCGTTGCACGCCGGCATTGGCAAGATGTTGGTCGGCGAGGTTCAGCTGCCGATCGTCTCCGATGCCGTAGACGAGATGCGGAAGTTCGAGAAACTGCGTCTCGGTCAACGTATCGCCTGTGACGTCGGGGTGATTTGCATCGACGGCGCAGAGCCAGCGATCGCTTAGCAGCGACGCCGTCGGATAGTCGTTCGGTCCGAAGAGCTCGATCGGCTCGATGACAATGTCCGCTTGGTTTGTCTGCAGCACGCGCGCGGCGTCGCGAGCACGAGGCAGTAGATGAATCGTCACGTTTGGAGCCTCGTTGGAGATAATCCTCACGAGCGGCGTGAGCAGAACCAACCCCGCATAGTCGGACGCACTGATCGAGAACGTCCGCGCATCGCTCGCCGGGTCAAATCCAGGACGACGCAGCAGAAGCTGTTCGATCCTCGATAATGACAGCTGACGTCGGGGCATAATCACGACCCGCCGGAAGTATTCGTATGGGTTGCGCTGCGTTCCTGGCTCGCTGAATAGACGATGCCGCAGCCGAACCGGTACGAAGATGAAGGCGAAGAATGGCCCAACAGTGACTGCATCGGCAAGGAAGGTTGGCCTACAAGCTAAGGCAGACGATGGCCGTAGCAGCCGTCAACTTAGCCTAGCGTGAAGGCGCGAGGAGCCCACCGGTTCACGCCGGCGGACTTCCCCTTAACGCAATCTCCATTGTTTCAGGCTGTCGACCGCGGCGCGCGCTATGCTCGGTCATGGCCTTCACCGCCTCATCTTCGTCGGCGCAAAAAGCGATGCTTCGCCGATCGGCAAACACGAGCCACTGGCGAAGGCCAACTTCCCTGATGACGTACTCGGTCATTTTCGAGCGTCCTGCAGCGAGTGGACTGCATCTTATGCAAACGACGTTGCTGTTCCATTAATAAGAAGCCGGCCCAGACGGTGAGCACGCACCGAAAGGGGCAAGCTTTTGTCGGCCTTTCATTTCGAATGGGAAGGCAAAGTCGAGTATGCAGAGAGCGCTATCGAAGGCGCGGGGCTTGCTGTGATGGGTGCCGCTGTTCGATAAGCCGCTTCCGGATCATCTGCCTGACTGGGCGACGGCCTGGATCTGATCCCAAAAAGTACGCCGCCGGGCTTGAAATGCTGCGTCCCCGGCGGCGGCCTTCCAGCTGGCCCTGTAATCCCAGCAACACAGCGGTAGCAGGGCGGTCAACACACGCGAGTGATGCAGATCAATCCTACCGACGGGCTTTTGCGCGAAATCACCAGCGGCGATAACCGCCGTGATAGCCGTAACCCCTATGATAACCGTAGCCCCTGTGCACGTATCCGTAACGACGGACGCCGTAGCCACGATAGCCGTAACCGTAGCCGTACCCCCTGTAGACGGGCGCCGTGCGGACACAGCCGTTCGGGCCGCAGACTACGGCGACATTCTCGACGTTTGAAGCGGGAGAAAGCGTGGCGAGTGGCATCGCCGACGCGCTTCCTGCCGCAGCAAGGCTGCCGAGCGCAGCAAGTCCAACAAGTGCAAATTTAAGCTTCATGGTTTCCTCTCGTGGAATCTAAGGCACCCCACACTGTAGGAAGTTGAACGTGAATGCTGGATGAGCAGGCCAGCCGTTTTTGCGTGACGAAAATGCGGCGCGCTTATGCTCGGTGCGGGGTGTCCCCAAGCGGCCCCTAGGAGCATGCGGAACGATGAGGGTGCCAAGGTCAGATTAGCTAAATGCGATAACGAGCAGGCCCGAGCACAACAGCACAAGGCAGGTCGCGATTAGCGCGAGGAATCCATCGGACACGAAGTCATGGTGACGCATGATACACCTCCCTGTCGCGGATGGGAGGCTGGTCCGAATTTATTAAAGATTTCGGAATCGGGTTTTGGTGAAGGCCACTAGCTACTGTCTTTGCTGTTTTCACGAAACCCGTGTGGATCATCGGAATAATTCCAAGAAAAGACGCCGCCGGTCTCAAAAATACACGCCCGGCGGCGTTTCCTTCCTGAACTGGGACACTGAAATCCCCAGCGTCAATCTAACTGCATGGTCCGTGCCGCTGGGCTTATCGCTTGCTGGCGAGGTGAACGGTCGAATTTGTGCCCGGCTGGGGAGCGCCCATCGTCGCCCATACCGCAATGCCGATGGCCAGCGCGACCAACATAGTCTTGGTAGCGTTTTTATTGCCATTCATCCTGGAGACGCCTCTCACGCGCGCAGTCGCCAAATCTCAAAAGTACTCCGCCGGGCCCGAAATGGTTTGTCCCGGCGGCGCCCTGTCATTCCCAGCGCTGGGGCCCTGAAATTCCCAGTATCGGTTGCCTAGCAGGCTTTGCGCCAAACGACTGTTGCTTGGCTCACACAAACGTTTGGAAGAAGAGCCGGCGCCAGGGCCGCACGCCAGCTCCTCCCGAAACGGACCGCCATGTTTCGTCCCCAACGGTCCCGTCCCACAGGAAAGCGTGCGCCGCTCTGGTTGCTGATCTCCTAACGACCCTGGTAAAATCGACATCGGTTTTCGGCGGACGGACGGGCCCGAATGGCGAGCCGATCAAGCCGGCGGGATCTGGCGGCAAGTCGTGAAGACAAGTCCGGCCTTGCTGCATTGCCACCGGTCACCGAGCGCAACACTGCTTGCGACGGGACAGGGTGCGGCCAATGCGAATAGGACGGCGGCCGGCGAGGGGGTGGCTGGTGTTTCGGAGCCATGGCGCATCTTCCCGCGGAATCAGACATGCGGGAAGTGGCTAGGAGTTGTCTCTAGGGCGGCGAGCCGCGCTATCGATTGGTCAATCGGCGCGTTCTCATAAATCTGAAACGACCACTTTCAGGAGCGAAGCAGACACGCAACCGACGTCAGGGATATCGCCTTGTAACCCGAACCGGACCGATGCGACTCGCCACACTTTCCCGCGCGGGATAGGATGCATCCAATCCTCGGTGTGCGGGCTGCCAGACGCTGGTGTGTTCGGCACTCCAACGCCTCCGCCTGGAGTGCGTTTCCGGCGTGATGCCTTGCGGCAGCAAAGGCCACGCAAAGGGAGGATTTGATCATGCAAATTTGCCAATGCAACGCAATTCATCGACGCGATGTAGTATGCGGCGGCGGTGCTGCCTTGTTCAGCGCCATCGTGGCGACGCTGATCGGCAGCGGAAAACCGGTACGCGCAGAAACGGTCGCCGGTAACGTTCCGGAGGTCGATCGTGTGGCAGTGCGCGTTCTCGTCGATAGCTACCAATTCGCTGTCGCGCCGAGCCGGAAGGTTTCCAATGTTGAGATTGAACACTTCGGCTGGGGCATCGGCGGTACCAAGCCGCCCGGCAAAACCTTGATCAGTGAGTTCGGACTGTCGATGCACGTCGAGACACGGCACGGCGGCGAAACACGACATGTCTTGGTCGATTTCGGCTTCACGCCAGACGCGCTCGTCAACAACGCCAATCTCGTAGGCATCGATCCGGCCGCGCTGGATGCCCTTGTCTTGAGCCACGGTCACTACGATCACTTTGGTGGTCTCGCCGGTTTCCTGAAACAAAACAACGGCAAGCTGAAAGCCAAGCTACCGATTTACGTCGGGGGCGAGGACGCATTCTGCTCCCGCGAATGGACGGCTCCGCCGGTGCGCGGCGACTTCGGAGCCTTGGATCGCAAGGCACTGGAAGGCGCCAATGTTGCGGTGACCTATGCGGAAGGGCCGGCACTGGTCGCCGATCACGGCTTCACCACGGGGCACATCGGTCAAACGAGCTTTGAGAAGCTGCTATCCCCCAGCGCCATGAAGATCGGCGTGGATCACGGCATTGGATGCTATGCCGACAAGCTTCCGGAGGACGAACGGACGAAGACTGTCATCCCGGACCAGTTCCGGCACGAGATCGCCACCGCATTCAATCTAAAAGGCCGTGGATTGATCGTGTTGACGTCTTGCAGCCATCGCGGGGTAATCAACGCAATCAAACAAGCCCAAGCAGCTTCGGGTATCAGCAAGGTTCATGCGGTGATCGGTGGGTTCCACCTCGCGCCCTACAAGGAGGACTATGTGCGCGAGACGATCACAGCGCTGAAGGCTATCGAAATCGACTACGTCATTCCTCTGCACTGCACTGGTGAGCCATTCTACGAAATGGCCAAGGCCGAGATGCCGAACAAGATCCTGCGCTCCTACACGGGCACACGTTTCGTCTTCGCCGTCTGAGCAAGAAGGACCCACGAAACGAATAGAAAGCGGCTTACCGGCCCGGTATTCGGCCTTGGCCGAGGAACGATCCGGGTGCGGGCTTGGCGACCATGCGAAAGCCTTTACAATCCGCGAGGGCATTACCGCGTGTGCCCCTTCGCGACATATTGCAGCGCTACGCGACCTCGGTCGCTTAACGGGGCATAGCTAAAGTTGAGGGACCCATGGCGACGTGCTGCCAGTTTTCATATTTTGCGACGAGCAAGCCATTCCGAGTTGTCTTGGGTTGCAATACAGCGCACGCGAAATTCGGATGATGACATGCCGTTCAGTCGGTCCGCCGCTGGGTCTAACTCTTCGCAACTGGCCTGCTCTACAGTTGCGATCTGACCGGCGACGAGCCAAGCTAAGATCGGAACTGAAGGGCCAATGAGTACGAGGAAGGCCAAGCCGAGAGTGCGAGACCAACGTTCAATACGGAGCCCTGTCCGGTACACCACGGCTATTCCGAAGCCGAAGCACGCGATCCAAACGGCAAACCAACAAGCAGAGATCATCCGTCTCTCCCCGCCCGAACAGTTTGTACAACGTTACGCTTGACACCCCACGTCACGCCAGAAGAGTTTACAAGGGTCGGTACACTTGACCAATTCTGGATAGTGCACTCAGCGACAACTCAGACCTCTGGTAATGTCCGCTGTCGTGCCGCTATCAGAGACACAACGGACCACATGAAAACGGCCGCCAACTGAGGCGGCATTTTTTGTCGAGCGGCCTCAGCAACCTTAGCGGGCCTGTGAGGAAGGCAGGCGCTGGCTGGCTCGCGGGAGGAGAATTATGATGGCAGCCCAAACAGGGTTGCTGGATCTCATCTTGCTTGCCTGCAGTACTCTGCAAGCTGTCGCTGGTTCAATGAACAAGCAGGATTCTTGTGACCCACACTACATCAGCGATCGACCGCCTGAGGTACGGCACTACATCGCCGCGATTTGCAAAGCGATACCCGCAGCATAGCATGATTTCGCAACCTATAACCCTCACGAAAAGCGCTGGTGGATAAATCTCGAATATCTTCGCTGCGAGGGCTTAAGCGAATTCCGACAATGGAAACCAGCGTCTCGATGGCGATTTCGTTGCGATAGGGGCGCAATATAAAATTCGTCAGCAAGCACTGCGCAGAATGCGGATACTGAAATCATCGCAGGAACACCGCGCTGGCAGATCTACATGAGACGACCCCAGCGCGCCTTGCGGGGCTGTGCGGTGCGCGCCGGAACCGTCGCCACGAGCGATCCCATAGTGGAGCGCGAGCTCAATCGTATCAGGAGCAAGCTGACGACGGGGCGCCCTCGCGGACTACCTCGTTTTGTTGGCACTATGGCTTTGGGCTTGGCGAAGGTGCGGGGGTGGGCGCTTGAGGCGCCGGCGGTGCTTGATCCAGAGAGGTGATTGGCTGATCCATCCTCGCATGAGGAATGCAGGTCCCGGCATTCGCAACTTTTCCGATCGCGCCCTCTCGAACCCGGCGGTAGTGGCGGCTGCGGCGCCTGTCGAGCTGGTCGTCGTCCATCATCGAGCGTCCGGTCAAAGCGCTGTAGGCGTTCGCATAGCGGTTCTGATCCGACAACACTCTGCTTTCGGCCATCGCCCTTTCTGCCGCGCGAACAGTTCGGATGGTGGCTCGTCCATGACCAAACCTCTGATCAGAGACCAGTACGCGGGTGACAGCGGTTGGTTCCAACGATCTCTACGCCGTTGGAGACGCGACCCAAGATGGGCACTCTTTATCTCGTGGAGACGGCTCTTGTGACTTACGGGCCTAGGAATATGTCCGGCGGGGCGATGCGAAGCAGCGCTGCTTGACTTCTCGATCAGGCTTGCTGCTTCCTGATTGCGAAGGCGTCGTCATAGACGCGATAAATTTGGTGTCTGTCGGCCATAGCCACGCTCCCTTGTGCAGGCGGGAGCGCGCTCGGTCTCTCGGTCACACCGACGCCCACGAACAGAGCCTTGGCCGGTGATGAAAAACAACTTACCACGCTGGTGAAGGGTCCAACAGAAATTGGCAAAGCTGTTACTTCTGGCCCAAGCGCTTGCTCCTTCTTGGGTCTATGGCATAGCGGTTTAAGCGCGACCACTTCATCGGCTTGAATTCTGCAATTAGGCGATCACCGTCCCACAGTTCGATCTGATTGTCGTTAGCGAGGGCTTTAGCGCTTTCCCTAGCGGCTGCTTCGTCGATGCAAAGCAAGTCGATGCGATTGGCAATGTGGCCATCGCGATCAACAATGTATGCGGCGAAGCTGCTCTCCCTGTTGGTGAGTTTGTATCTCATCGAAGTGTCCGACAGTATCGCGGCGCAGTTTGTGACCAGCGCCGCTGGGATTGCGACGCTCGTTCTGTTTGCGACATGCATGGCCTGGATCGGCAAACGAAGCCGCCAACATCCGAAACTGCTGTAGAGGGTGCGGACCGGGTCCCGCCGGTCGCAATCTAGACCGCTCGGCTATGCCGGGCCGTGGCGCGACCGAGGTAAGCGTCGAACGCCGAGGCGACGCTTCGGACCAGGAACTCCGCATCATCGTTGATCAGGAGCTGGTCACCTCTCATCGTCACCGCGCCGTCCGCGATCAGCCTGTCGAGCCGGGAACGGTCGACGACGGCCGAACCAGGATCCCAGCGGTGCCGGCGGCACATTCCCGGCAGGTCGACGGCCATGTCGCACATGATGCGCTCGATGATGTCGGCTCGGAAACGGTCCTCCGCTGTCAGCATGTAGCCCTTGACGGTGGCAAGCCGGTCCTCAGCAATGCGTGCAAGATAGTCGCGTGTCCCAACTGCGTTCTGCACGAAGCCCCGCGGCATGCGGCCGATTGCGCTGGCGCCGAGGCCTATCAGGGTCTCGGCAGAATCATCCGTGTAGCCCTGGAAGTTACGCCGCAGCCGGCCCTCGCGCTTTGCGATGGTCAGATTGTCGTCGGGGAGCGCGAAATGGTCGAGGCCGATGCTGATGTATCCGGCATCGATCAGCGCCTGCGCGACTGCTTCGGACTGACGATGGCGCTCGAGGCTATCCGGCAGTGACGCCTCGTCGATCATGCGCTGGTGCTTCTTGAAGGAGGGAATATGGGCGTATCCGAACACGGAAAGCCGGTCGGGCCGCAGCGCGACGCATGTGTCGACGGTATTCAGGCAGGAAGCGACAGTCTGAGCGGGCAGGCCGTAGAGCAGGTCGAAGTTGATGCGGCCGACGCCGGCACGGCGCAGCCGCTCGACCGCTTCCGCGGTCTGCTCAAGGCTCTGCGACCGATTGATGGCGTGCTGGACGACAGGATCGAAGCTCTGGACACCAAGGCTCGCACGGTTGACGCCGCTGTACCCCAATGCTTCCGCCATCGGCTCGGTCAGGGTGCGTGGATCGATCTCGACGGCGATTTCGGCGTCGGGCTTCACGAAAAACGAGTAGCGTAGCGAGCTGACGAGGTCGGCAAAGGTTTCGGGCGTCATGATCGTCGGGGTGCCGCCACCGAAATGGATGTGGGAGACGGGCAATCGCTGACCGACCGCTTCCGTAACGAGATGCGCTTCGGTGCGAAGGCCGGCGGCGTAAACGGCGACCGGTTCGTCGCGGCTGGTAATGGAAGTGTGGCACCCGCAGTACCAGCACATCGACCGGCAAAACGGCACGTGCAGGTAGATCGAGGCTGGCCGCCGAGCTGGAACTGACTTGAGCCATGCCCCGTAATCAACCTCGCTGACCGCCGCAGAAAAATGCGGAGCCGTGGGGTAGCTGGTGTAGCGCGGCAGCTTGTCCTGCCCATAGGTGATCGCCAGGTTCGACCGCATCCTATTCCTAGCCTCTCACTTGCGGCCGATTATCGAAGCCTGGCGCGCCCTTCGCTTACGCCGCCATGTTCCGGTTCGACATCGCGCGGTTGCGCAGTTCCACCCGACGCGAGGTCGGAAGGGAGATCACGCCGTTCTGCTCGAGCTGGGTAAAGGTGCGTGACACCGTTTCGATCGTCAGACCGAGATAGTCGGCGATATCCTGCCGCGACATCGGAAGCTCGATCGCCGCATTCTTGACGGCGCGGCGCGCCATGTCGTGGAGGAAGCCGACGACACGATCTTCAGCGCTGCAGATCAGCAGCATCAGATGCTCCTGAAAGCGACGCAGTTCCTGGGCCGTCGCATCCCAGAGTTGGCGTGCCAGATCCTTTTCGTGGGTCGCACGGACCATGAGCGCGGCGCGCTTGACCACGATGACCCGCGTCTCGGAGACGGCCTCGGCCGAGGAGATATGGGTCTCGCCGGCCTCGAATCCGAAAATATCCCCGGGCAGATAGAATGCGCCGATCTGGCGACGTCCGTCTTCCAGAATCTTGTAGGTTCGGACGGCGCCGGAAACGACCTGATAGAGGTATTCCGCGGCCTCGTCCTCGCCGTAAATTTCGCTGTTGCGGGCGAACCGCATCGGCGTCCCAATCATGCCGAAGGGCCCTTCAACGCGCGCCTGCCGGCTGAGGATGCTGGTCGGGTGACGGCTGTTCTCGAAAGAAATGGCGTTCTGGGTCTGCATGGCGACGCTCCATGAATGGGAAGATCGATGGAGGCAGATTGATCGCATCTCGTGGATCAGGAAATTTGGATATTTCCCCTAAGTAGAAGCCACTTACGTATTTGTACGTAGCTCCGGGGAGTGCAGGGCAATGAATGGTGGCCGCACGGCGAGACATCAGTGTCTCGGCGCGCGAGGCAAAAAGCGCTGCTAGGTCCCGTTCTTATCGGGATAGGCAGCGCGTGTGCTGGCTCGGTCCTGTTCCTGACGCCAGCGCGTCGTGTTGCGATCGGTCAAGGCGAGCACGAGCGCAAAGATCGCGAAGACGAGACAGACGGCTGAGACGACAAGCAGTGTACTCATTGCCATGTGCGGCTCCTCGATCTGATCAGCTAGCCGCCTTGACGTCTTCCGGCGATTCCACGTAGTAGCCGGAGTAGCCGTCGACGAAGCAGAGATGATCGTGGACTTCCCTGACGCCCGAGGTGTTCTCGGCGAGCACGATCGCGGCCTGACGAGCTCGTTCATCGAAGATCAGGCCGTGCAGATGCACGGCGCCGTTGCGTACCCAGACCTGGAAGCCGGCCGGCCGCCAGCCGGTGGCGTTGATTTCGCGCAGGATCCGTTCACGGATATGGCTGTCGTCGGCGGTCGGATCGGGAACTTCGCGCGCCAGCGATGCGACGGCCTGCAGGATGTCCGCCCGGGTGACGATTCCGACCATGGTCTTGCCGTTCACGACCGGCACCCGCTTCACGCCATGCTTGTGCATCAGATGCACGATCTCGTCGAGTGGTGTCTGCTCCTCGACGGTGATCGGGTTCGTCGCCATGACATCCTCGACCTTGCGGCCGCGTTCGTGCACGAAATCGGTCGCAGCGCGACCCACGCCGGTGAATAGCTCCAGCCATGCCGAGCGCTTGTGTCCTGTGCCGATCTCGCCGCGTTCCAGGAAATCTCCCTCGGACACCATACCCCTGAGCGTGCCGTCTTCGTCCATCACCGGCAGACCGCTGAGGTGGCATCGCAGCATGATGTTGGCCGCATCCAGGATCTTGGTGTGCGGACTGACGGCGATGATATGCTTGGTCATGATCTGATGCGCGCGCATGTCGGACCTCCGTGTTGAAGCCTGAACAATGAGGCTTTGTGCGATCCGCGCATTGACCTGGCTCAACGGTCCGTCTGGCCCCGCTCGAGAGATTTCAAGAACAGAATGAAGTCGCCCACCTGGTCCGGCTCGAAGCTGAACTGGGGCATGGTCGGATGGCCGGTGACGATTCCCTCCGCCAGCGATTCCTGCAGCATCTCGACTGGATAGTGTTCGTGCAATGTCCGGAACGGAGGTGCTATCCTCAGCGGGCTCGGGCTCACCCGATCGATAGCATGGCAGCGGGCGCAGTAGAGCTGCGCAAGGCGACGGCCTTGCTCTTGGTCCGCAGCGGCTGGAGTCAGCGCGGCGCAGATCGCGCTGATGCCCACGAAGCCACGAGCGATATGGCTCTGAAATGTCCCGGCTGGATGCTTCACAGTTCGGCTCGCGCTTAGTGAGACATCAGGACTGGGACGGTCATCGTGCGCAGCATGTCGCGCGTCACGCCGCCGAGCAGGGTTTCCTGCAGGCGGGAGTGGCCGTATCCGCCCATCACAAGAAGGTCAAGGCTTTCATCCGCCGCGATCGACAGTAGGATTGACTGAACCTCGGACTTGGACGCCGACAACGACGTGATCTTGGCCGGCAGACCGGCCCTTGCAAGATATCGGACCAAATGGTCGGTGGAGCTTTCCGAGGGGATTGGGTCAGGGCCATCAATGGTGATGACCACGAGAGCGTCGGCTGCGTGCAATAGGGGCATCGAGTCATGCAGCGCGCGGGCGGCAAGCCGGCTGCCATCCCAGCAGATCCCGATTCGCTTCGCCGAGAACGCGCCGTGGAACGTATAGGGCATGAACAGAACAGGACCCCCGGCCTGGAACAAGAGCTCGCGCGGGATCACATTGTCGTAGCTGTTATATTCGCCCAGCGGCTGCACCACCACGGTCAGGTCATGCAGTCGCGCGCTCGCGCAGATCATCTCCCGCGCATCGATGGGGAGCGCACCTACGGCGCGGGTCGCGTACGATATCCCCGCATTCCGTGCCTCGATATCGAAGATGCGCAGCGCAACCTCGGCGCGTTCGAGGGCCTGCTCATGTTCAGCCTCGAACAGGGAGGCGACCGCCGCACCGCCTTCAACGACGAACGGTACGCTAGCGGTCTCGTAGCCGATCGCCATTGCGTCGAGATGCGCACCGGTGCCGAGCGCGAGCGAAACCGATCCGTCGACCGCGGGACGTGGCGACAACTCCGTCGGAATATGCACCAGGATGTTCTTGAACATGGGCCGTTCTCCAAAGGGTTGGAAGAGCAAGTGCTATCAAAGCACCGGTCGAGGCGGAGCAATTTGATCTGCCTCATATGCGGTCGGGGATTCTGATTGAGCGAGATCAATTCATTGAGCGTGTACTTCGCGCAAATGTTGTACCCAGCTTGGAGGAGCCGGCATGGCGCGCGTCGCATTGGTTACGGGTGGAGGCAGAGGAATTGGCGCCGCGATTTCGCGTGCCCTCGCTGCCGCCGGATGCCGGGTTGCGGCCTGCTATGCTGGAAATGCGGGAGCCGCGTGGTCGTTTCAGGATCAGACCGAAATTCCCGTATTCCAGTGGGATGTCGCGAACTTTCAGGCCTGTGCAGCCGGCGTGCGCGAGGTGGAGGCGGCGCTGGGCCCGATCGACATCCTGGTCAATAACGCCGGTATCGTGCGCGACGCCACACTGCATCGAATGACCAAGCCGCAATGGGACGCGGTGATACGAACCGATCTCGATTCGCTATTCAACATGTGCCGACCCCTCATCGAGGGCATGCGGGCCCGCAAGTTCGGGCGGATCATCAACATTTCGTCGATCAATGGGCAGAAGGGCCAGATCGGCCAGACAAATTATGCCGCGGCGAAAGCCGCCGAGCTCGGCTTCACCCGTGCACTGGCGCTCGAAAGCGCGCGGTTCGGTATCACGGTCAATGCGATCTGCCCGGGCTACATCAACACCGAGATACTGGCCGCGGTGCCGGCCGATGTCATGCAGAATTCCATTCTGCCGCAGATCCCGGTCGGGCGGTTGGGGCAGCCGGAGGAGATTGCCCGTGCCGTCGCGTTTCTTGCTGCCGACGAAGCAGGGTTCATCACCGGATCGACGCTGTCGATCAATGGCGGCCAACACATGTGTTGAATAGGAGAGATGACAATGCTCGCCACCGATGTGATGCGCAGTTCGTTCGCGACGATCAAGCCGACTGCCACCGTGCTCGATGCCATCGAGCTGCTGCTTGAGACCGATCAGCGCGGCCTACCGGTGATCGACGACGCCGGCGACCTCGTCGGCATGGTTTCGGAGGGGGATTTCCTTCACCGCGATGAGCTTGACATCAGCCCGCCGTCAGGAAACTGGCTGGAGTCTCTGCTTGGCATTGCGGAGAATACACCTGAACGCGAACGCATGCGCACGCTGCAGGTCGGCTCGCTCATGAGTGGCTCGCCGATCACCGTCGATGCCGAGGCATCGATCGAGGACGTCGTCGCGCAGATGGATGTCTACAATGTCGCTCAGATTCCGGTGCTCGGCGCCGGAACCGTCGTTGGCATTGTCAGTCGCAGGGAGCTGCTTGCGGCATTGGCGCGCCGATTGAGAGAAGCAGAGAAAGAAAGCACCGGAGTTACTTCATGAGCGAGACGACCCTGCAGTCACATGCGCATGCTGTCGTTTGGATCGATCACCTTGTTGCGAAGGTTTTCGGCATCGGGTTGACAGGCGTCAGCACGACGGCCGTCCACGCGCATTTGGCGTCGCAGCATCTGCATCACAAGACGAATACGATCGGCGATGGCCGCGTCCCGGTCGACGCGACATTCCTCGCCCGGGTAGAGGAGGCCGTGAGCGGTTGCAGCGATTTGCTCGTCATCGGTCCGGGGATCGAGAAGGTTGAGCTGATGCAATATCTCACGGCGGAACGGCCCAACCTCAACCTGCACGTTGAGCCGAGCGATCATCCGACGGACGGCGAGATCGTGGCGCTGGGCCGGAAGCGGTTCCGCCTCGGCTAAGTAGGAGAGGCTGCGTCGGACCAATTGCCAGACGGAGAGACAGGGTGCGCCCGAGCCCATCCCGCTCGAGCAAGGAGACGAGCGATGACAGTCCAAGCGGTTCTCGACCAGCCCACATCTCCAGCTAACGACGATGTGACGGGGGCCAGTATGCCCGCTTCAGCAACGTTCGAAAGCAAGCCATTGACGGGTGCCGAATCGATCGACCAACTGGTTCATGCGACCATGGCGCGATGGACCGGCGGACTTTCACCGGCCAGCCTCGCGCTCGCTTTCGCCGACTGGCAACTCCATCTTGCGGCGTCACCCGGTAAACGGCTTCAGCTGGCGCTGAACGCAGTTGCTGAGGGCTCGCGCTTCGCGCGCATGGTGTCGACGCCGCATGCTGCCTGGCAGCCCTGGTTCATGGTCAAGCCACAGCCGGGTGACAACCGTTTTGCCGGCCAGGATTGGACATTGCCGGCCTTTAACGTCATAGCACAGGCGTTCCTGCTGGGAGAGCAATGGTGGCATTCGGCGACCAGCGGCCTGCGCGGCGTCTCGAAAGGAAATTCGGAAATTGTGGATTTCACTGTCCGCCAATGCCTCGATGTGGTGGCGCCGTCCAACTTTGCGTTCAGCAATCCAGAGGTGCTGCGGCGGGCGATGGATTCGGGTGGCGGCAACTTCGTGTCGGGCTGGCATAACTGGCTGGAAGATTGCCGCGACCTGCTGAGCGGCAAGCCCTCCGAGCCTCCGCCTTTCGTGGTCGGCAAGGATGTAGCCACGACCAAGGGGAAGGTCGTCTACCGCAATGAGCTGATCGAGCTCATTCAATACGCGCCCGCGACCACGGACGTCTGCCCGGAGCCAGTGCTCATCGTGCCAGCCTGGATCATGAAATATTACATTCTTGATCTCTCGCCCGAGAACTCGCTGGTGCGCTTCCTGGTCGAGCGCGGCTTCACCGTGTTCATGATCTCATGGCGAAATCCGGGGCCAGCCGATCGCGATCTTGGTCTCGAGGACTATCGCAAGCTTGGGGTCGACGCGGCCATCGACGTGATCAATCAGCTTGCCCCTGAACGCGCGATCCATGCGGCAGGCTACTGCCTCGGTGGCACCCTGCTAGGGATTGCCGCGGCCCGATTGCAAAGGGAGCGGCCTGATTGCCTCCGGTCGGTGACGCTGCTGGCGGCCCAGGTCGATTTTACCGATGCAGGCGAGCTGACGCTCTTCATCAATGAAAGCCAGATTGCGTTCCTGGAGGACATGATGCGGCAGCGCGGCGTGCTCGAGACGGCGCAGATGGCCGGTGCGTTCCAGTTGCTGCGGTCGAACGACATGATCTGGTCGCGCCTGGTCCGCGACTATCTCATGGGCGATCGCACCGCACCGAGTGACCTGATGTCATGGAACGCGGACGCGACCCGCATGCCCTACCGGATGCATTCGGACTATCTACGCAAGCTTTTTCTCAACAACGACCTTGCCGAGGGCCGGTATCTGGCGGACGAGCAGCCGATAGCACTTTCCGAACTTCGCGCGCCTATGTTTGTGGTGGGCACGGTCCGTGATCACGTCGCGCCCTGGCGGTCTGTTCACAAGATTCACTTGCTCGCGGATGCCGATATCGCCTTCGTGCTGGCGAGCGGCGGGCACAACGCCGGCATCGTTGCTCCGCTATCGGAGGAGGGGCACAGCTATCAGTTGTTGGAGAAGAAGGCGGATCAACACTATGTCGGCCCCGACGAGTGGCTGCGGAAGGCGGTGAATCGCGACGGATCCTGGTGGCTGGAGTGGGTTCGCTTTCTTACCGCGTATTCGGGAACCTGGGAGCCGTCGAGAACATCGCTTCATGGGCCCCAGAGGGGGCCGCCGCTCGATGATGCGCCAGGTCAGTATGTTCTCCAGCATTGATCTCGCGGGCACAAGCACTCAGGCAGTTTGATTTGCCGCAACTCCTCCCGCGGCGCGGACCCCTAGAGTAAATGCCGCACCAGCGAGATCGAGGATCGAGCTACGCCCCCCTTGGCTGGCGAGCTTTGAACAATGTTGGACCTCTAGGAGAGAGTCGTGAGCATCATCCTTCGCATCCTCTTCGTCCTCGTGGGATCTGTCACCGCGCTGTTCGTAGCGCGCGATTCCCTGAACTTTGACATCATCCAGACATTCGTGGCCATTCTGCTTGTCACCGCGCTTTTGCTGGGCGGAAGCTTCTGGAGCCTGTGGCGGAAGACGTGAGTGCCATAGACCTCATAGGACTGAGCGAAGCCGAAGCCACGACCCGGCTTCGGATCGAAGGGTACAATGAGCTTCCGAGTCCTGAGCGGCGCACTCCCGTACGCATCGTGCTGGAAGTGCTGCGCGAGCCGATGCTCGCGCTCCTTCTGTGCGGTGGACTGATCTACCTCCTGCTTGGTGATCTCAAGGAGGCACTGCTGCTCCTTGGCTTTGGCGCCATGTCGATCGTGATCACGATCGTGCAGGAGACACGGACCGAACGCGTGTTGGAAGCCTTGCGCGACCTGACCAGTCCGCGAGCCCTCGTGATGCGGGATGGGATACGTCGGCGTATCGCTCATTATCCTTGGCGACGGTGATCGCGTGCCAGCCGACGCTGTGCTCCTCGACGGTCATGATCTGCAGGTCGATGAGTCCCTGCTAACAGGCGAGTCTGTACCCGTTCGCAAGCAGGTGGTAGAGACGGACGCCGTGGCTGAGCATCGGCCGGGCGGCGACGATCAGCCGTTCGTGTATTCCGGCTCGCTCGTCGTGCGGGGCGAGGGCACCGCCCGAGTCACGGCCACCGGGCGGCAAAGTGAGATCGGAAAGATCGGAGTGTCGTTGGGTGCGCTGCAGGCGGAGCCGCCGCGGCTTCAACAGCAGACAGCGAGGCTGGTGCGGCTTTGCTTCTTCGGTGGCGCTGCGGTCAGCATTGTTGCTGTGCTGCTTTACGGGATGTTGCGCGGAGACTGGCTGCAGGCATTGCTCGGCGGCGTCGCAATCGGCATGCCATGCTGCCGGAAGAATTTGGTGTGGTGCTCACCGTGTTCATGGCCATGGGCGCGTGGCGCATTTCGAAAGTCCGCGTGCTGACGCGCCGGGCGGCCGCAATTGAGACGTTGGGCTCCGCCACGGTCTTATGCACAGACAAGACCGGTACTCTGACGCTGAATGAAATGTCAGTTGTAGAATTGCGGTTGCTCGATGGTGCATGCATGCGTCCCAAGTCTACGAATCCGGGTTGCATAGGGCCCGAATTCTCGAAGATGCTACGCTACGGCGTCCTTGCCAGCTCGCCTCAGCCATTGGATCCAATGGAGCGGGCATTGCACGCCCTTGCCGGCGACGCCTGGAAGGAAAACAGCGGACCGGATGCTCACCGGCAGCTGGTACGCACGTACGGACTCCGGCAAGAACTCCTGGCCATGACCCAGGTCTGGCGGTCATCCATTGCGGAGGAATGCGTCGTTGCAGCTAAAGGAGCGCCTGAGGCGATCGCGCGTCTCTGCCGGTTGAGTCGTGCAGACCAAGAATCGATGAGAAATGCCGTCGGCTTGATGGCGGAGCAAGGGCTCCGTGTGCTCGGGGTCGCGGCGGCCGTGCTTAAGGGCAGCCAGCTTCCTTGCTCGCAAGAAGCCTTCGCATTTCGCTTCCTCGGACTCGTCGGATTCGCCGATCCGCTTCGCTCCGGCGTGCCCGGTGCGGTGCGTGAATGCCGCTCAGCGGGAATTCGCGTCGCTATGATCACAGGCGATTATCCGGCAACCGCGACCGCAATTGCGAAGCAGGCGGGGCTAGATGTCCATGACGTGCTTACAGGGGATCAGATCAGGCTCATGGATGACCTGCAGCTTGCGGAGCACGTCAGGCGGGTGAACGTGTTTGCGCGCGTACTGCCGGAGCAGAAGCTCCGCATCGTGCAGGCGTTGAAGCAGAACGGCGAGATCGTTGCGATGACCGGCGATGGCGTCAACGACGCTCCATCCCTGAAAGCGGCCCACATCGGCATCGCGATGGGCGGGCGCGGAACGGACGTCGCGCGCGAGGCGTCCTCCATTGTGCTGCTTGACGACGATTTCAGCGCGATCATCTCGGCCATCCGCCTGGGTCGACGCATCTACGACAATCTGCGAAAGGCGATGGCTTTTATCTTCGCTGTCCACGTTCCAATCGCAGGGCTCGCCCTGCTTCCCCTGGCTTTCGGATTACCTTTGATTCTCGGCCCCGTTCACATCGCATTTCTGGAGCTGATCATCGATCCCGTTTGCTCACTCGTGTTCGAGGCCGAGCGCGAGGAGCGCGACATCATGGCTCGCCCATCCAGGCGGACCGACAGCGCTCTGTTTACTTGGGCGTTGGTTGGCTGGAGCCTTCTTCAAGGTGCCTTGATTTTTGCACTTGTCGCAATCCCGTTCGTCATCGCATTTCGTATTGGCATGCCTGCAGATGAGGCGAGAGCCTTGGCCTTCTTCGCCCTCATCGGATCGATTGTCGGTCTTGTCCTGGTCAATCGATCGTTCAGTGCCTCATTCCTGTCCGCTTTCTTGCGGCCAAATCCAGCGCTGGCCGCGATCCTGCTTTCGGTCGCAGGCACTCTCGTCACCGCGCTGCTCTGGCCTCCAGCATCTACCCTGTTTCGGTTCGGTCCTCTGCATCCGGGCGATCTGATGATCGCGCTCGGACCGGGAGTGGCGATGCTGGTAATCCTTGAACTGCTCAAGCCACTCTGGGGTCGGCGGCTGAGATCCTAGCCGGCGGAGACATCGAACTGTGCCTGAAAGGTAACGGCTCGTGTGCTCATCTCACAAGGAACACGTCGGCAGCGGCGTTCCATGACGTCAAAGGTCGGCTCCAAAGAGCCGACCTTCGAGGCATGGCAGGCATCAAGATCAGACGGGCAACTCGCGTTCTAGCGGACTTTGGCGTTCCGGTTGGTGAAGGTCATCAGCAGCAACGACAGGCCAGAGGCTGCCGCCACGAACGCCGCGGTCCATCTGAGCGCGGAGACGGCAAAGGCCGCGTCAAGCCGCCAGCCTGTCGTCGCCGGCTCGGTCGACGCAAGCGGAACCAGATCCGGGAAGTACCAGTTGCATAACAGAGCAAGTACAACCGCGAGGATCGCACTAGCGACAAAGAGAAAGGTCAATCGCTGTTTCATGGAAGTCCTCCTTTCGGCGCGAGGATGTTGCCAGACCCGTTGGCATCGACCAATTCAGGAGTTTCCCTTAGGCGACTTACCGCTCTCCCTGTCCGTTGAATTCGCCAGCAGGCGAGAGAATACAACGTTCAAGCGTAGCCGAGGGCGTGCCGGAAGCGTCCACAACATCCCAATCGATCGTTCCGGTTTCAATGTTGTCTTGAACCAAGACCACGTCTGGCGTCGCGTCCGACGCGTCGTGTCGTCGTGATGCTACGCGATGCAGTCGCGCGGCGCGATCGGCGGTCAGGAAGATGCCGCGGAACTCAACCTTCACGTTGCGGGCGACGACTTCAGCGGCATGTCGCTCCGCCGGCTTGAGAAATGCCGCATCGAGTATGACCGAAACCCCTTGAGCTAATGTACGCACGGCGTGTTCGAACATGGTCCGATAGACGCGATCGGATGCTTCGGCGGTGTACGTCGTTGCGGGCAAAGTCGTATGCTCGCTCACGTCGTGGATTTGCTTGCGAATGACGTCCGATCGCAGAACCAGGGCGCCTGGCGCTGGCGCGATCAGATGTGCCATGTCCTGCGCCAGCACGCTCTTGCCGGTGCCGGACTTCCCGCCAATTGCGAGGAGGCTGGGAAGTTCCGGTGCAATTAGCTTGACTGCCGCGTCGAAGTACCGCCCCGCAGCCCTCGCAATCGCTGGATCGTGCCGGTGTTGCTGCCGCTTGGTGAGGAGTACGTTGGCCCGGATCGCGGCACGAATTGACAGAAACAGCGGTAACACGGCAAGCGCCGTCGATTGGGCGGCCCATGCCGCCTTCATATAGCTGTTGAATAGTCTGTTGGCGGCAGCGCGCTGCCCGAACGCCAAGAGATCCATAAGGGGGAATGCAAGATCATAGAGGACGTCCGTTGTCGCTATCTCAGGGTCAAATTCGATTGCGTCGAACAAGACGGGCCTGCCATGGATCATAACGATATTGCCGAGGTGGGCGTCGCCGTGGCAGCGTCGAACTTGTCCCGCTGCTGCGCGTGAGTGCAGGAGCTCGCGATGCCGCTCCAGCTCGCGGTGGCTCAGCCCATGCAGCTTGTCGATGCTGTCGCGGGGAAAGTCCGCCGAGCCGCGGAACTGCTCCGTGTTACGGTCGATTATGATCGGAAGCGATGCGAGCCAATTCGATCCATCGCTGCTGGCGGCGGCCTTATGTGAATCCAGCAGAACGGCCGCCAGGCTCTCACCAAGCTCTGGCCCGAAAGCATTTTGCGCGGCCAGTTGATCGAGCGTCTTACTTTCGTCAAAGCGAGCCATTTCGACGGCCCATTCGACAACCTGTCCAGTCCCTCCGATCACGAAGCCATCGCGCTCGCGTGTGATCGGCACCACCCCGCGATAGATCGAGGGGGCGTGGCGCTTGTTGATGGCAATCTCGTCCTCGCAAGCACGCCGCCGCTTCTCCAACGTCGAGAAGTCGAGATATGGCAGCTTGACCGCTCGTTTGATCTTCAGGACGCGCGAAGGCCCAAGAAAGACGATCGAACAATGGGGGTCGATCCGTTGGACCGGCTCGTTCAGTTCGCCAGATCCAGCCATGAACGACAATACAGGCGCCTGGCCGGTGTCGCCTGTGGCCTTGTCGGTTGATGATGTCGGCGTCATCGTGGTTCCAGAACAGCCGCGCCGACGAGCTTGCCGTCGCGCAGGCGCGCGAGCGCTTCGTTCGCCTGATCCAGGGGGAAGACGCTGACGTGTGTCCGGATTCCGGCCCTCGCCGCCGTCTTGAGAAAGTCGACGCCATCCTGTCGCGTCAGGTTGGCGACGGAGACGATCTGCCGTTCACCCCAGAGGATGTCGTAAGGAAAGCTCGGAATATCCGACATGTGGATGCCGGCGCAGACCACGCGTCCGCCCTTGCGCAGGGCGCGCAAGGCAAGCGGGATCAGTGGGCCTATGGGCGCATAGATGATTGCGGCGTCGAGTTGCTCCGGCGGCGGGTCCTCGGAGGCTCCGGTCCAGCATGCGCCGAGCGACAATGCCAGATGCTGGGCCTCGGTGTCACCCGCTCGGGTGAACGCGTAGACATCCCGCGTTTGCCAGCGTGCGACCTGCGCGACGATATGTCCCGCCGCGCCAAAACCGTAAATGCCGAGTTTGCGACCGTCGCCGGCCATCATCAGGGAGCGCCAGCCGATCAAGCCAGCGCACAGCAGGGGTGCAAGCTCGGCGTCGTCGCCGCCCTCGCCGAGCGGAAAGCAGTAACGCGCATCCGCCACCAGGTGGGTCGCAAAGCCGCCGTCCCGCGTATAGCCGGTGAACAGGGGATCGTCGCAGAGGTTTTCCTTGCCCTCCCGGCAGTAGGGACAATGCCCGCAGGTCGAGCCGAGCCAGGGGACGCCGACGCGTGTGCCGAGATGCGCATGGCCTACGCCGTCGCCGATCGCGTCGATACGGCCAACCACCTCGTGGCCGGGTACGATTGGATAGGCGATGTTTGGCAGCTCTCCATCGACGACATGGAGGTCGGTGCGGCAGACGCCGCAGGCGCTGATCTTGACCCGGACCTCACCTGGGCCAGGTATCGGGTCCGGCCGTTCCACATATTGCAGGCGCGCGCCAAGCGCAGGCAGGATCATGGCATGCATGACGGAACTCGCTCAGGGGTCTGTGACCTTGCTTTGATCACGTGACATTGGCCTTGTTTTGATCCCGGTCAACGCCCGTTGGCTGTTCCGGATTAGCTTTGCTTCGCGAGCCGAGACTTAAAAGCCAAGACCCAAACAGGAGCCTCCGATGATCAAGGACATGATTCCCGTTGGAACCCAGCGCGCCGTGGCGCGGCGGGAAGCCAATCCATTCACGTTTCTGCAGCAGGAAATCGACCGGCTGTTCGATGGATTCGGCCGCAATTTTCCGCCCTTCGCAACGCCTGCGGCGATGATGCCGCGCATGGACGTCAGCGAGACCGACAAGACCATCGAGATCTGCGCCGAACTGCCCGGTCTCGAGACCAAGGACGTTCAGCTCAACCTTGCCGACAACACGCTCACGATCCGCGGCGAGAAGAAGAGCGAGCGCGAAGAGCAGGACAAGGACTATCACCTGGTCGAGCGCAGCTTCGGCGCGTTCTCGCGGTCCGTTGCATTGCCCGAGGGCGTCAAGGACGAAGACGTCAGCGCCGAAATCGCCAAGGGCCTGCTCAAGGTCACCGTCAAGAAGCCGGCTCCCAAGCAGAGCAAGCAGATCGACATCAAGACGGCCGCGTAGCCGTCTTGTGGGGCGCGTCGCTCGTCAAGCAGCGACGCGTCCCCGAAATAACCATTCAAAGGGGATTAGCCATGTACGAGTTTCTCCAGGAAACCGTCGCGAACAACATGACGACTTCGGTGCGAAGCGTTGCCCCCGAAATGAGCGTGGGCGATCTGTACCGGCTGTTCGCCAAAGACGACTATGACGCCTATCCCGTGCTCCGCGACGATGTCGTGGTTGGGTTCGTCACGAAGCTTGACGCCCTGAAGGCATTTGCCTGTACGACAGATCACATACTACCGCATTATGACGATCGCATGGGAACGACGGTCGACGAGATCATGTCGTCCGATGTGATCGCGGTCGAGCCGGACACAAATCTGCAACGCGTTCTGCAGCTAATGGTCGCGCATCGCCTGAAAAGTCTGCCCGTGGTTGACAAATATCACCACCTGCTCGGTATCATTGCTCGCGAGGATGTCATGCGAGCCTTGGCGCGCTGCACGAAGCGGCAGGCGCCACCGCTTGTTCCTTGCGAGACCGCCCGATGTCTACGTTTGGCCTAGATCGGGTTCTTTCGCCTCGATCGGTCGTGCTTGTCGGCGGCAGTTCGCGTCCGTCGTCGCTCGGGTTGGCGGTGCTCATGAACCTCAAGGCGAGCGGCTTTTCCGGCCCGATCGCGGTGGTCAATCCAAACTACGCGGCGATTGACGGCGAGGCGACGTCCCGCGATCTCAAGTCGCTCCCATTCGTTCCGGATCTTCTCGTGATCACGGCGCCGGCGACCGCAATCCCCGGGATCATCTCAGACGCTGCCGCAGTTGGCGTCGCTGGTGCGGTGATCCTGTCGGCGGGCCTTGGGCATGGCGCGGGCTCGCTTGCCGAGACGGTCGCACGAACGGCGCGCATGCACGGCATACGCCTCGTCGGGCCCAATTGTATCGGTGTGATGGTGCCGCGCGCGAAGCTCAACGCGAGTTTCGCGGCCCATCCTCCATCCGACGGACGCGTGGCCTTGATCTCGCAGTCTGGCGCGGTTGCGGCGGCAATGATCGCGTGGGCGGCCGAGCGGCAGCTCGGTTTCTCCGGGATCGTGTCGATCGGCGACCAGCTCGACGTCGACGTCGACGTCGCTGATCTGCTGGACTATTTCGCGCAGGATGATCACACCAACGCGATACTGCTCTACCTCGAGGCCGTGAAGGATGCCCGCAAGTTCATGTCGGCTGCCCGCGCCGCAGCACGGCTGAAGCCGGTGATCGTCGTCAAGTCGGGGCGGCTGGCGCAAGGTGCCAAAGCCGCGGCGACCCATACCGGCGCGCTGGCCGGTTCGGATGCCGTCTATGATGCCGCATTCCGCCGTGCCGGGATGCTGCGGGTGTACGACTTGCGTGAGTTGTTCGATTGCGCCGAGCTGCTCGGTCGCGGCTTCGTCCCGCGCGGCAATCGGCTGGCGTTTCTGACCAACGGCGGCGGGCTTGGGATTCTCGCGGTCGACCGCCTGGCCGAACTCGGCGGCGCCCCTGCGAGCCTGACTGAGAAGACGGTCAAGCGGCTTGATCAGGTGCTGCCGCGCGGATGGTCGCGTGCCAATCCTGTCGATATTTCGGGTGATGCCGACGCCACCCGCTATGTGTCCGCCCTCGACGCGTTGCTTGATGACGCGAACAGCGATGCGGTCCTGGTCATGAATGTGGAGACGGCGGTTGCGCGGATCGAGGGGATCGCCGAGGCGGTGACGCAATGTGTTCGTGACCGCCGGGTCAGGAAGAGCGAGGTCGCCCCGCTGGTGCTCGCGGCGTGGACGGGTACCGATGAGCGAACTGCCACGATTTTTGAGACTGCCCGCGTCCCGCATTTTCCGACCGAAGATGACGCGGTGCGCGCTTTCATGCATCTGGTGAGGTATCGCGAGGCCTCCATCGCGCTGGCCGCAACTCCGCCCAGTATCGCCTCAATGTTTGCGCCGGAGACGGCCGCGGCGCGGCGAGTGATCGCGGAGGCTCTGTCCGAGGGACGAGGATGGCTCGACCCAGTCGAGATCGTCGCCTTGTTCAAGGCTTACGATATTCCAATCGTTCCGACGGTTGTTGCCCGTGATGCCGATGATGCCGCAGACAAGGCTGCGCCGTTTCTGGCTCGGGGGCTTGCGGTGGCGGTCAAGGTGTTCTCCCGCGATATCAGCCACAAGTCCGATGTCGGCGGGGTAATCCTCGGCTTGCGGACCGGCGAAAGCGTCGCCGAGGCAACGAGGGCAGTATTGCCGCGCGCGCGGCGCGCGCGGCCGGATGCCATCCTGCAGGGCGTGACGATCCAGCCGATGATCGAGCGGCGAGCGGCGCGCGAACTGATCCTCGGCATTGCCGACGATCCGACCTTCGGCCCGGTGATCGTGTTTGGTCGCGGCGGCACCGCGGTCGAGGTGATCAACGACAAGGCGCTGGCGCTGCCGCCCCTCGACATGAACCTGGCGCGCGATCTGGTCGGGCGTACCCGGGTCTCGCGACTACTTGCTGCCTATCGCGATGTCGCGGCCGTGCCGGCTGAGGCCGTGCCGCTGACCGTCGTCAAGCTGGCGCAGATGGCGGCGGACATTCCGGAAGTCGCCGAGCTCGACATCAATCCGCTGCTCGCGGACGAGACCGGCGTGCTGGCGCTCGACGCGCGCGTGGCGATCCGCAAGCCACCGCGGCTGTTTGCCGGTCAGACCCGGCTTGCGGTGCGGCCCTACCCATCGCAATGGGAGGGTGAGCTCGCCCTGAGGGACGGCTCGGGCGTCGTGGTCCGGCCGTTACGGTCGGAAGATGAGCCAATGGTTGAGAGCTTCTTCAGTCGGGTGACCGCCGAGGATCTCAGGCTTCGCTTCTTCCAGGCGATGAGAAACTTTTCGCACACGTTCATTGCGCGGCTGACCCAACTCGACTACGCGCGTGCAATGGCCTTTGCCGCGCTGGATCCGAGTACGGGCGCCATGGTGGGAGCAGTCCAGCTTCATTCGGATTCGCTCTTTGAGAACGCCGAATACGCTGTCCTGCTGCAGTCCGATCTCAAGGGCAAAGGACTTGGATGGGCGCTGATGCAGCTCCTGATCCATTATGCGAAGTCGGAAGGGCTGAAGCGGCTGTCCGGTGAAGTGCTGGCCGAGAACACCACCATGCTGAGTATGTGCCGTGAACTCGGGTTCACTGCCGCCACTGAACCGACCGACCACCGGATCGTCAACGTCGTCCTCGACCTTTCCCTCCGGATCGCGGGTGCCTTGGGGACCGACATCCTGATCCGACGCAAGCGCGATCAAAGCGGCGTGACGGCGACCACGCGATAGGGATGCATGCCGTCCGCCTCGTGAACTGAGACATACTCGCCGGGCCGGAAGCGTTCATTGCCGAAATGATAACCGGCTTCGTCGGCTGCCGCGCCGGCCACGTCATAGTGGAATCGCCAATTGTCGCCTGGACCATGCACGAGGTGGCCGAGCTGATCATCTTCGGCGGGCCGCTGACGAACGACGCGGCAGGCGTCGCGATGGGCCTTCCAGGTCTCGACGTCGATCCGCGATGCGGAGTCGAGCGGGGCAACGATGATATAGCCAATCGTCGACGCGCCGTCGGGTTGATCGTGCTCGCGTGCGCGCTCGAGCCGAACCTGCCTGAACGAGTGTGGCAATGCAGTATTTTGCAAAGGCTTGAAGGCGGGGCGGTTCATCAGAAATTCTCCCTGGGAATGCCCGAGGTTGTCGGGCAAGCTGTTGGATCATAGAGCCGCGGCTTGCCAAGCCGTTGATTTGGGTCAAGCGCATGTTTGGGGCCCGGTGGGGCCGATTGCGCTGGGTCAAACACAGTCATCTCCAGCACCCTAAGGTGAACTGCAACATGGAGTCAGAATCTTGCTCAATGCCCCGGCCTTGACAGCGAATGCGGACGATCCGCGTGTGCTCACCGCATGTGGGGCCTGGAACGTTGCCAATGTCGAGGCGCTGGAGCGGCTGTGTGCGCACGCCGCGGGTACCGATATCGGCTCGATCGATGTACGGCGCGTCACTGCGCTCGACACAGTCGGGGCCTGGCTGCTTGAAAAGCTAGCCCGCGGTGGCACGACCAGAGCGGCCCTCACAGGTGCCGACGGTCCATATGGCGACCTGCTGGAAGAGGTGCGAGGACTGAACCGTTCCGGTCCGGCCGAACGCAGATCAGTCAACCCGTTGCTGCAAAGGCTCGATCAGCTGGGCCGCGGCAGCAGGCGGCTGGCGGCTGATTCGGCGGCATTCCTGCATATGCTCGGCGCTTTCAGCGCAGCGTTGTTTGGTATTCTCAGGTATCCGCGATCGTTCCGACTGACGTCGACCGTCTATCAGCTCGGCCGGGTGGGCTGGCAAGCGGTGCCGATCATGCTGCTGATCACGTTCCTGATCGGCGCCATCATTGCTCAGCAGGGCATCTTTCATTTCCGCCGCTTTGGCGCGGAATCCTATGTCGTCGACATGGTTGGCATCCTCGTGTTGCGCGAGATTGGCGTGCTGATCGTGGCCATCATGGTGGCCGGACGCTCGGGGAGTGCCTATACGGCCGAGATCGGCGCGATGAAGATGCGCGAGGAGATCGACGCGCTCAGCACCATGGGACTCGATCCTGTCGCAGTCCTGATCCTGCCACGGATCCTGGCGCTGGTGGTGGCGCTGCCGATCCTCGCCTTTCTCGGCTCGCTCGCGGCGCTCTATGGCGGCGGGCTCATCGCCTGGCTTTATGGCGATATGAGCCCGGCAATCTTCATCGCGCGACTCCACGAGGCGGTCTCCGTCACGCATTTCGAGGTCGGGATCATCAAGGCGCCGTTCATGGCGCTCGTGATCGGACTTGTCGCGGCGGTGGAGGGATTGAGTGTGAAGGGCAGTGCGGAATCGCTTGGGCAGCAGACGACTGCGTCGGTCGTCAAATCGATCTTCCTGGTGATCGTGCTCGACGGCCTGTTTGCGGTCTTCTTCGCGTCGATCGGGATGTAGCCATGCCCGAAACTCCAGCCATCCACATAAGCAACCTGGTGGTCGGCTTTGGCAAGAAGATCGTCCTCGATCACCTCAGCCTTGACGTGAACGACGGGGAAATTCTCGGCCTCGTGGGCGCGTCTGGGGGCGGAAAGTCGGTGCTGATGCGGACATTGGTCGGCCTGCTGCCGAAGCGGAGCGGGCAGATCGATTTCGCGGGCACCAGCGATAATGAACGCCACTGGGGGGTCCTGTTCCAGCAGGGAGCGCTGTTCTCGGCCTTGACGGCTCGCCAGAACATTCAGTTTCCGTTGCGCGAGCAGGCGCGGCTCTCACCAAGGCTGCTGGAGGAAGTCGCGGACGCCAAGCTCGAGATGGTTGGCCTGACGCGCGAAGACGGAGACAAGTTTCCGTCCGAGCTTTCGGGCGGTATGACCAAGCGGGTTGCGCTCGCGCGGGCACTGGCGCTCGACCCCTCGCTCCTGTTCCTCGATGAGCCAACGTCTGGTCTCGACCCGATCGCTGCCGGTGAATTCGATACCTTGATCCGGACGCTGCATCGGACGTTGCGTTTCACGGTGTTCATGGTGACGCACGACCTGAACAGCCTGCAGGCGATTTGCGACCGCGTTGCCGCGCTTGCCGACGGCAGGATCGCAGCAATCGGGCGGCTGTCATCGGTGCTCAAGTCCGATCATCCCTGGGTCCAGGCTTACTTTCATGGCGCCCGGGCGAAGAAGCTGGGCCTCGGCAACTAGGCAAAGAGAGACGCACATGGAAATTCGCGCGCCCTACATCGTCGTTGGTGCATTCGTGTTGTCGGCGATCGTCGCCGTGTTCGGCTTCGTCTACTGGCTGAACAATGTCGGAGGGATCGGAAAACGGCAGACATATCAGCTCGTTTTCACCGATCCGGTTCCCGGGCTGCTGGTCGGGGCGGGTGTTCTCTTCAATGGCATCCGCGTTGGCGAAGTGACCGCGCTTGAGCTGGTTCCAGACCGCCCGCGCGAGGTTCACGCCACGATTGCAGTCGCCGAGCGCACGCCGGTGCATAGCGATACGCGCGTCGGCCTCGATTTCCAGGGACTGACCGGTGTCCCGGTGATCGCGCTGGAAGGCGGTGACAATCCCGAGGCACCGCTGGCGCGCGAACCGCTGGTGGCCGAAAAGGGGGCTGGACGGAGCATGACACAGGCTGCCCGCGATGCGCTACGTCGGGTGGATGTCGTCCTGTCCGAGAATGCCGCCCCGCTGCACAGCACGATCGACAATCTCAGCACGTTCGCCGAAGGACTCGCGCGCAATACGCCGAAGCTCGATGGCATCGTGACCGGGCTGGAACGCATGACCGGCGGCGGTGCGCCCGCGTCGCGCAAGGTGGCGTATGACCTTCACGCGGTGGACAGCTTTGGAGCGCAACGCCATGCGAATCTGCCCGAGCAGCTGGTCATGGCGGAGCCGACCGCGATCGCCCGCCTCCAGACCCAGCGCTTTTTGTTCACGCCGGATGAGGAAACTCAGGGATTCGACGGTGCGCAGTGGAGCGATAGTCTCCCTTTGCTGGTGCAGACGCGGTTGCTGCAGAGCTTCGAGAATTACGACGTCAAGCATGCGCCTCTGCGCGCCGACAGCGGCGTAGAAGGCGCGCCGCGTCTCCTGATAGACCTGCGCCGGTTCGAAATTGCTCAGGGACCTCAACCGCGCGCGACAATCTGCTTCTCCGCGAAGATCGTGGATCGAAATGGTCAGGTAAAGGCCGCAAAGCTTCTTGAGGGATCGGAAGGAATTAACTCGCTCACACCGTCTGAGGCGGCAGTCGCATTTGATCGAGCTTTCGGCGCCCTCGCGCGCGAGCTTGTGATGTGGGTTGCGGCGACGGACTGAAGCAGATCGTTGCAGGTTGCGGCTGCGCCGCGCAATACTGACTTCTTCCTCGGTCGGAATGCTCAGTACATCGACCGGGCTGCCCCTTCGCTGCGATGCGTTGTTCGCCCTGCGCAATTGCGGCCGTATCGTTGCTGATGCCGAGCCAGGAGAGGCGATCGCAGCTGCGCTGCCGGATTTCCGGGGCATACTCGCCGATGCCGCCGGGGAACATCAGACCATAGAGGCGGGCAAGGGGGGCCATCACGGCGACCACTGCGGCGACACGAAATGTGAAGAGATCGACGGCCTCACGAGCCGCAGGATCGTGGCTCGCCAGCAGGGCGGCGGGCTCGGCTCTGCGCTGGTCCACGCATATGGCGCAGTGTTCGACAAAAAGATGCCCGGCAAAAGCCGGGCATTGAATATCGATACAACCCCAGGGAGGAGAGGTCGATCGTCCTAATGATTCTATTCAAGCATGCTATGGCGGGCGACGATTTGAGCTAGCGCAACAAATCGAAGATTGATTTTACTGGGAGTCAGGAGAAGACCGTTCCTCCTCCAGATCGTTTGGCACCATCCCATATGTCCGCAGCACGGTAGTTTTCATACCCGGATGGCCGGTACGGACGACTGCGGCAGCACCAGCGTGGCCGAACGTCTTCCATAAGTGCTTGGCGTGCTCGATCGCCGCGGCTGGGCTGGCGCACTTGGCTTGCTGGCCCGGAACAAGGTCGCCATCGGTCCGGTCGTACGGCAGGGCAATGAAATGCGTGATCTCGTCCATCGATGCCCCTTTCTCGTTCGGTCGACTTTACCCAGCGAAGCAATGTGCGATCACACCTATCTTGAACCGCCTCAGCTCACTTCGTTTGATCCGGATCAAGGCGGAATAGGCGTCTATCGTTGCTATTGATGGGCTCGAAAGGGAGCTTTGCTTGCCATGGGCTTCCTCCTCTCGAACTTAAACTGGGTCATGGTGATGGGAAGCGTCGTGCACTTCCGGAATCGCACCGGCGAACTACGAAGAGGTGGCGTCCGGAGCGGAATTTCGCCGGTCCGTCCGTCAAGTGCTATTGATGCTCGAACTGCAGCTGCTCCAGATCAGCGGCTTGGTCGCTGTGTGTCCGGCCGGAGTGGCCAGGACGAAGCTGCAGCAGCACGACCAACTACTCGTTCGCCTTGCGGCCGTGCGACAGCATGCGGGAGCGCTGATCGGCGATTGACGTCGGCTCACATTGCTGACGTCACCTGCCGCAAGAAAGCAACACTGCATCGGATTAACGATAGATCGTTCCAGTCGTCGCCATGCGAAAAAGAGCCCTGCTGCAGGATTCCGATAGGGGGGACGCGAGTTAAATCTCGCGGCCCAATAGTCTGTGCCGGCTCTCAGCCGAGCCCATATTGCTTTGCCCTTGCCCAGGTCAGATCGGGCAACCCGTTTGCAGCAAATCGGTTGGTGAAACGCGATGAATTTCAGGATCTCTCTTGCGCACGCATCTACGCAATTGTTGGGCTGAGCTTTTGCGGACTGACCGGACTGGCCGCTATCCAGGCAAGCAATCTGGCAAATGCCTTGCGCGGGCAGCGGCAGAGCGAGTTGAGACGCCTTACCCAACTGGCTCTTGGCATTGCGCAGGAGGAGCATGATGCGGCCGTCGGCCGCGGAGCGGACGGCGACGCCGCGCGTCGCAATGCGGCAGCCAGAATCGGCGCGCTAAGATTTGGCAACGGGGACTATTACTGGATCAACGACCTCGGTCCCACGATGATCAAGCACCCGATCAAGCCGGAGCTCGACGGCAAGGATTTGCGCGACATCAGGGATCCGACCGGCAAACAGCTCTTTGTCGCATTTGCCGAGATCGTGAAGCGAAAAGGCGAGGGGGTCGTCGAGCGCTTGTGTTGTCGGTCGGGCTTATAACACTGCTGCTTGCGCGGCGGATATCGGTAGCTCTGGTAACAATGGCGAGCGCTCGCAACCGCCTGAGCGGGGGTGATTTCGACATGAAGCTACCGGGGCTCGAGCGGCCCGATAAACTGGGCGACATGGCGCGCTCGATCGAGCAGTTCAGGCCAGAGCTGCCGAGAAGGTGCGTGATGAGGCCAGGCAAGACGAGGAGAGGCGGCGCGCTACCGAGGAAGCCAGGGCATCGGCCTTGCGGCAGATGGCCGCGAACGTCGAAAATGCCACCAAGGTCGCTGTCGGCGAAGTTGCGGCCGGCACGGATCGCATGGCGATAAACGCGTCCATGATGAGGGATACGGCGCTTACGCTGGAGAGAAACAGCGGCGGTCCATGGCTTGAAATTCCGGGACGCGCTTGCCCATGTCCTGCCTCACCCGCGTGGGCTTGGCGGTCTTTATCTCCGTGGACAAGCAGCCTTGAATAATCGCTTTCTTGGGACGTCTAGAGCCCAGCAGCGATCGCGATCCGCATCAATTCCGACATGCTGCGCACATTGGTCTTGGCCATCAGGTTAGCCCGGTAGACCTCGACTGTTCGAGGGCTGATGCCCAGGTCGTGGGCGATCACCTTGTTGATCTTGCCCGCCACGAGCCCCCGCAGAACGTCACGTTCGCGCGGCGAGAGATCCACCAGGCGAGCCTCGGCCTCGCGCTTGACCGTACAGTCGGCCTGGGCCGCCGACTGTGTTTGCAAGGCTTCGCCGATTGCACGCAACAGCGCCTCGTCCTCGAACGGTTTTTCGATGAAGTCAACCGCGCCTGCCTTCATCGCCTCGACCGCGAGTGCAACGTCTCCATGGCCAGTCATCAGAATGACGGGACATGCGAGCGCGTCGGCCTTGAGCTTGCGGACCAATTCGAGGCCGCTCATGCCGGGCATGCGGATGTCAGATACAATGCAGTCGACTGTGCTGCCGGCAAGATGATCGAGAAAATCGGTTGCCGTCTCATAAGACGTTACGGCAAAGCCGTTGACGTCGAGAAGGAAAGCCAGTGAGTCCCGCATCGCGGGATCATCGTCGATCACGAGAATTGTGCGCCGCGTAGTCATGCTTCTTCTTCCCCGTCCTCCGCGAACGGGAGGATGAACTGAAAAACCGTGCCGCCACCAGCGTTTGGCATCACATCGATGCGTCCGCCATGGGATTCGATGATGGTCCGGCAGATCGAGAGGCCGACGCCCATGCCATGCTCCTTGGTCGTGATAAAGGGCTGAAATAAACGGTCGGCGATATCGGGGCTGATGCCCGGGCCGGTATCGGCAATGGTAAACGTCGCAACACCGCTAGTCTTGGTGACGTCGACGGTCAATTCGCGGCGCGGGCCCGACGCCATCGCCTCGATCGCGTTGCGAACCAGGTTGAGCACTACCTGCTGAATCTGGATTTTGTCGACGATGATCGGGGGCATGTCCCGGTCGCTGCGGATCGCTACCCGGACGCCCTGCTCCTTGGCGCCGAGCAGCGCCAGTGCAACAGCCTCTTCGAGCAAGGTGGCCGGGCTCTCCAGAGACTGTTGGGTCTCGCCCTTCGCGACAAACTCGCGCAGGCGCTTGATGATGTCGCCGGCCCGTAGCGCTTGCTGCGCGGCCCGCTCGAGCGCGTCCCGAATGCGGCTAGCATCCGGTATCTCCGATGCCAGCAGCGCCTTCGCACCGCGCATGTAGTTCGTGATGGCTGACAGCGGCTGGTTGATCTCATGCGCGATTGAGGATGCCATCTCACCCATGGCGGTCAATCGCGACACATGGACCAGCTCGGACTGCAGCTCCTGAAGCCGCCGTTCCTGCGCTCGACGCTCGGTGAGATCGCGGATAAAGCCGGTGAAGAAGCGCTCTCCGCTTACCTTGGCCTCGCCGACGGCGAGCTCCATCGGAAACGTCGAGCCGTCACTTCGTTCCCCGACAACGATACGGCCAATGCCGATGATGCGCCGCTCGCCGGTCGTAAGGTAACGCTCGAGATACCGGTCGTGCTCGCCGCGATACGGCTGGGGCATCAGGTTCGAAACGTTCTGTCCGACGACCTGGTCCGCCTTCCAGCCAAACAGGCGCTCGGCTGCAGCGCTGAAGGAGCGAATAATGCCGTGGTCGTCGATGACGATCATCGCATCAGGGACCGTGTCGAGGATCGACTGCAGATGGGCCTGGCGATTTCGCGCCTGATCGCTCTCCTTCAGTAGCCGGTCACCCATAAAGCCGAGGATCGGGCCGAGGACAGCGAAACAGGCGATATCGATCAGATTCGCAGGTTCAGTGACCAGGCTCCTGCCGAGGAATTTGGCGCTGATGACGAGGCAGAGCAGGGTGGTGAGGATCGCCGGACCGCGGCCTCCGGTGAAAGCGGCAAAAAGCACGGCCGGGACAAAGATGATCGTGAAGGTCCGGTCCTCGAAATAGTTATCTAGTCCCGCGCGCACAGCAAATACGAGTGCGGCCGCTGCCGCGGCAGTGCCATAGCGGTACCAGATGCGGTCGGACATATTTCCCCGGCAAAGCCCTCAACCTATTTGATGTTACAACGTTCGGAGGCGTGCTGCTACTAGCTGCACTGTTCAAGACAGTGGGCGGACGACCTATTTGACCCAGGCACGCCAATGCGTCGGCTGCACCAGGATGCGGTCGATGGTCCCCGCCTTCATCCAGCCGCCCAGGATGCGGCGGCAGGGGAAGACGAGCTTGTGAATCGTGTTACCTTCGATGACGGCGAGCTCAAGGTCTCGATCGAAGGGGGCCGTCGCGACCCCCTCCCATGTCTCGCTGACGCCGGCCCCTGGGCGCTCTGGAGCGTCGCGTGCCGGCATATCAGGCGGCCTTCTGAGTTGCCTCGTCGACACCGCTGGTCTTTCGTGCAAACAGGTTCAGCTCGATCGTGCCCAGCGAACGCGCGGTCTCGATCGCGTACGTCGCGTCGTTCGCGCCGCGCGCGGTAGCGCCCTTGGCCCAGTCCTGCAGCGCTGTGATCTTCTCGGCGACCGAGGCGGTGGAATTGAACCTTCGGAAGAGCTCCCAGGCCTCGTTCGATTCGACCAGGATCTGCTCGAACCAGTGCCGGTTCGCCTCGATCAGCTTCTCCGAAAATTCCGACTGGACAGCCATCGCCCGCTTTGCGTAGCTCTGGATGGCGTCGGAGACGGGACCGACTTCACTTTGGTCTGTCATGTTCAAAATCCTTCGTTTGGGGAGGCCCCTGCTTTCCCATATGGGCGGCACTTGCGTGTTGATGTGCGTCAACTCAATCTTCCAGCGCCCCGCATCGATTCTGGCGATCAACCTAGCCGCGCTTGGGATCGACGACTGCGCCGGTTCGCAGGTTGATGAAGTGGACGCCATCACAAGCGGCGCAGGAGATCGAATGCAGATCGTCAGTCAGAGGTCCGGACGCGTCATCGGGAAGCAGGCCTTGGACGCGATCACCAGTAGTCGGACACGAGAAGATAATGGGGCGCCAAGCCGTTCTGTCTGCCATTTGCACAATCCTGACGGAGCGGCATCGTCTGGCAGGACGCGTCGTGCCGCATTGATGCACGTCAAAATTCCGGGCGAACGGTCGAGGCGGCGCCGGTGGCCTAGAACGGGCGACGGCGATGATGCCGGGCAGGGCGGGACTCGGCCGGCTGGCTCAGCGAAGGCCGCTTTGCCTGCAAGGTCATCCGGACGAGGGCCACGACAACGATCGCGAGAGCTCCGATTGAGGCGAGCAGGTTTTGCAACATGATTTGGTCTCCTGACTAATTGGCAACATCTTCGATCATCGGTCGTGGCGCCTTGATTCCCGTCAAACGCGGGCATTGAGAGAGATCAAGACGATTGGGCCGACCTTGTGTGAGCTTGCTGCAAGCGTTGAAAGGAGAGCGGCAATGCGCGCACATCAGATCATGGCGAGACATCTCATCACTGTTGGAACCGAGACCTCCATCATCGAGGCGGCCAAGCTGATGATGGATCATCATGTCAGCGGTCTGCCGGTGGTCGATTCGTCTGGAAGACTGGTCGGAATCCTATCGGAGAGCGACTTCTTGCGGCGAAGCGAGATCGGCACGCAACGCCGGCGTGGCCGCTGGCTTCAGTTCCTTCTCGGCTCCGGTTATGCAGCCGCGGACTTTGTCCACGAGCGCGGGCGGAAGGTCGGAGAGATCATGTCGTGTGATCCCATCACCGTGACGGAAGAAACGCCCCTGCCTGATCTGGTCAATCTCACGGAGAAGAGAGGCATCAAACGGCTGCCGGTGATGCGCGAGGGGCGCCTCGTTGGCCTCGTGACAAGCGCCGATCTGTTGCGGGCAGTCGCGTCCATTGCGCACCAGATCCCGGATCCTACGGCTGATGACAAGCACGTCCACGATCGCATCGTGCGGGCACTCGACGGTGCAAATTGGTGTCCGCTCGGGCTGCAAGTCTCGGTGCGCAACGGCGTGGTGCACCTCCGAGGGATCATCATGGACGAGCGGGCGAGGCAGGCGGCAATTGTCGCCGCGGAGAATGTCGCCGGCGTCAAGGAAGTGCACGATCATCTATGCTACGTCGATACTTATTCCGGCTTCTATATCCAATCCGCGGAAGACGAACGAGCAGCTGCAGGGAAAGCAGCAAAGGTGACGGCAGGATGATCGTTCGCCCCGCAATCATTCTGACCCCGTTGATCGCGACTGCGGTGGTCAGCGCCGATCTCGTGGGCTTCGCAGCAACATTGATTACGATCCTTGTGTTCGTGGGCTTCGCGGTCGTTGCCTCCGGATGGACCGTCAGCGGCAAAACAACGTCAATACCGGCAGTCCGGCCGTCATCCCCAGACTGGACATCTCACCACAAATAGCACCTCGTCCGGTCCGTTCGTAATTCCTGACCATGTGAGCCGTACCTCGCGAAAAGCGCGTCGCTCGTATTCCTGGTTGTCGAGGTCGTTCAAGGCTCTGCTTGCCTTCGATATCCTCCGCAAGAGGATAGCCGCGCCTCAGAGAGCATTCCGTTGCGGCAGATCAATACGGGCGTCTCGTACCAATGAGAGCATAACCAAGCAATCAGCCCATGCGAGGGTGCCATGACATCATTTGACGTTCGTTTCATCAAGACGGTTTGCGACGATACCGGCCACGAACATCGCGCCTGCCAGGCAGCATTCAAGGTCGACGCGGTCTCGCTTTCCGCGGCTGCACAGCTGGCCGAGGCCGACTTCTGCAGACAGAAGGGCGTCCGCGACTGGACGATCTTTGCCGATTCCATGGAGCTTCGAACGCCGCCAGCTTTGCCGTCGGCGTGGGGCGGCTAGCGACCCATAGACGGCCGTCGCGATCGATTGCCGCGATATCGCGCGCTTGATCAAGATCAAATCGACAATCGGGTCCTTCGGCTAGAGGTGGAGAGCCAAAAGGGGTGAGAAATGACCGACCGATCAGCTGGCAATAGCTCGCCGCAATTCGAGAATCTTCTCGCTCGCTTGCGCGCATTTCTTGTGCGTCGACACGAATTCGATCTGTTGACCGCCAGGGAGGTCGACGAGATCGCTCACGAGCTCAATCTCTCGACGTCGGACCTTCGTGCGCTTGCCCGCGAGCAAGGTTCGCCGGAGTTGCTCAGCAAGCGCCTCGAGCATGCAGGTCTGTCCGCGCAGATGCTCGCTTCGTCCCATTGCGATGTGTTGCGTGATCTGCAGCGGGTGTGCGGTCTATGCCATGAGAAGGCTCGCTGCGCCGCGGATCTCGCGCGGGAAAGGCGGGCCAGTCCGGCAAAATACTGTCCGAATGAACTGACCCTGACGGCGCTGAGCCGCGGCGCCGGCGGCGCGCGGCATGGCGCAGGCGTTGATGCCGATCAAGTGGCTGGCGGCGAGATTGTGGTTGCCATGACGCCACCGCATCCAAGGAAAGCTTCCATATGACTGGTCCATCTTCCGTTTCAAAGTCGATGACGATGGGCGAAGCCGGCTTGACATCGGCACTTGCGGTTTTTGCCTTCGTTAGCTTTCTGGGCGCGGCGATGGGGCACGATGCGGCGTTCAGTTTTCACGCGTCGCTTGCTTGTGCCGCCAGCCTGATCTCCGTGGTCATGATCGGCAATCGCTACCTTGACCGTCCGGCCCAACTGCCTCCAGCGGAGATCGGCGGGCGTCCCAATTACAACTTCGGCCCGATCAAGTTCGCGTCCGCCATGGCGATGTTCTGGGGCATCGCTGGCTTCACCGTGGGTCTGATCATCGCGATGCAGCTGGCCTGGCCGGCGCTCAATTTCGATCTGCCCTGGACGACATTCGGCCGCCTGCGGCCGCTGCATACGTCGGCCGTGATCTTCGCGTTCGGCGGCAACGTCCTGATCGCAACGTCGTTATATGTTGTGCAAAAGACCTGCCGCACTCGCCTGGCAGGCGACCTGTCGCCCTGGTTCGTCGTGGTCGGCTACAACTTCTTCATCCTGATCGCCGGCACCGGCTACCTGCTCGGCGTGACCCAGTCGAAGGAATACGCCGAGCCGGAATGGTACGCCGACTTCTGGCTAACGATCGTCTGGATGACGTATCTGCTCGTGTTCCTGATGACGCTGGTGAAGCGCAAGGAGCCGCATATCTTCGTCGCCAACTGGTTCTACCTGGCGTTCATCATCACGATCGCGGTGCTGCATCTCGGCAACAATCCCGCGCTGCCGGTTTCCTTCCTCGGCTCGAAGTCCTACATCGCTTGGGGCGGTGTGCAGGATGCGATGTTCCAGTGGTGGTACGGCCACAACGCGGTCGGGTTCTTCCTGACCGCCGGCTTCCTGGCGATCATGTACTACTTCATTCCGAAGCGGGCGGAGCGTCCGGTCTATTCCTACCGGCTTTCGATCATCCATTTCTGGGCGCTGATCTTCCTCTACATCTGGGCCGGCCCGCATCATCTGCACTACACGGCACTGCCTGACTGGGCGCAGACGCTCGGCATGACGTTCTCGATCATGCTCTGGATGCCGTCCTGGGGCGGCATGATCAACGGCCTGATGACGTTGTCGGGCGCCTGGGACAAGCTGCGCACCGATCCCGTGCTGCGCATGATGGTGGTGTCGGTCGCGTTTTACGGCATGTCGACCTTCGAAGGTCCGATGATGTCGATCAAGGTGGTCAACTCGTTGAGCCACTATACCGATTGGACCATCGGCCATGTGCATTCCGGCGCACTAGGCTGGGTCGGCTTCGTCTCGTTCGGTGCGCTGTATTGTCTCGTCCCGTGGCTCTGGAATCGCCAGCTCTACAGCCTGAAGCTGGTCAACTGGCACTTCTGGATCTCGACCATCGGCATCGTGCTCTACATCTCCGCGATGTGGGTGTCGGGAATTCTGCAGGGTCTGATGTGGCGCGCCTACACCTCGCTCGGCTTCCTCGAATACTCCTTCATCGAATCTGTCGAGGCCATGCACCCCTTTTACATCATCCGCGCAGCCGGCGGCGCGCTGTTCCTGGTCGGCGCCCTGATCATGGCCTTCAATCTCTGGATGACGGTCAATGCCGGCCGAGCCAGTGAAACCGAGGGCGCCGGCGCTCTCCAGCCTGCCGAATAGGTCACGCAATGTCCCTCTGGAATCGACACAAGATTTTTGAGAAGAACTCGATCATCCTGATTGTCGGCATTCTCGTCGTCATTGCGATCGGCGGGCTGGTCGAGATCACGCCGCTGTTCTATCTGAAGAGCACGATCGAGGCTGTCGACGGCGTGCGGCCTTATACACCGCTCGAACTCGCCGGCCGCAACATCTACGTCCGCGAGGGCTGCTATCTCTGCCATTCGCAGATGATCCGCCCGCTGCGCGATGAGGTCGAGCGCTATGGCCACTATTCGCTCGCGGCCGAGAGCATGTACGACCATCCGTTCCAGTGGGGCTCCAAGCGCACCGGGCCGGATCTGGCGCGCGTCGGTGGCAAATATTCCGACGATTGGCACGTCACTCACCTGATCAATCCGCGCTCGATCGTTCCGCAGTCGGTAATGCCCGGGTACCCCTCGCTCGCCAAGACGGAACTCGACCCATCCGACGCCATAGCTCATCTGCGGACCAATCGCGCGGTCGGCGTACCCTATACCGACGAGCAGATTGCCAACGCGGTCGCCGATATCAAGACGCAGGTCGATCCCGACAGCCCCGGCTCTGATGCTTTTCAGAAGCGCTATCCGAAGGCCTTGGTCCGCAACTTCGACGGCAAGGGCGGCAATCCGACCGAGCTCGACGCATTGATCGCCTATCTGCAGATGCTCGGCACGCTCGTCGACTTCAAGCTCTACAACGAAAAAGCCAATCTGCGCTGAGGGCACGCGCATGAAAGCGATCATTCAAGCCGAGAATTTTGCGTCGAGCCTGGTCGGCACACTCTGGACCCCGATCTTCGTTGGAATTTTCATAGTCATCGTCGTCTACGCACTCTGGCCCCGCAACAAATCTCTCTTCGATGCTGCAGCCCGGATGCCGCTGCGGGAGGACTGACCGATCATGAGCGAGCACAATGAGATCGACCGCGTTTCCGGCCGCAGCACGACCGGTCATGAGTGGGACGGCATCAGGGAACTGAACACGCCGCTGCCGCGGTGGTGGGTCCTGACATTCTATGCAACGATCATCTGGGCGATCGGTTACTGGGTCGTCTATCCGGCTTGGCCGCTGGTGTCGGGCTACACCACTGGTCTGTTTCAGTATTCCACCCGCGCCAGTGTCGCGACCGACCTTGCCGATCTCGAAAAGCTGCGCGGCGAGAAGATGGCGGTGCTCGGCAACGCGTCGCTGGCCGACATCGAGAAGGATCCGGCCCTGCTGGCGCTGGCGCGTGCCCGCGGCAAGACCGTGTTCGCCGACAATTGTGCGCCGTGTCACGGCAGCGGCGGCGCCGGTGCGAAGGGTTATCCGAACCTGAACGACGACGACTGGCTGTGGGGCGGCTCGCTTGACCAGATCATGCAGACGATCCAGTTCGGTGCACGGTCCGGACACGCAAAGACTCATGAAGGGCAGATGTTGGCATTCGGCCGCGACGGCGTTCTCAAGAAAGAGGAGATCGTCACGGTCGCCAACTATGTGCGCTCGCTTTCCGGCCTTTCCACAGCGCCGAAGTTCGACGCCACGGCCGGAAAGAAGCTGTTCACTGAGAATTGCACCAGCTGCCACGGTGACAACGGCAAGGGCAACGCGGAGCTCGGTGCGCCGAACCTGACCGACCAGATCTGGCTCTATGGATCCGACGAGGAGACCCTGGTTGAGACCATCGCCAACGGCCGCGCCGGGGTCATGCCGGCCTGGGTCGGCCGGCTGGACCCTGTCACCGTCAAGGCGCTGGCGGTCTATGTGCACTCATTAGGCGGCGGCAAGTAGCCCGCCGCGTGGGGGCCGGGATCATTGACCGAGGTCAAACCCGGACATGGAGCGAGGATGTAAGTTTCGACGAGCGCCTCATTCGAGCAACCCGTGAACAAGCCCGTGCCGTCTGATGAACTCATAGCCGACGAAGACGGGCCGCTTTACGCGCCTCGCAAGAAGGTTTTCCCGCAGAGCGTCTCCGGCCGATTCCGCTCGATCAAATGGCGACTGATGGCTGTCTGTCTCGGCGTCTACTATCTGCTGCCCTTCGTGCGCTGGCATCGGGGCCTCGGCGCGCCCGACCAGGCGGTCCTGATCGATTTTCCAAACCGACGCTTCTATTTCTTCTTCATCGAGTTGTGGCCGCAGGAAATCTACTATTTCACCGGCCTTTTGGTGCTCGCAGCTCTCGCCTTGTTTCTGATGAACGCACTGGGTGGCCGGATTTGGTGCGGCTATCTCTGCCCGCAGACGGTCTGGACGGATCTTTTCTATGCGGTCGAGCGTCTGGTCGAAGGCGACCGCCGCGTCCAGATCAAGGCCGATGCGGGCCCGATGACCGCAAAGCGCGCCGGTCGCCGTGCATTGAAGCACGCAATCTGGCTGATGATCGCCTGGTGGACCGGTGGCGCCTGGGTGCTCTACTTCGCCGATGCGCCGACCCTGGTGCGCGATCTTGCGACTTTTCAAGCGCCGGCGGTGGCCTATGTCTGGATCGCGATGCTGACCGCGTCGACCTATTTGCTGGCCGGCTATATGCGCGAGCAGGTCTGCGTCTATATGTGCCCGTGGCCGCGGATTCAGGCCGCACTGACCGACGAATGGGCACTCAACGTCACATACAAATACGATCGCGGTGAGCCGCGTTGCTCCGTCAAGAAGGCGTTCGACACTCGCTCGCTCGGCGAGAAGGCCGGCGATTGTATCGATTGCAACCAGTGTGTTGCCGTGTGCCCGACCGGGATCGACATTCGCGATGGCGCGCAGCTTGGCTGCATCCAGTGCGGCCTGTGCATCGATGCCTGTGACGCTGTTATGACCAAGGTCAGCCGCAAGACCGGTCTGATCGGATACGATAACGATATCAACGTTCAGCGGCGCGTCGCCGGCAAGCAGGAGATTTTCAAGCCCGTTCGCGCCCGTACCGTCGTCTACGCCAGCCTAATTACCGTAGTCTGCGCCGTGATGCTTTACGCGTTGATGTCGCGAACCCTGCTCGACATCAACGTGCTGCACGACCGCAACCCGATCGCGGTGCGTCTCAGCGACGGCGCGATCCGCAATGGATACACGCTGCGCTTTCTCAACAAGCGCGGTTTTGATCGTGTGATCGCGATCGATGTCGATGGACCGGCCGAAGCGAAGCTACACGTCATCGGTGCGGACTCCGTGACGCCAGATCGGCCGATGATCGTTCTTGCGCGCGACACCACCACCGAACTGCGCGTGCTGGTGACGGCGCCGTTCGATGAAAAAGCGGAAAAGTCGGTGCCGGTCACATTCCGCGTCACTGATATCGGTCTCGGGGAGGTCGCCTCCGCGACCGACCACTTCGTCCTTCCCTAAGCGCGGAATTTCATCATGGCAGTCTCAAGTCAAGCCGCGCGACCCATCACCGGACGTTTCGTCCTGGTCACGACGACCGCGTTCTTTGCCGTCGTCATCAGTGTGAACATGGTCATGATGCGCCTTGCCATTACGACTCTTCCGGGAACCGAGGTCGACAGCGCATACAGCGCCAGCCTCGCCTATCAGCGCGAGATCGACGCGGCCAGACAGCAGAGCGAGCGCAACTGGCAAGTCCAGGCGCATATCGATCGGCGGTCTGACGGCAGCGCCGCAATTGCACTGGAGGCGCGCGACCACGCCGGAACGCCGCTGACGGGAATGAGTTTCCTCGCTCGGCTCGAGCGGCCGATCGATCGTCGCGCAGACCGGGCGATCGAGATCGCCGAGGCTGGGGGTGGGAGCTATAGCGGCCGCGCCGAGGGCGTCGCCGCCGGGCAGTGGGACCTCGTCATCGAGGGCGACGCTGACGGCCGCCGCATGTTCCTGTCGAAGAATCGAATCCTGCTGAACTGAAGGTGCATCCTATGCAGGCGGATATCGATTTCTCTCACTATCTGAAGAGCACGGGCGCCGGGCTCATCCATCTCGATCTCGCAGTCGAGGGCATCAATTGCGCGGGCTGTATGGCCAAGATCGAGCGCAATTTGTCAACCATACCGGACGTCACCTCGGCCCGCGTGAACCTGACGGACAGTCGCCTTGCACTGGAATGGAAAGCGGGTGCACTCGACCCGGCGCTGTTCGTAAGCCGTCTCGCGGAGCTCGGCTACAAGGCCTATCCCTTCGAGCGGAATGATGCCGAAACCCAGGAGGCCCGGCGTGCGCAAGGCCTGTTGCGCCGGTTGGGTGTCGCCGCCTTTGCGGCGATGAATGTCATGATGCTGTCGGTCCCGGTATGGTCCGGCAACGTCTCCGACATGCTGCCGGAGCAGCGCGACTTCTTCCACTGGCTTTCGGCGCTGATCGTGCTGCCGGCGGCCGCTTACTCCGCGCAGCCCTTCTTCTCGTCGGCGTTGTCAGCGCTGCGGGCGCGCGGCGTCAACATGGACGTGCCGATCAGCATCGGCATTTTGCTCGCGCTGGCGACCTCGGTGATCGAGACCGTAAACCACGCCGAACATGCCTATTTCGATGCCGCGATCATGCTAATCGCGTTTCTGCTTGCCGGTCGTTTTCTCGACCAGAACATGCGGCGGCGCACTCGCGCCTTTGCCGGCAACCTGGCTGCCCTCAAAGCGGAGACGGCGACGAAGTTCGTCAGTCCGACCGAGATCAAGACGGTCCCGGCAGCCGCGATCCGGCCCGGCGACATCGTGCTGCTGCGGCCCGGCGAGCGCTGCGCGGTCGACGGCAATGTGATCGAGGGCCGCTCGGAGGTCGATCAGAGCCTGATCACGGGCGAAACCTTGCCGACAATGGCGGCGTCCGGCAGCGCGGTGTTCGCGGGCACGGTGATCCGTTCCGGCACGTTGCGTGTCCGCGCGTCGGCGGCCTCGGGCGGAACGTTGCTCGACGAGATAAGCCGGCTGCTCGATCACGCGCTGCAGGCGCGCTCGCGCTATCTGCGGCTTGCGGAGCGGGCCTCGAGGCTCTACGCCCCGGTCGTACACGCGACCGCGTTGCTCACGATGCTCGGCTGGCTGGCCTATGGCGCAAGTTTTCATAATTCGATCGTGACCGCGATTGCAGTCCTGATCATCACCTGTCCATGCGCGCTGGGGCTTGCCATTCCCGCCGTGCAGACCGTTGCATCCGGTGCGCTGTTCGGTTCGGGTGTATTGCTCAACGCCGGCGATGCGATCGAACGGATCGCCGAGATTGACCGGGTGATCTTCGACAAGACCGGCACGTTGACGTTGCCCGAGCTCGATGTCGCCAATCTCGCGGACATCCCGGACGATGTCGTGAAGCTTGCGGGCCGGCTGGCACTCTCGAGCCGCCATCCGGTCGCGGCCGCGGTCGCGCGCAAGGCGGGCGCGGCTTCGCCGCTGGCCGACATTCAGGAAGAACCAGGCCAAGGCGTCCACGGCTTTCATGAGGGGCGTCCAATCCGGCTGGGCCGCCCATCATTTTGCGGTGCCGACGACCTCGCCAACGAGATTCTGTGCCGCGATCCGGAGGCTTCCGTCGTCGCATTCAGCCACGGCGAGAGCAGGTATGCGTTCGCGGTTCGGCAGCGGCTGCGGCCGGACGCGGCGGAGGTGATCGCAGCGTTGACCCGCATGGGCATCGCCGTCGAGATCGTGTCCGGGGATCGCGAGCCAGCGGTCCGGCATGCGGCAAGGATGCTGGGCGCGCATGAATGGCGTGCGGAGGTCTCTCCGGTCGACAAGATCGACCGGATCGAGGAACTGGCGCGCCAGGGCTGCAAGGTATTGATGGTCGGCGACGGCTTGAATGACGCGCCAGCTTTGGCCGCGGCGCACGCCTCGATGTCGCCCGTTACCGCCACCCACATGAGCCAGGCAGTCGCCGATGCTGTCTTCCTGGGTGAGCGGCTCACGCCGGTTGTGGTCGCGGTCAAGGTGTCCCGCAAGGCGTTGCGACTGATGCGGCAAAATCTTTGGCTTGCCGTCGTTTACAATGTGCTAGCCGTGCCGATCGCGATCGCCGGCCTGGTCACGCCCCTGATCGCGGCGGCGGCGATGTCGGGTTCGTCGGTGATCGTTATGCTCAATGCGCTGAGGGCGCGTGCGAGGGAGACGGTCTGATGGAGGTTCTGGTCATATTGGTGCCGCTCGCTCTCGCACTTGGCTTTGCCGGTCTGCTCGGCTTTCTCTGGTCACTCAAGAGCGGACAATATGACGACCTCGATGGCGCGGCTTGGCGCGCCATCGCCGACGATGAGCCCGTCAATGGTCAAGGCGGGTCCAAGTAATGAAAGTATACCAATGAAGCCGACGATGCGATCGTCAGCGCCGCGCTGGCGAGCGGCAAGGACCGGTGTCCAAGTCTGTCCACCGCAATCGCGGCGTCCGCGAGTGGACAAGCAGGACAGAGACCAGCCGACTGATGGAGCCGAGGCGCGCCATCATCAGCAGCAGCACATCGGCAGCACGTCAGGCCGCCAATAGCGCCAGTGTGTCGCCGACATTATGACCGGCTGCATCGTGGTAGCATCGAGCCATCCGTCAGTGCGCCGGATGCAGGGGAACCCGAGCGAATGTCGTTCGTCGCCGATTGCGGCAAGCTCGATCGCGCAGCCGAACGGGGCGGATGCGATATCGCGCCACCCCAGCAAGGTCAGCCGTCGAATCATCAAGGTCAAAAACCGACGCATGTCGTAAGCTGCTCCGAGCAAGTATTGATCCTGACATGATCACTCGCTTGAACCGTTGACGTAGCGCAGCAGAGCTGGAAACTGACGCTCTCGATGAAACGATTGAGGGTGAAGGCCTTGGCTGCAAAGATGCTGCAATAGCTTACATGGCGCAGGAGTCCGCCCCGGAATATCCCAAAGATTCAAGAGCCGCCGAGCCTTGAGCCAGGTCAATGCGTCTCCAGCGATCCGCTATAGATCAACAACCCTAGTCCGACCAATTCCCGTTCTATCGCTGAAAGTTGTCGCCTCAAATACCGGGGCCCGTCAGGCACGTCGAGGTGGTGATGATACGATGCCGAAGCAATACTCGACGAAGTTGAGCGCGACGCCGCCAAGTTGCTATCCGAGGAGCTTCGGAAATGAGTGCGGCAATAGGTGACGAACAACGCGCGGCCCTCAAAGTGCTTCGCAAGCTCTATCACTAGGAGTTAGTTCCGACAAAGCAGGGTACACACGGGGTCGAGCCGGAGACAGCTGCAACTTGTCGCGCAGGCAAGCGCACAAAAGAACACATCGTCTGGCCCTTTGCGCCGGCTTCAAGGCTACAGTCGTGATGTTGGTGCCCCGGGTCCAGAGGAAAGGAAATCCGAAACGACCGCCACGGAGCGTCACTGGCCAGGTTGACGCAGATCAACTTAAGACTCGCGGCGACGCGATTAACTCGCATCGCGCGGTATCGTGCCAGATCTCGCTGACATCCGCTGAACAAGGAAGACGTCCATGGCGACGATGCAGAAGTTAAGGGGCTACCGGGGCCCAGCACTGTTCTCCTACGGCTTTCGGCCGTTCTTTCTGTTCGGCGCCATCTATGCCGGCGCAATCGTTCCATTGTGGATGGCGGTCTTCGCGGGGGATGTCAGCCTTCCAACCGCGTTCGCACCACGGGACTGGCATGTGCATGAGATGCTGTTCGGCTATGTAGGCGCGGTGATAGCAGGCTTCCTGCTCACCGCCGTTCCGAACTGGACAGGACGCCTCCCAATCCAGGGCGGTCCACTCGTCGCTCTGTTCGGCGCCTGGCTTGCCGGAAGACTGGCAGCGACATTCTCAGGCATCATCGGCTGGCAATTCGCGCTTGCGATCGACGCTGCGTTCCTGCTGTTGCTCGCCGCCGCAGCCGCCCGCGAGATCATCGCTGGACGAAAGTGGGGCAATCTGAAACTGGTGGGCATCGTGTCGCTGCTTGCGGCCACCAACATCGCTTTCCATTTGGAGGCACATCTCAATGGTGTCGCGGACTATTCAGCACGGGCGGGTATTGCCCTCGTCGTTACGCTGGTCTGTGTGATCGGAGGGCGGATCGTTCCGAGCTTTACGCGCAACTGGCTCTCGCGCCAGAAGCGGGGCCGGCTGCCTGTTCCCTTCGGCCGATTCGACGCGGCGACGGTCGCTGTCAGTGCGTGCGCGTTGGTTGCATGGGCGGTGGTTCCTTCCGGTCGCGCGGTCGCAGGCGCCCTGGGAGTTGCCGGAGTGCTCCACGTCATCCGCCTTGCTCGCTGGGCCGGCCATCGAACGATATCGGACCGGCTCGTCCTGATCCTCCATGTTGCCTACGCGTTCGTGCCTGCCGGCTTTTTGCTGGCGGCGCTATCTTCGCTAGACCTCGTCGCCCCCAGCGCGGGGATCCATGCATGGACCGGCGGTGCGATCGGTTCGATGACGATCGCGGTGATGACACGGGCGTCGCTCGGTCATACGGGGCAGGAGCTCTCGGCATCCACTGCCACTCAGGCCGTTTACGCCTCGATCATCATCGCAGCGCTGGCGCGGATATGCGCGGCTGTCGATCCGACCTATTCGATACCGCTATTGATGATCGCGGGTATCGCATGGGCGGGTGCATTCCTGGGATTCGCTCTCGCTTATGCCCCCCTGCTGTGCAGCGCTCGAAAGCTCTGAGAGCAATCTGCTGGACGTGCTCAAGGCGAAGCGGAGGTTGCGCGCTCGACTTTCTTGATCGTTCTTACGGCCAATAGACAAGGTAGCCGTGCCTACCCGGTCGCAAGAGCATCAATGCCGTTCCGCTTCAGCCTCTTGCTCTAGTCGCATTATATGCGCTCTCAAGGCATCGAAGGTCTCTTCAGCGGCGTCGCTAAATAGCGGATCTTTTTGATCGGTCAGGGCTGAAGCGACCTCGGGCCAATCCTGGGGCAAAAGAGCCTTGAGGGCTGCCGGGACGAAGTCGCGCTCTTCCACCATCATATGGTGGCGTTCCTTCACTATGAAATCTCGTATGATGCGGCCGACCTCCTGTCGAGGAATCTCGCGATCCGCGAGAACGCCATCGATCGTTTTGGCGAAGCGGCGCAAACGATCAGCTCCGTCTGCGTGCTCACGCGCGAGATCACCGACGGTTGCAGCCGCATTCGGATCGCGAAGCGTTAGCTTGGAGAGGATCAAGTCTTCCTGAGGATGATGGTATACCTCCGGGTAGACTTCGAAATAGCTGATAATTGCCCGAATAACCTCATAGTCAGGGCGACGCCCGTGCTCAAAGAGCTCCAGTTCTCGCTCAAGGATAGTAAGGAGCAAATCGATATTGCGATGCTCAGTTGGCACTTTTCGAGCCACCCTTTCGTGGAGGTTCGAGAAAGCGCTCATGAAGAAGCGCAAAGGCCATTAATCGCGCCACCGAAGTGAGGGGACCCCACGATGAGCGCACACGGACTGCATCCAACAAGCCTGCCCGCCTGCGAGGACAGGACGTGCATCATCTACGCGCGGGTGATGCGCGGGATCAATTCCATCGCTAAGGCGGATATGCCGGCATCGGTCATCGGACCCGGCGGATGGAGTGCGACGCGCTCGCAGTCTGCGGTGCGGTCAAACACGCGGGAGCCCCGCGCCAATGCAGGTAAGTCCAGCAATCAGCAGCGCGCCTGCGCACGCTTCCAAGATGATCGAACGATGCCGACTTGCATACAAGGCGAGCATAGATCCCACGATCGTGGTCGCGATACCGAATTCCAGGATCATCGATTCAAATCGCTGAACTTTGAAAATTTGCGTTTGACGAAGAGAAAATGAAATATCTCTGAGACTACAGGACGCCACGCCAGGCTCGGTCATCGTTTTTCGGTTTAACGTTAAGGTCGCGACCCGTGGATTTACGGATGCGCCGCCGAGCGCGCGAACGCCGGCTTGCTCAATAAGGGAGGGAGGCCCGGGCAAGAGACCTCATACGACGGGGATGAGGCTTCATTCCGACGCTAAAGCAGTATCCGCTCTTTTGGAGCCAAAGCCGCGCCGCGTACTGGCGGACGCCAGGGCATGCTCGATTAACCGGGCTGATCGCACGCTGAGAGAAGCCGCTAGAAGTCGCGATGAGTGGACGCGAGCGAACCGCTCTAGCGCGGTTGGTCCGGGCTTTCTTGCCACGTCTTCGAGTGCTCTGAAATCCACTTCGCGGCGTCGTGCTCAGTAATAAAGCCCTTGATGACTTCCGTTTCGCCATCGGGCCACAGAATGTCGATCCTCCAGCCGGTGCCGGGATTTTTGCAAGCCATGAAAGCTGGTCGCTGCTCGATCATTCGTCGACTATGCGCCGACGGTGGCTAGCTACAAGCCAGTGATCCTGCCGCACCTCCATCTTTTTTACCCGTGCAACCCTTAAATCTCACGCCGATCCTTTCGTGGTCGTGAGTCAAGAAGATCCGGCAGCGGTGACAATTGGGGACGCGGCTCAGAACTTGGCTCTGCGGTTGCTTCGCCCCGGAAATTGGCCCAGCGCCGTCGGCTGATCACAAGGCCAATCAAGCCGGCCGCTATCAGCGCGGCTCCTGCGATTATCAGCCAATGCGGCAATTGCAATGAGAGCAGCAAGGCCTTTGCCATTTTCACTCCAGGACAGCGTACTCAAATGCCACGCCCTCAGGGGCGTTTTCCTCAAACCACTTCTCGGCGGCCTCGATCGAAGCGAAGACCTTGATGTGGTCCTCGTCGCCGATTTTCTTGGCCGTGTCCGTGTAGATCCAGACAGTTTTCATCGCATCAACTCAAGCAATTCCCTGACCTCGCTCAACCGCAGCTTGGTGTCCACCGGCATCTGCCCCAGCAGCATATGCCTGGTGCCGACCGCGATCCGATCGCGTTGGATGTCGTCCTGTTCTGCGTGATATGCCTCCATGTCCGCGGCGAACCGGCGGACGACCTCGGGCGGGATTTCCAGCAGCTTTCGGTTGATCGGCACGCACTGGCATGAAACTACGACAACACTGCCAAGCTTAAAATACCCGCTGCCGGCGTGGGTGCCATGGTTCATCTTCCAAACGGATTACTGCCGCGGAGGTATGCAGAAGCTACCGCTCTTCCGGCCGCCATGTTGACGGATGGGCGGTGGCTGAAATCTTATCGGTCCGCATCGCAGGGGCGAGGGCAATGATGGGTTTGACCGACGTCTTGCGCGCCAGGCTGCCACCCATGCGCTAACGCTCGCGGGATTGCCGGGCGCTGCAGCGAGCGGTGTAATAGCGCGTATGAACGACCATCCGACCAAAATCGCGTTCGGCAAATTGCTGGAAACGGGCGCAACTCGCATCATTGTTCTCTGCAAAGACTATCAGCGCTCCCACAATCTCCAGCTAGACGCAGCGAGATGGCTGGACGAGATGCGTCTGTCTGATCTCGAGCAGCGGTTCACTTGCACGGCCGGTGAAGGGGCTCGATCGTTCGATCGGTCGACGAGCCGCCCGAAATGGGCACCGGTTAGCTTGTGCCTTGGCGTATGCCGTCCGGCAACGTCGTCGCCAAGGTTCGCAGTAGCCGTCGCCCCCGAGATTTACAAATTCGTCAGCGGGCCTATGACCGGGCGACGAACTGCTTTGTCAGTCTCTCCTTTACGGATTCGGCTTGTTCCTTGGTCAGCTTCTCAGCCCAATGGCTATTGTTGATCAGCGCTGGCCCCTTGGGTTCTCGATCATAAACCATCCAGCCAGTGGTTCCCATTCGAACGAGGAATCTGGCCTGCACAGCGTAATTCACTGGTGACCTCTGCGGCAGTTCGCAATCCGACAATTGAGCCTCCCATCAGCGTGCGCGTCAATTGAACTATGTGAATCTTAGCATCGACTTTAGGCGAGCGGAGGAGGCGGGCGGCTTTTTCAGGGTCTGCGAAAGCGCTCATTCCCATCTCCGACGTGCATTACGCGTTTCCAATCAGTGTAACTGTAGAGTCCTGCCCAGTGGTGGATCGGCGTCCCGCAACACACGCAACTAAAGAGCCCCGAGCTGGTCACAGGAGTCGAGATTCGCTCCTGAATCGCAGAATAAATGGTGCCGCAGCGGCGGCATGAAAAATAGACGAGCATCAGTCATCCTCCGACCGCCCGAAACGCCCTTTAGCCGCGTCATCTGTGTCGTGCCAGAGCTTGATGCTCGTCCGCAAGGCCGGCGTAGAACCGCTCCAACGCCTCGCGGAAGCGGCTCTTGGCGCGCTCGAGGTCAGTTGCGCCACCGGAGCTGCCGCAAGGGGGACACTGATGGCGCAGGTCCAAAACGCCGGGCTGTGCTCGGTCGCCAATCGGGTCCTCCCAACATGGCAGTCCTCATGGAGCACCACGAAGTCGTTCTCGATCGCGTCACCGGCTATAACGGTTGGACGAAGGAATAGGTTCATGCAGCCAATTTCCCGCCGAATCAAGCGCGCGGGAAACCGCTCTGTCCGCGAAAAAGGGCGCTCGCCAGCTGCATGCCAGGAGCTATATCGATCCCGTATCGCAAGAGCGCAAGGGACGAGACCAAGCCGATAATGCTGAACAGCGTAAGGTAGCGAGAGTGGGCACCGGGCGTGAGGCTTTGAAATCTGTCGCGGGCTTCGAAAGAGTAAGCATATGAAAAGTCTCCCCAAAACGGGGGAGTGTAAGCGCCAAACCTGACAAGGGACCTGACGAGGCATCTGCACCGGTAGACCGCGTTGGCGTACGTCGCCCGGCAATTACGCCGTAGTCAGCGCCCGAAGAACAACCACAGCAGGATGATCACAGGAATTGGTACGCCCAAAAGCCAAAGCAAAACACCTCGTCCCATCGCGCTTCCCTCCGTTGTTTATTCGCGCCAATGGCAACTACGGAAGACGCGGCCATGTTCCTAACCCGCCGATCGCGTCGTCATTGCCGCCGCGCGACGGTGGAGGCGGATAACGGTGGTCATCCCTCAATGGTGAGGCGACCCAGAAACGCATTGCAGGCCCGCTCGGCTTCAGCGAACGAATTGAAGGGAGATCCGGATACGTGAGCCGCTGGCATATTCAGAAAGTCGGGGCGATATGATGCAACAAAGCCTGGCTCTCCATGTAATCCAGGTCCACTCCGGCTCTCATTGCTGATGACGAATGAATAGTCGTCGCTGCTTGCGATCCATATCTCCAGTTCAGTATCGACTCGGCGGAAGTGCAGGGCCATTTCACCCTCCACAAAACCTGGGTCCTCCGTGATCATCCAGATGGGACGCTTAACCTGCTTTTGTGCGGTTGGCCGCTTCGGCCTCCCGCGCCAGCCGTTCGACCTTTAGGCGCTCTCGATTATCGTGGACCGCTTTTTGCGCTTTGGCGTAATCCGTCATGGCTTCCGTCGGCCTGACAGTTTTGAATACCTTGTTTGCTTCGCGTTCCGTAGCCGTCGGCGCCCGTCGGTCTCGGTCTTTAATCATTATTGACCTCCCATTTAGGCTGACTAATCAACGCGCGGAGCTGGCTTTCGATCCTCGCAACGAACGTGAGGCCGCGATCATTTTCGGTTTCTGTCGCGGCGCGCCTTCTGAAACGCCTCCGGCCCTTTGAGCTCCCGCTATCGCTGAAACTTGCCTCGCGTTTTGCGCGGGCCGTAGAGACTTCTCTTTGGACGCTCTTCGCCGCCCAAATAAAAATACTCCCAATGAAAGGGAGCAGCGTACCGCAGCCTAGGAAATGGACAATGAAATGTTTCGCGACACTCCATGTGGCGCCACCTTATCCAACCGCAACCGTCACGCGAGTGCAAGGGAAGTGCGCACCTGTCCAATAGGGGAATAGATTGGCAGTGGCTTAGCCGGAGACGCCCTGGGCGAAATTGATCACTTCGCCCCAGTCTAGTCGGGTATCGACCCACGCCGCCGGCACTTTGCCCTGCTGACTAAATTGACCAATCTCGGTCTGGCTGTTGGCTTGGTACTCAAATTCAAAACTTGGCTATGATCTCGGCGTCAGCAATCTTCTTGGTGGTAAACTGTTGATAATTCCCGCGTGCGTCGCGCGGACCGGGATCGGTGCATGCTGGCCTCCGGTGTTCGAACGGCGGGAAGCCTTCAGCGCAGCTCCTTCAACGGCTGGGCGATCTGGTTCGCGCAGTTGAGTAGCACAGGTAGCAGACGTTTGCGCAGATCGTTGACTTTGACACGGGCCGTGGCCGCACTCACGCTGACGGCGGCGACGATGTCGCCATCGGCGACAAGCACCGGGACGGCCATCGATCTGATGCCCGGCGCTAGCTCCTCGTCGCTGATCGCATAGCCGTTCTTCGCGGCGGTCCGGATTGCAGACAGAATGTCCGGGACAGTGGTCAGCGTCCGCGGCGAGCGCGCGCTCATCGGCTGCCGGCTCAGTCGCCGCGTGATGTCGTCATCGGTATGGCGGCCCAGCAGGATGCGGCCTGTCGCCGAGCAATAGAGCGGAAGATAGGCGCCGACGCGAACGCCGGTCTGGACGTAGTGCTCGGCTTGCGCCCGCGCAATGAAGAGCGATTGATTGTCGTCCAGCACCGCCAGCGAAACCGATTCCGCGACTTCATCGCGGGCGCGCTCCAGCAGCGGTTGCGCGATTTGCACGAGCTTATCGCGCTCGGACATCATGCCGCCGAGCCTGCGCAAGCGAGGAAGAGGACGGAAGTCTCGTCCCGACAGCTCCAGGTAATTCAACTCGACCAGGGTGAGGAGGCATCGGCGCGCCGCTGCGCGTGTGGCGCCTGAAGCGCGTGCGGCGTCGGCGACGCTCATCACGGGGTGAACCGAGAATGCCTCGATGATCGCGAGGCCTTTCGCGAGCCCCGCCATCCCTTCACGTCTCTCTTTGGTTTCCGCGATCGCCATAGCTGAACTCACCTTGACAGCCGTTTTAGGTTGGCTCAAAGTGTTCGAAATACAGATATTTGTTCGATATTCGAACATATCGGACTTGAAGTCAAGCGTGAGGAAGCGCCGATGAACAAGATCGTTTTGCCGCCGGAACGAGCAAATCCGGTCAACTGGCCGGAGGGGCTCACCCGCGTTCCGTATTGGGTGTTCCAGGATCAATCGGCCTACGCTGAGGAGCAGCGCAAGATCTTCCAGGGGCCGAATTGGCACTATCTCGCGCTGGAAGTTGAACTGGCGGAGCCGGGCGATTTCCTCACGACGCAAATCGGCGATACGCCCGTGATCGTTACCCGCGACACCGACAATGAAATCTACGCGTTCGAAAACCGGTGCGCCCATCGCGGCGCGTTGATCTGTCTCGAAAACCGCGGCAAGCATCGCAAGGATTTCAGCTGCGTGTATCACGCCTGGAATTACGACCCGCAGGGCAACCTGACGGGCGTCGCCTTCAAGGACGGCATCAAGGGCAAAGGGGGCATGCCCGACTCGTTCAAGATGGAGCAGCACGGACCGCGCAAGCTGCGCATCGCGATCATTCACGGCCTGATATTCGGCTCATTCTCCGAGGACGTGCCATCGATCGAGGAATATCTCGGCGAGGAGATCATGAACCGCATCGAGCGGGTGCTCGGCGGCCGCACCCCGGTGGTGCTCGGGCGATTCACTCAAGCGCTTCCGAACAACTGGAAGCTCTACATGGAAAACGTCAAGGACTCCTACCACGCCAGTATCCTGCATCTCTTCTTCACGACCTTCGAATTGAACCGGCTGTCGATGAAGGGCGGTATAATTGTCGATGAGAGTGGCGGACACCACGTCAGCTATTCGGCAATCGATCGTGAGGCGGATAAGGACGTTGACTACGCCAAGCAGCAATTGCGGTCCGAGAGCGAGTACAAGCTCGCGGATCCGACCTTGCTGGAAAGTTTCGACGAGTATCACGATGGCTGCACGCTGCAGATCTTGTCGGTGTTCCCGACATTCGTGCTGCAGCAGATCCAGAACGCGATCGCGGTGCGTCAGATCGTGCCGCGCGCGATCGACAGGACCGATCTGAACTGGACTTATCTCGGCTTTGCCGACGACACGCCCGAGCAGCGACTGACGCGCATCAAGCAGGGCAATCTGGTTGGCCCGGCCGGTTACATCTCGATGGAAGACGGCTGTGTCGGCGGCTTCGTGCAGCGCGGCATTGCCGGTGCAAGCGAGGATCAGGCGGTACTCGAGATGGGGGGCGCCGACGCCAATAGCAGCGAGAGCCGGGTGACTGAGGCGTCGGTGCGCGGCTTCTGGAAGGCGTATCGCGCCAACATGGGAATCTGAGGACTGCGCCATGAGTGGTAACTCTCTGCAATACATCACCAAAGCGCAGGCCGATTATGCACGGTGCATCGACGATGATCGTCTTGAGGATTGGCCGAGCCTGTTTCACGGTCCGTGCCTGTACAAAATAACCACCGCGTCAAACTATCGCGACGGGCTCGAGGCCGGCATCGTGTTCGCCAACTCACGCGGCATGCTGACCGATCGCGTCTCCGCTCTGCGCGTAGCCAATATCTACGAGCGGCAGAGCTATCGCCACATCCTCGGTCTGCCGTCGATCCTGTCGGAAGACGGTGCAATGGTGAGGAGCGAGACGCCATTCATGGTGGCGCGCATCCTGCAGGATGGTGACACGTCGATCTATGCCACCGGCCGCTATTTCGACGTCTATGAGATCGTGAGTGGTACAGCGCGACTGCACGAGCGCACGGTGGTGTGTGACAGTTCGCGGATCGACACATTGCTGGCGCTGCCCTTATGACTCCGACAGCTGTCGCACTGACAATCGGTGATCCTAATGGCATCGGCCCCGAAATCGCGGTCAAGGCCGCGATGCTGTGCGCAAAGGTGCAGCCCGACGCGCGTCCGATTCTGGTCGGCGATGAGCACGTAATCCGCTTCTACACGGACAAATTCGCGGCCGGCTGGCCGCTGACACGGGACTGGTCATCCCCTGACAAGCCAACCCTGCGTTATCATCCCGTTGCGGCTTTGGAGCCCAAAGCCTTCCGGCCAGGGCAGGGGTGCGCAGAGGGTGGCCGTGCGACCGTCGCCTATGTCGAGGCGGCGCTCGACCTCATGGCGCGAGGGCGCGCTCACAGTATCGTGGCGTGTCCGCATTCCGAGACCAACGTCAACTCGGCCGGCATCAAGTTTTCCGGTTATCCGAGCTTGCTGGCGCGGTTGAAGAAGGTGCCAGAGGATGAGGTGTTTCTCATGCTGGTCGGCGCAGGGTTGCGCATCGTCCACGTGACGCTGCACGAGCGGCTTGCCGGTGCGCTTGAGCGGATCACGCCTATCTTGATCGAGCGCGCCGTTCGCACAACGATCGATGCATTGAAACGTCAGGGCATTGCCCAACCACGACTTGGCGTGTTTGGCATAAATCCCCACGCAGGCGAAGGCGGTCTATTCGGCGATGATGATGATCGTATCGTCAAGCCGCTGGTCGAGCGGCTGAAGGCGGAAGGCATCGATATCGAGGGGCCGGTGGGCGCCGACTTGATGCTCGGTCGGCAAGGCTTCGATGCGTTCGTGGCGATGTATCACGACCAGGGACACATTCCGATCAAGCTGATGGCGGGCCGGAATTCGGCTGCAATGTCGATCGGTGCCGGTCTGATGTTTTCAAGCGTCGGACATGGCAGCGCCTTCGACATTGCGGGCAAAGGCGTGGCCGATCCGACGCCCGTCCTGCGATGCATCCAGCTCGTCGCAGGCGCCAATCAATTCAAGGAAACAGTATGACGCACACGATCGCGGTCGAAGACGCCGACATCAGCTTTCCCTGCAATGACGGCGAAACGATTCTCGTCGCGGCCGAACGGGCAGGCTACACCATGCCCTATTCATGCAGGAAGGGCGTTTGCGCGTCCTGTGAAGGCTTTCTAAGCAAGGGCAACGTCAAACAGCGATCAAAGGACATCGAGGGTCCCTCCGGCAAGGTGTTGTTCTGCGCGGCGACCGTCAAGAGCGATCTAACTATTCGGCCACGACGAATCCAGCGCCACGATCCGTTGGCGCGGAAGAAAATTCAGGCGAGGGTCTTTCGCATGTCGCGCCCGGCGGATGACGTGGCCATCCTGCAATTGCGCTTTCCGGCCAGTATTCGCGCCAAATTCAAGGCGGGGCAGTATCTCCGCATCCGCACGCCGGATGGTGACGAGCGCAGCTTCTCGATGGCCAACCCTCCGCAGCAGAGCGACGGCGCGCAGTTGCACATTCGGCACGTGCCCGGCGGCGAGTTCTCCGAAAAAGTGCTTGCCTCGTTGCGGCTCGACGACAAGCTCGAGGTCGAGGTGCCGTTCGGCGAGTTTTATCTGCGGGCGGATGAGCAGGCGCGTTACGTGTTCATCGCGACCGGTACCGGCTTCGCGCCTTTGAAATCGATCATCGATGACATGATCCGTCGCAGGCTCAACCGTGAGGTGCGCTTCTATTGGGGTGGACGGAGCGGGGCTGATCTTTATCTCGCGGACACGTGCGAGCAGTGGGCCAAACGATATCCGTGGTTCACCTTCGTTCCGGTGCTATCTCAACCTGACGCCAACTGGACCGGACGTCGCGGCCTGCTGCATGCTGCGGTGCTTGAGGATCTTGCGGATCTGTCGGACAGGCATGTCTATGCCTGCGGCAATCCCATGATGATCGACGCCGCGCGTAGCGAATTCGAGACGAGTGGCGGACTGCCGAGGGATCACTTCTACGCGGACGCGTTCATCCCCAGCGGCTCGTCCGACACGACGCCAGCGCGACTCCTGCAAACGGTCGACTGACGATTGTCCGCACGTCAGTCAGGCCTGCGGCGCGACATGATCGCCTCAGCCCAGCCGACCAAGAACAAAAAACTTATCGGACCAAAGCATTTGGCCAGCAGAGGTGAGGAAATGAGTAGTACCGAGGTTGCTTTCGACGTTCCAACATTCATCAACTCGCGTCGCACTGGCATCACGCAATATGTGGTCGTCGCCTTGTGCGGTCTTGTCATGTTCCTCGATGGCTTCGATACGCAAGCCATCAGCTACATGGCGCCGTCGATCGCAAAAGAGTTCGGGCTCACGAAGCAGCTTCTCGGGCCGATCTTTTCGTCGGCGTTGGCCGGCTTGATGGTCGGTTATCTGCTTGTCTCACCGTTGTCGGATCGCTTCGGTCATCGCAAGCTTGTTGTCATTTCGACGTTTGCATTCGCGCTGCCGACGTTCGCCACGATCTTCGCGACGAATGTCGCCGAATTGATAGTGTTGCGTTTCGTCACTGGCATCGCGCTTGGGTCCGTGATCCCTAGCGCTATTGCGTTGACGACGGAGTTCAGTCCCGCTCGCTTGCGCGCGACGTTCGTGTTGGCAATCTATTGCGGATTCTCGCTCGGCTTCGTCGCTGCGGGCGCGGTCGCAGCCTGGTCTATCCCTGAATATGGCTGGCGATCGATGCTGTGGATCGGCGCGGCTGCGCCCACGGTCGTCGCAATCCTGACGCTTATGTTCTTACCCGAGTCGATGGACTTCCTGATCCGCACGAATGCGAAGCCGGATGCCGTCTGGCGTGTGGTGCGTCGAGTGGATCGAGCGTTGCCGGTGCAGGGGCCGGCGCAGTTCGTCACTGACGTGGCTGAGCGGCGCAGCGCGGTTGGAAGTCTATTTTCGTCCGGTCGCGGCGTCGGAACACTGGTGATATGGGCCGTGTTCATGCTCAATCTCGCAGAATTCTACGCGCTGCAAAGCTGGCTGCCGTCAATGCTGACGAATGTCGGCCATTCTCTCAACACAGTCGCGCTCGCCACCACAATGACCACCGTCGGTGGCATCGTCGCCGCATTCGCGATTGGACCGGCGATGGATCGTATCGGACCCTACGGGTCCCTTGCCACGGTTTATCTGGCCGGCGTTCTGTTTGTTGTCTTGTTCGGCTATTCGATCGACAAGCAGAGCTGGATGATGGTGGCGGCGGCATTTTGCGCTGGCTTTTGCATCAGCGGCGGACAGAAGAGCGTGATCGCGTTGGCGGCGATTTACTATCCGACCTCGATCAGGTCCACCGGCGTGGGCTGGGCTCTCGGGATAGGCAGACTAGGCGGCATCGGTGGGCCGCTGTTGATTGGGGCCTTGCTCGCGTATCACCTCAGCGCGCAGCACATTCTCTATGTCGCCAGTGTCCCGATGCTGATCGCCGGATTGCTCATTCTCATGCTCGGACATTGGTGCGGACGGGATAGAATGAAAGATCAGGGTTGAGCGAGTCGGTGCTTCGCCAAACGACGGTTCCGAACTCCATTGCTTCGTTAGTTTGTCCGCTATTCGTCGGCAGATCGCGCTTCGGTCGGTCCTGACGGGAGGGCCCCCTCCCGTTGGGAGGTATCGCCAACGCGTGAGCTCGACGGAACGTGGGGCTTGCCGACAACGTGTCGAAATTGTCGGGAAACCCCCGCAATCTTACCGAGAGGCGAGATTCTTTGCCGCGATGAAGCGCGGAGCGATGAACAGCAATTGGCTCGTTCATCCTCTCAATTTGGCTAACCGCGGGCTGAGCGCGAGCCGCCCACGAACGAAACCAGCACGTATCTGGTGCGGTTTCTGGTGCGGCCGCCGCGCTAGGAGCATTGAGAATCCAGCAAGCTATTGATCTCATTGGTGGGCCCGGCAGGACTCGAACCTGCAACCAGACCGTTATGAGCGGTTGGGCTGACGCGACCTAGCAATATCTTCGCGCATCGATCTTGCAGACGGGCCTATTCTGGCGCTTGGACTGCTCACGCTTTATTGAACTGTTACACCACATGCGTCGAAGTTTGCCAGAGCTTGATGTGCATATGGCGTAACTCGATTGAAATTGCCGCGGCTCAGTTCGCCAATTTTTCAAAGCCGTTGAAGTGTCTCACTATTGCGTTTTGTATCATCCGATCTGTCTCCTACGCGCTGTAACCAAGCGACCGCCTTCGTGACAAGGAGAGACTATGACGGATGCCACCCTGAGGGAGGATGGGCGGAGACCGCCGTTTTCGCCTACGAATGATCGCGACGGGAAAGTGGTCCCGTTTCGCGAGCGGCTCAGCTGCACGGTGGACGAAGCTTGCGTGGTAACGGGCTTGGGACACACAAAGCTTTATGAGCTGATAGGATCTGGCCAGCTTATCACGACAACAATCGGCCGTCGGCGCTTGGTGCTAGTGCGATCGCTTCTCGAGCTTGTGGACACAACTATCTCGACGCGACCAAAGCCTTAATCATCCTGATAGTTCATTTAACGCTGCGCGCCACCTTTGATCGGCATCACCCTGTTGGGATCGAGCCACTGGTCGATCCGATCAGCCCAATGCTGCATCAGCTTCGTGCGCGAGCCGATCAGCGCGAGTGGTCCGTGCTTCTTGTAGAGACCTTCCACAGTAGAGTTGTCGAGATGCGCGAGCTGCAGCTCGACGACATCGCCGTCCCATGCCTTGGCGTCCTTGATTTCTTCGTGGTGGGACAGGGTCGAGAAGGTCGTCCGGAATCCGTGGGCACAATGATCAGTCTTGGTGTCAATGCCAAGCAGCCGCAAGCGCTTGTTGAGCGTGTTGTTCGACAGCGGCGCATCCCTTGAGCTGGAAAACGCGTATCGGCGATGGCCGGTTAGCTTCTGAACGCTCCGTAGGACTGCGAGGGCCTGCCGTGACAAGGGCACGACATGGTCCCAGCCGGTCTTCATCTTGGCGGCTGGAACAGTCCAACGTTCGGCGTCCCAATCGACCTCGCTCCACTCCATTTCATTGACCATGCCGGGGCGGGGAACGGTCAGCGCATCGAATCGCAACCCAAGGCCAACAACGTCACCAAACCTCGCTCTCGTCCACGGTGCGCTGATGAGCTTGAAGACGCGCGTCACGTCACGTGGTTCGGTGACGCCGGGACGCGGCGTCGAAATGTTGGCAATCATCTGCCCATTCAGGTTGCGGAACGGATTGTAGCCGTCGCCTTCGACATCGGCATAGTTGCAGATTTGCTCGCCGATGCTGCGCACGCGGTCGCGGGTTTCCAGCTTTCCCGCGGCTTCGTATGAACGCATAAAGGCGAGCACGTCTGGACGCTTGATATCCAGCCTGCACAGCTTGCCGAAGCGAGCTTTGACGTAGCCGACGCGCAGCTTAAGCACCTCGATGGTCTTGGCGTCACGGACCGCGACGATCCTGCCGCGTTTGACTTTCTCCAACTTCTTCTTCGCGAGCCACTCGTCGGCCCATTCCTCGAAAGGCCGGGCCGCCTTCTGCCTGTGCTTTTCGAGCTGCTTCTCGGTGCTCGGGTCTTTGCCGTTCTTGAGCAGATCTTTGGCTTTGTCGCGCTCGCGCCGCGCGTCGGCGAGCGAGAACGTGCCGTCCTTGCCGTTGCCGTAAGGACCGATGGAGTAGGTTTTCTGGCGGCTGTGGAAGCGGTAGCCCATCCGCCAGAGCTTGGAGGCAGGCTTGCCGGGCCTGGTTTCGTCGGGCGTGACGAAGAGATAGAGACCTCCACCGGTCGCGTCGGAAATCTTGGCGGCGCTCCACGCGCCATTGTCGAATCGTGGTTGCGCGGCGCGGCAGTCGACGTCGGTTCTGATCTGCTTGGGGTTGGCGCACGCGCCACCGTTCTTGCGGGCCATCGGCTCAATTCCTTCATTCGGAATAGCGAAAGTCGCCGTGAACGTTTGTTCTCCCGATACCAACAAAAATACCAACAAATCGGCCGGCTGGGATCGGATGAGAACAAACGGTGACGAACACCGATGTACGCGTAAAGCCCTGTTTTTCAAGGGTTTCCGAGCATCGCGCGGACGGTTGCGAACGATTTGGAACGGGCCTGAACGGCCTGGTTGGTGCCCCTGGCCGGAATCGAACCAGCACTCCTTGCGGAACTCGATTTTGAGTCGAGCGCGTCTACCAGTTCCGCCACAGGGGCATTCGCAATGGTCCCGGCCGGGAAGGCCGGGGGTCGCGAAGCGCGGCGGACTATAGCGAGTGGCCCGTCACGGTCAACCCGCGCGGGCGGGATGTCCCGCGCCCCGGCGCCGGAATTTCCGGGGGGTGTGACCCCAAGGACGACGCAAAGCCGTCGCCCGTCCGTATGGCAGTCACGGAAGAGTTTGCCCGGCGGCGGCCGCCGCTGCCACCGTCCCCAAGCCTGGCCGCGGTTGCGGCAACCTACTTCGAGACGGAGGCGCGAGCGTAACGGTATTGTCCGGTTCGTCGATCTCGATGACGCACGGGGCACTTGAAGCAAGGGGCACTTGAACATGGTGTGGGGATGGTACGAGCGCAGCCAATTCGGCGACTTCTTCCCGAACGGCGACTATGTGGGCTGGGAGGAAGGCCTCAAGCAATATTTCGACGAGCAGATGTCTGTGGAGCAAAGGGCGGCGCTGAACGACTGGCACGTCGCTTACATCGGGGAGGTGGCTCGCAAGTTCAGGGAGGACAGGGGCCTGCTCGAGCCGCACGAATCCCCGTTGGAATTCAGGATGGAGGAGTCGCGCAAATCGCTCGGATCGCTGCTGCATTTGACCAACGGCGTCCGTGCCGTCGATGCAACCTTGCACGCCATCATTGAGAAGTTGGAGCCGGGCGTGCACCAGTTCTGGCCGCTACGGATCACCACGCCGAAGGGCAAGGACTACCCCGTTCCGTATTACGGCATCATTGTCCGCCGTTACATCGACAGCTTCGTGCCGGAACAAAGCGCCGTCCATCAGGTGTCGGAGGGATCAACGGCGTATTTTGCAAACAATCCCACGAAAAAGGGCTATGGCAGTCTGACGGTCTTGAAGCGTGTCAGCGCCGGCGCCCATCTCTGGCATGAACGCAGGCTGCTCAATCCGAGTCTTTTCTTTTCCGATGAGCTGCAGGCGGCGATGACCCAGTGGGGCCTGCGCGTTCCCACGCATCATCGACTGAACGCGATCTGACCGCGGCGGACGGCGGCCGTCACGGTCAACCCGCGCGGATGTGATTGTCCCGCGCCTCGACAGCGGTATTTTCACGCGATACGACCGCAATCGACGACCTTGGAGCAGGGCCCATGACCCTCCCGAACGATGCTCGCAGGAGGACCGACGTGACTATTGCCGCCGCCCATCCGTCGCATGCTTCCGCCGGCAATCCGGCGCTGACCTCGGCGCTGGCGATTGCCGTGATCGCGGCGGCGACCCTGGCCGGCGCCTGGTTCTTCCAGCTCGTGCTGGAGATCATGCCCTGTCCGCTCTGCCTCGAGCAGCGCTATGCCTATTACCTCGCGGTGCCGCTCGGCGCCGTGGTGGCGCTCGCGGCCGCCCGCGGCGCGCCGCGTCCGGTGCTGCTCGCGGGCCTCGTGATCCTCGGCCTCGCCGCGCTCGCCAATGCCGGGCTCGGTACCTATCACGCCGGTGTCGAATGGGGATTCTGGCCGGGGCCGACCGATTGCACCGGCCCGATGGTGGATTTCGGCAAGGCCGGCTCGCTGCTGGACCAGCTCGACAAGGTCAAGGTGGTGCGCTGCGACGAGGTGCAGTGGCGCTTCCTCGGCATTTCGCTGGCCGGTTACAACGTGCTGATCTCGCTCGCGATGGCCGCGATCGCCGGTTGGGGCGTGATGCGAGCCGCGAAGGCCTGAGCCAGTAGGGTGGGTAGAGCGAAGCGAAACCCACCATTTCTCTTTAGGCGCGACGAAAGCGATGGGTTTCGCTGCGCTCTACCCATCCAACGCTTTCGAGCTAATCGTCGACGTCGTCCTGCGGCCGGCCGAACAGATGGATGATGCCCGGCGTCGAGATGGTGACGAACAGGAAGCGCGACAGATGATGCGCGCCGACGAAGATCGGGTCGATGTGCAGCGTCAACGCCAGCGCCAGCATCGCGTCCATCGCGCCGGGGGCAAAGGCGACCACGGCGTCGGCGAGCCGCACATGGGTGGTGAAGCCGATCACCGCGACGAACACGGCCGAGATCAGGATGGCAATCGCAAACGAGCCGAGCCCGGCATTGACGTGACTGAGCAGCGTCGAGGTCTTCATCCGCGCGAAGCGGGTGCCGATGATGGCGCCGATGCCGACCAGCGCGACGTTGCGGAGCCAGGGCGGCAGGCCGCCATCGACCAGCCCGGAGCCGTGCAGCAGGCTGGAGGCGAGCATCGCGCCGAACATCCAGCTGGCGGGGAATTTGATCCAGCGCAGCAGCAGCGAGACGCCGATCGATAAGGCGACAAGCGCGACGAGGCCGAACGGCGAGGCGATCGAGGTCGGCAATGGCGGCGGCGCGGCATGTGTCACCCCGGTCAGCGCCAGCACCAGCGGCAGCGCGGCGGTCAAGATGATCACGCGCATGGTCTGCACCACCGCGATCGCCGCGACGTCGGCGCCCTTTTCCGCGGCAAGGATCGTGATCTGCGACAGCGCGCCCGGGCTGCCGGCAAGGAAAGCCGAGGTCTGGTCCCAGCCATGGACGCGTTGCAGATATAGGCTCGAGCCGAAGGTCGAGCAGAACGTCGCCAGCGCCAGCAGGCCGATGGTGAGCGGATAGGAGCTCATGTGCTGCAGCAATTGCTGCGACATCAGCGAGCCGAGGGAGATGCCGAGCAACAGCAGCACCGATTGCGTCAGCACCGCCGGCACCGCGAGCGGCCGTCCGGCCAATGCGGCGATCGCGACCGCGACCATCGCCCCCGAGATCAGGCCGCCCGGCAATTCTGCCCACAGAAACAGCAAGCCGCCGACGGTGCCGATGACGAGGGTCTCGAGCCCGTTCAGGACTTTGCTGCGGTCGGGAATGGCCGTTGCCATCGAAGCGCGGATCAGGGTCACGCCGCCTTATGGCAAATTCGCGTGAACGCGACAAATGCATCTCGCGATTGCAGCATTGCGCCCCGGCTCGCCCGGCGCACAGATTTTCACCCTTCGAAACGCGCCGGGGATTGCGATCAGTATCGCCACAAACTCGTCATGTCCGGGCAGAAGCGCGAAGCGCGTCTTCGCGGAGGTGTCCCGGCAATCAACGCCTTTTCCACGCGCAAGCCAACACGTCGATGCCCGGCACAAGGCCGGGCATCACGGGGTCGTCGAGGGATCGAGCGCATGTGCGATTGCCCTCCCCGATGGGGAGAGCGAATCGCATCAAACCGGTCCGGACGTTACTTCGTCGCCGCCGGCGCAGCGGCGGCGCCGCCCGACTTCTCCTTCTTGCATTCGGAGCGGAATTTCTTGCGCTCCTTGCCGTGCAGCCCCTTGGCGTCGGCTTCCTTCGAGCATTCCAGCGACTCCGCGGTGCGCTGCTTCTTCTCGGCCGGCGCCTTGGTCTCGGCCTTGGGAGCGGCGTCCTTGGCGGCGGGCGCGGCCGTTTGCGCGAAAGCTCCGCCCATCAGCAGCAGGGAGGCAAGGGCGGTTGCGGACGCGAGCATGGAAATCGTCTTCATGGGGCACCTCGTGAGGGAAAGAGGGCCGAAACGTCGCGCGACGATGCTGAACCGTGGATGAACATGCAGCGGTCCCGCCGCCACAATATTTTAAAGCGCAGGCGCGCTGGCGCGTTGTCGCAAGTCGGGGTTGCGCTAGGATAATGGTCTTACGCCAATGCCCCCACGGGAAACCAACGGGAAACCAGGGATGACGGGAGACCAGGGATGACCATTCAGACCAGATTGTTGTGCGTGCTTGCGGTGTCGGGCTTTGCAGCCTTTGCGGCGAGCGCGCCGGCGCAGGCCCTGACCGCGCAGGAATGCAGCGCCAAGTACCAGGCGGCCAAGTCGGCCGGCACCCTCGGCGGCCAGAAGTGGAATGATTTCCGCAAGGCGCAGTGCGGCGCCGACGCGACCCCGGCTGCGGCGCCCGCCGCTCCGCCGCCGGCAGCCGCCGCGCCCGCTCCGGCCGCGCCGAAGGAAGCCAAGCAGGCGCCCGCCGCGGCACCCGCCGCGCCGGCAGGACCCGCCGTATTTCCGAACGCCATCGATCCCAAATACGCCAAGGAGTCCGAAGGCAAGGGACGCATGCACACCTGCGTCGACCAGTACAACGCCAACAAGGCCAACGGCGGCAATGGCGGCCTGAAGTGGATCCAGAAGGGCGGCGGCTATTACAGCGAATGCAACAAGCGCCTGAAGGGCGCCTGAGCGAGCCGACCGAGTTTGGCGAGCGGCCGGCGTCAGCCGGCCGCTTTTTGTGGCGCTGCGCTCCCTCTCCCCGTTCTTACGGGGAGAGGGTTGGGGTGAGGGGCTGCCTCCGCGATACGGTGATAGACGCGCCTGTGGAGACTCCCCCTCACCCGGAACGCATCTGAACGATGCGCTCCGGCCTCTCCCCGCACGCGGGGCGAGGTGAAGACAGACTCCGCCTTATCTTGCTCTACTGCTTTCCGTCAGCAGCTTGTCCGCCGACTGCGTCAGCAATTGCGCGCGCTTGCGCGGGCCGCGCTCGAGAAACAGCAGGCTCTGGCCGAAGATGAAGCAGTAGAACAGGAAGGCCTGCGCATCGGCCTCTTCAATCGGCAGCCCGGTGGCGCGATAGAGCTGGGCGACATTCTTCAGCCGCGCGGCATCGACGCTCGCGGCGGCGGCGGCAGCGGCCTCATCGGTGCGCGCCCATTGCCGGATCGCGAGCTCGACCGCCATCGCCTCGGTGTTCATGCGCTCCGAATACAGCGTGATGATCGCCTTCAGCCGCTCGCGCGCACTGGCGCCGTCGAGCGCGGTGTGCTTCTCGATCGATGCGATGCGGCCGTCGCGCCAGCGTGTCAGCATGGCCTCGAGCAGCGCGGCGCGATCCCTGAAGCGGCGGTAGAAGCCGCCCTTGGTGATGCCGAGATTCTTGGCCAGTACCTCGACCCGTACGCCGTCGACCCCGCTATGGGCGAGTTCGGCGAAGCCGGCCGCGACCCAGACGTCGCCTTTGCTTTCAGTCATGCGATCTCCGCGCATCATAATGCGCGATGGGATCGTCATCGCGCATTAATCGCTTGTCTGTGCATGATCTTTTCGGAAAACCGCTTCGCACTTTTCCGGATCATGCTTTGATACGGTGCCGTATTGCTAGCCTGCTTCGTCCCTGATACGCTACCGTATCAAAAATCGAAGGAGGAATCCGATGGAGGGCGAGGCGACGTACCGCGGCACGGTCTATCCCTGGCACTGCGACCATATCGGCCACATGAACGTCATGTGGTATGTCGGCAAGTTCGACGAGGCGAACTGGAACATGTTCGCGCGGCTCGGCCTGACGCCGAGCTATCTGCGCGAGTCCGGTTGCGGCATGGCCGCCGTGCAGCAGAACATCTCCTACAAGCGCGAGCTGCTCGCCGGCGACCTCGTCGAGGTCAAGAGCCGGCTGGTCGAGTTCCGCGACAAGTCGATCCGTATCCTGCACGAGATGCGCAATGCGGAGACCGGCGAGATCGCCGCGACCTGCGAGATCGCGGCCGTGCATATCGACCGTGCGGCGCGCAGATCGGCGCCGTTTGCACCGGCGATCCGCTACGCCGCGATGCCGCATCTCGTGCCTTCAGAGCCCGCAATCGCGTGACCGCCATGCCCCGTTTCGAGCCGAAGAATCCCGATTACCGTGCGGTTGCGACCGATACGTTCGCGCGCCAGCGCGCGATGCAGACGCTTGGCATCTCGATCGCGCGCATGGAGCCCGGCGAGGTCGATCTTGCGATGCCCTATGCGCCAGAGTTCTGCCAGCAGAACGGCTTCGTGCATGCCGGAATCATCACCGCGGGCCTCGACAATGCCTGCGGCATCGCCGCCTTCACGTTGATGCCCGAAGGCTCCGACATCCTCACCGTGGAGTTCAAGACCAATCTCTTGGCGCCGGCCCGCGGCGAGCGGTTCGTGTTCCGCGGCGTCGTGGTCAAGCCCGGCCGCACACTAACGGTCTGCGACGGCCGCGCCTATGCGATCCAGGACGGCGTCGAGACGTTGGTCGCGACCATGAGCGGCACGCTGATGGCGCTGCAAAGGCGGGAGTCGCCGGCGATGAGCGGAGCTTCATCTCCGTCACCCTGAGGAGCCGCGAAGCGGCGTCTCGAAGGGTCGACGGCCCCACTCTCGGTCGTCAGGAAACAACATGCGGAAACATCTGGGCCGTGCATCCTTCGAGGCGCGCAAGAGCGCGCACCTCCAGCGACAAAGGCGAAGCCTTTGTGCGGGGATGACGGGGCTGGTCGAGGCGCGTGTTGCTTTCGCAGGGACGATTGTGGATGCAGGCCGCGCCACACACCCGTGTCGTCCTGGCGAAGGCCAGGACCCATTACCCCGAATCTCAATTGTTGCGCTTGCTGGGGCCACGATCCCGGTCATCACCGAATGCGGTGGTTATGGGTCCCTGCTTTCGCAGGGACGACAAGCGGGGATGACGGTTTGAGAAGGTGTGACGGATTTGAGAGCGGCGGCGCCCAAGATCTGCGCACGCATTCAAGACCCGCGCATTGACAAGGTCCTGCCACAACGACCTGATAGGCGGATGTCTCGCGTGAGCTTCCTGTCATGATCGCCAGCCTCAGCCTGATCCTGCTCTGCCAGCTGGTCGGCGAAGTCGCCGTGCGCGCGCTGGCGGTACCGGTGCCGGGCCCGGTGGTTGGCCTCGTGCTGCTGCTGTTGCTGCTGTTGGCGCGCGACCGCTTTCCGGCGCTGGCGCGCGGGCCGCTCGGCGATGACGGTGTCGAGAGCGCGAGCCGCGGCATGCTCGCCAATCTCTCGCTGCTGTTCATTCCGGCCGGCGTCGGCGTGGTGCAGAAGCTCGATCTGCTCGCCGAGCACGGCATCGCCGTCCTGGTGATCCTCGCGGTTTCGGTCATCGTCACCCTGCTGGCGACGGTTGCAACCTTCGTTGCGGCGAGCAGCCTGTTTTCGCGCGAGGAGGAGAGGCTGTGAGCGACAATCCGTTCTCGCTTTGGGTCTACCTTTCGCAGTCGCCGCTGCTCTGGCTGACGGTGACGCTGTTGACCTACGCGGCGGCTGACGCGGTATCGTTGAAGACAAGGCGGCATCCGCTCGCCAATCCCGTGCTGCATTCGGTGTGGATCATCGGTGTGTTCCTGCTGCTGACCGGGACCTCCTACACCACCTATTTTGCCGGCGCGCAGTTCGTGCACTTCCTGCTCGGGCCGGCGACGGTGGCGCTCGCGGTGCCGCTCTACGAGAATCGCCGGCGGGTCGCGGCGGCGATCCTGCCGATGCTGGTTGCGCTCGCGATCGGCTCACTGACGGCGATCGTCTCGGTGGTGTTGCTGGCGCAGGCGTTCGGGCTGCCGCGCGACGTCATCCTGTCGCTGGCGCCGAAATCGGTCACCGCCGGCGTCGCGATGGGCATCAGCGAATCCCTGCACGCCGATCCCTCGCTGACCGCGGTGTCGGTGATCCTCACCGGCATCATGGGCGCGATCATCGTCACGCCCCTGATGAACTTCACCGGCATCACGGACTTTCGCGCCCGCGGCTTTGCGGCGGGCATCGCTGCCCATGGCATCGGCACCGCGCGCGCCTTCCAGGTCGACGAGGTCGCCGGCGTCTTTGCCGGGATCGCGATGAGCCTGAATGCGCTGGTCACCACGCTGCTGGTGCCGCTGGCTGTGACATATCTGCTGCGCTGATCCCGGCTGCAGGGCAGTTTTGTGCTATTGGTATGGCGTTGAGCAGCAAATCCTTCTAGGGTCGCCGCCTCAAACGCGAGTCTGTTCCCCCTTGGTCTTCTCCGCAACTCAAAGCGCGCTTGGACTGGCATCGGGCATGCTGGTCGGTTTTTCGCTGGGCCTGGTCGGCGGCGGCGGCTCGATCCTTGCCGTGCCGCTGATGGTCTATGTGGTCGGCGTGCCGGAGCCGCATGTCGCGATCGGCACCTCGGCGATCGCGGTGGCGGCCAACGCCGCGGTCAATCTCTCCAACCACGCCCGCGGCGGCACCGTGATCTGGTCCTGCGCGCTGGTGTTCGCGCTGTCGGGCATGCTGGGCGCGTTCGGCGGCTCGATCCTCGGCAAGATGCTGGAGGGGCAGAAGCTGCTCGCGCTGTTCTCGCTGGTGATGCTGGCCATCGCGGGCCTGATGCTCAAGAACCGCGCGCGGGTCGGGCTGACCGACGTCAAGATCTCGATGTCCAACATGCCCGCGATCATCGGCCTCGGGCTTGCCACCGGAACCATGTCCGGCTTCTTCGGCATCGGCGGCGGCTTCCTGATCGTCCCGGCCCTGATGCTGGCGACCGGGATGCCGATCATGAACGCGGTGAGTTCCTCGCTGGTTGCCGTCACCGCCTTCGGCATGACCACGGCCCTGAGCTATGCGTGGTCCGGGCTGGTGTCGTGGGGCCTGGCGGGGCTATTCGTCGCCGGCGGCATCGCGGGCGGCCTTTTGGGCACACGCAGCGCCCGGCACCTGTCGGAACGGCGCGGCGCGCTTAATATCGTGTTTGCGACTGTGATTATCGTGGTGGCGATCTATATGCTGCTGCGTAACATCAATGTGTCCTGAACGTAGAAGGGCGAAGAGCTCTTGCGAAAGCCAGCCATGATCCAACTGACGAAATCGCCCCTGATCAACGCCGGTGCCACCCGCCGCGGCGCGCTCGGCCTGATCGGTGCCGGCATCGCGCTCATGGCCGCGGGCGCCGCGCGCGCCGAGGACGACAATGTCCTGACCGAGGAGCAGGTGCTGCGCGATCCGGATATTCCGGTGATCGGCAATCCCAAGGGCGACATCACCATCGTCGAATGGTTCGACTACAACTGTCCCTATTGCCGCAAGCTCGCGCCGGAACTCCGCCAGGTGGTGCAGGACGACGGCAAGGTTCGCCTCGTGCTGAAGGATTGGCCGATCCTCGGGCCGGTCTCCAAGGTCGCGGCGCGGATGGCGCTGGCAGCGAAGTACCAGAACAAGTTCGACGTCGCACATGAGGCGATGATCTCGGTCAATTCGCGCATCACCGAGCCGCGCATCGCCGAGTTGCTCTCGGGCGCCGGCCTCGACATGGACCGCCTGAAGAAGGATCACGACGCCAACGCCAAGGCGATCGACGCGATCCTTTCGCGCAACAACGAGCAGGCGCTGGCGTTCGGCTTCAACGGCACGCCGTCATTCATCGTCGGCAAGTACCGCGTGCCGGGCGTGCTCAGCATGGATCAGTTCGAGCAGGTGATCGCAGACGCCCGCAAGGCCAATATGGGTCGCAAGACCGAGCAGAATTAGCCTTCGGCGCCTTCTGTTGAGGAGCGCTGACGGGTCCGTGCGAAGTGCTCGTCTCGTTGATTTTCGTCATGGCCGGGCTTGTCCCGGCCATCCACGTCTTTCCGTCGAAGCGAAGCAAAGACGTGGATGCCCGGCACGAGGCCGGGCATGACAGGTTTTGCGGATATGATTGTGTCGGCTTGAAGCAATCGTTACTTCGCCGCGATCTTGTCCCACTGCTCGCGGGTGCGCGTCTTCAGCAGGTTCCAGTCATGCGCTGCGACGTCCCAATTGACGATGGTGCGCGTGTCCTGCGCCACCTCGCCATTGGCGACGCTCGATGTCCGCATGGAATCGTAGACGTAGACGCCACATATCAGCAGCAGCGCGCCCAAAATCATGCCGAAAAAGGTCCGCATCGCTCAATCCCTCCGGTGTCGGAAGCATAACGTCGCCGGGCTCGCTGTGGTTCCGGCGATCGATCAACTGCGCGCGAACGCCCGCATCACGTAGTCGATGAACACGCGCACGCGCGGCGAAAGCTGACGGTTGCGCGGATAGAGCAGGTTTACCGGCACCGAGGGCGGCGGACATTGCTGCAGCACCGCGACCAGCGTTCCGTTTGCCAGATCGGTTTCGGCATGGAAGCACGGCACCTGCACGAGGCCGAGGCCGAGTTTGGCGCTCGCCAGATAACTCTCGGGTCCCGTTACCGACATCGGCGCGGGCAGCGGAAACTGCTTCAGCGCGCCGTCGATCACGAACTCCATCGGCCGCAGGCGTCCGGTGGTCAGCGAGCGGATGCCGATCATGCGATGGCCGTCGAGCGCGAACGGATCGACCGGCGTGCCGAAGCGCGCAAGATAATCCGGCGTCGCGCAGGTCAACCGTTCGAGCATCGTGACCTGCCGCGCGATCATGTCGCTGTCGGGCAGCTTGCCGAAGCGCAGCACGCAGTCGACGCCTTCGCGGATCAGATCGACCCAGCGGTCGCTCTCGCTCATGTTGATCTCGATATCAGGATATTCGGCGAGGAAGCCCGGCAGGTTCGGCAGCAGGAAGTGCCGCGCCAGCGTGCCCTGCACCTCGAGCCGCAGTAGCCCCTTCGGCCGCGCGCCGCCGAACGCGCCCTCGGCGTCTTCGAGGTCCGCGATCAGCGACAGGCAGCGGCGGTAGTGCGCCTCGCCATCGAGCGTCGGGCGCACCGTGCGCGTGGTGCGCTCGAGCAGCCGCACGCCGAGCCGCGCCTCCAGCCCCTTCACTGCGTCCGTCACCGTCGAGCGTGGCAGACCCAGATCCTCGGCGGCGAGCGAAAAGCTGCGCCGCTCGACCACCCGGGAGAACACGCGCATCGCGTCGAAACGGTCCATCAATTATCCGGCATTGACGAATAGTGATGCCGGAAGATGCATGATTATCCGGCATGTGCCAAGGCATAATGTCCTCCCATCGAACGCGGCACGGCCGCACAACCTGATGGGAGACTGAAAATGACTAACCAAACCAACAAGGTAGCTCTGGTGACGGGCGCGTCGCGCGGGATCGGCGCGGCGGTCGCCGAACGTCTCGCCAGGGACGGCTTCACCGTCGTCATCAACTACTCCGGCGACGCCAAGCCGGCCCAGGCGGTGGCCGACAGGATCGAGGCCGCCGGCGGCCGGGCACTGACCGCGAAGGCCGATGTCAGCGATGCCAACGCGGTGCGCGGCATGTTCGACGCGGCGGAGGCGGCGTTCGGCGGCGTCGACGTGCTGGTCAACAATGCCGGCATCATGAAGCTCGGCAAGATCGCCGACAGCGACGACGCCGCGTTCGACCAGCAGGTCGCGGTCAACCTGAAGGGCAGCTTCAACACCATGCGCGAGGCGGCGCGCCGGCTGCGCAACGGCGGACGCATCGTCAACTTCTCGACCAGCGTCGTCGGCACCAGGCTCGAGACCTACGGCATCTATGTCGCGACCAAGGCCGCGATCGAGTCGTTGAGTGCGATCCTGTCCAAGGAATTGCGCGGCCGCAGCATCACGGTGAATGCGGTCGCGCCCGGGCCGACCGCGACCGATCTGTTCCTGCACGGCAAGTCGGACGAATTGATCGACCGCTTCGCCAAGATGGTGCCGCTGGAGCGGCTCGGCACGCCCGATGACATCGCCAATGTCGTGGCGTTCCTCGCTGGTCCCGACGGCTCCTGGATCAACGGCCAGACGCTGCGTGCCAATGGCGGCCTGGTCTGACGCACGCACATCTCCAACCCAACTCGCATTCAACCAACTTTACAGGGATATTTGTCATGAAACAGGTCATCGTCATCACCGGCGCTTCGAGCGGCTTCGGCCGCCTCACCGCCAACGCGCTCGCCGAGGCCGGCCACACCGTCTACGCCTCGATGCGCCACACCACCGGCCGCAATGCCGCCGCGGTCGCCGATATCGAGGAGTTCGCGCGCGACAACAAGGTCGACCTGCGCTCGCTCGAGCTCAATGTCGGCTCGCAGGCGTCGGTCGATGCGGCGATTGCGCAGATCGTCGCCGAGGAGGGCCGCCTCGACGTCGTGATGCACAATGCCGGCCACATGGTGTTCGGCCCGGCGGAGGCCTTCACGCCCGAGCAGCTTGCCGAGCTCTACGACGTCAACGTGCTATCGACCCAACGCGTCAATCGCGCGGCGCTGCCGCAACTGCGCAAACAGGGCAGGGGACTCGTGGTCTGGGTGTCGAGCAGCTCTTCGGCCGGCGGCACGCCGCCCTATCTCGCGCCGTATTTCGCGGCCAAGGCCGGCATGGATGCGATGGCCGTGATCTATGCCCGGGAGCTTACGCGCTGGGGCATCGAGACCTCGATCATCGTGCCCGGCGCCTTCACCGGCGGCACCAACCACTTTGCGCATTCCGGCCGTCCCGCGGACGAAGCGCGCGTCGCCGAATATGAATCCGGTCCCTATGCCGGCTTCGGCGAGGAGATCATGAAGGCGTTCGCGGCGATCGTGCCCGAGGATGCCGACGCCTCGCTGGTCGCCGACGCGATCGTCAAAGTCGTCGACACGCCGTTCGGCAAGCGGCCGTTCCGCGTCCACATCGATCCGACGCAAGATGGCGCCGAAGTCGCATTCGGCGTGATCGACCGCGTCCGCAACGAGATGCTGCACCGGGTCGGCTTCTCCGACCTGCTCAAGCCGCGAGTGAACGGGTAATCCGACGCTCTCCCGCAACGTCATTGCGAGGAGCGACAGCGACGAAGCAATCCATCTGCCGCGTGTTCGGTGACAATGGATTGCTTCGCTTCGCTCGCAATGACGGGATACGATCCCTCAGACGCTGTCGGCCCGCTCGCCGTTCAACCACCGAAAAATCTCCGCATTGATCTCGCGCGGATAGGTGTGGCTGAGATCGTCGATCTCGCGATAGGTCACCCTGGCGCCGGCGGCCGACAGCAGGCCTTGGGTCTGCCGCGCGGTCTGCACCGGGAACATCCAATCGTGCCGCCCGTGGGTGATGAAGATCGGCAAGCCGCGCAGCCGCTCCGCGTCGGCCATCTCCGCCATCAGCGGATGGAAGGTCGCGGCAACGGGCGCAAGATGCGTGAAGCGCGAGGCGCCGTCGAGGCCGCTCACATAGCTGAAGGTGCCGCCGTCGCTCATGCCGGTCAGCAGCATACGCGTCTCGTCGATCGTCCAGCGCGCACGCACCTGGTCGAGGATGCGGTTCAGATTTGGCGTGTCGGTGTCATCGCCCATCAGCGCCCAGGTCTGGCCGGTCGCGGTCGGCGCCACCAGGATGGCGCCGCGGCTGCGCGCATCGCGCAGCCAGCTCCACAGGAAGCCGCGGCCGTTGCCGCTGCCGCCATGCAGCGCCATCACCAGCGGCCAGGCGCGATCCGGCGTGTAATATTCCGGCACGTACATCGAGAAGCCGCCGCGGCTGCCCGGCTCGTCGCGCTCGTGGAAGATGCCGGTGTCGGCGTTGGGTTTCGCCGCAAGCTTCGCCTGCAGCTCGGTATCTTCGCGCAGGTCGGGCGCGATGAAGAAGCCGCTGACCGGCGGCAGCTCGGTCAAGGGATACAGCGCCTCCTGCGCCCGCGGCAGATAGCGCAGCGCGCGGAACACGCTGACCAGGTCGCCTTCGCCGTTCTGCACGGCGCGCAGCCCTGCGTAGCCGGCGAGCGCCGGTTCGATCGCAGCTTCAAGCGCGGTCTTGATGTGCGCGAATTTCTCCGGCCAGTCGGCAAGCCGCGGCCGCACCGCCTGCAAGGCCTCTTCGGGCTCGCCCGCGATCTGCATCACGCGATCGAAGTCCGGCGGATTGAGGTTGCGCGCGACAAAGGACAGCGATTCCAGCGTCTGCAGCAGCGGCGGCAACACGGCCACGATGTCGTCAACCACCGCCTCGCTCATCCCCGCGGCCTCTTCTCTTCTGTATTAATGCAGCCGCGGCGCCTTCAACAGCTTCATGCGGTCGATCGAGGTCAACGTGACGTCGAAGGTGACGCCCTCGTGATAGACGGTCAGCGGCACGTCGACGCCGGCCGCGCCGAGCGACCAGAACTTGCGGTAGAAGCCGGTCTGGCTCGTCACCTTGTCGCCGTCGACCGCGAGAATCACGTCGCCGGTCTTCAGTTCGGCGCGGGCCGCGGGTCCCTTGCTGGCGACACCGACCACCACGAGGCGGTTGTCGATCTCGGTCGTGTACATGCCGAGCCACGGCCGCGCCGGCTTGTCGACTCGGCCGAACTTGCGCAGGTCGTCCAGCACCGGATTGAGCAGATCGATCGGCACGATCATGTTGACATGCTCGGCGTGGCCCGAGCGCTCGCGTTCGAGCTGCAGCGAGCCGATGCCGATCAGCTCGCCGGCATTGTTGATCAGCCCGGTGCCGCCCCAGTTCGGATGCGACGGAGAGGTGAAGATCGCCTCGTCGAGCAGATACTCCCAGTAGCCGGCGAATTCCTGCTTCGCCGCGATCTGGCTTGCGACCGAGCGCGTGCGGCCGCCGGCGCCGCCGAGCACCACATTGTCGCCGACCTGGGTCGCCGCCGACGAGCCGATCCGCAGCGGCTCGAGATCGAGCCGGCCGAGCGCCTGCACCAGGCCGAAGCCGGATTCGAAATCGAAGCCGAGCGCATGGCCCTCGACCGCGCGGCCGTCGCCGAGATGCAGCCACACCGTGGCGGCTTCGGTGATCAGATAGCCGATCGTCAGCACCAGCCCGTCGTCGATCAGGACGCCATTGCCGGCGCGCTCGGTGCCGAGCGTCTCGGCGCTGAAAGCATCCGGCGGAATGATCGAATGCAGCCCGACCACACTCATCAGCGCGCGATCGAGATCGTAGCGGTAATCTTCAGGACGAGGCTGAAAGGCCGCGGGCACTTTCCATTCGGTCACGGAGGGCATCAAAGGATCTCCTGGCGTGCAGGGCGCTGGAACCTCAACGTAGACCGAGGTTCTGCCGGCAGGGAAGATGGAATGATATACCTTGCAGGGCCGCCTGCACAGCTCATGTGGCGTGCAGACCTGCCCCTCGCAAGACGAAATGAACCTATTCGGTTTTCGCCGCCGCACGCGCCGGCATGATGCGGAAGGCGCGGTTATCCTTGATCCACGCGGCGCGCTCGTCGCGCAGCATGGTGCGGCGAACCTTTCCGGAATCGTCGCGCGGCGCAGTGCCGACGCGCTCGAAACTTTCCGGATGCTTGTAGCGGCTGAGCCGGTCCTTCAGGAAATCGCCCATGCCGTCGGCGATCGCTTGCGCATCGGCGCTGTCGGCGAGCTCGAGGATTGCATGCACGCGCTGGCCGAATTCCGGATCAGGCAGTCCGACCACGACGCAGGAGCGCACTTCGGGATGCTCGCTGACCGCGGCCTCCACCTCGGCCGGATAGATGTTGGCGCCGCCGCGCAGTACCATGTCGGCGAGCCGGTCGCCGAGATAGAGATAGCCTTCTTCATCGAGCCGGCCGATGTCGCCGAGCGACTCCCAGCCGTCCGGCCGCCGCTTCGGCGCTGCGCCGAGATAGTGATAGGTCGAGCCGGCGCCATCATTGGGCAGGAAATAGATTTCGCCGGTCTCGCCGGGCGCGACGTCGTTGCCGTCCTCGCCGATGATGCGCAGTTTCGCGGTCTCGCCGATCTTGCCGACCGAGCCCTTGTGCGCCATCCATTCGGTGCCCGAGATCACGCAGGCGCCCTGCCGCTCGGTGCCGCCATAGAGCTCCCAGATCCGCTCGGGGCCGAGCCATTCGATCCATTTCTCCTTCAGCCAGGGCGGCATCGGCGCTGCCATGTGAAACACGATTCTCAGGCTGGAGACGTCGTAACGGTTGCGCACCTCCTCGGGCAGCGCCCAGATCCGGTGCATCATGGTCGGCACGAAGTTCACCCATTGCACGCGCTCGCGCTCGATCAGCCGCAGCGTCTCCTCGGCGTCGAACTTGACCATGCCGGTGACCCTTCCGCCCCCGAACAGCGCAAAGTGCGAGAGGATGAATGGCGCATTGTGATACAGCGGCCCTGGATTGAGCAGCGAGGTGTCGCGCGCAATACCGAGCGTCGCCTCGGCCGTGGTTTCGATCACCGCGGGGTTGTGATCGAGGATCACCTTCGGCCGCCCCGTCGAGCCGCCGCTCGTCATCGCCTTCCAATAGCGCGCGACCGGCGCATCGAGCGGCTCCTCGGAGAATCCATCCGGCACGAAATTCACCGGCAGCGAATTCGGCGCATTCCAGTCGGCCTCGCCGCCGACCACCAGCGACGGTTTCAGAATCTCGAGCACCGCGGCGGCCTCGCCGCGCGGCAGCCGCCATGACAGCGAGGTCGGCGTCGCGCCACACTTCCACACCGCGAAGGTCGTCTCGAAGAACGCGTTGCTGTTGGGCAGCCCGATCGCGACGAAGTCGCCGGGCTTGACGCCCTTGGCGGCGAAGGCGCGCGCCCGCGCATTGGCGCGGCGCTCGAGCTCAAGCCAGGTCAGCGCATCCGCGCCATGACTGATGGCGATCGCGTCAGCGGGCTTGCGTTCGGCATACCAGCGCGGCACGTCGGCGAGGGGGATCAGCATGGGTCGTTTCCGTCGAAAAGGCGGCTTGAAGCGCTCTTGTTGCAGGGATGTGGCCAAGGCCACGGCCGCCACTTCACCAACAGTGCGGTCTCCGTGTCAAGCCGACGGCTGCCGAGGCGGCCGGTATCCCGCTGGTGGAATTGCAGAATCCCTGTTCGCTAAAAGCCCCGTCAAGATTCCGGTAAAGTTCAAGCGATCGCGCTAAGCCGGGCTTTACGGGGGGCCGGCATTGTGGCCGTTGCGGTTCTGTGCCGGACGCGTCGAGCGACGTGCACGGCGTGCAATGTCTTTCAATGACCAATGGCTTCAAGGACAGCGATGATGGCGAGCAATGGAGCACGGATCAAGGTCAGTCGCGAGCCGCGGCGCCAGCTCAACAATCGTGCGGCTTGGATCACCGTCGACGACGGCGCGACCGAGAGCGAATGCGCCGTGGTCGACATCTCGCCGGGCGGCGCCAAGATCACGACCGAGTTCGAGTTCGAGGTGAAGGACCGCCTCGCGCTGACGCTGCTCGCCGATCATGCCAAGCGCTATCCTTGCGAGGTGGTCTGGCGTCGCGGCAAGACCTACGGACTCAAATTCGTGACGGCCGAAGCCGAGCCGGTTGAACCGGCCGCAGAGCCGGCCGGCGCGACCTAGCGCAGAATTCATCAGTCGATGTGCGAATGGACGTTCGGCGCAGGCCATCGCCGATCGGCCGCTCGTTCAATTGCTGACGTCGGAATTTCCTACGCAAGCGTGGCTCACGTCATCGCCTCTGCTGCTGGTTATCGGCGTTGCCCGTGGTGCCCGTCGGACCTCCCGGTAGCGCGGGTGCGGCGCTGCCGCCGCCGGTGCCGGAAGACGGTGCGACGCGCTGGCCGGACTGGGTCGGGAGCGCGGTGCCGCCGACGCCGTTCGACGGCGCGGCGCGGTCGCCCGGCCTGGGCGGCAGCGGGGTGCCGCCGGTGTTCTGCGCAAGAAGCTGGGCCGGTGCGAGGACGAGGCCGGCGGCGACGACGATGGCAAATTTGGTCTTGAACATGCGCTGGTCCGAGATGGCGCGGTGAGGCTGCGGCGACAGGCACAGCCACAGCCGCGACGGAGACGAGATCCGCCAAGCCCGCGAGATTGCGATACCAGCATAACGTCCGCCGCATTTGATGCGTTCCCGGACGCCTCGCCAGGACGAAGCAAATATCCGTGTGGTCAACCGCGACGATGATCACGGAGCCGCGCTGCGATAGCCTTGCGCGAGACCGCTTTCGGCCTCATCCGGTGCGCCGCCGCTTGCGATCAGCCGCGGTAGCGCAACGCATCGACCAGCAAGGCGAACGCCGGCGAGGATTGCCGGCGGCTCGGATAATAGAGGTGATAGCCCGGAAACGGCGTGCACCAGTCGTCGAGCACCTGGATCAACTGTCCCTTGGCGAGCTGCGCGCGCACCTGATCCTCGGCGATATAGGCGAGTCCCAGCCCGGCCAGCGCTGCCTTGATGCGCAATGGGGTGCTGTTGAACACCAATTGCCCGTCGACGCGGACCTTGAGCGGGCGTCCGCGCCGCTCGAACTCCCAGGCATAGATGCCGCCATGGGTCGGCAGGCGGATGTTGATGCAGGCATGCTGGGTCAGGTCCTGCGGTCGTTTCGGGCGCTCCCGCCGCTTGAAATAGGAGGGAGCACCGACCACGACCATGCGGAAATCCGGCCCGATTCGCACCGCGATCATGTCTTTCGCGAGCTGCTCGCCGAGGCGAACGCCGGCGTCAAAGCGCTCCGCGACGATGTTCGCGAGACCGTTATCGACGGTCAAGTCCACCTTGATGTCGGGATAGCGCGGCAAAAACTCCGCCAGCGCCGGCCACAGGATGGTCTCGGCGGCGTGTTCGCCGGCGTTGATGCGGATGGTGCCGGCGGGCTTCTCGCGCAGCGCGCTGAGCGCTGACAGCTCGGCTTCGATCTCCTCGAAGCGCGGGCCGATGCCTTGCAGCAGCCGTTCGCCGGCGACGGTCGGCGCGACGCTGCGCGTGGTGCGGGTCAAAAGCCGTACGCCGAGCCGTTCCTCCAGCGCGCGCATGGTGTGGCTGAGCGCCGATTGCGACACACCGAGCCGCGCCGCGGCGCGGGTGAAGCTGCGCTCGCGCGCCACCGCGAGGAAGGCGATCAGGTCGTTGACGTCATGCCGCGACATTCATGAACCCTGCTCATAAGTCCATCCGGATTTTTACGTCTAATGGCCCGCCGGTGCACGCCCTAAATCCGCGGCGACGAATTCCAGTCATCGATGCGGAGAGACACCATGCAGAAACGCAAACTCGGCAACAGCAATCTCGAGGTCTCGGCGGTCGGCCTCGGCTGCATGGGCCTCAGTTTCGCCTATGGCCCGGCGGTCGAGACGACCGCGGGCATTGCCATGCTCCGCGGCGCCGTCGAGCGCGGCGTCACTTTCTTCGATACCGCGGAGGTCTACGGCCCCTTCGTCAACGAGGAGCTGGTCGGCGAGGCGCTGGCGCCGGTTCGCAACCAGGTCGTGATCGCGACCAAGTTCGGCTTCGATCTCGGCTCCATGGCCGAGCGGCACCGGTCGCTGAACAGCCGACCCGAGCACATCAGGGCGGTTGCAGACGCTTCGCTGAAACGGCTGAAGACCGACGTCATCGATCTGTTCTATCAGCATCGGGTCGATCCTGCGGTTCCGATCGAGGACGTCGCCGGCACCGTGAAGGACCTGGTTGCCGCCGGCAAGGTCCGTCATTTCGGCCTGTCGGAGGCCGGCGTGCAGACCATCCGCCGCGCCCACGCCGTGCAGAAGGTCACGGCATTGCAGAGCGAATATTCGCTGTGGGAACGCGGGGTGGAGGCGGAGATCCTGCCGCTGCTGGAGGAACTCGGCATCGGTTTCGTGCCGTACAGCCCGCTCGGCCGCGGCTTTCTCACCGGTGCGATCAATGCGTCCACGACATTCGCGAGCGACGACTTCCGCAACATCGTGCCGCGCTTCGCGCCGGAAGCCCGCCGTGCCAACCAGGCGCTGGTCGATCAGCTCGGCCGGATCGCGGCCGGCAAGGGCGCGACGTCAGCGCAGATCGCGCTGGCCTGGCTGCTGGCGCAGAAGCCGTGGATCGTGCCGATCCCGGGCACCACGAAGCTCAATCGGCTCGAGGAAAATGTCGGCGCGGCGCGCATCGAACTGACCGCGGCCGATCTGGCCGACATCGGTAAGACGCTGAATGCGATCGAGGTGCAGGGCGCGCGCTATCCGGAGCAATTGCTCGGGATGGTCGGACGCTGAGCGCTTCTGTCATTGCGGGACGCGCGCGCATGCGCGGGTGATGACACCGCGTGGTATGAGACGATGAATCGAGAACCATCCTCATCGTCGTCCCGGCGCAGGCCGGGACCCATAACCACCGATGCGAATTGTTAAGTGTGATTGCAACGAAGAGTTGCATCTACAATACCCGCCACGGCGTATGGGTCTCGGCCTTCGCCGGGACGACGGCGGTACGTGCGGCGCGACTTCAGCCTCTCGTCTCGCCGGGATAAGCCTGGCAATGACGGATTCCACGCCGACATGCGGATCATTTTTCCGTCAGCTTCAGCTCGATGCGGCGGTTGCGCTTGTAGGCCTCTTCGGTCTGCGCGGCGTCGAGCGGCTGGAATTCGGCAAAGCCGGCGGCGACCAGACGCTGCGCCGGCACGCCGAGCGAGACCAGGTACTGCACCACCGAGATCGCGCGCGCCGAGGACAATTCCCAGTTCGACTTGAACAGCGGGCTGTTGATCGGCCGTACGTCGGTGTGGCCGTCGACGCGAAGCACCCAGGCGATCTCGGCCGGAATCTGCTTGTCGAGATCGATCAGCGCGCTCGCGACCGTTTCGAGTTCGGTCTTGCCCTCGGGCAGCAGCGTTGCCTGGCCGGTGTCGAAGAACACTTCCGACTGGAACACGAAGCGGTCGCCGACGACGCGGATATCGGGACGGTTGCCGAGGATCGCACGTAGCCGGCCGAAGAATTCCGAGCGGTATTTCGACAGTTCCTGCACCCGCTGCGCCAGTGCGACATTGAGGCGCTGGCCGAGATCCGCGATGCGGTTCTGCGATTCCTTGTCGCGTTTTTCGGAGGCGTCGAGCGCCTCTTCGAGCGCAGCGAGCTGGCGGCGCAGCGCGCTGATCTGCTGGTTCAGCAGCTCGATCTGCGCCAATGCGCGCGACGATACGGCCTTCTCGGACTCCAGCGCCTTGTTGAGCTCGTTGGCGCGGCCCTGCGCGTCGCTGCCGGAACTCGCGAGTCCCTCATAGAGCCCCTTCATGCGGTCGCGCTCGCCTTCCGCGGAAGCGAGCCCGGCGCGCAGCTGCGCCACCTGGTCGTCGAGCGTCAGCTTGGAGAGCTTCTCCAGCGACAATAGGTCGTTGAGCTGGGCGATCTTGGCGGTGAGCTGTTCCAGTGCCTTGTCCTTGCCGGTGACCTCCTGCGACAGGAAGAACTGCACGACGAGGAACACCGACAGCAGGAACACGATCGACAGCACCAGCGTCGACAATGCGTCGACAAAGCCGGGCCAGTAGTTGAAGCCGGATTCGCTGCGGCGCGAGCGGGCGAGGGCCATGGGTCTCTCCTTGGGCTTGCTCCCCGGCTAGCTCTTCTCGGGTTGGCGGGCGAGGCGTTCGAGCAGCCGCTTGATCTCGCGGTTCTGCTCGCCCTGGCCGTCGGCCCATTCCCGGATCATCTGCTGCTCGGTGCGCATATGCGCAACCAGCCCCTGGATCGCCTCGGCGAGATTGGCCATCGCGGCCGTGGTGCTGCGGCCGCCGCCGCCTTCCTCGAGCGCGGTGCGGAGCCGGTCGATCGCGCCCTGCATGTCGCCGGAGACGCCGGCTTCATCGCCGGAAATGCCGCGCACGGTGCCGGCGAGCCAGTCCTCGAGGTCGGTGTAGAAGCGATTCTGGGCCTGGCTCGACTGCAGGTCGAGGAAGCCGAGGATCAGCGAGCCGGCAAGGCCGAACAGCGAGGACGAGAACGAGATGCCCATGCCGCCGAGCGGCGCGGCGAGGCCTTCCTTCAGCGTATCGAACAGTGCGCCGGCGTCGCCGCCGACTTTGAGCCCGTCGATCACCTTGCCGACCGAGCCCACCGTCTCGATCAGGCCCCAGAACGTGCCGAGCAGGCCGAGGAACACCAGCAGGCCGGTCATGTAGCGCGAGATGTCGCGGGCTTCATCGAGGCGGGTTGCGATCGAATCGAGCAGATGCCGCATGGTCTGCTGCGAGATCGACATCCGCCCCGAGCGCTCGCCGCCGAGGATCGCGGCCATCGGGGCAAGCAGCGTCGGGCGGCGCTCGATCGCAAGGCCGGGATCGGCGATGCGGAAATTGTTGACCCAGGCGACCTCGGGATAGAGCCGGATCACCTGGCGGAACGCCAGGATGATGCCGATCAGCAGCACCGCCCCGATCAGGGCGTTCAGTCCCGGATTGGCAAAGAAGGCAGTGACGATCTGCTTGTACAGCACGACCCCGACCAGGCCGCAGAGCACCAGGAACACCAGCATCCGCACCAGGAAGATCCGGGGCGAGGACAGCTTGCTCAATTCGATCTCCATGTCGGAGCGGGAAGGAGGCATTGCCGGGTCATCCGTTCGCGAAGGCCGCATCTGCGAGCAATATGGCACAGCGGCGGAGTGAGGAAAGCCGATTCCAGGGGCAGCAAACAGGACCTTGGGTTGGAATCTCGTGGGCCGTTGCCGCTTTGCACGGCTTTCCGACCGGTCGGCGCATCACCATCCACAGAGCTGCATACCCCACCCGCAGATCGCGAGATGTGGTCGGTTTGCACGTGTCCTTGGGGGACGAGCGCGACGCAGGGTGATTCGGTCCGATTGTCTCGGTGTCGCGAGGTGCGGCATTCCGCGCAGGGTAAAATGGCCGGATTCCCGTGCACGCAGTCCTTAATGCATTCCCACAGCTTGCGATGGAACCTGCTCACAATGCAGTGAGTCGATAAAACATGCCGAAAAATCAGGGTGATAGGTTTGTGTGACAATGAGCCGCCCGACAAACGCTTTGCGTCGCAGCAAACGGGTTTTATTTTCCACGCAGCAAAACGAGCGGTGTCGCAGTGACATCGCTGTTCGTTTCTTCAAACCTATCAGGGGCGATCATCTCAATGTCTGGACTTCGCGCGCAATCGGCATGCATTGCATTGATGCTGGCTGCCCTCGCGCCAATGCTTGCTGGCTGCGACGAGCCGAACACCGCAACCGCCGCCGTACAAGCACCCGAGCCGGACGTCAGTGTCGTCACCGTGAGGCCGCAGTCGCGCGCGATGGTGCGCGAGCTGCCGGGCCGCATTGCGCCGACCCGTGTCTCCGAGGTGCGGCCGCGCGTCTCGGGCATCATCGTCAACCGCATGTTCCATCAGGGCAGCGAGGTGAAGGTCGGCGATCCCCTGTACCAGATCGATCCGCGCCCGTTCGAAGTCGAATTGCAGTCGACCGAGGCGGCGCTGGCGCGCGCCAAGGCCGTGCTCGAGCAGGCCGCGCTGCAAGCTCGCCGTATCGCCACCCTGACCAGCCAGCGCGCCGCGCCGGAAGCCGAGAATGAAAAGGCGATCGCGACGCTGAAGGGAGCCGAAGCCGACGTTCAGGGCCGCGAGGCCGATGTTGCCCGCGCCAAGCTCAACCTGGATTACGCAACCATTCGTGCGCCGATCGACGGCACCATCGGTGCTGCGCTGGTCAGCGAGGGCGCCCTCGTCGTGCAGAACGACGCCGCGAGCCTTGCGACCATCCAGCAGCTCGATCCGATCTACGCCGACTTCCAGCAGTCGGTGACCGAGATGAACCAGCTCCGCCGCGCCTTCGAGAGCGGCGACCTCGACCGCATCGCGCCCGACGCGATGAAGGTGCGCCTCGTGCTCGACGACGGCTCGATCTACCCGCTGCCGGGCAAGCTGCTGTTCTCTGACGCCAAGGTCGACGCCTATACCGGGCAGGTGACGTTGCGTGGCGAGTTCCCGAACCCGCATCGCATCCTGCTGCCGGGCATGTATGTGCGCGTGCTGATCGAGCAGGGCATCGACAGCGATGCGATTGCCGTGCCGCAGCAGGCGATCCAGCGCAATGGCGGCGGCGGCAGCGAGGTGTTCGTCGTCAAGGCCGACAATCACGTCGCGGTGCAGCCGGTGCGCACCGGCTCGCTGCAGGGTGGTTCCTGGTTCGTGACCGACGGCCTGAAGGCCGGCGACAAGGTCGTCGTCGAGGGGTTCCAGAAATTCGCCGCCGGCGACAAGGTCCGGCCGCAAGCCTGGCGCGAGGTCGACGCAGCTGCAGCACCGACGGATTCGCACCAGACCGCGCACGCGGTGCGGTGATCCGACATGCCTAGCTTCTTCATCGACAGGCCGATCTTCGCCTGGGTCGTCGCGCTGTTCATCTGCCTGATCGGCGCGATCTCGATCCCGCTGCTCGCGGTCGCGCAATATCCGATCATCGCACCGCCGTCGATCTCGATCTCGACCAGCTATCCCGGCGCGTCGCCGGAGAACCTCTACAACAGCGTGACGCGGCTGATCGAGGAGGAGCTCAACGGCGCCGCCAACATCCTGAACTTCGAATCGACCTCCGACTCGCTCGGCCAGGTCGAGATCATCGCCAACTTCAAGCCGGGCACCGACACCAGCCAGGCCTCGGTCGAGGTGCAGAACCGCCTCAAGCGCGTCGAGGCGCGGCTGCCGCGCGCCGTGATCCAGCAGGGCATCCTGGTCGAGGAAGCCTCATCAGCCGTGCTGCAGATCATCACGCTGAACTCGACCGACGGCAGCCTCGACGAGGTCGGCCTCGGCGACTTCATGATCCGCAACGTGCTGGGCGAGGTGCGCCGCATCCCCGGCGTCGGCCGCGCCACGCTGTATTCGACCGAACGCAGCCTGCGAATCTGGATCGATCCGGCCAAGCTGGTCGGCTACGGCCTGTCCGCCGACGACGTCAACAAGGCGATCACGGCGCAGAACGCCCAGGTCGCCTCCGGCAGCATCGGCGCCGAGCCGAGCACCGATACGCAGAAGATTTCCGCGCAGGTGCTGGTGAAGGGCCAGCTGTCCTCGCCCGACGAATTCGGCGCCATCATCCTGCGCGCCAACAATGACGGTTCGACGGTCCGCCTGCGCGACGTCGCGCGGATCGAGGTCGGCGGCCTCAGCTACCAGTTCAACACGCGCCTGGACGGCAAGCCGACCGCCGGCCTCTCGGTGCTGCTGTCGCCGAAGGGCAATGCGCTGGCGACCGCGAGCGCGGTCGAAGCCAAGATGAAGGAGCTGTCGCGCTTCTTCCCGGCCAACATCTCCTACGAAATCCCCTACAACATCACGCCGGTGGTCGAGGCTTCGATCAAGAAGGTGTTGACGACGCTGGTCGAGGCCGTAGTGCTGGTGTTCGTCGTGATGTTCCTGTTTCTGCAGAACATCCGTTACACCATCATCCCGACCATCGTGGTTCCGGTGGCGCTGTTGGGCGCCTGCGCCACGCTGATGATCGCGGGCTTCTCGATCAACATGCTGACCATGTTCGGCATGGTGCTGGCGGTCGGCATCCTCGTCGACGACGCCATCGTCGTGGTCGAGAACGTCGAACGCATCATGGCGGAGGAAGGCCTGCCGCCGAAGGAAGCCACCAAGAAGGCGATGTCGCAGATCACCGGCGCCATCATCGGCATCACGCTGGTGCTGATGGCGGTGTTCGTGCCGATGGCGTTCTTCCCTGGCTCGGTCGGCATCATCTACCGGCAGTTCTCGGTCACCATGGTGGCGGCGATCGCGTTCTCGGCGCTGCTCGCGCTGTCGCTGACGCCGGCGCTGTGCGCGACGCTGCTCAAGCCGGTCAAGAAGGGCCACGGCCATGCCAGCAAGGGCGTGTTCGGCTGGTTCAACCGCGTGCTCGACACCAGCCGCGCGGGCTATACCCGCACCGTGCAGGGTTCGCTGAAGCGCACTGGCCGCCTGATGCTGATCTACCTCGTGCTGTTCCTCGGCGTCGCCTACGGCTTCGTGCGGCTGCCCGGCGGCTTCCTGCCGGTCGACGACCAGGGCTTCATCACGACCGACGTGCAGACGCCGTCGGAGTCGTCCTATGCCCGGACCGAAGCCGCGGTCGAGCAGGTCGAGAAGTACCTCAAGGACCGCGCCGGCATCGAGAACGTCACGTTCCTCACCGGATTCAGCTTCCTCGGCCAGGGTATGAACACCGCGCAGGCCTTCATCACCCTGAAGGACTGGTCGGAGCGCGGCCCGAAGGATTCCGCCGCCGCCATCGTTGCCGACATCAACCGCGACTTGTCGTCGATCCGCGACGCCAGGATCTCGGCGTTGCAGCCGCCGCCGATCGACAACCTCGGCAACTCCTCGGGCTTCTCGTTCCGCCTGCAGGACCGCGGCCAGAAGGGCTATTCGGCGCTGATCGCCGCATCCGATCGCCTGATCGCGGAGGCCAATGCCAGTCCTGTGCTGCAGAAGGTCTATGTCGAAGGCCTGCCGCCGGCGCCGCAGGTCAATCTGATGATCGACCGCGAGAAGGCGGGCGCGTTCGGCCTCACCTTCGAGGACATCAACAACACGATCTCGACCAATCTCGGCTCGAACTACATCAACGACTTCCCGAACCGCGGGCGCATGCAGCGCGTCATCGTGCAGGCCGACAAGACCAGCCGCATGAACGCGGACGATATTCTCAACTACAACGTCAAGAACAGCCGCGGCCAGCTGGTGCCGTTCTCGGCCTTCGCCACCATCGAGTGGACGAAGGGGCCGACGCAGATCGCGGGCTTCAACTACTATCCGGCGGTGCGCATCTCCGGCGAGGCGCGGCCGGGTTTCACCTCGGGCGATGCGATCGCCGAGATGGAGCGGCTTGCCGACAAGTTGCCGCGCGGCTTCGGCTATGAATGGACCGGCCAATCGCTGCAGGAGAAGCTGTCGGGCTCGCAGGCGCCGTTCTTGCTCGCGCTCTCGGTGCTGGTGGTGTTCCTGCTGCTCGCCGCGCTCTATGAGAGCTGGACCATTCCGCTCGCGGTGCTGCTCACCATTCCGCTCGGCATTCTCGGCGCGGTGGTGGCGGCGACGATGCGCGGGCTCTCCAACGACGTCTATTTCACCGTCGGCCTGATCACCATCATCGGTCTTGCGGCGAAGGATGCGATCCTGATCATCGAGTTCGCCAAGGACCTGCGCGCGCAGGGCAAGCCGCTGGTCGAGGCGACCATCGAGGCGTGCAGCCTCAGATTCCGCCCAATCCTGATGACCGGTCTCGCGTTCGTCTGCGGCGTGCTTCCGATGGCGATTGCGACCGGCGCCGGTGGTGCCAGCCAGCAGGCGCTCGGCACCTCCGTGATGGGCGGCATGATCGCAGTGGTGATCCTTGCGCTGCTCCTGGTGCCGGTGTTCTTCGTCAGCGTGCAGCGCGTGCTGGCCGGCGACCGGGAGAAGGCCGCGGAGACTGCCGAAGTCTACGGACCGCCTGCGCCGGCAAGGGGAGGCCACTGATGTCCGTCGGCGGCGCCTCCGGCTTGCTTTTCCAGCATAGTCAATCCAGATTGCAGCTCTGGATTGAACGGGGAGCGGTCGGGCAACCCGGAGATTGAGAGCATGCGATGCGGCCGAGCGATATTGCGATCTCGAACTATCGCTCGATCCGGCGGCTCTCGATGGCCATTCAACCGCTGTCGGTCTTCGTCGGCGAGAACGGCGTCGGCAAATCCAATCTCTACAAGTCGCTGTCGCTGCTGCGCGACGCGGCGACCGGCCGGATCACGCGCACGATCGCCGACGAGGGCGGATTGAACTCGGTCTGCTGGTCAGGCATGCGCCAGCGCGGCGAGGACGGGCGGCTGCGATTGGCGGCCAGATTCGACAACATCAAATACGCGATCGAACTCGGACATCCGGGCCCGGTCGAGGCGGCATTTCCCGGCGAGCCGATGATCAAGTCCGAACGCATCGAGGCGTTCCACGGCAAGCGGAAAGTCCTGATGATGGAGCGGACGAATTCACATGTCAGCGTCCGCGGCGAGAGCGGCGCCTGGAGCGAGCACAAGAATGCGGTGTTGCCATCGGAAACCGCGCTCGCCGATTTCCTCGACGGCCAGACATGTCCCGAAGTCGGCTTGATCAGGAACGCCTTGCAGAGCTGGCGCTTCTATCACGATTTCCGCACCGATCCGGCGTCGCCGATCCGCAAGCCCTGCCTCGCGATCACGACGCCGTCGCTGAGCGCCGATGGCAGCGACCTGGCTGCCGTTTTGGCAACGCTCTACGCGATCAGGGAGGATGCGGCCGACCTGCAGGATGCGATCGAGGATGCATTCCCCGGTGCCGAGCTCCGGGCATGGGAAGCAAACGGGCGCTGCGAATTCGAGTTGCGGCAGGCGGACATGCCGCGCCCGTTCAAGGCGCACGAACTATCCGACGGCACGCTGAAATATATCTGCCTGCTCGCCGTGTTCATGGGCTATCGCCTGCCGCCGTTCATCGCGCTGAACGAGCCCGAGACCAGCCTGCATCCATCGCTGTTGGCGCCATTGGCGAGGTTGATCGCCAAGGCGTCGCGCCGCGCCGACATCTGGATCGTCACCCATTCGGAACAACTGATGGAGGCACTGCGCAGCGAGAGCTCGGTGCCGCTCCGCCGGGTGATCAAGGCGAAGGGCGCCACCACCATCGAGGGCCTGACCGCTGGCGGTGAATTTCGTGACCGGGAAGACGACCAGGATGACGATGACGATGATGACGACGAATAGATCGCGCCGTCGCGCTACTGCCCGAGCGGCTTCAGGATCTTGATCAGCTCGCCGTGCACGAACTCGTTGCCGCAGACCACGTGGCCGGTCTGCAGCGGGTCGTCATTGCCCTGGATGCCCGAGACGGTGCCGCCGGCTTCGCGGACCATCAGCAGGCCGGCCGCGACGTCCCAGGCCTGCAGGTTGCGCTCCCAATAGCCGTCGAGCCGGCCGGCGGCGACGAAGGCGAGGTCGAGCGAGGCGGCGCCGAAGCGGCGGAAGCCCGCGACCTTCGTCTGCAGCGCGGCCATCTCCTGCAGCGCCAGCTGGTGATTGCCGCGGCCGATATGCGGCAGCCCGCAGGCGACCACGCATTCGTTGAGCTGGCGGCGGCCGGCGACGCGCAGCCGCTGGTCGTTCAGAAACGCGCCCTTGCCGCGCTCGGCAATGTAGAGCTCATCGTTGGCGGGATTGTAGATCACGCCGGCGATCACGGTGTCCTCGCGCTTGAGCCCGATCGAGATCGCGAATTGCGGGATGCCGTGCAGGAAGTTGGTGGTGCCATCCAGGGGATCGACGATCCAGGTGTGGCTCTTGTCGCTGCCTTCGCGCTTGCCGCCTTCCTCGCCGAGGAACCCGTAGCCGGGCCGGGCCTTCTCGAGGTCGGTGTAGAGCATCTCCTCGGCGCGCTTGTCGGCGAGCGAGACGAAGTTCGCCGGCCCCTTCAGCGACACCTGGAGATGTTCGATCTCGCCGAGGTCGCGCTTGAGGCTGCGGCCGGCGCGGCGCGCGGCCTTGACCATGACATTGATGACAGCGGAATAGAGCATGATGGAAGCTAGTGGCTTTCGAGCGTTGGAAATCGATCGGGCAGCGTAGCAAGACCCTGCCCGTCATCCTGAGGAGCGCGGAACGCGCGCCTCGAAGGATCGACGGCCCGGTCCGGGGCCGTCGATCCTTCGAGGCTCGCTCCGCTCGCACCTCAGGATGACGGGAAACGGCCTGTGGCGCCCTTAGTTTCGGACTGGGTGCCCTCTGGAAGTGGCGCCGTCAAGGCGTCATTTGACGTTGTTTCCGATCCATTTTCGCGCGGCTGCCTCGCCCTTGGCGCGGTCTTCCGGGCTCATATCGGCCAGGATGTCGTCGAGATCGGGGTCGCCCTTGCCGGCGGTCTTGGCGACCGTGTGCCATTTCAGCGCCTCGACCTTGTCCACCGGGGCGCCGGCGCCGGTCGCCAGCACATGGGCGAGGCGGTTTTGCGCGATCGCGCTGTTCTGCCGGGCCGCCTTGCGCAGCAGCGCGACCGCCGCCGGCACGTTCCGCGGCGTGCCCGAGCCGTTGTAGAGCGCGATGGCATATTCGACCTCGGCATCGACATTGTCGGCCAGCGAGGCGGCCTGCAGCAGCCGCGCCGCCTTCTCGAGGTCCTTCGGCACGCCGGTGCCTTCCTTGTAGAAGGTCGCGAGCGCGTATTGCGCCTCGGGGCTGCCGGCGTCGGCGGCCATGCGCAAGAGCTCGGCGGACCGGCGGAGGTCCTGCGGCAGGGTCTGGCCGTCGAGATAGAGCAGCGCGAGATTATAGGCGGCCTTCGGCTCGCCGAGTTTGGCCGACGACGCCAGCAGCTTGACCGCGGCATCCTTGTCGACGGTGCCGCCGCGACCCGCGATCTTCATCATGGCGAGCGCGAACATCGCCTCGCGGTCGCCGGCGTCGGAGGCGCGCTTGTACCACTCGTCGGCCTTGACGTAGTCGCGCTTGACGCCGAGCCCATTGGCATAGAGCTCGCCCAGCATCGTCATGGCCTTGGCATCGTTGTTGTTCTGCGCGCGCACGGTCGCGAGGTCGAACGCGGTCTTGTACATGCCGCGCTGATAGGCGCCGTAAACGAGGTCGACATTGGGATCGTCGACGGCCTGGGTCGGGGTCGGCGAGGGAGTCGGAGATGCGGCAGGCTTCGGCGTCGCGGAGGCGGCGGGCTTGGGCGTCGGCTTCTTCGCGACCGGCGAATGCACCTTCGGCTTCGGAGCCTCCTTCTTCGCGGGCGGCGTCTGTGCCGGCGGCGTGATCGAGAGCTGCGCCATCGCGCCGCTCGCCAGCATCGTGCAGCCGAGCGCAACACCTATCGGACGCAGGCATTTCATTCCGGCGTCATCCCTCGGCCTTTCCGTCGGCCTTGGCCTTGCCGAATGTGCCGGCATGCGCCCGCGCAATCGCGTCGCCGATCTCGACAAGCGCCGCCTTGGCGCCGCGCGGATCGGACCAGATGAAGTCTCCGGCCAGCACGAAATCCGCACCGGCCGCCGCGAACGCCTCGGCTTCCTCGCGCGAGGTTGCAAAGCCGACGCAGGGCGGCTCGAACAATTCGTCCCACCATTCCAGCCGCTCGGCGATGGCCTCGCGCGAGGGCCGCTGTCCGTTGGCGTCGGGCTCGCCGAACAGCACGTAGTCGGCACCGGCTTCGCCCGCGGCCATGGAATCGTGGCGGGTCGCGAGCCCGCCGACGCCGACAATGCGGTCGGGTTTCAGCGACGGCATCGCCTCTTCCATCGCGGCGATGCCGGTCAGATGCGCGCCGTCGGCGCCGGCGCGGGCCACGATATCGGGCTGGCCGTCGATCAGCAGCGCCGCGCCGGCGTTCTGGATCGCAGGCGCCAGCGCCTTGATGGTGGAGATCATGCTGCGCAGATCGCTCTCGCGCAGCCGCACCAGCACGGCCGCGACATCGGCCGCGGCAAGCAGCTCGGTGAGCTCGGCCGCAAGCCGCGCAGGCTCATCGACCGCCGGCGTTGCCAGATAGAGACGCGGTGCCGGCCGCGGCGGAACGGGCTTGGTCGCCAACTACGCCGCCTGTTTCTCGAGGTCGGCTTCCCAATTGCCGGTGCTCGCGAGCCCGTTCATCCGGGCGCGATGCGAGAAGGCGCGCTGGCCCGCGGGGACGTTGTCGGGCTTGCCGGACCACGCCTTCTGCGGCGCCGCTTGCAGCGCACGGCCGTAGGAGAAGGTCAGTTTCCAGGGCAAATTGCCGATCTTGTTCATGGCGTCGAGGTGGGCGGTTGCTTCCTCGTCGCTCTGTCCGCCGGAGAGGAAGGCGATGCCGGGCACCGCCGCGGGTACGCAGCTCTTGAGCAGGCGGATGGTCTTCTCGGCGACTTCCTGCACCGGCGCCTGCTTGGGGCACTTCTTGCCCGAGATCGCCATGTTCGGCTTCAGGATCATGCCTTCGAGCGCGACGCGCTGCACCCGCAATTCCTGGAAGGTGCGGTTCAGCACGCGCTGCGTCACCTCGTAGCAGCGGTCGATGTCGTGATCGCCGTCCATCAGCACTTCCGGCTCGACGATCGGGACGATCTGCGCGGCCTGGCACAGCGCGGCATAGCGCGCCAGCGCATGGGCGTTGACGCGGATCGCGGTCATGGTCGGAATGCCGTGGCTGCCGGCACCCGAGCCGATGTCGATCACGGCGCGCCATTTCGCAAAGCGCGCACCGCGCTCGTAATATTTCTTCAGCCGCTCGGCGAGCTTGTCGAGGCCGACGGTGACGAGTTCGCCCGGGCAGTTCGGCAGCGCCTGCGTGCCCTCGTCGACCTTGATGCCGGGGATCGCGCCGGCCTGCTCGATGAGCTTGACCAGCGGCGTGCCGTCCTTGGCATTCTGCCAGATCGTCTCGTCGTAAAGGATGACGCCGGAGATGTACTTGCTCATCGCCTCCTGCGAGCGGAACAGCATCTCGCGGTAGTCGCGGCGATTGTCCTCGGTCGAATCGACCTTGATGGCGTCGAACCGCTTCTTGATGGTGCCGGAGGATTCGTCGGCGGCGAGAATGCCCTTGCCCGGGGTGACCATGGCAAGCGCGATTTTGTTCAGGTCGGAGAGGTTCATCGGGGCGTCCTCCAGAGCCATTGCCTTTGCAAACCAAAATAGGCGGTTCTCGGGCAAATGCCTAGAAAACGTTCGTCGCGGCCGGTGTTTGTCGCAGCCGGCGATCAAGCCCTCGGGACACCGTTTCCGACTGCGCCGGAGCCGGTGTCCCGCCGTAATGTTTCAGGCGATATGCTTGTCAAGCAACCTTGTCAGGCGACCTTGGGGTCGAGCTGGCCCGCGGCGTAGCGCTTGGCCATCTCCGCCGTGGTCAGCACCTTCTTGATCTTGCTTGCCTGGCCCGCGGTGTTGAACTCCTGCAGGCGCTGCTTGCACAGCTTGGTCATCGCCTCCATCGCGGGCTTCAGGTACTTGCGCGGATCGAACTCTTCCGGATTGTCCTTCAGCACCTTGCGGATCTGGCCGGTCATCGCCATCCGGTTGTCGGTGTCGATGTTGATCTTGCGCACGCCGTTCTTGATGCCGCGCTGGATCTCGGCGACCGGCACGCCCCAGGTCGGCTTCATCTTGCCGCCATTGGCGTTGATGATCTCCTGCAGCTCCTGCGGCACCGACGAGGAGCCGTGCATGACGAGATGCGTGTTCGGCAGCTTGCGATGGATTTCCTCGATCACGTTCATGGCGAGGATGTCGCCGTCGGGCTTGCGGGTGAACTTGTAGGCGCCGTGCGAGGTGCCCATCGCGATCGCCAGCGCGTCGACCTTGGTTTCCTTGACGAACTTCACGGCCTCGTCCGGATTGGTCAGCAGCTGGTCGTGCGACAGCTTGCCCTCCGCGCCATGGCCGTCTTCCTTGTCGCCCATGCCGGTCTCGAGCGAGCCGAGCACGCCGAGCTCGCCTTCCACCGAGATGCCGCCGAGATGGGCCATGCCGGTCACGGTCTTGGTGACGCCGACATTGTAGTCCCAGTCGCCGGGGGTCTTGCCGTCGGCCTTCAGCGAGCCGTCCATCATGACCGAGGTGAAGCCGGCCTGGATCGCGGTCATGCAGGTGGCGGGCTCGTTGCCATGATCGAGATGCACGCAGACCGGGATCTGCGGGTAGATTTCGGTGACGGCATCCATCATGTGCTTGAGCATGACGTCGTTGGCGTAGGAGCGCGCGCCGCGCGAGGCCTGGATGATGACGGGCGCGTCGACCTCGGAGGCTGCCGCCATGATCGACAGCGCCTGTTCCATGTTGTTGATGTTGAAGGCAGGTACGCCGTAATCATGCTCGGCCGCGTGGTCGAGCAGTTGCCGCAACGTAATGCGAGCCATTCCATTTCTCCCTGTAGTGCAAGTTCGCGGATGTGACCTAAATCAACCTTTTTTCAAGACTTCGACGCCTGGCAGCGGCTTGCCTTCCATCCATTCAAGAAACGCGCCGCCCGCGGTCGAGACGTAGGAAAAATCGCCGCCCACGCCCGCCTGGTTCAGCGCCGCGACGGTATCGCCGCCGCCGGCGACCGAGATCAGCTTCTTCGTCTTGGTGCGTTCGGCGGCATGTTTGGCCGATACCACGGTGCCGCGGTCGAACGGCGTCAGCTCGAAAGCGCCGAGCGGGCCGTTCCAGACCAGCGTCGCCGCGTCGTCGATCGCGGCATGGATGCGCGCGATCGATTGCGGACCGACGTCGAGGATCATGCCGTCGGCCGGGATCGCATCGAGGCCATAGGCGTGCGACGGCGCATTGGCGGCAAACTGGTTGGCGACGACAGCGTCGACGGGGAGGATGATCGCACAGTTGGCGGCGTTGGCCTTCTCCATGATCCGCAGCGCGGTCGGGGCAAGATCCTTTTCGGCGAGCGACTTGCCGACGGCGACGCCCTGCGCGTGCAGGAAGGTGTTGGCCATGCCGCCGCCGATCACCAGCGCGTCGACCTTGCTCACGAGGTTTTCCAAGAGGTCGATCTTGGTCGAGACCTTGGCGCCGCCGATGATCGCGATCACCGGCTTGGTCGGCGCTTCCAGCGCCTTGCCGAGCGCGTCGAGCTCGGCCTGCATGGTGCGGCCGGCATAGGCCGGCAGCTTGTGGCCGAGGCCCTCGGTCGAGGCGTGGGCGCGATGCGCGGCGGAGAAGGCGTCGTTGACCCAGATGTCGCCGAGCTTGGCGAGCTCTGTAACGAAGCCGGCGTCGTTCTTCTCTTCCTCCTTATGGAAACGCGTGTTTTCCAGGCAGAGGATGTCGCCGTCCTTGAGGGTCGCGACAGCGGCGGCCGCGGGCTCGCCGATGCAGTCCTCGGCGAAGGCCACCGGGCGCTTGATCACTTTCGACAGCGCGTCGGCGACCGGCTTCAGCGATTCCTTGGGATCGCGTCCCTTGGGGCGGCCGAAATGGGCGAGCAGGATCACCTTGCCGCCCTTGTCGGAAATTTCGGTGATGGTGGGGGCCACGCGCTCGAGCCGGGTGGCGTCGGTGACGCGACCATTTTCCATGGGGACGTTGAGGTCGACGCGCAGCAGCACGCGCTTGCCCTTCAGGTTGACGTCGTCGAGGGTGCGGAACGATTTTGTCATGAGCGTTTCCTGTGCGGCCGGACACCGCCGTCCGACGGACGGCGTCGCTTTCGCTTGCCGATGTCGCGGCCGTTGAGGTCGCGAACGCGGGGGGCAAACACGCAGATGCCCGGCGGTGAGCCGGGCATCACGAACAGTCGAACTTAAACCAGCTTGCCGATCGCGACGGCGGTGTCCGCCATACGGTTCGAGAAGCCCCACTCATTGTCGTACCAGGACATCACGCGCACGAAGTTGCCGTTCTGCACCTTGGTCTGGTCCATGTGGAAGGTCGACGAGTGCGGATCGTGGTTGAAGTCGATCGAGACGTTCGGCGCGGTGGTGTAGCCGAGGATGCCCTTGAGCTGCTGCTCGGACGCACGCTTCATCGCCTCGTTGATCTCCTTGGCGTCGGTTGCGCGCTTGGCGACGATCTTGAGGTCGATCACGGAAACGTTCGGGGTCGGAACGCGGACCGAGACGCCGTCGAGCTTGCCCTTCAGCTCGGGCAGCACGAGGCCGATCGCTTTCGCGGCACCGGTCGAGGTCGGGATCATCGACATCGCCGCGGCGCGGCCGCGATAGAGATCCTTGTGCAGGGTGTCGAGCGTCGGCTGGTCACCGGTATAGGCGTGGATCGTGGTCATGAAGCCGGTCTCGATGCCGACGGTGTCGTTCAGGACCTTGGCGACCGGCGCGAGGCAGTTGGTGGTGCAGGAGCCGTTCGAGACCACCAGGTGATCCTTGGTCAGCGTGTCGTGGTTGACGCCGTAGACGATGGTGGCGTCAGCACCGTCGGCGGGCGCCGAGACCAGCACGCGCTTGGCGCCGGCGGTGAGGTGCGCGGAGGCCTTGTCCTTCGCGGTGAAGATGCCGGTGCATTCCAGCGCGACGTCGACGCCGAGCGCCTTCCACGGCAGCTTGGAGGGATCGCGCTCGGCCGAAACCTTGATCTTGTTGTCGCCGAGGCTGATCGTGTCGCCGTCGACCGTGACGGTGCCGGGGAAGCGGCCGTGCACGGAATCGAAGCGCAGCAGGTGTGCGTTGGTCTCGACCGGGCCGAGGTCGTTGATGCCGACCACCTCGATGTCCTTGCGGCCGGACTCGGCGATGGCGCGCAGAATGTTGCGGCCGATACGCCCAAACCCGTTGATCGCGACGCGGATTGCCATGCTCGTCTCCTCTAATGCTGTTGTCAGCCCCGCGGGAGCGCTCCCACGAGGTTTTTACGGCGGAACGCCCGGTTCGGCCGGGCGCGTACGGAAAAGATGGAGCTTAGGTAATCCTTTTTTGCGACAAGCTCAACCTTGGCCCGCGGGTGTCAGGCCAGCGTCAGACGCGCTTGGTGGCAGCGTTAACGACGGCTTCAGCAGTAATGCCGAAATGCCGGAAAAGGTCCTTCGCCGGGGCGCTGGCGCCAAATCCGTGCATGCCGATGAATTCGCCGTCATGGCCGATCACGGCATCCCAGCCCCAGCGCACCGCGGCCTCGATCGCGATCTTGACCGGGGCGTTGCCGATAATGGCATTTTGCCGCTCGGCGGGCTGTGCCAGCAGCAATTCCAGCGACGGGACCGAGACCACCCGCGTCGCGATGCCGCGTCCGGCGAGCTGCTTCTGCGCCTCGACCGCGATCTGGACCTCGGAACCCGACGCGAACAATGACACTTTTGCGTCACCCTGCGCCGCGACCAGCTGATAGGCGCCGTGGCTGCACGGGTTGTCGTTCGGCGCCGTGGTGCGGAGCTGCGGCAGGTTCTGGCGGGTCAGCGCCAGCACCGTCGGTCCGTCGACGCGGTTGAGCGCCAGTTCCCAGCACTCGGCGGTCTCGACCGCGTCGCAGGGGCGGAACACGCGCATGTTGGGCATCGCGCGCAACGCGGACAGATGCTCGACCGGCTGGTGCGTCGGGCCGTCCTCGCCGAGGCCGATCGAGTCATGGGTCATGACATAGACGACACCGGTGCCCATCAGCGCCGACAGCCGCATCGCGCCGCGCGCGTAGTCGGTGAACACCAGGAAGGTGGCGCCGTTCGGCGCGAAGCCGCCATGCAGGAAGATGCCGTTGAGGCACGCCGCCATGCCGTGCTCGCGGACGCCGTAATGGATGAAGCGGCCCTTCGGCGTCTTGGCACCGAACGCCGTCGCCGACTTCGCCTTGTTGTTGTTGGAGCCGGTGAGGTCGGCGGAGCCGGCGACGAATTCCATCGGCATCGCAGCCGCAATCACCTCGATCGCGGCTTCCGACGATTTGCGGGTCGCGACGTTGAGCGGATTTTCCAGGAGCCCCTTCTTGAAGGCGCGCAGCCCCTTGGCGAGCGACTGCGGCCGCTCGTGGCGAATGCGGCGTTCGAACTCGGCGCGCTTGCGGCTGCCGAGTTGCGCGAACTGCTCGTCCCAGGCCTTGTGCTCGGCGGCGCCGCGGCTGCCTGCCTCGCGCCAGGCCTTCAGCACATCGTCGGGCACCGAGAACGGCTCGAGCGAAATGCCGAGCTTCTCCTTGGCCGCCTTGAGCTCGTCGGCGCCGAGCGCCTCGCCATGCGCCTTGGCGGTGCCGGCCTTGTGCGGCGCGCCGTAACCGATCGTGGTCTTGCAGGCGATCATCGAGGGCTTGTTGGATTTCTGCGCGCGGGTGATTGCAGCGGCGATCGCCTGCGGATCGTGGCCATCGATCAATTCGGCGGCCCAGCCTGCAGACTTGAAGCGCTTCACCTGATCGACGGAATCGGAGATCGAGGTCGGGCCGTCGATCGAGATGCCGTTGTCGTCGTACAGCACGATCATCTTGTTGAGCCGCCAGACACCGGCGAGCGCGATCGCTTCCTGCGAGATGCCCTCCATCAGGTCGCCGTCGGAGGCGAGCACATAGGTGTGGTGGTTGACGATCTTCTTGCCGAACTCAGCGGCCAGCATCTTCTCGGCGAGCGCCATGCCGACCGCGGTCGCGATGCCCTGGCCGAGCGGACCGGTGGTGGTCTCGATGCCCTTGGTGTGGAAGTTCTCCGGGTGGCCCGGCGTCAGCGATCCGAGCTGGCGGAAATGCTTGAGCTGGTCGAGCGTCATGTCCTTGTTGCCGGTGAGGTACAGCAACGAATAGAGCAGCATCGAGCCATGGCCGGCCGAGAGCACGAAGCGGTCGCGATCGGGCCACGCCGTGTCGGCCGCATCGAATCTCAGGAATTTTGTGAACAGGACGGTCGCGATGTCGGCGGCGCCCATCGGCAGGCCGGGATGGCCGGAATTCGCCTTTTCGACGGCGTCCATGGCAAGGCCACGGATCGCATTGGCCATACGGGTGTGATCGACCTGCGTCATGATGAAAAGTCCGCCTAAAATGAGGAGCTGATTGCTGGACGGATCGGGGCGGGCAGCCGCGATACGCGCGTGGATGGCCTTACGGGTTGGGGGTGGATTAGCACCTCAATTCCGCAAGTCCAAGGCGATGAAACGCCTCAAAACGGGGAAAAGTGGCCCGAAATCGCCCTATTTCATTCAACGGTGCATAGTTCTGCGCCGCCGTTGCGCTGGGCTCGCTTGCCACGTAAATTTCGTCCCGTAAACGCTTGCCGAACCGCCAGTTTTGCCGTGCGGCAGGGCTGTCTTCCGCAGGCCACCAAGCCAACCGACTTGAAAGGTCCACGCCGCGTGTCATGAGTGATCGTCTCGCCAACGGGTCTGGCAATACCGAGGCACCGCTTGCCGATATCGATGCTGCGACAAAGCGGCTGATGGCAGCGCTCGATGCGCTGGAGAGCTCGGTGGAGCGCCGCCGCGAGGCCGACCGCGACGAGAACGAATTGGCGAGCCGCATCCAGGCGCTCGGCGCCGATCGCTCCAGGCTTGCGGACGAGCTCGACGGATCGCTGGTGAAGACGCGCAAGCTCGAGCGCGCCAATCGCGAGATCGCGGAAAAACTCGACGCGGCAATCGGCAGCATTCGCGCCGTGCTCGACGGCGGAGACAGCAGATGAGCCACATCAACGTCACCATCAATGGCCGGCAATACCGGATGGCCTGCGAGGAGGGCCAGGAGGTGCGGCTCCTGAAGCTCGCGGAAAATCTCCAGCAGCGTGTGGAATCGCTGCGCGGCAAGTTCGGCGAGATCGGCGATGCGCGGCTGACGGTGATGGCGGCGCTTACCGCCTGCGACGAACTGGTCGACGCCAGCGCACGCATCCGCAGCCTCGAGGAGGAGGTCGAGCAGCTGCGCAATGCGCGCGTCGCCGCCATCGACCGCGCCCGCGCGACCCAGACCGCGGTCTCCAACGCGCTCAACGCCGCCGCGGAGCGGATCGAGCGCACCACGCAGGTGCTCAACCGCACCATCGGCGGCGGCATCGCGATCGGGTGATTTATATTTTCCGGCATAGGGTGATCTTATCCTCCCCTGGAGGGGAGGATCGCCGCTCATGAAATGAGCGGCGAGGTGGGGCGACGGTCTTTCCACACGTGCAGTGCCCGCGTTGAGAGATCACCCCACCCCGGTTCGCATTCCGCTACGCTTCATGCGTACTGACCCTCCCCCTCCAGGGGAGGGTGGAGAGAAGTGCATGAGTCTCGGCTGCGTCTTCCTTACCGCTGGCGGATTGGGGCAACGATGGCTAGATTAGCCCCCGCGAAGCTGCGTCGTGCGTCAGGAGCCATATATCCCCGGGGCCTTATCGATCCTTTAGGGAACTGTCCCTGGCCGGGTCCGTGGACCCGGACATATGGTGCCCACCTACTTTCGTAGGGAACTCCGGGATCGAGCGCTCCAACGGCCTCTGCGGCTTCGCACTGATTTTTGCTGTTGCCTTGTTGTCGCGCTGCGGCGGTTTGATTTGTCTAGTGTTGTGCCCCGCGATACGGGGCGTCCAGCGCGCCGCGGCCTGGCCTTAACGAAAGCTAGCGTCTCTGGAATGATGGATCGTCCGTTGTCGCGGACGACGACAGCGGAAGATGGATCATGCACGCATCTCCATCGAAGGCCGAGCTCCGGGCACTTGCTCTCGCCAAGCGCGATGCGCTGAGCGACGAGCAGCGCGCGACGGCTGCCGAAGCGCTCGCCAAGCGCGGCGCGCCGTTCGAGATCGCGCAGGGCATGATCGTCTCAGGCTATGCGCCGATCCGCAGCGAGCTCGATCCGGCGCCGTTGATGAAGAAGCTTGCCGACAAGGGCGCGCGGCTCGCGCTGCCGTGCATCAACGCGCGCGGCCAGTCGCTGATCTTCCGCAGCTGGTCGCCGCAGGATCGGCTGATGCTCGGGCCGCTCGGCATTCCCGAGCCGTCGCCGGCCGCCGCCGAGGTGCATCCGGACGTGATGTTGGTGCCGCTCGCGGCATTCGACAAGCTCGGTCACCGCATCGGCTACGGCGCCGGCTATTACGACTATACCTTCGCGCATCTGCGCAAGGCCAAGCATGTGATCGGGGTCGGACTTGCCTTTGCTGCACAGGAAACCAAGGCGATTCCGGCGCTGTCGCACGACGTCCCGCTCGATTATGTGCTAACGGAGCGCAAGACGTTCGATTTCCGGAGTAGCTAGCCTTGCGAATTCTCTTCGTTGGTGACGTCGTCGGCAGGACCGGCCGCACCGCCATCGCCGACCACCTTCCCGGCATGATCAGGGACTGGTCGCTCGATCTCGTGGTCGTCAATGGCGAGAATTCCGCCGGCGGCTTCGGCATCACCGAGGCGATCTACCAGGAGCTGCTCGACGCCGGCGCCGATGCGATCACGCTCGGCAACCACGCCTGGAATCAGAAGGAGGCGCTGGTCTTCATCGAGCGCGCGCCGCGCCTGATCCGCCCGCTGAATTTCCCGCGACATTCGCCCGGCCGCGGCGCCACGCTGGTCGATACCAAGAGCGGCAAGCGCGCGCTGGTCATCAACGCGATCGGCCGCGTCTTCATGGAGCCGTCCTCGAACGATCCGTTCAGCGCTATCGAGCGCGAGCTCGAGGCCTGTCCGCTGCGCGAGGGCTGTGACGCCATCGTGCTCGATTTCCATGCCGAGGCGACCAGCGAGAAGCAGGGCGTCGGCTTCTTCTGCGATGGCCGCGTCAGCCTCGTGGTCGGTACCCATACCCATGTGCCGACCGCCGATCATCAGGTGCTGCCGGGCGGCACCGCCTATATGAGCGATGCCGGCATGACCGGCGACTATGACTCGGTGATCGGCATGCAGAAGGAGGAGCCGCTGCAGCGCTTCCTCACCGGGATTCCCTCCGGTCGCTTCGAGCCGGCGGGCGGTGTGGCAACGCTGAGCGGCATCGCGGTCGAGACCGACGATGCGACCGGGCTTGCGGTGAAGGTCGCGCCGGTGCGCGCCGGCGGGCGGCTCGAGCCTGCGGTGCCGGGGTTTTGGACGTAGCCCGTAGCCCGGATTACGCTTCGCTCCATCCGGGCTACGGAGCTGCCGTCAACTCTGCCTAAAACCCATCCGGAATGCGCCCCAGTGGCGGCCGTTTACGACGATCGGCGATGACAGGTCCTTCATCAGCACGAAATTGCCGCCGCCCATGTCGCGGCGATAGGTCTGCAGCAGGAACGGTTTTGTGTTGGCCGCGACCTTGCTCACCGCGCGATCGTTGAACAGGCGGCGGTTGCGGCAATTGGCGTTGTTCCAGACCGGGTCCGGCCCCTGCGGCTGCCGGTAGTTCGGATTGTGGGTCGGCAGATAGCCGCTGCGCGCCCAGGCGACGCAGAACACGATGCGCGGATCGCTCTTCTGGATCGGATCCTGGATCGCGGGCAACACGCGGTCGGTGAAGGCGACGTAGTCGGTGAGATACTGCTTCGGATTGGTGCCGGCGATCTCGCGATAATTCTCGTCCATCAATTGCGCGAGCGTGATCTCGCCGCGCGCGACGGCATTCTCGAACAGCTCGGAGATCCGCCTTGCGGTGTCGATCACGACGCGGATCAGTGGCGTATCACTGGTCTCCACGCCGCTGTCGGCGATGGTCACGATCAGGCTCTCGGAGAGCTCGAGCAGTTTCGCGACGCGGCTGTCGGCATGCTTGAGGTCGCGCGAGGAGAGGTCGACACCCTTGGCCAGCTCGTTCAGCTCCGCGATCACGCTGTCGCAATGGCCGAGATTGGAGGTCGCGGCGCGCGCCACGCTGCCGATCTCGGCGCCGACGGATGAAAAGCCTTCCTGCACGCGCATGATGATGCCCGAAATCTGCTGGGCGCCTTCGCCGGCGCTCTTGGCGCGCAACGAGGCATCGCTGCTCTCGCCGATCAGGCTGCCGATCTGGCCGTCGAGATCGCGCACGGTGTCGGAAATCTGATGCGTCGCCTGGCGCGTCGCTTCCGCAAGGTTCTTGACCTCGCTCGCGACCACCGCAAAGCCGCGGCCGGCATTGCCGGCGCGCGCCGCCTCGATGGTGGCGTTGAGCGCCAGCAGATTGGTCTGCTTGGCGATCGCCTCGATCGAACCGGAAACCTTGGCAACCTGGCTCAGCGCGGAGCCGACCGCGGCGAGCCGCGCCTCGATCCGTCCGACCGCCGCGACGAGCTCCGCGATATGGCTGACCGCCGTCTCGACCACATGGCGGGACTCCGCGATCTGGCCGACCGCGGCGGATGCGGTCGTTTGCACCGCCTGCGATGCGTTGGCGATGTCGTGATTGGCGGCGACCATCGTCTCGGCGGTCGTCTGCAAATGATGGAAGCGCTCGGACTGGCTGCTGACGCGGTTCGCGACCTCCTGGACGTTGCCGGCGATGTCGGCGAGTTCCACCCCGAGGCCGCCGATGCGGTCGGCGAGCTGGTCCACCAGCCGCTCGGCCAGCGTTCGGTCCGATGACGTATCCAGAACTGCAAGTTGCGCGGCCGACATGTCGACGCTTCCTCCGTTACAGCGGCCCGTCGGCCGCCGCAGCATTCCCCATTCCGATCCTAAAGCGTGATTCGCGCTGCCGGTCTTGCCTGAGCGCGCACCCTGTAGCCCGGATGCAGCGCAGCGAAATCCGGGGCTCCTGTCCGTGCAACACGCATCCCCGATTACACTTCGCCGCATCCGGGCTACGAAGCGTTCAAAGCTTGTAGGCGGTGCGGAACCCGCCCCAATGCCGGCCGCGCACTCGGATCGGTACGTCGATCTCGCGCATCATCACCGTGTTGCCGCCTCCCATGTCGCGCGCATAAGTCTGGATCAGATAGGCGCGCTGGTTGCGGCCGGCGGCGAGGCCCGCGGCGTCGTTGAAGATGCGGCGGTTGCGGCTGTTGGCGGTGTTGTATGTCACGTCGCCCGGCCGCTGCGGCTGCGAGTAGAGCTTATTATGGACCGGCAGGTAGCCGTTCTGGTCGATCATCACACAGAACGCCATCCGCTTGTCCCTGGCGAGGAATGCCTCCTGGAACGCCGGCAGCGTGCGCTCCGCCCAGTCCAGCATTTTGGTGCGGTACTGCACCGGGTTGGTGCCTGCGATCTCGACATAATCGGTGTCGAACATGTCAGATATCGCGATCGCGCCGCTTGCCAGCCCGTTCTCGAACATCTTGCTCAGCGCGCTGCCGGCTTCGATCGCGCGGGTGACGAGTTCGGCGTTCTCCTCGTGGATCGCCCACATCCGGTCTTCGATTTTTTCCCGCAGCTCGGCGGTTGCCGCCTCGAAGCGGGCCTGGCTGCCTGCCTTGGAGCGCTCGCCGATCCGGATCCGGCACGCGCCGACCTCCTGCAATGTCCCGTTCAGGGTCTCCTGCACCGGCAGCTTCCCGGCATCGGGTCCGCCGATCAGAATGCCGTCCATCGCGATCTCGTAGACCGGCGCGGTGACGAGGCCGCGCGCGGTCGTGATCTCGATCTTGAGGCTGCAGGGCAGGCGCTCGTTCTTGCGCGGATCGCCGCGCTCGTCCTGGCGCAACAGCACCGCGCAGCGCGCTTTCAGCTTCTGCGCGAATGCGGTCACCGTCTTGCCGGCCTTGGCGACATTGTCGCCATGCGCGGCGGCTTCGCGTGTTGCCGAGTCGATCTCGCCGGCGCTGGTGCCGACCGAGACGATGAAGTGCGAAGCGGAGGCGGCATTCTGGCCCATCTCACCGGTGATTTCATTCTGCTCGGCAACCGCTCCGTTGACGTTCTCGAACACCGGGCGGATCTTTTCGATCGCCTGGGAGATGCGGTGGACCGCGTCCGCCGATCCGGTGGCGTCCTTCTGCAATACCTCGATCTTGCGGGTGATCTCCTCGGTCGCGCTCTGGGTCTGCACTGCCAGCGCCTTGACCTCAGTTGCGACCACCGCAAAGCCCTTGCCGGCGGCACCGGCGCGCGCCGCCTCGATCGTCGAGTTCAGCGCGAGCAGCGTGGTCTGCCGCGCGATCTGCGCGATCAGATTGACGACGTTGCCGATCGCGGCCGAAGACTCGCGCAGGCGATCGACATTGTCGGTGGCCTCGCGCGCCGCGGCCGCGGCGTCGTCGGCGAGCTGGCTCGCGCTGCGAACCTGCGCGCCGATGCCCTCGGCGGAGTGGGTGAAACGGTCGGCGGCTTGCGAGAACGTCGTCGCGGTGCTCTGCGCATCGCTGCTGCGGCCGGTCAGCGCATCGGTGCGGGCGCGAATGGTGGCGAGCTTGGCTGCCGTCGCCTCGGCGCCGTCGGCGACCGAGCTCGCGGCGCGCTCGAGCTGGCGGATCATCGCCCCGAGCTCGAGTTCCAGCAATTCCAGGATTTCCTTGGATGAATCCTTGGCCAAATCAGTCTCGGTCGAGACCTGAGGGGTGGCGGCCGCGGTTGGAACCTGCGGCGCGACGGCCGGCGCAGCCGGCTCCGGCACTTGCTTTCGAAACAAACCGAACGCCATGTGGGCTCTTTAGGGGCTGTGGAAAGTTGCGGCGGGACGGGGCGATCCTCGCATCCGGGCGTGAAGTCATGGTTAACAAGTGCCTCATATTCCGGCTTGCGGTAGTATTCCTCCGCCGTAGGGCCCCGCCGATCCTTTGATTTTGACCGTGAGGGGCCTATAAGGCCGCGTTTTCCATCCCTGTTCAGACCCTAAGCTCCGAAGAGACGTCGCATGGCCGGCCATTCCCAATTCAAGAACATCATGCACCGCAAGGGCCGGCAGGATGCCCAGAAGTCGAAGCTTTTCGGCAAGCTGGCCCGCGAAATCACCGTGGCGGCCAAGCTCGGCACCCCGGACCCGGCGATGAATCCGCGGCTGCGCGCCGCCGTGGTCGCGGCCCGCGCCGAGAACATGCCCAAGGACAATATCGACCGCGCCATCAAGAAGGCCGCGGGCAATGAGGGCGAGAACTACGACGAGATCCGCTACGAGGGTTATGGCCCCGGCGGCGTCGCCGTCATCGTCGAGGCGCTGACCGACAACCGCAACCGCGCTGCTTCCGACATCCGCTCCTTCTTCACCAAGTCGGGCGGCAATCTCGGCGAAACCGGCTCGGTCGCCTTCATGTTCGATCGCACCGGCATCATCGAATACGACGCCAAGGTCGCCTCCGACGACGCGATGCTGGACGCCGCGATCGAGGCCGGCGCCGACGACGTGGTCTCCAGCGAGGGCGGCCACGAGGTCTACGCCTCGCAGGACACCTTCCGCGAAGTCGCAAAAGCGCTGGAAGCGAAGTTCGGCGAGCCGCGCAAGGCGGCGCTGACCTGGAAGCCGCAGAACACCGTTTCGGTCGACGACGAGACCGGCGAAAAGCTGCTGAAGCTGATGGACCTGCTCAACGAGCACGACGACGTGCAGAATGTGTTCGCCAATTTCGAGGTGTCCGACGCGCTGATCGCGAAGATGGGCGGTTGATCCATTTGCTCCGCTGTCATCGCCCGGCTCGACCGGGCGATCCAGTATTCCAGAGACCTTCATTTGATCCGCGAGGCCGCGGCGTACTGGATCCCCCGCTTTCGCGGGGGACGACGAGCCGAGGCTGGGCGATGGGCCGAGCTGACCGCGACGGAGGCGGGGATGAGGCTCCGTTTGTGTTTCGTTCTCCCGGCGCAGGCGGTATCACTACCCCATGACATCCCAGCCGATTCGCTCTCCCGTCCGCATCATCGGTATCGATCCGGGTCTCCGCCGCACCGGCTGGGGGGTGATCGAGACCGAAGGCAATCGTCTCGTCTATATCGCCTGCGGTTCGGTCGAGCCGCCGGACGATCTGCCGCTGGCGAGCCGGCTGCTTGCGATCCATGAGGGGCTGGCTGCCGTGCTCGCCCACCACCGACCGGCGGAGGCGGCGGTCGAGCAGACCTTCGTCAACAAGGACGGCGTTGCCACGCTGAAGCTCGGCCAGGCGCGCGGCGTCGCCATGCTGGCGCCCGCAATGTTCGGTATCTCGGTCGCCGAATACGCGCCGAACCAGGTCAAGAAGACCGTGGTCGGCGCCGGACATGCCGAGAAGAGCCAGATCCAGGTGATGCTGAAGATCCTGCTGCCGAAAGCCGAGCCGCCGTCCGCCGACGCCGCGGACGCGCTCGCGGTCGCGATCACCCACGCCCATCACCGCCAGAGCACCGCGCTGCGGCTCAAGGTGGCGAACCTATGATCGGCAAGCTGAAGGGCCTGATCGATTCCTATGGCGAGGACTATGTGATCCTCGACGTCGGCGGCGTCGGCTATCAGGTGCATTGCGCGAGCCGCACGCTGCAGGCGCTGCCGTCGCCGGGCGGCGCTGCCGTGCTCTCGATCGAGACCTATGTCCGCGAGGACCAGATCAAACTGTTCGGCTTCCGCAGCGATCACGAGCGCGAATGGTTTCGCCTGCTGCAGACCGTGCAGGGCGTCGGCGCCAAGGTCGCGCTCGCGGTGCTCGGCACGCTGCCGCCGACCGATCTCGCCAATGCGATCGCGCTGCGCGACAAGGCGGCGGTGGCGCGGACGCCGGGGGTCGGGCCGAAGGTCGCCGAGCGCATCGTCAGCGAACTGAAGGACAAGGCGCCGGGCTTCGCCGATGTCGATCCCGCGGTGGTGCATCTGTCGGGCGCGATCGACAACAACCGCGCGCCGCGCCCGGTGACCGACGCGATCTCGGCGCTGGTCAATCTCGGCTACGGCCAGCCGCAAGCCGCTGCCGCCATCGCCGCCGCCTCGCGCAGCGCCGGTGAGAGCGTCGAGACCGCGCAGCTGATCCGGCTGGGCCTGAAGGAATTGTCGAAGTGAGTTGTGTATCGAAGCGTCTCTCTTCTTCACCTCGCCCCGCTTGCGGGGAGAGGTCGGACCGCATCGAAGATGCGGTCCGGGTGAGGGGGTACAGGTCTCAACACGCATCGCGCTCGCGGATGGAGCCCCTCACCCCAACCCTCTCCCCGCAAGGGCGGGGAGAGGGAGAACAACCACCTCGTGCTGGTTTAGCGATATGAACACGCCCTCGCGCATGGTCTCGCCCGAACGCCGCTCCGATGATGTCGGCGACACCGCGCTGCGGCCGCAGTCGCTGACCGAGTTCGTCGGCCAGGCCCAGGCGCGCAAGAATCTCTCGATCTTCATCGAGGCTGCGAAGAAGCGCGGCGAGGCGCTCGATCATGTGCTGTTCGTCGGTCCGCCCGGCCTCGGCAAGACCACGCTGGCGCAGATCGTCGCGCGCGAGCTCGGCGTCGGGTTTCGCGCCACCTCCGGCCCTGTCATTGCGAAGGCCGGCGATCTCGCGGCGCTGCTGACCAATCTCGAAGAGCGCGACGTGCTGTTCATCGACGAGATTCATCGCCTCAGCCCGGCGGTCGAGGAAGTGCTCTATCCCGCGATGGAGGATTTTCAGCTCGACCTGATCATCGGCGAAGGTCCCGCGGCGCGTTCTGTGAAAATCGAATTGTCGAAATTCACGCTGGTCGGCGCGACGACGCGTGCGGGGTTGCTCACCAATCCCTTGCGCGACCGCTTCGGCATTCCGATCCGGCTCAATTTCTACACCGAGGAAGAGCTGGAGAAGATCGTCACCCGCGGCGCCCGCGTGCTCAATATCGGCATGAGCCCCGACGGCGCCAACGAGATCGCGCGCCGCGCCCGCGGCACGCCGCGCATCGCCGGCCGCCTGCTGCGCCGGGTGCGCGACTTTGCCTCCGCCGCCGATGCCGATTCCGTCGACCGCGGCATCGCCGACCGGGCGCTGAGCGCGCTCGAGGTCGACAGCGCCGGGCTCGATGCGATGGACCGGCGCTATCTCACCACCATCGCCCTGAACTATGGCGGCGGACCGGTCGGCGTCGAGACCATGGCGGCGGCGCTGTCGGAGCCGCGCGATGCGATCGAGGACATCATCGAGCCCTATCTGATCCAGTGCGGCTATCTGCAGCGCACTCCGCGTGGCCGGCTCCTGACCTCGCATGCCTTCCGCCATCTCGGCCTCGCCGAGCCGAACCGCGACCCCTCGCAGTTCGGGCTGTTCGGCGGCAATGGCGACGACGACTGACGCATGATCCGGAAAAGGGCGAAGCGGTTCTTCATGCTCGCCTCCGCTCCCGAAGTCGTGAAGAGACGTGTTGATGCGGCGCATCGCACTTGCCGGTAACCTTGGCCGCTGACGGCATCTCTGCAGGCCGTCCGCACAAACGCGGCCCAATTTCGCTCCAATCAAAGGGCCTATGATAGCCCAAAGTGTTTTCGACAAGCGCCAGGCATCACCGATCAAACGTCCATGATTTCACGTCGTCATTTTCTGCGCGGGTTCGGCGGGTTGACCGCCGCCACCGCTTCGACCGCGGCCTATGGCTTGAGCGAGCCGGTCGTCCGCCTCGCGCTCACGCGCTACGATCTGTCGCCGCGGCAATGGCCGGCGGACTTTCGGCTCAAGATCGCCGCACTCGCCGACATCCACGCCTGCGATCCCTGGATGTCGCTCGATCGCATCGCAGAGATCGTCGAGCGGACGAACGGCCTGAACCCCGACATCATCGTGCTGCTCGGCGACTATGTCGCGGGGCTGCGCCACGTCACGCGCTTCATTCCGGCCTCCGACTGGGCCGCGGTGCTGAAGAGCCTGAAGGCGCCGCTCGGCGTGCACGCCGTGCTCGGCAACCACGACTACTGGGAAGACAAGGCGGTACAGCGCTTGGGGCGCGGCATCCCGCTGGCGCGCCGCGCGCTGGAGGGGGCGGGGATTCCGGTCTACGAGAACGACGCGGTGCGGCTCGCCAAGGACGGCCGTCCGTTCTGGCTCGCCGGTCTCGGCGACCAGCTCGCCTTCATGGCGGCGCGGCCCTATCGCCAGGTCACGCGCATCGGCGTCGACGATCTCAACGCGACGCTTGCCAAGGTCACAGACGACGCGCCGGTGATCCTGCTCGCGCATGAGCCCGACGTCGCGCTCCGGGTGCCCTCGCGCGTTGCGCTGCAATTGTCCGGCCACACCCATGGTGGGCAGGTCCGGTTGCTCGGCTGGTCGCCGGCGGTGCCGGTGAAGCACGGCATGCGGCTCGCCTATGGCCATATCAAGCTGAAATGCGACGTCGTCGTCTCCGGCGGCCTCGGCTGCAGCATCATGCCGTTCCGCCTCGGCGTGCCGCCCGAGATCGTGCAGGTCACGCTCGGCGCAAAGGGGCCGGTGGTGTCCTGAGCGCGCTTGCGTGATCGAGGAATTTGCGCAACACGATTGTTGTTCCCGTTCCGAGGGCAATCGAGGGGCCGCAATTGACCTTACCCCATATCGACGGCGTGATCCGCGATGGCCGCCACCATATGCAGGTCCGTGTCTATTACGAAGACACCGATTTTTCCGGCATCGTCTACCACGCCAACTACCTGCGCTTCATGGAGCGCGGCCGCACCAATCATCTCCGTCTGATGGGCGCCGAACAGAACGCGCTGTTCGAGGAGGCGCAGGAAGAGACTGGCGGCTTCGCCTTTGTCGTGCGCTCGATGACGCTCGATTTCCTCAAGCCTGCGCGGATGGACGACATGCTCGATGTCGTGACTTGGCCGATCGCGGTGAAGGGCGCCTCCATCTTGCTCGCTCAGGAAGTCCGGCGCGGCGATGACGTGCTTGTGAAGGCCGAGGTCCGCGTCGCCTTCATCAGCGGCGGCCGCGCGCAGCCGATTCCGAAGGCTATTCGCGCGCTGATGAAGGCCGATCTGGCTTAGAGCGTTTTCGAGCGAACCGGGTAGCGGTTCGCGTGAAGAAAGCGCGTCAAAATAAGAGGCTAGAGCCCGTTCCGGTATAATCGGAACGGAATAGGCTCTAGTTTAGCTATCGGCTGATAGGAAACGCCCCATCGACTCTCGGCGGCGCGGCGCTAGATTTGCGTGCCGAACAACGAGGGATCGCCGATGTCACGCCCGCCGCTGCCACCTTTCACCCGCGAGACCGCCGCGCAGAAAGCGCGCATGGCGGAGGACGCCTGGAATTCGCGCGACCCCGTTCGGGTTGCCGGCGCCTATACCGAGGACAGCCGCTGGCGTAACCGCTCCGAGGTGTTTCAGGGCCGCGAGGCGATCGTGGCCTTCCTGACCCGCAAATGGGAAAAGGAGCTGGAGTATCGCCTGATCAAGGATCTCTGGGCGTTCGACGGCAACCGCATCGCGGTGCGCTTCCAGTACGAATGGCACGATGCCGGCGGCAACTGGTTTCGCTCCTACGGCAACGAGCAGTGGGAGTTCGACGAGCACGGCCTGATGCGTCGCCGCGAGGCCTCGATCAACGACATCGCGATTGCAGAGAAGGACCGCCGCTTCCACTGGCCCGCCCCGGGCCCGCGTCCGGCCGACGTGCCGGGCTTGGGGCTGGAGCCGTTCTGATCGGCTCGTAGCCCGGATGGAGCGAAGCGAAATCCGGGGTAGTCTCGCCTGCGGTAATACCGTTCCCGGATTGCGCTGCGCTCCATCCGGGCTACGGCGCGTTTGTGGCGGCTCATCGAAAACGATTGCGAGTCTCGATGGGGGGCGGTTTATTCTGGTTCGCGTTGCAACCTCACCGCGTCTACCGGACTCCATTACATGCCTATTAAACGTTCTGCCGCCGTTGCGCTCGCAGGCTTCCTTCTCGCGACCGTCTTCATAGCCGTTCCTATCCAGCCAAGCGCAGCGAAAGGTAAAATGCACGGGCCCGAGACATGGGGACCGATCTTCAGGCATCAGGTCGAGAGGTGTTGGCGGAAACCCGTACGCGTCGAAAACGATACCGGGAGCATGAAGGCCGAGTTCGTGATCGAGCTCACGCGAGAGGGCAAGCTGGATGGCCAACCTATCCTGTCTTCGGGGAACAGTTCAGCAACATCAGAGTCGGCTCGGGTCTATCAACGGAGCGCGCTCCGAGCGATTGCTGACTGCCAACCTTACACCTTGCCGGCGGAATACTACCATCAGTGGAAGAAGTTCATGCCGGTCTTTACTGATACGCCACTCGATCGGGCAGGGAAGCCTACCGGTGGGGAGCTTGATACTCGCAAGCTTTCAATTTGCCGAGGATGCTGACGCAACACCAAACGGCGCATTTGCGGACGCATCCCCTCACCCCAGCCCTCTCCCCGTGAAAAACGGGGAGAGGGAGCGGAGAGAGCCCTACGCCGCCGCCTTGTGCCGCGCGATCTCGGCCTTGTAGAGTTCGAACTCCTCCGCGATCGCCTTCGCGACCGAGGGCCGGGCGCGCAGCCGTTCGTAATAGGCCTTCAGCGCCGGCCATTTCGCGAGCTCGATCGGCGGCGTTGCCATGGTCCAGTTGATGACGGTGACGAGATAGGCGTCGGCGACACTGAAATGATCGAGCAGGTACTCGCGACCCTTCAGGTGGTCCTCGAGATAGTCGAGCCGTGAGACGTATTTCTCCACGGCATAGGTCTTGGCCTCCGGCGGCGCCTTCTTGTCGAGCAGGGGCAGGAACAGGCCCTTGTGCAGCTCGGTGCCGATGAAGCACAGCCATTGATGCAGCTTTGAACGCTCGGCGTTCGACGCCGTGCCGATGCCGGCGCGCGGAAACTGGTCAGCGACATATTGCAGGATCGCGGCGTTCTCGGTCAGCACGACGCCGTCGTCGGTGCGCAGCGTCGGCACCAGGCCGAGCGGGTTGACCTTGTTGAAGTCGGAGCCGTCGTTGCGCACCGCCTTGGTCTTCGGGTCGACCTCGAGATAGTTGGCCGGCTGGCCGGCTTCATAGAGCGCGACGCGGGTCGCCATCGAGCAGGCGAGGGGCGAGAAATAAAGGTCCATGGGTGCCTCCAGTGTCTGGCGCGGGTGTCCGGCCGTTGTTGATTTTTGTACTGTCTTGGATAATATTGATGGCGTCAAGGAATTAAATGCGAAATGGTACAAAAAAATAAGAAGCCGCCAACTGCCGCCAAAATCGCGGCGCCGGTCACCCCGAAGCGGCGCGGGCGGCCGCGCGCCTATGAGCCCGATGTCGCGCTCGGCAAGGCGCTCGATCTGTTCCGGCGCGACGGCTTTGCCGCGACCTCGCTCGATGATTTGAGCGCCGCGACCGGCATGAACCGGCCGAGCCTCTATGGCGCGTTCGGCGACAAGCGCGAGCTCTACATCAAGAGCTACCAGCGCTATCGCGACGACGCGCGCGCCGCGATGGTCGACATCTTCCGCGCCGACGCGCCGCTGCGCGAGCGGCTCGACCGCATCTATCGCATCGCGCTCGACATCTATCTCTCCGGCGAGTCCGGCCCGCGCGGTTGCTTCACCGTGATGACGGCGGCGTCGGAGGCGGTGTCGGATCCGGACATCCGCACCATGGTGGTCGAGGGCCTGACCGAGCTCGACAAGGCGTTCGGCATCTGCTTCCGCCACGCCAAGGAACGCGGGGAACTGCCTGAGGGGACCGATCCGGCGTCGCTGGCGCATCTGGCTTCCGCCACCATCCACACCATCGCGATCCGCGCCCGCGCCCGGGTGCCGCGTAAGGAGCTCGAGGCGATCGTGAAGGGTGCGATCGACGTGCTGTGCGGGGCGAAATAGCCGCCGCGAACTTTCTTGCGCAGCAAATGTCGGGCGCTGGCTTTCCCGCCCGCCTTCCGTAAGGTCTCCCACTCACGGAAGCGGAACATCATGGGAAAAGTCAGGACTTCAGTATTCACGGTCTCGATCGACGGATTTGGCGCGGCGCCGAATCAGAGCCTCGAACATCCGTTCGGCGTCGGCGGCCTGGCGCTGCCCGCCGCCTGGTTCTTCGAGACGCGAACCTTTCGCGCGATGACCGGCCAGGACGGCGGCACCACCGGGCTCGACGACGAGATCGCGCGCAAGTCGATGGAGGGGATCGGCGCCTGGATCCTGGGCCGCAACATGTTCGGCCCGATCCGCGGGCCGTGGCCGGATCATGCCTGGAAGGGCTGGTGGGGCGACAATCCGCCGTACCACACGCCGGTGTTCGTGCTGACCCATCACGCGCGGCCCGACATCGCGATGGAGGGCGGCACCACGTTTCACTTCGTGACCGACGGCATGCTCGCGGCGCTCGAGCGGGCGCGCGCCGTTGCCGGCGACAAGGATATCCGCGTCGGCGGCGGCGTCTCGGTGGTGCGGCAATTCCTGCAGGCGCGTCTGCTCGACGAGCTGCAACTGGTGCTGCCGCCGGTCGTGCTCGGCGCCGGCGAGAGTTTGCTCGCGGGCCTTGATCTGCCCGCCCTCGGCTATGCCGTCGTCTCGCATGTCGCGAGCCCGCACGCGACCCACGTTACCTTCGCGCGCAAGGCGTCTTAGTCAGCCGTGCATCTTGTCCGTCATTGCGAACGTTACGCGGTAGGATGGATTGCTTCGTCGCTGCGCTCCTCGCAATGACGTTCAAGCGCGATTCCGCACCGCCGGTTTCGTAGCCCGGATGGAGCGCAGCGCAATCCGGGAGCGGTTTGTCCGGCGCAAAGAACCCCGGATTTCGCTTCGCTGCATCCGGGCTACACGCAGGTGTCAATACCCCCGCTTGCGGTCGACCAGGTTTTCCAGCGCGCCGCCGGCCTCGAAGCGCGCGATCTGCTGTGCGACATATTTCGAGATCTCGTCGGCGTCGGTGTCGGCGGCGTTGTGCGGCGTCAGCACCACCTTCGGGTGGCTCCAGAACGGACTCGCCTCGGGCAGCGGTTCGGTCTCGAAGACGTCGAGCGAGGCGGCGCCCAGCGTGCCGTCATCGAGCGCGCGCAGGATGTCGGCCTCGTTCTGCAGGCCGCCGCGGCCGGCATTGATGATGACGGGCGCGCCGAGCGGGCTCTCGCGGTTCAGCTTCGCGAACGCATCGCGGTTGAGCACGTGCCTTGTGTCCGGCGTCAGCGGCAGCAGGCAGACCAGGATGTTGGTCTCGCGCAGGAATGCGTCGAGCCCGTCCGCGCTGTGATAGCAGGCGATGCCGTCGATGCGCTTCTCGCTGCGGCTCCAGCCGACGACGCGAAAGCCGAGCGCGCGCAGCGCCTGCGCCGAGGCGGCGCCGAGCGTGCCGAGCCCCATGACGCCGACGGTGATCGCGCTCGCCGCCCACTGGTAGTCCGGCGCCCAGCGCTTCACCCGTTGCGACTCGCGCAAATAGAGCTCCTGGCGGTGATGCATCAGCACGTGCAGCACGACATATTCGGTCATGCGCTCGGTGAGATCGGAGACCGCGACCCGCACCAGCGGCACGTCGGGCAGCGAGCGATCGGCCATCAGCGCGTCGACCCCGGCGCCGAGATTGAAGATGACGCGCAGGTTCTTGAATGCCGCGAGTTCGCCCGGCTTCGGCTTCCACACCGCGGCGTAGTGCACCTCGGCGGGATCGAGCGCGCCGTCCGGCAGCAGCACCACGCGGCGATCCGGGCAGACCGCGTCGAACCGCGCCTTCCAGCGCGCCGACGACCAGTTTTCCGAGCCGCCATTGATCAGCAGCGCGAGCGCGCCCTTACCCATCCCGATACCTCCAACGTCTATGTGATTTAAGTCACATAACGGGTCCGACCCGCTTCCTTTTCTCCTGCCATCAACAGGGGAGAACTTCCATGCGCAAACTGATCCTGGTGTCGGCTTTCATCCGCTCCGCCGTCGCCGCGGTCCACGCCCGTGCTCGCAAACGCTGACACGCCGGCTCAGGCTCAACCGGCCGTTGCTCCAACGCAGAACGAGGCCCAACCGGCCTCATCGCAGGCTCAGGCGCAACCCGTGGAGTCTCCGCGGCGGCAGGCGTCCCGTTCGGTGGGGAGGAGCCACATCCGCCATCGAGAGAGCGATGAAGCCAAGGCACGCCGGATCGCCGCCCGCTACGGCGTCTATTGGTAACCGCACGTTCATCGTCGCCGCGACAAACGTCCCGTCCGTCGAAGCTCGCCATGAAGTCCCGATCAAAATCCACCGTCGGCACCCGGAACCTAAATTTCTTTCGCGCCCCCTGTCGGCAGCGGGCATAATCGTTCGTTCTTGCAATGAACGGAGATGCCTTTTCGATGCTGTACGCCATCCTCTGCTATCATGACGAAGACATGGTCGGCTCCTGGAGCAAGGAACACGACGCCTCCGTCATGCAGAAACTGTCCGTTGTGCAGGACAAGCTCGCCAAGCAGGGCAGGCTCGGCCCGGTGGCGCGGCTGTTGCCGACCACCGCGGCGACCACGCTGCGCAAGGAAAACCCGCCGCTGGTGCTGGACGGCCCGTTCGCCGAAACCAAGGAACAGCTGCTCGGCTTCTATCTGGTCGAGGGCAAGAACCTCGACGAGGTGCTCGACATCGCGCGCGACCTCGGCGAGGCCAATCCCGGCGGCACCTATGAGATCCGCCCGGTCGGCTACTTCAATCAGGGAGGTACCAAGGCGTGAGCGTGACCGACACCGCCTGGATCGATGCTGCGTTGACGTCCGCGCGTCCCCAGGCGGTCGGCGCATTGCTGCGCTACTTCCGCAATCTCGACACCGCCGAGGAGGCATTCCAGAACGCCTGCCTGCGGGCGCTCAAGAGCTGGCCGCAGAACGGCCCGCCGCGCGATCCCGCGGCGTGGCTGATCATGGTCGGCCGCAACGTCGCGATCGACGAGGTCCGCCGCAACAAGAAGCAGCAGCCGCTGCCCGACGACGACCAGGCGATCTCCGACCTCGACGACGCCGAGGACGAGATCGCCGAGCGGCTCGACGGCTCGCATTACCGCGACGACATCCTGCGGCTGCTGTTCATCTGCTGTCACAAGGATCTGCCGGCGACGCAGCAGATCGCGCTCGCGCTGCGCATCGTCTCAGGTCTCACGGTGAAGCAGATCGCGCGCGCCTTCCTGGTCTCGGAAGCCGCGATGGAGCAGCGCATCACGCGGGCCAAGGCGCGCGTCGCCGATGCCAACGTGCCGTTCGAGACGCCGGGCGCGGTCGAGCGCAGCGAGCGGCTCGCCTCGGTCGCGGCGATGATCTATCTGATCTTCAACGAGGGCTATTCGGCGAGCGGCGACACCGCCGAAATCCGCGCGCCGTTGTGCGAGGAGGCGATCCGCCTCGCCCGTCTGCTGCTGCGGCTGTTCCAGAGCGAGCCGGAGATCATGGGGCTTACCGCGCTGCTGTTGTTGCAGCACGCCCGCGCCGAGGCGCGCTTCGATGCTGACGGCGAGGTGATCCTGCTCGACGACCAGGATCGCAGCCTGTGGAACCAGAAGCAGATCGCCGAGGGCCTCGCGCTGATCGACAAGGCGATGCGCCACCGCCGCAGCGGGCCGTATCAGGTGCAGGCGGCGATCGCAGCGCTGCATGCCCGCGCGGAAAAGCCCGAGGATACCGACTGGACCCAGATCGATCTGCTGTACGGCGCGCTCGAGGTCATGCAGCCGTCGCCGGTGATCACGCTCAACCGCGCCGTTGCGGTCTCCAAGGTGAAGGGGCCGGAAGCCGCGCTCGAGATGATCGAGCCCTTGGCACCGCGGCTTGCCAACTACTTCCATTATTTCGGCGTCCGCGGCGCCTTCCTGATGCAGCTCGGCCGCAACGAGGAGGCCCGCATCGCCTTCGACCGCGCCATCGCGCTCGCCAACACCACCGCCGAAGCCGCCCACATCCGCATGCATATCGACCGCCTGATGCGCGACAGCCAGCCGCGCAGCGCGAAGGCGGGGAAATAATCGTCCAAGTCGTCGCGCGGCCGTCATGCGCGGCCCTGAGCCGGTATCGCTTCCTCCTCGAACGCGACGCTTCCCTCGAAGCCCCGATTGCCGCCCGGCGTCGAAACGACGCCGGCTGCCGCCATTGTCTGCTTCCCTGCGGCGCGCCTCCGCAGTAGCCTGCGTGAATTGCACACAAAACTATTGCTCGGAGAATGAAATGATTGATCGCCCGCTCGATGAATCGGTGCATTCAGCGCAAGGCAATCGCCAAATGAATCGCCGCGATCTCCTGCTGAACGGCAGCTCGGTTCTGGCCATGCTTGCGTTGGCCTCGATTGCGCCTGCGAACCCCAGGTCTGCCGCCGCGCAATCGACCGCGCCGCGCCCGCACATCGTTTACATCGTCGCGGACGACCTCGGATGGAAGGACGTCGGATTTCACGGCTCCGACATCAAGACCCCAAATATCGACAAGCTTGCGCAGGACGGGGCCCGGCTCGAGCAATTTTACGTCCAGCCGATGTGCACCCCCACCCGGGCAGCATTGATGACCGGCCGTTATCCGTGCCGCTACGGCCTGCAAACCCTGGTCATTCCGACGCCCGCCAAGTACGGATTGCCGACAGATGAATGGCTGCTGCCGCAGGCGCTGAAGGAAGCAGGCTACAGGACGGCCATGGTCGGAAAGTGGCACCTTGGGCACGCCGACCGCAAGTTCTGGCCGCGTCAACGCGGGTTCGACTACCACTATGGATCGATGGTGGGCGAGGTCGATTACTTCACCCATTCATCGGCAAATGTGCGCGACTGGTATCGCAACGACAAGCCGGTGAATGAGCCGGGCTACGTCACTCAATTGTGGGGTGCGGATGCAGTCGCGCAAATCGACGCCCATGATCCAAAGACACCGTTGTTTCTCTATTTGGCCTTTACCGCTCCGCACTCGCCTTACCAGGCTCCCAAAGAATATATCGACAGGTACCGGCATATCGAAGATCCAACGAGGCGCACCTACGCCGCCATGATCACGTGCATGGACGACGAGATCGGCAAGCTGGTCTCCGCGCTCGAACGGAAGAGGATGCGCGAGAACACCTTGATCGTCTTCATGAGCGACAACGGCGGCAACCAGACCGCGCTCCTTGCCGGGGATGCCGACGTGTCGAAGCTGAAGCTGCCAGCCGACAACGGTCCTTACCGCGGCGGAAAGGGCGCGTTGTACGAAGGCGGGACGCGCGTCGCCGCATTCGCGAACTGGCCCGGGCAGATCAGAGCTGGCGAGGTGAGGGAGATGATGCACGTCGTCGACATGTTCCCGACGCTCGCCGGTCTCGCCGGCGCCGACCTCGCCAAGGGAAGCAAGGGAAAGCCGCTCGATGGGCTGGACGTCTGGGCCACCGTCAGCAAAGGCGCCCCCTCGCCCCGGCAAGAGGTGGTGTACAACATCGAGCCGTTCCGCGGCGGTGTGCGCACAGGTGACTGGAAGCTGATCTGGCGGACGCCGCTTCCTTCGGCGATCGAGCTGTACAATATCCCGCAAGACCCGTCGGAAAAAACCAATCTGGCCGAAAGCAATCCCCAGAAGGTCGCGGAGTTGCAGTCCCGCATCGCGCAGCTCGCGAGGGAAAGCGCCAAGTCCCTGTTCCTTATCGATGCGTTCGCGGCGGTCAAGGGGGCTTCATACGGACCGCCGTCGCTGCCCAGCGAGGATGCCTTCTTCACGCAAGGTGATTGAGGGCGCGGGGGCCGCCCCGTTGAAGGGGCGAACCTCATTGGATCTGGCCGGATGCCCGTGATTCAAGCTCCCGTACCGGGAGCTTCGACCGTGCATCGCGACGACGTCCAAAAATCTTCACCGGGGTTGTCGGCCTCGCATTCCGCCGTTCGTCTTGATGGCAGAGCATCACCAAGCGTTACGGAGCCTGTCATGCCGACGGTCGTCGACACCGAAGTCTCAAAGCCCGCCCGCATCACCGGCCGCGTCATGAGCGGCGTGGTCGTCCTGTTCCTGCTGTTCGACGGCGCGGTCAAGCTGGTGCCGCTGTCGGTCGTCACCGAGACCATGGACAGGATGGGCTTCGGCGCGAGCGATGCGCTGGCGCGCAGCCTCGGCATCATCACCATCGTCTGCACGCTGCTCTACTCGGTGCCGCCGACCTCGATCCTCGGCGCCATCCTGCTCACCGGCTATCTCGGCGGCGCGATCGCATCGCATGTGCGGATCGGCAGCCCGTTGTTCACCCACACGCTGTTCGGGCTCTATCTCGGCCTGATGCTGTGGGGCGGGCTCTATCTGCGCGACGGCAATCTGCGCGCAATGCTTCCATTGCGCCGGTGAATTGTTGTTAAATCCATCCTCGTGGAGACTGTCATGTTCGAGACCATTTCCATCATCGCCGTCACCCTTGCCGTCGCGATCGCCGTCATCCTCATCCTCGCGGCGACCAAGCCGGGTACGCTCCGCGTCACGCGTGCGATCAGCGTCAACGCACCGGCCGAGCGGATATTTCCATTGATCGACGATTTCCATCAGTGGACGCTCTGGTCGCCTTACGAGAACCGGGATCCGGCCATGAAGCGCATCTACAGCGGCGCCGGGCGCGGGCAGGGAGCGGCCTATGCCTGGGACGGCAACAAGAATGTCGGCGCCGGCCGCATGGAGATCCTGCAATCCTCCGCGCCGTCGAAGATCGTCATCAAGCTCGACTTCATCAAGCCGTTCGAAGGCCACAACACTGCCGAGTTCACAATGCTGCCGCAGGGAAATGCGACCAGCGTCACATGGACCATGTATGGTCCGGCCGTCTTCATGTCGAAGGTAATGCAGGTGTTCATGAACCTGGATCGCATGATCGGCAGGGATTTCGAGGTCGGTCTCGCCAATCTGAAGAAACTGACTGAAAAGTAGCGCGTTTTCGAACGAGGTGGTTACCGGTTCGTGTCAGGAAAGCGCGTCAAGATAGCAATCCGGAGCCCTCGTTCCGATATGATCGGGGCGAGGCTCGAATGACCCAAGGGAGCATGCGATGCAGGTCAACCCCTATCTCTCCTACGACGGCAATTGCGGCACCGCGCTGAAATTCTACGAGAAGGTTCTCGGCGCCCGGATCGAGGAAACCTTCCCCTACGGCGAGGGCAGTGCGGAGATGCAGACGCCGCCCGGCTGGAAAGACAAGATCATGCATGCCCGCCTCACGATCGACGGCGAGATCATCATGGCCTCTGACGCCCCGCCCGGCCACTTCCAGAAGCCGCAGGGCTTCCACGTCGCGTTGCAGGTCGAGGATCCCGCGGAGGCCGAACGCCGCTTCAAGGCGCTGTCCGACGGCGGCACGGTGACGATGCCGTTCGGCAAGACGTTCTTCTCCAACGGCTTCGGCATGTGCGTCGATCAGTTCGGCATCCCCTGGATGGTGAACTGCCCGCAGGGGATGTAGGCCGCGGTAGTTGGACAGTCATCCCCGCGCAACGGCTCCGCCGTTGTCGCTGAGGTGGCCGCTTCTTCAGCGGCCCTCGAAGGTTCGACGGCTCGGCTGTGGCCGTGCATCCTTCGAGGCTCGCCCAGCGGTGCAAGTGCACCGCGGGCTCGCACCTCAGGATGACGGGTCGGACTACGTCAGTTGTTTGGTCAAGGCGCCGCTACCTACACCGCGGATAGATCGCCGCGAGCTCGCGGCCGCGCAGCAGCAGCAGGCGCGAGGTCAGGCCGCCGCGGCGGACGATCCAGCCGCGCACCGGTGCCGGATAGGCTTGCAGCACCGCCACGGACGCTTCCGGCTCGGCATAAGTGTGGCCGCGCCGGTCGATCGAGCGGGCGGCGTGAAAGCCGAGCACGGCGCGCCGCGTCACGCAGATGCGGTCGCTCGGCACCATCGAGAGCACCAGCGTGCAGGCCGACAGGCAGGGCCCGTCGATCACGACGCGTTCGCCCGATTCGCGCACCTTGTCGAACAGTTCGATGAACGGGCCGACCTGCCCGCCGGGGCTGGCGAGGATACGAACGTCGGCCTGCGCGCAGCTGACGGTTGCGCAGAGAGCTACCGCCGCGACAAGTATTTTCATGCGCGCAATCCCTGCCCACGATGCGACCGAGGTGCTGTCGCATCTGAAGTCGCAAGGCTCGCGCCGGAATGGGGCATCGTCAAGACCGATGACCCGGTCGCGACAGCAGGTGGCTCAGGCCGCCCGATTCTTGAGCGCGCCAACGATCGCAGTGAGCACTGCGCCGGCAACGCCGCCGCCGGCGACCTGACCGATGATGCTGCCGATGTCAGGCGCAGCGCCGGAATTGGCGAGTAGCGGGATCAGCATGCCCAGAAGCTGTCCGCCCGCGCCGCCACCGATGGCGCCTGCGATGGTGTTTCCGAGCGTGCCGAGATCGATGCTTGGCTGCTCCGGCAGCGACATTGCCGCCAACGGCTCCGCTGATGACTTGAATGATCAGATTGATGAGGACGCCCGACATGACGTGATTTCTCCTCGGTATCTGGTGCAACGCGGCTGAGGCGCCGGCCGGCGCTTCACCGACAAGGTTAGACCTCCAGAGCGCAAAGATCATGCTGCGCACGCGAAGATTGCGGCTCGTGCCGACGGTATGCACCGGCTTTTTGAGGGAACCGCCGGGCGACCCCGAGGGCTTCAGCCCGCGCCGGAGACGCCGGCCTCGGCAAAGGTCGCCATGCCGCCATGACAGGCGAGCGCCGCGCGCAACAGCAGGATCGCAACCCCCGCGCCGGAGCCTTCGCCGAGCCGCATGTTAAGGTCGAGCAAGGGGGCGAGTTCGAGCTCGCGCAGCAATTCGCGGTGGCCGAGCTCGGCCGACACATGCCCGGCGCGGCAATGCGCGAGGCTATCCGGCGCAAGCCGCGCCAGCGGCAGCACCGCCGCTGTCGCCACGAAGCCGTCGAGCAGTACCGGAATGCAGCGTGCGCGCGCTGCCAGCACAGCCCCCGCGATCGCCGCGAGCTCGCGTCCGCCGAGCGACATCGCGGTGACGAGCGGATCGTCGTTCACGCCGCGATGCACCTTGAGCGCCGCATCGATCGTGGTGCGCTTGCGTATCAGCCCGGCATCGTCGACGCCGGTGCCGCGGCCGGCCCAGCGTACGCCGCGCCCGCCCATCAATGCCGCGCACAGCGTCGCGGCGACCGTGGTGTTGGCGATGCCCATCTCGCCGACCACGAGCAGATCGCATTGCTCGGGCACCGTGCGCCAGCCGGTATCGAGCGCGACGAGGAAATCGGCGGCGTCCATCGCCGGTCCGGTCGTGAAATCGCGGGTCGGGCGCGCCAGCTCGAGCGGCTCGACGCGCAACTCGGCGCCGGCAAGCCCGGCGATCTGGTTGATCGCAGCGCCGCCGGCGGCGAAGTTCGCCACCATCTGTGCGGTGACCTCGGAGGGATAGGCAGAGACGCCGCGCTCGGCGATGCCGTGATTGCCGGCGAACACGGCGATCGTGACCTGGTCGAGCCGGGGCAGCTCGCGCCGCTGCCAGCGCGCCAGCCAGATCGCAACCTCCTCCAGGCGGCCGAGGCTTCCCGGCGGCTTGGTCAGGTTCTGCTGGCGCTGCGTGGCGGCCGCGGCACTGGCCTCGTCGCCCTGCGGCAGGTCGCGACAAAAGCCGCGGATGTCGTCTAGAGTACTGAACTGCATGCGATTCCCTCGTCGAGCGGGCCGCAAGCTAATGCATGATCCGGAAACGTGTGAAGCGGTTTTCCCTCGCGACAAATGCGTAGCATTTGCGCGGAGATCATGCCCTAACAAGAAGCTGAAGCGCGATCAGATCGAGCCCGATCTCGTCGCGCTTTAGCCCAATTTCCAGGCCTTCACCATGAATCAATGGCTCGACGATCTCCGGACCGCGACCGCCTTCCTGACCCGCCTGCCGATGCCGCATCCGGACGGCGCGCGGACGGAGAGCTTTGCGCGGGCGCAGCGGCTGTTTCCCCTGGTCGGGGCCGCCATCGGGGCGGCGATCGGCCTGTTTTGCCTGCTGCTGCGGGCGATCGGTGTGCCGGATCTCGCCGCCGCGGCGCTCGCGCTCGGTGGCGGTGCGCTGCTCACCGGCGCGCTGCATGAGGACGGGCTCGCCGATGTCGCCGACGGGTTCGGCGGCGGCCGCGATGTCGCGGCCAAGCTCGAGATCATGCGCGACAGCCGGCTCGGCACGTACGGCGCGCTGGCGCTGGTGGTGAGCTTTGCCGCCAAGCTCGCGGCTCTCGCGGCAACTCCGAATGGTCTCGTGGTGCAGAGCCTGATCGCGGCGCACACGCTAGGCCGCGGCGTGCTGCCATGGATCGCGATCAGCCTGCCTTACGCGCGCAAGGACGGGCTCGCCGCCAATGCCGGCCGGCCCGATGGGACAATTGCCGTGGTCGCGGCCGGCATCGCGCTGCTGATCGCAATCCTCGCCTTGCCGTTCGGCAGCGCGCTGCTGGCGGCGATCGCGGCCGCTGTGAGCGCGCTGGTCATGGCGCTCGTGGCAAAGCGGCAGATCGGCGGCCAGACCGGCGATGTGCTTGGCGGCGTCGAGCAAGTCACGGAGACCGCGATCCTGGTGCTGCTCGCGGCGCGGCTAGGTTAGAGCATGTTCGAGCGAAGTGGAGACCGGTTCGCGTGAAGAAAACGCGTCGAAATGATAGTGTGAGCGGAACATGGATCGCGAAACGCGTCTCTGGCTGATCCGTCATGCGCCGGTGGACGGTCCGCGCGGCGTGATCCACGCGCCGGATGCGCCCGCCGACCTCAGCGATGCCGCGGCATTCGCGTCGTTGCAGGCGAGGTTACCGGCTCACGCTCGCGCGGTCTGCAGTCCGGCGCGGCGCACCCGTGAGACCGCAGCAAAGCTCGGTCTCACGGCAACGGAGGACGACGACTTTCGCGAGCAGGATTTTGGCGATTGGACCGGCCGGCGTCACAGCGAGATCGAAGCCGAGCTCGGCGCGGCCTATCGCGCGTTCTGGCAATCGCCGGGCAGCAACCGGCCGCCGCGCGGCGAAAGCTTTGCCGATCAGATCGCGCGGGCGCGGGCAGGGCTCGCGCGCTTGCCGGCCGGCGACGTCGTGCTGGTCGTGCATTCCGGTACCATCCGCGCGATCCTTGCGATCGCGCTCGAGCTTGCGCCGGAGCTCGCGCTGCGCTTCGTCATCGATCCGCTGTCATTGACGCGGATCGACCGGCTGCCGAACGCCTGGCGCGTGGTCGCGGTGAACGAGCGCTGATAGCGCAGTGACTCTGCTTTACCTCGCCCCGCGTGCGGGGAGAGGGCGGAACGCATCGACAGATGCGTTCCGGGTGAGGGGGAGTCTCCGCGAGACTAACTGATACTGAGCGCGGGGAGAGGGCCCCTCACCCCGACCCTCTAAGAGCGAGCTTCGCTCGTCTCGACCCCGTAAGAACGGGGCGAGGGAGCGCAGTCCCGTCGCGGCGGTGACATTAGTTCATCCGATCAACCGTTACCCATTCCGCCGCGCGCCGCGCAGGGTCGGCAGGCCGATGCCGGCGGCGTCGAAGCCGCCGTCGACGGCGAGGATCTGTCCGGTGATGTAGCTGGCGCGATCCGAGCACAGGAAGAAGATCGCTTCCGCCAGCTCCTCCTCCAGCCCATAGCGGTTGAGCGGGATGGCGTCGTGATAGTCGGCGCGGATCTCCGGCGTGTGAACAGCCTTGGCCATCGCGGTATCGACCGGCCCGGGCGCGACGCCGTTGACGCGGATGCCGAGCGAGGCGAGCTCGACCGCGAGCTGCTTGGTGAGATGCGCGAGGCCGGCCTTGCTGGTGCCGTAGGCCGAGCGCAGCGTCGAGGCGCGCACCGCCGAAATCGAGGTGATGTTGACGATCGCACCGCCGCCATGCTCGCGCATCACAGGCGCGGCCGCCTTGGTGCACAGGAACGGGCCGGTGAGGTTGACCGCCATGATCCGGCTCCAGTCGGCGTCCGAGGTCTCCAGCACCGGCGTGAACACAGCAATGCCGGCATTGTTGACCAGCGCGTCGAGCCGGCCGAACCGGTCCGTGATCGCAGAGATCGCGGCTGCCACGCCAGCGGCGTCCGATACGTCGCAGGTCAGCGCCAGCGTGTCGTCGGGCTGCTTCAGCGCCGCGACTGCCGCGCGCAGCAATTCACCCTCGATGTCGAGCAGCGCGACGCGCCAGCCGTCGGCGAGAAAGCGTTTCGCCGCGGCAAGCCCGATGCCACGCGCGGCGCCGGTCACGAGTGCGACTTTGGGGGAAGCGGAATTCATCGGATGGTCCATCGGTTCGGGCAGGAAATCCCGACCGTCTGCGACCTTTACCTGGTGATGTCAACCTGAGAGGCGCTCAACTGGCTCGGCCGTCATCGCGAGGAGCGATAGCGACGAAGCAATCCATTCTTCCCGTATGGCGAGGTGGATTGCTTAGCGGAGCCTGTCATCGGGCGCGCTTTCGCGCGACCCGTTGGCTCGCAATGACGTGGGTGCGACGGCCGTTCTACACTCTTTCAACCTGGAAGAAGGCGCGTCTCGAAGGATGCACGGCCCCCAGCCCGGGCCGCCCATCCTTCGAGGATCGCACCGTGGCTTACGCTGCGAGTTCGGCAGAGGCGCGCTGCATGTTGGTGGACATGTCCTGCGTCACGATGCTCTGCTCCTCGACCGCGGCGGCGGTCGAGGCGATGTATTCGTTGACGCCGGCGATCGCCGCCTTGATCTCGGACAGCGAGCTCACCACTTCGGCGGCGATCGAGTTCAGCGCGTCGATTTCCGAGGAGATCGTGTCGGTCGCCTGCTTGGCCTGATTGGCGAGGCTCTTCACCTCGGAGGCGACCACCGCGAAGCCGCGCCCGGCTTCGCCCGCACGCGCCGACTCGATCGTGGCGTTGAGCGCCAGCAGGTTGATCTGCCCGGTGATGCTCGAGATCATCTCGACGATGCCGCTCATCGCCTGCGCTGCGGCATTGAGCTTCTGCGCTTGCCCGTCGGCAGCCTCGACCCGGCCGGTGGCGACCGCGGCGTTCTGCTTCGACTTGGTCATGGTTTCCGAGATCTCGCGGATCGAGGCGCTCATCTCCTCGCTGCCGGCGGCGACCGCCTCGATCAGGCCGCGCGCGCTGTCGGCCTTCTTGCGGCCGATCGCCTGCGCGGTGATGTCGGTGGCGTACTTCACCACCTTGTAGGGTTTGCCGTTGAGATCGAGGATCGGGTTGTAGGAGGCCTGGATCCAGATCTCGCGGCCACCCTTGGCGATGCGCTTGTATTCGGCGGCCTGGAATTCGCCGCGGTTCAGCGCGCCCCAGAACTCGCGGTAGCCGGCCGCGCTCGCTTCAGTGGGCTCGACGAACATGCTGTGATGCTTGCCCTGGATCTCGGCAAGCGAATAGCCCATCGCGGCGAGGAAGTTCGGGTTCGCGGTGCGGATCGTGCCGTCCATGTTGAACTCGATCACCGCCTGCGACTTGCCGATCGCATCGATCTGGCCGTCATTGTCGGCGGTTTTCACCTTCTGCTGCGTGACGTCGGTGGCGAACTTGACGACCTTGAACGGCTTGCCGCGGTCGTCGAGGATCGGGTTGTAGGTGGCGAGGATCCAGATTTCCTTGCCGCCCTTGCCGAGCCGCTTGAATTCGCCGGCCTCGAACGCGCCCCGGTTCAGCCGCGCCCAGAAATCGCGATAGGCCACGCTGTCGCGGTCGGCGGGCGGCACGAACATGCTGTGGTGCTTGCCCTGGATCTCGGCGAGCGAATAGCCCATAGCGCCGAGGAAGTTCTCGTTGGCCTTGACGATGGTGCCGTCCATGTCGAACTCGATCACCGCCTGCGCCCGGCCGATCGCGGCGATCTTGCCGGCATCCTCCATGCTGTGGATCTTCTGCGCGGTGATGTCGGTAGCGAACTTGATCACGCCGACCGGCTTGCCACCCTTGTCCTGGATCGGGTTGTAGGAGGCCTGGATCCAGATCTCGCGGCCGCCCTTGGCGATGCGCTTGTATTGCGCGGCCTGGAATTCGCCGCGGTTCAGGTCGGCCCAGAATGCGCGATAGTCCTGGCTGTCGCGCGTGGCCGGATCGACGAACATGCTGTGGTGCTTGCCCTTGATCTCGTCGAGCGTGTAGCCCATCGCATTGAGGAAGTTCTCGTTGGCGTCGACGATGGTGCCGTCAAGCTTGAACTCGATCACTGCCTGCGACTTGCCGATCGCGGCAGTCTGCGCCAGCGCATTCTCGATCTTGGCCTTGTTGCTGAAACTGAACATCAGGGCTCCGTGAAGGTTCAAATAAAAGGGATGGGGAAAAGCGGATCGCGGCAACTCACGGAAAGGTTGCAGCGAGCCGTTTAGCATCCGTAAAGCCTGTTGCTCGCGCGCGCCTGGCACGAACTGCATAACGCCAAGTTCCACACATGCATCCGTCTCAATTCGCAAAGGTTTTTTTCAGAATGCACGTTATCATCCATAGGCAGCACGCGATGTTCACCGTAATCATACGGGCGAAAATCGATGATGACTTTCGTCTGATGCGGGTGATTGAAGCGCGTCGACTTCAGCAATGCTGATGGGCCTATTACGAAGCCTGATATTGCCGGCCGCTTTTCACCGATCGATGCAGCGACTTGATTCGCGTCCTCGATGAATGTGCGTCGCGTTCGATGCTTGGATCTCCATGCCTGCCGACCGTAACAAGTATCGCCATGCGAAAAAAATATCGCCGCACGAGATGTCGGAAGGGCGGTCCCGGCCTCGTCCTCCGGCCACTCATTCCATGATGGAGTTCCGATGTCGCTTACCCTGCATTACCACCCGCTGTCCTCGTTCTGTTGGAAGGCGCTGATTGCGCTCTACGAGAACGGCACGCCGTTCACGCCGAACATGGTCAATCTCGGCGATCCCGCCGAGCGCGCGGCGCTGCTCGCGCTGTCGCCGATCGGCCGTTTTCCGGTGCTCCGTGACGAGATGCGAGACGAGACGGTGCCGGAATCGAGCATCGTCATCGAATATCTCGACCGGCATTATCCCGGTGCCGTCAGGCTGATCCCCGAGGATCCGGACCTCGCGCTGCAGACCCGGCTGCGTGATCGTTTCCTCGATCTCTATGTCCACCTGCCGATGCAGAAGGTCGTTGGCGATCGACTGCGGCCTGCGGACAGCAAGGATCCGCATGGCGTCGCCGAGGCGCGGGCGCAACTCCGCACCTCCTATGCGATCCTGGATCAGCAGCTCGATCCGCGACGCGTGCATGGCGGCTGGATGATGGGCGAGCATTTCTCGTTGGCCGATTGCGCGGCCGCGCCGACGATGTTCTACGGCAACAAGGTCGAGCCGTTCGGAGATGGCCATCGGCATCTGGCCGCCTATCTCGAGCGGCTGATGGCGCGGCCGTCCTTCGCGCGCGTTCTGAAGGAGGCCGAGCCCTATTTCGGCATGTTCCCGCGGGAAGCCTGACGCAAGCCGGCCTCCGATCCGGTTCCGAAAATAAATCGTGGCGGGATGTCGCTTTCGCGCCGCCCCGTTCGTCTTCTCCCTGAGGCCCGGGTTTCCGGAGCGCTGGTCGCTCCGGAGGCCCGGGCGATACGTGTGGGAGACGACATGGCTGCAGCTGGCAACAGGGCGGAGATCATCCGCTCCCTCTTCGCCGCCTACCTCGCCAACGACCGCGCGAGAGTCGAGGCGGCGTTCGCGGAGGATTTCCGCTTCTCGACGCCCTATGGCGAGAACATCGACAAGCCGACCTATTTCGCCGAGTGCTGGCGCGACTCCGGCTGGATCGGCCGCCACGAGATCGAGCGCATCATGGTCGACGGCGTCGAGGCCTTCGTCACCTACCGCTGCGTCGCCCGCGACGGCAAGAGCTTTCGCAACACCGAGTTCTTCGTGTTCGACGGCGACAAGGTGTCGCGCATCGACGTCTATTTCGGCCCGTCGCACCAGGACGGCGAACTTGTCAGGCAGGACCGCTGAGCGCTGTGGCGCGCGATGCAATGACCTCTGAAATAATTTCGCTTGGCCTGTCGGCGTGGCAAGCCCCGCATCGTCCTTGAGACGAGCACCGGAGATACCGGCAAAGCAGCTGAACAAGACAACGGAGCAGGACGATGAAGTTCATGGTGATCGTGAAGGCGAACAGGGACACCGAGGCCGGCGTGATGCCGAGCACTGAGCTGCTCGCGGCGATGGGCAAGTTCAACGAGGAGATGGTCAAGGCCGGCGTGATGCAGGCCGGCGAGGGGCTGCATCCGACCAGCAAGGGTGCCCGCGTCAAATATGCCGGTGGGCAGAGCACGGTGTCGCGCGGCCCGTTCGGCCTCAGCGGCGATCTGGTCGCCGGCTTCTGGCTGATCGAGACCAAGTCGCTCGATGAAGCGATCGACTGGATGAAGCGCGCGCCGTTCGACGGCGGCTCCGAGATCGAAATCCGCCAGGCGTTTGCCGCGGAGGATTTCGGCGAGGCGCTGACGCCGGAGCTGCGCGAGCGGGGAGAGCGCCTGCGCGCGCAGGTGGGCAGGAAATGACACCCGACGTCATTCCGCGATGTCGCGCCGGCGATGCGCCCGGAATACATGATCCCCGTCGCAAGTCGTGGATTCCGGGCCGGCGCACCAAGTCGGCTGTTGCCGACTTGGACAAATACCTAGAGCCGAACTCGGGTAAACCTAAGTTCGGCGTGGGGCTTCCCGGCATGACGAGGGTGAGGATTGCGAGTGATTCAACAGGCAAGGAAATCCGACCAATGCGTTTCATGATGCTGATGATCCCGCTCGGCTACGAGTCCGCGCCGGCCAAGCTCGAGCTCGACCCCGAACGGGTCGCCGCGATGATGCGGTACAATCAGGCGCTGAAGGACGCCGGTGTGCTGATCACGCTGGAAGGCCTGCATCCGCCGGCTGCCGGCGCGCGCGTCAAGTTCGACACCGGCGTGCCGGTCGTGATCGACGGCCCGTTCACCGAGGCCAAGGAAGTGATCGGCGGCTTCTGGATGATCGAGGTCGCCTCGCGCGCCGAGGCAATCGAATGGGCCAGGAAGTGCCCGGCCACCGCCAACGAGATGATCGAGATCCGCCAGGTGCAGGAGATGGCCGATTTCTCCGAAGAGGTGCAGCAGGCCGCCGCCACCTTCGAGCATCCGCAGGGCGGTTGGGGCAAGGCGCTGCGCTGAACCTTCACCGAGAAGCGATGCCGCTTCAAAGCGTCATCGCATTACCGAACTATCGTCCACCAGCAACGACCACAACGGAGACGCAACATGAGCACCAACACTTTCCTCGCCGTCTATCTCGGCGGCGGCAAGAGCGGCTCGCGGATGGAAGCCTGGAACGCGCTGCCCGAGGCCGAACGCCGCGCCAAGGAGCAGCAGGGCATGGCGGCCTGGGGCGCCTGGGTCGAAAAGCACCATGACGTGATCGTCGAGATGGGCGGACCGCTCGGCAAGACCAAGAAGGTCGGGCAGGGCGGCGTCACCGACATCGCCAATCTGATGACCGGCTTCACCGTGGTGCGCGCGCCCTCGCATGAAGCAGCGGCAAAGCTGTTCGAGAGCCACCCGCATTTTTCGATCTTCCCCGGCGAAGCCGTCGAGATCATGCCGGTGCTGCCGATCCCGGGGCGCTAAGGCGGGCCGCAGGCTCCCTGAACCTCTGCCGCTTGCGGGGGAGGTCGCTGCGCTCGAAGAGCGCGGCGGGGGGCTCTTTCCACGATGCGACTCGCGGAGAGAGCCCCCAGCCCAACCTCGAGCCTCACTCACTTCGGACCCCCACGCGCGGGAGAGAGAGCGCAGTTTCTCTCGGGCCGCCATCGATGCTCGGCGGCGGTAATCACCGAAGCGGTCCGTTAATCTTGATTGACGCGCCGCCGCCCCGCTAGTGACCTTTACCGCCGGCTCATGTAAAAGCCGTTCACATGAGCTGGCGCAAGGACCAAGGCCGCGCCGAGCGCGGCTATCATCACGGCAATCTCAAAGAGGCGTTGCTGCAGGCCGCGCTCGACCTGATCTCGAAGAAGGGGCCGGCCGGCTTCACCTTCGCCGACGCGGCGCGGATGGCCGGCGTCAGCCCAGCCGCGCCGTACCGCCACTTCCGCGACCGTGACGAGCTGATCGCCAGCATCGCGCAGCGCGGCTTCGAGCAGTTCGAATCGCTGCTGACGCAAGCCTGGGACGACGGCCGCCCCGACACCGTCACGGCGTTCGAGCGGGTCGGCAAGGCCTATCTCGCCTTCGCCCGCGAGGAGCCCGCATTCTATTCGGCGATGTTCGAATCCGGCCTGCCGGTCGATTCCAATCCGACCCTGATGGCCGCAAGCGAGCGCGCCTTCGCGATCATCCGCGCCGCAGCCGAACGGCTCGCGGCACTGGCGCCGCCCGGCATGCCGCGTCCGCCGGCGATGATGATGGCGCTGCACATCTGGGCGATGTCGCACGGCGTCGCTTCGCTGTTCGGCCGTGGCGATGCCGCGCGGCGCAAGCTGCCGATGTCGCCGGAGGATCTGCTTGAGGCCGAAGTGCTGATCTATCTGCGCGGCCTCGGCTTCCCGACCGACCGCCGGCCTGGAACCGCGGCCGCCGACGACAAGCCGGCCGGTCCGTGGGGCAAGCCGAAATAAGGTTCAACGGCCAAGCCAAAAATAATCCGAGGGGTGCGTCACCCGCGCTGCTTGACTTTCCCAAGGGATCGGCTACCTATGTAAATGTTATTTACATTCACAACGGCGTGATGCCGTGATGGAGAAGGAAATGGCCTACACCGCTGATGTCAATCGCTGGCGCGGCCCCGTCGAAGAGCCCTACCGTCCCTACTTCTACGCGACGCCGTGGCATCCCCTGAAGATCGCCGGGATCATCCTCGGCTTCATGATCTGGTGGCCGATCGGCCTCGCCCTTCTCTTTTTCACACTCGGGAGCAGAAAAATGGCCTGTTGGAGTCACAACGACATGGATCGCTGGCAGAACAAGATGGAGCGGATGCAGGACAAGATGGAGCGGATGAAGAGCCGCATGGAGCGCCGCGGCTTCCCGTTCGGCGGCTTCGGTCCGCCCTCCAGCGGCAACCGCGCCTTCGACGAGTACCGCCAGGATACGCTGCGCCGTCTCGAGGAGGAGCAGGTCGAGTTCAAGAACTTCCTCGATCGCCTGCGCCACGCCAAGGACAAGGAAGAGTTCGACGCCTTCATGGCGCAGCACAAGACCCGTCCGACCCCGCCGAACGACCAGCCGCCGCAGGGCTGATCGCGCGAGGCAATAGCTAGCCTTCAGGCGATGTGCCCCCATAGAACCTGATGGCCCTGAGCCGCCCGTTTGCGATGAGCAAGCGGGCGGTTTGCATTTTGGGATGGTGACGCCCACTCTATCGTTTGGGATCCGGACGATGAGGTGAAGACCATGGCGGGATCAGCGACAGTGACGGCCGGCGAGCTCTGGCTTGCGATCCGGCGCGAGGCGGAGGCGGCGATCGCGGCCGATCCGTTCCTCGAGGCGTCGGCCGCCTTCATCCTAGATCAGGGCGACCTCGGCGGTGTGCTCGCTTTTTTGATCGGTCGGCATATCAGCCGCGCGGAAGAGGATCGCGCGCAGTTCGCGCGGACCGCCCGCGAAGCCTATGCGGCCGAGCCCGTGCTGGTCGATGCCGCGGCCACCGACCTCACGGCCATCGTGCGCCGTGATCCCGCGATCACGGGCTTCCTGCCGCCGCTGCTCAACTTCAAGGGCTTTGTCGCGCTGCAGGCCTGGCGGGTGTCGAATTGGCTGTGGCGCGAGGACCGCCCCGACCTTGCGCTGATGATGCAAAGCGCGGCGGCAGACCAGTTGCAGATCAGCATTCACCCGTCGGCCCGGATCGGAACCGCGGTTTTCCTCGATCACGGCACCAGCATCATCATTGGCGCGCTGGCCTCGGTCGGCGACGAGGTCACGATTTTGCAGAACGTCACCATCGCGCGGCATCAGGATGATCCGCGCCGCGCGCCAAAGATCGGCCGCGGCGTGCTGCTCAGCGCCGGCGCCACCGTGATCGGACATCTCTCGATCGGCGATTTCGCCAGGATCGGCGCCGGCGCGCTGGTGACGACGGATGTGCCCGCCGGCTGCACCGCCGTCGGCGTGCCTGCGCGGCTGACCAATTGCGCGGAGGCGGGCACGCTTTCGTGAGGTGAGCACACCGACCGGGTCGCCCCTTGCGTCGCTACGCCGGCACGAGCATATCGGCGAGTTGCGCAAAACTGTCCGCGTGGAGGTCGATCCAGGATTCCGGCGCCACGTCGAGTTTCGCCGCCGGCCCGAACTCGAGCGGACGGGCGATGAACGCCGTGCGCATGCCAAAGGCGCGGGCCGCCTTCAGGTCGTATTTGTGGCAGGCGACCATCAGGATCTTGTCGGCGGGATAGCCGAGGTAGTCGACGGCGAGTTGATACACCGCGGGTGACGGCTTGTAGCTGCGTGCAAGCTCTGCGGTCAGCACGGCGTCGAAGGGCAATTTGGCGTGCTTGACCACCGCCACCACCGCGGCCATGCCGGCATTCGACAATGTCGAGGTCACGAACCGACCGCGCAGACGCCCAAGTCCTTCGACGCTGTCGGGCCATGCGTCGAGCTTGGTCCACACCGTGTTCAATTCGTCGCGCTCGTCCCTCGACAAGGCCTCCGAGAGACCGTGGCGATCCAGCAGCACATCCAGCGCCTCGCGATAGATGCGGTCGACCCGAATCCACGGGCGCTTGCCCCCGATCACTTCGTCGAGCGCGGCACGATAAAGATCGCGCCATTCGCTCGAGAGCTTGGCCCAGTCGAGCGCGAGCCCCTTCGCGGCGTTGACGGCCTGCCCCGCACGCAGGATCGGCTGATAGAAGTCGACGCAGGTCCCCTGGACGTCGAACGTGATGGCGCGGATCTCATTGCGCCATGTCGCGGCGCCTGCCGGCTGTATCCCCGTCATCGCGGCCATGATCGACATTCCTCCAGCGGTCACGAAGCTTCGTCTGGTCAGATCGGGTAGCACGGTTTGTTCCCCGGTTGCGGGTATCGGAAGCAGGTGCACCAGGTCCTTCGTGAGGTGAGCACTCTGCTCAGGCTTCCTCTCTCGCGTGCGGGGGAGGGTTGGGGTGGGGCTCTCTCCGCGAGTCACGCTGTGGAGAGAGCCCCCATCCGCCGCAAGCGGGAGAGGCGGACGGAGTTCGCGGAAAGCTAACGCACCCTACACATTCGATCCATGGATCGCGTCGATCACCGCGTCGGTCACTTCCCTGGTCGTCGCCTTGCCGCCGACGTCGGGCGTCAGCACGCCGGCCGCGCACACCTTCTCGACCGCGGCCATCAGGCGCGCAGCGGCGTCCTTCTCGCCGAGATGCTCCAGCATCTGCGCACCGGTCCAGAACGTCGCGACCGGGTTGGCGATGCCCTTGCCGGTGATGTCGAAGGCCGAGCCGTGGATCGGCTCGAACATCGAGGGGTAGCGGCGCTGCGGGTCGATGTTGCCGGTCGGCGCCACGCCGAGGCTGCCGGCCAGCGCGCCGGCGAGGTCGGAGAGGATGTCGGCGTGCAGATTGGTCGCGACGATGGTGTCGAGGCTCTTCGGGTTGAGCGTCATCCGCACCGTCATGGCGTCGACCAGCATCTTGTCCCAGGTGACGTCGGGGAAGTCCCTCGCCACCTCGGCGGCGATCTCGTCCCACATCACCATGCCGTGGCGTTGTGCGTTCGACTTGGTCACCACGGTGAGGAATTTGCGCGGCCGCGACTGTGCCAGCTGGAACGCATAGCGCATGATCCGCGTCACGCCGACCCGGGTGAAGACAGCGACTTCGGTGCCGACCTCTTCCGGCAGGCCCTTGTGCGCGCGGCCGCCCATGCCGGCATATTCGCCTTCGGAATTCTCGCGCACGATCACCCAGTCGAGATCGCCGACGCCGACATTGCGCAGCGGCGAGGCGACGCCGGGCAGGATCTTGGTCGGCCGCACATTGGCGTACTGGTCAAAGCCCTGACAGATCGGTAGCCGCAGACCCCATAGCGTGATGTGGTCGGGCACGTCGGGCGCGCCGACCGCACCGAAATAGATCGCGTCGAATTTCTTCAGCTCCGCGAGGCCGTCGGCCGGCATCATCACGCCGTGCTTCTTGTAATAGTCCGAGCCCCAGTCGAAGGTTTTGACGTTGAAGCCGATGTCGCCGCTGCGTTTTGCAAGAGCCTCCAGCACGCGGACGCCCGCGGAGATCACTTCGGGGCCGATGCCGTCGGCGGGAATGGCGGCGATGGAATGGGTACGCATGGGTTGTCTCCGGATCATTAGTGAGTTCGCACGGGATTGGGTTGCGGTTCGGATTGCGCGGGCGCGCTCTGCGCACGCGACAGCAGCAGCGTGAGCGCGGCCGAGAGCACCAGGAGGCCGGCGACGAAATAAAGACCGCCGTCGAAACTGCCGGTGCGTTCCTTGATGAAGCCGATCATCGCCGGCCCGACGAAGCCGCCGAGATTGCCGATCGAGTTGATGGTGGCGATTCCGGCCGCGGCGGCCGAGCCGGACAGGAACATGGTCGGCATGCTCCATAGCGGCGGCTTCGACGAGGAGATACCGATATTGACCAGCGTCAGCGCCGCGATCACGGCGGCAAGGCCGGTCCACAGCCCGGCAAGCGCAAGTCCCGCCGCGGCCATCAGGCAGGCCAGCACCACGTGCCAGGTGCGCTCGCCGGTGCGGTCGGAATGCCGCGCCCATAGCACCATCGCGATGACGGCAATGGTCGCCGGTACCGCGTTGAGGAAGCCGACCTGGATCGACGACAGGCCGAACGCCTTGATGATCTGCGGCGCCCACACCCCAAGTGTGTAGAGCCCGGCCGAGGTGCCGAAATAGACCAGCGCCAGCGCCAGCACCCGCGGGTCGGCGAGGCCGCGCCAGATGCTGTGGCTTGCGGTCGTGGCCTTGCCGTCGTTCTCGGCCTTCATGGTCTTGACCAGCCAGGCGCGCTCGTCGTCGGCAAGCCATCCGGCCTGCTCCGGCCGGTCGGTCAGGAAGCCCAGCACGACGAAGCCGAGCAGCACAGCGGGCACGGCCTCCAGCACGAACAGCCATTGCCAGCCCTTGAAGCCGAGCATTCCGTCCATCTCCAGCAGCGCACCCGAGAGCGGCGAGCCGAGCACGGTCGAGAGCGGCGCCGCGGCCATGAACAGCGCGGTGACGGCGGCGCGCTGCCGCGCCGGGAACCAGTAGGAGAGATAGAGGATGATGCCGGGGAAGAAGCCGGCTTCGGCGGCGCCGAGCAGGAAGCGCAGCACGTAGAAGCTGGTCGCGCCCTGCACCAGCGCCATCGCCGCCGAGACCAGGCCCCAGGTGATCATCACCCGCGCGATCCAGATCCGCGCGCCGATCTTGTGCAGGATGATGTTGGAGGGCACTTCGAACAGGAAGTAGCCCCAGAAGAAGATACCGGCGCCGAAGCCATAGACGGTCGGCGACAGGCCGATGTCCTTGTTCATGGTCAGCGAGGCGAAGCCGATATTGACGCGGTCGATGAACGCCACGAAGTACAGCAGCATGATGAACGGCACGATGCGCAGTGAGATCTTGCGCAATACGCGCGCGCCAAGCTGGCTTTCCATGGGCTTCTTCCCCGGGTTCGTCTTGTTTGTTGGGACGGCGCCTGTCGCGCGCCATCGGGAAGCCTAGAAGGTCGCGCCCTTTCGCTTCAATCCGCGCCGGTTTATACAAAAAAATGATATAATCCCGGCGCCGTCATTGCGAGCCACCCGGTCGGCGCGAAGCGCCGCCGGATGACAGGCTCCGCGAAGCGATCCATTGCAACCGCGTATGTGGAACGATGGATTGCTTCGTCGCTTCGCTCCTCGCAATGACGGCGGGTGAAAGGAACCCCTACGTCTTGGAACTGCACCAGCTTCGCTGCTTCGTCGCGGCTGCCGAGGAACTGCATTTCGGCCGCGCGGCGCAGCGCCTGCAGATGATGCCGTCGGCGCTCGGCCGCCACATCAAGCTGCTGGAGGAGGATCTCGGGGTCCGGCTGTTCGCGCGCACCACGCGCGCGGTGTCGTTGACCGAGGACGGCTCCGTGCTGCTGCGCGAGGGCCGCGCGCTGCTCGGCCGCGCCGAGGCGATCGAGAACGGCTTTCGCCGCCGGCTGCGCAAGCCACAGGCGCGGCGCTTCCGGATCGGCGCGATCGACAGCGCGGCGGCCGGCCTGCTGCCGCCGCTGCTGCGCGACGTCCGCGCCGCCCATCCCGACGTCGCGGTGCAGCTGCTCGAGGAGAAGACCATCCGGCTGCTGCCGAAGCTATTGTCGGGCGCGCTCGACCTCGCCTTCGTGCGCCCGCCGGAGCGGCCCGACCGCCGCATCGAGTTTGTCCCGCTGCTGCAGGAGACCGCCGTGGTGGCGCTGTCGCACAAGCATGCGCTGGCGCGGCGCAAGCAGATCGTGCTGCCCGACATCGCGGATCAGCCCCTGATCGTGCCGGAGCGCCGCTCGCGGCCGCACAGCCACGATCTGACGACAAAACTGTTCGACGAGGCCGGGCTGACGCCGCGCATCCAGGAGATCGCCGACGAGAAGCAGACCATCGTCAACATGGTCGCAGCGCGGCTTGGCGTTGCCATCGTGCCGCGCTGGACCGCGCGGATGGCGATCCCCGGCGTCCGCTTTGTGCCGCTCCGCCTGAAGCGTGGGAGCAGCGCCGGCCGCCTGCCGCTCGCCGCCGCCTGGCTGAAAGGCTCCCGCGATCCGGTCCGCGACCAGGTGATCGCGGTGCTCGAGGCAAGGTTGAAGAGTTACGCGCGCGAGGCGTGAGGGCGCTGCGTTGCGTGATGCCTCGACGGGCGATGAATGATTTTGGCCGGTTGACCTAGGTCAACGCGACCTGCGCTGGCCGGGTGAGCGTGTCCGGCATGGCGAAGCGTCAGGACTGGGTCATGATCGCAGGGTGCGTCGCTACCGCTTTGGCGGTGGTGGCGCTCGTCGCCCTTTTCTCTGCCTGAGCTGTGTCGCCCCCGTAGTGTTACGGGGGTGTCCAGCTAGGCCCCTGAGATAACTCGGTAATTCCCAAAGCTCGAACACCGCTGGCACAAACTGCACTGGCTTGCCGAGTTCCTCCCGGCATAGCTTCCCCGTCCAACGTAGGGCGGCGTTATGGGCAACCTACTTTACAGCGTGTTTGTCGTGCTGATGGGGCTAAGCCCGGTCATCCTCGTGGCGATTGCCATGTTCATAAACTGAGGGCCGGAGCTGTGTCTTCCGGCGTGCCAACCACCGATCCATGTCGCTGGCGTGCTTAGTTAATAAATCCGCAATGCCTTAACCTGGTGAAAGGTTGGCGTCAGCGCCGGCGTGTACGCTCGCGCCCATGAATTGGGACCTGCTGTATTTCCGTCTCTCGCTCGTCTGGATGGCGATCACCGCTGCCATGCTGGTCTATGTGCTGGTCGCATAAAGGCTGCCTCTGAAGTTTGCCTTACGCGCGGCACCGCACAATTAGTGTCGTCCCGGCGAAGGCCGGGACCCATAACCACAAAAGCCGATTGTTACGCACCGTTGGAACAACAAGTCCCATCAACAACACGCGCCACGGCGTATGGGTCCCGGCCTGTGCCGGGACGACGCTGAATTTGAGGCGCGCAGGTGGGCCTCGCAATCTGCACCACGGATTCGCCGTTGTCTCGGCCGTCGCCAGGACGACGCGGAGAGAACTGCGCACGGGTGCGCCTTTGCTCCGGCACAGGTAGCCAACGGTTCCCATCCAGGCAGGTTTCCGGCAAAGCTGTCGACCGGGGCGTCATTCTGCCGGCGCAGCTCAAATCTCGCAGGTTCTGCGGGTCGGCCATGAGTTCCTCGTTTGTAGACTCGCGTTATGTTATAATATAACAGTCATTCCATGGCGCATACGCACACCCACGAGGACCACCATCACGGCCACGCCCATCCCCACGGGCACAGCCACGCCCCGCACGCGCATCCGGCGCAGGCCGCGCACTGGTCGATCCTGCGCATGCCCGTGCCGGCCCGACTGCTCGCGGCACTGGCGGTCAGCGCCTGCCTGTGGGCTGTCGTCTGGCTGGCGATGAGGTGAGACCTGTGGCTGCTCTTGTTACCTTCCGCGACGTCACGCTCGGCTATGACCGCCACCCGGCGGTGCATCACCTCAATGGCGCCGTCGAGGCCGGTGCGCTGCTCGCCGTGATCGGCCCGAACGGCGCCGGCAAGTCGACCTTGCTGCGCGGCATCGCCGGCGTGCTCAAGCCGCTGTCGGGCGTGATCGATCTCGACGGGCTGGATCACCGCGACATCGCCTATCTGCCGCAGTCCGCCGACATCGACCGCAGCTTCCCGATCTCGGTGTTCGACTTCGTCGGCACCGGGCTGTGGCGCTCGACCGGGTTCTTCGGCGGCATCGGCAAGGCCGCGCGCGAGAAGATCCTGGCGGCGCTCGCCGCGGTCGGGCTCAATGGTTTCGAGAACCGCCCGATCGGCACGCTGTCCGGCGGCCAGACCCAGCGCATGCTGTTCGCGCGCGTGCTGTTGCAGGACGCCCGCCTGATCGTGCTCGACGAGCCGTTCAACGCCATCGATGCCAAGACCACCGCCGACCTGCTGGCGCTGGTGAAGCGCTGGAACGGCGAGGGGCGCACCGTGCTGGCGGCGCTACACGACCTCGACATGGTGCGCAACAATTTCCCGGAGACGCTGCTGCTGGCGCGCGGTCCGGTGGAATGGGGACCGACCGCCGAGGCGCTGACTGCGGACAATCTGATGGTCGCGATGCGGATGTGCGAGGCGTTCGACGACAGCGCCGCGGCCTGCGCCGCCGATCCACGCTCGCGGGCCGCCTGACGCCGATGCTATCCGACGCGCTAGTCACGCCCTTCACCGAATTCGAGTTCATGCGCCGCGCGCTGGCGGCGGTGATCGCGCTGTCGCTCGGCGGTGCGCCGATCGGCGTGTTCCTGATGCTGCGGCGGATGAGCCTGGTCGGCGACGCCATGGCGCATGCGATCCTGCCGGGGGCGGCGATCGGCTTCCTGCTTTCCGGGCTCAACCTGTTCGCGATGACGACCGGCGGCCTGATCGCGGGCTTTGCCGTGGCGCTGCTCGCCGGCCTCGTCGCCCGCACCACCGAATTGAAGGAGGACGCCTCGCTTGCGACCTTCTATCTGGTCTCGCTCGCGCTCGGCGTTACGATTGTTTCGATCAAGGGCACCAATATCGACCTGCTGCACGTGCTGTTCGGCAACATCCTGGCGATGGACGACCAGACGCTGCTGGTGATCGCGTTCAACGCCACCCTCACGCTCCTGGTGCTCGCGGTGATCTATCGCCCGCTGGTGATCGAATGCGTCGATCCGGTATTCCTGCGCACCGTGAGCCGGGCCGGCGCGCCGGCGCATCTCGCCTTCCTCGCGCTGGTCGTGGTCAACCTCGTCAACGGCTTCCACGCGCTCGGCACGCTGCTCGGCGTCGGACTGATGATCCTGCCCGCGGGCATTGCGCGGTTCTGGTCGCGCGACATCACCACCATGATCTGCATCGCGGTGGCGAGCGCGATGCTGTCGGGCTATGCCGGACTGGTGCTGTCGTACCAGACCCGGATTCCCTCCGGCCCCGCGATCATCCTGGTTGCGGCTGGGCTCTATATTATGTCGCTGCTGTTCGGCAATGTCAGCGGCCTGGTGCGGCAGCTGTTTCCCGGCCGCCATCTCGAGGCGTGAGTACGATGCGGCGATTGTTCGGTTTGATTGGTCTGGCGCTGCTGCTGGCGAGCGGACCGGCGCGCGCCGCCGAGCGCATCAATGTCGTCGCGAGCTTCTCGATCCTCGCCGACATGGTGCGCAATGTCGGCGGCAACAGCGTCGACGTGACGGCGCTGGTCGGGCCTGACGGCGATGCGCATGTCTACGCGCCGACGCCGGCGGACGCCAGGAAGGTCGCCGACGCCAAGCTCGTGGTCATCAACGGCCTCGGCTTCGAGGGCTGGATGCCGCGGCTGCTGCAGGCCGCGGGCAGCAAGGCACCGGTCGCGGTGGCGACCAAGGGGATCATGCCACGGAAGATGGGCGGCCATGACGATCCGCATGCCTGGCAATCCGTGGCCAATGCGAAGATCTACGTCGTCAATATTCGCGACGGGCTGATCGCCGCGGCCCCGGACCAGGCAGCCAACTTCAAGGCCAATGCCGACGCCTATCTGGCCAAGCTCGAGGCGCTCGACCGCGAGGTGCACGAGGCGGTGGCGAAAGTGCCAGAGGCGCGGCGCAAGGTGATCTCGACCCATGGCGCCTTCGGCTATTTCGCCGATGCCTACGGCGTCACGTTCTTCTCGCCGCTCAGCGTGTCCACGGATTCCGAGCCTAGCGCGCGCGATATCGCCGCGATCATCGCCCAGATCAAGGTTGCGAAAATTCCGGCAGTTTTTCTCGAAAATATCAGCGATCCCCGCCTGATCGAGCGGATCGCGGCCGAGACCGGCGCCCGGGTCGGCGGCACCCTGTATTCGGACGGTTTGACGGCCGAAAAGGGCGATGCACCCACTTACATTGATATGGTCAGGCACAATATAAAGGCCCTGACCAGCGCGCTCGCCGAGTAGGGCAGGGGCCTCCCTGCCGGGATTGAGTGCGGCCCCAAGTTCCTTCGGAGTTGTTATGGCTGAAGCTTCGCAAAAAATTCCTGTGACCGTGCTGACGGGCTATCTCGGCGCCGGCAAGACCACGCTGTTGAACCGCATCCTGTCGGAAAACCACGGCAAGAAATACGCCGTCATCGTCAACGAATTCGGCGAGATCGGCATCGACAACGACCTCATCATCGGCGCCGATGAGGAAGTGTTCGAGATGAACAATGGCTGCGTCTGCTGCACGGTGCGCGGCGACCTCGTCCGCATCATGGACGGCCTGATGAAGCGCAAGGGCAAGTTCGACGCTATCATCGTTGAGACCACCGGCCTCGCCGATCCCGCGCCGGTCGCGCAGACCTTCTTCGTCGACGAGGACGTGCAGAAGAACGCCCGGCTCGATGCGGTCGTGACCGTCGCCGATGCCAAATGGCTGAGCGACCGCCTCAAGGACGCGCCGGAAGCCAAGAACCAGATCGCGTTCGCCGACGTCATCGTGCTGAACAAAACCGACCTGGTCTCCAAGCCCGAGCTCGCCGAGGTCGAAGCCCGCATTCGCGGCATCAATCCCTATGCCAAGCTGCACCGCACCGAGCGTTGCCAGGTCGGGCTGACCGACGTGCTGGAGCGCGGCGCGTTCGATCTCGACCGCATCCTGGAGATCGAGCCGGATTTCCTTGAGGCCGGCGACGATCACGACCATGACCACGGTCATCACCATGACCATAATCACCACCACCATGATCACGACCACGGCCATGGCGGGTTGAAGCATTATCACGACGAGGACATGCAATCGCTGTCGCTGCGCTCCGAGAAGCCGCTCGATCCGACCAAGTTCATGCCCTGGCTGCAGCAGCTCGTCGCCACCGAGGGTCAGAAGATCCTGCGCTCAAAGGGCATCCTCGCCTTCACCGGCGATGACGACCGCTACGTGTTTCAGGGCGTCCACATGATGCTGGAGGGCGACCATCAGCGGAAATGGAAGGACGGCGAGAAGCGCGAGAGCCGCGTCGTGTTCATCGGTCGCGAACTGCCCGAGCAGGCGATCCGCGACGGCTTCGAGCAGTGCATCACCACGTGATGAAAGAGTTCGATCCGGGCGAGGCCCCTTCTTCCATCGTTTCGATCACCGACCGCGTCAAGCCGCTGCCGCTCGGCGCGGCGGTGGGCTCGGTGCATTTCCTCGGCGACCGCGCGTTCTTCGTCGGCGCCGAGGAGGGTGTTGCGATCGCGACCGCCGACGGCGAGATCACACGGACGCAGACGCATTTCGGCGCCATCCTGTGCGCCGCCTCCGACGGCAAGCGGCTCGTCACCGGCGGTGACGACGGCAAGCTGATCGCGATCGACGCCAAGGGCGAGACCGCTGTCATTGCGACCGACGCCAAGCGGCGCTGGATCGACAATGTCGCGCTGCATGGCGACGGCACGCTGGCGTGGTCGGCGGGCAAGACCGCGTTCGTGCGCAATCCCAAGGGCGAGGAGAAGACCTTCGAGGTACCGTCGACCGTCGGCGGGCTTGCTTTTGCGCCGAAGGGCCTGCGGCTCGCGATCGCGCATTACAACGGCGTGACCTTGTGGTTTCCCAACATGGCGGCCAATCCGGAGTTTCTGGAGTGGGCCGGCTCGCATCTCGCCGTCATGTTCAGCCCGGACAACAAATTCCTCGTCACCGCGATGCACGAGCCCGCGATGCATGGCTGGCGGCTCGCCGACAACCGGCATATGCGGATGAGCGGCTATCCCGGCCGCGTCCGCTCGATGTCATGGAGCGTCGGCGGCAGGGGGCTCGCGACCTCGGGCGCCGATACCGTGATCGTCTGGCCGTTCACCAGCAAGGACGGCCCGATGGGCAAGGAGCCGGCGATGCTGGCGCCGATGCCGGCGCGGGTCGCCGTGGTCGCATGCCATCCGAAGAACGACATCATGGCGGTCGGCTATGCCGACGGCACCGTGCTGATGGTCCGGCTCGAGGACGGCGCCGAGATCCTGGTGCGCCGGAACGCCGGCACGGCGGTGTCCGCGCTCGGATGGAATGCCAAGGGCACGCTGCTTGCCTTCGGCACGGAAGATGGTGACGCGGGCATCGTGGAAATGTAAGAGATCGCGGCAGACGAAGCGTTTTCGAGCGAAGTGGGTACCGGTTCGCGTGAAGAAAACGCGTCAAAAGACGAAGCTCGCGCCGGGGCCGCAGCGTCATGCGATTTCTCACCACGTTCCAGCTCGCCGACTTCATCGACACGCTGGTCAGCCTGACCACGGCCTTCGTGCTCGGCACCCTGATCGGTGCCGAGCGGCAATACCGGCAGCGCACCGCGGGTCTGCGCACCAATGTGCTGGTCGCGGTCGGCGCTGCCGCCTTCGTCGACCTCGCGATGCATCTGGCCGGTGCCGACGGCGCGGTGCGGGTGATCGCCTATGTGGTGTCGGGGATCGGCTTCCTCGGCGCCGGCGTCATCATGAAGCAGGGCATGGATGTGCGCGGCCTCAACACCGCGGCCACGCTGTGGGCCTCGGCCGCGGTCGGCTCCTGCGCCGGTGCCGACCTCGTGGCGCAGGCGGCGGCGCTGACCGTGTTCGTGATCGCCGGCAACACGCTGCTGCGTCCGCTGGTCAACGCCATCAACCGCATCCCGCTGAACGAGAAGGCCTCGGAGGCGACCTATTACTTCAAGCTCGCGGTTATCCCCGCGGCATTGCCCGACATGCGCGACCGCCTGGTTGAGAAGCTGGAGGCAGCGAACTATCCGGTCGCCGATGTCGACGTGGTCGAGGCCGGTGACGACTTCCTCGAGATCGTGGCGACGCTGGTCTCGACCGCGGTCGAGCCCAACGAGCTGAACGCCGTGGTGGTCGACCTGCAGCATCAGCCCGGCGTGCGGCACGCGACCTGGGAGGTCAGCACCACGGATTGAGCCGAGGTTCCCGCAGGCGCCGCTTCGGAACCATGCCGTGGCGGGATCGTTGACCCCGCGGACAAGGCGCAGGTGAACGAGATGGCTGTGGATCGGACCAGGTTGCGAATCGACATGCTGATCGCCTCGACGCTGGTGGCGGCGGGCGTTGCGATCGCGGTGCTTTCGCTGCACGCGATCAATGCCGCCCCGCCGCAAGAGATCGCGCAGGCGACCCAGCCGCTGCAACCGACGCCGACGCCCGAGCCGCAGAAGACGGCGCCGCCGGCCGAGTCGAAGCCGGGCGGCGAGCGGCCGACCACGCCGGCGCCGCAGCCCGCGCGTCCCGACGATGAGGCACGGAAGGCCGGCGCCAAGCCGGTGCTGCCGCCCGCTCCCGCGGAGAAGACCGCGCCGCCGATCGAGAAAAAGTAAGCGCACCGCGGCCCGCATTGTGACGCGGATTTGACGGACGCTGCCGATTATACGGTCTCGCCTCCACCGCCCGCGCACCCCATAATCCGTCGTCTCGCCAACGACAGATGGGGCCTGCCATGAAGATCGAGGATATCCGGCGCACCGCCTATTCGATGCCGCTCACCAACCCCTCGTTTCCGCCGGGGCCCTACCGGTTCTTCGACCGCGAATATTTCATCATCACCTACAAGACCGACCCGGAAGCGCTCGCCGCCGTGGTGCCGGAGCCGCTCGAGGTCGCCGAGCCGGTGGTGAAGTACGAGTTCATCCGCATGCCGGACTCGACCGGCTTCGGCGACTACACCGAGACCGGGCAGGTGATCCCGGTTCGCTTCAGGGGTGAGGAGGGCGCCTACACCCACGCGATGTATCTCGACGATGAAGGCCCGATCGCCGGCGGCCGCGAGCTGTGGGGATTTCCGAAGAAGCTGGCAAAGCCCAGGATCGAGGTCGAGAGCGACGTGCTGGTCGGCTCGCTGCATTACGGCTCCGTGCTCTGCGCCTCCGCCACCATGGGCTACAAGCATCGCAAGGTCGACCACGACACCGTCTTGAAGTCGATGACGGCGCCGAACTTCATTCTGAAGATCATCCCGCATGTCGACGGCAGCCCGCGGATCTGCGAGCTGGTGCGGTTTCATCTGGAAGACATCACGCTGAAGGAGGCCTGGACCGGCCCCGCCGCGCTCGGCCTGTTTCCACACGCGCTGTGCGACGTCGCCCGCCTGCCGGTGCGCGAGGTGGTCTCGGCGCTGCATTTCAAGGCGGACCTGACCCTCGGCCTCGGCTCGGTCGCGTTCGACTATATGGCGAGGTGACGAAGTCATTCCGGGGCATCGCGTCGGCGATGAACCATGGTGCGCACTCGCGCACCCGAGAATCTCGCGCAACGATCTCGAGATCCCGGGTCTGCGCGCCTAAGCGCGCATCCCGGGATGACCCTTCGGGTCAGCGCACCAGAATATTCTTGAACTGCCAGGGATCGCTGGTGTCGATGTCTTCCGGAAACAGTCCCGGACGATCCGTCAGAGGGGTCCAGTCGGTGTAGAAACCCTTCACCGGGCCGAGATACGGCAGCTGGATTTCCAAGAGACGATCGAAGTCCATCTCGTCGGCCTCAACGATGCCTTCGTTCGGGTTTTCCAGCGCCCACACCATGCCGCCGAGCACGGCGGAGGTCACCTGCAGGCCGGTGGCGTTCTGATAGGGCGCGAGCTTGCGAGTCTCCTCGATGGAGAGCTGCGAGCCGTACCAGTAGGCATTGTTGTCGTGGCCGAACAGCAGCACGCCGAGCTCGTCGATGCCGTCGACGATCTCGTTCTCGTCGAGGATGTGGTGCTTTTCCTGCATCTTCGCTGCGCGGCCGAACATTTCATGCAGCGACAGCACAGCGTCGTCGGCCGGGTGATAGGCATAGTGGCAGGTCGGCCGATAGATCGCCGTGCCCGATGCGTCACGCACCGTGAAGTAATCGGCGATCGAGATCGACTCGTTGTGGGTGACGAGGAAGCCATACTGCGCGCCGCGGGTCGGGCACCAGGTGCGCACGCGCGTGTTGGCGCCGGGCTGCATCAGATAGATGGCGGCGCCGCAGCCGGCTTCGTGGGTGTGCGCATTCTCGGGCATCCATTTCTCATGGGTGCCCCAGCCGAGTTCGGACGGCTGCACGCCTTCCGACAGGAAACCTTCCACCGACCAGGTGTTGACGAAGACATCAGGCTCTTTCGGCGACTTGGAGCGCTGGGTGTCGCGTTCGGCGATGTGGATGCCCTTCACGCCGGCCTGCCGCATCAAGTCCGCCCATTCGGCCTTGGTCTTCGGCTTCGGGGCATTGAGCTTCAGATCGGCGGCGACATTGAGCAGAGCCTGCTTGACGAAGAATGAGACCATGCCGGGATTGGCGCCACAGCAGGACACGGCCGTCGTCGAGCCCGCGGGGCGCGCCTTCTTGGCGGCCAGCGTCACTTCGCGAAGCGCGTAATTGGAGCGCGCTTCCGGGCCCTTCGAGGAATCGAAATAGAATCCGAGCCACGGCTCGTTGACGGTGTCGATATAGAGAGCGCCGAGTTCGTTGCAGAGCTCCATGATGTCGGTCGAGCCGGTATCGACCGACAGATTGACGCAAAAGCCCTGGCCGCCGCCTTCAGTGAGCAGCGGGCTCAGCAGGTCGCGATAATTGTCCTTGGTCACGGCCTTCTGGATGAATTTGACGTTGTGCTTCTCGCAATGCGCCTTGCGGCCCTCGTCCTTGGGGTCGATCACGGTGACGCGCGACTTGTCGTAGTCGAGATGCCGCTCGATCAAAGGCAGCGTGCCTTTGCCGATCGAGCCGAAGCCGATCATGACAATGGGACCTGTGATCTTCGCGTAGATCTGCGAGGCGGGGCTCATCATTTTCTCCAGGAGAGTGCCTAGCGGCGGATAGAGTGGATCAGGGGTTGCGACGCTTCGCGGTGACTTCGATCTCGACCTTCATCTCGGGCTTGTAGAGCCCCGCGACGATCAGCATCGTTGCGGCCGGGCGGATGTCGCCGAGGACCTCGCCGCAGACCGCGAAATGGGCATCCACGTCACGGGCATCGGTGAGGTAGTAGGTCGCGCGCACGATGTCGGCCATCGCAAAGCCTCCCTCCTTGAGGGCGGCCTCAATGGTCTTGAAGCAGTTCCGTGACTGGCTCGTGACATCTGATGGCATGGTCATCGTGGCGTAGTCATAGCCGGTGGTTCCCGCGACGAAGGCGAAGTCGCCGTCGATCACGGCACGGCTGTAGCCGGCGGTCTTCTCAAAGGGCGAGCCGGTGGAAATCAGGCGGCGGGACATGTTGGACCTCGACTGAAATGGCTTTGCGCGGGGTTTACGGGCATTTTCGGCGCCCGCGCAACCCCTTGCGCGGCCGGCGTTAGCGGGACTGCAGCGTGGTGTCCGGCGGCGATGGCGGCGTGCCGGTCCAGCGCCGGACCAGGATATCCCTGACGATCATCACCGAGATCAGGATCAGCATGACCGTGGTGACGAGGCCGCGCCAACGCGGGCGCGCGCCATCGGTGATGGGAAGGTGCTCCGACATGGTGGCCCGCCTTACGCCGCGTGCGGCACGGCGAGCGGTGCCTTCCGGCTCCGGGATCGCGTCCGCGATGCCTTGGCCTCGGGCAGCGGCGCGCCGGTCGGCGTGATCATGCCCCAGGCGCCGTCCAGCGCGCCGGCGACAAGCTCGAGGCCGAGCAGCCGCTCGCGCTCGAACGTGCCAGGCAGCGACAGCTCGCCGGTCTTGGCGGCGGTGAAGCCGAAGCGGGCGTAGTAGGGCGCATCGCCAAGCAGGATCACGGCGCCGTGGCCGCGCGCCTTAGCGACCGCCAGCGCACGCTGCATCAGCGCGGCGCCGACGCCGAGGCCGCGGCAGTCGTCGTCGACTGCCAGCGGCCCCAGCATCAGCGCGCTGCGGCCCCCCGCGCTGACGTGCCACAACCGCACGGTTCCAACCACCCGGCCGTCCTGGCGCACGGCCGCAAGGCTCACGCCTTCGGCGGGCGCGCGTCCGTCGCGCAGGCGCTGGCAGGTGCGCGTATGGCGATTACAGCCAAAGCAGGCATCCAGCAGCGCTTCGCGTGCGACGACGTCCGAGCCACGCTCCGCACGGATCGCGAACGGGGCGGCATCTCGAATGAGGGCAACGGGGGTGTTCCGTTTTGCAGTCATGGCACGTCAGTCCCCGCTTGCAACGGCATGTCGTACGCCGCGGCAAGCGTCGTTCAGGAAAATCAAAAATGATCGGGGAGGAGCCGGCGGGGCCGGCTCCCGGTTTATCGGGCCTCGAAAAGGAGGCGAGTCAGATGTGGTAGGTCTTCAGCGGCGGAATGCCGTTGAACGCCACCGACGAGTAGGTCGACGTATAGGCGCCGGTGCCTTCGATCAGCAGCTTGTCGCCGATCTCGAGCGTCACCGGAAGCGGATACGGCAGCTTCTCGTACAGCACGTCGGCGCTGTCGCAGGTCGGGCCCGCGAGCACGCACGGCGTCATGTCCGCCCCGTCATGCGGGGTGCGGATGGCGTAGCGGATCGACTCGTCCATCGTCTCGGCGAGACCGCCGAACTTGCCGATGTCGAGATAAACCCAGCGCACCTCGTCCTCGTCGCTCTTCTTCGAGATCAGAACGACTTCGGTCTCGATGATTCCGGCATTGCCGACCATGCCGCGGCCCGGCTCGATGATCGTCTCCGGGATCTGGTTGCCGAAATGCTTGCGCAGCGCGCGGAAGATCGACCGGCCATATTGCAGGACCGGCGGAACGTCCTTGAGGTACTTGGTCGGGAAGCCGCCGCCCATGTTGACCATGGTGAGGTTGATCCCGCGCTCGGCGCAGTCACGGAACACGGTCGACGCCATCGCGAGCGCGCGGTCCCATGCCTTCACCTTGCGCTGCTGCGAGCCGACATGGAACGAGATGCCGCACGGCTCCAGACCCAGGCGCTTGGCGAGGTCGAGCACCTCGACCGCCATCTCCGGGTCGCAGCCGAACTTGCGCGACAGCGGCCACTCGGCGCCGGCGCAGTCATAGAGGATTCGGCAGAACACCTTGGCGCCGGGGGCGGCACGAGCGACCTTCTCGACCTCGGCGGCACAGTCGACCGCGAACAGGCGAATGCCGAGTGCGAAGGCACGCGCGATGTCGCGCTCCTTCTTGATCGTGTTACCATAGGAGATGCGGTCCGGCGTCGCACCGGCGGCCAGCGCCATCTCGATCTCCGCGACGGTCGCGGTGTCGAAGCAGGAGCCGAGCGAGGCCAGCAGCGACAGCACTTCGGGCGCAGGATTGGCCTTCACCGCGTAGAACACGCGGCTGTCCGGCAGCGCCTTCGCGAAGGTCTGGTAGTTGTCGCGCACGACTTCGAGGTCGACGACGAGGCACGGCTCGGTGTCGAGACCATCCTGACGGCGGTTGCGCAGGAATTCCTGGATACGTTCAGTCATGGCACTCTCCAACGGCCCCAGCGACGGGATCCGCATCAACGTGACGTCGGGTGAGAGCGCTTCGGCCACATCGCGCGATGGAGGCACGTTGAGGCCAAGAGACTCAAACCAGACTGTGCTGCCGTGGATTGGTTGGGAGAGTTTCCCGCCCGATCACCTGGCAATGAAGGACAAGCCTTTTCAGTAGCCCGGGCCGGCGTTGGACCGCCGGTAGAGACCAAAAAAGCCCGATCCGTCGTTGCTTTAAGTCGCGTCCCCCGTTGAGAGCGGGGTGCGCCGGTTCGCCTCCGGCTGCCAGTCACGGTTGCAAAGAGTGGTGAGACCTTCAACGCGGCATCCCTGGAGAGAGATGCTGGCCGCCTCGTGTCCTGATGGACGTAAGCGACCCTCGGTTCTTCCACCCCTTGGCGGCTGTCCGGCCTCTTGTCCGGATACCTACCGACTGACACACGACCACAGGCACGTGCGAAATTGGGCAAGGCAGGAAATAAGTCTTTTGACTTCGTGGCGCAAGAATTTTTTTGCGATAGCGACAAATTTCCCTAACGCGTGCTTGCGATGTCGCGCGGAGCACGCGTCGGACGCGCTGAGGATGAACGGCTGTTAAGAATGACTAACGAAGCGTGTGTGCGTTTTGGCCTTGTGCCGCAGTGCTTTCTTGAATCGCTCAAGCTCACGCGCGACGCGTGAACGGCTCGACGCGTTGAGCTGCGCGGATGAAGGCGATCATGATCAGGACGCCGATGCCGAACAGCACCGCCTGCAGGATGTGCGCGGCGACGTCGTCGAGCCCGAGCAGGATCGCGAGCGCCCAGCCGCCGGCGAACGCCGCGCCGAACACTTCCGCGCCGATCAGGATCGCCGCCGAGATCACGGTGATGACGCTCGGCCAGGCGATGGTGCGGTTGCCTGAGGTGGAGGGCTGCATGGTCATGGAATAGGTCCTGTTCAGGGGGCGCAATCTCTCCGAAAAGTGCCCATCTATCAAGCGCAAAAGGCCCAAAAATGCCGTATCGCGTGATATAGATTGGGCAGCATTTTCAAGGCGAAAAACGGGACATTCGATGTCAGGAACCAGCGCAGACGCTCACGCCAACCCCCTTCTGAAGGCATGGCAGACGCCGCTCGAGACGCCGCCCTTCGCCGAGATCAAGCCGGAGCATTTCCTGCCCGCCTTCGAGCAGGCCTTCGCCGATCATTCCGCGGAAGTGGCTGCGATCACCCATGATCCGTCGCTGCCCGACTTCGACAACACCATCACCGCGCTGGAGCGCTCCGGCAAGCTGCTGTCGAAGGTCTCGGCGGTGTTCTACGACCTGGTCTCGGCGCATTCGAGCCCGGCGATCCTGGAGATCGACAAGGAGGTGTCGCCCCGGATGGCGCGGCACTGGAATCCGATCATGATGAACGCTGTGCTGTTTGGCCGCATCGCCATGCTGCACGAGAAGCGCGCCTCCCTCGGCCTGACCGGCGAGCAAATGCGGCTGCTGGAGCGCACCTACACCCGCTTCCGCCGCTCCGGCGCCGGCCTCGACGATGCGGCGAAGGCCCGCATGGCCGAGATCAACGAGCGTCTCGCCCATCTCGGCACCTCGTTCAGCCACCATCTGCTCGGCGACGAGCAGGAGTGGTCCATGGAGCTCGGCGAGGACGACCGCGCCGGCCTCTCCGACACATTTGTGGCGGCTGCCAAGGCTGCGGCGGAAGAGCGCGGCATGCCCGGCAAGGCGATCGTGACGCTGTCGCGCTCCTCGGTCGAGCCGTTCCTGCAGAGCTCGTCGCGGCGCGACCTGCGCGAGAAGGTCTACAAGGCCTTCACGGCCCGCGGCGACAACGGCAACGCCAACGACAACAACGCGACCATCGTGGAGATCCTCAGGCTCCGCGAGGAGACCGCGAAGATCCTGGGCTTCCCGACCTACGCCGCTTACCGCCTCGAGGATTCCATGGCGAAGACGCCGGAGGCGGTGCGCGGCCTGCTGGAACGGGTCTGGAAGCCGGCACGGGCGCGGGCGCTCGCCGACCGCGACGCGCTGCAGGCACTGATCGCGGAGGAGGGCGGCAATTTCGCCCTCGCGTCCTGGGACTGGCGCTACTACGCCGAGAAGCTGCGCCAGCGCCGCGCCAATTTCGACGATTCCGCGATCAAGCCCTATCTGGTGCTCGACCACATGATCGAGGCCGCGTTCGACTGCGCTACCCGCCTGTTCGGCGTCACCTTCGAGGAGCGCAAGGATATTCCGGTGTGGCATCCGGACGTCCGGGTCTGGGAGGTCAAGGGCCGCGACGGCCAGCACAAGGCACTGTTCTACGGCGACTACTTCGCGCGGCCCTCGAAGCGCTCCGGCGCCTGGATGACCTCGCTGCGCGACCAGCAGAAGCTCGACGGCGGCGTCGCGCCGCTGGTGATCAATGTCTGCAACTTCGCCAAGGGCGCCGATGGCGCGCCGTCGCTGCTGTCGCCTGACGATGCGCGGACCCTGTTCCACGAGTTCGGCCACGGCCTGCACGGCATGCTGTCCAACGTGACCTATCCGTCACTGTCCGGAACCAGCGTGTTCACCGACTTCGTCGAGCTGCCTTCGCAGCTCTATGAGCACTGGCAGGAGCGGCCCGAGGTGTTGCAGCGCTTCGCCCGCCACTACCAGACCGGCGAGGCGCTGCCGGACGACCTGCTCACGCGCTTCCTCGCTGCGCGCAAGTTCAACCAGGGCTTTGCCACTGTTGAGTTCGTCTCCTCGGCGCTGGTCGACCTCGAATTCCACACCCAGCCGGCGGCGGCGAGCTGGGACGTCCGCGCCTTCGAACAGAAGGAGCTGGAGAAGATCGGCATGCCGGCCGAAATCTCGCTGCGGCACCGGCCGACCCAGTTCGGCCATATCTTCTCCGGCGACCATTATGCGTCGGGCTATTACAGCTACATGTGGTCGGAGGTGATGGACGCCGACGCCTTCGGCGCCTTCGAGGAGGCCGGTGACATCTTCGATCCCGCGACCGCCAAGCGGCTGCATGACGACATCTATTCGTCGGGCGGCTCGCGCGATCCGGAGGAGGCCTATGTCGCCTTCCGCGGCCGCGAGCCCGAGCCGGACGCGCTGCTGCGCCGCCGTGGCCTGCTCGAAACGCCTGAGGCGGCCTGAGGTGCGGCCGTCATTGAACCGGCTGATCGGCTGGCTCGTGCTTGCGGTGTCCGTCGTGCTCGGCACGGCGGCCGCCGAGGCCCATCCGCATGTCTGGATCGTCGCCAAGAGCGAGCTGATCTACGCGCCCGACGGCACCATCACCGGGGTCCGGCACGCCTGGACCTTTGACGACATGTTCTCGACCTACGCGCTGCAAGGCATCGAGACCAAGGTGAAGGGCGCCTACAGCCGCGAGGAGCTGGCGCCGTTGGCGCAGACCAATGTCGAGTCGCTGAAGGAATACGCCTACTTCACCTTCGCCAAGGGCGACGGCAAGAAGCAGAAGTTCACCGAGCCGGTCGACTATTTCCTCGAATACAAGGATTCGGCGCTGACGCTGCACTTCACCTTGCCGGTGAAGACGCCGTTCAAGGCCAGGCAGCTCTCGCTCGAAGTGTTCGACCCGACCTATTTCATCGATTTCCAGTATGCCGAGAAGGAGCCGGTCAAGCTGGTCGGCGCCGCGGCGAACTGCAAGATGCAGTTCGAACGGCCGAATAGTGACGGCACCGCCGCCGCGCAGAAGCTCGGCGAGCAGACCTTTCTCGACGGCGGCAACGGCAATTTCGGCATGATGTTCGCCAACAAGGTCTCGGTGGAGTGCCCATGACGCCAATCGTCTCGCGCATGACGCGCGGCCTCGCCGTGTCCGCGGCCGTATTGACGGCGTTTGCGCTGCTCGATGGCGCCGTTCATGCGCTGCTTGCACAGAATCCGTTCGGCGCGCCGCGCGCGGCGGAGCCGCAGGGCGGGCTGGTCGGCTGGCTATTGGCGAAACAGTCGGAGTTTTACCGCGAGATCTCCCAAACCATCCGCGCCGCGAAATCCGACGGCTCGGCGGTCTGGACGCTGCTTGTGATCTCCTTTGCCTACGGGATTTTCCATGCCGCCGGCCCCGGCCACGGCAAGGCGGTGATTTCCTCCTACATGGTCGCCAACCGCGAGACCGCGCGGCGCGGCATCGTGCTGTCGTTCGCCTCGGCGCTGATGCAGTCGGTGGTCGCCGTTCTCATCGTGGGCATCTGTGCCTGGCTGCTCAACGCGACCGCGAAGACCATGTGCGGGGCGGAGAAGGCGATCGAGATCGCAAGCTACGCGCTGATCGCGGCGTTCGGCGCCCGGCTGGTGTGGGTCAAGGGCGGCGGCTTCTTCCGCGCGCTGCAGATGCCGCGCCCGGCGCTGGCGATGGCCGGCGCGCATCAGCACGATCACGACCACCATGATCACGGCCATGATCACCATCATCGTCACGCGCATGACGATCACGGGCATCATCATGACCATGGCCACGATCACGGGCATGACGCGCAGCACGTCCATGACGAGCATTGCGGCCATTCGCACGGGCCGGCGCCGGCCGAGCTTGCCGGTCCTGGTGGCTGGCGGCGCGGCTTAGGTGCGATCCTTACGGTCGGGATCCGGCCCTGCTCGGGCGCGATCCTGGTGCTGGTGTTCGCACTGGCGCAGGGCCTGTTCTGGGCCGGCATTGCCGCGACCTTCGTGATGGGGCTCGGCACTGCCATCACGGTGGCGGCGATCGCGCTGGTCGCGGTGTCGGCGCGCGGCGTGGCCGAGCGGCTGAGCGCGGCGCGCGACGGCGGCGGCATGGTCATTATGCGCGGCCTGGAATTCGCTGCCGCGGGCCTCGTGCTGCTGTTCGGGCTCGGGCTGCTGTTCGGCTACGTCGCGGCCGAACGGGCGACGTGCCTTTGAAGTCACCTCACCCCGCTTGCGGGGAGAGGTCGAAATTCGCGTGCGCGAATTTCGGGTGAGGGGGTCTCCGCACGCTGCCTTCAATCGAATTTGCGGAGACGGCCCCTCACCCCAGCCCTCTCCCCGTAAGAACGGGAAGAGGGGGAAGAAACTGGCTCAACTCGTCAGATAGCCCCTGATCGCCGGCAGCAGGAAGATGGCGATGTTGATCGCGAAACCGATGCTCCAGAGGATCGAGCGCAGCGTCGGGCGGTTGCCGATATAGGTGAAGACGTAGGCGATCCGCACGATCAGGAACAGCACCGCGAGCTCGTCGATCAGCCGCAGCGGGCCGACGCGGAATTCGGCGAGCAGCACGGCGAAGGCGAAGAACGGGAAGGCCTCGATGCCGTTCTGGTGCGCGCCGAGCGCCCGCGAGCGGATCGGGTCGTCGTAGAAGTCGGGATCGCGCGGCCTGGCATTGTCGAAGCTGCGGAAGCCGGCCCACTTCACCGATACGATCGTCAGCAGCGAGAGCATCAGCGTCCCGAAGACGCACCATTCGGCGATCGTCATGGTTCCCCCTTATTCCGCACGGGAACGTAGCCAACCCGCACTCGGCTTGACAAGGTTGGAGCAACGCGCGAAGCCCAAAGCCCCCAGGCGAAGGATATCAAGCGCAAGGCCATCATGAGCACGGTGATCCCCTTCGAGAGCGCGAAGCCTGCCGCGGCGCCGAAGCCGGAACGCGTCGGCGTGCTGCTGGTCAATCTCGGCACGCCCGATACGGCCGATGCCGCCGGCGTGCGGGTCTATCTCAAGGAGTTTCTGTCCGATCCGCGGGTGATCGAGGATCAGGGCCTGCTCTGGAAGCTGATCCTCAACGGCATCATCCTGCGCGTCCGGCCGGCCCGCAAGGCGCGCGACTATCTGAAGATCTGGAACACCGAGAAGAACGAGTCGCCGCTGAAGACCATCACGCGCTCGCAGGCAGACAAGCTGGCGGAAGCGATCGCCGATCACGATCACGTCGTGGTCGACTGGGCGATGCGCTACGGCAACCCCTCGATCAAGGAGCGCATCGAGGCGCTGGCGGCGCAGGGCTGCGGCCGGCTGCTGGTGGTGCCGCTCTATCCGCAATATTCCGCCGCAACGTCGGCGACGGTCTGCGACGAGGCGTTTCGCGTGCTGGCCGGCATGCGCGCGCAGCCGATCCTTCGGGTGACGCCGCCCTACTACGACGATCCCGACTACATCGAGGCGCTCGCGGTCTCGATCAATGCGCATCTTGCGACATTGCCGTTCCAGCCCGAGATCATCGTCGCGTCGTTCCACGGCATGCCGAAGGAATACGTCGACAAGGGCGATCCGTATCAGGCGCAATGCATCGCCACGACCAATGCGCTGCGCAAGCGGCTCGGGCTCGATGCCAACGGGCTGATCCTCACCTTCCAGTCGCGCTTCGGCAAGGCCGAGTGGCTGCAGCCCTATACCGACAAGACGGTCGAGCAGCTGGCCAGGGACGGCCTGCGGCGCATTGCCGTGGTCACGCCCGGCTTCTCCGCCGATTGCCTGGAGACGCTGGAGGAGATCGCGCAGGAGAATGCCGAGATCTTCCGGCACAATGGCGGCGAGCAGTTCGCGGCGATCCCCTGCCTCAACGACAGCGACGGCGGCATGGACGTGATCCGCCAGCTCGTGCTGCGCGAGCTGCAAGGCTGGATCTAACAAGGCTGGATCTGATTGTTAACGATCCGTGACACCGGGCACGGGCATTCGTTGGCATCTGGTCATCCGACAGCAGCTTCCTATGTGCTAGGGAGAACAACAGCCGGCTGAACCGGCGGAGCGGTCCTGCCGACCAATGCACGACCGTGACTGGCGACGGTCTCGCCGGCCTTGGAGGACTTTATGACTGGCTTCGACGTCTTCGCGATCGCGTTTGTTCTTCTCGTCATCGTTACGCTGTTCGCCGGGATCAAGACCGTTCCGCAGGGTTTTGACTGGACCATCGAGCGGTTCGGCAAATACACCCGCACGCTGTCGCCCGGCCTCAATCTGATCGTGCCCTATTTCGACCGCATCGGGCGCAAGATCAACATGATGGAGCAGGTGATCGACATCCCCGAGCAGGAGGTGATCACCAAGGACAACGCTACCGTGACGGTGGACGGTGTCGCGTTCTACCAGGTGTTCGATGCCGCCAAGGCGAGCTACGAGGTCGCCAATCTCAACCAGGCGATTACCGTCCTGACCATGACCAACATCCGCTCGGTGATGGGTTCGATGGATCTCGACCAGGTGCTGTCGCATCGCGACGAGATCAATGAGCGGCTGCTGCGCGTGGTCGACGCCGCGGTGTCGCCCTGGGGCGTCAAGGTCAACCGCATCGAGATCAAGGACATCGTGCCGCCGGCCGACCTCGTCGAGGCGATGGGCCGGCAGATGAAGGCCGAGCGCGTCAAGCGCGCCGACATTTTGCAGGCCGAGGGCCAGCGGCAGTCCGAAATCCTGCGCGCCGAGGGCGCCAAGCAGGGCCAGATCCTGCAGGCCGAGGGCCGCCGCGAGGCCGCCTTCCGCGACGCCGAGGCGCGCGAGCGGCTCGCCGAGGCCGAAGCCAAGGCGACCCAGATGGTGTCGGAATCGATCGCCAAGGGCGACGTCGCCGCGCTGAACTATTTCATCGCCGACAAGTACATCAAGGCGTTCGGCCAGCTCGCGGAGTCGCCGAACCAGAAGGTCCTGATGCTGCCGATCGAAACCTCGAGCGTGCTCGGATCGCTGGCCGGCATCGGCGAGATCGCCCGCGCCACCTTCGGCGAGAGTGCGGCGTCCGCTACGGCCGCAGCACGGCGTGGCGGCTCGGTCCCGCCGGCCGGGCCGCCGGTGCCACCGCCGGTGCCGCCGCAGCGGTGAGGGCGTGACGGCGTCGCGCGCGCAATGGTAGAGGTCACGTCATGGCCGAGATGTTTTCGACATTGGGTACCTGGAACTGGCTGATCTTCGGCTTCATCCTGATGGCGCTGGAGCTCGCGGCGCCTGGGGTGTTCCTGTTCTGGCTCGGGCTCGCGGCGCTCCTTGTGGGGCTGCTGTCGTTCGCCTTCACGCCGTCCTGGCAGATACAGCTCTTGATGTTCGCAGTGTTCGCCGCGTTGGCGGTGCCGGCATGGCGGCATTTCGCGAAGAGCGCGACGGCGGCCAGCAAGACCAATCCCTTCCTCAACCGCCGCAACGAAGCTCTGGTCGGCCGCGAATTCACGCTGGAGAAGCCGATCGTCGACGGATCGGGCACGGTGCGGATCGACGACACGGTGTGGCGCGTCGCCGGCCCCGATGCGCCCGCCGGCAGCCGGGTTAAGGTGGTCCGCGCCGACGGCGCGAGCCTGACGGTGGCTGCGGTCTAGCCGGCGGCGCGCTTGCTCCAGTCATCTGTAGCCCCGGGGTGAGCGCAGCGATACCCGGGTAAACCGGTCCCGCATATCGCTCCGCTCATGCGGGCTACACACTGACGGTCACTGAGATCTAGCTGCCTCCCCGCTTGCTCCAGCGCTCGGCGAAACGGTGGAGCGGCGTGAAGGTCTGGAACAGCTCGCGGCCGAGCGCGGTGAGCCCGTAACCCTCATCCGTCAGTTCGACGAAGCCGGCCTCGCGCAGTTCGGTCAATCGCGTCTGCAGGATCGTCGGCGAGGCCTCGTCGCAGGCGGTGCGCAGCGCGCGCGAGGTCAGCGCGCCCTCGCGCAGCTCCCAGATGATGCGCAAGGTCCAGCGCCGTCCCAAGAGATCGAGCAGCGCCATGATCGGGCGGCCGGACCGCGAGCCGCGGACGGCGGGTCTTGTGACTGGGCCCTGCTTCGGCATGTCGCGAATTCCTGTCGAATCTCTCTTGCGAGTCGCTACAGATATTGTAGCGTATCGCTACATTAAATGTAGCAACGGGATCAGCCCATGTCACGCCTCGCGCCGCTCGATCCGCCTTATCCGGCGGACGTTCAACAGCATTTCGATCGCATCATGCGCGGCAAGCCACCGCTGGTGCTGTTCCGCGTGATGGCCGGTCATCCGCGCGCCTGGGAGAAGTTTCGCGGCGGCAGCCTGCTGGATCGCGGGCCGTTGTCGCTCAGGGCGCGGGAGATCGTGATCGACCGCACCTGCGCACTCAATGCCTGCGAATATGAATGGGGCGTCCACGTCACGGCGTTCGGCACGGCCGCCGAATTGACGGAGCAGGGGGTCCACGCCACCGTGCGCGGTGCGGCCGATGCCGGCTGCTGGTCGCAAGCCGAACAGGCGATGATCGCGGCAGTCGACGCGCTGCATGCCCGCGCGACGCTGGATGACGCGGAATTCGCGGCGCTGTCGGCGCATTACGATGAGGACCAGATCCTGGAGATCATCCTGTTGTGCGGCTTCTACCGCACGGTCTCCTACCTCGCCAACGCGCTGGCCCTGCCGCTGGAGGCAACCGCGGCGCGGTTTCCGAGGTAAACGCCGTCATTCCGGGCGATGCGAAAGCATCGAACTATGGTGCGCAATTGCGCATCTGAGGATCACGCTTCGCGTGCCCGGAATGACGGAGCGAAACTACGCCACGCCGGCGCGCAGCAGATCGTGCAGATGGATGATGCCGACCGGCTTCTTGGCGTCGGTCACGATCAGCGTCGTGATCTTCGAGGCGTTGAGCAACTCCAGCACTTCGCCGGCCAGCGTGTCGCGGCTGATCGTCTTCGGCGTCCTGGTCATGACCTCGTCGACCGACAGCGTCAAAAGGTCGGGGCGCATCTGCCGGCGCAGATCGCCGTCGGTGACGATGCCGACGAGATGGTCGCGGCGGTCGACGATGCCGACGCAGCCAAAACCCTTGGAGGTCATCTCGACCAGCGCATCCGACATCTTGGTGCCGAGCGGCTTCAGCGGCAGCGCGTCGCCGCCATGCATCAGGTCGCGGGCATATTTCAGCAGCGCGCCGAGCTTGCCGCCCGGATGCAGCACGCTGAAATCGGTCGAGGTGAAGCCGCGGCCCTCGAGCAGCGCGATCGCCAGCGCATCGCCGAGCGCCAGCATCATCAGCGAGGACGTGGTCGGCGCCAGATTGTGCGGGCAGGCCTCGCGGGCCTTCGGCAGCGTCAGCTGCACGTCGGCGGCCTTGCTCAGCGTCGAATCCTTGTCGGCCGTCATCGCGATCAGCGGAATGCCGAAGCGTGCGGCATAGGCGATCAGGTTGCGCATCTCCGGCTGCTCGCCGGACCATGACAGCGCCAGGATCACGTCATCGATCGTGATCATGCCGAGGTCGCCATGGCTCGCTTCCGCGGCGTGCACGAAGAACGCCGGCGTGCCGGTCGAGGCAAAGGTCGCGGCGATCTTGCGCCCGATATGGCCGGACTTGCCGAGCCCGGTGACGATCAGCCGTCCCTTGGCCTTGCCGATCAGCTCCGCCGCGGCGGCGAACGGCGCGCCGAGGTCGGACTTCAGTGCCGCGGACAGGGCTGCGACGCCGCTTGCTTCGGCATCGAGGGTGCGGAGCGCCGATTGAACGGCGCCGTCATCGGGGCCGGATGATTTGGTCATCAGCGGTTTCGGTTTGGCCATTTCGGATTCCAGGGGAGGGGTTTTGCACCCGGGCATCTCCCTTAGCACGTTCGATTCCGCGATGCGACGCGCGGCAGCCGATCCTCAACGGCTCATTAACCATAATTGTTTTAACTCCATTAACGACGTTTTCCGCCGCCCGGTGGAGTGCGTCCGACAAGTATGTGAATTCGTTGGAGTTTTTCCATCGTGTTGCGGCGGCCAGCAAGCGGCCCAGACCGGCGTGGACGCCTCGTCCGCGCGGTTTTGCCATGTCCGGCCGTGACCGCTCTGGCGCTGACCGTGACCACCGGGTTCGCCGCGGCCCAGACCGTGACGCCCGATCTGTTCAGCCCCAATCGCCAGAGCCAGGTGATCACACAGGATTCGCCGCTGCGCCGGACCACGGCGGACGCGATGGATCCGCTCAACGGTCTGAAGCTACCCGACGCCGATCGCGATCGCCGTTCCTCTTCGTCTTCATCGACATCGACATCGACGTCGACGACGCGGATCGGACAGGTCCCGACCTACGGGCTCCCCGCGGCGAACGGCGCCGCGACGTCGGGCTATGACTCGCTCAACCGCAAACGCCAGAAGCCGAAATATTATCCCGGCCAGGCCAGGCCGAAGCCGCCGGCCGGACCCGGCTCGCCGCAGCCGACGCCATTGAACGCCACCGGGCAGCTGCGGCTGTCGATCCCGCCCTCGGAGACCGCCAACAAGCCGCCGCTGCCGCCGGCGATGGCCGGCACCATCGTCGGCCAGCCGCCGCGCAAGCGACTCAAGATCGACGACGATCCGTTCGGCGCCGTCGGCGATTATGCCGGCTCGTTCATGGTCAAGACCGCGGTCGAGGTGATGGCCGGCTACGACACCAACCCCGGTCGGCTCTACTCGCCGCAGGGCAGGGCGTTCTACATGGTCGCGCCGGAATTCCTCGCGGTCTCCGACTGGGAGCGTCACGCCGTCGTCGCCGATTTGCGCGGCTCCTTCAACGGCTATGGCTCCGGGCTGACGCCGAACGCCGACGGCACGCCGCTGTCGGCGCCGCTCGACATCGACCGTCCGAATTTCACCGGCCATATCGACGGCCGTCTCGACGTCACCAAGGATACGCATCTGCTGGGGCAGGCCCGCCTGCTGGTCTCGACCGACAATCCCGGCAGCCCGAACGTGCAGGCCGGCCTCGCCAGATATCCGATCTACACCACGGTCGGCGGCACCTTCGGCATCGACCAGCATTTCAACCGCATGCAGGTCTCGCTCGGCGGCACCGTCGACCGCACCGACTACCAATGGTCGAAGCTCACCGACGGCACTTCGTCGTCGAACGACGATCGCAACTTCACCCAATACGGCGGCGTCGGCCGCGTCAGCTATGAGCTCAATCCGGCCGTGAAGCCCTTTGTCGAAGTCGAGGGCGACAGCCGCTTCCATGATCTCTATCTCGACCGCAACGGTTACGCGCGCAATTCGTCGGGCGGTTATGCCAAGGTCGGTACGTCGTTCGAGTTCACCCGGCTGTTGTTCGGTGAGATCTCGATCGGCTATGCCATGCGCGACTATGTCGACCCGCGGCTTAGCCGACTCGAAGGCCTGCTCACCACGGCCTCGCTGACCTGGACCGCTACGCCGCTAACCACGGCCAAATTCTATTCCGACACCCAGATCGGCGAGACCACGCTGCCCGGCACCTCGGGCGTGCTGTCGCGCACCTACACCGTCGAGGTCGATCACGACTTCCGCCGCTGGCTGACCGGCATCGGCAAGTTCACCTACGGCACGCTCGATTACCAGGGCGACAACCGCACCGACAAGATCTACGCGTTGTCGGGCGACCTGATCTACAAGCTGACCCGCAGCCTCTGGATCAAGGGCACGCTGAGCCGGAACTGGCTGGATTCGAATCAGCCGGGACAGAGCTCGGCGTCGACGGTGGTGATGCTGGGCGTGCGGGTGCAGAATTAGCGGCGAGGATGCCTACGTCGCATCTCAAATGAGATGTCGTGCCCCGCGAAGGCGGGGCACCCAGTACGCCGCGGCCTATCCGTTCAAGCCCTGACGTCTCTGGAATACTGGATCGCCCGCTTTCGCGGGCGATGACAGCTGCGTTTGTGTGATGCAGTTCGGCGAAACCGCCGGGGCACTCACCCCGGCAGATCCGTCTTCCCCATCAGGAAGGTGTCGATCGAGCGCGCGCACTGGCGGCCTTCGCGGATCGCCCAGACCACGAGCGACTGGCCGCGGCGCATGTCGCCGGCCGAGAAGATTTTCGCGCGCGAGGTCTGGTAGTCGTGCAGGGACGCACGGACGTTGCCGCGCTGGTCGAGCTCGACGCCCAGCGTCTTGAGCAGGCCCTCGTGCACCGGATGCACGAAGCCCATCGCCAGCAGAACCAGTTCGGCATCCAGCGTGAACTCGGTGCCGGGCAGCGGCTTGAACTTGTCGTCGACCTTGACGCAATGCAGCTTCGTCACCTTGCCGTCGACGCCTTCGAACTTCGTCGTCAGCACGGCGAATTCGCGCACCGCGCCTTCGGCCTGGCTCGACGACGTGCGCATCTTCAGCGGCCAGTTCGGCCAGGTCACGCCCTTGTTCTCGTGCTCGGGCGGCGCCGGCATGATCTCGAGCTGGGTCACCGACGTTGCGCCTTGCCGGAACGAGGTGCCGATGCAGTCCGAGCCGGTGTCGCCGCCGCCGATCACGACGACATGCTTGCCGCCGGCGAGGATGTCGGCGGCGCCGTTCAGCGGCTCGCCGGAGACGCGGCGGTTCTGCTGCGGCAGGAAGTCCATCGCGAAGTGGATGCCGGAAAGCTCGCGGCCGGGGATCGGCAGGTCGCGCGGGGCTTCCGCGCCGCCGGTCAGCGCCACGGCGTCATACTGCTTGGCGAGCTCCTGCGGATCGATCGCACCCGGCGTCGAGCCGCCGACGGCCTTGCCGTAATGGAAGGTGACGCCCTCGGCCTCCATCTGCGCCACGCGGCGGTCGATGATGCCCTTCTCCATCTTGAAGTCGGGAATGCCGTAGCGCAGCAGGCCGCCGGCCTTGGCGAACTTCTCGTAGACATGCACCTCGTGGCCGGCGCGCGCGAGCTGCTGCGCGGCGGCCATGCCGGCGGGACCCGAGCCGATCACGGCGACCTTCTTGCCGGTCTTAACGGCTGCGATCTCCGGCTTCAGCCAGCCATTGTCCCAGGCGCGGTCCACGATCGCGCATTCGATGGTCTTGATGGTGACCGGATTGTCGTCGATGTTGAGCGTGCAGGACGCCTCGCACGGCGCCGGGCAGATGCGGCCGGTGAATTCGGGGAAGTTGTTGGTCGAGTGCAGGTTGCGCGAGGCTTCTTCCCAGTTGCCCTGATAGACGAGGTCGTTGAAATCGGGGATCTGGTTGTTGACCGGGCAGCCCGGCGTGCCCGGCGCGGTCGAGCCGGTGCCGTGGCAATAGGGGATGCCGCAATTCATGCAGCGCGCCGCCTGGTCGCGCGTGTCCTTCTCGCTCAGCGGAATGACGAATTCCCTGAAGTTCTTGAGTCGATCGGCGACCGGCTCGTACTTGCGGTCATGCCGCTCGATCTCGAGAAAACCTGTGATCTTACCCATTGAAACCCGATGCCCCTGCATCATGTGTTCGTCTGTTCTGTTTGACCCTCATCCTGAGGAGCGGCGCGTGCGCCGCGTCTCGAAGGATGGAGGCCCGTGTGGCGGCCTCATGGTTCGAGGCGGCGCTGCGCGCCTCCTCACCATGAGGGTCTTTCAGGCCTACGCGCCGATCGCGATCTTCGGCTCGGCGTCGGCGTTCGCCTTCATTTCCTTCAGCGCGCGGCGGTACTCCACCGGCATCACCTTGCGGAATTTCGGCAGCCAGCTCTTCCAGTCGGCGAGAATCTCCGCCGCCTTCTTCGAGCCCGTCAGCTTGGCGTGACGCGTGATCAGGACGTGCAGCCGCTCCACGTCGGAGTCGAGCAGGTTCTGGAACACGTCGACCCGGCCATGCGCCTCGAGATCGCCGGAGTGGTGGTAGGTGTCGGCGTTGATCATCTCCTCCGAGAGCACCGGCTCGAGCTCGACCATCGAAAGGTTGCACAGCTTGTCGAAGTCGCCGGCCTCGTCCAGCACATAGGCGATGCCGCCGGACATGCCGGCCGCGAAGTTGCGCCCGGTCTTGCCGAGCACCACGACGATGCCGCCGGTCATGTATTCGCAGCAATGATCGCCGGCGCCCTCGACGACCGCGACTGCGCCGGAGTTGCGCACCGCGAAGCGCTCGCCGGCGATGCCGCGGAAGTAGCACTCGCCCGCGATCGCGCCGTACATCACGGTGTTGCCGACGATGATCGACTCTTCCGGCACGATGCCGGAGATCTTCGGCGGCTTGACGATGATGCAGCCGCCCGAGAGGCCCTTGCCGACATAGTCGTTGCCTTCGCCCTCGAGCTCGAAGGTGACGCCCTTGGCGAGCCAGGCGCCGAACGCCTGTCCCGCCGTGCCCTTCAGGCCGACATGGATGGTGTCGAGCGGAAGGCCGGCATGGCCGTAGATCTTGGCCACCGCGCCCGACAGCATCGCGCCGGCGGAACGGTCGGTGTTGTTGATCTCTTCCTCGATCTTGACCGGGGCGCCGCGATCGAGCGCGGCCTGCGCCTTCTCGATCAGCCGGCGGTCGAGCACGGCTTCCAGATGGTGGTTCTGGCTCTCCGAGTGATAGATCGTCTGGCCCTTCTCCTCCTTCTGCCGCACGAACAGCTTGGAGAAATCGAGGCCCTTGGCCTTCCAGTGCGAGACCAGCGCGGTCTGGTCCAGCATCTGGACCTGGCCGACCATCTCGTCGAACGTCTTGTAGCCGAGCTGCGCCATGATCTCGCGGACTTCCTCGGCGACGAAGAAGAAGTAGTTGATGACGTGCTCGGGCTGGCCGGTGAAGCGCTTGCGCAGCACCGGATCCTGGGTCGCGACGCCGACCGGGCAGGTGTTGAGGTGGCACTTGCGCATCATGATGCAGCCCGCCGCGATCAGGGGCGCGGTGGCGAAGCCGAACTCGTCGGCCCCGAGCAGCGCCCCGATCACGACGTCACGGCCGGTGCGGAAGCCGCCGTCGACCTGGACCGCGATGCGGCTGCGCAGCCGCTGGCGCACCAGCGTCTGATGGGTCTCGGCAAGACCGATCTCCCACGGCGAGCCGGCATGCTTGATCGAGGTCAGTGGCGAGGCACCGGTGCCGCCCTCGAAGCCCGCGATGGTGACATGGTCGGCGCGCGCCTTGGCGACGCCGGCGGCAACCGTGCCGACGCCGACTTCCGACACCAGCTTGACCGAGACCTGGCCGTCGGGATTGACGTTCTTAAGGTCGTAGATCAGCTGGGCGAGGTCTTCGATCGAGTAGATGTCGTGATGCGGCGGCGGCGAGATCAGGCCGACGCCGGGCGTCGAATGCCGGACGCGGGCGATCGTCGCGTCGACCTTGTGGCCGGGCAGCTGGCCGCCTTCGCCGGGCTTGGCACCCTGCGCCATCTTGATCTGCATCATGTCGGAGTTGACGAGGTATTCCGTCGTCACGCCGAACCGGCCCGAGGCGACCTGCTTGATCGCCGAGCGCATGCTGTCGCCGTTGGGCATCGGCTTGAAGCGGTCGGATTCCTCGCCGCCTTCGCCGGTGTTCGACTTGCCGCCGATCCGGTTCATCGCGATCGCGAGCGTGGTGTGCGCCTCGCGCGAGATCGAGCCGAACGACATCGCGCCGGTCGAGAACCGCTTGACGATGTCCTTGGCCGGCTCGACGTCCTCGAGCTTGACCGGCTTGCGCTTGTCGTCCTCGGCGCTCTTGATCCGGAACAGGCCGCGCAGCGTCAAGAGACGCTCGGACTGCTCGTTGAGGATCTTGGCGAACGCCCGGTAGCGCTCCTGCGAATTGCCGCGCACGGCATGCTGCAGCGTCGAGACCGATTCCGCGGTCCAGGCATGGTCCTCGCCGCGGGTGCGGTAAGCATATTCGCCGCCGACATCGAGCGCGCTCTTGTAGATCTGGCCGTCACCGAAGGCGTCGGTGTGGCGCCGTACGGTCTCCTCGGCGATCTCGCCGAGGCCGACGCCCTCGATGCGGGTGTGGGTGCCGGCGAAATACTTGACGACGAAGTCCGCCTTGAGGCCGACCGCGTCGAAGATCTGCGCGCCGCAATAGGACTGGTAGGTCGAGATGCCCATCTTGGACATCACCTTGAGCAGGCCCTTGCCGATCGACTTGATATAGCGCTTGACGATCTCGTAATCGTCGAGCGCGCCGGGCAGCCGGTCCTTCATCGCGAGGATGGTTTCGAACGCGAGGTAGGGGTTGATCGCTTCGGCTCCGTAGCCGGCGAGGCAGGCGAAGTGATGCACCTCGCGCGGCTCACCGGATTCCACGACGAGGCCGACCGAGGTGCGCAGGCCGGTGCGGATCAGGTGATGATGCACGGCGGCGCAGGCCAGCAGCGACGGGATCGGAATCCGGTCGGTGCCGGTCATGCGGTCCGACAGGATGATGATGTTGATACCCTCGCGCACCGCGCCCTCGGCGCGCGCGCAGAGCTCGTCGAGCACCTGCTCCATGCCCGCCGCGCCGAACCCGGCGTGGAAGGTGGTGTCGAGCGTGCGCGACTTGAAGTGGGTCTCGGCGACGTCGGAGATCGAGCGGATCTTTTCCAGATCCGCGTCGGTCAGGATCGGCTGCCGCACCTCGAGGCGCTTGGTCGAGGCGACACCCTGCAGGTCGAACAGGTTCGGCCGCGGCCCGATGATCGAGACGAGGCTCATGACGATTTCCTCGCGGATCGGATCGATCGGCGGGTTCGTCACCTGCGCGAAGTTCTGCTTGAAGTAGGTAAACAGCTGCTTCGGCTTGTCGGACAGCGCCGAGATCGGCGTGTCGTTGCCCATCGAGCCGGCAGCTTCCTCGCCGATGGCCGCCATCGGCGTCATCAGGATCGCGATGTCTTCCTGGCTGTAGCCGAACGCCTGCTGGCGATCGAGCAGCGGCAGGTTGGAGCGCACGCCCTTGGCCGGCGCATCCGGCAGCTCCTCGAGCTGGATCTGGGTGCGATGCAGCCAATCGCTGTAGGGGTGACTCTTGGCGAGGTCGGCCTTGATCTCATCGTCGGGAATCAGGCGGCCCTGCTCGAGGTCGACGAGCAGCATCTTGCCGGGCTGCAGCCGCCACTTGGTGACGATCTGGTCCTCCGGAATCTTCAGCACGCCCATTTCGGACGCCATCACGATGCGGTCGTCCTTGGTGACGAGATAGCGCGCCGGCCGCAGGCCGTTGCGGTCGAGCGTGGCGCCGATCTTGCGTCCGTCGGTGAAGGCGATCGCGGCCGGGCCATCCCACGGCTCCATCAGCGCGGCATGATATTCGTAGAAGGCGCGGCGCTGCTCATCCATCAACGGATTGCCGGCCCATGCTTCCGGAATCATCATCATCACGGCGTGCGGCAGCGAGTACCCGCCCTGCACCAGGAATTCGAGCGCGTTGTCGAAGCAGGCGGTGTCGCTCTGGCCTTCATAGGAGATCGGCCACAGGCGGCTGATGTCCTTGCCATAGAGCTCCGAATGCACGGAGGCCTGCCGCGCCGCCATCCAGTTGACGTTGCCGCGCAGCGTGTTGATTTCGCCGTTATGGGCGATCATCCGGTAGGGATGCGCCAGCGACCAGGTCGGGAAAGTGTTGGTCGAGAAGCGTTGATGCACCAGTGCCAGCGCGCTGTCGAAGTCGGCCTCATGCAGGTCGGGATAGTACTTGCCGAGCTGGTCGGCGAGGAACATGCCCTTGTAGATCACGGTGCGGCACGACAGCGAGCACGGATAGTAGCCCGCCATGCCGCGGTCGCGGCGCTGATAGATCGCCTGCGAGATCGACTTGCGCAGGATGTAGAGGTGGCGCTCGAAATCGTCCTCGGTCTTGGCCGCACCATTGCGGCCGATGAAGACCTGCATGTGGTAGGGCTCGGTCGGCTTCACGGTGACGCCGAGCGAGGAATTGTCACTGGGCACATCGCGCCAGCCGAGCAGCTTGAAGCCCTCGTTCTTGATCTCGTCGGCGATGATGCTCTTGATCACGTTCCGCCACGCGGCATCGCGCGGCATGAACAGCGCGCCGATGGCGTATTCGCCGGGCTGCGGCAGCTTGAAGCCGAGCTCCGCGGTCTTGCGCGCGAAGAAGGCGTGCGGGATCTGCACCAGGATGCCGGCGCCGTCACCGGCGCGCGGGTCGGCGCCGACGGCGCCGCGATGCTCGAGGTTGCACAGGATGTTCAGCGCGTCGGAGACGATCTGGTGCGACTTCTGGCCCTTGATGTTGGCGATGAAGCCGACGCCGCAGGAATCCTTTTCCAGGCTCGGATCAAACAGGCCTTCGGCTTCCGGGCGCCAAGTATGCAGTTCGGGCGTATGCAACTCACGCGCGGGCTCGGCCGCTTTCGAGTCCGCGGTCGCCGACAGCGTTCCTGCCACGATGTTTTCGCGCTCGAATTCCGACCCGCTCATGTGTCCTCTCCCTTTCGTAAGGGCCCCACCGTATTTGGCGCACCTTGGACGTTGCGGCACCCACCGGGCCACCGCTCGTCCGCCGCGAGCCGCATTTTCCTAAATTCAGACGACGGGCGTTTCAACGTCCCCTGAGGGACGGCCCTGCCTGCAGCATTCTCGGAGCTCGGGGCGCCGAGGTCTCGTTGCAATCCCTATGCCGGGATGGCCTCGAAATTGAGACAGCTTTACTGTCCTAACTTAGACCTTGCCAAATTTTTGTCTATCACACAAGCGCGAGGAAGTCCTCGCCCGCATGCTCGGATCGAACGGCTCGGCGGGGATGAGGCGCCCCCGATTCGAAGCAAACACGCCGTGATCTGGCCCAAGGAGCGACCAAGGACCGCCGAATTTGAAACTGAAGTTTTGCCCCGGGCAAGCCGGCAAGAGAGCGGAAACGCTCCAGGGCGGGGCAGACAGGAGTTACGGCGATGAAGTTGTTCACAGGTTCGGTTGCTGCCGCCGCCCTCGCGCTCAGCGCAGCCTCGGCCGAGGCCCAGCTGGCGACGTCCGCCCGGATCGGCAGCCCGCTTCTGGTCAGGGTATCCGACATGGACGGGCCCTATGCCGCCATGCCCGAGGTTCCGCCGCCGCCGCGCTTTGGCCGGGTCCCGAGCCTGTTGCCGCCGGTCGAGGTCTATACCGTGCTGCGCGAGAACGGCTATCTGCCGCTTGGCGCGCCCCGGCAGCGCGGGTTCGTCTACACGATCTCGGTGATCGACCAGGGCGGCGACGACGGCCGGCTGGTGATCGATGCCCGCGACGGCCACATCATCCGCTTCACGCCGGCCTCCCGGCTCGGCGACCATTACGAAGAGGAAATGAGCGCGACCGACGGTCCCGTCGGGCCGATGCCGCGGCCAATCCAGGCCCGGGTGCCGCGCCCGCCGCTCCCGATCCCGCATGTTGCCAGCCGTGTGCCGGTGCCGAAGCGGAACCCGCTGGCGGCCAAGGCCCAGGTTCCGGCGACCCAGGCTCCGGCGGCAGCCCAGGCTCCTGTCCCGGCGGCCCAGGCCGCCGTCCCGCAGGCGGCCACGGCCACGCCGCAGCCTGCTCAGGCAGCCGCACCCGCGACGGCCGAGCAGGCCGCAGCCCCGAAGCCGGCCGAGGCCCAGGCTGCGCCGCAAGCCGTCCAGCAAGCCGAGGCTCCGACCGTCGGTCAGGGGGCTCCGGCGCCTGCGCCCGCGATCCTGCCGACCCAGGCAATGCCCAAGGTGCAGGGATTGGAGTGACCCGCGTCGCTCTGTAGCCCGGATGGAGCCAACGGGTCGCGCGAACGCGCGCCCGATGACAGGCTCCGCGAAATCCGGGGCGGTCGCGTCGCGGACAAGTTCCCCGGATTGCGCTTCGCTTCATCCGGGCTACGCCACCACTGCGGATCGTCGGCAACAAAAAACGCCCCGGTTTCCCGGGGCGTTTTCGCGATCAGCCAATATCTGCTGACGCGGGTTTGTTGCTTAGGCGGCGACCTTGCCGGCCGAGCCGTCAACGACCTGCGGAGCCTTCTCGCCGCCGCCGATCGGAATGCTGCGGGGCTTCTTGGCCTCGGGAATCTCGCGGACGAGATCGACGTGGAGCAGACCGTTCTCGAGCGAAGCGTTCTTCACCTGCACGAAGTCGGCAAGCTGGAAGACGCGCTCGAAGGCGCGGGAGGCGATGCCGCGATAGAGCACTTCGGAGCCGTTGCCGGAGTTCTCGTTGGCGGTTTTCTCGCCCTTGATCGTCAGCGTGTTCTCCTTCGCGACGATCGAAAGCTCGGCCTGCGAGAAGCCGGAGACCGCAACACTGATCCGGTAAGCATTCTCGCCGGTGCGCTCGATGTTGTAGGGGGGATAGCCGGGGCTGCCGTCCGAGGTTACCTGATCGAGCAGGTTGAAGAGGCGGTCGAAGCCGACGGTGGAACGATAAAACGGAGTGAGGTCGTAGCTACGCATAGGAATAGTCCTCCATTGAGCGACTGTTTCAGTTACCCGCCCGCCATCGGGCCGGGCTTAGATGTGTGCAGCCTGATGTTTCGGTTCCGAAGCACTGGTAGCGGCCTGCACGGAGGTGATATGGGAGAGGTCACGTCGCGTTCAAGAGGCGGAAACCGCGTCGCATTTTTTGGCGCCGGCGTCCTTGATCTCCACCCTGTCTCACCACTCCGGTCCCCTTCATGACGCTCGTCTCGATTCCCGCCAACCCGGTTCCGGACGACGTTGTTAGTGGCACCATCAAGACATCAGACGGGGCCGAGCTGCGCTTTGCGCGCTGGGCGCCGCCGCCCGGCCGCAAGGGCACGGTTTGCGTGTTCGGCGGGCGCGGCGAGATGATCGAAAAATATTTCGAGACCGTGCGCGATCTGCGCGACCGCGGCTTTGCGGTGGCGATGATCGACTGGCGCGGACAGGGCCACTCGTCGCGGCGGCTGCGCGATCCCCGCAAGGGCTATGTGCGCGACTTCGCCGACTACGAGGTCGACGTCGAGACCTTCGTGCAACAGGTGGTGCTGCCGGATTGCCCGCCGCCCTATTTCGCGCTGGCGCATTCGATGGGCGGTGCGGTGATGCTGCGCCTCGCGCATGCCGGCAAGCGCTGGTTCGACCGCATGGTGCTGTCGGCGCCGATGATCGACCTGCCGCGCCGCCGCGTGTCGTTCTTCCCGAGCACGCTGCTTCGGATCATGCGGCTGGCCGGGCAGGGCGGCCGCTATGTTCCCGGCGGCAGCGACGAACTGGTCGGCCTCGCGCCCTTCATCGGCAATCCCGTCACCAGCGACCCGGTGCGCCATGCCCGCAACGCGGCGATCCTGGAAGAAGACCCGACGCTCGGCATCGCGGCGCCGACGATCGCCTGGGCCGACACCGCGTGCACCGCGATGCGCACCTTCCGCGGCATGTCGTATCCGTCCGAAATCCGCCAGCCGATCCTGATGCTGGCGGCGAGCAACGACGAGGTGGTGTCGACGGCCGCGATCGAGGAGTTCGCCTATCACTTGCGCGCCGGCTCGCATCTCGTGATCGCCGGCTCCAAGCACGAAATCCTGCAGGAGCAGGACCGCTACCGCGGCCAATTCTGGGCGGCGTTCGATGCGTTCGTGCCGGGCACGCCGCTGTTCAAGTGAAACATGGCGTTTTCGAGCGAAGCGGATACCGGTTCGCGTGAAGAAAACGCATCCAACAAAAATCTAGCGCTGTAGCAGCGCGACGATCCGGTCAGGAAAGCGCTTGTCCACGAACAGCGTCCTGACCTCGGCGACGCTGAGATAGCGGTCCTTGCCTTCGCCCTTGCCCATGATGTCGAGCAGCACCGGCCACTCGCCGAGCATCAGGAGCGGATAGTAGCAGTGCAGGATGCCGTAGGACGGCGGATGCCCGTCCTTGGCGCGCTGGAAGTTCGCCGCCATGAAGGTCTTGATCTCGGCGGCCGACAGCCCGCGTTCGACGCTGCCGTCGGGTGCCTTGTAGTCGCTGCCGAAGGTCGCGAGCCGCGCGATCTCGTCCTCATGGACCACCGCGTGCTGGTCGAGGATGCGCGAGCCGGCGCCGTGCTTGTCGAGCGGGCCGTTGCGTAACGCGTCGAGAATGGCGCCCTGGAACAAGCTGCGCAGCTGGCTGAACGGACCAAGGCCGTTGGCGATCTGCGCCACCATGAAGATCTTCGCCCGTGCGGTGAATCCCTCGAACCCGGTCTTGCCGGTTGCGCGCCCGATGGTGCCGGTCAGTTCAGGCAGCGGCACGATATGGCCGCCGACATAGTTGCCGGCGACAAGCGCCCGCAGGAACGGGCAGGGATTGTCAGGGGAGACCTGCGGGGCGGGCGCCGCGCTTGCAGCCGTATCGGACATCAAACCACATCCTGAAAAGCTTCAGCTTAAAAAGCATCCATTACCGGTGGATGAATTCGCTCAGGAGTCGACGGCGAATTTCGAGGTGGATGCAACCAGAGCGAGTTTGCCGAACGGCAGGCCGGCTTTCAAGAGGCCGTCGCGATAATGCGCGATGTCGGCCGGGTTCTTCCAGTGGAAATTGCGCAAGTGACGCTCGACCGTCAGCTCGGGATGGTTGGCGAGCAGGGCCTCGGCCGCCTGCGCGGCCTCGTCGGCGCGGCCGAGCTGGGCAAGCGCTGCGGTGCGCACCGCAAGGCACTGCAGATGGTTCGGGTTCAGATACAGCCCCTCGCGCGACCACGATAGCGACGCGTCATATTGCCCGAGCAGATAATGGCTGAATGCGTTCAGCGCCGCCCATTGGTAGCGCGGGTCGCTGTTGCCGCGCTGGACCGCCGTCGAGAACAGATCGACCGCCTTGCGATGATCGCCGATCACCATATGGCAGATTCCCAGCACGCCGCGCGCGCCCATGTCGTAGGGGTTGAGCTCGATCGCCCGCTTGATGGCATCCATCGCGGCTTCGTAGTGGCCCTGCATCGCATGCAGATAGGCCAGCAGCGAAAATGCGAACGAGGAGCGCGGGTCGAGCCGCACGCTGCTCTCGGCCAGGCTGACCGACGAGGCCCACAATTCGCGCGTGCTCGGAATCCAGCCGAACTGGATGCTCTGGATCTGGATCAGCGCCAGATAGGCGCGCGCGATCGACAGCGCGGGGTCGAGCTCGATCGCTTCCTTGAACAGCGCGATCGCGGTTTCGCAATCGTCCTTGGTCTGTTGGTAGTAGTGCGACAGCCCCTTCAGGAAGCGATCCCACGCCGTCAGCTCGGCGTTCGGCGAGCGCGCCGGTGCCGACGCCTCGGCGCGATAGATCTCCTGGGCGACGGCGGCGGAGAGATTCGCGGTGATCTCGTCCTGCATCGCGAACAGGTCGCCCATGTCGCGGTCGTAGCGGCCGGTCCACAGCTGCTCGCCCTTCTCGGGCGCGATCAGCTCGGCGGAGACGCGGATCTTGTTGCCGGCGCGCCGTACCGAACCCTGGATCAGATAGGTCGCGTCGATCTCGCGCGCGATCAGCCGCGTCGAGACGTTCTTGCCCTTGTAGGCGAAGGTCGAGTTGCGGCTCAGCACGCGATAGAAGGATTGCAGCGACAGCGCGTGGATCAGGTCCTCGGTCAGGCCGTCCGAGAAATATTCGTCGGCGCCGCCGCTCAGATTGTCGAACGGCAGCACGCCGACGATTGCGGTCCGATATTGGCCCGGCAGATGCGGACCATCCTCCGGAACCTGCTCCTGGGCATCGGACCCGGCCGGCGCCCAGGTCCAGACATTGACCGGCTCGGCGATGTTCTTGAAGCGGTGCGGGCCGGCGTCAACGAGGGTGACGGCAAGCCGCCGTCCCGCTTCAGTGCGGGCCTTGTCCGACACCGCGATGCCGCCGGGCGTTGCGACCGTCTCGAGGCGGACGGCGATGTTGACGTCGTCGCCGAACACCTCGTCCTCGTCGGCCATGACGTCGCCCATGTGGACGCCCATCCGGAAGTGCATGGCGCGGTCGGCCGGCAGATGTTCGTTGCGCTCGGCCATCAGGGTCTGCATCGCGACGGCGGCCTCGATCGCGCCGATGATGCTCGGAAATTCCAGCAGGAAGCCATCGCCGGTGTTTTTGACGATTCGGCCGCCATGGTTGAGGATGATCGGGTAAATCGCGCTACGGTGCGCCTTGAACGAGGCATGCGTCCCCGCCTCGTCGGCACCCATCATGCGGGAATAGCCGGCGATGTCAGCGCAAAGAATGGCAGCGAGCCGTCTTTCCATGTCTCCTGTGCCCTGGAATGGCCACTTAGCCGAGGTGACCGAATCCGATACTTACAAGACAGGCCGGGTCCGGCGGAAGCCCGGTTTGCAGGCACCTATAATGCATAGTAGCAGAATTGGCATGCGACCAACGGATCGTACAGTCGTTTCTCTACTGAATTCGTGTGTCGCTGGGATGGCGCCGGCTGGCTGATCATCCTTTCCGGGCAGTTACTTGCATAGGTTAACCTCGCTGACATGCTGGGAATTCACGAACTTTGGCTGTTTGTCCTGTCCGGGCTGCTGCTCAACGTCACACCGGGCCCGGATACCGCTTATATCATTGGGCGCACGATTCAGCTCGGATGGCGCGGCGGCGCCGCTGCGGCGATCGGTATCAGCGCCGGCTGCCTGGTCCATGTGCTGGGCGCGGCGATCGGCCTGTCGGCGCTGCTGATGGCCTCGTCGACCGCGTTCCTGGCCGTCAAGCTGGTCGGCGCGGCCTATCTGGTGCTGACCGGCCTGCAGATGCTGCTGACGCGCGCCAAGCCGCTCGCGGAGATCGCCGGGCAGGGCGGCGAGACCTCGATCTCGCGCGTGTTCTGGCAGGGGGCGCTGACCAATATCCTCAACCCCAAGGTGGCGCTGTTCTTCCTGGCTTTCCTGCCGCAATTCGTGGCGGCCGATTCGCCGCACAAGACGCTCGCCTTCCTGGTGCTCGGCCTGATCTTCATCACCGGCGGCACGCTGTGGTGCCTCGGTCTTGCGGCCTTCGCGGCGCGGGCTGCCGGCCGCATCAGGCAATCGGCCGGCGTGATCGCCTGGATCAACCGCTCGCTCGGCGCGCTCTTCATCTATCTCGGCGTCCGCGTCGCGACGCTGGAGGCGCGGTAGCTCTGGCTCCGCCGCTCTAGCCGTGGATCTTGAGCAGCGCGCTGCCGGCGAGATAGACGCCGAGCAGGATCATCGCGATCAGGAACCAGCGGCGGAACACCTCGGGGTGCATCCGTGTGCGAACCGCCTGGCCGATGAACATGCCGGTGAACGACGCCGCCATCGCGACCGCGCCCGGCAATGCAGTGGCCGCTGTCAGCAGGCCCGATGCCGTGAGGTTGAACGCGAGCGCCACGGTCGCAGTGGTAAAGAACACGCCGAGCGCCTGCACGAGTTCGTCCTTCTCCATTCCGATCGCCTGCATGAACGGCATCGAGGGGATGACCTGAACGCCGGTCGCCGCCGAGATCAGCCCGGTGATGACGCCGACGATGCCGCCGATCCATTTTTCGTCGCGCCGCGCGACCTTGAAGCTGAACCGGCTCAGGCCGACGATCGCGTAGATCACCAGCAGCACGCCCAGCACGACGGTGCCGTAGGCCGCGTATGGCCCGGTCAGCAGCCCGGCATTGATCCAGATCCCGGCCACGGTGCCGAGCATCAGCGGCCACAACCGCTTGATGATGTCGCGCAGATAGGGCCCGACGAAGGTCTGCCAGATATTGGTGACGATCGCGGGCACAATCACGATCGCGATCGCCTGGCCCGGCGCCATCGTGGTTGCGAGCAGCCCCATCGCGACCGTCGGCAGGCCGAGGCCGAGCGTGCCTTTGACGAAGCCGGCGAGCAGGAAGGCGAAGGCGATGAAGATCAGGAGATGGTCGACCATGGCGGCACATTGACCGATCGAGCCGATCGGCACAATCTGGAGGTTACGGAGTTAGCCTTCGGGTGATCCGAAGGTATGGGGCGGGAAACGTCATGCGGTTCGACCTGATCGACTTGCAATTGTTCATCGCGGTTGCCGATGCGCGCAGTATCACGCAGGGCGCGGCGCGCGCGAATCTTGCGCTGGCTTCGGCCAGCGAGCGGATCAAGGGCCTCGAGGAGGCGCTCGGCGTCGCACTGCTCAAGCGCGGCCGCCGCGGTGTCGAACTCACGGCGGCGGGCGAGAGCCTGCTCGGTCATGCCCGCATCGTGATTCACAATGTCGAGGCGCTGCAAAGCGATCTCGCCGCCTATGCCAGCGGCGTGCGCGCCAACGTGCTGTTGCTGGCCAACACCTCGGGCCTGTCGGAGCATCTGCCGCGGGCGCTCGCGGCCTTCCTGCACGAGCATCCCGATATCAGCGTCGATGTCGAGGAGCGCGAGAGCACCGATATCGCGACCGCGATCGCCAGCGGCGCCGCCGATCTCGGCTTCGCCGCGGAGCACGCGCTGCCCGACAGCGTCGAGCGCTTCCTGTTTAGCGAGGACCGCTTGATGCTGGTAGCGTCGCGACGCAGCGATCTCGGCGGCCGCCGCCAGATCGACTTCCAGGAGGTGGTCGGCCGCGATTTCGTCGGCCTCACGGCAACGTCGGCGCTGCAGGTCCATATCTCGCGGCACGCCGCAAAGCTCGGCGCGCGGCTGCGCTTCCGCGCCCGCCTGCGCGGCTTCGACGCGATCTGCCAGATGGTCGGCGCGGATGTCGGCATCGCCGTGATTCCGGAGACCGCGGCGCGGCGCTGCGCGGCATCGATGCCGATCACGACGATAAGGATCCGCGACGCCTGGGCCAACCGCCGGCTGACGATCTGCGCGCGCAGCTTCAAGGCGCTGCCGCGCGCGGCCAAGCAGCTCGTGGATTATCTGCGCGCCGAAGCGCAGCGCTGACGGCTGGCTCATTTCGTCGTCACCACGCCGGCGTCCTGGATCACCTTCGCCCATTTCCTGATGTCGGCGGCGATGAAGTCACGGAAATGCTCCGGCGTGTCGCCGGCCAGCGTCAGACCCTGCTCGGCGAGCTTCTGCTTGACGATCGGATCGGCCATCGCCGCGGTGGCGAGCTGGTTCAGCCGGGCGAGGATCGCGGGCGGCGTGCGTGCGGGCGCGACCATGCCGTACCAGTTCTCGATGACCAAGTCGGGCATGCCGGCCTCGGCGGTGGTCGGCACGTCGGGTGCGATCGGCGCGCGTTCGCGCCCACCGAGCGCGATCGGGCGCAGCGCGCCCGCCTTGATCTGCGGCAGGATCACCGGCAGGTCGAGGAAGGTCATCTGCACCTGCTGACCCAACAGATCGTTCAGCGCCGGCGCAGCGCCGCGATAGGGCACGTGCACGATGTCGATCTTCGCCGTCAGCTTGAACAATTCGCAGGCGAGATGCGGCAGGCTGCCCGGGCCGGAAGAGGCGAAGTTGAGCTTACCCGGCTGCGCCCTGGCGAGCGCGACCAGCTCGTTCATGTTCTTCGCCGGCACGTTGGCGGCGACCACCAGCATCTCCGGCACTGTCGCGACCAGCGTCACCGGCGCGAGGTCGTTCAGCGTGTCGTAGGCGACCTTTTCCATGCTGGGGCTGATCGCCAGCGCGCCGGCGCTCGCGATCGCCACCGTGTAGCCCTCGGGCGCGGCCTTCGCGACCGCATCGGTGCCGAGCACGCCGCCCTGGCCGGCGCGGTTGTCGACGATGACGGGCTGCCTTGCGAGCTCCGAGATCTTCTGCCCGATCACCCGCGCGATGATGTCGTTCGGCCCGCCGGGCGGGAACGGCACGATCAGCCGGATCGGCTTGGTCGGGAAATCCTGGGCGAAAGCCGTGACGGGCGCGAGAAGCAGGAGAACGGCTGCAAGCAGCCTGCCGCACATCGTCATGTCGCCCATCCCTGACTTTTCTGGTTGCGGTCAGGATGGGCGCAGATCAGACGCCCGGCAACTCAAGAATCAGACCGGGAACTCAGGCGTTCAGCAGCTTCATCGCCGCTTCGTGCACGCGCGGGTCGCCGGCCGCGATGATGCGGCCGCCGCTTTGTGCCGGCTTGCCGTCCCAGGTGGTGACGACGCCGCCGGCGCCGGTGATGATCGGGATCAGGCCGGCAATGTCGTAAGGCTTCAGCTCGGTCTCGACCACGAGGTCGAGATGACCGGCGGCGAGCATGCAATAGGAGTAGCAGTCGCCGCCATAGCGCGACAGGCGCGCTGCATTCTCGATGCGGCCGAAGCGGGCGCGGTCATCCGGATTCATCAGCAGCGGGCTCGTGGTGAACACAGTGGCCTCCTTGACCGAGGCGCAGCGCCTAACCGAAAGCCGCCGTTCGCCCGACGGGCCGGAGTAATGCGCCGAGCCGTTGTCGCCGGAGAAGCGCTCGCCGATATAGGGCTGGTGCATCATGCCGAATACCGGCGTACCTTTGTGCAGCAGCGCGATCAGCGTGCCCCAGATCGGAAAGCCGGCGATGAAGGATTTCGTGCCGTCGATCGGATCGAGCACCCAGACATAGTCGGCGTCCTCGCGCTCATTGCCGAACTCCTCGCCGACGATGCCGTGCTGGGGGAAGTTCGACTTGATCAGCCGCCGCATTACGGCTTCCGCCGCCCGGTCGGCCTCGGTGACCGGATCGAAATCGTTCGAGCTCTTGTTGTCGACCGAGAGCGAGGTGCGGAAGAACGGCAAGATGGTCTCGCCGGATGCGGTCGCAAGGCGGCCGATGAAGGCGGTGAAGTCGATGACCGTCACGGCATGTCCCTGAACTGCGCAAACGACGCGGTAGAAATCGGATGCGTTCTTGCCTAGCTCAATCCGGCGCGGCGCGCACGATTAACGGAGTGTTATCCAGCCCGATGACGCGGTTCCGGACTTTCGATTTGGCTTCGGATTCGAAAGCGCTCCGGGTCCCGGCCTCGATCACGAAGTTGCGAATTCTGGTATACAAGCTATGCGCAGAGCGCTGGCCGCCCAAGGCTTCCCTTGTAAAGTATTGATCCTACATAAGGAAAGCCGCTCCTGCCGGCCTGTTGCAGTTTCGCCAGACTTTCCAACATTACCCAAGAAATGTTTCGAAAGTTCTTGCGTTTTGTGCAGCGCGGTCGCATATTGTTGCGGTGCGGTAGCGCCTCGCGCTATCGCTGCCCTCCTTGGGCGTTTCCTCCCTAGACTTGGGCCGCTTGTTCATTCAAGCGGCCCTTTTTTCTTGGCTCATTGCGTCCGCGCGTGAATACGGAATCCAGTTTCGCGCCAGGCCCGGTCGCCAATTGAATTCCACGTTCACGGCTTCGGCCGGCAATTGCAGTCCCGGCCGAACCGACCGCTACTCCGCGGCCGCTTGGAACGGGCCGAGATCGCCGAACGGGATTTTCGCCAGCGCATCCGCCAGGGTGGCAAAGTCGGCGGCCACCTGCGCAAAGCGCGGGCCGCGCTCGCGGCGGCGCTCATCCATGTAGACCGCGCGGTTGAGCTCGATCTGCACGGTGTGCAGGCCGCTCGCCGGATTGCCGTAATGCTCGGTGATGAAGCCGCCGGCATAGGGCTTGTTGCGGCCGATCGAATAGCCGAGCGAGCTCATGATCTCCTCGACGAGGTCGGGCAATAGCGGCGCACAGCTCGTGCCGTAGCGGTCGCCGATCACGACGTCGGGCCGGCGCGGCTCGTCGCGCGACACGCCGACCGACGGCATCGAATGGCAGTCGACCACGATCACGGCGCCGAACGCCTGATGCGCCTTGTTGATCAGCCGGCGCAGCGCGCGGTGATAGGGCTTGTAGAGCACCTCGATCCGGCGCAGCGCCTCATCGACGTCGAGCCGCTCGCGATAGATCTCCTGGCCGTCGCCGACCACGCGCGGGATGGTGCCGAGGCCGCCGGCCACCCGCATCGAGCGCGTATTGGCAAAGCTCGGCAGCCGCCCGGTGAACATGCGCGGGTCGAGCTCGTAGGGCTCGCGGTTCACGTCGACATAGGAGCGCGGGAAGTTGACCCGCACGATCGGAAAGCCGCGATCGCTGAGGCCCGCGATCAGCTCGTCCATGAAGGAGTCTTCGGAGCGCCGCAGCGACACTACGTCGATTCGCGCCGCCTCGAGGAATTCGGCCGGATAGACCGAGCCCGAATGCGGGGAATTGAAGATGATCGGCGCGCGCCAGGCCTGCGGCTCAACGATCTCGAACGGGGGCGACAACTCGCCAGCAAATTCGGTCATTCCCTTGGCGCCGTCCCTTGCGTCCGCCTCGCCCCGCAGCAACTGAGTCTGCCGGAAAAGCGGAGATTTATGGGCACGCATTGTCGGTAATCGCGATCATTCTGCCAAGTGAAAAGAGTGTGGTTTCAGCTGGAACGCGTCTTAAAAGCAGCAAATGCGGCACCCGGTTGATTCGATGTCCGGTTCGGTCCACAAATGGGTGGCGCGCATTTGCCGCTGGCTTGACGCAAATTTCACCCGAAATTTACCGTCTGTCGGGCTTACTGTTCGGACTACTCCTCAAGCCGGATTCGACGATTCCTGCCATGCCGAAAATACTTCTCGCCGAAGACGACACCGATATGCGCCGCTTCCTGGTCAAGGCGCTCGAAAACGCGGGTTTCAAGGTCTCGCCGCACGACAACGGCATGTCGGCCTACCAGCGGCTGCGCGAGGAGCCGTTCGAAATGCTGCTCACCGACATCGTGATGCCCGAGATGGACGGTATCGAGCTGGCGCGCCGTGCCTCGGAACTCGATCCCGATATCAAGATCATGTTCATCACCGGCTTTGCCGCGGTGGCCCTCAATTCCGATTCGGAGGCGCCGAAAAACGCCAAGGTGCTGGCCAAGCCCGTGCACCTCAGGGAATTGGTCAGCGAAGTGAATAAGTTGCTGGCGGCCTGATTCGCCAAAAAACCTTCACTTTGTATCCTTGCCTGCCCCGCCGCCGTCCGTTATAGGGACCCGATCCAAATACGCTTTGGGTGCGTAGCTCAGCGGGAGAGCACTACCTTGACATGGTAGGGGTCACAGGTTCGATCCCTGTCGCACCCACCATCCTTCGCTCGCGCAGCGAGAGAAGGATGCCGCGCCGAAATCCAACGGGCGGAGGCGGGCCAGCGGCCGCGAGTTGCGGCTCGGCAAGCCGTTTCTTGATACCTCTATAAATCTCTCGACCCGAGAAGCGAGGCGACGAAGCAATCCATCGCTCGGCATATGCGATGGGATGGATAGCTTCGCTTCGCTCGCAATGACGTGGTTGGTTTTCGATTCAACCTGTCAAACAGCTTGTCGGTGTCATCACCCGTCGCATGCGGGTGACCCAGTATTCCGGAGACGTCCATGCTTGAGCCGAGAGGCCGCGTCTTCTCCCGGTGTCGTCCCGGCGAAGGCCGGCAACTGTTATGTCGGCTTGGTCTGCAGGTAGGGCTTTCTGTCGCGCATCATGGCGTTGAGGACCGTTAGGAGCTTCCTGGCAACGGCAATGAGAGCGAGCTTGGCTGGTTTGCCGGCCTGTCGCAGCCGCGCGTAGAAGGCCTTGAATGGATCGGCCCGACGAACCGCGTTCAGAGCCGCCATATAGAGGGCGTCACGAACGCGCTTTCGGCCGCCGGCGATCTTGCGTTTTCCACGGAAGGCGCCGCTGTCGACGTTGAAGGGGGCAAGGCCCGCGAGCGCGGCGATCTGCTTCGCTCCAACATGTCCAAGTTCCGGCATCTTCGCGATCAGCTGCATGCAAGCCACGGGACCCACGCCCGGCAGTGAGCGCATCAACCGCGCATCGTCCGCGATCTCCGGCTCGGCCTTGGTCAATGCGTTGATATCGGCCTCGATCTCGGCGATCTCGCCGTCGAGAACCTCAACGAGCCGACTGATCCGTTCGGCCATGGCGCAGTCGTCGGCCTCGCTGCGCCGGTTCTTCTCCTGCGCGCGCATGAGAACCAGTTGGTCCCGCCGTTTTGCAAGCCCTGCCAAAGCGTTGCGGGCGGGATTGGCGGCCCGCTCGGTTGCCGGCTGCATGACCCGGCCAAAGGCCGCCAGCATCCGTGCATCGATCGGATCGGTTTTGGCAAGTTGGCCGCTGGCCCGCGCAAAATCGCGAGCTCGAGCCGGATTGATCCGAGCGAAGCGGACACCGGCCTGGCTTAGGGCCTCGCGAAGCGCGAGATCATAGGCGCCCGTGGCCTCGAAGACGACCAGCGCATCGCATCGCCAACGCGCCACCTGCTGTGTGATGGCCTGTGCCGCGTTGGCGATGCGCCTGGACACGCCGTCAGCTTCATCAAAGATATCGAGATGCTTCTTGGAGACGTCGATTCCGACATAACGAGGGGGTATGATCACGGTGCCTGTCCCTGTGATGCGAGGTCTGTTGGCGCAGCCTCGTGCAACTGTTCAGGTTGGTAATGGAACGGGCGGGAGGCCGAGCCGGCTCACGGCGTCAAGCGCCAAGGACCCAACGGCTTCCCGCCCAACCCATCCTGACAGACTTCCAAGACACAGGGACCCATAACCACCGATGATGATTGTTGGAACGCGCTGGAGCCACAGCGCGCCTCAACAACCCAACCATGTGGTTATGGATCCCTGCTTTCGCCGGGACGACAGTTGTGACTGCAGCTCCAGCGAGGCTACCCCTTCGTTATCCCATCGACCTCAGCCATCTCCTCCGCGGAGAGCTTCCAGCTGATCGCCTTGACGTTCTGCTCGATCTGCTCGGGACGCGTCGCCCCGGCGATGACGCTTGCGACTTGCGGGCGCGCGGCGAGCCAGGAGAAGGCGAGCTCGAGCATGGTGTGGCCGCGCTCCCTGGCAAACGCCTGCAGCTTCTCGACGATGTCCTCGTTGCGCGGCGTGACGTAGCGATCCTTCAACGCCGGCGCCTTGGCGAAGCGGGTATCGGTGGGTGCGGCGGCGCCGCGCTGGTACTTGCCGGTCAACAGGCCGCTGGCGAGCGGGAAGAACGGTAAGAGGCCGAGATTGTATTGCTGCGCCGCCGGCAGCAGGTCCTTCTCGATGCCGCGCACCAGGAGGCTGTATTCGTCCTGGCAGGACACGAAGCGGTTCACGTTCATCTGGCGCGCGACGTACTCGGCTTCGGCGATCCGCCAGGCCGGGAAGTTGGAGTTGCCGATGTAGCGCACCTTGCCCTGGCGGACGAGATCGTCGAGCGCGCGCAGCGTCTCGTCGATCGGAGTGAGCGGATCGTAGTCGTGCTGCTGGTAGAGATCGATATGGTCGGTCTTCAGGCGGCTGAGGCTCGCTTCGACTGCGGACATGATGTAGCGCCGCGAGGCGCCCTGTTTAGTGCCGTCGGTCGCCATCGGCTTGGAGAATTTGGTGGCGAGCACGATGTCCTTGCGGCGGTCGCCCAGCACGGTGCCGAGCACGGTCTCCGAGCCGCCCATGCCGGCATAGATGTCGGCGGTGTCGAACAGCGTGATGCCGAGATCGATTGCCTTGTGGATCACCTTGCGCGAGGTTTCGAGGTCGGTGCGCTGGCCGAAATTGTTGCAGCCGAGGCCGACCGCGGACACGCGCAGCCCGGAGCCGCCGAGATTACGAATTTCCATGAGACAATCCTGTGGGATAGGCGAGGGATGTCGCGGATTGTGACGCGCTGCCCCGAGCCCGGCAAGGTGCCGTCCTACCGCCGATCACGCATGGCGGTGTCGCAAAATGAGATGCCGCAAAAAAAGCGGTCCCGGTCAGACGCGGCGACTGACAGGGACCGCTTGGCGAAGATCTGAGACGGGGGGCCTGATCTGCGCGAGCGGAAGCCTAGCCGGGCTTTGTAACGTGCCGGTGACACCTCTGTTCAATCCACAGGCGCTGATGCGGGCTCAGACAATCTTGCGATAGATGACGAAGCCCGGCTTGTCCGCGACCTTGTCATAAAGCTGCATCGCGGTGTGGTTGGTCTCATGCGTCTGCCAGTAGACGCGTGGCGATCCCGCGAGCCTCGCCTGCGCGTAAACGCCGTTGATCAACGCGCGGCCAACGCCCTTGCCGCGCGCGGCTTCGCTGGTGAACAGATCCTGCAAATAGCAGGTTGGCGCGATCGCCGTGGTCGAGCGGTGAAACAGATAATGCGTCAGCCCGAGCAATCTGCTGCCGGCGTCGGCGACCAGCGCGTGCACCGGCTCATAGGCATCGAAGAAACGCTCCCACGTCATCGCGGTGATCTCGGGCGCGAGCGCGGTCGGCCCGGATCGCTCATAGAAGGCATTGTAGCCATCCCACAGAGGAAGCCACTCGGCGTAGTCGTCGCGGGTGACGAAGCGGATGGTGACGTCGTCGGCCATGGAGGATTCCTGGATGATCCTGCGTTGCGGGCGATGTCTCCGCACCGCTCGCAAGGTTCTACCGTCGCTATCTCGCAGGATCAATTGCGGACGAAGCCGCGCCTCACTCGGCGGCGCGCAGCGGCCGCGCCAGATGGCGCTCGCGCCCGGCGCGCTGCGCCCGGTATTCCTCGGCCTTCGCGGGATCGTCGGTGTGCCGCACGAGGTCGGTGACCGGCGTGTAGCTCAGCATGCGGCCGCCGTCCGGCAGCGCGGTGCAGCTGAAGCGCAGCACCTTGCCGTCGGCGAGGTTGAGATTGATCGGCGTGGAGTCGCCGGCGCGCATCATCGCGATGCGCTCGGCGATGAACGCGCTCAGCTCGTCTTCCGGCAGTTCATAGGCGCCGGTGTCGCGGCCGTGATACATCAGCGCGACGAAGGGCGGCTTGCTCTCGGCCTGCGCATCCGACAGCGCGAAATAGTCGCGGAAGGCGCGGTTGATGAATTCAGCGCGGGTGTCGGCGTCGAGCAGCACGATGCCGATGTCGACCTGGTCGAGCGCGGCGGCGAGCCGCTCCGCGGTGGCGTGATGCTGCTGGTCCGCGGCAAAGGCGTCGATCCATTTCTGCCGCAGCATTCCGGTGATCACGGCGGTGCCGGCCGCGGTCGCCGCCAGCATCAGCATCCGCGCGACGTCGGCGGTGTCGTAACCGGGCAGCGCGCGATGATCGAGGAAGAACAGCGCCGAGGCGGCCACCGCGATCGCGGCGGAGATCAGCCCGGAGGTGATGCCGCTGATCGAGCTCGCAAGCGCCACGATGCAGACGAACAGCGGCGCGGGATTGGGGACGGCGACAACGAGGCGATCGATCAGGAAGGCGGCGGATGCCGTGATCGCCGTCAGGGCCGGACCTGAAATTGCACGCCAGTCGAACCGCATGCGCGTTCTCGCTATCTGTCAAACGAACGATAAAGCCGCAGTTTGACGACAGGGCCGCAACCGCGCCGGCATTTCCGTCCCGACCGTTAAGCGGGCGTTGCGGGGGCCGAACCAGCTTTCGCTGCTTTCAAATCAAATGGTATGCAGATCGGCGCGGAACCCGGTTCCGTGCCTGCGGGTTACCGCGTGCTTTGCTTGCAAGAGGACATTCGATGCCCGCCATTTCGCCTTCGCTGCTGCCGATCCTGATGCTGTTCGCCTCGAACGTCTTCATGACCTTCGCCTGGTACGGCCATCTCAAGTTCAAGGACCACTCGCTCCCCATCGTCATCCTGGTGAGCTGGGGCATCGCCTTCTTCGAGTACTGGCTGGCGGTGCCGGCCAATCGCTGGGGCAGCGCGGTCTACTCGGCGGCGCAGCTCAAGACCATGCAGGAGGTGATCACGCTGGTGGTGTTCGCCGCCTTCTCGGTGTTGTACCTGAAGGAGCCGCTGGGCTGGAATCACGCGCTCGGATTCGCCTTCATCGCCGCCGGGGCGTTTCTGATCTTCCACAAATGGGGCTAATGCGCTTTGCGCCTGAGCTAAAGCGCGATGAGATTAGGTTGAATCGTCATCGCGCCTTAGCTCTTTGTTTGAGCATGATCTTTTCGGAAAGCCGCTTCGCACTTTTCCGGATCATGCTTTAGTGATGCGGGGCCGGCCTGGCGGCCGGCATCGTGACATGCGCGGGGCGTGCGTGGTCTTCGCCTTGCGTGCCGGTCACGATCAGGAGCGATGCCGCCAGCAGGATCGCCGCCGACAGCGTCACGGTCACCAGTCCGACGGGGGTCTTCATCATGTCGCGCCGCTGTCTCTCCCGCGCCTTGCCGCGGATCAGGTGCCAACCGGAAATTGCTTGATTACGCCGGGATCGCCGTTGCCATGGTGACGTTGCTCGACAGCACGGTCACGGCGACGACCAGGCACAACGTCAGCGCGCCAAGCGCGAGCGACGCGGCGATCGCGTTCGTCAGCCGGGATGATGCCACCGGGGCAGGGCGGCCATCGAAGCCTGCCGTGCCGGACCACCGTTTCATGGTCTAAATCCCTCAGGCCGCGAGCGAATCACTCGCGACATCTGCGTGAATCTGCCGGTTGTCACCGGCAACATTGCGGCGGCGGCACCGTCCAAAAATGGCTAAAATACGGCGGCGGTGCGGGTTTTGCCCGCTATTTGGGCAGTTTCCCCGTTATTCCCTGGATTCACACCCGGCCGTTCAGACGCCGGCCGCGAGGCGGGGCTCAGGCTCGGCCTCGGTACCAGGCTGCCAGTCCATCGAGACAAATCCGGGGGTCTGCTCGACGCGCTTGAGCCAGGCGCGGATCGACGGAAAGGTCGCCAGGTCGAAGTCGCAGCGGTCGGCGACGTGGGTATAGCCGTAGAGGGCGATGTCGGCGACTGTAAGCTGTCCGGCGGCGAAATAGGTGTGCTCCTTGAGGTGATTTTCCATCACCTGCAGCGCCGCATAGCCGCGCTCCATCCAGTCCTCCAGCGCGTGCGTCTGCAGGTCGCGTCCGCCCTTGACCAGCGACAGCCAGAAATAGGCGGCGCCGATGTTCGGCTCCAGCGCGTGCTGCTCGAAGAACATCCACTGCAGCGCCTCGGCGCGCTCGATCCGCGACTCCGGCGCCAGCGGCGTGCCGATCGCGACGTACCAGAGGATGGCATTGGACTCGGCGAGATGGCGGCCCTCGGCGACCTCGAGCAGCGGCACCTGGCCGCTCGGATTCTTGGCCAGGAATTCCGGGGTGCGGCTCTCGCCGCGCAGGATATCGATCTCGATCGCCTCGTACGGCGTGTTCAGCACGGCAAGCGCCAGCCGGACCTTGTAGCTGTTGCCGGAGCGCTGCATCGAATAGAGCTTGTACATTGCGTCGTGGTTCACTCGGTCAGGGAGACGGTACGCTTTAAAAATTGCGCGGCCTGTCACACCGCAACGCCGCTAAACAATGATGCTGGCGGGGGTGCGTCGCAAGCCCTGCAATGTGGAAAAAGTCGAAACGTCTACTGCACTGCACACGTGCAGAACGATTCCATCCACACGGCAGAACAACTCGGATCACGCCTGCGCGACGCTCTGCACGGTGCCGGTCGATGGCCAGGTCGCGACCATGGCCGGCGCGCTGAAATTACAAACCTTAACGCGCCATCCTTGGCGGCACGACGCGCCGGGCTGCGTTGACGACCCGCCGTTAGCGCTGTCAGGCGGGTGCCGCGCGGCATTGTCCTCGGAGCAATCCGCGCCGGCGCATGCCGCCGAAGGCCCCGCCGGCAAGACCGGAGCGGGCTTGCCGGATATGAGTCATCCGGTGCCGGAACTTGCGGAAAATTGCGTGCGCCGCGAGCCATGCGCGAAAGTTTTCGTGCTTTACCGCCAAGCTTCTTGCGGTGCAGCGGCGACAGGCCTAGGGTGCCGCGATCCCATTCAAATCAAGTCGTGGCCCTACGGCTCACGACGTTTGCCAGGAGATGATAATGGCCTTCCTGTCCGCTGCGCTCGACCGTGTGAAGCCGTCCGCGACGATCGCGGTCACGGACAAAGCACGCGCGCTGAAAGCCGCGGGCCGCAACGTCATCGGCCTCGGCGCCGGCGAGCCTGACTTCGATACGCCCGCCAACATCAAGCTGGCAGCGATCCACGCGATCGAGGCCGGCAAGACCAAGTACACCGATGTCGGCGGCATTCCGGAGCTCAAGGAAGCCATCATCAACAAGTTCGCGCGCGAGAACGGCCTGACCTACAAGCCGAACCAGGTCATCGTCGGCACCGGCGGCAAGCAGGTGCTCTACAACGCGCTGATGGCGACCATCAATCCGGGCGATGAGGTGATCATCCCGGCGCCGTACTGGGTTAGCTATCCCGAGATGGTGGCGCTCGCCGGCGGCGAGTCGGTGCCGGTGGTGTGCCCGGCCTCGACCGGCTTCAAGCTGCGTCCGGAAGATCTCGAGAAGGCGGTCACGCCGAAGACCAAGTGGGTGATCCTGTGCTCGCCGTCGAACCCGACCGGCTCGGCCTATACGAAGAGCGAGCTCAAGGCGATCACCGACGTGCTGGTCAGGCATCCGCATGTCTGGGTGATGACCGACGACATGTACGAGCACCTCGTCTATGACGACTTCGTCTTCACCACGGCGGCGCAGGTCGAGCCGAGCCTGTACGATCGCACGTTGACCGTGAACGGCGTGTCGAAGGCCTACTGCATGACCGGCTGGCGCATCGGCTATGCCGGCGGCCCGGCGCAGCTGATCAAGGCGATGGCGACGATCCAGTCGCAGTCGACCTCGAACCCGTCGTCGATCGCGCAGTGGGCATCGGTCGAGGCGCTCAACGGTCCGCAGGACTTCATCGCCGCGAACAACAAGGTGTTCAAGGAGCGTCGCGACCTCGTGGTGTCGATGCTCAACCAGGCGAGCGGCATCGAGTGCCCGCGGCCGGAAGGCGCGTTCTACGTCTATCCGTCCTGCGCCGGCACGATCGGCAAGAAGGCGCCGTCGGGCAAGCTGATCGACAACGACGAGGCGTTCGTCACCGAGTTGCTCGAGAGCGAAGGCGTCGCCGTGGTGCAGGGATCGGCATTCGGGCTCGGCCCCGCGTTCCGCATCTCCTACGCCACCAAGACTTCCGATCTCGAGGATGCCTGCAAGCGCATCCAGCGCTTCTGCGGTAATCTGCGGTAGTTCGATCCGAAATCAAAAACGCTCCCGCACCTGGTGCGGGAGCGTTTTTGTTTGTGCGCTGAAATCGCGCCGGTAGATTCGACGAGTCAAATCACATCCTGCTCACCTCACGCGCGTGTGTGCGAACATCGATGCCACACGCGGGAAGTTTTTACGGCGTCTTTGCGCACTGCCTTGTTTTGGACACGAGCCTTCCTTCCTGTCCGCCGCGCAAATTCAGTTCACCTTGCGGAGACAGTTCAATGCGACTTTCGACCCTCACCCTTGCAGCGCTTGCGTTACTGGCGCCGTTCGCCACCGCCAACGCGGCGCCTCAGGTTCAAGCCGGGGTCCTGCAATGCCAGGGCGGCGAGAATGTCGGCTTCGTTGTCGGCTCTGTCGCGCGCCTCGAATGCGTGTTTCAGAGCGGCGGCCGTCGGCCCGAACCCTATGTTGCGACCGTGAAGCGGATCGGCGTCGACCTCGGCGTCACCGCGACGACCCAGCTCGCCTGGGCCGTGAGCGCGCCGACCACCCAGCTCCCGCGCGGTGCGCTGGCCGGCAGCTACGGCGGCGTCGGCGTCAATGCTTCGGTCGGCCTCGGTGCCGGCGGTAACTTCCTGTTCGGCGGTCCGAACAACGCCTATGCGCTGCAGCCGGTCAGCGTGCAGGGCCAGACCGGCCTCAACGTTGCGGCCGGCATCGCCGGGATCGATCTCGAGCCGGTCGCCTACGGCGGTCCGCGCCGTCATCATCGTCACCACCGTCATCATCACCACCACCACTAGATTTTGTTTTGACGCGTTTTCTTCACGCGAACCGGTATCCACTTCGCTCGAAAACGCTCTAAGCTGGTCGGTGTTCGATCAAAGAGGCCCGCGAAAGCGGGCCTCTTTTTTGTTGTCTGTTGTTTGCTGTCCGTTGCTCGATCAGTCGTCAGGCCCGGGAGGAACATAGCAGCGCCGCAACATCTCCTGACAATCGGTGGCCGGGCACCGCAAATTCTGGCTGGACGTTCGATGTTGTGGCATAGGATGCGAACGGCGCCGCAGACACGGCGCCGTTCTGTTCTCTGCTCGCGTCATGCCTCACAGCCGGAGACTCACCACCATGCGTCGCTTCACTCTCCTCGCCGGTGCTGCCATTGCCACGCTGACCGCGATCGTTGGCGCCAGCGCCCAACAGCCGATCCAGCGCGTGCAGGTCGGCGTCCTTGAATGCCGCGGTGGCGCGAGCGTCGGCTTCATCGTCGGTTCCGTGACCCATCTCGGTTGCGTGCTGCGCGCCAATGGTCTGCCTGAGGATCGCTACATCGCGACCATCCAGAAGGTCGGCATCGATCTCGGCATCACCCAGGAATCGGCGCTGGCCTGGGGCGTCTACGCACCGGTGGAGCGGCTCGGGCCGGGTGCGCTCTCCGGCAATTATGCCGGCGCGCAGGGCAGCGCGACGCTCGGTGTCGGCGTCGGCGGCAACGTGCTGGTCGGCGGCTCCGACAACACGATCGCCCTGCAGCCGCTCAGCGTGCAGGGCCAGGTCGGCATCAACATCGCCGCCGGCCTCGAAAGCCTGGAGCTGCGTCCGGGCCGCTAAAGCCGTCTAAGCATGATGTTATCGGAAAACCGCTTCGCACTTTTCCGGATCATGCTCTAACGCGCGTCCGCGCGGTTGATCAGCTTGCCGAAGAAGCCGCTTGCTTCTTCGGCAACGATCCCGGGCGCCTCGGCGTGAACATAGTGCCCGGTTTCGACGAACCTGATCGAAGGTTCGCTCCAATAGTCTTTCAACCTGTCCGACCATTCGGGCGCGATCAACGGATCGCGGCGGCCCCAGAGAAAGCGCGAGGGCACGTCGATGCGCGGCTGCGCCGGCAGCTTGCCTTCCAGCCAGAGCCGGCGATTAGGCGCGGACGAGAGATACCAGTCGAACCCGCCCTGGATGTTGCCCGGCTTCATGAAGTTGTCGACATAGGCTTCCAGCAGCTCGCCGAACACCGCGGGATCGTCGCCCGACCAGTGGTCGAGGAAATGCCGGAAGTAGAGCCGGCATGACTCGCGCGAGCTTCCGACCAATTGCGCGGCCCATGGCAGCTGCTGGAAGTATTGATACCAGACCTCGATCAGGTGACCGGGCTGGCCGTAGCGATGCCCGAGGCCCGGATAGGGCGTGCAGAGATAGAGCGTGCCGGTCAGCCGCTGCGGCTGACGATGCGACATCGCCTGCATGACATAGGCGCCAAGATCGCCGCCGATCACGCCGAAGCGGTCATGACCGAGCGCGTCCATGACGGCAAACATATCCAGCGCGTGACGCTCCGCGGTGGCCGACGCATCGGGCCCCGGTGTCGGCTTGCCGGTGTCGCCGCAGCCGCGCAAGTCGGGCGCGATCAGTTCAAAACTGTCGCCGAGGCGCAGCATCAGCGGGCGCCACACCAGCCAGAACTCCGGCCAGCCGTGAAGCAGGAGCAGCGGCGGCCCTTTGCCGAAGCGCGCGACGTTGACGCGCAGGCCGCCGATATCGATCTTCTGTTGTGTGATGCCTGCCGCGGCTGCTTCCGCGAAGGCTTTTTCCAGCGCCGTCATGGGGACTCCCTGTGCTTTGCCGCAGGCTGTCCGCGTTCGCGCGTCCGGTCCAATACTTGTTCGATACGGTTGCAGAGCTATTGCGTATGACTGACGGTACCCGCCGCCGTGCTATACCGACGGCATGGAATTGCGACATCTCAGATATTTCGTGGCGCTCGGCGAGGAATTGAATTTCACCCGCGCGGCCGAGCGGCTGCACATCGCGCAACCGCCGCTGAGCCAGCAGATCCGTCAGCTCGAGGACGAACTCGGCGTGACGTTGCTGCAGCGGAATAGCCGTCCTGTCAGGCTCACCGAGGCGGGCGAGCTGCTGCTTGCGCGCGCCCGCTCCCTGCTCGCAAACTTCGAGGCCGCGGTTGCGGACACGCGGCGCGTCGGGCGCGGACAGGCCGGCAAGCTAGCGATCGGATTCGTCGGCTCCGCGATGTTCGCCGGTCTGCCCGATATCATAGGCAGCTATCGCGACGCCTGTCCCGACGTCGAGCTCGTGCTTGACGAGATGCTGGCGGCCGAGATTGCCGAAGCGCTGCGGCGACGCCGGATCGATGTCGGCTTCGCACGCCCGGCGCTATTGCCGGAGGCGGGTCTTGCCCAGCGCCTGATCCTGGAGGAGCCCTATGTCGCGGCGTTGCCGCGCGCACATCCGCTTGCCGAGAGGGACGACATTGCGCTTGCCGAATTGTCCGATGATGCCTTCGTGCTCTATCCGGCGCGGCCGGAGCCTTCGGTCACCGGCCTGATCGTCGCCGCGTGCCAGGCCGCCGGTTTCACGCCGCGGCTCGCGCAGGAGGTGCTGCATCTGCAAACGGCGATCGGCCTGATCGCCGCCGGCGTCGGTGTGTCGCTCGTTCCGGAGGCCGCGGCACGCGCGCAGACCGGTCGCGGCGTGGCTTACATCGCGCTCGCCGCGCCGGCGGTGTCGGCTCCGCTCACGATTGCGTGGCGCGATGAAGATGTCTCGCCCGCCGTGCAGCGTCTGCTCGACCTTGCGATACGTTGGCGCGAGATTGCTCCGGGACTTGCACGAAGGAACTGACGCAGCGGACGCAATTGTCCGGACGAAGGCTCGGAATTGCAAACTTCCGCGACGCCGCACCGCAGCGACGTTTTCCTGCTTGCCAAACGCCAAACGCAGGCAGAGCATAAACGGTCGCCGACCCAATCATGGGCCGAGCTCCAAAACGAGGAGGCGGCAATGGGACAAGACGTCAGAAGTCCCCGAGGTCCACGATGCATCGCATTGGTGGGCCCTTTCCAAAGCGGTAAAACCACACTTCTGGAAGCGATCCTGGCGCGCACTGGCGCCATCAAGACTGCCGGCAGCGTCGATGCCGGAACCTCCGTCGGCGATGCCAGCCCCGAGGCGCGTCAGCACAAGATGGGCGTAGGCCTGACCGCCGCCACCACCACCTTTATGGGGGACAGCTACACCTTTATCGATTGTCCCGGCTCGATCGAATTCGCGCACGATATGCGTGCAGCGTTGCCGGCGGTCGATGCCGCGGTCGTGGTCTGCGAAGCCGATGAGAAGAAGCTGCCGCAGCTGCAGATCATCCTGCGCGAGCTCGAGGAGCTCGGAATTCCCCGTTTCCTGTTCCTGAACAAGATCGACCGCGCCAACAAGCGCGTCCGCGAGACGCTTGCGACGCTGCAGCCGGCATCGCGCGTGCCGCTGGTGCTGCGCCAGATCCCGATCTGGAACGGCGATCTGATCGAAGGCTTTGTCGATCTCGCGCTGGAGCGCGCCTTCGTCTATCGCGAGCACAAGCCGTCGGAAGTGATGGCGCTCGAGGGCGGCAATCTCGATCGCGAGAAGGAAGCGCGCTTCTCGATGCTGGAGAAGCTTGCCGACCATGACGACGCGCTGATGGAGCAATTGCTGGAGGATATCCAGCCGCCGCGCGATGCCGTGTTCGACGATCTCGCCCGCGAACTGCGCGAAGGGCAGATTTGTCCGGTGCTGCTCGGCGCCGCGAGCCGCGAGAACGGCGTGCTGCGCCTGATGAAGGCGCTGCGCCATGAGGCGCCCGGCGTTGCCGAGACCGCCAATCGGCTCGGCATCAAGGATCAGAAGGATGCGCTGGCCTACGTGTTCAAGACCGTGCACTTGCAGCATGGCGGCAAGCTGTCGCTGGCGCGCGTGCTTGCGGGCCGGCTCGACGACGGCGCGACGCTGCAATCTTCGAGCGGCGAGAGCGGACGCGTCTCAGGCATCCTCGCGGTCTCGGGCGGGCATGACAGCAAGCGGCCGCAGGCCGAGGCCGGCGACACTGTCGCGCTCGGCAAGCTCGATGCGATCAAGACCGGGGATACGGTCTCGAGCGGCAAGACGGCGCCGGCCTCGCTGGTCAAGGTCGAGCCGGCCGCGGCCGTGCTGTCGATCTCGATTGCCGCGACCGACCGCAAGGACGATGTCAAGCTCGGCCAGGCGCTGCTGCGGCTGAACGAGGAAGATCCCTCGCTGACGATGATCCAGAACCCGCGCACCCACGACACCGTGCTGTGGGGGCAGGGCGAGATGCATCTGCGCGTGGCGCAGGAGCGGCTGAAGGACCGCTACGGCGTCAACGTCAAATCGCATCCGCCGGCAATCGGCTACCAGGAGACCATCCGCAAACCGATCACCCAGCGCGGCCGGCACAAGAAGCAGTCCGGCGGCCACGGCCAGTTCGGCGACGTCGTGCTCGACATCAAGCCGAAGCCGCGCGGGTCAGGCTTTGAATTCCACGAGAAAGTGGTCGGCGGCGCGGTGCCGCGCAACTATATCGGCGCGGTGGAAGAGGGCGTCGTCGACGCATTGGCGCGCGGCCCGCTCGGCTTTCCCGTGATCGACGTCGACGTCACGCTGACCGACGGCTCCTATCACAGCGTCGACTCGTCCGATCTCGCGTTCCGCACCGCGGCGCGGATCGGGGTCAGCGAGGGGTTGCCGCAGTGCCAGCCGGTGCTGCTGGAGCCGATCCATATGGTCGAGATCGTCTGTCCGACCGATGCCACCGCCAAGATCAACGCGATCCTGTCGGCGCGCCGCGGCCAGATCCTCGGCTTCGACACCCGCGAGGGCTGGATCGGCTGGGATTGCGTCCGCGCCACGATGCCGGAATCCGAGATCGGCGACCTGATCGTCGAGCTGCGCTCCGCCACCGCCGGCGCCGGCACCTTCACCCGCCAGTTCGACCGCATGGCCGAAGTGACGGGCCGCGCCGCCGACCAGATCATCGCCGCGCATCGCGACGCGGCCTGATGGCACTCCGTCATTCCGGGGCGATGCGTTAGCATCGAACCCGGAATCTCGAGATTCCGGGTCTGGTCCTTCGGACCATCCCGGAATGACGGACGAGGCCGCTTTGCTTCGCTCCCTTCCTTCCCAAACCGACTGCTTTCATGAACATTGCCGTTCTGAACACCGGGAGCGATTCCCACCGTCATGCTTGAATCCCGCCGTAACCTGGCGCTGGCCTGCGCGCTCAGCGCAATGGCCGGCTATGTCGACGGCATCGGCTATCTGCATCTCGGCGGGCTGTTCGTGTCCTTCATGAGCGGCAACTCGACGCGGCTTGGCGTGACACTGGCCGAGGGGCATTGGCAGCACGCCCTGGAAGCGCTGGAGCTGATCGTGCTGTTCGTCGCCGGTGCCGCAGCCGGTAGCCTGATCGTGCTCAGCGCGCTGGCGCATCGCCAGCCCCTGCTCCTGCTGGTCGAGGCGTGGCTGCTCACGGCGGCGGCGGTGGCCTATGCCTATGGCCTGCCGAACGCCGCGGTCGCCGCCATCGTGCTGGCGATGGGGCTCGAGAACGCTGTATTCCAGCTCGAAGGCGGGGCCGGGCTCGGCCTCACCTATGTCACCGGGGCGCTGGTGAAGGCCGGTCAGCTGATCGCCGCCGCGCTCACCGGCGGCGCGGGCTGGGCCTGGCTGCCGAACCTGCTGCTGTGGGCGGCGCTGGTCGCGGGCGCGCTCGCCGGCGCGCTGGCCTATGGCTGGATCAACCTCGCCGCGATCTGGTTCGCCGCCGCCGCCGCGTTCGCCCTCAGCGCGCTGGTTGCCGCAACCGCGAAGCGGACGGATTGACAGCGCGCCTGCCTTAGCCGATGTCACCATCATGACGTCCTCAAGCAAAACCCGCGCCGCGTGCCTGATCGGCTGGCCCGCCGCGCATTCCCGCTCGCCGTTGATCCATCATTACTGGCTGCGCACGCTCGGCATCGAGGGCGGCTATGTGATCGAGGCGGTGCCGCCGGAGGATTTCAAGGATTTCCTGTTTCGCCTGTCGCTGCGGGGCTTCGTCGGCGCCAATGTCACCATTCCGCACAAGGAGCGCGCGCTGGCGCTGTCGGCACCGGACGAGCGCGCCCGTGCCGTCGGCGCCGCCAACACGCTGTGGTTCGCCGATGGCGAGTTGCGCTCGACCAACACCGATGTCGAAGGCTTCATCAACAATCTCGACGCCTGCGCGCCCGGCTGGGACAAGACGGAGGACGCGCTGGTGCTCGGCGCCGGCGGCGCGGCCCGTGCGGTGGTGTTCGGCCTGATCGAGCGCGGCATCGCGCGCGTGCATCTGGTCAACCGCAGCATCGATCGCGCCCGTGCGCTGGCCGGGCAATTCGGCGCGCGGGTTCATCCCGCGACCTGGGACAAGGTCGGCGAGCTGCTGCCGCGCGCCGGCCTGCTGGTGAATACCACCTCGCTCGGCATGCATGGTCAGCCCGTGCTCGAGATCGATGTCGGCCTGCTGCCGCAACACGCGGTCGTTTCCGATCTCGTCTATGTGCCGCTGGTGACGCCGCTGCTTGCGGCGGCAGAGGCGCGTGGTCTGAAGACCGCCGATGGACTAGGCATGCTGCTGCATCAGGCGGTGCGCGGTTTCGAATTGTGGTTCGGACAGCGTCCGCAGGTCACGCCGGAACTGCGTGCGCTTGTTGAGGCCGATCTCACAAAGACTTGAGGCCTGGAATAGCATCTCCGGAACGGGGTCTGGTGTTAGTCCGCCCGCGTTCCCTCCCGGAGATCAATTATGCCTGCCAGCCGCTCCCATCTCATTCGGCCGTTCATTGCGCTCGCGATGGTGACGGTGTCCACGCTCTACGCGCTCGCGCAGCAACCGCCGACGCCGACGCGGGTGCGTGGAACCGTCGAGAGCGTCGACGGCGATACGCTGGCGGTGAAGTCGCGCAGCGGCGAGGACGTCAAGCTGCACATGGCAGGCAATATGGTGGTGCTCGGTCTCACCAAGATCGCGCTGTCCGACATCAAGGTCGGTTCCTTCATCGGCACGACCACCGTGCCCGGCCCCGACGGCACGCCGAAGGCGGTCGAGGTGCATGTCTTTCCGGAGAACATGCGCGGCACCGGCGAAGGGTCGCGGCCCTACGATCTGAAACCGAACAGCAGCATGACCAATGCGACCGTTGCGCAATCCGTCGTCAGCAATGACGGCCACACATTGCTGGTCAAATACAAGGACGGCGAGAAGAAGGTGGAGGTCGCACCCGATACGCCGGTCGTGACCTATGTTCCCGGCGACAAGGCCGACCTGAAGGCCGGCGCCAAGGTCATCGCTTTCATGAAGAAACTGCCGGACGGCTCGCTTGAAACCGATCGCGTCAGCGTCGGCCGCGACGGCCTTACGCCGCCGATGTGACGCACAATGTCATCCCGGGGCGATGCGAAGCGTCGAACCTCAATTCGCAATTGCGAATTGTGGGATCTCGAGATTCCGGGTCTGGTTCTTCGGACCATCCCGGAATGACGATGTGAACGGGCTACATCAGAACATGCGAGCGCATCACCTGTCCGTTATCGCAGTAACAGTCCCCTCGTCCGGCGCGTCGTTGTCGTGCGAGCCGTCGCTTCCGCGAGGAAGTTGTGGCTTGCACGGAATACCACCAATTCCCCGGTGTTCCTTCATCCGCCAGCCCAACCCATGAGGGACACCATGCCGAAATCGCCGCTGTTCGCCGCATTGCTTCTTGTTGCCTTTGCCTCGGCTGCATCCGCGCAGCAGCTGCCGACGGTGCGCATCCGCGGCACCATCGAGGCCGTCGACGGCGCGATGCTGTCGATCAAGTCGCGCGACGGCGCCGACATGAAGGTGCGGACCACCGACAGCGTCGCGGTGTTCGGCGTCGCCAAGACCGATCTGTCGGAGATCAAGCCCGGTTCCTATATCGGCGTCACCGCGATGCCCGAGCCCGACGGAACGCAGAAGGCGATCGCGGTTCACATCTTCCCGGAGAACCAGCGCGGCGCCGCCGAAGGCTTCCGCCCGTGGGACCTGCGCGCCAATTCGACCATGACCAACGCCACCGTCGCCGAGACCGTGAAGGGCACCGACGGCCAGAACATCACGGTGAAGTACAAGGACGGCGAGAAGAAAGTCGTGGTGCCGCCGGGCACCCCGGTCGTCACCTTCGTCGCCGGCGACAAGTCGGAGCTGAAGCCGGGCGCCAAGATCATCATCTTCGGTGCGGTGAAGAAGGACGACGGCACGCTGGAAGCCAACCGCGTCAACGTCGGCCGCGACGGGATCGCGCCGCCGATGTGATGCTGAACAGGCTCCGCTGTCGTCCCTGCGAAAGCAGGGACCCATAACCACAGGGTTGAGTTGTTGAAGCGCGCTGTCGCCCGCAGCGCTGCGAAACGACGGCCATCGGTGGTTATGGGTCCCGGGTCGCGCTTCGCTTGCCCGGGACGACGTGTTGAGAGAGGCTGCCGCTCCGCGCTAAACCGCCAGCACGTGATCGTCGATCTCGGCGATGGTGTTGACGCCGCACAGCCCCATCGTGGTGGTGAGCTCTTTGCCCAGGATATCGATCGCCTTGGCGACGCCTTCCTGGCCGCCGGCGCCGAGGCCGTAGGCATAGGCGCGGCCGATCATGCAGGACTTCGCGCCGAGCGCCAGCGCCCGCATCACGTCCATGCCGGTGCGGATGCCGCCGTCGAACATGATCTCGACCTTCGACCCGACCTCGTCGACGATCTCCGGCAGCACCTCGATCGAGGACGGCGCGCCGTCGAGCTGGCGGCCGCCATGGTTGGAAACCACGATCGCCTGCGCGCCGGTCTTGGCGGCGAGCTCGGCGTCCTCGACATCGAGAATCCCTTTAAGGATCAGCTTGCCCGGCCAGATACTGCGGATCCAGTCGATGTCCTTCCAGTTCAGCGAGGTGTCGAACTGCGAGGCGGTCCATTCCGACAGCTTCGTCAGATCCTCGGTGCCTTTGACGTGGCCGGCAATGTTGCCGAAGGTGCGGCGCTTGCCTTGCAGCACGCCTGACACCCAGGCGGGCTTGGTCGCGAAGTCGATCAGCTTCGACAGCGACCATTCCGGCGGCACCGTCATGCCGTTCTTGATGTCCTGGTGGCGCTGGCCGATCACCTGCAGGTCGACGGTCAACACCAGCGCCGAGCATTTCGCGGCGATCGCGCGCTCGATCAGCGACTTGATGAAGCCGCGGTCCTTCATGACGTAGAGCTGGAACCAGAACGGCTTGTCGACGGCGGCCGCGATGTCCTCGATCGAGCAGATCGACATCGTGCTCTGGGTGAAGGGAATGCCGGCCGCCTGCGCGGCGCGGCAGGCATAGATCTCGCCGTCGCCGTGCTGCATGCCGAGCAGGCCGACCGGCGCCAGGATCAGCGGCATGGCCGCCGGCTCGCCGAGGATCGTGGTTGCCAGGGTGCGCTTGGACACATCGACCAGGATGCGTTGGCGGAACTTGATCTGCTGCAGATCTTCCGAATTCGCGCGCAGCGTGTCCTCGGTGTAGGAGCCGCGGTCCGCATAATCGAAAAACGCCTTCGGCACCCGGCGCTTGTGCAGCTGGCGCAGGTCTTCGATGCAGGTAATGTGCTTCATGGACGGTCCCGGCCCTTCTTCTGTGTCGCAAGTTCGATGTCGCGAGCCTTGTTTTAGGCAGCAAGTCTTGCGGGTGTTCGATCTTGCCGTCATCTAGCATGGATGGGGGAGCTGCCAAATCGAAGACGGATGGGAGAGCGCGATGACCCAATCAGGCTCCAAGCCGAAAGCAGACGAGAGCGCCGAAAAGCGTCGGCTCGACGAGGCCCTGGAGGAGGGGCTGGAGGAGACGTTTCCGGGTTCCGACCCGGTCAATGTCACCCAGCCGGCCCCCAGCAAGGGCGACCAGCACGTCAAGCGCAACGGCAAAGGGTAGGGGACGACGTTCGTTACCCAGGTTGCCGAAAGAGTAATAATGTTATATCTTTCAGTGCCTTAATGTCGAAGCACGGGGTTTAGCCCCGGTAATGATTCATCATATTTTTTGAAGTCCTTTTAGCGCCTGGCAGTCTATAAGGCCGATGCACGCTAGACTGGTAGGCGTTCAGGACTCTCTCGCCGGGTGGTTCGAGAGGTCCGTGTTGGGGGTTACATGAGCCGCAAATATTTCGGGACCGATGGAATTCGGGGCCGCGCCAATGGGCTGATCACGCCGGAGCTCGCGCTCAAGGTGGGACAGGCCGCGGGATTGGTGTTTCAGCGTGGCGACCATCGCCATCGCGTCGTGATCGGCAAGGACACGCGGCTGTCCGGCTACATGATCGAATACGCCATGGTCGCGGGTTTCACGTCGGTCGGGATGGACGTGCTGCTGGTCGGCCCGATGCCGACCCCGGCGATCGCGATGCTCACCAAGTCGATGCGCGCCGATCTCGGCGTCATGATCTCGGCATCGCATAATCTTTTCGAAGACAACGGCATCAAGCTGTTCGGCCCACAGGGCTTCAAGCTGTCCGACGATGTCGAGAAGCAGATCGAGCAGCTGCTCGACGAATCGCTCGACCGCCGCCTGGCGCAGAGCGCGAGCCTCGGCCGCGCCCGCCGCATCGACGGCGTCCATGACCGCTACATCGAATTCGCCAAGCGCACGCTGCCGCGCGATCTCTCGCTCGACGGCCTGCGCGTCGTGGTCGATTGCGCCAATGGCGCCGCCTACAAGGTGGTGCCGGAAGCGCTGTGGGAGCTCGGCGCCGACGTGGTGCCGATCGGGGTCGAACCCGACGGTTTCAACATCAACAAGGAATGCGGCTCCACCTCGCCGGAAGCGCTGTCGCGGAAGGTGCGCGAGATGCGCGCCGACATCGGCATCGCGCTCGACGGCGATGCCGATCGCGTCATCCTGGTCGACGAGCGCGGCCACATCGTCGACGGCGACCAGCTGCTCGCGGTGATCGCGCAGAGCTGGAAGGAGGAGGGGCGCCTCGCCAAGCCCGGCATCGTCACGACCGTGATGTCCAATCTCGGGCTGGAGCGCTTCCTGCAGGGTCTCGGGCTGCAGATGGTCCGCACGCCGGTCGGCGACCGCTATGTGCTCGAGCAGATGCTGAGCGGCGGCTACAATCTCGGCGGCGAGCCGTCGGGCCACATCATCATGTCGGACTATTCGACCACCGGCGACGGTTTCGTCGCGGCGCTGCAGGTGCTGGCGGTGGTGCAGAAGCTGCGCCGCCCGGTGTCGGAGATCTGCCGGCGTTTCGACCCATTGCCGCAGATCCTGAAGAACGTGCGCTATCGCAGCGGCAAGCCGCTCGACGACGCCGAGGTCAAGTCCGCGATCACCGACGGTGAGAAGCGCCTCAACGGCCATGGTCGTCTGTTGATCCGCCCCTCCGGCACCGAGCCGGTGATCCGCGTCATGGGCGAGGGCGACGATCGCATCCTGGTGGAAGAGGTCGTCGACAACATCGTCAGCGCACTCGGCCACGCCGCCGCGGCGTAGGACTGCTGATTCTCCAGGGCGTAGCTGCCGATTCCGTCATCCCCGCGCAGAGGCGGAGCCTTTGCGCGGGGATGACGGAGATGGATCTTGATTCAGCATCGCTGACCCACAGCGCATCGCAGCCATCGGCTAGCGCAACTGGTCCGCCTCACCTCCGCGTCGTACGACACGGAGGTATTTTTCTGCGAATCCGTCCGGGAATGCTGCATTGAACAAGCCCGTCGTAAGCGAAGAGGCACTGGGCGAGCCGGTGCTGGTGCCGGAGTTGACGGCTGCGCAGGCTGCGAAAGCGGCCGTGGCGGGGCCGGCCTATGTCGTGCTTGCCGGCATCAGCTTCTCGCACTTCCTCAACGACACGATGCAGTCGCTGATCGCTTCGGTCTATCCGATCCTGAAGGACAATTACGCGCTCGACTTCGCGCAGATCGGCATGATCACGCTGGCGTTCCAGTTCACGGCGTCGCTGCTGCAGCCGCTGGTCGGGCATTTCACCGACAAGAAGGCGCAGCCGTTCTCGCTTGCGATCGGCATGGGCTTCACCTTCTTCGGGCTGTTGCTGCTCAGCGTTGCGCACACCTATGGCGTCATCCTGATCGCGGCTTCGCTGGTCGGCCTTGGCTCCGCGGTGTTCCACCCGGAATCGTCGCGCATCGCGCGGCTGGCGTCAGGCGGACGTTACGGTTTCGCGCAATCGGTGTTCCAGCTCGGCGGCAGTTTCGGCACCTCGATGGGACCGGTGCTCGCAGCACTGATCGTGGTGCCGTTCGGCCAGCCCTCGATCGCCTGGTTCTCCTCGATCGCGTTCCTCGCCATCGTGATCCTCTGGCGCATCGGCGTCTGGTACAAGCCGCAGATATCGGGCAAGAAGGCGGCCGCCATCGCGCGGCATCCCGACCATCCGGATCAGCGGCGCGTGAAGATCGCGCTCATCGTGCTGGTCGCGCTGCTGTTCTCCAAGCAGCTCTATGTCTCGAGCCTGTCGAGCTATTACATCTTCTATCTGATCGACCGGTTCGGCGTCTCGACACAGGCGGCGCAGCTCTATCTGTTCATCTTCCTTGCCGCCAATGCCGCGGGCGCCTTCATCGGCGGTCCGCTCGGCGACCGCTTCGGCCGCAAATACGTGATCTGGTTCTCGATCCTCGGCGCGCTGCCGTTCACGCTGGCGCTGCCCTATGCCGGCCTGTTCGCGAGCGCCGTACTGACGGTCGTGATCGGCTTGATCATCTCGTCGGCGACGTCGGCGATCATCGTGTTCGCGCAGGAATTGATGCCGCATCGCTTCGGCATGATCTCCGGCGTGTTCTTCGGCGTCGCGTTCGGGATCGGCGGTCTCGGCGCCGCCGTGCTCGGCAAGCTCGCCGACCACACCTCGATCGCCTTCGTCTACCAGCTGTGCTCCTTCCTGCCGGCGATCGGCCTGCTCGCGGTGTTCCTGCCGAAGATGCCGAACGCCGTGCGCTGAGCGCCCGGCCGCAGACGCGGTATCCGCATTAAGCATTCGCTAACACATGCGGCTCGCATGCCCTGCGACCGGCGCGCATGCGTCAACGCTTCTTTAGCACTGTGGCGGGATCGCGATGTTTCGCCGCCTCCTGCGCCATTTTATGGACCCATAAGCGACAGCCGCAGAAAAAGGTGAGAGAAAATCAACCTTAAAAATTAGGGTTAAGTGCCGCTTAAACATTTCCTGCCATCGTCCGGGCCGTGAGTTTCAGACGTGGGGCTTTCGTGTCGCCTCACTTGGCCCAAAAGGACGAAGCCAATGCGTAGCGTAAAGACCCTGATTGCCGCCGGTGCGGCATCTCTGTTGTCCTCGGCGGCGTTCGCCGCCGACATGCCCATCATGCCGCCACCTCCGATGGCGTATGCTCCTCCGCCGGTCCAGGATTTCGGCGGCTGGTATCTGCGCGGCGACATCGGCATGACCAACACCCAGGCCAAGCTGCACGTCAACGCCTACGACACACTGCCGGCCGGCACCGCCTTCAACCAGTATGGCCACGGCTTCGACGGCGGCGTGCTCTACGGCATCGGCGTCGGCTATCAGTTCAACAACTGGTTCCGCGCCGACATCACCGGTGAGTATCGCTCGAAGGTGAGCTTCAACGGCACCGATTTCTTCACGTTCCCCGGTCCCAGCCCGCTGAGCGACGCCTATCATGGCGGCATCCAGAGCTGGGTCGGCCTCGTCAACGTCTACGCTGATCTCGGCACCTGGGGCTGTTTGACCCCGTTTATCGGTGCCGGTGTCGGTGCCGCGACGATCAAGACCTCGGCCTTTTCCGACGTCGCGACGTTCCCGAGCGGGTCGGGCCTGACCAGCTCCTTCATCGCCGATGGCGCTACCAAGACCAACTTCGCCTGGGCGCTGCATGCCGGTGTCGCCTACAAGGTCACCAACAACTTCACGGTTGAACTGGCCTATCGCTACCTCGACATGGGCACTGCCGGCCACGGCCAAGGTCACTTCTTCGACGGCACGCCGGTCGGTCCCTCGAGCTTCCAGTACCGCGACATCACTTCGCAGGACGTGAAGCTCGGCGTGCGCTTCAACTTGCCCTGCTGCGACGTGCCGCCGCCGCCTCCGCCGCCGCTGATCCGCAAGGGCTGATAAGGGTTAATTTCCAGCCTTCATGGTTAACGATCGAAACGGCGCGGGACCATCCCGCGCCGTTTTTTCTTTGCCGCCTGATGTCGCGAGCTTCTGCAACTTGCGTGCTCGAAAACGGGCGGCGACAACGATTGGTTAAGGTTAACAGGCGATGATCAACGCGAAATCGGTGCGGTGGATGGAGCGTTGCAATGCGTAGGTTGGTGCTGGCGGCGATGATGATTGGAACGGTGACCGGCGCACAGGCTGCCGATCTGCCGGACTTTCCGATCCTGCGCGGCTCCTATGTCGATGCACCGAGCAGGAGCGGAAACTGGGAAGGATGGTATGTCGGCGGCCAGATCGGCTATACCTCCGGCGACATCGATTTCAGCCACGCGCCAAGCGCGATGACCTCCTTCATGCTGCGCGAGAGCGTTCTGGCCGACCCGGTTTCGGGTTGGGGCCTGCTGCCGAAGAACCATGCGCAGAGCAACGGATTCGGCGCGTTCGTCGGCCGCAACTGGCAATGGGACGACGTCGTGCTCGGCGTCGAGGCCAACTACAATTACCTGAACGGCCTCGAAAGTTCGGCGGGCGACTCGATGACGCGGCAGATCGTGAATCCCAAGGGCGAGACTCCTCCGAGCGGGCACACCTACACCTACAACACGACGTTGTCGGGGAGCGCCGCCTTGCAGGTCAAGGACGTCACGACCTTCCGTGGACGCGCCGGGTGGGCGGCGGGCAACTTCCTGCCTTACATGTTCGGCGGTGTTGCGGTGGGACGCATGTCCGTGTCGCGTTCGGCGACGGTGTCGTTTGACAAGTACGATGCCTGGGCCGAGACCCAGACGGTCGGCAACAACACCGTTACAATTCAGCATAACGACTACCTGGGCTCAGGCAGTGCCGCCCAGACGGAGCAGCGGGTGAACAACTATGCGGTCGGCTGGACCGCGGGCCTCGGGCTTGAATATTGCGTGGTCGGCGGGTTGTTTCTCCGCGGCGAGTGGGAATATGTGCGCTTCGCGGCGGTCAAGAATATCACCGTCGATATGAACAGCTTCCGGGTCGGCGCCGGCTACAAGTTCTGATCGCCGCTGCCGTAGCCGGCGACGGTTGACAGATCGGGGAGCGACTGCTGCTCTGTCGCCACACGGTCGGAGCGCGATCACATGAAAATCTACGGCGACGCCAATTCAGGCAACTGCCTGAAGGTGAAATGGGTGTGCGACAGGCTGGCGCTGCCGTACACATGGGTCGAGATCGACACCATGAAGGGCGGCAGCCGGACCGCGGAATTCCTCAAGCGAAACGGCTGGGGCCAGGTGCCGACGGTGGAGCTGGATGACGGCCGTACGCTGGCGCAATCCAACGCCATCATCCGCTATCTCGCGCGCGGCAGCGACCTGATCCCGAGCGATCCCTATCGCGCGGCGCAAATGGATGCCTGGATGTTCTGGGAGCAGAACAGCCACGAGCCTTATGTGGCCGTCTGCCGCTTTCAGGCCGTGTATCTCGGCAAGGCCATCTCGGAGATCGATCCGAACCTCGTCAAGCGCGGCTATGTCGCGCTCGATCATCTGGAGCGGCATCTGGCGGGCACGCAATTTTTGGTCGGAGACGCGTTCTCGCTCGCCGACGTTTCGCTGCTCGCCTATACCCGTGTCGCGGAGGATGGCGGCCTCGAACTCGCGCGCTATCCCGTGATCCGTCGCTGGATCGCCGACGCCGAGCGCGTGCTCGCGCTGCCGCCGGTCCGCTGACCTCAGGTGAATGCCGCCATGACTGAAGCTTCATCCATCACGATCCGCCGCGCTTGCCGCGAAGACGTCGCCGCCATCGTCGGCATGCTTGCGGACGATCCGCTCGGCAGTGCGCGCGAGCGGATCGAGGATCCGCTGCCGCAAAGCTATTACGAGGCCTTCGCGCGGGTCGAGTGCGATCCCAACCTGCAGCTCGTCGTCGCCGTCGACGGAGAGGGCGAAGGCGTCGTCGTCGGCTGTCTGCAGCTTGCGGTTCTGCCGGGCATCAGCTCGCAGGGCGGCTCGCGCGGCCTGCTCGAGGACGTTCGCGTTGCAAAGCATTGCCGCAGCCGTGGCATCGGCGAGAAGCTCGTCCAGTGGGCAGTCACGGAAGCGCGCGCGAGAGGCTGCATGCTCGTCGAGCTGCTGACGCATCAGACGCGGGTCGATGCGCAGCGCTTCTATGAACGTCTCGGGTTCGCACGCAGCCATGTGGGGATGACGATTCGCTTTTGAAACGCGCGCAAGAAGTTGTGCCATCTACCGGGCAATACCTGCGGCAGCGGATAGTCTGCGATCCGGTTAACAGGCAATAAACTAAGCCGACCTCCGTGATTTTACGGGCCGGAACGAGTCCGGTATGTCGGACGTCTCCCACGGGGCGACGGGCAACTGGGGATTGGAATGTCGGATTATTCGATCGTGCGGGTCGGCAACGAATACATCGTGCAGGCCGGCGAGAAGCGCATTCTGAAAGTATCGAGCCGGCGCAGGGCGGTTAAGATCATGACTCTGGCAGCAGATTTGCTCGATCAGGAGACAGTCCAGCAGGTCGAGGACGCCCCATCAATCAGCCGTGATGCCCGGATTGTTCCAGACGAGTCCGAACTTTCTTGACGTTTGGGTACCTTTCCACTATCCCCGACCGCGGGAAACCTCTCCCCACCGAGAGGCAGCTATCTGGAAGGGTAGATTATGACTGCAGCGAAGCCCGCTTCGCGGCCTGAAGTGCCGCATTTTTCTTCCGGCCCCTGTGCCAAGCGCCCCGGCTGGAACCCCAACAATCTCAAGGACGCCGCCCTCGGCCGCTCGCATCGCGCGAAAGTCGGCAAGGCCAAGCTCAAGCTCGCGATCGAACTGACGCGCGAAGTGCTTGAGGTGCCCGCCGATTACAAGATCGGCATCGTGCCGGCGTCGGATACCGGCGCGGTCGAGATGGCGCTGTGGTCGCTGCTCGGCGCGCGGCCCGTCACCACGCTCGCCTGGGAATCCTTCGGCGAGGGCTGGGTCAGCGATATCGTCAAGGAATTGAAGTTGAAGGACGTCACCAAGCTCAACGCGGCTTATGGTGAAATCCCCGATCTCGCCAAGGTCGATCCGAAGTCGGATATCGTCTTCACCTGGAACGGCACCACCTCGGGTGTGCGCGTGCCGAACGCCGACTGGATCAGCGCGGATCGCGAAGGCCTGACGATTTGCGACGCGACGTCGGCCGCCTTCGCGCAGCCGCTCGATTTCGCCAAGCTCGACGTCGTCACCTTCTCCTGGCAGAAGGCGCTCGGCGGTGAGGCCGCGCACGGGATGCTGATCCTGTCGCCGCGTGCGGTGGAACGGCTCGAGACCTACAAGCCGGCCTGGCCGCTGCCGAAGATCTTCCGCCTCACCAAGGGCGGCAAGCTCAACCAGGGCATCTTCGAAGGCGAGACCATCAACACGCCGTCGATGCTCTGCGTCGAGGACTATCTCGATGCGTTGAACTGGGCGAAGTCGATCGGCGGCCTGAAGGCGCTGATCGCCCGCGCCGATGCCAACACCAAGGCGCTCGCCGACTGGAAGGCGAAGACGCCGTGGATCGACTTCCTGGCCAAGGATCCTGCGATCCGCTCCAACACCTCGGTGTGCCTCAAGTTCACCGATCCCGCGATCACCTCGCTTCCTTCAGACGCACAGGCCGACTTCTGCAAGAAGCTGGTCGCGCTGGTTGAGAAGGAGAACGCCGGCTTCGACTTCGCGTATTACCGCGACGCGCCGGCCGGCCTGCGGATCTGGTGCGGCGCCACCGTCGAGGCAAAGGACGTCGAGCTGCTGACGCAGTGGATCGACTGGGCGTTTGCCGAGACTAAGGCAGCGTTGCCCAAGGCGGCATAAGTTTTCTCTTGTCACCTCTCCCCGTTCTTACGGGGAGAGGTCGGATCGCGCAGCGATCCGGGTGAGGGGCCCTTTCGGCTTGTTCCTCGCCCGTGGCTGCCCCTCACCCCAACCCTCTTCCCGCAAGAGCGGGGAGAAGGAGAAGTGATCAGAGACTTCACCAGATCGGTCCAGGAGACCCGCCCGCCGCAGGGCAAAGGAACAATCGAGATGACAAAACCCAAAGTTCTGATTTCCGACGCGCTGTCTCCCGCCGCCGTGCAGATCTTCAAGGATCGCGGCGTCGAGGTCGACTTCCAGCCTAACCTCGGCAAGGACAAGGAAAAGCTCGCCGAGATCATCGGCAATTACGACGGCCTCGCGATCCGCTCGGCCACCAAGGCGACCGCCAAGCTTATCGAGAAGGCGACGAGGCTCAAGGTGATCGGCCGCGCCGGCATCGGCGTCGACAATGTCGAGATTCCGGCCGCGACCGCCAAGGGCATCATCGTGATGAATACGCCGTTCGGCAATTCGATCACGACGGCCGAGCACGCGATCACGCTGATGCTGGCGCTGGCGCGCGAGATCCCGCAGGCCGACGCCTCGACCCAGGCCGGCAAGTGGGAGAAGAACCGCTTCATGGGCGTCGAAATCACCGCCAAGACCCTCGGCGTGATCGGCTGCGGCAATATCGGCACGATCGTCGCCGACCGCGCGCTCGGCCTGCGCATGAAGGTGATCGCGTTCGATCCGTTCCTGTCGCCGGAGCGCGCCAAGGACATCGGCGTCGAGAAGGTCGAGCTCGACGATCTCTTGAAGCGCGCCGATTTCATCACGCTGCACACGCCGCTGACCGAGAAGACCCGCAACGTGATCGATGCGGCCGCGATCGCCAAGATGAAGAAGGGCGTTCGCATCATCAACTGTGCTCGTGGCGGCCTGGTCGACGAGCAGGCGCTGGTCGACGCGCTGAATTCGAAGCATGTCGCGGGCGCCGCCTTCGACGTGTTCGTCGAGGAGCCGGCGACCTCGAACGTGCTGTTCGGCCATCCCAACGTGATCTGCACCCCGCATCTCGGCGCCTCCACCACCGAGGCGCAGGAAAACGTCGCGCTGCAGGTCGCCGAGCAGATGTCGGATTATCTGTTGTCGGGCGCGATCTCGAACGCGGTCAACTTCCCCTCGATCACGGCGGAAGAGGCGCCGAAGCTGAGGCCGTTCATCGAGCTTGCCGAGAAGCTCGGCTCGTTCGCCGGCCAGCTCACCGAGAGCGGCATCCTCAAGACAGAGATCACCTATGAGGGCCACGTCGCCGAGATGAAGATCAAGGCGATCACCTCGGCGGTGCTGTCGGGCCTGCTGCGGCCGATGCTGGGTGAGGTCAACGTGGTCTCGGCGCCGGTCGTCGCCAAGGAGCGCGGCATGGTGGTGGACGAGGTCGTCCGCGCCGCGCAGAGCGACTATGAAAGCCTGATCACGGTCACCGTCACCACCGAGCGTCAGGAGCGTTCGGTGTCCGGCACCGTCTACGCCGACGGCAAGCCGCGTCTCGTCGACATCAAGGGCATCCGCGTCGACGCCGAGTTCGGCAAGTCGATGATCTACGTGACCAACGAGGACAAGCCGGGCTTCATCGGCGCGTTCGCGAGCCTCTTGGGTGATGCGAAAATCAACATCGCGACCTTCCATCTCGGCCGCGTCAAGCAGGGCGGCGACGCCATTGCGCTGGTCGAGGTCGACGGCGCGGTGCCGGCGGAACTGCTCGCCAAGGTACAGACGCTGCCGCAGGTGAAGCAGGCCAAGGCACTGACATTCTGAGCCACTGACGTTCTGAGCCGCCGACGTTTTAGGGCGCCGATGTTTTAAACGTTGTTTGAGCGGTTCTCGTCGTCCCCGGAACGTGACGAACAAGATACCGCTCAAGCATATCCAAATTCCGATCTGCGGAACATGACGCCGTCTCCGGTCCCGGAGGCGGCGTTTGTCGTTCCGGGGCGTCCGGTATTGCTGTTGCGCCCGACGAAAAATGTGTACGAACGGGCCACGACGCGCCACAATGACCGTCATCTCAGAGGGAGAAAACAATGCGTGAAGCCGTAATCGTTTCCTACGCGCGCACCGGCCTGGCAAAGTCCGGCCGTGGCGGATTCAACATCACCCCGCCGATGTCGCTCGCCGCGCACGCCATCAAGCACGCGGTCGACCGCGCCGGCGTCGACAAGGAATATGTCGAGGACTGCTATCTCGGCAATTGCGCGCACGGCGCGCCGAACATCGGCCGCCAGGCGGCGCTGCTCGCCGGCCTGCCGAAATCGACCGCCGGCGTCTCGGTCAATCGCTTCTGCTCGTCCGGCCTGCAGACCATCGCGATGGCCGCCAACTCGATCCGTTCCGACGGCTCCGACTGCATCGTCGCCGGCGGCGTCGAGAGCATCTCGATTCCCGGCGGCGGCTCGCCGAAGGAATCGATCGATCCCGAGCTGCTCAAGACCGCGCCCGACATCTTCATGGCGATGATCGATACCGCCGACATCGTCGCCGAGCGCTACAAGCTTAGCCGCGAATACCAGGACGAGTATTCGCTGGAGTCGCAGCGCCGCATGGCGGCCGCGCAGCAGGCCAACAAGTTCAAGGACGAAATCGTCCCGATGAAGACCAAGATGAAGGTGGTCGACAAGGCGACCAAGGCCGAGTCGATCGTCGACTACGTGGTCGATCGCGACGAGTGCAACCGCCCCGAGACCACGCTGGAGGGCCTCGCCAAGCTCGAGCCGGTCAAGGGCCCGGGCAAGTTCATCACCGCCGGCAATGCCAGCCAGCTCTCCGACGGCGCCGCCGCCGTGGTGCTGATGGAAGCCAAGGACGCCGAGAAGCGCGGCCTCAATCCGCTCGGCCGCTTCGTCGCCTGGGCCTCGGCCGGCTGTGAGCCCGACGAGATGGGCATCGGTCCGGTCTTTGCGGTGCCGAAGCTGCTGAAGCGCCATGGCCTGAAGATCGACGACATCGATCTCTGGGAGCTCAATGAGGCGTTCGCCAGCCAGTGCCTCTATTCGCGCGACCAGCTCGGCATCGATCCCGAGAAGTACAACGTCAATGGCGGCTCGATCGCGATCGGCCATCCCTTCGGCATGACCGGCGCCCGCCTCACCGGGCACCTATTGCAGGAAGGTCGTCGCCGCAAGGCCAAGTGGGGCGTCGTGACCATGTGCATCGGCGGCGGCCAGGGCGGCGCCGGCCTGTTCGAGATCTACAGCTAAGCGCGATCGACACTGATCGTGTGCGAACGAGCGGCCCGGCGGCAACGCCGGGCCGCTTTTCTTTTGGAGCCGGCTAGCTCGCCGCTGAGCCGAGCGCGCGCTCGTCAAACTCGAGCGAGGCAATCAATTCGAGCGTCTGCCTGAGATCGGCGGCCTGCCTTGCGCCAAAGGCGGTTTCGAAATGCTCCTGCGCCTTGAGCCATGCGGCCTGTGATTCCTCGAGCCTGGCTTCGCCGCGCTTGGTGAGCCGCACCAGCCGGCTGCGCCGGTCGTTCTTGTCGACAATGATGGTCAACAGACCGTCGCGCTCGAGCGGTTTGAGGTTGTGGTTGAGCGCGGTGCGGTCGAGCACCAGGGCTGCGGCAAGCTCGCCCATCGTCGGCGCGCCCGACCGCCTGACATAGACCAGAATCGCCCGTTGCGTGCCGCGCAGGCCGGATGTCGCAAGGACCTGATCGTAAAGCTGCGACACCCGCCGCGTCGCCTTGCGCAACGCCGTGAGATTACACCGGCTGGGTTCCGTTTTCGCCATCGCTGCCTCCGATGGACTTGACAGATACATGCATATGCACCTAATGGCAATAGATGCATATGCACATATTTTGGAGGGTGTGATGTCGGAGGTAGAGGCGGAGACCATCGATCTGGTCGTCGAACCTGATGCGCGGCCGCGGTCCGGCGTCGCCACCGCAACCCCGCGCCAGGTGCTTGCGATCGTGTCGGTCGGCATTTGCCTCGCCAATCTCGATTTGTTCATCGTCAATGTCGGGCTGCCGAACATCGCGCAGGAATTTCGCGGCGCCTCGCTTGAAGATCTGTCCTGGATCCTCAATGCCTATGCCATCGCCTACGCGGCGTTGCTGGTGTTCTTCGGCCGGCTCGCCGAACGCCACAGCCGCAATCTCAGCTTCCTGCTCGGCGTCGCGCTGTTCACGGCCGCGTCAGCCGCATGTGCGCTGGCGTCCAGTGTCGAGTTCCTGGTCGTCTCCCGCGTGGCGCAGGCCGCCGGTGCGGCATTGATGACGCCGACCTCGATCGGCCTGCTGCTGGCATCATTTCCGCCCGAGCAGCGCGCCGGGGCGGTGCGCACCTGGACGGCGATCGGCGGCCTTGCCGCCGCACTGGGCCCGCTCGCGGGAGGCGTCCTGGTCACGTTCGACTGGCGCTGGATCTTCATCGTCAATGTCCCGATCGGCGTCGTCGCGCTGATCATCGGCTGGCTGAAATTGCCCGAAGTGCCCGGTCACGACGTGCCGCGCCCGAGTTCATGGGCGGCGCTGCTGGTGACCTCCGGCATCGGTGCGCTGACCTTTGCGATCGTGAAGGCGAACGATTGGGGATGGAGTTCGCGCGGCGTCGTGCTCGGCTTTGCCGTCGCGGCCGTCTCGCTCGCCGCCTTCGCGTGGCATTGCCTCAGATCGAGGAATCCCTTCGTCGATCCTGCACTGTTCGCGGTCAGGCCGTTCACCGGCGCGTCGCTGGTGATGGCGCCTTATTCGGCGGCCTTCGGCGCCATGCTGCTGTCCTGCGCGTTGTGGGAGCAGACGGTATGGGGCTGGTCGGCGTTGAAGACCGGCCTTGCAATCGCCCCCGGTCCGCTGATGGTGCCGATCACCTCGCTGTTGTTTGCCGGCCGGCTGATTGCGCGGTTTGGCGCCGCGGCCGTCGTCTCCGCCGGGATCGTGCTGTTCGCGGCCGGCCTCGCGATCTGGGCGACGCTGCTCGGGGCCGAACCCAATGCGCCTGCCGTCGTCGCGGGCGTGATGCTGATCGGTATCGGCGTCGGGCTGACCTTTCCGACCCTGATGGGCGTCGGCGCCGGCGCGCTGCCGCCGTCGTCGTTTGCCACCGGCTCGGGCGTCATCAACATGATCCGGCAGGCGGCACTGGCGATCGGCGTCGCGATCTTTGTCGCGATCCTTGCAACGCCGGTCTCGATGACCGAGCGGATCGCGGCGTTTCAGCGCGGCTGGTGGATCATGATCGCGATCACCTTGGCCGGCTTCGTGCCGAATTATCTGTTCATCCGGCGCAAGGCGGATCGCTAGAGCCCGAAGACATCGCCGCGCCATGCGGCAGCCGCTGCGGCGCCATCGTCGCGCCGCAGGGAAACCTCAATCGAACCAGTTCCTTCCTCGCCGCGTCTCACCACGAGAAACGACGCGCCCTCGAGCCCGGCGCGCCGTTCGTCTCGCGCGCGATGCGGCGTTTTTCCGGAGGGATGTCATGTGTAGGATTGCGAATTATCTTGTGACCACCAGCCTCGTGCTGGCGGGTGCGCTGGTTGCCGGGCCGCTGCATGCGGCCAATCTCGATGCAGTCTCGCAGGTCGATGCCGTGACCGTCTACCCCGATGGCGCGAGCGTCACCCGCGTCATCACGCTGGATCTGCCTGCCGGCGACAGCACGCTCATCGCCAGGGATTTCCCGATGGGGCTCGATCCGTCCTCGCTGCGGGTCGAGGGCGAGGGCGGAGCGAAGCTCACGATCGGCGCGATCGATACAAAGCTGCCGCAGCCCTTGCTGCCGCCAAATCTTTCCGAGATCGACAAGCGCATCGAGGCGCTTAACGATGAGCGCGCCGATTTGCAGGGGCTGATCAGCGCGGCCGAGGCGCGGCGCAAATTTGCCGAGCGCTTTGCCGAAGCGTCGCCCGCGGGTCTCGGCGAGAAGGGCGAGGCGCGTCCGCTCAGCGAGTGGCGTGCGGCGTTCTCGGCGGTGGCCGACGAGGTCGCAACCGCCGACAGCGCGATCCGTGACGCCGAGCGCAAGATCCGCGTGATCGACCGCGATCTTGCGCAGCTCGCAGCCGATCGCACGAGCAAGCCGCCGAGCAAGGTCGAGGTGCGGATCGACGTCGCCTCGCAGGCGGTGACCAAGGCGACCTTACGGGTCACCTATGCGGTTCCCAACGCCCGGTGGGTGCCGCTCTATGACGCCCGGCTCGACACCGGCGCCAGGGACCGCAAGCCCGCGATCGAGCTGGTGCGCCGCGCCGAGATCACCCAGTCGACCGGTGAGGATTGGTCGAACGTGGCGCTCGTCGTCTCCACCGTGCGGGTCGCGCGCGGCGGAAACGCGCCCGACCTCCGCTCGCTGATCGTGCAATATCCGCAACCGCCGCGGCCGCTGGCGAAGCTTTCGGGAGAGGCCAGCATGCGGTCGCGCGAGGCGCTGGCACCTGCGCCAGCCGCCGACGCGGTTCAGCAATTCCGCTTTGGTGGGGGACGCATGGACGAACTGGAAGCCACCGCCGAGGTCGGCGCCTTCCAGGCCACCTTCAATATCCCCGGCCGCGTCAGCGTTGCCGCCAATGAGGGCGCAAAGAGCCTGCGTATCTCGACGGCGACGATCACCCCCGATCTCGCGGTTCGCGCCGTTCCGGTGATCGACCCGACCGCTTTCCTGGAAGCGAGCTTCGTGCAGGCCGACGATGCGCCGTTGCTGCCGGGACAGGTCTCGATCTACCGCGACGGCATCTTTGTCGGCCGCAGCCGGATGGCCACCGCCGCCAAGGACGAGACCGTGCGGCTCGGTTTCGGCGCCGACGACAAGGTCAAGATCGAGCGTACGGTGGTGAAGCGCAACGAGGGCTCCGCCGGCCTGATCGTGACCACGTCGAAGACCGACGAGCGCGCCTTCAAGACCACGGTGCGCAACGGCCACGACTTCCCGATCAAGGTCGCGATCCAGGATCAGCTGCCGGTCAGCGAGAACGACGATATCGTGGTCGAGATGCTGCCGTCGTCGACGCCGGCGACGACGACCAATCTGCGCGACAAGCGCGGCGTACTGGAATGGGCGTTCGAGGCCAAGGCCGGCGAGGTCCGTGACATCAATTTCGCCTGGCGGATGCGCTGGCCCAAGGACAAGGGCGTCGTGATGGTGCCGGCGGGCTAGAGCCCGTGCCGGGCTCTAGCGTTGTTGCTTGACGCATTTTCTTCACGCGAACCGGAACCCACTTCGCTTGAAAACGCTATGAGGACCTGCGTCATCTACCGATGACAACCCTCCCGATCTCGGGCATCACTTTGCCAAAGGCAACAAAGCCTGAGATCGGGAGGATCCATGAGCTACCAGCACATCGTCGTCGATGATCCGCGTCCGCGCGTCCGCCGCATCACGCTGAACCGCCCCGAGAAGCGCAACGCGCTGAACAACCGCCTGCGCGGCGAGATCTTCGAGGTGCTGGAACAGGCCGACCGCGATCCCGGGATTTCGATCTCGATCCTGCGCGGCGCCGGACCCTGCTTCTCGGCGGGCTACGATCTCTCCGCCGACAACCGCGTCGACCAGCCCTACCATTCGGCATCCGGCCCCGGCCAGTGGTCGCGCCATGTCGTCGAGGGCTGGTTCTCGATCTGGGATCTCGCAAAGCCTGTGATCGCGCAGGTGCACGGCTATTGCCTCGCCGGCGGCACCGAGCTCGCGACCGCCTGCGACGTGGTTTATGTCGCCGACGACGCCCAGATCGGCTATCCGCCGGTGCGGCTGATGAGCCCGCCCGACATGCAGTATCACCCGTGGCTGGTCGGCATGCGCCGCGCCATGGAATTGATGTTGACGGGCGACGCGATGTCCGGCCGCGAGGCCGCCGAATGGGGCTATGCGACCCGGTCGTTTCCGCTCGCCGAACTGGAGGCGAAGACGCTCGATTTCGCCGAGCGCGCGGCGAAAGTGCCGATCGAGCTGCAACAGCTCAACAAGCGCAGCGTCCACCGCGCCATGGAAATCATGGGCGCCCGCGCCGCGATGCGGGCCGGCACCGAGATCCAGGCGCTGGCCTTCACGACCGAGGCCAGCAAGGCCTACATGGCGGGCTTCCGCCGCGACGGCGGCAGCGTGAAGGCCCAGCTCGACCAGCGCGACACGACGTTCGGAGATTACCGGACGAAGAAGGAGTGACGTGGCTTGCCGCGCGCGCTGACCGGTGCGGCGATAATGGCCGGTTCAAATTCGCTGTCATGCCCCGCCTTGAGCGGGGCATCCAGTACGCCGCGGCTTGTCCGCCAAATTCGGACGTCAATACTGGGTCGCCGGGCCGAGCCGGGCAACGACACTGTTGTGATCGGCGAGAGCGGCCCCTTCACTTCGACTTCAGGAACTCGCCGACTTCGAGCAGCACGAACTCGTCGTCATCGGCCTTGTTCGGGTCGCGGCTCGAGGAGAATGGCAGGTTGTTGTCGTTGCCGACGATGATATGGGTCTCGTCGACCCGATCGACGTTCTCGATGGTGAAGAAGGGGAAGGTGTAGACGCCGTCGTTGAGCGGCTTGCGCGCCTTCTTGTTCGGATCGCGGATCTTCATCAGGTCGATATAGGCGATCTTGCGCACCGGCTTGCCGACATTGGCGTCGGACAGCTCGATCTTGTAGACGCGCTTGAACTTGGCGAGGTCAGGAAAACAGTTCTCGCCGCGCTGGCCTTGCGGGCAGGCCTTGTCGGCGGTGCCTTCGCCATTGTCGCGCTCGATCACGAGGCCCTGGGCCGGGTCGATCATGTTGAAGTCGCCGATCGCATTGCCGTTCTGCTCGAACACATACTGCCAGTAGCGTCCGGTGAACTTCTCCGCCGCGACGTCGAATTCCAGGATGCGCGAGGCTTCCTTGCCGTCGACCTTCTCCCAATCCTTCTTGTCGGCATCCCACAGCGGCCCCTCGAGCAGGCCGTAAAGGAACTTGCCGTCCTTGGAGGAAGCAAAACCTTCATAGCCCTTGGAGCGGCGCAGGTTGACGTTGGTGTAGCTGGCGCCGGGCGCACCGGGCGACTGCACCGCCCAGTGATCCGGCGAGCGCACCGGCTTGCCGTCGGCGACGGTCTCGAATACGGCGAGGATCTTGCCGGTCTTGTCGGCCTTGAGGATGTAGGGCCCGAACTCGTCGCCGATCCAGAAAATCTCGTTGATGATCTGGAAGCCCTCGGTGTCGAAATCGGCACCGGTCAAATAGCGCTTGGCGGTGTCCTCGTGGACGATGCGGAACGGCACCTTCCTGTCGGGATCGTGCAGGAACACGGTCTCCTGACGCTCGATCTTGCCGCTCGCCCAATCGATCTTGTGCCGGTTCAGATACAGCATCGAGTCCGCCGAGTTGTAGCGCGAGCCCATGCCGTTGTCGGTGATGACCCAGAACGAGCCGTCGGGCATCACCTTGATGCCGGAATGGCCCTGCAGCGGCTGGCCCTTGAACGGCAGCGACACGCCGGTCGGCCGCTCATAGGACTTGCCCATCACGGTGCCGATGGCGTCGACGCGCTTGCCGGTGGTGTATTTGCCCGAGCTCTTCAGATCATCAGGGGCGTCGGCGGGCGCGTCGATGAAGCTCTCCGCCGGCATCACGGCGTGTCCTGCCAGCGTCGCCGGGAATTCGCCCTCACCCTGCGCGAACGCCGATGTGGCGAGCAGGATCGAGGCGACGGAGCAGAGCAGGGACAGGCGCATGGTTGATCTCCCAAAGGATAAACGATGCGGTGTTCTCCGAGCCGCCTGTTACAGCCGGCTGACAGTTTTGTGAACCGCGGATGTTGCGGCGGGATAAGGCTTGCGGCGTTACGTCGCCTCTCACTCGCAATCCTCATCCTGAGGAGGCCGCGCGGCGGCCGTCTCGAAGGATGGCCGCGAGCAACAGCCGGGCCTCGTGGTTCGAGACGCGCGTACCGCGCTCCTCACCATGAGGGTCTAAACGGGCCGCATGGTCTGCGGCAGCAGGAACGGCACGCCGTTTCCGGTGTAGGCGATCGCAGCGTCGATCTCGAAGATCTCGCGCAGCGTCTCGGCCTTCATCGCCGCCGTGCGGTCGCCGTCGACGGCAAGCCGGCCGCGGTGCAGCAGCAGGATGCGGTCGGCGAACCGCATCGCGAGGTTGAGGTCGTGCAGGATCGCGACCACGGCGGTGCCGCGCGCGGCGCGCCGCCTCGCCGTTTCGACCAGGTCGATCTGGTGCCGCAGATCGAGGCTCGAGGTCGGCTCGTCCAGCAACAGCAGTCCGGGTCCATGCAGCGCTTCGCCGCAGGCGAGCTGCACCAGCACGCGGGCGAAATGCGCCCGCTGCTGCTCACCGCCCGACAGCGTCGGCAATTGCCTGAAACGGAAACGCGCGAGCCCGACCTCGTCGAGTGCTGCCTCGACCAGCGCCCGCGCCACGGCGCGGGGGCTTTCGCCGGCGCCCATGCTGACGATTTCCTCGACGGTGAACGGGAAGGTGACGTTGACGTGCTGCGACAGCATCGCGCGGTGCTGCGCCAGCGCGCGTGGTCCGTAGGTTTGCAGGTCGCGCTGCCTGAGCCGGATCGCCCCGCGCGACGGGCGCAGGTCGCCCGACAGCATCCGCAGCAGCGTCGATTTGCCGGCGCCGTTGGGACCGACGATCGCGACCATCTCCCCGGCGCCGATCTGCAGCGACACCGCGTCGACCAGATCAGTGCTGCCGACCGTCATCGATACCGACTGCGCTTCGAGCAGGACCGTCATAGCGACACCAGTCCGCGCTGCCGCAGCAGCATGGCGAGGAAGAACGGCGCGCCGATCGCCGCGGTGAGGATGCCGATCGGCATTTCCGCGGGTGCCACGATGGTGCGCGCCACGGTGTCGGCGCCGACCAGGAGGATGGCGCCGAGCAGTGCGGACGCCGGCAGCAGCAGCCGATGCGCGGGCCCGATCACCAGCCGCAACAGATGCGGCACCACGATGCCGACGAAACCGACCACGCCGCAGACCGAGACCGCGACCCCGGTCATCGCCGACACCAGCACGATCGAGATCCGCTTCAGCCGTTCGACGTCGACGCCGCTGTGGAACGCCTCCGCCTCGCCGAGCACCAGCACGTCGAGCCCGCGCGCGATCGAGAGGCAGGCGACCAGCGCGACCGCCAGCACCGGCGCCAGCGCCGTGAGCTTGCTCCAGGTCGCGCCGCTGAGCGAGCCGAGCAGCCAGAAGGTGATGTCGCGGAGCTGGCGGTCGTCGGCGACGAACACCAGAAGGCCGATGCCGGCATTGGCGATCGCGGCGATCGCAAGCCCGGCCAGCAGGAAGATCGCAATCGATGTCCGGCCGCCGCGGCTGGCGATGCCGTAAAGCACGATGGTCGTGATCAGCGAGCCGGCAAAGGCCGCGATCGGCAGCAGCTGGTGTTGCAGGAAGCGCAGGCTTTCGCCGAGATGGCTGTCGGTGAACACGATCGCGGCCGCCGCGGCAAACGCGCCGCCGGAGGAGACGCCGACCAGCGCGGGGTCGGCGAGGGGGTTGCGGAACAGGCCCTGCATGATCGCGCCTGATACGGCAAGGAGTCCGCCGACCATCGCCGCCGCCGCGATCCGCGGGATGCGGATAGACCACACCACGAGCTGGTCGCGTGCGAGCAGCGGGTTGGCGACACGATCAGCCCATAGCCCAAGCGCTGCCGGAAGCCGCGCCATTGGAATCCCGGCGGCCCCGACCGTCAGGGCGACCAGGGCGGTGCCTGCCAGCGCCGCAAGCAGGCAGAGCAGGGTGAGTGTCGCGGCCGGCCGCAGCGACATGCCGGCGCGTCGTTGTTTCGCGCGCCCGCGGCGCTCAGTCAGCACGCTCATTGCCGGCAATTCGCGGTCAGCGCTGCCGGCTTGAAGTTGTCGGCCTCCGGCGCCAGCGCCGGATAGAGCTTGACCGAGAGGTCGCGTGCCGCGGCCGCGGTGCGCGGCCCGAAGCCGAGCAGATAAAGACCTTCCATCGCGATGAAGGCCTTGTTGGCCGCGACCGGCGTCAGCGCGAAGGCCGGATGCGCGAACACGGCATCCGACGTCAGCGAATCCTTGCCGCGATCGATCGACAGCACGACATCCGGTTTCGCCGCCACGATGGCCTCGTCATTGACCGGCTTGTAGCCGTCGTAACCGTCGATGGCGTTGACGCCGCCGGCAAGCCGGATGATCTCGTCCGCGGCGGTCTTGTGGCCCGCCGCCATCGCCCGGCCATTCAGCAGCGACATCACGAACATCACGCGCACCGGCTTGGTCACCCTGGCACGCAGCGCGCGCAGTTGCGCGAGATCGCCCTCCACCGCCGTGGTCAGGCAGGCGGCGCGCGGATCGGCGCCCATGGCGTGGCCGACCAACCTGATCTTCTCGACCAGCCCGGCCTCCGAGAACGTCTCCGGCACCAGCACCAGCGGCACCTTGGCCGCCTCCAGCACGTCCATGGTCTCCTTCGGCCCGGAGCCCTGCGCTGCGAGCACCAGCGACGGGTGCAGGCCGAGCACGCCCTCCGGCGACAGCTGGCGCATGTAGCCGACGTCGGGCTTCTCGCGCAGCGCAGCCGGCGGGTAGAGGCTGGTCGCATCGACGCCGACGATGCGGTCCTCGAAGCCGAGCGCATAGAGGATCTCGGTGATCGCGCCTCCGATCGAGACGATGCGCGACGGATTGTCGATCACGACGTCGCGGTCGCGCGCGTCATGCACGGTGATGCCCTCGGCTGCCACTGCTTCGATCGGCAGCAGGCAGGAGAAGGCGAGCAAAGCGAGCGTGCGACAAATTGTCATCGGGGCCGTCACTTGGTCAGGATCAGCTTGTTCTGCGAGGTCAGCCGTAAGCGGTAGTGCTCCTCGCCATGCATGATGATGATCTCGCGCTCCGCAGCGAACAGGTCGCGGCTGTCGAGACGATTACCGCGCATGATCAGTGTTTTGGCTGCACCGGATGCAGGCTCGGTCTGCTTTTCGGCTGCGCCGATATTGTCTCCGGAAGCTGCGGACATATTGTGGTGTTGCGCCTGCGAAAATTTTTCAAATGGTGTTTTGCTTGTATAAGCGGGCGAAGGCGCATTCCAACGGCTGCACTTTACAATCGATATAAACAGCGCCGCCGCATTCTTGACCGTTTTGTTGCCGGCTCGTAACCAATCCTCACGCGATGCAAGCCGGTGGCTTGATCGCGATGTAGCCAGCAAGCCGCTCGTCGGAGAGCGCACGCCAGCCAAACCAGAAAAGCGATGATCAGGCTGGGGCTAGAATGGCTGACGGGGCTAGGGTTTCGCGCGCCCTGATTTTGGGCGCGTCGGTGTTTTCATTTGCGGCAGCACTGCCGGAACGCGGGTTCGCGCAGACCGCCGATCCGTCGGCTGCGCGTCCTTCCAGCGAACGGCCGAAGCAGGCCAAGCGGAAGCCGAAGCCGGTGGCCGAACCTCAGGCGGTGGCGCCGGCGATGAATGCGCGGGCGCAGATCGGCGCGGTGCCGGTGCAAGCGCTCGACACCATCACGGCGGTGGCGTCCAAGACCGAGGAGCGCGCGATCGATGCGCTGGCGCCGGTCAGCTCCGTCACCCTGGAGAAGATCCAGGGCCTGCAGCCGAACCGGCTCTCGGACATATTCTACGCCGTGCCCGGTGTCTCGGTTCAGGAGCGCGGCGACGATCCGGCGACCGTCATCAACATCCGCGGCCTGCAGGATTTCGGCCGTGTCGCCGTCGTCGTCGACGGCGCGCGGCAGAACTATCAGCGCACCGGCCACAACGCCAACGGCTCGTTCTTCCTCGATCCCGAATTGATCGGCGGCGTCGACGTGGTCCGCGGTCCGACCGCGAACATCTACGGCTCCGGCGCGATCGGCGGTGTGGTCTCGTTCCGCACCAAGGATATCGCCGACGTGCTGCGTCCCGGCGAGCGCTGGGGTGTCGACATGTCGGGCTCCTACGGCACCAACACGGACCGCGGCATGGGCTCGGTGTTCGGCGGCGTGCGCGTCGATCCGAATGTCGATGTGTTCGGCGGCGCGGTCTACCGCACCCAGGGTAATTACAAGGACGGCGCGGGCACCGAGATCGGCAACACCGGCAACGATATCGCGGCCGGCCTGATGAAGGTGACGTTCCGGCCGGCCGAAGGCCACGAGTTCAAGATCGGCGGTATCTTCCAGGACTACCAGTACAATATCGGTCAGCCGAACCGCGGCCCGACCACGACGGCGGCGCCGCTCGCCGCGATCGCGGGCTCCTCGGTCTATGCATCCGACGCCAAGAACTACACGGGCACCTTGAGCTGGAGATATTCCAAGCCGGACGACATGCTGTTCGACTGGAACATCTCGGTCTACGGCAATCGGACCGACAACGACCAGGTCAAGACCTACAACAACCGCATCACCACCGGCGGCGGCGTCTGCACGCTCGCCAATCCCGGCAACAACATCTCCGGCTGCGTCGGCGACAAGCGTGGTTATTTGCTGGACACCGTAGGTATCGACGTCAACAACACCTCGCGCTTCAATTTCGGCGACTGGCGCAACGCCGTGACCTACGGCTTCGACGCCTTCCGCGACGATGTCGAGACCTTCGACTCGCGTGGCAATTCCAACATCACGACGCCGGGCGGCCAGCGCACCGTGTCCGGCGGCTTCGTGCAGCTGAAGCAGAACTATTCGACCTGGCTCGAGCTGATCAGCGCGGTCCGCTACGACCACTACGAGCTCAACTCGATCAGCACCACGACCAGCGGCGACCGGTTGTCGCCGAAGATCACGGTCGGCGTCACGCCGGTTGCCGGCTTCACGCCCTATGCGAGCTATGCCGAAGGCTATCGCGCGCCGTCGATCACCGAGACCCTGATCGCGGGCGGCCACGCCACCGGCGGCGGGCCGGCGCTGTTCAACTGCCCCGACGGCACCTCAGGCCTGTTCTGCTTCCTGCCCAATGCGGCGCTGCGGCCGGAGGTCGGCAAGAACAAGGAAGTCGGCATCAACCTGAAATATGACGGCATCCTCACCGCGAGCGACTCGTTCCGCGGCAAGATCAACGTGTTCCGCAACGACGTCGACGGTTATATCGACCTCGTCGCCTCGGCGCCGACGCTGACGCCGTTCGGGCGCTTCAGCCAGTTCTACCAGTATCAGAACATCGCGCACGCCCGCATCGAGGGCTTCGAGCTCGAGACGATGTATGATGCGGGCGACTGGTTCGTCGGCGTCGCCGGCCATCTGATGCGCGGCCGGAACACCCAGACCAATGTCGGGCTCGCCACCATCACGCCGCGCAAGGTGACGACGACCGGCGGCGTGCGGTTGCTCGACCGTTCGTTGATCATTGCCGCGCAATGGTCCTCGTTCGGCGCCAACAACGACCTGCCGGCGGGCTATCTGCCCTCGACCGGCTACGAGCTCGTCAACCTCTATCTGACCTGGAACGCCACCAAGGACATCACCTTCACGGCGTCGGTCGACAACCTTTTGAACCAGTACTACCGGCCTTATGCGATCCCGGGCTCCTCGACCGACGGCACGACGCAGAACGACGTGCTGTTCTCGAGCCCCGGTCCGGGTACCGTCTACAAGGCCGGGCTCAGGATTCACCTAGGTGGAGCGTAACGCGAGACGCCGATCATTCCATCCAGGTTGCTCCGGCCGCGCTGGTGCCCCCGGCGCGGCCTTGGCGTATTCCTTGGCGCGTTCATGTTATTAACGAGATCAACCGGCAGGATCGGGCATCCGCCGTCATACAGGAGAGAGTTTTCATGTTCATCGCAATGAACCGGTTCCAGGTGATCAAGGGCAAGGAGCAGGCGTTCGAGACGGTCTGGAAGACGCGCGAATCCTATCTCGGCGATCTGCCTGGATTCATCGAGTTTCACCTGGTGAAGGGCCCCGAGGCCGAAGATCACACGCTCTACGCGACCCACACGGTGTGGGCCAGCAAGGCGGCGTTCGAGGACTGGACCAAATCCGATGCGTTCCGCCGCGCCCATTCCCGCGCCGGCAACGAGACCGGCGGCAGCCTCTATCTCGGGCATCCGAAATTCGAGGGCTTCGAGGTGCTGATCACCGAGCGGGCGAAGAGCGCGGCGGCGTGATGGAGGCGGTCGTGCCTGATGCGGAGCCTGCGGGGCTGAAGGCCTATATGGCCGACAATCCCGGCGCTGTGATCGAGGACGTCGCGCGCGAGCGCAAGGTGACGCCGCGCGCGGTGCTCGAGGCGCTGCCCGAGAGCATGGTGCGGATCGGCCCCGGCGAGTTTGCCGCCGCGATGCAGGACATCGCGGAGTGGGGCGAGGTGACGCTGATCGTGCACACCGATGACGCGATCTTCGAGTTCACCGGCGCCATTCCGAACGGCGAAGTCGGCCGCGGCTATTTCAACCTGATGCAGCCGAAGGGCCTGCACGGCCACCTGAGGCACGAGCGCTGCGCGGCGATCGCCTTCGTCGAGCGGCCTTTCATGGGCAAGGTGTCGGCGTTCATCGCCTTCATCAATCGCGACGGCGGCATCATGTTCAAGGTGTTCGTCGGCCGCGACGAGACGCGCGCGCTGCGCGGCGATCAGCTGGTGCGCTTTCATGCGCTGGCGGACCGCCTCGCGCCGCAGGCGGGCTGAAAGCAACGAAGGACGGGAGGCGACAATGTCGCAGCGCTGGCTTGGGCGAAGCATCTGGATGGCGGCGTCGGCCGGGCTCGGCATGCTGCCGGGCACGAGCCTTGCCGCAGCCGACGCCGCACTGCTGCCGCGCAACCTCTCGCCCTGGGGCATGTTCGAAAGCGCCGACATCGTCGTGAAGGCGGTGATGATAGGGCTCGCCTTCGCCTCGCTCGTCACCTGGACGATCTGGCTCGCCAAGACCGTCGAGATCCGCCGCAAGACCGCGCTCGCCCGGCAGGGGATCGGCCTCCTTGAGCGTGACACCCAGCTTGCCGAGGTCGAGCAGGCGAGCCGCGACAGCAACGACGCGGTGGCGCAGATCGTGCAATCGGCCTCGCGCGAGGCTGCGCTGTCCGGCGGCATGTTCGACGACGGCTTCAAGGAGCGCATCGCGCTGCGGCTGGAGCGGGTCGAGGCGGCGATGTCACGGCAGATCGCGCGCGGCACCGGTGTGCTGGCGACGATCGGCGCCACAGCGCCGTTCGTCGGCCTGTTCGGCACGGTGTGGGGCATCATGAATGCCTTCATCGGCATCTCCGAGGCCCACACCACCAATCTCGCGGTGGTCGCACCCGGCATCGCCGAGGCGCTGCTTGCAACCGCGCTCGGCCTGGTTGCCGCGATCCCCGCGGTCGTGATCTACAATCACCTGACCCGTTCGATCGCGTCTTACCGCGCGTTGCTCGGCGACGCCTCCGTCATGGTGATGCTGCTGGTCAGCCGCGAGGGCGATCGCAGCCTGTTCCGGCTGGCGCGCGCTGCGGAGTAGGCGATGGGCGCGAAGCTTGGCACTGGCGGCGCGTTCGGCGGCCGGCGTCGCGGCGACGACGATCTGGTCGAGGCACATGAGATCAACGTCACGCCGTTCATCGATGTGATGCTGGTGCTGCTGATCATCTTCATGGTGGCGGCGCCGCTCGCAACCGTCGATCTCGGCGTCGATCTGCCGGCCTCGACCGCGGAGCCGCAGCCGCGGCCGGACAAGCCGGTGTTCGTCACCGTGAAGCCCGATCTTTCCGTCGCGGTCGGCGAGGACGTGATCGCGCGCGAGACGCTGACGTCGACGCTCGATGGCGCCACGCAAGGCAGGAAGGACGAGCGCATCTTCCTGCGCGCCGACAAGGCGGTCAGCTATGGCGATCTGATGGAGGTGATGAACCTGCTGCGCAACGCCGGCTATCTCAAGATCGCGCTGGTCGGCCTCGACGGGCGTAGCTGATTTATGAATGCGTACGCGCTTCATGATGCGGGCGGCGAGATCCGGCTGAGGCGTTGGGGCCTGTCGGCGGCAGCGATCCTGGCGGCGCATGCGGCAGTGCTCGCGGTTGCCATGAGCTGGGTCCCGGCGCCGCCGCCGGGCGTCGCGGTGCCGGCAGTGCTGGTCGACCTGACGCCGATCACCTCGGCGCCGGAGCTTTCGGAGACCGAACTGCCGCCGGGGCCGGCGATGCAGGAGGCCGACGCGTCGCCGCCGGAGCCTGCCGCCGCGCAGCCCGTGCAGCAGGAGATCGCGCCAACGCCGATGCAGGAGAAGCCCGACGTCGTCGCGCCGCCGGAACAGAAGCCGCAGATCACGCCGCCGAAACCCGAGCCCGCGAAAGTCGTCCCGGAGAGGAGGCCCGAACCGGTCAAGCCGAAGGTGGTTCGTCGGGAAGCAAAAAAGCCGTCCGAGGCAACGCCGGCACCGCGCACCAGCGCGCCGAGCCGTGCCGAACGGCAGGCGCCGGCTGCGTCCGCGATCAGCGCCGGCGCAGCCGCGTCAGCGATCGCGGCCTATAACGCCCGCGTCCGCGCGCATCTGCTGCGCTTCCATTCCTATCCCGCAGGCGGCAACGGCCAGCGCGGCGTGGTACGCCTGGTGTTCACGCTCGGCCGCGGCGGGCAGGTGCTGTCGAGCCATCTCGGCGGCTCCTCCGGCAATCCGACCTTCGACGCGCGCGCGTTGGCGATGGTGCGCCAGGCCCAGCCGTTTCCGGCGTTTCCGTCCGAGATCACGCAGGGCTCGATGGGCTTTTCCGTGCCGGTCGCGTTTGTGCGGCGGTAGCGTGCGACCTCATTGTTGGAGGCCGCATTATTTCATCCCCGTCATCCCCGCGCAAAAGCTTCGCCTTTGTCGCTGGAGGTGCGAGCCTTGCGGCGCACTTGCGCCGCTGGGCGAGCCTCGAAGGATGCACGGCCCGGCCGGTGGCCGTCGATCCTTCGAGACGCGCTTCGCGCTCATCAGGATGACGGGGATAGATTGAGTTCGCTTCAAGACGCCGGAAGCTTGGTTACTCCTTCACCGCGCCCGTCAGCGACGACACGTAGTAGTCGACGAACAGCGAGTAGAACAGCGCGACCGGCAGCGAGCCGAGCAGCGAGCCGGCCATCAGCGCGCCCCACTGATAGACGTCGCCGGTGACGAGCTCGGTCAGGATCGCGACCGGCACCGTCTTGTTGGCGCCGCTCTGGATGAAGGCGAGCGCGTAGATGAACTCGTTCCACGACAGCGTGAAGGAGAAGATGCCGGCCGAGATCAGGCCGGGCACCGCGAGCGGCAGCGTGATCCGCCACAGGATCTGCAACCGCGTCGCGCCGTCGACCAGCGCGCATTCCTCGAGCTCGTAGGGGATCGACTTGAAATAGCCGATCAACAGCCAGGTGCAGAACGGCACCAGGAAGGTCGGATAGACGAGGATCAGCGCCAGCGGAGAATCGAACAGCCCGAACTGCACGATCACGGTGGCGAGCGGAATGAACAGGATCGACGGCGGCACCAGATAGGCGAGGTAGATGCCGAGGCCGACATAGGGGCTGCCGCGGAAGCGCAGCCGCTCGATGGCGTAGGCGGCGAGCGTCGAGGCGAACAGCGACAGGAAGGTCGAACCGATCGCCACCAGCATGGTGGTCTTCAGCCAGCGCGGATAGGCCGTGTCGAACAATAGATGCTTGATATGCGCGAGCGTCGGCGAGGTGATCCAGAACGGGTTGTGCTCCTTGTAGTTCAGCAGCTCCGCGTTCGGTTTGAACGAGGTGACCGCCATCCAGTAGAACGGAAACAGCAGGATCAGGATGAAGCAGGCGAGCGGCAGATAGATCATCACCACGCGCCGGGCGCGGGAGTCCCACGCCATCGTATCGGGGGTGGCGCTGGCGACGTTGGAGGATTGGGCTGCAACGTCAGTCATTGGCTTCTCCCTGCTGCCATTTGCGGCGCGCGAGGCCGAAGTAGCTGAACAATGTTGCGAACACCAGGAACGGGATCATCGAGACGGCGATCGCGGCACCCTCGCCCAGCTCGCCGCCGGCGATGCCGCGCTGGAACGCCAGTGTCGCGAGCAGATGGGTCGAGTTGACCGGGCCGCCGCGGGTGATGGCGTAGACCAGCTGGAAGTCGGTGAAGGTGAAGATGATCGAGAACGTCATCACGATCGCCAGGATCGGCATCATCATCGGGAAGGTGATGTAGCGGAAGCGCTGCCAGGAAGTGGCGCCGTCGAGCATCGCCGCCTCGTAGAGCGAGGGCGAGATGGTCTGCAGCCCCGCCAACAGCGAGATCGCGACGAACGGGATGCCGCGCCAGATATTGGCGGCGATCAGCGAGAACCGCGCCGGCCAGGGCGAGCCGAGGAAGTCGACATTGCTGTCGCGCCAGTGCAGCACGTCGACCAGGAGATAGGAGATGATCGAGAACTGCGGATCGTAGATCCACCAGAACGCCAGTGCGGAGAGCACCGTCGGCACGATCCACGGCAGCAGCACGATGGCGCGGATCAGGCTCTTGAGCGGGAAATGGTTGTTGAGCAGCAGCGCCAGCCAGAAGCCGAGCGCGAACTTTCCGAAGGTTGCGATCGCGGTGTAGAAGATCGAATAGAACACCGCGTTCCACCACAAGGGATCCTTGAGCAGATACTGGAAGTTCTCAAGTCCGATGTAGATGCCGCGCTGGCCGATCGTGGTATCGGTGAAAGCGAGCCAGATGCCGAGGCCCAGCGGATAGGTGAGGAACACCAGCAGCAGGCCGATCGCGGGCGCAAGGCACATCACGATCAGGAACGGCTTGTAGTCGAACAGGCGCGCGAGCCAGCCCGGCTGGTGCAGCGCGTGTCCTCGTGAGGGGAGGGTGGTGACAGACATCAGGTTCTTGTCTCGGTCCGACTTCCAGGGTCATTCCGGGATGGTGCGTTAGCACCAGACCCGGAATCTCGAGATTCCGGGTTCGATGCTACGCATCGCCCCGGAATGACAGCGGCTTGAGGTCGATCTTACCGGCCCTGCCGCCGGAAGTACCGCTTGGCGCGCTGTTCGGCTTCCGCTGCGGCGGCCTCGGGCGTTGCGGCGTCGGTCGCGACCGAGGCGCACATCTGCACCAGCACGTAGTCGGCGTTGACGGCGCCGGTCGCGGTCGAGATCGGCCCCTTGTAGCCGTTGTAATAGGGGCTCCGCATCGTGTCCTTGAAGATAGCGACCTTGGGGTCGCTCGACCACACCGCCGCGTCGGCATAGGCCGCCAGCGGTTGCGACCAGTAGCCGGAGTTGGCGTTGAGCCACGGCTCGTACTGTTCGTGCTCGAGCATGAACTGCAGAAATGCCTTCGCCGCGTTGGGATACTTGCTGTGCTTGAACACCATTGCGTTCAAGGTCAGGCCGGACATCGGAGAGGTCGGGGCCAGCCCCTTGATCAGGAACTGATGCGCGGTGTCGTCGGCGATCGCCTTGGTCGCGGGATCGTTCTTCAGCGAGAAATACAGCGAGACGCCGTTTGCGGTCAGGCCGATTTCCTGCGACGAGTAGGCGCGGTTGTTGGAAACGTCGTTCCAGGACGGGGTGCCGGCGATGAAGGTCGGATACAGCTCCTTCAGATATTTCAGCGCCGCGATCGTCTCCTTGCTGTTGATGATGATGTTGCCTTCCTCATCGAGCAGCGCGGCGTTGTGCGACCACAACAGCCAGTTGGCGAAGCCGTTGCCGTCGCCGACCGCGTTGCCGAGTGCGAAGCCCGCGGGCTTGCCGGCCGCCTTCAGCTTCCTGCAGAGTTCGAGGAAGCCGGCGTGGTCCTCCGGCACCTTGTCGAAGCCGGCGGCGTTGACCAGCGACTTGCGGTAGACCAGCGGGCCGCCCGAGGCGCCGAACGGCAGGCCGACCCAGCTCTTCGACTTCGAGCGCATGCCGTACCGGCGCGCCAGCGTGAGCCAGCCGCCATAGCGCTTGTCGAGATAGTCGGCGACATCGGTCAGCTCGATCAGCTTGTCGATATAGATGTGCGGCGCGTCGCCGAAGCCGATGATGATGTCGGGGCCGGCGCCGGAGTTCGAGGTCACGGCGGTCTGCTGGTTGATGTCCTCCCAGCCGACGAAGTCGACCTTGATCTCGACACCGGTCTTGTCGGTGAATTTCTTGGCATTGGCGCGGAACACGTCCTCGTCGGCCTGGACGAAGCGCACCGGCCGCAGCATGCGCAAGGTGGCGTCCTTTTCGATCGGCAGCGACGGCGCCGCTACGTCGGCAGCCTTCACCTTCGATGCCCCCTGCGCCGAAGCGCCGGTGACCGCCAGCGCCGCCGCGGAAGCCCCCAGCACCAGCGCGTCGCGACGCGTGATCTCGTACTTCATGTCGTTCGCACTCCCATTCTTCTTGTTTCGTTGTTGTTTTTCCTTCCCGGCGTTTGGCCGCCGGTGAAGGTGTCTTGGTCTCGTCGCCAGCCGCGCAAAGGGCCCGCAAGAGACGGGCCCCGCACGAAAAAGCGCATTCCCGCCCTAGCTGTTCGGACCGCGATCCATGCTGACGGGCTGCCAGCGGCGCAACGCGGTGTTTTGCAGCACCGACGGGTTGACGCAGCTTACCGGCCACATGCCTTGCAGCACTAGTGACAATTCGTAGCCCACCCGGCGCTTGCGTGCCTCGTCAAAACGTGCCGACGCCGAGGCGACATGGGCGGTCAAGGTAACATTGTCCATCCCGAGCATCGGATTGTTGTGCGACGGGGGCTCCTTTTCCAGCACGTCGAGCGCGGCGTGGGCGATCCAGCCCTCTTGCAGCGCCTTGATCAGCGATTCCTCGTCGACCGTGGCGCCGCGGCCGGTGTTGATGAAGATCGCCGACTTTTTCATCTGGCGAAAATGCTTCTCGGTCAGCATGTGGTGCACTTCAGGCCGCGCCGGCGCGTGCATCGAGACGAAATCCGACTGCGACAGCACCTCGGACAGCGTCGAGGGGATCACGCCGTGGTCGTACATCAGGGTTTCCTGAATGAAGGGATCGTAGGCCACCATCCTGAGGCCGAACGGCGCGGCGCGCTTGGCCACCGCACGGGCGACCCGGCCGAACGAGATGAAGCCGAGCGTCTGGCCCATCAGCCGCGGAATCTTCAAAAGCGCCGGGCGGCCCTCGGCCCAGCGGCCGGTGCGCACCATCTTGTCCTGCTCGACCAGGCGGCGGAAGCCGGCGAGCAGCAGCATCATGGCGTGATCGGCGACCTCCTCGATGAAGGTGTCGGGGATGTTGGTGACGGGAATGCCGCGGGCGGTCGCGGCCTTGACGTCGACCGAGTCGACGCCGACGCTGCCGAGCGTGATCACCTTGCAGTTCTCGAGCGCGTCGATGACCGCCTTGGTGATCGGCATGCCCTTGGCGTAGATCGCGTCCGCGGTGCGTGCCGCGGCGATGAATTCGGCCTCGTTGGCCGGCGCCTCGACGATCTCGGCGCCGATCGGATCGAGCGCCTCGCGCTCATAATCGTAGCCGCCGCCGGCGACCGTGAAGCTCGCGCCCTTCGGCGTGACCACCCTGAATTTCGACATTGTCTGCTCCCGATGTGAGTCTGCTGTTCTTGCTTCTTGCTGGTTTGCTTCTTGATCTTGATTCTTCTTGCTTCTTGGGGCGCGGCTTGCATCACCGCCCTCCCGTGCTTGTACGCGAGCCGCGCTATTCTCTCCACAATTGCCGGTTGGTCCGCGGCCTTATTCTCCGGGCTTCTACGGGGAACCTCCGTAACCATCAAGTAAAGGGTCTCACATTACGGTGCGCGGAATCAATCCGCCAATCGCGTCGCGTTCCCGCCTCTTCTGGAGACCCCCGTGAAGCTGTCAAATCTGAAGATCACCCCCAAGCTCGGCATTCTGGTGGGGGTGACCCTCCTTGGCCTGTGCACGGCCGGCATCCTCGCCGGTCACCTGATGCAGCGTGAGATGATGAATGCGCGCATCGACCAGGCCAAGGCCATCGTCGAGATGGCGAAGAACATGGCGGCGGGCCTGAAGAAGGATGTCGATGCCGGCAAGCTGACCAAGGAAGCGGCACTGGCCGAGTTCGGCAAGCGTGCCAACACCCTGACCTACGACAACGGCGCCGGCTATCTGTTCGGCACCGACTACAGCGGCATCACGGTGCTGGCGCCCGATCCGAAGCAGGTCGGAACCAATCGCATGGACGTCGTGACCAATGGTCGCAAGCTCTCGCAGGAACTGATGGACGGCGTGAAGGCCAAGGGCGAGATCCTGTTGTTCTATGATTATGTGAAGCCCGGCCAGGAGACGCCGATCCGCAAGCTCGGCTACGCCGTCGCGGTCCCTGGCTTCGATATGTATCTCGGCACCGGCGCCTATCTCGACGATATCGATGCCAAGATGCGGCCGATTGCCTGGCTGCTCGGCCTCGCGATCCTCGGCATCGGCATCGTTTCCGGCTCGGTCGCCTGGCTGATCGGCCGCAGCATCTCCCGTCCGCTCAACCTGCTCGGCGCCCGCATGCGCGACATCGCCGACGGCAAGCTCGACGGTGACATCCCCGGCGTCGGCCGCGGTGACGAGGTCGGCGGAATGGCGGCTACGGTTCAGGTCTTCAAGGACAACGCGGTTCGCATCCGCGGCCTGGAACAGGCCGAGGCCGAAACCAAAGAACGCGCGGAGGCCGAGCGCCGTGGTGCGATGGAGAATATCGCCAACGATTTCGAGCGCAGCGTGAACGGCATCGTCCGCACGGTGGCCTCCGCCGCCGCCGGCATGCAGACCACGGCGCAGTCGATGACCGCGACCGCGAGCGACGCCAGCGCGCGGGCCGCGACCGTCGGCGCTGCGTCCGACAGCGCCTCCAACAATGTCGGCACCGTCGCCGCCGCCGCCGAGGAGCTCTCCAGCTCGGTTGCCGAGATCTCCCGCCAGGTGGCGCGCTCCAGCGAGGTCGCGAGCCAGGCGGTGGCCGATGCCGAGCGCACCAACGCGACCGTGCAGGCGCTCTCCACCGGCGCCGAGAAGATCGGCGAGGTGGTCAAGCTGATCCATTCGATCGCAGCCCAAACCAACCTGCTTGCGCTCAACGCCACCATCGAGGCGGCGCGCGCCGGCGAATCCGGCCGCGGTTTCGCGGTAGTCGCCTCCGAAGTGAAGGCGCTGGCCAACCAGACCGCGAAGGCGACCGAGGAGATCTCGGCGCAGGTCGCCGCGATGCAGGCTTCCACCGGCGAGGCGGTGACCTCGATCGGCGGCATCACCGCGACCATCGCGCAGATGAGCGAGATCACGGCCTCGATCTCGACCGCGATCGACCAGCAGGGCGATGCGACGCGCGAGATCGCGCGCAACATCCAGCAGGTCGCGGCCGGCTCGAGCGAGATCTCCGCCCATATCGGCGGCGTCACGTCAGCGGCCGCCGCCACCGGCACCGCGGCCGGGGACGTGCTGTCGAATGCCCGCGAGCTCGACACGCAATCGGGCATGCTGCGCAACGCGGTCGACGAGTTCCTGCAGAAGGTGCGCGCGGCGTAAGGTTTGCGCGATCGATCGACTCCAGCGTGATGCCCGGGCTTCGCCCGGGCATTCGTGTTTTGAGACGCAGCGAAAGGTCGGCCGCCTACTGCTTCTCGATTCCGGCGTCGGCGATCAGCTTTTCCCACAGCACGAGCTGCTCCTTGAGGAACGCCTCGAACTCCTCGGGCGTACCGGAGAATGCCTCCATGCCGCGCTCGGCGAGCTGGCTCTTGATATCCGGCCGCTCGATGATCTTGCGGATCTCCGCATTCAGCCTGACCACGACGTCCTTCGGCATGTTGGCGGGGCCGAGATAGCCCTGCCAGGAGGTGATATCGAAACCCTTCACGGTGTCGTCCATCGTGGGCAGGTCCGGCAGCAGCGCCGACTTCCGCTTGGTGGTGACCGCGAGCGGCTTCAGCACCTTGGCGTTGACGTGCGGCAGCCCGGTCGGCACGTCGATGAACATCATCGAGATGCGGCCGGCGATGACGTCGGTCAGTGCCGGCGGTGAGCTCTTGTAGGGCACATGCAGCAGGTCGATGCCGGCGAGGCGCGCGAAGGTCGCGCCGGAGACGCTCGCCGACGACGAGCCGCTGGCGTAGCTGTACTTGCCCGGATCCTTCTTGGCGAGCGCGATCAGCTCGGCGACCGAGTTCGCCGGGATGTCCGGATGGATCACCAGCATGAAGGGCAGGTCGCCGGTGCGCGCGATCGGCGTGAAATCCTTGATCGGATCGTAGTTCATGGTCTTGAGCAGATACGGATTGGCCGAGTGCGTCGTGTTCGTGGTGACGAACAGCGTGTAGCCGTCGGGGGCGGAGCGGGCGACATAGTTCGCCGCGATCGAGCCGTTGGCGCCGGCCCGGTTGTCGATCACCATGCCGACGCCGAGCGCCACGCCGAGCTCCTTGGAGATCAGCCGTGTCGTGGTGTCGGTGCCGCTGCCAGCGGCAAACGGCAGCACCAGCGTGATGTTGCGGGTGGGATAGGTCTGGGCAAGTGCCGCCCCGGATATCGCCGCAAGCGCGGCGGCGGCTGCGGCCGCCACGCAGCAATATCTTCTGAATCCCATGATCATGTCGTCGTCCCCCCGCGCAGGCCCTGAACAGGCCCATTGCGGCCGAAGCTAGCCCGGCCGCCATGGCCGCGGAAGTCGTGCCGGGAGCAGCCTTTCGCCGCATGGCCACTCCCGGGCCGTCGCAGGGGCGCGCTGCCAAAAATATCGAAAACAACCCCATGCAAAGGAGCCGGGGCGACGGGCGCCCGACCAGACAGCTTGACACGTCGGGCAAATCAGTGGCATATTTCTAATATTCCGAAAATTGGTCGTAAGGGACGCTACGATCCCGCCGGGAAGACCTGCGCGACGTGAAACGCCTTGGTGGTGATGAGCCACCGGCCGTCGATCCGATGAAACACCAGATGGTCGATGAAGCCGGTTTGGCCGGCCCTGACGCGCACCTTGGCGATGGCCAGGTCGGACGCGGTCTGGTCGATGCTGATGATGGCCTCCTCTCGCGGTGATTTCATCGACGCCGGCGAGGGACGGCTGCGGATGAAGTCGCGGAATTCGGCGGCCGACCGCACCGTGTGCTTGCCGTCCCGGACGCCGTGCACGATGCAGGCATCGGCGAAGACGTCGTGGAACCGGCTATCGTCGACGTCGTACATCAGGTTGAAATATCCATCGATCGCGGATGCGATGGCCTCGATGTCGCTCATTGCATGATCTCCTTGGCGGTTGATGTGGCGGTGCCCGCACCGGATCGAACCGGTGATGTGCACCGACAGTGGCCGATATGGTGGCGGAGTGCTACGACTGGGCGGTCATCTCTTGGATGACTGAAAGGCATCGGCATGGACGAAGTTGACGGTCGGCTGGTTGGCGGCCTGGTGGTCCTCGCGGCGCTGGCGGATGCGCGCAGTTTTGGCCGGGCCGCCGAACGGCTCGGCATGACGCAATCCGGGGTCAGCAAGGCGATCGCGAAGCTCGAGGCGCGCCTCGATGCCAGGCTGGTTCACCGCACGAGCCGCGTCGTCGAGCTCACCGAGGAAGGACGCGCGCTATACGAGCGGGTTGCCGCGCATCTGGCGGGGATCGGCGAGGCGGCGGCGGAGACCTCGAAATCGCGCGATGCGGTTCGCGGCAGGCTGCGGGTCAATGTCGACCCGCTGTTCTCCCGCATGGTGCTGTCGCCGAAGCTGAGCGAGTTCCTGCTGCAGAATCCGGGCATGGAGCTGCGTATCGAGACCCGCGACCGGATCGCGGATCTGGTCAGCGACGGTTTTGATCTGGCGGTGCGTTTCGGCGAGCCGACGCCATCGGCGCTGATTGCGCGCCGCGTGCTCGATACGCGCGTGCTCACCGTGGCCTCGCCGATCTATCTCGAACGACACGGCCGGCCGCTTGATCCGCGGGAGCTGGCAAGCCGCGACCATCAGTGCATCCATGCAATCGACGCGTCGACCGGGCGTCCCTTCGATTGGGAGTTTCGGCGCGGCGGCGAGGTCGTGCCGGTCGCGGTCAACGGGCGGCTCACCGTAACCGATTCAGGAACCAAGCTCGGCGCTTGCCTCGCCGGCTTCGGCATCGCGCAGGTGATCGATCTCGGCCTCGACGATCACCTGAGGAGCGGCGCGTTGATCGAGCTGTTTCCGGACTGGCCCGACGAGCGTTTTCCGCTCTACGTCTATTACGCCTCGCGCAACCACGTGCCGGCCAAGGTGAGGCGGTTTATCGACTTCATCACGGAAACGCTGGCGGCAAAGTCGCATTCGCCACGCAAATCCGCCGGCCTGCGCAAGGTAGGCTAGTGTCCCGAATCCGAAGTTCGCATCATTTGCCGCACCTTCGGAGCGAACTTCGGATTCGATAAGAACACTAGCAAAACTTATGATTCTAGTGTGCTTTATGAATGCGAAGTTCGTGAAAATGGCTGCCGCGAAATCGCGCGAACTTCGCATTCAGCACACTTGAGCATTTTCGGTTCTGATCGAATCAGAACCGAAGCTCTGGATTCTTGTTTTGACGCGTTTTCTTCACGCGAACCGGTGCCCACTTCGCTCGAAAACGCTCTAACCATCTCCTCGGCGCCAGCTAGGGCTTCGCCGATGTCTTGGCGGATCCTTGCCGCGAGGCGATGATGACGCCGGCGAGCACCAGCGCGTAGCCGATCAGATGGAACGGCGCGAGCGTCTCGCCGAGCAGCAGGATCGCCATCGCCGAGCCGAACACCGGCACCAGATGAAAGAACGGCGCGGCGCGGTTCGGGCCGATCAGCGCGACGCCGCGGTTGAAGAACAGATAGGCGAGCGTGGACGGGAAGATCAGCGTGTAGCCCAGCGTGGCAAAGGTCAGGACGTCGAGCTTCAGCGTCACGCCGTTTAAGAATTCCCAGGCCGCCACCGGCAGCAGCATCAGCGCACCGCAGCAGGTGGTGAACGAGATCAGCGAGAGCTGATGGATTTTCGGCCGCCGCGGGATCAGCGCCGAATAGAGCCCGAACGACACCAGCGAAGCGCCGAACATGATGTCGCCGCGGTTGAAGCTGATGCTGGCGAGCGCGGAGAAGTCGCCGCGCAGGATGATGGTCAGCACACCGGCCAGCGAGATCGCGATGCCGGCCAGCTGTGCCGGCGTCAGCCGCACGCCGAACAGGATCAGCGACCACAGCGCCACGAACAGCGGCCCCGCGGACTGGATCAGCAGCGCATTCAGCGCCTCGGTGTACTGCATCGCCCAGTAGGAGATCGCGTTGTTGAAGGCGAAGCCGACCGCGGACAACAGCAGCATCAACGGCAGGGCGCTGCGCAGCTTCGGCCAGTCTTGCTTCAGATGCGGCCAGGCGAACGGCAACAGGATCAGGAAGACGCCGAACCAGCGGATCGTGGTCAGCGTGACCGGCGGCACATGGCTGCCGACATGGCGCGCCAGCACGATGTTGGCAGCCCAGAACAGCGACGTCAGGCTGAGCAGCAGATAGGGCTGGTTATTGAGCCAGTTGAGCGGCGAGCGGCGTGGCGTTGTGGCAGGTGCGGGCAAAGCGCGAAGGTCGGTCATTATTTGATGGATGTTGTGCCCGAATCCGGCACGGCGACAAGACGAGAGTGCGGATTGGAGCCATGCGTGGCCGACCAAATCTGTGGCAGCAGACACACCGTCCGAGATGTCATCCTTCCCAGGCGCAAGAATTATCCCCGTCACCCCCGCGCAAAGGCGAAGCCTTTGCGCGGGGGTGACGGGGGTAGTTCCTTGCGTGTGGCTTGAGCCGTCACCGCCTATTTCTGCGGCCCCGACAGCGAGATGTCGCGCTCGGCGCGGAACACGTTGCTGTAGAGATTGGCGATCCATTGCCGTCCGCTGGAGGTGATGTTGAGGTAGCGGATCGCCTTCTGCACATGCGGGGCGACACTGTCCCAGTAGAATCGCGGATAGCGGTCGACGAGATCGGCCGGCGAATCGTAGCCGAGCTGGCGGTTCAGTCCGGCCTCCTCGAATTCGATGTACAGCGCGTTGGCCTTGCGGATGTAGTGGGGATCGCCGAGCTGGCCGATCAGATCGGCGGCCCGCAGCAGGGTGGCCTCTTCGCCGAAATCCTCGTCGTCATCAGGGTCGCTCAGCGGAAAGCGGGTGCCTTCGATGGCACGCACAATGCGCTCCTTGTCGAGCAGGGTGACGCCCTTGAGCCGCTCCATCACGAAGATCTTGGAGCGGTCGACGTGGTAGGACATCAGCGCCGCATCCGACGAGCCGCGCGGCAGGATGATCTTGCGGTCGTCGGCATCGACCAGATAGCCGTCCTGGCCGTCGGCCTCGAACAGCCCGCGCACATAGCCGATGTCATGGGTGAGGCAGGCGATGATGACATGGGCATAATCCTCGGCGCTCATATGCGAGTGCAGCGCACGGCCGCGCAGGATGTCGTGGCCGGCCAGCGTCACCAGCATGGTGTGCTCGACATTGTGATAGAGCGCGTCGCTGTTGCCGATGCATTCGAGCGCGATCCGCGCGATCGAGGGCACCATTTCGACCAGCTGGGTCTGCGAAGAGCCGAACCGGCGCTGCATGTACTCGCCGAGGAATTTGCCGAGCGCGTCGGCCGCTAGTTCTGGAAGGGTCATCACGGCTTTGACCTCCGAGAGCTGGCCTGAGTTTACGGCCCGGCGGTATTTCAGGCTAGTCCCGCGATGTGACATAATCGTTGCGGCCGGACCGAGGTGCCTTGGGCGGGAGCGGGTGATGGGTGTCGATCTCTTGAACGTCAAAGGCTTGAACGAGCTGGACCGCGAGGCGCCGGTCGTGATGGTCAATCTGATGCGGTTTCGCGCGCGCTCGCTCGACGGCGACGGCTCGGGCTGGGATGCCTATTTGCGCTACAGCGCGCTTACCGTCCCGATGATCAAGGCGCGCGGCGGCACGCTGCTGTGGACCGGCAGCGCCGAGACTGTCGCGCTGGGCGAGCCGGCCGGTCAGCGCTGGGATTATCTCGCGCTGGTCTACTACCCGAGCGTCGCCGCCTTCATCGACATGATGACCTCGGCCGACTACGAAGACCGCTGCGACCCGCATCGCCGCAACGGCTGCGAGGAGCACGTCATCATCGCGACGCGCGAGGCCTACAGCAAGTTCAAGGTGGGGTGAGGGAGTAGCGCGCGCCGTGCCTGGCGGCATGCTCAGATCTATCACCGTCACCCTGAAGTGCGAGCGGAGCGAGCCTCGAAGGATGAGGGGACTGAAGGCGGGACAACATGTCCGACGTCGTCCCTGCGAAAGCAGGGACCCATAACCACAGGGTTTAATTGTTGAGGAAGGCTGTGGCCCCAGCCCTGCGCAACAATGGCCTTCGGTGGTTATGGGTCCCGGCTTTCGCAGGGACGACATTGAATATTTGGCGCCGCTCCTCCGCCATATATTCACATTCTCTGAGGAGCGCGCGTCTCGAAGGGTCGACGGCCCGACCGGGGCCGATTCATCCTTCGAGGCTCGCTTCGCCAGCGCCTCGGGATGACGGGCCCAAAAGCGGCGCAAGTGCTGCGTGGCAGGCTGCTTGCACCAGCCGGCAGACCTCATCCTTCGACCGCCCCGCGCTCAGCGACGCGAAGGTCGGATAGCTTGTCAGCGCGAAGATCAGGTCGACCGCGTCCTGGCGGGCCTGCAATGATGCGCTCTTGCCCGCGATGCGGTCGATCAATCCGGTGACGCCGCGGCGGCGGCGCTCGTTGCGCTCGCGCACGGCCTCGGCGAATTCGGGATCGGTCGCCATCGCGTCGTGCAGCCGGCCGACTGCGGAATCCCGGCTCCAGAATCCGCAGAAGATCTCGACCATCCGGTCGAGCGCGGCGCGCGGATCGGTCATCGTCATGGCGTCGGCGAGCTGGTGCAGCCCGCCATGGCGCGCGATCTCGTCGAACACCGCCTCGAGCAGCCCGCGCCGCGAGCCGAACTGGTTGTAGACGGTCAGCCGGGTCACGCCGGCCACTTTCGCCACCGTATCCAGCGAGAAGCGCGCGATGCTCTCGTCGCGCAATGTGCGCGAGGCGGCCTCGATCACGCGCTCGCGGGTTTCGGCGGCGGCGGCGCTGCGCGCCGGGCTCACATAGCTGCGCGGCGGCATCGGTTTGCCTTGCTTTCGTCAGATTGACTATACATGATGTATATCTAATTTCCAATGCCCATCCGGAGCGACATCATGCAGACCGCCCTCATCATAGCGCTGTCCCTTCACGTCCTGTCATCGGTGTTTTGGGCCGGCTCGAGCTTCACCCTGGCGCGCACCGGCGGCCTCGGCGGCGAAAAGCTGCTGTTTCCGCAAATCGGCGCCGCGACGGTCGCGATCGTGACCGGCGCCACGCTCTGGCGCCTGGTCCATGAAGGCTCGTTCGCCCTGCCGGAGCAGATCTTGGCCGGTGGCGCGATCGCAGCATTGGCCGCGGTCGCAGTGCAGATTATCGACGGCGGCGGCGCGGTCCGGCAGTTGCGCAGCAGCGCGGGCGATACCTCAGCCGCGCGCTCGCGGCTGGCGGTCGCCCAGCGCATCGCCGCCGGGCTGCTCGCGGTCACCGCGCTGTGCATGGGCGCGGCGCGCTATGCGTGAGCCTGGAGCCTTTCCCGTTCCGCTAGAATCGGAACGGGGCTCTAGATTCTTGTTGTGACGCGTTTTCTTCACGCGAACCGGTATCCGCTTCGCTCGAAAACGTTCTAAAGCGCGATGAGATTAGGTTGAATCGTCATCGCGCCTTAGCTCTTTGTTTGAGCATGATCTTTTCGGAAAACCGCTTCGCACTTTTCCGGATCATGCTTTAGAACTTCCGCACCAGGTCCGGGGTGATCTCCTTCAGGCTGCGGATGCCGAGCAGCGCGAGATCGCGGTCGATCTCGGCATGCAGCAGCGAGATCGCGCGCGCCACGCCGGCCTCGCCGGCGACCACGGCGGCATAGAGGAACGGCCGGCCGACCCAGACGAAGTCCGCACCGAGCGCCAGCGCCTTGATCACGTCGGTGCCGCGGCGGATGCCGCCATCGACCATCACGGTCATGTTGCCCTTCTGCGCCGCGATCTCCGGCAGCGTGCGCAAGCCGGAGACGGTGTAGTCGAGCTGGCGGCCGCCATGGTTGGAGACCATGACGCCGTCGCAGCCATGCTCGCGCGCCAGCCGGGCGTCTTCCGGCGCGATCAGTCCCTTGACCACGAGCTTGCCGCGCCAGCGCTTGCGGATCAGCTCGACATGCTTCCAGGCCAGCTGGTCGCGGCTGCCGATGTTGCGCATCAGGTTCTTGGACAGCACCGGCGGGCCCTGCTTGGCGTCCATGTTCTCGAAATGCGGCATGCCGTGATTGAACACGGTGCGCGCCCAGGTGTTGAGCAGCCAGTCGGGATGGGTGATGGTGTCCCAGAACACCCGCGGCGTGATCTCGAGCGGCACCTGGAAGCCGTTGCGGATATTGTTCTCGCGGTTGGGCGGCACCGGCACGTCGGCGGTGACGACGAAGGTGTCGTAGCCGGCGGCGGCGACGCGGTCGACCAGCGGCTCGATCCGCTCGGGAAGGCCGGCGAGATAGGCCTGGTACCAGGCCGAAGGATTGGCGGCGCGAACGTCCTCCAGCGTGATCAGCGAGGAGGCCGACAGGATCATCGGGATGTTGGCGGCGACCGCGGCGCGCGTCAGCACGATGTCGCCGCGATAGGCGCACAGCGCGGACGAGCCCATCGGCGGAATGCCGAACGGCGAGGCGTAGCTCTTGCCGAACAGCGTCGTGGTCTGGTCGCGGCCCGAGACGTCCTGCAGCACCCGCGGCACGAAGCCGTATTCCTCGAACGCCCGGCGATTGTCGCTGCGCGCCGCGTCGGTCTCGGCGCCGCCGGAGATGTAGCCGTAGAGGAATTTCGGCAGCAGTCGCCGCGCCTGCGGCTCGAAATCGTCGAGCGTGAGATAGCGCCGCAGATGCCGCGGTACGGCGGGTGCTGCGCGGTTGACGGTTGCGGGAGGCGGAGAGGGGGCTGCGGTCCGGTCGTGCACGTTGAGCGTTTCCGTTGTTCTTGGTTCTTGGTCGGAAGGCCAGACTAGCGCCTGCCGGCGGGCCGGACAAATTTCTCGTTGAACTTGTTGACGGACTGGCTGACGTCGCTGAGCGTCCTGCGGGTCTCGGCGATCATGGCGTTGGATTTCTTGTCGAAGCTCTGGATCAGCTCGCGCAGCGAAATCACGGTCGGCAGCAATTCGCCGCCATATTTGTCGCTGCCGAAGCTTTTCAGGAACTTGTCGGCCGAGTTCATCTTGGCGTCGACCGCGCTGATGCCGTCGTCGGCGGCGTCGATGAAGCCGGCGATCAGCTCGCCATTGCCGGACAGCGAATTGGTGAAGTTCTCGAGCCCGAGCAGCGAGTCCTTGATGTCGGCCTCGTTCTCGCTGATGACGCGGTCGACATTGCGCAGCGCGACCCGCAGCTTCTCCTGGATCCCCATCGTGCCTTCGGCGTCGGCCGTCAGCTCGGGAATGCCGTCGGCGCCGAGCGTCGGCGGCGGCGCATCGTCGGTGCCGCCGGTGAAGGAGATCGAGGCGATACCGGTCAGGCCCTGGAATTCGAGGCCGGCCTGGGTGTCCTTCTTGATCGGGGCGTTGCCTTCGATCCGCGTCATCGCCACCACGCGGTGCCGGTCGAGCCTGATCGAGACCACCTCGCCGATCCGCACGCCGGCGAAGTTGACGCTGCCGCCGCGGCGCAGGCCCGAGGCCGAGCCCTCGAAGATGACGCGGAACGGCACCATCCGCTTGATGCCGGCATAGCGCTGATAGCCCAGCCAGCCGCCGAGCGAGCCGGCGACCAGGGCCAGCGTCAGGGTGCCGATCAAGAGATTGCTGGCGCGCGCCATGCGTAAAACCCGTCTGCGAAGCAGACCTCAAGAGATAGCGGATTTGCCGCCGATAGTCACCGCATCCCCTTCTTCCACCTCGCCCCGCTTGCGGGGAGAGGTCGGATCGCATCGAAGATGCGATCCGGGTGAGGGGGAGTTTCCGCGAATTCATCTCGCTCCGTCTTTGCGGAGCGAGCCCCTCACCCTGACCCTCTCCGTAAGAACGGGGAGAGGGAAGGATGGAGACGTGCTCTTCCGACAGTCACGCCGCCGACTGCCGCCGCGACGCCGCGAACACGCCGGCCAGCACCAGCGCGAAGCCGATGAAATGGAAGGCCTGCGGATGCTCGCCGATGAACACGATCGACATGATGGTGCCGAACACCGGAACCATGTGGAAGAACGGCGCGGCCCGGTTGGCGCCGATCAGCTGCACACCGCGGTTGAAGCACAGATAGGCCAGTGTCGAGGGGAACACCGCGACATAGAACAGCGACAGCAGATTGTTGATCGTGAGCTGCATCACCGGACGCGCGCCGAGTTCCCAGATGTAGAGCGGGATCAGGACCAGCGCGCCGCAGCCGAAGGTGAAGGCGGCGACCGACAGGCCGTGGATGTTGGGCCGCTTCAGGGTCAGCACCGAATACAGCGCGAAGATCACCAATGCGATGATGAAGATCAGATCGCCCTTGTTGAACTCGATCTTCGACAGCGTCGTGAGATCGCCGTGCAGCAGGATCACCAGCACGCCGGCGAGCGACAGCAGCACGCCGAACAATTGCGCCAGCGTCAGCCGTGCGCCGAGCAGGATCAGCGACCACAACGCGACCACCAGCGGTGCCGCGGATTGCAGCAGCAACGTGTTGAGCGCCTGGGTGTGCTCCAGCGCCCAGTATTGCAGCGTGTTGAAGGCGCTGATGCCGGTGATCGACATCAGCACCATGATGCCGAGATTGTTGCGGATCACCGGCCAGTCGCGAACGAGGTGCTTCCAGGCAAACGGCAGGATGATCAGGAATGCCGCCGACCAGCGCAGGAACGACAGCGTCACCGGCGGAATGTGGCCGGCGGCGAGGCGGCCGACGATCGCATTGCCGGCCCAGCATGTCGCGGTGATGCAGAGCAGCAGATAGGGCTGGTTGGCGATCCAGGAGCCGGCCGCAGGCGTTGATGTGGTGGAATCGGAGGCAGACATAAAGAGGGCCCGGGTTCACGACGCCGCGGCCTGCCCGGCTGGCACCGCCGGGCCGGTATGGCTCTCCCCGGCTCGGATCACAGACACGGATTTCGTCATTCCATCAATGGGGATAGACGCATCGCGACCATGCGCGAAGGCCCCTTCACCAAGGCGGCCTGACGGCGCCTGGCCGGGCCAGCCCCGCGCCGGTCGCGCAGGGAATCGAACGCTTGGTCCTAAAGCATGATCCGGAAAAGTGCGAAGCGGTTTTCCGAAAAGATCATGCTCAAACAAAGAGCTAAGGCGCGATGACGATTCAACCTAATCTCATCGCGCTTTAGCCGGTCTCCGGCGGCGTGGTCTGGCGCTTGACGATCTGCTCGGCGAGCTCGATCAGGATCCGCTTGGTGTCGGGGTCCTGCACGTCGCGAAACACCCGCAGCATGCGCAGTTCGAGCAGGGACTGAAGCGATTCCGCCGTCTGGCCGGCTTGCGTCGGCGCTGCCGTGACCGGCCGGCAGTTGAGGATGTCGGCGGCGATTCCGAGCATCTCCGCGACCGTCGCCAGGCGACCGGTATCGATCTTCACCGTGCCGTCGACGCTGTTCTTTTGCCGGGAGGCGCCGGCGCACAGGATCTCGGCGAGATCCGCCTGCGACAGCCCGATTGCGCGCCAGCGCGCCTGCACCAATTGGTCGATCTGGTCGTCCTGTGATGTGCTCATGATGCGTTCAGACCATCTCCAGCTGGGTCCGTGGACAGCATTTCCGCTACGAAAGTTGGTAGCAAATGAACCGGCGGTTCGTCGCGATGGGACTTCTACGGATCATGCGGCTGGACAACGGGTCCTGCCGTACCGGGCAATGCGCAGGATGATCCGCGCCTCTACGCCAGCCGGGCAGTCGTGCCGGACGGGCACCGGAGTGCGCACCCTGGTCCGGGATGCTCGCGTCAGCGTCATCCGGCCCCGGCCCTTATTATCAAGACCGTGCGCGAATGCAATCAGGGGGCGACTGGGAGCATGAGCCCAACCCGGATGTGTGACCGCGCCATGTATCGCGGTGTTTGGTCCTGGCAGGGCGATGCGGCCGGCATGGCGGCAGCCCCGGGAGCACCGCCATGGCTGCGCGGCGCCGCTCACAAATCGATGATTCCGAGCGCGATGCTCTTGGCCACCCCATGGGTCTTGTTGGATGCCTCGAGCTTGCGCAGCGCCTGCTTGATGAAGCCTTCCACCGTCTCCGGTGAAATGCCGAGGATCTGCGCGGTGTCGGCCACGGTCTTGCCGCGCGCCGCCCAGGCGATCACTTCCTTTTCCCGCCCGGTGAGCTTGATGGTTTCGGCGGCGTCCGCGGGCTTGAGGATGGTCGGCGCGTTGCGCTGGTCGCGGTTGACGATGTCCATCGCCCGCTGCACCCAATAGATCATCAACAGATGCAGTTCATGGCGATGGCAGACGAACAGCTTGTCGAAGTCGCGCGGCTTGTCTTCCCAGAAGAACACCGTCGAGCTCGAATGCACCGCGCCGAGCCGGTCGCGATAGTGGAAGGGAACGACGAAGCCGTCCTTGAATCCGAACTCCCGGGCGGCATCCATCGTCTTGACCTCGGGCGGTCGCTTGCGTCCGCTTCGCTCCGGCAGCTTCAGGCTGCTCCAGCTGAACGGCGTGTTGGTGCGTCGTGACCGCGCCAGCGCCGGATCGGCATGAACGAACTCGTTCTGCACATACGCCCGCTTCCAGGCGTCGGGAAATGTGCCGATATGATAGGGCAGATCAAGGTCGGGCCGGCCGGCATCGACAAAGGCAAAGCCCGAGAAGCCGTAATTCTGGACAACGCGGTGCAATGACGAGCTGAGCTCGTCGATGGTATCCGACGCCTCGATGGTCGAAATCGCGTCTACCAGGCCCATTGACGAAAACCCCCGGTTTTAGGGGGTACCACAGTTAACCCCTTTTGTTCCAGATGTTCCCGCATTTGGAGGAAGGGACAAATGCTTCATTCATTGGACGGCTACCACGCCCTCATCACCAGGGAAGAGCTCGATCCGGCGCATGTCGGGGCGATGTTGCGGCTGCGCAAGCGCCTGTTCGTCGATCATTGCGGCTGGCTCCTGACCACGGTCGGGGAAGTCGAACGCGATCAGTTCGACTGCTGGTATACCGAGCACTGCCTGTTGTTCTCCGGCGTCGAGCTCGTCGGCGGCTTCCGCGCGATCCGCACCGATTATCCCTATCTCACCAAGTCGGTCTTCCCGCAGCTTGCGCTGCGCCGCTTTCCGGCCAGCCGCGACGCCTGGGAGATCAGCCGTTTCGGCGTGCTGCCGAACGTTGCGAGGTCGCAGGCCGCACGCGTGAACTACGCGCTGATGTTTCGCTTCGCCGAGCTGCGCGGAGCGAAGGCGCTCGTGGCGCTGGCTGATCTCTCCTATGAGCGCTTTCTCACCCGCATGGACATCCGCACCCGCCGCTACGGCCCGCCGCAGGTGATCGGCAATGATCGCATGGGCCGCCCGCTGACGGCGCTCGCCGGAGAAATCCCGCTCGGTCCCGCCGCCAATCCCGGCCTGACCAAATTCCTCGACCTTGGACGGCAATTGGAGATCCACGATGCTTCACATGTTCTCGGACGTTCGAGCATTCCAGCGTGATCCGCTGCGTCTGCTGCTGACGCGCGGCAACGAGTCCGCGCTGGGGCTGGTGCCGTTGCAGCTCGGCCCTGCGCCGGTCTTCCTGGTGAACGATCCGGATCTGCTCCGCCCGATCCTCAAGGCGCCGGAGACCGACATCGGAAAGGGCAAGCTGATCAAGAAGCTGACGCCGGTGCTCGGCCGCAGCTCGCTGATGTTGAGCGGCGAGGAGCACAAGCGGCGGCGAGCGGTGCTGCAGAAGCACATGGCCAAGGGCAGCGTCGAGAAATTCCTGCCGCATATGTGCGCCGAGATCCGCGCGGTCGGCGCCAGCCTGGCGCGGCTCGGATCGTTCGATCCGCACCATGTCACCGCGATGCTGGCGCTGCGGACGATCTGCGTCGCGATCTTCGGCTCTCAGGTGATGTCGTCCGGCGACGAGGAAGCCCTGGTTCAGGCGGTGGGCGCGATCGAGGACGATCTGGCGGAAGAGATGTTCCGAGCGTTGCCGTTCGGTCCGGTGGCCTGGTATCGGCGGCGCAAGAACCGGGTCTGCGCCAAGCTTGCCATGTCCACGGTGGTGCAACGCCTGCGCCGCAAGGCCGGCTCGAGCAGCGCGCTGCGCGATCTCGAGGCGCTCGGCCTGACCGATCGCGATCTCGAGGACGAGATCCTGACATTGCTGCTGGCCGGCCATCACACCACAGGTTCGACTGCGGCGTGGATGTTCTACCAGATGGCCGCCGATCCCGCCCTGATGGACGAGATTGCCGACGAGGCGGCGGAGTGCCTCGGCGACGACGGCGAGCTGCGGCTCGACGCGGTGAAGCGCGCCAATCTGAGCGCGACGCTGGTCAAGGAGGTCTGCCGGCTCTATCCCAGCGCCTGGTGGTTCTCGCGCGAGGTGATGCAGCCGGTGACGATCGGCGGGCGCGATCTCAAGGTCGGCACCTCGCTGTTGATCTGCCCCTGGCAGCTGCAGCGCGACCCCCGGCATTTCGAGAATCCGGACCGCTTCCTGATGACGCGGCGCTACAACACCGATGCCTACATCCCGTTCGGCGCCGGTCCGCGCGCCTGCGCCGGGATGGGGGTTGCGATGCTCGAGCTGCAACTGCTCGCGCTCGAGATCGCCGCGGCCTATCGCTTCACCGGCGTCACTCCGAATCCGGCGCCGTGGCCGAAGGCCTCGGTGACGCTGATTCCGCCGCCGATGGCCATCGAGATCGAAGTCCGCGAGATGCGCCGGCGCATCCCGCTTCTCGGCGACGAAGCCGGGCATCTGCCGTACATCCCACCCGTGGGTGCGGCGTCCATCAGCACACTACAATCGGTATCCCAATGACAACTCAACTAACAACGGCCAGCGCCGGGCAAAGGGCCATGGATCAAGTGCAAGTGCGCAGTTTGCGCGACGTCATCGCTGTCTTGATCGAGCAGCGCAGCATCGTGAAGGCGGCCGGCGCAAGCTTTGCCGCGCATCTGCTCGACCTCGCGATCATGCAGCTGCGGCTCAACGTCAACGATATTACGGCGGAGGAATTATCCGGTCTGTCCGACTTCGTCGGCGCCGAGTTCATGAGGGACAAATCCTCGCATTGATCGCGGCGACCGGTCTTCGGATCGGTCTCGCGCAGGATCGGTCTTGCGCAGGCTCAGTCCTGCGTCGCCACCAGCGCCTTCATCGTGGCGCCGGCGGCAAGCGCGGCGTCGTTCGGATCAATCTCGATCTGCAGGCCGCGCTGGCCGCCATTGACGAAGACCGTGACGTGGGTGAGGGCGGTCTCGTCGATCGCGGTCGGCACCTTCTTCTTCTGGCCGAACGGGCTGATGCCGCCGACATGATAGCCGGTCAGCCGCTCGGCATCGGCCGGGCGCATCATCCTGGCCGACTTGCCGCCGAGGGCGGCGGCAAGCTTCTTCATGCTGACCTCGCAGTCGGACGGCACCACGGCGCAGACCGGCTTGCCGTCGACCTCCGCCATCAGCGTCTTGAGCATGCGATTCGGGTCGACGCCGAGCGCCTCGGCCGCCTGCAGCCCGATGCTCTCGGCGCTGGAATCGTAGACATAGGTGTGAAGCTTGAAGGCAATGCCGAGCTTGCGCAGCGCCATCGTCGCTTGGGTGGAATTGGGCATGGACCCTGCCGGTTAATCTAGGTGAATGATCGCCGTAACAGGAGCTGCGATCAATCCACAGCACGTCCGGCGTCACGTTGCCGTAACATTAAATTCCCGCCAGCCCGGCGCGGCCGGGCGCAGCATGGAATTTAATGGGGATATCAAAGGGTTGTAGGTCGTCTAAAAGGCGTAAACGAGCCCCTTCTTGCTTGCGCAGCCGAGCCGCTTCCTTTATCCGGTAGGCGCCTTGCGTGCGCGCGGCCGGGCGTCGCGATTTAGGCTGGGCATATCAATGCAGGTCGCTGTGGGCGGACGCGTTTTCGCCGCGATCATGGTCTGAAACACCTGAAGGGAATATCTTCGCAATGGCCAATGTTGTCGTCGTCGGCGCCCAATGGGGTGACGAAGGGAAGGGCAAGATCGTCGACTGGCTGTCGGAACAGGCCGACATCGTCGTGCGCTTCCAGGGCGGCCACAATGCCGGCCATACGCTCGTGATCAATGGCGAGACCTACAAGCTGGCGCTCCTGCCCTCCGGCGTGCTGCGCCCGAACAAGCTCGCGGTGATCGGCAATGGCGTGGTGTTCGATCCGCAGGCCTTCCTCGACGAAGTCGCCAAGCTGAAGGGGCAGGGCGTGGCGGTCGGACCGGACAATCTGCGGATCGCCGAGAACGTCACGCTGATCCTGCCGCTGCATCGCGAGCTCGACGCCTTGCGCGAATCGTCCAACGCCATCACCTCGATCGGCACCACCCGCCGCGGCATCGGCCCGGCCTATGAGGACAAGGTCGGCCGCCGCGCCATCCGCCTGATGGACCTCGCCGACCTCGACACCCTGCCGCACAAGATCGAACGCCTGCTGGCGCATCACAATGCGCTGCGCCGCGGCCTCAACCTCGCGGAGATCGACGGCAAGAGCATCCTGAGCGACCTGTCGGCGATGGCGCCGAAGCTGTTGCCCTATGCCGAGACGGTGTGGCGGCTGCTGGACCTCAAGCGCCGCGAGGGCAAGCGCATCCTGTTCGAGGGCGCGCAGGGCGCGCTGCTCGACGTCGACCACGGCACCTATCCCTATGTGACGTCGTCCAACACGGTGGCGGCGCAGGCCGCGACCGGCACCGGCCTCGGCCCGGGCGCGGTCGGCTATGTGCTGGGCATCTGCAAGGCCTACACCACCCGGGTCGGCCAGGGTCCGTTCCCGACCGAGCTGAACGACGAGATCGGCGAGGAAATCGGCCGCCGCGGCAAGGAATTCGGCGTTAATACTGGACGCAAGCGCCGGGTCGGCTGGTTCGATGCCATGCTGGTGCGACAGACTGTCCGCACCTGCGGAATTGCCGGGCTGGCGCTGACCAAGCTCGATATTCTCGACGGGTTCGACAGCATCAAGGTCTGCATCGGCTACAAGCTCGACGGCAAGGAAATCGACCATCTGCCGGCGGGCGAGGGCGCGCAGGCCCGCGTCGAGCCGATCTATGAGATCATCGAGGGCTGGAAGCAGCCGACGGCCAATGCGCGGTCCTGGGCGGACCTGCCGGCCCAGGCCATCAAGTACGTTCGCCGGGTCGAGGAATTGGTGGGGTGTCCGATCGCCCTGCTGTCCACCAGCCCGGAGCGTGAAGATACTATTCTGGTACAGAATCCGTTCGAGGCTTAACGGGATATTACCTATATCCCTCCAATTGTGTGGAAATGGCTGACTACTACCCGCTGATCGCCCGCGCCATCGCCGGATTGGACCCCAACGCCCCCGGCGAAGCCCGCCGTGCGCTGTATGCGCGGGCGCGAACGGCGTTGATCCAGCAGCTCCGCGGCGTGCAGCCGCCGCTCTCCGAGTCCGAGATCACCCGCGAACGGCTGTCGCTGGAAGAGGCGGTTCGCAAGGTCGAGTCCGAGGCGGCTCAGCGCGCCCGCGAGGCCTCGCGTCCGGGTGGCGCTGCCGCTGCCCGCGGCAGCCGCGCCAATGCAAGACCGCCGGAGGCAAATACAAGGCCGCCCGAGGCCAGTCCCGCCGACACTGCCGCGCGCCCGCGGCCCCCGGCCGAACCCCGTCCGCCGCGCAATCTGCGCCCCGACACGCCGCCGCCGGCCCCGCCGCGGCCGCAGAACCCGCCGGTCCCGCCCGAGACCCAGGCGCCGCCGGCCCGGCCGGGCCCGCCCCGCCGCGGTCCGGAAGGCGCGCCGCCGCCGGTACCGCCGGCCGCGCCGGGCGTGCGCGGCTTCCGCGACATCACCGCCGATGCCGACGATCTCGGCCGCGCCGCGGCGCAAGCCAGCCGCAACGCGCGCAAGACCTACGCCAACGTGCCGTCGCCCTCGCCGGAGTTCGACCGGCTCGAGCCGAGCCTTGAGAATCGCGGCGGCGATCCCGAGGCGCCGTATTCCTACGACGAGTCGATCGAGGAGGCCGAGCGCTACACCCCGCAGCCGCCGCAGGGCCCGCCGCCGCAGCGGTCGCGGGCCGGCAACGGCGAGCGCGAGCCGAAGAAGCCGCCGCGCGTCGGGTCGATGTTCCCGTTCAAGACCGCGATCGTGATCGGCATCCTGCTGATCCTGGTTGGCACCGGCATCCTGTTCCGGCAGCAGGCCATGACCCTTGTCAGCAGCCTGTTCAAATCCTCTACCCCGGTCGAGGCGCCGAAGGATGCCGCGTCGACGCCTGCGAGCAAGAAGATCACCGACCGCGTCGGCCAGCCCTCGTCGGGCGAGACGGTCGCCCCGGTGGCGCAGCGCGTGGTGCTGTATGACGAGGATCCGTCGGATCCGAAGGGCAAGCAGTATGTCGGTTCGGTGGTCTGGCGCACCGAGCAGGTCAAGGGATCGGGCAACCAGAAGCCCGACATCGCCGTGCGCGCCGACATCGACATCCCCGATCGCAAGTTCAAGATGACGATGTCGTTCCGCCGCAACACCGATTCATCGTTGCCGGCGAGCCATACCGCGGAATTGACCTTCATCCTGCCGCAGGACTTCGCCAATGGCGGCGTCGGCAACGTGCCGGGCATCCTGATGAAGTCGAACGAGCAGGCGCGCGGCACGCCGCTGGCCGGGCTCGCGGTCAAGGTCACCGACGGCTTCTTCCTGGTCGGCCTCTCCAATGTCGACGCCGACCGCTCGCGCAATCTGCAGCTCTTGAAGGAGCGCTCCTGGTTCGACGTGCCGCTGGTCTACACCAACCAGCGCCGCGCCATCATCGCCATCGAAAAGGGCGCCCCCGGCGAGCGAGCCTTCAACGAGGCATTCGCCGCGTGGGGCGAGTAGCGGCCTTAGCTCACGCCCCGGTCGCCAGCAATGTCATCGCCCGGCTTCGTCCGGGCGATTCCGTATCGCAGCAAGATCGGCGGCGGTTGCAGCGCATTCGACGCGCAGAGCTCCGGAACATCGCCGCGGCTTTCGATTTTTCCCTAGAACCGTCGCGCGACCGCGGTACACTTGGTTGACGTCGGGCAAGGGCACGCCATGAAACGCTATCTGATCTTCGCAGCCATCGGGCCGTTCATCGGCGGCTTCCTGCTGCTGCTCATGACCACCTATCAGTCCGGCTACTGGACCGAGACCAATGGCGGCGAGGTGACCAAGCTGCTCGTCGTGTTCGTGAAGTCGCTGCAATACAATTATCTGTTCGGCATCGTGCCGTCGCTGATGTTCGGTGCGATCGACGACATCCTGATGCATGTGAAGCGGATTGCGCCGGTGGTGCGGATGCTACTCGTCGGCGCGGTGGCGTTCGTTGGCGCGGCGCTGACCTACGCCTCGCACGGCTCCGAGAGCGGCTCGGTGCAGTTCATCCTGTACGGAATGGTCGGCTTCATCCCGGGCGTGATCACGTCCTGGCTGGCGCACAAATATGCCGAAGAGCTGCACGCGCCGGCGCAGCCGGCTTCGCAGCATTAGGGCAGGTGCTCAGTACCAAGGGAAAAGCAGAAATCGCGATCGGCGACTTCTGACCCAACGGCGAAATGAGCACGTCGCGATCGGACAGGGGCCGCGCTCGACGCACGGCTCGGAATACATCACCCATTGCAGTCATCGTATCAGCGCGAGAGACGCCGGAGGTCCGGCGACCTTCACACAACTGTCACATCATCGTCATGCAAACGTAGTCCCAATGTCATGTCCGCGCTCGTCCTCACGACCCGCGGCCGCTCGGGGCAGCGGCGATGCCGATCCCGGGCCTGCTCTATTCTGTGTGCGCGTATTTATTTCAGCCGTTGCTGCAGACGACCGGGACTTACGGGATCTGCGTTTCGGATTCGGGGAAAGGAATTTCGAGTGGCAGATGCAAGCTTCAGCCTTCTGACGGGCAACAGTATCGAAACGCGCCTGGTCCGAGCCGGCGGCATTATTTTTCGCGAGGGGGAGCAGGCCAACGAGCTCTTCGTGATCAAGAGCGGCTATGTGCGCATTCAGGTCGGCAACAAGACCATGGCGGATCTGGCGCCTGACACGATCTTCGGCGAGATGGCGTTGATCGACAATGAGCCAAGGAGCGCGACCGCCACGGCGCTCACGGATGTCGAGCTCGTCCCGGTCTCGGAAAAGCAGTTCCTCTTCCTCGTGAGCCAGACGCCGCATTTTGCCCTGAAGGTCATGAGGACGCTGGCGCAGCGGCTCAGAACCATGAACAAGGGCGTCTACTGAAACGAACACGGCAGAGCCTCGAGGTAACAGGCCTTGAAGGTGACACAGTGGTAATGTGACGCAACTTGAACCGCCTGCCTGCGTTACCATGTGATGACCATGCCCCAAGACGACATCTTCACGCCCAACGCCGCGCGATCGCGGCCGCCTTTTGGCGGCGCGCAGGCGCGCGGCAAGGTCATCGACCAGGATGGGCGCGAGCTCGCCGATGGCCCGCTGCATCCGCAGTTCCAAGGCTTTCAGCAAGGCTTTCAGGAAGGCTTCCAGTTCGATTTCCGCAACACCACCGCCAATCCGTTCGGCAATCTGACCCGCGAGCAGCGGCTGGCGCGGCTGGAGACGATCGCAAAGCTGCTCGACGTCGCCTTCATCGTTCCGGGCACCAATGTGCGCTACGGCATCGACGGGCTGATCGGCCTGATCCCGGTGGTCGGCGATATCATCACCACCGCGATCTCGCTGTGGCTGGTGCGCGAGGCCCGTTTGCTGGGCGCGCCCTGGCACATCACCGCGCGGATGCTCGCCAACGTCGCCGTCGACGGCGTGATCGGCATGGTGCCGGTGGCGGGCGATGCCTTCGACGTCATGTTCCGCGCCAATATCCGCAATGTGCGGATGCTGCGGCGCTGGCTCGACAAGCAGCCGCGCCGCGCATAATCCGAAAAGTGTGCAGCGGTTTTCCCTCGCGACAAACGCAAGGCGTTTGCGCGGAGATCATGCGCAAATAGATGTCCCTCAAAACAAAAGCCCCCGGATCGATCCGAGGGCTTTTCGTTGAGCGAAGAGCAGAAAACTTATGCGGCGTCAGCGTCGGTCTGGCTGGCGGCCGGGCGCGGACGACGCGGCAGCGGGAAGGCCTCGCTCTCATAGAGCGAGCGGATGCCGTTCTGGTCGAAACGGGCTTCCTCGACCTGGAGATAGGCGCCGTTCAGCGAGTCCGCCGGCAGCTGCTCCATCGCGAACTGCACGGCCTCGGCAGCGGTGCCGAAACGGCGGTAGGCGAAACCCGCCCGCTTCTTCTTGCGGATCGCGGCGGGGAACAGTTCGGCGGATGTGTTATAGTTGAACGGACGCAGGGGACGCATGGTCGACGACCTCTTGTGTTCTTTTCAGTTGGCGTTGCGAAAGGGATTTTGGGGGGACGGCGGCCTATTATCGGCGGCGCGCCGTACATGTCATTTCGACCCCTAATATAGGCCTCTTTGACAAAAATGCGACCCCAGAAGAGCCCCCGACAGGGCACATGCTGAATCCGCGCATAGCACGGGGGCCGGCCAGATAAATTGTTTTATTTCAATGGCTTATGGTGCTCAAATCTTGTCGAGCCAGGCCAGGATCGCGACCACGATCAAAATCACCCCGAAAAGGCCCATTCCGGAGTGGCCGAGGCCATAGCCATAGCCGCGAATTCGGCCGCTATAGCCGCCCAGCAGGATAATCAGCAAAAGGATGATGAGGATCAGTCCAAGCGACATGGCGCCCTCCTCAGAACAGGCGGTAGCCGCACGGCGAGACGCCTACGGCCCCGCGAATACCGAGCAAAGCACATTCCGGCCTGCGAGTCGTTAAGGCCGTCAGCCGATCACGAGGATGTTGCCGGGGGCCGGAGCCAAAACAAAGCCCCACGCGACCGGCCTGTTGGTCGCGTGGGGCGCGGCATGGTGGGCGCCGTTACTTCTTCTCGTTCAGCTTCAGCGCCGCCGAGTTGATGCAGTAGCGCAGGCCGGTCGGGCCGGGGCCGTCGTTGAAGACGTGGCCGAGATGGCCGTCGCATTTCGAGCACAGCACCTCGGTGCGGATCATGCCGTGGCTCATGTCGCGCTCCTCGTCGACATGGCTCTCGACCGAGGGCTTGGAAAAGCTCGGCCAGCCGCAGCCGGAATCGAACTTCTGGTCGGATTCGAACAGCGTCTGCCCGCAGCCGGCGCAGACATAGGTGCCCTTACGAGGATCATGCTCGTATTCGCCGGTGAAGGGCCGCTCGGTCGCTTTCTCGCGCAGCACGGCGTACTGCATCGGCGTCAATTCCTTGCGCCACTCGGCCTCGCTCTTGCGGACCTTGCCGTCGGTCTTGGTATCGGACATTCAACCTCCTTTGCGAGATGCTCAGTTGGTGACCTTGGTGCTGCCCACCAGCGTCGGCTTCTCGATGTAGTTCTCCGCGAAGATCTTCTTCAGGTTCTCGACCTTCGGGATGTCGTTATAGGCAATATAGGGTTGGTTCGGGTGCAGCGTCAGATAGTCCTGGTGGTAGCCCTCCGCCGGATAGAACGCCTCCAGCGCGCCGACCTTGGTGACGATCGGCTTCTTGTAGACCTTGGCCGCGTTGAGCTGGGCGATATAGGCGTCCGCCACCTTCGTCTGCTCGTCGCTGGTGGTGAAGATCGCCGAGCGATATTGCGTGCCGGAATCCGGGCCCTGCCGGTTCAGCTGGGTCGGGTCGTGCACGACCGAGAAGAAGATTTGCAGGATCTTGCCGTAGGAGATCTTCTGCGGGTCGTATTTGATCTCGACCGATTCCGCGTGGCCGGTGTTGCCGGTCGAGACCTTCTCGTAATCGGCGTTCGCCTTGCTGCCGCCGGAGTAGCCGGACACCGCGCTGACGATGCCGGCGGTGTGCTGGAACACACCCTGCACACCCCAGAAGCAGCCGCCGGCCAGCACCGCGGTCTTGATGCCGGATTCCGGCGCGCTCGCGGCCGGCGGCGGGATGATCACGGCGTCCTCGGCGGCAAGCGAGGGCGCAACGGCAAAAGCTGTGACGGCCAGCGCGCCGATCGCGGCGGCGCACAGCGAGAGGCGGCTGAGGGAGCTTTTGGGCATGGGTTCCTCGTGGGATCGCAATTGGGGCCAGTGTAGAGCGGGAGCCGACATTGGCCAATCAGGCCGCGCAGCTCCGACGCTTCAAAATACGGGCGAGGAGGCGTTTTGTTACGGCGCCGGCCACACGGTTTCGTGAGGGAAATCAGCGAGGTTCAGGGATGACGGTGATGGATTTTTGCCCGCGGCCTCTCCACGTCGTGCCGGCAAAAGCCAGGACCCCTAACCACCAAATGTAACTTTAGGCGGCATCGTGGCCCCAGCGTCCCGCAGCAACAAGCAGCCGGGGTAATGGGTCCTGGCGTTGGCCAGGACGACGCTGATTGCTGGTGTCACACACTCACCTGCTGTCAGGATGACGTCGGCGCCTGCGGGACGATCAAACTACGATGCTCAGCCGCTTCGCGGCCCGCGTGATCCCCGTGTACAGCCACCGCGCCCGCGAGTCCTGGAACGCAAAGCTCTCGTCGAACAGCACGACGTCGTCCCATTGCGAGCCCTGCGACTTGTGCACGGTCAGCACATAGCCGTAGTCGAACTCGTCGTAGGGCTTGCGCTGCTCCCACGGCACGCCCTCGACGCCGCCGTCGAAGCATTCGCCGCGCACCGAGACCTTGGTGACCTTGTAGCCGAAGTCCTCGTCCGGCATCACGCGCATGGTGATGATCCTGGATTTCGACTGCGCGCGCGCCTTGACCCGCCACAGGCCGCCGTTGAACAGGCCCTTCTTGCGGTTGTTGCGCAGGCAGACCAGCTTGTCGCCGGCGACCGGCAGCGGATCCTCGATGTTCTGCCGCTGCCGCACCCGCATGTTGTAGGCGCGGCGGGTGTTGTTGCGGCCGACCAGCACCTGGTCGGCGCTCATCACGCGGTCCGGATCGAGCTCCTTGCGCGACACGACCTCGCTCTCGCCATGGCGGCCGATCTCGAGTTCGCGACCCTCGCGGATATCCATCGACATCCGCACGATCGGATCGTCCTGCGCCTGGCGGTGCACCTCGGTCAGCATCGCGTCGGGCTCGGCGTCGGTGAAGAAGCCGCCGCCCTGGATCGGCGGCAATTGCGCGGGATCGCCGAGCACCAGCAGCGGGCAGTCGAACGACATCAAATCGCGGCCGAGCTCGGCATCGACCATCGAGCACTCGTCGATCACGATCAGCTTCGCCTTCGATGCCGGCGCATCGTCCCAGAGCTCGAAGCTCGGCTGCTCGACGCCGGACTCGCGGGCGCGGTAGATCAACGAATGGATCGTGGAGGCGCTGTCGCAGCCCTTGTTGCGCATGACGAGCGCCGCCTTGCCGGTGAAGGCCGCGAACTTCACCTCGCCGTCGACACCTTCGGCGATGTGGCGGGCGAGCGTGGTCTTGCCGGTTCCGGCATAGCCGAACAGGCGGAACACCGGCGGCGTGCCGTTCCGGCCGGGCTTGGCTTTCAGCCAGTCGGCGACGGCTTTCAGCGCAGTGTCCTGATGCGGCGTGAAGGTGGTCATGGGCTTTCGGAAGCGTGAGCGCGCGACCGATAGCGCCGCGACTCAGGCCAGCACAAGCTAAACATTCGTGCGTTCCGATCAAGCCGTCTCCCGCTGCGCGGAATTGCGGTTTCGCCCCCGAGGCTAGACTTGATCCGGAGCGCCACTAGACTGCCCCAAAACAACAAGCGGTCGAGACCACGACAAGTGGTCGAGCAAGCGACCTTGGGAGTGACTCCATGAAATTCGGCATCTTTTACGAGCTGCAACTGCCGCGCCCCTGGAACGACGGCGACGAGCTCAGGCTCTACCAGAACGCGCTGACGCAATTGGAAACCGCCGACCGGCTCGCTTACGACTACGCCTGGGTCGTGGAGCACCACTTCCTCGAGGAATATTCGCACTCGCCCGCGCCGGAATCCTTCCTCGCCGCCGCGAGCCAGCGCACCAAGAACATCCGGCTCGGCCACGGCATCTTCCAGCTCACCACCAATCATCCCGCCCGCGTCGCCGAGCGGGTCGCGGTGCTCGATCTCTTGAGCAACGGCCGCTGCGAGTTCGGCATGGGCGAGAGCGCCTCGATCACCGAGCTGACGCCGTTCGGCCGCGACATGGAGACCAAGCACGAGGTGTTCGAGGAAGCCGTGCAGGCGATCTTCCCGATGTTCAGCAAGGTCGGCACCGAGCATCACGGCAAGTATTTCGACATCCCGCTGCGCAATGTCGTGCCGAAGCCGGTGCAGAAGCCGCATCCGCCGCTCTGGATGGCATGCTCGCAATTGCCGACCATCGAACGCGCCGGGCAGAACGGATTTGGCGCGCTCGGCTTTCAGTTCGTCAGCGCCGAGGCGGCGCATGCCTGGGTGCACGCCTATTACAACGCGATCACCAAGCGGCTGAAGAAGCTCGCCGACTACGAGATCAATCCGAACATGGCGCTGGTCTCGTTCTTCATGTGCGCGAAGACGGACGAGGAGGCGCGCAGGCGCGCCGACGGTGCAACCTTCTTCCAGTTCGCGCTGCGCTATTACGGCCAGGCGCAGAACCGGCAGCGGCCGGCGCCCGGCACCGTCAACATGTGGGACGAGTACAACAAGTGGAAGCGCGACAACCCGGAGGCGCAGGAGGCCGCGCTGCGCGGCGGCCTGATCGGCTCGCCGGAGACCTTGCGCAAGAAGCTGCGGCGCTTCCGCTCGTCGCATATCGATCAGGTGATCCTGCTCAACCAGGCCGGCAAGAACACGCATGAGCACATCTGCGAGTCGCTCGAGCTGTTCGCGAAAGAGGTGATGCCGGAGTTCCAGCACGATCCCGAGCACGATGCCTGGAAGAAGGGCGTGCTCGACGGCTCGATCCAGCTCGAGGAGATCGACACCCAGGCGTTCACCGACCGCTATGGTAAACTCGCGGTCAATGTCGGCTCGAAGGCGGCAGCTGCGGGCTGATCGATTGCTGGAGCACCGGCTCTGATAATCAGAGCCGATGTTCCAGATTCTTGTTGGACGCGTTTTCTTCACGCGAACCGGTACCCACTTCGCTCGAAAACGCTTCTGTACAGCGACCTCGCGTTTCCGTGAGGAAAATAATTCGCTACACGCGATCCGCGCCTTAAAAGAAACGGCACGCGCGATGCCAGCACCGAAGTGCTGGCATCGCTATTTTTGTGCGGTGCTCGACAGCTTCATTCGCGGGCCCCATCATCCTGACATCGCATGATCGTGCAGCGCGATAGCGCGCTTGATCGTCAGGAGAGTCTTGGAATGAAGCGTCGTGAGTTCCTCCAGCTGTCGCTCGTCACGGCCGCCACTGCTGCGCTGTCACGCGGCGCGCAGGCGCAGGCGGACGCGAAGGATATTCGTATCGGCTACCAGAAGAACGGCGTGCTCGTCATCACGCGGCAGCGCGAGGCCTTGGAAAATCATTTCAAGCCGCAGGGCATCAGCGTGAAATGGGTCGAGTTCTCCTCGGGCCCCCCGATGATGGAAGCGATGAATGTCGGCAGCGTCGATTACGGCGCGGTCGGCGATTCCCCGCCGATCTTCGCGCAGGCCGCCGGCGCGGCCATCGTCTATGCCGCGGCTCAGCCCATCATCAACGGCTCCGGCATTCTGGTGCCGCAGAATTCGGCCATCGCCACCATCGCCGATCTCAAAGGCAAGCGCGTCGGCTTCACCAAGGGATCGAGCGCGCATAACGTCGTGATCCAGACCCTGGAGAAGGCCGGGCTCACCTATGACGACATCACGCCGGTCTATCTGACGCCGCCCGACGCCGGGCCGGCCTTTGCCAATGGCGGCATCGATGCCTGGGCGATCTGGGATCCGTATTTCGCGATCGCCGAGACCAAGCAGAACGGCCGCATTCTGGTCAAGACGCGCGACATCACCAAGACCAACTCGTTCTACATCGCCAACCGCGACTTCGCCCGCAATCGCGGCGCGATCCTGCAGCAGATCGTCGATGTCACGACATCGAGCGCGACATGGGCGCAGGCGCATCCCGACGAGGTCGCCAAGTCGCTCGCTGCCGTCACCGGCGTGCCGCTCGATATCCAGACCATCGCGGCGAAGCGGGCGGGCTTCTCGGTCGGACCCGTGACCGACGATATCATCGCGACTCAGCAGGGCGTCGCCGACCGCTTCTTCAAGCTCGGCCTGATCCCGAAGCAGATCGCGATCCGCGACATCGTCTGGCGCAATCCCCAGACCTGATCGGCGCGCGTTTGGTCATTTCAACGCAGAGGATAGTTCCATGACGCGTTTATTTCGACGCTGGATCGCCCGCGCGGTGCTGTCGCTCAGCATCGTCGCCGCAACCGTCAGCGCCTCCTACGGCCAGGAGAAGGTGGTCCGCATCGGTTACCAGAAATACGGCAAGCTGGTGCTGCTCAAGAGCAAGGGCTCGCTCGAGGAAAAGCTGAAGGCGGTCGGCACCAAGGTGGTGTGGACCGAGTTTCCGTCGGGGCCGCCGCTGCTCGAGGCGCTCAATGTCGGCGCGATCGATTTCGGCAACACCGGCGAGGCGCCGCCGATCTTCGCGCAGGCCGCCGGCGCGCCGATCCAGTATGTCGCCTATGAGCCGCCGGCGCCGAAGGGCGAGGCGATCCTGGTGCCGAAGGACAGCGCGATCAAATCGGTCGCTGACCTGAAGGGCAAGAAGGTCGCGCTGAACAAGGGCTCCAATGTCCACTATCTGCTGGTGAAGGCGCTGGAGAAGGCCGGCGTCAAATATTCCGAGATCGAGCCGGTGTTCCTGGCGCCGGCCGATGCGCGCGCGGCGTTCGAGCGCGGCGCGGTCGATGCCTGGGTGATCTGGGATCCGTTCCAGGCCGCGGCGGAGGCGGCGACCGGCGCCCGCACCGTCGCAGACGGCACCGGCATCGTCGCGAACTATCAGTTCTACTTCGCCTCGAAGAAATTCCTGCAGGCCGATCCGAAGATCGTCGAGCTCGTGCTGGCGCAACTGAGCGAGGTCGATGACTGGGCCAAGGGCGATATCCACGCCGTTGCCGAGCAGCTGGCGCCGAGCATCGGCCTGTCGGTGCCGGTGGTCGAGGTCGCGCTGAAGCGGCAGGCCTACGGCATCAAGCCGGTCACCGATGCCGTGGTCGCGGATCAGCAGCAGGTCGCCGACGCGTTCTACGCGCTCGGTCTGATCCCGAAACAAATCAAGATTTCCGACGTCGCATGGAGACCGGGCACGTGAGCACCCCAACCAACGCCAACATCCTCTGGTTCCTGCCGACCCACGGCGACAGCCGCTATCTCGGCACGTCGATCGGCGGCCGCGAGGTGAACTTCAATTATCTGCGCCAGATCGCGCAGGCCGCGGATCAGCTCGGCTATTACGGCGTGCTGCTGCCGACCGGGCGGAGCTGCGAGGATTCCTGGGTGGTGGCGTCGGCCGTTGCGCCCTGGACCGAACGCCTGCGCTACCTCGTGGCGGTGAGGCCCGGCCTGCAGTCGCCGAGCGTCGCCGCACGCATGACAGCGACGCTGGACCGGCTGTCGAACGGCCGCCTGCTGATCAACGTCGTCACCGGCGGCGATCCGATCGAGAACAAGGGCGACGGCATTTTCCTCGATCATGACGAGCGCTACGCGGTGACCCGCGAGTTCCTCAACGTCTACAGCGATCTCCTGGCGGGCAAGACCGTCAATGTCGAGGGCAAGCACATCCGGATCGAGGACGGCCGCCTGCTGTTCAATCCGGTGCAGTCACCGCGGCCGCCGCTGTATTTCGGCGGCTCCTCGGATGCCGGCATCGACGTCGCGGTCGACGCCGTCGACAAATATCTGACCTGGGGCGAGCCGGCGGCGCAAGTCGCCGAGAAGATCGCCAAGGTGAAGGCGGTGGCGGCGCAGCGCGGCCGCAAGCTCTCGTTCGGCATCCGCCTGCATGTGATCGTGCGCGAGACCAATGCGGAGGCGTGGCGCGCCGCCGACGATCTGATCCAGTACGTCACCGACGACACGGTGGCCGCCGCGCAAAAGATCTTCGCGCGGATGGACTCGGTCGGCCAGCAGCGCATGGCGCAGCTGCATGGCGGCCGCCGCGACAAGCTCGAGATCAGCCCGAACCTGTGGGCCGGCGTCGGCCTGGTGCGTGGCGGAGCCGGCACCGCGCTGGTCGGCGATCCCGAGACCGTCGCCGCGCGGATCAAGGAGTACCAGGACATCGGCGTCGATACCTTCATCATGTCGGGCTATCCGCATCTCGAGGAAGCCTATCGCTTCGCCGAATTGGTGTTCCCGCTGTTGTCGCTGGCGCAGGGCGGCAACGTGACGCCGATCCGCGTCAACACCGGGCCGTTCGGTGAGACCATCGGCAACGACTACCGTCCGCAGAAGCAGGCATCGCAATCATGAGCTTGATCGATTCACTGCCACGCCGCAAAGCGTTTTCGAGCGAAGTGGATGCCGGTTCGCGTGAAGAAAACGCGTCAAAACAAAAATCCGGAGCTCCGTTCCGATCCCATCGGAACGGAAGCAGCTCCAGCGCGCCGAAACTTCCGAAGGTCGACGGGCTGATCCCCTGGGTCGTGCCGCTCGCGATCGTGCTGGTGTGGCAGCTCGCCTGCGTCACCGGCTACGTGCCCTCGCGGGTGTTGCCGGCGCCGACTGACGTCGCGGTGGCGGGATGGAAGCTGCTATTGTCCGGCGAACTGGTCCGCAACATCTGGGTCAGCTTCTGGCGCGCCTCGATCGGCTTCTTGATCGGCGGCGGCATCGGCTTTGCGTTCGGCCTCGCCAACGGCCTGTCGCAGCTGTCGGCAAAACTCACCGACACCACCTTGCAGATGGTGCGCAACATTCCGCACCTGGCGCTGATCCCGCTCGTCATCCTGTGGTTCGGCATCGACGAGTCGGCAAAGCTGTTCCTGGTCGCGCTCGGCGTGTTCTTTCCGATCTATCTCAACACGCTGCACGGCATCCGCACCGTCGATCCGCAGTTGATCGAGATGGGCCGCATCTACGGCATGACCGACGGTGAGCTGTTCCGCCGGGTGATCTTCCCCGGCGCGCTGCCTTCGATCTTCGTCGGCCTGCGCTTCGCGCTCGGCATCATGTGGCTGACCCTGATCGTCGCCGAGACCATCGCGGCCTCGTCGGGCCTCGGCTACATGGCGATGCAGGCGCGCGAGTTCATGCTGATCGACGTCGTCGTGCTCTCGATCCTGATCTACGCCTTGCTCGGCAAGCTCGCCGACAGCGCCTCGCGGGCGCTGGAGCGGCTGACCCTGTCGTGGCATCCCGCCTTCCAGAAGAAGTGAGAATGAGAATGCAAGAAGCGCTTCGTTTCGAAACCGCTGAAGCCGAGCCGGTCGACCGCACCGAGATCGTCGCGAAGGCGCGGCAGTTGCGGCGCGTGCCGGAAGGCGCGGCCCGCGGCCTGTCGCTGACCATCCGCGGCCTGCGCAAGGCGTTCGGCGACAACGAGGTGCTGCGCGGCATCGACCTGCACATCCCGGCCGGCCAGTTCGTCGCGATCGTGGGCCGCAGCGGCTGCGGCAAGAGCACGCTGCTGCGTCTGATCGCCGGCCTCGACGCGCCGACGGCGGGCAGCATCGCCTTCGGCGAACAGCCGAGGGCGCAGGACGTCCGCGTCATGTTCCAGGAACCGCGGCTGCTGCCCTGGGCGCGCGTGCTGTCCAATGTCGAGGTCGGGCTGGGGCGCGAGCGCTCGTCTGCTGATGCGCAGGCGCGCGCCGAGCGCGCGCTGGTCGAGGTTGGGCTCGGCGACAAGCGCACCCAGTGGCCGTCGGTGCTCTCGGGCGGGCAGAAGCAGCGCGTGGCGCTGGCGCGGGCGCTGGTCAGCCAGCCGCGCGTGCTGGCATTCGACGAACCGCTCGGCGCACTCGACGCGCTGACCCGGATCTCGATGCAGCAATTGCTGGAGCGGGTCTGGCGCGACCAGGGCTTTACCGCGATCCTGGTGACGCACGACGTCGCCGAGGCGGTCGCGCTCGCCGACCGCGTGCTGGTCATCGAGGACGGCCGCATCGCCGAGGATGTCGCGGTCGACCTGCCGCGGCCGCGCCGGCGCGGGTCGGCCGAACTCGCCGCGCTGGAGGGCGAGATTCTGAAGCATCTGCTCGAAGGCAGCGAAGACAGTCTGTGAGGTCGCCATGAATTCCGTCGTCCGCAATGTTTCGATCGAGCCCGCGGTTGCGGCCGCCGAATTCCGCGGCGCGATGCGTCACCTCACCGGCGGCGTCAGCGTGATCACGGCCGGTCGGGCTAAGGATATCTCGGGAATGACGGTGACCTCGGTGTCGTCGCTCTCGGTCGAGCCGCCGTCCTTGATCGTCAGCATCAACCGCGCGGCCTCGTCATGGCCGCTGATCGCGCGCCATGGCGTGTTCGGCGTCAACATCCTGGCCGCGGACCAGCGCGACATCGCCGAGCGCTTCACCGGCAAGGGCGGGCTGAAGGGCGCGGACCGCTTCACCGGAGCCTCGTGGACGACGCGCGCGTCAGGCGTCCCGCTGCTGGTCGGCGCGCTCGCCGCGGTTGATTGCGAGGTCGAGGAGACCATCGAACGGCATTCGCACGTGATCGTCATCGGCCGCGTGCTCGACGTGATCGCGTCAGAGCGTACCGCCGCGCTGGCGTATTGGCACGGCGAGTATGTCGCGATCGACCACGAGGAAGACGCGGCACGGCTGGCCGAGGTCAGCCTGCCGTCGCGTCATGTTCATGTGCGAGGGCCGCGCTAGCGCGCCGTGCTTACGTGGTTATCCGGATCGGACTTTAGAAAACTGCGCTCAGCGATGCCGGGCTGTCGATGATCACATTGCTGCCGCGGACGCCAGCCCATACGGCCTGGACGGTCTGAGCTGCATTGGCCAGCGGAATGCCAACGACGAGCGTGGTCGGGATGCGGCCAAAACTCGACGGGGTCTCGTTATAGGTGAAGCTTGCGACGACCGGCGAGACCGTGCCATTGACGGTGACGCCGAACACGCCGCCCGGAATGTCGTTGCCCGTGGCGTAGGGATTCGGAACGTTAAGGGTGATGATCGCGGTGGTGCCGACGCCCTCCGGAATCGTCAGGCTGAGGCCTTGCATCGGCGTTAAAGTCGCGGAGGTCGTGGACAGGGTGCCGCTGGTCTGCGCATAAAGGGCCATATCACTCTCCAGTTGTCTAAGAATGTAAACGCAATAGGAGATTGAATAAGGCAACCTGCCGCAAGATTCAAGGGATGAACGGCGCCGAGGCCGGCGCGGCATGTTGGCCGTGGCGCTTTCCCAATCGGCGCATTAAATGGCGCGGATGTTTCGGAGAGGTGACCGTTGGATGAAGCGCGTGGGAACCTGGCTGTTCTATCTCGTCGGTGCGATCGCCGTCGCCTATCTCGCGCTCTATGCCTATGTGACGTTCACCGGCCGCGATATCACGCCCGGCGATCCGATCCGGATCTTCCGCAAGCCCGACGCGCCCAGCTATTCGTGAGGCGAGGCAAGCGGCGGGACTAACCCGCCGCTTCCCGTTCTCAGCCGGCGTTCGCCATGCGCTGATAGTCGGGCGCGCCATTGCCGGCCGGGGTGATCGGGATGCCGCCGTCGGCATATTCGTTCAGCTTGTTGCGCAGCGTGCGGATCGAGATGCCGAGGATGTTGGCGGCATGGGTGCGGTTGCCGAGGCAGTGCTTCAGCGTTTCCAGGATCAGGTCGCGCTCGACATCGGCGACGGTGCGGCCGACCAGCGCGCGGGTGACCTGCTCGGCGGCCAGCGTGGCATGCGCGACCGCGGGCGCGGTCCTGGCAAGGTCGAGCCGGTCGCCATCGGGGGTCAGGATCGCCTCAGCGCCGATCTCGTCGCCCTGCGCCATCAGGACCGAGCGATGAATGGTGTTCTCGAGCTCGCGGACGTTGCCCTGCCAGCGGTTCGCGGTCAGGATGCGGCGGGCATCAGTCGAGATCGGACGGACCGGCATGCCGTTGGCCTCGGCATATTTCCTGGCGAAATGCTGCGCCAGCTCGAGGATGTCGGCCGGGCGGTCGCGCAGAGGCGGAATCTTCAGGTTGACGACGTTGAGGCGAAACAGCAGGTCCTCGCGGAAGGTGCCTTCGCGCACCGCCTCCGAGAGGTTGCGGTTCGAGGTCGCGATGATGCGGATGTCGACCGGGACCGGCTTGGTGCCGCCGACGCGGTCGATCACGCGCTCCTGGATCGCGCGCAGCAGCTTGGACTGCAGCCGGACATCCATCTCGGAGATTTCGTCGAGCAGCAGCGTGCCGCCGGTCGCTTCCTCGAACTTGCCGATGCGGCGCGCGACCGCGCCGGTGAAGGCGCCCTTCTCATGGCCGAACAGCTCGGATTCAAGGAGGTGCTCGGGGATCGCGGCGCAGTTGATCGAGATGAACGGCCGCTTGGCGCGGGCCGAGCGGGAATGGACGTAGCGCGCCAGCACTTCCTTGCCGGTGCCGGACTCGCCGGTGATCATGACGGAGGCGTCCGAGCCCGCGATCTGCTGCGCCAGCTTGATCACCCGGCCCATCGCCTCGTCGCGGTAGATCAAATCGCGCGCGTCATTGGCGACCGCGGCCAGCACGGCTGCGATCAGCTCGGGGTCGGGCGGCAGCGGGATGTATTCCTTGGCGCCGGCATGGATCGCGGCGACCGCGGCGCGCGCGTCGTTGGAGATGCCGCAGGCGACGATTGGCACGTGGATGTGCTCGGCTTCCAGCCGCATCACGAGGTCGCGGATGTCAAGGCCGACATCGACCAGCAGGAGGTCGGCGCCCTTGCCGCCGCGCAGCACGTTCATCGCCTGTTCGGCGGCCTCGGCGTGGGTCACCGAGGCGCCGTTGTCCATCGCGATCTTGGTCGCGGTCGTGAGCTGGCCCTTCAGGGTGCCAACGATGAGAAGCCGCATGATGATCTCCTGTTCGTCTGGTCGCGCAGGTCCCGCGCGTGACCGCCTGAGTTGTTAAGAGCGTTCTGCCTTGATGATTTCGGTCATGGTCACGCCGAGCTTGTCTTCCACCAGCACCACTTCGCCACGCGCCACCAGGCGGTTGTTGACGTAGATGTCGATCGCCTCGCCGACGCGGCGGTCGAGTTCGAGCACGGTGCCCGGTCCGAGCTTCAAGAGGTCGCCGACGTCCATCTTGGAGCGGCCGAGCACCGCCGAGACCTGCACCGGCACGTCGAACACGGCCTCCAGATCGGCCGCGATGCGCGCGGCATGCTCGTCTTCGTTGTAGCCGATGTCGTCGATGCTGGGCGCGTCGGCGGAATTGAGATCGGGAAGCGGGACTTGGGTGTCGGTGTCGGTCATGGTTCAGCCCTCAATCGCCTTCAGCCGGCCTGGCCGCGGGACGCCAGATAGCGCCCGACGAGTTCGTTGATCTTGCCTTCGATCGCGGCGCGCTCCAGCACGACGCCGCCATCGGCCCATTCGATCCGGCAGTCGCCGGTCGCAATCGTCGGCTCGGCCAGGATCACCAGCCGGCCCTGAAAGCCGGAATGCGCCGCCATCCGCTCGATATTGTCATGCGCCGCCTCGTAGAGCGCGTCATTGATGCGGACCACGAGATGCGGCGTCGCCACCAGATGCGAGAAGCAGTCGGAGACCAGCGCGGTGATCTCGCCGAGCGGCTCGCGCGCGATCAGCTCGGAACAAAGCTTGCGGGCGACCGCCACCGCGACGTCCACGGCCTCGGTCTCCATCCGCGTCTCGATGCCGGCGAAGCGCGCCGCGATGCCCTTGATCGCGGTGCCGATCTCTTCCAGCGCCTGCGCGGCGCGGCGGTCGCTCTCGACCTTGGCCTCGCGCAGCGCGGCCTCGTAGCCGGCGCGATAGGCCCGCGCCTCGGCGTCGGCGACCTTCTGCGCGACCTCGGCCGGGGTCGGCGCGCGTTCGCGCGCCCGGTCCGGCGCCGAGAAATCCGTGTCGAACAGGAATTTTGCGGGCGCGGCCATCAATACACCAGCTCGTCGTCGGCGCGGTTCTTGGTCAGCGTGATCTCGCCGCGGGCGGCGAGGTCCTTGGCGAGGTTGACCAGAAGCGCCTGCGCCTCGTCGACGTCGCGCAGCCGCACCGGACCCATCGCGGCCATGTCGTCCATCAGCATCTTGCCGGCGCGCGAGGACATGTTGCCGAGGAAGAAGCTGCGCACCTCCTCGTTGGCGCTCTTCAGCGCGACGCCGAGCTTGTCCTTGTCGATGTTACGCATCAGCGTCTGGGCCGAGGCGGTATCGAGCTTGATCAAATCGTCGAAGGTGAACATCAGCGCCTTGATGCGCTCGGCGGATTCGCGGTTCTCCTCTTCCAGCGAGGTGATGAAGCGGGTCTCGGTCTGGCGGTCGAAATTGTTGAAGATCTCGGCCATCACCTCATGGGCGTCGCGGCGGCGGGTCTGCGACAGGTTCGACATGAACTCGGTGCGCAGCGTCTGCTCGACGCGCTCGATGACTTCCTTCTGCACCGCTTCCATCCGCAGCATGCGGCCGACCACGTCGAGCGCGATGTCCTCGGGCAGGATCGCGAGCACGCGCGCGGCGTGCTCCGGCTTCAGCTTCGACAGCACCACGGCGATGGTCTGCGGGTATTCGTTCTTGAGGTAGTTGGCGAGCACCTCTTCCTGCACGTTGGAGAGCTTCTCCCACATGTTGCGGCCGGCCGGACCGCGGATCTCGTCCATGATGCCGGAGACGCGCTCGGCCGGCAGGTATTGCTGCAGCAGCCGCTCGGTGGCGTCGAAATTGCCCATCAGCGCGCCGGAAGCCGACATCCGCGAGACGAATTCCAGCATCAGGTCCTCGACCACGTCGGCCTCGACGGTGCCGAGGGTCGACATGTGAACAGACAGCTCGCGGACTTCCTCGTCGTCGAGCATCGACCAGATCTTGCCGCCATACTGCTCGCCGAGCGCGAGCATCAGGATCGCCGCGCGCTTGGGGCCGGGCAGCGGCTTGCCCTTGGGCCGGGCGCTTTGCCGGTTTGCCAGCGTCGAGAGGACGGTGGCGATGTCGTTGGCGTTGGTGGTCTGGGGTACGGCGGCCATGTCAGTTCTCTACCGGCTCGCTCAGCCATTGACGGACGATTGAGACGGTTTCGTTCGGATTGCGTTCGGCGAGCTCGCCGACCCGGTGCACGGCCTGGGCGTGGACCTGGCCCTGGATCTGGGCGACGTCGATCAATTGCGCCGCGCCGCTGCCGCTCGGGATCAGCGCCTGACCCGGTGCTGCGGCGCTCTCGGCATGGGCTTCCGCCAGCGCGGGCATGCCCGCGCCGGTCAGCGCCGGAATGACGTCGGCCGCCACGATGCGCTTGACCAGCGGACGGACCACCATGAACAGCACGACGAGGCCGAGCATCATCATGACGCCGAGCTCGATGACGTACATCACGTCATCCTTGGTGAATTGCAGCATGCCGAGCAGGCCGGTCGGTTCGGCGATCGGCTGCGCGGCGGGCGGCTCGGCGAAGCGCAAATTGACAACCTCGACCTGGTCGCCGCGCTTCTGGTCGAAGCCGATCGCGGAGCGGACCAAAGCGGCGATGCGGTCGAGCTGCTCCTTGGTGCGGTCCTGATAGACCAGCTCGCCCTTTTCGTTCTTGGAATAGCTGCCGTCGACCAGCACCGCGACCGAGATACGGTTGACGCGGCCGGCCTCGGTCACCTCGGTCTTGGTGGTACGTGAAATCTCGTAATTGTTGGTCTCTTCGCTCTTCTTGCTCTGGTCGCGGGCGCGGGAGGCGTTGTCCTGGTTCTGGCTGCCCGGCAGCTCGTTGGCGACGGTGACCTGGCCGGAATTGTCGGCGGTGAGGCTACTTTCCTCGCGGGTCTGGGTCGAGCGCAGCACCCGGCCCTCGGGGTCGAACTTGTCCGAGGTCTGGGTGATCTTGTTGTAGTCGAAGTCGGCGGAGAGCTGGACGCGGGCCCGGCCGGTGCCGACCACCGAGGAGACGATGTCCTCGACCTGCTTGCGCATCCGCTTCTCGAAGGCGGCGCGGCGCTCGTCGCCGACCGCGGCATCGGCATCGGACTGGGCGCCGTCGGCGAGCAGCTGGCCGGCCTCGTCGACGATCGAGACCCGCTGCGGCTTCAGCCCGTTGACCGCGGAGGCGACGACGTGGCGGATCGCCCGGATCTGCTGCGGCTCCAGCGCGCCGCGCACCCTGAGCACGATCGAAGCTGATGGTTCCGGCGTCTCGCGCGAGAACAGCGGCTTCTCCGGGAGCACAAGGTGGACGCGCGCGGCCTGGACGCGGTCGATGGCGCGGATGGTGCGGGCGAGCTCGCCCTCCAGCGCCCGCAGATGATTGATGTTCTGGACGAAGCTCGTGGTGCCCAGGGCATCCGACTTGTCGAAGATCTCGTAACCGACGCCGCCGCCCTTGGGCATGCCGCCCTCGGCGAGCTTCATGCGGAGCCGGGTCACCTTGTCCTTCGGCACCATGATCGCGGCGCCGTCATTGCGCAGCTCGAACGGGATCGCCTGGCGCTCGAGCTCCTTGATGATTCCAGAGGAATCCTCGGTCGACAGGTCGGTGAAGAGGGTGGTCATCTGCGGCGTGGTGACGCGCATGATGACGAAGGCGAAGAAGCCGATCAGGGCCGCGGTGACTGCAATCATGGCCGCGAGGCGGGCCGCACCAAGACCTCTCAGGAAAGCAACCAGACTTTGCACCAACGGCCCCCAGGGATTCGGCCCGCGCGGGTCCGACTGGGCAAATATTGCCTAGGGTATGGTTTCCATATGGTTAACGACGGTTAAGGACCGCGGCAAAATCGCGGACATGAAAAAAACCGGCTTCGCAAGGCGAGGCCGGTTTTCGTCAAATGCCACAGGATCGGCGTCGAATTACTGCCGATATTGCTGGATGCGGGTGGTGCGCAGCCCGGCCAGACCATGCTGGTCGATCGAGAACTGCCAGGAAAGGAATTCATCGACGGTCAATGTGTAGCGGCTGCAGGCTTCCTCGAGGGAGAGCAGGCCGCCGCGGACCGCAGCGACGACTTCGGCCTTGCGGCGGATGACCCACCGTTTGGTACCGGGGGCCGGCAAATCCGCAATCGTTAACGGGCTGCCGTCAGGCCCGATGACGTATTTCACCCTCGGGCGATGGGGTTCTGTCATGGCGTACTCACAAACTCTCAACCACTGAACTCGCAAGGGGTAAGCTACGCCTCCCGGTTTAAAATTTGCCTAAGCCCAAGCGTTCAATACGAATCTCGTTGGAACGGCCGGGAACATTCGGGTCTGCCGCTGGCAGGCAGACCAGCGCGCGGCGCAATTCGCGGTTCGGCGCGCTCAAATCGTGGGGCGAAGCGGACCGCGCGCCAACGTCAGCAAGGCATCGGCGAGCGCTTCCGAGGCCTTGTCCGGCCGTCTTTTCTCGTAGATGGCGAATTCCAGATCGGGAAGCGGCGGCAGGCCGTCGCCAATTCCGAGAATGCGCAGGCCCGTGGTGACGGCGCTGAGCGGCAGCGGAGTAATGGCAAGTCCCGCGACGGCGGCGGCGCGGACGCCGGTCAGGCTCGGGCTGGTATAGACGATCTCCCAGCCGAGCTCGCCGTCGCGCAGCGCGGAGAGCGCGGCATCGCGCGACACCGATCGTTCGCGGTACAGCGCCAGCGGTAGCGGCGCGCCGGGAACGAGATCGAACGTTTCCGCCGCGGTCCACACCAGCGGTTCGCGCCACACCAGGCGGCCTTTCGACGTTCCGAGCGGCCGCTTGGCGAACACCAGATCGAGCCGTCCCGCATCGAGCTGCTCGATCAGTTCGGCGCTGACGCCGATCAGCACCTCGAGCTTGACGCCGCGATGCAGCGCGGCGAAGCGGCCGAGCGCCGACGGCAGCGAGCCGCCGGCGACTTCCTCGACCACGCCAAGACGGACCGCGCCGGACAGCCGCGGCGCCACCAGCCGCTGCCGCGCCGCCTCCTCCAGCTGCAACAGACGCCGTGCGTCGCCGAGCAGCATCTCGCCTTCGTCGGTCAATGCGACGCTACGCGTCGTGCGCCGGAACAGCGGCCGCCGGGTCTCGAGCTCTAGCCGCTTGATCTGCTGGCTGATGGTCGACTGGGTCAGATGCAATTGCTCGGCGGCGCGGTGGAAGCCGCCGCAATCGGCGACCGCAACGAAGGCCCGCAAAAGTTCGAGGTCGAGCATCGATTAATCCATATCTGTAATCAATCATATTATAGAATATCGTTTCTATTATCAATGCCGGCCGCCTACCTTCGCTTCAGATGATCAAGCAAGGAGAGGCCATCATGTCGGAGACGACACCACGAACCGATCGCACGGCGCGTCTGGCGCGCGCGCGAGCTGTCGGCGGCACGAACGGAAAGGTCTGCCCGCCCGACCGCGCGGTCGAGCTGCTCGAGGCGGTCATCGCATCCGGCGACCGGGTTGCGCTCGAGGGCGACAACCAGAAGCAGGCGGACTTCCTGGCCGCGTGCCTCGCCGGAGTGAACCCGGCGCGGGTGCATGATCTGCACATGGTGCAGTCGGTGCTCGCGCTTCCCGATCATCTCGCGGTGTTTGAACGCGGCATCGCCAACCGCCTGGACTTCGCCTTTGCCGGCCCGCAGAGCCGCCGTCTTGCCGAGCTCGTCGCCGCCAAGGCGCTGCGGATCGGCGCGATCCATACCTATCTCGAGCTTTACGCGCGGATGCTGGTGGACCTGACGCCGCAGGTTGCGCTCATCGTTGCCGACAAGGCCGATCGCGACGGCAATCTGTACACCGGTCCGAACACCGAGGACACGCCCACCATCGCCGAGGCCGCGGCGTTCCGCGGCGGCGTCGTCGTGGCGCAGGTCAACGAGATCGTCGGTCGTCTGCCGCGCGTTGACATCCCCGGCGACTGGGTCGATGTCGTGGTGCCCGGCCCGAAGTTGTATGCGATCGATCCGCTGTTCACGCGCGATCCCGCCAAGATCAGGGACGAGAACGTCCTGATGGCGATGATGGCGATCGCAGCAGTGTATGAGCCTTATCAGGTGACACGGCTCAATCACGGCATCGGCTATGCCACCGCGGCGATCGAGCTGATCCTGCCGACCTTTGCCGCGAGGCGCGGGCTGAAGGGCAAGGTCGCGCGGAATTTCGTGCTCAACCCGCATCCGACGCTGATCCCCGCGATCGAAGCCGGCTTCGTCGATAACGTCTATTGCTTCGGCTCGGAGCTCGGCATGGAACGCTATGTCGCCAGCCGTCCCGACGTGTTTCCGGTCGGCGCCGACGGCAATCTGCGCTCCAACCGCACACTGGCGCAGGTCGCCGGACAATATGCCTGCGATCTGTTCGTCGGCGGCACCTTGCAGATCGATCCCGAGGGCAACAGCTCGACCGCCACCAAGGACCGCATCACCGGCTTCGGCGGCGCGCCGAACATGGGTGCCGATCCGCGCGGCCGGCGCCACGACAGCGCTGCCTGGCTGCGCGCCGGCGAGGAAGCAGGCGAGCGCCTGCGCGGCCGCAAGCTCGTGGTGCAGATGGTCCAGACCCGGCAGCCGAACGGCGCGCCGAGCTTCGTCGAGCGCCTCGACGCGTTCGACCTCGCGGCCTCGGCCGGCTTCGCGCTGCCGCCCGTCATGATCCATGGCGACGACGTCAGCCACGTGATCACCGAGCGCGGCGTCTGCAACCTGTTGCGTTGCCGCTCGCCGCAGGAGCGCGAGGCCGCCTTGCGCGCGGTCGCCGGCGACACCGAGTTCGGCCGGCGGCAGGACGCCGGGACGACCGACGGCCTGCGCCGCCGCGGCATCGTGATGCTGCCGTCCGATCTCGGCCTCGACGTCGAGACGGCGACGCGCGACTGGCTCGCCGCGAAATCGATCGACGACCTCGTCGCCGCATCGGGCAACCTCTACACGCCGCCCGCCAAATTCCGCAGCTAGAAGGAGGCTCCCATGACCCACGCCGAGCACATCCCAGGCAGTCCACCGGCCTCGCTCGATCAAGCGAGGCAGCTCGCCGCGGCACTGTTGTCCGAGCGCGGCGAAGCGTCGGGCGCCCTGATCGCACGCCAATTGCAGCAGACCATGCGCGCGCTCGATGCCGACGGTCGGCACGGCTTTCAAAGCTATCTGGCGAGCGCGTTTCAGCCCGACGCGGCGGCGCTGCAGGATGCGGCGAAGCGCTATCTTGCCGACGGCACCGCGGCGGCCGCGGCCGCTTTGGCCGACGCCGCCGATCCGCCGCGGCAGGAGGTGCTGCGGCGGATGAACATGGCGCCCGGCGGCACGGCGAGCCTGATCGCAATGCGCAGTGAGATCGCCGGCCGTCTCGGCTCCGAACCGGAGCTGAAGCTGCTCGATGCCGATCTCAAGCATCTGTTCGTCTCATGGTTCAATCGCGGCTTCCTAAAGCTTCGCCGCATCGACTGGCAGTCGCCGGCCGCCGTGCTCGAGAAGCTGATCGCCTATGAGGCGGTGCACGAGATCAAGGGCTGGGACGATCTGCGCCGCCGCCTTGCGCCCGATCGCCGCTGCTTTGCCTTCTTCCATCCCGCGCTGCCCGGCGAGCCGCTGATCTTCGTCGAGGTCGCGCTGGTGCAGGGATTGGCCACCGCCGTGCCACCGCTGCTGGTGCAGGATGCGGATCAAGACAGCGCAGGCCTCAGGGCGGCGCATGCCGACACCGCGATCTTCTATTCGATCTCCAACTGCCAGGACGGACTGCGCGGCGTGTCGTTCGGCAATTTCCTGATCAAGCAGGTGGTCGAGGAGCTGCAAGCGGAATTCCCGCAGCTGAAACGCTTCTCTACGCTGTCGCCGATCCCGGGCTTCCGGCGCTGGCTCAGCCAGCAGCCGCAATCCGGCGGCAACGAGGTCGCGATGCTGCGCGAGCTGGACCGCGAAGGCTGGTGGCACGACGCGGCGACCTGCGAGACCTTGCGTCCGGTCCTGATGAGGCTATGCGCGCAATATCTCACGCGCTCGCCGGCGTCCGGGAATCGCATCGATCCGGTGGCGCGCTTCCATCTCGGCAACGGTGCCCGATTGGAGCGGATCAATTGGCTCGGCAACACGGCCGATCGCGCGATGGCGGAATCCTTCGGCATCATGGTCAACTATCTTTACGATCACGACAGCATCGAGCGTAACCATGAGGCCTTTGCGCGCGTAGGAGAGATTGTCCGTTCACCGCAGGTGGACGCGCTTCTCTGATTTTCAACTCAGCATACGACAACGGAGCAGTAACATGATGATGAACAGACGCGCCTTCTCGACCGCCTTGCTCGCTGGAGCTGCGGCTTCACTGGTGTCCTCGCGCGGCATGGCCGCCACCACGCCGCCGGTCAAGGCGCGCAACGTCGTGCTGGTGCACGGCCTGTTCGCCGACGGCTCCTGCTGGTCCGAGGTCATTCCCCGCCTGCAGGCCGCCGGGCTCAACGTGACGTCGGTGCAAAATCCGCTGACCACGTTGCCTGAAGCGGTTGCCTCCGCGCAGCGGGTGCTCGATCGCCAGGATGGTCCGACCGTGCTGGTCGGCCATTCCTTCTCCGGCATGATCGTCACCGAGGCCGGCGTGCATCCGAATGTCTCGGCGCTGGTCTATGTCGCAGCGCGCGCACCCGATGCGGACGAGGATTACACCGCGCTGGCCAAGACCTATCCGACGCCGCCCGCGAGCGCCGGCATCGTGTTCGACGGCGACGAGGGCCGTCTCAGCGAACAAGCGTTCTTGCGCGATTTCGCCGGCGACCTGCCGGAGGCCAAGGCGAAGGTGCTCTATGCCGTGCAGCAGCCGTTCCACAAGCAACTGCTGGCCGGCAAGACCAGCCATGCGGCCTGGCGCAGCAAGCCGAGCTACTACGCCGTCTCGACCGAAGACCGCACCATCAATCCGGATCTCGAGCGCTTCATGGCCAAGCGGATGGGCGCCACCACGATCGAGGTGAAGGCCAGCCATCTCGCGCTGATCTCGCAGCCCGACGCGATCGCCCGGCTGATCCTCGACGCCGCGCGGCAGTCGAGCTGAGCGTCGGCGTTGACCGTGCGTGGGAGAGCATCCGCTTCTCCCGCGCACGATGGCGCGCTTTAGAGGATATGCGCGCCGTGACCGTCGAAAATGCCGCGATCGGCGGCGCGCGGCACAGGATCATGTCCGGCGGCGGTGTCGACATCCGGCGACCGGGCGCGCTTGGTGCCGAGCGTGTTCAGCAGCGTCGCGGCCGCGGCCATCACAAGGACACCGGCAAGACTGAGTCCGATCTGCATCGAGAGCCGGTTCGAGATGTCGAACAGGTCGCATTGGCTGGCGAGCGCCAGCAGGACGCCGAGACAATAGATCGGCAGCGAGTTCTCGCCACAACGCCTCGCGCTGTGCAGCATCGGCGTCGACAGTCCCTGCCAGCCCGCTGGAACGAGCCATGACACCACGATGGCAAGTGCCAGAAAATGCAGCAGCCGCAACGGGCTCAAGTTCGACTTGTCCATCGGAAACAGCAGATCCGTCAGCGCCTGCGGCAGCAGCGGCGGCTTGATGCCGTGGCCCAGCGCAACGACGAAGCCGAACGCGAGATAAAGCGCCGACAGAACCAGCGCGGGGCGCGACGTCACCCATCCCTGGATGGTCCTTCCCTCGATGACATACCATGCGCCCAGCACCACCGGAAGCTGCCAGGCCAGCGGGTTGAAGAACCAGACGCCGTCGGGCCAGGCGGGAATGCTCCAGCCGAAGACGTGCACCAGCGCGTAAAGCGACAGCGAAAGACCAAGCGCCAGGTTCGGCGCTCGCAGCAGCAGCCACAGCAGCGGTGCGAACAACACGTGACAGATCACAAAGACCGGCAGCACGTCGGTATTGACAGGGTGGAATTGCAGGACCGCGGCGTGCGCAAGCGCTGCGCCTGGACGTTCGAACAGAACCCGCGTATTGCTGTCGTCGGCGAGACGGTCGCTGCCCGCGAGGTAGACGACGATCGCGCAAGCGAGCGTCAGCAACAGAAAGGCGGCATAGATATCCCATCCCCGCCGCAGCGAACGGCCGATCATGCCGCGCCAACCGTCGCGCTGACGCGCCCTGCCGTAGGCCAGTGCGCAGGTGACGCCCGAGATGAACATGAATATTTCGGCGGCATCGCAGAAGCCGTAGTTGCGCAGGGTCAGCCAACTTCCGACGTTGTCTGGAATGTGATCGAGAAAGATCCACCACAACGCGATTCCGCGACAGACATCGATGCGCGGGTCGCGGCCGGTCGATCTGAACTCCGGCGGGGTCTCGCCGAGCAATCGCTTCGAGCTGCGGGTTCGATCGTGCATCTGTCGATCTGTCTGGCGGGCGCGCGCGGCCTCACCGGACCTAGGTCCATGAGACGCTCGGGTGCTCCGAGGCGTGCGCGTGCCGGACTAGCCTCCGGCCAACCTGTATGATTGTGCGCTCCAGCTACCCGATCGGCGGCGCTTCCGCCGGCCAGCCGCAATCACGGGGGCCGGGCGGATCGCTATCCTCTGACGGCGCCGCCTGCGCGACGTCGCCGATGGCCGGCAACAAATGCTGCTTTCGCATTTCGGCGAGGCGGGCGCGACAGTATTCACGATAAAGCATGTCGAATATGATGGACATGATCGAACGCCTTCTTGATCACTAGGTTGACTTTCCCACGTGACAGATTTCGACCATTTCAACCGGCGGCGATAACCGACAAGTGCCGCAGGCAGTCCGACGCAACCAAAATCGATATCAGTCGTTCTACTGAATGACCTGCGCGTGGCGACTTAGCCAGGAGACCGCGTACAGGGGCATGACACTGATTTGCGCTTTACTCTGCCAGGAATGTTTGAAACGGATCCGATGGCAGCAATTATAAATAGAGCGATCGCGACTGCTTCTTCTTAAAAGGGAAATTTGCCGCGATTTTCATAATGTCATTATATACATAATATTCTGACCACCAAGTGAACCAGTTCACATCAGCATCAATCACAGGCGAACAAGACTAGCAGACCGGTAACGTGGCTTCTTGGACTCATGCGCACGGATCGGGCGAAGGCCGGTGCGTGAATCGCAAAATGCAGATACTGACTGTGGAGTGCCGCAGCATTTCATTCTGATGTTTTGTGAAGGCTGGAGGTCCCCATGCCGATGGACGCAGCCAATTTCGCATCGTATCGATTTTCGACGTGCGAGCTTCCGGAACGCATTCGTATCCCGCTCTGGCGCGAGCACTTTGGCCGATGCATCGTGCACGCCGATATCGAGCCTCTATCGAACGTTTCATTCCAGGCCGATGCGTCGCTGCGAGCGGTTCAGGGTTTGCGCATGCTGGCGCTGAAAGGCACGTCGATGCGGTTCAAACGTTTGCAGGCGAACCTTGCCGATGGCGATGACTCCATCGGGATCATCTTCTGCTCTCCGGGCAGAGGTCAGCTATCGCAGCGCGGCCGGGACGCCGATTTTCGCGCCGGCGATGCAATTGCAATTCTGCATTCCGAGCCCGCCAGCGTCACCTATATCGACGGATTGCAATTCGGCCTGGCCGTGCCGCGCGAAGCACTTGCGCAGCGCGTGACCGACGTCGAAGGCCTCGTCATGCGGCCGATTTGGCACCGGACAGAAGCATTTCGACTGTTCATCTCATATCTGAAGTCGGTGCTTAAGACGAAAGCGCTGAGCGCGCCGAAGCTTCGCGATACGGTCGTGACCCATATCCACGATCTCATCGCGCTCGCGATCGGCGAGTGTGCTGCGCTGGGCGAGAGCAGCGCGAGCGCCGTCGTTGCTGCGCGGCACCGTGCCGTGCTCGACTACATCGCCGCACACTTTGAGGAGCCCGGGCTCAGCGTTCAAACGGTTGCGCGTGACCAGGGCATCTCGTCGCGCTATCTGCAGCGCCTGATGACATCATCAGGGCCGTCGTTCACCGAGCGCTTGAATGAATTGCGGCTCCAGCGGGCGCTCAAATTGCTCACCGAGCCCGACGCCGGCCGTCGGCGGATTTCCGATATCGCGCTCGAAGTCGGCTTCTCGGATGTTTCGTATTTCAACCGTCTGTTCCGAACCCGCTTCGGCGATTCGCCGCGCGGCGTCCGGCTCGCCCGAAAGGGTTCTCACTGAGCGACGGTACTCCGGTCGGCACACGTGCAGGACGCCGCGTCAGCCGGCTCTTCACCCCGGATCAGGTATCGGCCGCCTTACAATCTCTCGACTAGCTTCGACCAGGGCTCGCCTGGTTGGACCTGCTGTCCATGTGATCTAGCTGTCGTGCGGCGTGCGCTGTGAGCATCAATCCGACGATCGACGAAACGATCACCAGAACAACCGTAGCATTCAACATGGGATGATCGATCAATCGCTGACCCGCAGCATTTTTTGTGGAATAGGCGACCAGAGCGACCGCGAGCGTGGCCGCAACCTGCGGCACGGTAAGACCGAACATCAAGTTGCGTTCCGCGCGGCGGTAGCCGAACAACCATCCTGTAGTTTCGGCTGCAAGCCATTTGCCGACAAATAGCGCCGCAAGCACGCCGACCACAAGCAACGGCTGATCGCGCAATGTCGCAAAGAACACTTTGAAATCGACAAGGAAACCGGCCGTAATGAAAAACACGGGAATGAACAGGGCCTGACTCATAATTTCCAGGGAATCGTCGCCCTTGATCTCTCCGAACGCCCGCTTCAGGGCAACGCCCGCAAGAAAGGCGCCGATGATTCCTTCCATGCCGATCCATTCCGCCATCTGGGCGGAAATCGCCATTACAAGAAGCATGATCAGCGCGCTGGAGACCCTGGTTGTCCCAAAGGCCGCCAGAAGGCGCTCAACGAACCAGCTCAATCCGACGACGACCCCCGGCACATAAACGGCCAACCATCCCAGGAGGATCAGCATTCCCATGGGATCAAAGCCTCTGACGTGAATCGGAACGCATAACGCGAGGACAAGAATGGAAAGCATATCGGTGAATAGCGTGGCGCCCACTGCCACGACGGTCGCTTCCTGTCCCAGGAGGCCTTCTTGCTTGACGATGGGCAGTCCGAGCAGGGTATGGGAGGCCAGTATGGCGCCGATGACCGCGCTTGCATTAGGCGAGTACCCCAGCAGCGCCGCAAGGGTTACTGCCAATGCAAAGGGGCAGGCGAAAGTGAGAAGGCCGAATGTAGCCGCCTTATGACGCGCCTTGTTGAACTGCGCGATGTTGACCTCAAAGCCGGCGAAGAACATCAGCAACAGCTTGCCGAGCTCAGCGAAGAAGCCGACGATCTTTCCGTCGGGATTGAGGATAGAAAGCATGTTCGGGCCCAGGATAATGCCCGCGAGGATGTATCCGACCGGACGAGGCAGCCGAATGCGCTCCATGAGGCTGGGAAGAACCAGCGTCAGCATCAACGTCAGCGCAAAGGAAGTAAGTATCGGCAGTTGTGAAAAAAATTCCAAATGATCCTCTTTCACGCGGCTTTGGCCGTCAAACCTAAATTGTATTTCAAATGAATTCGACGAGAAAGCGTGTTTTCCCGGCTACGGCAGCGATTTGAGCCACGGGGATTTGGGTTACAGGGATCTTGGTCAAGGCTGACAGCGGCAATATGCTTTAGAGCCACCTCGAAGAGCTGGTCGAACTCCCGCCAGCCGGTTCATGACCGCGGGTTCGGCGCCGGCCGCCAGGAGAGGTCGTCGGACCAGAGGTAGATTGCGATCGCTGCCAGGCACAAGGCTATGCCGACCCAGAAGATCGGGGAATGATGGATTCGTCGTCGATCGCTCGGAGCTGTTTTCATTCGATGAACTCATCGCGTGCGGGAGTATCGAGCTCGCAATATCAGGAATTGGGAGTGTCGCTCAGGCAAGGCGTCCTTTGCAAGAGCTGGGCAGGCTGCTGGCGCGGCTGCAAGGCAGGGTGAGTTATCGCACGGCGCGGGTGCGCGGGAGGCAGCCGTGTTGGGCGTCGCATCGGAGCGACCGGAGTAATTTTCAGATCACGTTCGAGGCCGACCACGTCCGCCTCTCTTGACGCGGCGCGAACATGGCGCCGGCCGCATCGGTTGCGCGGCTGGCGTCGGACAGGCCGGGGCCAGCCACTCGGTGTGTTCTTGCCAAGTCTGGCTCACTGCTCTCGACGCTGTCGAGCGCCTCGCGTGGCCGTGACACCAATGCGTTTTCGAATGACGCACGGGTCGGCAATGCGCATTAGCTTATGTGAATCGAAGCAACTTATGTGAATCGAAGCGCTATGGCGGCGGCTCTGCTCCGGGAGTGGCGAGCCATTGTTCGATCTGAACGGCGCGCTCGGCCTCACGGGCCTTCTTGAGAAGTCGTTCCCGCTCGGTGCCGGGAGGCAGGTGCGAAGCCCTCGCGCGGGCCGCTTCCTCCAGCTGAATCAGGCGGTATGCGAGCGTCGTGGTTTGCTTGAAGCGATTGCGGCGTTTCATGTGTGCAAATTGGTGTTTCAAACCCTGGTGTAGCTCCGAACCGCGCGCGTCGTCGTTTGTTCCTATTGAACGGCGGGCGTGGCCTGTCCTGACCGCGTCCTCGAGAGCACCATGCGGCGGGCCGGCGAAGGAATGCCGGACATCGGCCGGTAGCGTCGGTTTGCGGGAAGCGAGCCGAGCCGGGAAAGACCGCTCCCTGTCAGACGCTCGTCGAAGCCAGCGGGATGCGGAAGAGCTCGCTATCGCCCGCATCGCGAACCGAAATGAAATTGCCGTCGCGAACCATCTCCGGCTTTTCGGTCCCGATCCGGTGAGCGATGAAGCTGCCGTGATCCTGGGCGTCCTTGTCGTCGGCACAGTCGTGACCGACGACGTCGTGTGCGGGGATGTCGCCCGCGAGATGGAAGAAGTATCTGGGCATCTAGGTCAGCTTGTCCAAATTGCCGAACGGCTTCGCAGGCGGCGCGTTCTCGGCCTTCTTGATCTGCTGCGTGCCTTCCTCGGCAAGTCTGCCATCGTTGATGATCTCGGCGATGAGCTGCTTGACCCGTCCGCCGATCCTGTCTGCAATGCCTGTCATGGCTCGCCCTTGTTCGTGCTGCCGCCCGCTCTGCCTCTCACGACTGAAGTATCGCTCGCGGATAATGTTCCTCCGAGGGGTGACGACCGATCCATCCAAGAAAGGAACAAATGGCTGTCCTGAAGATTGGATCGCCAGCAACGGCCGAGGCTCAGGCCGAGCGCTGACGCGAGAAGTTCAGTGACCAAGCGCCTGACCAGGAAAGAGCAGTTCGATCGTTCGAAGATCAACATGCACGATCTGCTTCAGGTGAGATGCTGGACACATGCCCTCGGTGTGTCGCGCGAACAGCTGCGTAAAGCCGTCGAGAAGGTCGGTGACTCGGCCGTGACGGTTCGCAAGGAGCTCGGAATTCCAGAGGAATGACATGGCCACCGAACAGCAGATCAGGGACTACGCGCGGCAGCTCTGGGAGAAGGCCGGAAAGCCCGACGGCAGGGACAAGGAATTCCGGCACGCGGCCGAGGTCGAGCTGAATGCGGAGAGCGAAAGTCCGGACGCGCCAACACTGGACCAGCCGAACAAGACGACCATTCCCGGATGAACGCCTTGGCGCGAGGAGCGCGCCGGCGGCGCGATTGATCGGGATCCTCCGTTAGGAACATTGCCATTCTGTCGCGGTTCTCGAAACGCCGCATGGAGCGGTGAGGAGGACGTTATGAAAAAGCTGGTTCTGATTTCTGTTGCCGCCGTATTGGCGTCGACGGGCGCTTTCGCCCAGAGCACGATTGTCGGCACGACCGGTGCCGGACATGCCGCCACCGTGCAGATCGAGCCGCAGTACCGCACGCGAATCCACAGCTATGTGACCGAACACAAGATCCGTCCCGTCGAGACGCGGGAGAGGATCGTCGTCGGCTCGCCTGTGCCGCGCGAGGTCGAGCTTGAAGCGGTGCCTGCCGATTGGGGCCCGTCGCTCACCAGATATCGCTATGTCTATACCGGCCAGCGCGTGATGCTGGTCGATCCCGACACCCGTACGGTCGTGCAGGAAGTCGAGTGAGGCCGCTCTGATGACGGGCCGCCAGCAACGGCGGCGGCCCGCGCTCAGCCGGAACGTCTGATCCGCGGGGCAAGCGCCGTTCCGTCAGCGGCCATCGACCGCGTCGGCCGTCAGAGACCGATGCTGGCGACAGCGGCTTCCGCGATGCCCTTCGCGTCGAGGTCCCCGGTCTTGCCGATCTCGATGACCTTGCGGGCCACGATCTCGCAAAGCGGATCGTTCCGATCAACCAGACCCATCGAATGCAGCGCCAGGCTGAACGCCCTGTTGAAGAGCTCGATTTGCTCCGGCGTGTATTCGCCCGTCTTCAGCAAGCGATTGATCGGCATTGTCGAGCCCCACAGCAAGCAGCCAAGTGACGTGGCTATAGCATGGAACCGTCGCGACCGGCACCCGGCTTTCCCTGCGCCCTCTTCAAGGGAGGGCGAAACGAGAAGCAAAAGCTCGGGCAAATCATGTCGCGAGAATGCGATCGTGTGGCCCGCAAGAACCGCGCCACACACTCAGCGTCGTCCTGGCGAAAGCCAGGACCCATTACCCCAACTCTCAATTGTTGCGCGACGCTGGGGCCACGATCCCGTTCATCATCAAATGCGGTGGTTATGGGTCCTGGCTTTCGCCAGGACGACGATACAGTGTGGTGAGCGGGTCGCCCGCTCAACGCGCAGCTACGGATCGTGGCAATGTGCTTAGCTCGAGCCAGTCGCCCCGCGCACCACGCGCTTGATCTTGTCGGTGGTGTAGGTCTGCCCGCCGATCGAGAGCAGCGGCGGGGAGGCGGTCAGGTCAACGGAGTCGACGACGCCCTGCACCTCGGTCGAGATAGCGATCGGGTTGCCCTTGGAATCCTTGCCGGTGGCGGTCAGCGTGTAGGTGCCGGCCGGCCATTGCGTGCCGTCATTGCCCTTGCCGTCCCAGACGAAGCTGGCGTTGCCCTGCTTCAAGCTGAAATTGCCGGAATAGGCGGTCTGTCCGGTCGCGCTCGTGATCGTGATGGTGGCGCTGGTGGCTTGCGGGGACACCAGATTCCAGGTCGCGGATTTGTCGAACTGCGTCTTGCTGCCGTCGACCGCGACCGTGTTGCCGACATAGACCAGCGCCTGGGTCGACTGCGCGCTCTTCTCGATCTCGATCAGCGACTTCAGCTGATCGTTGGATTTCAGCTGCTGCTCGACGCCCGCGAACTGCACCAGCTGCTGGGTGAACTGGTTGGTGTCGAGCGGGTCGAGCGGGTTCTGGTTCTGCAATTGCGTGGTCAGCAGCGTCAGGAAGGTCTGGAAATTGTCGGCAATGCCCTGCGAGGAGGTCGTCAGGCCGCTGCCGCTGCTGCTTCCAGAGTTCGTTCCGTTGCTGGTCCCCGGTGCCGAGACGACGGGCGTCGGCATGGTTGCATCGACTGCCATGGTGAACTCCTTACACTCTGATATCGACGCCGCCGAGGGCGCCGGTTGCACGGCCGTAGGAGCGGCCCGTCGCTGCGGCGGGAACGCTGTCCTCCTCAGTAACGATCAAACGATGGGCGTTCGGATTGGACTGGCCATTGTTGTTCTGGCCCGACTGCGACTGGTCGCGCAGGCTGAACTGCAGTCCGCCATTGCCGGTCGAGAGGCCGGCATTGTCGAGCGCGCGTTGCAGCTGGTTGGCGTCCTGGCGCAGCATCGACAGCGTTTCCGGGCGTTCGACGGTGAGATGCGAGGTGACCTGGCCGTTGCGATCGACATCGATGCGGACATCGATGCGGCCGAGCTCGGCGGGGTCGAGCCGGATCTCGAAGCGACTCTTGCCGCTCTTGGCGGAGGCGGCGATCTGCATCGCGAGCCCGCTGAGCGGCACGGCGGCGCTCTGCGCGGCGTTGGTCACGGTCAATTGTGCGGTCGCAGACAGCGTCGTCTGGGTGGTCGCGGGTTGCGGCTGCAGTGCGTTCGCCGCCTGCGCGCTGGGATCGGGGGTTGTGAGCTGGGTCTGCGCGGCGGCGTGGCCGCCGACTGCCGGCGTCGGCACGGCATTGCCGTCGCCGCCCGCATCGGCCTTGATGGCATCGGCGGCACCGTCGGCGGCGGCCTTCGCCTTGCCGGCAACTGCGGCCGGCTGCGCGGCGGCGGGAACGATGTTGGTCGGAGCAGCCTGCGCGGTGTTGACGCTGCCCGCGGCGGCGCCGTCCTGGTCGGCCGGCATCGTCGCCGTCGCGTCCTTCGCGGTGACCTGTGCCTTGGCCTGTGTCGTCGTCTTGGTGGCGGGCGTTCCGGCGGCAACTGTGGCGGCGAATGTCGCATCGCCAGTCGCTGTCGCTGCGCCCGAAGCCGTTGCCGCATCGCTGGTGGTGATGATCTGCGCGTCGGTTTTGACGCCGGCGGCCTTGGCGACCTTGTCGGCGTTCGCTGTGGTGGCCGCCGCCGCTGCGGTGTCGGCGCCGGCGCCGGCGCCGGCAGGCGCGCCGCTGCCGCCAGCAGCGCCGGTGCCGGCATTGGCCGAGCTTGCCGCGATGGCCGCTGCGGCGATCGCGAGCGGTGCGGCCGGCTGGTCCGACGGCGCGGTGGCCGCCGGGGTCGGGGCAGTCGCCGGTGTCGCGGCAACAGGAGCAATCACGGCATTCACGGTTGCCGCACCCGGATCCTGCTGCGCAGCGGCCTGCGTCGCGTCCGGCTTGTCACTGGTCGATTTCGCATCGGAGCTCGATTTCGAGTCGTCCGATTTCGATTTCGACTTGGTCTTGGACGGCGCGTCGCTCTCGACCTTGTTGTCGTTGCGCGAACTGGCGGAATCCCGCGACGTCCGGTCGGGGCCCGTGCTGGTGTCGCGGGGGCGTGCGTCGGTCGTCGAGGGCGGATCGTCGGACCGCCGCGAGGGCGCTGGCTGGGAGTCGTAGCGGCTGCCGTCGTTTGTGGACGCAGTGTTGCTGTCGACCAGCGTGGCAAAGCCGTCGTTCCCCGTCTGCGAAGCGGGATCGGGCCGCGACGACCGCTGCGTCGCGCCCTGAAAAGACCGGCCTGCCAATGCTTCCGACGTGACGCTGACCACTGCCAACCCTCGCAAATGAGACTTCCAGCGTTTTGTCAGCAAGGAGTGGGCCAACCGGGGATGGCAATAAATAATGAGTTATTTCAGAAGGTTACGGGCTGTCCTAGCCGGCTGAAGCGGGTTCCCGGCAGGTCTCCTTTTTGCCCGGCGGCAAGATTTGCCGTCCACGCGCGGCACGGCACGGCTTCCGGCGGATTGCCTCACCGGAATACGGCCTATATTAAAAGGTGGCCTCCAACCCGTCCGAACCGACCGAACCGGCCTTGGATGTGTTCTAAGGCTCTCTGGACAAAAGGCTTTTTCCAATATCGTCGCGGAGCGCATATGCTCGCCGCGACAGTGACCAATGACCGCTTAAAGATGCTCAACAGTCTGGATCTCGAAGGCCGCCCTGAAGACACACGGATCGTCGTTGCCATGTCCGGCGGCGTCGACTCGTCGGTGACGGCTGCGCTGTTGAAGTCGCAGGGTTACGACGTGGTCGGGATCACGCTGCAGCTCTACGACCACGGCGCCGCGACCCATCGCAAGGGCGCCTGCTGCGCCGGCCGCGACATCCACGATGCGCGCAATGTCGCCGAGCGGATCGGCATCCCGCATTACGTGCTCGACTACGAAAGCCGCTTCAAGCAATCGGTGATCGACAATTTCGCCGACAGCTACGCGCTCGGCGAGACGCCGGTGCCGTGCATCGAGTGCAACCGTTCGGTCAAGTTTCGCGACCTGCTCGCGACCGCGCGCGAGCTCGGCGCGCAGGCGCTCGCTACCGGCCACTATGTCGCCTCGCGGCGGCTTGCCGACGGATCGCGCTCGCTGGTCTGTGCCGCGGATGCCGATCGCGACCAGAGCTATTTCCTGTTCGCGACCACGCGCGAGCAGCTCGACTTCCTGCGCTTCCCGCTCGGCGACATGACCAAGCCGCAGACCCGCGAGCTGGCGCGGCGCTTCGATCTCGAGGTCGCCGACAAGCAGGACAGCCAGGACATCTGCTTCGTGCCGACCGGCCGCTACACCGACATCATCGGACGGCTGAAGCCGAATGCGATCGCGCCGGGCGACATCGTCGATCTCGACGGTCATGTGATCGGCCAGCACCAGGGCATCGTTCATTTCACCGTCGGCCAGCGCAAGGGGCTCGGCATTGCCTCCGGCAGCCCGCTCTATGTGGTCAAGCTCGATGCGGCGACGCGCCGTGTCGTGGTCGGGCCGCGCGAGGCGCTGCGGATGGATCGCATCGCGCTGCGCGACGTCAACTGGATCGGCGACGGCGCGCTGGATCGCGTGATCGGCGAGGGCATCGAGATCTATGTCCGCGTGCGTTCGACGCGCGCGCCGCAGCCGGCGTGGTTGCGCGCCGTCGATGGCGGCTATGAGGTCGAGCTCGTCGCCGGCGAGGAGGGCGTGTCGCCCGGCCAGGCCTGCGTGTTCTACGACGCGCCCTCCGGGCAGGCGCGTGTGCTCGGCGGCGGCTTCATCAGAAGTGCAAGCGCAAGCCGCGCAACACGGGCCGCGACGCGGGACGCGTTGGCGCCGCTTGCGGAAGCGGTTCGCGGATAGACAGAAGAAACGTCGGGGCAGGGGAATGGCTGGGGACATCGACCGCGAAGGGGTCGAAAAGGCGTATGGCCGCTGGGCACCGATCTACGATCTGGTGTTCGGCAAGGTGTTCGACCAAGGCCGTCAGTCGACGATCGCGGAAGCCGACCGGATCGGCGGCCGCGTGCTTGACGTCGGCGTCGGCACCGGGCTGTCGCTGTCGGAATACAAGCGCACCACAAAACTATGCGGCGTCGATATTTCCGAACCGATGCTGCGGCGGGCGCTCAAGCGCGTGCGCACGCAGGGCCTCAGCAATGTCGAGGCGCTGGCGGTGATGGACGCCAAGAATCTCGCGTTTCCGGATGCGTTCTTCGACGCGGTGGTCGCGCAATATGTCATCACCGCGGTGCCGGATCCCGAGGCGACGCTCGACGATTTCATCCGCGTGCTGAAGCCCGGCGGCGAGCTGATCCTGGTCAATCACATCGGCGCCGAGAGCGGCCCGCGCCGCGTCTTCGAGCTCGCCTTCGCGCCGCTGGCGCGGCGGCTCGGCTGGCGTCCGGAGTTTCCGTGGGAGCGGCTGACCAATTGGGCGGCGAAGCATGGCGGGGTCAGCCTTGCGGAGCGCCGGCCGATGCCGCCGATGGGGCATTTCTCGCTGATCCGCTTCCGCAAATCGTGAGGTTGCGGCGATTTTGCGAGGGAACATCGGCGCGTCGTCACGGTTTTCCCGTCATGAGGATCAACCGAACACTCGCTTTATCCTGTGTGCTGATGCTGGCACCCGCTGTTGCCGCGGCGCAGGCGCCGCCGACGCCCGCCACGCCGCCGGCACAGACCGCGCCGCCGGCGCCGCAGCGCGCCGCCGCGAATTGCGCGCCGCAGCAGCAGCCGTCGCATCCCGGCGCGCCGGCTCCCGAGGGAACCACCACCGGGCAGAGCAGCCAGCCGCTGGGCGACAAGCTCGCCAAATCCGACGGGGTGTTGTGCCCGCCGGCCGGGGTCGATCCCGAAATGCGTGCGCCGACCCCGCAAGGCGGCAACACGCCGGTGATTCCACCGCCCGGCAGCCCCGGCGGCGACCCATCGGTGAGGCCGAAATAGCCTCTGCCTGCAATAAGTTGCTGCCCCGTCCGGGTTTGCTTGACAGGCGCGCATGCCACTCTTTATATGCCGCGCGTTCGCACCCGCGGCTCACCAGCCGCCGATGGCGAGCCCATGGCGGGGTAGCTCAGCTGGTTAGAGCACGGGAATCATAATCCTGGGGTCGGGGGTTCGAGTCCCTCCCCCGCTACCATGTATGACCCACTATCGCGGTGAGCCTGCGGAAAGGCGTCCCCGCCGATTAGTGCGGCGAGCTTACCTTTCACCTCGACCTCGAACCCTTCCTGTGGTCCCTTCGGGTGGACCGTGACACTGTGCACAAGCGCCCGAAAGTCGTCGACCAGGGAACCTCGGTCGTCCTTCGCCTCGGTGTGGCCGGCCATCGTCTCCGCAAGTGCGTTCACCGTGATTATGTAGCGGTCCAGAGTCGCTGGATGGAGCGCGACGGGGACTGGAGCTTCTTCGAGTGCGGCTAGTTCGGCCTCGACGCGCAATCGCTCTTCCTTCAGGTCCCCGATCCGTTGCTTGGCGTCCTCCTCGGAAATTAAGTACTTAATCACGAGATCAATGTTGCGCTGGCGCTCCCCTTCGATCCGATCACGTTTTGCTTTCAGTCGCGCCCGCACCGCGACTGCGTCCCGGGCAAGCCGCTCCCGTTCACTGTTGTAGTTGCGGACATAAGTCTCGATTAGCTGCGGGTCTTTCAGTTCTTCCGCCATGCCGCTGAGGACAAGTCTTTCGATGTCGCGCAGGTAGATGATCCTTCGATTCGAACAACTCCCGCTCTCGCGAACCGCCGAACAGCGAATCCTGGTCTTTCCAGTCTTGTCACGGTCATGGACCGACATCCCCGATCCGCAACAACCGCAGCGAAGGAGACCGGAAAGGAGGTGCGGTGCCCGCCGCTTCACGTGGCTGGCCAAGTGGCTCTTCTCGGTTTTCAGAGCGTGAGCCTGCTCCCAAACGGTCTGATCGACGATCCGAAGCTGAGGCGCCTCGATGCTCTGCCACTCATCGCGAGGGTTCGGGCGAGACAGCCGCTTGCCGGTGTCAGGATCCTTGACCATCCGGACTTTGTTCCAAACGATCCGCCCGGCATAGAGTTCGTTGAAGATGAGCCCAGCACCACGTTCGGCGTTCCCATTGATCGTCGACGCGTTCCATAGCCGGCCGCGCGGCGGACGAACGTTTTCTCGGTTGAGATCGTGTGCGATGTCACGCGGTGTTCGTCCCCCGGCATAGGCCGTAAAAATTCGCCGGACGATCGCAGCTTCGTCTTCGACGATTTCGAGTTCGCCGGCTTTGCCAGGAATGGGCCGATATCCGTAGGCGCGTCCCCCGGCGTGTCGACCGTCGCGTATCACACCGGCCATACCGCGACGGACCTTCTTCGCTCCGTCTTCGCGCTGCATCTGTCCAACGAGGCCGCGAATTCCAATCAAGATGGAGTCTGCGGTGCCATCATGAACGGCTTGGATTTGGATACCTTGGAAAGATAGCCTTTTGTGGATGCCGGCCAGGTCTTCCATGTCACGAGAAAGCCGATCCAACGCCTCCACAATGACGACGGAGAAACGTTGTTGGCGCGCGGCATCCATAAGCTGCATCAAGCCATCGCGACCGAATACAGAGGCTCCAGAGCGAGCTTTATCCTCGAAGGTTGCAACGACGTCGAACTGATTACGGGCCGCATAGGCCCTACACAGAGCAATCTGATCTTCAGTCGATTTTTCGCTTTGAAGCTCGGTCGAGAACCGAGCATAAATTGCCGCGGACTTCATCTTGAACACCACCGCTGATGCGTTTCTCGCTGGCGGCGTCAATATTAGTTTTCATCAGCCGCTCATTCTCGAAGAGATGATCGCGCCTCGCATCGGCGATTGCAAGGGCTTCAACGAATTTGACCAAGGCAGGATCTATTCCAGGTGAGTTTACACACCGTGGTGCATGATGCAGAGCTTCCTTCGCTTTCGCACGCTTCATAACGCCAGGATGCTGCAAGCGGTTCAAGAAGGGTAGGCTTCTTAGGCATCGATCGCAGAATTGGATGTGATCGAAAGAAAAATCGATAGATTCTCGGGAGCGTAGAGATCTGAGCAGGCGTTATTGCTCTCGCAGATAAGGCTCAGCAATCCCCGCAACCACACCGTCATGAGCAACGGGTAACGAGTAGATCCGTTGATTTTGCTGCCTTGTCCTTTGGGTCCGATCGCATTCGTTGCATTTTGGCCGGGTTGTTTCTTGTGCGGTCCGTGGTCATTTGTTGAAACCGTAGCCGTTGCACGCGCGCACCGGCCGAGTGGCCGGGTCTCCTTGAGCCTGACGGGATATTCTTCGCCGGGCTCACGACTCTATGTAGCCTTAATGCGCGATGAACCCGTTGATCGGTCGGGGTAGGCGCACGTACCAACGCGGCCCTTTCGCCAGCCATAGCCGAATCAGAGGGGTTTTGTGCGTGCCGTAGTTGTTCATGACGAGATGGATGTCGAGTTCGCGCGGCACGGCGGCCTAGATTTCGTCCTGGGATGGGAAACTTAGCGGCTCGGTGCCGTCCGTAATACTTGCCGATGAGCCGCCCGGTGGCGGTGTCAAGCGCGGCGAACGGTGTAGTGGTGCCGTGCCCTTCTGTAGTCATGGCTCTTCGGGCCAGTGGGGCCGTATCAGGGGGACCGCGATCCACACTAAAAGTGGACTTCTCATCCGCACACAGCACGATGCTGTGTCCACTCGAACGGCCTGCACGCCAAGATTGACTTCAGGCTGATATCGACTAGTAGCTCTGCACAGTGATTATGACTCTCTGGAGGTGTGGAGATTGGCGAGGCCCAAACTGGTGCAGGCCTTGTCTGTGATGAACATGCATTGGATGCGGGAGCTTGCTGCATTCGCTCTGGCTTCCCAGGCGGCGATTTCGTGGCGCAGCCCGGTTTGGGCTTGTCGATCCTGCGATCGAGGCCCTGTCCCCGCAAGACTCGGCCGAGATCGGTTCGCCGATAGTTGCACCGGGTTTCGTCGAAGCACATCACGGGCCCTTGAGATCGGACGTCTCGCCGTAAAGGGCGAGCAAGTCTTCCATGAGGGCGACGTAATTGCCATCCACCGGCGGGACTGATGCCTTGACCTGACGGTGGCTAGTTGGTTCAGGCACAGGGTCTCTTCGCCCACTGATCCCTGTACTCAGCGAGATCAACCGCATTGTTATTGTCGACTCGCAACGCGCACCCACTGGCGCCAACTCCTTGAAGCGCGCGCACACATTTTCGCCGTAACTGGTCTCAAAGGTTGAGCCAACGATGGGGAGGCAATCAGCGTTGGTTCAGACAGAAAGAAGCGTAGTCGAGCACATGCTCGCATCATTGACAACGAGCGCGCTGCGGAATCGGGCCGCCCCCACTCAGGAAGAGGTGATGCATCATTTGAAACTCGCTTACGAAAGAGCGGGCGTCACCCCGACGCAGGAATCTACGATCCGCATATTGCAGCGTGCCTTACTTGAGATCAATGAGGCTGAGACGATGTTGGAGTTCATAGGCCGGGGCGAAGCGCTGCCGCACTGAGTTGACGAACGATGTTCCTTGACGCTCATCGCTATCACCCGATCTGAGTGACGGAAGGTAGCAACTGCTGGGTAACTCGCGGTCTGACCAGCCGATCGCCATGCCAAGGTCTGGTGAGTCTTTGCGCCTCGCACCCACCGCTGCGCTATCACTGATGGTCAGAAGTCTGCGGGGACCATGCATCCATGCGGCGTTTCGCTCCAGATGTAGTTATTTGTGCATCCGTAGAAGACTTTTCGTCAGCTAGTTGTCAGCCAGGCAGCCTATATCGAAACGCTTCGCGCTCTCGCCTGTACGGAGATGGAAATGACTGGCACTGGCCGGCTTGGCAAATCGCAGGTTGGGATTGCTAGAGCCGACAGCACGGGGGGATCGAGCAGTTCGCGCTCGAGATCTGGTCTTGCGGCGGAGCAGGACAGCCAATCATTCGATTCCGTCGTGGAGCGGATACGCGCTCGGCGTCACGATGGAACCGTGCCGTTCGTTCGCCAGCCGACAACTTTGGATATGGCAGTCGCCATTGCCACGACAGGCGACGAGATCGAGGCAGCAAAACGACAAATGGACGGCCTACTTGAGGAGCTTGACACTTGCCGGAATGCGGCCACGCAAGTGTTGCCGAACTCGTCGGAGGCGCAAGAGCTGATCGACCAGCTCGTCGAGGCAGGCTCAAAAGTGCTGAACTACCGTGCAAGCCTGTCCCCACATGTGGCGCATCGCGTTCTCTCCGACGATCGGGCTCGCCGAATCCGCGACGAAGCACTCCATGCGGCAGAGCAATGCAACACATTGGCTACCCCGGTCATCTACGCCTTGGAGCAGAGCAGGAAGAGTGCGGCTACGGTGCTCGACCGGATGCGCCAATCCAACGTTAGTTCCGATCAGCTGAACCGAGCGGCTTCCAGTGTGACGGACCGCTATGAGGCCTGCATGAGGTGGTGGGGAAAGAAGGCATTGCGTTCGGAACGAATGCAATTTGTCTGCGCCGCTACTTCGAACCTACCAAGTACAACACCAGAGATGCGGCAGACTGAGGAAGCTGCACTGCGGCTGCACACCGGCTCGACGCTGTATATGAAGTGCTTGCATCTGCAATCACAGATCGCTCTCGCGCAGGTCAAGATTGAGCCGCAGGCGAATACGCTCAAACCAGCCATGAGAGAAATTCTCATGGCCGACGACGGTCGCGTGCGGCTGCTTTGAACCTTCATAGCGGATGTTTTTCCAGCATTCAACTCGGCGGCCGACGCCGTTCTAAACGGCAAAGGACGCGCACTCGATGCAGAGCACTGCGCCGTCCAGGAAGGAGTGATGGAGCGGCTTTCGGAATTTGCGTCGGCGTTACACGACATCGGTGCCAAGCTAAGCGACGGTGGAACAGGTGCCTCCCCCCCATTGGAATTGTTGAGCCAGATCGTGGAAGGCGCATGGGTCACCGCGCACGAAGTCATGCGCTTTCTTGAACTGCAGCCGAATACGGCGGTCATCATCGCACCGCCGGCCGACGCTAGGACTGCGACGCCGACCGACACCTGCGACGAGGCTGCGGCTGAAGCCGCTACAGTGCGCAGGAAGGGGAAAGGCAAACGCACGCCGGTCGCTAGCGCCGGGAATTTGGTAGCCGAGCGACCGCAGCCGCACGTCGCTACGGCTCCGGCAGCCAAGGTTCTCGTGCTTTCGGATCTTGGTACGAAGAAGCTCGTGAGCGCAGCGGAGGCGCATGCGGCAGCCTCATCGTCGGCGACGGCGCGCTTGGCGATCTGGCAAGCTCCGCCGTCGATGGAGGGACTAACGCGGCTCCTCAAGCGATTGGACGAACTTTGCAATTCGATCTGCCTGGCCAGCAAAGGACCGCCGCGCAAGTACGCCAGATGAAACCCGAGGATGCCGACCACGTCGTGGATACCGTGGTCGCGCGCCTGCAGATCCAAGCTACCGAGATGCAGGCCTGTGTGGGCGCATTGGAGGCACCTCGTCGGCGTGGCCTGCTCAAGTGCGAGACGTGCACGACAAAATAGCCCGGCTCAAGGTGATGTGTTCGGAGGCACAGGGGCTGGCCAAGTCTTTAATTGAGCGAAAGGCCACGATTCGGCTTGATTGCATGAAGACCTACGCCCTTCCCTCACAGATGTACCTTGAACACTTGCGGGCAGTCGAGGAATTGGCGGTCGCCGATCTACCGCGCCCCTTAAAGGGTGAATCAGGGGCGCTGTTCGAGATCAAGCTGCAAACCGGCGCGTTCTGCAATGGTGCAATGCCGAGTCCTATGTGGGGGCACATCCATACGAAGCGGCCGGTACGTGCGCGGCAGTTGGCTGTGTTGGATGACGCAGAGTTCGCCGCCTGCCACGTCAAGTCCAATGTACAGCGAGGTTACAATCGGCAGTGGCAGAACGCCCGCGCAGCGGCGGGTCACGAGAATGTCGTGATTCACCGCGGCAAGCTCACTCCTGCGTTCTGTAAGTCTTTGTCGACCACAGTCCTCAGTGGCGACCCACGCTATCCCCTTGCTGAGGCGGAGCATCCCGTTGACCAAGCAGCCCGACACTTAACGTAGCTGGGGCTTCTCACGTAGAGTGGCGGTTGTTATCATCAATCAGACGTTCGAAATCCGAGCCGGCGTTTCGTGCTCCGGTTACAGGCGTTCAGCACCGGCTTCCAACGAGATACAGCAGTCTTCGGCCTTCCGCCCTGCCGACGACTCCGTTCCTATTCGCACGATGGGCCATCAGCTCGCAGCGCAACTTTACCCTGCCGTGAAGAAGAAAGACTGTTTTGGCCCCAACAATCGACGTGCTGGACGTGCGTACGGCTGGTTGTCGATAGTGCCATCGCGCTCCAGTTGGTCGTGCGGCGCATTGTTCTTCGATTTGACCTTGGCTCGGGCCAGTTGATGATCTTATCGGAGCCTCGTTCACGAGGATGCCAATAAGGGGGTCGACGCTGGCGTCAGACGACGGTTCTACGAGCATCGTCAACGAGAGCCCGGCCTGGCGACCCAGACCGTCACCGCCATGGCCGCGCTCTGGGCGATCGCGGCCTGTATCCGCGGCAGGTTCCTGGCACGCGGCTAAAAGCGCGCTAGCAAGGATTCCGCCGCCATCATCCAGACGCACCGCCCGCCAGTGCCTCCTAAGCGACGGTCGCATCGAGATCGGCTCGAATACTATGCGAGCGGTTCGGCCGCAAACCATCACTAGAAAATGCGCTAGCGCGCAGCCAGAGCGGCGGTTGGATTTGGGCGACTGTCGCCACGCTTCTGCATACCACGAAGATAGCGATGGTCGGTCGGCCCGCCTGCACAATTCTGATGACGGTGCTGGCCAATGGTGGACTGGTGTTCTCCTCTGAGCCGATGACACTGAAATTGCAGAACATTGATCGCATCAAAGGCTTGAAGCGTATCGCTTTTTCGCGCTCGATCGTCGAGGTCGGCAAGACCTTGGTCAAGGTCCTCTGCCTCGGCGCGATCTTTCTGCTCGTTGTCGGCCGGCGCGTGAAGGCGCAGGCTCATCCGCCGATTTGCGGAATGGCCTGCTTCGATTTCCGCTTCATTGAAGTAAAACCGATGATCGGGATTGCCAGTGGTGCTTCTCATCGGCCGATTGATCGACATCCCCGTCCGGTGCTGCTCATTTTTGCGCGGCATGCGCATTACTGAGAGTGAGATGAAAATCAAAGACGCGCTCGGCGTTTTAATCTGCAGCAAGAACACTTCTTGCCACAGGCCTAGTCTAGTTCGCCTTGTGGGGACCTCGCACTGTGGGTAACGGATGTTGGCGCTATCGAGAGGGTTGCACGGCCTGGGTGCCGGCTGACGTGGGATCTGCCGACGCCTTGTTGCTAGGTGTGCCCAAGTTGCTGTTATTGCCTGTCGCGAAGATTTTGTATGTGGCAACCGGAATGGCCGCCCGATTCCCATCACTTGGCATGACGACCTGATTGTCAAGCAAGTCGTGCGGATCGTTGACCATGATCGCAAGGTTATTGCGGATCGAGCAGCCAAGCGTCGGGTCGAAAGAATTGTCGTTCACTGATGGGCCGACGATTGACATCGAAGGACAGACCGGAGGGTGTGCCTCATACGTCGTCGCCTCGATTCGAGCGGCAAAGCCATCGCGCCGGTCGATGGATGGGCCGTACAGGCGGATGTTGTAAGCGTCGACGCCCATTGCGCGGGCCTCATGGGCTATCTGCGCTCCGAGCCGGGGTGAGGCGGCGATGTCGAGGTGGAGCGCGTCGCGCCGACCGCGACTGGTACGTGCGATGAAATCCCACAGGCGCCGCCGTTCGGACCCTCGAAGGCTCTGTAGCAGTAAAACGTTCCTCTCCTTTTGAACCAGGACCGCCTGCGCGGCCGGCTCGAGATAGGTTGGGCCCGTGCTTGTACAGCCACCTAGACTGGCCGTCAGAGCGATCAGGGGGCCCACAATTCGCGGTGTCATTGTCGATCCTCATTCGATGATGTGGCCGGTACGCCGTGTCGCGCTTGGTACGCTGGTCGAGGGAGCGCCGTGGTCAGTCGGGCGAGTTGCCATCGTGTTCGTCAGACTGCGCGCCAGGTCTGAGGGCGGTGCGATGCGGTCGGTAGGGGCACTCATCTGCCGCGTGTTCGATCTTGGTCGCACAACGTAAGGCGTGACGATAATTACGAGTTCCGTCTCCTCCTTTTGAAAAGAGGATGAACGAAACAGCGCACCAAGAATCGGCACGTCACCCAGCCAAGGGAAAGTCGTGATATCCGTATTGAAGTTACGGCGGATTAGCCCGCCGATTGCAAAGCTTTGGCCGCTGGCGAGCTCGACGACCGTGTTGGCACGCCGGGTGGAAAGCGCCGGCACGGAGATGCCGTTGATGGTAACAGCGCCTTGCGCCGATAGCTCGCTGACTTCAGGCTTTACGCGGATATTGATTTGATTGTTACTGAGAACGGTCGGCACAAACTCCAGGCTTACGCCGAAGTGGCGGAACTCGACGGAGACCTGGCGATTGTCCTGCAACACCGGGATAGGAAATTCGCCGCCGGCCAGGAAGCTGGCGGATTCGCCGGACATTGCGGTGAGGTTCGGTTCAGCGAGAACTGAGGCAAGGCGCTCATGGGCCAGTGCATCGAGTACAGCGCTGACGTTGACACCGCCGGCGTTGAAACCGATCTTTGCCGTACCGCCGCCCTGGGCCGCGCCGGTACCACCCCCACTGCCACTGATCAAGCCGAGCGTGAAAGGGCCAGCTTGACCGGAAGCGGAGAGGTTGACGCCGAGCTCCTTCATGGCGCTGCGGGAGACCTCCGCCACACGCACGCTCAGATTAACCTGCAATGACCCGGCCACCTGGATCTTGTTGACGACGAGGGCGCCCGTACCGAGAAACTGCTCGGTGACTTTGACCGCGCTATCGACGATCTCCGCATTGGGCGCTGTACCGCTCAGGATGGCGCCGCGCGGGGTGTAGCTGACCTGGATCGGATAGTCGCCGACCTGGGCTTTCAGCGTGGCACGCAGGTCCTCGATCGGCTGGGAAACGACAACACGCAGTTCGGCGAGCGCTTCCCCGTTGTCGTTCAGCGCGAACAGGCTGGTTCGTCCGGATTTCTTGCCAAAAACGAAGATGGTCTTGTTCGACGGCGCCTGATAGTCCGCGATCGTGGGATCAGCGACAAAGATGCTCGCAGCTGGCGCGGGCAGATGAATTGTCTTACCGAGCGAGGAGGAAATGTTCAGCGTACCGCTGATGCCCTCAGGAGCCGCACGCGGGGGTCCCCCTCCATCATCTCGTTTGATCTGAGCTACGGCAGCAGGCGGGGATAGCAGAACGATCACGCACAGGAGCTGCGAAAGACAAGCAAGCAAGCCGGACGAAAGGGCGTTGGTGGCGATCGGTCCTCGATTGACGCCAGCATGCTTATCAAGAACGAGTTTCAAGATGGTCGCTTCTCTCAAGTGCAAGTGACTACGCGGCCGACGCCGCACATTTCAATTCCAGGACGTAGCCGATCCCGCGCGCGGTCGTAATTTGCAATGTCGCGCCGGCCTGACTCAAATGACCGCGTAAACGATAGATTCCGACTTCAAGCGCATTGGTTGAGACTTCGTTGTCAAATGCATAGAGGCTGTCCTCCAACGAAGAGCGCGCTACGGTGCGCCCTGCGCGGCTGAGCAGATGTTCAAGAATGCACACCTCGCGGCGCGCGATCCTCAGCGGCCGACCATTAACGTAGGCCTGCCGACCGATCGGATCGAATCTTAGATTGCCGAAAGCAACGACGGGCGCCGTCATTTGCGTTGCTCGGCGCAATGTGGCGCGCATGCGCGCGATGAGTTCATCGGTAGACACGGGCTTGGGCAGGAAGTCGTCCGCGCCGCCATTGAAGATCGCGATACGCCTGCCGAGCTCGTTACAGCTGCTCATTATCAGGGCAGGCATCGAATGTCCGTCGCGTCTCAACTGTTTCAGCCAATCCAATCCGTTTCCGTCCGGGAGAACCAACTCGAGCAGGAGAATGTCATAGCTGGCGCAACCAAAAGCGGCGGCTGCCTCATCGAGAGTGTACGCTACGTCAACGGCAAAACCGCAATCCGAGAGCGCGTCGTGTACAATGCGCACTGGGTCCGTTTCATGATCAACCAGTAGCGTTCGCATTCATCACCTCTTCTCAAGTCGTGCCAAGAACGCTGAGAAAATCACCCTGGAACTTGACCCGCGAGCGAAATTGAGCGTTCCCCGCTTGCGCGTAAATGTTGGCAGCCGGAATGGACTAAGCAGAGCCGTACTGGCCAATCGAACACCTGATCCGGCCCATTGCTAGCTCGAGTCCTATTCCCGGCGGCCTGTGGCTCGCATGCAGCATAAATGGCGTCCAATCTGGATTGGCTGCAGGAGCACAGATCGCGATCAATCAAATGTAGCGACAAGCTTGGCGGCACCTCGTCCATCGCCACGACAATTTTGGAAGTTGTTGTCGACATTGTGAGTTATGATTGCGAGAAACACATGAGTTGGTGAAATCGATTGTTTGGATGAAATGCATTTACATGGCGGATCGATAACAAGGCGATTCTGTGGTCTGGACCAGATCGATCGATGTTCTGAACACCGACTGCTATTGCACGGCGTCGGGATTGAATGGCTACAGAGCATAATGGGCATGTGCGTCGCCGACTTGCCGGGCCTCACGCAGCCGGTAGATGTTCCGTAGCCGAGCGACCAGGCCGTGGCATCCCTGATGGATGCGGTTCTGGCCGATCTGAGCAGCAGCACCTCGGCAAGTGCCGCCGCGCACGCGTGTCCATCGCCCGATGCGATGACCGGCGCGGTGCGAGAAATGCAGAAGGTCGAACTTGCCTCCCATCTTGTAGGCCCTGATCTTCTCGAGCGGATCGACTTGGCCCTCTCAAGGCTGAAACAGGGGGGCGATTCCCCTAGGGAGCGCCAGCGGCTCTAGAAGCGCTGAGATTTCAAAAACATCACGCAAATCATAGCTTTGACTGCGCTCCGGTGGTAGCACTAGGTCGTAGCTTTGATGCGCGCGTTGGTGGGACTGATCAAGGACAGACACGGGACGTACTACGCTCAACGGAAGGTGCCCGAACGCCTCCAAGAAGCAGTTGCGCGTGTCCTCAATTCAGGCCGGGATCGCCAAGTCTTCCTCAAGAAGTCGCTAGGGACCAAAAACCTCAAGGCGGCGAACGTGGCCGCAACGCACGTCCTAGCAGACTTCGACAGGACGCTTGCGGATGCTGAGGCGCTGCTGAAGGAACGCACCGTCATTCCATCTCTAACCGATGCGCAGATAAAGCGCATGGCCGAAGCATTCTACGCAGCAAGGTTGGCGAGTGACGAGGAGGAGCGCCGCGAGGGCACTGGCTCCGAGCCGTTGTTTCAAAGCGTTGCGGAGCAGCTCCGAGCGGCGGGCATCGAGTATCAAACCCCATTTGCCGTTGGCGTGATGCCAGAGGCTGGCTTGTCGGACCGCGAAGTTCTGAAGCGCGCTGGCACACTTGAGTACGAGCTGGCCATCGTCCCTCGTGCATTGGCTCGCGGTGACACCAGTGTCATCCGAGAAGAGCTGGACGAGCTACTGGGTGATTTCCAACTCAATGTTGATCGTAAGAGCCAGTCGTACCGAAAGCTCGGCATGGCGGTGTGCCGTGGTCTGATCCGTTCAGCGAGATGAGGCTGGAGGAGGAGCAGTCCGAGCGTGAGCCGTTCGATGCCCGCGACCTGCAAACCATCTTCAACGCGCCTCTGTTCGCCGAGCACCATCTCCCCATCGGCGCGAAGGGCGAGGCAGGGATATGGTTGCCGTTGCTCGCACTCTTCACTGGCGCGCGCCAAGCTGAGTACGCGGGTCTTCGTGCGTGTGACGTCCGCGAGGACGAGGAGACAGGCGTTCCGCTCATGTGGTTCACGCGGGACACCAAGGCAGGACGGCGGCTCAAAACGAAGACATCGGAGCGCGTCGTACCCGTACACCCCCTGCTTACAAAACTGGGTTTTCTTAATTACGTCGCTACACGGCGCAAAGAGGGTGAGCGCGCTTGGCTGTTCCCTACAGTAGCTCCTGATCAGAAGGGCGCTCTTAGTGCTTGGTCGAAGTGGTGGGGCCGGTATTTGCGTAACCACGTCGGCATCAACGACCGTAACAAAGTGTACCATAGCTTCCGCCATGGCTTTCAGGACGCACTCCGGCGCACCACACCTGACGAGGAGCTGCGCGATGCTTTAACAGGACGAAGCAGCGGCAAGTCGGTTGGCCGAACCTATGGCGCCAAGGAGATGTTGCGGCGTTGGGGTGCCAAACCCTCAAGCGAGCAGTCGATGACATCTCGTATCCCGGTCTGGACCTGTCGCACATTCGTACGTCAGGGCCTGTTAAGCGCACGCGCGACATCAAGAAATAGTCCACGCGTTTAGTCCTCAACCGGGAGCTCAGTCGTAGATTTGGTTTCTGAGAGGACGATTTCACTCGTGTAAGCGCGAACGCCGGGAGCGACTTTCAACATGCGACGCGCAAACTCTTGGTAGTGAGCGACATCTCTACTGCGAACCAACAAGATGTAGTCCGTATCACCCGCAATTAGCATGCACTGCATTACGCGGGGCGAAGCCATCATGCGCGCTTCGAAGCTGTGCATCATTGCCTCAGTAGGTCCATCGAGCTTCAGGCGCACAACAGTAAGCAATGGGTAACCCATAGCTTCGGCGGACAGCAGGGATACCGTACGCTTGACTACACCGGCACTCCTCAACCGGCGGACACGCTTCAGGCACGCCGGAGGAGACAAGCCGACTTGATCGGCTAACACCTGGTTCGCAATCAGCCCATCCACTTGCAACGAGCGGAGAATGCGCCTGTCAATCGCGTCCAGCGCGAAGCTAGAGCCTTCGCTGGGCTTTTCATTTCGAAAGCCAAGCCGCCGCTTTGTGCGTTTAGATTTCTTCATACGTCAGTTATAGGGCCAAAAACCTAGATTTTCACGTCAAAAAAGAAATCATGATCTTGCAGGTTCGCGCTACATACTCCGCATGAACACACAAGCTCTCCAGCTCGAAACGCAGGGACCGCTTTCCACGCGAAGCCCGTCTGCGCGCGACATCGCTTACATGCTGGTGCCTGCGGTGCTTTGGGGCCTTTCAATCCCGGTCACGAAGTACGGCCTCCAATCAGTGCCACCGCTGACCCTGACTGCGATGCGTTTTGCTGTCGCAGTGGTTCTCCTGTTCCTTTGCTCGGTCGGTAAGCCAGCGCTGGGCCTCAACGCTCTTCCTCACGCTGCCGCCCTTGGTGTTTTGGGGATTGGAGTAGGTCAAGTCTCTCAGGCCTTTGGCATCAAAGGAACGACGGCCTCCGTTGGTACGATCATATCGGCCACAATTCCTATCTTCGTGGTGGTTTTCGCAGCGCTTCGTCTCGGGCAGCGGGTAACAGGGCGCCAACAGCTTGGACTGTTAGCGGCGTTTCTCGGCATTGGTTTGGTCGCGCTTGGACGCGAGCAGGGAGCTGGCAGTGTGCTCTCTTCTGGCGTGGCGGGCGCCCTTTGGATGCTGGTGTCGGCGTTCGCGATTGCGTTTTACTATGTTTGGAGTGTCGAGCTTACGAGAAAATATGACACCATTGCTGTAGCAGCGTGGAGCACCCTCTTCGGCTTTTTGGCGCTGCTGCCATGGTGCGCGTGGGAGATGTCGCAAACTTCTGTTCACGTCACGGCTGGAGCGTTGGGTGCCGCCGTGTACTTGGGCACCGCCGTCAGCGTCATAGGTCTCTTCTTGTGGCTCTACATCTTGAAAACCGTTTCTGCCCCTGTTGCGGCAAGCGTTCAATATCTTCAGCCCGTCTTTGGCATTGCCGCCGCCGCTGCGATGTTTGGGGACAGGCTTGGTCTGCTTTTCGGCGCAGGAGTAGTGCTGATCCTCACCGGCCTTGCTTTTGCTGTAGCCGCTCGCGGCAAGGCTGACGAAGCAGTGCCGCACGAATGAGCCTGATATTCTTCAAGCTGATTTTACCGCCACTACTCATCCTCTCAGCCTCTTTGGCAGGACGTCGATGGGGAGATGCAATAGGTGGCTGGTTAGTCGGTTTGCCGTTGACGTCGGGTCCAGTCGCAGCCTTTCTTGCTGTCCAATACGGTGCGGATTTTGCTGCGACCGCTACAAGTGGCTCGCTGGTCGGCACCGCTGCGCAGGCCTGCTTCAGCCTTGGGTATGCGTCACTGGCCCGACAAGGCTGTATGGCAGCCCTATTGGTGGGAGCGGCGGCCTATGCAGTTGCAGGTCTCCTGCTTCAGTTTTTGCCGCTGCCGCATTGGGGCTTCTTTCTCGTTGCGTTTACCACGTTTACGCTCAAGAACGTGGAAGAGATCCGGCACAAGCTGATTAAGCTAAACGGATGCGTGCCGCCGGAGATCACGATCTATCCGTGGTACACCTTCGTCCTTCACGAGATGGTGCGCCCTTATCAAGGCTGCGTTCATCAAGAGCGGGTCGCAGGCGTTCACTTCGCCAAGGGCGCCACGCGTACCTATGTCCAGAAGGCGGACGTTCGCTCGCCTCATTGCACAGCAAGGCAAAATCGCCGAGGCGATCGGAGATGGGAAAGTCATTCGCAGGTTGAACGATATGTTTGCCTACATCTTGGTTGATGAGGTGCAGGACCTTGCTGGATTTGACATCGATGTCCTGGAGCTGCTGCTCCGCTCTACCATTGCCATGTCTCTCGTCGGCGATATTCGCCAGTCGACCTACCGCACCAGCTACGCGACAAAGAACAAGAAGTTTTGCGGACGCGGCTTCGTTCTGAAGGCCGGAGCCTGGCAGAAGGCGGGTCTCTGTGAAGTGACTTACATGGCGCAAAGCCGCCGTTGCATCCAACCGATCTGTGACGTGGCCGACCTCATTTTTCCCGATCTCCCCAAAGCTCAATCGAAGAACGAGCGTCAGACCGTGCACGACGGCGTCTTCGTGGTGCGGACGATCCACATCGAGAAATACCGGAGGCAGTATCAGCCGCAAGTGCTGCGGCTCGACCGGCGGTTTGGCACCGATCTCCCGGCCGAGAACTTTGGCATGGTCAAAGGTCTCGGTTTTGAGCGTGTTCTGATCATTCCGTATGGAGGGATCACCAAGTGGCTCCGCACAGGTAAGGTGGAGCACGTTGCCGGATCGGCAGACGAGGTCTATGTCGGCATTACCCGCGCCTATCTGAGTGTCGCTTTTATCCACGACGGTGATGTTGCCGTGCCGGGAATCTCTGTCTTTGAACCACAGGCTCAAGAATGACCCATGGTGCTCGTGTTAGAATGCCGCGATGACCGAATCCCCACCCGAACAGGACCAGCCCCGCCCAGCCGGGATCATGGCGCGAAACATTGCCGATCCTTTGAAGCTGTCCTGCCTCCAATTGCACGGCGTATCCGCAGAATGATCCAGCGGCTCGGACCGGCAATGCGAGTTCGCGCCATGCCGTCGGCCACGGCGCGGCAGCACCTGAAACCTACACGATGGTGCGAGCCCTTCAGGCCCTGCTTACCCTCGATCAGCTGGCCTTTTACACCTGATGCGTGCCGGTGAGGCGCGCTGGTTCCCCTTCTAAGCGATCTATAAATAGATCACGAAGGCTTAAATGATCTGTTTATAAATCATTATCTTGACATTAGTTCCGTGATGGTCTATAGATAGACCATGAGGCCTCTTATGCCCCATTTATGGATCAAGCGTGCCCAAGACCAACCGTCCTGTTTCACCCTATGCCGCCGATGCCGCGATCCGGCTCGGTCAGCTCATTCGCCGCGGGCGCATTGACCGCCACATGACGGTCGGTGCCCTGGCGGAACGGGCAGGGGTCTCGCGTGGCCTCATGCAACGCATCGAGGCGGGCGACACCGGCTGCGCCATTGGTGCCGTATTCGAGGCTGCGGCAATTGTCGGCGTGCGCCTGTTCGATGCCGGCCAGGTGACGATGTCGCGCGATGTCGAATCCAGCCGCGAAGTGATGGCCTTACTTCCCAAAGCGATCCGCAGCCACCGAACCGAGCCCGATGATGACTTCTGAGCAAAGACATGCCTATGTATGGGTTTGGTTGCCGGACAGCACGCAACCTGTCGTCGCGGGTCTTTTGTCCGCGAGCGGCAAGCAACTCGTCTACAATTACGGGCAGAGCTATCTCCGCCGGAACAATGCGATCCCGCTTTATGAGCCGGAATTGCCGCTCAAAAGCGGCGTCCTTCCGCTCCTTAACGGGCTCAACATGCCCAACTGCATTCGCGACGCGGCACCCGACGCGTGGGGCCGACGCATCATCATCAATCGCAAATTCGGTTCAGGCGGAAAAGATGTCGATCCCGGCAGCCTCGACGAGCTGACCTATCTTATGGAGTCCGGATCGGACCGTATCGGCGCGCTCGATTTTCAAGCATCTGCGTCGGACTATGTACCCCGCGAAAGCGCCGAAGTGTCGCTTGATGAACTCCTGGACGCTGCAACGCTGGTTGAAAAAGGAGTGCCGCTGACAGCGGAACTCGACCGGGCGCTTCTTCTCGGAAGCTCCATCGGCGGCGCACGGCCAAAAGCCATGATCACGTCCGGCAACAAGAAATTCGTGGCGAAGTTCTCGTCGCAGAACGACCTTTTCGGCGTGGTGAAAGCCGAATTCGTCGCCATGCGCCTTGCATCCATCATCGGTCTCACCGTCGCGCCCGTGGGCCTCAAACGCGCCGCCGGGAAGGATGTGCTGCTCATCGAGCGCTTCGACCGCGAAAAAGTCCAGGAAGGCTGGCGCCGCAAGTCCATGGTCTCGGCGCTCACGCTGCTTGAGCTCGACGAAATGATGGCCCGCTACGCGAGCTACGAGCAGCTTGCGACCGTCATTCGACACCGCTTCACGTCACCCAAAGAGACCTTGAAGGAACTCTTTGGCAGGCTCGTGTTCAACATCCTGTCCGGCAACACTGACGACCACGCGCGAAACCATGCCGCGTTCTGGAACGGTGCGGCACTTACGCTCACGCCTGCCTATGACATCTGTCCCCAGAATCGGACGGGCGGGGAGGCATCGCAGGCCATGTTGATCATGGGGCAGGAGCGTGCGAGCCAAATCGCGCTCTGCCTGAAAGCCGCGCCCTTGTTCCTGCTCAATGAGGGGGAAGCGATCCTTATCGCGACCGCGCAAATCAAGACCATCAAGGAACGCTGGGCGCAGGTGTGCGACGAGGCCGCGCTCAGCGAGGTCGACCGGAATTTCCTGTGGCGCCGCCAGTTCTTCAATCCCTATGCGTTCATCGACGCGCCCGAGGCTATCACGCGCCTCGTCGGTTAAAGGCGCTGTCGGATAGATCGTCAGCGTTGATAAAAAGCGCTGCTTGCCCTCGAGCGAGTTCGCTCCGACATCCCGCTAGACGCCAGCAACGGCGTTCAGGCAGGCTGACCTCGATTGCGTAAGTTCTTGTCGACGAGATCTGGATTGAAATAACGTGATCTCATTGCTGTGCAGCACGCGGGCCGAAATGCATTGCGTGCGTATCAGAACTTGACGTTGAAGGTGGCATTCAGTCCGTTCTGGGTGATGCCTGAACCGAACTGCCCCTGGTAGGCGATGCCAAGGGTGCTGTTGCTCGAAAGCTGGAAGTCCAGCCCGGATTCGACGAGTGCCATGTCCTTGCCAATGGATAGGCCTGAAGCTGCAAAAGGGCTGGAGCCAGCAGCAAAGCTGGCGGTCGACAGCGGAATGAGGTCGCCTATGGCATGACGCCAGCCAATATCGGCTCGCGCAGTCGTGGCTATCTGGCCAAGTTGAAAACGGGTGGTCGCATAAACGCCGAGAGTGGAGAGCGTCGTATCCATCGTGTCAGGGTGAACACTAAGCGCCGCTCCGTTCAATCCCCTCTCGCTAAAGCTGTCCGTCGCCGCGCGAACATGGGCGAGACTGGCATAGGGCTCGATCACCGAATACTTACCGAGATGGACTTTATAGCCGAGTTCTCCAAAAATCTGGAACGTGCCTGCATCGTAATCCGAGATCAAGTTGTCGTTGAAGCCCGGGAACCGAACGTTGCGGCTCATCTCAAGATCGTGCCATGTATAGGCAAGCCCTGAGCGGAAAGCGATGGCCCCTTCTGGCACGGTCCACTCGGTGCCGGCATAGGTCCCGAACGTGTAATTGTCGCTGCGGCCTGACGAGGAAGCAGCGCCAACCTTGAAAGTGGAACGGCTATAGCCCGCAAGGACACCGACGCGCCAGTCATCAAATACTGGCGTGTCGATCCCGGTCATGAGGCCGCTAATGGTGGATCTGGTGCTTGCCCCATTGCTATCACCTGATTGGGTCGTCCATCCGCCAAAGGCAGAACCCCACGCCGCATAGCCTCGCAGGTCATAAGAGGGCAGGTCAGAGGAAGCCGGGCCGACCAGGCCTGTGGCAGATGCAGAATTGCCGTGCGACCTGTTCTGCTCAGGACCATAACCCATCACCGCCATCGCTGAGGTTGGCGCGCCGCCAAACGCCTGTTCGAGACGGTTGTAGACTGCCGAACGCGCATAGTAGCTGTCATTGACACGTCTGCCCTGCTCCGACGCATAGATGGACGGAGAAAGTTGACGCAGCCCAGATGTCACCGCCGTGCCGTCCGGCGCTGAAAAGTCGAGCGCCGCGACGAGTGGGTGCAGCCCTATAGCCGCGTTGCCAGCTACTCGATCGAGCGCCGCGCCCACCCGGCGGCTGTTGGCATCGGCTCCATAACGCGAATAGGCATCGGATGGGCGGGAGAGTGTCAAGGCGTAGGTGTTGTCGCCTTGAGCCGTTGCACTCGCCAGCAAGGTTGGGGATTGCAGGGCTGTCGTCACGTTCGCGAACGAGCCTGTGAGATTTGTTGCATTCAGCCACTGATCGGAGGAGACGTTAAAGCCGTTACCATACCAGCCACGCTGCGGGGTGATCGTGAGCGTACCATCGAGCGTCGCATTGCCATTCACCTCGAGATGGCTGAACGCGCCAGTATCGTTTACGGCGACCTGCAAGCGACCGGTCGAGGTTTGCAGATAGTCGCCATACACCTTGATGCTGTTGTCAAGGCCGCCGATGAGGGGCGCGACAGCACCGCTGTTGGTGAAGCGACCACTAGCATTGAGCAGATAACTGCCGTTACCGGACAGGGTTGCACCTTGCGCGACACTTGCGTCATACACCTCGTGATTGCCAGTCAACGTCGTGGCGCCACCGCCGAACTGCAGCGAAAGATTGTTACGTCCGACGATATTACCGTCGTAGCGGGTTGCAAAATTTGCGTCGGGCTCCTGCGTTGAGTGACCGTTCGCATCAGGCTTCAACCCGAACGTAAATTTGGTCAGACGCGGAGCACCGTTCTCATCAACCTGGTTGTAGTCAGACAGGATGTGCCCCGACATCATTGCGCCACGCATCACATTGATCTCGCCGACGTAACCATTGTTCGACATGTACATCGCTGCATGATTGCCAGCCAGGCGCCCGGTCAGATCGAACTTGCTGACGAGCGGACCGTCGATTTCGCTCAGCATCGGGGCCGGTTTGGTGCCAATCGTGCGAATATACGAACCACGATATTCATCGTCATTGCCCATCGCATTGTTACCAAAATCGAAACTTGTCGCGATGCCACGCTCACCGAGAGCCTGTACGTCCCCGCGCTGAGTCAGCGTGTGATCCTTGCCATAGGCGAACATGACACCGCGCCCATTCGCGCCGTCGGCGTACACGCGGGTCCCAGGCGGAATTATGATCTGATTGTCTTCGCCGTCGACGCGGATGCCGGCGCCACCTGCTCCTTTCGAAAGCAGGTCGGCGCGCTGGACCACAGTGTTGCCGCTGCCATAAACGTGTAGTCCCAGTCCGGGCGAAGCCGTATTGTACGTATTTGGCAGATAGGCGGTACCGTCAGCATTCCGAGCGAAAAACGGATTGTCGTTTATCAGATCGCGACCAGTGCCATAGATGGAGTAACCAAATAGATTACGCCGATCAATGCTTTGGCCGGTGTCCTGGAAGGCGGCGATCTCCGCCTCCATCGGGGCGGTGTAGTTCCGGTATTGCTGGTGGCTCAACAGGCTGTTCTTAAGCTCGCTATGCGAGACAAAGGGGACATCCAGCCGGCCGTCCTCAGTCATCACTCGAACCGGAATACCTGGCATGGCACCGGCCAGCACTTCACTCACATGCTTCCCGGCAAAATAGCCCCGATCGTGGCGCAGGTCGAAAACGTTCTCAGCTGGCGGGTTCACGCACAGCGAGCAATAGATCACCTGCCCCGGCCTGGCTTGTTTGCCGTTGTCGTCATACAAATGGTTAGTCCAGGCATTTATCGCCTTAGTGAAGTACGGTGATATCGGCTCGGTGGGCCAACCGTCATAACCGTCAATGGTACCGGCCATTCCCAGCTGATGAGCGAACTCATGAATCATAACAGGTGCCAGGCCGATCTTCGGCGTCATTGGCAATTGCGAAGGAATGTATGCTTCGGATGAAAATCCCATTTCGCCGATCGCAATCATACCATGCGCGCCATGGTTCAACTCGCCCGGATTCTGACCGGTGACTGCCGCCTGCACCTTGTTCTCGCCATCAGGCGACCTCTGGACTGAGGCCCATGCCGTATTGCCCTGAATTCCGCCGATGTTGACGACGGCAGGCGACTGCCCGGGTTTGACCCTTATGATTTCGGCCCAATAGCGGATCGCTGCGAGCGAATGGTCCGTTTCCCATTGCGGTAGATTCCGAACTGAATACGCCGGCTCGCCACCTCCGCCACAACAGAAAGGGCCATCTCCGGGACCAAATATTCGTGCTCGGATGAAGGACACGCCGTTCGAATCTCTAACATCGTAAGTTTCAACCGCTCTACTGGGGGAATCCAGCAAAGCACTAGCGGCAAGCACGATAGTCGTAATTGTCTTCGTCTTCATTTACAGATTCTGTTCGAGGTCTTGATTTCCGGCGTGCTTCGCCGTCCAACTTGGAGCGCGCGTGCACGCAGATGCGCCAGCGAAGCGCAGCCGTCATTGATCGGACATCGGCCTTGCGCCTTCGTAGCCCGAGTCTGGCGGTAGAACTTCAATTCGAAAGGAAGGCTAGTTTTCTGGAGGGAAGTCAGCCTTGATGAAGTCAAGTCAACTCACAAGTATGTCCCTCATTGCTGGTGACTTTGATTTCAACTTCCTCAAGCTCAAACTCTGGCACTTCACGCTTGCCATTTGCGATTCGCCGAGCCGCGGCTCGCCAGAGCGAATATGACCGCCTGATGCTTCGCGGCCGTGGCCGATGTCGAGCGTTTTCATGGGCCCCGTTAACAATGCGAGCTCCTCTTTTGATCGCAGATAAATCCTGCATTCTGCAGCGCCAATCCCGACAAAGCAGGCGGCTGCACGCAACTAACAAGCAGCTGAGCAAAAGCCGGGCCAAATCGTGATGCCTTCGCCGTACGCAACCAGATAAACGCAGCAACGTCGCGCGGCGGCCCTTCTGCATGAAAATAGGCGGTGCCCGTTCGTCGCCCTCCAATGTTGTCGCAAACTCGCCATTGCACAGGAGCAAAACGACTGCCCCGCCCGACAATCGCAGCGCGCCTTGTTCATCTTTGCTGGCGATCACCGCGATTGGTTCAAGGTTTGAATGGGGCGCAAGAGGCAGGCATTTTTGCTAGACGACCTGTAGAGCAACAGAAATACAACGCGCGCGATCTGACTGGTCGAAATGGTCGGCCGGCGATCGGAGTTCAGACGGATCGGGAATGGCTAGGCAGTTTACTGGGGAGAAGCCGGAGCGTGTCCTCGTTCCGGCAGACGAGCGTTTGACCGGCCGCGCCGCGTCGGGAGCAACCATCGGCAATATTCGCGAAACCTACGCTTCCGGAGCTATAGCTTTTTCACCATCCAGATCGATCATGCATTCTTCCCGGCAAGCGACCCGTTCGCCAGCCTCATGCTGTCGCTCGCAACCTTCGGCGCTGGTTGTAACCAGGCCGATCGGGGCCATCGTGCTCGGCTCGTACTAGGATCGGGCCCGCCGCCGATCCGCGATGAGCGCCAGCTTTACCTTGATGAGCGTCGCCGTCCTCGTGCTGCACTTACGTCCTTGTAGGAGACAATAGGATTTGCCGCTGAGCTGCTGGTTATTTTCGCGCGTTTAGTGCAGGGCTTCTCGCTGGGCGGTGAGATTGGTCCGACAACTGCCTATTTGCTGGAAGCGGCACCGGCCGAGGGGCGCGGTCTTGCTGTCTCGTTTCAGCCTGCCAGCCAACAGATCGCTGCAACGGCCGGGGCGCTTGTTGGAGAAATACTCTCCCTGACCATGACCAGCGAGGCACTCAACGCGTACGGATGGCGGATCGCGCTCTTGCTCGGCGCCGCTACGCTGCTGCCGTTCGGATTTTGGCTGCGGAGCGGCTTGCCCGAAACGTTGCACCGGCCCCAAGCGCCGGCTCCGGGCGTTCAGCCTGTAAGAAGATTGCCTGCCACTCGCCGTATCATCAGCTTGGGATTCGTCGTCCTGGCCATTGCACGATCATCACCTACGTCACGGGATATATGACCACCTATGCACTGAACACCCTACAAGTTTCCGCGCCTCTCGCCTTTGGCACCACGCTCGTTAACAATACGGTAGGAATTGCTGCCGCGCTGCTGGGCGGCTGGCTCGCAGACCGCGCGGGCCGCCGGCACATCATGATATGGCCGCAGATCGCTGCGTTGTTGATGACCTATCCGGTGTTCTTCTGAATCTCAGAGAGCCGCAGTGCCCTCGTACTTCTCGGGGGTCTCGGCGCGCTCACCCTCATCGGAACGATTCCGCATAGCGCCTTCTATGTGAGCATGGCCGAAGGTTAACCCAAGAACATTCGTGGTGGCGCCTTCGCGATCATCTACGCTTTTGCGATAGCGATCTTCGGAGGCACAGCTCAACCAGTCGTCACCTGGCTGATCTATCTTACCGGAAGCGCGCTGGCGCCCGCTGGTACATGCTTATCGCTAGCGCGGCTGGGCTCCTTGCCATGCTCATGATGCCGGAGACGGCACCGCTCAAAATCAATAGCGCTGTAAACAAGCAAAGCCCGCCATAGCGCTGGACAATATGATCACGGTTCACTTCCGGCCGATCGCGTGACGTCTCATGCGGTCTGGCGAGAATGTAGGCTACGAAGACGATATTGGCCATCGCGCCCGTCTTGCTGAGCTCCTTTGCCAGAGCCTTGCGATCACCGCCCGACAGGGGCGTGGGGTGATACTTCGGGGCCATCCGGACATCCAGGCTCTAAGAGATCGGATCGGCAATCCGGAGCGGTTACGGTGTATCGAACGCCGGCCAGCATCCGTCTTCTTCATGCTTGCCGGTGCGCTGCTGGCAGGTGTTATCGAGCAACCGCTGCGCCACGTCCTTCCAGACCGCGTTGCCGCCATACAATCTGACTGCATCGGTCTTCTGGATTTCCACGGTCCGCTCGCAGCGACGGCATGAGATGCGCAGCACGTGGCGTTGAATCTCGGAAAGACGCCGCTGCCGCATCTCGGCTCCACTTTCGTCGGCGCAAGGATCTTTCAGGACCGATTCCCAATATTCCGCCGGGAGAGGCGCATCCGGAGTCGCCGTGGAGGGGCGCGGCCTTCGGGCGGCTTCAGTGGCCAGCTTTTCCATCTGCATCGGGGTCGGCATACGCCAGCTCGCGGTCGATCGGTCATTCCGAATTAGAACATAACAAGAACAAATATTGAGTCCGCTCTGACCCATCTTGAAAAAATCATCCCGTTAGAAGGGGCGCAGTGTCGGAACCAAGCCGTGCCGTTCGTCTTGAATCCGGCACGAGTAATGGAGTTCCTCCGCGATGGCCCCCCGCGCTAACTGGAAAGGCTTCCTGCGTCTTTCCCTCGTCACCTGTCCGGTAGCGCTCTATCGGGCCACGTCCGAATCCGAAAAGGTCTCGTTCAACCAGCTCAACCGAAAGACCGGCCACCGCATCAAGTACGCCAAGGTGGACGCTGATACCGGCGAGGAAGTTGATAACGAAGACATCGTCAAGGGCTACAAGCTCGACACCGACACATTCATCGAGGTGACGAAGGAGGAGCTCGAGAACGTCGCGCTGGAATCGACGCGAACGATCGAGATTGACGAGTTCGTCGACCGCAGCGAGATCGACCCACGCTACCTGATCCGCCCTTACTACCTGACTCCAGATGGCAAAGTCGGGCACGACGCCTTCGCCGTTATCCGCGAAACCATCCGCGAGATGAACAAGGTTGCGATCGGTCGCGTAGTGTTAACCAACCGCGAGCACATCATCGCGCTGGAGCCGCTGGACAAGGGGCTGATGGGGACCCTGCTGCGCTATCCCTACGAAGTCCGTCCCGCAGAGGAATATTTCGACGATATCCAGGATGTCAAAGTCACCAAGGACATGCTTGACCTCGCCAAGCACATCGTCAATCAGAAGGCGGGGCATTTCGAGCCGGACAAGTTCGAAGACCAATACGAGACCGCCCTCATCGATCTCATCAACCAGAAGCGCGCCGGCAAACCCATCACCGCGAAGGCGCGGCCGCGAGGCGAGAATGTCGTCGACCTGATGGACGCGCTGCGCAAGAGCATTGGAAGAGATGGGGCAGCTGCGACAGAGACACCCAAGAAGCCAGGCAAAAAGCCGCGCAAGGCGGCGGCCGGGCAAAAGGAAATGCTGATGCCGATCGTAGGCAAGAAACCGGGGAAAGAGGCCGCGGCGAAGAAGCTGGCGGCCAAACCCCAGCGGAAATCGGCTTAGATTTGTGGCGGTGACGCCGGACGGCTTCTGCTTCGTCGTCCGCGGGCGGCTTTGGCGGATGGCAAGTCTCAATCTCGACGCGGTTTTACGAAAGGTGGTACACCGGGGGCCCGCTGCGCTACTGGCCTGTTTCGAACGATCCTTGCTTTGCAACTAGCCAGTCATCGCGCCTCAGTGCTCCTTACCTGCTCTGCTCTAGACTGCTCTGCAAAATAGGAGCGATATGGCTGCGGTGAAAAAGACCTCCAGGAGATCGACCTTGAGCGCGGGCATTCTCGCATACCGCAAGGGCGCTCGTGGGCTCGAGGTTCTGCTCGTTCATCCCGGCGGTCCGTTCTGGCGTAAGAAGGATGATGGCGCTTGGTCCATTCCAAAGGGCGAAATCGATGCCAATGATGCTCCGGAAAACGTCGCTCGACGCGAGTTTGCCGAAGAACTCGGCCCGAGCGCTTTGATTGGTCCACTCCAGGCGCTGGGGGAAGTCCGACAGCGAGGAGGGAAGCGCGTCATCGCATTCGCTGGCGAGGGCCACTTTGACCCGGCCGCGTTGATCAGCAATACCTTCGATATCGAATGGCCGCCCCGAAGCGGTCGACGGCAAAACTTTCCCGAAGTCGACCGCGCCGAATGGTTTGATATCGAGCTCGCGCGCACCAAGATGTTGTCCGCTCAAGTTGAGTTTCTTGATCGTCTTTTGGCGATAGCGGTTGAGAGCGTCGGGAAATGATATTCAGGATTGGAATCATTTCAGACACGCACGGCCTGTTGCGGCCCGAGGCGGAACGAGGCCTGACGGGCGTCGATCACATCATTCATGCCGGCGACGTCGGGCGCCCCGCGATCGTTGACGCGCTTCGCCGGATCGCGCCTGTCACGGCCATCCGTGGAAACGTGGACACTGGCGGGTGGGCCCGCGACTACCCCGACACGAAACTGGTACGCCTGGCGGGAAAGTCGATCTACATTCTGCACGACCTGAAGACGCTGAAGGCCGATGCCGGCAGCGGCATCGACGTCATCGTCGCCGGGCATTCCCACGTGCCGAAGATCGATACGGTCGGTGGCGTTCTTTACCTGAATCCCGGCAGCGCAGGACCCCGGCGTTTCAAGCTGCCGATCACGCTTGCGACGCTCGAAATCACGCGTGCGGGCATGCGACCGGAGATCCACGACCTTGTACGCGATTAGCGCACCACGGCGTGGGGAGTGCACATTGGCAGAGACGATTGCGCTTGCCGGAAACGGCCAAAAGGGAAGCACTATTTGCGCGGACGTTCTCGCTCGCGCACGACATCCTTCGCCCGCTTGTCGCTCCTGAGCCCGAGGTAGACGGGCTGGCGCAGTTCGCCCTTACTCGTCCACTCCGCGAATTTGACCTCGGCAACCAACGAGGGCCTGACCCAGGTGGTGGCCGCCTCGTCCTTCACTTTGGCAGTGAAGGGTGATTTAGGCGTCGTCAGCTTCACGAGCTTGGTATGGAGGTCTTCCAGCACCTTGTGGCTGAAGCCAGTGCCGACATGTCCGATGTAGCGCCATGTGTCGTCTTCCCGCACGGCGAGGACCAGGGCGCCGAAGAACGGCCTGGTGCGCCTCGGCGCCGTGAAGCCCGCGATCACCGCCTCCTGCCGCTTTGCCGTCTTGATCTTCAGCCAATCCGCCGTCCGGCTTCCGGACGCATACGCGCTGTCGGCGCGCTTCGCCATGATGCCTTCCAGACCCTTCCGCTCGGCCTCGGCGAAGAATTTCGTGCCGTCTCCTTTGCGGTGAGGGCTGAAGGCGATCAGACGGTGGCGTGGCAGGATTGCTTCCAGCCGCTCCTTGCGTTTGAGAAGGGGCTGCTTGCGCAAGTCCACTGCATTCTCGAACATGAGATCGAAGGCGCAATACAGGAGCTTCGCTTCATGACGCAGCGCGTTTTGCAGCAGCTGGAAATGCGAGACGCCGTCCTTTCCGATCGCGACGAGCTCGCCGTCGATCACGGCGTCGCCCTTCACGCCCTCCAGCGCTTTGGCGACTTCCATATAGCTGCGGCTGATGATCTTGCCGTTGCGGCTGTAGAGTGCAACTTTGCCCCGGCGGATTTCCGCGATCATCCGGAAGCCATCGTACTTATCCTCGAAAACCCAGCCGGGGTCGTCGAACGGCGCGTTGGTGAGTGTAGCGAGCATCGGCTGCAAGCGCTTGGGCAGGGTCGACGTCCGGCTCATTTAAGGGCCAATCCTTCAGAGCGTGTTGCGTAATGCATGGACGTCCTTAAATAATGAGGAACGCTTAAAACCATGGCGTGTTCCGTCAGAACCCGCGGCAAATCCCTGGTGCGCGACGTCACTTATCGACGGGAGTTCTGCTCAGAACCATGGCCAGAAAGCTGAAACCTACCAGACGTCGCTGGGCTTCTTCGATCTGGCGATAGCTGCTCCCTCCATGAAAGCGGCTCTGGAAGCGTGGGGCGCCGACAGCAATCTGTTTCGTCAAGGCGCGGCGAAGGAAAGCGATGATCCGGACGTCATCGCCGCGACCATGGCAAAGCCTGGCGTCGTGCTCAGGCGCCCCGGTCGGCATGCCGAGCTGCCCACCGATCTTGAGGGCGGCAGACCAACGAAAGCTGCCCGCAAGTCGAAAGGCTCAAAGGCGAAGAAACCTTCATCTCGTCCCGTTGACAAGGCTGCGCAGCGACAGGCCGCTCTCGACTACGAACGGGAAGAAAAGGCGCCGCGAGCTGGAACGAGTAAGAGAGGAGGCGGCCAGGCAGAAGGAACGCGAACGCCGTCAGCAGGCGGTCGATAAGGCGCAGGCTGCGTTGGACAAGGCCGAGCAGGAGCACGCGAAACGGGCCGCGGCCATCCAGGCCGAGGTCGAGGCTCTCGAGAAGAGGTCTTCGAGGCTCTCGAGAAGAGGTCGCAAGCCGAAGAAACCCGCTGGGATAAAGAGAAGGCGCGATTGGAAGCTGCGCTGCGGCGCGCGCGGGCTAGTTAGCGGTTCTTGGTCGGCGGCACGAGCGATCAGCGCCATGAACTTGCAGTGGCTTATGGCGGGGCGGCTTGTACTTTCCGCTTTCGGCGGTATAGCTGACGCGGTCGGACTTACCACTCCGTCGCTCATGTAGCGATTACCCTAAGCCGACATCCGCGAAGCCCGGCTGACTCGACCACCTAAGGGGGATGGTTGCCCTCCACCGTGTCTACGTGTGCCTATCGTGGCGGGATGTTCTGTGCGCCGTGGAATAGATTTCCTGGATCGAATTTGGCCTTGATCTCGGCGAGCTGCTCGTAGAGCCGATTGCCATAGGCGTCGCGCACGCGGGCGTCACCCTCATCCTCGGTCATGAAATTGATGTAAGCGGCGCCGGTCGAAAACGGATGGATAGCCGCCCAGTATTCGCGCGCCCATTCGATATGACGGCGATCCTCCTGCGGATTTTCCCAAGCCGCCTGCACGTTCAACACGTATTGGGCCGTCCTGAAGCCTACGGCGTTGAGCCCGCGATCGAGTCGGGCGGGAGCGCCGCCCATGTGCATGAAGAGAGCGGCGGAATGCGGAGAGGTAATACGTGCGGCATGCTCGACCATCGCATCGATCAAGCGCTCGCTCATATCGGCGAAAAAATCCGACTTCCAGTAATAGCGGCGGCCGAACGGCTGGCCGGAATCGAGCATGGTCTGATGCGCAACGAACGGCTTCACGGTGATCGTATCGGCAGCCGGCTTGCCAAAGCTCTTGAGCGCACGCATCGCATCCTGTCCGGCGATGGGATCGCCGGTCCAGCATGCTGCAATCGCCGCGATTGGCGTGCCGTGCAGCGCCTCGGGCAGGAACGGCGCAGGGGGAGCGATGCGCAAGATGAGCAAGCAGCACAGTTCGTCCGGCGCCGTGGCGGCGATCCGACAAAATTGGTGCGCAACGTCGCGCGCTTGGGTCATCGGGTACACCACCATCCCGCATAGAGCCTGCGGTCCGTGTGGATGTGCCCGGAACTCGAAGGACGTGACCGCGCCAAAATTGCCGCTGCCACCCGCCAACGCCCAGAACAGATCGGCGTTCTCGGTCTTGCTGGCGTGCCGACGCTCGCCGTCCGCTGTGACGATGTCAACCGAGACAAGATTGTCGGCGGCGTAGCAGCACTTGCGCGACGTCCAACCGAAGCCGCCGCCCAGAGTGAACCCGGCAACCCCGGTATTCGACACGATGCCGCCCGGGACAACCAGCCCGAGGGGTTGCGCTTCGTGATCGACATCGCCCCAGGTGGTGCCAGCCTCGGCCCGAACTATCCGACGGTCAGGGTCGACGCGCACGCCGCGCCGCAAGCTCATGTCAATCATCAGCCCGCGGTCGCAGAGCGCCGCGCCAGCTATGTTGTGCCCGCCGCCGCGAATCGACAGCGGCAGTCCGTTCTCGCGGGCGAAGTTCACGCAGGCGACAATGTCCGACGCGCCGCTTACCCGGGCGATGAGCGCAGGCTCTTTGATGATCATGCCGTTCCAGATCGAGCGCGCTTCGCGGTATCCGGCATCGGCGGGCTGCAGGAGGGCGCCACGAAGCGCTTTACGAAGGTCCGCAACTGCCGCTTGACTCATTCTGTAGTCGGGCTGTTGGGCGGGAGCATGGGCCATGGCAACTCTCCATTTCCACGCGATTGCGGAGGGAGCACCTTGAGTCGTAGTTTCTCACGCTCCTCGTCGTCTTATCCAGTCCAAAATCTATGCTCATCGGACCGGCTGGCAGTGACGAACCCTGTTGTCGCTGCCGTTCGGCAGAACGAACGGCAAATCTCCACCTAGACGTTAGTTCGATCGGCAACAAAATGGTTCAGTCACCGAAGTCTCGTTTTGAACAATTTGCCCGCTTGGAACCTTCAGCTTTTGGCCCTTAGCTTCAGATTTTTGCGAAGAGAATTTGCTCGTCTCTTGGGCCATAGCGGACTTTAGGAACGAGCCGTGCGCTTGATAGACCACAGGTTCGCGGCCTACGCGCGGCGGCTTGGTGCAACTCGGCCGGAAGCGTCAGCGGACTTTCCAACGGCTTGTTCGCCCATTGCCAGAAGCGATCGAAGGCATCCATCACAGGTCCTCCCGCAGGCCCCGGAAGAACGGGTGCCTGACTTTTCCCTGGGCTGACTTCGCGCGATACTCGATCTCGGCCAGAAGCTTGGGTTCAACCCAGATGCCCTTGTGGTTGATACGCTTCGTATAGGGCTGGGTCTTTCGGATGAGGGGCTTAAGCCGCTTCTGCAGATCGGCCGCCGAGACCTTGTCGAAGCCGTGGTCGACTTTGCCGGCGTAGATGAGACCGTCGCCCTTGCGCCGGCCGACATAGAGACCATCCCATTTCGTGCCATCGAGCGCGAAGCCGGCAATGATCAGCGTCTCCCGCTGCACACAGGTCTTCTTGACCCAGTCGTTCGTGCGTCCCCTCGGATAGGCACTGTCCCGTACCTTCGAGACGACGCCTTCGAGGCCGACCCTGCAGGCGTGCGCGAACATCTCGCGGCCGCCTATCTCGAAACTTTCGCTGAATTGGATATCGGTGCCGTTCAGGATTTTCTTGAGCTCGGCCTTGCGCTGAAAGAGCGGTAGCTTCCGGATATCGCGGCCGTTCAGGTAGAGCAGGTCGAACGCCACCAGCACAATGCTCGTCGACTTGCCCTTGAGTTCATCCTGCAGGACCGAGAAGTCGGTCGTGCCATCAGGGGCCGGTACCACGATCTCGCCGTCCACCACGGCCGAGGTCGCCTTGATCCGCCAGGCATCATGGGCGATCTTCTTGAAACGATGGGTCCAGTCGTGCCCGCGCCGGGTGAAGATCGTCGCCGCGTCATTGGCCAGGTGGACCTGAACACGGTAGCCGTCGAATTTGATCTCGTGAATCCAGCGGGTCCCTGACGGCACCTTGTCGATCGAAGACGCCAGGGCCGGCTCGACGAAGTCGGGCAGGGCCGCCTTGAGGCCGATCGCCTCGGGTTTTCGACGCTGGAACGCCACTGACAAACTCCACGCTACAGCCGATTCAAATTGGCACAGTTCGAATCGTTCCGGAACCTGCGAATCCCTGTCGCGTTGCTTCGATGTCACAACAGGAGGCACCGATGGCGGTAGCGAAGAAAACGAAGACGGCGCGTGGCCGAAAACAGGACCGGGCGCGGGTAGCCGGGGGGCAGGATTACGAAGTGCAGTATGAGGCAAAGAAGACCAGAAAGTCGGCGCCGGCGGTGAAAAAGGCCGTCAAAAAGGTCGGCAATGTGCGCAAGCGCGTGGAGAAAAAGCTGGCCGCTGAAATTAGAAAGCCGGGCTGACGCTGAGTCCCGGCACCAGCTCTTCTATTCTGCGGGGCATTCCGGACAGTGGTCACCGATCGAGTTCAGCACGTCGAGCATCTCGGCCGCCGCCGCATCAGGGGAGACGCCTGCTGGCGGCTCTCCATGGGCGATTTCAAAGGCCCGCTCCCGGGCGTGCGGATCGGCTCGATCTTGCATCCAACCGTGTTCTTCGCACTCGCGGATGGCGCCGGCTTCGTGGAGCACCTGGATCGCCCACCCGCGCAGCGTCCGTATCGCTGGCCGCTTCTCCCTGGTCATCAGCATCGAGATCGCTCCTCCGCGAGGGACGAATCCTTGCAGCCCTCGAGTCGTTCCGGCTGCTAACACAGGTCAGGGATTCCAAATCGTCGGGGCAGGTTGCTTTTCCACGTGTTTCCGCCGCCCTGTGCAAAAAGCCGCCTTCGCAGCGTCCATGCCACTTCCAACCACGTAGCCGAAATATGTACTCAAGAGTTCGTCTGGGAATCGCTTGGCCCAAGCAGCGAGTTCATGCCGCAGACGCGATCAAGCATTTCTTGAAGTGCTTCACGGTCGCGAGAAGCCTTAGAACCGGTATCCCGAGGAGCCGTGCTCCACACCATTCATGTGACGAACTCAAAGATCCTGCGAGTTTGCGGCGAGGTAGCCATTTCCCGCACTAGGCATAGCAGTGGTGGTGTCATGAGAAACGGCCCCAGCACCCTTGGAGGGTAATGCTGAGGCCGTTCTCATTCCCATGCTTGCCGAACCGCCGATGCCGATAATAGGGCGGCCCTCTGGGCCTTGAAAAATTTTCCTTAATGAAACAGCCCTGCCCAGTCCCAGATCATCGGATTAAAGTCTGAGCCAGTCAATTAATGTATGTGAATCAAAGGTAAACATGTTGCCACTTTTTCCCACATGCTTAACGGGTGTCCTGATTCACCGGATCGGGTGTCCTAGCTAGGACAGCACCGGGGTTTTGCGGGTCACAAGCTCCTTGCAACCGCCTCAGGCCGGGATCATTGTTCCAATATCACCGGCCAAGGATTGCCTGTAGGCGTCGGTGGCTGAGAGACCGATAGCGCTCCCGCCTGCATAACAGGGAGGGAAGCACATGACTGGGCTCCATCTTTCCAAGCAAATTGATCTTCGTGATAAGATCGCCTGCGTGGAAGCGGAACGCTTGCGCAAAGAGGCCCGTGGCACCCCACCAGGAATTGAGCGCGACCGGCTTATTCGCCGCGCACGGCAGGCTGAGGCAGCCTGCCGGATGACGCAGTGGATGGCCTCACGGGAACTAGGGCCGCCAAGGTGACGGGTGTTCTAATCGGGCCTCGGTTTGAAATTTGCAAAGAATCGAGGCGTATACTTGTGGCATGCCCCACTTAGACGCTTGCTTAGGAATTCTTCGTCGGTTGATCGCCAAGGGTGACGCAAACGGCATTCCACTGGCTGAGCGCGCTATTACCGAATATCTGGAAGCAACGCCGGTAGCCGCCCGTAGGAGCGGGCTTCGCCTGCTTCAGGACGACGTTCTGAAACAGCGCGATGCCGTGATTGGAGATCGGCGCGACTTCGCCGAAACCGTCAACGCGTACATCGAAAAGATGCTGGCTCCGCCCTAGCGCGCGTCGGGCGAATGTTGCATCACCAGCAACCCGGCCGCCGATGCAATTGACGCGAGAAGTGAACCGACCTGTATAGCGAACAGCATATCTTCATCTTGACCGAAGCGGACACCCAACCCCGTGTCAGCCAAAAGCGTCGTGATCGCGAAGATGATGAGACCGCCAATCATCACCCGGAAGCACATTTCCTTCACGTTTGTGCCCGCGCTGGACTAATATCCGACTCATTGGGAACTGAGGGGAAGCAGCATGCGCCCGCAATCCGTTCTCGCAATAACCGTCTTGGTTGCCATCATCGGACTTGGGGCGCTTGTCGTCTACGAGTACGTGCCTCATTAGGACCGGCCATGGCCAAGATGATTAAGTCGCTCCGCAAGCAGGCTGACAAGGCAGACCGCGCAGCACTCTCCGTTCTCGACCGCGACTTAGCGGAGGGATTGCAGGCGCTGGCACGGGCCTACCGGGCGCAAGCTGATGTGATCAAATCCAAAAAGAAGAAGACACGGAAGGGCCAAGCAACGCGACTTTCCACCTAATGTACCCACGCGAACGGGCGTCTTGGAATCGCTACTGTGCAGAATGGCTCAATGATGCCGCACGTTCTTGGAGGCGGGAACCGTATGGCATGCCGTCCACGTTGACCGAATGCGAAGCCGCTTCGCAATGTAGTGAAGAAGTTGCAGTCTCAATTTGGTCCCCTCCAAAAAAGACCCTCTGCACCAGCGATAGCCCAACCGACAGCTCAGACGACGCGAACGCACATCCCTGAGCGGCTCCCGGCAAGATCGCGAATAAAAGGCTAACCGGCTCCCAAAAATCTCGCTCGGGAAGGTAGCTCCTTCAAGGGGCCTATCGCATCGGGCCGCGAGCGAGATGCGCGGGCTTTGGGCCAATACTCGCGCGATTTGTTAATAGAGCGTATGAGTTCACGTGGCAGATGGACGCGTTTCTGGTCCGAGCGCGCTTCGAGATGCTGGCTGTACGGCATGGAGTTTAACTATCCCGACCGGCCGGAGAACCTGCCCGTAAAGCCGCTCGAGAACTGGCCGAAATCCAAACCGCGAGACTTACGGTAGCTGCAAGGTTCTTGGCGCATGCGTCGAACCCCCTTGGCATTGATGCTCGCACTTCTGTCGAGCATGGCATTGGCCGATCAGTTTGTCGGGCAGGCCAGCGTTATTGACGGCGACACCTTGGAGCTACATGGAACGCGCATCCGGCTCTGGGGCGTCGACGCGCCGGAGAGCAGCCAGCTGTGCCGCGGCGATGACAGTCTACAATATCGTTGTGGTGCGCAGGCTGCGAACGAGCTCGACGCCTTCATTGCTCGCCGGACTGTCAATTGTGTTCTGGTCAGCCTCGATCAATATGGCCGCACGGTCGCGACCTGCTCGGTCGGTGGCGCTGATCTCGGTGAATGGCTTGTGCTTCTCGGACTTGCGCTGGATTGGCCCCAATACTCGAAAGGCAGATATGGCGTGGCTCAACACAATGCCGAGCGTGCTGGTCGAAGGATCTGGAAGGGCAGTTATGTCGAACCGTGGCTCTACCGCGCCTGTGTCCGTGCGAACGGCAAGCCGGCCGCCTGCTCGGATGATGCAAGCTCCCATCCGTGATCAGTTGAGGACGGCGAGTCGAAGCTTGCACGTCACGCTGGCCTGGTTTGGGCGACTCACGCTAACCAATCGTCATCGATTGCCTCACTGCATGATAGGGACGACATGGTTGCAGCCACCCGTGAATTGCCATCTTCTGGTTACGCACTCGAAGTGGATGGCCTACTGAAGACCGAATTTGCAACCCGGGACGGCGCCAGGGCAGGCGGAGTAGAGTTGAAGAAGCGCTTCCCAAGGCTTCAGATCAAGATCTATGACGCAGAAACAAAAGTGCGGGAGGAGATTCCGCTTCGCTGACTTTCTGTCTTCGCTGATTTTTTGATTGGGCGCGCGCGGCTAGCGCCGCACCGGGCTCGCGTGAACCGAGCCGCGTAGCGGCTCGGCCTTCCGGCTTTGATCCCTCGCGCAGAGACTGCGGAGCTCCTCGCCGGGGGCACTCGGGAAAGGGGCTCGCCTTCGGCGATCGCTATCACTGCCCCTGTCCCGGGTGCCGCTGTTAACCGGTCTCGTCGCTGCACTCGGACCCGCGTGCCCCTTCGGGTCGCTATGCTCACGCTCTCCGGGTGCCATTTCAGTGGGGCGATGCGCCATTGGCGCACGCCTGATCGGGGCCTGCGGCCCTAAGATTCAAGGCCACATCCCATGAAGAAATGGGACGTAAGGTGGGCCGCTCCGCAGATTGTCGTATCTCTCACTTGCGAGCGAGCGTTGGGGCGTCACACGTCGTTGTTTCCGCGAATGAGGCTGAGAGTAAGAGAGCTGAATGCGTGAGCCGTGACGGGTTACAGGCTGCGAGAGAGGCTCGCGGCGCCCGTCGCGGAGACCCGCGATGTCCAGACACTATCCTCGGGCGCGTGCCGGCGAGGACCGGGCAAGCCTTTATGACGACATCACCAACAAGATCATCGGCGAACTTGAGGCAGGCCGACTGCCGTGGGTGCAGCCTTGGGGCACCGCGGCGAAGGCTTCTTTGGCCATGCCGAAAAGCGCCGCGACCGGCCGCCAATACAGTGGCATCAACGTTCTGATTCTCTGGGGCGCAGCCACCGAGCGAGCATTCACAGGTCAGAGCTGGCTTACCTTCCGCCAGGCGCTGTCGCTCGGTGGTCACGTCCGCAAGGGCGAGCGCGGGACGACTGTCGTTTATGCTGACCGCTTTGTACCGGTCGACGAAAAGCGGCGCGCGAGCGAAACGGGCGATGAAGCGCAGGCCATTCCGTTCCTCAAGCGCTTCACTGTCTTTAATACGGATCAATGCGACGACCTGCCTTCGGAGATCGCGACGACCGCGCCGCCTCCGCCGCCAGGCCTAATCGAGCCGCGGGTCGAAAAGCTCATCAAGGCGACCAACATCAACTTCCGCATCGGCGGCAATCGCGCATTCTATGCGCCGGTAGAAGACTATGTACAGGTGCCGCCACCGCAAGCCTATTTCGAGCCGATCAACTGGCATCGAACCGCCTTGCATGAGTTGGCGCATGCCAGCGGCCATCCGTCACGTCTTAACCGCGACTTGTCAAGCAGTTACGGCACCAAGAAGTATGCTTTTGAGGAGTTGATCGCCGAAATATCGGCTGCGTTTAGTTGCGCGTCGCTCGGTATCGTGCCGACGGTGCGACATGCTGATTATATCGGCTCCTGGCTCGAGGTGCTCCGCGAGGACAATCGCGCGATCGTGCGAGCTGCCTCACAAGCCAGCAAGGTTGCGGATTATCTGCTTGGCTTTCTGCCGGAGTCCGTTGTCGACGTGACGACCGAGAGAGCGGAGCAGGAGGCAGCGTGAAGATCTCGCCAGTCGCTCCGGAAACGAGAGTGAGAGGGGAGATGCGGTTTTCGCGACGGGTTGGAGGCCGAGAGAGAGGCTCCCGGCCGCCCGTCGTGGAGAATCGATATGACGAAGGCTATCCAAAAGATCACCCTGTCGCCATCGCGGGACATTCCGTTCAACAAGCTAGTGCTCAGCCAGTCAAACGTGCGGCGCGTGAAGGCGGGCGTTTCGATCGAGCAGCTCGCGGAAAGCATCGCGCAGCGTACGCTCCTGCAAAGTCTCAATGTGCGGGCGGTTGTAAATGCGGAAGGCAATGAGACCGGCATGTTCGAGGTGCCGGCGGGCGGCCGGCGCTATCGCGCCCTGGAACTACTCGTCAAGCAGAAGCGGATGGCGAAGACGCAGGCCGTTCCTTGCGTCGTGCGCGAAGGGGGCATCGCCGAAGACGATTCGCTTGCCGAGAACGACGAGCGGGTAGGCCTTCATCCGCTTGATCAGTTCCGGGCTTTCCAGACCTTGAGTGGGGCCGGCATGTCCGAGGAGGATATCGCGGCTCGGCACTTCGTGACGCCGGCCGTCGTGAAGCAACGTCTCAGGCTGGCGGCCGTGTCGCCGAAGCTGCACGACGTCTATGCCGAAGACGGCATGACCCTCGAGCAGGTCATGGCCTTTTCGGTCACCGCGGATCAGACGCGGCAGGAACAGGTCTGGGAGAACGTCAGCCGATCCGGGTATGATGAGCCATATCAGATCCGCCGATTGCTGACGGAAAATTCCGTGGGGGCGTCCGATCGCCGCGTGCAGTACGTTGGGCTCGATGCTTACGAGCACGCAGGTGGCGGCGTTTTGCGTGACCTGTTCGAGCACGATGATGGCGGCTGGCTTCAAGACGTGGTTTTGCTCGACCGCCTCGTGACGGAAAAACTCAAGGTCGAAGCCGAGACGATCGCGGCCGAGGGATGGAAATGGATCTCAGTGGCGGTCGATTTCCCCTATGGCCACACCAACGGCTTGCGCGAACTCGACGGCAAGCCGGCCGACCTTACCGTCGACGAGCAGGCCGCCATCGACGCTCTCAACGCCGAGCAGGCAAAGCTTGAATCCGAGTATCAGGATACGGATGAGCTGCCCGACGAGGTCGACCAGCGTTTCGGCGAAATCGAGGTGGCACTGGCCGCATTCGAATACCGGCCGGAAACTTACGATCTGGCCGGAATTGCCCGAGCCGGCGTCTTCGTCAGCATTGATTCCGAAGGACGGCTTTGCGTCGATCGAGGCTATGTCAGGCCGGAGGACGACAAGGCACCTGCGGCCGCTCTCGATGTCGAGCCGGGCGGCGATTCGTCGCCAACTGAAGGACAGGAAGCTGGTGCTTCCGCACCGCGCACAGCGATCTCGGTCGCTGGCGCAACGAGCGAACCGGAGGAGGATGATGAAGACCCGGCAAGGCCCTTGCCGGATCGGCTCATCATCGAACTGACGGCGCACCGTACGCTGGCATTGCGAGATGCGCTGGCCGAAAATCCCGCGATCGCGTTCCAGGCGGTGCTGCACAACTTCGTGCTGACGGCCTTTTATCGGTTCGCGTCGTCCGGGAGCTGCCTCGAGATCGGGCTGCGCACGCCAACCTTTCCTGCTCAAGCCCCCGGCTTGAGGGAGAGCGTGTCTGCGAAGGCTGTCGAGGCGCGACATGAGGCCTGGAAGGCACGGTTGCCGAAGTGCGAGAACGATCTCTGGGATGCGCTGACGGCTCTCGATGGTGGCGCACAGGCATCGCTGTTCGCCCACTGTGCGTCCTTTGCGGTCAACGCCGTCTATGAGCCAGCCAATCGTTACAATCAGGGGCGTGTCTCAGCTCACGGCGTCCGCATGCGTCTTGACCAGGCCAACGTGCTTGCGCGCGCTGCCGGACTTGACATGTTGCAAGCTGGCTGGAGACCGACCGTCGACAACTATCTCGGCCGAGTCACCAAGCTTCGCATTCTGGAGGCGGTGCGGGAAGCCAAGGGCGAGTCTTCCGCGCAACTGATCGACCACCTGAAGAAGGCCGACATGGCCAAGGAGGCCGAGCGCCTTCTCGATGGCTCGAGCTGGTTGCCAGAGCCGCTGCGTCTCGTCGATTCCAGCCCGTCTTCGGTGGAGCCGGAAGGTGAAGCCGGCCCACTGCCAGAATTCCTCGCCGACGCGGAGGATCCGGAGAACGGTAGCGACGAGCATCCGCAACAGCTCGACGCGGCTGAGTAGGAGCGAACTGGCTCCTGCCGTCTCGCGGTTGCATGGGGACCGGTGTGCAGCACCGATCCCCATTTTTATTGGGAGACGGTTGAGAGGGAGAGTGGGGTCGGGAAGGGTTTGAATCGCCGCGGTCTTAAGGAGAGCGCCGGGCGGTTCGACCCGTTCCTGCTCTCCGAAAGAAATCCCATGACCGAATCTCTCGCCGGCGGCGCTGCCGCTGCGCCGCTCTCGATGCGTGCCGCTGCAACTTTCACGTCCGCTGCGGTCAGGGCTGCGCGACAGCTCTTGACCGATCTCGAACGCGGCCGGCGCATCGATACCGCGGTGCTGCGTGGCGCCATGGAGGCTGCCTTCGGGGCCTCGGACGCGGCCGGCGCCTGGAATTGGAAGACCGCCTACGACGTCTGCGAGGCGGCCACCGTTCTATTCCTTCGCAAGTTCGGTCCGGCCATCCGGACCAAGGCCGGCTCAACGGCCGCGATGCTGCCGATGCTCGCGAGAGTAACCAGTCTTCTGACGACCCACACGCGGCGTTCCGAGGACAGCCAGGCGCTACAACAATTCTCGACGCCGATCCCGCTGGGACTGGCCGCATGTACCGCAGCCGCCGTTACACCGGCCGACCGCGTTTTGGAGCCGTCCGCCGGGACTGGCTTGCTCGCCATTTTCGCCGAGCTCGCCGGCGGCGGCTTGATATTGAACGAGTTGGCCGAACCCCGTGCGGAGTTGCTCGATCACCTGTTCGCCGGCTTTGAGATCACGCGGTTCGACGCCGCCCAGATCGACGATCATCTCAATGCAGGCGTCGTACCTAGTGTCGTCTTGATGAACCCGCCGTTCTCGGCGCTGGCAAACGTCGATCGACGAGTGGCGGACGCGGCGCTCCGGCACATTGCGTCGGCCTTGGCGCGTCTTTGCGACGGCGGTCGTCTGGTCGCCATCACGGGGGCAAGCTTCGGGCCGGACAATCCGGCATGGCGAGATGCCTTCGTTCGCCTTCAGGAACGCGGGAGTGTTGTGTTTTCTGCTGCGATCGACGGCGCCGTCTACGCGAAGCACGGGACTCAGATCGACACACGGCTGCTTGTCATCGACAAGCAGCCTGCCGGAGATCCGAAGCTCTTTGCCGCCTCGCCGGGCATGGCGGGCGATGTCGCCACCTTGCTTGACTGGGTGACCCAGCATGTGCCTCCGAGGCTGCCCGTTGCCATTCCGGTCGTGCCCGAGGTCATCAAGCGCACTGCGATGTCGCGATCCCTCGGCGCCTCTGCACCACGCCTATCCTCTACTTCGCGCGTCGCCGCGCCGGAAGGCGTTGAGCTCGCATACGAAATAGTCGAGTGGTCGCCGCCGGAAGGCGCCCGGCTCACTGATGCGCTTTATGAGGAATACGGACTGCAATCGATCCGCATTGCGGACGCGCAGGCGCATCCGACCAAACTCGTGCAGTCGGCTGCAATGGCATCCGTCGCACCGCCAAGACCTTCGTATCGGCCGCACCTGTCGCCCAATCTCGTGGCGAATGGCACCCTGTCGGACGCGCAGCTCGAGAGCGTCATCTACGCTGGCGAAGCGCATTCCGAATTTCTCACAGGCTCCTGGACGGTCGATGCGACCTTCGATGTCGTGGCGGCCGCGCGCGATGGCGCGGAAAATGCCGTCCGCTTTCGCCGTGGCTGGTTCTTGGGCGATGGCACCGGTGCGGGCAAGGGACGGCAGGTCGCCGGCATCCTTGTCGACAACTGGCTCAAGGGCCGCCGGCGCGCGGTCTGGATTAGCAAATCCGACAAGCTGATCGAGGACGCGCAGCGCGACTGGTCCGCACTCGGCATGGAGCGGCTGCTTGTGACGCCGCTATCGCGTTTCCGCCAGGGGATGCAGGTCCGGCTTTCGGAAGGCATCCTATTTACCACCTACGCTACGCTGCGGACCGATGAACGCGGCGAGAAGCTTTCGCGCGTGCACCAGATCGTCGAATGGTTGGGCTCCGATTTCGACGGAGTGATCGTCTTCGACGAGAGCCACGCGATGCAGAACGCGGTCGGAGGCAAGGGCGAGCGCGGCGATCAGGCGGCCTCTCAGCAGGGGCGCGCGGGCCTGCGGCTCCAGCACGCCTTACCGAATGCGCGCGTGGTCTATGTGTCGGCTACCGGCGCCACCACGGTGCACAATCTTGCTTATGCACAGCGACTGGGATTGTGGGGCGGTGATGATTTCCCGTTCGCCACCCGAGCCGAATTCGTCGAGGCGATCGAGGAGGGCGGGGTCGCGGCGATGGAGGTGTTGGCGCGCGATCTCAAGGCCCTCGGTCTCTACGCGGCTCGATCGCTCTCTTACGAGGGCGTCGCGTATGAGCTCGTCGAGCACCAGCTGTCTCCAGAGCAGGTTCGCATCTACGACTCCTACGCCGATGCGTTCAGCATCATCCACAACAACCTCGACGCCGCGATGCGGGCCGCCAACCTCACCGGCGAGACCGGAACGCTGAACGGGCAGGCCAAATCCGCGGCACGATCCGCCTTCGAAAGCGCCAAGCAGCGGTTCTTCGGCCATCTCCTGACTTCGATGAAGACGCCCTCGCTGGTCCGCTCGATCGAGCGCGACCTTGAGGCTGGCCACGCCGCTGTCATCCAGATCGTCTCGACGGGAGAGGCGCTGATGGAACGCCGGCTCGTCGAGATCCCGACCGAGGAGTGGGGCGACGTCCGCGTCGACATCACGCCGCGCGAATACGTCCTCGACTATCTCGCCCATTCCTTCCCGGTCCAGCTCTATGAGCCCTTCACTGATTCGGAAGGTAACCTCTGCTCCCGGCCTGTCTATCGTGACGGACAACCGGTCGAGAGCCGGGAAGCCGTCGTCCGCCGCGACCGCTTGATCGAGAAGCTCGCGTCGCTCCCTCCGGTACCCGGCGCGCTGGATCAGGTTGTCCAGCGCTTCGGCACCGACATGGTCGCGGAAGTGACCGGCCGCTCGCGCCGCATCGTTCGCAAGGGCGACCGGTTGGTGGTCGAAAACCGGGCCGGCTCGGCCAACCTCGCGGAGACCTCGGCCTTTATGGATGACGCCAAGCGCATCTTGGTGTTCTCGGACGCGGGCGGCACCGGTAGGAGCTACCATGCCGAACTGTCGGCTCGGAATCGCCGCTTGCGGGTCCACTATCTGCTCGAGCCCGGCTGGAAGGCCGATGCCGCGATCCAGGGCCTCGGTCGGACCAACCGGACCAATCAGGCGCAGCCGCCGCTGTTTCGTCCCATAGCGACCAACGTGAAGGCTGAAAAGCGCTTCTTGAGTACGATCGCCCGTCGGCTCGATACGTTGGGAGCCATCACGCGCGGTCAGCGCCAGACCGGAGGGCAGGGCCTGTTCCGCCCCGAGGACAACCTCGAAAGCCAGTATGGCCCTGATTCGTTGCGTCAACTCTACACGCTGCTCGCGCGAGGCAAGGTCGACGGATGCTCGCTCGCGAGGTTCGAAGATGCGACCGGCCTGAAGCTGACGGATGTCAATGGGCTCAAGGATGAGCTACCGCCAATCACGACCTTCCTGAACAGATTGTTGGCGCTCACCATCGAGCTACAGAACATCCTGTTCACCGCGTTCGAGCAGCTCTTGACCGCTCGGATCGAAGGGGCCATCGCGTCGGGTATCTATGACGTCGGATTGGAAACGCTCCGTGCCGAGAGCTTTGTCGTCACCGACCGGCGGACGATTTACGCGCATCCGGGAACTGGCGCCGAGACCCGGCTTCTCACGATTACCCAGCGCCTGCGCAACCATCCTGCGGGCCTGGAAGACGCTCTCGCTCGTCTTTGCGATCCTCATGCCGTCCTGCTGGTCAACGAGCGCTCGGGACGGGGGGCCGTACAGGTCTCAGCCCCGAGTTTCATGCTCGACGACGGCGAGATCGAGCGGCGCGTTCGCCTGATCCGCCCGGTGGAGCAGCACAGCGTCTCGTTGAGCATGATGGCAGAAAGCCATTGGGTCGAAGCGGATCGCGAACGCTTTGCCGTCGCCTGGCTAGCGGAACTCGCCGAGGTACCCGAGTTTACGGAGAGTACGATCCATGTTGCAGCGGGCTTGCTGTTGCCCATCTGGAAGCGGCTGCCGAACGAATCGACCCGGGTCTATCGTCTCCAGACCGACGCAGGCGAACGCATCATCGGCCGCAAGGTCTCCGCCGCCTGGGTCGCCAACATTCTTGCGGCGGACGCGCCCGCGCTGACGCCGGAGGCTGCCTTTGCCGCGCTGATGGAGGGGCGGATCGTCCTCGACCTCGCCGAGGGGCTCCAGCTTCGTCGTGTCAGGGCGATGGGCGCATACCGGATCGAACTGTCCGGCTTCAACGACACGATGCGTGATCGGCTCCGCGCCTACGGCCTTTTTGGGGAGATCATCTCTTGGAAGCTGCGCATGTTCGTGCCCACGGATGTGAGCGGCGTGGAGGTCCTGTCGAAGGTGCTTGAGCACTATCCGGTTGCGCGCATCGGCGAGCGGGAGGCCGCCTGATGCCTCGCGATGCTGCCGAACTGTCACGCCGCCTCGCGCGCGAGGCCGAGGCGGTGTGCCGACACTACCTGTCCAATGGCAGGCGAGAAGGGCGGTACTGGCTGGTTGGCGACGTCCACAACACCCCGGGTCGGTCGCTGTTCGTGCGGCTCCAGGAATCGCCGAAGGGACCCGCAGGCAAGTGGACCGATGCTGCAACCGGCGAGCACGGCGATCTCCTCGACATCATCCGTGAAAGCCAGGGGTTGCGAGGTTTCCGCGAAGTCGCCGAAGAGGCGAGACGCTTTCTCAAGCTACCTCGTACCGAGCAGGATTTCGCATCGAAACCCGATCGTCCGGCGGTACCAGCCGGATCGCAGGAAGCCGCCCGCCGGCTCTTTGCGATATCCAGCCCGATCGAGGGGACCGTGGTTGAGACATATCTGCAGGGTCGCGGGATAGCCGATGTGCACCATGGCGGCAGCCTGCGCTTTCACCGACGCTGCTACTATCGGCCGGACGAGCACCTGCCGACCGAGACCTGGCCAGCGATGATCGCCTGCGTTACGAACCTCGATGGCAGGATCACCGGCGTGCATCGGACCTGGCTCGATCCCGGCGGCTTTGATCGCATACGACTCGGAAAGGCTCCGATCGATACCCCACGACGCGCGATGGGCGACCTCCTCGGTAATGCCGTTCGCTTCGGCGTGTTGGACGACGTGCTCGCCGCTGGCGAGGGGATCGAGACCATGCTGTCACTACGCTGCGTGCTGCCGACCATGCCAATGGCCGCGGCGCTTTCAGCCAATCACCTCTCAGCCATATCGCTACCATCTGGTTTGCGTCGGCTCTACATTGCCCGCGATGCCGATGCCGCCGGGGATACGGTGCACGCCGTTCTGACCCGGCGCGCAGCAGACGTCGGCATTGAAGCGATCGCGCTGTCGCCCCGGCTGGGCGACTTCAACGAAGATCTGCACATCTTCGGCCCCGAGACCCTCAGAGCAGCCTTGCGCCTACAGCTCGTGCCGGAGGATGTCGAGCGCTTCCTGCATTCCTCGAAGGTGCCAGCGGAATAGGTCGCTGTTGTTCGATCGATCGTGAAAGCTCGGTCATTCACGAGGCCAATGCCGGAAAAGGACGCGACCACGGCCTTCTAGAGGGCGATCGGACGGCAAGCGGCCCGGGCCGGCAACGGCTGCGGCCGGCTATTTTCCGCCGCGCGCCAGCGATGCGAATACACATCACATCTGGACGGCGCGCTTTGCATCGCGAGGCAAAATAGCCGGCCTCCGCCATCCTCCGCTGCCGCTTCGGCCCTTTCGGGTTCTGGCCCGTTCCGCCCGCCGTCTGAGTGATCGCCACGAAGGCCGCGATGGACGCGGCCGATCCGGCAAAGGACCTTCTCCCATGACCGATCATGACGACATCGAACTGCCGCACGCTTCATCTCCAACCGATCACGTCCTCACAGAATTGCAGCTCTTCGGCTACCGTCCGTTCGACGATCAGCCAGATCCAAGACCGCTTCCCGAGGGCAAGATGATCACCGGTGCGGTTGCCGATGTCTTCGACGCCCTGGTTGCGACCTTGAGCGACACGCGACTTGAGCCGGATCTCAACGAGCTCCTTTGGTCGACCGTCAACCTGTTTCACCGTGCCGTCGATCGCATCGAACGCCAGCTCGACGACAACGAACAGATGCAGCAAAAGAGCCAGCGCGAGCAGAATGGCTCCGAGGTGCGATCGGTCGAACTCGAGCGTCTGACGGCCGAAGGCATCACGTTCATGGAGCGCCGCAATTGCCTGGAACTCTTCCGCGACCAGGCGGTCGAACGTTTTGAGGCCCACACCGGTTCGTCCTGGCGTCCTCGGTCAGGATCTCTGGTCAACCATCGCACGCTCACGGCAACGATGATCGACTCCCGCGACTTCATCGCGGCCAAGCGTCGTTCAGAGACCGAGGTCATGTTGCCGCCAGGGCCGAAGATCGCACTGACCGGTGGGCTCGACTTCAATGATCACCACCTCATCTGGGATCGTCTCGACAAGGTTCATGCCAAGCATCCCGACATGGTCCTGTTCCATGGCGGCTCGCCCAAGGGCGCCGAACTGATCGCGTCCAAATGGGCGACCGCTCGGAAGGTGCCACAGATTGCCTTCAAGCCGGACTGGACCAAGCACGCCAAGGCGGCGCCATTCAAGCGCAACGACGTCATGCTCGAATTCCTGCCGATCGGTGTGATGCACTTCCCGGGTACGGGAATCCAGGACAACCTCGCCGACAAGGCGAAGCGCCTCGGTATTCCCGTTTGGAAGTTCGGCGGCGCGTGAGCACCGTCTTGCTCGCGCAACCGAGGCGGAGTCGCAGGCGCCGCAACTCCGCCTCGTTTCGCCAATATATCAACGGTTGCGCCGTGGTGGTGGTGGAAGGCGCGACCATTACACCTTTGTACATGGAGCCACCACCATGCTTGCCCTTGGGCTTCTCCTCAACACCGTTGGCATCGGCTTGTTCTGCTGGCTGGTCTTTGCGCTGGCCGTATATGCCTTGCCGTTTTTCGTCGCACTGAATATCGGAATGATGGCGTTTCATGGCGGCGCCGGCGTCGTCGGCGCGCTGCTCATCGGAATTGCCGGTGGCGCACTGACACTTGCCTTTGGTCAAACCGCCCTCGCTGTTGCTCGATCGGTGGCCTTGCGCGTTGCGATCGCAGCCGCATTTGCTGTTCCAGCCGCCGTCGCCGGCTACAATGTGGTGCTTGCGCTTTCGCAGTTCGGCGAGCCTTCGTCCGCTTGGCGAGAGGTCTTGGCTTGCGTGGGCGCGATTTGCGTCGGCACGGCGTGGACGCGCCTGACCGTGTTTGCGGAGACCCGCTCGTTCGAGCCGGCCAAGCTGATGAAGCAACCGTCTCACCCCATTCTCACGACCGCCACGCGCGAGGGATGATCCTTCGTCGCCTTCGTCGTCAAACAGGTTCGCCTAGATCGGTGCGTTGAACGAGGGGTCATCGAGCTTGAGCGAGAGGTAATCTCGACCCATTTCGGCGTGCTTTGGCCAAGCCGCGCCCATTCCCGTCCGGCCCACATAGCCGCGGTGGCGCGGTGAGCTTCGCTCTCGTTCGTTCCTTTGCCGACGATACCGCCCTTTGCGGCAGATTGTTTCCCTTTCTACGCCTGATCGTTTCGACCTCTTGTGCAGCTCGACCGAGATTCGCCAAGTCTTCTCCTTAAGATTGCGGTTCAGCTCGCGGACGCACGTGGCCTCTTTGATGGCTTGATCTGGCCGAAGACCGGCTTCGCCTCGATCGTCTGAGCCGCAACGCCGTTGATGAGACTTTCTTCCCCTGGGCTTGCGCCCATTCCTCGCGAGGCAAGAAAGTCGCAACAACGGCGTCCTCCGCTGCGCTCCGGCCCTTGGAGCGGGTGCGTCGCCGATCGTCCTCGGCCTTTAGATCGCCATCGAGGCCGCGGTGGTCGCGGGCTCGAAACACAACAGGAGAAGTGACATGGCTAACATCGGTTCTTTCAAGAAGGTGGGCAACGATTTCCAGGGCGAGATCGTCACCCTGAGCCTGCAAGCCAAGGGCGTACGCATCGTCGCCGAGACCAACCGCTCCAACGACAACGCTCCCAGCCACCGCATCTACGTGGGCCGGGCCGAGATCGGCGCAGCCTGGTCGAAGCGCTCCGAAGAGGGCCGCGATTACCTCTCGCTCAAGCTCGACGACCCCTCGTTCAATGCACCGATCTACGCGAACCTGTTCGACGACGAAGGCGGCGAGGGCTACACGCTCCTCTGGTCGCGCCCGCGCAAGAATGGCGAATAAGATCGCTGCACTACACCCCGCCCGGTCCGCCGGGCGGGGCCAGGTTCGGCAGCTATCCTCCGCATCGTCGATTGGCCCTCGTCTGGCAGGCTCCGCAAAAGCGGAATCCGATGCACGCATCGTGAGGTTGGCAACCTGGCTGGGGCCGTACCCCTTATCGCATTGTCCAAAGCTGCTACGGGCCCCGCGTCTTCGCGGCGGCCCGAGCTTTGGGCGGTGCCGTCTCGGGCATCATCAGCATAGCGCAGAGCCCGGCCGCGGAAGCGAAAAGCATGTACCAAGCGGGCGCCAATGCGTTCCCAGTAACGTGAATCAGCCAAGCGACGACGAGTTGAGCTGTGCCCCCGAAGATCGCTATCGCAACAGCGTAGATCGTCGCGAAGCCGCCGCCGCGGATGCTCTTGGGCAACCCTTCGGCCATACCGACATAGAAGGCGCTATACGGAATCGTTCCGACGAGGGTGAGCGCGCCGAGACCTGCGAGAAGCGCCATGGGACTGCGACTCTCTACGATCCACAAGAACACCGGATAGGTCATCAGCAGCGCGGCGATCTGCGGCCATATCATGATGGGCCGGCGTCCTGCCCGATCTGCGAGCCAGCCGCCCAAGAGTGCCGCAGCAATGCCTACCGCATTGCTGACGACAGTGGTCGCAAAGGCGAGAGGCGCAGCAACTTGCAGGGTGTTCAGCGCATAAGTCGTCATATATTCCGTAATATAGGTGAAAATCGTGCAGCTGGCCAAAATGACCAATCCCAAGCTCATCATGCGGCGGCTGGCACGCAATTTCCTTGCGGGCTCGACGGCGAGAGCCGGCGCTTCAGGTCGGTGCAGCGTTTCGGGCAGGGCCCTGCGCAACCAAAGTCCGAACGGCAGCGTACAGGCACCGAGCAGAAACGCGATCCGCCATCCGTACGCATTCAGCGACTCGCTTGTCATGGTGAGGGAGAGTACTTCTCCGACCAGCGCGCCGGCCGTTGCAGCTATTTGTTGGCTGGCAGGCTGAAACGAGACGGCAAGGCCCCGGCGTCCGGCCGGGGCCGCTTCCATCAGATAGGCGGTCGTCGGACCGACTTCGCCTCCGAGGGCGAAGCCCTGCACCAAACGCGCGAAAATAACCAATAACGGAGCAGCGATCCCTATCGTGTCATACGAGGGCGTCACAGCCAACACGAGTATCGCGGCGCTCATCATGACAAAACTGGCGGTCATTGCAGGCCGGCGTCCGACTCGATCCGAGTACGAGCCGATCACAATGGCCCCGATGGGTCTGGTCACGAAACCCGCTCCGAAGGTCGCGAGCGACAGCATAAGGCTGGCGAACTGATCCTTCGCCGGGAAGAACGTGTGACCGATCTGGATGGCGAAAAAGCTATACGTCCCGAAGTCGTAAAATTCGAGCATATTACCGATCGTCGCGCCCAACACTGCATGGCTGGTCAAGCCGTCATCTGCCGCAATGAGCGTCGGCTTCGAGTTTCGCCGAGTGAATTGTTTAGCCATGCGCTTGGATCCGTCTCGAATGCGATCCTAAAACATTTCGACAGACTATGTGGAGCACGTTGCGATTCGCATGAGCCACGAGCGGGTTCGCGCGAAACGCAATCTCAAAAGGCTGGATCACTATGGCGCAGCCGTGAGCCTGTACGTGGCCCCATTACAATCTTTGCCACGTCCATGAAGGCCCGCGGACAACGCCAGCGATCGCGCTCGGCGTTGCGGGATCGGGTCTGGGCGACGGTAATCTGTGTGGGCGCAGCGCGACCAGATGGCTGGGCTTGGGATAGCGTTGTAGCTCAGAGAATTCCGGCAACACTGTACCGATCCAGCTCGTGAATCGTAGTTCGAATATGCATTAGTGTTGAAATGGCTTGAACCGCACGTAGCGTAAGGTTGTAGAGTTGAAAAAAAGCGGCCGCGCGAGAATGGCGCGTTAGCGCAAATGACTAACAGGAAAATCAAGAGAGGTCTGATAGCGATTGAGTTGGGATCCAATCACCTGGAAGATGAGGATCGTCTCGGTGCGAGCGCCCCGCCGTATTGTCTTGAGATGTAATGATGTGAAATGACGGGATGAGTGGTGACGGCCTTGGAATAGCGTTTGCTCGTGTCGAAGCCGCACCGGAGCCAGGTAACAAGAGGCTGCCAAACCCCAGAAACTTCCAACCACTGCTCTCGCGCTGTGGAGGCAACCAATGTCTAGCCTGGCTCCGGATGGCGATGACGACCCTGCGGAGCCGCGCAACGCGCTGGCGGCGCGCCTCAGAACGGATCTACGTTGCTTAATGCCCCCTAAACGAGATTGCTCGCGCGAGCCACATCAGCGACTTCTCGACCACAGTGGTCAAGCACGACAAGCAGTTGCGAATAATGGCGGATCGCGCGGAGTAGTTCAGCGGCTGAACAGTCAACATGTGTCATTGCTGCTGAACGCTTTCGGCAAGTGGCGCGAAGATGAGAGCACCTGCAGGGCTATATTCGATCGCTGGCGACGTCGCCGCGCCGATTGCGCCGGCATCGGGCTCTCTGAGTTTGTTCCCAGGGACTGTCGGTTCTCGGCATCGGATTCAGTAGATCGCCGGAACAGAAAGACTGCCGTCACGCCGCAGGGGCCATCGCCGGTGAGGTGTTGAGCCGCGACGGCCAACTCCCTCGCTTTGCGCCGATAGAACTTGCGAACCTGCTGAATGGATTCAGCAAGTGGCCAGAAGACGCCCGATCAAACCGTTAACCCCACGCGCAACTGCTTTCAAGCATTGCCACTGCATCGAACGTTGCACTCAAATATCCCCGCATTGCCGTGGTGGTGCGTGGCAGCAATGCGATCGCTTTCATCGCAAGTCCGGCTGTTGAAGTCAGCCGAAACGGGAAGTCGAGTATTGGCAGGTACCTTTCGCCCTTCTTTTCAGTACGCTCAGACGATGAGCTCAATGTCGAAGATTGTAGCGGTCGGGGCAATTTTCTTAGGAGAAGCCCTTTCGATAATCGCGGAGTTGGTCGCCTCAAAGCAGTTCGAAAAAGCCGGCGCGAATCTGACAACGCTTCTGCCGATGTTCCTGCTGATAATGATTGGTGGTGTCCTGCTCGTCTACGGATACGCACTCGGCTACATGCATCTCAAGAATATTTGGATAATTGTCGCAATATCGGTGGGAGCTATTTTGGTGGTGGAGCCGATTCTCGCGTTGCTGCTCTTTCGAGAAGTACCGACAATCGGCTCGCTGATCGGGCTGGCGTTGGGCGCGCCTGGTACGCTCGCTGCGACATTCTTATAGGCGCCATCGTGAGTCTGGTTCATGGCGGGCGCAGATTGAGAGTTACGCAACTTGGTTCTGCTCAATTTCGAACGCAAGAGCAGGAAAGGAGTTCTGTTGGATGTTAGCTCCGAGCTACTTTGTGCGAGCATGATCATTGGGTCGCGGGAGCTTTCAATTAAAGCTTTGCATACCCGCCTTCATTCGCCGACCTTCACCCAGGAACGATGCGTTAGACGGACACCCGGCTTGATCGATTATGGTACTGGTGGCAGTTCGGTAATATAATACCACACTGGATTGATGGAGTAGATCTCGTTGATGGTCGCTGCCCCATAATGGTTGACTTTGTTGGACGTTAGACCACCTTTAGTGGAATTCCCTCGTCCGCTCTCGGGCAAAGGATCGCAAAGATGCCGATCGCGACGATAGTTCTGGCCACCGTCAATGCGCCTCACAGTAAGCAGCTGGACGAGGAGGCACTCGTTTTTTGCCTTAAGAATCCTGCCGCTGCTAAAGAAGTGCCAGGACACATGGCAGCTTTCTTCGGTGAAGTTGAGCTGTCCTTGCAGAAAGACTTCGCACATCAGTTCGGCATCAGCGATATGGAGCTCGTTGCTTCTGCAAAAGCGTTTTCCAGCTATTCCGGTGAGCATTACCCGCTTGCAGCGTGATAATCGATAAGACCAGTTCGGATTGGGCGCAGCTATTTCGGATAGCGTGCCGCCTGATTGGTCAGGTTAACTCCCAAGGAACGATCATAGATCATTGGACCTTCGGCGGAGGCACCGCGATGATGCTGCAAATTGCGCATCGGGAAAGCCACGACGTGGACATCTTTCTTTCCGATCCGCAACTATTGCCGTTCTTGGACCCGCAGAAGCAGGACTTCAAATTCGAGATACTGCCAAGCGAATACCAAGGTGACGGTAATCGCTTTCTCAAATTGGCATTCGAAGCCATTGGCGAGATCGATTTCGTCGTGGCTGGCCCAAAGACCACGAATCCAACGATCGAGAGAGAAATTGAGGGGGTGAACGTCCTTCTAGAAACGATCCCGGAAATCATCGCCAAAAAGATCGTCTATCGTGGGAAGAGCATTAAACCGCGAGATATCTTCGATATTGCTGCAGCGGGGGTCGATCATTCTGCTGATCTGATCCGCGAGCTCAACCCATATCGACAAAACGTGATCGAAACTATCGCTCAGATCGACAAGCTAAATCCTGAGTTTGTGCGTGGGGCAATAGACAGTCTAATTATAAGGGACGACTATAGAGGAGTTGCCGCAAAAGCTCTCGACCGCACAAAAGAGATCCTTCGGGCTGTGTGAGCCAATTCCTTCTGCGATAAATAGCGCGTCTGCCGCGCATGAGTTTTTGGCCGCCGCCGTTCCGGTCGCGGCAGTCGCCGCAGCTGTTTGTCAGCATCTCAGCCCCTGTCAGGTGTTTGTCGCTCGCCCGATGGCTGGCATCTGCTCCGCCCCGGTCCGGTGGAACACGGATCTGGTCCAAAGAGCCGCCGATGGTCATGCGCGTCATACGCAGCCGAATTGCTGTTTGATGGCGATTTCGACGCTCGCCCATATGCAGTACGTTGACTGCGGCGCCACGATCGGACGCGCGACAGGTCCCGCTTTTCACCATTCATCCAAACGGCGGCGCGAACGCCTGAAACCGCTAGGCGGGTGCTCGACGCGCATATTGCCAGTGGCAGCTATCGCATCATTGCAGCGCTGTTCGCCCAGAAGCGCATCCTCGATCGCGCCTGGAAGATGCGCGATCTGCGCAATCGAACGATCCGACTGACACAGAGCGACCTCGCGCTGGTGCGGACGATAACGCAAGCCTGTGCGGTTCAAGCGCAAGGGCGACCACTCCTCTGTAAGGGGTATCGTAAAATCATCCCGGCATCTTCGGCATCCCCATAAGCAGTTCTACTACGCGATCGTGACCGTCGACGCGCGGCGACGCACGCCTGCACTCAAGACGATCACGGAGCTTTTCAAATGTCCGACCGGAGCGCGGATCAGCCGCAGCGATATCTGCGCACACCCGAAGCAGCGCGCTTTCTGAGCTTGTCCGCCCGCACGCTGGAGAAACACCGAACGTACGGAACCGGTCCGGAATATCACAAGATCGGCGGGCGCGTAGTCTATTCAGTGGCTGACCTGACAGCATGGGCCAAACTGGGCAAGAAGAAATCGACCTCGGACCCGGGAGTTGGCACCGTACTGCCCGCAAAGCGGCATGCGCCTATTCCCTATGCGGGTAAAGAGAGGCGCTAGCCATGTCCGCAAACGAGTCCTCAGCGCACCACCGCCTCTCCGAGCGCGAGCTGCTTGATCTGTTTCGTGCAATTCCCAGCGATTTAGCGCCGCGCGATGCTCAGGACCTCATGGCCCTTCCATTCTATTCGCTCGCGAAAACGAAGCGAATTGTGCCGATTGATTGCCGTGTCGTTGCGATCTCAATTCATGCCGAAGCCGTGCCAAAACATGGCACAGCGGCCATCTGGGATGCGAACGTTCTCATCTGGGCGGCGTACCAAATCGTCGAATCCAGTGACGCCGTATCGAAGCCGACGCGCCCGATGGCTGCGACGGCTGATGAGAGTCTAATCTATGTCGGGCGTGGTACGAGGACGCAGGACTATGATCAGCTGAAGGCGGGTTCCGACAGGCTGCAGTCAACGACAGTGCAGACCTCGATCATGCTCGCGCCGCCCAAGACTTTTGCTTGCGACGTACGACAACTCGTCGAGTACCAGACATTGCCCGGCTATCAGCTCAAGCTAATGCACGATCGGCACGATACTGAGCGCCAGAACGTCGCACTAACGCCTGTTGATCCCTTAGCAGAACGCTTCCGTGGGGCGCGGTCTCATTCTACATTCGGAGGCCAATCTGTGAATCCGCCAGTGCCATCGGGGACCGCAACTCACGTGCTGTCGGGAACCCGATTCTTGCGCTATTTGGCACCGAAATCGGACCTAAGCGATTGTTCCTGGGCGTTTGCCAGCCACCACAATTTTATTGATCAGAAGTCCTTCGGGGACCAGATCACAAGCCGCATTGGAGGTGACTGCCAAAGGCAGGCCGCCTGTCCTGCTTGGCCGCAGAAGCCACACACGCTCTTCACCGAACTCCGAGCTTACGGCTCCCAGCCCCAGCCTCAGGGAGCGGCAGCATGAGCGACCTTACCGAAGTGGAAGTGTTGTGGCTCGAGAAACGTATCGAAAACCGCATTCGGTTCGGTCGCATCGTCGAGGAACGGAAGATTGATCGTCACCGGCGCGTCCTGGCATTTGCACCCGGCAGCATTTTTGCTTTCGTTCGGTGGACATCCAATGACTTTGGAACTGCCATTTCGCGGATTGACATTTTGCGCGCGGTTGCACCGGGGCAGCGCTGCTCGACCGTTCCGTATGTGAAGCCCGGCGGAAAGATTTTGCTGCGACTCTCTGGCTGGCCGAAGGTCGAACGAGTGTTGCAGATGACCGATGCCATTGAGGCGCTCGGCATCAATCCTGCTGATGTCGCACCTGATCATTGGCATCACGTTCATAATCGTCTGTCCGTCAACGAAAACCCGCGTTCCTACTCGAAAGCGCGCCATCAGGTTTGGCTCCATCGTCAGAGAGTAATGCGGTGACAGGTCGCCTGAAGACGCTGACTGCAACGTTTGGGGCCGCTGTTGCGCTGCTCACGACAATCGCCATGGAGCCGCTTCCGCTCTACATCTGGAATGCATCGACGAGCGTGCCAATCGGTCTCTATCGCTTACGACCAGCGAAAGGCTTCCATGTCACCGAACTGGTCGCTGTTCGGCCGCCGGAGCCGCTCGCAACCTTCCTTGATCTCAACGGATATCTGCCCATTGGCATCCCCCTGCTCAAGCGCGTGCTGGCCCTCCCAGGGCAGAACGTCTGCAGAAGTGGGCTCACGATTTCAGTCGATGAAATTACGGTCGGCGAGGCGCGGGATCGCGATGGACGCGGCCGGCCGCTGCCGAAATGGCAGGGCTGCCACGTCGTTGGCGACGGCGAGCTCTTTCTCATGAACTGGCAGTCGGACGACTCCCTTGACGGGCGGTATTTTGGATTTCTTCCGGCTTCGGCCGTGATCGGGCGTGCGTTCCCGGTGTGGACACGGGAGGAATGATCGTGCGTGTTCCGCATGTCTATCCCGCAATTCCTCTGTTTGATCGATTACGGAACCATTCCTCCGTCTCGAACAATGTTTGCAAGGCCGACGCGCGCAGCGGCGGTCCAGGGCGGCCGAATGACCGGCGCGAATGCTGCAAGGGCGTGAGCACGACAGCATGCTCAGCTCGGTCGGGCGTGCGTGTTTGGGCTGTCGTGCCACTGCTGTTTATTTTGACCGCGTCGCAAACTGGTGCTTTGGCTGAGAACAGACCGGCGGCTCGAGCGGTCCATCAAGCAGAAAGCCCGTTCGCCGCCTTTATGGAAGAAGCGTCACGACGCTTTGCAATCCCGGTGGACTGGATCAGGTTTGTGCTGGACAGCGAAAGTTCCGGCCAAGTGCGTGTCAGATCGCCCAAAGGTGCGATGGGCCTCATGCAAGTCATGCCCGCGACTTGGGCAGAACTGCGCCTGCGCTATGACCTAGGCAACGATCCGTTCGATCCGCGCGACAACATTCTGGCAGGCACGGCATATCTGCGTGAATTGCTCAGCCGCTATGGCTCGCCTGGCGTGTTTGCCGCGTACAACGCGGGACCAACTCGCTACGAAGAGTTTCTCACGGGCCATTGCCTGCCTAGTGAAACGCGAGCCTACGTGATCAAGCTTGCAAGCCGCCTGGGCATCAAACTGCCTCCGACGTGGATCGCCGACCGACGGTTGTCGGCAGCGGCAATGTTATTCATTGCACGATCCGATCTCATGCATAGGGACGATCCGCCAGCGTTCGTACCTTCGAGCGACACAACGACTGCATTCTCGTCGCGAGATATTTTGCACATGGGCCCCAAGTCCACCGGGATGTTTGTCGCCCGATCAGGTTCGGGAGCGTCGCGATGATCAGGCGCGGGTCGGCAAGCGGTGGCGACCTTCAAGGAACGATTGGCGAAACGGCAAGACCAGTGCGCAAACACGACGTATGTGTTCGAGGCCTGCGCGTGAGGTCGGACATTGACGAGGCTGATGCTCTCGCGCCGGGCATTTGCGGGCAACGCCCCTGCAGCGCGAGCTCCTATTTCGTACGGGGAACAGGTTTGGAAGCTTTCGCGATCTCTGATTCGGCACATTCGATCGCGGCACTGAACTCTGCACTCTTCCACCTATCGACCGAATGGCCGTCATCGAACGGCTCGTTGGAAGCGTCCCGCGCTCGTGCGACCAACTCACGGAGCGCGGCAAGGGCTTGCGATAGCGGTTTGGCATCCGCTCCGTTTCGGGGAGATTGCGTCACCTCTCTAGCTCCATCACATCGCGATTACGGACCGTCAGGCAGTTTCGTTACACTGGATCACCGTCACTATTGTGCCGGGTCTGATCTTGTGTGCTTCGCAAACCTCTGCTCAGGCGGCGGCAGCGCCAGGCTCTGCGCATATTCAGTTCCACGGCAGCAGTTGCTCAATTCGGCTTACGGGATGCCGGAAAGGCGGAGAGCGATCACGAACGGTCGACGGCTCTTCAAATCGGGCTTCGAGATACCGGTGCGCGGGGATAGCGCGACCGTGGCCGAATCCGGAGCCAGGTGCAACGACTTGGAACGTCGTTGCCACAAGGGAGAGCTCCGATGAAACTTTACGTTGGACTGGACGTCGGTCTTGAGGAAACCAGCCTTTGCGTCGTCGATAACGAGGGCCTCACCGTCCGCGAAGTGAAGCTCGGGACGGAGCCAGAGGCGATCCGCTCCGCTTTGGAGGGCTACGCGGATCACCTCGATAGGGTGGGAGTCGAGGCGTCATCGCTTGGCATCTGGTTATACCGCGAACTGCAGCCGGCCGGAGTTCCGATCGTTGTTGTCGAGGCGCGCCACATGCGTGTTTCGCTGTCGACGATGCGCAACAAGACCGATCGAAACGATGCGCGTGGCATCGCACAGATGATGCGTCTGGGCTGGTACCGGGCAGTCCATGTCAAGAATATCGACATGCAGAGGATGCGTTCGCTTTTGGCCAACAGGAAGCTCCTCAAGCGAAAGCTGATCGATATCGAAGATCACATTCGTGGCACGCTCAGGGCTTACGGCTTGCTCACGGGGGCCGTGGGTCGGGGAGGCTACGACGCACGCGTCCGGGAGCTGCTCGAGCACAGCGATCCGGTATTGTCCTTGATGATTGAGACCATGCTGGATGTGCGGCGGGCGATCTTCGACGGCTACGACAGATTGCATCACGTGCTCCTTCAAGTGGTCCAGCATGATACAGTGTGCCGCCGGTTGATGACGGTGCCTGGTGTCGGTCCCGTTGCGGCGCTGTCGTTTAAGGTCGGTGTCGATGATCCTCATCGCTTTGCGCGATCCCGCACGGTCGGCGCGCATTTTGGCCTGACGCCGAGACGCCACCAGTCCGGGACGTCGATCGATTTTGAAGGTCATATCAGCAAACAGGGCGATATCTCTGTGAGAGAAGCGCTCTGCGAGGCGGCTGCAAGCCTGCTGCTCCGGGTCAGGAAATGGTCGGCATTGCGAGCATGGGGCCTGCGGATCGCGAAACGGTCGAGCATGTTGTGCGCGATCGTCGCGGTCGCACGCAAGCTCGCGAGTATCCTGCACAGGATGTGGGTCAACGAGACCGACTTCCACGTCGGCTTCGGTGCCAAAGTCACGCAGCGATTGCGCCTGAAGCCTGCGCAGTAACTGCTGTGGGATCACGGAGGATGAGCGCTGGTGTTGCAACCGGCCTGCTGAGAAGGAGCTACAGTTAGAGATCCGCGCGCGCGGTGAGCGTCCCCTGGCGGGGCCGCGAAACGGGGAATGTCCGCTATTTCTTGCCTGCTACCGCCCTCCGGGGAGAGCGCCAGACTGCTTGGACACCCCCGTTGACGAACCTGATGAAGAGCATGCGACGGCCAAGTGCTGAACGCGAAGGAACGCATGGACCCCGCCTGGCGAATGCAAACCGCAGCCGCGGTTTTGGTGAGGCGTGTGCGTTGTTGCTGCAAGGAGTGCGTGATGACTGAAGTGCAGAAAGTCGCAGAAAAGCGTAGGCGTGGCTTGACTTTGCACGCCCGATTAGGAAGGCGAGATAAAAGGGGCTCGCCGGTCGAACCGCAAGCCATTGACATGACTTGGGTTCCGGCGTGCCGGTCGGTCGGGGCGCGTGCCGCGCCTTGCATTTTGACGAATGCAATCAAAGAGTTTTTCGGCACGGCATGCGCTCTTGATTGCCGGGAGGTCCGGTCATGACCGCAGACGACAGCGATCTGCGTGTTCGGCCCGGGCGCATCCGCGGTACGCGCGCGCCGAAGCAAAAGAGCTTCATCAACCAGGTGTTGCGCGCAGCAAAGAAGGCCGGACACACCTCGGGACAGGCCGCGGCTGGTAGGCGTTCTGTGGCCTATGGGCGCTCGACGTTTGGCCGCGGCCGGCTCGCCTTTAGTCGCTGCCGGTTGTTCAGCCCGACACGGCGCGTCGTGGTGAAAGCGCGCGTTGTTCGCCACAAAGGGCGAGCCTTCCGCTCAGCGCCACTGACCGCCCATCTCTCATATTTGAAACGCGATGGCGTCACTCGAATCGGCGGGAGGGCCGAGATGTTCGATGCCCGCAGCGACCGTGCTGACGGCGCGGCGTTCGCGGAACGCTGCAAGGACGACCGCCATCATTTCCGTTTCATTGTCTCGCCCGAAGACGCCGGTGATATGACCGATCTCAAGGCCTTCACCCGCGATCTTGCCAAGCAGATGGAGACCGATCTCGGCACGCGGCTCGATTGGGTGGCTATCGATCATTGGAATACCGACAACCCTCATGTCCATCTTCTCGTTCGTGGCGTAGATGAGGAGGGAACCGATCTCGTGATCTCCCGCGACTACATCAGCCGGGGTCTGCGTTCACGCGCCGAGGAACTTGCCGCCATTGAACTAGGTCCGAAACCGGAACATGAAATCCGCATTTCGCTGGAGAGGGAAGTCACGGCAGAGCGATGGACGCGGCTCGATCAGGAGATCCGGCTGGCAGCCGACGAAACCGGCTATATCGATCTGCGTCCTGAGAATCCCGGCAGCTCCGATCCCGAGATCCGCCGCCTGATGGTCGGCCGCCTTCAGCATCTGGAGAAGACCGGCCTCGCTGCACCCGCGGCACCAGGGGAATGGACGGTCGGGCTTGAAGCTGAGCGCAGTCTGCGCGACCTCGGCATGCGCGGCGACATCATCAAGACCATGCACCGCGCCTTTACCGAGCGTGGGGAACCGCGCGGTATTGCCGACTTCGTCATCGAAAGTGGACAGCCGACGTCCCAGATCATCGGACGGCTGGTCGATCGGGGATTGCATGACGAACTGACTGGCGAGGCTTTCGCCCTGATCGACGGAACGGATGGACGTGCACACTACGTCCGCTTCCGTGGAATCGAGGCCTTCGACTATGCACCACCGACCGGCGGTATCGTCGAAGTCCGGCGCTTCGGTCCTGCCGGCGATCCGCGCCCCACCTTGGTCCTCGCGAGCCGTTCCGATCTCGATCTTGCTGAACAGGTCGCCGCGAAAGGCGCGACCTGGCTCGACCATCGCTTGGTCGAACGCGCGCGCATGCCGCTCGCCATGGGTGGTTTCGGCCGCGAGACCCGCGACGCCATGGCAGCCCGTACCGAGCATCTGATTCAGGAGGGGCTGGCACGGCGGCAGGGCCAGGGCATCATCTTGCAGCGCGACCTGCTGAATACGCTCCGCGGACGCGAACTGGACGAGCTGGCAGCAAAAGTCTCGGCCGACACCGGCCTGCCTCATATGAAGGCTGCCTCCGGTGAGCATGTGGCGGGCGTCTATCGCCAACGCATCACGCTCGCCTCGGGTCGCTTCGCCATGGTCGATAACGGACTTGGCTTTCAGCTCGTGCCCTGGTCTCGCGAACTTGAAAAGAGGCTGGGCAAGGACGTCGCCGGCGTCATGAAGGACGGTGGCGGCATCGAATGGAGTTTTGGTCGGAAGCGCGACCTCGGCCTCTAGCTATCTCAGCATTTTAGTTGCGGAAAAAGGCGTTCGGGATGTCCGGAACCAAAATCCTTTGGGGACAGGTGATCGTTGTTGGCCTGATCGTTTTGCTCGCCATCTGGGGAGCAACCGAGTGGGCGGCTTGGCGGCTCGCATATCAACCGGAGCTTGGGCGGCCCTGGTTCGAGCTATCAGGCTTCAAAGTCTATTACCCGCCTATCTTTTTCTGGTGGTGGTTCGTCTACGATGCCTATGCACCACAGGTCTTTGTCGAGGGGGCCCTCATCGCAGCCTCGGGGACCTTCTTTTCGATCGCGGTGGCGATCAGCATGTCGGTCTGGCGGGCGCGCGAAGCCAAGAACGTCGAGACCTATGGTTCGGCGCGCTGGGCCGATGTGCGGGAGATGAGAGCGGCCGGCCTTCTCGGTCCGGATGGCGTGGTGCTGGGCAAGCTCGACCGCGACTATCTCCGCCATGACGGACCAGAACACGTGTTGTGTTTTGCACCCACACGGTCGGGTAAGGGTGTCGGCCTCGTCGTTCCATCGTTGCTGGCTTGGCCGGGCTCGGCCATCGTCCACGACATCAAGGGCGAGAACTGGCAGCTGACGGCGGGCTTTCGTTCGCGGCATGGCCGCGTCCTCTTATTCGATCCCACCAACCCAAAATCTTCGGCCTACAACCCGCTGCTCGAGGTCCGGCGCGGCGAGTGGGAGGTTCGTGACGTGCAGAACGTCGCTGACGTCCTGGTCGACCCCGAAGGCTCCCTCGATAAGCGGAACCATTGGGAGAAGACCAGCCATTCGCTGCTGGTCGGCGCCATCCTCCACGTTCTCTATGCCGAGGCGGACAAGACTTTGGCAGGTGTGGCCGCTTTTCTGTCCGACCCGAAGCGGCCGATTGAGGCGACGTTGAAGGCGATGATGACTGCGCCGCACCTCGGTGAGCAGGGGGCTCACCCTGTGGTCGCCTCGACTGCGCGCGAACTCCTCAATAAATCCGAGAACGAACGCTCAGGAGTCCTGTCCACGGCGATGTCGTTCCTCGGGCTTTACCGCGATCCCGTTGTGGCTCAGGTGACCCGCGCTTGCGATTGGCGAATCGCGGATTTGATTGCCGATGCCAGTCCCACGACGCTTTACCTCGTAGTGCCACCCTCCGATATCTCACGGACCAAACCATTGATCCGTCTGGTGCTGAACCAGATTGGCCGGCGCCTGACCGAAGATCTGCACGCCCGCGACCGGCGGCATCGCATCCTGATGATGCTCGACGAGTTCCCGGCCCTGGGGCGGCTTGATTTCTTCGAGTCCGCACTCGCCTTTATGGCGGGGTATGGCATCAAGAGCTTCTTGATTGCGCAATCGCTCAATCAGATCGAAAAGGCCTACGGGCCCAATAATGCGATCCTCGACAACTGCCACGTGCGCGTCAGCTTCGCGACCAATGACGAGCGGACCGCCAAGCGGGTATCCGACGCGCTGGGCACTGCGACGGAGATGCGCGCGATGAAAAACTATGCCGGTCACAGGTTGAACCCTTGGCTGGCGCACCTCATGGTCTCGCGGCAGGAGACGGCGCGGCCGCTCTTGACGCCTGGCGAGGTCATGCAGCTTCCGCCGATGGACGAGATCGTCATGGTGGCGGGCACGCCACCGATGCGGGCAAAGAAGGTCCGCTACTATGAGGACCGGCGGTTTACCGAGCGTGTCTTGCCGCCGCCCGATCCGGCGGCATCCGGGCGATCATCGCGAACGGACGGATGGTCAACGCTTGGAACGCTGACGCCGGCGCCGCTTCCAGGGGACAGGGGGCAGGGAGAGGAAGACACGGCGAACAGCGGTCTCCGTCGTGAGCCCGAACTCCCCGATCACGTCGCGATCGTCAAGGAGAAAACCGAACCGACGCCGGCAGAAGAATTTGCCGTCGTTCTTGACGATGATGAGGATGTGATTCGTCAGTCCCGGCTCATACGCCAACAGATGCGCGGTGTCGCGCGTCAGGTCGCCATGGACCCGAATGACGGTATGGAGCTCTGAGGCAGTATGCGCGACCGGATGAACGTATATTTCCCGCCAGAGCTTCTGAAACAGATCTCGGATCTGGCCGACCGCAAGAACCTTTCCAGGTCTTCGATCGTGGAAGCGGCAGTCGCTTCCTTTCTGTCGCCGGACGGCGCGGACAGGCGGGAGGCAGCCTTCACTCGGCGTCTGGACCGGCTGTCACGTCAGATGCAGAGGCTGGAGCGTGACGTCGGTCTGACGGCCGAGACTTTGGCCCTCTTCATTCGCTTCTGGCTGACGATCACGCCACCGTTGCCCAATGACGCGCAGGCGGCCGCGCAGCTTAAGGGCAGGGAACGTTTTGAAGGATTTGTCGAGGCGCTCGGCCGCCGTTTGCAAAAAGGACAGAGCTTCCTGCGTGAGATTCCAGAAGAGATCGTCCGTCAGGAACCGGTCGGTGAAGCTGACTGAGGCCCTCGGCACGTTATCGCACCCGCCCCTCCTTTTTCTACGCCAGCCTACGACCGCAGCAATTTAGCCGAGCTGACAAAAAGCCGGACGCGCTATCGGCTCGCACGAGCTGAGAGCAAAAGGGGGCCAGCATGCAAATCTCAATAGCATGGCGTCGAACTGCGCGCGTTTTTCTCCCTTTTGCGGCTGGATACTATCTTTCGTACCTGTTTCGAACGATCAACGCTTTGATCGTCGGCCATCTCAGCTCGGACACCGGGCTTGGGACTGCCGACCTCGGGTTGCTGACGTCAGTCCATTTCCTCATTTTCGCAGCGGCTCAGATCCCCATCGGCATATTGTTAGACCGCTTTGGTCCGCGTCGCGTCCAGAGTGCTCATCTTTTGCTGGCCGCGGTGGGAACCGGACTTTTTGCGGTATCGACCGGTTTCCTGTCACTTTTGATCGCGCGTGCAATGATCGGGCTTGGCGTGGCGGCATCGCTCGCAGCAGGGCTGAAGTCCATCGTTCTTTGGTTTCCCAGGGAGCGAGTTGCCTTGCTTAACGGCTACATGATCATGCTGGGATCGCTAGGAGCGGTGACCGCTACGGCTCCAGTCGAACACCTACTCGCTTGGATGGGGTGGCGGCAGCTCTTTGAGATCCTAGCGGCCGCGACCGGCGCGACCGCCATCCTCATCTATGTCGTGGTTCCTGAACGAGCCATTGTCCCATCGACAGCGTCAATTCCCATCACCCTTAGCTCCGTTTTCACTGATGGGCGTTTCTGGCGTATTGCACCGTTGTCGGCGACTTGCATTGGATCGGCCTGGTCTCTCCAGGGATTGTGGGCATCGCCGTGGCTGACAGACGTAGAGGGGCTCGATCGCACAAATCTCGTCAGAGAGCTCTTCATAATGTCGATCGGACTTTGCGGCGGTGCTTGGCTGTTCGGCACGACGGTCCATCACATCAAACGAAGAGAATTCGGGGCGGAGACGATATTAGCGATGGTTGCAGTGCTACTTATCGCAGCCGAGTTGGCCTTGATCCTGCGAGCGCCTCTGCCGTCCGTCCTGCCCTGGTCCGTTGTCGCAATTGTTGGAACGGCAACCGTGGTCAGCTTCGCGGTGATAGCGGATTACTTTCCGCTAGAATTTGTCGGCCGTGCCAACGGCGCCTTGAACGTTCTGCATTTCGGTTGGGCATTTCTTGCACAGTACGCGACGGGCCTTATCCTGGAGCAATGGTTCATGATCGATGGGCATAGGCCCATCATCGCCTATCAAGTCGCGTTCGGTCTCAACGTGGCAGTGCAGGTCGCGGCATTGCTTTGGTTCGCGCTTCCTTGGCTCCGATGCTCCACTTCGTGGATGAGTTCGTTTTCCTTGTTCGTGCCGGCTAACAGCTCCGACGTCGTCGAGTCGGTCGGTTTGTATGAGAGTTCCGTCGTACTAATTCCTTTGGATGACGATGGGGAGTGGTGAGCAGCGGCTCACGGCGAGCTATCCGATCACGCAGGTCTCAAGTTTCAGCTCGCAAACTTTCTTTTTCTACGCCGGTCTACGATCGCGCGAAGCGCTCGTTGCGCCAAGCCCACGGGTGTCTTTGTAATTGTCCCCATCTGAGGGCGCTCTGTGGGGCCCTCCTTCGGTGGGGGCAGCGGTGGCAGTTCATTCCTTTCAATCGGAAGCGAATTCGCGCGGTGCGAGAATGCTGCGTAGCGCACTTGGCGCGGCGATTGCCGGCTACCTCGAAGATGAGACGATTATCGAGGTCATGCTCAATCCAGATGGGCGGTTGTGGATTGACCGGTTGTCAAATGGCCTGATCGACACCGGCGAAACTCTGTCCGCAGCGGATGGCGAGCGCATTGTTCGCCTGGTGGCGCATCATGTTGGGGCCGAGGTGCATACCGGCGCGCCACGGGTTTCGGCCGAACTGCCTGGCACCGGGGAGCGCTTTGAAGGTCTCTTGCCTCCGGTCGTTGCTGCACCGGCTTTTGCTATCCGCAAGCCCGCTGTCGCCGTGTTTACGCTCGACGATTATGTCGCCAAGCAGATCATGACTTCCGAGCAGGCCAAGATCCTCAAGAGCGCGGTCGCCGCACGCAAGAACATCCTCGTCGCCGGGGGGACATCGACGGGCAAGACAACGTTGACAAATGCGCTCTTGGCCGAGGTCGCGAAGACTTCCGATCGGGTCGTGCTGATCGAAGATACTCGAGAACTCCAGTGCAAAGCGCCAAATCTCGTAGCTTTGCGGACAAAAGATGGTGTCGCCACACTATCGGATCTCGTTCGGTCCTCGCTGCGACTACGTCCGGATCGTATCCCGATCGGCGAGGTCCGCGGTGGCGAAGCACTCGATCTGCTCAAGGCCTGGGGCACCGGTCATCCCGGCGGCATCGGTACCATCCATGCCGGCACCGCCATCGGCGCACTGCGGCGGCTCGAGCAACTCATCCAGGAAGCCGTCATCACGGTGCCGCGTGCCCTTATCGCCGAGACCATCGACCTCGTTGCTGTGCTCGCGGGGCGCGGTGCTGACCGTCGCCTCGCTGAGCTCGCCCTCATCAAGGGACTTAGTGCTGCCGGCGACTACAGCCTTTCATCAGCAGGAGACTGACATGCGTCAGCAATTTCGAGTTCTTCAAGATACGGCTTCACTTGCCGCGTTCGGCACGATTCTCTTGGCCACGGCACCGGCATGGGCGGCTGGCTCGAACATGCCGTGGGAACAGCCGCTCAATCAGATACTGCAATCGGTAGAAGGCCCCGTCGCCAAGATCATCGCCGTCATCATCATCGTCGTGACCGGGCTGACGCTCGCGTTCGGAGATTCGTCGGGTGGTTTCCGCAGACTGATCCAGATCGTGTTCGGTCTGTCGATTGCGTTCGCTGCCTCGAGCTTCTTCCTATCGTTCTTCTCCTTCGGTGGCGGCGTGGTGATTTGATGGATGAACCTGTCGTCGGCTTCCTTGTGCCCGTTCACCGTGCTCTGACCGAACCAATCCTGATGGGTGGAGCACCCCGGTCGGTCGCGATTGTCAACGGCACGCTTGCCGCGGCTCTTGGTCTTGGATTGCGGCTCTGGATCGCGGGCCTCGTCCTCTGGTTCCTCGGCCATATGGCCGCCGTCTGGGCCGCCAAGCGCGATTCAGCCTTTGTCGATGTGGTGCGCCGACATCTGCGCATTCCCGGTCATCTCAACGCCTGAGCCCTTGGTCATGATGAATCTCGCTGAATATCGCAATTCCAATGCCCGGCTCGCCGACTTCCTACCTTGGGCAGCTCTCGTCGACGAGGGAATTATCTTGAACAAGGATGGCTCGTTCCAGCGGACAGCAAAGTTCCGTGGGCCTGACCTCGACAGCGCCGTGCCGGCTGAACTCGTCGCCGTCGCCGGCCGTTTGAACAATGCTTTGCGGCGGCTAGGCTCAGGCTGGGCGGTGTTCGTTGAGGCGCAGCGCCACTTTGCGGGTGCGTACCCGCCGAACACCTTTCCGGATGTCGCCTCAGCGCTGGTCGATGCCGAACGCAAAGCTCAGTTTGAAGAGGCGGGCGCCCACTATGAGTCCAGCTATTTCCTGACCTTCCTCTATCTACCGCCCGAGGAGGGGGCCGCGAGAGCAGAAAGATTGCTCTATGAGGGCGGCGATCGCGCCGTTGGAGCCGACGCGCGCGAGCTGCTTCGTGGATTTGTCGATCAGACCAATCGCGTGCTGCAACTCGTTGAAGGATTCATGCCCGAATGTGCATGGCTCGATGATCAGGACACGTTGACCTACCTGCACTCAACGATTTCGACCAAGCGTCATCGCGTTCGAGTGCCGGAAATCCCCATGTACATCGATGCGCTGTTGGCCGATCAGCCGCTGACCGGCGGGCTCGAGCCGATGCTGGGGTCGGCCAACCTCCGGGTTCTGACGATCGTCGGCTTTCCGGGCGGGACGACGCCGGGGATTCTGGACGACCTGAATCGCCTCGCATTCTCGTATCGCTGGTCGACCCGCGCGATCATGCTCGACAAGACTGATGCCACGAAGCTGCTGACCAAGATTCGCCGCCAATGGTTCGCCAAGAGAAAGTCCATCGGCGCCATTCTCAAGGAGGTCATGACCAACGAGGCGTCGACGCTGCTTGATACCGACGCTCACAACAAGGCGCTGGACGCCGATGCGGCGTTGCAGGAACTCGGTTCGGATCAGATTGGGCAAGCCTTTGTCACGGCGACCATCACCGTGTGGGACGGCAATCCCCATGCTGCCGATGAAAAGCTCCGCCTGGTCGAGAAGGTCATTCAGGGCCGCGATTTTACCTGCATGATCGAGACGGTGAACGCCGTGGAAGCCTGGCTCGGCAGTCTACCCGGCCATGTCTACGCCAACGTGCGGCAGCCGCCGATTTCGACCCTCAACCTCGCCCATATGATTCCGATGTCGGCCGTATGGGCGGGTGAGACGAGGGATTTGCACTTCAAGGGGGCGCCCCTCCTGTTCGGTAAGACCGAGGGATCGACCCCGTTCCGATTCTCCCTCCACGTCGGCGATGTCGGCCATACCCTCGTGGTGGGACCGACGGGCGCCGGTAAATCCGTGTTGCTGGCGCTGATGGCGTTGCAGTTCCGCCGCTACCCGGGTGCTCAGGTCTTTGCGTTCGATTTTGGCGGCTCGATCCGGGCGGCCGCGCTCGCCATGGCCGGCGACTGGCATGATCTCGGCGGTGCATTGTCCGATGGAGGCGACCAACTCGTTGCGTTGCAGCCGCTGGCGTGGATCGACGACCCTTCCGAGCGCGGATGGGCCACAGAATGGATCGGCGCGATCCTTGCACGCGAAAAGATCGAGATCACGCCGGAGGTCAAGGATCATCTGTGGTCGGCTCTGACGTCGCTCGCCTCGGCACCCATGCAGGAGCGCACCCTGACGGGCCTGTCGGTCCTGCTGCAATCGAACTCCCTGAAACGTGCGCTGCAACCCTATTGCCTGGGCGGTCCGTCCGGACACCTGCTTGATGCCGAACAGGAGCGCCTCGGCGAGGCCTCGGTCCAGGCGTTTGAAACTGAAGGGTTGATCGGAACGAGTGCGGCCCCGGCCGTGCTGGCTTACTTGTTCCATCGTATCGGGGACCGCCTCGACGGCCGGCCGACCCTCCTGATTGTCGATGAAGGCTGGCTTGCACTCGACGACGAGGATTTTGCGGGCCAACTCCGCGAATGGTTGAAGACCCTTCGGAAGAAAAACGCATCCGTCATTTTCGCCACCCAGTCGCTTTCGGACATTGACGGCTCGGCGATCGCGCCGGCGATCATCGAAAGCTGTCCGACGCGCCTGTTGCTGCCAAACGAGCGGGCGATCGAGCCGCAGATTACCGCCATCTATCGCCGCTTTGGCCTCAACGACCGGCAAATCGCGCTTCTGAGCCGGGCAACCCCGAAGCGCGACTACTACTGTCAATCGCGTCGCGGCAACCGCATGTTCGAACTAGGCCTTGGTGATGTCGCGCTCGCATTTACGGCCGCCTCTTCCAAGACAGACCAGGCTGCAATCGCGCAGCTTCTCGCCGAACATGGACCTGACGGGTTCGTGCCGGCCTGGCTCCAGCACCGGGGCGTCGCCTGGGCCGTAGACTTGATCCCCAATCTTGCAAATCTGGAGAAATCGCTATGAGGCGTCTTGGCCTATTGGCAGCCGCTGGCACCATTGCGCTGGTGCTTGGCGTCGCGGTGCCCGCACGGGCGCTCATCGTCTTTGATCCCAACAACTACGTTCAGAATGTTCTGACCGCCGCGCGGGAGCTCCAGCAGATCAACAACCAGATCACCTCGTTGCAGAACGAGGCGCAGATGTTGATCAACCAAGCAAGGAATCTGGCAAACCTACCGTATTCATCGCTGCAGCAACTGCAATCGTCGATCCAGCGGACCCAGCAATTGCTGAGCCAAGCCCAGCGGATCGCCTACGACGTTCAGCAGATCGATCGCGCGTTCTCGACAAGCTACGCGCCGGTTACCGGAAGCCAGTCCAGCCAATTGCTGATCACAAACGCTCAATCGCGGTGGCAAAATACTTACGCAGCAACGCAAGACGCGCTCCGGGTCCAGGCTGGCATCGTTGGCAACCTCGATACCAATCGCATCCAAACCTCCGCGCTCGTCAGCTCAAGCCAAGGCGCCAGCGGTGCCTTGCAGGCAACGCAGGCCGGCAATCAAATTCTCGCGCTGAGCGCGCAGCAGCTCGCCGACCTCACCGCAGTCATAACCGCACAAAGTCGAGCGCAGAGTCTTGAAGCGGCGCAACGCGCCGCGGCCCAAGACCAGGGCCGAGAGCAGCTCCGACGGTTCTTGACGCCGGGCCAGGGCTATCAATCCCAAGACGTGCGGATGTTCCATCAATGACTGACGTAAACGCATTCAAGGCCTTGTCGCTGCTTACGACAATCGGCGTATTGGTCGTCGCTGCCTGCACAATTCAGCTTCGCGGTGGCAACGGTTCTCCGCCGCTGCCGGAGAAAGCGCAGACGACAGGTGCAACCAATTCCGACCTGGTACGCTGCCGCGGTGTCACCTCGGAGGAAACGGCGGGTTATCGGCATTGTAAGCAGGTTTGGGACGAGAACCGGCGTCGTTTCTTTGGCAGGAGGGATGACGCCGCAGTTGCTGGCCAGGATGATTCCGCCGCGAATTTAGCGCCCGCCCCAAAGGATCAGAGCCGCTTCGTGCATGGATATCCGCCCCTGGCAACACCTGAGGCGAGCAAGCCATGACTGGTACCGGGATTATCGACCAGTTCCTGGAAACGTTTACGCGCTATATCGATAACGGCTTCGGGCTGCTGGGTAGCGATGTCGGATATCTCGCGACGACCCTTGCCGCAATCGACATTACGCTCGCCGCATTGTTCTGGAGTTGGGGAACGGACGAAGACATTATCGCGCGCCTCGTCAAGAAGACGCTCTTCGTCGGCGTCTTTGCCTACCTCATCAGCAATTGGAACAGCCTCGCACGCATCGTCTTCGAAAGCTTTGCCGGTCTTGGGCTGAAAGCGTCCGGCTCGAGCTTATCTGCGTCGGATTTCCTGCGACCAGGGAAGATCGCTCAAGTCGGCCTCGACGCCGGCCGACCGCTCCTCGATTCGATTTCGAACCTGATGGGTTACATCAGTTTCTTCGAGAATTTCGTCCAGATCGTCGTTCTCCTGTTCGCCTGGGTCGTGGTGCTGCTCGCCTTCTTCATTCTGGCGGTCCAGCTCTTCGTGACCCTGGTCGAGTTCAAACTGACGACGCTGGCGGGCTTCGTGCTCATTCCTTTCGGCTTGTTTGGCAAGACCGCGTTCGCGGCAGAGCGGGTGTTGGGCAATGTCATGTCATCTGGAATCAAGGTCCTGGTTCTGGCCGTCATCCTCGGCATTGGATCGACCCTGTTCTCTCAGTTCACTTCTGGCTTTGCTGGCGGCCAGCCGACCATCGAAGACGCGATGACGCTGGTCCTTGCGGCGCTCTCATTGCTCGGCCTCGGTATCTTCGGCCCGGGAATCGCAAACGGCCTGGTCTCTGGCGGACCGCAGCTCGGCGCCGGTGCCGCGGCCGGTACGGGACTTGCCGCTGGAGGTGTCGTTGCCGTCGGTGCAGGCCTCGCCGCCGGCGGTGCTAGTCTCGCTGGCGGCGCGATTGCAGGCGCCGCGCGCGGTGGCGGTGCCGTCTTGAGTGGAGCATCCGCGGCCTATCGAAGTGGCGGCCTTGCTGGCGTCGCGGAGGCGGGGGCTTCGGCAGCCATGAGCCCGTTGCGCCGTGCAGCGGCTACGCTCGGCGGCGGTGGGCAAGCGGGCGAGCAAGCCGCAAGCACTTCGGCAGAAGGGAAAGCGCAGCCCGATTGGGCGCGGCGCATGAAAAGTGCCCATACCATTCGGCATAGTGCGTCGACAGCCGGCCGCGCGGTCCGCTCTGGCGACCACGCTGGCAGCGGCTCCTCCGTGGACTTGTCCGAAGGAGAGCGCTGACACGCGGTAAGCGCCTTACCACACACCGCGGGCCGATGCTTCAATCCGGACACCGCACGACCCGTAACCGATCACTTGATCTCAAGGGGGCAGTTATCAATGTTCAAACGACCATCCGTTCACTACGGGCGCATGCCCACGCCGATCACGCCTTACCAAAAGGCTGCGCAGGTTTGGGACGAACGCATTGGGTCTGCCCGCGTGCAGGCCAAAAACTGGCGCTTGATGGCGTTCGGCTGTTTGATGCTGTCCGCCGGGCTTGCCGGGGGCCTAGTCTGGCATTCCAGCCGAGGATCGATCACGCCTTGGGTGGTTGAAGTCGATCATCTTGGTCAGGCCCAGAGGGTTGCGCCCGCCAACATTGACTATCAGCCGACCGACGCGCAGATCGCCTACCACCTCGCGCGCTTTATCGAGGATGTCAGAGGCCTGCCCTTGGACGGTATTGTTCTGCGCCAGAACTGGCTTCGGGCCTACGATTTTACGACCGATCGTGGGGCGGCAGCACTCAATGACTATGCGCGCAACAATGACCCCTTTGCCAAGTTGGGCAAGGTGCAGATCTCCGTGGACGTCTCAAGCGTCATTCGCGCGTCGTCTGAAAGCTTTCGGATCGCATGGATCCAACGAACCTACGACAACGGCTCGTTGAGTTCGACCGAGCGCTGGACTGCAATTCTCACGATCGTGATCGAGACGCCGCGCGACGCCGAGCGCCTGCGCAAGAATCCGCTCGGCATCTACGTCCACGCCATTAACTGGTCAAAGGAGTTGAGTCAGTGACCAAGACGCCGTCCACCGCTCATTCGAAGCGTCCTATCCTGCTCAGCAGGCCCAATTCGCCTTGGTCCGAGTTCGTGACCTCGAATCGAGCAATTCTGTCCACTCTCCTGCTTTGTTCATCGGCGCTCGGCGGGTGTGCAACCTACATTCCGCCGCAGATCGGTTATGACGCGGAAGTCCCTCCGTTGCCCGCGTCTCCAGCGCCTCTCGATGAGACATCGCGACCGCTTCACGTTCCACCGCTCTGGAAGCCGGCGCTCGGCGGCAAGTCGGGAGGAAAAGAAGAGCCCGAACCTGTGAGCCGGGTTGAGACGGCAAACAGCGCGGCCCGCATCGAACCGCGCAAGCGGGGGTATTTCAATGCAGCGCAAATCTACGCTTACAGTCCCGGGGCACTTTATCAGATTTACGCCGCACCGGGGCAGATCACGGATATTGCGCTTGAGGAAGGAGAGCAGTTGACCGGATCCGGACCGATCGCGGCTGGCGACACCGTCCGCTGGGTCGTGGGCGATACTGAGAGCGGGAGTGGCGATACACGGCGGGTCCATATCCTGGTCAAGCCGACCCGCGCATCGATCGAAACCAATCTTGTCATCAATACCGACCGGCGCACCTACCTGATAGAGCTTCGCTCCCGTGAGCGACCATACATGCCATCCGTCGCCTGGTACTATCCGGAAACCGTGCGCGAACGATCGCGTTCAGTTGCCCTGAGACCCGTTCTTCCGGATCAGGCGCACCGCATCGCGCGCTACGCGATTGAAGGGGACAGCCCGCCCTGGCGACCGGTCGCTGCATATGACGATGGCCGCAAGGTCTATGTCGAATTCCCGCAAGGGATAGTGCAAGGTGAGATGCCGCCGCTGTTCGCCATCGGACCAGACGGCAAGACCGAACTCGTAAATTATCGCGCCTACGGCAACGTGTTGATTGTCGACCGGCTGTTTGCAGCGGCCGAACTCCGGCTCGGCGGCGAGCATCCGATGAAGGTCAGGATTGTCAGGACTGACGGGAGGCCGTCGTCATGAATACCTCAAATGGAAACGAACACGAACGAGCCATTCCGCCGCAGACACAAGGCCGGCAATCCAGCAGCTTTCGGTTGAGGGCAGAGCGTCCGCGTGTGACGCGGTTGTCCCGGAAAGTCCTGGCGGGAGGGAGTGCTGTTGCATTGCTCGTTATCGGCGGAGCCGTTTTGTGGTCACTGCAGAATAATCGTCCGCGAAACCAAGCGGCCGATGAGTCCTACAGCACCGACCATCACAACGTTGCCGATGGCATTACCACGCTGCCGAAGGACTACACCGGCGTTCCACATCAACCGATACCGCAGCTTGGTCCGCCCCTTCCTGGGGACCTCGGTCGACCGATCCTCGCGGCTCAGGGGCAGTCGCCGACGATCGGCGGTGATCCGGACCAACAGCGCCGGGACCAGGAGACCGAAGCAGCCCGTATCAGCCATTTATTTGCTTCGAGCAGCGGGAGAGAAATGCGGCCGACCTCAGCTACCGCTGCGGCAAGCGACCGCGTCCTGCCACCGAGCTCAACCAGCACCAGCGGCGACGGATCTGCGCAGAGCGGTCAAGATACGAAACTCGCTTTCGTGAACGCATCCGTAGATCGTCGCACAGTGAGTCCTGACCGCATCACTAAGCCAGCTTCGCCATATCTGTTGCAGGCCGGCACTGTGATTCCCGGTGCACTGATCACGGGAATCAGATCGGACCTTCCAGGTCAGGTCACGGCGCAGGTGACAGAGAATCTCTACGATACTCCTACCGGACGGTTCTTGCTTGTGCCCCAGGGGGCCCGCTTGATCGGCATCTATGACAGCCAGGTCACCTTCGGCCAGTCCCGCGTGCTGCTGGTTTGGACCCGTCTGATCATGCCCAACGGTCGCTCGATCGTACTAGAGCGACAGCCTGGTGCGGACAACGCAGGTTATGCAGGTCTAGAAGACCAAGTCGACAATCATTGGGGCGAGTTGTTTAAGGCAGCCGCCCTATCGACCTTTCTTGCTGTCGGAACAGAGCTTGGCTCCGGCTCCGACACGAACAGCAACGACAGCGCAATTATTCAGGCGTTGCGGCACGGTGCAGGGGATTCGTTGAACCAAACTGGCCAGCAAGTCGTGCGGCGCAGTCTCAACATCCAGCCGACATTGACCATCCGTCCAGGTTTTCCGGTTCGGGTGATTGTCAACCGCGATCTTCAGCTCGAACCATACAAAGGATGATGCCGTGCCAAAGCTTAGAATCTCGGAAATTCCCAGTGACAGGCCTGTCAGAGTAACTGTCGAATTGCCCGCTGCGGTTCATCGCGATCTTCTCGCGTACGCGGAAGCGCTAGCGCGTGAGACCGCTCAGGCGATTGATCCACTTAAACTGATTGCGCCGATGCTCGGGCGCTTTATGGCCACTGATCGTGGTTTCACGAAACTAAGACGTTTATCTCAGGCACGCGATACGAGCGTTGGATAGCGTTCGGTTTGCAAGCCAATAAGTCGAGCATCGTCTTCGTTCTCTGGTAAGCGCTAAGCCAGAACCCTTGCTTCGGGATCTGGATAGCCGTGCGAAGAAGCCTCCGGGTTGGACGGAGGTTTGGGATGGGATTGGACAGCAAAAAGGACGTCCATTTAGACGGCTCATCTGCGGGGTCGGTGAGCCGGCTGGAGATCCTCGAAGGGCCGTCAGGACGTCGTGTGCGTTCGGAAGCTGAGAGAGCTCGGATCGCTGCCGAGAGTCTGTTACCCGGTGCTCAGGTGTCCGAGGTGGCGCGCAAGCACGGAGCGACGCGCTGGCAGATCTACGATTGGCGACGGCGGTTTCGACAGCGAGGTATGTTGCCGCCGTGCGAGGCGTCCCCGCCGACATTTGCTCCGCTGGTCGTGGACCATGCGTTGGAGGAGCGTCAGGCTCCGGCGATCAAGCTTGAGATCGCCATCGGTGATGTCGTGCTGCGGACGGATACGGCCATAGATGCTGACGAGCTATCCCGGGTGATCCGTGCGGTGCGAGCGTCACGATGATCGCGGCCGGTGCTGATCTGAAGATTTACGTTGCCACGCGGCCGATCGACTTCCGCTGTGGCCACGATGGGCTTGCGACGAAGGTGCAGGAGATGCTTCATCTCGACCCGTTCAGCGGCGCAGCCTTCGTGTTCCGCTCGAAGCGAGCGGACCGGATCAAGATTTTGGTCTGGGATCGAACGGGCCTGGTGTTGGTGCACAAGCGCCTCGAAGGTTGCAAGTTTGTTTGGCCAACGATCGCGGACGGCGTGATGCGGATATCGCCGGCGATGTTCGCGGCCTTGTTCGAAGGGCTGGATTGGAGATTGGTCCGCCCGGAAGAAGCACGGCGCCCGCAGGCGGCGGGATAACTGCGGCAGAATGACTCGGCAGTTATATTGAACGTGGTACACGCGGCGGCGATGTGCTCGAAATAGCGCATGAGCATCGCGGCGCTGCGCGACGAAAACGAACACCTTAAGGCGCTATTGGCGCAAACGCAGGCGGCCTTGAGCGAGCATCAGGGGGCACTGGCGGCGTCGGAAGAAGCCCGACGCCGGCTGGAGGTCATTCTCGGCGAATTACGACGCGACAGGTTCGGCGCGAAATCCGAGAAGCTGCGACCAGATCAGTATCATTTGCCGCTCGAAGACGTGGAGATCGCGCAAGGCATCCTGGATGCCGCGCAGGAGAGAGCCGAGGCGGTGATCCAGGGCCGGTCACGGAACGCGACGGATCAAAGCTCTCATCGCAATCGCGGCTGCTTGCCTGCCCATTTGCCGCGGGTGGAGCGGGTCATCGAGCCTGCGAGCACGCTCTGCCCGTGCGGTTGCGGCGCCATGACGAAGATCGGCGAAGACGTCAGCCAGCGCCTTGACGTGATCCCGGCGCAATGGCGCGTGCTGGTCACGCGCCGCCCGAAATACATCTGTCGCCGCTGCTCGGGCCCCGTCGTGCAGGCGCATGCACCGGAGCACGTCGTGCCCGGCGGGCTGCCGACCGAAGCGGCCATCGCGCACGTGATCGTCTCCAAATTTGGCGACCATACGCCTTTTTACCGTCAGGCCGAGATCTATGCGCGCCAGGGCATCCGGCTTGATCGGACGACACTGGGCAACTGGTCGGGCCGCGCCTGCTTCCATCTTCAGCCCATCGCGGACCACATGCGCCACCACTTGGCCATGGCGGATCGGCTGTTCATGGACGAGACCAAGGCGCCAGTACTCGATCCGGGGCGCGGCCAAACGAAGAAAGGCTACTTCTGGGCGATCGCCTCAGACGACCGCGGCCACAGTGGTCCAAGTCCGCCGATCGTGCTGTTCCGATATGCCCCCGGTCGCAGCGGTGCCTTTGCTGAGCAGTTCCTGAACGGCTTTGGCGGACACTACCTGCAATGCGACGCCTATGACGGGTATGACCGGTTGAACGAAGTCGTTCGACCGCAAGGGCCGTGGACGCTCGTGCATTGCTGGAGCCATTTGCGCCGGCGCTTCGTCAAATTGGTACGCAACAGCAAGTCGCCGATCGCCGAAGCTGCCGTTCGGCACATCGCGCAGCTTTACGCCATCGAAGCCATGGTGCGCGGCTCATCGCCGGACATCCGGCTGGCCGCGCGCAAGGAGCACTCGCTGCCCATGGTAGCCGCGCTAAAGTCGTGGTTCGAGAAACAGCTGTCGATGATCTCCAGCGGTTCGACACTCGCCGAGGACATCCGCTATGCACTGAATCATTGGCAGGGGCTGACCCGCTTCCTCGAAGACGGACGTCTCGAGCTCGACACCAACCCGGTCGAGAACGCGATCCGGCCAATCTGCCTGACCAGGAAAAACGCTCTCTTCGCAGGACATGAAATCGGGGCAGAAAACTGGGCCTTGCTCGCGTCGATCATCGCCACCTGCAAGCTCAATTACGTCAACCCGGTAGCCTACATCGCCGAAACACTTGAGGCGATCATCGACGGCCATCCCCATAGCAGAATCGGCGACCTCATGCCGTGGCGCTTCCGCAAGGCGTCAAGCCAGCCTCAATAGGGCCCCGGCCGAGCGCTTACGTTCTCTGCTCCCCAGCAAGCGAACCAGTGATTCGATTGGAGCCTGTCTCATCCGCAGCTCGCGGTAGACAAGTCCGGTGAAACTCGCTCGGTGTCTAAACCAAGCCGATCTCGAATCCTTGCTGTCGAGCCCTTTGATGGTGTCGCAGCTGATGTCATGCCGTTAGAGCGGCAGACGATCTCCTGGAAGCGAAGGTTTCCACGTCAAGAGATACTCAAGCGACGATTTGCCGACGATTCAGGTGCCCTTGATGACCCTCTCGGTGCATATCGCGCGAATTCGGTATTCGGATCGGCGAAGGCACTGGCGCGTGCGGGAGAGATCGTATCGCATTGGAGATCGGGAGATAAAGATGGCCGGAGTAGGCGGCGCCATGATCGCGGCCAATGAGGATGTTGCCGAGGCCGAGAAGACAGCGCGCCGATCGTCCCTGTCCGAACTTGAAAAGCATGCAGTCTCCACCCCACACGCATCGCAATGTATCGCTCAGGGGAGCTAGAACGCTGGGCGTCCGATTGCGAGAGCGGCAGGCGCGATGTCGTTCTCGCCCGAACCCGCCGAGAGCGCGACAAGTTTGCATATTTCCTCCACCTCGTCGTGTTTCCTACAAGCTTATCTGCCAAGCGCGGGTCTTGCGATGATCTGATGACCCATCAAGGACATTTATGGGGCCATCAGTCGAGCGAGAGAGAATTCGAACGAGGGTTCGTCGACTGCCATGGACCTATAGACAATCAAGCGAAGCCCTCTGGACGGGACCCCGGTTTCGCGCCGCGGGCGAAGGCCATTGGTATCGATACCGACAATTTTGTTCGACTCCGCCATCGCCGCACACCGCATTCCGTTACTCTGGCTCCTGCAAACAATTAGCTCCGCATTCTTGCGTGAGTCTCAATTGGTCCACGAAACCTTCAGAGAAGAAGTGTAGGAAGGCTAGCGATGACCAATGTTGAGGGATCAAGGGATGTATTTCGTTGCGTTCGCTTCGGTTACGGCAGCGGACGTTTTGCTGTCTTGTGAATTGTCGCAAGAGATGATCGAGAGGGCCGTTTTCTGCTGTCTGTCTGTTTCGTACGCCGTTCGGAGCCCGAGGCCTCCGCAGAGAGGGCAGCGGTAGCGCTTAGCTCTTCGAGGGGGAACGCCTCCCTCAAATCGAAAAAGCCATCAAACGAAAGCTTTGTTACGAATAGCGTTGAAGCCAGGACGTGTATGCTATTAAACGCTAACGCGAAAATTGTTTGCATGGTCACGTGCATATATTGGCTCGGCGTTCACCCAACCAGATTCTATCCAGCCAGCACAAGCAGATGATAGAGTTGTGAGATTGAGGGGCACTCAAATGGTCGACTCCGAATTGGCTGCCATGTTGCGTGCGGTCCTGGATGAGGTTTGTGAAGGTGTATCCCGTCACGAAATCGGCATCCGAACCCACGTCGCGTGTAAACTCCTCGAAGCAGCCACGCGTGGAGAGACATCGGTCGATGTCCTCAGGAAAATCGGCCAAGCGGCGTTGACCGGAGCGCCCACGATGTGGCGGTAACAAGTGGTTCTGATCGACGCCGCTTTCCAAGAAGTTTGTACAATGGCGTGTGGGCAACAAGGTGCATTTGTACATTCTGTGCAGAACGTTCGCCTTAAATCAGATCTCAATTCGGCCAGCTGGGCGCTTTCCTCGCCGACATGAGAGGGGCCGTGAGGCAGTGTGGATCTTAAGGAGCCCTTTTGGGCGCAAATTAGATTCAAGACGCTTCTTTTTTGGAGCGGCCTCGGGTGTGATGGATCGTTTGGTGTTGAGCGACGCGGCTCGGAAGCGAATGGCGCCGCTGATCATAGGCCGGCCGGATCAGAAAGGATCGACCGGGCGAGACAACCGAATGTTTTTGATCGCGCGTACCGTTCTCCCTGACCCGATCTTCCTGAGGCCTTCGGAGACTGGAATACTGTATTTCGGCGCTTGAGCCAATGGTGCAACCGGTCGTTTGGTAGCGGATAGAGACGCTCGCAGAAAGAACCATGACCCGGCAGTGGTCACGTTTGTCGATCGGGGCTCTAATCGTGCCAGCGATTGAGGGGTGGACGACTAGATCGTCGTTGGCGGCCTCATTTTCACCAGGGCAATCACTCCATCGACAAACGCTCTTGATCATATGGAAGTTGCCGCTGATCACACGCACTTCCTTGCCGCTCATATCCATCGGAAAATAGGACTTGATCCGCCGTCCTTGATCGTCGTTCAGCCTGAACGGGTGCATTGTATCGCCGTTGCCCGAAGCTCATCGCAGAGGAAGCAGCAAGCGATCAGCCGACAATGATCTTTCTGCGGTATCGACCGAGCAAGATGTTAGACATACTGCACCAATTTGAGGTAATCATCTGTGAGAACAGGTGAACCGATGGAAGAAGCTGCATCTTGGAGAAAGGCATTCAGAGTCCGGCTGGCGCGAATGCAGCCCTCGAAAGATTGCCGTGTCGGCGCGCGAGTGCGGAGAGTTGCTAACTCGGAACGGACTAGGTCAGCTGCTGCTGCGGCACAATCTGAAGGGAAGAAGCCATCAGCAGACATAATAGCTTGTGCCAGTCCTAGCGTGGTGAGCCAACCCGCATAGATTAGCACGGCGCCGTCTGTCTCGTTCAGTCCGGAAAGTTCCTCCATCATAGCAGCATGGACTTGCGCCGCACCAAGAGACAGAAAAAGATCGGCTATCTCGTCACGTGTGGCTCTAGAGAGAAGGCAACGGCCGAGATGCGACAGAAGCGCCTCGGTCGGGCCTTCGAAGATGCGTAGAATGCGAGCGTCTCGATAGATTTTAGCGACGGGTGTTCCCTCATCGTAACCACGGCCACCTAACAGTTGGACGCACTGATCTGCGACGAGGCCGCACCATTCCGAGGACAAAACCTTCGTTGCCGAAGCAAGGTGGACGTTGGGCGCACCCTGCGCTGAGACAATTCGGCAGGATGCACCCAGCATTGCCTTCACTACTTCCCGCCGGAGTACCATCCGCTCCAATAGTTGCGCGATATAGCTGTTCTCAATCATGCGCAGCTTACCAAGTCGGCGATGGCGTGCATATGAGGCTGCGACCTGGAGGGCGCGCTCAAGGGCTCCAAGGCCCATGGCAGCCACACCGATACGTCCGCGGTTCATACTAGATGTTGCTGCCCCCCAGCCATCTTGATCGCGAGAGAGCACGTAAGCGCTCGGCACCTCGACATCCTGAAACTCCAGTGTATTTTGAATGATGCCGCGTAGACCGAGTGTGCGATGCTCGTGTGTAACCTTTAGGCCCGGAGCCTGTCTATCAACTAGTACGGCAACGAGCCGGCCTTTCGCATCGGGACCAGAGGCTCGCGCAAAGCAAACGATCCAGCGAGCCCAATCGGCGAGACCTATCCAAATTTTGCGGCCAGAGATGCGAACTCTATCTTCGTGCATGAAAGCCGAAGCCTCGATATGCCGCGGGGCAGAACCAGCTTGAGGCTCCGTCAACGCGAACGCGCAAAGGTCGCCGCGTGTTGCACGGGACATGACGTGCCTCTGTTCAGGGATGTGCGGCGCCGCTTCGATGCAGGGCAAGGCCAGAAAGTTATGAATGACGAGGGTAGAGGCAGCCGAGATGTCGAAGGATGCAGTAGCGGAGATGAGGTCGATGGCCTCTTGCAAGGAAAGAGCTATTCCGCCGTGCTCTGCTGGCGTAGTGATCCCGAACAGTCCATGCCTTGCGAATATGGTGTGTAGTGTCGGAGGGAATGCTCGACGGTCATCCGCGTCTGCGAAATTCAATTGACTCAGATCATCGATTAAACTGGAATATAGGTTAGGTGCGCGACGACCGTCAGGTGTGCGTTCCCTTGCTTCCCCGAATAGGCGGTGAACTTGAGTGGACATAGCCTCGCTCGAACTATCTAGATAGTATAACGCCATATGATTGCGCTCGCGATCGTGCCAGTCATCCTCGGGGATAACTCGATTACACACCGGTATAGCGGGATGCGCGCGTAGCGTAAGGTGCGCGTCCGAGGATGGCCGCACAACGGCTCCGCGCGCATAAGGGAGGAACTATGGTCGCTGAGACGTTCAGGCGGCTGCGACGGACTTCTTATCGGAGGTGTTTTCAACCGAGCGCAGGCGTTTTCCATTCCTGGGAAGGCAACTCTGCAGGTGTAGCGCAGGCAGATCGGCGATGGGCGGCGGGGGGCTGGCTTGCGGGTCAGCGTCGTTCAAATGTGCGGTGGTGAGACGCGTCAGCAATAGCAGTGCGCTCCGCCCCGCGCCGAGGCAAGAGTCCAGTTGTGCCTTCCAACAGCGATGCCGCGCATGTTCGTTCCGTAGGGTTTCTCGTTAATGGTCAGGCAGAGTCTGCCGTCCTCAAGGAAGTGGGCGAAGTCGGCCCAGTGCTTGACATCTAGTCGATCAGCTCTCTGAACCTCAGAGGATCGCGAGAGCACTTCGCGTCGAATCCTGTATCATCCGTGCAGCTTCTTCCATCTGCAAACCTTAGTATAGGTTTTTCAACCCGTTCTATATCGCCTGCTTACCTCTGTAGAATTGAGCCACCCGTCTGGTTTTTGTATTGTCGGATTCGAAGCTGGATCTCCGAAGGCGGTCAGTGATCGGCAAAAGCCCAAGCTAACTCGATTTTGTTGCGAGCCATTGAGGCATGAGGACAGAGTTAAATGGATACACGTGAGCCCGGGTCCGCGCTGGAGGTCCATCAGCGTATTGTTTCGTTCCTTCAGAAGCCAGATCCTGTGATCTTGGACATAGGCAGCTACGACGGAACTGACTCGTTACGTTTTCTTCAGCTTTGTCCAGAAGCTCATATCTACTGCTTCGAGCCGGATCCCCGTGCGATCGCTCGCTTCAAGAAAAACATTGGTTTCAATCTCGAGAAGATTCGTCTATTCGAGGTCGCGATTAGCGACAAGAATGGTAGCGTCGACTTCCATCCAAGCAACGGAGATAGAGAAGCAAAGGATTGGGCTCTTTCTGGATCGATACGGCGACCCAAGAATCATCTTACCGAGTATGATTGGGTACGGTTCGATAGCCCGATATCGGTTGAAACGCGACGCCTGGATGACTGGTGCGCCGAGGCCAAGCTGAACAAAATTGATTTGATCTGGATGGATGTGCAAGGAGCGGAGGCTGATGTCTTCGCTGGCGGCAGGCAGATCTTAAATAATACGCGCTTCATCTACACCGAATACAGCGACAAGGAGCTTTACGAAGGTCAGCTGAGCCTTCAGGCCATGCTCAAGCTTCTACCTTCATTCGAAATGGTCGCTCAATATCCTCGCGAAGTAGAGGGTGATGTGTTGCTCAGGAACAAGAGCCTTTAGAGCAACCGAGTCCGCTTCCCTCACGCTACAGGCGTTAGCCGCAGTCCCCGCATTGATGATAGGGCGGTGACTTGCCGAATTTGCGTCTGTCTATTGAATGCGAGCGCCGCGATGGCATTTACCGAGCTTTTCATCAAACGTCCGGTGCTGTCCATCGTCGTCAGTCTGCTGATCCTGCTGATTGGCCTTCGCGCGGCCGCCGTTCTGCCGATTCGGCAGTATCCCAAGCTGTCGAATACGCTCGTCACTATCACGACGTCTTATCCTGGCGCCTCCGCGGACATGATCCAGGGGTTCATCACCACTCCGCTGGAGCAGGCGGTCGCTTCGGCCGAGGGTGTCGACTACATTACGTCCTCCTCGGTTCTCGGTACCTCGACGATCCAAGTCTACATCAAGCTCAATTTCGATTCCAACGAGGCGCTCACTGAAGTGCTCTCTAAGGTCAACTCGGTCAAATATCTGATCCCGAAGGAATCGAACGATCCTGTCGTCACGAAGTCTACCGGTCAGACCACCGCTGTCATGTATATCGCCTTCTCGAGCGAAGAACTGACGGCCAGCGCGATATCCGACTATCTCTCGCGGGTGGTACAGCCCATTATGTCGACCGTAGATGGTGTCGCGGCGGCAGATATCCTGGGTGGCCAGACTTTTGCGATGCGGCTATGGCTCGATCCTGTAAGAATGGCGGGGCACGGAGTGTCGCCGGCCGAGGTTTCGGCTGCAATCGCCGCCAACAACTTCCAGGCCGCGGCCGGTCAGGCCAAGGGCTATTTCATCCTTTCTGATATAACGGTCGACACTGATCTGCGGAGTGTCGAGGACTTCAAGCGCATGATCGTCAAAGCCAATGACAGCGGCTTTGTGCGCGTGGAGGACATTGCAACGGTCGAGCTTGCCGCGCAGACCACAGACGTCAGCGTCGCCATGAATGGTGAGCACGCGATCTTCATCGGCGTGCAGCCGAGCCCGCAAGGAAATCCCCTGAACATCGTGCGAGGTGTTCGAGCGTTGTTTCCCGAACTGGAGCGCAATCTGCCGCCGTCGCTGAAGATGAAAGTGGCCTACGACTCCACCAAGTTCATTCAATCATCGATCGATGAAGTGAAGAACACGCTCATTGAGGCCGTCGTGATCGTGGTGCTGGTCATCTTCCTCTTCCTGGCCTCGTTGCGGTCGGTCATCATTCCCGTCGTCACTATTCCGCTGTCGCTTGTTGGCGTCTGCAGCATGATGCTGGCGTTGGGATTTTCATTCAATCTCCTGACCCTCCTCGCGATGGTGCTCGCGATCGGTCTCGTGGTGGACGACGCGATTGTCGTGGTGGAAAACATTCATCGCCATCTGGAAAAAGGCGCGCCGCCCATGCAGGCCGCCACGAACGGCGCGCGAGAGATTGTTGGCCCCGTCGTCTCCATGACGATTACGTTGGCCGCCGTGTATGCGCCGATCGGCTTTCTCGGCGGCCTCACCGGTGCGCTGTTCCGCGAATTCGCGCTTACGTTGGCGGGTTCGGTGATCGTGTCTGGCGTGATCGCGTTGACGCTGTCGCCGATGATGTGCTCGGTCTTCCTGAAGCGCGCTGAGGAGGGGCGCTTTGCGGCGCTTGTGAACCGTGTGTTCGGCGACATGACACGCTGGTACGGCCGTAAGCTCGACCGCTCGCTCGACTATCGCCCGATTACCGGGCTGTTTGCGCTGACCATGCTGGGCCTCGTCGGCTTTCTCTATATGCATATTTCCAAGGAACTTGCACCTGAGGAAGATCAAGGCATCGTATTCGCAATAGCCAAGGCGCCGAAATACGCCAACATCGATTACCTGGACTACTACGGCACCAAGCTCGACAACGCGTTCCAGAAATTTCCCGAGACCGATCTGCGCTTCGTTCTCAATGGCATTAGCGGTCCGCAAGGCGGCATGGCGGGCATGTTGCTCAAGCCGTGGGACGAGCGCAAGCGGTCATCGATCGAGCTAAAGCCGTTGGTCCAGGCTGAGCTGTCAAAGATCGAAGGCATCAACTCATTTGCCTTTAGCTTGCCGCCGCTTCCGGGTGGGTCGGGTGGTCTCCCAGTGCAGATGGTAATCAACTCGACGCGTGGTTTCCAGGCTGTTTATGAGCAGATGTCGAAGCTGAAGGATGCCGCGCGCAACAGCGGTCTGTTCATGGTCAGCGACTCCGACCTTGAATTCAACCAGCCCGTGGTACGAATCAAAGTCGATCGCTCCAAGGCTAATAATCTCGGCATCACCATGCAGAACGTCGGTAGCGCGCTCGCGACGCTACTTGGCGGAAACTACGTCAATCGCTTCAATCTGCAGGGCCGCTCTTATCAGGTGATCCCGCAGGTGACGCGCGAGAAACGCCTGACGCCGGAATCACTGGGCAGCTATTTTCTGAAGACTGCGGCAGGTTCGATGCTGCCGCTGTCAACCGTGGTTTCCATCGAGACGGCAACTGATCCGAACGTGCTCACCCATTACAACCAACTCAATTCCGCGACCTTCCAAGCTGTACCGATGCCCGGCGTCACGATCGGTCAGGCTGTGGACTTCCTGGATGGGGAGGCAAAGAAGCTACCCGCAGGCTTCAGCCACGACTTCCTTTCCGACGCCCGCCAATATGTGCAGGAGGGCAATCAACTCGCCATCACCTTTGCATTTGCACTCATCATCATCTTCCTGGTGCTTGCGGCGCAGTTCGAAAGTTTGCGCGATCCCCTCATCATCATGATCAGCGTACCGATGGCGATCGTTGGCGCGTTGATCCCGCTATTCTTTAATGCGGCGACCATGAACATTTACACCCAGGTCGGACTGTTGACATTGGTCGGGTTGATTGCCAAGCACGGTATCCTGATGGTCGAGTTCGCGAATGAGCTGCAGCTCAAGGAGAGGCTCGATCGCCGCTCGGCCATCGAGATGGCGGCGCGCGTCCGACTCCGTCCAATCTTGATGACCACGGCGGCGATGGTCATGGGCCTCTTACCCTTGTTGACCGCGACGGGGGCGGGCGCCGCGAGCCGCTTCTCGATCGGGCTCGTGCTCGTCGCGGGCATGTCGATCGGCACGCTGTTCACGCTCTTCGTGCTGCCGGCGGTCTATGTCGCGATCGCTTCCGACCACCGCGCCGACGCAAGCGCCGACCACGCCGAGCTCGCCCTCACCGGGGCAGCTGATGCCCAGCTGGCCAATCGATGACGCTGAACGCTCCAAGCACAGGAGCCGCGAATTACGCTCCCGGTGCGCTCGCGCCACGAATTGCCGCCGTCGGTCGACCGAGGGACGCTCGATCGCGCCTCTAGAGCGATCAAGTCACTGACGTCGCGAGCAGAACTCCTGCTAGCGGCCGGGCTGAACCAGCGGCTGCAGTGCGCGCGATCATATCCTGGATGGTGGCTCGGATGCGTCCTTTGAGAGAGTCGTTGGCAACGGTTCGCGGGCGTCGATCCTCCTGCTCGCGAAGGCGTTTGCAATTTGCAAGAAGCTCATCAGCAGCATGGAGCCATATTGGGTCAATATCGATTCCGGATGAAACTGTACGCCATAGGTTGGGTGACAGCGATGGGCGAGGGCCATGACCTCGGTTTCGTCGGAGTGCGCCGTTACCTTAAGATGTTGACTGGATGCTTCATCCAGCTCGACAACGAGCGAATGGTAGCGACCGACGCAAAGTGGGGACGGGAGTTCGCTGAACAGCCCATGACGGTCATGCGTTATGCAGGAGGACCGGCCATGCATAGGACGACGAGCGCGCACGACGCGTCCGCCGAAGACGCTGCCTATACACTGGTGTCCAAGACAAATACCGAGAATTGGGATGCGACCTGAAAGTTCGCGCACCAAGGCGGTCGATATCCCAGCCTCCAGTGGCGTGCAGGGACCGGGCGAAATGACCACTGCGCGCGGTCTAAGGCCGACAATTTCGGTAAGGCTGTGCGCATCGTTGCGGATCACCTCCGTTGCTTCACCAAGTTTACGGAAATGGCGCGCAATATTGAAGACGAACGAATCGTAATTGTCGATGATGACAATCAAGATGCACCAGGTGTTGTGGCCTGAAAGGCCTCAAAGATTCGCTGTGCCTTGGCGAGCGTCTCCTCGTATTCGGCCTCTGGATCCGACATCGCCGTTATCCCGCCACCTGCATGAAACGCAGCCAGATCATTATCGATCGTCACAGTGCGGATCGCGATGTTTGTATCCATGTGCCCGTTGAAGCCGATGAAGCCGATCGCCCCGCAATAGACCTCTCGTGCTACTTGCTCGATGTTCGCGATGATTTTCATCGCCTGCACTTTTGGAGCGCCGGTCACGGACCCGCCTGGAAAACAGGCGCGAAGCAGACTAATCGCGTCTTTGCCTGCCGCAAGTCCGCCCCTCACCATTGAGACGAGATGGTGCACTGAAGCGTAGGACTCGAGGTCGCACAACGTTGGAACCTCGACCGAATCCGCGGTGCAAACGCGCGACAGATCGTTGCGCAGGAGGTCGACGATCATGATGTTCTCGGCACGGTCTTTTTCGGATGTAAGGAGGATTTCACCGCGGCGCTGATCTTCCTTCGGGTCGGCGGAACGCGCGATCGTGCCCTTTATGGGGCGCGTTTCGACCTGTCGTCCATCAAATTTCAGGAACCGCTCCGGGGAGCTCGACGCTATGGTCAGCTCGCCATAGCGCAGGAGGGCTGCAAACGGCGCCGGGTTCAATGAGCGCAGCTGGCAGTAAAAGGTGAGCGGATCGAATAGGGGCGACACCTTTGTAATGAACCGTTGAGCAATGTTTGCCTGGAATACGTCCCCTGCTAGAATCAGATCGACGATGCGTTGGACCGCCGCGATGTAGCCTTCACGGCTGAAGTTCGAATGCCATGCGCCCGCCGTGGCAGGGATTATAATCCGCGGAACCTTTGGATTGGCAAGCAGCGCCGCAAACTCGTCGGCGCGACGACGCGCGCGCTCGGCTCGTCGAGCGGGATCTTGCTCCGGCCATCCGGTTGAGACGATCCAGCACCTGCCGTGGTGGTGGTCGAAGCTGACGACCACGTCGTAGAAATGCAGAATCGAGTGGGGCAAGCGCTGACCGGGATTTGCCGGCGCCGGCAATCGCTCCAACGTCCTGTTCAGATCGTAAGCAAAAAAGCCAGCCGCACCTCCCTGGAAGGGCGGAAGATCAGGGCGATGTTCTTCCCGATATCTGGCGAGAAGGGCGCGAAGCACTATCCAAGGATCGCCGTTAACGGTCTCTCCATTCCAACTTGCATGTCCATCGGTGACCAAATAGGTGCTGAACGGTTCGCACGATAGATATGAATACCGCCCAAGCGCTTCATGCCGCGCTGCGCTATCAAGAAAGGCAAGGTGTGGCCGGCGCGCAAGGCATCGCAGCGCCTTGACGGGCTCGATCCACTGCAATTCACGGACGTCCATAGTGCTAGCGATCACCGATGGTTGGCGGAGTTCGAACCGATCGTCCAGAGAAAGGTCACGTTTCGTCCGAAACGGACGAATACCTGAGTCTGATCATCAAATTAGCCCGTGTCGGCCGGTCGGCTGTACCGAGCATTTTGGCTCAACCCTCCCGTTCCAGCGACATGGACGTCTGTTGATAGTTCATAATCGGCGGCAAAGCGCAGCTCCCGGAGTGGTCGCACGCGCTGGATCGCCTGCAGATACAGATTGTGCGCTTTGTACGCTGCGAGATCTCTCTCGCTGTCGAACTCACCATAGACAACGACATCGACATCGTTGCCGAGTTGATCGCCCTTGCGGTTACGTGCAATTTCAAGTCGGCGTGCATGGGGAATTGTAGTGAGAACTGATAGACCGTCGATGATTTGGTCGATATCGGCCTTATCCTTGGCCGTGAAGAACACGATGTGACGGATCATGGTGACCGGAAAGAGACGCTGCAACTCGGCTGCATCCTTAGCTCGGGATCAGGCTCTGCGCAATGCTGGCGCTCTTACGGCAGAAGCAAGTTTGCCGCTCGTCCGGAAGCTGGGGACCTGCGGCAGAAGCTCGCAAGAACCTTTTCTTTGATCGAAGCATTTGGACTACGAGGCGGCCAATGGTCTGAATGTGGCACGCGAGCAGGTGGAACGGCTTGATTGACGTTGCGCGCTCGCAGCGCTTTTGCACCAGGCGGCGATCCTGATTGAGCCGCGATGGCAAACCGCTAGGCGCTCGATCGCGAGTACAAATGGAAGAATTTGCAAGCTGCCGTCCATCAAGGCTTGCGAGTGATCACGCCATCACGCTGGGCAGCCCTAAGGCATGGAAAAAACGTGCGACTGCTGCTGGACGCGGCAGAATGATCAACGAACGGATCGGAATCTGCAACATCGAACCGGAGCGCGGTTTGCCGCCTATGTAATGGCGCGCCCATGGAGCCGGCACGATAGGTCGGTTTTTTCGCTGTTTCACTTTAGTATTGTGACGAGGCCCGGGATGTGGCAGCTCGTGCGAGAGACGATTTGCGGAAACGGCATCGTTTGCGCGCCGCTTGACCTGCAAAGAACCATGTCGGGTTGAACATTGTCCGGCGCCCCGGTTCATCTAGCATTTTTCGATAGGTCGTTCGCGGACCACCTCGAGTACGTATCGTACCGTTCTGAGACAATTAGGATACATCCTTCGGCTGCGAGCGCAGGTCAGTCCGGTTCGTACAGCGATGGCACGCCTACGGCGAGCGCGATCTGCCAGACAACCGATACGATTGACGAATGGTCGGTCGCAATTAGGTGGTTCAGCACGCTAGATTGTGGGGCGCAGCCGGTCCTGCAAGTTTCAATGACGCTCTATGTCGTCGAGGATGACGTCCATGCTCGACGTTCTGTTCCAGGAGATATGAGGTGAAGCTTGATGAGGCTGCAGCAGATCGTGGTGACAGGCACGGACAGCGGAATTGGAACGACGATTTTCTGCGCGGGGCTCACCAATCTTCTCGGCGCGAGCTATTGGAAGCCGATTCAGGCGGGTCTCGCTGGAGCGACCGATACCGAGCTGGTCGCAAGGCTCGGCAGTCTCACATCCGATCGCATCGTGCCGGAAGTTTATCGCCTGCGAACTCCCGCTTCGCCCCATCATTCCGCCGAAATCGACGAGGTTCGCATCGACACGGATTCGCTCAATGTGCCCGATACCGGGGAGCGGCAGCTTGTGGTCGAGGGGGCCGGCGGGCTGATGGTACCGCTGAGTGGCAGCACACTTTACATCGACATCTTTGAGCGATGGCGGCTTCCAATCGTGCTTTGCGCGAGCACTGCGTTGGGAGCGATTAACCAGCCGCTGCTCTCCATAGAGGCTCTCCGAAGGCGTCACATCGACATTCTCGGAATAGCTTTCGTCGGTGAAAAGAACCCGGAAGCTGTGAGGCGATTTGCGAGATGGGCCGGGTGCGTTGGTTAGGGCGGTTGCCCTGGATTGCTCCTTTGTCGGCAGACACGCTGCAGGCCGCGTTCAACGCTTCATTCCGTCGAGATGATTTCAAGCCATGGCGCTAAAGAAGAGGTCGCCGATCTGGCATCCGTTCACGCAACACGCGCTGCAAGACGTGCTGATCAAGATCGTGCGCGGAGATGGAGCTTATCTCTACACGTCAGATGGGCGCCGCATCGTAGATGCAATCTCCTCCTGGTGGGTCGTAACCCATGGCCATTGCCATCCAAATATCGTCAGAGCAATCCAGGAGCAAGCTGGCAAGCTTAATCAGATCATCTTTGCCGGATATTCCCATGATCCGGCTGAGGAGGTTGCGGCGCTGCTATTGAAAGTCGTGCCGCCTGGTCTCGACCATGTCTTTTTCTCCGATGGTGGTTCAGGCAGTGTGGAAGTCGCCTTAAAAATGGCGCTCGGCTATTGGCATAATATTGGCAAGCAGCGCATACGCATTGTCGTGATGCAAAATTCCTATCACGGCGACACGGTTGGGGCGATGTCGGTTGGCGCCCGCGGCGTATTCAACGTGGCCTACGGGCCGCTGCTGTTCGACGTGACCTCGGTTCCGTTCCCAGCAAGTGGTCGTGAACAGGTGACTCTTGATGCGCTCGAAGCCGTGTGTCGAAACGAAATTCCAGCGGCGTTTATCGTCGAGCCTCTCGTGTTGGGGGCTGGCGGGATGCTAATGTACCCCGCCTGGGTGCTCAAGGAGATGAAACGGATCTGCGAAGCATCTGAAGTTCTGTTCATCGCCGATGAGGTCATGACCGGTTGGGGCCGCACCGGATCTTTATTCGCCTGTGAGCAAGCCAACATCACTCCAGATATCGTCTGCTATTCGAAGGGTATCACGGGAGGTGCGCTTCCGCTCGCGGTGACACTTTGCCGCGATGACATTTTTGAAGCACACCATTCGAAAGATCGAACGCGTACCTTCTTTCATTCGGGTTCATATGCTGCGAATCCGGTGGCCTGCGCTGCAGCGAAGGCCAACCTCGATCTTTGGCAAGACAGCGCATCTCGTGATCGTCTGGCATCGGTCGCCACTATGCAGGAGCAGGCGATCGAGCCATTCCGGAGGGATCCGCGCTTTGCAAACGTCCGCCGCACCGGGACCATCGCAGCGCTCGATCTGAAGGTGAGGGATACGGGCTATCTTGCGACCATCGGTCCGAAGCTTCAGGCTTTCTTCAAGGCGCGAAATCTGCTGCTGCGCCCGCTTGGCAACACCATCTACGTTATGCCGCCGTACTGCATTACGGCTTCAGATCTCGACGACATTTACATGGGCATTCGCGAAGCAGCCGACGCGTTGATCTGAAGGCGCCATGCGCATCGCAACGTGCGCTCTCGCAATTCCAGAGATCGCACGATGATGACGTCTTCGAATCTCATCTCGGCACTCGTTGCGGCAAATGCTCCGCGCCCGCGTCTGGACGGCTCCAAGTGCGCCAATGCAGTCAGACGATTATGCTGGGCGGCGGATCCGCAGCGCCTTTGCTGCGCTATTCCTTGATAACGCGGGATTTTGTCAAGCAATCTCGCCGCGATCGACGCAGTTGTTTTGTTCGAGACGAGCAAATCGCTTTTCGCGGCATCTCTGTTTCTCGTCGAGATACGCCCGGTAGGCGAGGGCGATGCCATCCTCCAGCGAGGTGGTGGCGCGCCAGCCGAGCCGGGCCAGCCGGCTGACATCGAGCAGCTTGCGCGGCGTGCCGTCCGGGCGCGACGTATCGAAGCTGATCTCACCACGGTAACCGACAGCAGCGGCAACCACGAGGGCAAACTCGGCGATAGTGATGTCCTCGCCGGTGCCGACATTGACCAGTTCCGGCGAGGAATAGGTCTTCATCAGATAGATGCAGGCGTCGGCGAGATCGTCGACATAGAGGAACTCGCGGCGCGGCGTGCCGGTGCCCCACACCACGACGCTGCCGGCGCCCGAGACCTTGGACTCGTGGAAGCGGCGGATCAGCGCGGCGACGACGTGGCTGTACTCAGGGTGATAATTGTCGCCGGGACCGTAGAGATTAGTCGGCATCACGCTGATGAAATCGGCGCCGTACTGGCTGCGATAGGCCTCGGCCATCTTGATGCCGGCGATCTTGGCAATGGCATAGGGCTCGTTGGTCGGCTCCAGCGGACCGGTCAGCATCGAATCCTCGCGCAGCGGCTGCGGCGCCAGGCGCGGATAGATGCAGGACGAGCCGAAGAACATCAGCTTCTCGCAGCCATTGGCATGCGCCGCCTGGATCACATTGGTCGCGATCGCCAGATTGTCGTAGAGGAATTCCGCCCGCAGCGTGTTGTTGGCGACGATGCCGCCGACCTTGGCGGCGGCAAGGAATACGGCCTGCGGGCGCTTCGCGGCAAACCAGGCGTTGACCGCGGCCTGGTCGCGCAGATCGACCTCGCTGCGTGACACGGTCAGGAGATCAGCCTGCTCACGCGCCAGCCGGCGCATCAGCGCCGAGCCGACCATGCCGCGATGGCCGGCGACGAAAACCGTCTTGCCCTTCAGCTCAAACGCCGTGCTTGCCATTGGCCGCATCCTGCCTGGCCTCGACGAGATCGCTGGCGACCATTTCCTTCACCAGCTGCGCGAACGGCGTCTTCGGCGCCCAGCCGAGCTGGGCGCGCGCCTTGCTGGCGTCGCCGATCAGAAGATCGACCTCGGTCGGGCGGAAATAGGTCGGGTCGATCTGCACCAGGGTCTTGCTGGACGCCTTGTCGACGCCGATCTCCTCGACGCCCCTGCCGCGCCATTCGATGCTGCGGCCGACCTCGGCAAATGCCAGCTCGACGAATTCGCGGACCGAGCGCGTCTCGCCGGTCGCGAGCACGAAGTCGTCGGGCTCGTCCGCCTGCAATATCTTGTGCATGCCCTCGATATAGTCTCGGGCGTGGCCCCAATCGCGTTTGGCATCGAGATTGCCGAGATAGAGCTTGCCCTCGAGGCCGGCCTCGATGCGGGCGACGGCGCGGGTGATCTTGCGCGTCACGAAGGTCTCGCCGCGGATCGGGCTCTCATGGTTGAACAGGATGCCGTTGCTGGCGAACATGCCGTAGGCCTCACGGTAGTTTACCGTGATCCAGTAGCCGTAGAGCTTGGCGACGCCATAGGGAGAGCGCGGATAGAATGCTGTGGTCTCCTTCTGCGGCACCTCCTGCACCAGCCCGTAGAGCTCCGAGGTCGAGGCCTGGTAGAACCGGGTCTCCTTTTCCATGCCGAGGATGCGGATCGCCTCCAGCAGGCGCAGCACGCCGATCGCGTCCGCATTCGCGGTGTATTCGGGGCTCTCGAAGCTGACCGCAACATGGCTCTGGGCGGCCAGATTGTAGATCTCGGTCGGCCGGATCTGCTGCACCAGCCGGATCAGATTGGTCGAATCGGTCATGTCGCCATAGTGCATCAGGAACGGCGCGTTGCCGGCGTGCGGATCCTGGTAGAGATGATCGACGCGCGCGGTGTTGAACGAGGACGACCGGCGCTTGATCCCGTGCACGGTGTAGCCGAGACCGAGCAGATATTCGGCGAGATAGGCGCCGTCCTGCCCGGTCACGCCGGTGATCAGCGCAACGCGCCGTTTTGAATCGTGAACCGTCATTGCCTTTCCAGTTTGCGCGAGCAGGCATTCTGGCAACGTCATTTGGAACTAATTTTCGAAAAGGTCCAGATAGGGCCTGCTATCACATTGAGGGGAGCGATATTTCACCTAACCATACACATCAACTAGGCAAGCACATCATATACATTGATTTATATGGCATTGCAGGGCCCGAACATCTGTTCAGGCGTTAGGAGCTAGGACATTGCGGTTAGGGCCGCAGGCAAGCATGCAACAAATGTATCTGAGTGCACATGCGTTCGAGGCCGTATCAAAGCGACGCGATCATGGCGAAGAAAGTCTCTAATACGAAGCCGGCGTGCGGCTGTGTTCCGCTGCGCCTACTGTCAGCGGTATGCCGTTCGGCAGGATATGCTGCGAGCTGCACCTCGATGCATACGGGCGTGCCGCTCTTCGATACATGCGATAGCCGTGGACCCAAGTCATTTCCGGTCACAGGCTATCATAGCCGTAGAATGTGGTCAGGGAGCTATCTGATCCGGCGTATCCGTCGTAGCGGCATTGTCGCGCGGCCAAATCCGCAGCAAACTATTCTTCAGAAGCGGGCGTGCGGCGAATTGTTTCCGCTTTTGCGACCTGCGTCTGCATTCGGTGAGGAGTGCCTTCCTGACAATTGGGGTTGGGAGTGGTGGCACGTCACGCCGGCAGTATGAGAAGTCTGCGAGACCATCAAAAAATAGCTTGAATCGGACGCAGCGTTAGGTTGTAGGCTTAAAACCATGCCTAAAGCGACGCGCGGGCGTCAACAATTCGTGGCGGATCAACACGTCTCGTCTCCCTTGCGATTCGTACCTCGAGCGCAGCAAGTGACGGCGTCGTAGCCAAGGAAAGGGGCGCGTTGCTCTCGAGCGGTTGTTGCCTGAACCGGTGGTCGGAAGCGGATTCGGACTTAACACGCGAGAAGATCTCACTAGCGAAAGAAAGCTAACGTGTTTCGTTATGTCGGGCCTCTGCTCGATATGCCGAACCGTTAGAATCATGGAAGCCGTTTTGGCCGACTCGGCACGAAGGTAACAATTCCACGATCAGTGAGGCAGACCGCGATGAATGCACCGTCTGTTGCGGATGAACATCTCGAAACTGTGCTGCGCTAGCTCGATGCCCATCAAGAGAAAACAGGCCTTGCTCATTCATCGCGATTCGTTCTCATGCACCTTGTTGCTGGCTCTTATGGCTTCATTGTCGGCGTTCGGCGTTGACATGATTGCCCTAAGTCTGCCGGCGACAGGAATTAGCCTCGGAGCGACGGCAGGCGACGTCGTTGTGGCGATGAGCGCCTATGTCATGAGTTTTGGAATGACGCTTCTCGTTTGCGGACCGATATCGGATTGCTTCGGCCGTAAGCCAATCGTTTTAGGCGGTTGCGTACTCCTGATATTTGCGGGTGTGGGGTGCGCTCTCTCCAACTCCCTGTCACTGTTTCTGTTCTTTCGCACGCTCCAGGGTATCGGCGCTTCTGTTACCGGGATTGCTGCGATCGCAATTGTGAGCGACCTCTTCAACGGCGAGACCGGAAGGGCACAGATGACCAATGTCGTTTTGGCAACCTCCGTCGTTCCGATGGTGGCACCAATGGTTGACATTGTCGTTCCAGCGCATGGCTTACGGTCCCTATACGTCGTGCCTATCGCAGGAGGATTGATTTTGCTCGCGGCGATGTCCTGCTTCAGAGAAAGTGCCACAGTCCATCCAAGCGGCAGATTCGATCCTGCGACGATCGTCCGAAATTATCGTCGCGTGCTGCGTCACCCGGTCTGCTTCGGAAACATCCTTTGCAATGCGGCGGCGGCCGGAGCCGTATTCGCCTCAGTCACCGGATCATCGCTGTTCTTCTCCAACGTTTTCGGTCCCAACGCCTATGGTACGATCGTTGGTGCAAGTTCGCTGTCGATCGTGACCGGTGCCTGGCTCAACAGGAGCTTCTGTGGCCGGGGCGCATCGTCCGCGCAGCTGCTTGCGGTCGGCCTCACACTCTCGATCATCATGGGTATATCCTTGCTTCTCATGGCATTGGTGGGAGACAAATCGGCTGTTGTGGTGGTGTTGATTTTGGCGGGTGTCGGGTCGTCGTTCGGCTTGATTTCGCCGTTCGTCATCAGCGAGGCAATGCGGCCAATGCCAGAAATCTCAGGATCTACGAGCGCGGCGCGAGCATTCGCGCAGATGGCAGGCGCCGCGTTGTCCAGCGCCTTGGTCGTCGAGCTCTTTGACGGGCATTCGCTGCTTTCGACCGCAGTGGTAATGCTTGCTTTCTCGCTATTGGCGGTAGCAGTCCACGTTGGTGTCGTTCTTCCCGCCAATGCGGCGCCGTGGTCGACCCAAATGCAAGCTCGCTTCAAGAGCAGAAACCGTGATCTCCGATAAGTTCATGCCGGTCTTGTTGGACCGCTACGGATGTACGTTGGGGCACGTTGAGGTCTGACCGGCCGCCGCGCAAGACCCGGCGCTCCTCCTGATCAATGGTTCGGCATCTTCTCGCCACAGCTCGTCCATTTCGCGCAGAGGCGGTGGACCGTGGCGGTCAATCTTCGGACATGGCGTCAGTGACGCCCCGAGGTGTAATACCATCGTAGGGTTTGCCGACGATATCGCTCGGCAATGCGCTGAACTTGAGCTGTTCAGGCCGGTCGTGATTGGCCACAGCACGGGAGGTCGGATCGCGCTCTAACTGTGCGGGCACTATCCCCAAGCTGGCCGCGGGTTTGTCATGATTGATGCAATTGTCAGGCCATCGCCAATCTTACGCAAATCTCGCCAGGTTAAGGCGCTCCGGGACTGTGAAGGGGATTCGTCTATCTAGCGATCTTGAGGGCGAATGCGTGAAACTGGGCTGTGATTTCCACGGGCCCGATCAGCGAAAAACGGTCTATGAGTCCCATGTGCTTCCGCGTTGCGAGAGAACGCCGTAGCATGCGGCCTATCGATGATACGGAACGCCATTTGAATTATGGCCCGATGCCGGCGGAGAAAACCTGCGGGATTCTCCTATGGCCTATATTGCCGCTGATGTTCCGCTAGTGAACATGGCGTGCTGCCTCGATCGGGGAGATCTGTCCTCAGCTGGTTACAGCGATGACGATGCTCGCTGGACGTTTCAACACGATCGAGGTTGCAGATCAGGTAAATGCCATGCTCGATCGCTTTTTTGATGTGGATCCCCGCAGATACAGAGGTCGATTCAGAAGCCTCAAGTCCCATCTGGAAAGAGCTACGCGGTGAGGAAGCAGTGACCGTATGCCTTCAATCTCACGTCACTAGTGTTCCGTCCCGGAAATTCGCTGACAAAGTCGGGCGAGTTTCTGAAGGATTGAGTCAGCTGTAGCAGTCCAGACGAAGGGGCGTGAGTTTTTGTTGTGGGTGCGGATGAAGCGATCGATTTTCTTGACGAGGTCGGCGGTGGATTCGAAGGAGTCGCGACGGATAGCGCGTTGAGTGATGAGGGCGAAGAAGCGTTCGACCTGGTTAAGCCAGGAGGCGTAGGTAGGCGTGAAATGAATGTGCCAGCGCGGACGGCGTGCGAGCCAAGCTCTGACTTTGGGATGCTTGTGGGTGGCGTAGTTGTCGACGACGAGATGGACGTCGAGCTGGGCTGGCGCACGTTGGCCTCGATGTGACGCAGGAAGGCGAGGAACTCCTGATGGCGATGGCGGGGTTTGCATTGGGCGATGACCGCGCCGTCGAGCACATTGAGGGCGGCGAACAGCGTGGTTGTGCCGTGGCGCTGGTAGTCGTGGGTGACGCCTTCAATGTAGCCGAACCCCATGGGAAGCATGGGCTGGGTTCGTTCGAGGGCCTGGATTTGGCTCTTCTCGTCGACACAAAGCACCACGGCCTTGTCGGGTGGATTGAGATAAAGTCCGACCACGTCGCGCAGCTTCTCGACGAAGAAGGGATCGGTTGAAAGCTTAAAGCTACGGGTGCGGTGAGGTTGCAGACCGAAGAGTTGAAACAGGCGATGAACGGTGCTCTTGGCAATCCCGGTCTCCCTAGCGAGCGCGCGCACGCTCCAGTGTGTTGCGGCCTTGGGCTTCCGAGCGAGTGTCTTGGTGATCAACTCGGCCACCGCCTCATCCTCAACCGTGCGGGGCCTGCCGCTACGCATCTCGTCGTAGAGCCCCTCGATCCGGTCGGCGATGAAGCGCTTGCGCCATTTGCCGATCGTGTGCGGGCCGACGCCAAGCCGCGTCGCCACGACGGCGTTGCTCGGCTCACGCTCGCAGGCCAGCACGATCTTCGCCCGCAACGTCAACGCTGCGGGCAGAGAGCGCGACCGCGTGATGGCCAAAAGATGCGTGCGCTCGTCGCTGGATATCGTCAGTGCCGCTTTCGGCCGTCCTGTCCGCATCGGGTATCCCTTCGATTAGGATACCCGAAACTGATGCAATAATTATGCTACGAACTTGCGGGACGGAACACTAGGTGAGATTGGATTTAATAGCGTCTTGCGTGTGTCTGCGAGACATACACGGCTGGCGCCTTTCCGCTAGCAACGAGAAAGAGTCCTTTGGGACGTGCCCCTTTGCGCGGCAGCGTTGGCGTCGGTGGAAGCGGTTACAAACGCTCGTATAGTTCTTCAAACTTTTCGATATCGGGGCATTACCTCCGTACAATTGAGCGATCGTTCTCTCTTGACCTAGTCTCGCTCCTATCGAATTAACGCGGCTTGCATCGATCCTGGCATCACCCTCCTTAAGGGCCGGATCCTGCCAAAGAAGCGATTCACGATACGCATGATGAGACGCATAGCGGGTTGAGCCACGTCATTCAGTGCAGAGCATATCCGGAGATAAGATGGGACGCGGAGCGTTCTTGCGAGATCTGATGGGAGGACAATGAATGGCGCTTGACGGGGCACCAGGCAAGGTGAGGGGGCTGCGATTATGAAGTTCTACCGCAGGACAAGCGGTTCGTCGCCGTCGATCGAGTCCCGTCCATCTCAAGGGCCGGCCGACTTGCAAGATGTATCCACGCAGCCCGTTCAATGCGACCCTGACTACCATCTTCCTTATCGCGTGAAGGGTCTGGTTACGCGCGAACTGCCTGTCACGCACGTTCGTCAGGACTTGCCTAAACGTTCGGCTCATCTGGGACCCGCTTTCGTCTGCTGTTGTACTTCCGCTTAGCCAGCGGTAGGTCGCCAAGCAGCGGTCAAGCTGATTGAGCTTAGATGGCTAGAACGTTCGATCTTGCTCGCACTTCGCGTGACGCTGATGGATGGACGCAGAACATCCAGCCCTGGTCCATCCGCGCCAGGCCTCCACAGCGAATCCGCTATCAATCAAATTGTTCTGTGGTTCTGAAATTATCGTCGTGGTTTGACGTTGGGGCGAATTGGTCGGTATGTGCGGAGTTATTGGCATCCTAGGTCGTGGTCCGGTCGCTGGACATTTGGTCGAGTCACTCCAGCGACTAGAATATCGCGGATATGACTCGGCAGGCGTCGCCACACTCGAGAACGGCGACCTCGAGTGCAGGCGTGTCGAGGGCAAGCTGAAACGCCTTGCGGAGAAGTTGCAGCACGATCCACTATCGGGTCACGCCGGCATTGGCCACACGCGCTGGGCCACCCATGGCAAGCCCACCGAGCGCAACGCACATCCACATATGGCGGATCACGTTGCAGTCGTTCATAATGGAATCATTGAGAATTTCCGTGTGCTACGTGCCGAACTGGAACAGAACGGCGCGGACTTCGCCTCCGAGACCGATACCGAGGTGGTGGCACATCTCGTCGAATCCTATTTGAAGAATGGCTATTCGCCGCAAGACGCGGTGAAGGCTTCGTTGCCGCGGCTGCGCGGTTCCTTCGCACTGGCGTTTCTGTTCAAAGGCCACGAGGACCTCATGATCGGCGCGCGCAAGGGATCGCCGCTTGCGATTGGGTATGGTGATGGCGAAGTGTATCTAGGGTCAGATGCTATTGCGCTCGCGCCATTCACCGACAGCATCATCTACCTTGAAGACGGCGATTGGGCCGTGCTTACCCGTTCGAACGGCGTCATTTATGACTCGAGCGGCAGCATTGTCCACCGCGAAGCGTCAAGCCACGGCACGTCGTCGCTCTTGGTCAATAAGGAAAATTATCGTCACTTCATGGCCAAGGAAATACACGAACAGCCGGAAGTGGTTGGGCAGACCCTGGCGCACTATGTCGATATGGCTCGTGGGCGCATTGAACTGCCTTCCAAATGGCCGTTCGACTTTAAGGTCATACAGCGCATTTGGATCACGGCTTGTGGTACGGCGAGCTACGCCGGCCAAATTGCCAAATACTGGTTCGAGCGACTGGCGCGCGTGCCGGTCGAGATCGACGTGGCCTCGGAGTTCCGCTATCGGGAGGCGCCGCTGCGCCAGGGGGATCTCGCGATCTTCATCTCTCAGTCCGGGGAGACCGCCGACACGTTAGCCGCGCTGCGCTACGCCAAGGCACAGGGGCTGCACACCATCTCTGTGGTCAACGTCCCGACGTCAACGATCGCGCGCGAGAGCGAAGTTGTGCTGCCGACCTTGGCGGGGCCGGAGATCGGCGTTGCTTCGACCAAAGCCTTTACCTGCCAGCTGATGGTGATCGCGGCGATTGCGGTCGCAGCAGGCAGGGAGCGAGGCGAACTGTCCGAAATCGATGAAATCAAGCTAGTCCGCGAGCTGATCGAAGTTCCGCCGCTGATTGCGGCAACGCTGGCTATCGAGCCGCAGATCGAGAAGCTCGCTCATGATATCGCCAAATCGCGCGATGTGGTCTATCTCGGCCGCGGCACGTCGTCTCCCCTAGCGATGGAGGGTGCGCTCAAACTGAAGGAAATCTCTTACATTCATGCAGAGGGCTATGCCGCCGGCGAGCTCAAGCATGGTCCGATCGCGCTGATTGACGAAGCCGTGCCGGTGGTGGTGATCGCGCCTTACGATCGGCTCTTCGAAAAAACGGTCTCGAACATGCAGGAAGTTGCGGCTCGAGGGGGTAACATCATCCTGATAACCGATGCGAAGGGGGCTTCGGAAGCTGCAATAGGGCCTATCGCAACCATTGTTCTGTCCGACATGGCTGCAACCTTTACGCCGATGGTCTATGCTATTCCGCTGCAGCTTTTGGCCTACCACACGGCCATCCTGATGGGCGTGGACGTCGATCAGCCACGCAATCTCGCGAAATCGGTAACGGTCGAATAAGCCGATAGTCGCCGGAAGTACTCCTGGCGGTTTGTGCATGTCGTTCGGCGTGCATGCCGGCAAACCGGCGCCCGATCAGGTGCAGCCTAGAGCGGATGGCTCGTTGGCTCAGCCGCCGCCGCGGTGCTTCTTTAGTGCGGTATCAAGGCACTTGATCAACATATGTGCGGTGAAGGGCTTCGCCAAGAACCCGACGGCTCCGGCACCCAGCGCAGCGGCACGAACCCGGTCATTGGGAAATGCCGTGATGAGGATGAAAGGCGCGTCATAATTCTGAGCTCGCATCTCCGCGACCAGATCCAAGCCGTTCATCACCGACATCTGCACATCCGTAATTACACACGACGTTTCGTCCAGCTGAGGCGACTCGAGGAACTCCTTGGCGGACGCAAATGTATGGACAATGTAGCCGCGCGACTTGAGCTGGTTCTCTATCGCAGCCCGGACTGAGGCGTCATCATCGACAACGGAAATCAAAGGCGTGGACAAGACCAGCCCTCCTGACCCTGGAAAGCGCTTGCCGTCGGCATCAGCACCTTGGACGATAAAGTGGGCATGAGGGGCGAGCTTGTAAAATCATACTTAGGTTTGTTCGCCGCGGTTGGCATTAAGTCCGAGCTTCTCAGCCATTCTGATCAAATCGGCGAGCGAGCGCGCATGCATTTTTCTCATCACGTGCCCCCGATAGATCTTGACGGTAATCTCGGCGAGCCCAAGCTCGGCAGCAATTTGCTTGTTCATCAGACCAGTAGCGACCAGCTTCAATACCGCTTGCTCGCGTGGGCTTAAGGTCTCGAACAAAGATCGCAGATTCGTGACTGTCTGCTCGGCCTCACGTCTCTTGCGATCCCGTTCGGTCGCCGCCGCCACCGCATCAAGAAGTTCCTGCTCGCGAAACGGCTTGGTGAGAAAATCGACCGCTCCTCCCTTCATGGCCCTGACGCTCATTGGGATGTCGCCGTGGCCGGTGATGAAAATAATCGGAATGCGAATATTCGACTTTGCCAGCTCAGTCTGGAACTCGAGCCCGCTCTGTCCCGGTAGTCGGATGTCAAGCACCAGACAGCTGACAACGTCCGGAACCTTGCTCTGCAGCATTTCGTGGGCTGATCCGAAAGTTACCACGTCCAGTCCAACTTGTTGAAAAAGGTTTGTGAGCGACCGACGCAGCGAGGCGTCATCCTCCACAACGAACACGGTCGCACTTGTCGGCTCCGCCACCTTCCTGTCTTCTCGCGGCGAGTCAAAGCGCCCAGTCACGATACAGCCTCCTCGTGCAATGGCAGGACAAATTGAAATGTTGCGCCCGGGCCCTGTTTGCGGACGATTGACAGGCGCCCTCCATGGGCCTCCACAATGGAACGGCAGATCGACAGGCCCATTCCAAGACCGCTCGCTTTGGTGGTGTAGAACGGATCCAAGATGTGGTTCGTATCATCCTCGGCGATCCCGATGCCGCAATCAGTCACCGAGAGTTGCACCCGGCCCATATCATCCAGGGATGACTGAATCACGAGTTCGCGCGTGCGGTCGCCAATCGTTTGCATGGCTTCGATCCCGTTCATCACGAGATTGATGATCACCTGCTGCAGTTGAACACGGTCGGCCAGAATCGCGGGAAGCGTCGGCGCCAACTCAGTCCGCAGGGTGACTTGGTGATTGGCCAACTCGCGTGTCACCAGCGCGATGGCGTCCTTGACGACATCGTTGATATCGATTGTCACCATTTCGATCTCGCCTTTCTTAGCTAGTGCCCGGATGCGGCGGATCACTTCGCTTGCCCGGATAGCGTCTTCGATGATCCACTCCACCGAGCTGCGCGCAGCAGGAAGATCAGGTGTCTTTCGACCCAGCCAACCGAGGCACGCATCGGCGTTGCTGATGATGGCGGCGAGCGGTTGGTTTACTTCGTGGGCGATGGAGGCTGTCAGCTCGCCAAGCGTCGTCACGCGCGTCACATGCGCCAGCTCCGCTTGGGCCTTCCTCAGCTCTTGTTCGGCCTGGTCTGCCCGAATCATCGCGGTGATGTCGGTGCTGACACCTCTGTAGCCAAGAAAGTTGCCGCTTCCATCAAAAAAGGGCTTGCCGCTCGTCCGGACGTAGGTCGGACAGCCGTGCCGGTTGACGGTTCGGTAGATCAGATCTCGAAATGGGAGATGTGCGTCTAGCGTCGCCTGATGTTGTCGCCACTTGTCGGGTTCTTCTTCGACGTCGCGCGCAATTTCTCGGCGGGGCAGACCGATGACCCCTTTCGCCACGACGCCCGCGGCGCTGGCGTGCTCCAAGAATTGGGTAAGCAGGTGGTCTGGTCCGGTTTCCCATAGCCAGTCGGACGCCGTTTCGGCGTAGTCGCGAAAGCGCTGCTCGCTTTCGCGCAGCGCAGCAAGGGTGTTTTCTAGACGTTCCCTGGCTGCGTGATGCTCGGTGACATCCATATGCGTTCCGATGAGCTCGACGGTGGAGCCATCGCTTCCTACCACGGCGTGCGCAATGGCGTGTATGTACCTTATCGCGCCATCTGGAAGGCGGATTCGGAAGTCATATTCGAAGTTCCCTGTCTTCTGTTCGATGGCCTGACGCTGCACTTCCTGCTGCAGGGCCAAGTCGTCTGGATGGATGCGCGACCGGATGGCATCAAGCGATATAGACTCTTCCGGGTCGAAGCCAAACAGGCGGCTGACTTCGGCGGAGCGATACGCAAAACAACGACGGTTGCAGTCCCAGGACCAGGTGCCCGTGTGACTGAGCCGCTGCGCGTCGGCCAGATAGGCTTCGCTCCGGCGTAGCTGTTGTTCCACCTGCTTTGTTGCCGTGATATCGGTCGCCGCCCCGACAAACTCGATATCGCCAGACGTGGTTCTCGTGGCCCGTGCCAGCGCGTGAATGTGCTTTACCGACCCGTCGGGCATCAGCAGTCGGTATTCGTGCTCGAAATCCTGGCCTTGAGACGCTCGATTCAAAACGTCTTGGACCGAAGCCTTGTCTTCGGGGTGAGTGCGGTCGAGGACGAACTGCGGTGTTGGTTTGGTCTCAGGGTCGTATTGGAAAAGCCGAAAAGTCTCCCTGGACCAAAAGACCTCGCCGGTGGCAACGTTCCAGCCGAAGCTGCCAGTGTGGCTCAATTCCTGCGCCTGGGCCAAATGGGCTTCGCTCCGCTGCAGAGCAAGTACTGTCCGCCTTCGCTCAGTGATATCTTCACAAGCGATGAGGACGATGGGCTTGTCATCAGCCCACAGCATAGCTTTGGCGTTTTCGCGCACCCACAGCGCTGAGCCGTCCTTCCTCACCTTCTCGATATCCCAGGTGTGCGATTGGCCGATATTTGTAAGGCACTCTCCTATGCATTTGCGGACAACTTCGCGATCTTCGTCCCGAAAGATCTTCAGCACGGATAGGCCGACTAATTCCTCGGGCCCATAGCCGAGTTGTGTCGCACCGAAGGTGTTGACATTGAGGACCGTTCCGGCCTCATCGAGCATGAAGTACATGACCGGATTGTGCTCAAAGATCGCGCGCCATCGTTTCTCGCGGTCACGCAAATCGGCCTCGCTGTTCCGTAGCTTGGCTGCGATATCACGCGCAGTCTCCCTCTCGCGGCGAACGTTTCGGATTAGCTGCGTTCCGACCATTGATGCGGTAAGGAAAGCGACAAGCACAAGAAGATCTTGGGGGTCGTCAATCTGGAGACTGAATGTTGGTGGTGCAAACAAGTAGGCCAAAGCCGCGACGGAGAAGATAGAGAGTGCGGACGATGCGATGAAGCTACCCATCAGCGAAAACAGCAATATCACCACCAGATAGGCAAACGCTGTCGCCGCAAAGTGGCTGTGAACGTATACGGAAGCTAGCGTCACCGTCGCCAGCGTAATGCTACCGAAAGCAAGCTGCCCTACTGAATATCCGAACTTGGTGAGCTGATTATGCATGCTTGCAGCCGTCCGCCATTCTCTGGCGGATGAGGTTAACATATTGGGCAAAAATGCGGCAATTCCTTTCGCCCCGAACAGCACTTTGGGGGCGGTGCCGAGAACGGTCGGCGGTCACTGAACTCAGCATGAGCCGAAGGAAGGCGCATCACAAACGTTCGTATAGTTCTTTTAAACCTTTCAATATCGAAGCTAGCAACCGTGCCCGAGCTATGCGCCTCAAGCTTCTTTGGCCCGCATCTCCACCCCACTCCGATCGATTGCCGGAGCGGATCGTCGTGGACTGGTCTGCTGTAAACGCGTGTTGTAGAGGCACCTAGGGCTTCGCGCAGATTGATGCGTCTGTCACAGCCGAGAAGAGTTGATCAGTTGGTCGCCGACTGGGCTTTGAGTGCTTCCGAGCGTGGCGAGGTTCCGACTACAATCCGAGACAACCATCCGAAGTCCCGCACAATGAAGCAAACGGTCAGCGCGATGACAACGATTGACACCCCAAGCATTCCGGCAACGAAGAGTTTGGTCGAGATATCCCATAGTTCTCCGAACTGAACGAAGTCCATGAGGCGAAAAACGGTACCCTGGAGCAGATAAAGAAGCAGCGTGCTCTGGCCAAGATCCACCGCGATAAAACGAGCTATTCTATTTGAGGAACTGAGTTTCCAGAGCTGAGCGATTATTTCAAACGCGATCCAAGAGGCCGCTGCAGAGCCAGCGAACATCAGCAACACTTGCCCAGCCGAGGCAGTGTCGTGAATCAGGGCGAGATTGTTGTAGACGTAAGTCTCCTTGCTCCAAGCAAGAAAGCACGCGCAAGCAATTGCAGCGAGGGGGAACATCAAGAGGAGTTTGTTGCGTGGAAGAAGGCGTGTCTGACGTTCGGTCGACTGGGAGAGCAAGAATCCGAGGCAGAAGAATGGGTAAGTGTATCTAAGCAAGGGCGCTATGGAAAACGTGACGGGCATGACTGCGACAGCAAATGCAGAGATGCCTACAATCCACATCGATAGGCGACGGAAGATCGTCAGAAGACCCTTTACGACAAGGAAAGAAGCAAATGTTGCCCATATAAACCAGTAAGAACCGACTAAATCGTTCAAGACATCTCCGCCAACTATACTGCCGGAGGGTAAAAACGCCGCAACTTTAATCGCCTCCAAAATGGCCCACCAAAACAGCGTTGGCAGCAACAATTGGGTTGTGCGCTCTTTGACGCTACGAGCGAATGATTTTCCAAGGAGGGCTCTCGAAGACAGATATCCGCTTATCGCCATAAAGAGAGGCATATGAAACATGTAGATCGATTTGAAATACGGCGAATCCCAATAGCCATTGCCTCGGTAGATGACGTATTGCAGCAAATGTCCAATGATCACCAAGATAATGAGTGTGCCTTTGGCAAAGTCAAAGCTTAGATCTCGCTTGTCTGGTCCGGCCGCGCGTGAGCCGTGGCCAGTCGATGGAGTTGCGCGATAGAGCATAAAACCTCTAGCTTCGTTGTGCCATAGCACCGTTCCGGGACTATTCGTTCCTTAAAGATAGTTGTGCGGTGCCTAGGCAGACGACCTTGCATCAAGGGGTTTACTCAGACCGTGTAGTGGTGTCCACGGCCTTGTAGGCCGGAGGGAAGCCAACGAAATCCTCGTGTGTCGCCCAAAACGTCAAGTCCGGCCGGCGCTGCGTCACGCTGCATCGTCTTAAATGATCACGCCTGGAGGCGGCGCTCGCGTCGAGCAGGCGAGGTCAATTGTGGTGGCGTCCTGATCGTCAAAGCGCGGATTACGCTTTCGTTCGTCTGCAGGTTGTCTCCCAATTCGATTGAACTAAGTTGAGCATTCCGCCATGAAGCTGAATCGCTTCTTCCTGCCTGAATGTGCGTTCAAGGTTCCCGCGCGCCTGAGTAGGCCTATCGATCGCTTCCTCGGGCAGCAAGCTACAGGGCTCGGTAAGTCATCCACCGCGCATGAAGACAACCGCGATAGCGGCTCTACGACAGGGCTGAGGCGACCAGGCCGAGCCTTCTGAAGATCAATTTTGGTCGTGCTTCAGGAGCCGCGTGGCGATTTGATCGATGCGTGATCCATAGTCACGGATGTCCCTGAACGCGCTGCGTCGCTCCGTGCCCGGAGGAAGGCGAACCGTTGCCTCGACTAGGGTAAAGAACTGCTCTAACAGGTTGTCTAGCTCGCGAACGTTCACCTTCTATCCTTCTAAAGCTGCGGGGAACACAGAGAGGTGCGGACGACCTCCGCACCTAATGCCTTTTTTGGATTTACAAGAATCCGATGGAAATCCATGGCACTGTAGCCACTACAATCGTGCCAAGGAGCAAGGCCAATATGTATGCAACGATCGGGCCAATGCCTTCGTCAGGATGAATCCGACTGATGGCACACGCCGCGTAGTATCCGACCCCAAATGGCGGCGCGAAAAGCCCAATTCCCATCGCCAGAACGACAACAATCGCGTAGTGGACCTCATGCACGCCGACTTGACGTGCGATGGGGAAGAGCAGTGGGCCAAAGAGCACGATGGCAGGAATGCCTTCGAGTACGCTCCCCAGGATAACGAACGCAATGATAGTGACGATCAGAAATACCGGCACACCACCCGGTAAGGAGGTCATGAACTTCGCGAGCGATGCCGAGAAGCCCGACTGGGTTAGAGCCCAGGCCATTCCTGTCGCCGCACCAATGATGAAGAGGATCGCACCGGAGAGAGCCGCGGTCTCAACCAACATCGGATAGAGGCGACGCCAGTCAAATTGGCGATAGATGAGAAGCCCAGCCAGCGCGGAATAGACAATGCCTATCGTCGAGACCTCGGTGGCGGTCGCGACCCCTTCGACAACCGCGGCGCGGATCAGAAAAGGCAGGGTGATAGCGGGAATCGCAATCAGGAAGGCACGACTAATTTCTCGGCTCGTCGCTCGCTGAACATGGGACAAGTCCTCCCCACGGTATCGCCACCACACGACCGCACACAGCCCGATTGCGAGCACGATGGCTGGTAGTAACCCGCCGGTGAACAGAGCCGCAATCGACACGCCGGTCACCGATCCGATCGTGATCAGCACCAAGGACGGGGGAATCGTCTCGGTTTGAGCGCCGGTGGCCGCCAGGAGCGCGACGAGGTCGCCACGCTTTGCGCCGCGCTTGGTCATTTCGGGGAAAAGCACGGGCGCTATTGCCGCCATGTCGGCTGCCTTGGATCCCGAGATACCCGAGACCAAGTACATTGCACCGACCAGCACATACTGGAGGCCACCCCGAACGTGGCCGAGCAGACTGGCAAGGAACCCGACCATGGCGCGGGCCATGCCGGTCATTTCGATCAACAAGCCGAGGAACACGAACAGCGGGACCGCGAGCAGAATGAGATGGCTCATGCCCTCGTCCATGCGACCGATCACGACCACGTCGGGCGTGCTCGTGGTAAGTGTTATGTATCCGATGGTCGCCAAGCCGAACGCGAAGGCGATCGGCACCGCCGCGAAAACCATAGCGCCGACGATGAACACGAAGAAGATCAGCAAGTTGAGATTGCCGAGCGGCTTCAAAACCGGCGCCATAAACGCGAGAATCCCGATCAGCGCCGCGACGGCGGCAACGGCTGCCACGAGATGCTTGACATTGGCCGTGGCCACCAATCTCAGAGTCGCGACGATCAGCATCAGCCCAATTCCGACGGGAAGGGCGGCGGCGCGCCAAGTGTTGACGATTCCCAGAGCGGGAGTGGTCACATACACCTCGTCGGCCGCAAACTCGTATGCCGGGTGAACGACCAGCAGCAGGAATGCCAACGATGCGGCCGTCGCGAAGACGTCCAGGAATAGCCTCGCTTCCGGGCGGATCATGCCGATGATCGCTGTCATCCGCATGTGTTCGGCTCGTTGGAAAGCAACGACCGATCCCAGCATCGCGAGCCATAGGAACAGGATGCCGGCAAGTTCGTCCGACCAGACGATCGGCGCGTGGAGCACGTAGCGGGAAATGATGCCGACAAAGAGGACGATCACCTCCGCAACGACGAGGAGTGCGGCAGGGATGGCGACAACAGGTTTGAGCGCCCGGTTCACGCTCACGACAATTTTTCGCCATCCGGAGGGCGGTTCTGGCAGGGCGAGGGTCGCCCCTTCTATGTGTCCGTGTTCCATGGCGCTCACCCAAGCTTGCCAGCGGCTTTCTCGAGTTGCGCCCACGCTTCTTCACCGAATTTGGCTTTCCAGTCGGCATAGAAGCTCGTTTTAGCCAGCGCCTGGCGGAAGACCGATCGGTCGACTTCTAGGAATTGCATCCCCTTTGCGCTCAGATCGGTGCGCAGCGACTCACTGAGCTTTGCGATGTCAGCTCGCTCATTTTCGGCCGAGCGGTCGAACTCGCGCGTCACGATTGTCTGCACGTCCTTTGGAAGCTTCTCGAAGGCGCGTTTGTTGCCGAGGATCCAGTAGTTGTCCCAAACATGACCCGTCAGACTGCAGGTTTTCTGTACCTCGTACAGCCGCGCGGTTGCGATGATGGGAAGGGGATTCTCCTGACCGTCGACGACCTTGGTCTGCAACGCGGAATAGACCTCATTAAAGTTAATTGGCGCCGGTCCTGCCCTGAACGCAAGGAATAGCGAGGTCAGATTGGGTGCGGCGGGTACCCTAAGCTTGAAGCCCTTGAGGTCCTCCGGCGTCTTGATCTCTCGACCCGACGACGTGATGTGGCGGAAGCCGTTGTCCCAAGGCTTGGAGACCGTCATGATCGGTGTCTTGGCGATCTGCGCCCGGATGTAAGCACCGAGCTCACCATCCATGGCTTTCCAGACCGCATCGTAGCTCGGAAAGAGGAAGCCCAGATTCACGATCCCGGCGGCCGGCACGAGGGTGGCGAGGATTAGGGAAGACAGGTTGAAGAACTCGACGCTACCGTTGCGGACCTGCGTCAGGAGATCCGTATCCGAGCCGAGCTGATTGGCCGGAAAGAGATTGATTTCCAGGCGCCCGCCTGTCGTTTCCTTGATGCGATCGGCAGCCTCCTTGGCTCGAACGTTCACCGGATGCGTCGGATCCTGCCCGGTCGCGAGCTTGTAAGTAAACTCCGCCGCCGCAGCGGGGCGGCTGAGTACGGCGCACAACGGAACGGCAGCGCCGGCCAGGAGCAGCTTGCGACGAGTTATGGCAATCGGTTTGCGTTGGGTCATTGCTTCCTCCTTGTTGATATGAATCGGTGTGTTCACCGGCAGCGGTGTTTGTCTGCAGCTCCGGACCGGTTCTCGGGCACCGGCCGTCAGGCATTAGCCATCGTTCTCCGCAGCGATGCCGCGTAGGCGATGTTTTCCTCAGGCGAACTTAACGAATGGCGCTGCGCGCTTAGCGCAGCCAGCCCTTGACCTGCCTTGCAACTTCAGCAGTGGAAATGCCGTAGCGATCATGCAGTGTGGGGAGCGCCCCAGCGGCAAGAAACTCGTCGGGCAACGCGATCTGGCGGAAGGCCGGATGAATGCCGGAGCGCATCAACAATGCCGCAACTGCCTCTCCGAGGCCCCCGATGATGGTGTGGTTCTCTGCGACAACGACGAGGCGGGCGGGCCTGGCCGCTTCGCGTAGGATCGCTTCGTGATCGAGAGGCTTGATCGTCGGTACATGCAGCACTGCCGCATCCACGCAGTCGCCGGCGAGCTCCTTTGCGGCTTCTAACGCCCTCATGGTCATGATCCCGGAGGAGATGATCAGGACTTCCCGACCGTCGCGAATGAGGGATGCCTTGCCGAGTTTGAATTGATAGTTGTACTCGTCCAGCACAAGCGGCACCTGACCGCGCAGCAGCCGCATGTACACCGGCCCATGATGCGCCGCGATGGCAGGAACAATCTGTTCGATTTCATGAGCATCGCAGGGATCGATCACGGTCATGTTCGGCATGGCGCGAAACAGGGCGAGGTCTTCCGCCGCCTGGTGGCTCGGGCCGTAACCTGAAGTGAGGCCGGGCAACGCGCATACGATTTTCACGTTGCGGTCTTCTTCCGCAATCGTCTGATGGATGAAATCGTACGCGCGACGCGAAGCGAACACCGCATAGGTCGTAGCAAACGGCATAAATCCTTCAGCCGCCATGCCCGACGCTGCACCGTAAAGTAGCTGTTCGGCCATCCCCATCTGATAGTAGCGTTCCGGGAACTGCTTCGCGAAAATATGCAGATCCGTGTACTTGCCGAGGTCGGCGGTGAGGCCCACGACCTCGGGACGGCTTCGAGCCAGCTCGACGAGTGCGTGACCGAACGGTGCCGGCTTCGTCTTTTGGCCCTCGGCCGCGATCGACGCGATCATCGCAGAGGTGGTGAGCCGCGGTTTCCCGGGCGAAGCTGAGATCGTCGACTTCATGACCTGTCTCCAGCAGCAAGTTCTGCCAACGCCAGTTTCCATTCGTGCGCCTCGACTCGAATGAAATGGTTCTTTTCGCGCTGCTCCAGGAATGGAACTCCCTTTCCCATCAGCGTGTCAGCGACGATCACGCGCGGTTGCGGTTTGGTGTGCGAACTCGCCGCGTCAAAGGCCGCCACAACGGCGTCGAGGTCATTGCCGTCGACCCGGCGTACAAACCAGCCGAAAGCCTCTAGCTTTTCGACCAACGGCTCGAATCCCAGTATCTGCTTCGAGGGACCGTCAGCTTGCTGGTTGTTGACGTCGATGATCGCGACCAGATTGTCGAGCTTGTGGTGTGCAGCCGACATCATCGCCTCCCACTTTGAACCCTCGTCGAGCTCTCCGTCCGAGAACAGCGTGAAGACGCGGCTTTTGGAGCCCTTCCGCTTCAACCCGAGGCCCATGCCGACCGCAATACTCAGTCCGAGCCCCAGGGAGCCGCCGGACATTTCCATGCCAGGCGTGTAGGAGGCCATGCCGGACATCGGAAGACGGCTTTCGTCGAAGCCATACGTCTCAAGTTCGGCTTCGGGGATAATGCCAGCCTCGATTAGTGCGGCATACAGGGCGATGGCGTAGTGACCGTTGGAGAGAAGAAAGCGATCGCGATCTTCCCAGGTGGGCTCCTCCGGCCGGTAGCGCATCGCGTGAAAGTATGCGACCGCCAGCACGTCGGAGATGTCGAGCGCCTGCGCGATGTACCCCTGCCCTTGAACCTCGCCCATGCGCAGCGCGTTACGGCGAATGTTACGCGCGCGCTGCGAAAGGGTAGGTGCGTTAATAAGCGTAGTCGTGGACATCCTTCTCTCCGTCGCTCCCCTTAGTGAATGAGCATCCCGCCATTGACATCGATCACGGCACCGGTGACGTAAGCGGAAAGATCCGAAGCGAGAAACGTGTAGATTCCTGCGACATCCTTTGCTTCCCCCAGCCTTCCGAGCGGAATGCCTTCCAAAATCTTCGCTTTCATTTCGTCTGTGAGCTTGCCGGACGTGATGTCGGTGCCGATCAACCCCGGTGCGACGCAGTTGACGCGAATTCCATCGGCGCCAAATTCCCGCGCCATGGCCTTGGCAAGCCCAAGGACTCCCGCCTTTGCCGCCGAGTAGTGTGGACCGCCGAAAATGCCGCCACCGCGCTGGGCTGATACTGATGACATGCACACAATCGATCCGGCCTTGCGCTTCTGCATGTGTGGAATCACGGCCTGAGAAAGGAATAGTATGCCCTTGAGGTTGACGTCCTGGACGCGGTCCCAGTCGCCCGGCTTGATGTCGAGGAATTTTACCGGCTGGGTAATGCCGGCGTTGTTGATCAAGATGTCGATCTGACCGAAGTCGCCGGCGACGATTTCAACTGCCTTCAGGCAAGAGGCCTGGTCGGCGACGTTGCAAGCCACTCCAATATGGGCGTCGCCAAGGCCTTGCGCGGCGGCTTGTGCGGCGGGCCCGTCGATATCGAGGATGGCGACCCGCGCGCCTTCTTCGGCAAACCGTCTGGCGGTCGCAAGGCCAATCCCGCGGGGCGAAGCGGCACCTGTAATAATAGCTGTTTTGCCGCGAAGCAGCATTCGATCCTCCCTGTATCTATTCTTCCAGGCGCTGCGACAGGCAGCCGGTCCTCTTGATCAAATTCCTAGGTCGGAGGCGCTTCCGGGACAAACGCACTGTTGTCTTGGATATGTGAATCTGGTTCACTTATGGGCATGCTGTTGTCGAGTATCCCGATCTCGGCTATCCGAGCCTTCGAAGCGGCTGCGCGCACCGGCTCCTTCAGCAACGCGGCTGACGAATTGCATTTGACCCCAAGTGCAGTCAGCCATGCGATCCGTAAGCTGGAAAGCACGATGAGCACTACGCTCTTCGAGCGAAGTGCACGTTCTGTTCGGCTAACGCCCGCAGGCGAGAACCTGATGCGTCATGCGGGAGCGGCTTTTGACAATCTGCGGCGCGGAATCGAAGAGGTTGCCGGCCGGGGACCGCAGCTTTTGAGGGTGCATTGTGCTCCAAGTTTTGCAGCACAATGGCTAGCCCCACGCCTGATGAAGTTTCTCGCCGCCGAACCGCAGCTTGAAGTGCGGCTTGCCGCCAATACCGAATATGCTCGTTTCACCAACGACGACTTCGATCTCGACATCGTCTACGGACCGCCTCGTAGCGAGGGTGTCGATGTGATCCCGCTCGGCGAAGAGACTGTCACCCCGCTTTGCGCCCCTGAGGTTGCCAAGAAGATCCGCAAGCCAAAGGATCTATTGAGCCAGGTGCTCATTCGCTCGGACGTGAAGCAAGTGCAGTGGCATCAATGGTTCACTGCGAATGGACTCGAGCCGCCTGCCATTCACGGGATGCGCTTTGATCGTAGTTTCCTGGCAATAGCTATGGCATGTGGCGGAGTCGGCGTAACCTTGGAATCAACTCGTTTGGCCGAACGTGAGATAGAAGCTCGTCGCCTGGTGGCGCCGCTGGTCGGTCGTTCAACTGATATCCGCTATGTCGGCCACCATCTCGTCTTTCCTCGCGCCGGGCGTCAACGTCGGGCCCTTCGCGCCTTCGTGGATTGGATCACGTCAGAGCTCGCGCAGGCGGACAACAAGGGTTAATTCGAATTGAGCTCCCGATACCTCCAGCATGCTGCGTTCGCGTTGTCCAATCCGGCGATTTCGCTTCTGGCCCGTTCGAACCAATAGGCGAACTTTCAGAGCTCTCACGTAATGAAGGGGCTGAGCGGGCGAGCGCTAGTAAAGCTGTCGGCCTTTATTCCCAGTCCGTATTTGTCGATGGAATGAAATGCTTGAGGGGAAAGGTCTGTTGAGTTCCTTGAGAGCAGGTACACCTGGACATATGGCTTTGATCCGGCTCATTCAACCTAACTAGTTCGGATCCGGGTCCTTTTTCTATGAGTGCGTCTTCTCGGTCGAGTTGCCGCGCTACGTAGATCACCATCCGTCGGCGGCGACTATTAAAGGCCAACTAGTTCCGCAGAGGCCTGTCGACGTACTCAGTCGTGTCAGCTGGAGATACTCGGGATGGGTTCCCTGATGACGTCGGGTCTTCTGGCTGCTTGGGCGAGTTTCACACATAAAAGATACGTTTGGAGATCGTTTTGCGTCAAAATGAAACGTAAACGGATCTTTGCTTTGACGATTGAATGGAAGATGATATCTATAGGTATCTTTCAAGTAAGATACGAAAACAGATCATGAAGCGGAGCTCGGAAGCAACCCAACAGCTAGGACGGCTCCTCCGCGACGCAAGAAAACAAGCGGGGCTAACTCAACAGCAGGTGGCCGAACGCGCGGGCATTTCTCGGCCCCGCTACCGGGATATAGAGCAAGGCGACGCCGCTGCACGTGCGACCACGCTGATCAACGTCGCGCGTGCGCTCGGCATGGAACTGATGTTGATCCCACAGGCAATGGTACCCGGCGTCAACGCACTACTTCGCCCATCCGCAGACGAAGACCGGCCGGCGTTTACTACCGATATGGATGATGATGATGAGCACTAGGGTCCGCGTCCCTAATACCATCCAGTCGCTGGATGTGTTCCTTCAAGACCTCAAGGTCGGAACGGTCGTGCGTACGCCGGGCGATTTCAACGCCTTCAGTCTCGACCCGGTCTATCGAGCCATGGCGAGACCCCCAATATTGAGTCTTTCGTTTCGCTCGGCCGATGGTGGCCTTCGCAAGGACCCGAAGCCGGCAGCGCACATGCTGCCGGCGTTCTTCGCGAACATGTTGCCCGAGGACAAGCTCCGCGACGCAATGGAAAAGCACCACGCGGGAGCGGTGAGGCAAGGAAACGATTTCGACCTCTTGGCTGCGCTTGGCGCAGACCTGCCGGGAGCTGTGCGCGTCCTACCGAGCGACGGCAGCACCACGATTGCGGCTCAAGAAAATCCACGTGAGATCAAAGCGCGCTTTTCTTTGGCGGGAGTTCAGATGAAGCTCTCCGTAGTGAAAAACACCGGCAAGGGCGGTGGACTGACCTTGCCCATTGCCGACGAGCAAGGTCAGTACATCGCAAAATTCCCTTCGACCAATCTTGTTGGAATGTCTGAAAACGAGTTTGCCATTCTGGCACTGTCCGAAATCCTCGGAATGGACGTGCCGGAACGCGAACTTGTCGAGAAATCCGATTTCGAGGGCATCCCCGAAGAATTTAATACCCTGTCTACCGGCAAGGTCCTGCTCGTGAAGCGCTTCGATCGGGGCCCGCAAGGCGCCCGAATTCATATCGAAGACTTCGCTCAGATCTTTGGCCGGCAGCCATCAAAAAAATACGATGACGCATCGTACCACGACATTGCATCCGCGCTGAACGTGGCGGTGTCGACCGACGCCGCACTCGAATTCATTCGCCGCCTGGCGCTTGCCGCGCTTGTCGGCAACGGCGATATGCACTTGAAGAATTGGTCTACGATATACCCAGGCGATGGCTGTACTCCAGCCATCGCCCCCGTTTACGATGTCCTGTCGACCACCGCTTATTTTCCAAAAGACGATTTAGCGCTCTCATTGGGTGGCGAGAGGTCCTTCAAGGCGCTCACTTTAGATCGCTGGCGAAAGCTCGCCAACCGCGCACGGCTACCCGAGCCCGCTGTCATCTCGACTGTCGAGGAAGTCGTTTCGTCAGTGAATGATCATTGGTGGCATCTCCCGGAAAGGGATGTCGTTCCCGTCGCCGTCCTCGAAAAGATTGATGCCAAAATCGAAGAAATGAGCTTGGTTCTTGATCCGAGTCACATTCCGAAATCTTCGGTGCCTAAACCCTAGGTTGGTGCGTTCGGCGCTAGATTCCCGCCGGGTCCACCTATCGAAACAGCTGCTGGTTCGTCGCGCGCACGCTCGATGGCCAGGGGTCGTTAGAGACGACCACCCGTCGCTTGGCGCGGAAGTACCGCGCCGCAGTCAATTCATGACCGATTTAAATCCGTCGCATGGCTGAGCGGGGGCGCTTAAACCTTTGCTCCGTCGAACTTGGAGAACTAGATGTTAGCCCCGGCATTTGCTGGAGCGGATTGAGTGTGAAGCGTTTGGACTGGGAGGCCCATGCCTTGCAGACGAACTCGTAGAGTGTGAGGCCCTTGAGTCTTAAGCCTGCGGCCGTCGTTGTAGGCGGCGACGAAGTTGGCGAGATGGCCGCGGAGCTGATCGTGGCTCTCGTAATAAAAGCGCTTGACGGTTGCGTCCTTGATAGTCCGGTTCATGCGCTCGACCTGGCCTTGGTCCACGGATGCTTGGCCTTGGTCGTGCGATGCTCGATGTCGTTGGTGGCGCAAGTGTATTCGAAGGCGTGGGCCCGGAAGCGTTCGCTGCTGGCGATGGCCTGCTTGATCAGCGGTACGGCCGATTCCCCGGGCGCCGGGCGTGATGAACTGGATGCGGTTGTCGGTGAGCACGGTGTGGATCTTGTAGTGGACGGCCGCGATCAGGCGGCTTGGCGTCCTTGAGTTCATGCTTATCCAGTTGTCACACACAGATGCCCATGACCTACTACCTCTTGTGTTTGTCATGCTGCGTTCTTTTCTTCCGCTTTGGCGGTGGTGTTCTCGAGAAAGAAGGGCGCGCGCACGCCCGCGCTGAATGCTTCGGCACATTCGAGCGCCTCTTTCACGCGCGCGGATGGGTCAGTCCATTCGCGAGTTGAGCGAAGCGAGCCGAGCGCGATCAGGTCGCCGCAGCCGCAGGCGTCAAAGCCGTGTGACGACTCCCCGACTTGAAAGTCATCCGAAATATGGAAAAGGCGGCCAGAATACCCCACCAAAAAGCTGCCGCCTTCCTCTGCCCCCTCTCTAATGCGCGCAAATCCGCCCTCTTTCATCCGCGCGCGGGCGGCGTCGATAAAGTCAGTGACCATATAGGTCATCACGTCGATCCCGACGCGCGGTGTCGGCGGATGAAAATTGAACGCGAGAAGCTGACCCATGCGGAATGATGACGTGAAGCCCATTACGAAATCGCCATTGCGAAAAACCTTGCGGTCATTGCGAACCACAAGCGAAAGACGCCCCGCGCTGACGCCAGCGCTGTCCCCGCCGATGAAAACTTGGCCTTTGTCGACAAGGCCGACGATGCAGGTCATTCAAAGTCCCTCGCTAGGTGTCATGGGTGTGTGCGCTAACCGGATAAGCATGCTTGAGCTTGCGGGCGTCTTCAGCCGTTTCGCTCCAATAAGCTGATCGGTCTTCGCTCGTGTACTGGACTTGAGCAATCTTTCCATTCTTATTTTGTGAGCCGACGCTTGGACCGCTAGCGGAGAATCGAACGCACTATCATGCATGCCACATGGTTTGGAACTCGCCTCCCCCTTGAAATGGTAGTAGCGCGGTTCGCGTGATTGAGTATCCTGGCGTGGCGATACAACAGCGCGAGCCGTCGCCACGCCAGGCGGTTGGTAGCAAGCCACAAACGGCACAGCGCCGCCCGCTTAAAATACATACGAACGGCGCTGGCATCGCGCACCAGGAGGGAGAGCAAAATCCTGGCCCATTTGATGGGCTCAAATCACGGAAAGGATTCGGAAAGGCTACTCCGTTCAGCGACCGTGACACCGTCTTTGGGGATGCGCGGCGCGCCGAAGGATTTGTCCAGCACGACGTTGCGGCCTTTCGGCCCGAGTGTCACCTTGACGCCGTTTGCCAGCGTATCGACGCCGCGCAGCATGCGGTCGCGAGCTTCCGCAGAGAATTTTACCTCCTTGGCAGCCATGACGTTCTCTCCTTTTCCCTTCAATGACTGTCAGCACTTCAAGCGGCCTTCTTCGACGCGGAGGTCTTCTCGACCACGCCCAGCAGGTCGCTCTCCTTCACGATGAGAAGTTCTTTGCCGTCGATCTTGACCTCCGTACCGGACCATTTGCCGAACAAGACCCGATCGCCAGGCTTCGCGTCGAGCGGCACCAATTGGCCCTGTTCGTTGCGACCGCCCGGTCCACAGGCAATCACCTCGCCTTCCTGCGGCTTTTCCTTCGCGGTGTCCGGAATGGTGATGCCGCCGGCAGTCCTCTCCTCGGCATTGATGCGTCGCACCAGCACGGGATCGTGCAATGGATGGAAATGCACGGCACATCCTCCCTACAATTCAGCGATGTCATCAGAACCGGGGCCGTAACCGGCCCTCCGGCAAAATCGACCTAGGCGCGGCAAAGCTGAGGTCAAGAGGAGTTATGTAAATTTGTCGACAGCGCCGGCAGAAGTTTCCGCGATGACGTTGGCGCGACAACGCGGAGCCGTCGCCTGGGTGATCTCAGGCGGGACGGCGCGGATCTCCTTGCCGATTTTCCGCAGTGCCGTAGGTCCGTCCCTTCAAGTTACTCGGCTTACGCGGCCGTGGGCGATTCCGAGGCCGTGTCCGTGGAAGCCGGCCGAACACGCAGCGAGTGCCGATAGCCGGAGCTGGGCGTCGGAAGCCTGCGAACCATCCTCTGGTAGATTCGGCCGTACTCCGCCGCCATGCGGGCGGAGGAGAAACGTTCCTCGAACCGGGCGCGGACGGCCTTGCGGTCGAGCTGCAGCAACCCGGGAACGGCGCGCACCGCCTCGTTGACGTCGGACAACGACGCGTCCGGTCAGTCCGTCCTCGACGATTTCCGGGACCGACCCGCAACGGAAGGCGAGCACCGGCGTGCCGCAGGCCATGGCTTCAATCATGACCAGGCCGAATGGCTCCGGCCAGTCGATTGGGAAGAGCAGCGCGGCCGCTTCGCCGAGAAATTCGCTTTTGGCTTTCTCATTGATCTCGCCGATGAACTCAATTCCTGGCTCGTTCAGCATCGGGGCGATGACGCCGCGGAAGTAGGCGTCGTCGGCCTTGTCGACCTTCGCTGCTATCTTGAGCGGAAGGCCGGCTGCCCGCGCAATCGCGATGGCACGGTCGGGACGTTTCTCCGGTGAGATCCGGCCGAGAAACGCCAGATAGCCGCCTTTCGGATTGTAGCTCGGAATGTGCAGATCGAGCGGAAGGCCATGATAGACCGTCGCTACGAAGTTCGCGCCTGGAAGCGGCGACCGTTGCGCGTCCGAGATCGAAACCAGCGGCATGTCCGCAAACCGGCGGTAGAACGGCATATGATCAGGAAGATCCTGCCTGCCGTGCAGCGTGGTCAGCGTCCTGCCGCGTTCAGATCGGAACAGCGGAAAATGCAGATAGTCGGTGTGGAAGTGGAGAATGTCGAACTCGTCGGCGCGCTCGCGCACCTTGTCGAGCATGATCATCTGGTGGGGAAGCGCGTCGCGGACGTCGGGGTCGAGGCGCAGCGCGCGAGACGTGCAGGGGTCGAGCGCGGCGGAGGTGATGGAGTCCTCGCTCGCGAACAGCGTCACTTGGTGGCCTTGTCGGACCAACTCCTCGGTCAGCCAGGAAACGACCCGCTCCGTTCCTCCATACAGCCGGGGCGGGACGCTCTCGAATAGCGGGGCTATCTGTGCAATCCTCATTTCTGTCTCTCCGCAGAAGCCGCTGCGCCAGACGGGGGCCTCCATCCGCCGGGAAAGCCAGGAGGCAATCCATCCAAGTGAGCCCCGAGCGCGTCCCTGATCTTTTGTAGTGCGCGAACTTCGATCTGGCGGATGCGCTCGCGTGACACGCCGAAAGTGGCGGCGAGCTCCTCCAGGGTCTTCGGCTGTTCGGCCAGGAATCGCTCGCCCACAATATGGCGCTCGCGGGGGTTAAGGAGCGCGAGCGCGTCGTTCAGTGCGCTCCATGTCCGGTTGCGATGCTCCGTTTCCGATAGCAGGGTTTCCGGGTCCGGGGCCGGATCAATCAGCCAGTCCTGGATTTCCTCGGACCCCTCCTCCCGCGTGATGGGCAAGTTGAGCGAAGTATCACCCCGAATCCGCCCGTTCATCTCGACGACCTCACGCGGAGCTACTTTCAGTTCGCCCGCGATATATTCGGCCTGCTGCGGCGATAGGTCGACTTCCTCGCTTGCAGAAATCCGATTTTTGAGTTTTCGCAGGTTGAAGAACAGCTTCTTCTGGGCTGCAGTGGTGCCTATTTTCACCAGCGACCAGGACCTGAGAATGTATTCGTGGACCGTCGCCTTGATCCACCACATCGCATACGTCGCGAGCCGAACGCCTTTCTCGGGCTGGAAGCGCTTCACCGCCAGCATCAGGCCGACATTCGCCTCAGAGATCAGGTCAGCGACGGGAAGGCCATAGCCGCGATACCGCAGCGCCAGCTTGGCGGCCAACCGGAGGTGACTTGTGACCAGGCGATACGCCGCATCGCGATCGCCGTGTTCGTGCCAGCGGCGAGCGTGCATGGCCTCGTCCGCCGCACTCAGCAGCGGAAATTTGCGAATGGTGGCGAGGTAACGGGAAAGCCCGCCGTCCGAATGGATCGCGGGCAGATTCGATAGAACCGACAGGGTGCTCATTTCCAATTCCTCCTCAGAGCGAAGTGGGTTGAGCTACCGAGCATGGCTTGGGCCCGGAAACGGCGCCCGTCATGCCGGCGGCGTCCACAGAATGTCGAAGCCGGCGGTTTGTTCCTTCGAGATTTGAAAGTCGACGAACCAGATTGCCGGGAGCACGGGCCCTGTCGATAGGGGCGTGGACGAAGCAACTGGAGCCGCCCGGTATCGTGCGATGTTCGGCTTGTTGGCTATTGGACCGGGCGTCAGAGCGGCATCGCGGCACGACGCCCGAAGTTGTCACGGCGTGACGGTTAAAGCTTGTGCTGGCGAAGTCGTGCAGCTGTCCGCCGTAGGGAAGCCCCGCGCGGCGTCAAGAGGTGAGAGCTCGGAATGGCGGCTCGCGCGGGTTAGTTGCGCAGCGCCGAACGTGGCCACCCGCGGCCGGCGCTGATGCGGTGCGCGCGGTTCTCTCGAGGTCGGGCCAGGGCAGAGGAAAAATGCAATTCGTGCGCGGGTGTCGCCCTTGAAATCACCCGAGACCCTTCTAGTTCTTGTGGTGCCACAGGTGTGGCGCCGGATGCCGTCAGGGTCCGGCCGAGACCGCCGGAAATCCCGGCGTTGCCTCTATCCATGTTGCTCAAGGAGGATGTGGTTATGAGAACGTACGAAATGTCCCCGTTCTGGCGTTCGAGCGTCGGATTCGATCGCCTCTTCGACCTCGTCAACAACGCGACGAACGACAGCGACAATTATCCGTTGTACGATATCGCGCGTACCGGCGAGAACCAGTACCAGATCACGCTGGCGCTGGCGGGCTTCAGCCCGGAGGAGATCACCATCACCGCCGAGCCATCGACGCTGATCGTCGAGGGCCGCGAGCCCAACAAGGGTAATCGCGACTACCTGTACCAGGGAGTCTCCCTGCGGGCGTTCAGGCGCGTTTTTAACCTGGCGGACTATGTCCAGGTCAAGGATGCGACTTTCGAAAACGGCATGCTGACGATCACTCTGGTTCGGGAACTGCCGGAGGCGATGAAACCGCGTCGCATCGCGATCAAAACCGCCGGCAACGACAACCTGCAAATCGAGCAGAAGCAGACGGCCTAACGGAGTTCCGTTCGAGGTTGTCGGACCGCTTGTGCGCGGCTTGGCCGCGCGCGGCGGAGCTCTGTCCAGTGAACATGAAGAACAGAGAGGAGGACAACTATGGCACTACGCGATCTCATTCCGTGGAACGACGGCTCTCGTGATCTGAGCTTGCAGCGCAACGAGCCCAATCCGTTCCTCGCGCTTCACCGCGAGATGAACCGGCTTTTCGACGACGCGTTCCGCTCGTTCGACATCACTGCGTTCAGCTCCCAGGCGATGGGCTGGCCGAAGCTCGAGGTCAAGGAGACCGCAAAGGAAGTCAAGGTTATCGCTGAACTTCCCGGTCTCGAAGAGAAGGACGTCAACTTCGAACTGAGGAACGGCATGTTGACGATCAGCGGTGAGAGGAAGAGCGAGACCGAAGACAAGGAGCGCCGCTTCAGCGAGCGCTACTATGGGCGCTTCGAGCGTTCGATCCCGGTTGACGATATCGACCAGGATAAGGTCGGAGCGTCGTTCAAAAACGGCGTTCTCAGCGTAACGCTGCCGAAGCTACCTACCGCGCAGCCGAACGTGAAACGGATCGCCATCAACGGCAAGTAACCGCGGGGCGGGCGGGAGTCTTGTGCTCTCGCCCCGTCGAGGCCATTGCCAATCAACAATGACAGGTCAATCGAACTCGAATGAATGAGAGGAGCCAATGTAAGGAGTTGCAACCATGAACACCGCCTGGAAAAAGGACATACTCGCTGATGTGGTCAACCTTGCAATCGGCCTGGGCTTGTTCGTATCGCCATGGGCCATCGGATTCGCCGCTGAAAGTCCCACGAACTGGAATGCCTGGCTGAGCGGCATCCTGATCGCTGCGCTGGCTGTAGCAGCGCTGGCGCTCTTCGCCGAATGGCCCGAGTGGATGGCGCTTGCCGCCGGCGCTTGGGTCGCCGTGTCGCCCTGGGTGCTGCTCTTCTCGGCCAAGGCAACGGTGACACCGCTCCACGCCATCGCCGGAATCCTGGTGGCGGCTGTTGCTGCCCTGCGAATCTGGCAACTGCACCAGAGCCATCCGCGTGTGATGGCCTGATGCTCGGCGAGGGAGGTCGCTGCCAGCCTCCCTTCGCATTTTATCTGCGAGACTGCGCCAATTTGCTGGCCAAGCTTGTTGCCCGCGAGATCAACCATGATGGGTGCTGCAGTGAAAGGGAACATGCCAATAGCTTCTCAGTCGGCCCTTGCGCCAAGCAGAGAAGCCGTGCCGCTGACTTCGTGCTTGTATCACGCTTGATAAGAAGCGTCGCCGAGTGCTTGTGGGCCTTACTCCCGAGGAGACGACCGAATTCGAACTGTTGGATGCTCAGCTTCCGCTCGATGGCAAGCCGGCTTGGAGGCCTTCCGATCTACCGCTCTCTCCAAAAGAGCAGCGGTGGCTGGAGCTATTCCGAAGAATGGAGGCCGCGCGGAAGCAGACCGCTGCCTGAAATCGATTGCGCGTGGTGAGTATGGAGGGTTGGCCGAAATTAGCGTCCTTCGCAAGAATGGGATCTTGGGCAAGGAGCCTGTTCGCCGGCATGAGCGAGAAATGCCGCGCACCCAGCACAGTGAACGACGGTGCGCAGCGGCAACCAGGTCCGCAGATCCTCGCGCGAAAGGCACCGCCCGGGCCCTCAAGCGACGACGGCCGGGTGGATGATTTTTCTCTTCCGGAAGGATTGAGAAGACCGCGCATGGGACCCCTCAACAAACATACTGGCCGCAGCCCAATCGGCGATCCGAACTTCGCCGTTGAGCACGGAAACATGGCGCTCGCCGGCTTCCCAAAAGCAGGCTGCTTTGGGGGAGGATTCAGGGTAAGCCCGTCATGCTCACTGGCTTCACCATCACCGCCTTTGCAACCCTGTTTGTGGCGATCGGACCCATCGATACCGCGATCGTGTTCGGCGGCCTGACGGCGGGCGTTCACCGGCCCGAGCGGTTTCGTCTGGCCTGGCAGGCCGTCCTGATCGCCGGAATTGTCCTGCTCGGGTTTGCACTGTTCGGCAATCGGGTGCTGGCCGCCCTTCGGGTTTCTCTGGATGCCTTTCGAGTTGCGGGCGGCATCCTGCTGCTGTTGCAGGCCATCCAGATGATCTTCGCCCATCCCTCAGGTCTGTCTTCGCTCACCGCGCTCGAGCGGCGTGAGGCGATGGCGCCCGGCGACATCGCGATTTTCCCCCTGGCATTTCCGGTGATCGCGGGACCGGCCGGCCTCACGGCGGTCGTTCTGCTGATGGGGCAGGCCGCCGGTGACCCCCTCGGCTCGATGATCGTACTGGTGGCCATGCTGCTGTGCCTTCTACTGACCTATCTCGGTATGATCTTCACGGACGTCTTGCACCGGGTGTTGAGGGCCACCGGCGCCAACGTGCTGGCGAGGCTCGCCGGCATCCTGCTGGCGACCCTCGCGGTCCAATTCATTTTCGACGGTATTCGAGGCGCTCGGCTCCTCGTAACCGAGTGAAAACCTGATGCGCCCCTCGCTTTTGACTTATCTCAACGTTTGACGGCTTCCTGGTCGCACCCTCGGGGGCGGGTCGACCACCCGCAACGTCAGCGAAACCCGGATTTCAGTATCTGGCGGGTCTGACGTCAAGCACCCGGAAAACTTCCCATGACGCGCTTGTGCCCGTCCGGCAAACGGCACTACGCAGGCCGCGGCGGGGAAGTCATGTTGCTGCTGCAGCGGTCCGGAAGCCGTGCCCTCATTCCGGGCGGCCCATGAAGCTTGTCCGCGACGAGACGGCAACGAGCCCGCAGCGCTATGTCTGCCCCGATTGCGAGGACGATCCGCTGCACGATCCTGTCGCCCGGAAGTGGATCGAGAGCTCGCTGAAGCCGCCAGCGAATTAGCTGGCCCGGAATATTCGGTGCTAATCCGGATCCCGATCAATTCTCAGGGGCTCGATGGCCACTTCCGTTTCGGATGCTTCGTGCGGTCCGTTCCACCACTCGCCGTTGGCATCCAGCTTGAGCGGCCGCTCTCTCACTCCTGAAATGTCGGCTGTTCGTACCCTCGCAGCACGACTCTCCGTTCGAACGGCTGATCCTTCAACAGTTCGATCAGTTCACAGACTTTCATGTACTTCCGCGAGGCTCACAGCGCGCTCAGATCACCCGGCACGTCGCCGAATTTCCGGATCACCTTCGCCGAATTCGCCGGTGGCGGGATTTCCGCTGCGGGCTGAACGTGACCGCGCCGGCGCAGCCGGGCTTTTACGAGAGCGCCTCGGCTCGCATCACCGCGGTGTTGGCGCTCAGGCACTCCACTGCTTCGCCGGCCGCGACCCGTCGTCGGCGGCCACGAAGGGTAGGGCGACGTAGTAGGTCACCTCGGACATCTCAGTCGTCCTTACGATCGCGCGAGAGGTCGAACCGGCCGCGCGAGTAGCCGGCAGAAACCGAAGCGCGGAGCTCCTCGACCTGCGCTTCGAGAAAACCGTTGGCCACTATCAGCGTCCGCCTCGCGGGGATCGCCGCCGCAGGCCGCAATGGCCTGGTCGGCAGCGAGCTCCAGATCTCCGGCGGAGGGCGCGGAAGGTTCGGGCGCAGCGGCTATACCCACGTTCCCTTTTTGTTCACATGGAGTCAAGCCGCCCGAACGCGGATTCGGCCGCTTCGACGCCCGGTTGACGATGAATTCGCGAGGAAGCGCGGGATGTCGGAACTGCCGGCGGCCAATCGTCTTGAATCAAATCGTAACGGAGTTCTGCGTATGGCCCCGCGCGCCAACTGGAAAGGCTTCCTTCGGCTGTCGCTCGTCACCTGTCCGGTCGCGCTCTATTCGGCCACCTCGGAGTCCGAGAAGATTTCGTTCAACCAGCTCAATCGGAAGACCGGCCACCGGATCAAGTACGCCAAGGTTGACGCAGACACCGGCGAGGAGGTCGAGAACGAAGACATCGTCAAGGGCTTCAAGGTCGACACCGACACCTACATCGAGGTCTCCAAGGAAGAACTCGAGAACGTCGCGCTGGAGTCCACCCGCACCATCGAGATCGACGAGTTCGTCGACCGCAGCGAGATCGACCCCCGTTACCTGATCCGACCCTACTACCTGCGTCCGGACGGCAAGGTTGGGCACGACGCCTTCGCGGTGATCCGCGAGACCATCCGCGAGATGGACAAGGTCGCGATCGGCCGCGTGGTGCTGACCAACCGCGAGCACATCATCGCGCTCGAGCCGCTCGACAAGGGTCTCATGGGCACGCTGTTGCGCTACCCGTACGAAGTCCGGGATCCGCAAGAATATTTTGACGAGATCCAGGACGTCAAAATCACCAAGGACATGGCCGACCTGGCGAAGCACATCGTGAACCAGAAGTCCGGGCGGTTCGAGCCCGAGAAGTTCGAGGACCAGTACGAAACTGCGCTGATCGACCTCATCAACCAGAAGCGCGCCGGCAAGCCGATCACGCCGAAGGAGAAGCCGGACGCCGGCAACGTCGTCGATCTGATGGAGGCGCTGCGCCGGAGCGTCGGCGGCGCGGCGGCCAAGGCCGAGGCGCCGAAGAAGCCGGCCAAGAAGCCACGCAAGGCGGCCAGCGGGCAGAAGGAGATGCTGATGGCGATCGAGGGCAAGAAGCCGGCCAAGGAGGCGGCGGCGAAGAAGGCTGCGGCCAAGCCGCAGCGCAAGTCCGCCTGAAGGCAGAGCAGGAGAGCCGCATGGATATGAAAGAAGCCTCGGCGATGACGGAAGCCTCTGGGCTTGTGGACGATCAGGATGGCAGCGGGCCCGCTGCCGGCGCGATGCCGAGCGCCTCGGCGCAAGCGGGAGGAAGGCCTCGGCCATTCCAGTCTCCCGCGCCGGAGGCCGCGATGCGATGGGCCGACCAGTTGCGCAAGGTGACCACTAAGGCTCCATTGCAGTCGTTGTTCGTCGCGTTCCTGCTAGGTGTTTGGGTCGCGCGCCGGCGCTAATGGCGTCGACTCATAACGCGCGGCCGGCCATAGCCGGATAGATGTGAATGGACAAAGGCGAGGTAGTTGGTGGCGAACCTGTCGCAGCGCGTCGCCACCCGACGACATTGTTTGATCTTGTTGAGAACCGTTCGACTTGCTCCCTCTCATCCTACGCAGATTTATTAGCTCTCTTTGAGTTTTTTTATTCATGACTAGGCGCCGACAAAGCGAAGACGAAGCAATTGCCATCGCCCAGATTTGAGCTTGTTTCAAGGAGCCGGGCCTCATCATGCCCGGTCGAGCGAAAGCGCTCGGCCTTGTCCGCGATCTCTGCGTGCCCTCAGAGCTCCAAAGAGCCTGGACCCCGGAGGCCCCCGAGGGCGTGGTCGCGTCCTTTGCGATCGCGATCGAGTTGCCCTGGGTCGGCTCCAGGTTGCAGAAACCGAGCAGGTTCTGGTCGTCGAAAACGAGCGCCCAGATCTGCTCGCGATACTCGGTCGGCACCAGGAAGCCCTCGCCGCTGCCGCCCTGGTTCTGCTGGAAATTGGTCGGCGCTGCGCCGAGGCGCGGATCGAGGCCGCCGCCCGTTATGGCGGTCCGAACCGAAACCGCCAATTCCGCGACGCTGCGGAAACCGCCGGTCCGCTCCGGATTGATATCTTTGACGACGTCGCCAGCGGTGGACCGCCGAGCGCGGTCGAAAAGCCGAACAGGGCCGTGCGGCGCAACTTCTTTTCATCGGCCGCGATCTGCTTGTCGAGCTCGGCGACCTCGGCCTCGAGCGCGTCGACCTTGGTCTCGAGCTCGCCGACCTGCGAAGTCTTGGCGTCGGTCAGGGTTGCCTTGCCCCGCAGCGTATTGAGCTGCTCGAGCGCGGTTTTGCCTCCTTTGCCTTATTGGCGCGGGCGGAGAAAGAGCCCGCGTTCCCGCTGTCCAGGCGACGGCGCGGGTCGAGCAACTCAGGAACTGAAGAAAGAGGCGTTACACACCCCGCGCGCTTTGCGCGGTACCGGCGGTGGCTCTAGCCGGAACGATTCATGATGCTGCCGCTTCTAGAAGCGGCTGGACTTGATCCGGTAGTGTGGAAACGAAGCGACCTCGGCCTCGGCGACGCCCCCTCGCGCTCAGGCCTTTATTTGGCTCGGGCGGCCGTGGTCGGGAAAAAACAGAAGAGATTCACTTTTGCTAAAGACCTGACGAGCGAATGGTCCGAACCATTGTGCCTGCTGCTGTCAGCGATGTGCTCGTCAGCGCCGTGATTAAAAGCCGCCATCTCGGCTCGAGCCCGGCTCCGGGAAGATACCGAATCTGCCTCGCTGCAACATTAAGAGCGTCGCGCAAAATGAACGAGTTTTATGACTGCTGCAAACACGCTCTCAACATTCTGTCCGAACTTCACGCTTCCGAGAAAGAATTGGTTGGCAAGGGCGTCATCTTGTCCGATGGCAAGGCCGGTACAATTGATCACGTCTTTGTAGACGACATTCACGGGCTTCGGATTGGGATTGGGGGACATGAAGGCCGATGGCCAATCGCAACGATCAAACAACTCGAAGAGGAGCGCTGAGGGAGCGGTCAGAAATTTCTCCGGGCTGTAACCGATGCTAATGACACCGACCTGGTCGGGCTGCGAAAACTGGCTTCTATCGGGAGGATAGAGCAGTGGAACAAATGAATGGAGTGGAGCGGACTTTCGCGTCGGTCACAGCGCTGAGCTTTTTGGTTCTGGTCGCGAGCATGACCGCTGACGCGCTAACCTAGTGAATGCATCGAGAACCATTGGAGGTTCTTTCTGAATCATAACAATTGTAATTCTCGGAACTGGGCGTTTCACTGATTATCAGAGTTACTGGGCGGGATACCTTTTCATTGCACGGTTTATTTAGATCCAGTGGGCCGTCACTTATTTCGGGAAGGCGGCGCAAATGCATAGTGAAGCAGGCCCCAGCGAATGCGCTCGCTGGGGTCTCTCCTGCATTGGGCACGATGGCGTGCATAAGTCCGTGGGCTCATTCAAATGCTGGTGCCGACCTGCGGCGCGAGCTCGGCCGCGTCGAGCGCTGCTGCAACATGCCGCCGCCGACCTCGTCGAGCGTTGCGATCCTGTCGGCCGTCGGTGGCGAGCATATCGCCACGGGATGCTTTGCAGCCAAGATCGAGAGGCGCAAGAACGCGTAGCTGCCTACATCGCTGAGAAGTACAGTCCGGCGCGTCGTATCTCGCGCTGACCAAAATGAACTGGAACTCAACGCAGTTCGCTCAGGCATCGCCCATTCCGATTCGCGCTGCGCGCCAAGTCGGAAGGGTGCTTAAATATGTTCCATTCGGACAGATCGAACAGCCCGACTACCGCTTCTACAGCTGAGAGACGAACGGTTGATTGGCCACCACGTGCTCAGTATGAGAAACGTGTGAGGCTGATCGAGCCTATGGGCGCTCCGTGAAGGGTAATGAATTACTATGCGATCTGAGATCGTTGAAATTTGGCCCGACGAGGTGACGGTTCGTTCCATCGATGCGCTTCTGAGAGAGAATTGGCTCTTGGATTTCCAGCCTGATGTTGCGCGGATCGGCGCAAGATATCCTGAGATCGAGACGCTTCTCCGACGTTATGACAAAGCTCATGCGGGCCGCACAAAAGGCGGGGGGAGCGGTAAGGTAGCGCGATAAACGAATCGCTCAACGCCAGCGACGACAAAACTGCATCGCTCCTGACATCGCGCCTCGGTGTTTCCGAAGCGGTTGCTCGCGGCTGGATGATCGCAAACAGAAAATGGTCTGCGGCAGAAGCGCTCTCCAACGGTTTTGTGTCGGAGGTGGCATCTGAGCGTGCGCGACGGCGAAATCTATATGGTCGAGATCACTGCGGAATCGTTGCTTATATGCGAGGTGAAATCGCTGACGACTACGCCACCGCCGCCTCCGCCGCCACCAGCGGGCGGTTTCGATGGCCCTTCGCTGAACGTCACGCTATCTAACGGGAATCTGAGGGCTGACCACATCGATGCCCTCCCAAAAGAGAGCTATCCTTCAGCAACCAGAGGGAGTGCGCAAGGGGCGGCCTAATTGCCCATGGATCGCATCGCGTTATCAGTCATCTGCCGACGATAAGATGCGCGCTCGTTGAAACGGGGCGGCAGCGAACGCCCCAATCGCAATGCCGACCAATACCAGAAAAGTCACAGCGCCAATGGTTGCCACTGCCGTCTAACTCCGGTGATCCTTCGGAGAGTCGGAATCAACCGAAGGGTGTTAGCAAGGGCGAATTTTACTCGCCTCGGCGATTGCGTGTGCTGAACATGTTTCGAAACCCTCGTTGCAGCCTTGGGATGCCGTCTTCCGGCTTCGGTCTGTTGCACTTCGGGCAGGGCGCACCAGCGCCGCCACACCGGCACGCGTGGTTGCCGGTCCAGGGTTGATCGGGGTGTCGTTCACACACCCAGCCGGTATCGTCGCAAAGGATGCATGCTGGTTCGGTCATCGCATCAGTTCGAACAGTTCGAGGACATCGGCAAGTCGAAGCTTCGCGCCCTTTTCGGCATGTGCCCTAGGAGCAGGTGCCTGGTATCCGCGGCGATTTCGTCCCGCTTGAGCGGGTCGGTACTCGGCGTGGAATGCCCGCAATCTTCTCGGCGAGTTGCCGGGCGACCTCGGGCGAGATTTCCAGCGGCCTTCGAGTGATCGGCATGCCCGGAAGATAGATATCAGTGGCAGGTTTTGCGAGTTCAGCCCACCCACACCGTGGAACGTTTCCGCTCTTTCGGTCATTTTGCATTTTTGGGGCAGCAACGTCAGCTTTGGAGAGAGGAGCCATGAAGCGACGGCGCAGAGTAAAGCAGATGTACCCCCTTGAAGAACGCCTTACCGAGGAAGCCAGAGAGCTACGCAGACGGGCTGAGGCACTCCCCCCAGGTCGAGAGCGCGAGTCGCTACTAAGACGAGCGAGGCACGACGAAACCACTGCCCATTTGGCGGAGTGGCTTCTGTCCGCAAGCCCGCGCGCGCCGATCTAAGGAGGCCACACCATGCCGATGGATCACCATCATTTCGACGGCGTGGAAGTCGCCTTCGTGTGCGCTGCGGCGGTATCGTTTGCGGCCCTCGTCGCCAGCATGACTTGGCTTTTCATGCGATGAGATGTGAACGCCGGCGCTAGGAACGGCGCTTTCGAACCGTCGTTAATTGTGCGTCGCTCGCGGCAGAGCGGCATTGGACGAATGAACGTGCCCCGGCTCTTGCCCCCGAAGATTCCGGGCACATTCATAACCCGTTATGCCGGTGGCCCCGGCTGGCACCTCGCCAGGGCCGTCGACTCGGCCTCAGCGTTTCGCTGGGGCCGTTTCTGTTGCGCGAACGAGCTGTACGATGTAGTGGGACCACTGCCCTGGGCTCAGCACTCTACCCCAGGGCGTTGGGGGCCTTCTTATGAGCGATCAGAGGTCACCGGTTTGCGTGTCGCCAGGCGCCCCGCGAGAACCTCAGCCTGTTCTTTTGTGAGCTTATCGGCGAATGCCCCGTTCTTTTCTATCTGAGCTGGTCCTTTGAGCTCGCTGTCGTAGACCATCCAACCATTGCCACCTTGCCGAACGAGGAAACGGCCTCGCATCGGGCGTCCAATAAATTCCATTGCAACCACGACCTGTGAAAATAGCTCCGCAAATAACATGTACGATGCCAGCGACAGTCATATCACGACTTCGCTGGAAGCGGCCCCAACCGGGGGGCCGCCAACCCGAATCTGACACGGGTTTTCTTCTGGCAGTCGGGGGGCGGTTGGCTGACCAGAAGCGCGAAATTATACGCTTTGCCTTCTCCATGGTTCCTAGCCCGCCGGCCCCAAAGGTGCTGGCGCCTTTTCTATGGCTGCTAGGAACGAACGTGGCTGAAGCTTGTTCGTCCGACGAATGCGGCACATCAGCCCGACCAAGCCGCATTTGGACAGTGTGAGTGGAAAGCCTATGGCCCCAGCGTGCTCCCAAGCGCTGGGGCCGTTTCCGTTCGGGAACAACCTGCAATTAACGTGGTTTAAGATCGGTACGACGAGGAGTGGGACTAACCTACCGGCCTCAGTGCTCTCCCCAGGGCGCTGGGGCCGGTTTTTCGGACGCAGGTGAAGTCCATGCTGCTCAAGCCGGATCATTTGGTCGCGTCGGACTATGGCTTCCTCGGCTTAGCCGGAGCGTCGTTTATTGCATTCGCTTTCGCCATTGGATTGTTGCTGATCGGCTGAACTGCTGGGGCCGTTTCTTGTCAGCCGAACAGGTCTTTCCCGGCCTGCGTCATCCGCACGTAGGTCCCGCTCTCGTGGTGCTCGAGCCAGCCCTGATCCTTGGCGTACTCCAAGCTGGCCCATTACTCAGCCGGCGTCGCCTTGTCCCGGTAGAGCATCGGATAGTTGATCTTCTCGATGTAGATCCGGCCATCCTGGATCGGCTGGAACGCTCGCGCGTGCTCCATGAGCCTGCGGGCTGCTTTCTCGGGGCCGAGTAGGGGCGGTCACCGACGTCTTTCATTTCTTATCTTAGGTTGCTTTGTGGGCAGAGCATCGATTCTCCATTCGTTATAGTCGTAGAGCCCAGCCCAGTGGTGAACAAGCTCTCCGCATTGCCGACAATCGAACGTGCCGGAACTATTCGTATGGGTTGCACTGCGTTCCTGGATCGCCGAATAGACGATGCCGCAGCCGGGACAGGTAAAATGAACAGTGACGGTTGGCGCCATAATGGCTGCTCAACAATCGAGGCCAGTGAGCGTTCCTCAGATCGGCCAAACCGCCCCTTAGCCACGTCCTGGGTATGGTGCCGGAATTCGATGCTTTTCGGACTCAGGTCGGAATAGAACGCTCCCAAGCTGCCTGGAAAGCAGCCCGGGCGCCCCTCCAGATCGGGCCCGCTGCCGTCGGTATAGGGCGGCATCGGCCAGGGTTATCGCCTACGAGGCGCGTCTGTCTCCGGAGTGCTCGTCAATGGTCCTCTTTGCTGCGGCAATCGCTTCTCGCGAACTTTGATAGGTCATGGTCCTAATGATTTGGCCGCTGCGGTCGAGAGGCGCGATCTCAACCAGCGATCCGCCGCCGGGTTGCTCGACGACCACTAGCCGGTGACCCGAATATTCAAGTTCGTCTGCCACTTCCGCGGCCTCCGCCGGTGCATCAAGACAACAATTGTTCTTGTGACAGGGTTCCAACGATGCGCATGGACTTTCTTGCGGCGGGGTCAACGCGGAGATATTCGTTCCCATGCCACAAGGTGGCCGCGCTTGAACGGGTATAAGAGAGGTCTTTTCCCTGGGCTGCGCGATCTTGACCGACGCCTTGCGTTGGAGTGAGCGCTAATACGCAATTTGTCGTGCTATTGCGGCCTGCACCAGCAGCGCGCTGTAATTCAGCCCATGCGAGACTATCCCGCCAAATCACGTTCGGCGAGATGCGTGAAACCGGCGCGACGCGCATCATCGTGTTCTGCAAAGACTACCGCTGTTCTCACAACGTTACGATGGATGCGGCGAGGTGGCCGGACGTAATGCGTCTGTCTGATCTCGAGCCGCGCTTTACATGCACGGTGTGCGGCCAACGAGGCTCGAGCATTCGATCGGTTGACGTATCGCCAAGGATGGGGACTGGCTAATAGAAGCCGCTAGCGAACCGCGTCCTTGCACGTTGGGTTATTGTTGCCTGGTTGCTGTTTGCACAGGCGCGCTACCTCTGCCTTGAGGTCATCTAAGGTCGCCGGCGACGATCAGAACGTCGTAATCCGGACGGGCAGCGCCGGACGGCAGGTTCCAGCCCCGCGTGAGCTCGGCATGGATGTCGGACATGACCCACAAGCGCGTGGTCAGTCCTCCTCGATTTCGAGGGAGGCGGCATCGACATCCACGAACGCGTCGGTCTCGCGGTCGTAGCGACGGCCGGTGATTTGGCGCTGCGCGCCCAAGCCGTAGCGGAGGATGTGGACGTTTTCGAATCCGGGGCGGACCTCGGCGGGGGCGCGCTCCTCGGCGTGCAAGTCGCAGCGGGTCGTCAGCCAGCCGCCGGTGCGCAGGACGCCAGCCTCGCCGCAAATCTCGCAGGTGCAAACGCTGCGGGCCTCGGCCAGGTCGATCGCCTCGTCGACGAGCGCGCTCGATTCCGGAGAACGACGGCCGGTCCAATACCGGTCAATGAGATCGCGCCAGCCGGGTCCGCACTCCGGAAGGCCCTCCGCCCCCTCACCGGTGCCCGCCGACGGGCGGAAGAGGTCGGGATGGGCCCCGATGAGCTCCAGCCTCCAATCTTGCAGCACGCTAGACATCGCGACTGACCACGAATGAGAATCAAACAAGAACATTAAGAGCAGGAAGGTCAGCTCGAGTCAAGCGGTTAGCGGCTCATTCTTATATAAGAATGGAAAACATCTTATATAAGAAAGGGCGCAAACGCTGGCGTCCTGCTGTAGGGCCTCGTATGGTTAACGAGGGGTTTCTCGCAGCGGATGGGTCGATGGTCGGAAAGAAGAAGGCGCCGAAAAGGGGCAAACGAACCCCGATCGGGGACCGGGTTACGTTCATCGCGATGATGGACAAGGACGTCATCGCCGACATCAAGCAGGTGGGCATCGACGAGCATCGGGCCGCCTGGGATATTATGGAGCAGGCTGCGAGGGAGTTTCTGAAGCGGAGGAAAGCAAGGAGAACGCCCTGAAACTCCAATGTTTTTCCTTGCGGTTGAAGGAGCGCGACGGTTCAATCCATTGGCTGAAGGACCGATAGATGAAGCTTTTTGGTTATCTTCCGGAGACCCTTTTCAAGCCTCTGTCGGGGCCGAAGAAGCACGTCTATGCCCGCCTCCTGATGCGCCTCTACGAGAGGATTTATTCGGCCCGCATCCTTGAGACGCCGCTCAGGGAGGAGGTCGTGAAGCAGATCGAGATCGGTCTCTCCGAGTTCGGCATCGGGTCGATGGGGGAGCTTTCCGAGGGCGATCCTGAAGAAGATCAGACCACGAGCCAGGCCCACTACCTCGCCTACTACAGATTGCGTGACACTGGCTGGCTCGCGGAAGAGACCGAGAAATGGCGCACCTATGTCGACATGAACCCGGACGCGTTCATGGTCCTGGGCGCGATCACCGACTTCGGTAATAGCCGCGTGCGCGTCGCCGGCGCCGTGGTGGATGTCAAGAACAACCTGGAAGCTGCGTTCCGCGAGCCGGAGACGATGGCCCAAGGCCTCGCCAACGCGCACGACACGGCTTTGCGGTTCGCTCGCAGCATGCGCCGCATCCTTGCCGGTATGCGTGAGATTGAGGACCGCATTCTGGGCAATCCGAACGCGGCGGCCATCCTTCGCACGTTCTTCCAGGACTTCGTCGACGGGCTGCTGATCGCCGACTACAAGCAGCTCAAAACGTCAAACAATCCCTACCGCCACCGCCGCACGATAGCATCGCTCGCGGGCGACATGCTTGCGGACACCGAGCGCCTCGGCAAGATCGCGCGGGCGTACATCGAACAGGGTGTCATGGCCGCGGGCGCCACGATCGCTACTGCCGAGGAACGAGTCGTCGCGGAGCTCGAGAAAATCAAGAGCGTGTTCGAGGACGTCGGCCCCTTCATGGACAAGATCGAGGATTTCAGGGATCGCCTCGAACGCCGCATCCGCACCACCGTCCACTACATGGACGTCATGGGAGAAGGCTCCGCCGAGCGGATCGTCCGGCTGATCGAGCAGATCTCGAAGATCGGCAGCGACGAGGTCGAGATCCGGCTGAGGTCGCCGGATGTCGGCCTGCCGATCACGTCGCTCGCCCTGTACACCCCTCCGCCGCCGAAGGCTCCGCCCGAGCGGACGCGCTTCAAGGTGCCGAAGCAGGATCCCTATTTGCGCGCGTATGTCCAGGCCACGACCGAGTTCGACCGGATGGTGCGCGTGTCGGACCAGAAGCTGCTCGAGTTCGCTCGTCGGCAGATGCAGGGCCGCGACGCCGTGTCATCTGCCGAGATTGAGATCGAGAGCATCCCGGATCTCTTCGCCTACCGGGCCCTGCCGAACCTGGCGGCGGTCGGCCGCTCGGTTAAGTTAGGCGAATTCACGATCACGCTCGAGGAGGGCCGCACCGCCAACGACTGGATCGACGTGACCGCCTTCCGGATCGAGAGAACGAGGGCCACGGCCGATGCTGCGTGATCTTTCCAAACTCATCGACGACGCGGACTCCGAGGGACACGACGGCGACCAGCTGCAGAAGGAGCTGCGCCAAGCTGCCCAGGCGCTCTGGCGCGCCCAGTTCATCTACGAGAACGACTGGGGCATGAAGACCTCCTACGAGGCGCTCCGCCGCCACACGGGCTACTTCGAGAACCTTTTCGACGCGCTCGGCTACCGAGTCGTGGGCAGGCCGAACGACGGTTACGTCGGCCTGGTGGCGAACGAACTGCCTCCGCGTCAGAGCATGAAGCTCGACGAGAGCCTGCTCCTGCTGGTGCTGCGGCTCCACTACGAGGAAGCCTTCACGCGGTTCGAGGCCAAGGAATTCGGCGAGGTGGAGGTCGAGAGCGAGCAGATCCTGCAGATCTACGAAGATCGGACCCATCGGGAGCGGCCGAACTTCGGGCGGATCAAGGAAATCCTGGCCGGCTTCAGGCAGCGTGGCCTAGTGCGGATCGAGGATCGGGACGACAGGAACTTCACGCTGTTCCTGCGACCGGCGTTGCCGATTGTGGTCTCCAAGGACACGCTCGGATCGCTTGAGGAGTTCGTGTCGCGCTCCACGGCAGCGACAGCAAAAACCGACGCCGCGACCGAGGTGCAGGCGTGATCGAACTTCGTCGCATCATTCTGGTCGACTGGTATCTGTTCCGGGCGCAACAGGTCGACATGCGCGGCATGACCGCGATCATCGGTCCAAACGGGGCGGGGAAATCGGCGATCATCGACGCCGTGCAGACCGTCCTTTCAGGCGCCAGCATGGCCAGCATCCGGTTCAATCCCAGTGCCCAGAGCAACGTCAGAAGCAAGCGGACGCTGCGCGATTACTGCCTCGGCGTGGTCTCGCTCGACGAGAAGGGCGAGCGGTCGGAGCCCACGCGGCAGCATGCCTACACCTACGTCATCCTGGTCTTCGAGGACTTGGCAGACGGCTCGGCGGTAAGCCTCGGCGTGGCGTTTTCGGCATCGGCATCGCGAAGCGAGGAGTCATGCGAGGCGCGCTTCATCGCCAAGGGGGCGCTGACCAAGGACGATATTCTCGTTTCGGTCGGCGATGACGAGGTCGAGACGCTGCAGTGGCATGCCGTGCGCAACGCGTTGCGCGCCCGGAAAATCGAAGTCGACGACGCGTTCTCGAGCGCGACTGACTTCGTGGCGGAATCGCTCAGGGCCTTGTCGCCGGCGGGTTTCCCACTCGATCCGAGGCGCTTCCAGAGGGCATTCCGCAACGCCCTGCTGCTGAAGCCCGTGGACAATCCGACCGAGTTCGTACGGAACTACGTTCTGGATGTCCAGCCTCTCCAGGTCGACAGGCTTCGGCGCGGCATCGAGCATTGGCGTTCTTTGACCCGCCGCATCGAGGAGTTGAAGTCGCAAAGCGCGAGCCTTGCCGGGATCCTCCGCATCGTCGGCCGCGCCCTCGAAAACGAACGGGTCATCACCATTACGGGATGGCAGATCGTCCGCCTGGAGTGGGAGAAGTTTCGCCGAGAGGCGAGGCGGCAGGAAGAGGCTCTCGCGCAGCTTCGTAGTGCGGCGAGTAGGGCCGAGGTCGAAGCGACGGCAGCTGCAGCCCGGCACGCAACGCTCGATGCCGATCACAAGACCGTCGAGCTATCGATCAAAACGAGCGACGGCGAACAGCTCGCCCAGATGTACGAGTCCGATAGGAACTTGACCTTGGGGCAGCGCGCCAATGCCATGGCGCCCGTCAAGGAGATCGAGGGGCTCATCTCTTCGATCAGGAAGGCGGTCGAGCTGAACCTTCTGGTTCGGCGCGACGACCTCTTGCATGCGCTGCTGAGTGCAGTCGTCGTTGCTCGGGGGCGCGCCCCACTTTCAGAGTGGGACAAGCCGCTGCCCGAAGACTGGAAGGACAGCGCCTCGCACCTGGACGCGGCTCTCGTGGCTGTCGATCCGGAACGGCTCGAGGCGGCTCGAAAGACGTTTTCGGATGCCCATTTCCACGCGCGAGTAGCGACCAAGGCCCTGCAGGACCGCATCGAGTTGATCGACAGCAACTTGAAGCGGATGGAACAAGGGTTAAGCCCCATCGAGGGCGGCACCCGGGATCTTATCAGGCAGCTCGCCTCGCATGGCATCGAAGCCACCCCGCTGTGCGAAGTCGTCGAGATTCGCGACGATAAATGGCGCATGGCGGCCGAGGCCGTTCTCGGTCGCTCCCGCGAAGCCTTGATCGTCGAGCCCTCGAGAGCGGTGCGCGCGCTCGAGATATTCCGGGAAGGCGGAGAGCATTCGTACAGGGACGCCGAGGTCATCAATACGACCAAGACGGACAAAACCCGGCCGGCCGAAAAGGGCTCCCTGGCGCAGATCATCACCACGGAAAGCCGTCACGCCAGAGCCTTTCTCAACTATCGTATCGGCCACCTCATGTTGGTCGAGGAGATGGACAGGATGGTGGCTGCGGAGAACGCCATCACCCCGGACTTGATGATGCAAGGCGGGCGCACGGTCCGGCGGCTGCAGAAGCCGCGCTACCTGAAACTCGGTCGCGCCACGCAGGACCAGATGCGCCAACAGCTCGAAGCTGAACGACAGCAGTTGCTGCAGGAGCTTGCTGAGTCAGCCGGCGGCGTCCGACGGGCGGAAGAAGACGCCCGTTTGTTTGAGGGTATGTTCGCGCAATTCCGGTCGATGCGGGAGGCCGGCCTGACATGCCTCGACAGCGGCGCATCTCTGGTTGCCTTCGATCGGAAGCTCGATGAGATCGGGAAGAACATCGAGGATGCCAGGCGGAATCGCGATCCAAAGCTTGTCGCCGAACTGCAGCGCCTCGGCATCGAGCTCAAGACGGCCGGTCGGGTGAAGTCAGAGACGCAACAAGCCTTCAATCTTGCGCAAAGCGCGCGGGATCGTGCCGAGGGCGCGTACGACGATTACATGCAAAAGAACCGGGACGTCTTGGCGGCCGCGCGACGCGCCCGCGCGCGTCAGATGCGGGACGGATTCCCGCAGTCGACGGACATGAGCGATTATCGGACGAAGGTGACCGAGATGGCCACCGAGTCGATCACGGATCGTATCACGGGCCTCACTGCGGACATGGAGACGCGGTCCACGACTCGACGCTCCACGCTCATGCGCGAGTTGACCAATGCGATGAACAAGCACGGTCAGGACTTCCATGTCGTGCCGCCGTTCACCGCGGAGGAAGGAACACCAGCGGCCGTGGGGCAATGGGCGACGGTTGAAAAGGAACGCCTCGATGCTCACGAGCTGGTCCAGTACGAGGAGCAGTGCCGGAACGCCGCGACCGAGATGACGTCGGCGTTCCGCGACGATCTCCTTCATCGTCTCGACGATGCCTTCACCGGCATCAAGTCCACCCTGAACGAGCTCAACCGCCACCTGAAGGATCGTCAGTTCCATGGGCGCGACTACTACTCGTTCAGGGCGTTGGAAGCTCCGACCCATGTCGACATGATCGAGCTCGTCGAGGAGTCCAGGAAGCCGGAGTTCAATCTGCCGCTCTTCGGGGATCGCAGCGACGACGCGAAATCCCCCATGATGCGCGCCGTCCGCCAGATCGAGGAGATCCTGTCCAATCCGGATGCGCGGACCGAGGAGATCGAGGATCCGCGCAAGTATTTCAATTTCGAGCTCTACATCCAGGACGCCGAGGGCAAGATTCGCTCGTCGCTGACGAGCCGCGCGGGCACGGGATCCGGAGGCGAAGGGCAATTGCCGTTCTACATCGCCATCGGCGCCTCGCTGGCCGCCACCTACCAGAACCGTCGCACCGGCGAGAGCGGACTGTCGCTCGCCATTTTCGACGAGGCCTTCAACCGACTGGACACGAAGGCGATCGGACAGTGCTCGGAATTCATGCGGGATCTGGGGCTGCAAGTCATGCTGGCCACCCCCGACGAAAAGCGGCACGTGTTCATGGAAGTGGTCGACACCGTCGTGAACGTGAACCGGCTCGGCAACCAGGTGATGATCGACACCGAGTTCCTGACGGAGAAGGCCCGCGACGCGATCGTTGCGATCGATCCATACCGCAAAGGCTTCGATGTGTTCAAAGCCGAGCTGATCGCCGCCGAGAAGGATGAAGCCGTCCCACAAGACCAGGCCGCGGAATGACCGATCTTCGCACGGTGGATGTCGGCGTCGAGTTTCTCGAACGGCTGCTGGAGCGGAGCGAGCGCAACCCCGATCGCTCCCGACCGGCCTCCGCGGCTCCCGAGTACGACAGGCTCTCGACCGCGCAGCAGGTGAGCCGCTTCCACGATCAGATGGCGGCGGCGGAGAGGTTCGGCGCCGTCGAAGTGCAACAGGGCAAGAGGGACCGGAGCCACCTGATCGAGCGGGTCCGTGTCCTGAACCTGGAATTGCTCGCCAGTCACCTTGGTCGCCAGACCGCGCCGGCGGTCGCGCAGCGCGTCAGGGACGAATTGCTTCCGGTTGCAGCGACCGGAGAACCATGGGTTGCCAGCCTATTGGACGAGATGACAGCCAGGTGGGCGCGCGGCGAGGCCGCCTATCGCCTGACGGCCGCCCAGGCCGATGCCGCCAAGGAGTTCTTCACGCTGTTGGGGTCCATCTCGCGGCAGGAGGCCCGGGGACTGGACGCGCGAACCTTCTCCCAAAAGGCAACGAGCGACACGAAGGCCTTCGATCGGCACGCTGCGCGGCTCGCCGCCGTTCTCGGCGTCCGGATCGGACAGCCCGACGCGGCGGCGGATGTGGTCTGGGCGCACATCGGGCTGGAGCGTTTCAGCCACCCTGTTCACCTCAGGGGACCCGTTACCGTGGAGCACGCCAGCGGCCGTCTAACCGACGGCCGCGCCAAGCCGTTCACCTCCATTCATCCGGAGATGCTCTCGCAACTGTCGGTCTTGGAGCGGCCGACGTCGGTCCTGACGATCGAGAACTACGCAAGCTTCAATCGGCAGGTTCGCGAGATCGAGGACGGCGGCCTGGTCGTCTACACCGGTGGATTTCCGGCGGCCGGGGTAGTCGAGCTTCTGTCGAAGGTCCTGACGGCAGTGCCAGTGGACGTGCCGTTCCTTCACTGGGGTGACATCGACGCCGGCGGTCTGCGTATCTTCCGGTACCTGGAGGAAAAGCTGCCCCGCAGGCCACGGCCACACCTGATGAGCAGGGAACTGGCGGAAGACTACGGTCAACCGGCCGCGGCGGACCCGAGTTTGACCTCGATCGCGAGATCCGACAGCGGGGTCCGCGAACTGGCCGAATGGCTGGCGTTCGGATCGGATGTGCGTCATTTGGAGCAGGAAGCGCTGGAGCCGGAGCGGCCATCGGCGGCAATTAGCGCCTCATGAAACGTTCATATGTGTCTTCAAGGGGCTTAGCGCTGTTCGTGCGCCGCACCGGCGGCCGCATGACGCCGAAAAGCCCTGCGAGCGTCGGACCGCCAGTCCCCAGAGCGTCCAGGTCACGGGATCAGCCCTTCCGCTTGATCGCCTTCTTCGCCGGCTTCGTCTTCGCCGGCGCGCAGCAGGCCACGGCGTCCGCAGCGACGAGGTTGCAGAGCTCGGGATGGCCGTCGCAGCAGTCGTTGACCAGGAAGGCGATCAGGGACCGCATGCCGTCGACGTCAGAGCTGTAGATGATCGTGCGGCCTTCGCGGGACGAGCGCAAAAGGCCGGCCCGCACCAGAATGGCGAGGTGGCTCGAGAGGGTATTGTGCGGTGCGCCGATCGTGTCCGCGATTACACCGGCGGTGATGCCGACCGGTTCGTGCTTCACCAGAAGCCGGAAGATCGCCAGCCGCGTCGGCTGGGCGAGTGCGGCAAGAGCGGAGATCGCGTGAGGGTCCGTCAGGCTCCCTTCGGCCGACCTCATGCTGGCGTGGCTGGCGACCGCCAGCATCGATTTCCGCATTCCGTAGTCTCCGCGCGAGTCGTCTAGGTGCGTCATCTTTAACCCACGGAGCAGGTGACAAGCCAGCACGTTTCGACTATTGAATATGTCGAGACGTCTCGACACATCGTAGCCCTTCGATGTGACGGGCATGCGACAGAATAAAGAGCGCTCCGGCCGGTAGGCGTACCGGGCCGATCTCGAGGAAACACCCGCCAGTAGGCGTACTGGCGAACCCGAGGAGCATTCACCATGTCGCGTTGCGATCGTATGGTCGATGTCGGCCGCCGTCGCTTCATGAGCGGGGCGGGTCTTGCCGCTGCCGGCGTTGCCGTCAGCTCAATAACGCCTTCGTCAACCCAAGCCGCGCCGGCAGCCGCACGGGTGGACTATCCCGTCAACCGCCTGGCCAACGTCGAGGATCTCAAGCTCAACGAGCCGCTGAACGTTTCCTATCCGGACGCCAACGCTCCCGGCGTGCTTCTGAAACTCGGCAAACAGGTGCCGGGCGGGGTCGGCGCCGAGGGTGACGTCGTCGGCTTCACGACGATCTGCCCGCACAAGGGCTTCAGCCTCAATTACAGCGCGGCTGATCGGACCATGAACTGTCCCGGTCATTATTCCCGCTTCGACTGCGAGGCGGGTGGCCAGCAGATCTGGGGCCAGGCCACGCAGAATCTCCCGCAATACGTGCTGCGCGTCGATGACAAGGGCGACATCTACGCCGAAGGCGTGGACGAACTGCTCTACGGCCGCCTTTCCAACGTGCTCTAAGGGGGAGGAACGACCATGGCCTACAAACGTCAAATCGACCGGCTCCCGATCATCCCCGCGGACGCCAAGGAATCCAACGTAACGTGCCACTATTGCATCGTCGGATGCGGCTACAAGGCATACACTTGGTCCACCAGCAAACAGGGCGGGACGGCGCCCGATCAGAACAAGTTCGGCGCCGATCTGAGCAAGCAGCAGGGCGCGGAGACGGTCGCCTGGTATTCGCCTTCGATGTACAACATCGTTCGCCAGAACGGGCAGGATGTGCACATCGTCATCAAGCCCGACAAAGACTGCGTCGTGAATTCGGGCTTGGGCTCGGTCCGCGGTGCCCGCATGGCGGAGATGAGCTACTCCCAACAGCGCAATACGCAACTGCAGCGCCTCACGGATCCCATGGTCTGGCGCTATGGGCAGATGCAGCCCACAAGCTGGGACGATGCGCTCGACCTCGTCGCCCGCGTGACGGTCGCAGTCATGAACGAGATGGGCGAAGATGGCGTGTTCGTCTCGGCGTTCGACCACGGCGGCGCCGGCGGCGGATATGAGAACACCTGGGGCACCGGCAAGCTCTACTTCGGCGCCATGAAGGTGAAGAATATCCGCATTCACAATCGGCCGGCGTACAACTCGGAAGTCCACGCCACCCGCGACATGGGCGTGGGCGAGCTCAACAACTGCTACGAAGATGCCGAGCTCGCCGATACGATCGTCGCGGTTGGCACCAACGCCCTCGAGACCCAGACCAACTACTTCCTGAATCACTGGGTCCCGAACCTGCGCGGAACTTCGCTCGACAAGAAGAAGGCCGAGTTTGGTTCCGAGCCGGTGGAACGTGCTAAGGTCATCATCGTCGATCCGTTCGAACGGTGACGGTCAATGCCTGCGAGGTCGAAGCCGGCAAAGACAACGTCATGCACCTGGCGATCAATTCCGGCACCGATCTCGCCCTGTTCAACGCGTGGACGACCTACATCGCGGACAAGGGCTGGCTCGACAAGGCCTTCATCGATGCCTCGACGACCAACTTCGATCAGATGAAGGCCGCCAACAAGATCAGCCCGGAAGAGGCCGCGTCGATTACAGGTCTTACCGCCGATGAAATCCGTAAATCCGCCGAGTGGATCGCGCAGCCCAAAGCGGCCAATGCACGTCGGCGAACGATGTTTGCCTATGAGAAGGGCCTGATCTGGGGCAACGACAATTACCGCACCAATGGCGCCCTGGTGAACGTCGCGCTCGCGACGGGCAATATCGGTCGGCCGGGCGGTGGTTGCGTCCGTATGGGCGGACACCAGGAAGGCTACTCGCGGCCGTCCGATGCGCATGTCGGGCGACCCGCCGCCTACGTCGACCAACTCCTGATCGAGGGCAAGGGTGGTGTCCACCACATCTGGGGATGCGACCACTACAAGACGACGCTGAACGCGTTCAAGTTCAAGCAGGCCTACAAGAAGCGCACGGACATGGTGAAGGACGCCATGATGACGGCGCCCTATGGTGACCGCCCCGCGATGATCAACGCGATCGTCGACGCGATCAAGAAGGGCGGGCTCTTTGCCGTCGACGTCGACATCGTACCGACCAAGATCGGCGAGGCGAGCCACGTTTGGCTGCCGGCGGCGACATCGGGGGAGGCCAATCTTACCTCGATGAACGGCGAGCGCCGCATGCGCCTCACCGAGAAATACATGGACCCGCCGGGGCAGGCGATGCCCGATTGCCTGATCGCAGCGCGCATCGCCAACCACATGGAACGGGTGCTGCGTGAGCAGGGCAAGGCCGACGTTGCCGACCACTTCAAGGGCTTCGACTGGCAGACCGAAGAAGACGCCTTCATGGACGGCTATCATCAGCATGAGAAGGGCGGTGAGTTCGTCACCTATGCCCGGTTGCGCACCATGGGGACGAACGGCTTCCAGGAGCCAGCGGTCGGGCTTGAGACCACAGGGCCTGTCGCCGCTGGCACGTCGACCGGCACAACGACGGGAGAGGTCTTGAAGGGACCGGCCATCGAAGGAACTCGCGGAAAGGAGCCGGTTCAGAAAAAAGGGGCAGCAACGTCAGCGACGGTTTCGCCCGCATCGAGCGGCACCGAGCGGATCCTCGGCACCAAGCGGCTCTATGCCGACGGCAAGTTCAACAGCAAGGATGGCAAAGCCAAGTTCATAGAGACGCAGTGGCGCGGCTTGCAGGCGCCCGGCAAGGAGGCCGAGATGAAGAAATTCCCGTTCCTCATCAACAACGGCCGCGCAAACGTCACCTGGCAGAGCTCCTATCTCGACCAGGACAACGAGTTCGTCACGGATCGGATGCCTTATCCCTACCTCCAGATGAGCCCGCAAGACATGGACGAGCTGCGCCTCAAGCAAGGCGATCTGGTCGAGGTCTACAACGACAACGGCTCGACCCAGGCCATGGTCTATCCGACGCCGACCGCCAAGCCGAAGCAAACGTTCATGCTCTTCGCCCAGGCGAACGGCGTGCAGGGGAACGTGGTCTCGCCCGGGGTGAATGAATTCATCATCCCGAACTACAAGCAGACCTGGGCGAACATCCGGAAGCTCGCGGATGCGCCGGAGGGCGTGAAGCATCTCAGCTTCAAGTCCGCGGAATACAGGGCTTGAGGGCAGCGGCCCCGAACAAGCGTCGGGGCCGGCCGGCTTTACAAAGCTCTCTGCAAGGCGAGCCGTTCCTGCAGCTTGGTCGCCTCTTCCTTGCGTTCGCTGTATCGGTCGGTGAGGTAGGCCGAGCAATCGCGCGTCAGCAGCGTGAACTTCATCAGTTCTTCCATCACGTCGACGATGCGGTCGTAGTACGGGGACGGGTTCATCCGACCCGCGTCGTCGAACTGTTCGTAGGCTTTCGCTACGCTGGACTGGTTCGGAATCGTGATCATGCGCATCCAGCGGCCGAGCACGCGGAGCTGGTTGACGGCGTTGAACGATTGCGAGCCGCCGCTCACCTGCATGACGGCGAGGGTCTTGCCCTGGGTCGGGCGCACGGCCCCGATCGCCAGCGGGATCCAGTCGATCTGGGCCTTCATGATGCCGGTGATGCTGCCGTGGCGCTCCGGGCTGCTCCAGACCTGTCCCTCGGACCAGGCCGACAGTTCCCGCAATTCGGCGACCTTCGGGTGGTCCGCCGGCGCGTCGTCCGGCAGCGGCAACCCGGACGGATTGAAGATCCGGCATTCGGCGCCGAATGCCTCCAGCAGGCGCGCAGCTTCTTCGGCCGCGAAGCGGCTGAAGGAGCGTTGACGCAAGGATCCGTACAGCAGCAGGATCCGCGGTTTGTGGGTGGACGGTACCGGTCTTAGACGCGAGAGATCGGGAAGCGATACGGCGGACGAGAGGTTCGGCAGGTTTGGTAGCTCAGGCATCAATTACTTCACCGTCTTCCTTCACGAACCGGCCGATCTTCCCGTTGGGCAGGATGTCCAACACGACTTCCGACGGCCGGCACAGCTTCACGCCCTTGGGCGTCACGACGATCGGTCGGTTGATCAGAATTGGATGCTTGATCATGAAATCGAGCAGAGCGTCGTCGGTCCACTTCGGATCGTCGAGTTCCAGCTCCTTGTATGGCGTGCCTTTCTCGCGCAGCAGGGCGCGGACCGGTATGCCCATGGCCGCGATCAGCTCCACCAGCTTCTCGCGGCTCGGAGGCGTCTTCAGGTACTCGATGACGGCCGGCTGTTCGCCGCTCTGGCGGATCATGGCCAAGGTGTTGCGGGACGTGCCGCAGTCGGGATTGTGATAGATCGTGACGGTCATCGTGGTGTCTCCGCGATCGGTACCGGGCCGCGCGCCTTCGGCCGCCCCAGCATCCAGTTCATCAGGAGCATGCCGGCGAAAGCGCCGACCAGCTCGGCGAGAATGAAACCCGGCAGGTCCGTCGGGCGAATGCCCGAGAAGGTGTTCGTCAGCGAGCGGGCGATCGCCACCGCCGGATTGGCGAACGAGGTCGAAGCGGTGAACCAGTACGCCGCGGTGATGTAGAGGCCGACCAGCCAGGGAACGGCCGTCCGCTGGAAACGGATGCCGGCGAGGATGGTGGCGACCAGACCGAAGGCGGCGACGGCTTCGGCGAACCATTGCGCGCCGCCCGTGCGGACCTTCATCGAGAAGTCCATCAGCGGCAGAGCGAACATCAGGTGAGCCGCCATCGTGCCGGCGATGCCGCCGGCGATCTGAGCGATCACGTAGAGCACGGCTTCCTGCGGTGGAAGCTCGCGCTTGCCGGTGAAGACCAGGGTGACGGCCGGATTGAAGTGGGCGCCGGAGATCGGTCCGAGAACGGTGATCAGCACGACGAGAATCGCGCCCGTCGGCAGCGTGTTGCAGAGGAGAGCGAGCGCGACGTCCTTGGTCAGGGTCTCGGCCATGATGCCGGATCCCACGACGGTGGCGACGAGAATGCCGGTCCCGAGGGCTTCCGCGGCCAGCCGCCGGGAGAGATCGAACTTATCCATCAGCCTGCCTTTGGGTGAGGGGTCGTAGCTCCGTCCATGCGGCCGATCTCGCGCAGCTTGGTGCCCAGGGAGAGCCTATCGATGCCGCGCAGCGGCAGGCTGACGAAGACACCTATCCTGTTCTTCAGATACCGGAATGCTTCGAAGAATGCAGCTTCCTTCTCGATGTCCGTGCCTTCGACCGCGGCCGGGTCCTCGATGCCCCAATGCGCCGTCATCGGCTGGCCCGGCCAGATCGGACAGCTTTCGCCGGCGGCGCTGCCGCAGACGGTGAACACGAAGTCGAGCACCGGCGCGTCGGGCTTGGCGAACTCCTCCCAACTCTTCGAGCGCATCCCGTCGATCGGGTAGTTCTCCCGCTCGAGGACCTTGAGGGCGAACGGATTGATGCGCCCCTTCGGCTGGCTACCGGCGGAGAACGAGCAGAAGCGACCTCGCCCATCTTTCCGCATGATGGACTCTGCGAGGACCGAGCGAGCGCTGTTGCCGGTGCACAGGAAGAGGACGTTGTAAACGCGGTCGTTCATGGCGCTTCCCCTCAAATTCGACATGTCGAGACTTATCGAAGTATTGTCCGGGGGTCAACGAAAAGGGGCTTGTATTTCGAAGATTCTGGAATTATGGTAGGAGCAACGTAACAAATCCGTCATGAGACCGTTATGAAGCTCGACGACGCCGCAGCCCACCTCGAAGCTCTGGGCAACCCGACGCGCCTCAAGATCTACAGGACCCTTGTCCGCGCCGGCGAGCCCGGCATGCCCGTCGGCAAGCTGCAGGATCGGCTGAAGATCGCCGCATCCACGCTTTCGCATCACATCAAGACCCTGGTCACGGTGGGCCTCATCACGCAGGTCCGCGAATCCACGACGCTCGTCTGCCACGCCAACTACGGGACGATGCGCGAGCTGGTCGACTTCCTCGTCGCCGAGTGCTGCGCCGACGAGGCCGCATGCAAGGAGACGAAGAGCGCCGCGTAGTCTTCGCGGGCCCCTAATTTCGATCATTCTAGTTTCATGGGAGAATACGCCATGAGCGAAGCGAAGAGGGTAGCCATCATCGGCGCGGGTCCCGTCGGGCTCGCGGCTGCGGCCCACGTGATGGAGCGAGGCATGACGCCGGTCGTGCTGGAGGCAGGACCCGAAGCCGGCCACTCCGTGCGGCAGTGGCAGCACGTGCAGCTCTTTTCGCCTTGGGAATACAACGTCGACAAGGCGGCGGCGCGCCTGCTCTCGCCGACCGGCTGGAATTCGCCGGATCCGCACGTCTACCCGACCGGGGCCGAGCTCCTCGAGCGCTACATCGAGCCGCTGGCGACCAAGACCGCGCTGCGCGACCTGATCCGGACGAACAGCCGCGTCACGGCCATCGGGCGCCTCGGCTTCGACAAGGCGAAGACCAAGGGGCGCGAGGCCGCGCCCTTCGAGGTGCGCTTCCAGAACGGCAAGGGCCCGGAGACGCTGCAGGCAGACGCCGTGATCGACGCGTCCGGAACGTGGGCCTCACCCAATCCGGCCGGCGCCGGCGGCCTGGCCGCGATCGGCGAACGCGAGGCGCAGGCGAAGATCGCCTACGGCATGCCCGACGTGCTCGGCAAGGACCGCGCGCGCTATGCCGGCAAGACCGTCGCCGTGCTCGGGGGTGGTCACTCGGCCATCGGCACCCTGACCGATCTGGTCACCCTCGCGCAGCAGGGGTCGGGGACACGGCCAATTTGGCTGCTTCGCAGCAGCAATCCTGAGAAAAGCTTCGGGGGCGGGGCGAACGACAAGCTGGCAGCCCGCGGCGAGCTCGGTGCCCGCTTCGCGTCACTCGTCGCCTCGGGTCAGGTGCAGGTCGAAGCCGGCTTTCCGGTCGCGGCCGTCACGCAGGCCGATGGCCGGCTTCGGGTCGCGACGTCGTCCACCTGCTGCGGACGCAGCATCGTCGTCGACGAACTGGTGGTCGCGACCGGCTTCCGTCCCGACTTCGGCTTCTTGAGCGAGATCCGGCTGCGGCTCGACCCGGCGATCGACGCGCCCGTCGCGCTGGCGCCCCTGATCGATCCCAACGAACATAGCTGCGGCAACGTGCGGCCGCACGGCGCGCGCGAGCTCGAGCAGGACGACCGCGGCTTCTATCTCGCCGGCATGAAGGCCTATGGGCGCGCCCCGACCTTCCTGATGCTCACCGGTTACGAACAGGTCCGCTCCATCGCGGCCGACATCGCCGGCGACAGAGAGGCCGCCGAACGCGTCGAGCTCGAATTGCCGGAGACCGGCGTCTGTACGCGCGGCGGAGTCGAGGGCAGCGTCGGCGCATCCGGATGCTGCGGAGGTCCCGCGAAGCGAGACGCATCTGCCTGCTGCGCGGCTGATGAGAGCGCGAAGAAGGCCGGCGCCGCCGGATGCGGATGTTCGTAATCGGCGGGGCGCGACGATGAGTGGCCGAAGCACTGGCCTGGAAGGCCGATCGCTGATCGTCGCGATGTGCCTCGGACAGATCGGGAATCTGCTGCCGCACGTCGCTCTCTCCGCCAACCTCGCGCAGCATCTCATGCCCGCCTGGGGGCTGAGCGCTGCGGAGGGCGGCCTCATGGCGAGCGGCTATGCCTTCGGCTACATGCTCGCCGTCCCCATGCTGACGACGCTCACCGACAGGATCGATGCGCGTCTGGTGCTACTCTGTGGCTCCATCGTCAGCGGACTGGCGACGGTCGCGTTCGGTGTGCTCGCGCAAGGCTTCTGGTCCGGTACCGTCATCTGGGCTTTGGCGGGCATCGGTTTTGCTGGCGCCTACATGCCCGGCTTGAAGGCGCTCACCGATCGCTTGCCGACCGGCGACACGTCGCGGGCGGTCACGCTGTACACGTCGAGCTTCTCACTTGGAGTCGGGCTTTCCTTTCTGGTGGCGCAGGTCATCGCGGACGGATGGGGCTGGCGCTGGGCATTCGTCGTGACGGGCGTCGGACCCGTCGCGATGGTGATCGCATGCCTCCTGATGGACGAGCGTCTGCCCGAGCCGAAGCAAGGGCGCCTCCTGGATTTCAAGCCGGTTTTCGCGAACCGCGAGGCGCTCGGCTACATCCTCGGCTACGGGGCGCACTGCTTCGAGCTCTATGGCATCCGGACCTGGTTGGTCGGATTCTGGACCTTCGTGATCGGCCATCAGGGCGCTCCTTCGTGGCTTTCGCCCGTCGCGGTCAGCTTCGTCTTCGCGATCCTCTCGATGCCCGCCAGCGTTCTTGGCAACGAGGCGGCCCTGAAGTTCGGCCGTCATCGAGCGATCACGGTCGTGATGGTTATCTCCGCTGCGGTGGCACTGCTGCTCGGAGCGAGCGTGAGCGCGCCCGCTTGGGCCCTCGCAATCCTGCTCCTTGCCTACGGACTGACGGTGCCTGCGGATTCCGGCGCGCTGACCGCCGGCATGTCGGCGGCCGCCACCCGTGAGCATCGCGGCGCCACGCTGGCGCTTCATTCCACCGTCGGCTTCGGACTTTCGGCCGCGGGCGCTTGGGGAACGGGCTTGGCGCTGGATCACGCCGGTGGGCCGCAAAGCCCGACCGGATGGCTGCTGGTCTTCGTGGTGCTCGCCGCCGGAATTTCGGTGGGGCCGCTGGCGCTCCTTTGGGCTCGCAAGGGCGAACGAAAAGCAGGCGCGGTCGCGTGATAGCAGCCGCCGAACATGGGGATGTACGTGGATCGCGGTCGATTTGGTGCCATCATCTCGCTGGGCACTGCGCAGACACTGGCGTGGGGATCTAGCTACTATCTGCCCGCCCATCCTGGCCGATCCGATCGCCCGCGATCTCGGCATCTCGAGCAACTGGTTCTTCGCCGCCTTTTCGGGGTCGCTGGTGATCTCCGGACTGCTCGGCCCTCGCGTCCCGGCAGGTGCTCTGCGCGTCAAACGTCGTTCTCGCCGCAGGGCTCGCGCTTCTCGGCGCGTCGAACTCGGTCTGGACCATGTCAGTGGCCTGGCTGCTGCTCGGCGTCGGCATGGGGCTCGGCCTCTACGACGCCGCCATCGGCACGCTCGGGCGCATCGGCGTGCGCTTGATCGGTGGTTCGATGGAGGCGGGTCGCGAGGTGACTGCGAGTTCCCGGTTTCAACAGTTCGGTGCTATTTTAGGTGGAACTGTTGAAGCTATTGATTTGAAATGATAAAAATCGTTTCAACACCAAGGTCAAAAATCAGGTCGGATTGTTGAAACCATGGATTTTCAAGAGCTTAACAACGACCAACGTCGCGAGGTGGTCAATAGCCAGCAACGCTTCCAGGCCTTGAGGGACGCCAAGGAGGCCTACGATGCCCATCGGGGTTCCCTGACCTGGATGGTGTCGAAAGGCCGCGAATACCTCGTCCGGAGCTACTACGACAAGGCGGGCCTCAGGAAGCAAGCCTCGCTCGGCGCGCGTTCGCCCGAAACTGAAAAGATGAAGGCGGACTTCGAAGCTAAACGTGCTGCTGCAGAAGACCGTGTGAAGAACTTGCGCGATACCATGGATCGACAAGCCGCGGTCAATCGTGCGCTCGGCTTGGGCCGCGTTCCGTTGATTGGAGCCCGGATCATGCGCGCTCTCGACGGCTTCGGAATGTTGGGTTCTGGGATTCGGATTCTCGGGACCAACGCGATCTACGGTTATGAGGCCTCTTCGGGCGTCAGACTCGATCCGGGCTTGGCCACGACGGAAGACATCGATCTGCTGTTCGACGCGCGCGGCGGGCTTACGTTCGTCGCAGACGACGACGTCTCTGAGTCATCGCTCATGAAGATACTCAAGCGAGTGGACACCAGCTTCGAACGCGCCAAGCAGACGTTCCGCGCTGTAAACCGGGACGGCTATCTCGTCGATTTGATTAAGCCGATGCATAGCCCACCCTGGAAGAAGGCTCCAGACAAGATCGGCTCGGACCCGGAAGATTTGACCGCCGTGCAAATCGAAGGACTTGATTGGCTGCAGAATGCTCCCGCGTTCGAGGCGGTCGCGATCGACGAAAAGGGCGAACCGGTACGCATCGTAGCTCCGGATCCGCGGGTTTGGGCCGCCCATAAGCTCTGGCTGTCCCGTCGGGCGGACAGGGAGGCGCTCAAACGCCAACGAGATGCAGCGCAGGCTGAAGCCGTAGGCGCTCTGGTGGCGAACTATCTTACTCACCTCCCGTTCGATGCAGAGCAATTGAGGATGCTTCCGAAAGAGGTGGTGGACAGCGCGGCGCCTCTTTTCGCCAAGAAAGATGGTGCTGCGCGAGCCTAGCGGCCAGGGTCGGCCACAAGGGCTCCCGCATATCCGGCGCCGCCGATCATCAGCGGCACCATGATGATGATCAGCATGCTGCTGCTCATCGACATGCCGATGATGATGATGATGATGCCGGCATCATCATCATTCCCAGCTCCTAACGCCCTGGGGCGGAGAGGGAGGGGTAAGGTCCGAAGGACGGGCGTAAAATAAATCCAGATGTTCATGCACGGGTGCCTAGTGGCGCGGTACACCTTCTGGTAGGCGCTCCTCTTTTAATCAGGAGCACCTTATGCGCCACGTAATTTCCGTCAGCCTAGCGACCTTCGCATTCGTTTCGGCCCTAAGTCTCTCCACCACTGCCGACGCCGCCGGTTTCGGCATCCGCAAGGCCAAGCTCGGTCCGGCGCTGGCCAGCCAATTCACCGGCTGCCAAGTCTACACTTTCAAGTCCGGTCCGCTCGCCAACCAATCGGTCTCGGCAAACGGTCGGGCCGGTGGTCCGCCTAGCTACAGCCCCGACGTGTCGAAGTGCCCGAGCAACGGATTCTTCGTCCAGTGGCCGCCACCCGCCTCGATGGGGAATAACTGAGCTGCACCAGTTTAAGGCCCCGGTCACCCCGGGGTCTTTTGCTTTGTTGTCGTCCGTCCGCTTTGCGCCACTCGAAATCGAGCTATTGGCTCGGGGCAGGCACGGAGCGGAGCTAAGATCCTGACCGACGGGCGCTCAATAAATCCTAGCCGCAGGCTCGGTGTAGGGCGGTCCACGCACAGTGGCCCAACGCGCTGACTATAGGGGCTGTCCCAAATGCCACTAGAGCCAACTCCCCAATCCGCTCCCGCTCCAGCGCCTTGTCGATTTCGCTGTTGAGCGCCGCCTCCAGAAAGGGGGCATTCGGTACTCTGACGGGCGGGTGAGCGGCCGGTCAATCCAAGGCCTGGGCGGTCGAGCACGGATGAAATGGTTCATGGCGGCTCCGTTTTGCCCATGGAGCGGTGATTTGCGATTCGCCGTCAATGATGATTGCGATGATGTTCGCGATGGTCGTTTCGATGGAAAAATAAGTTATTCAATGTCAATGGCGTTGTTCGTTGATTTATTCACAGCGCAAGCCGTTGGCATTTTACCAAAAATCGGTAATCGGCAAAAAAGCAACTTTCCAAGTGGTCAAAAACCGCCCTGCATTTTTCAGGGTATAATCGGTGCATCCAGCCGAATCGGCGTGTCGAACCACCCGAATCCTAGTTTAGAACGAAATCGGACGGTGCCCTTGGAAAGCACCGCCCGACGCCTGATGGAGATCCCATAGGACGCTCCGCCTGAACAACGTAGGTTCTCGCTCTCCTCAGGCACCTTTGTCAATCGCTCCGCGAGTGTCATTTCTCGCCACAGGAGACCTATGCCTATGAGAAAGAGTTTGGTTCACGTTCGCCGTTTTGTCGCTCGCAACTGGAAGTTCTTGGTGCAGCCTGGAGTGACTATCCTGACCATCCTGCACAAATAGCCGAGCAACAGGTGAAGAATGAAGATTGAAGGGCCTGAGGTCTATGAGCTGGCGTTCACGCCGACCAGCTTCGAGGTCCTGTGCCCCAAGGGGACCAATAAATTTTCTGGCATCGCCACCAACAAGCTGCCGAAGCTCTACATCGCCAGCATCGATCGAAAGCCGGTCTATGTCGGGCTGACAAAGCAGAGCATCCGCAACCGGCTCCGGCTCGGCTGGAAAGCAGCGGGTGAGGGTGGGTATCACGGTTACGCGTGGAGACGCGGCAATGATAAGGCCACTCTGAGCGTCTGGTGCCATGTCGACGCCGTCAACCGGAATGAGCGGGATATCGAAACCGTTGAAGCTGAGGTCGTCTTTCTCATCCGGTCAGCAGGACAGTGGCCACCGTTTCAGACCGAAATCCATTTTCACCCATCGACCGACGTTCACCGTCAGGTCGCGTTGGATATCGTGCGGCGCTATCAGCTTTAGCCATGGCAAAGAAACCTGCTCAGACCATAGTCGGTCTATTCAACGCTCTTCTCATTGAAGAGCAAGCTTCCATACTGGTTGCGCTGACGCGTGAGCATGAGCGCGCAAAGTCAGCACGGCTCGGGAGGCTTGACTAGAGTACGCCTTCGCATATCATCCACATGTCGTGACTTGAGCAGCCGTTTTCAAATTCTCCGCGGCAAAGCTCGAATAGTGGGTACGGTCGGTTCGTACTTCTGATACACGGCGTGAGCTCCGCCTACTGCCGCAACAACGACGGGCGCAATCACCCCGATAGCCGTCCAGTTCAATGCCATAATGCCTCACCAAGGCTAACAACCAGTAGTGGTACAGCAAAAAGCCCTCGCTGTGGAGGGGCTTTGTTCTTCCAAAGCGGAACGGAATCGGAGGCGGACCATCCTTTCTAGGGCCGCCAGAAAACGTTGATGGCGAGAGCGAAGAACGTCTGGACAGTTGGTATCAACAGTAGGCCAAAGCCTAATCCATAGAAGGCCGCGATGATGAGTCTCAGATATGGCTTGGTGTGATCGAGAGCCATGTAGCTCAAGGCCAGCACATCATTTCGGAAGTTTGCATTGACTGCCATCTCTAGCAAAGTCTCGACAAATCCGATTTGAATTCGCGCGGGAGAATGTATGGCATGCGCGATCTTGGAGGGGGCAGGCCGATGCCGAAAGTCTTCATAGGGATGATTATCGTCTCCAGGGTCACTCCCCGGGTCTACAGAGCTGTCAGATTCTTCGTCAGCAGGCAGGCGCCCATACATCTCGCTGATGACTGCTGAATATAAAATTAGGAAATCGCTCGGCTGGGCCAAGCTTTGCAGGAGGCCAAGCGAGTCGTTGTCCAATTCGTCCCCTGACCAGTGGCTGAACTGATAAGCCACGAAGGGAAAAATGAGAGTCATCTTTGGTTTGCTGACAAGTGGACCCTCGACAGTCTGGTATTCGATGGCCGAGGAGTAGTTCTTGATGTCCAAGGGGCAAAACAACACGAATAGCGCTGACCCGACACCGAGAAAGGTTAAGCCAAAATACAGGTAATAAAGCCGCATGACCGTGAGTTTATGGGCGACGTCGGTTGGGTCTGCCGCTGTCAAATGAAACCAACGACGCACAACCTCCGGCGAGAGTGTCAGAATATCGACCACCGATTGATTGAAAAGCAAAAGAGAGCCCAGGAAGGGCACAACGATGGTCAGAGCGAGCAGCCTTGATTGCCCGATACGCCGAATGGCTGACCAGGGTATCCTTGAAATGGCGCGACTGTGGCGGAGATCAAACCACCATTCCCGAAAGCGTTGTCGTACGGTTAGTTTCATTCTGCACCAAAAAGCCCCCGAAGGGGCTTCGTCCTGGCGCCGAGAGGGAATGAGGCGCCGAAACTCTGTAGGCTAGCACACGTTAGGTGAGTGTCTCTAGCGGCTGACAAATTTTGCAGGGACCAATGTTCGGCTTTGTCGCCCCAAGCTTGAACGCCGCTTCCCGCGAGAGTGGGCCGTGCCACTTTCCGTTTCTGCCGCTGTCCTCGGCTTGTGTGCCTTTGCCATGATTGCAGTGCGAGCAGTCTGCGAAGTGAATGGCGCCGCGCTTGCGCCTCCAATTCTCGTAGACCCAAAACTGATCCATCGTATGCTCCTATGGGCAGCTTTAGTATGCGCATTGCATCAGTGCTTCTCAAGCTTCTCCATCGCTTCCTTGTAAAGTGACAGAATGAACTCGATAAGCCGCTCATGCTGGAGGGGTACGGGTATCCTCAACATGAAGGTGGGATACCCGCTGAACTGTCTAAAGACCTTGCAGTGGCCTGAGCCTGGTCGATAACCGCCTCTCAAGCAGTCGCATTGATCGGTATGCGCTTCACAACCAGCTTGAAAGGCTTGCCGTCTCGAAGGGCTCTCCACGTTGACGGCCGTTGTCGTTGAGATATTTGCGGACAGCACTTTGGTCGATGCTGCGGCTTGTAGAACTCCCGCGGCGCGAGAGCTTGTCGATATCGAGGGCTGGCGGGTTACGGTCGATGCCGATGCCCAGAAGGGAGGCGTTGCCCAATGGGCCATCATGCGCTCATTCAACGCGGCGGCGCGTGCGCAATCCAAGAACGCCCGTGGGCAAGCATTCTTGCTGTTGGGTAAGCCCAACGTAGGGCGCATCGATCCGCCGAAGAACCGATCACCATGGACGATGTCGGCCGATCGCTTCGCGAGCGTCCCGAGATGGCCAGGAGCTTAGCGGAGGGATCGGGCCATCACATCAATGGCATGTTTTGTCCGTGAGGTCGCGGCAGCCTTCGTGCCTTGTCCGAAGCAGTAGCAGGCAATGTGAAGCGCGAATCAGTGTTCTACTTCAGCGCGAATTATGATGTGGATATCCCGCCAAAGCTGCCCCCCAGCTCTCGCTGGAATCGCTGCGCTTCCCTTACGATCCCCTTGCTTTCATTCGCAGTCGACGTGGCGTTTGCTCCCGTTATGTTCGATGGGAAGTTTCACCTCAAGGTCACTGCCCATGACTACACCGTTTGTGATCCCTCGAAGCATACCGATGAGGTCGCTGGCTCGCTATTAATCTTGACGCCGCCGTAGAAATTAGCTCGCGAAAAGTAAGCGCTGGCCGATCTATTTCGATGCGATTGGCTGTCACAGCTGGCGTTCGGGAACGTTACCTAAGTACAAAGTATAAAATCTGAACGCATGATGCGCGCTGAATGAAGCTCGGAGTTACGTCGTGTCTATTCGCTCTGCGATTGTCGGGATATTTCACTCCAGAGTCTGGCGCTGGATGGAGAAAGCAGCCCACTGGCTCGCCGTCCTGCTTGCTATCGCCGCCATCGGCTGGATCTGGGTGCGTCCTGCGGAGAAAAGTGGCGGTCAGCCAAACTTTGCAGGCGCAGAACAGCAACAAAAGCGCCTCGTGATCTTCCTCGACGGCACATGGAATAGCATAGACAGTAACACGAACGTTTGGCGCATGCGGGCCCTATGCGCAGCCAAAAGCAAAGATGGCAAACCCCAGATGGTCTACTACGAGATCGGGGTGAATGGCTTTCTGGGCGGCGTGTTCGGCCAGGGGCTCGATGAAAATATCCGCCTTGCTTACGAGTGGCTTGTCGAAAACTATAATGACGGCGACGAAATCTTCATTTTCGGATTCAGTCGCGGCGCCTTTACCGCCAGAAGTCTGTCCGGGCTTGTCGCGCTCGAAGGTGTTCTGAAAGCGGGCTCACCCGTCGGCCTTGGTCAACTGTTTGCTCGCTACCAGAAGGGCAACGAAGAGAGCATCTGGACCCTGAAGGACAAAGAGGCATCGGGAGACACAAGTAAGCTAACACCCGAGGAACATTCCCTACTTAAATATTCACAACCCGCCAAAGTTAAGGTGGTCGGCGTCTGGGATACGGTCGGATCGGTTGGTTTGGCCGCGGGGAATATTCCGCACATTAGCCGCTCACAATTTGACTATTTGCAAACAGGATTGTTCCTGCCAATCCAAAACGGGTACCACGCACTCGCTATCGATGAGCACCGCAATGACTTCGCTCCCACACTGTGGACTATTCATCACACCAAAGACGGTAAAGGCCCGTCCATGCGGCCGCTTGCGTCCGTTGAACAACGATGGTTCGTGGGTGCGCATGCCAATGTTGGAGGCGGTTATGAAGACGATCTCCTCAATCAGGCTCCGCTGCGCTGGTTGATGCAAAAGGCAGAATCGCACGGGCTTACGTTCCGTTCAGAAGTCGCGCTCGATGGAGATGCCCTGAAAGCGCCGATCATGGATTCGTACCACTCATTCGGCGAGGGGTTCTACGCGCTCGTCACGCCTGCCCTTTACAGGCCTATCGGCCCAGAGCCCGAGGTCCGCAATAACGGCACTCACATCAATGTCAACGAGACGATCGACGTCAGTGTCTTTCAACGTTGGCGCGCCGATCCAAAATACCGTCCACGGAACCTCGTCGAGTGGTCACAGCGCAGAAACGTTGACCCTACTCAGCTGCGGACTTCTGTACGGGCCGATGATCCTCGCATATCGGTGCCCGACAACTAGGGTTCGCCCAATCTGACCCCAAAACTAGTTTACTTCTCGCGCAAGGCCGACTTTACGGGCTGAGCGCACCAACGACAGCCTTCAGCTATAGAGCGTAGGTGGTCGCCGCCTCGGCCGAGATCCAACGTCGTAGCCAAGAGCTACTCTAACGGTCGCCGAAAATTTCGGGTAAATATCAACTCTGTCAAAGTAGTCGTAGGCACAAAATTGGCACAAAAGTTCGCCGGCGCCGTTGATCTTTTGCTCGCGCTTACGCGCTCTTGGTCTACAAGTCGCCCAAACTTGCCGACATGCGCGAAGCGGCGGCCGGCCTCTCGGCTGTTCTTGACGTCGAGATGAACCTGCATGTGAAGCTCTGTGCCGGTTGGGGTCTTTCCGCGAGCGACCTTGAGCAAACCTCTCCCGCCATCGAGATGCTGGCCTACACACGCTACGTGCTCGACGCGGGAATGCGCGGCGATCTGCTGGCACTCAAGGTGGCACTTGCCCCCTGCGTGATCGGCTATGCGGAGATCGCAACGCGGCTCGCCTCGCGCCCCGATGCGAACGCTGCGAAAAACCCTATCGCGTTTGGATCGCCGAGTACGCCGGCGTGCCATACCAAGAGGTCGCGATGAAAGCACGGGCGCACCTGGAGCATCTTGCCAATCTCTACGCCACGCCGGCCCGCGAGGCAGAGCTGATTGCGATCTTCAAGGAAGCCACCCGACTCGAGGCGGACTTCTGGGAAATGGGCTGGCGCGCGGGCCAGCCTGTTGAATAGCCCTCGGCAATTATCAGGCTCTTAATCAGCGGCTCTGTCGGAGCGTCTCCAACCGATGGGTGGGCGACTATTACATTCACCGCCGCCAAAGTCGATCTGGCGCCATCGAGCGGATTTGCGGCGCACGGAACGAAAAGTGCACGTATTTGGTGCGGTTTCTGGTGCGGTCGTCGCGCTACGGGCAACGAGGACCGGGTAAGCTGTTGATCTCACTGGTGGGCCCGGCAGGACTCGAACCTGCAACCAGACCGTTATGAGCGGCCGGCTCTAACCATTGAGCTACAGGCCCCGCCGCCTTGCGGGCCGCGGGGCGCGGCCGGCAACGGTGGCGGGCACCGTTTACATGGTGCGCGGGGTTCCGGCAATCTCCGACCCACGGTTCAGCAACGCGGTATCACGATTTCACAAATCCTCGTTGGTAATTCGAACACCAGGCCGCGGAAGCGTCTTCCGCCAAATCGACAGTTGATGCCGCCTCCAAGTTCGCATGCCGTTTGGACCCCTCTGGCGTGGGCGGCGCCGAGACAAATAGCCCTTCCTGTTTAGGGATGTCGAAAATTGCCTCCTCAATGTTCGCTATCCCCCTCCGAGAGCGCGCTTCTCTATGATGACCGCATGCACGCTAGCGCCGTCTTTCGCAGCGCGCTGGTCACCTTGGAGGTTTCAAATGCCTAATACGATGGGTGGCCTATCCCCGCGCTTCCTGCGTACACCGGAGGCCGCGCGTTATCTTGGCCTTTCCGGCCGTACGCTCGAGAAGCATCGCACGTACGGCACAGGGCCCACGTATCGAAAGATCGGTGGTCGTGTTGTCTACGCGCAGGATGATCTGAAAGCCTGGGCCGATCTCGGCGCCAAGACGTCGACGTCGGATCCCGGCAAAGGGACGGTGCTACCAGCCAAGACGCTCCCAATACTGCGCCCTTACGCGGGCCAGGAACGTCGCTGACCGCGGCGCGCAGACAATGACATCTGGCGCGAGATGGGCTCGATGCGACGCGAAACCCGTACGCGCGGGCTGTAACGCAAGTGAAGCGATTCAACCTCAAAGATAAGAATCCGCAGGCCTAGTCGTATGTGACCGGAAGGCAAAGAGTAGGTCACAGTCACAGGTGAGGTGGCCGGTAGGCGGAGCGCGCGGTGCGTTCGGAAATGCGCCGATCGCAATCGAAGCGCTCGAACAGATCGCCACGCTCTACGTGATCAAAACGACGGTCGGCGAGCTGAAGTGCGAGCCAGTCCCCGGCCCGCAAAGGACCCAGCGCCCGGGTGGCGTTGCTTACCGGCTAGCGGCTCGACGAGCGGTTTGCGCGTCTTCGCGAGAGCAAAGATCGCCAAAGGGGTGGGCCAGGTTCCCGCTTCCTGAATGCGCTCGATTGCATATTCCGGATCTATGTATACAGCTTCTTCATCAGAAGTATCAATATCACCGCTAAAATTATCAATTTCAAGGCACATTATCCTCATGTTCGCTACACACTTTCGCCAATGTATACTGTGAGTATCCACGGAGAGTAAGGGAGGAGCGAGCGAATGGGTCACTGTTTTCCGATGAATGCTTGGTACGCCGCCGCTTGGGACGCCGACGTGAAACAGGCGCTATTGCCGCGCACGATTTGCGGCAAGCACATCGTGATGTACCGCCGCAGCAACGGGGAGGTGGCCGCGCTGGAGGATGCTTGTTGGCATCGACTGGTGCCGCTCTCAAAAGGTCGGCTTGAGGGCGACACTGTCGTCTGCGGCTATCATGGGCTGAAGTTCAACGCGCAGGGCCGCTGCACCTTCATGCCCTCGCAAGAGACGATCAACCCTTCCGCCTGCGTGCGTGCCTATCCTGTCGTCGAGCGCCATCGCTTCATCTGGCTGTGGATGGGCGATCCGGCGCTGGCTGACCCAGCGCTGGTGCCCGACATGCACTGGAACGACGATCCCGCTTGGGCTGGCGACGGCAAGACCCTTCACCTCAAATGCGACTACCGTTTGGTCGTAGACAATCTCATGGACCTAACGCATGAAACCTTCGTGCACGGCGCCAGCATCGGCAATGCCGCCATCGCTGAAGCGCCATTCGACGTCACTCATGGCGAGATGACTGCCACCGTGACACGCTGGATGAAGGGGATTAATCCGCCGCCATTCTGGGCCAAGCAACTGCAAAAGTCGGGCCCGGTGGACCGCTGGCAAATCATTCGTTTCGCGGCGCCGTGCACGATCAATATCGACGTCGGTGTTGCGCCCGCCGGCACCGGCGCGCCCGAAGGCGATCGCTCGGCCGGCGTCAACGGGATTGTTCTCAACACCGTCACGCCAGAGACGGATACGAGTTGCCACTATTTCTGGGCATTCGTGCGCAATTATCGGTTGGGCGAACAGCGCCTGACCACCGAACTCCGCGAAGGCGTTTCCAGCATCTTCCGCGAGGACGAGCTCATTCTCGAGGCGCAGCAGCGCGCGATCGACGAAAACCCCGATCGGATCTTCTACAACCTCAATATCGATGCGGGAGCGATGTGGGCGCGCCGCCTGATTGATCGCATGATCGAGGCGGAGAATCCGCCGCAACATCGGCAGGCTGCGGAGTAGGGCATGGCTGAGCGAGACAGTGATCGCTCCGTCTCACAGACCGTGCGTGCGCAGCTCTGCCTGCGCGATCTGATCCTGTCGGGCGATTTGCGGCCTGGCGAACGGATTTCCGAATTGCAGGCGGTAGAGACGACCGGCGCCTCGCGCACCCCCGTGCGAATGGCGCTGGTTCGGCTGGAGGAAGAAGGGCTTCTGGAAGCGATCCCTTCCGGCGGCTTCACGGTGAAGGCGTTCTCCGAGCGAGATGTCCTGGACTCGATCGAACTGCGCGGCACGCTGGAGGGATTGGCCGTGCGCTTTGCCGCCGAGCGCGGGGTCTCGTCGCGCGATCTCGAGCCACTGAAAGGATGTCTCGACGAAATCGACGGCCTAGTGCAGCAGGATCGGATCTCGATCGAGGCCTTCTCCTCCTACGTCACGCTGAATGCGCGCTTTCATGCGCTGTTGACCGAATTGTCGCGCAGCCCGCCCCTGATCCGGCAGGTCGATCGCGCGTCCGCGCTGCCGTTTGCCTCGCCGAGCGGCTTTGTGATGACCCAATCAGAACTGCCGCAGGCGCACGAGACGCTCTTGATTGCGCAAGATCAACACCGTGTCGTGATCGACGCTATCGAAAACCGCGAGGGTGCGCGGGCTGAGGCGATCATGCGTGAGCACGCGCGGCTGGCGTCGCGCAATTTGCGGCTGGTGCTCAAGAATAAAACGCATTTTGACCTGCTGCCGGGGCTGGCACTCATCAGGACCGCAGGCGATTAAAGGAGGAACGCATGCGTTTCATCGAGACCTGGACTCCCGCAACCCTGATTGCGACCCGCGATCTGACTTCCTCGATCCGCGAGTTCCTGATCAGGCCGGAAATTTTTGACGGTGCGGCCTACCCGGTCGGCAGTCATATTGATGTCGCCGTCACCGTCGATGGCCGCCCCGAGACGCGGTCCTACTCGCTGATCGGCGAAGGCGACCGCGCCGGCTACCGTATCGCGGTGCGACGCGCCGAGGATTCCCGCGGCGGCTCGCGCTATATGTGGTCGCTCGCGCCCGGGGCGCGGCTGACCATCACATTGCCAACCTCGCTGCTACCGATCGACTGGTCGCGCCGGCATTATTGCCTGATCGCCGGCGGCATCGGCATTACGCCGTTGATTGGGGCAGCACAGGCGCTCGACCGCCGCAAAGCCGAATTCTCGTTGCATTACGCGATGCGTTCGCGCGAAGATGCTGTCTATCTGGATGTTCTGGCCACCTTGCTGAACGAGCGCCTCGTCGTCCATGCAGGCAATGAAGGGCGCCGGCTCGATCTCGACACCTTGTTCGCCTCGCTGCCGCCCGATGCCATGACCCTATTTTGCGGCCCGATGCAGATGCTCGATGCCGCGCGCCGGGCCTGGACCAGCGCGGGGCGTGCGTTGGCCGACCTGCGCTACGAGACCTTCGGTTCGAGCGGCCTGCTGCCGACCGAAGGTTTCCGGGTGCGCCTCGCGGATCGGGGTATTGAGGTCGAGATTCCGCGCGATCGCTCGATGCTGGATGCGCTCAAAGCGGCTGGTTATGAGGTAATCTCGGATTGCCGGCGCGGCGAGTGTGGCGTCTGCGCCATCGACCTCGTCCATATCGACGGTGAGGTCGACCATCGTGACGTCTTCTTCAGCGAGAATCAGAAGCGCGCTAACGAGAAGATCTGCGCATGTGTCTCGCGCGCCCGCGGCACCATCACGGTCGATATGCTGCATCGCCCGGACGCGGTCTAGGCTCGTCACAATGCCTTCTACGACAATAGTCGTGGTTTCGTCTGGACCGCCGCGGCCGGAAGCAGAGCGGGGCTTATGCTTCTGGCAGTGTTCGCCTCACAGTCGCCTGGTCTACTCCTTGCCATTGCTGTAGTTTAGGGTGTGCTGCAGCCTGTCGAGGAAGCGTGCATACTCCTGGGCGCCCGGCTTATCAGTGAAGGTCTGCCAGGCGGCCACACACCTCCACCTCGCCGTCGAACCAGTCCGCGACTGCCTCGGGCAGAGGCCGCGCCGGAGCGACGCTTCTCGAGGCCGTATTCTGCAATTTTGCCTAGCTTCAACGTCGATCCGTCAGGATCAACCGAGCAAGCCTCGTGAAGTCCTGAACAGGTGAGGTGTGCGGCATCTTCAACTGCAGCTTCTTATTTCAGCAATCGGCGTGCCGCACGTGAAAGCGTTGCAGGCCGCACCGAACGATTGACAAGTCAACACTTCGGCCGCGGGGGCGGAATGATCATGTTGGTTGGTGCGGTTTCGCACATCTGCGTTTCAAATCAGACACAAATGGCAGGAGGGATCGGACGGTCCATGGCGTAGTACAGGCTTGAACATCTGCTCGAGCATGGCGTGCCTTCCCGCGAGCTCACGACCGCGTGCGGTGCATTAGCCGGCATTCGTGCGTTTTGTGGCATCGACCTTCGTACAGGCGTTGGCCCAGGCGGCGAGCGCTGTTATCCGGATGCGAGGTCGCACGGTTCGCCGGCTCATGCTGGGTTCTGCAATCTCAACTTAGCAGAGGAACGGCTTCTATCTGTCAGACGGCAGTGCGATTGGCCTGCTTCTTGCTATCCGAACGTCAGCAATTTGTCATAGCCGTCAACTGATCACAGATCACTGGAGGGGCGATGGGCGCGGCAGGCGAAACGTTCTACAATGTGATCAGACGTCAGGGGATCACGCGTCGCAGTTTCCTCAAATTCTGCAGTTTGACGGCCGTGAGCCTCGGGCTCGGCCCGCTCGCGGCGAGCGATATTGCCAACGCGCTCGAGACTAAGCCGCGCATGCCCGTGATCTGGATGCATGGGCTCGAATGCACCTGCTGCTCTGAAAGCTTTATCCGCTCGGCCCATCCGTTGGTCAAAGACGCGGTCCTGTCGATGATTTCGCTCGATTATGACGATACCATCATGGCGGCGGCAGGACAGCAGGCCGAAGCTGTTCTGGAGGAGACCCGCGTCAAGTACAAAGGCCAGTATGTGCTTGCCGTCGAGGGGAATGCACCGATGAACGAAGGCGGAATGTTTTGCATTGATGGCGGCAAGCCGTTCGTCGAAAAGCTCAGGTCGATGGCGGACGATTGCATGGCGATCATCGCTTGGGGCACTTGTGCGTCATGGGGCTGCGTGCAGGCGGCCAATCCCAACCCGACGAGGGCTGTGCCAATCGATAAGGTGATAACGAACAAGCCGATTATCAAAGTGCCCGGCTGTCCGCCGATCGCTGAAGTCATGACCGGCGTTGTAACCTTCATCACCACGTTCGGAAAACTTCCCGAGCTCGACCGCCAAGGGCGGCCAAAGATGTTCTATTCCCAGCGCATCCACGACAAGTGCTATCGGCGTCCCCATTTCGATGCCGGCCAATTTGTCGAGGAATGGGACGACGAGGGGGCGCGTAAGGGCTATTGCCTCTACAAGATGGGCTGCAAGGGACCGACCAGCTACAACGCCTGCTCGACCGTTCGGTGGAACGGCGGCATTTCCTTCCCGATCCAGTCCGGTCACGGCTGCTTCGCCTGCGCCGAAGACGGCTTCTGGGACAGGGGCTCGACTTATGACCACCTCACGACCATCAAGCACTTCGGCATCGAGAAGAACGTCGATCAAATCGGCATGGCGGCTGCCGGCGTTGCCGGTCTTACCGTTGCCGCGCATGCGGCGGTCACGGCCGCGAAGCGGCTCACCCGTAAAGGGGATGGCGCAGCTCAGGACAATCGTCGGGGCTAGGGGGACAGGTGGGCGTGAAGACCCCCAATGGATTCAAGCTCGATGGGTCCGGCAAGCGCGTTGTCGTCGATCCGCTAACTCGAATCGAGGGTCATCTGCGTGTCGAAGTCAACCTCGATTCGGACAATGTGATCCGCAATGCCGTCTCGAGCGGAACGATGTGGCGTGGCATCGAAACCATCCTGCGCGGGCGCGATCCGCGCGACGCTTGGGCGTTTACCGAGCGGATTTGCGGCGTCTGCACCGGCACCCATGCGCTCACTTCCGTGCGCGCCGTTGAGAATGCGCTCGGCATCACGATTCCGGAGAATGCCAACTCGATACGCAACATCATGCAGCTCTGCCTGCAGGTTCATGATCATCTCGTGCATTTCTATCACCTGCACGCGCTGGATTGGGTCGACGTGGTCTCAGCACTTAAGGCCGATCCCAAGGTGACGTCGAGATTGGCGCAGTCGGTCTCGTCCTGGCCGCTTTCATCACCGGGCTATTTCAAGGATCTGCAGATCAGGCTCACAAAGTTCTTCGATTCAGGGCAGCTCGGCCCGTTCAAGAATGCCTATTGGGGGCATCCGGCCTACAAGCTTGCGCCGGAAGCGAACCTCATGGCTGTGGCGCATTATCTGGAAGCGCTCGATTTCCAGAAGGAAATCGTCAAGATCCACGCCGTCTATGGGGGCAAGAACCCGCATCCGAACTGGCTGGTTGGCGGCGTGCCCTGCGCGATCAATGTCGATGGCACCGGCGCGGTGGGGGCGATCAACATGGAGCGGCTCAACCTGGTGTCCTCGATCATTGACCGTTCGATCGAGTTCGTCGAAAAGGTATACCTGCCCGATGTCGCGGCGATCGGCGCAGTCTACAAAGACTGGCTCTATGGCGGCGGTTTGTCGGCCAAGAGCGTGATGTCCTATGGCGACATCCCCGAAAACGCCAATGATTATTCCGCGACAAGTCTCAAGCTGCCGCGCGGCGTCATCCTTGATGGCAATCTCAAGGAGGTCTTGCCGATCGATCACGGTGATCCCGAGCAGATCCAGGAATTCGTCGCGCACTCCTGGTACAAATACCCCGACGATTCCAGCGGGCTGCATCCCTGGGATGGCGTCACCGAGCCGAATTTCCAGCTTGGGCCCAACTTCAAGGGCACCAGGACCGACATCAGGGAGCTCGACGAGGGCGGCAAGTATTCCTGGATCAAGGCGCCGCGCTGGCGCGGCAACGCCGTCGAGGTAGGACCGCTGGCGCGATACATCATAGGCTACGCGCAAGGCAAGGCGGAATTCAGGGATCCGACCGACAGACTGCTCAAGACACTCGATCTTCCCGTGACGGCGCTTTTCTCGACGCTCGGCCGCACTGCAGCGCGTGCGCTCGAGTGCCAGTGGGCGGCGCATCAGCTGCGCTATTTCCAGGACAAGCTGGTGGCCAGCATCAAGACGGGGGACACCTCAACTGCCAATACCAGCAAGTGGAAGCCGGAAGGCTGGCCGAGGGTGGCCAGGGGATACGGCTTCACCGAGGCACCGCGTGGCGCGCTCGGTCACTGGATCAAGATCAAGGACACCAAGATTGAGAACTACCAGTGCGTCGTGCCGACGACGTGGAACGGCTCGCCGCGCGATCCCAAGGGTAACATCGGGGCATTTGAAGCCGCACTGATCGATACGCCGATGGCCGATCCAGAGCAGCCGCTGGAGATTTTGCGCACGATCCATTCGTTTGATCCGTGCCTGGCGTGCTCGACGCACGTGATGAGTCCCGACGGTCAGGAAATGGCTTCGGTCAAGGTTCGATAAGGAGGCTGCCGTGCTGGACAAGATGCCGCAAGCCGCTACCACACGTATTGGCAACGATGCGGCACGGCGTGATCGCAGTGTCAAGCGTGATGTCGTCTACCTCTATGAAGCGCCGCTGCAGCTGTGGCATTGGGTCAATGCGGCAACCATTCTGGTCTTGGGCATAACCGGCTACGTCATCGGAACCGGGATACCGTCAATGCCGGGAGAGGCAAGCGATAATTTCCTGTTCGGCTATCTCCGCTTTGCGCATTTTTCCGCAGGCTATGTGCTCGCAATCGGCTTCCTGTTGCGCATCTATTTGGCCTTGGTGGGAAACTCCCATGCGAGGCAGATCTTCTACGTGCCGATTTGGCGCAGGTGCTTTTGGAGCGCGCTCTGGCACGCGGTGCGCTGGTACGCTTTCCTCGCGGCCGAGCCGAAGAAACGTGTCGGGCACAATCCGCTAGCTCAGCTCGCGATGTTCTTCATGTTTACCCTGACCACCGCGTTCATGATCGTCACAGGCTTTGCACTTTATGCGCAGGGCTCCGGCAATGACAGCTGGCAGGATGAGCTGTTCGGCTGGGTGTTTGCGATCTGGCCGAACAGTCGGGACGTTCATACCTGGCACCGTCTTGGCATGTGGGTCATCGTGTGCTTTGCGCTCCTCCACATCTACGCGGCGGTCTGGGAGGATATCATGTCGCGCCGGAGCACCATCTCCTCCATCATTTCGGGCGAGCGCGAATTCCGCGATTGATTGAGGATGCCGATGCTGACCCCGCAGAACCCAAAACGTATCCTGGTGCTCGGCATCGGCAACATCCTGTGGGCCGACGAGGCATTCGGCGTGCGGGCGGTGGAAGAGTTCCACCGCCGCTACGCCGTCTCTGGCAACGTCACCGTCCTCGATGGCGGTACGCAAGGGCTCTATTTGGTCAATTTTCTCGAGGAAGCCGATTGCCTGATCGTGTTCGATGCCATCGACTATGGACTTGCGCCCGGCCAGTTGAAGCTCGTGCGAGACGACGAGGTGCCGAGGTTCACCGCCGCCAAGAAAATGAGCCTGCATCAGACCGGCTTTCAGGACGTCTTAAGTGCGGCCGACCTGCTTGGCCGCTGCCCGCGAGAGCTTGCTCTCATTGGCTGTCAGCCGATGGATCTGGAGAATTGGGGCGGTCCGCTGACCGCTCCGGTGCGCACCCAGATTGCGCCTGCGATCGAATTGGCTTGCGAACTGTTGATGCAGTGGGGGGCGCGGGCAAGACTTCGGACCGCGCCGTTGCCTCCCTCGGAACGCTTGCTCGCGAACGATATCGACCAAGCAAACTATGAGACGAGGGCGCGGCCGATCTAGCGGCTCGCAGGCTACGATGTGTTGGTTGCGATGTGCCTTGGCCTGCCAATGACGATTATCGAGACCGACGGCATCTCGGCGCTGTGCGAGTACGGCAATGAAAAGCGGTTCGTGTCGGTGATGCTGCTCTCCAAGCCGCCGGTCGGCGCCAAGGTGCTGGTCCATATCGATACCGCGGTGCGGCTCCTGGAGGACGATGAGGCACGGCTGATCGCCGAGGCGCTCGACGGCCTCGATGCGGCCATCAATGGCCACGACTGCGACCGGTTCTTTGCGGATTTGATCGGTCGCGAGCCGCAGCTGCCCGGGCACCTCCGCTAAGCAGGCGTCGCTTGCCGTCCCGCCCACTTGCCATTGTTCAACTCGCCATTGTTCACGGATAACAAGTGTCGCGCCGAAACAAGCTTGACGCCGAGGAGCCCAAGCGGGGCCTTGCACTGCTGATCGGAGCGGAAAGCAGAACTGCGACAAAGCGGTGATTGGCATACACTTTGCTAACACCCGTCCCGTGAACCGAGGCGATAGAAAGGAGCCTGATGAGCTTTCAGTCGGGAAAGCATGATTTGACACGGCGCGGTCCGTCCAAGGCCGTGATCGCAAGCAACGACGCACGGGCCGGGATATGGAGAATTTGTACGGACCACATGTTCAGACTCATTGATCACCTGCGCGCCGGCGCGTCTGTCGTCAAGAATGTCACTCCTCGGCCCGCACGAGCGAACGTCGCGTCATGAAAGCAGGCATTTCCTTTGCGCAAGGCGCCGAGCATCCGCTGCGCGTGTTTCCGACCGGCGCGGAAAGCCTCGAGGCAGGCCATAGCGGGCCGACGGCTGCTGCCGGGCTTGCCAAGCTCGCTTCGCTCGATGGCGTCGAGCTGGCAAGGAATTGTCCGAATGCCGTGGCACTGTTGTCAAATCTCGCCGCTGCCGTTGCCGGCCAGAAGAGCGCTGCACAGACGCAGCTGTTCAAGCTTGCGACTCTCAGCGATCTTGAGCGCAAGCTGATCGCCGACGTACTTGGGACGGGCGAAATCGCCGGCGTCGCTGTGCTGCCGGATGGCTCTGTGGCACGGATCGAAGAAAGTTTGCTTGCAGGAATTTGGCGCGTGTGCATCGGCAGCGACCCGGCACAAGAATATATCGAAGTCGGCGCAATACCGCAGATCGTGCGGCGCGCGGCAACCGACCTGACGTCGACTAATCTTACGATCAATGCGGCGCCGGAAGGCGCGATGAACGTGCTACCGGTGCTCGCGGAACTTCGAGAACGGGCGCTGGGTTGGCGGCCCGGCATGAGCGCGCATATCATCAATTTCACGCTCATGCCGATGAGCCCGGTCGACCAGGCGTTTCTGCAGCAAAGCGTTGGCAACGGGCCGATCCTTCTCACCTCGCGTGGCTACGGCACGTGCCGCGTGCAGGCGACCGGCGTCCGGCACGTCTGGTCGGTACAGTTCTTCAATTCCACAGATAGCATCATCCTGGATACGCTTGAGGTTGGCGGCGTCCCGACGGTTACGCTGGCAACCGACGAGGATTTTGAGGATTCCGCCGAACGCATGCAGAAAATCATCGAGGCTTACTTCGAATGACGAGCTTCGAGACTGTTGCCGTCCGGGAGAATCTCGCAGACGACGCGCGCATGGGGTGCGGCATCTGCCGGATCGTCTACGATCTCGCAGAGGGCGCGAGGGCGTGCGCATGAGCCACGCCATTAGTAACGGAATAGAGGTCACCGTATCGCTTGCTGGCGACAAGATTGCCACGGTCGAAATCCTGCCGCCCGTCCGGCCGCCACTGGCGCGGCTATTCGCCGGAAGACCAGCCAGTTCGTTGCTCAATGCGCTGCCGCGGCTGTTTTCGTTGTGTGCTGCCGCGCATCAGGTAGCATTCCAGTCCGCGATCGAGGCGGCGCGTGGCGTAGGCATCAACCCTGCGACGAGGCAGCATCGTACGGCCCGGGTCGTTGCCGAGCGGCTGGCGGAATTGCTCCGGGGCCTGTTTGTCACCCATCTCGCGAAGGATGCCACCGGTGCCGGCGCGATCCGCGCCCTGATGCAGGACGTATCAGCGCTTGTCGGCAGCGCAGAGGCCGGCTGCGATCCCGTTCCACGCGAGGCAACAGCGCGTATAGCGGCCACGCTGACCGCTCTCGGCATGTCAAATGAAGATGGCGCGCCGACGTGCGGCAGCTCGCTCGCTCTTCGCATGGCCGCGCTCGACGAAGCCGTATTGAAGCCAGTGCCGATGCAGCACTCGTTCCTGTCCGCTGCCAGCGACCACGACATCATTGGACGGCTGCTCTCGGACGACGTGAGGGTTTGCCATTGCCCCGACCTAGGACGCGGTATTCCCGAGACGGGTCCATGGGCGCGCCAAATGATGCGTGGCCGGGTTTCGCCAGGCAGGTCGGCCCCGGCTGAGCGGCTGAAGGCGAGAATTGCCGAAATCGTCTCTCTCTGCGCTTGGCTCAAAGCCGGTGCTCACATCGAGACAGCGAAGGATGGGATCGCGGAAAGCTACGGACTAGGACCGCGTCGTGGTGCGGCCGCGATCGAATGCGCCAGGGGACGTCTTTATCACGCGGTTGAGCTCGACCGTCATGGGCAGATATCGCGCTTCGCATGTCTTACGCCGACCGAATGGAATTTCCACGCGCGCGGACCGCTGGTCCGCAGTTTGCAGGGCGCGGTGCTGATGGCGAGGCCGCAGGCACGAGCTGCCATTCTCGCGATGATTGAATCGTTCGACCCTTGCGCCGCCTTCACCCTCAATTTTCGCGATGTCTGCGATGCATGAAATGGCGTTTTGCGAGGGCATCATCCAGATTGTCGAGGAGGAGGCGCGCCGGCGATCGTTCTCGAAGGTGAAGAGCGTGTGTCTGGAGGTCGGAGCGCTGAGTTATGTCGCTCCGGAAGCGATGAAGCTCAGCTTTGCGGTCGTTGCTGCGCGGACCATCGCCGAGGGCGCGGTTCTTAAGATCGTCGAGCAGCCTGGCCTCGCCTGGTGCATGGCCTGTTCCACAAGCGTCGAGATTGCCCGGCGCTGCGAGCCATGCCCCCGCTGCGGCAGCTACCAGCTGCAGGTGACTGCGGGTGAAGAGATGCGGGTCAAAGAGCTGGAGATCGACTGATGTGTAGCATATGCGGCTGTAGCGAAGGAGTGCCCGCCACCGAACGCACCCACGCGCAAGGTGCGCATGCCAATGATCATCGCCATGCACACGGTCACGGTCACGACCTTGATCAGTTGCATACCGGCCACGACGTGCATCATTCTCAACGCCCTCATCATCGCCGCCATCATGATCACAACCATCAGCAGGCTCATGGCGGACGGGCGCTTTTGGATTGCGCGGCTGACCCGGCCGGCTTGACGCTCGCGGGCATGAGCAGCGAGCGGGTCATTCAGATCGGGCGCGACATCCTCGGCAGGAACGACAGGATCGCGGCCGACAACCGCGCCCGATTCCTGGCCGATGACATGCTTGTGTTCAATCTTGTTTCAAGTCCTGGCGCGGGAAAAACCTCGTTCCTCGTCCGCGCCGTCAGCGAGCTCAAGCGGAGCTGGCAGCTTGGGGTCATCGAGGGCGACCAGCAGACCTCAAACGATGCGGAGCGCATTCGCGCGACCGGCGTGCCTGCAATTCAGATCAATACCGGCAAGGGATGCCATCTCGATGCTGCGATGGTCAGCGAGGCTTATCGCCGCTTGCCGCCGCTCAAGCGCGGCATTCTCTTCATCGAGAATGTCGGCAATCTCGTTTGTCCCGCGGCATTCGATCTCGGCGAAGCCTGCAAGATCGTAGTGCTCTCGACCACCGAGGGTGAGGACAAGCCACTCAAATATCCTGAAATGTTTGCCGCATCGTCGCTCATGCTGATCAACAAGATTGATCTGGCGCGCCTGGTCGATTTCGATTTGGGCCAGACCGTCGAGTATGCGAGACGCGTCAATCCAGCGATTGAAGTGCTGACGGTTTCAGCGCGTACCGGCGCGGGCTTTGCCGCGCTCTACGCCTGGATTGGGAAGCAAGCGGCAGATCAGACCCATCCCGTCGGGGGCACGGCGCGATGAGCGAGGCAATCGCCGGCTCCGGAACGCGTCTGCGCCTGCGCGTCAGCGGCGCCGTTCAAGGCGTCGGCTTTCGTCCGTATGTATATGGTCTCGCTGCTCGTTATGGTCTGGCCGGGTTTGTCGCCAACGATCCCGACGGCGTCATCATCGAGGTCGAGGGTGAGGGTACGTCCGAGTTCGTGGCCGCCTTGCCGCTCGAAAGGCCAGCATTGGCGCGCATCGACCAAATCTTGGTTCAGGAGATCGGCGCGCTTGGGGTCAAAGACTTTTCGATCCGCCGCAGCGAACAGGGCAGGTCGTCGACGCGGATCGCCGCCGATGCCGCGACATGTCGGCAATGCCTAGATGACTTGTTCGATCCAACAAGCCGATATTACCTCTATCCCTTCATCAATTGCTCCCATTGCGGCCCGCGCTACACTATTGCCGGACAGCTCCCGTATGATCGCGGCAACACTGCGATGAGGGCCTTCGCGATGTGTGCCGCCTGTGCGGCCGAATATGCCGATCCTTTGAGCCGTCGTTTTCACGCCGAGGCAATCGCGTGCCCGACATGCGGCCCTCAGCTCAGTCATGGGATCGACGATATTGCCGCGGCGATCGCCGGCGGCCGGATCGTGGCGATCAAGGGGCTTGGAGGGTATCAGCTGCTTTGCGATGCAGCCAATCATGACACGGTGCGGCGTTTGCGTAAGCGGAAGCAGCGCGACCAGAAGCCGTTCGCGGTCATGATCGGCTCCATAGAGCAGGCCAACGAGATTGCGCAGACCAACGCCGCCGAGCTCGCATTGCTGGAAACCGTAGCTCGCCCAATCGTTTTGCTGCGCTCGCGCAACCATCTTGCGCCCGCGATAGCCCCCGGCCTGTCGCGCCTCGGCGTCATGCTGCCCGTGGCGCCGCTGCATCACCTTATCTTCCATGCGCTCGGCTCGATTGGCGCAAGGCGGAGGGATGGCGGTCCGGCCGTCGAGAGCGGTGGTCCGGTCATCGTCGCAACCAGCGCCAATCTCGCAGGCGAACCGCTACCAATCGACAACGGCCAGGCGTTGCGGCGGCTTGCCGGCATCGCCGATCTTATTGTGACTCATGATCGCGATATCCTGACGCGTGCTGATGATTCCGTGGTGTCGGTCGTGGCCGGACAGCGCCAATTCATTCGCCGCGCCCGCGGCTATGTTCCCGAACCGATCCGGCTTGCGAGGTCCGTGCCGCCCCTGCTCGCCGTCGGCGGCGCGCTGAAGTCGACTGTCACCGTTACGCGGGGTAACGAAGCATTTGTCTCCCAGCACATCGGCGATCTCGATACGCCTGAAGGGATTCGCGTTTTCGGGGAGACGGTCCGCCATCTCACCTCGACCCTCGACGTCAGGCCTGTCATCATGGCTCATGATCTGCATCCCGACATGGCATCTACCCGCTTTGCCGAAGCAAGCGGCTGCGCCCTGATCGCTGTCCAGCACCATCACGCGCATGCTGCTGCCGTCATCGCAGAGCATGGTCTCGCCGCGCCTACGCTCGCCCTTCTGCTCGACGGCCATGGCTATGGCTACGACGGCGGCAACTGGGGTGGCGAGCTCTTGTTGTGCGACGGCGCCCGGTTTCGACGCATCGGACATCTCGCACCCTTGCAAGTGCCTGGCGGGGATCGCGCGGCCCGCGAGCCCTGGCGGATGGCGAGTGCGATGCTTCAGATTTTGGGACGGGGACATGAAATTGCTTCTCGCTTTGCGTCGCAGCCGCAGGCTGAGCATCTGCGGGCATTGCTCGATCGGCCTTGCGGGGCCACCACGACCAGCGCGGGCCGGCTGTTCGATGCAGTAGCGGCGCTGCTCGGGGTTGCGACCCTGCAGAGCTATGAGGGGGAAGCCGCGATGAAGCTCGAGGCGCGGGTGCGGCAGACTGCCGTGCTCGAAGCGGGCTGGATGATCAATGATGGCGTTCTATCATTTCGTCCACTGTTTGCGCGGTTGGTTGCAAACGATATCGGCGCCGCCGAGGGAGCCGAGCTTTTTCATGGCACGTTTGCCGCCGGCTGCGTTGATTGGGTCGCACGCTCTGCGCAGACAACTGGCGTCACAACCGTCGTTCTGAGCGGTGGTTGCTTCCTGAACGCGGTGCTCGCAGACGAAATCCAGGGCGGCTGCATTGCGGCCGGCCTCACTGCGCTGTTGCCACGGCAGGTTCCACCTAACGACGGCGGCTTGAGCCTCGGCCAAGCGTGGATCGCCGCTCTTCAGACTGCTGAGCAGCCGCAAGCTCTGGAAGGAATAGTCTGATATGTGTCTATCGGTACCGGCTGAGGTCGCCGAACTCCTTCCCGGTGACATGGCCATTGTGTCCATCGATGGCGTCAGCTTGGAAATATCGATTGCGCTGATCGATGATCTCGCCGTGGGGGATTACGTCCTTGTCCATGTCGGCTACGCCCTGGTCAAAATCGACCCCGCGGAAGCTGAGCGTACGCTGGAGCTCCTGCAGGAACTAGGTAGCGTCGGGCAGGAGCTCGGGTCATGAAATATGCCGACGAATTTCGCGACAAGACCATTGCCCAGCGTCTCGCGCAGACGATCGGCACTGACGCCAATCCACAACGGGTCTACCGGTTCATGGAGTTTTGCGGCGGCCACACGCATGCGATCGCCCGCTATGGCCTGGAGGACCTGCTCCCGGCGAATGTCCGCTTGATCCACGGGCCGGGCTGTCCGGTCTGTGTTCTGCCCAGTAGCCGGATCGACATGGCGATCCGGTTAGTCGCCCGGCCGCAGGTCACTCTCTGTGTCTACGGCGACCTGATGCGTGTGCCCGGCACGCAAGGACAATCCCTGTTACGAGCCAGGGCGCTCGGCGCTGACATTCGAATGGTCTATTCGACGCTTGATGCGATCCGGATCGCCGAGCACACGCCGGATCAGGAGGTGGTCTTTTTTGCCATTGGATTTGAGACCACGGCGCCTGCGACGGCAGTGATGATCCGGCTTGCCAAGAAGAAGCGGCTGAAGAATCTCAGCGTGTTCTGCAACCACGTGCTGACGCCCCCGGCGATGCAAAGCATTCTCGATAGTCCCGATCGCCACGATGTCGGTCGGGCCGAAATCGACGGCTTTATCGGGCCTGCGCATGTCAGCACCATCATCGGTACGGAGCCTTACGGGCGTTTGGCCGACGAATTTGGCGAGCCGATCGTGATCGCGGGATTTGAGCCACTCGACCTGATGCAGGCCATCCTGATGCTGGTGCGGCAGGTGAATGACGGCCGATCTGAGGTGCAGAACCAATATAGCCGTGCGGTGAAGCGTGAAGGCAACCACCGCGCCATCGAAGAGATGTCTAACGTGTTTGAGCTCCGCGACCAATTCGAATGGCGCGGGCTTGGGCTCATACCCGATAGTGGGCTGAAGCTGAAGCGAGCTTACGCCAAATTCGATGCCGAGATGCGTTTCGTGATGCACGAACTGCCCGTTGCCGACAATCCGGCGTGTGAGTGCGGGGCCATCCTGCGCGGCGTGAAGAGGCCCGTCGACTGCAAGCTATTCGGAACGGGTTGCACGCCGGAAACCCCCATAGGATCCTGCATGGTCTCATCGGAAGGCGCCTGTGCCGCGCACTGGACGTATGGCCGGGGCCGCGACCATCAGCTGCGGCGGGCGTGATGCGAGTGAAATCCTATCAGCGCAAGCTCGATATCAAGAATGGATGCATCGATCTTTCCCACGGTTCCGGGGGCCGCGCCACGACGGAGCTGGTCCTCGGCCTGTTTCACGAAGCGTTCGGCAACGAATGGCTCGCCCGTTGCAATGATCAGTCGGCCTTCGGTGTCCGCTCGGGCAGGATGGTGATGACGACTGACAGCTATGTGGTTTCACCGCTGTTCTTTCCCGGCGGCAATATTGGGTCACTCGCGGTGCACGGCACAATCAACGATGTCGCAATGGCCGGTGCGCGCCCACTCTATCTTTCGGCAAGTTTCATCCTTGAAGAGGGCTTCCGGCTCTCGGATCTGAAGACGATTGCGGATTCGATGGGTGCAGCAGCCCGTGCCGCCGGCGTTCACATCATCACGGGTGACACCAAGGTCGTCGAGCGGGGCAAGGCGGATGGTCTGTTCATCTCGACGACGGGGGTTGGCGTTCTGGCCAACGGGCTCGAGCTGTCCGCCGAGAACGCACGGATCGGCGACCGGGTACTGGTTTCTGGCTGCCTCGGCGACCATGGGGTTGCGATCATGTCGCGACGCCATAACCTCGCTTTCCAGGTCGACATTGTCTCGGATTCCGCAGCTCTGCATGATCTTGTCGCCGGAATGGTTGCGGCCGGCGGCGCCAGCATCCGGGTGATGCGCGACCCCACGCGCGGCGGTCTTGCCGCAACGCTCAACGAGATCGCGCACCAATCGAGCCTTGGATTCCGCCTGCAGGAAGAGGCGATCCCGGTAAAGCCGGCCGTTACGGCTGCCTGCGAACTCCTTGGGCTTGATCCGCTCCATGTTGCCAACGAGGGCAAACTCGTTGCAATCGTGGCGGCAGATATGGCGGATGCCGTGCTTGCCGCCATGAAGGCCCATCCGCTCGGGTCCGATGCAGCTGATATCGGCGAAGCGGTCGCCGATCATCATCATTTGGTGCAGATGTCGACCAGCTTTGGCGGCGGACGAATTGTCGACTGGTTGTCGGGCGAACAACTGCCTCGGATTTGTTGAAGGTGCCAGTGCCGGCACGAAGGACTGGTTCGGCTTCCGGGAAGTCCCAATTGTTTCGCCTCTGGAGTTGGCGTGTCATCTTGAAATACTTAGTGTGCGCGCCGCATCGCGCGACTTCGACCTGGGAACTGCGGCCATGGGTGTTGTTTGCTTTGCGACGTAGCCAACCAGCGTTGTTGTGCGTGCGACGGTCATGAATGATGTGCAAACGCAGCACGGTCAATTGGGCCGCACAGACCGATCCGAAAATCAAGCCGTAATGTGCTATCGAGGCTTCAATGCCGCTCTGAGGCTCACACCACAGGACGCCGCGCGTCATCTTCACAATGGCATCACACTTGCTACGAGTGGAACGTTCCGCCCGACGTTTCATCGTCCAGCCGTGCATCGCCCGCAGGCGAGCGCACAAAGGTGGTCGGCGCCACGCTTGCGGGTTCTTTTCGCCGGAGTGCCCTGTGTTATCGTTTACCGGTCGGCCAGCCGGCTCGCTCGCGACCCGATTAGCATTTTTCGTTGCCGGATTCGGCTTTGCCTCATGGGCGCCTCTGGTGCCGCTCGCCAAGGAGCGGCTGGCGATCGATGATGGCGTGCTTGGTCTGGTGTTGCTCTGGCTTGGCGTTGGATCCGCTGTTGCTATGCTCGTCACCGGCGCGGCGAATGCGCGTTACGGCAGCCAGACCATCATCCTTGGTGGCGGTTTTGGCTTGGCGCTCATCCTGCCGTGGCTTGCTGTGGCCAGCACTCCTCTTTGGCTCGGCGCCGTGCTGTTTGCTTTCGGGGTTTCGCTTGGCTCGATCGACATAGCCATGAACGTTCACGCGACCGAAGTCGAGCGCGCCGCCGGCCGTCCGTTGATGTCCGGCTTCCACGCCCAGTTCTGCATTGGCGAAGTTGCGGGCTGCGCTATGATGACCACCTCCCTCTCGCTCGGGACTGACGCGCTTGTTCCAACATCGATCTGTTCGGCGCTGATGACGATTGCACTTGTATTGGCATGGCCGCGGTTTCTCGCAACGGGTCGGACCGAGCAACGGCTAGGATTCGTCCTGCCCGATCGCGGCGTGTTGCTCATAGCAACGCTTGCGGCCATGACCTTTCTCGTTGAAGGCGCAATGCTCGACTGGAGTGCCTTGTTTCTCGTTGATCAAGGTGTTGTCTCGAAGGCGCATGGCGGCTTCGGTTATATGTTGTTTTCTATTGCCATGACGGCAGGGCGCCTCGGCGGAGATGCCGTCGTGACGCGGCTCGGCGATCGCACCACATTGATGCTCGGAACTCTGCCGATCATGGCGGGTTTTGCGGCGCTGCTAGCGGCGCCTGTTGGGGCGATTGCCATGGCGGGATGCCTGCTTATCGGATTGGGTGCTGCGAATATAGTGCCGGTGCTGTGCCGCCAGGCCGGCAAACAGAAGATAATGCCGGCTCGCATTGCAATCGCAGTCACCACGACGGCCGGCTACACTGGTCTGTTCGTCGGTCCTGCTATCGTCGGCCTTATCTCAAACATGGCTGGCCTCCCATGGGCATTCGCAATGCTGGGCGTGCTCCTGTGCTCGGTCACGCTCGCGGCGCCAATTGTGATGGCGGACCGGCACTGACTTGTGGTGTGGCTGCCCTTGCAAATTCGGCTTTTGATGGGTTCATCCGCCGTCTGCGCGCCATTTTCCAACAGACGACGTTCCACAAGGCGACGCCGCGACTGGCCGTTCAGGCGGCATGGGGACCGTATGCCGCCGCAATGGTTCGAAGATGCGTCCGGCTTTCCGGCAGTCATTCATCCTGCCTTTCGCTCCGGTTCGACGCCATTCTCCAGCAGCTGGATGTCCAAACTTGAGATCTCCGGCATGGCCTTGCCCGCGATGGCTTGAAGATCTCCGACCATCCCGACCGTCGAGTCGACGACGGCCAAAATTTGCGTTTCCCGCTTGGCCCACTGCCGCCCCATGAATTTTCGTTCCTTGTCGAGGTCATCACGCATGTCGTTGAACTTCTCAACCACGGCGTCCACCCGCTGCCGGAATTTAGTCCCCGTCAGGTAATGGTAGACCTGCTCCATCTTCGATTGCTGGCCTTGCTGCACAAGGCGCGAGCCGGTGACGTCAATAAGTGCCTGACGGAGGGCCACCGCAACCGGCAGAGCGCATCGGGGGTGCGTCACCCATATCCCGTCAATCAGGTCGAAGTGTTCGACATGTTTTGGAAGCGCCTGTGATACAATGAGCGCAACATCGGCTCCGCAGCGGCGCTGATCATCCCGGAGCTTGCCAAGCCACCCGTCGCTCCAAGCCTTGGTGCGCTTGGATTCCCAGAGGATAATGCCCGCGGCCTGCCCGATAGAGCCATTGACCTGCTGCACGACGTCTGCGCCAAGTTCGCCTTTGCCCACCGGCTCAATCAGGTCAGTTGGAAAGCGGCCGCGAAGAACACCTTCCAGCTCAAGCTCCAGGACCTCGCCCTGCGATTGTTGTGACCCTTGCTCAGCCTTACGCTTGAGCTCCTCGATTGTGCGGGCCATCGATTCGATTGTCTGGTCTTTTTCCGCGACTCGCAGGCGAGCGGCTTCGTCAGCTTCCTGCCTTGCCTTTGCCTGGATCTGTTCAGCTGAAGCCTGGACACGTTTCTCAATGGTCAGATCAAGCTCGCGCTTCTCGTCATCGAGTGCTCGTTGCTTGCGGATAAGTTCGGCCTGGGCCTGCTGCGCCTCCGCCAGCTTGGTGTTGTTCGCCTCGAGAATCTGCCGGAGCTCGGCCAATTCGATCGTACGTGCCTGCAGTTCAGCTGCGGCCGCATCGCGCGCTTTCTTGGCCTCCATTGCGACAAGTTGGCTGCGCTCGGCCGCCAACCGTCGAGCCACCTGGTCTTCGATCAGCTCCCGGTCCTTTTGCAGCTGTTCGCGCTCCTGCCGCAGCGCTTCGGTCTTGCGCGCGACCTCCACGTCCTTGCTGGCGAGTTGTTCTTGGAAGCGCTGGCGGGTTTCCGCGAGAAGCGGGGCGGCGAGCGATTCGGTCAGCCGGATCTCGTGGTTGCAATTCGGACAATGAAGGGTGGGCTCGTGGGCGCTGGTGGCTGCGGTCGCACTAAATGTCATGAACCCTCCCGATCTGCGGCTAGGGCGGGATAAACCTGATCGCCCGGCTTTGCCCCGCTTCAGGTATTGGCTTTATCGCTATTTCAACGTTCCGGTCGAATGCCGTAATCCCTCGCAGCGGCTTTTCCACTGAAACCAGCTTGAAATGCCAACGAAGCAGCTGGAAAGGCCGGGTCAGTTTGTGTCGACCGCCAGAGGTTTCAATCTGGTCATCTCCCGCTCCTCCGCGAACCCTCAAGCTATGGTGGGCAGGGTTTTCTTTCGCTCATCGTCGAACCTTCTTTCGTTGCCTTGTGGATTGCTTCACGATCTCGACAGTTGCTGGACTGTGTCATTCCACGCAAAGATGTCATATCTCCAGTCAGGATCCGTCTGTCCGAAATCCTGCGTAACAGCTTAGATGTTGCAGAATTTCTGCGCCATCTGGCCGCCTCCTCATCAGTATTGCAGCGTCCTTCCGACTAAAAGGAACGCTGAGGCAGGGAGGATTGCAAATGAAGCTCGGTGTTCCCAAGGAAATCAAAGCGCACGAATATCGCGTGGGCCTGACCCCGGGAGCTGTCCGCGAATATGTAGCAGCTGGCCACAACGTGATGGTCGAGACCAACGCCGGCGCCGGGATTGGCGCAACTGACGACAATTATCGCAACGCTGGCGCAGCTATTGTGGAGTCCGCGCGCGAGGTATTCAGCTTGAGCGAGATGATCATAAAGGTCAAGGAGCCCCAGCCGTCCGAATGGGTTCAGCTGCGAGAGGGCCAGATCCTCTTCACCTATCTACATCTGGCTCCAGATCCCGAGCAAGCCAAGGGACTGCTCAAATCCGGCTGCACCGCGATCGCCTACGAAACCGTGACTGACCCGCATGGCGGCCTTCCACTGCTGGCGCCGATGAGCGAGGTCGCGGGCAGGCTTGCCATCGAAGCGGCAGGTAGCGCCCTGAAGCGGTATGCGGGCGGTCGGGGGCTGTTGATCGGTGGCGTGCCCGGTGTTCCGCCGGCTCGCATCGTGGTGATCGGTGGAGGCGTTGTCGGGACGCATGCGGCGCGCATGGCGGTCGGTTTGGGTGCTGAGGTTACGATCATCGACCGCTCGATACCGCGGCTTCGTGAGCTGGATGAACTCTTCGAGGGGCGCGTTCGTACCAGGTTCTCGACAATCGACGCCGTGGAGCAGGAGGTCTTTGCGGCGGACGTCGTCATTGGCGCGGTGCTTGTTCCGGGCGCCAGCGCACCGAAACTTGTTAGCCGCGGCATGTTGAGCTCGATGCGCAAGGGAGCGGTGATCGTGGATGTCGCTATCGATCAGGGCGGCTGCCTTGAAACGTCACACCCGACAACCCACGATGATCCAACTTACGAGGTGGACGGCATCATTCATTATTGCGTAGCCAATATGCCTGGAGCTGTCCCGCTGACCTCGAGCCAGGCCTTGAACAACGCCACGCTGCCATTCGGCTTGGCGCTCGCGAAAAAGGGATTTGCTGCCGTGCTCGAAAATCCGCACCTGCGCGCGGGTCTCAATGTCCATCGCGGCCGGCTGACTTACAAGGCTGTGGCCGAGAGCCTCGGCCTGCCATTCTCACCGATCGAACAGGCTGCGGCCTGATCCCAGAGACCCTTAAGGGCGTTTCCTCCCTGACTTGGGCCACTCGTTTGGAGTGGCCCTTTTTTTACGCCATCGATCTCTTGAGCGCAGGTTGAACTTCCTGACAAAAATAAATTGTTTAACTTCAATTGCTTAACGGCAGGCAAACTGATTGAAATCACTGCCCAGGATCACCGAAACATCAAGGCATACCAGGCTTGGGAAAGAAGAAATCGAAAAAGAGCCGTCGGTCGCTCGAATTACCCATTGTCCTTTTCCTTCCCTAGGTGTCTGGTTTCTGGGTGTGGGGGAATTAGCTATGCTTATCCCTCATTCTGGGAGGACCTATGGGCCAGATACTCCATGGCAGCGCCACGACCACGCACGCCATCCGAGCGGCAATACAGCGATCGAAGGCTTCGCTCAAAGAATTAGCCGCACAGCACGGTCTTAATCAGAAGACCGTCTCCAAGTGGCATAAACGCGCCTTTGTCCACGATGCGCCGATGGGCCCCACGACCGTGCGCTCGACCGCGAAGGAGGCGATGATCGTCGCCTTCCGCAAGCACACGTTGCTGCCTCCGGATGACTGTCTCTACGCACTGCAGGCAACGATGCCGCATCTCACGCGCTCGTCCTTGCACCGCTGCCTGCAACGCCACGGGATCAGCCGCCTGCCCGAGATCGCCGGCGACAAGCCCGCCAAGCAGCCCTTCAAGCGACACTTCTTGCAGCGCAACATCATCAGGTAAATCACGGATGTTGTGAAGCGCCAAGTTCATCAGTTCCGGTCGTGTCAAAAACAACCCGCGCACCATCTCTAGAGCACCAGCGACAAGCAGAACCTGCCAGTCGTGATAGTAGCATCGACCGCGTCGAACACATATAATTGCTCGTCCCCTTCGGGTCGAATATTGGTGAGAAATTGCTCCCAAGGTAAAAAGGGAGCGTTACCAACGCCCATAAAAATGAGATCGCGGCCCGGCTGGTCGTCCCGATCGAGTGGATGCTTCGATTCACCGTCTGCGTCGAAACGATGCCACCAGCGAAGCGCTTTAGAGAGACTAGTCGCCAGCTCTCGCTCATCGTGTGTCGGGGGCAAGTGTGGAGACTGTCGCGTCTTTCGATAACAAAAGAAACGGGCCAACGGATGCGAGCCACGGGCAGAACGATGCGCTGCTTCTCCAAAATTTCAAGCAGCCGCTGCAAATATCGTCGGAGCGAGGCGAAGGTCTGCGATAATGACGCCAAAGTCTCGGGACGAGATGTAACGGCCGGTGGAAGCCGTGTCATGGTCCTGAATTGCGCAATATCGGTGAGCCTGCGTCGATGGATGAGAATACAGACCATCTGACCAAGCGAGCGCTTGATCAAGCACGCTCGCGCCAGGTCGCGCCCGCAAATAGCCCCGTAGTATCCTTCGTCTGGGAATGCCGGTCGCTTCAGACGAAGTATCGCCATCTGTCGCTCATACTCAGCCCAACGAAATCTCTCTTCCTGCTATCGAAGCTGAAACTCTCGCTTGAACTCCATTTCGTCTTTTTGAATTTGCTGTTCTATGAGCAAGGAGAGCTAAAGCCATGTCCCCGTTAGAAGCAATCGCCCGTTGGTTGGAAGCGCAAGACTTGGATACTCAGCTCGAGATTGCTGCTTTCGCGACATTCTCAATCTTTGGGGACGGTGACATTCTCAGGCTTGGCGCATCGGAGCAGCTCGAGGCTCTTCAGCGATGGTTGACCGAGTCAGGATTGGATTCGCGGGCCGCCGCAGGCCGTGCCCTAACCTTCCGAGTATTCTTCGAGTACTTTGCCGAGGGTCGAATTGCGGGCGCCGGATGGAAACGAACCGAAGAGCTGCTGAGCAAGTCTCTGGAAGCTGCTAAAAGTGACGGTAAGTTTGCGGCGGCGCGCAAGGCGCAAAGGAAGCTACAACTTTTGCCAGTCCGAAAAGAGAACTGGTACCTCGTTGCGAAATCCTGGAATGGGTTGGCGGCGACGCACCTAACACGCGAGGCTCTCAATATTGGAGCGCCGTCAAGATGGGACCTGAGGGTTATTTCAAGTCGCGACTATCCTCCATTGGGGGCCCTCGGTCGGAGCGTCGCGGACACCCCTTAATTCTACTAGCGGACCCCCTTCGAATGAGCGGGCCGGGCTTCGGAGATCGCCGGCTGCTCCAGGAGGGCGAACGGCTGAGCTGCTGCCGGTTTGATGGACACCGGGATTAGGTGTTTCATGAAGCCGGAGGTTAGAGGCGGAAGTTCAGTCGCGAGTTCAAGATCGAGGCGGTCAAGCTGGTTAGGGAGCGTGGGGTGTCGGTGGCGCAGGCCGGGCGCGACTTGGATGTTCATGAGAACGTTCTGCGCAAATGGGTGAAGGAGTTCGGCTCCGATCCGGTGCAGGCCTTTCCCGGCCACGGGCAGTTGAATCCGGAGCAGCAGGAGATCGAGCGGTTGCCTCGTGAGGTCGTCAAGTTGAAGGCCGAGCGGAATATCCAAAAAAAGCCGCAGCCTTCTTCGCGAAGGAGGCGACATGAAGTTCGTCTTCATCGCGAAGCACCGGGCGATCTGGCCGGTGGCATGGCTATGCGAGGCGCTGGGGCTGCCGCGGTCGGGCTTCCATACCTGGCTGAATCGCTCGCCCAGCGCCAGATCCCGCAGCGATGAAGAGCTCGGCGGCAAGGTGAAGGCCAGCTTCATGGCGAGCGACCGCACCTATGGTGCGCGCCGGGTGTGGCGTGATCTGCTCGCCAGCCGTTCCGGCAACGTCTGGGACAACCCGGCGATGGAGACCTTCTTCTCGTCGCTCAAGATCGAACGGACCGACAACAAGATCTACCGAACCAGAGACGAGGCACGAGCGCGATGTGTTCGACTACATCGAAAGATTTTACACCACGATCCGCAGGCACTCGACCATCGGCTATCTCAGCCCGGTTGAGTTCGATCGCAAGGTGGGATTAGCTTAACCTGGTGTCCATCAAAACCGGCAGCAGCTCAGTTGACTGAGACCTAAGCAGCCGTTGGGCAACGCATAACGCGGTTTGGTTGTGAGTTCCACGCTCGCTGTTGATGCGATTCACCATGGGGAGTGGTAGGTCACCGATTGGCAGTGTCAAATTTTTTAGACGGCTCATGCGTTTCATGTCGTTGTCATCCGGGAAGCGCAGGATATGTATGTACTTGCTCTGGTCACCCAAAAAGGCGGTAGCGGCAAGAGCACGCTGGCGGTCGAAGTTGCAGTCGCAGCGATGGGAAACGGGGAGCGCGTCGCAATTGTCGAGGCGGATGCACAAGGCACGATATCAAAATGGAAAGAGCGGCGCGGCCACCCCTATCCGCGGGTCGTTCGGATCTCCGATCCCGCCGAAATAGAACGGGCTCTCGTCGGCCTTGAAGCTGAGGGAACCTGGCTTACGGTCATCGATACCGCCGCCACCAACAATGTACAGGCCATGCTCGCCATCGCAAAAGCCGATCTTTGCCTGATCCCGGTGCGTCCGAGTCTGGCCGACATCGAAGCTGCGATACCGACGCTGATTGCTATTCGTAGGCTCAACCACCGATTCGCTTTCATCCTCAATCAGGCGCACCGCGGGGCTGCCGTTTGAGTGAAGCTGCAACGTCGCTCAATTCGCTCGGGGTGCTTGCGCTTCCCTGTGTCGGACAGCGCAATGACCACCGGGACGCGCTTGGGGCAGGATTAGGCGTGACCGAGTTTGCACAAGAGGGAAGAGCCTCGGAGGAAGTTCGTGAGCTGTGGCGCTGGGTCTTGAAAAAGCTTGTCGAGGAGTCCTTAGATCATGAGTCACACGCAAAAACGGCGCCGTGCTAGCCATACGCGCTGTGTGCGACGCTCGCTGGTGGAGCTTACTGCGGCGGCGAGCCGAGCCGTTGACGATGGCCTGTTTGTGTTGTCCAGTGGGATTGCTGCTTCCAATCCGCGATCGGAGCACACAGGTGAGAAGACGTCTGATCAAACAATGCTTGCGAGGCAAGCGACGGCTCCGAATCCCATTGCGGTGCTTGAATCTCGGAATGCGGCGGCGCCGCGCAAGGACGGACTCCTAAATTCCGACACTACCACCGAGATGATGGTGAGGATTGCCCACCTCGTGGAAACACGAGGTGGGAGGCAAAGCGACGTCGAAAGACATCGGCAGTTCCGGTCTTGAAAGCAATTTTTTGACCATACTCAGAGAAGCCGCAACGGAGTTCCGCGCTGATGCGGCCGAGTTGATCGTGCAGAAGGAACCAACCGACAACGCGGGGTAGTCGCAACTGCGATATATACGGCGGCTCACTGACGAGGCGGTCAGATTGCTGGACGATCTTCAGCGCGGCAAGCTGGAGAATCAGGCGAACTTCATCCTGAGCGAATGCTTCAGAGAAGCCGCCAGCGCATTCTCTATGATCAATCAGCAGCTCAAGCGTGACGGCTATGCCGCGAGCATTGATCCATCAATTTTCATCTGGCTTGCCAATATCACCGAACCGGAGACCCGCGAAACCGGGACCATGCGGCTTAAGGTCGTACCCAACCACCAAGGTCGTCCAAGCGCATACGCGCGCCAAGTCGCTCAGTTCATCTGGCACCTTGTCGAGGGGCAAGGCTGCCGGCGGCAAATCGCACATCGAGCCGCGCTCACGAAGTTCACCATAAGCGCGAGTTTCGCCGAGGCGGCCTATTCCTTTTGGGAGCTGCTCTTCAAACGGGCGGGACTGCACGTGAAGATGCTGACCCGCATTTCAGATTCAGAAATGTAAAGCTAAGCAGCGCGGGCATTTGGCCTACCGATTTGACTGAGGCGAGGCCCCTGAGAGGACTGCCCGGCACCTTCGTTCGAGCTTTGGACGCACGCGATCGGCCCTGATGACCGCCGCAGCCTTCTCCTGTGCCGAGTCCAGGACGCCTGCGCGATCTCCGTCTTCCAGCGGCAAATGATATTGATCTGGCTGCAGCTTGTCGGACTTCGCTCCGAACTTCTCTCGGCGTACTTCTCCGAGAATGACCTCTGACCGGCGCCCCGTTTCTTTGGGTTGCCGGATGGTCATGCAGTTGGAGGCGATTCAGCCTTTTCTGAGGTCCGGGTAGCGGCTTTTGGCCGGGGCGAGGAGGCAGCATCTTGCAGAGCAGTCCAGGACGCCACCCGCGAAGAGCGTCGAGGACCGATTTACTGTCGCGCATGCCACTCTACAGAGTCGAGATTCATGACTTAGCCTATACTTCTTCACTCCGGTTGGCCTAAATGGTCGTCGGAATCAGATCCGAGTAACGTCAGGCATGTCCCTAGCCTTGACTTAGACATATCTTTCAGATTGTCGGCCATTAACAATAAGCATTTACTGGACTTAGGATTCATGCGCCGCCCTCCGTTCGCCGCTGCATTCGTGATTTCCGTTCTGATCGGCTTCGGATCGGCTTGGGCTGCCTCCCGACGAAAGAATTTCCGGTACACAATGCCGGTCCCAACGGACTTTTACTGCTTGCAAGGCCGCCACCTGGGGCTATCCTGACAATTGTCAGTTCGCGACATACGAGCAGTGCACGGCCATCGCATCCGGCACATACGCCTATTGTGGAATGAACCCGGTCTATGCTTTCCAAGCGTGGAGACCGCGTTGACGGTAAGTGGCCCGGTGAAGTTCCTGCTTTGCGACGGCCTGTATTCAGAGATTTGTCGTCAAGGCTCGACTAACACACCTTCTATGCAGCAAGTATTTTTTCTCTGCTCTACGCCGGACTTCCACAACGGCTGAATGCTTGTCGAACTAACCCGTTTCCAGTCTCTTCTATTCACCCCGTCGCCGACGCCGCTTGACGTCCGAGACGATCGCATCTGACACGAGGATTCCGCAACGATGCGTACCTTGACTTCGTCGTTCCAGCGTCGCCGGACCGTAGCTGCGATGCGTTGACAACACGCGCGATCATCTATGCAAGCCGTCCTCTGAAGACGGAGCGCATATTGCCGATCTACTCAACACTAACAAGGTGCAGGAGACACGCCGCTTACCCAAGGAATGCCTGGGCGCTATTCCGGAGACGTCGATCTGGGGGCGGCGCGTTGCCCGCGAATTAACGATAATCGTCGAACGACGTGTCAAGCCAGGAATGATCGTCGCATGCGCGGCCATCGCCACGATGGCAGACCTGCCGCATTGCCCCTATTGCAGGCCGCATAGCATGGTTGGCCCAGACCAGTTGGCGACCGGACACAAGCTGCGCGTGCTCACGAGCGATCTTGACCTGTGGACCTACCAGCGCGGCGTCATGCTGGACCTTCTTGCGGCCCGGCAAGCCAACCGACAATGCGTTCATCGACGCCTTCAACGGTCGCTTCCGGGCCGAATGTCTCAACACGCATTGGTTCCTGTCCCTTGCCGGACGCCCAGGAGAAAGTGGAGACGTGGCAAGATACTATAACGAAGAACGGCCCCGCGGGCGATCGGCAACAGACCGCCGATTCCGTTGCAAAATCACGTCGGCGCATCCAGTCTGCGAACGTTCGGGGTGATCCAAAGTTGCTGCATTCGCTGTAGCCTGGCGCTAGACGTGCCAATCTGGCAGCTCCTCCAGATAGCCAAGCTCCTTCGACGACAATTGTCGCCCACAATCAACTACCAATCCTCGCAATTGATCTGATGATGGAAGCATGAGCATCATAACGCTTGTTACTGAGAATGCCGTACCGGTCCGGTGGCATCGCATCCGTTGGAAGATTTCGGGATATAAAGTCATTATCGGCGAATGAGCGCGAAAAGGACACCAGTACGACATACTTGGTATGTTTCCTTTCAGCAGTCGAAGGGACCAAATCGATACCCCATTCGAGAAACCAGAACCTTTCGGAGTGAGGCTGACGCAAAAAGATTTGCCGATGAACTGCTGAACAATCCCCCTGCGAGTTCGACTACCATATTAGCAGGAACGATAAACCCACACTATCCAAAGCGCGTAATTGGATCGAACGAGATAGTGCTTTGGATAGATGGTCGCAAACGCACCTCATAAAGCAAGCGCAGGGCCGCTACTCGCAGGCAGAAGCAGTAGACCGTCGCCCGCTGAGGCACGAAGTCAAAGGGGGCGATTGCGGACTGTCGCGCGTGACCGAAGCGGGGGGGTAGTTAGCACGCATCGCGATGACGGTCGACGCAAATGCCGCAGATACATCGACTCGCGAGCAATGTATGCGCTCATTCAATCCGCTGGCCGACTTGAAGTCGATTCACCACATATAGACAGGCCTGCGATCTGGTCCGCCATTCGATTTACGAGACGCCACGTTCGGCCGATTACTTGAGCATCACGCGGCACAGTACCGTCTTCCAGGAAGCGGGCTGCCTTGCAGATGATTTCAATATCATTGTAGCGGAATGCCGCCGCTCTAGCTCCAGAGATCACAAGGACAGCATCAGATGTGAAGTATAACGTCTGATCCGAGCGGCACTTGCAGATGACGTTGCATTTGACCAGGGACGGGTTAGCTCTCCTGACGCCGGAAACACTCTGATGCGCACATGATCCACCGGAGTCATACGGAATGGTGTTTCTGAACCTTATCCGTTATTTGACTCCATGGAATGGGCCGGGGTTTTGCTCTCCCTCCTGGTGCTCGGTGCCAGCGCCGTTCGCATGTATTTTAAGCGGGCGGCGTTGCGCCGTTTGTAGGCACGCTACCAACGCCTGGCATGGCGGCGACTCGCGTTGCTTATCCCCACGTCCGGATACTCAATCACGCGAACCGCACCACCACCATTTCAAGGAGGGGGGCGAGCCCCAATCATGTGGCAGCATAAGCGGATAACGCGTCCGATTCTCCGCCAGCGGTCTGAGCTTCGGCTCGAAAAATAGGAGTGGCTTATGACTCGCCGTATTACATGCATTGTCAAGCTGCCCACCCATCAATACCGCCATCGGCGCATTCAAGCCGTCGGCGGCTCAGGGTGGCAACGCCCGGAAGAGACAGCCATAGCAAACGTAAAGCGCGATCCGGACGCTTATGAGGTCACTGAACAAGGGAAGACGGCCAAGGTGATCGTCAAAACCCACGATGGTCGCGAATACTTGAAAACCGAGAATGATCGTTTTCTGCCCGACAACCTTCTGAGCCCCGATGACTGCCTGCGACTAGAACGTTAGGACGGCTCGCACACCTCAAATGCATCATGCAGCGCCGGGCGCGGTCTGCAGCTGAACCCCGGTGCCTATGGCCCGACTGGACGAGCTGCTTCCTTGGGCATCGACCTACACGATGCATGCACACGATCGAGGCTGGCGGCATGAGCCTCAACACGACGGCCGTCAGGATCAAGTTGCCTCTCAAGAACGTGAAACTGGAGATGATGCGGTGGCTCGTCGTACCGGTGACTCTGCGCCTTGATCGCCTGCATCTGACGCTTCAGACGGCGTTTGGCTGGACGAATAGCCATTTCTGCGAGTTTCTGGCTGGTGAAGGACGTTCGGGCATCCATGACCCGGTGGTGATTGCGTCCCCAGCCCACCGATGCCCGCAAGGCGCGGCTCTACGATATTGTTCGCGAGACTGGCGCGAATATGATGCATTATCTCTATGACTTCGGCGACAGCTGGGATCATGTCATCAAGCTCGAAAAATGGTTCGACAACAGCACGAGAGAGGGACTTCCCCTGTTGTCGATGCCGCTGGCCGGTGCCCTCCAGAGGATGCTGGAGGTGCGCCCAAATATGCCGAGTACCTCGATGCCATCAGCGATCCTACTCATCCAGAACATGAAAAGAGCGTCTGTGGGGAATCGAATAATTCGATCCCAACGTCATCGACCGGAAGGCGAAGTCGCGGTCAACGCATGACCGGAATTTGCAAGCCACGCTCGCGCAAGCCGCGATCAAAGCAGACGTCAAGCGCCAATCAAAAGGGGCAGAGCTACGCCTACGAGCGCAGACCATGCCGGCGGCATTGACCATGTAGCAGGACTGATGCGCGGCGGCCGCGATCGATGTCGATGTAGAAGTCGCTCCTAGTCAAGATCGCAAAGACTACCGGTGGCTTAGGCCTCGCGTCCAGATCTGCGGAAGAACGCCATAAGAGTTGCTGCGCTCAGCAGGACGTTCTTGATTCGGGCCAACGTGCTCGATGGTTCATCGGGCACGACTGACATGCGTCTATCTCGTCAGCAACAATTGTAGGAATTCGAGGCGCAAAACATAGTCGGCGCCAATCTGCTGAGCGTGCAGGTTTGTTTTGAACGCCTGCCAACTCTGGTAGAAGCCTCGCGCTCTGTTCTGATGATACTACACCAACAGTGATAGTCGAAGCGGTCCAACGCAACAGAGTCTCAGAATGAAAATGGCCGTTTGGAGGGGGCTTGGCGTCTTTGCGGCTGGTTGGTAGTGACCGTTGAGTCAGGCAGATGCTCGCGAAGCTGCTGGGTAGCTCGGTGCGGAGCTGAAACGGCTCGAGGCAAAGCGTCCGCTTGAGAATCGAGGCGATGGCGTGTAAGCGCTAGGTCTAGTCTCCGACCATTAATGGTGAGCACAAGCATATGGATGGCGAGCCGATATGCCATTGCGCCGCCCCAAGTCCGACTGAAGCGCCCGTATCATAAAGAACGTCATCGACCTCAAAACGCTGCGCGCCGTAGGATGTTTCGGATCATTGCAGCCATCGAGCGCCAAGCACAGCTGGCGCCGCCCTCAAGCTCAAAGCATGCAACGTGGTCGCGCTGCGGCAAAGTGGAGTTTTTACTCTTTGTCTTAGCGGGCGGAATGCGCTCGCTCGCGCTTGTCCGGTATCCGCTGAATGACAACGACATGAAGTCGCTATTGACGGCCTAAGTGAAGGGAATGACAGGCGTGTCGGAGAATAGACAAAGCCAGCATCAAGTGATGCGAATCACGCGGTTCAAATTGCGGATTGTTGCCTGGCATGAAGAATGCAGAGCTTCAGCATGCCTAGGGCGCCCTCTCTTAGGCATGGCTACCATCGCAACTTGAAGCCGTGGATGGCCATTGAAGTTAGTGGCGCGTGACGTAATGGGGGACGGCGTTCGCGCGAAATATGGCGGGCGCTAGTGTCACGTCGCCGCTGACTTCTAAGCGAAAGCGCTTGATGGCCAGTCCAGCGTTGGTTCGACGGGTCGGCGGAGATCAGGAAGGATTCTCTGCAGATCGAGAAAATGGTTAAATGGCGAGCACTTTGTCTTTGCCTATTGTGGCCTGCATGACTGAGCTAGCCATCACGAGCAACAATGTTCACGTTGAAATCTACGTGGCGAGTCGAAGTTGGTGAAACTGCAGAACAGATTATCTCAAAGGAAGCCAAAGTGGCACACTTTGTCCCCCGAATATGAGGAGTCGCCGGTGGAGTTGACCGAGCTGAATACATTTTCTTTTCGTGGACCAGACATCGCGACAATAGATCACGCGAGGAGTATGTCATCCCTTGGAAGATCACGCCGGACGGGGCGATTATGATTGCATCGGCATATGCAAGCCGATGGAGCTGGGTTGACGTGCCTTCGCGCTCTCCTTGATCGCCAGTGAGGTCAAAGACCGAGAAAAGGATGTGAATTGTCGTTTTCTGCGTGATCCGGCCAATTTCAACTTGGTGACGACCGCACGAGGCGAGCCAGGCGATCTCTTGCCGAACGGCCGCTGCAATATCGATGGACCTGTTGGAGTGGATTACTTGCTGAAGGTGGATGATAAGCAGACCACGAACGGTGATCTCTGGCGCGTTCTGCTCTTGGTGAACTGCAATAATCCAGAGCCGAGTATTGTATCCGTAACGGGGGCGTCGCCTTCGAGAGACGCGAGGGACAAGATTGGGAGCCGCAATCCTTTCTTGCCAAGCGTATCGCGGCATTTCCTCCGGGCTCCTGGTTTGATCACATAGAGCCGAATGAACGGGACGTCCAAGAGGGCCTCGGCAAATGAACGCAGAGAACAACTTCGCGGCGCGGCTCATTGAAGCCGGGCGCCTTACGGCGTTCACGTTAGTACCAGCCCACATAGAGGCAGAATGCAGTCCAGCCGGCCATTGCCAAGATGGCCGTTATGTTGATCTGCTTTTGCGTCATGGTACTGTCGCCGTTGCGCCTTGGCCGAGCTGCGTTTGGTGGCGATTGACAAACACCAGCAGCTCAAAGGGGGGCATGCAAGATCCGCGCCGCCGAAGACGGCGTATCGCAGCAATCATCGGATTGAGGCGGGGCCGCGCAGCGATACCGTGGTTCGTTCAGGTGCTGTATCTAGGCGTGCTGCGCGACGACATGCCTCGTGACCCACTTGCTGCGACTGGGGCGCGCCACTGGTTCCGCAATAACGTCAAGATGATGGGCCCAATGCTCGTCGAGCTCGTGAAGCCGACTTGGAATCAGCAGCATGAGAGTTTCCCGCCGCAGCAGACAGCAATCGTGTGCTGATGACGCAACAGGCGCCGTGCAGCGAGTTTTTCGAGATTTGGGCGTGGTCTCATGCCGTCCAGGCTCGCGCGATGTCAACACGACACGCGCGGTCACCTCAACTTAGGAACGGAACGACGATGGCAACGGGTACGATTAAGAAATGGATCGGCGATCGCGGCTTTGGCTTCATCGCGCCAGATGATGGCGGCGCAGACATATTCCTCCATGCATCTGCGCTGCCGCTGAGCACGGTGCCTGAAGTGGGCGCGCGCGTCTCGTTCGAGGTCAAGCTCGACCCGCGATCGGGCCGGATGCGAGCGTGCGACGTGCGCATCGCTGAGTGACGAGTGATTTATGAGAGATCATAAGAGCGGCGTCTCAGTCGTGCTGAACGACGTCTCGAGGTTCGTATAATCATGTCGGATCTCGCGAGGCTCGAGAACAAAGACCGCTCATTCAGCCTCACGTGTTCGAGAGAGCTGCTCCAGCCCGTTCTATCAGCCGCGATTGCCGTCAATCGTCGGACTAAACATCTAGTACCTCTGCACGGTGATTTTGACCGATTGAACTCTGGATCAGAGTAGATCCGGCGGTTGGTCGACATCAACGAGCAGTTCGATGCTGCGGTGTGTCCTGGGTGCCTTCGGATGAGCCGGCGCGCTCGAGCGTCAGCACCATTAGTGAACCGATGGTGAGCTGATGCGGAAGTATTCCTGCATGTCGGCTTCGGCCGGCGACCCGGCGGTGCAACCGCGTGTACTGGTGGAGTAGGCCAGATATTGGCGTTGCTTGGCGATGAAGGTTTTTCGCGAGCAGGCGGTCGTCACCAGGGGCGTTTCCTCCTTGCCGGGTTTAAGCCGCGATTCCAGGTTGACTACACGGCTCGGCCAATGCCACAAATCGGCGCGCCCTGCCGTGAAGTCGATGGCGAACTGTACCAGCCGCCCCGGCCTGGGAGCCTGAGAGGCCGTCGCTGCTGGCATCGCAGGAGCCCGCATTGTAGCAGGCGACACCTATTGTGACCCCGCTGGGGGATAGCTCTGACAAAGCGGCTCCAGTTCCGGTTGCGAGGGGATCGGTGTGCGGAGCCCATTATCATCGGCATTCCAGCTCAAACCTAGCGGCTTCAGATCGTTCTCGGCCATTGATCGTTCGGCTTGCGCGGCTTCAGCGTCGCGCGGCACGCGGTCTTCCGCAATCTGCTTATATACGAAGCCCATCAGCGCTCGCAGACGGCCGGGCCATCGAGTCTGGCTGGGAATCGTTCAGTTCGGAGTCTGCTGGCCGAGACATGTGTCGGATCATCTCCTCGAACGCCCGCTCCTTGCTCTCGAAATAGAAATAGATCGTGCCTTTGGTGACGCCTGCGCGCTTGGCAACATCTTCAAGCCGAGTCGCGGCATAGCCTTCCTTGCAGCCCCAGTTCACCTTCAGCGGCAGCGACGTCGTGGCGACGCTGGAAAGGGCCTGCGAGTGGGAAAGACGTTCTCCTAATTGTTTTGGTTCTGAAAATGATGGCCCGAATCGCAGATTCCGGCAGCCGCCGTCTGCCCGCTGTTCCCGGTCGGTCCTAATTTTCCGCAGCCTAACCACAGCACCTCTTTGTTTCTTGGCCTCGATCGTATTGAGGTCTTTCTCTGCGAACAAACACAGCTGTTCTCCGCCGTCTTCTTCCGCCATTCATAAAAGTCCTCGGCGGATGCAGTGCCGGTTCGCAAACATCGGCTTGAACGATCCGCGCTTGCATGCTCACGTTGTATGTCATCGTGAAGTCAGCACTAACTGAAGCTACTAGAAGAGGTGGGTATCACACATTGGAGATCGTGTTATCCTCTGAAGGGTGATGCGAGCTGAGCCGCGAAACCAGTCACAACTTTACAATCCTTCGGAGAGGATTCAGAGAGGAGATGTCCAATGGCATCGAGTATAGCCGAAGACGAGAAACGCCGTTCACAACAAGGGTCGCAAGTGGCTCATTCATCGGCCCCTGGGCTAGGCGGCGCCGCCGAGCATACTAAAGAGTCGACCGCAGCCGCGCGCGGCTCATTTGTATTTCCAGAATGGCGGAAGTCGATCGAAGCAACGACAAGCGTCTTCGCGGCGGCTTTGAAAGACGGATTGAGATTTTCCGCTTCCTCCTTCTACGATCAGGCCAATTTTCTAAAAGTCGTTGCCGAGGTCAAAACTCCCTCCGAGTTGCTGAAAAGCTATCTCGACTTGGCGGAGCGATCCTGGTCGAGATCGTTCAGTGAAGGATCGAAGTTGTTGGATAATCTCAAGGTACAACAACATCAGCGGTGAGCAGTCGGATCGATTGATATAAGTGACGAGCTTGGGGCGGTCGCCTGATACTCCCCCAAGATCGTCCGATTGCCAGTCATGATGGCAACGCGCCTTCGGTAGAAGCAAAGCATTTTCGAGCGGCCAGCGGTCAGCCCATTGCCGCCGCTTGCTGAAAACGGATGCGGGTGTAAAGGCAGCAAGGCTAGCTAGGCATTAGTGCCGGCAATTTGCATAAGGCCACGATCAGAGCAGCGTACCGCTTCGCTTATGTACCGCTCCGTCCGCGACTGCAAGCGCATCTTGAAAGAACGCGGGAAGCCGCGAGCTAAAGGCCGCTGTTGGTGCGGTTCTATGGCATGAGCGCTTCGGCTTCTAAGCTGGGCCAGCCGTTAGGGATATGCTGAGGCGATGTGATGATCATGCGAATGATCGACGTTGCTTATATTTGCAGTCTGCAGAGTGATGGTCGCCGCTATTCGTCCGCAAGTTTGCTCACGGTGCAAGCTTCGCGCTGTTGGGCTCGACGCTTGGCGCGCACGGGGAGGCGGCGCTTGCCCTCCCGGGTAGAGCGCAGGGACAACACGAAGGATCTTTTCGACGACCGGACGATCAGCGCAAGATGACCACCCGGTGATCAGACGATATTCATTGAGCAGTTTTTCCGAAGTCTGTACCGCCGATATTCTTCAGCACCAGCTTGCGCAAGAACGCTAGTTCTGGAACTTGGACTTCCTTGCCATCGCGCAGCCTGCGGATCCCCGCGAACAGCTTGCGGATATCATAGGTAGAATTGAACACCTCCGGCACACAACGTTCGAGTTTGAGGAGCGTGTATACGGCCTCCATCGCCGTGCGAACCGAGTATTCCGTCGTGAAGACGCAATCGCGCTCAGCCGACTCAGCAAACTGGCCGATGAAGGCAAAGTTGACGGCGCCGTTCGGCACAACATTTGGCCGATCGCCCGCCTTGCGCGGCATGAAGAGAGAGGTGACGTAGGGCATCATCACCGGCACTGTCTTTGCCGCCGTTGCAGCAAGTCCCGGTATGTCCTCGGCCGGCACGCCGAGGTGATAAAGCCATTCCTGCGTGATTTCCTCGCCCGTGCAATGTTGCATTGGCTTGTTCACGTAATCGCCGAGCCTATCAACAAAAAGCGAATAGAGCCAGACGACGATCTGATCGCTGGGCTGGTGCTTGAAATGCGGCTGGCGGTTTACCGTCCAACTGAGCAGCCAGCTCGAGTCCTTCGCCGTGACTATTCCTCCCGTGACGATTTTGCCGCTGAACGGGTCACGTTTCGCGATCTTGCGGATATAGGCGGGAATGCGTGCGTCCAGAGTCGTGATGGTCGCCGATTCCCATTTGGTGGCAGGGATATTGCCGGCGAAGACGTCCGGGCGGCCGAAGGCTGCGTCCTTGGCAGCGATACGTCGCCATAGATCCCAAGCAGGCGCCGGGCCTTGGTCGAGCCGAGAGGGGGTGTGATGGTCTCCCTTGTCCGAGTTTTCGGTGAGCGAGCCGATCGTCATGAATACAAGATCGTCGGCGCCGAGCCCGATACCGCCCGCGACGCCATCCTCCAGCCAGTGAATGGCCGTGGCCTGCTTGCGTCCAGCCTTGATATCGAAATCGACATAGGTGACTTCGACGCCGTAGCGGAAGTCAACGTCCTGCTCCAACAGCCATTTGCACAGCGGTAGAACCAGCGATTCATATTGATTGTACCGGGTAAACTTCAGCGCGCTGAAATCCGGCAGGCCGCCAATATGGTGAACAAACCGATGCAGATAAAGCTTCATCTCGAGAGCAGAATGCCATTCCTGAAAAGCGAACATCGTTCGCCAATAAAGCCAGAAATTGCTGTTCAGAAAATCACTTCCGAACACTTCGTCAATGCGCTTGTTTTCCATCTCCTCACTGGAGGCAAGAAAGACTGCAATCAACTCCTTGAGCGCCCTTTCGCTCAGCCTGAAAAGGCCGTCAGTGCGCGCATCCTGTCCCTGGTTCACAGTCGCCCGCTGCAAAGAGTAGTTTGGATCATCCTTGTTCAACCAGTAGAATTCATCGAGGACGCTGGCACCTTCGATTTCGAGCGAAGGGATCGATCGGTACAAATCCCATAGGCACTCGAAATGATCCTCCATTTCGCGGCCGCCCCGGATCACGAAAGCCCTTTCCAGGTCTTGGCCACCGTCGAGCGCCCCACCCGGTATTTTCAGCCGTTCGAAGATGGTGATCCGATCGCCGCGCATATGGCCATCGCGGATCAGGAAGGCTGCGCCGGAAAGCGCTGCCAGGCCTGCACCGACGAACCACGCCGTCTTATTGTCCACACCTTCAGGTTTGCGGGGACGGGCAAATGCTTCGTAATTTCCGCTACCATGATGCATGGAACACTCCGATCCTGGTAGGATTGACGATCAGTTGGGCTCATCAAAAGATGCTCTCGGGCGCCGGACATTTGCGCGGGACGCCGACCGTCAGGCCGCCATCGATGACGATCTCGGAACCAGTGAGGTAGCTGGAATCATCGCTGAGTAGGAACAAGACTGCCTGCGACACTTCCTGCGGCTCGGCTGGCCGGCCGAGCGGAATGGGGAAAAGAGAGGACTCGAAGCTCTCGGTCATCGGGGTGGCGATGAACCCGGGATAAATCGAGTTGACGCGGATCCCCGAGGCCGCGGCTTCCAGCGCGGCAGACTTTGTTATGCCCCACACGCCGAATTTGGAAGCGACATAGGCATGGAGACTGGCACTGCCTCGCAGCCCCTCGACCGACGAGATGTTAACAATCGAACCTCCGCCGGCGCGCCTGATGGCCGGCAAGGCCGCCTTCATTCCGAGGAAAACACCGGTCAGATTGACGGCGAGGGTCTTACTCCATTGATCCAGCGGGAACTGCTCGAGGGGAGCCATGCTGGCGATCCCGGCATTGTTGACCAGCCCGTGCAGCGCACCGAACCGCCGTTCGGCGCTCGCGACCGCCTCGGACCACTCCTCCGGCTGGGTAACGTCCTGACAGACATAGACGGCGGATCCGCCAAGTTGAGCGGCAAGCGCTTCGCCTTCCGTGTGCAGAATATCGGTGATTACGACCTTGGCCCCCTCAGCCACCAATAGGCGCGCATGAGCCGCGCCCATCCCGCGAGCCCCGCCCGTCACCAGAATAACCTTGTTGTTCATACGCCTCATGACGGATCCTGCTTCCTGCCGTTGATCAGTGACGGTGCAGCGTCTTCCAGGCATCGAAGAGGACGCTAGGATCACGCTGGCCTTTGTAGAAGGGTGAGACCGGACGCTGGACGTCGAGCAGGCCGAAAACGGCGATCTGCGCCGCGCGCACGGAATACTCGACGGTAAAGACCACGTCGTCGGGGATCTCGCAGAATTGGCCGATGAAGGCGAGATTGCGCGAGCCGTTCGGAATGACCTCCGGTCGGTTGGACCTCACGCGCGGCATGAACTGGGCCGTAACGTAAGGCATCAACGAGGTCACGACGCGCGAGGTGTCGAGAATGTGCGCAATACTGTCTGTGAACTGCAGGTGCGAAAGCAACTCGATCAGGATTTCACGCCCCGTGCATTCCGCCATAGGTTTATGCACATATTGGCCCGGCCTGTCCGGGAAAAGTCCGTATCCCCACCATACCCAGACATTCTTCGGCTGTTCGTAATAGTGCGGTTGATGATTAAGGACGATGGTCAGGAGCCAATTTGAGTCTTTGATCGTTATCAGGCCGCCCTTGCCGGCTCGACTACCGGAGAGGGCTTCAAGCCGGTCGAAGAAGCTCGAGTCGTCTGCAGTGACGGTAAATGATTCCCATTTGGACTGGTCGATGTTGGAAACGAAAGCAGCGGGGCAACCGAAGTCTGGGCTTTTGGCGGCCAAGCGCTCCCAAAGTCGCCAGGAGCCCCCGATTCGCTGCGAATTCAATACCGGAACCGTGTCCATAGAGCCGTAGCTGCTGTTGGATGTCATCGACCCATTGGTGACGAACACAACATCTCGTTCGGCCAGCTCAATGGTGCGATCCTCGCCGCCCTTCCGATAGTGCAAACGGGTCGCGGTCTTCCGCCCGCCCTCGACCACGACATCAATATCGGTCACTTCCGCCCTCATCTCGAGCCGTACGCCCCGGGCCTTCAACCAAGCGACGATCGGGCGCACTACCGCATCGAACTGGTTGAACTGCGTTCGGTAGATTCCCGCCATCGTATCGATCGTCGAGAACAGATGCAGGAAGCGTAGACAGTAGCGCTTGAACTCGACCGCACTATGCCAAGGCGCAAAAGCAAAGGTCGTGGACCATATGAGCCAGAAGTTGCTGCGGAAGAAATGGGGTTTGAACCAGTCCTGGATTGTCCTGACGCCGAGCACCGATTCTGGCGTCGCACAAAGAGCGATCAGGTCGAGCCGATCTCTCTCGCTGAAACCGAGATCGGAGACGTCGACGATCTTGCCGCCTGAAACCAAGCGCGCCTTGTCGTTCCAGAAGAACTCCTGATGAAACTCCATCAGTTCGTCCTTGGCCGATTTCGTCGGGTTGGCAATCGAAGGAATGAAGGACAACAAGTCGTAGGTGCAGTTAAACTTCGCCTCGAACATACGCCCGCCACGCATGACATATCCATCCTTCGGATTGCCGTGTGCGTCGAGGCTTCCGCCGAACTGCTCCATTTGTTCGAAAAGGACGATATTCGGGCCCGACAGCCCGCCCTCCTTGAGGAGGTAGGCCGCTGCGGCCAACGCGGCAATGCCTGTTCCGATCAAATAGGCGTTGCGAGGAGCCGCCTGCTTCGGTGGTTCCAGGCGGGAAAAGAAGGAAGCAGAGCACATAGCGTTCTCCGGCATGTAACGGTTCGAATATCGTCAATGCAATCGGCGCGCCGATAAAGGCGCGTGCAAAGAAGTTCATGAAGCACAGCTCCGGGACAAATCACTGCAAAGATCAAAATAAGCAGGAACTGCGCCGCGTTGATCGGGGCTAATCAGAGTCACGGCAGCGCGGCTCGCAAAGGACCGATTGGGTCCTTGCTCGAATATGGAATGGAAGCATCGTCATGTCGGGTTTCTGACTTCGCCGTCTTCAACCAGACAGGGGCGACAAAACGGAAATTCATTACCGCCGGTGGGCTTGTGCCGACCACATCCCAGCGCGACCAGTGTGGCCAGTGTCGAGTAAGCGGGTTGTTGCCTATTCCTGCGACACTGCGCCGTTGGGCGCGCTTACACCGAGCGGCACCGCATTTTTCTGAAAACAATCTGATCTATGTGCTGAAAGCTATCTGACAGGTTTGGAATATTGGCGCCTACAAAATCTGGCAGGGGCTTGCTCAACCAGCTCATGTATATATAGCGGAACTCTCTCCCGCATTTCGACGCCGGGACGCCCAACAGATAACGGAGCTCACAGGTGCCGTACAAGAAACTCGTCAATCAAAGCGGGCTGACCCTTACGGTGTTGCTCGTCACGCGCGTTGGCTCAGAGCCGAATCAGCCCGGACCGATCGTTGCAGTGGCGCTACCGGTAGGTGGCAAGCAAACGATTGAATACGGTAATGCGCAGAATCCTTTCCTCAACGGGCTCGTGATTTCCTCATCCTCCGATGGTGCCTTTTCGAACGGGTCGCAGATCGTGACGACTCGGGGCAGCAGCTGGGACACCGTACTGAACACGCACGATATCCTTACTTTTAGCGGAGCGGGTGGACTGAACGTGGTGGGTTCGAACGCATAACGCGCCACCGGCGTAGGGGACCCTGTGGCCGCGGAACTTGGCCCCTGCTGGATGGCAAGCCGATCCTGAGACGTCGCCGTGCTGCTTGAGCGGGTGCAGCAGATGGACGGAAGGTTGAAGCTCATGACCTCCGCGCCGGTCAGCGGTGATTATCCATGACCTTCGGCGGAGACGAGCCATGATGCCTTCACTTGGCTGTACAGCAGGGCACCAAGGTCTCTGAAGAAAAGCCCAAGAGTCAGAAAAGACCACGCGGAATCATCGTGGAATGATGGTATAGCATATGAGTACCCATCTTATGGTGCACGAGCGGTCCAACGCGCTGCGGCTGGTCACAGAGGCCTATACGAGCCTTCTCATCACCGGCTTCGCGCTGCTGCCCACTCAGTTCATCGCTTACCTATATTTTCAGCAAGATCCCGCGCTGAAGTTTGAAGATCACCTGTTCCACGAATTCGCGATCGTCATCGCCACCCTCGAGGGGCTGTTCGTCACATATGTGACGTGGCGTTGCTACCGGTCTTCAGGCGAGCCTCTGTTGCGCTGGTTGACGCTTGGCTTTCTGGCGTTCGCGCTGATCTATTCGCTGCACGGTGCCTTCACTGAGTTGGCACACCGCAATATTTGGCTATTTCTGCTCTATGGGCCGGCGTCGCGTCTGGTGATGTCGATTTTGCTCTTCATCGGGCTGCTCAGCTACAATCAGCCGTCGGACGAGCCCGAGAGGCGATCGAATGCGCGCGCATGGCTGATGTGGATTGTCCTGTTCCTGACGGTGGACATAGCCGTCGCACTGGTCGCCTATTCTCGTTATGCTGGGCACCCGGCGGTCCGCTTGTCCATGGAGGGCGGCGCATTGCTATTCAGTGCGCTGAACGTCTCGGTCATGCTCATGCGACGGATTCACTCGCCGCTCATGCTTGTTTTCGGCGTTTCCGTCGCGTGGTTCGCGCTATCGTCGCTCGCATTCATTCTGGCGGCGCCATGGAATCATATGTGGTGGCTGGCCCACGCGATCTTTGCCGGCGGGTTCCTTCTGCTCAGCTATGGCGTTGTTCAGGCTTTCCGAACAACGCGATCGTTCGCGACCATCTATAGCCAGGAAGAGATGACGGCACGCCTGGCCAGATCGATGGCCGACACTCAAAAGGCGCTCCAACAAGTGCAAATGAGCAATCAAAGGCTGGAACGGCTCGCCGCCACCGATCCACTGACTGGTGCCGGGAACCGGCGCCACTTCATCGAGCATATCGGCGCCGAGATCGCGCGGGCCAGGCGGACCGGTGCTCCATTGTCTCTGCTGTCGCTCGATCTCGACCATTTCAAGGATATCAACGACTCACGCGGTCACAGCGTTGGCGATGAGGTCCTGCGCGTATTCGTGCGAAAGTGTCTGGAGGCGATCCGGCCTTACGACTCTGTCGCGCGCGTGGGCGGTGAAGAATTCATGGTATTGCTGCCGGGCGCGACGCTCGACGCGGCTTACGCGGTAGCCGAGCGCCTTCGGTCAGCCATCGAACGCACTGCATTCGACGTCGGAGCCGAACCGTCGGTTGGCGTTACCATCAGTGTTGGAGTGTCGGAATTCGGGCGCGATGGAGACACACTCGACGGGTTCCTGAACGTCGCCGACCAGCGACTCTATCGCGCAAAGTTTGAAGGTCGCAACCGTGTGGTTGTCGCCTAAGTTATCGTTCGTCGCGCACCTCGCCTCAAGCGCGCGCCAGCGCGACGTCGGTTCTCGCTGTCGTAAGCCAGAGCCACAACACTATTAACAGTTCTATTCGGTCATGGTCCATCAATTGCAATGTTTGCAGGCGAGTTCGCACCGCACTAGGCGGCGACCACTAGCTGCGGGAGCTGCAATGTCGTTGCCTGCTACGGCGTCGCTCAACAGCTCTCGTTCTGTCGAGCGCTCAGCCGGCGGTCGCCTTGCCCCGCCAAAGCGGGCGGCCCCGGCGCGCGGCGCAGCGAACACCAATCCGCTCGTCAGGCATTTGGCAGAAGGTCCCGATCAGAGGGCGCTACTGGCGGGAGCCTGGTCGCACGAAGCGCTGTCGCACTAACGTTCACGAGCCGCTCGCGCTCCAGAGCGTCCAAAATGTTGAAGCGGTATATTGAGGGCGCAACTCGTTGGTTCGGCCGCATTGACTGTGTGCGAACTTGCTGGTCGATTTAACAGGACGGTGGCCGGTAACAAAACTATCGAGAGTCGATGGCGCAGCTTGCGAAGCAGGTTGGTTCGGCAATCTACGCACATCATCTGGTCGTCAGTTGACATTCATGCTACGGGTAGGAACCTCACTGAATCAATCTGCGCTAGCGAAGATTCGACTGAGATGAAATTTTCAACTCCACCATCTCGCGTAATGCAATTCGATTGGCGGAGTTCTGCCATGAGGGACTTCATTGCTCTCTTCGGCGGCCTCGTTGTCGCTTCAATCTTAGCTCATCTCTATGAGATTGGCCCTCGCTTGATTCAGCTGAGACGGGGCTTAGACTCGATGCTCGGCGATATTGTATTCATCATATTCGTTGCGTTCTTAATGAGCGCTTCGCTTACGATCTATAGTGTTCGGCGCTATCGAGAACTCGCGCGCGAAACCGAAGCGCGAATCCTTGCAGAAGGAGAAGTCCGCGATCTGGCGCGACACGATCCATTGACGGGCCTGCCGAACCGCCGCTTGTTTGATGAAACACTTGATCTGTGCCTTGGCCTCGCCACCGACACGCAACAAATCGCCGTTCTGATACTTGGCCTCGACGGCTTCAAGCAGATCAAGGACACGCATGGATATGCAGCGGGGGACAAAGCGCTTTGCGAATTTGCTAAGAGGCTTGCCGAAATCTTGCGCAAGGACGCCCTCCTGGCGAGGATCGGAGGCGACGAATTCGGGATCGTCCTGCCAAACATTAGCTCCCTCGAAGAGCCCGCCAATCTGGCAGGCGGTATCGTGGCGTCAACCGCCGATACTTTCGCGCTTGAGACTGGCGCAGCCGAGCTTGGTGTTGGAATTGGCATCGCCATCGCTCCGCTTGACGGCGTCAATCTCCACGATCTGGTCAGGCGCGCAGATCGCGCGCTTTATCGCGCGCAAGGCGACGGCAGGTCGCGTGTTCGCTTTTTCGAACCAGACATGGACATGCATGTCGAGCGCCGCATTCAGATCGAGCGTGAGCTTCGCAGCGCCATCGCGGCTGATATTATCGAGCTGCACTACCAGCCGCTGGTTTCACTTGAGAGTAATCTCATTATCGGGTTCGAGGCCTTGGCGCGTTGGGAAAATAGGACATTGGGGCAGATCCCGCCCGACGTTTTTATTCCGATTGCAGAAGAAACGGGCCTCATCAACGCTCTTGGAGATCAGCTTTTTCGCCGCGCCTGTTTTGATGCCAATGCGTGGCCGAAGACGTTTTCGCTTGCCTTCAACATTTCGCCTGTTCAATTGCGGGATTCCGCGCTTGGAGAGCGCATTCTATCGATCCTTGAGCAAACCGGCATCAGTCCACGCCGCGTGGAGGTCGAAATTACCGAGAGTGCGTTCATGGAAAGAACCGGGGGTGCGAAGACCGTGATTGACGAGCTTCGTCAAGCCGGCATCCGCATCGTGCTCGACGATTTCGGAACAGGTTATGCTACACTGAGCCAGCTGCTTTGGTTTCGTTTTGACAAGATCAAGATTGACCGCAGCTTCGTGTCGCATCTCGACGACAGCCGGGTGATCGTTCGTGCTATACTCGACCTTGCTGAAGGATTTGGTTTGACGACCACGGCAGAGGGGATCGAAGACGAAAGCCAGCGGGTCTACCTGGTGGCCAATGGTTGCACAGAAGGGCAAGGCTACCTGTTTAGTAGGGCTGTTCCAGCCTCCGGTATCCCCACGTTGCTTGATCGCGAAGCTGGCCGCGCAGCGGTTGCGGAAGATGGAGCAAGAAGCTACATGCGCCAGTCGACGCACTGAGTTCTCAGGAAGCTTCCGCCACAACAACGGTTCCGAGCAAGTCAGGCTTAATCTCCTCCAATGACGCGTCGAGCGTGCTCGGGAGCGCTGATTAGAAATAAGGGGCCTAGAGTTGTCGCGCAGCATTGGACGTATCATCGGGAACTGTCGCTCAGGGTAGCCTTATTCGCTTGGACAGGGGGGCTTCTTAACAAATAACATCGGCTCGACCACTGGCGGCGGCCTGTCGTGCAACGCCGTTTTGACGTGCTCGAACGTGAAGACGCAGGGGCATCCGGGAACGGCCCTGTGTGCTCAGGCCGCGCGAGCGGCGAGGCGCCTGATCTTCGATTACCTCTCTTAGGCCCGGCGGCGTTCAGATGCACTAGGCGGTGTGAACACTTATCGCATCCATAGGACGATTGCAGCGAGCGTGACGATGGCTCCGGCGAAACTGCTTGAGCTTGCTGAAGCAGCATTCCACGAGGTGGCGCTGGGCATAGAGATGCTTGTCGAGCGGATGTTTGAGGGCTCGCGAGGGGTTGTTGGGGATGACGGCGATCGCGCCTTTGGCTGCGATGGCCTGGCGCAAATGATCGGCGTCATAGGCTGCATCGGCCATGACGACCTCGGCGGGCAATCCCTCGATCAACGTGGCGGCTTGCGGGGCATCGCCCTTCTGGCCTGCGGTGAGGGTGAACCGCACGGGACATCCCAAACCTCGGACGGCCATATGTATCTTGGTGCTCAAGCCGCCGCGCGAGCGCCCGATCGCTTGATCTTCAGACCCCCTTTTATTGCCCCGGCGGCGTGCTGATGCGCCCGGACGATGGTGGAATCGACGATCAAATATTCGAAGTCCGGATCATCGGACATCGCCTCGAAGATCCGCAACCAGACACCCTTGGTGCTCCATCGACTGAAGCGCCGGAACACGCTGTTCCAATCCCCAAACGCCTCCGGAAGATCACGCCAGGGAGAGCCCGTGCGAACGATCCAGAGCACCCCTTCCACGAACATCCGGTTGTCGCGTCCGGTCGAATCTTTCTGGTCGGGCCGGCCAATGATGAGCGGCGCCATGCGCTCCCAAGCCGCGTCGCTCAACACCAAACGATCCATCACACCCAAGGCCGCCTCCCAAAAGAAGCCTTGAATCTGATTTGGCCTCAAAAGGGTATCCCTAGAGTCCACACCGCCTAGAATCAATGGCGATCAGACATCCGAATTCCGGATGCGCCTCGAAGACCGTCATCCACACGCCGCTAATGCCCTTCCGACCGAAGCACCGGAGCTGACCGTTGCAGTCTCCGAACGGCTCCTAGTTACGCCAGGGAGTGTCGTACGCACGATCCAAGGCACACTTCCACGATCATCCGGTTGTACCGCCGAGTGGAGCCCTATCGGACCATCTATGATCAGCGACGCCTGCGAGGCCGCCTCACTCAACACCAAACGATCCACCCAAGACTTCCAGAACGACGCTGAATTCGATTTGCGGTCTTGCGTTAGAGCAAAACCCAGACTGTCCGAATTCTGACATCCTGTCGGTCTGGTACGCTTCCTTGAGAACAATTACCTTTACTGATCAAGGCGTCGCAGTTGGCACAAGTTTTGAAAAGAGGGGTCCATCCACCGCACCCGCTCGCGAACGACTGCTACAATATTGTTTTCTAGGCTACGACCTTGTTGCGCAATGACACGGGCTATCACATGGAGTCGGTCTCAATAGCACGTCACAAACTCTGCCCTCAATGCAGTTCTGTATTAGTCCACCTTGAGTGGCATGAACGCATCGGTACGCGGGAGGTCCAAAATCTTTGGCGCTGCTGGAACTGCGGGAACGAATTTATCACCGTTGTTACTTCTGAAGAGACGGATCCTCCTGCCGCTGAGATCACGAAGCTATTCTTTACTAGCCTGTTAGTCTGATCAATGACGCTTAAGCCGCTAACACTCGTATCCGAGCGGCACTGGGCTTGGCAGTCCAGAGCAAGGGCGGAGGGGCGCTTAGGGGAGAAAGATTCGACCTCAGGCTGCACAGCAATGTTTGCCCCCGTGCGCGAATACCGCTGCGCGACCCTTCCCATCATAAATGCAGTTGGAATGTCCTTATGAGCCTCGTACGTGCGATCGTCGGCTTGGCGTTGTTGGCAGTGGGATTGTACGTTGTAATCGGTGAGCACTTCGCTGGAACATCGGCGGATGCGACCCTCAATGCTCGACTCTACATCGTTCGCGCCCCAATCGAAGGAAAGGTAACGCTTGTCGTAAAGAGCATCGGCGCGCGCATGAGCCACGGCGAGCTCATAGCAGAAATCAACGACCAACGCTTCGATACCGCGAGGTTGCTTGAGCTCGATCGCGATCGCGCAAACCAGCAGATCGAGCTGACCCGCCTCGTTGGCCAGCGAGAGGCCTTGTCCGCATCTAGATCTCGCTTCGATGCTCAATCAACTGATTACCGGCGTGGCAGGGTTCGGCAGATTGAGGCACGAATTGCCGAAACGAAAGCAGCTCAAGACGCTGCAGCCGCGCGCCTTCGTCAGGCGGACGCAGAGTTTAAGCGGGCAAACGAACTAAGCACGCGTGGTGTACAAACGGCGGCGAATCTGGATCGCGCTCGCGCAACTTACGACGTTGCGCAGCAAGAGCTGGAGAGTGCGCAGCAGCGAGTGAATTACCTGGAGACGGAACTTATATCCGCTCGCGATGGTGTCTTCATCGGGGAGTCCTATAACGACGCTCCTTCCTCGGCCCAACGTATCCGAGAGCTCGAGCAGCGGTTGGCCGAGCTGAATGTCGACAAGGAGCAGGTGAAAGCGCGTATCGTCCAGCTCGACGGACAAATCGCTGCCGAGCGCCTTCGTGTCAATAGTTTGAGCTTCGCTACGCTTAATGCTAGCGTCGTTGGTCTAGTCTGGGACATATTAATTGACGATGGCCAATATACGCGGCGCGGCCAAGATCTCGTCAAGATCGTCGACTGCGATACGCTGATCGTCACCGCGGGCGTCAACGAATCTCTCTACGACAGTCTTTCGGTCGGAGCCGCCGTCCAATTTCGATTGTTTGGGGATGATCGGATTTTCAATGGAACCATAACCCGCCTTGGCGGATCCGGTGCAGCCTCGCTCTACACCAATCTTGCGGTGGGTCCAAGTCCACAACATCTCCAGCGCTTTGATGTCACCGTGACTGTTTCAGACCTCGCAGGAGAGCCAGATCTCGGCTGCGCGATTGGGCGTACTGGACGCGTTATCTTCACAGCCGGCCCAATCGCTCAATTCCGTCGGTTTATTACGCGGTACGGACTCTGATGCTCCTGCTGTCACCAATTGCTGCTGCTTTCGCAGGTGCTGCCTTCATAATTGGCCTCCGCCTTACCGTCTTCCCGTTCCTTAATCCGATGAACTGGTATTGGCGCGCTCTGCTCCTGGGGATGGCTGCCTTACTGTCTTGGCGTTATATGGCTTGGCGCTTCACCGAAACGCTGGCGCCACTCGACTGGACTGCGGACGCGCTGTTCAGTTGGGGATTCGCCATGCTCGAAGCTCTAACAGTGCTGTCCTCTACGATTGCGTTTTTTATACTGTCGCGGGTGAAGGAGCGGACGGCCGAAGCAGACCAGCACTCCGAATGGTGGCAGCCTGGAGAAGCGCCGCGCGTGGATGTCTTCATCACGACTTATAACGAGCCGTCGGAAGTACTCGAGCGCACGATCATTGGCGCGACAGAAATCCGCTATCCTCGACTTCGGATTTTTATTCTCGACGACGGCGCCAGGAATTGGGTGCGGCAACTCTGCGAGCTGCACGAAATCGGATACCTCGCACGCTCGGGCAAGGAGCACGCTAAAGCGGGGAACATCAATCATGCACTTCGCGCGCGCGCTCGAGATCCGGCTCCCCCGGCTTTTGTTGCTGTACTTGACGCCGATTTCGTTCCCCATGCGGACTTCGTCGAGCGGACGCTCGCGTTGTTTCACGAGCCAAGCGTCGCGCTCGTGCAGACCCCTCAGCACTTCTTCAATCCTGATCCGATCCAACATAACTTGAGAATAAGCACCGCATATCCGGATGAGCAACGTCATTTCTTTGACAACGTTGAGCCAGCGCGCGACGCTTGGGGCATTGCTATCTGCTGTGGAACCTCATCCGTAATGCGGGTCCAAGCCGTCGAGCAGATTGGCTGGATTCCGACACAAAGCGTAACCGAGGACTTTCTGCTCACGCTTAAACTCGCGGAAAGCGGCTGGCAAACCGTGTACCTTAACGAGCCGTTGACGGAAGGCTTGGCTCCCGAAGGATTGAAGGAATATATCACGCAGCGTGGACGGTGGTGCCTTGGCCTGATGCAGATTGTCCGCAACTCATACAACCCCTTTGGCATGCACGGCCTAGGTCTGATTCATCGAATCGGCATTATTGATTCATTGCTCTACTGGCTCAGTACCTTTCCCTTCAGGCTTGCCAGCCTGATCATCCCACTCTTGTACTGGTGGTGTGGCATCACCATCGTGAACGCGTCGTTGGTGGAAATTATCAGATATTATGTACCCTATTACCTGATGGTTCTGGTGTCCCTGAACTGGCTTTCAAAAGGGTTGTTTGTCCCGCTTCTCAACGATACGGCTCAGCTGATCGCGGCCTGGCCCATTACCCAGGCAGCTGCTCTCGGGCTGCTGACCGGGGGAGCGCATAAATTCTCGGTAACGGCCAAAGGCGGCGACCGTGCCAAAGTCGTTGTTCAATGGACGTTGATGCGACCATTCCTACTCCTACTCGCACTGACGATCGGTGGTCTGATCGTGCCGCTAAACTCCGATTTCGTCTTCAATACGTCCGCGACCGCGGGCGACGGCACGGCTATTGTGATGTTCTGGACGGTTTACAACATTCTGGTATTGCTAGTGGCAGTAGTGGTGTGCATCGAACAACCGCGATACGATCGACCTCAGCGCCAGATCCCAGAACCCATCACGTTGGTGATCCAAGGTGAGAAGCATCGCGGATGGCTTCTCAATCTGGGCCGCGGGGGCGCTCGAATCAGCGGTCCATCCGGACTTTCCGCTGGAGCAGCAGGGAAGCTCAACCTGCCCGGGATTAGCGGAGTGGACGCGCACGTTGCTGCGACAACGCGTGATGGCTATCGACTTAAGTTCTCTCCAACTCCCGAGCAAAGGGCGAAAATTATCAAGAAGCTTCACACCGAATCCGCCATGCCAGGGGCCGATCGAGGAAACATCTTGCAAATGATTCGTGAGTTGGCGCGAGCTCTAACGAGTTGAGGAGCGCGAGATGCCGAAAAGACCTAGCCTACTCTCCTTGGTGTTCTGTGGAGGCGCTTTGCTCATACTGGCCCCTGCGATGGTGACCGCAACGATCTACACTGCCTTACTACAGCAACGGGGAGAGCAGCTGCAATTCGACGCGTTAAGGATTCGCGGCGAGTTGAGCTCCGCGCTGTTGGCCCGCCGGCTCTATGGGGTTTGGATGGATGTAGCTCGGTCCGCTGAGCTCATTGACCCAACAGATCCAAAAAAGGCGAGAGAACACATAGAGTTCTTGAGCCGCCTTGATCAGCGCTACACTTGGCTCGGTGTGGCGGATCTCGAAGGGACCATTCTTTTGGCGAAAGACGGCATGCTCGAAGGAGTAAGCGTTGCACAGCGACCTTGGTTTAGGCGGGGCCTTGTCTCGCCGGCGGCTATCGATGTGCATGCCGCTCAACTACTGGCCACCCAGTTGCCTGCATCTCGTGAGCCCTATCGCTTTATCGACCTTGCTGCGCCGTTGCACCACGCCGGCTCCGTTGCCGGGGTCATCGGCGCTCACCTTGATTGGAAATGGGTCGCAGAAGGCATGGACTCGTTGCAGGTGCCTGGCATTGACGTGCTGCTGCTTTCGGCTGATCGAACCGTCCTATTTGGTCCGCCGGATCTAATCAACAAGCCGCTTAATATCGGCTCCGCGCTTGCGGCTAGTCGCGTCACGACTGCGTCTCTACGCGAAGGTTGGCCTGACGGTAGAGAGTACTTCACGGTGATCGTTCCCACGGTCGGCTTCGCGAACCTTCCAAGCTTCGGCTGGTCTCTTCTGGTTCGGCAGAGTGCCGACGAGGCGCTTGCGTCCACCCATAATTTGATCCGATCATTCTGGAGTAGTTTTGCTGCTTGCGCCATTGCCACACTAGCGCTGCTCTTATGTGCTGCGCAGTGGCTGAGGACGCCCCTCCGCCGGCTCTCGAATACAGCGGAGGTCCTCGTGCACGATCCTTCCGCGCGGCCGCCATACCCGGAGACACGCTTTAGTGAAGCGGCGAGGCTCAGTGACGCGCTAGCTCGCATCCAGTCGAAGCTGATGGGTCACTCTGGTCGCAATTGGACCCAAGCACCGGCTGGAGACGACTAGCTCAACGACGGACAAAATAGGGCGGCCTCCGGAGCCAACGTTCCGGCATACCAACCTCGATCGCCGGCGCATTGCTGCTTGGCCTCTTGTGGTCAGGACCATACCCCATCACCGCCATTGACGATGATGGCGTCCCGCCAAACGCCTGTTCGAGACGTCTGTAGACTGCCGATCAAGCATAGAAGCGTATTCCTCCGTTGGGGCTTTCAATTACCCACATCTTCGGATTGAAGTAAGCGCTCAGCCAATACCCTGGCTTCGGGGTTGATTAGATGTGCGAAGAAGCCTCCGGCTTGATCGGGGGTTTGGGATGGGATTGGACGGCAAAAAAGACGCCATTTGGACAGCTCATCAGTTGGATATGGAGCAGTCAGCCGGCTTGAAGTGCTTGAGGGACCGTCCGGGCGTCGTGTGCGTTCAGAGGCGAAGGCTCTTGGCGCAAACGCAGGCAGCGTTGAGCGAGCATCAAGCGGCGCTGGCAACGTCGGAAGAAGCGCGGCGCCGGTTGGAGGTCATTCTCGGCGAACTACGCCGGGAGAAGTGCGGATCGAAGTCCGAGAGGCTACGACCAGATCAATATCATTTGCCGCTCGAAGACGTGGAGCTCGCGCAAGGCATCCTGGACGGCGCAGGAGAAGGCGGCGGCGATCATCAGGGGCCGATCACGCGCTGGATCGGATCAGGACCGTCATCGCAATCGGGTCGCAGCGGCGCCTTCGCTGAGCAGTTCCTGGACGGCTTTAACGGACGCTTCCTGCAATGCGATGCCTATGACCGTCATGATCGGCTGCTCGAAGTCGCTCGACCGCAAGGGCCGTGGACGCTCGTACATTGCTGGAGCCATTTGCGCCGGCGCTTCGTCAAATTGGCTCGCAACAGTAAATCGCCGATTGCCGAGGCCGCTGTGCGGCAGATCGCACAGGTTCATTGCCAGACATCAGGCTGGCCGCGTGCAAGAAACACCCGCTGCCCCTCGTCGAGGCATTGAAGCCGTGGTTCGAGAAGCAGCTGTCGATGATCTCCAGCGGCTCGACGCTCGCTGATGACATCCGCTAAGCACTCAATCATTGGCTGGGGTTGACGCCCTTCCTCGATGACGGGCGTCTCGAGCTCGACACCAATCCGGTTGAAAACGCGATCCGGCCGATCTGCCTGACCAGAAAAAACGCGCTCTTCGCCGGTCATGAGGTCGGTGCCGAAAACTGGGCCTTGCTCGCATCCATCGTGGCGACCTGTCAACGACGTCAACCCGGTCGCCTACATCGCCAAAACGCTCACGGCAATCATTGCCGGCCATCCCCAAAGCGAAATCGACGACCTCATGCCATGGCGGTTCCGCAAAACGTCAAGCCAGCATCAATAGGGTTGCGGCTAAGCGCTTACGGATTGAACCGAAAGCGATGCCGAAGGTGATATCTTGCAGTTTGGTCAGACGTATTCCTCTGTTAGGGCCGCCTTGTTTGACAGATGCGAGCGCTGCAGGTCCTGAAGAGGACATAGCTTCGCCGTTACCGGCTGAAGTTCCGCCCACGCGTATGGACGTCTAGGTCTACCAATCTCATCCAACCTTGCTCAGGGTTCGGAACGACAATGGTAGCGGCAATTCCCGTTGGATCAGGTAGGGAACTTTCCCGGCCATCAACCTACCGATTCTGTGGCAACGACTTTTGGCACACAAACGGGATTAATGCTGCAATTGCAAAAGGATCTAACCCTATCAATAGGATAGGTGGTGCTGCCAGATAGGATTGAACTGGAACGTAGAGCCAATTCGGTCAGCAATGATAACTGCCCGGTGTGAGCGGAGCGGATACGTCGCTGAACAGGACAGCATTGAAATCAAGCCTTGGTGTTGCGGATTGTAGGGTTTGCCACAAGCTGTCCAAGCCGCAACATGCGACGGAAAATAGCCGAGATAAATCAAGGCTCGGCGTTTGGCATGAGGCTTGAAGGGATGAAGCGGTCCCGCACCTCCTGTCCAAGGAATCGCATGGCTTACAAGATAATCGCGTCCCAGTGCACCGTCTGTGGCGCTTGTGAGTTCGAATGCCCCAACGCCGCAATTAGTCTCAAGAACGACATCTATGTGGTCAATCCGACGAAATGCACCCAATGCGATGGGCATTTCGACGCGCCACAATGCGCGGCTGTCTGCCCGGTGCCCGACACCTGTGTGCCGGCCTAAAGGATTGGTCGATGAGTGGGTCTTCGGCGTGCATCAAGGTCAAGACGCTATTGGAGTTTGCGAATTATGTGATCGGTCGCTTGGTTCGGCCGGTTTCGAGCCCCGAACTGGCGACTTACGCGATCGCGTTTCGGCCAGGAGACCAAGCCGCAGCTGGCGCTGGAAATTGTCGGAATCGTCCCGGGGCGAGCGGAGCGGGCAATGGTAGCGGCACAAGAGATGGCTGAGCGCGTCGCTCGCGTCGGCGTCGATCAGTATCGATATGGTTTTGAGACGCCGATCGAATCCGACAGGGCCCGCAAGGGGCTGTCGGAGGACACCGTCCGCTTCATCTCCGCAAAGAAGAGTGAACCGGCCTGGATGCTGGAATGGCGCCTTCAGGCGTATCGCTCCTGGCTGACGATGACTGAACCGACCTGGGCCCGCGTCCACTATCCGCAGATCGATTACCAAGACATCTATTATTACGCGGCGCCGAAGCTGAAGAAGCCGCTGTCCTCAATCGACGAGATCGATCCGAAGATCCTCAAGACCTACGAGAAGCTCGGCATCCCCCTACGCGAGGTTGCGATCCTCGAAGGCGTCGAGGCGGCCCCGGGCGGCGAGCCGTCGGCCAATCGCAAGATCGCGATCGATGCCGTGTTCGATTCGGTGTCGGTTGCGACCACCTTCAAGGCAGAACTGAAGAGGGCTGGCGTGATCTTTATGCCGATCTCTGAGGCGATCCGCGAGCATCCAGAGTTGGTGCACAAGTATCTTGGAACGGTGGTGCCGAACTCCGACAATTTTTTCGCGAGGCTGAACTCGGCGGTGTTCTCCGATGGCTCATTCGTCTACGTGCCGCCGGGCGTGCGCTGCCCGATGGATCTGTCGACCTATTTCCGTATCAACGAGCGCAACACCGGCCAGTTCGAGCGTACACTGATCATCGCCGACAAGGGCTCCCACGTCTCCTATCTCGAGGGCTGCACCGCGCCGCAGCGCGACGAGAACCAGCTGCACGCTGCTGTGGTCGAGCTCGTGGCGCTCGACGACGCCGAGATCAAGTATTCGACGGTGCAGAACTGGTACCCCGGCAACACGGAAGGCAAGGGCGGCATCTACAATTTCGTCACCAAACGTGGCGACTGCCGCGGCAGGAATTCCAAGATCTCCTGGACTCAGGTCGAGACCGGTTCGGCGATCACCTGGAAATATCCGAGCTGCATCCTGCGCGGCGACTATTCGCGCGGCGAGTTCTACTCGATTGCGATCTCAAACGGTTTCCAGCAGGTCGATTCTGGCACCAAGATGTTCCATCTCGGCAAGAACACGTCGAGCAGGGTCGTCTCCAAAGGCATCGCCGCCGGCAAATCGCGGAACACTTATCGCGGTCTTGTCAGCGCAAATTGGAACGCCGCTGGCGCGCGCAACCACACCACCTGCGACTCGCTTCTGATCGGCGACAAATGCGGCGCGCATACCGTGCCCTATGTCGAGGCCAAGAATTCCTCGGCGACGTTCGAGCATGAGGCGACGACGTCGAAGATTTCCGAGGACGTGCTGTTCTACTGCATCCAGCGGGGAATGTCGCAGGAGGAATCTGTCAGCCTCGTCGTCAATGGCTTCATCAAAGAGGTGCTGCAGAAACTGCCGATGGAGTTCGCAGTCGAGGCGCAGAAGCTGATCTCGATTTCGCTCGAGGGATCGGTCGGATAATTACAGCTTTAGCGAGCCCACCAAAGTGGCTCGCCGGTCCGATGATGCACGTGAGGGATAGCTTGAATGGCGTTACTCGAAGTCAGACATTTGCACGTTTGTGTCGAGGGTCGCGAGATCCTCCACGGGCTCGACCTCGCGGTCAATGCGGGCGAGGTGCATGCCATCATGGGACCAAACGGCTCGGGAAAATCAACGCTCGGCCACGTCATCACAGGCAAGCCCGGCTATCAGGTCACCGCAGGTCAGATCCTGTTCAAGGGCGAAGATTTGCTCGCGCTGGCGCCGGACCAGCGCGCCGCCAAGGGTATCTTCCTTGCCTTCCAATATCCGGTAGAGATTCCAGGCGTGACCACCATGAACTTCCTGCGTACCGCGCTCAACGCGCAGCGCAAGGCGCGTGGCCAAAGCGATTATTCGACGCCGCATTTCCTGAAGAAGGCTCGCACGGTCGCCAAGCAACTCAACATTCCGCAGAGCATGCTGAAGCGGGGCGTCAATGTCGGCTTTTCCGGCGGCGAGAAGAAGCGCAACGAGATTTTGCAGATGGCGCTGTTCGAACCCAGTATGTGCATTCTGGACGAGATAGATTCTGGTCTCGATATCGATGCGCTGCGGATCGTGGCCGAAGGCATCAACGCAATGCGCTCGCAGGACCGATCGATGATTATGATCACGCATTATCAGCGGCTTTTGAATTACGTTGTGCCCGACGTCGTGAACGTGATGTCGAAAGGGCGGGTTGTGAAGAGAGGCGACAAGCAGCTCGCGCTGGAGCTCGAGGCCTTTGGCTACGCCCAATTCGACGACGCGGCCTGACGCGCAGGGGATTTTCGGATGGATCTGGTTCTGGCTAAGGCTATGCGGGAGGATAAAGACAATGCGGAGCGGGCGAGCAGTGTCTTCGCGGCTGCGCGCGGGCGCTTGCCCGGCGTGGGTCGTATCGCCGACATTCGCGCGAGAGCATTTGAGGCTTACGAGCGGGTCGGCCTGCCACACCGGCGCGTCGAAGAATGGAAGTACACAGATCTGCGCGTATTGATGCGCGATGTGCTGCTGCTCGCTGACACGCCAGATGCGTCCGCGCTAAGGAGGGCGCAGGTTGCGGTCCAGCAAGCAGCATTCGAAGGTGCAATCAAGCTCGTGCTGGTTGATGGTATGTTCGTACCGAGCCTGTCTGATCTCGCCAAGCTCGGAAAGGGCGTCGCTGTACGGACGCTGCGCGAGGTTCTGGAAAGCGCCGAGAGCGACGCAATGGCCGGCTTGGTGCTGTCGACGACCGCTGATGCGATGATCTCGCTCAATACTGCGATGGCAACCGATGGCGTCGTGGTGACGATCGCGGAAGGCAAGGCGCTGAGGCGTCCGCTTCATGTCATTCACGTTGCAACCGCCTCCGCGGCATCTCACTTTACACGCTCGTATCTGCACCTCGATGATGGCGCGCAGGGAACCGTACTGGAAAGCTTTGTCGCGGCCGAAAGCGCATGCGGCTATCAGGCCAACAATGTCAAAATCGTGCTGGTTGGCAATCAGGCTGGCCTCTCGTATCTTCGCGTGAGGGCAGATGCGCCCGACGCAGTGAATATCTCCTCGGAGATCATCGCAGTTGGGTCCAGGGCTAAACTCAATCTGTTCGACACGGTCCGCGGCGGCGCCGTCAGCCGCTATCAGGATTTCATCACGCTGGCGGGCGAAGGGGCAGAGCTTTCCGTGAACGGCGTCAACCTGCTCATGGAGGCGCAGCACGCAGACACGACACTCGTGGTCGATCATGCCGCGCCGCACTGCGTTAGCCGTCAGAATTTTCGTGCGGTCGCTGATGGGGCCGGCCGCTCGGTGTTCCAGGGGCGAATCATCGCTCGTCCCGACGCGCAGAAGACCGACGCCAAACTGACGATGCGATCGCTGCTCCTGTCAGACCAGGCCGAGGCCGACAATAAGCCAGAGCTCGAAATCTTTGCCGACGATGTGAATTGCAGCCACGGAGCGACATCAGGCGGGTTGGATGAGAGTCTCCTGTTTTATTTGGGCGCTCGCGGTCTGTCCGAGAACGATGCGCAAGCGCTGCTGATTCGGGCGTTCCTTGGTGAGGCGATTGAGGAGATTGCCAACGATAGTTTACGCGGTTTTGCGACCGCGCAAACCGACCGTTGGCTCAAGGCGCGGCGATGAACACGCATCCTGCGGTTAGCAATGGTGGCTACGACGTCGATCGTCTGCGCGAGGAGTTTCCCGCGCTCGCCACGATGGTCCATGGCCAGCCGCTCGTTTATCTCGACAATGCCGCATCCGCGCAAAAGCCCAGGGTCGTACTCGACCGTATGATGCAGGCATACTGCAGCGAATATGCAAATGTGCATCGCGGGCTGCATTACCTCGCCAATGTCGCGACCGAGGCTTATGAGGGCGCGCGGGCCAAGGTAGCGCAGTTTGTGAACGCACATCGAACCGAAGAGATCATCTTTACCCGCAGCGCTACCGAGGCGATCAATCTGGTTGCTCAAACCTTTGGCCGTGAGCGCATCATGCCGGGTGACGAGATCGTTCTCTCGATCATGGAGCACCACTCGAACATCGTGCCGTGGCACTTCCTGAAGGAGCGCCATGGTGCCGTGATCAAGTGGGCGCCGGTCGACGACGAGGGCAACTTCCTGATCGAGGAGTTCGAAAAGCTCCTTAACTCGCACACCAGAATCGTTGCGATCACCCAGATGTCGAACACGCTCGGCACGCTGGTTCCGGTAAAGGACGTGGTCCGTCTCGCGCATGCCCGCGGCATTCCGGTGCTGGTCGACGGCTCACAAGGGGGCGTCCATCTGGATGTCGATGTCCGCGACATTGATTGCGATTTCTACGTCATGACGGGCCACAAAATGTATGGGCCAACGGGCATCGGCGTGCTTTACGGCAAATATGCCAATCTGGCGGCGATGCCACCGTTCAATGGGGGCGGTGAGATGATCCGCCAAGTTTCGCGCGAGGGCGTGATCTATGGTGATCCACCGCACCGGTTCGAGGCAGGCACGCCGCCGATCGTCCAGGCGATCGGTTTGGGCGCGGCTATCGACTTCATTGATTCGATCGGCAAGGCGCGGATCCGCAAGCACGAGAGCGCACTGCTGGCTTACGCGCAGGAAAGGCTGCAGAGCATCGAGTCCCTGCGCCTCATCGGAACGGCGGCAGAGAAGGGCGCGATCATGTCCTTTGACATGAAGGTCGCGCATCCGCACGATATCGCGACCGTCATTGACCGCTCCGGGGTCGCGGTGCGCGCCGGGACTCATTGCGCGATGCCGTTGCTCGCGCGCTTTGGCTTGCCTGCGACGTGCCGCGCTTCCTTTGCTCTTTATAACACATATAAAGAGATCGATACGCTCGCGCGCGCGCTGATCAAGGCGGAGCGCCTGTTCTCCTGAGCGGCCGAGTTTGCCGCGATCTGGCTCGCTGTGCGGCCCGATGAGATTGCGCGGCGAGCGGTATGACCATGCAGGATGTGCGCAGCTCCGCGACCGACGAAGCTGAGCACTTACCGGCTTTTTGGCGCCTTGGTCCTGGCAAGCCGAATGGGCCGAGCTGCGGTGCGGTTTGCTCGCCTCGCGGTGGCTCCGCTCAAGTCATGCCGGATCACAAGCTAGTCATCGGCGTTTTGGTGGCCCATATCACGGCCGAGCTCGCCTTGTTTTGTTTCGAACACGGCCGAACGGACACCTGGTCTGGACCGGGCGATGTCGGGTTCGCAACAACTGTCCGCCGCTGCGCGTGGCGCGCGCTAAGTCATTGGAAATAATACGAATTTTTCGTTCCCGCTCAGCTGGCACACACGTTGCAAAAGTCGTGGCCAAGAGCCGCCGTTGCAACAGGAAATCTTAAAAGGACATCGCCATGAGTCTCGCCACGACCTATAGCACCGCACAGATCAGGGCGCGCAACAAAGAGCTGATCGAGGAGGTGTTGAAGGTCTACCCGGAGAAGACCGCCAAACGACGCGCCAAGCACCTTAACATTCACGAGGCCGGCCGGTCGGACTGCGGGGTCAAGTCCAACATCAAATCCATCCCCGGCGTGATGACAATTCGCGGCTGCGCCTACGCGGGTTCCAAGGGCGTGGTCTGGGGGCCGATCAAGGACATGGTTCATATCAGCCACGGCCCGGTTGGCTGCGGCCAATATTCGTGGGGTTCGCGCCGTAACTATTACGTGGGTACGACGGGCATCGATAGCTTCGTGACCTTGCAGTTCACCTCCGACTTCCAGGAAAAGGATATCGTGTTCGGTGGCGACAAGAAGCTCGTCAAAGTCATGGATGAGATCCAGGAGCTGTTCCCGCTCAACAACGGCATCACCGTCCAGTCGGAATGCCCGATCGGCCTGATCGGCGATGATATCGAGGCGGTCTCCAGAGCGAAGTCCAAGGAATTCGGCGGCAAAACCATCGTGCCGGTCCGCTGCGAAGGTTTTCGTGGCGTTTCGCAGTCGCTAGGCCATCATATTGCAAATGATGCGGTGCGCGACTGGATCTTCGATAAGGGTGGCCCACAGGGCAAGCCGAGGTTCGAGCCGAGTCCATACGATGTCGCAATCATCGGCGATTACAATATTGGCGGCGACGCCTGGTCGTCTCGAATTCTGCTCGAGGAAATCGGCCTGCGCGTGATTGCTCAGTGGTCCGGCGACGGCTCGCTGGCCGAGCTCGAGGCGACGCCGAAGGCTAAGCTGAACATTCTGCATTGCTACCGCTCGATGAACTATATCTCGCGCCACATGGAAGAGAAGTTCGGTATTCCCTGGTGCGAATATAACTTCTTCGGGCCTGCAAAGATCGCAGAATCACTGCGCAAGATCGCGGGCTATTTCGACGACAAGATCAAGGAGGGCGCCGAGCGGGTGATCGAAAAGTACCAGCCGCTTGTGAATGCCGTGATCGCAAAATATCGACCGCGCCTGGAGGGCAAGACGGTGATGCTGTTCGTCGGCGGATTGCGTCCGCGTCACGTGATCGGCGCATACGAAGACCTCGGCATGGAAGTCGTCGGCACCGGATATGAGTTCGGACACAACGATGACTACCAGCGTACCGCCCAGCACTACGTGAAAGACAGCACGCTCATCTACGACGACGTCAATGGTTACGAGTTCGAGCGCTTCGTCGAGAAGATCCAGCCCGACCTGGTCGGCTCGGGGATCAAGGAAAAATACGTGTTTCAGAAGATGGGTGTGCCGTTCCGGCAGATGCACTCCTGGGACTATTCGGGCCCATATCACGGTTATGATGGGTTTGCGATCTTCGCGCGCGACATGGACATGGCGGTCAATTCGCCGATTTGGAAGAAATTGAAGGCGCCCTGGAAGGACGTGCCAAGGCCGAAGCTCTTGGCCGCAGAATGACGCGAAGCAACCCTGCTCTCTGCCAAGAGACGGGACGACGTTAATCACGATACCTGAAAGGCTTTACCATGGCGCAGAGTGCAGACCATGTGCTCGATCACTTCGACCTGTTTCGCGGGCCGGAATACCAGCAGATGCTGGACAACAAGAAGATGTTTGAGAATCCGCGCGATCCTGCCGAGGTCGAACGCATCAAGGAGTGGACGAAGACATCTGAATATCGCGAAAAGAACTTCGCGCGGGAGGCTCTGACGATAAACCCGGCCAAGGCGTGTCAGCCGCTCGGCGCGGTGTTCGCCTCCGTCGGTTTCCAGGGTACGCTTCCTTTCGTACATGGCTCTCAAGGCTGCGTGGCCTATTACCGCAGCCATCTGTCGCGGCACTTCAAGGAGCCGAGCTCCTGCGTCTCCTCGTCGATGACGGAAGACGCTGCGGTATTCGGCGGCCTGAACAATATGATCGATGGGCTCGCCAACAGCTACAATATGTACAAGCCCAGGATGATTGCGGTCTCCACCACCTGCATGGCGGAGGTGATCGGTGACGACCTCAACGCCTTCATCAAAACGTCGAAGGAAAAAGGCTCGGTACCAGCGGATTTCGACGTCCCGTTCGCACACACCCCGGCGTTTGTCGGCAGTCATGTCACCGGCTATGACAATGCACTCAAGGGAATCCTGGAGCATTTCTGGGACGGCAAGGCCGGAACAGCAGACAAGCTTGAGCGCAAGCCGAACCGCAAGATCAACCTCATCGGAGGCTTCGACGGCTATACTGTCGGCAACCTTCGCGAGATCAAGCGCATCTTCGAGCTGATGGGGATCGAATACACCATCCTCGCCGACAATTCCGACGTTTTCGATACACCGACAGACGGCGACTTCCGCATGTATGACGGCGGCACCTCGCTGGAAGACGCCGCGAATGCCCTTCACGCCAAGGCAACGATCTCCATGCAGCAGTGGTGCACGGAAAAGACGCTGCCGTTCATTGCCGACCATGGCCAGGAGGTCCTGGCTTTCAACTATCCAGTGGGCGTATCCGCAACCGATGAATTCCTCATGGCGTTGTCGCGCATCAGCGGCAACGAGATTCCGGAGGAGCTCGCTCGTGAGCGCGGTCGCCTGGTCGATGCGATGGCTGATTCCAGCGCGCATATCCATGGCAAAAAGTTCGCGATCTATGGCGATCCGGACCTCTGCCATGGGTTAGCTACTTTCCTGCTCGAACTCGGCGCCGAACCAACGCATGTGCTGTCCACCAACGGCAACAAGGCCTGGGACGAGAAAATGCAGACGCTATTTGCGAGCTCGCCTTACGGGAAAAACTGCCACGCTTATCCCGGTCGAGACCTCTGGCACATGCGCTCGCTGCTGTTCACCGAACCGGTCGATTTCTTGATCGGAAACACTTATGGCAAGTATCTGGAACGCGACACCGGCGTTCCCTTGATCCGGATCGGCTTCCCGATCTTTGATCGCCATCACCATCACCGCTCGCCGGTGTGGGGCTATCAGGGCGGCATGAACGCGCTGGTGAAGATTCTCGACAAGATCTTCGATGAGATCGACAAGAAGACGAACGTCCTCGGCAAGACCGACTTTAGCTTCGACATCATTCGTTGATGAGGATCAACGCGCGTGCCATCGCCGGACAATATCGGCGGTGGCAGAAGCGCGGCGTGGGCAAGCCTTCCAGATAGCGTGAGAGGAAAAGCCGGATGAGTTCGCTACCAGCCACGCTCCAAGACGTCTTCAACGAGCCGGGCTGCGCCAAGAATACCAACAAGTCGCAGGCCGAGCGGAACAAGGGCTGCGCCAAGCAGCTGCAGCCCGGCAGCGCCGCCGGCGGCTGCGCCTTCGACGGCGCCAAGGTCGCACTGCAACCTTTTACCAACGTTGCCCATCTGGTGCATGGCCCGATCGCGTGCGAAGGCAATTCGTGGGACAATCGCGGCTCGGCATCATCAGGACCGAACTTGTGGCGCACTGGATTTACGACCGATCTGGCCGAGACCGATATTGTGTTTGGAGGCGAGAAGCGGCTCTACAAGGCGATCAAGCAGATTATCGACAAGTGCGACCCGCCGGCCATCTTCGTCTATCAGACCTGCGTTCCCGCCATGATAGGCGACGACATCAACGCGGTCTGTAAGGCTGCCTCGCAGAAATTTGGCAAGCCGGTTATCCCCGTCAATTCGCCGGGCTTTGTCGGTTCCAAGAATCTCGGCAACAAGCTGGCCGGCGAGGCCTTGCTGGAGCATGTCATCGGAACGCAAGAGCCGGACACCACTACACCCTACGACATCAATCTGATCGGGGAATACAATCTGTCCGGCGAGCTTTGGCAGGTCAAGCCGCTGTTTGACGAACTCGGTATCCGCATCCTGTGCTGCATCGCAGGTGATGGCAAATACCACGAAGTGGCCTCCTCGCATCGGGCGCGCGCTGCGATGATGGTGTGCTCAAGGGCGATGATCAATGTCGCGCGCAAGATGGAGGAGCGTTACGGCATCCCGTTCTTCGAGGGCTCTTTCTATGGCATCCAGGACTCCAGCGACGCACTGCGCGAGATTGCGCAGCTCCTGGTCAAGCGCGGCGCGCCGGAAGACCTGATCGGACGCACCGAGGCGGTGATCGTGCGCGAGGAAGCGCGGGCCAGGGCCGCAATCGAACCGTACAGGCCACGCTTCAAAGGCAAAAAGATCTTGCTGATGACCGGCGGCGTCAAGTCCTGGTCGGTCGTTGCCGCGCTGCAGGAAGCCGGGCTCGAACTGGTCGGAACCAGCGTGAAGAAATCCACAAAAGAGGACAAGGAGCGCATCAAGCGTTTGATGGGGCAGGACGCCCATATGATCGAGGACATGACTCCGCGCGAAATGTACACGATGCTGAAGGACGCGAAAGCAGACATCATGCTCTCGGGCGGCAAATCGCAGTTCGTCGCGCTGAAAGCGGCGATGCCATGGCTCGATATCAACCAGGAGCGCTGCCACGCCTATATGGGCTATATCGGCATCGTCAAGCTGGTCGAGGAGATCGACAAAGCGCTGTTCAACCCGATGTGGGAGCAATTGCGTCGACCGGCGCCGTGGGACCGTGCGGCCGACGATAGGCAGACCCGAGCGATGGCGCAGCTCGACGTGCAGCCGATTGAGATTGTCGCCGACCGGGCACTGACGCAGAAGACCCTGCGCGCGAGAAGGATTTGCTTCTGCAATACGGTCGACCTCGGCACGATCGAAGATGCGATTCGCGCGCACAACCTGACCAGTGTCGAAGCGGTCACACAGCATACCGCCGCGGTCGGTGGCTGTTGCAGACGGCGGATCGAGGACATCCTGGCAGGCAGGCCGATCTCCTGGTGGCCGGCCGCGCTGCAGGCCACGGGATAGGGTGGCGTCATGGTCCTTGTCACCGCGTCAAAGAAGGCCTGTGCGGTCAACCCACTCAAGATGAGCCAGCCGATCGGCGCAGCATTCGCCTTTATGGGGCTTCGCGGAGCGATGCCGCTTCTGCACGGCCCACAGGGATGCACGTCCTTTGGGCTCACACTGTTTGTGCGGCATTTCAAGGAGCCGGTTCCGCTGCAGACCACAGCGATGAGCGAGGTGACGACGGTGCTCGGCGGCTATGAAAATGTCGAGCAGGCGATACTCAATATCCACAAGCGCGCCGAGCCGGAGATCATCGGGATCTGTTCGACCGGCGTGACCGAAACCAACGGCGACGATGTCGACGCCTACATCAAGCTGATCCGGGAGAAGCATCCGCAGCTCGACAAGCTTCCTCTGGTCTATGTCTCGACGCCCGATTTCAAGGACGCATTCCAGGACGGCTGGGGGAAAGCGGTTGCGCGTATGGTCGAAGTGCTGGTCGAGGCGCCCGCGATGGAGGCCGAGCGCAATCCTACGCAGATAAATGTGCTTCCAGGATGTCACCTCACGCCAGGTGATCTCGACGAACTGAGGATCATCTTTGAGCATTTCGGCCTGCAGCCATCGTTCCTGCCCGACCTGGCGGGTTCGCTGGATGGGCATATTCCCGATCGCTTCACGTCGACGACGACCGGCGGCATTGGGGTCGATGAAGTCGCGCGCATGGGCCGAGCCGGCTGGACAATTGCGATCGGTGCGCAGATGCGGCGGGCGGCAGAGGCCATGCAAGAGAAGGCCGGGGTGCCTTTTCGGCTGTTTGAGCGGCTGTGCGGCCTGGTTCCCAATGATGACTTCATCGCCTTTTTGAGCGAGATCAGCGGCCGCCCTGTTCCAGCGAGGTATCGGCGCCAGCGCGGGCAGCTGGTCGATGCGATGCTGGACGCGCATTTCCAGATCGGCGGCCGCAGACTTGCGATCGGTGCGGAACCTGACCTGTTGCTTGACCTGTCCAGCATGCTGCACGAGTTGGGCGCACGTGTAACGGCGGCCGTGACGACCACGCAGTCGGCGGTGCTGGAGCAGATCAAGACCAAAGAGGTGCAGATCGGCGATCTGGAGGACCTGGAAGAGCTTGCCAGGACCAGGAATTGCGATCTTTTGATCACGCATTCGCATGGTCGGCAAGCCGCGACACGCCTTAAGATTCCATTCTATCGGGCGGGCTTTCCGATGTTTGACCGGCTTGGGGCAGGACACCAGCTATCCGTCGGCTATCGGGGCACGCGCGATCTGATCTTCGATATCGCCAATCTGGTGATCGCCGACCGCGAGGAGAATCATGCCCCGACGCCCGATAGCTGGCGGAGCTCGACGCTGCCGTTGCGACCCGACCAACCAAGTCCTATCGACTCAACAGAGAGGTCGATTGCATGAAAGTTGCGTTCGCTACCCAAGACCTCAGGCGCGTCGATGCGCATTTTGGCTGGGCGAAAAATATCGCCGTCTACGATGTCGGGCCAGGGGGACACGTATTTCTGAAAGCGGTTCAGTTCGACGGCGAACTGAAGGAAGACGGCGACGAGGACAAGCTGACGCCCAAGATCGAAGCGATCAAGGATTGCGCTATCCTCTATGTCGGTGCCATCGGAGGCTCCGGCGCTGCGCGAGTCGTGGCCAGAAACATCCATCCCATCAGAGTCACCAAGCCCGAAAGTATTCAGGTGCTGCTTGAAAAGCTCGAGCGCGTGCTGAAGGGAACGCCCCCGCCATGGCTACGAAAAGCCTTGGCCAAGGACAAGAAGCGTACATTCGATTTAGACGAATGAGGATCACATGACCGAGGCTGCAGACGTAATGCGATCCGCCGGCGGGCTCGATGCACCGTTCGTCAAGGAGCTGGTCAGGATTTGGCGGGCTGAGGACATGAGCGGGGCCTGGGCCGGCAAGAGCGATCTCGACCTCCTCGAGCCTTATATCCTGGACAAGGACAAGCGACGCGCACTGCCGGTCCTCGGCGATCCCGATCCGGATACGGTCTGGCGGCTCGAGCTGTTCTTCAATGCCGTCGCCCTTTCGATCGAGAAGGCGACCGATGTGATGATCCAACCGATGCTGAAGATGCACCATGAGGGCTTTGGTCGCATGGTGCTGATCGCGGGGCGGTTGATCGCGGTGAACAAGCAGCTTCGGGATGTGCATCGCTTCGGATTCGACAATCTCGCAAAGCTTGCGAGTGAAGGTAACAAGTATGTCCGGGATGGAATCAAGATGATCAGGAAATTCCCCGAAGTTGCGAACTATTGAGGGGCGCGCATGAGCGATCGCGAGATACTGATGGCAGAATTGAAGAAGTTGTCGTCGAAAGCGCTGCAGGCCAAAATGGATCTGCACGACCTTTCGGAAGAATTGCCCGTCAACTGGACTTCGATCATGGCGGTGGCCCAGAAGGCGCACGATGCCTACGCCGAACTCGAGCGCAGGAGCCAGGATCTGAAGGCACTGGAAAAGGCGTAGAGGGGATCCCCATCATGTCATTTGCAACGCGCGACGGGCGCGACTGGACGCCGGACTATCTGAGCGCGATCGATGCAAAGAAGTGCATCGGCTGTGGCCGCTGCTTTAAGGTCTGCGGTCGTGACGTCATGACATTGAAGGGAGTCAATGAGGACGGCGAACTTGTTGAACTCGACGACGATGATGAGGTCGAGAAGAAAATCATGGTCATGAATGACCAGGGCGCCTGCATCGGCTGCGGCGCCTGCGCCAGGGTTTGTCCGACCAATTGTCAGACCCACGTTTGTGAAAACGCGGCTGGAGCGCATATGTCCGCCTCTCCATTCTTAGGCCCATCGTGAACCAGATGAGTGGACTACGTCGATCAGGCCGACATGTGGCGTCCGGCCCGGGCCTTTGAGAACGGCGTCTGGATTTGTGCGGCCACCAAGTCCGGCCAGGAACGCTCGATCTACTATCCAGGCGGAAGCATGATTGTCGACTCTGCCGGAAATCTCCGGGCAAAGGTTGCCTACGATACTCATGGCATGGCCGTCAGCGACATTGATCCGACCCTTGCCGGCAACAAGCGGCACCCGCTCGGTTCGGACAAATTCGCAGATCGCCGTCCTGAAACCTATCAGGTTTTGACTTTACCGTATGACGAGACGGCAGTCGCCGAGGTCAGCAAACGACCGATCATCCCTGGCGAGATGGCATTCAACATGGCAGCCGTGCAAAGCCACGTCTCCGAGGCGCATGTCACTTCGCTTAACCGAGTCATTGAGCAGGATATACGACGCATTGGTCGACAAGCCTTTTCGGACAAACCTCGATACTCAATAGAGAGCGTTGATTGCATGAAGGGCCGTCGCGTACATGCTTGCCATCGAACCGCCCATTGTTGGTCGGTGACAATACGGATCCTTCCTGATGTGCCCAACCCATCCGCGATTCGAAAGATATTTTGGAGGAGAGAAATGACAGTCACGAGCCTCCGGTTTGCTTAACATTGAAGAGCGTATTTGAGTGCCGAAGTGCTGATTTAGCTCGTCCAGCACGGACTTGGAAAAATGGCAGGCCAACAGAAAAACTACTTCAGTAACCGCGAAAGATGGGTCTGCGGCGCGCGACAGAACCGAATGCTCGCGCAGACTCGTCGATCGTTGTCCGGCCCCAATTGCTTGCGGACGTCGCTTGCGGCGCGGTGAGTTGGGTTCCTCAGAAAAGCGGTCGATCCGGTAACCGCCATGATGGTTGCACCTGACGCAGGGTGATCAATGAAAGGGCTGATGATTATGACCAAGCAAGAGGTGCAGCCCAATACCGTCTATGCGATTTGCGGCTTCAATGATATTCCAAGCCGCCGGGCCATGGGCTTCCATCTCATGATCGTCGGTGAGGACGGCAAGCACAGGCCGTGGTCCATCATTGTGGTGCGTTGGGGCAAGAAGGTGCTTGGCTATCTCAACAAATGCCCACACAACGACGTCAATCTGGACTGGGAGCGTAACGAATTCCTCGATCCATTCGGAACCCGGCTGATGTGCGGCAAGCATGGCTCAACCTTCGAGCTTGGCACTGGCCGCTGTGTCGACGGCCCTTGTAAGGGCAGAGAACTCACGCCGGTCGCGTTGACGGTTCTGGACGGCGACATCTGCGTCATCGGCGTGCGACTTGCCGAGGAGGATCGCGCCGGCGAGAGCTGAAGCGGCGAGCTCAGACCGGCCGGTTTTCGTTACGGTTCTTCACAGGCGCCATTCTCTTCAGTGCGTCGTCGTAGGAGATCTCTTCATAGGACGCATCGAGCTCCTTTGCCGCGTCGAGCAGGTAGTCGAGCTTGCCGCCCGCGTCCAGCTTTTTGATGTCATCTTTGTTGACTCCGACCAGGTCCATGATCTCCTTCCAGACTGTGGATTCATCGCATGGCAGCACGTGGAAGGTGACATTGCCGAGTTTGGTTCGGTATTTCGCCAACAGGTCAATGTTATTGCAAAATATAAAATAGCGGCCCTTCGGGCCGAGCACGCCGTCCAGCACGTTTGCGACATCAGCAAGATAAGCGAGGGAGTGCAGATAGCCGGCCAGCACCGGAATAGTGCTTTCGCCTTCCTGGGCGACCGTCAGAACCTGCTCGATCGAATAGTCCGGCGGCCGCTTCTCGTCCGCGACCTGTACCTGGAACTTCAGTGCGATATCGCCGCGAAAGCCAAACCGGCCCGGCCTAGTGGTCCCGCCTTTGAGTACGGCGTTGAGCAGGCGCCCCTCCCTCTCCAGGTGGCCGAGCGGGGTGTTCTCGATTGCAGTCATGAAGATTGTCCTCAATCTGAGCTGATTGCCGGACACGTTTTCGCCGGCGGGACCATCAATGCAAAGGTCTTGCCGTTGCAAACGGAGCGGTTCATAGGGCATTTCTGGCGAAATGCGCATGTAGGCGCGATCGCCGAACAAGCGCGTCAGAAAAGCGACGCGCGTTGCCGCATCAGTGCTTCGAAAATGTAAGCATTGTTGGACCGCCTGGGCTGCAGCGCAAATGGATCCGCTTCTTTTGTCGGTTCGGTCGTAACGCTGGCGTGTTCCAATTGCAACGCTTGGTGGTTTGGTTCGCCAACGGCCCTCCACGAATCCTATCCAGTCCTGGCGGCAGCGCTCTGTGTCCTCCTCTTGCGCGTCTGCGGACGTGCCAATGGGCACTCGGCTTAATGCCGCGCTCTCCTTGATTTTCGAGGGGTTTCGATTGCGCCAGTCGCTCCGCTTCGTGCCCCCGCGGCGATCGCCTGGGGTCCGCCGAGCAGCTTCGCGTTAAGCCGGCCGCTGGCGAACAACATATCATCGAGCGCTTCGTGGACATCGGCTGTGATCACAGAATGTCCGCCATCACGCGCAATGCTTGATTGTGTGACGCGCCGCATCAGCTCCTTGATGAAGATGGCACTGACCCCTTCGGTACTGCGTACGGCTTCGGCAATGATCTCCCCCTCAAGCGGTAGGCCTCCGCTGTAGAGCCTGATCAGCTTGCCGCGACTGGCTGCATCTGGCAACGGTATTTCGATCGCTTGGTCGATGCGGCCGTGGCAATCGGCTAGAGTGACCTCGAATTGGTCGGGGCGGTTGGTGGTGAGCACGAAGAGGATATCGGCATCCTCCTTCAAGCCGTCTATTTCATTCAGCAGCTTGCTCAGCAAGGACACCTCGCATGCTGCCAAAATGCTGCGGTTGCTGGCGGTTCGATCGACATCGTCGATCACGACCATTGTCGGCTGCAGCAGGCGCGCCAGTGTCATATAGGCGCTCAGCAGCTCGAGCTGTTCGGCGGTGATGATCAGCGTGGTGTATCCCGGCAGGTTAGTAGCGAGATAACGGACCGTGTGGGTCTTGCCAGTGCCGGGCGGGCCATAGAGCAGAATGCCCCTGCGGGTCGACTGGCGAAGACGGCGGAGTTCATCGCGGGCATCGACGAATCCCAACACGCTGCGATCGAGCAACTTGAGTGCCCGTTCGGGCAAGATGACGTCCTCACGTTTGACCTGCGGCAGCCGATGTAGCGTCACACCGCTGATGCGGCCGGCGCAATCCGCACCTTCGTCGAGCGAGATGATTTTGCCACGATATGCGCACGCAGAGCGGATGGTCTTTTCCAGTTCATCAAAGCAGCATTGTACGAAGCTGTCGCCGGTATCGCGCGCAGGAACGATTATTTCAATGCGGATCCGGGTCTCGCGGCCAAACTCGCGATCATGCGAGAGCACGACGGCGTATGGGAATTCGCTCGCTTGGCAAAGCCACAAGCCGTTACGCAAACATTTGGCTGGCGCCAGCTCGCCCGTATCGATCTCGTCGAATTGCGGCGGCACAAGTGAAATCGCATCAGATCCACGGCGTTTCATTCGAGCGAATGAAAGTGCCTCGTCCCAATGCCGCTCGTACGCGCCAAAGAAGCGGATTGGGTCAGCAAAAAGCTTGTCGATCGCGACCTGAACATCGGCGCGCATATAGGCCGGCAAATGCCGCGCCGTGGTGGCGAGTTCTCCCGGCAAGAAGTTTGCAAAGTGCCAGTCCAGCGCATCACAGGCATATTCAAATTGCACATCGGACAGGTCGGCTGTATCCGCCTTGCCTGCGGCTTCAGTCGTGATCAGCAAGGGAAATCCTGCGGCGCGAATGCGCTTCTGTGCTTCCTCTATCAGCGCTTTCGCAACTGAGGGCGGGTAGGGGCCGCAGACGGCCTTGCCCTGCTGCCAGACGAACTCGGCAAGTGCAACAGCATCCCGCTGCTGCTTTCCGAACACCTCGCGCAGCAGGCGCACGACGAAACCGACAGGCGTGTCGTCATCATTATGAAAAACAAGCTGAATGAAGTCAGCGTCTGCGCAGACCGGGTCCATCAAAACCCGCGGTGAGCATTCTGGTTCTTGGGGCGTATGTTGCATGCTGGTCGGCCTCGTCGAACGGGATCGCCGGACGGGGCCGGCGGCACAAGGCGTGATGCAAATTCGTTGCCGTGACGCGCCTCATGCCGTGTCAGCGCAATACACAAGGAAGCCGGCTCGCCGCCGCGCTGTCCATACCCTTGTCAGGAATCCGACATGTGTTGCAAAGCAAACGGAGCGGCCCGAAAAGGTCAGTGTTGTCAAAGGCTGGAGTCGCTGGCATGCGAATTGCCAATTCGCAAGCTCAACTCAGTTAAGTGGAGGATGAGTGATGATCAATCTGACTGACAGCGCGTTGAATGCGGTCAAGAGCGTGCTCGGAACGTCGGCGCAGCCAGCGCGCGGCCTGCGGATCATGGTTGAAGCCGGCGGATGTGCCGGATTCAAATATGCAATGGACCTGGCTGAGCAGGCGAACCCCAACGAGACCGTGATTGAGCGCGACGGCATCAAGGTCTTCGTCAACAATATGAGTCGTGATCATCTCGCCGGCATGACGATCGATTTCGTGGTTAAGCCGGAAGGCTCGGGATTTATCTTCGATAATCCGAATGCCGGCTCGATCTGTTCCTGCGGCAAATCATTCAGCTGATGACAAGGGAACAAATCATGCTTGTCCCCGAGCCACTGAGGCACCCGCTCATTGCCAAAAAGAATCGTGAGCAATCCATCCGCGCTGTGACCGAGAAGACCCGGCCCCATCTGCGATGTGATGGCAGCGATGGCCGTTTCGTCGAGATTGGCCGCGGAAGGAGCATCGTCAAGCTGACTGGCGTCTCGGTGCTCCGCAAGCTGTCCGGCCGGACGCTCGAACGCATTCAGGCGCGCCTGATCGAAAGGATAGGCAAACTCGTCGGCCTCATCCCACTTGCCGCCGCGGCCAGGTCACGGGTTTGAGCGAGGCCCTGAATGCAGATTTATCTCGATAACAATGCCACCACGCGAGCGGATCCCGCCGTCGTCCAAGCCATGTTGCCATTCTTGACCGGGCAATTCGGTAATGCCTCTTCTGCGCACGCGTTTGGCAGCGAGGTCGCGAAGGCCGTGAAACAGGCGCGCCGCAGCCTGCAGGGATTGTTAGGCAGTGCCTACGATCACGAGATCATTTTCACCTCCGGCGGAACCGAGGCAAACAACGCTGCCATCCTCTCTGCGCTTGCAACGCAGGACGGGCGCGACGAGATCGTCACGACCTCCGTTGAGCATTCGGCTATTCTTACCCTGGTCGAGCATTTGGCGACAAACGGCGTCACGACGCATGTGATCGGCGTAGACTCGCGGGGCCGGCTCGACATCGAGGCGTTCCGCAGGGCCCTTGGACCACGCACCGCGATTGCGTCGGTCATGTGGGCCAACAACGAGACCGGCACGATTTTCCCTGTTGAGTTCCTGGCCGGCTTGACGCGCGCGGCGGGCGCCCTGTTTCACACCGATGCGGTGCAAGCCATAGGCAAGGTGGCCATCGACCTGAGCGACAGCGCTATCGACATGCTGTCGCTGTCCGCTCACAAGCTGCACGGTCCCAAAGGCGTCGGTGCGCTCTATTTGCGCAAAGATACAAAATTCAGGCCGCTGATCTGGGGCGGATCGCAGGAGCGAGGGCGCCGCGCGGGAACTGAGAATATCCCCGGCATCGTCGGTCTCGGCAAAGCTGCGGAGCTTGCGGCGGAACGGCTCGAGCCGGAGCGCGCTCGCATTGGCTCCTTGCGCGATCGGCTGGAGCAGGCCATCTTGCATAACGGCGGTTGCTCAGTGCTCGGCGATCTCAATAGCCGGCTGCCGAACACGACAAACGTCGCCTTCGACCATCTCGAGGGCGAAAGCATTGTGCATCATCTCAATCGTGTCGGCATTGCCGCTTCCGTCGCATCGGCCTGCAGCTCCGGCTCATTGGAGCCATCTCATGTTCTGCGCGCCATGGGCGTGCCGGCAAGCAGCATGCGCGGGGCGGTGCGATTCTCCCTGTCGCGTGAAACTACCGTCGAAGAGGTCACTCGGGTCGCGCACATGCTGTCTGACATCGTGGCTCGGCTGCGCGCCATGTCGCGGGAGTATTCCAGTGCACCCCGCGATGCGTCGCAGTCCAGGGAGTTGACGTCATGAAAATCATGATACGCCGCTCTCCGGACACGGGTTTGTCGATTTACGTGCCGAAGAAAGATCTCGAAGAGCCAATCGTGGAGTCCGAGTATGAGACGCTTTGGGGCGGTTGGATCAGGATCGCCAATGGTTGGGTACTCGACCTGCCCAAGATGGCAAGCGACACTCCCTTGCCGATCACGATCAACGCTAGGAAGCGCGGCGAAAGCGGCGACGAGCGATGAAGGCGCCTCCGCGCATCGATTTTGCCAGTGCAGCCGATACGGAGGCGATTCTCACTGAACTCGCGGCCAGACTGAGTGCGGGCAGCGTTATTCCCTACCTTGGGCCTGGCCTTGCCAAATTGTCCCGGCCGGATGTCCCGACGACACCTGAGGCATTGGCCGCCTTCTTTGCCACCAAGGTTGCACTGCCGCGACGGGCCAAGGGCAATGCGTGGGCGTCGGCGCAGTATATCGAGAGTAACAAACATCGTCTCACCCTGACGAGGTTAATGGCTCAGGCCTTTGCTGTACCGGTCGAGCCGACGGCGCTGCATCATCATCTTGCGTCTCTATCGCCGCCGATGATCGTCGATACCTGGTACGACAGCGCCATGCGTGCGGCGCTCGGCGAGCGCGATGGATGGGGCGAGGTGCAGGGTATCAGCCGCGCCGGCCTCTATACCGACCACTTTTATCGCTTCTATGAATCGGCAGGCCAAGAGGTCGACGGCGCCGCGGCTCGCAATTGGGCGACGGTGCTGTACAAGCCGCATGGCAGCGTAGAGCCGGCAAAGAACTTTCTGATATCTGACGCCGATTATGTCGAGGTGCTGACGCAGATCGACATCCAAACGCCGATTCCCGACATTATCAAGGAAAGACGGACCCGGCGGAGTTTTCTGTTCATCGGATGTCGCTTCAATGACCAGCTGTTGCGCACCTATGCACGGCAGATCACCAAGCGCTCGTCCGAGGTCCATTACGTGATTGTCGATCCGCAAGCGCTTTCGCGCAACGAACTCAGCTTTCTCGTCGAGCAAGGCTTGATGCCGCTCGCAATTGAGCTCCCGCGCGCGGTGGAGCTATTGCTCGCCAGCTAGTGGCGCTGCCAATTCAAGCCGACGGCGCCGGCCGGTTTGGCGGGCAGAGATGGTCAGCAAATGCGGTCGTGGGTGAGAGCGGTTTCTGCACGCCCTCAGGCCGTGAACGAATAGGTGCGTCAATGGCATCTCTCGCGGCCAGTGATAGTGTCGGTTTTCCTACATGCGGGAACATCACTGCGGTACCTGCAACGAGGCGGATCGCGTGCGCCAAATCATTGACACCGTTCAGAAATGGCATCGTCCGTCGCGATGGCACGGAGGTTGCTACTCCCTCCTTGTGGTTCGCTCAGGGCTCGTCCTGAGAAACCTATTTGCCGTGCAGGGAGAACTGATGATGGACGCGGTCGCGGGGCGCGGAGGACGTGCCGGAGTTGCGGAGTATATCGGTGAGATCGCCGAGCATAAGGGTTGCCGCACCCCGCACAGCGGCCCCAGCACCAACTGCGGATCGCGGGCTGGTCAAGGCGATCTACCGAAAGAAATCTGGGAAAAGGTGAAGAACCATCCCTGCTACAGCGAGGAGGCGCATCATCATTACGCGCGCATGCATGTCGCCGTGGCGCCGGCTTGCAACGTCCAGTGCAATTACTGCAACCGCAAATACGACTGTGCCAATGAGTCGCGTCCGGGAGTGGTGAGCGAGAAGCTCACTCCTGAACAGGCCGTGAGGAAAGTACTTGCCGTCGCCACCAGCATTCCGCAGCTGACCGTACTTGGAATCGCCGGACCCGGCGATCCCCTGGCCAACCCGGAAAAGACCTTCAAGACGTTCGAACTGATCGCCAAGGCGGCGCCGGACCTCAAGCTCTGTCTATCGACCAACGGACTGGCACTTCCAGACTACGTCGATAGCATCGCTCGCGCCAATGTCGACCATGTCACCATTACAATCAACACGATCGATCCCGAAATCGGCGCCAAGATCTATCCGTGGATATTCTTCAACCACAAGCGGCACACTGGAATCGAAGCCGCCAGGATACTCATTGATCGTCAGCTGCAAGGCCTTCAGATGCTCACGGAACGGGGCATCCTGTGCAAGGTCAATTCGGTGATGATTCCTGAAATCAACGACCTGCACCTGGTCGAGGTCAACAAAACGGTGAAGTCACGGGGTGCCTTCCTGCACAACATCATGCCGCTGATCTCCGCATCTGAGCATGGCACGGTATTCGGCCTGAGCGGCCAGCGGGGTCCGACGGCGCAGGAATTGAAAGCGCTGCAAGATGCTTGTGAAGCTGAGACGAGGGTGATGCGGCATTGCCGCCAGTGTCGCGCCGACGCGGTCGGCCTGCTGGGCGAGGATCGCCGCGCGGACTTCACTACCGAGAGGATCATGGCCATGGACGTCAATTATGACGCTGAAATGCGCCGGGCCTATCAGGCCAAGGTCGAGGATCAGCGCGCGGCCAAGATCGCGGCCGGGCGGGAGGAGCTTGCGGAGCTCGCTGGACAGAAGAGCGAGATCACACTTCTGGTCGCGGTCGCGACCAAGGGCTCGGGCCTGATCAATGAGCACTTTGGCCATGCCAAGGAGTTCCAAGTCTACGAACTCTCGACCTCCGGCGCCAAATTCGTCGGCCACCGCAGAGCCGAGGTCTACTGCCAGGGCGGACACGGCGAGGAGGACAGGCTTTCAAACATCACCGGCGCCATCAAGGATTGCCATGCTGTGTTCGTAGCCAAGATCGGCGACTGCCCGAAGAGAAATCTGCTCAAGGCCGGCATCGAGCCGGTCGACCAATACGCGCATGAGTTCATCGAGAAGTCGGTGATCGGCTGGTTCCGCTGCTATCTCGACAAGCTGCGAAGCGGTGAGACGATGCACGTCAAGCAAGATGATGCGGCAATCCGCCGGAAAGTTCTCACCTCGGCGGCGTGAGGAGATGGCGAATGCCGTTCAAGATCATCGCTTCGCAATGTACGGGCTGCTCAGCCTGCGAGCCCTTATGTCCGAACGTTGCAATCTCCGAGAAGAGCGGAACGTTTACGATCGATCCGAAGAAATGTACCGAATGCGTCGGCCATTTCGACGAGCCGCAATGTGTTGCGGTTTGTCCGGTCGACGACACCTGCGTCGTCGACACTTCATGGCCGCGCCGCCAGGCGTCGGCTTAAATGGGAGAGCCCCATGAACGTCACGCTTGGACCGGGCGCTGAAACGCTTACGAGTTGGCTGCGCCTTGCTGGCACCAAAATTCCAAATTTCGTTCGCCGTCATAGAACGCGCTCGTTCCGGATTGTTCGCCGATATCGACGTTGCGCCGGTACGCCAAGCCCGGCGAGCAAGTCGCCGAGCGCAATGGCCGAAAATTACTTCTCAATGCCGAACGCTGCGTGCTGCGCGGCGGTGTCCCCCTGGATTTGGCCGACATTGCTCCCGGTAATCGACCTGCCTTTCCCTGAACCAGGCATTCCGTCCGACAATCGCACAGGTCGTCCATTCGAACAAGAAAGCTGCCGATGAAGCTGGCGCAGCGGGCAATCGCTAGGCTTGCGCTCGCGTGGTAGCTCTTTCTTAAAAGTCCGCAAGGGATGGCTGCATGAGCAACATCGTCCGCGACCACGACGTGGTCGAGCTAAGCGAGCCTCCTTGCTTCAGCTTTGGTGAAAAGGTGCGCGCCAATCGTTCGGTCCGCAATGATGGTACCTATCCCGGCAAAGAGATCGGCGAGGTCTTGGTCAGAAAAGGCGAGATTGGCTACGTCGTCTCGATCGGCACGTTCCTCCAGCAATTCTATATCTATGGCGTTGCATTTCTGGAAAGCGGCTATCGCGTCGGCATGAAGCGCAAAGAACTCGATTCGGCTGGCGCGGGCGCAGAGGTCGATGATCCGCCGTTGCCGGAAGAAGAGGGCATATCATGATCGGGCCAGAGGTTCCGAAATATCGATCAGGCCAGCGTATCAAAACCGCGATGGACATCATCAATGACGAGTCGTTCCCCAATGCGCCGCCCGATGGGGTGTTGATCGGCGCTGGACAGATCGGCGAAATCATCCGGGTCTCCATGCATACGGACGAGAGCGTGCCGATCTATATCGTTGATTTTGGCGAGCGGCTGATTATCGGCTGCTTTGAGGACGAAATCAAAGCGCTTTGAAAGGAGGCGTTGGCGATGAATGCCGCGGTAATGAGAAAGGTAGTGACCGGGCCGATCCCACACCCGAACGAGCTCGATCGCAAGCGGATCGAGCGCGCCCTGAGTTCGCGCATGCGCTATCGCTTTGTCTCGCCGAATGTGACGCCGGTAAGAGGAGGCTACCTCATCGAGAGCCCCTGCTGCTCGGGCAATATTGCTAAGGACGGTGGCCTGATCGATGTCGCGCTGATCCTCTACGATGTCGCGAGCGGGGCCTGGAAGACATTCTTCAAAAATCATGCGCAGGGAATCTGGGAATTTTACAGCATTTACCATCGGCTGGCTTCGGCACTCGACGAATTGAATGCGGATCCTGAGCGGCTGTTCTGGCAATGACGCCCGTTTCGGACCTGTTATAGGAGCCATAATGGCACTCGGCCCTGACGAACTGATCGAAATCGAACGGCTAATTGCGGCGGCTGAGGCCGATACAGGCCCGGTCGTTGAACTGCGGCGCCGCTTTCCGCAGCTCGCCTGCGTACGCTGTGATGCGTCCGACGTGACGGAGCAGCCGTTCCGCCGCTTTCCGGGTTTTGACCTGCATCTGGTCGATGGATCCGACCACTGCATGCAGATTACGGCCGACCCGGCGCGGGCAATCGGCATAGTGCTGGCCAAAAGGAATGCTGGGTGGTGATGGGCGTTGGACTAGCAAGGGATCACAACGCGGCCACGCGCCTGGCGGTGGCGGATCAATCCTTCATCTCGCTCTCCGACCCCGATATCACCTTTGCGGAACTCTCTGCCGTGGAAACGCTGCTGTGTTCGCCTCGAATTTCCAATGGGCCGGTCACCGAGGCATTCGAGCAAGCTTTCGCCAGCTATCTTGGCCGCAAATATGCCGTTGCCGTCCCGAGCGGCACGCTTGGGCTTCTGATTGCCTTGAAAGCACTTGGCATCGGGCCCGGACAGGAGGTGATCGCATCGCCCTATTCGATGCGTGAAACAGTCCACGCCATCCGTCTTGCGGGCGCACGGGCGGTATTTGCCGACGTTGACTATTGGTCCGGCGCATTGGCTCCGGCGAAGGTGGAAGAGCGTATCACCTCCAGTACAGGAGCGATCATCGCCGGCAATCCCAACGGCCACCCGGCGCCATGGTCGGAACTGCGCGCGATCGCGCAGCGCCATCAGCTGCCGCTTTTGGAGGATTCCACCGAGGCGATCGGATCGAGATACAAGGGCGAACTCGTCGGCCGTTTTGGCGATATCGCGGTGTTCGACTTTGCCCAGCCGCTGGGCTTAAGTTGTGGCGAAGGCGGAATGGTGGTGAGCGACGATATAGAGGTGGTCGTTGGCTTGCGTCGGCATCGCGCGCACCGGCTGGATGAGCGTTCGTCCGTTGTCGTCGGCAGCGTGGCACCTTACCAAGCCGGCATGAGCGATCTCACAGCAGTATTGGGACTTGCGCAGCTAAAGCGCCTCGATGACATCTTGGAGCGACGCCGGCTGATCGAGCAGCTGTACAATGCGCATATGCAATCATTTGAGGGCATCAAGCCGCCCTATATCGGCCCCGATGTGACCGAGGTGAACTGGTTCCTCTATCTCGTCCATCTCGGGACTCGCTTCACGCGATCCAGCCGCGATGCCATTATCGATGATCTGCGCCTCGAGCAGATCGAAGCCGCCGCTTATTGCCATCCATTGCATTTGCAGTGCCAATACGTTGAACTCGGCTATCGGCGTGGCGAGTTCTTGGTCACGGAGAAGGTCGCCGATCGCGCCGTGGCGCTGCCGTTTCACGCTCATCTCACGAGCAACCAGATCGAATTCATCGTGGAGACGATAAAGGATGCGTCGACCAACGTCGGCGCTGGCGCCGCGATCTATTGAACATTCAGCGTTTCCCATGCACCCAAAGGGAGATTGAATGGCCATAGTGACTGCTTGCTCTGACTCCATGCGTCGCCCGCCCCGTTCTTCCTCGGCCTTGATTACGCGGGCGGCCGATGAAGACCGAGACTGCAGCCCGCGAAGCTGACCGGCCGCTACAGCACTGTTGGGGGTGCGCGTCCGGTCAGCTTCGCTCCCTCGAGCGACCACGATCAAACATCAGACGTGATCTCTTCGGCGGCCGCTTGACCGCCGGCTAACGAAAGTGCCAATTGCCTTGACGATCGGGTACTTCACCTGCGCGCGATCGAGCCGGTGAGCGTTGTGAAGCAGGCGATCAGTATGGCATCCGCGTAAGTTGGGTCATTTATGAGCTCATGCCATTTGGCAATTGGAAGCTGGCTGGTGACGAGTGTTGACCGACGGCCGTAGCGGTCTTCGAGGATTTCGAGCAGATAATGACGGGCATTGGCGTCGATGGCTTGGAGGCCCCAGTCATCCAAAATGAGGAGCTCGACGGCGGCGATGCTCTTCATCCGCGAGGCGAGTCGGCCATCGCCCCGGGCAAGGTCCAGTTCTTCGATCAACCGCGGCAACCGGGTGTAAAGCACAGAGTGGTTGTCCCGACAGGCCTTGTGGCCGAGCGCACAGCCTAGCCAGCTTTTCCCGACGCCGGTTGGCCCGACGATGGCGCAATTCTCATGGTTCCTGATCCAGTCTCCCTTGAGCAGCATGTCGAACAGGCGGCGGTCGAGCCCACGGGGAGCGCGGTAGTCGATGTCCTCGGGCACGGCATGATGACGCAGCTTTGCCTTGCGAAGACGAAGCGCCAGGCGCCGGTTGTTACGCCAAGTCGCTTCATGGTCCAGCAACAGCGCCAGCCATTCGGCATGAGCGAGACCCTGGGCATCCTCGTTGTCGGTGAGGCTCGTGAAGGCCTCGGCCATGCCGGTAAGGCCGAGCCGGGTAAGCAGGTGGAGTGTGGGGTGTGTCAGCATTTTCTCTCCTTAGTGGTAATAGTTCGAGCCTCTGATGTTGGTGTGTAGGATCGGCTCGCGCTCAGGCGACGCAGGCGTTGGGACGCGATCGAGCCCCTTCTCGAGGATCGATTTGATGCTCGGGTAGTTGCGAGCCTGGATCTCAAGCGCGCGCAACGCGGCCGCCTCGAGGCGCTCGGCGCCAAAGCGCTTCTCAAGCCGGATGATGCCCAGGCAAGAACGATAGCCCTGTTCGGGATGCGGCCGATCCTCGATGATCCGGTCGACCAGCTGGCGCAGCGTCGGGCCGATCCGGCTTGCCTCGCTGCGGATCTTTGCCGGCGTCCACTCGCCATAGCGCCGGTGGCTGGAAGGCATGTGGGCGCTGATCGTCGTGTGCCGCCCGTTGCCACTGCCGCGCATGTGCGCGGCGATACGCTCGCCCCCCAGGAAGATTTCAACGGTTCGCGCGCAGATCCGCGCTTCTACCTCCCGACGGGCGAAGCGATAGGGCACCGAGTAGTAGTGTCGTTCGATCTCGACGTGATAGTCGAGGCCGACCCGGCATCGGCGCCATTCGGCATGGACCCACGGCTCGCCGGGAAGCGGTTTAAGATTCGGCGCATCAATTTCCTCGAACAGCTGGCGCCGTGTGCGGCCATATTGACGCAGCACCCGTCCGTCATTGAGCTTGGCCAGCCACTCGGCGATCGCGCCGTTGAGTTCGGCCAGGCTGTAAAAGGTTCGGTTGCGCAGCCGCCCCAGCAGCCAGCGCTCGACGATTCCGACGCAGGCCTCAACCTTCGCCTTATCTCTCGGGCGACGTGGCCGTGCCGGCAAAATCGCCGTGCCGTAATGCTGCGCCATATCGCTGTAGCTGCGGTTGACCATAGGGTCATAGAGGCAGGCCTTGATCACCGCGACCTTGGCGTTGTCGGGCACCAGCAGTTGCGTCGCGCCGCCAAAAAAGCTGTAGGCCGCGTTGTGTCCCGCGATCCAGTCGCCGAGCTGCTCGGTCCACGTCGCCAGAGCGAACGACAAGCTGGACGCGCCCATGACCGCCACGAAGATGTGCGCGTCGCGCACCTCGCAAGTCTTACGGTCAACCACCGGCACCGTGTCGCCGGCATAGTCGACAAACAATTTCTCGCCCCCGCCGTGGTGCTGGCGCATCACCAGCGGCAGCCGGCCTTCCCAGTTGCGGAACAAGTCACAGAAACGGCTATACCGGTACCCGTCCGGATGGTCCGCAATGTACTCGTCCCACAACACCTGCAAGGTCACGTGCTTGCGCTTGAGCTCGCGGGCAACAGCGGACCAGTCAGGCTCGACCACCTTGCGGCGACCCGGCTTCACGCCAGGCACCCCGTACAGCAGTTGCTCCAGCTCCGCGTCGCTTGTCGCTTCCGGGACTGGCCATGCCAGACCCGCGCGCGCAAACCGCTTCAGCGTGTCACGTACCGTCGTCGGCCCGACGCCGACCCGCTCGCCAACCACGCGCGTCGAGAGCCCAGCCTCAAGGCTCAACCTCACAATCTCGCGCACCTGGCGCATGACAACCCTCCTCGTCGGCATCCAATTCTCCCAGCTGTTTCCAGCCGGAGAAATGGCCCAACGATCAGGCCTCACACCATCCGAAACTGCGCGCGATCAAATCGGAATGCTGCGCGGAGAATGCTCGGAATGCTGCGCGCGATCATTTCGGAACCCTGCGCGCCATCAAGTCGGTACGCTGCGCACCATCATCTCGGAATCCGCAGTCTGGTCGCAAAATCATCAAAGGCCTTGAACAGGCTGTAGCTCATGCACGAGGAGAGAATACTCAGGCTCGTGAGCGCACGATCCATATTGAGGATAGTGTTGATGTGAGAAATATCCGGAAGAAGCTCTCGCTGACCCAGCAAGAGTTTTCGTTGCAGTTCGGATTTAGCTTGGCGGCTGTTCGTCATTGGGAACAAGGCAGCCGCATTCCGGAAATGTCTGCTCGCGTACTTCTAACCTTGATTGACAAAGATCCCGGTTACGTCCGCCGTGCTCTCGGCATGATGGACGAAGATGAACAGAAGGTCGCGTGCGGGTAGTGAGTTCATAATCAAAAACCGCCGGGTGGTTCAGACCCGGCGGCTTGAAACCGCCCCGTGGTCGAGAGCCGACGCGGGACGGGCCTGGTAAGGCGGTCTGATCATGAATCAGATCGTTGCCCGCGGTCAACCCCGGCTCTCATGCAGGAGAGCCTTATGGCTAAAACTTTTAAACCAGGACAAGAGGCCCCCCGCTCCGGGCAATACGAGCAGGTCGGGCCTCGAGGCGGTCGAACCGGAGAGGAACGCACGGTAACCCGTGGCGAGCCGCTTCCACCTACGCCTGCACCGGGAATGCAGTATGTATTGGTAGATCCCACCAAGCATCGCACTGGCCGGTAAGGGAGGAGCCACCATGTCGACTTGGGAAGTGGCACTCGTCCGCGAACAAGGCGTCGAGTTCGGAGTGGTTGCTGTTCAAGACCATGTCATCAGCAATCCGAGCGAACGTGACAATCTCGTGAGGATGTGGGTGGCCGAGTTGGGACGGCCTGTCGTCCTTTTGGGCGGCCGTCGACACCAGACTTATGGCCGTCATGACATTGTCAATTGGCTAAGCAGCGTCGATCCTGCTCGACTTCCCTGGCGCCAAGTGACTATCAACTGATAGCAAGGAGTGGAGTCTCTCGGTTCTCAAGGCTCCACTCTAAGCTTTGGGCGGCCGCGCCGGCCCCGTCAAGTCTAGGACTGGTTGAGCCCGTGCGCGGAGGGGCCAAGGCGTTAGCCCGTCGCTGACAGACGGCTAAGCGGCGAGAACCGGCCCGATTGTCTGGTACGGAGCTCCCGCAGCGACTTTTCCGTTTAATCAGCGCCGTCCGCACGACAACTTCCAGCTCAACTTCCGGCGAGTTTTCTTCTCCACTGAGCATCCATTTCTTAGACGCGGCTGGTACGGTGCGACCTTCGAGGTCGACAGCGGGAGTTGCATGCACGCTCATGCCATGGCGAAGCCCTTGAGGCGCTGGCGCTCGTCTTGATCGAATCCGCGTCTGCCTGTGGCATCAAGCTGCTGCGGGATACGTGGTTTTCGAGCGAGACCATAGGCGTCACGATCCACACTGATTGGCGGACATGCTCGAGAAAGCGATTGAATCATTTCTCCTGACCACATCCGAGGCGTCCGTCAGCCATACTGGCTTCGCAAGACTTTACAAGGATTGCCTGCGGCGCCGGGCCCGGCGCCCGGCACTGAGTGTGAAGACCCTTACTCGAGACGCCATCTCGCTCGACCTCTTGGTTTGGCGAGCCGGTTGCGGGGCGTGCTTATCAGAACTTATACGTGATGCCGCCGCTGACCAGCCATGGGTCGATATTAGCGCGCCCGGTGACGGGGATCGCACCGTTTACAGTCGCCGAATAATCTGGCCGCAGCCACAACTTCTTCACGTCAACGTTCAGGCCCCAATGACGATCGAGCATGTAGTCGAAGCCGAATTGAACCGCGGGGCTAACTGTGTTGTTGACATGCAAATCCGTCACCGCGAGGCTGGCGAACGGCGTCTTGGCTGCGGATTGGTGGAAGGACGCGGTGTAGTTGATGCCGGCGCCGATATACGGCTTGAAGGGGCCGAAATCGGTGAAGTGGTATTGAAGGGTCAGCGTCGGCGGCAACAGCGAGATCTTGCCGATATCAAGCCCACTCAGCGCGCCAGTGCCGCTGATCTGATGTCTGGTCACGGCGAGAATGAGTTCAGCGGAGATGTTGGGGGTGAAGAAATAGGTGATGTCGAGCTCCGGTACGACCCGATCGCTGGTCGAGAGGCCGGAATTCGGTGATGACAGCGACGGTACGGCGCCGACATTGACCGAGCTGCCTTCGGAATCCGGCAATACGCCGAGCACGCGCAGGCGGATCATCCACGGATTGAAGGGTTCGACCAGTGGAGGTCTAGCGTAGACCTGCGCCGGTGCGAGGTCCGCGGCCTGTACCGACGACATGGCAGCTCCGTCGAACATCGCCGCAAGCACGAGCAGGGACGCTTTCGTCAGAGTTGTTCTTGCTCTCATCAAAGTCTCCATTCCAAAATGCGCGTGGATAGTCACGCGAACCCTCTGTCACATGATTGGAATGGCGATGGATTTGATGCGGATCAAATCGGGTTGGTCATCGACGTAATTAAGTCGCTAAGTCACGTCGGTCATGCGCGGTTGAAGTTTTTCAAGATCGCATCGCTGCGGCCATGCCCTGCCGCATGCGCGTAAAGTGCGCTTTTGCGCGACGGAAAGAGCCACCCCGAGGGGCCTCTACCGACTGCAGCGGTTGATAGACCTCTCATCTTATTCTCAACGCGCGCGTTGCTCGTCGCGCGCCCGAAAGAACGAAGAGAGGGAGCGTCGTCTTGTCTCCCCGCATGGCCTTAGTTGTGCAACTTCTCACTCGGACGGACAGTCCATGAACGTTCCCTCGCGCGAGCATCCGTCAAGATCATCTTGCGGAGTCCGCCCAAGCAGCGACGGCACGGGCTCACGATCAAATCCCGCGCATCTTGCGCCGTCGGCGTCGATCAGGGGGCGTCGGATCAAAAGTGGATCGCCGAGCATCAGCTCAATTGCGCCCGCCGCATCGATCGCGCCGGGATTGACTTCGCCCGACTTGATGCGCGGCGCGGAGGGGTTGAACCAGGACACGACCGGTGTATGTCCAAAGAACGAGCGCAGTTCCTCCGTACGCCACGGCTCTTTCAAGATGTCCTTGGCAATCACGTGATGCCCTGCGGCCGTCAGTGCGTTGATCTGTCTGGCGTTGGTGGCGCAACCGGGCTTTTGATAGAAGATGATCGTTGCCATGGTGCACCTATTCGAGCGCGCCTGGCTGAACGATCGGTGCGATGCCGCCGTAGCCGCGAACATCGACATTTTTGCGAACTGTTGCCAAGCTCGGTGGCCTGCCGTGCACGGCAGGGGCGGCAGCCGTGATGCGGCCGGCCGTCGTGGCCCCGCCTGATGCGTCGCAGACGATCGGGATTCCTGCGCCAGGACATTGGCCCGCCATTTCGCCGACCAGCGCCGGCTGTTCCCAGCGGCCGAACGGCACCACATCCGGTACCGGCCAATCGATGCCTCCGCCAACAGCCTTTTCCGGCGTTGCAAGCTGGTGCGCCTCGATCCGATCATGGGAGATGCACCGCAGGGCCGAGTGGGCGATGTTGTCATCGATCAGGCACACCGGCCGCTTGGCCATTCCCTTTGACGTTTCACTCCCAACCTGCATCGTCGCGTTCCTCCGCCAATGGCCCACCGCAAAAGGTCGATTGGCAATTCCCGTTCCAGGCTCGAACGCATCGAAATAGCCCGCGGTAAGCCGGCCTTGACGCATCTGACATTTGAGAGGCCTGTTCGGTTTCCGACAGGGTGGCTTAAGTCCTGTCAGGTAAAAAACAGCGTGGATCTGCCGCCGGATAAGCAGGGATCCTCAGTCGGCGGGTGAGTTTGCAAAACGTATTCAGACGCTTACAAGCGCGGACAATTGCTGGCACGGCTGTTGCTATAGGGGGGACGCAACACTGAGTGAGGGCTGAGTGCACGCAGACGCGCAAGACGAGCGATGCGCTCCTTCCCTTGAACCCGTGGACCCCGTTTCTGAGAAAGAAACAATCGCGCGCAGAGCAGCGCGCAATGTCGGCAAATCGGTTGATGGAGAGCAACATGTCTTCACTGAGACAAATCGCATTCTACGGCAAGGGTGGTATCGGCAAATCGACCACCTCGCAGAACACGCTGGCAGCACTCGCCGAGATGGGTCAAAAGATCCTGATTGTGGGCTGTGATCCAAAGGCGGACTCGACTCGCCTGATCCTGCATGCCAAGGCGCAGGACACGATCTTAAGTCTGGCAGCGAACGCCGGCAGTGTGGAGGACCTCGAACTCGAGGACGTGATGAAGATCGGCTACAAGGACATCCGCTGTGTGGAATCGGGCGGACCCGAGCCGGGTGTCGGCTGTGCAGGGCGCGGCGTCATCACCTCGATCAATTTCCTGGAGGAGAATGGCGCTTACGAGGGCATTGACTATGTCTCCTATGACGTGCTCGGCGACGTTGTCTGTGGCGGCTTTGCGATGCCAATCCGCGAGAACAAGGCGCAGGAGATCTATATCGTGATGTCCGGCGAGATGATGGCGATGTACGCCGCCAACAACATCTCCAAGGGCATTCTGAAATACGCCAACTCTGGCGGTGTGCGGCTGGGCGGCCTGGTCTGCAACGAGCGACAGACCGATAAGGAGCTGGAATTGGCCGAGGCGCTGGCGAAGAAACTCGGAACCACGCTGATCTATTTCGTGCCGCGCGACAACATCGTCCAACATGCGGAATTGCGTCGGATGACGGTGTTGGAGTATGCGCCGGACTCTCAGCAGGCCGATCATTATCGCAACCTCGCGACCAAGGTCCACAACAACGGCGGCAAAGGCGTCATCCCCACGCCTATCTCCATGGACGAGCTCGAGGACATGCTGATGGAGCACGGCATCATGAAGGCGGTTGACGAATCGATTGTCGGCAAGACCGCCGCCGAGCTCGCTGCCTCGTAAAGGTGGCGACTCGTGGCCTCGCAAGGGCGCGCGAGCGGGTGCCGGTCTCCCCTATTTCCCCCCCCATCCCGGGAGACCGGCATTCCGACGAAAGACGTCTCACCAGGATGGGATGCGGCAGGCGTAGCATATTTGGACCTGCGATAGAAAGGACCACATGTTTGAAGCGAAGTTGCGTCCGCCATTAATTGGCGGTGCGACCGCCGCGCGCGAAGGCGTGCATAAAGGTATTGCAACCTACCACTTGCTCACTGGAGTGTCCCCCGCGGACGCCGAGATAGTTGCCGACAGCGACTTCGATCGCCACGTGCTGGCATCTATTCTGGCAGCGGCCTCGATGGACGATGGCCCACTTCCCGAGAAAGCTGGCCTCGCAGCTCATGAAGTTGCAGCGCTGTTGAAACAGTACTTCCCGTCGATTGAGATCAAAATCGAACAGTCGGCCGCGTGTTTTGAGCCCAATGTGACCGACGAGGTCGCAATGGTGCGTGATCTCTTGCTCTCGCGACGGTCAACGGAAGGGGATATTGGCCGCTGGCTGGCTGCAATGATCGCGCGCCGCGCCATTGAGCCGGACCACTTATGGGAAGACCTCGGATTGCGCAACCGAGCCGAACTCTCTCGGCTTCTAAGTCGCCATTTCGCGCCGCTCGCGGCGTGCAATATCAACAATATGCGATGGAAGCGGTTCTTCTATCGCACGCTATGCGAGGACGAGGGCCTCGTGATGTGTACGACGCCGGTGTGCACCCAATGTAACGATTTCGACGTCTGCTTTGGCGATGAAAGCGGCGAGAGCCGGATGGCTGAGCGCCGGCGTGATGTTCTGTTGCAGGCGGAGAGCCAGATCGTCGCCGGCGACTGGCCCATCTGAGCCGGGCGTCGTCGGCCATCTTTCCATAGGCTTCGCAATGAGCGGGCGAGCGGGCCGAATCGCTTAATTCTGGTGGGCTTTGTCCTGACGGGCTTTGTCGCAGATAGGCTGCAAGCGAGCGCAGGCTTGTTCGCGGAGATCCCACTGTCCATTTGTAAGGAAAGCCGAGATGAACGAGAGCTCGGCAGGGCAGAAAGTCAATTTTGACGCGTGCGCTCTGCAACCCTGTCGCGTTTGCGACAATCCAATTGGGACGAAAAATATCTGCCAATCGGTTGATGTCATTGCCGGTGTGGCATGCCGGTTGCTGGAGCACTCCGTGGTCAAACCCAGCCAGGAGATTCGCGTGATCGCTACCGTCGCAACCGTCGCCAAACCGTCGTGGTCCGAATTGGCCACGACCAAACCGATCGTGCTCAACGACACGACATTGCGCGACGGCGAGCAGGCTCCTGGCGTTGCGTTCACGGCCGACGAAAAGCTGGCGATAGCGCGTTCGCTGGCGAGGGCGGGGGTCACCGAAGTCGAGGCCGGGACGCCCGCCATGGGCAGTGAGGAGATCGCTGCCATCCGCGGCATCGTCGAAGCGGGTCTCCCGCTCACCACCATTGGCTGGTGCCGGATGCGAGAGGCCGATGTCGATGCGGCGATCGAGGCCGAGGTATCCATGGTCAACATATCGATCCCCGCCTCCGACGTGCAGATCGCGGCCAAGATTGGCGGCAACCGCGAATTAGCGCTGGAGCGAATGAAGCGAGTGGTTGGCTACGCCTGTGAGCGTGGGCTTAAGGTCGCTGTCGGCGGCGAGGACTCTTCCCGCGCGGATATCGAGTTTCTCATCACGCTGGTCGCAACTGCAAAGGCGGCAGGTGCGCGGCGCTTTCGCATTGCCGATACGCTCAGCGTCCTTGATCCAGATTCAACTTGCGCGTTGGTCGGACATCTGCGTGCGGCCACCGATCTCGAGCTCGAGTTTCACGGCCACGACGATCTCGGGCTCGCGACCGCGAACACGCTCGCTGCCATCAAGGCCGGTGCGAGCCACGCCTCGGTGACGGTCATTGGGCTCGGCGAGCGTGCAGGGAACGCGCCGCTGGAGGAGGTTGCAGTCGCGCTGAAACAACTCTACGGACGGCAGACCAGCATCATACTGTCGGAGCTCGAGAACGTCGCTGCGGTGGTCGCGGCGGCGGCCGCTCGTGCGATTCCTCTGAACAAGGCGATCGTCGGTGAGCACGTATTCACCCACGAATCCGGCATTCATGTCGACGGTCTGTTGAAGGATCAACGCACCTATCAGTGGCTTGACCCGCATTTGCTAGGCAGATCCAACCGTTTTGTGATCGGCAAACATTCTGGACTTTCGGCTATCACAACGCTGCTCGGCGAATTGCAGCTTGCCGCCAGCCCTGATGAGGCAAGACAGATTCTGTCGCGGGCGCGGAAATATGCCGTTGAGAACAAGCTGCCGGTTGAGCGCGAGACATTGGTGGCGATTTGGCGCGACATCTGTGAACGCTCATTGAGCCATCGCGCGTGAGGTCATGTCCGGCATTGCGCCCACCGGCCGTTGCCAGCGTCCAATTGGCGCGATGCGGAGCTGCTCGGCCGCCCCGCGTTTTCTGAAGCGTTGGTTGGGCGATACGTTGGGCTCTGCGAGGTTAAAAGTGCGCCGGGATGGTGCGGCTGTACCAGTTCCCGGCTGGATGCCGGGGGCTTGAGCGAAGGGAGAGTTTTCGATGAGCGACACACCGGTGAGCGGTATCATGGAGCGGCTCAACGCGGCCGCCTCAGCAGAGGAGTTTTTTTCGCTTCTTGGCGTCGACTACGACTCCAAGATTCTCCACGTCGCACGCCTGCATATCTTGGGGCGCATGGGGCAACATCTCGCCAAGGAACAATTCGTCGGCGTTTCGGAACCAGAGATCAAGGCACGGTGCAAGGCGATTCTGGAGCAGGCCTATGCCGATTTCGTGGTGTCCTCCCCAATCGACCAGAGAGTATTCAAGGTTTTGAAGGATGCGGTCGCAGAGCCCAAGAACACAGACCCCAGGAGGCCCGCCGCCTTCGTGCCATTGAGTGTCCTGATGAAGTAGCTGCGTCGCCGCCTCGGTTTGTTCCGCGCCACGTTGTTGTTACGGCGCCCAGGCGGGCCTTCGTCTTCATTTAGCTCAACTCGCTGCGCCATTGCGCAAAGCGGCGTTGTTGGATTCGCGACCACGTCGGAAGTGTCGTGTGTTGAATCTCCACCAGATCACACCAAGCCATTGCTTTGACAGTCGATTTTCGATGGCGCCGGGACTGGTACGACACTTGCTGTTCTGCTGCTACGTCTGTCGTTGACGACGCCCTGCCGACCCTTGTTCCAGATGAGATTTGGAGGAAGAACAATGACGTCGCCTTTGCTGCTCATTCCCAGCGCCGCGATCATTTCATGGCTCATGCTCACGCGAGCGGCGTTCGGAATCGCGTTCGATACGATTGAGGTCAGGGATTGACCGGAGATGGCGATCCGAAGCTAACCCAAGCATCCAAGCGAGCATCTGGAGAAGGCATGCATACTGACGTCTGCATCAAGCAGGTCAACGAGTTCGCGCTGATCTTCCAACACCCCATGACCGTCGGCCTCATGTGTCAGGAGGACATATCGTCATGCTGGTGTCGGATTTCTTTGCGCTGGAAGGCGCGTACGAATTACATGACAGGTTCGGCGGCAAGAGTGCCGCGCTCGCCACAATCAGCGCCTAGCGCCACGTCGAACGCCGCGCGCGAGTGTTGCACACAAATCGAACCTGCCTGGTCAACGGTGCTGGAAGCGATAAGCCGAGCTGGCCGCGCCGGTACGGCCGACGCGGTGAGGCCGGTCCGGGCGCCGGCCGCGAGATGGAGCGTGGAGAATGCTGGAGCCAAGGACATCTTCAAACAAGACCTGTCGAAACGTGACCTGTGCGGCAACCGGCCATCGGCGAGCGCTCATTTTTGCGCCGGGGCCACGCCGGGAAGGCGAAGCCGGGGGCGGCAGCCGCGAAGCCGCTCCGGCACTGATCAATCCATCTTCAAGGAGCAATCGAAGCTAGAGCGCGATGCTGTGGCGCGGCGCTGGTTCTGAGGGGATTCATAGCTATGAGCAACGTCACCAAAGCTGCCAGGCCGGCCGTGGGCGGCCGTGCCGCAGCCAAAAGAGAATTGCCGGAGCACTTTAAGGCCTACAAGCACGTCTGGGTCTTCGTCGAGCAGGAGCGCGGGCAGGTACATCCCGTTTCGTGGGAGCTGATGGGCGCGGGACGCAGGCTTGCCGACAAGCTGAAGGTTGATCTCGCTGCAATTGTAATCGGTCCGGAGGGAGAGGCGACGCGCAATGCCGCGCTTGAATCGTTCTGCTATGGCGCGGATCTGAGCTATCTCGTGGCCGACAACATTCTGTCGGAGTATCGCAATGAATCATATACCAAGGCACTGACAGAGCTGGTCAACGCCTACAAGCCAGAGATCCTGCTGCTCGGCGCCACCACGCTCGGTCGCGACCTGGCGGGATCTGTCGCGACGACGCTTCTGACGGGCCTGACCGCCGACTGCACTGAGCTTGATGTCGACGCTGATGGTTCGCTTGCGGCCACACGTCCGACCTTTGGCGGCTCGCTGCTCTGCACGATCTACACCTTGAATTACCGGCCGCAGATGGCAACCGTCCGCCCGCGCGTCATGCCGATGCCCGAGCGCGTCGAGCGCGATGCGTCCCGGATCATTATCCACCCGCTTGGTCTCATTGAGGACGATATCGTCACCAAGGTGCTGTCATTCATTCCGGACCGCGATTCCGAAACGTCCAATCTTGCCTATGCCGATGTCGTGGTCGCCGGCGGCTTGGGGCTGGGATCGCAGGACAACTTCCACCTGGTGCGAGAGCTCGCAACGGCCCTCGGCGCCGAGTATGGTTGCTCGCGTCCTCTGGTGCAAAAAGGCTGGGTCTCGACTGACCGGCAAATTGGCCAGACCGGCAAGACCATTCGGCCAAAGCTTTATATTGCAGCTGGCATATCCGGCGCGATTCAGCACCGGGTCGGCGTCGAAGGTGCCGATCTGATTGTCGCAATCAATACCGACAAGAATGCGCCGATATTTGATTTCGCCCATATCGCCATTGTCAACGACGCCCTGCAGTTGTTGCCGGCGCTGACGGCTGCATTCCGAGCGCGGCTCTTGCCGCAATCGCGCGCCCGGATCGCGGGCTAGGAGATTGTCATGATCGATGAGAGGTTTGATGCAATTGTCGTCGGCGCCGGGATGGCAGGCAACGCGGCGGCACTGACCATGGCCAAGCGCGGCATGAAGATCCTGCAACTCGAGCGTGGCGAATATGCCGGATCGAAGAATGTGCAGGGTGCGATCCTCTATGCCGACATGATGGAAAAGCTGATACCGGACTTCCGCGAGGAGGCGCCGCTCGAACGTCATCTGGTCGAGCAGCGGTTCTGGATAATGGACGATCGGTCCCACCTTGGCATGCAGTATCGCTCCGACGACTTCAACGAGGAGCGGCCGAACCGCTATACCATCATTCGCGCGCAGTTTGATAAATGGTTCTCGTCAAAAGTGCGGGAGGCTGGCGCGACCGTATTATGCGAGACGACAGCCACCGACCTGGCACGAGACGACCATGGAAGAGTGATTGGCGTTCGTACAGATCGCCGCGACGGCGAGATACATGCTGACGTCGTGGTGCTGGCCGAAGGGGTTATTGGCCTGCTTGGGACGCGTGCGGGCCTTCGCCGGCGGCCGGAGCCCGACAAGGTGGCATTGGCGGTGAAGGAAATGCACTTCTTGCCGCGCGAGACGATCGAGGCTCGCTTTAATCTCGAGGGCGACGAGGGTCTCGTGATTGAAGCCGCAGGTACCATATCCCGCGGCATGACGGGAATGGGTTTCATCTATGCCAATAAGGAGTGCATTTCGCTCGGAATCGGTTGCCTTGTCGCCGATTTCCAGCGCACCGGTGAGACGCCTTACGGGTTGCTCGATCAGTTCAAGAGGCATCCATCCGTGGCGCCCCTGATCGCAGGCTCCGAGGTCAAGGAATACTCCGCACATCTCATTCCCGAGGGCGGCTACAAGGCGATCCCGCAGCTCTATGGCGAGGGTTGGGTGGTGGCAGGCGACGCGGCGCAGCTCAACAATGCCGTCCATCGCGAAGGTTCCAATCTTGCGATGACTTCAGGCCGCATCGCCGCCGAAGCAATCTTCCAGCTGAAATCGCGCGGCGATCGCATGACCGCGAAAAATCTGTCGCTCTACAAGAAGATGTTGGATGATTCCTTCGTCATCAAGGATCTGAAGAAGTATAAGGATTTGCCAACGCTGATGCACACCAATTCGCAAAACTTCTTCCTTACCTACCCGCAACTGCTCTCAAGGGCGATGCAGAACTTCGTGCGTGTCGACGGTATGCCGAAGGCCGAGAAGGAGAAGATGACATTGAAATCCTTTGTAAAAGCGCGGTCGTGGGCAGGTCTGTTCGGTGATGCATTCCGTTTCGCTCGCGCATGGCGCTGAGCAAAGTCAGTCGAACAAACAAAGTCGATCCGAAAAAAGGAGGCTAACACATGAATGCCGAGCTGCCCTCAATGCGCGTCGAGGACAAACTGTACTACAATCGCTATCTTGTCGACGTCGGCCGGCCCCACGTCAAGGTTCGCGCGCACGCGACGCCTTCGCCGCAGCTCCTTGCACTGTTAAAAGCTTGTCCCGCGCGTTGCTACGAGCTCAACGACAAGGGACAGGTCGAGGTCACCGTCGACGGTTGCATAGAGTGTGGCACCTGCCGCATAATTGCCGGGCCAACCGGCGACATCGAGTGGAGCTATCCGCGAGGTGGATATGGCGTGTTATTCAAGTTCGGGTGAGTGGTGAAAGATCGCGGTCCGACCGCCTTTGAGCAAGACGATCCCGCTACGACTTTAGTTCGCGTCTCACTCATATCCGAAAGGCAGTAAGGCCGTCGCGAGACCAGGGTGGCAGAAAATCCTCGTTACCTGCGATCCATTGTGCTCAACGCGCGGTCCCCTAGTTCTTCCAGCCAGATAGCGGCCGAAGACGTTTCTCAACAACGACATCAGAGCAATCACAGAGTGCTGCAAATTTGCGCGGCTCAACCAGCGGCGGCCGCAGTCCGGCTTTAATGGTCGAGATCCAGATCGGCGAACGCGATCGAAAGCCAAGCCTGACACGCCATCGGGACCTGCTGTGGCGCCCCCTGGTAACAATCTGTGAGCTACAAACCTGACGTAACGTGAGATTTGCATTTCGCGTTGCTGCTGTTAGGTAGTGACGGCGGGGGCCAATCTGAGGAAGTGACGCGCGAATGAAAAAAATGTTGTTTGTGACTGCGACCGCCATCGCGCTTGCAGCGACGGTGCCGAATATCGTGGCTGAAGCCACGGCACCGGTCGACAACAATACGCCGGTCGCCGATACGTCAGATCCTTGCAGCGCCAGCCCGGAGATGGCTTGGGTATGCCAAACCTTTTTTTGCTTATGCGACCCGGAGTGCAGAAAGACAATAATGCACTAAACAACCGACAGAACAAATTGAGCGGATAGAGGATGGGCCGCCAATACCCTGGCCGTTTGCGGGCACAGCGGCTCCGTCCTCTTGGCGTGCCGATACACACCGCCAAGATGATGGAGGGGAGGCGCCATCTTCAGTGTTCTCTCGGACGACCAATCCGCCCTAGCGATTTTGCCCCTGCTCACAACGTGGGGGTGGGGCAGGCTCGGGCGAGCACCGCTTACGGATCCTGCCCTCACCCTCGACTGGCGAATTCGATCACGTCGTGAGCGGTTCGGCACGTGACGCCTGCTACGCCGAATTTGCTGCGCCGCGGAGCGAACCATTGCCGTGGCCGAGGTTCGAAGCCATCGGCGTATGTGAATACGATGGGGATTACAAGCAGGGACAGATCGCGATCAGCGTTGACTGGTATCGACTGCGACACTGTCTTGTCATCGACAGAACCGCTGGCGCTATTGAATGAGGCTAATCGGGGGGTGTGAGGCGATATTGGATTTTGCGGAGGACGGCCGAGCGACAGGCCTGTGATGGCCGTTGATCGAGGAATCCCTCCGCAGCTTCAGTTCGCCGCCCGACAATTGCGCCGAAACACGACATACGGGAAGGTATGTGCTTTGGGTGAGAACCTTCCGCAAGCGGGCGGCTCGCGTGAGGTTCTCATCCCGAATGCAAAGAACTGGCACAGAGGATAGATCACTCCGTCGTCGGCGCGGCATCATGCCCGGCCGCTTCGATCGCAACTGCGACCGACTGTACGATGGCGGCAAAACGCGCCGCAGTCTGGATTGTTTCGGCGCTAACGCCTGCCGTACGCAGTGTCTTCTCATGGGCGTCAATACAGGCGCCGCAGCCGTTTATGGCCGACACCGCCAAGGACCAAAGTTCGAAATCTGACTTGTCCACGCCGGGATTGCTGATTACGTTCATGCGCAGCCGCGCAGGCATCGTCTTGTACTCCGGGTTGGCGGCGAGGTGGACGAAGCGGTAATAGACGTTGTTCATCGCCATCACGGAAGCTGCGGATCTCGCTGCCGCGATCGCAACTGGGGTCATCACGGCGGCGGCAGCCGATTCCATCGCTGCGATCACGTTCCGATTACGGGTGGCTATCGCGCTCGCCAACAATAGTCCATACTGGCGCTGCGGCGACAGCGTCTCGTCGGCGACCATCGACATCAGGTTGAGCCTGATGTCCTTCGCAAAGTCGGGGATTTGTTCTTTCAACTGCTCGATCGACGACATGCTGCCTCAAGCAACGTCCAGCGTTTCGCCGCCGATCTCGCGGTTGCACGGGCAGAGTTCGTCGGTCTGCAGTGCGTCCAAGACGCGAAGCGTGTCCTTGGGGCTGCGGCCGACATTGAGATTCGTCGCATAGACGTGTTGGATGGTGTTGTCAGGATCAGCGATAAAGGTATATCGGTAAGCGACGCCCTCTGGCGAACGCACGCCAAGGCCATCGACCAGCGCTCCTGTGGTATCGGCAAATTGCCAGATCGGCAGATTTTTCAGGTCCTGGTGTGAGCGGCGCCAAGCGAGCTTGCAGAACTCGTTGTCGGTCGAACCACCCAATACGATCGCGTCGCGGTCGGCAAAATCCTTGGATAGCCGGGCAAACTCGGCGATTTCGGTCGGGCAGACGAAGGTGAAATCCTTCGGATAGAAGAAGATGATCTTCCATTTCCCGGAAAAGCTGTCTTCGGTCAAAGTTTCGAATGCGCTCTGTCCGTCTTCCTGTGGCGCGTGAAAGCCAGGCTTTACGCCTGTGATTTCGAACGACGGCAACTTACTTCCAATTCCAAGCATATCGTGCTCCCAAGGTCCCCCTGCTTCCGCTATGGGCGAAGCAAGGCGTGTGCCACGTAATCTCGCGATGGAGTTGGTCGAGCAGCATACGGGATGGTTGCTGTTGGGGCATCTGATGCCATTGGTATATAAGTTGGTTTCTCGAGCATCGCCGTCGCGGTGTCTTCGCCAGCTGCTTCATGCCGCTTGGCTATTGACCGGGGAGTTCATGCACCGTTAGTCGAAGCCGACGAGCACGGGCGGCCGACAAATTTTGTTGAGTGGCGGCGGTCGAGGATGCGGGCAGAGGAGCCGCCCCTGGTGTTGGTTTCGGTGCAAGCGGATGCGCTGGCCTCGCGCTTGGTTGGGCAGCACGAGGCATACGTTTGGACAGCCTAACATTGACCGCTTTGGCGGCGAGGCTTTAGCGTGACATGCCGAATGCAATACATTCAAAGCGTCTGGTAGAGACTTCCATATATTGTTTCCAGGCTCGATGCTGATTTTTGACTTCGCGCGGTCGGCCTTGCGTTGCGACCGACGACGAGCATGAAGCGCACGACGAGAGCGCCTACTATTGTCGAAAAGTTCACAACGCGCTCCTGCCGAATTTGCAAAGATGCTTGCCGCTTGGCCAAAGCAAAATGGAAGGGCGAGGCGCATGCTTCCATTCTCCAACTTAGAGCCGACAAGCGGCAAAAATGCAGCGCATTCAGTTTTGCTCGACGCAGACAGTGGACTGGCCGCAAGCAATGACAGGCGGCGAGGGTTGGTTCGCCGCTAGGCGCAAATAGAATCACGTCCTTCCGCGCGTGTAGCGATCAGCCTGGTGAGCACGACCAGCTAGTTCCTTGGCGTGTAGAAACAGTTGTACTCACGTTTTGAGACGATTGACGGGTATTACCATGATTGAGCAGAGCGAAGCTGTTGCGGAGACGACAGTCGCAGAGTGGTGGTGAAGAAACAGCAGCAAAAGAAGCAGCTGATGGGCAACCGACTGATGGAAAGACCGATTAGAACACGACGGCAGAGAAGAAGCCGACCGAGAAGACGTCGGATATTCAAATCACGGAGCAAGCGGCATTGATGTCGTCTTAATTACTTTGAGTGTCTCAAGGGGCGGTGTCGGTCATGCTCGCTCCATCGCTCTTATCGGGCGGCGGCATTGCGTCGGATCCAACCGACGGCAGCGCGCGTACGCCGCGATTCCAGCGAGTTCAGTCCGGCGTATGCCGGCCTCTCCTCGCAGCGCTGTTACCGGTAGCGGCTGGTCGAGGTCTGGTAGTACTGCACGCGGATGGCCGTCATGGCCTCGATCAATGGTCCCCACGGCGCGGGAAAGCGTTCTTCCGCCATCACGCGGTGCAGCATGCGAGTGTAGCCGGCCAGTTCGTCGTTGAGGAACTCTACCACAGGCATACCCGGATAGCGCTGCAGAAGCAGGATGGCCGCATTGTCGACCTCGCCGGCCAACCTGTCCTTGTCGCGTCCAAAAAGATCGTTCTGCAGGCGCCCTATCGCAGAGATGAGCCGCATGACCTGGCGAAACGCCGGACGCGTACGCAAGATCGCCATGTCTAGCCCCCATAGCAACGACAGGCAACAGAACACGTTCGCGTAGCCGATCGAATCGATGCCGTTATGCAGGTACTCGGCGTAGGACCAGCGTTCCGCCCCCGCCGCCTGCGCGTGTCCGGCGCGCAGCGCCGCGCAATAGCGCCTGGTATCGTCGAGAAGCTGAGCATAGTCGCGACGATCGTAGGCGAGCGTGGCCATCGAAGCGCGCAGCACGGCGCACCCCTCGAATCCGGGAAGCTCGCACGGCATGCCGAGCCCCAGCGCCTGCTCCGCCGCGGTGAGTTGCTCCGGCGCGATCAGGCCAAGGTCGTTGCAATCGTCGAGCCAGAACAGCAGCGCCAACTCGCGACAGAACGCCACGATTAGGGTTTCGTCCTGCGGATCGCGGCCGGTGCGGGCGCTGTTGTCGCGCAGGCTCGGCTGGATGCGCTGCAGGATGTACTGGCCGCCTCTAACCGCTTCCACGGCATGCTCATCGGCGAACCCGGTCAGGGAGCGCCCCCACTCCAGCACCTGCTGCAGCGCGCTTTCGGTCTGGCTCATGGCGCCGCTCCCTCGGCCGGGACGCGCCGCCCCCAATGAAGTGCCAGCCATAACCCGGCGAGTTCGGCCACACGCACGACCCGGGTGGGGCAATAAAGCTCCTTGCCGATCCACAACGGCGTCTGCGGCAATACATGCGCCCGATGGCGGGCAAGCATCCACTCCAGCGCTCGCGCCACCGCCTGCGCGATGCGCCAGCGCGTTGTCGGCTCTTCGCTCCCGTCCATCACGTGCAACGCGAACAGCGCATATGCGGTTTCCTCGAATGTGGACGCATAACCGGCGCCCCAGCTGCCATCGTCGCGCTGCGCCTGAAGTAACGCCGCCAGCGCATACTCGTCGCGCCACTGGGGCTCGCCTTGCGCCAGCGCAGCGAGGGCATGGGCGGTGGGATACAGCCACGAGACGTGCCATTTTTCGTTGTCCCATAGACCGTGCGAGTTGCGATTGGCCTCGACGTAGGCGCTCGTGCCGGCGGCGGGTTTTCCCAGTAGTCGCAACGCATGCAGGGCATGGATGTTGGTCGACACCGAGGCATTGCGCTCGCCGGGGAAGGTGACGAACAGCTCGCCGATTTCGAAGTGGCGCAACGCATTGATCGCCGGGTCGCGGCCCGCAAGGCGCAGGACGCACAACGCAACGGCGGTGTCGTCCGCATCGGCAGCGAAGTGCAAGGCCGGGCCCAAACCGCGCACGCTCAGGCGGGTGTCGAGCTGCGCGACGATCACGCGCACCGCATCGGCGAGCGCGGGATGCGCGAACAGCCTGGCCAGATGCAGGGTGTATAGCGACCAGCTTGGCTCGAACACATTGATCGGCCAGACGTTGGGAACCACGCCTTCGATGCCGCTGCGCGTCGCCCGAGAAGCCGCCTTCAGATACGCGTCGGCGCGCCCGACCTGCGGCGTGCTCCCTTGTATTGCGGCGTGCGCACGCCACGCGGCGGTGGCCGCCGGACTGATGCCGATGCTGCCGTCGTCATCCGGGCATGCGGAGGTCGGCGACGTCCCCCAGGCTTCCCAGGAGTGCAGCAACGGATGGCCGCTCGGTAACCTCGTCACCGCCCCCAGCTTGACCTGGCACGCTTGCTGCAGCGGCAATAGCGCCGGGTGGCGCGGAAACGCCACGCCGCCCAGCAAGGATGCGGCCTCGCCGCAAAGCTGCGGCAGGATCAGCTCCACGCCGATCGGCGCGTCTTCCGGCACCACATGCGCGTAAGGATCGGGCTCTCGCCGGAGGAACCGGGTTGCAGCTTGGACTGCGTTGGCAGCGCCGAAAAGAGGATCGGCACGCTGTAATGCCAGCAACGCCGCCCATGTGGGCGTATGGCGGAACAGCGGGAAGTCCGCGCTTCCCCATCCGCCATCGGCCTGTTGCTGCGCGATGAGCCACGCGTATGCATCCTGCCGACCGGTGATGTTGCCGTGGAACTGCAGAGTTCGCGCCGTGTCGTAGACGGACGGACCGACGCTGCCGCCATCGCTCATCTCGCTCAGCAGGTGGCGCAATTCGGAAAGGATCTGTTCACACAGCGCATTCACGCGGGATGTTCTTTCTGCAGACGGTTGACGAGGCAGACAGCGCGGCCGTGCTGGGCAACCGCTGCGATCGGCCCCGTGAACTCGGTCATATGCAGCATTCACCGCTGCCGATCGCAGCGGCACTGGGGGCCTCCATGCGGACGGGCGCGCTCATGCGCATGGCGTGTACTTGAACAGAAGCGCGTTCGCACGCTGCAGGATCTGCGCCAACCGTTCCGCACGCGGCCCCAGCGGGACGATGGTCTCCCCGGCGTCGCGCAACAGATCCGACGCGAACTGGCGCGCCGCCTGCAGCCCCATGATCGACGCACAGGTCGGCTTCTGCGCCGCCGCGTCCTTGCCGGGAGTCTTGCCCAGCGTTGCGGTATCCGCTGTCGCGTCGAGAATGTCGTCGATCACCTGCAACGCCAGGCCGAAACAGTCGCCGTAGCGATTGAGCGCACCGTACAGCGCTGCGTGCGCGGCATCGTCCGAGATCGCGCATAGCGCGCCCATACGAACGGACGCGCGCACGAGCGCTCCGCTCTTCATCCGGTGCATCGCCACGATCTTGTCGAGTTCGACGTGCTTTCCAACCAGCGACAGATCCATGGCCTGTCCGCCTGCGGCACCCTCGGCTGACACCGCCTGCGCTAGTTCGCGCACGAGCGCGATACGCTGGTCGCCCGGCGTTTCCAGGCTCGCCAGGATCATGAAGGCATGCGCCTGCAGCGCATCGCCGACCAGGATCGCAGTGGCTTCGCCGAACTTGACGTGCACGGTCGGAAGACCGCGGCGAAGCACGTCGTCGTCCATTGCGGGCAGGTCGTCGTGAACCAGGGTACAGGCGTGCATCATCTCGATGGCGGCGCCGACTTCGTCGAGCACGCGTGCTGATGAGGTGCCGGCCAGCGCGCCTGCGGCCATGCACAACAAGGCGCGGGTGCGCTTCCCGCCTTGCAGCGTGGCGTAGCGCATCGCCGCCATCAGCTCGGTCTCACCGTCGTATTCGGCGCAGAGACGACGCGCCAGCGCCTGTTCGACGCGCTTTGCGCCGTCCTGCATCCAGATCTCCGGCGGCGGCCTGCCGATTTCGTCGTGCACTCGCGCGCCCAATCCGCCAAGCGCGCAAACGCCAATCCGCTGGTCAAGTAGCCTGGAACCGGTCTGCATGTTGTTCATGTCCTTGTACCCGACAGGAGACGGCCACGGCGAGCCGTGAGCCGCCGACGCCGCTGCCTCGCCACACCGGGCATGTGATGCGATTCCTGCTCATGAGAATCCGATGCGGATTGACATGGACGGATGTGCGATCGGGTAGTAGCGCCGACCTTTTTCGACCCCATTCAGCAACCGCGGGCGTACCCCTGTTTTGTGCATGGTCAGCGCCAAGGCAATGCTGAACTGCACCAGTTCCAGCCACGCCAAGTGGTAGCCGATGCAGACGTGTGGGCCGGTACCGAACTGCAGCATGTCCACCGGTCGGATCGGCTCCGTGCGTTGCAACCAGCGCGCCAGGCGGAACTGATCCGGCGCCTCGTGCAGCTGCGCCGAAGTCGAGAAATGCAGCAGCGGGATGCACAGATCGGTGCCCGCGGGAATGCGCCGTTGACCAAGTTGCAGATCCTGCAGCGCGCGACGCACCAGGAGCGTGGTAGCCGGATGCATGCGCAATGTCTCGCGGAACAGCGCCTCGGCGACCGGATACCGCGCCAGCTCCGCGTGCCGGGTCGGCACCGCGCCCGCACGTTGCGCCTCCTCGACCAGGGCGTCCCACAGCTCAGGCTGTCGCGCCAGTTCGATCACCATCCAGGCCATCGTCGAGGCGGCTGTGTCGTGACCCCCAAGCAGCAGCAGGCGGATATTGGCGACCAGGACATCATCGGAGAGCGCATCGTCGCTGCGATCGAAGGCGCTGACCATGTCGTTGATCAACCCGGTGCGCGGGGCATGCGCGCGCGCGTCGCAGACGAACTGGCGCAACTGCGCGTCGATCCAGTCCCTTGCGGCGCGGCCGCGCCGCAAAGGCAATCCGGGCAGGTCGACCGGGGGCGCCACGATCAACTGCAGCAATTGCTGGTACTTGCTTTGCCATTCCGGCAGGTCGTGCGCGGGGATTCCCATCAGGCTGAAGATGAGCTTGAGCATCAGGCTGCCCGTTTCGCGCAGGATGGTTACGTTGCCGCGATCCCGCCACGCCTGCACCCGCGCCCAGATGATGGGCGCGAATAGCTCGCCGATGCCGGCCTCGGCCAGCCCCTTGGGCAGGAGCGCCGCCTTAAGGGGATCGCGCGCCTGCCGGTGAGCGCGGCCGTCCTGGACAACCAACGTTCCGCTAAACAATTCGGGCGCGATCTCTTCGATCACCACCGAGGACACGTCCTTGTGCCGGAGCAGTGCGAACGCATCCAGATCCAGACAGGTCATCAGCCGTCCAGCAGGGCCGAAATCCAGCCAGAAATGGCTGCCCAGCGTCCGTTCGGCGCGGCGCAGCAGGCGCGGCAGGTCGCAGACGATGGCGGGAAGATGTCCAATCAGGGGGAAGGCGCCGGGCGCGACCGGGATGTCGTGCCGCACCCGGTGCCGACGGTTCAGTGGGTTGAGCAGCATGTCTGTCAGCCGCGCGGCACCGTGACCGCGGCGATGTGGCCGGCAGGCCGCGCTGCGGCGCTGTTGCCACCCTCGGCGTATGTCGGCACATGCGCCAGCATGCCGCCGTCGATGCACATGACCTGGCCGGTGATGAACGCAGCATCGTCGGAGAGCAGGAACGCCACCAGCGCCGCTACGTCCTCGGGGCGGCCGACGCGCGGCAGGAGCTGGTGCTGGCGCAGATGCCGTTGCATGTGCTCGTCCAGCTTGGCGAGGAGACGCTCGGTCATAATGAGACCCGGCGCAACCGCGTTGCAGCGGATCTGCACCTGACCGTACTGAGTGGCGAGCGAGGCCGATAGCATGTTCATCGCCGCCTTCGAGGCGGCGTAGGACGTCAGCGCGGTGTCACCGCTGAGCCCCTGGCACGACGACATGTTGACGATCGCGCCGCCGCCGCGGGCGATCATTCGTGGGATGGCCTCCCGGCAGCAGAGCAGCGTGCCGCGCAGATTGGTCGCCATGGTCTGATCCCAGACCGTCAGGTCCAGGTCGACGATCGCGCGATCGCGCGGGGTCAGATGCATGGCGCTCGCGTTGTTCACCAGCAGGTCGACCCCACCGAATTGCCGCTCCGCCGTCTCGAACAGCGCTGCCACCGCCTGCGCATCGGCGATGTCCGTGGCCAGGGCCAGCGCGTGACCAGCTTCAGACGCGATCTGCGCGGTGCAAGCGATGGCCGCCGAACCATCAATGTCGGCCGCTACCACTTTGCAGCCCTCGCGCGCGATGGCTAGGGCGCATGCCTTGCCGATACCAGCGCCGGCGCCGGTCACCACGGCCACCTTGCCTTCAAATCGTCCCATCGTGTCCTCCCGGATTGCGTTGGTCTTTCGCGGCATGCCGCTCCAGCTCGGCCGGAAAGGTGCGGGGTCGGCGCTGGCGCGCTCCTCATCGCCAGCGTCGCTTTCGATGACCCGAATGGCGGCGACCGGGCACTGACTGGCCGCGAGCCGCACGTCGGTGTGCAGTGCCTGCGGGACCGTCGCCACGCACACTTCGGCTACGCCGTCCGGTTCGCGCTGGCGAAAGGTGCCCGGTAACGTCAGCACGCACTGCCCGCTTGTTCCGCACAGATCCTGGTCGATCACGACGCGCATCTCAGCCCGCATCTCAGCCCCCCTGCGCATGCAGCCGCACCGGCAGGGCGCGAAACGTTCTAAGGAACGCGGAGGGCGCCCGGATCGGCTGCTCGGCCAAAGCGAGCGTGGGAAAGCGCGCCTGGATCGGCGGCAGGCTCTCGGCCAACTGCACCCGGGCCAGTTGCGCACCGAGGCAGAAATGGATGCCGTGGCCGAAGCTGAGCATGATCTTCCCGTCGGTCGACATGCCAGGACTGGTGCCGTAGAACCGCGCGGGATCGAAGCGGTCAGGATCGGCGAAGGCGTCCGGGTCGCGATTGCCGGCCGCAAGTAGCACGCGCACGTCCGCGTTCTTCGGGATCACCACGCCGCCCAGTTCGATGTCGCGCTGGGCAATACGCGGAATGGAGCTGAACATGGCCGGCGCGTCGCAGCGCAGGACTTCTTCGACGAATGCCTTCACCCCCTCGGTGTCTCCGTTGAGCCAGTGTCGCTGTTCGGGATACGCCAGCATCGCGAGGACCGCATGGTCGATGGTCGCGGCAGTGGTAGCAAAGCCGCCCAGCAGCATGCCCCACAGCATGCTCATCAACTCCGCATCCGACAGCGTGTCGGCATCGTCGTCGTGGGCACCGACCAGCATCGATACGATATCGTCGCGGGGATCGGTGCGCTTGCTCTGTACGAGGTCGCCGAAGTAGGCCTGCACCCTGGCGCTGGCCGCGTCCGCCGCGGCGAGCTGGTGATCGCTGGCATGCGGGCTCAGGCCTTCCAAAATGGCGCCGACGCCGGCGGCGAGCCCGAACATGTCGTCCTGCGGCATGCCAAACAGCTCGGCGAAAACCAGCATCGGCAAGGTCAGCGCGAATTCCTGATGCAGGTCCACTGCCTCCCCGCGCTCCAGCGCGGGAGTCATGCCGTCCAGACACGCTGCGACGATGCGCGCGATGCTCGGCCGCAGGTTGTCGATCTGACTCATGGTGAAATCGCGCGAGATCAGCCGGCGCAGACGCGTGTGCGTCGGCGGGTCCTTCATCGCTAGCGTGGACGCCAGTAGATTGAGCGACAGGCTGGTGGCCGCACGCGGAAAATAGCGCGCCAGTTCGCCCGGCGCCGGTCCCCGAAACGCATCGCCCGTGGCCTTGAGCGCCCAGAGGATGTCGGCGTGGCGGCTCAACAGAAAGAGGCCCGACGCTGAGCGATGCACCGGATCGTGCTCACGCAACCACCGCATGAACGGATGTGGGTCGTAGAGGCACGCTGGCGACGCCAGTTCGGCGAAGGCGTCCCGACATACTGCCGTGGCTTCTTGCACGTCCATTTTGGTTACCAATTGGCTGGCTGATCTGACGGGAGCGCGCGCTGGTAAATTGCATAGAAGATCGCGATACCCGGTGGCGTCCGCGCATCACCAGAGCACCGGAAACGCCTCGAACCCACCAGTGATGATGTCCTTGAGCAACTTCAGTTCTTCGGGCGCCACGGCCAGGCGCAGCGCAGGAAAACGCTGGAAGATCGAACCGAACAAGACCTTGAGTTCGAGCCTTGCCAGCGCTGCGCCGATGCAGTGGTGCGGTCCGTAAGAGAACGCCAGGTGCGGATTTTCGTCGCGTCCGATGTCGAAGTTTTCCGGGACGCCGAAATGGCGTGGATCAAACGACGTCGCCGGCAGGTCGACCAGCACCTTGCTCTCCGCGGGAATATGCATGCCCGTGATGGTCACATCGGTCCTCGGATAGCGCATGATGCCGTCCCAGCCGGCGCCCGGCGGGTACATGCGCAGGATTTCGTCCACCGCCTTGTCCACTAGGGATGGATCGCCGACCAGGCGTTTGCGCTGTTGCGGATGGCGGAACATAGCCAAAAGGCCGAATTCACTTTCGTTCGTCGATGATATGATGACAGGCGGGGAACGCGGCCGGACCCTAGGGCCTCAATTTGGCTTTAGCCATCTACCTAATCTTGTAGTAGCCCCTAAGCCAAAAGCTTGGTGGCGCAAAATGTGCGGAAAACTCTTCGCCATGCGCTGCCAAACGGAAACCTACTTCCGATGGGGATCCGCCTATGTTGGTTGGCCGCATGCGACGTATCGCGCCCCTTCGCCGGACCACGGACTTGAAGGCGCGATGCGTTGCTCGCCGCCGGTGTTGACTAGCGTCACCTGTTCGACGACAGCGCATGCGGCGCGAAAGACTACCGCACTGGCTTAGCGCGGGCGGCAACGCCCATCTCGTCCAAATGGAGCGAATAGGTTTGCCCCACGCGATGCTGGCCTCCAGCCCGGTCGGCACCTTGAATCAGAACCCACCGGGAATACCCAATCGAATCGGCCTCAGACGATCATGCTCCAGCCCTGCGAGTCAGATGCGTTGTCCGGCAGACGTACCGATGTGAAGCGCCAGAATCTCTTCTGGCGTTTCGTTCACCTCGATGGTTTGAGCGCCGACGAATTCGAGGATCGTCTTGTCGCGCTCGCGCGACATGCCGCCAACGAGCGAGATATTGACATAGTAGGGTTCCGCGTTGCCGTAGCGGGTGCATTTGATCCAGAATTGCATCGGCGGCCTCCCTGAGATCAGCCTGCTGCCCGCAGCTCGCGCGCGGCCGCAACCATATTGGCGAGCGCCGGTCGGACCTCGTCCCATTTACGAGTTTTCAGGCCGCAATCCGGATTGACCCAGAGCTGGTCGTCGGACAGGCGCTGCCGCGCCAGCTTGAGCAGCGCGGCCATCTCGGTCACCTCAGGCACACGCGGCGAGTGGATGTCGTAGACGCCGGGTCCGATCTCGTTCGGATAGCGGTAGTTGTGGAATGCGTCCAGCAACTCCATCTTCGATCGCGATGTCTCGATCGAGATCACGTCCGCATCCATCGTGCCGATCGCGTCGATGATGTCGTTGAATTCCGAGTAGCACATATGGGTGTGGATCTGGGTCTCGTCCCGGACACCCGACGAGCAGATGCGGAAGCATTCTACCGCCCAGTCGAGATAGGTCGCCCACTCCGAGCGCCGTAGCGGCAGGCCTTCGCGCAAGGCAGCCTCGTCGATCTGGATCATGCCGGCGCCGGCGCCTTCGAGGTCTGTAACCTCGTCGCGGATCGCGAGCGCGATCTGGCGGCAGGATTGACTGCGCGGCATGTCGTCGCGGACGAAGGACCAGTTCAGGATGGTGACCGGGCCGGTCAGCATCGCCTTCACCGGCTTTGTGGTGAGCGACTGCGCATACTGCCACCATTCGACCGTCATCGGTTTCGGACGGGACACGTCGCCGAACAGGATCGGCGGCCTGACATAGCGCGAGCCGTAGGACTGCACCCAGGCGTTCTCGGTGAAGACGAATCCTAAGAGCTGCTCACCGAAGTACTGCACCATGTCGTTGCGCTCGAACTCGCCATGGACGAGGACGTCGAGGCCGATGCTTTCCTGCCAGCGCACGGTGCGTGCCGTCTGGTTTTGCAGGAAAGTCTTGTAGGCGGTATCACTCAGGTCTCCCTTGGCGTGCGAGGCGCGCGCCTTCCTGATTTCCTGGGTCTGCGGGAAGGAGCCGATTGTTGTCGTGGGGAAAGCTGGCAGGTTGAAGCGCGCATGCTGCACTGCGGCTCGTTTCTCGAACCGACTGGCGCGCCGGCGCACTGCCTCGTCGATCCCGGCAATACGGCTTGCCACCTTCGCGTCGTGAATGCGCGGCGAGGTCTTGCGCGCTAACGCGGCGGCGTCGGATGCCTTCAAGTCCTTTGCGATCGACCTGCGCCCGCTTGCGAGCGACCTGCCGAGCGCGGCCAGCTCTTCGATCTTCTGCACGGAGAAGGCCAGCCAACTCTTCACCTCGGCGTCGAGCTTGACTTCCAGCGCGAGATCGATCGGTACATGCAGCAGCGAGCACGAGGGCGCGATCTGCACGCGGTCGTTGCCGAGCTTTGCGACGACTGGCTCAAGCCGGTCGAGAATTCTGCTCAGATCGGCACGCCAGATGTTGCGGCCGTCCAGCACACCGAGCGAGACGACGCGGTCGGTGGGCAGGCGAGCGAGGTCGTCGAGCTGCTCGGGCGCGCGCACCAGGTCGAAATGCAAACCGGCCACGGGAAGCGCGAACGCCGTGTCGCGGTTCTGGCCGAGGCCGCCGAAATAGCTCGTCAGCATGATCTTGATCTGCGGCACAGCCCTGGCGATTTCGGCGTAGGCACGCCGCAGCGCGTCATGAGCTGCCTCGTCGAGATCCAGCACCAGACAGGGCTCGTCAATTTGAACCCATTCCGCGCCGCTTCTGGCAAGCTCCCGCAGCACCTCGGCATAGACCGGCAGCAGTCGGTCCAGCAGCGACAGCGGCTCGAAGCCGGCATCCTTGCTCTTGGCGAGCTTGAGGAAGGTGACGGGACCGACCAGCACAGGTCGGGTCTGGTAGCCCAGCGCCTTGGCTTCCTCATATTCCTCGATCGGCTTGCGCGAGACGAGACGGAATTGCTGATCCTTCGCAAGTTCCGGAACCATATAGTGATAGTTGGTGTCGAACCACTTGGTCATTTCTTGCGCCGGCACGCTTTGGCCATGATGGGCGTTGCCGCGGGACGCATCGTGCGGGTCGCCTTGGACATCACCCTGGGTGCCACGCGCCATTGCAAAATAGGTCGCAAGCGGTATCGAGCCGCTGGTCCAGCCATAGATCGGGGCAATCGCTCCAACCATCACCGAGGTGTCGAGCACCTGGTCGTAGAACGAGAAATCGTTCGACGGGATCACCGAGACACCGAGCTTTTTCTGCCGCGCCCAGTTGGCGGTGCGCAATCCGATCCCGGCTTCGATCAATGCCTTCTCGTCCGATGTGCCGGACCAGAAGCTTTCGAGCGCAAGCTTGAGCTCGCGGCGTGGACCGATGCGCGCCGTACCAAGAGTTGCGACCGCAAGTGAGGAGATAGATGTAGAGGACATTGGCTTAACCCCAAATGGGGGCAAAGGCCGTGGTGACACGTCTGGACTCCGCAAGGCGCGTTGAGCGCAAACGGGTCGCAACCGCACCACCGGGACACCCCGCCCGTGGACGTTAATGTTGCCGAGGCAGGTCTCCTGGCTCGCGGGTCCTAGCTATCGTCCGGCCTTCCCGAAGCTTGCGCTTCAGTGGCTGAAATGGACGATGGCTCGCCGCTTACAGTTGCGGGGGCAGCGCCGGCATTGCTTCGTTCCGAAGAACCTGCGCACCGGCTTCCCTCTTAGCTCCAGGTCAATCGTGATCTGGAGAACCTCAACGGTTTCGATTACCTGCAACGGAGGGAGTGCGTCAACCCTCAGAAACTATGGTTGTTGCGGCATCCCAACGGGAATGATGCTCGGTACAACCGAAGAATAGAGTGACTTGTAGTGGTGCAAACCCAACGATCGCATAGAGTTCTGCGCGCTTCTGCATGCTTTCGACAATCTCGTGCGCGTCGCCATCACGTGAAATAGCGGCATAAAGTCTGTTGCACCCTGCTGGCACCCCCAACGCGGACACTGGCCAATGACCGTCGCGCAACCGATGGCCTCAAACTCGGCGGCCGTGCAGAAGGGCGTCTTGCGGGCGAGAGGGCCCTATCCTGCCGATGTCGGAAGCAGTGATGGAGCGCCCGCCGGTGCTGGCGGCCTTCCCACGCCTCAGTATGAAAGCCGGACCAGCTCATTCCGAGCGGAACTAAAATTCGGCTCGAAGCGCTCGGATACGCTGTCGACCCAGAGGCGGAGTATCCAGGCAGGCTTATGTTCCATAACAAGGCGTTCGAACCGTTTGCGGCTGGTGCCCTTCAGATCATCTCCGGCACGCGGATCTTCACTTCGAGGTCACGGTCCAGTTGTTGAAATTGAAGTTCATTCCCCCAGGAGAGGAGGTGATCTCGACTCCGTATTGGACGCTACCGACGTTTATGTCGCCAAAATAGCCCGTCGACTTGATCCACTGCAGGATACTCTTGATGTCTACTGTCCCGCTGTTGGTCTTCGAAGTGCACAGGAGTGAGATGACCTTGTGACCATTGAAGCCCTCAAACACGTTCCAAGTCGCCCCGCCTGCATTGATATTGCGGTAAACCGGGATCGCTGCCCCGGAAGGGGCATAGTGATATGAAATCGGCTTTACGTTGCCGCTACCGTCCGAGTTTCCGGTGTAGTTTGTCCAGAGCATGATCTCCTGCTGGTTTGAGTTGCCCCAGATATCGTAGGCGGCGTCCCAAGCGCCACCAGCAGGAACCTCCTGATTGAAGTTCGAGCTCAGAGTGTTGATTGAACTGAGCGGTTTCCCGATATTGAAGGACTCGTGCGGATAGCTCTTGATGCCTTTCGTATTCGGCTGGTTCGACCATACGCTCCACTGGTTCGAGTCACGCACCGAAATCGTTTGATGCCCAGCGCCAGCGCCCCATACATCGTTGTTCCAGGAATACCCGTTGCGCGAGAAGTTCCCGTACGGAGCGCTCGAACTCCAAATCGGAGGCTTTGCCGCTACAGGCGCGGCGGACGATGACCTGATTTCATTCACAGTCTGGCTAAATAAGTCATGATTCTCCTGTGTGCTGACGTCCCAAAATTCCGGCCCGCGCGAGCCGGCACCGTTTATCCGATTGGATTCCATGGGGCTCTCCTTGCTCTTATAAGCGACAAAGCCTCTTGCCGATCGGCTCATCGCCTACCTGGGTTCGCGACCAAGCTCAGTCATCGCCGGCATTTGCGTCTACAGACCAAGGTCGAATGTAGGCAGGTTAGCTTTCGAGAAGCTGACTAGAACCGCGGCACTGAGCAGTTGAATCGTTGAAATTGACTTGATTTGGCTGAAGGGTTTGGACGGCGCACGCCATTTTTACGCGCGCCTTCTCGGTTGTGAGCATCCAGTTGACGCGGGCGGGCTTGACATTGCGTTCGTTTCTCCGGGCGACGAGCCGGGGAAGACTATCGATGCGCCTACCAAGTCACGCGTTGGATTCCAGTCAGCTGGAAAGCCCCGCGGGGACTTTGAGGCAGGATTTGTAAAAATGAACATTTTCGGTTGGATTTTGCATATGCCGGCGATCGTTTGGCCGCCTTACATTGAAGAATAGACGCATTCGCGTTCTTTACGTTCTTGATGTCGAAACTCCGTACCAGTCTCGCGGATTGCCTCACGTTCCAGGCGGAGGGCCGGGGCAGGTCCGCGTGAACCGAAGCCATCGCGGCGCTCGGTCTTGGTGCGCGAGAAGTTTGGGGAGATCGGCGAACACGATATCGCTGTCTTGTCGCATCCCGCCGGTAGAGAAGACTGCTACGCGCTTCGGATCGATTTCGGACAAGTTAGCGATCTTGGGCTTAATCCTATTCTCGTCGCATTTCGTGCCGCTTGCCGGTCCAGCATCCGCCAATACGCGCGAAGCCGCAATGGCGTGCAGGGGCCAATCAGAGGTCGCGGCCAGGACTGTGCGTCCAGTCTCGGCGCATATGTCCATTTCATCTCATCCCTGAGCCAGAGTGCCTGAAAGGCGCTGCGCGCGATGCGCGCTAGAGGCTGTGCCTTCGAATCTTCGACTTCGCGCACGTTGGCGGTCGTTGCTGCCGCACGTCCTCCAGTATCGAACGGCCCCTCAATATCTATGGTGACGTGTTCATATTCCCACGTTCTGGCGGGCAGCCAAACCGGCTTCAATTGACATAGAAAGTGGTTGGGCTTCTTGCGTCGAACTGGACGGTGTCTGCGAAACTGTAACGCAACAAATAGCTGCCTAGCAGCCTCAGGCGTCGTGGTGCGCGCGAACTGCAAGACAAGTTCCTCTTTGTCCGCGAGACCAGCCGTGCAGGTGAAATCTCAACAACGATGTCGCTTAGCGAGCGTTCAATCTGATGCATGGCGGTGAGCGAGCGCGCCAACGGGCAGCTCGGAAAGCCGATCGCTGAGATGATGTCACTTAGATCACGGACGGTGCCGTTTCAAGGCCAGATCAACATAAACGGCTTGAATCTCACGCAGCGTCAGGTTGTAGGCTCGGAAAATCATAAGTCATCTCGCCGGAGCGCATCGTGCCATCGGCAAGCGGAATGTGAGCGGCCACGGCGTAAGTCTCGGTGTCTCCGAGCAATAAACGATCATCGGGGCATCGTGCCAAGAGATCGGCGGATGAGGTGAAGGGGGAGAATGCTTGGCGACCCAACTCTCAGTCTCATTGTCTACCTTCTGGGCGTCGCGGCCACAAACAACGCGAACTGCAAATAAATGCAGCTCCGGCTGCATGGGACTTTACATGCCCTGATGCTGGACCGTGCGGATCAGCATTCCTCTTCATAGACGCGAGGCGCCTGCGGCGGAACCCAGGAGTGATTATGCAGATGTCGGCACTTGACGCAGCACTAACCGAGATCGATCGTTCGCATCAGATACGTGAATTCTCAATCGCCGTGCTCAAGCACGCAAAGCAGCTTCGGCAGGCGGATCAAGCAGCGTTCCTGCAAAAGGCAGCTTCGCAGTTCCAACGTAGATTTGTAGAATGCTTCGAGGAAAACATACTCGCTGGGAAATCGTGGGACTACGCCACCACCTGCAATGCGATAAGCCGGGCGGGTGGAGGTGAGGCTGGCATAAGAGCCTGCGAGCGCATTGCTGCTCGCGTGTCGCGGCTTGATAATGCGTTGATCAAGAAGGTCGGATTCAGGGCCATTTCGCTCCTCGCATCGTCTTTCAGTCGGCACTTCAGGGTGACGGAATGCTGTAATGGAACAGTCCGGTTGGCCGAATTCTGCGGCGATCACGGGGTTGCGTTTCAGGAATTGAACAGTCAAAGTCTGGCGTCGCTGGTGAACGGTTTCAGCAAGTGGCCGAAACAAGCGGCTTGCCGTCGGGCTGCGGTCGCAATCGCAAGTGAAGTCATCCGCCGAGCGGATCGCCCCGGTCGCCTCTCGGATTTTGCTCCGCAGGGACTCGCAAACCTGGTGAATGGTTTCAGCAAATGGGAGAAAGAGGCGGTCGCGCGCGAAGCCACAGGGATGATCGCCGCTGAGATTCTCCATGGTTCCATCGAGCTCTCTGAATATACCCAACAGCATTTGGCGAACCTGGTGAATGGTTTCAGCAAGTGGTCGGAGGACGAAAGCTCTCGGCAAGCCACAATCGCAATTGCGGGTGAGATCGATCGTAGAGCCACCCGAAGCATCAATTTCAATCAGCTGGACCTCGCGAGCCTCGTGAATGGTTTTAGCAAGTGGCCAGAAGAGGCTGCCTGTCGGCAGGCCGCGGTCGCACTTGCCCGGCAAGTCCTTCACCCCCATGATGCCAGACGCTCACAGTACACTCCGCAGGCACTGACCAACCTGGTGCACGGCTTCAGCAAGTGGTCGAAAGAGGCGGCTTGTCGCCAAGCGGCAGTCGCACTTGCCGGTGAAATCGTGGCCGCTCAAATATCCCACTATACTGAGCAGGCATTGGCCAACTTGGTGAATGGTCTTAGTAAGTGGCCGCAAGAGCCGGCTGCTCGGGAAGCAACAATTGAGATTGCGCGCGAGGTCATTCGCCGTCCCCGTCTCTCTCAATTTGGTAAACAGGCGCTAACAAACCTGGTGAATGGCTTCAGCAAGTGGCCTGAAGAGGTCGAACTTCGGAAAGCCACGGTCGCGATCGCGAGCGATCTCGTTCGCCATGACGTCTGGCCTTCCAATTTCAATCAGAAAGAGCTCGCCAAATTGGTCAACGGCTTCAGCAAGTGGCCGGAAGAGGCAGTCTTGCGTGACGCGACAGTTGAGATTGCGAGTAAGGCCCTCTGCCGTACCGGTTGGCTGTCCAATCTAGCGCCGCAGGACCTTTCGAATCTGGTCAACGGTTTGAGCAAATGGCCCAACGAGGTGGCTCCTCGCCAAGGCACGATTGCGATCGCTGAGGAGGTTCTTCGCCACTCCACCAAACTATCGGATTGTACCCAGCAAGGATTGGCAAATCTGGCGAACGGGTTCAGTAAGTGGCCTGAAGAGCAAGCCTGTCGCAGAGCGACAGTCGCACTCGCGCAAGTCGTCCTTCGCTCTGATGTTGCTCAGTTCTCTGACTATGCTGAGCAGGCGCTGGCTAATCTGGTGAACGCGTTCAGCAAGTGGCCTGACGAGGCGACCTTATGCCAAGCGGCAGTCGAACTCGCTCGTGAAGTCCTTCGTCGCGCTGATCGCCTCTCTGATTGCATTCCGCAGGATCTTGCTAATCTGGTGAACGGTTTCAGCAAGTGGCCTGAAGAAGCGACCATTTGCCAGGCCGCGCTCGCACTTGCTGGAGAGGTCACGCGTCGCGCCGCTCGTCTGTCTGATTTTACCGAGCAGGGATTGGAGAATTTGGTGATCGGCTTCTGCAAGTGGTCGAGAGAGCCGGCATGTCGCCAAGCCACAGTCGCGATTGCGACGGAAGTCGTTCGCCGCGCCCATCGCAGATAGCGGCCTCCGAGTTTACTCGCCAGGATCTGAAGGAATCAGTGCAGCTTCCAGAACCTGGCTAGACGAGCACGCGAGTTACGATGAGATAGCGAAAATCGCCCAAATCTATATATTAAGCGACTCCAGCTGCGTCGGGTCAGTGCGGAGCTCAGCTGTGTTCAGATCACAAAATCCAAGAGACAGTGATGATCCCTCAGTCGGTAATGTCGATTGGATGGCGAGCCGCCGGTATTGAGGGAGCGGGCGCAGCTGCTTGGCGACGGGTAGCGCCGATTGATGCGAGTGGGCCCGCCGAAGTCCTGAGAGCGCGGTCTCCATTCATATTCACGAGTGATTGCCAGTTGAGAGATGCAAGGCAAATTGTGTGCGCGAGATGGATGTTTCAGAAGTTCTCTGTGCACTCCGAAACGGCCGCAAGGGCCTTCGTCGACGAGTGGAACTACATCTGCAGGAAGTGAGAGCTCCCACACGTGGTCGAACGTAAGCGCTAAGCCAGAACCCTTGCTTCGGGATCTGGATAGCCGTGCGAAGAAGCCTCCGGGTTGGACGGAGGTTTGGGATGGGATTGGACAGCAAAAAGGACGTCCATTTAGACGGCTCATCTGCGGGGTCGGTGAGCCGGCTGGAGATCCTCGAAGGGCCGTCAGGACGTCGTGTGCGTTCGGAAGCTGAGAGAGCTCGGATCGCTGCCGAGAGTCTGTTACCCGGTGCTCAGGTGTCCGAGGTGGCGCGCAAGCACGGAGCGACGCGCTGGCAGATCTACGATTGGCGACGGCGGTTTCGACAGCGAGGTATGTTGCCGCCGTGCGAGGCGTCCCCGCCGACATTTGCTCCGCTGGTCGTGGACCATGCGTTGGAGGAGCGTCAGGCTCCGGCGATCAAGCTTGAGATCGCCATCGGTGATGTCGTGCTGCGGACGGATACGGCCATAGATGCTGACGAGCTATCCCGGGTGATCCGTGCGGTGCGAGCGTCACGATGATCGCGGCCGGTGCTGATCTGAAGATTTACGTTGCCACGCGGCCGATCGACTTCCGCTGTGGCCACGATGGGCTTGCGACGAAGGTGCAGGAGATGCTTCATCTCGACCCGTTCAGCGGCGCAGCCTTCGTGTTCCGCTCGAAGCGAGCGGACCGGATCAAGATTTTGGTCTGGGATCGAACGGGCCTGGTGTTGGTGCACAAGCGCCTCGAAGGTTGCAAGTTTGTTTGGCCAACGATCGCGGACGGCGTGATGCGGATATCGCCGGCGATGTTCGCGGCCTTGTTCGAAGGGCTGGATTGGAGATTGGTCCGCCCGGAAGAAGCACGGCGCCCGCAGGCGGCGGGATAACTGCGGCAGAATGACTCGGCAGTTATATTGAACGTGGTACACGCGGCGGCGATGTGCTCGAAATAGCGCATGAGCATCGCGGCGCTGCGCGACGAAAACGAACACCTTAAGGCGCTATTGGCGCAAACGCAGGCGGCCTTGAGCGAGCATCAGGGGGCACTGGCGGCGTCGGAAGAAGCCCGACGCCGGCTGGAGGTCATTCTCGGCGAATTACGACGCGACAGGTTCGGCGCGAAATCCGAGAAGCTGCGACCAGATCAGTATCATTTGCCGCTCGAAGACGTGGAGATCGCGCAAGGCATCCTGGATGCCGCGCAGGAGAGAGCCGAGGCGGTGATCCAGGGCCGGTCACGGAACGCGACGGATCAAAGCTCTCATCGCAATCGCGGCTGCTTGCCTGCCCATTTGCCGCGGGTGGAGCGGGTCATCGAGCCTGCGAGCACGCTCTGCCCGTGCGGTTGCGGCGCCATGACGAAGATCGGCGAAGACGTCAGCCAGCGCCTTGACGTGATCCCGGCGCAATGGCGCGTGCTGGTCACGCGCCGCCCGAAATACATCTGTCGCCGCTGCTCGGGCCCCGTCGTGCAGGCGCATGCACCGGAGCACGTCGTGCCCGGCGGGCTGCCGACCGAAGCGGCCATCGCGCACGTGATCGTCTCCAAATTTGGCGACCATACGCCTTTTTACCGTCAGGCCGAGATCTATGCGCGCCAGGGCATCCGGCTTGATCGGACGACACTGGGCAACTGGTCGGGCCGCGCCTGCTTCCATCTTCAGCCCATCGCGGACCACATGCGCCACCACTTGGCCATGGCGGATCGGCTGTTCATGGACGAGACCAAGGCGCCAGTACTCGATCCGGGGCGCGGCCAAACGAAGAAAGGCTACTTCTGGGCGATCGCCTCAGACGACCGCGGCCACAGTGGTCCAAGTCCGCCGATCGTGCTGTTCCGATATGCCCCCGGTCGCAGCGGTGCCTTTGCTGAGCAGTTCCTGAACGGCTTTGGCGGACACTACCTGCAATGCGACGCCTATGACGGGTATGACCGGTTGAACGAAGTCGTTCGACCGCAAGGGCCGTGGACGCTCGTGCATTGCTGGAGCCATTTGCGCCGGCGCTTCGTCAAATTGGTACGCAACAGCAAGTCGCCGATCGCCGAAGCTGCCGTTCGGCACATCGCGCAGCTTTACGCCATCGAAGCCATGGTGCGCGGCTCATCGCCGGACATCCGGCTGGCCGCGCGCAAGGAGCACTCGCTGCCCATGGTAGCCGCGCTAAAGTCGTGGTTCGAGAAACAGCTGTCGATGATCTCCAGCGGTTCGACACTCGCCGAGGACATCCGCTATGCACTGAATCATTGGCAGGGGCTGACCCGCTTCCTCGAAGACGGACGTCTCGAGCTCGACACCAACCCGGTCGAGAACGCGATCCGGCCAATCTGCCTGACCAGGAAAAACGCTCTCTTCGCAGGACATGAAATCGGGGCAGAAAACTGGGCCTTGCTCGCGTCGATCATCGCCACCTGCAAGCTCAATTACGTCAACCCGGTAGCCTACATCGCCGAAACACTTGAGGCGATCATCGACGGCCATCCCCATAGCAGAATCGGCGACCTCATGCCGTGGCGCTTCCGCAAGGCGTCAAGCCAGCCTCAATAGGGCCCCGGCCGAGCGCTTACGGTCGAACCCGGGTCGATCGACCAGTGTGATCGGCTCCAGTGCGCTACTGAACGGGCTTTGTTCGCAGCCGCTTCCTGACCTTGAGGCAACTGTGCTCCCAAAATAGCTAAGGCGTCAGCCGTCTTTCCCCGGAGGCGCAACGGCGTGGGTCGCTCATTTTCTTTTGACCCGGCGCAGCAGCACCAAGTCGTGGCGCTCAGGACACCCACGTCCAGCTGAGTTCGAGCCATTTATCACGCGGGATTGTCATGGCCTGCCGGTTCTCACCTCGCTTGAGCGGGCTCAAGCGACGCGTGAACGGTTAGAACAGGCTTGAATCCTACGTTGCGTCAAGTTGTAGGTTTGGCGACAAACCAGCCCTTTCCATGTCAGGCTGGAGAAGAAAGGATAAGTTGATGAAAGTGATCGTTCTCGCAACTCTGCTGTTTGCCGCCGGAATTGGGCAGGTGAGCGCCCAGATGGTGGCGCGCGGAGAAGTGAAGTTCAATGCCTGCAAGGCATGTCACCAGGTGGGCGACAACGCTAAGAACACCATCGGTCCAACCCTTAACGGGCTGATCGGACGGAAGGCGGGATCGGTCGAGGGCTACAGCTATTCAGAAGCCATGAAGAACTCTGGGATCACTTGGACCGAGATGGACCTCGCCGAATACATCTTCGATCCGAAGGCGAAGGTTCCTGGCAATAAGATGGCTTTCAGTGGACTGAAGGATAAGCAGGCAACTTCCGATATAATCGACTACTTGCACACTTTCGACAAGGCGCCTGTTAAGCTTCGTCAGTGAAGCGGCCGCCCGGTCGTGAGAACAGCTCTGAGCCAGCGGTAAGTCGTCAAGTTTGCGCTTCGCGGAGCGAGACAATCATGATTATACCTGCGCTGCTGCCCGATATCGCGGGTGGCAGACTGGGGTCATCAGCAGCCGTCGAATGCGCGGCGGCTCAGTGGATGATTGGCAGTGTCCTGTGTTCTGACGATCGAGTGCATCGATGCCGAACGCGCCGAATAACCTCTAAATCATCGGGCGACTTGGTGATGCTGTCTTGAACGAAGCAAGCACCGCCCTGAACCAAGGCTGCGGCTACCGCAAGCATGCCTTGAGAGGATCGGCTTCGAAGGGGGCCTGAAGCTCACGCCGCGTCAGATTGTACATCCTCAACCTTAGCGGTCCAGAAGGTGAATAGAAGGGTCAGAGAATGTCAGCCAGCGCTGGTGATAGACAAAACGGACCGATGCTCGACTTCGCAACCGAGCTCGGTCCGCTGATCGTCCTCCATGTTGTGAACGTCAAATTCCGAATTTTTGCCGCTACCGCCGCATTCATGGTCGTGACTGTCTTGACGGGGATCGCATCCCTTGTGGTCAAGGGCCACATGCCGATCACATCGCTGATCACCAGCGTCAGCGTGTTGGCGTTCGGTATGCTGACGCTGGCGCTGCATGACGATACGTACATCAAGGTCGAGGCAACCATCGTCAGCGGACTGCTTTCGACGCTTCTCGGTGGCGGACTTTTGTTTGGTCGCTCCTTCATCGTGGTGACATTGGATCGCATCTTCAATCTGACAACGGAGGGTTGGCGTATCCTCACCTTTTGCTGGGCAATGTTCTACGCAGTCATGGCGATCTTGAACGAGGTCATCTGGCGAACTCAGACCACGGATGCCTGGATGAATTTCAGGACGTTGGGCGTGACGACGTTGAGTCTGCTCTTCGGTTCCGTTCTGATGCCGCTGACCAGGCGCTACTATGCCGGGGCTGCATCGCCGTCCGCCCAATCATCTTTTATCCAAGTCCACGAGCAACTGCCCGAATCGGATTTCGGGAGAGATGTCGAGCACGGGCCGGCCGAACAAGAATCGAGTGACCGACGCGGCGAACGTCGCAATTGAGCGGCACTCCATTTCGGCATGATCCAGAGGCTGATCGGATCTAAACGGACAAAGAGATGAGCCGGCCGACAAACAGCAAGCATCGCCATTCATTCGCGGCAAAGTTCTCGCCCGGCGCGTTCCCGCAGCTCGGAGCCCTTAACGTCGAAAGCACGTTGATCAGGTAAAACCCTCACCGGGGCTACGAACGGCGGCATCGCCAACTTGACCGTCAATCAACTGATCCACGACGTAACGATCATCTGATGGTCCGTCGCGCTAACGCCCGATCCTGGGCCAAGCTTGTCACCTGGGCGGACAGGATCGTGCCGACCGGAAGAGGCCAACTGCATGCCCCGCACCTGACATCCGTGTCGATCATCGTCAGAGGCGACGACGTGAAACACTTGGAGTGTCAAGTCAAGCCGAAATCGAGGGACGTCCTCCCGCGCCTTCGGATATAACACCGGTGGAAGAATAGAATGAAGACCGCGCTGCGAAATTTGCAGGCACTCAGGTTATTGCGTGCATTCTCGAAGATCGACAACGAAGACACGCGAAAAGCCGTGCTTGAACACGTCGAGGCCGAAGCCGAGCCTTAAGAAGAATGCTAAAAGGAGTAAGAGCGGGACCGGATTATTTAGCGCACGCTCCTAGCCATCGTCCCCGTGGTCGAGATGCTTCTCGACGTTTATCGAGGGGAGCACAAGCGGTTTGGTCTTCCGGGGCTGCTCGTACCGGGACGCAAGATCCAAGAGCCGCCGCTTGATAAACGGGTCGGCCCGATCGGCAAGCTCGCGAACCAGACGAGCCCGCTGCCTGTTAAATTCATCGTCCAGCATGAGATCACCAAATAATCCCGTTTTTACTGTGGATCGTTCAAGATAGCTAGCTGTTGAATGTGTGGTTAAGCGAGCCGGGTCTCGACGGATAGGTTGCGGCTTGGAGCGAGACGTCCAGCAGCCGGCTGACGATCGTACGTTTCGGACCGTGTGTCTGATTGCACCGTCAACGTTCGATTGTTATCAACCATTACTCAATCGTCGCTATTAGAGGACGAAATGTCAAAAGTCGCTCCCTACCACACTGACTCGCCCGAATATCCGCCGGCCCATCGTAACGTCTATCACGACCACGACAATTGTCCCGCCGGGAAGAAGATCAAGCAAGCTCACCGCAAGGCAGGTTCGGCTGGACGGCCGCGTTGCGATGACTGCAAGGATCTCGGCTAATCCAAGGCCGCTGTTCAATTTCCACGCCTACCGACGGACTGCAGCGCGCGCCGACAGGCCTAACGCGTTAACAATTAGCGATAAGCGGGTCTCTCCGCCTTTTTGACGGTGAAGGGGCAATACATGGACTGGATAATCCGCGCTCGCCGCGAGGAGAACGAGAGGCAAGTTGATCTACCCGCCACCAGAGCAAGGGAGCGCGCCGGCTGCAGCATCGTGGCCGCAAATGAGCAATTTCATAAAGAGCTGTTCATTGTGAAGTCTGTCGGCGAGTGGAGGCACTGGAGAGAAAACGCTGGCGCCGCCTCGGAGCGAGCCAAGTCCGCCGGGGCCGCTGTCCTGGATCCGAAGTGGGAGCTCTGGTCTATGGTGAGACCTCGGCTTGTCGCAAAGAACAGGTCGGATCGGTCTGCCGCATCGCGCTTTTTGCTTACCGTTCGCAGGAGAAGGCTCACGGCTTTTCGGAGCACGGGACTTAATCCGCTAGCGTGGCCCCGCTCGCTGCAACCGCGCGCGCCTGCGTTTTTGAAGGTTCGATCGATAACCTGCGGAATCAAATTTCTCTATCTTCATTTCCAAGGCGATTTTTGGTTTCAGCTGCTCGGATGCTTTTTCAATGATTTGTTGCGGGGGCGCGATGAGATTCTGGACGAAGGGCAGTCGCCCATTTTTGTTTAGTGCATTGTTTCTACTGAGCGGATGCGCCATTGCGCCGGTCACGGATGACGTCGCGCATGTTTCAGCCTCCAATATTGCGAGGCAGATTCGCTGTGAAGCACGGCAGGCTGTGATTGACGCGTTACTCGGCTATCTCACGAGCGTCGACAACAACATGAATAAGAAGAAACTCGACGATTACTCATTTGCCATCGGTAACGAGCTGAGGCGGGCCTACAACGAGAATCCCGAGGCGATCAGAGCCTTCGATCCCTCTCAGGTGACTGGTTTCGCTCATACGGTGACAAAGCTGCTCTATAGCACGGGCATTGCCTACTATTACGATCTGACCGGCCTGGAGACCAATAACATAGATCCGGCGGCGAACCTCATTCGGCCGACGCCCATAACTTCACTGGTGACCCTCGGTCTCAGTGGCAGCTTCGACAGGCAGAGACAGAACGAATGGTCGTTTACGATCACGGACAACTTTGGAAACCTCGTTCAAAAGACGAGTGGGAGCTATTGCGCGAACCATCTGGTGAGAACCGAGGACTACGTCTACCCGATCGCGGGAAAAGTCGGGCTCGCCAAGTTGATCAAGGAATTCACCCTGATGAGCCTGTTTGAGAATCTTGATGAGCTCAACAAGGACGTTGCGACGGTGAAAAAAGGGCCGCCGAGCATGGTTCAGCAGCTTCAGTTCACCACCGCCCTCGGCGGCGGGGCATCACCCAAGATCGTCTTCGCGCCCTCAGGGCCGCAGCTACAAGTCACTGACGTGAGCTTTCCCGTCACCGTGTCGCGCAAGGATACGCACCAGCTGACGGTGGGCTTGTATCTGGACAAGGGCGAGGCAAAGGTCCTCGATGCCGCCCGGGGCCCGATTTACGAAGGTTCGCTCATCACCGCCTCAGGTGGAAGAGCCGAACAAGGCGCTGCGCGGGCAGTTCAGCAATTTCTGGCACTGAAGATTTTCAAGCCAGCACTATAGGGGAGTCCTCACATGGCAAAAGTCAAGAAAGCTAAGACCCGCAAACCATCGCGGGCCAAGAAGGCGCGGAAAGCTAGCAAAAAGGCTGCTCCGCCAAAGCCTGCTCCGCCAAAGCCTGCCCGTTCGGGAGGAACCCACGTCGACTTCGGAGTGCACGGCCTGGGAAAGATCATGACTGCCATACAGAACGCCGGCCTCGGTGATCAGCTCAATGCGCACCTTGCGAGTTCCGGACAGTTCGTCAAGGTGCACCGCAAAAGCCTGGCGGCAATTAAGCACTTCGTGAAAGAGAGGCCGCAACTTGCCAATTTGGCTCAGACCATCGGCGAGTGTGACTGTCCACCCGACGATCCGGGATGCGTTTACATTCCGGGGTGAGTGGCTAAGACGCTGACGACACTTGAATGTGCGTGATCGTGTCCGCCGTGTCGTCAGTACGTTCACTGAACTTCTATTCCTGACCTCCCGTCAGACGACATCCCGGCTAGAGGCGCAGCGGCGGCCGCCTTGGATGGGGCCGGCAGCCGCCGGCTTCGTCCTTTGTCATGGCATCACCTCACAGTGCTTGCGGGTCCAGCATCTGTCGGTAGGTTCGAGGTCGAAACGGCGTGCAGCGGCCGTTCAGAGGCCGAGACCAGAGAGATGCGCGCGATCTCGGCGACTACGTCCATTCCATCCCTGAGACCCATGGCATGAAAGGCGCGGCGCGTGATGCGCGCCAGGATGTGTGCGCCTATATCTCCAGTCTCGAGCGCAAGCACCAATGTGACCTCCGCCGCGCTGAATGGCAAAGCGGCCTTGATGCGCGCCGGAAAGACGTTGAGGATGGAGCTTGCGCGCGGTGCCTCGCGAGCAATGCCGACGTCGCAGGCTGCGATGCGCAGCCTCTGACGTGCGCCAGGTTTGAGTGGTGGTCCCGGCACCAACAGGCGTGCACCTTTGAGGCGGAGTATGATGAGCCCATAACGCCCATCATAGCCGCCGACCACGGCATCGAGGCTCATGGCGGCTTCGCTACGTGCCGCAAGCCACAGCGCTGGATCGCTTTGCAAGACATGCAACGGCCCTGCCGCAGTCACCCTGCCGTGTTTCATCATGACAAGATGATCGGCAAAGTGTTCGACTTCGGCCAGGTCGGTTCCGACATAGATCATCGGCAGCGTGAGCGTTTCATGCATGCGCTCGAGGAACGGCAGAATCTCGAGCCTGGCGGAGCGATCGAGCAAGACCAGTGGCTCATCCAGCACAAGTAATCGTGGCTGAAACATTAGCGCGCGGGCCATGGCAACGCGTTGCCGCTCGCCGGCGGAGAGATGTGAGGGAGCACGGTCAAGGAACGATGCCAAGCCGAACAGTTCGACCACTTCCTCAAAGCCGATCAGCGTTGGTCCCGATTTAGGCGCCGCATAAAGCAAGTGGGACCTGACAGACAAATGAGCAAAGGTGGTCGGATGCCGAAACACATAGCTGACGGGACGCAGATGCGCCGGCCGGAACGTGGTCGCATCCTGCCACACCTCGCCGTCGATCTTGCAGAAACCGGCCGGAAGATGCTGGAAGCCTGCGATGCAACGCGCCACCGTGGTCTTGCCGCAGCCTGGTGGGCCGAAAATAGCCGTCATGCCGCTTGCTGGTACGTCAAATTGCGCATCGAGCGGAATGTTCGCGAGAGAGCCGCTGAAGGCGACTTCGATGCGGCCCGGTTTTGCTGTCTTCACGTGCGCGTGCCCGGGCCGTATCGTTCGATCAAGGCTACGAGCAAAACGACGGCAAGCCCGAGCGTCACGATGATGCCAGTAAGGCAGCTTGTTTCGCTGGAAGGCGATCCCTGCGCCGCGGCGACGCCAACAAGTGCGCCGGCGCGATTGCAGATCGACAGTCTTTCGATGTGCGGCATCTTGAGCTTGTCCGTGCCATTCGCTTGACGTCCGCAACCGCGGCGGTTCGAACCTGTTGATACGGCCTCCGTAAACGGCCACACCGAAATCGTCGCGGTTTTATTGGCAAATGCCGCGGCTCTCGACCGCACGCGACAAAAATGGTGATCCAGCCATGAATTGTGAACTCGCAATGGTCACACTGTGATCCTTAAACTGATCAAGGCGAACAGCAACAAGCCTCCACTGAACTATGATGGCCCTCCACCTAGATGGAGAGGCTATTTGTTGTCACTAGAAAAGCCTCGTGTTGATGTCCGACTATCCCGGCTCCACGCATGCCGTATTTCACTTTGCAGGCGCCGATGCGACAGCGCGTCGGCAGGTTCGTTGTTTCCACAGCCACGAATCGCTTCGCCGCTTGACGAACTGGAAGCAGATGAAGCAGCTCAGGAAGCGAATTTGCGTAGCGGCTCGCTGAATCGTCGGGGACTGGCGCGGTCTAACTATCGCGGTCAAACTGAAAGAATGCCAGCCCGCTTCGCAGGTTGCACGTGAGTACGGCGAACAACTCCGCTGCGGCCAGGGCCCAGTCGTTGTTCAAATCTGCGGTTCGACCTTTGCGAGGGCGTTTGCGGTTTCGATCGAATAGATCAGATCTTGCGCGTTCCGCTGCGTGACGCCTTTAATCCAAGCGTGAAGAATGCCGATCTGATCGGCAGCTGAAGTTGTGGAGAAAACACTTTTGAATAGCTCCGTCAGTTGCGTCGCTTCGGATTGGATTCGTTCTTGCCAGTGCCAAAATGTCTCGAAGGATCTCTTCGAGAGCTCGGTTTGCGTTGCGAGTGCTCGCTTAGTGAGGTCCTGGAGCGCGTCAGATGCGATGCTCGTGCTGTCGTTGGTTCCGGTTCCGCTTGTCATCACGATCTCCTTTCTAACGTTGGGTGTTCTCGACGTGCCGGCAGACCTTGTCGTCGAGATAACTTTCGATGCGGCAGTTCGGCTGACCGCAAAAATTGGATGCCTTTGCTGTTTCAGCAAGCAGCGTGCCATCGGGGATGATGCGAGAGTGAACTCAAGCGCACGGGAAAACAGTTACTTAGCAACGTGCTCAAAAAGCTCGTGCCTCTCTAGTCGGACTGGGGACATCAAAGTATCAAACCGAACACGACAGGTTGCGATAGAAGCTGATCGCGATGGCAGTTCCTGTGCAGAGTTGGTTACGGGGCGCCTGAAGGCAAGATCGCTAGGGTCAGATCTGCAGAAGGAAGCAGGAGCGGATAGCGCGACAGTGATGCCGGTGTCCAGCGAGGCGTTCTTCATGTCCGCACCCAATTGCCCGATGGTTCATCAGGCGATACCAGGCTCTATTTGACTAAGGCGCAAGACGTTTGGGGATCGGCAGCTTGCCGGCGAGCAGGCGCCACCAATTCCGGTAGGAGCCTCGCGGTCTGCTTTTGACCATACTAGGCTGACATCGACATACCGAATTGGGTAACACGAGTAGCAAAATGAAAATGGTTGTTTGGAGTGCGCTTGGCGTGTTGGCGGGTAGCGTTTTTGCGCTCGGTGCGTTCGGGTGGTTGGCAAAGCAGTTTATGACCGAGCCAGTCAGGCGGATGCTCGCGAAATTGTTGAGCAGTTCGGTAAGGAGCTAGAACGCATCGAAGCCCATCCCACTCCGTAACGATGCAATGAGGACGCGCGGGGTTAATCATGAATAGTGAAGCGCAGGAAATGGGCGGCAGGTTTATCCGCACAATTGTGCGTGCAGGAGGTCCGAACGGTCGACCGGATAATCCGCCTGCTTTGCGCCCAAAAATCCGGTCGACATCGAAACGCTGCGCCCTGAAAACCGGCTTTGCATCGTTGCGGCCCGTCAAGCGCCGTGCACGGCCGGTGAGCGCCACCCTAAACGTCAGGAATACAGCCCGCTGTGCGGAACGCCGGCGCCTGGAAGCTTGGTCGCATGTACCAGAAGGCGCGGCCGGACTTGGACGCCAACGCCATGGCAACGCAGACTCAAGCACACTCAAATGGAGTCGATGACTGCAATCCGGGCCTTACTGTCCATGTTCGGACTCCTTTGAAAACTGCTTTCGCGCGCTATCGATGATCCCAGGTGAGGATAACGTCATCAGGCCAGTCGGCTAGTTGAAAGAATGGCACGAAAGTCGAAGAGCAGACAAAGCCGACCCAAACATGTTGCGGATTTTGGGACTTTTGCCTGGCACAGACAATGCAAGCCATCGACATACGCAGGGCGCCCTCCCTTGGGCAGGTGACCATCGCAAGTGCAGGCGGTGGCTAGCCGCCAGTGGTAGCGGCGCGCGACAAAGACGCGGGACAGGGCTGGCTTCCGACCATCAGCGGCAGCCTGAGTCACCTCGCCGCTACCTTTTAATGCTCGCGAATAGCGTTCGACGGGCGGTCCGCCTCCGGAGCGACGCGTCGATTGAGATCAGATAGGCCCGTGATGCAGAAAATGGCTAAAAGACACGTACTATGGTCATATCTCGGCCTATTGCTAATATGCTTGGCTGATCTGGTCACCATGAGCAGCAGTGTTCGCGCTCTCGACAATTCCTTTGTACACAAAGTCAAATCAACCTGGCGAGCGCAAGATGGCGAGAGTGTCGAACAGATTGTCGCTAACGTGTCGAAGGTGGCACATTTTGTCCCCCGAATGTGGGGAACCACTGCGGGAGCTGATGGAACCGAACGTGTTTTCTTTTCCTGGACCAGACACCGGGACAATAGATCACACGAAGAATACGTCATCACCTGGAAGATCGCGCCCGACGGGGTGATTAAGATCGATTCACTCTATGCAAAGCCGATAGAGCTGGGCTGGCGGGCTTTCGCGCTCTTCTTGATCGCCTCTGAAATCAGAGACGGCGAAAAGGACGTGAATCTTCGTTTCCTGCGTGATCCGTCCAATTTCAACTTCGTGACGACCACGCAAGGCAAGTTGGGCGATCTCTTGCGGCGCGGCCGATGTACCGTCGTTGAGCCGGTTTACGTGGACTACTTGCCGAAGGTGAGTGAGGAGCAGACTACAAAAGGTGATCTGTGGCGCGTCCTGCTTTTGGTGAACTGCAATATTTCAGGGCCCCACATTTTTACCCGTAATGGGGTCGTCGCGTTCGAAAAGCGCGAGGGACAGGGTTGGGAGCCGCAATCCGTCTTTGCCAGGCGTATCGCGTCACGTCCCCTGGGCTCCTGGTTCGATGACATCGAACCGAACGAACGGGATGCGCAGGGGAGGGCGCGAAAGGCCTTGGCAAATGAACGCAGAGAACGACTTCGCAGCGCGGCTCCTTGACACGAGGCGACTTGCAGAAATAGCACGCACATGCGGCCTGAAGGCTGACGTATCATACTACGTTAATGAAGCGCTTAAGGAGCTTTGGCGAACCAGGTCTCCAGAAGAGGCAAGAAGGATTGCCAAGCGCTGGGTCTTATGGGACGCGGATGCAAGGCCGTGGCCACGCATGCCTCCGTTAGACAATGTGATTCAATTCCATCGCGCCGGATCGACACAGAAATTGATTGCGAATCAGCCAAAGACACCGTTGCAAGTCATTCGGAATTGGTTCGAAAAGCAGGATGAGGAGATACGACGCGAAATTGCTGGTATGGCGACGCTTTTGCTTTTCGGAGGTGGTAGACTTCTCGACTGTGGCAGCGAAGAGTGGTGTGAGCATCTCCGGCGGTGGCTCAACGAAGCAGGATTGCCAAATCATACGGTGATCGGCCGCGCTTTGACGTTCCGGACCTGTTTTGAATATTTCGCCGAGAGCAGGTTTAGCGAGTCGGCATGGAATAGATCCGAAAAGGCGGCTCTTGAAATCCTCCTAGATGCTGAGCGCGACCCGAACTGCGATACTGCGCGCCTCGCACCAATCGCCCAAAAAATGCTTGATACATTGCCCACTCGAAGAAGCCGATGGATTGAACTCCGAAAGTCTTGGAGAGAACTGGTCCGCGCCCACCTCACAGCCGGAGCGCTCAGGGTTTGGAGCGCCACCGACAAGAATCATGGGCCTTAGTCCAGGCGAGAAGGGTGGCGGTAGAGAGCCGCAGGGATTGGCCAAACTGGTGAGCGGTTTCAGCAAGTGGTGGAAAGAGGCAGCGTTTCGCCAAGCCGCAGTCGCACTTGCCCCTGGCGGCTCGACTCCCACATTATCCCGGGAAGGCATTGGCGTACTTGGTGAATGCTCTTAGCAAGTAGCCGCAGGTCGCTTGCGAAGCCCAATCGCGATTGCGAGCAATGTCATTCGTCGTCCCTAAGTTTGCGCGACAGGGCCTAACAAAATTGGTGAATAGCTTTAGCAAGTGGCCTGAGAAGGTTGAGTTCTGGAAAGCCTCCGTCGCGATTGCGAGCGATTTCGTTCACCATGACGCGTTCGCTAGGGCCGTTCGACAGTGAAGATTCCCAAGTGGTTTGATAACTGATTCATAGAGTTCCGTGATTCGACACACGGAGCAGATGGTGGGTATCCCTCGGTTAAGGTCCGTCTTGTTTGACGGAGGCGAGCGCTGCAGGTCCTAGGGGTAATCCTAGGAGAAGCGCTATGACGGTTTCGCGGGCAGAGGTGATCACATCGGTCGAGCGGCGGCGGCGGTGGTCGCAGGAAGAGAAGGAGCGGCTGGTTGCCGCAACGCTCGAGCCCGGAGCCACTGTTTCCGAAGTGGCTCGCATGGCCGGCCTTCATGTGAGCCAGCTGTTCAGGTGACGCAAAGAGCTTTGCGAGCACGGTGAAACGAGTATAGCGCCGTTAGTGCCGGTCGAGATTGGGCCGTCAGCGCTGCCGCGGGATGTGGCCGAAGCGCCATTGCCGACGGCGCGTCGACGGAGGAGCCAGGGCATCATCGAGATCGATCTTGGTAGCGGACACCGCATCCGGGTCGATGGCGACGTTGATGGAGACGCGCTGCGTCGAGTTCTCGATGCCCTGGTGCGCCGATGATCCCGGTTCCGACCGACGTGCGGGTGTGGCTCGCGACAGGTTACACGGATATGCGCAGAGGCTTTCCGTCGTTGGCACTTCACGTGCAGGAGGTGCTGCGCAAAGACCCGCTCGGCGGTCATCTGTTCGTCTTCCGCAGTCGCCGCAGCGATCTTGTGAAAGTGATCGGGCACGATGGCCAGGGAGCATGCCTGTTTACCAAAAGACTCGAGAGAGGAGAGTTCCTCTGGCCGTCGGTTGCCGGTGAATCGGTAACGATCTCTCCGGCGCAGTTGAGCTATCTGTTGTCCGGGATCGTGAGTGCTTCCCATAGCTAGGACGGTTGGTCTCGAGTTGCAATCATTGGAGGAGGGGACCGGCATCATACTAAGGCTGATCTTCTCGTGTCATCCATGTCAGGTTCAAGGCGGCCAATGAAACGTGACAAGGCGGCCCACCATTTTCAGAAGGTACGCGGATTTCACTCTCCTGAACCAAGACGGCATCAGATTCGAGAGTGGCACGCGGATTGCTGGTATGAGCAACAAAGAGTCGCGCGGCCAAAACGGTGCGACGAGTCCGCCCCAGGAGGTGCACGATGAGACGCCTGATTAATCCTGATCAACGCAACTCTTATGCCGCTTATACTCGGAAATGCGGGAGCGGCGAACAACAATGTGGCCGTGACCACGCCCCGCACCGAGCCGGCGAAGATTGCAGCGGTAAAGCTGTTAGCGTCGACGCTTCCGGTAAGACGGTGTTTAACTTTACGGCGGAACGTTCTTCTGAATCGATCCAAAGGAGGAATTGGCGGTCATTTTCATGGCGCAGATCCCCCAAGGATCTACTCGCACCTACTACTGCTGCATGATCAAGGCGCTGGTCGCGCAGGCACTGATCCCGAAACAGCGTTGTCGCCTTCGTCGAGAGCAGAACGAGTCTGATAGTGTCGGGCAACCTTTAGCAATAGCTTTGGAGAGCAACATGGTACTGCGCATGGAATCCCCGGCTCCTCCTATTAAAGTGCAGAGTTGGCTGCGTGGCCAACACCTGAAGAATTTTCAGCCCGGGAAAATGTACATCGTCGAATTTTGGGCGACTTGGTGCGGGCCATGTGTGGAGGCGATGCCCCATCTGGTGCAGCTGCAAGAGCAATACAGAGACAGGGGGCTTGAGGTTATCGGAGTCGCAGCTAGCGAAAGCGCTCCAACGGCGGACGAGGCCCGAACCAAGTTGGAGGCGTGGTTGATCGAAAAGTTTCCGAAGCTGAACTATCGGATCGCGTTCGACTACTCAGGCGAAATGAACAAGCTCTGGATGGAGCCCAGTTTTTCTGTCGGAATTCCCACCTCCTTCGTGGTCGACCGTGACGGCCAGATCGCCTTTATCGGACACCCGACGCGACTCGATGACGTTTTGCCGAAAGTTCTCGACGGCATCTGGCGAACTAGTGATGAAGCCAAAGCTGCCGATACGAACCGGATCGACGAAGAGCAACGTATTGCCCGCGAAATAGCGGTGATCAAGCCAATCTACGCCAAACTTCAGCCGGCAATGAAGGCGAAGGATTGGAAAGCCGCGTTCTCGGCCGTTGAAGAGGGCCTTGGCTTGATGCCCAATCGACTCGAATTCCGCAGGCTTCATGTCCATCTATTGCTTCACAAAATGCGCGACATTCGGACGGGCCTGCCGGCCCTGGGCCAATTGATTCGCGACGCGATCGACCAAAGATCCCAGGAGTGGATGACTATAGCTATAAGCGAACTCTTCGATCCGGCGATTGACACATCCCATCTCCCGCGAGCCGAGCGCTTTGCGATGGGTAGGGATCTCTCCGAACACATCCTGGCGCTAAATTTCCCGCAAGATGGCTACTACAAGTTCCAGGCATATGAGGCAGTCGCTCAGTATTTTTACGAGAGCGGCAACAAGGAACGCGCGATCGAGTTGGTGGAGCTGGCACTGAAATCGGTGGAGGATCCGAAGCCTATGCAGAACGACAGGAAACAGCTCTACGTACCTCGGTTGCTCCAGGCCCTAGCCAACTACAAGGGTGAAAAGGCTTGTTACGGAGAGCGTTGTTCGGCTCCGCAAGCAAAAGCAAGCAGAGAGCCTGACCGAAAGATAAGTGAGTGATTTCGATCCGGCTGTGATTCATTCGGATTTGCAAAGATTCGAGGGAAGGCACGATGCCGTGGACCAAAATCACTCGGGTTAAGTATCCGCGCAACGGACTGCGCTACGCAACCGATCTGACCGATGCGGAATAGGCGCTGATTGGTACGCATCCGGTCAGCACCCCGGGCAGGCGCGCCGGTCAGCCGTAGCGCTCAGGCGGCAGCGACCTTGGACTGTCCTTCCAATTCCACGGGAGTAGGTCGGCGACACTGTTGATGGGGTGATCTGGAAGCCTGGCCAGCACGTCAGCGAGCCAGGCTTGCGGATCAACGTTGTTCAGCTTGCAGGTTTATGCCGATTGCCGAACTATGCCGGATGGTTTTGGGAAGAACCCGTCATTTGCGCGCACTTGCAGCTGATCGAGCAGTCGTGGTCCCGGTCCCATTCGGCATAGTCTGGCGTCTTACAGCGCCTCAAGGAAGGCGAGCAGGCGATCACTTGGTTGGAAGCGGGTTCGCTTGCGGTGCTCGTACGGCTTGAGCTTTGCGAGGGCTGCTTCCTTGAGTGCGAGACGGGCATGCAGGTAGGTCTGCGTTGTTTCGATCGACTCGCGGGGGCAGGATTGCGGACAATCGGTTTTGCGGATGCGCGGCATTTTGAGCGCGTCCGTGTCATTCGTCAGCGCCGCGGCCGATTTGCGCGCCGTGCGGCCGGCGATCAGACAGGTGAGTTGCTTAGCGACGGCAGGCTCGCAACATCTGAAATGGAACGGTTTGGATACTCTGGCTGTGGAACAGTCGGCTGGCGCCGTGGCTCACTAGGGCCTCACGTTGGATCTTCGGTCTAAACGGCGCTGCAAATTTCCCGGGCGGGTAGCGTAAGCCGCGCTATGAGTGATCCGTTAGTGTTCAGCGCTCCAGTGCTTCCGAGCGTGAGCAGCATCAGAACTGCAACGATCAGAATCAACTGGGCTAGTCTTAGCTTCGTCGGGAACCCCAAACGAGAACTATCGCGCCGCTTTCCTTGTGGCGACTCTTGGCTCCTCATCCCAGCAATTTGCGTGCCGCTGGAGGAATGTGCGCGTGTTGCTTGATCGTGGTGAAGTGTGTACGTACCGCCCAGCGCAGTGTCCCGCAATGGCAGGTATCCGTCTGGAGTCCGATGTTGGTATCTTCAATCGGACACGGACAGCCGACGCGAGGCGGGTTCGATGGCGACCCCTTTGGAGGCATCTGCATCGATGCGAGGACGGGTTCGACGGGCTAATGCCACCGTCAACGAACCTCAACGCGGACGAGGTCGTTCACCTCCTCTTTGGATCGCTAGAAGTGACCACCTGGCCTCGATCGCTGTTGAGATTGGCACGGATCATTGGTCGGATAATGGCCCGGATAACTGACGATCAGCCAGTTGCAGCCAAGGGAGGAGACAGTCTCGATTTTTAAGTCTCTCCGTACCGTCGGTTTGAACGGTGACGCGGAACCGGACGCCCTCGCCGGTGAGCAGACCGACGCTGCCGACCGTGGGCCGCCCAAGTGCTTCGAGGCTACGAGGAAAGAATATCGTCGCGGCGGCACGCAATAAGGCTTGAAGCGCACGTAGCGTCAGGTTGTATGAAAGAAGGCTGGCGGCTGTCGTCTCTCGATGCCTCACATCGGGCAGTAAAGAATTCGAATGTCACCTGGAAAGCGTAATTGGCAAGGTCCTTGGTTGTGAATAGTCCAGCATGCAAAGCGGTATTGATCGGCATAGCTGGTGCGGGTCAAGCTGCGCCGAAGCGGGACGCGCAATGCGAGATCAGAGCGCAACGTCTTAGCGTTGACACTGCTGGATTGGAGAGCGGACGCCGGCGCGAAGTGCGGTCTTCGATGTCCCGCGCGCCGCTCTTCCGCGGATAGTCGAATTTGGCATGACAGCACGTGTCATAGACGCCCAGTGCCGACTGGGTGCATGGGCTTACGTCTTACTCTCTTTCAAACGGTTATGGCATCATCGCGCGGTGGATTTGCTTGACGCGGGATTAGCCGGGATCGCGGCCCAGAATCGATCCTCTTCTCGGAATGTCGTTTGTCCAAATCCCACCGCGGCAAAGATGGTTAGGGTCTGCCGCGAGCCAATCGGGTCATCGTGTGATGGCCGGATTATCAACAGGCCCCAGCGGCGCTCACAGGCTGATCGTGCGCTCAGACCAGCCGCAAGAGCTTCGTATGCCAGTTTCGTGCCCGCTGCTCGGCCGCAAATCAAGTTGGGTTTGGCTGCGAATATGGGGGGCGTGAACGACCCGAGAGCGCTGCTCCGATCGGGGAAGATAAGAGAGCGCGTCTCTGCCGCCTATGCTGGAAAAGCTTTGCTTGTTCTCTGCTTGACCGGCCATGTTGCTCATTTCGCAAGGCGATAGAAGGACATCTAGCTTAAGAGAAATGTGGTGAACCAAAAGCGACGCACTTATTGGATCTGCATGGCATATCGCCTTGTAGCGGCCCTCGCTGTTCTAGCGACAATTACTGTTCATACAAAACACGCTCGAGCGCGAGATCTGAGGCCGAATGCGACATTGACGTCTTGCAGGCCGGACTTGATGCGCTTCTGCGGCCACTTTACGGGGCGTGATGACCCAGACGCCGCTATGTTTTGTCTCAGAGAGAACTTTAATACTTTGCGTGACGAATGTCGTCGCGTGGTTCCAGGCGCGGTGGAGAGAAGGGCAGGTTTGCGACGAGCTGGCATCAACAAACGGCAGCGTCCGAACGTCTTCGCTCGGAAAAGAGCGTCCGAGCTACAAGATCGCAACAGTATCGCGACAAGGCGTCGAACTGGTGCGAATCAGGCTGTCATTGCACCGAGGAAATCGAAGCAAGCAGTAGGGAGGAAAGAGGCCTCGCCCCACCAAGATTGGTAGCTGGTCCACCGAAGGGCACGTGACTACGAGCGTAGCTAATTGTCATCCGGCCATCGACAGATGGCGCACGTCGCGACAGTGGAGCTACGATGCGATCTGGAGTACGTTGTTGGGCGGCCGTCACAGTTGCGATCCTTGGAGGCGGTGCAGCCAACACCGCGGACCTTGAGCCAACAGTAAAGCTGCCATCGGCGCTGTGGAGCTGGTCCGGAGGATATGTTGGCGCGCATGTCGGCGGTGGTTACGGCCGCACGTCCTTCAGTAATCCTTATGGTCCCTCAATCTATGGCGACGTCGTCGATACCCCTGCCTTCCTGGCAGGTGGCCAAATCGGCTACAATTGGCAGAACAATAGCTGGGTTTTTGGTGTCGAGCTGGACGCTAGCCGGGCTATTTCCGACGGCACAAACAGCTGCCTCGCAGCCTCCGGCATTGTTGTGAGTGCAAACTGCAAGGCAAGCCCGGCCGTCTTTGTCGCCGGGACCGGCCGTGTCGGTTACGCGTTTGGCCCGCAGGGTCGCACCGTGGCTTACCTCAAGGGAGGCGTGGCTTGGCAGAACAATCGTGGGGACGTCGTCAACAACAATGAATATTTTGGCTTCATGTCCCAGGAGACAACCCACTTCGACTATGGTCGTGTCGGAGGCATCGTCGGCCTCGGCGTCGAGCAGGCGCTGACGCCGGCATGGTCCGTCAAATTCGAGTATGACTATTTGCAATTTGGCGGGCCGAGCGTGGCGACAGCTCCGACCGTGCAGTTTCCACCGCTTGCAATTCTTCCAGCGAACACAACCAGCCTGTCCAGCAGCTATCAGATCGGAAGGCTCGCTCTCAACTACCATTTTGGCGCCGACCCTCGGGCGACGCAATGGTTCGATCCGCCGCTGTACGCAAAAGCAACCGACACCGTACGGCCAATTGCCTACACGGCTGGTTGGTCGTTCGAGGGCGGCTCACGGCTGTGGCTCAGTCGGGGACGATTCCAATGGGACAACAGCGCTGTGCCATCAATCCCCGGAGATCCCAGCATCCTTGAATCGAGGCTCACTTATCACGAACTGGACGGGCTTTCCGGGGAATTATTTGGCCGTCTTGACAGCCCGTGGGGGATATTTTTGAAGGGTTATGTTGGCACCGGGCGTTTCAACAGCGGAAAGATGAACGACGAAGACTGGGGGATCGAAGGCAGACTATCCTATATCGACACGATATCAGGTCAGGCGAACGGAAGGTTCACATACTACACGGCTGACGCTGGCTATGATCTCCTGCGCGGCACCAATTACAAGGTCAGTGGATTCATCGGCTGGACATATTACGGCCAGAACTCGGACACGCCAGGCTGCGTGCAGCTCGCCAATTCCTCATCTCCATGTTTGGCGCCCGGCGACCACCGGATCGTCGGCAACCAGGATACCCATTGGAATGCTCCGCGCATCGGCGTGAGCGGAGAGACCATGTTCGCGGAGCGCTGGCGCGTCAGTGCCGACGTCGCGTACCTGCCCTGGACCGATTTCAGTGGTCGTGACAACCATCTCTTGCGCCCGACGACCACCTTCTTTGATCAACGCGGCAATGGTGGCGGGGGAGTGCAGATTGAAGGCGTGTTCTCTTACTTCCTCACTAACAACTTCAGCATGGGCATCGGCGGCCGCTATTGGGCTATGTGGACCAAAAAGGACAGCGATTTCATGTGCAGCGGCTGCGGTGGCCCGGGCACGATCGCTGGACCTGAATTTGCGAAGTACAGCATGGAGCGCTGGGGCATATTCTTCCAAGTCGCTTATAAGCTCGACTGAAGAACTCCGATCGTTGGCAAGTCCAAAGTTCCGATAGCGATGAGACGACTGCGAAAGGCGGGAGCCATTAGGTCGCAGGCCGGAATGAAACTGCAGACGTGTTCGGTTACGAAGATCAAAGCTTGCATCGATGCGACGACGTGAAAGCCAAGCGTCACCGAAACGCTGCAGTTTGGTGCAAGGAGATCTGCAAGTCGGATCGGTTCCTTTGTTCCTTCAAACTGAGACATGCCGGACGGGTAACGCTAGGGGACCGTCTTCAGGACCGCTCGAGACGATTGGTGAACCCACATTTCGAGCCATGATTCGGAACGTGCAACCTCCAGTAACAGGCTATGGCTAGAAAGCATCCAAACATTCATCACGCGGTTTGGCGGCACCGGCCTCGAACTTTATTTCAGAGCCGGAAAGTCAAAGGAAATGTTGTCGCCAACAGCCGCTCAAAGGCAGAATGTTGTTCAAGCAGGCGCCTCTCAATGAGCTTTCGATCCGCATTCGGCAATTCTGTCTGAAGCAGCTTACGGAAATGCCAAATGTGGTTGCGTACCGATCTGATTTCACTGAGCTTGTCATCAACCGAGCTCATCGCGCAGCTTCCAACTAATCCTTGAAGCGACCAATCGTGCCACTACGTAGCAAATCAGCGCTCCACCACGTCGCGTTATGCCGACTAGTTTCGTATCTAAGCGTTAGCAACGCGCGGGCCAAGTTGCTTCGGGACATTGCGAATAGTTCGGTATGCGCGAGGCTTCAATCGATATCACTCTGTCACCGCGCGTTTGATGGCCATTTGCGGTGGATCACGAAGTTTATCCGCATTGTCGGTGCGCTCGTCGGGGAATTCCTGCGGACGTCCTAAGGGTCGGTACAGACCACATAGCAGCAAAGGCCATAAAGCGGCGGCTGGATCCCAGCGGAAGCCGCAAGTCCCAGGGAATTCTTAAGCAATACACTCGTGGGATGATAAGGGTGCCGATATTTGACGCTTCAGTGCCTGCGAACTTGCGAGTGTTCGATTGGAGACGTCATGTTCCGTGAGTGGCGGAAATCACCATACGCAGGCTCGAAGAAGTCGGTGGCTGCGAGCGGGATGCGGTCTCTATCGGTTGCGAAGCAAGAAAGGATACTATCGTGCGGGCCTTCGCAGTTATTATCTTGCGGTACCCGGATGAGATGTGCGCGTTTTGATGGATCAGTTCTAAACCGCAAGATAGCCTATCCGGCATGCTCCAGGCGTGAGTGTCGAGGCGATGGATCATCGTCGCGCCGTAGGATTTGAGTTTTCACCACGTGGACTTGATATTGAAGCCGATGACCTGACGGATCTCCCGGACTGACGTTGCATTGCTTTTAGGTGCATGGCGTTCGAGCTTACTGCAAGATAAAGGAATGGTGTTCTCACGGAGCCATCGCCATCCGAAGGAGCTCCGCTGCTGCGACCGCCTGAGCGCTACTGTCAGCACATGATCGATCAACGTATTCAGCCGACGGCGATATCGTTGATGGCAAATCGAACGCTCATGAGCGACGCCATATTCCTTCGCCGGTCGCTGAAACACTGCCACTTACCCCGTCCTATTCGGATGTCCCGACATTGGTGGGCCGGTCTTCCTGGTTGAGGCGCTTGCGCACGCTCGCCTGGTCGAGCTCGCCTTCCCACCAAGACACAAACATAGCGGCGACACCATTCCCCGTGACGTTTGTCAGCGCACGCACCTCACTCATAAACTTATCGATCGAGAAGACGATCGCGATGCCTGGTACCAACGCAGGACTGACAACCGTCAGGGTCGCTGCGAGCGTGACGAAACCGGCGCCAGTGACACCGCTTGCGCCTTTAGACGTGAGCATCGCTACAACGATGATTGTGAATTGCTGACCTAAGGTCAGTTCAATGTCGAGCGCCTGCGCGATGAACAATGTCGCCAACGTCATGTAAATGTTGGTACCGTCGAGATTGAATGAGTATCCAGTCGGCACCACGAGGCCTACCAGCGGCTTCGAGCAGCCCAACCGTTCCAGCTTTTTCATCAGCTGCGGCAGCGCGCTTTCCGAAGACGAGGTACCCAGCACGATCAGGAGCTCATCCTTGATGTAGGCAATGAACTTGAAGATGGAAAAGCCGATCAATCGCGCAATCAGGCCGAGCACAAGCACAACGAAGAGCGCGGCCGTGGCATAGAACAGGATGATCAGTCCGACCAGATTGCCGAGCGCAGCTGGTCCGAACTTCCCGATCGTGTAGGCCATGGCGCCAAAGGCGCCTATCGGCGCCGCCTTCATCACGATGGCAATGACGCCAAATACTGCGTGTGCGGCATCGTCAATGATGCCACGCAACCGCTCACCCTTTTCGCCCAGGGCCATCAGTGAAAAGCCGAGCAGAATAGCAAACAGTAGGACTTGCAGGACGTCGCCCCGCGCTAGCGCGCCGACCACGCTGTCTGGAATGATGTTGAGGACGAAATCGACCCCCTTCTGCGCTTCTGATTTGTTGACCAGGCCAGCCACAGCTGCGGCATCGGGCTTGACCGCGAGCCCATGACCGATTGGGAACAGATTGCCTATGACCAGACCGAGTAACAAAGCGAAAGTGGAAACAACCTCGAAATAGACCAGCGCTTTAATGCCGACTCGACCGACCTTTCCGGCATCTTGAATGTGCGAAATACCGGATACGACGGTGCAAAAGATGATCGGCGCGACCAGCATTTTGATCAGCTTGATGAAGCCATCACCGAGGGCCTTTATCCAGTCATTTGTCGCAACAGAGGGCCACAAGTAGCCGACTATGACGCCAATCAGGATTGCGATAAGCACTTGGACGTAGGGGATTTTATACCAGGAGCGCGAGGGCGCTGCCGGCGGAACGGCTGCGATGATTACCATGATCGTTCTTTCCCAAGCGAACAAGGACACGCGCCGCAGCCCCACGCGGTAGGTCGTCCCCTATCGGTGAGATTACGCGAAGCTTGCCTTTTCAGTCCGGCAAATGCTGTTCGTGGTCTTATGTGACCGAGCGAGCCGGGAGTGTCGGGTCGCGTCTTACCCGGCCAAGATGCGATTGGCGCCCTGAGCAGTAGCTTTACAAAGTCAAACAAAGCTCGAACGCGACGCCGGTAGCGCCGGTATGAAGTCAGAAGGTAGCCAGGGCAGGCGTGATTTTGGAGCACGACCCGCAGCAAGCTATAGGGCAGGATGCGAATGATTTTCGGATCGTTGCACTTGACCGCCGCTATTTCGTCGCCGTCGAAGGTCGCCGCGCGAGCAGCGACAGATCTTACACAAGGCTGGCCGGTTTTTGCGACCGTCGTTTGATAGTTCGCGCCACTCCGGCTCTGGGCGATCGGAAAGGGGATGACATTTCGATTGTGGACCGCATCGAGGTTGTACGCCGATGCCACAACGTGCGAGTAGCAATGACAGGATCCCGCGCACGGCCAACGACTGCCGGCTCGCCTTCGCGGGATCAAGATCCGTCGTATCTTCCTTAGCAACCCATCTTCGACGAATCTCTTCGCCACGTCCGACCTCCCTGACTGGCGACCGCAAGCTTCATTGATCGCCGCTTATCTTGTTCTCTCCCCATCCAGCAAATGGCATGCCGTCCAAGAAGCGTGCGAGCATTGCTCAAACGGACGAAATACCACGGGCTTTGCGACGTTCGCGTGGGTGCTTGCACCTTGGTCGGACTTGCGACATTGATGCCTCCAGCGGGTCATTGCAGAAACGCGACAAAACGTTGACGGGCCGACATGCTTTTTGTGCCGGCTCGCCCCACTGGATGAGCATGTCCTCCTACGGTCTCACTCGTGGGGCTCGTCTAGCGATTTCCGCGACCGAGCCCGGTCAGAGATCTTTTCAGCACCTCGAATCTGACTCAGCCAGCGACAAAGCATTACCGGAGTGGTCGCGGCCGGGTCGAACAGGGCTTTTCCAAGTCTGCCGACAAGTGTTCGATGTCGGGCAGGCCGCTGCCTCGGCTCATCTTGATTGCCACTTCACCTTGAATCTCACGCTGCCTCTGGCGCTGGATGGCAGACGTACATCGGGCGCCGGGAACTCTTGGAGAGCGCTCCTCGACTTATAATTGATGCTGCCGCCATGGCATCGGCGGAGTCCGTGGCCTGATCGTGTGGGCGCCGATGGATCGGCTTATCGCCCGGCAAAGGTCACCAGGGAGAGCGCAGAAAGCGCGCCAGCCATCAGCAGGCTGCGCGAAACTGCAACCGGCCGATGGCTACGCTGTGCCCGATTACCAGACGAACTTCGCGCCGTCCGGCAGTTCGCAGACGAATTCGCCTTGGTTCACGGCTTCCGCGGCTCCGGCTGCCAACTTGGACGCCCGCACGGTGAGCTTGCCGTCGCGGCCGAGGCTGTGGCGAATATATTCGGTTACCGGATGGCCCGAGCCGTCCAGGGTTTGATGCGCATCGGCGAAGCTGATCCCGTTCTGGGGGGACACCCTGAACGCACGGATAGCCAGCCCACCCTGCACGGCCGGACCGGGCTTGCCGCCTTCGGCGGTGGTGCAGCGGTTCAGGTCCAGTATGACCCTCACATTCTTGCCGTCCTGCAGGGCACTGAGCACCTCGGCGTATTTCGGCGAAAGCTCATCCGCCTTGGCGATCGCGTTCACACCCGCAGCCGACAGCAGTGACAACAGGATCGACAGGCATCTGCCATTGAACTGCATATGGTATTCTCCTCGATAGAGATCAAAGTGCGCGAAAGCACCAACTTGCCCGGCGTCGTATCCTTGACCAGCTTGGCAGAATCCGAACATCCGGCGCGTTTGCCTTCCGACAACACCATGCGTTGCAACCGCTGGCTAGTCATTGCGCAGGCTAATCGAACGTCACAAACTCGTATGTGAGGTTTCCGAACTGACGCGACGAGTTCCGCGTCCCTCGCTCAGAACCAAGTCCCATGCCGGTTTTGTCGTAACCGGTCGGCGGCATTCGCGAGCGTGTTGGCTAACGGCTATGAGGATCTCCGTGCTCCGCAATTATATTCAAGTGCACGCGCCATCATGATCTGGGCGGAGTAGGACCAGGCGATACAAACTTTAAATGGAAGACCCATGGACTGGATTATGTAGGCCGAAGCGAGTTCAGCTCGTTCTGCCATGCTCTACGCCCGGCTGGTTCGACAGTCAGCGCACCGCCCGCGCGATCGCCTATTGCGAGTTCGCGCGGTGACCACATCGCGGAGGGTCTTGGCCATGGCCGACGACCGCCCTCATAATCGGACAATTGGTGCAGTCGACCCGAGTGAGTGAGTCTGGGTCCCGCAATTGTGCGATACAGACCACCGACATTGAATCCGCGAGTTAGTATGGTCTCCGTATCTGAGCAGTCATTTCCAAGTCTCGAAGAAGGGTATAGTTGCCTCGAATCCATTGATGCAGCTCGGTCGACCAATCCGTCTCGTTGCGCAGATATCCAGTGAAGGAAAAACTCAGTCGGTCTATGTAGGTCTTTAAAAATGTCGGCAACGCGGGGATCCGGAGGACAGGCCCGTCATCCATGATGTCAGGTAGTGGGCCACGCAGAACGAATTCGTTGTGGACGGTGACCAGCGCCCCTGGAGGGGTCTGTCGCCGCAGCATCTCGTAACTGCGCCAGGACACACGATCAGTGCCTGCGATGAATAGGATGATCGGGACGACAAAACGGCGCACCGTCTCTTTCATGAAGCGGATCTCTTCGCACGTCTTGAAGAATTCATCAAAGGCATGAAAGCCGAGGTCAATTACCTTGGCCACTCGATCGTGGACGATAAGCGGGTCGATCAACTGGACCTTGCCGTAAGTATCGATCACATCTGCGGTCTCCGTGATGTGAGGAAGGTAATCGAGCAATGACGGCTCCCTCAGATTGACATCGAAGGAGAGAGCCGTGCCGTTCTTCAGCACTAGGAACTCGCTTACGAGGCGAGCGATCAGGGTCTTACCGACCTGCGGGCTAGGAGAGCAGATGATGTAGATGGGCGTTGCTAACATAGCCGGCAGAATCAATCGAATTTCGTACGTGGGCCCGGCGCTCGCCGAATGCGCGGCTATTTCTCACCGCCGCGGGTCACCGACTTGGCGCCGGTCAATTCGGTCAAGTTGATGCGGTCATACTCCCTCCAGACATTTGCGAGCCAGTGACGGACATAGCCGCGCAGCACGAAAGAGTGGTTCGCCGGCTCGTCGCGCCGCCCCTTGTTCGCGATGAAGTCAACGAATGGCACGGAAGCGACCTCGACCTGCTCATAGGCCATCGCGTCGAGTTTGGGTATGGTAAGCTCGGTCGCATATTTGATGCGATGGAAATAGGAGTTGTAGGTCGACTGGTCCCACTGGAAGAATTGGGTGTCGTTGATGAAGTTCTTCACCAGAAAGTATTTCGCGCCGCTCATGAAATCGGCGGTTTCGGCGATCTCGTCCAGCGAGGCGATGGAAGGGCCCAGTATATGGAAGACGGCAAATGTGATTTGGCCGGACCGCGCGGCATCCAAAAAGCCGATGTCGCGCAAAGAGCCCAACGCCGAGGACAATAGGCCAGCCCGCGCATCGATCACCGTGACAGATAGTCCGGAGTTTAAGGTATCAAAGATCCTCATCTGATCCGCGGTCGTCGTCATATCGACGATCTCGGTGACGTCGGGGTGAAAGCGCTTCAACGTTCCCCGCGGTGATTCCGTATCGAAAGCGCGTGTCTGCACTTCATTGTTGCTGAAGTAGTCGAGAAGCGTTCGCGACACTGTCGTCTTTCCAACGCCGCCCTTGTCCGCGCCGACCACAATCACAACTGGTTTCACCATAGAATTCCCCTGAGGCACTCGCTCTCGCGCCGGCGCGACATGCGCCAGCGGTCGGGCCTCTGCTTTGGGTGGGAAAATGGCAGAACGAGGGACAATCGAGTTTATTACGACGTCAACAGAATGTTTGATCGACAGCTTCCATTGCCAAGGACGTTGAAAGCAATGACGATTAAAGAGCGGAGAGGGCGCCAGTTCTGATGTTGGTTCCAACGGATTTCCATCATTCGATCGAGCCGTCTAGCAAAAGGCCGGTCAGTTGGATGTTTGCGCTCGGATAACTGCCTCGTCGTTCGAACATGCAGCGGTACTAAAATGGCTTGAACCGCACGTAGCGTCAGGTTGTAGAAATGGAAAAAGTGGCGACGTAAGATATGGCGCGCGCGTCGATAACTAAGGGGAAAATCAAGAGAGATCCTGGGCCAGTGAGTGAGTCGGGGTGCAATCATCTCGAAGAGATGAGGCGTGCTCCCGCTGCAAGGCCAACTCGCATTCTCTTGATGCGGAGGTGTGATGACGTAGAATGGCGCAACCGTGGTGACGGGAGTTGGAGTCGAAGTTGCTTGCGTCGGACCTCCGCTGGAGTCGAGCAATAGGGGGGCGCAATCATCAAGACCGGTCAACCATTGCTCTCGCGCTGTCTGGGCGGGATCCGCGCATGGTTGGATTTTAAGAGCGCTTCGGTCGAAGACTCGCATCTCCCTCTAATAAGACATGCACGGCAGCCGCACTCTACCGGAGGCGTCAGTCAACGCTCCGTCTGGCCAGCTGAGCCGTTTGGTTTCCAGCGTGGCAAAACACTATTTTGCCCGGATGGAACACCGTCCGGTTCGGCACGCGGGCGGTAGATCCGAAGGAACGCCCGAGCTGCCAAGAGGCGAATATCATGATCTACCGCGGCAAGCTCACGCCTACCTTTGGACCGTCTCTGGTTTCTGCCCACCCTATCAATTGTAGAAGGGGAGTGCGTGTCGACGCAGTCACGCGACGCGCGAGGGAGTTGCGGGTGTCTTGCGGTAGACTGCCGCTCGTGGTGACACCCTCAGTCATGCCTCCAGAACCTGGATTCCGCGGGTCGCTGAATCGCATACCGGTCCCCCCCTTCCGGAGGCTGCAGCTCCTGAGGATGGGCCCTGGAACGCTTTATATCCACTAGAGGCTAGCGAGCGGGCGACCCAGATCACGCTCGGTCACAGGGCGGGCCGTCGTCCCGCCATGAGGCGATTCGGTCGATGGCAACTTGATTGCACGAGCGAGAAGCTGTGCCAGAAGATGTGCTTCGTACCGACGACGATCCGTTCGGATGTCATCCCGCTAGGCGTGAAAGGCCTGCATGTCCGCTGCGAACTGGTGGGCAACCTCCGGCGGGAGCGGTTTTTGGACCCGGTAGATAAGTGTCCCGAGCCGGTTTGACGAATCGAATCGGTGATGCACAATGAGTCTGCCTGTCCGTTTGCCACCAGTGGATTAGGCTACGATGGCCCCAGCACTCCGGCCCCCACGGCCCCAGAAGGGTGCTGGGGCTTTTCGTTCTTCAACAGGTTAATAGCTCATTCCCCAGCCAAGCGACCAGGAGATGCCCTGACCGGTGACCAATAGCGCGCGCCGATTCCAGCACCGGACCAAGACGAACCGTGGCCGGGAGAGCGATAGCGGGCAAGCACAAATTGAAAGAGGACCGAGCGCTCGGGGAACCTGAAAACGGCCACGCGCAGACCCAGGGAATACGCTCCTTCGAGAATAGTTCAGGATGGCCGGATCTAATCAAGAAGATCAACAGGCCTATGCTCTACCTGTGCAATGCTCCTTGGCGCGCCTGCTCGTGTTCGCCACCAGGTATCGTGGCATTTGCAAATACGCGGCGTCGGTCTGCCGTCACGCAGCGGAGTTGTGTACCACCTTCAAACCGAGCGAAAGCGAAGCAAATGTCGCAAACTCTGGCTCAACCTCGCTTAGCTGGCGGACATACGTCGGATAGTCCTCGGAGTCTTGATGCACAAATCCCATTTGCGGAATCGTTTCGCTCAGCCGCCGCAAGACCACCGGAGCGGTAGCCGGAATGAAGTGAGTACCCCCAGGGTTCGAGAGCGTAAGGATCAAGCCACGAGCGACCCCGTCATGGTCCGGACGGGTAACCATGATAATGCGGACCGCTCCTTTGTCGGCCGTGACCAAGCTCATGAAGGGCTTGCCGTCTGGGATGTAAACTTGTCCAACCTGAGAATGGCTGCTGTCCGGCCGATTGCGTTCCTCGAACACAAGGCTTGCGCGTTTGTCATCCCAATGGATGCTGACTTCGTAAGCGTTGACGACAGCAGAATTGCTGAATGTCGGCCGGAAGCAAACGTATCGTCCCTGCAACTCGTCCACGCTGTTTCGGTTATACGCTCCAAGTTCCTTTGATGCAGCACGTGGACCTATCCGCTCAGAGGCCTCGCTGATCGTATCATTTGATTGATCTCCGCAAGCGGCTGAACCTGCATCTGCGCCTATCGAGAGCGGCCGCAACGGAGCAAAAATGGTCGGCAGCTTGTTCGAACGAATGGACCTGGGGAAGATCGCAAGCACGATAGCACCCAGCACAAAACCGGCGACGCTTAGCGGTACAAGCAGCTTGATGATGCCTGGGCTGTTGCCCTGGATCTTTTGCAAGAATTCGCCGCTCAAAAGTTGTGTGATCAAAATCGTCGCAATTGCGAACGTTCCTGCGTTGAGCAGCCCTCCCAGGAGTGCGAACCGTATCCACCCCCACGTCCGCGTACCAAGGTGAGCGCACATCAATCCGATAGAGAAAGTACAAAGGAAAGGCAAAAGGACGAATGGCCAGCGGTCGGCGAATTCGGTGAGCGACTGCGTGAGTGAAATACTTCCGGTGTTGAGCAGATCCGGCACCAACGGCCACCCGATCCGCAAGACGATGCACAAGCCAACTACGACGAGAGCGGAAATCGTAAGCTCTGCGAGAGGCGGAAATTTCCAAACATTCTCTTCCTGTCGACGAATGAACCGTTGAGCTACCGCCGTACCCGCTATGACAGCCATTCCTAGCTGGATTGCCATCAGCACGGAGTACATGAATGTCTGGCTAAACGGTTGTTGTCCGGGTATCGCGATCGACATGAACAGGAACAAGACAATTATGACCAGAATCGAGGCAACCCATTGATCGCGTCCAAACGCTGGAGAGTGATCTCGCGGATTGAGACCCATGTTTGAAAGACGCTTACGCCGCTGGTTCTCCGTCACCTCGAGATAGAGTACCCACCTTGCGATAAGCCTGCAGATCGTCAATGAGAGGTCCTGAATATTCTTCTTGAGGGCCTCCTCCATTGCTCGCGTTGGCTTTGACGACGTGAAGCACGCTAGAGCGTTCTCCATGAGGCTGTCATACAGAGCAATGGATTGCTCCACGGCTTTCTCATTAAGTCGCATTATTCGTGTATAGGTGGATCGCCCGCTGACGTTCGTGGGAAAAGGAAGCGGGATGCCGGCATTGTCGGGCATGATGAACAGCCAATAGAGCGACACCGCTCGCGTAAAGCGTGACTCCAACGACCCATCATTGGCGAAGCGAAGGGCGTTCGCGCCAATGTTCTTGGTGATCTCTCGGGAAACAGTTTCGATGAGAGGTCGATCGGAGAGCAGCAATTGGCCATGCGCCAATTCGACGGCGAGTTGCTCAGCTTCGGCCGGGATTGCAGCGAGCTGGATACAAAACTGCCGCGCAGCCGTATCCATTTTGCTGACGAGCTTGAACTGTGAAGCCACCGTAATGAGCAGAAAGCCTACGACGGGAAGAGAAGGGCTTAGCCACTCATTTGCCTTTAGTGATTGGGCAATTGGAATGCCATCAATTCCATACCCTCCGGCGCTAACGAGAATGATGACCAGGAGCCAGAGCCCAATCAAGAGGGCATAGTAGAATAGCACTCCCGTGTAGAACAGGAGGAAAGTCGTTCCTGTTCGGTTTGTCGGCGGTCTACTGAAGCGTATCAGCGCAACCACGAATAATAGGAGACCGGATACAATCCATAACCCATGATTTACGACCGTGTGCATGGCCAACTCCCTGGGTATGCGTTACCGACGCATTGTTTTGTGATCCCTTTATTCGGCTTGCTGAACTCCAATGCGGACATACAGCTGGATGCTAGTCCAGCGCTAGATCCAGACAAGGATCATACCGATGCCGCGCGTCGAGAAATGTTAGCCAGTTCACATTTAACTGCTGGTTGTATCGAAATATCGTGCCTTTCATTGCCGGTACTAAAGGGCCGCGGCGATTTCGCAGCTTGCGCGATTACCTACCCGCGTGGTTGCTGCGGTGAAGGATGCGAAGGCGGTGGATGTTGGCATGAACGAGCGCGGGGCGTTAAAATCTATATCCTGCCGTCATATTTACTGATGGGGTGTAGTACGCACCAGCTTGGTCCAAGTGCGCGACAAACTCTGCTTCGCCACGGGCAAAATATGCCCCAAAATTACGCTCAAACCCAACACCGAATATTGCAAGCGGATTAATGTTGCGAGACGCAACTGAAGTGACCGGCCCCGGAGACGTGCTACCGCACCCAACTACTGCGATTGCTACGGAGCTATAGTCCGGTCGCGTCCGTTGCGCGATCGGTGAATTGCAGACAATGCCGAATTGTCGGTCGTCGAAACGCTGACAACTTCTTCGGCCCCCAATCCAATCTTGGAGAAAAGCAACCAATCTTCGTGGGTGATTCCAGCGCGAAAAGAGACGTCGGCCTGTTGTGGCCGAGATAGTTCAATCTTGCTGGTAGTGATCGATCGAAGATTGAATTGGGAAATGTTGTTGATCGGGTAGTTGTCCAAGAAACTCTGATCGCAAGCGTAACACGTCAAACTCAATGTCGTGAAGGGTAGGCTTGTGCGGCCGTGATCATTCGTGGCGCTGGCTGATGTCCGGTTGAAATTGTATTGATACCGAGCTTCAAAGCCGATCAAGAGCGGCCCGGAAGTCGCATTATAACCAGCAAGCAGTCCCAATTTTGATCCGTGCACAGAATCGGAGGGAACGTTAGGATATGAATTTAGGAAGTACGGATACGGGTAAGCGTTTGAGACTGTGCCCGCGCTAGTCAGATTGATGTCATAGCCGATTGTCCCACCAATGTAGCCGCCGTCAAACCTGCCGACCGGTCGCGATGCTGTAGGAATGGCGCGCTTCGGATTGATAGCAGAGGAGGGTGGGATCGCAGCATGCTGCTGCACGGCATTTGATCGTTCCTCAATTCGGGCCGCGGCATCATAGCAGGCGAGACGTTCTTTGCCGCTCGCTAGTCCGGCGCAGAACTTCAAATCATTTGAGATATCGGCGTGCGCCGGGCATGAGCTAACGATACAACCAACCAACAACAATGCCGCGCCATTCGGCACGAATGAAAGCGTCATAATCTTCTCTTCTTCGCGACCAGGGAGATCATCCCAGACAATTGATGGTATTTTTCTTGACTTGCCCTTGCCAGTCCGGTCCCAAGGTTTCGCGCGCGGGTAGAGCATTCGCCGATGCCGGATCTCCGTCTTTGAACATTTTAATGACCAGACCTTGGTTGGGCGCGAACATTGGAGTTCCGCCACTGGCCATTGCTACTCCGCCTCCGAGATTCTGAACGACAACCGGCGTGCTCCCCGCGTATGAAGCGCCGGCCTGAGGAGGAAACGGCCCTGTACAACCTCCAGCTTTTGGGTTCCAATCAGCGCGAGTGCCTGAGGGTGTAGTGCGCCAGGTGCTGATCAACGGCCCCAGCGGCCTGAGCTCCGGCCGTTTCATGTCCAAGAGTTGCAACAGGCCGTCAGAATGTGAGGTCTCTCACGCGAGGGGCGAAAACCCGGTGCATTTCGTTCAGCCGCTGGGCCAACCATATGAGTTGACGCGACCAATCCGATTCGTTGGCCGGGTCGGCTTGATCGAGAAAGACGGCGATGCGGGAGTCCTGCCCATCGGGGAGCTCTTGCCATTCCAGCGCGTAGCCGAGTTCACGCTCGATCTCGACTTTCTGATCCCTCAGGAGCCCGAAGATCGTCTTTGCCGGTGATCCGGTCAGATAGAGTTCAGCCCGGATTTGCTTCTTCTGAGTGTTCATCGCTCCGCCGATGCCCATGTGGCTTCGGCCTATCCGGTAATGAATCCAAGATTGAGGCTGCGCCTTGCGCTTTCCCGAGATCGGACCGCCGATCTCGTCGAGCTTCGCATTCAGCGCCGCCCAATATCGCGCCTGCATGAGTTTGGTCTCGGACTGCTCGCCATCATCGATCACGCGCGCGGCTTTCGCTACCGAGGTTGACCACTCGTTTGGCTTGGAAACGATGTTGAATTTCGGAGCGGCCGGTGAAGTGCCAATTCGCCACAACTCCACTTCCAAACCAAAGAAGCGGAAGCTCTCGTTGGTGATCTTGTTCAGCCAATCGAGCGTTGAGCGGTGCTCCTCCGTAAAGCGCGCGGCAATCCACACGATGATGACAGCCTCTAAACCCGACGCGTAAGTCAAGAGCTGCCCGAGATGAGTGTGGTCGGTGCGCTCAAGTTGATTTTCGATCAGCACCCAGCGGTCGGTGTCGATGTCCTTACACAGAAGGTCCGCCCGGAATGGACCGACTGCCCGTTCCTGCGCCTCCAATTCGAGGTCGATGTTCAAGGTCTCACCAAGAATGGTGATATTTTCCGGCCGCGCGAGCCACGGCGTGAAGCTGGTGGCCTCGCTGGTCCAGATGTCGCGAAGCTCAACTCGCTCAAGACGCCCTAACAGTTGATTGGTCATGTGCCTCGCGCCCTCGGAAATTGGGGAACCGAAAAAGATGTTTTCCCGCCAAAATCCTGACAGGCGTTTAACGGCCCAAGGCAGGGCCACCGGCGGAGCGGGACGATATAGATCCCCCGTGCGCGGCGCGCCGCAAGCTCCTGCAGCCTAACCCCCGGGACCTGCGATCGGGTATCGAAATCGTCTTACGCGCCCGCCTCCAAGAGCGTCTTCCCGGACTTTCTCTCTTGTCAGGGCAGGGTACGCCGCCATCACCTCAGTGATCACCTCCTCCAAATACGGCGGGTCCCTTTCCGACCTCGTCGTCGCCGCCGCCTTCTGGTCTCGATCTTGGTCTGACGTCATGGGCTCGGTATTGTCTGTCCGAGGTGGTGGCTTGGCAAGCTTCCTATCGGGCGCACCGTCGCGTCCCGGAACCGTTGAACCCCGATTATTTGCAGGCGATCTCCAGGTCATCCAGGTCACGAGGTGCGTGGCTTTCGTTGGCACCTGCGCCAATGAACTTCATGCTGATTTTGGGCGGCACGGCGAAGTCGATATCAAGGTAGGCGGTTCCCATCTTCATCGTGCTTTGAATGCGCTGTGCCATCGCGGCGCTGCTGATTACAGTGGACACCAAGAGACCGCCGCCGGTCGCTTTAGCGGCGATGGCATTCACCTTCTGAACATCCGCGTTTCCGCTCGACTTCAAGCGCAGCCGAGCTTTTGGCGGCAGACCCCACGTCACCCGAAACGTCGTGACCTCGTAACCCATCTGTTCGAGAATCGGCAGGGCCTCACCGAGTTGCTGCATAAAGGCACTGAATTCACCGGTAAATTTTCCCGTCGCATCCGAAAAATCGGGCAGCGATAGATCAGGCATTGATGGCAGCGAGACGGCTGGCATCGAAGGCATCAAATCGCGAGCGGACTTTGTGATGCTCTCAAGTCGGCTGGGTGGCGCTTTGTCCTCAGCATGAGCGATGCCGATGCCCGACGAGAACAGCACGATCAGCAGAGCAAACCTGTGCATTCGATACTCCCAGCGTCCCAATCGACGAGTTACGGCCTTAGCGCGAGGGTCCCGCGTCGCCCTCAGTTGGGCGCTGCAGGCAAACACTTGTTGATTCGGGCGTCCTGTTTCGTCCTTACGAAGCGGCACACCCCGAGGAGTGCCTCCTCGAAGACCTGATCCACCGACGGTGTGAGGCCCGCAGCGTCATACATCAAGCCGAGAGGAATACCTCGACTGCATTCATTCGCGTTTCGCATTCGATAGACAAGATCGTTGCATCGCTGTTGGCGCGCCCCAATTTCCTACCAAGCTTTATCTCGCATTACCTTGTCGGAGCGTTTGAGGTTGGCCTCTTCGGTCACTGCATCCGCTCGCAACTGACGAATTTGCTCGTCTGACATGAGCCAGACACGGTAGGCTCGCATTGCCGATAGCTCGGGTATCGACCAATCGTCTTGCTTGGCTTGATAGAGCAGGTCGCCGCCTATCAAGCCAGCCAGCCCGACCGCAAGAGCAACTCCTAGAGCAGGCCAACTGAACAAACGAGCCATTGGTGGATTTCCCAGACTACGGCGCAAAGGAGCCGACCAACGCCTTTGCAAATCCCGCGAGGGATGTTCGTGCAAGAGTGAGCGCTAGAAGCCCGATGGCAACTGGCACGCAAACCTCCAGACTCTTGCGCACGTGCCTGAGCACGCGAGGAAGCCGCCTGATCCCGATGCGGCCCTCCGCCTTTCTGACAGCAGCATTGGCGGCATCTTCTACCTTGCCATACGCATCCCACCAAGGCTCGGGTTCCGGAGTATAGTCGCCCTCGCGCATCTCGCGTTCCTGCTGAACCATATAATCGTCGGCTGACCTCGCCGAGGCGAGAGCGGCCTTTGTGCGCTCTCCCTCGATGTATCGGGTCACCAGCACGCCGGTCTCACGATCACGCAATAGATCGGTCGATGCGCGGAGGAGAAAGGTCACCAGTAGCAACAAGACTCCAAGCGCAAGCAGCATCGACAGCACATCTGAGCGCCATCCGAAATCCAAGGGAACGAGGCTCGTGGCTTGGAGACGGACGTTGAAGAGCACAGCCGTCATGCAGATCGCCGATGTCACGATAAGATGTCGCGCCGTGCGCATGGTTTCTTCGCCGAGCGGGTCTCCATAGAGACTCTCCAGGAAAGTACCAGCGGACATCGCGTCACCGTTCGCATCGTTGTTGTTTTTCTCGTCGGTCACTTGCGATGGAGTCCAGAAAGAGGCATGATCGCTGCCGTTGGGATTAAAGTCGTATCAAATCATCTCGAAGCCACGCGCTGACGATAGGCGTCGATCATCGCGCTCGTCACGTCATGCGGATAGCAGATTGGGGCAGCACCGCCGGGCCGCGAGTAGGCGCTCCTCGCACCGCAAGATCGACCGTTGCGCATTATGTCATCCGGACACGCGCAGGGCTTACCAGTCGAGTGATATTGATCCCGGCTCGCCTTGATCAGGATAGCGACGATGGCGGCGGCGGTCAGAGCGGCCTCGACCTTGCGCTTGGGCTCGGGCACCTTGTCAGGTGGATTGCTTTTGGCCGGTGCGGAACTTGGGATGGATGATGGCGGCCACGCGGCGATTGTCGGCTTTGGCGGCGCGACAACGACCGGTGGAACTGTGAAGGCGAGGGGCTTCGCTATGGCGGCGGATTGCTGCGCAACAGGCGGTGTTGGCACGCTTGTCGGCGCACCGTGACGACCAATTAAATAGGCTCCGAGGGCGGTAACGCCCAAGAGCAAAATAACAACCCCGCCTCGCATAATCTAAAAAATAGAGCGCAACCAGCAGGCGAGATCAATAGGGCGTGGCAGGTCATCGCACTAGACGTTAGTTGTGTGTGCGCGAAAGATATTCATCTTGTGATTGAATTGCGCTTCTTGAATTTAGAGCCCGTCTCGAATTTGGGGCATTCAAGGACAACTGCTTGAAGAAAATCGTGATTGTCGCAGTCGCACTGCTTTGCTCAACGGCGTTCGCACAAGCCAGAGGCGGCGGACACGGCGGAGGCCGGGTTTCCTACGGTGGAGGGTCATCACACCTCTAGTCACGGCGGTTCCTACTTCGGCGGATCAGGATCGTCTCATAGGGGCGGCTCGTATCGGAATCTCAGCACTGGCAACCGGTACGGCACCCACAGATAATTCACTCTTCATACCCCGGCATCCGAACTTCGGCGCTGGGGTTTGGTCACGGAGGGCGACTTTTGACTCTTTACGATAACGCATCTGATCAGGCCGTTTTGTTGCTTCCGTCGGGACAAACGCTGAAGGTGCAGGGCATCGAACTGTATCCAGCCGACGAATTGGGGAGCGGCCCGAAATCTCGGTACCGTGTCGACAGGTATTGGCTTCATTGGCTCTCCGGCATGGGCTATCGGTGCCAGCGCGGCACTTGGCTTCATCGAGTCGGCCGTCGCGGAGGCGAACAAGAAAGCAGGGCTTCGCTTGCTCGCCAAGGCTGAGGAGATGTGGACGGCGACCAGCCGCCGAGGCCTCCTATTTCGCGTTCTCGATATTAGCCGGATAGACCGACCGGCACCGAGTGCTTGGGTTGGAAACGTGCCGGCCTCGGAGCCTGTCTTCGTCGGTGCAATGGGGCGAAAGGAGAAGCGCCAGTTTCTCGAATTGTATGGCAAGACCGAGGCGGATGTCGTGAACGACCACGTCGAGCGCCGGACTTCGAGATCGTATGTTCACCATGGCGACGACTTTATCATGGTCGATACTGAATTCGGTTTGATGAATGTCAGATGGTCGAGTGTGGTGGGTTATGTCGCTCCGAGCCGAGCAGCGAGCCAGCCGCCGCCGATACCAACAATCTAGGATGCGAGGGCGTGCGCGCCCACGGGAGGGGGACACAAGTGTTAATGGCGCAAAAAATTTCGGAAGCCAAAACGCGGGTCCGGTATGGCAACAGAGAGGTGTCGCACGAGCACGACGATTGTATCCGTATTGCCTATGAGTGGCTGGATGCCCAGACCAAGATCAAGAGGCTGATGCGGCAGACCTTGCCCATCAAGCACATCATCGGGAAGTGGGGCGGACGCTACGTGTCACGGTCTGATGTCGAGGTCGCAGCCGAGTTGCACCCCGATGTCAGGGGTACGTACCCCCACTTCAACATCGGCTCTCGTCTTGTCCTTCCGTCCGACGCACGCTTGGTGAACATTCCAGAGGCGAAGACGCAAGACTATAAAATGACGGAGAGGCAAATCGCGCATACCTACGGCAGCCGTCGAGAATAGGGTTGCGGCGGAAGAAAAAGCGCTCCCTGTGGCTTAAGAGAGATTGCACATGCGGGGACGGCTCGCGTGCTACCAATCCATGTTGGCAGATCGATCAATTTCGGGGCCCAAAAGTGAGGCGGGCGTCACTCGCAGTCCGTGATTTTACGGGTTGGTCCCCTGGTTGAGCGTGACGAGGATGGACTTTCATGGCGGACGAGTGGGCGCCCCAGCTTGACCAACGGATTGCGACGGAACGGCAGCACGGCGCTTGCAGTTGGGCGAGACACAACGCAAGATAGAGTTTTTAAGAATGGAGGTGCGGTGTGGCTACTATTGTGCCTGAAGTTCGCTCATTCTTTCACGCTAAGATAAACGCTATCATTCCTCCGCCGGTCGCGCCAGCGGTAGTGCTGACAGTTCCGGATGTTGATACCGAAGATGAAGTTGGAGCCTTACGACCGTCGCCAGGTACGATCGAACATGCGGAGGGCCAATCGTTCGTTCTCCATTACAAAGATGCTGACGGAAATATCAGCACTCGATCGGTTAGCGTTTGGGCCATCCGTCATACCGGCGCTGGGATACCGGTATTAGTCGCGAGATGCTATCTTCGAAAGGCAACACGCTATTTCCGCGTGGATCGCATCGAAGCCGTCGCTGACTTCGACGGAGTCGTGATCGAGCCAACGAGTAAGTTTCTTGCGGATACCTTCGGGGTGCGATGGCCGCCATCGGGGCCAGAACTCGCCGCCACGGCCGAATTTCAGGTGCGTTGGTCTCGATTGAGAAAGATCTGCAGAGAGAATGGAGCGGCGCTCCTAACTGCCGTTGGCCTCGCCGATGGCGAGTTGGTGCCCGATGAAGTGGGAGCTATTCTTGATTTCGTCGCGAAGTGTTGTGGGCGAGTTAGCTTTGATTGCGGACAGCGAGAAAACGATCGATTGCGTCTCTACATTCGTCGGCTTCGGCCAACCCCAGAACTAATCGATCGTGCCGTCGATCATATGGCGCAAAGCGATCCGGCGACGGTCGTGGAAACGCTGTCCGCATGCGTGCGGGTGATGGAGGCGGACGGGCACATTCATCCGGCGGAAAGAAAAATGCTGGACGCGTTTTCTCAGGCCATGACGGGGCTGCCTTTGCAATATCCATAGCAGGTGGCCTCGAGTATCCGAGCAGCCGCGCCTCTTCATCCATAATGCTCGTTTCAAACGAGTTCGCGACCGCTCGAAACAAGTCCGGCAAATCAGGATCTTTAGGGGCGGCATTACATCCGGCCCCCGCAACGACATAAAGACCAACTTTCTTCGCGAAGGCCGCCGCGCCGTCGGTCCATGCGCGGTCGTCAAAGCCTCTTCCGAGAAGCGCGACGGGTTTCTTGCCGGCGCGCATGGCTAGGAAATCCAGTATCTCTTGAGGCCGCATCATGACGTTCGAGTGATCGGACTCGTCGAACGGGAGCGCACGCAGCTGTTCAACGTGCCGCGGAGCAGTGGCTTATCCAATGGAGGTCTCCGCACAATTGAGAATTCAGAAACCTAGTCTGCTCCTGATCCAGCCGGATTGACCGACCAGGTCGTTGTTGGCTCCCGGGCCGGTGGTAAGATCGTGAAATACGTCGGCCTTGGCCTTTGGGGTGAGGCTCTGAGCCGATTGCTGGATGATGAGAACCTGATTGGTTGCTTTGCTGTTGTCGGACGCATCGCGCGCGGCTTGGACGCTGGCGGGTACGGCGCGCGGATCCTGCAACAGAAAGAGGAACTCAGCCGCCTGCATACGGACGGTCTTGTCGTCGTCCGACGCGGCGCTCACCAAAAGCGGAAAATCGTCCAGCTTGAGCGCAGCCGAAATAGCCGAGCGCTGATTAGGCGATCGCCGTATCATTTCATCAAGAGCATACACGACGCCAAGACGCACGCGATAGTTCTGAGAACTCCCGCGGAAGGCATCCATCATTTGAGGTATCGTAGACGGATCCCCTGTGGAGAGCTGGTCGCGAGCGTTCCTGCGTTCGGAAGTATCGTCACTTTTCAGCTTCTCGATGAGGTCTTTCATGTTGGATGGTTGATCCGGCGCCGTTTGCGCTCTAGCTGCGGAAATGATCAGGTGGGTGATCGGATCGGAGTTGAGCCAGCTTGCATGGCGCGTGGCGTCCCGGGACCCCTCAAGGCTTTCGCGTTCGGAGAAGATGACCTCCCGGCCGTCTTTGACGACGCGTTTATCGTAGTCGAACGTCCACTGGATCTGCTTGTCGGCATCCAAGCCGTCCGAAAGATAGCGCGACTGGATCGTCTCCGCGTCTCCTATAAGCTCAAAGAACTCCCGGCCGTCGCCCTTTTCCGTAGTGTCCACCTGCAGACTGAGGCGGCTGCTCTTCAGCTTCTTCTCCAGCAATACGAATCGTACGGAGGACGTGGTTCTGTCGCGGTATTCGTACATTGGTTGTTCATCGATGATGCGGACGTCCGCTACCTTCGAGAAATCACCTCGGAGCTGGCCTTTCTTGAGCACTAAGGAGGGGGACGGGTAGTGCTGCAGGATCAGGAAAAGGACAATCGCGAGCGCGCCCGCGCCGGTGACAGTCCAACCGGCCCAGCCTCCCTTCGCAGTCGATCCGAAGGAGGCGAGGACTAGGCCGAAGCCGACGCATGTCATGAGCGACGACAATTGGGAGCCCCGTCCGTACGACCAAAGACCGATCCCGAAGAAGATGAGGGCGAGACCTACGATCACGCCTGCGTAGATCAAGTTCTGCGGAATAGAGATCGTCTTCGAATTATCGATTGCAGGAGTGTCAGCCACGGCCTTTCCTCCAAAATATAACTTCGCTAAGATAACAATCTAAGATAGCAGAAATTGTCTAACGGTCAATTGCGAGTATGGGCCCGTACCCGGGCGCCTCGCGCTGCATCGCAAGCAAGTCTCGCCAGCTTCCCTGTGATTGTAGTTGTTCGTAGTACACGCCCCTTTGACACCAATCGACGATTTCCGTCTATGAGCGCTTGAGGGATGTCGCGCACGTGTTGCGCGCTCTGATCTTTTGAAAAGCCGAGCCGCCGGGAGCGCGTCTCAGATTCAAAGCTGTCAGAGGAATAGGTCGGAGGCCCACCAGCCCGACCGCCGGAACGTACATCCTCCGAACGCGAACCACGGCGTTCTTGCACAAGCAAGAGGTTCGGTGTGACCAGACCCAGCCAGGCGACCACCGTCAGTGCGGTTGCGCCGGCGAACGAGATGCCAAGCGCAGCCAATGCCACGATACGTCGGTCATACATATCAGCGATCGCGCCGGCTGGTATCGAAATCAACATCACCGGCAACAGCAGCGCGGTCTGCACCAACGCGACCTTGTCGGCCGAGGACGTCATCTGCGTCATCGCCCAGGCCGCGCCCACACCTTGAATCAAGATGCCGAGGTTGGAGAGGAGGCTCGCAAGCCAAATGCGGCGGAAGGTCGCGTGCCGCAGCGGCGCCGTGATGCCGTCGGCGTTGCGCGTCTGGACTTTGGCTGGATCGATCATATCAGCTCACCATGATTTAGCACGATTCGATTCTCGTGCGAATCACAATGATGTTCATGGTGCGATATCACGTTCAAACATACGCGCGGTCACGAGAAGTGCGATCGCTCTATCGTTTTGATACGAGCGATGATCCTGCTGCGTCGCCGTCATGCGGCTCATAACAACCGCGAGTCGCGCAGTGAGGGGCCGCGAAATGGTCTCCGTTCCGAGGTGATACTTGGGTGAGCGTGGAAAGCTGTCACGTCCGTGGTGATCGGCCTCTACCTAAGTAGCGGATTGGCATCCAATATTCATGCACGGCCCTGACGGCCGCTGGGACGTTGGGGTGAGCGTCAAGCCGACAACCGCCGGTCCCGCGTCTGGTTTATGGGCTCCGAGCAGCGGACGGCCATGATTGACGTTGCCGGAGTCCCGCAACGGCGCCCCACGGGGACGTCTGAGCCGCATCGCGGCATAGAAACCGTCTCGCACCAGGGGCGCGGATCGATATCGCCATTGCGGGGACCTTCGGCCCGAAGCGATCGGGCGGGGTCGAGAGGAGGCGAAGTCGTTGCGGCGGAACGGATCGCGGCGAAGTCCGGCGGGCTGCTTTCCAGTTCCGGGAGAGTAGCTCGTGGGGCTGATGGCGCTTGGTTCGCCCCGACACGATCCCCTCAAGCACGCGGGCAGGTACGCGGCGGGTCTTCGGTTCCAACGCTCTCAATGATACGCACCGAAAATTGCGAGTGGGGCGGTCACGCAACGGCTATCAGGGCGGAGCTCATGACGCATTCCGTACACTACGTACAGACTGATTGCGTTCCCACATACGAGATCCTCGTAGGCCGGCCCGGCCTTTCGCTTCTCTCCCGGACGACGGCCGGTGAGCCCATCGGACTTCATCGGCAATCGATGAGCGCAAGATAGATCGCAGATCGATACGAGAGGCAGCCGGGCAGGGACGCTCGTCCACGATGACCATGACGAATCCTTCAGGGCGCGCCGCGAACATCGGACGAATCCGAGGTGTTTCGCGTGTAGGCCATCGACGGCGATGCGACGTCTTGGGAAGCGAGTGCCTGCAACCGGCGACATGGAGAGCCGGCTGTTTTGCAGACGCCGTGAAGTGCCTGCTGCATTTGGCCTCTTTGCCAGCAATCGAGGAAGACTGCGTGACGAACGTCGTTCGAAACGTCGCCACGCAGACTAGTTATGTCATTTGCGGTTCTTCGTGTTCGAGAGCTTTTCAACTGCGCCGCCCGTGGCTGCCTCGCCACCAGCTAATGGCAATTTCGACCTGTCGCCGTTAGCGAAAGTGAAGGTATCGGCCCCGGCACTGATGCCATTCCATGCCACCGGCTCGGCGAGCGAAAGCAGCCAAAGGCCCTGGAAGCCCGACGCAGCGTTGAGCTGTCCAGTCCACACGGTGGTCGAGCCGCAGCCTACGAAATTGACCGAAAAGCTGATCGCCGTGCCGTTATTGGTCTGGGCAAGCCAGCCTGTCATGGCTTGAGGCGCGCCTTCATCGCAGCTATTGCTCGCGTTGTTGGTATAGGTGCCGGAAATCGCGCCTGTGCTCTGGTTGTAGCTGTTGACCGCTAGGGTTGAGCCATATTGGTTGGTCCAGGTCCAGAGGGGTTGCGCGTTTGCCGGTCCCGCCAGTAGCAGCCCGAGGCAAGCCATGCCCATCCATTTCGCCAATTTCCAGTTTGTTTGAGACATACCCGACTCCATATCGCTCCAGAAGCGGAGCTGGCTGCATATAGACCGGATGGCTTGCAATTTAAACGGGCAATACATTCCAGTTTCTCTAAAAGGTAGAGGTGCTGAAGAGGCTCGCTCTCTTAGTTCAGTTTGATGAGGAGGGGGCCCCGCGGTAACCAGAACAGCGCGTGACCGCGTCGCTGCACTGGTGTTGCCGTGCTGTAGCAACTGCCGTGCCATCAATTGACCCGACGCTATCGCCTTGGTCTAGATTCCTCCAAGACCGTGAGGATCATCCATTGTGGTTGGGTAATGCCGAGCTCTCTGGCCGTGTGTGCCAGCGAGCTCGCGGAGATGTGCGTTGATGGACTCGACGTCCCAGCCAAGTCCGTGGAGGAAGCCGGCTCTCTGCCGAGCTTGCCCGGGACCGGAAGAGTTGTCCTTGCACGTTTCGCGGGTGGCATCGCTTCAATCTCGGCCCGAGGCTCCTTGGCTGATTTAAGTTAGAGAAATTCTGTTCGAGTAGCAGATTAAGTTGGTACGGATCGGACCATCACGGGGCGACGGTTGAGCTCTTTCCGTGGAAGTGATTAAGGGATGATGTCGTCGTTCGGCAGCGCATTTGCGTCGGATTCTTGTTTCGTGCCGAAGATTTTCTGCGTTGATCGGGTCGAGCCAGACGGCATCGTTTTGATGGACACACCAGGGTGTAGCGACGTCACTGCCGTATCCCTCGATGACCTGCGCGAGATGTGGAGCTTCGTAGGACGACTGAGCGCGCTGCCTTCTCTCAGCAAATAAGCGCGAAAGGGCCGGAGGCGCACAATTTCTTTGTGAACGCACGCTAACCGTCAGTCCATTTGAAACTGTTTTTGTCTCATCTCTGCAGCTTCCCATCAGTGAAGCTATCGACCATCGTCCAACCTTGCTTCTCGGCAGAGCCGCAACTGATCTTCGATCGATTCGTCGCGCTGATTGTGGGACAAGCAGCGGGCGTAAAGTTCGATCTTCATGACGCCCCCTTAGTCCGGGAGGCGGTCACGCTTATGGCTGTTAGTTTCGGCTTGAACGAAATCCCGCGCGGCTTGCCGGGCGAGCGATCGCACCTGATTGACAAGGATCAGGCTTGGACCCGACGAGGCAACAGTGGTTCTGGGCGTCGAATCGAGACCACGTGTCGTTCCTCTCGCTTCGCGCCACCGCCGCGTCTCTCCATTGCGCAGATTGTTCCGCATCCTAACAAAGGCGTCGACGCCTTGCAGCGAACCAAGGTTCGGCTATGTATCCAGATATTTCGGCTATGTATCCAGATATAGTGTGGAGGCGACACTGAGCAAGAGCGCGCAGAACAGGGTGATCCAAAATTACCGATCCCGGCTGACGAAGCGTGGCATTGTGCGGTTCGAGCTCCAAGCCCTCGAGACCGATCGCGAGCTCATCAGGGAGCTTGCGCGCAAGCTGAGCTAGGAGGGGCCGGAAGCTGGCAATCTCCGACGCACGGTTCAACAGGCCGTTTCTGGTGAGCCCCCCAAGGCCGGTGGCATCTTGAATGCATTGCGTCGCTCGCCACTCGTCGGCGCCGATCTCGACCTGATGCGTCCGCGCGTAGAAGGGCGCAAGGTCGATCTGTGACGCGCTATCTTCTCGACACCAACATCATCAGGAATGTCGTCAAGCCGCAGCCGTCAGAGGCGCTACTGGCTTGGATGGCAGCACAGCGAGATGAGGATCTGTTCATCGCATCGCTTACGGTCGCGGAAATCCGGCGCGGCATCCTCGAAAAGCCACGCGGAAAGAAGCGGGATGCTCTCGATGCGTGGTTCTCCGGCCCGGAGGGGCCTCAGGCCTTGTTCGCCGGCCGCATTCTGGCATTTGACAAAAAAAAGCCGGGCTTATCTGGGCGCGACTCACGGCTGAGGGCAAAACTGCCAGGCAGCCGCGCAGCGGGCTCGACATGATCATCGCAGCCGTTGCGGGAGTAAACGAATGTACTGTCGTAACGGTTAACGAGAGGGATTTCTCCGGAGTTCAAATCACAAATCCGATGTGTGGAGGCGCGACGTGAGCGGCATCTAGGTCTATCGATGAGCACCTCAATGACGACCTCGTCGACTTTGTTCGAGGTCCCGGCTTCGTCCTGGATTTATCCGACGCCAGCTTCTCTGACTTCCCTGGCTCCGAACAAATCCGACGGAGACCGTTGGCGAGCTTCCACATCTAACTGAGCGGCACAGGCCAAGACCTAAGCTGAATGACCTACTCGCTCGCGACGCGAGATGGTATCGCCGTCTCTCACCTGTGCATCCATGATCTCCGCGGCGCGGATCTCCTCAAGGATCTCGATGTAAGCACCTGGAGGCGGCCGCGCCATCAGATTCGCGGATGGATGCAACGATATCTGCCGCCATCAAGTCTGTCAGGTTACGAAGCTTCTCACCGAATATTTCCGCAGGCATCGTCGATGGTTATCAAATCGGGACGCCGACCAGCTAAGCCCTGGGCAAACTTTGCGCTCAATCCCACAGAGGTGTGGTCTCAAAGCGACCCTCACTGTCGACTTGCCGACATCAAACCTAGGGACATCACACAGGGTCATCAGAGTGATCCCATTATCCGAAGGTGACTTTCTCGTTTGGCACGCCCCCTGCAGGTCTACCCGCAAATGCTCTCCACCATAGAGGAGAAGTCATCCATGACAGGCCCGCCCAACATCGGCGCCGGACATTGTGCTCTCCGAGGCGGCGGAACACCTTCTGGCGTACCGACCTCAGCCATCGCCGCTCAACGCTTTGTCCCCTAATTGGAGCGCGAAAGAGCATGCTGATTAACCAGGGTGAACTCGCCGGCCTCACTGAACGGTTCCTTTGGGGTCGCGCAGTGATTTTGTACATTCTAACGAAGTTCGAAGATGAGGCCGGGAGCCGCGCGGGTTTTCCCTGCTTTTTCGCGCAGAACGCGGTCAGGCGAGGCAATCTACGCTTCCTTCTCGTCCCATATGACCTCGAAAAGTCACGATATGAATTAGACCATCTTGCTTGTGGGTTACGCAGCTACATTGAGGAGATCGATATCGACACTCTCGATATCAGCCGCCACCGTCCATTACTTGTGCTCTTTGAGCCGGTCCCCTCACTGACGACCAGGAACAACTTCAAGCAGATTTTCATCGAAGCGATGCAATATCTGCTAGATCACGATCAGCGACCCTGGCCTTCGCACGTGTCTAAGGATCCTGCGCACCATACGTGGACGATGTGCTTCCACGGCTGCGAGCTCTTCGTCAACGTAAGCCATCCAGCGCACGTTCTTCGCAGGAGCAGAAACATGGGAGCCGGGCTAGCCTTCGTCATCAACCCTCGTAAGATCTTTGACGTCGCAGCTCCCGCCAATCGGCGCGGCAGAGCTGTCATGGCAAAGATCAGACGCAACATTGACGTCTACGATGACGTCTCCCACAGCCCGTTGCTGGGATCGTACCTTCTAGGCGAAGCCCAGTGGCCCCAATACATGATCGACGACAACAACGAGGATGAACCCCTGCAGTGCCCTCTACGTTTCTACTGAGTTGCGGCACGGTTTGAATTTCGCCTCGTCAAGACCATGGGTGGCGGTCCATTGGTTTAAGCGTTAAGCGAGGGATGTCTCCCGACCGTGACATAGGCAGGATCAAGAGGTTGCAAATGTGAGGTTCGCGGTGATTGCGACCTGGGGCGAGCGCCTCTCTCTTCCGAGGGCTGATGTGAAAGGTGAACTCCAGAGCGAACTCAAGGGACACCTGGGACTTATCTCAGGTCTTTTGCTCATCGTCACGGTGATCCTTGGATCCGGCATTCTTGTGATCCCGGGACTAGTATTCGAAAAGCTCGGCGAGGATGGCATCTACGCTTGGCTAGCCTGCTCGCTACTCTCCGCGCCGATCCTGGTAACAATGGTTATTCTAGGTAGTGCTTATCCGAGCACAGGTGGGGTGGCATACTATGCCAAACTTGCATTTGGTCAGTACCTGGAGTCGCTGGTCGCGCTGCTCTTTTTTGGAGCAACGGTATTGGGTTTGCCATCTATCGCGATTGTGGGGGCGACCTACTTGCAAAAATTGACCGGCTCCAGCGTGGATATTCATCCCCTTGCCGCGCTATTCATCTTGCTTGCTGCCTGCCTTGCTCTGTCGAGCAGCGAGACACTCTCCAGTGGCGTAAGGCTCGTGGGTGGCTCGTCATTATTTCTCTTAGTGGGCATGCTCGTCGTCCTGCTCATGCTAGCGGTGCGCACTAACGGTGCCCGATTCAGTGGCCCGACAGATCTTCCGTCGATCGCAGGGCAGATTCCACTGATCTTCTTCTCTTTTGCCGGCTGGGAGATCGCGTCCCACTTGTCTGCGGACTTTCGCAATCCTCGAAGGACGTTTGGCCCAGCCATGTTCCTTGCGTTCATTCTGGTCTGCTGCGTGTACATCACCAGCGCGGCGCTCGTGCATGTCTCCGATATCAAGTCAAACTTTGATGCACCAGTATTTCAGGCTGCGGTACAAGTCGCTCCGACTGCACCAGGCTGGCTGGTTCCACTGCTTGGTACATCGCTGATCGCAGCCAACCTCTTCGGATCAGTTGTGGCCGTCTCGCGGCTTGTTCTTTACCTTGCTGGGCAAGGTTTTCTTCCCGCCGGTCTTGGTTACTTGCGCAACGGCACTCCCCGAAACAGTGTATTGTTCGTGGCTGCGTGTCTGATCACGGTCGTGGTCGCCGATCAGATTCGGTTGCTAAATATCGAAACAATGTTCTGCTTGGCCGGAATGAACTTTCTGGCCATTTATGTCATTTCGGCCGCCGCGCTCGCCAGGCTGCGGCGCGGATCGGTTTCGTGGCTGCTCGCTGGCTTGGTTGTGATTCCATCCGCGCCGATCATGCTCAGCGCAAAGTCTTCGCTCCTCTACATCGCATCTACTGCCTTCATTGCGTACTTTTCGAACCGCAACAATCGAACGAGATTGTCATGAATCAACGCCATATCAATGAGGAGTTCAAGACCGTCTCTATGAGAGAGGGCCTGCTTCCTGTGAAAGTCACGCCGTTCTACGAAAAGAAGATCAAGGAAGAGGTTGCGGCGCTGGGCAATCATCTGGGGCCACTTCACCGAGTGTCCTTTCCAACCCAGGACAGAATTTCATTGAGGGCGCCTAACGAGGTTAAGGATTTCGTCAACGACAGATCAAATGCGTGTGGGCAGGCCAACAAGACCTCGATAGTGCGAAAATACGCAGACCGTGTACTCTTCCTGACCACGTCGAAGTGCTTTGGACACTGTCAGTATTGTTTTCGGATGGACGTGTTGAGTGAGCACAAGTTTATTGACGAGCCAAATGAGCAAGGTGCGGATCTGGACCGGTTGATTGAATACCTTCGTCGCCAACCGGAAGTCACTGAGGTGATCCTGTCAGGGGGAGATCCCTTGATGCTGCCAGCATCGCGGCTGGAGACAATCATCGAAGGCATTCGATTGGTTCCATCGGTGAAGTCGATCCGAATTCATACCAGATCGATTGTATTTGCACCAAAGGCGTTCACCCCAGAGAAGATTGGTATCCTGGCAAGACACGGCCTTCGCATCACCTTCCACATCGTACACCCGTACGAAATCTGCGAAGAGGTCTCCGAAAAGATCGCAGACCTTCGAGGCCACAAGATTAGGCTCTACAATCAATTTCCATTGCTGCGAAACACCAATGATCATCAACTCGTACTTCATCGTCTACTGGAAAAGCTCGACGGGATGGGCGTGCGCAATCTGTCAATCTTCATTCCAGATCCGATCAACTTCTCCGCGGCTTTCCGCGTGCGTTTGGGTCGTATCTGGCACATTGCAGATCAACTCAACTTGTTTTCGCCATCATGGATCAACTCGACGCGGTTTGTGCTGGATACCAGTCGCGGAAAGGTGAGGCGAGAACATCATATCGAAACGAACAGCGAGACCGATCTCGCCCTCTTCGTGCGCGACGGAAATTCAGTTCCCTTCCCGGATTTCCCTGAGCATCTCGATGTCCCAGGAGAGCTCGAAGTCATGCTATGGAAGGAATATGGCAGAGCGAAGGTGTGATGCCAGGACGGTCGAGCGCCGAGGCGTTAAATCAGCTCGACCTATCCTGATCGTACCTATCCAATTCGAAGATCTTCGGCGGAGACCTTACCCGAACGGCCGCTCTTTGGTTCATAGCTAATGCGAGCGCCCTCCGGGAGGCCGTCATGGCCGGCTTTCTCAACAGCACTAATGTGCACGAAGACGTCCGGTCCCCCATCATCGGGTTTGATAAAGCCATATCCCTTGGTCGGATTGAACCACTTCACGGTACCCATCGCCACTGCAGTATCTCCAGTTTGAAGCCATGTCTATCTAGCCGAGGTGCGAGGCCGATATCAAGACGACTGCTGGGAGCTTTTCGTTGTTGTCGCCTTCGAATCTGAGAGGGGCGTCTAGAAGATCGCGCATGGCGGCTCGGTGCGCTTCGCTTTAGTGTAGCGTTGAGGCATCGATCATCGGCCCCTCGCGGATCGCGACTATCTCGGTCCATGCGTTTCATTGCACCTGCACTCGTCGCGACGTAGACGGCCGCGCATGATCTTAAATTCGTCGCGCATCCAGCATGCCCGATGTTGCTTCAGAAGGTGCGTCGCGGGGCTGTCATTGCAGTGTACGTTTCGTGCGCAATACGTCTCTTGCCAGGAGTTGATCGTGCATGAGGTCCGGGTCTTCCCGATCAGCTCGTTGGGATGTGCCGGTTTGGCAATTGATGGTTGACGAAGCTGGTCAAAATGTAGCGCGATGAGTGAGCTGTGATTGTCGAATGCGCTGCCCATGCTCACAGCAATCGAAGTGGCCGAGGTTCAGGCCGCCATTCCCGGTTGACCTGGCTCCATGCCAGAGAGTCCACGGGCCGAAACCTCGCACTTGGCGAGATCAAATTGGAACAGCGGACGACTTCGTCGGAAATCAGCGCACTCAGACAGGCGTCGCCGGCGCGCAGACGCTTTTGACTGCATTTTTCGATGAAGTTGAGTTCGATCGCCGTTGTGATCCGGGATTTCTTACACTCGTCAGCTTTTCGACAGCTGTCTCCTATAGAGGCCTAAGTCTCGCTCTAGCCACGCCCGCGTCCCGCAATGAGGGCATAGGTGTGCGAGCGCACATGACCTTTGCTGAGAACAGGAGTGCATGATGGATCCAGTCGACCCATTCAATGCAGGAGCTTGGGTGCGGCAATACGCCGCCATGCAGCAAGGGCAGCGGGCGGGACAACGGCCCCATGGCCGGCAAAGCAGCTTTGAGCAGCAGATCGAGAGGTTGCAACTCAATTCACCCGATGAAAGTACGGCAAGCTCGAATTCACCTGACGAGAGTCCTGAGGCGCGGTCTGGACAGATTCGGCCCGCTGAACTCGGCGGTTCGATGCGGTTGCCATCATGTTCGCGGCTGACGGACGATTCGTTCAGCAGCGCGCGCCACAGCGTAGATATCTCCCATGGACGACGCGGAGGGGCGACCCAGCTATCGCCGCAGTCCAATTTGCAGGAAGATCTTTTCAGCAGCGCGCGCTACGCCTTACCAGAGGTACAGTCGGCGATCGAGCCCAAGAACAGCAAACGACGTGGACTGTGGTCGCGCATCAAGTCAGAAGTTGGAAAGGCGTTCCGGGGAAACAGCAGCGGAAATTCGTCTGGCTCCGGGGCGCATCAAGAGTTTTCTTCGATCACGTTTCGTGCCGACCCTGCCAAGCAGCCGGCGCGAACGCGAGGGCTTCGCGACGAGGACGAGGCGATCATTCAGGAGTTCGCGGCGAGCGCCACTGGCAACTTGAGCGATGGCACCCTGAGAAATGCCGTGGCCGATCTGCGCGCTTTAAGCGCCCTCCTGAGCGAGAACCGTCGGCCGTCAATTGCAGCCCGAATTGACGACCCCGCGTTGACCTCTGGGCTGGACATCGATGCAGAGACCTATGCGAAGGTAAAAAAACGTGGCAGTCGCATGAAGACGGCGTTGAATAAGCTCCGGGAGGCCCGCGCGGGAGGGGCCCTGCCAGCCGATATCCGCCGTCTGAATCCTTACCCCGCAGACGCTACTTTGATCGACATGTGGGCTGCGGCGGAAAAGGCGACACACAGGATCGAGCCGGAGACTGTCGATAGGCAGGCTCGGCGCCTTTCCAGGCTGAGTGATTGGCTGCAAACTCACAACAGAGGAGCCATGGCTGGTCGTCTCTTCACCAACGGGTTTGCCGGTGACGTTGAGGCGTACAAGCGTGAAACCCAGGACACGAAAATCGGCCCTGATTTGCTGAGGCTTGGCCGATATCAACAGGTTCACGATGCAAATAGAGAGTTAGGGATGCCTCCTCCCGAAGCGCATTCAGCCGGTCCGGTACCCGAGCAGCCGTATGGGGCGCCGCACGCGCTGCCCACAACACCAGCCACCCCGAGCGAGGGAGCATGGGATTTGCTTCGGGAGGCGATCCATGGGCCCTCTCGATCATCGAGCGTACCTTACGACGGAACGCAAGCAACCTTGTTGAGGGAGCCGAGCCGAGAGCGCGGACCCTCATCGTCCGCGCCGTACCGTGGTCCGCAGTTCAATGCGTTTTACGACCTTCCAGCAACGCCGGCCACCCCGAGCGAAGGAGCCTGGGATTTGTTTCGGGAGACGATCCATGGACCCTCTCGATCATCGAGCGTACCTTACGACGGGACGCCGCCGACCTTGTTGAGGGAGCCGAGCCGAGAACCCGGACCCTCATCATCCACGCCGTACCGTGGTCCCCAGTTCAGCTCGTTTTACGAACTTCCAGCAATGCCGGCCACTCCGAGCGAGGGAGCTTGGGATTTGTTGAGGGGAACGGCGGGAGGACCCGCCCCATCATCATCCGCAAGGCATCCGCCCTCAGACATATACGGCGATCTTGAGGTTAATCTGAATCCGCCGACGTCTCATGACTTGCAGCACGAAGGTCACTCGATGCCGGCATCTGGCATTGCCGGACCGCCGTCGTTCGTTGCTCCATCAGGGGCCTCTCAAGAACTGCGGGATATCGGGACTATCGTTGGGGACGGCTGGGAGCACCGCTCGCAACCGGCCTCAGACGTCCTGATTGACGTACTGGGCAATATCAATCTGCTGCCAAACCAGTTCGGGCCAAGCCAGTTTGCGATCAACGGTGAGCGCTACTCGGCCACGCTCGGACCGGGAGGGCGCCGGGACGTTCGTCTTATCCATCATCCTCGCGCCAGGCAGACAAATGAAGCAGCCGGGCCGTCGCAGCAGCCCCATCGCCCGCCGCAGACAAGTGCTGCTCGTGCATCACACGAAGGCGCCGTCGACCTTGGGTATCTCATCCGCGGCGGGTGGGAGCACCGCGAACGCTTCCTTCCGCCTCACCTCGTCCGCGCACTGGAGGGCCAGCACCTGATGCCGGACGCCGAGAACCCGACGTATTTCAACATCCGCGGCGTGCCTTACAGGGGCGAATTGGACGAAACGGGCGGTCGCCGACGCGTTCGCATCTACCCAGAACGTAGCTGAAGAATTACGTCAATCATCAAACGGTCCGCTCGATTTGAACGGAAGACGAAACCTGCTTCCGCGAGGGGATCATGGTGGAGTTGCTCGCGCACGCACCAGTGCGGCGAGGGCCGATGAAATCGAAGTTTCATGAACTTGTTCGGCCGCCGGGCATATCCGGTCATTACGGAGATCAACGATGCCGTGCACAGCCGATAGCGATTTGGCTCCCTTCTGGGTGGGTATTCAAGCGCCCATCGGTCTGGTGAGCTCCCGAATTGTCAACCGTCTCGCTGAGCAGCCGGCGATTCCGACGGGACGGCCATTAACCTCGCTCACGTTTACGGCCCTCACCACCTTCAAGAAGGCGGATAGTAGATCTTGAATTCGTCGTGATGTCTCATTGACTCAGGCCTGTATGGGCCATGTCCCGCACATTGTGTTACCTCGTCCAATTTGAACCGTTCCCTCACGGACGGATGGACGCGTGCGTCATGTGGTATTTTTCGGATCTCTTCGTCCCAATTGAGTCGGCTAAGCTGCCCACGGAGCCATTTCATCCATCCCGGCAACTTCTCCACGTAGTCATCGATGGCGTCTCGCATGCCCGCAAGTTCGCAATGCTCGACGCCGTCCGCCCGGGGATAGAGGTTCAAGTGCGTGCCAGCGCCGCCGGTGTTCTCCAGCTTGTTGCCATTCACGAGCACCGGACCAAGCTTCAGGCCATTTGGTATGGAAGTAGCCTGTTCGATCATCCAGGCAAGGGCATTGTCTGAGAGCCTCGACTCCGTCTCAGGATAGCTACCTCCGATATCGGAGTGATTGCCCGCAAACCACATCTGCACCAATTTGGGTGGTCCTTCCGCGTCCGACTTGACCGCTGGATCATCGGCAACGGTCCCCCACTGCACTCGCTGGAAATCCTTCCGGTTTTCGTCGATCGCGTTCGCCGCACGGCCGAAACGGACGTAGACGCTGAGCAGACGATCGAAGTTCTCGTCCTTCCATTCTGCATAGTGTTTGCGCGGAGGATCTCCAGCGTTGGGAAAATCTCCGATGACCTTCAGGCGAGATTGTTTCTGTGCACGCGCCCACCAGCCGCCCATGCCGAGGACAGTCAGCGCGAGGAGACCCCACCAAGTGGGCCAAAATGCCGTCCACGGAGTCAGGAGCAAGGTGACTGCGAGCATGGGGAAAGCCGCAGCCAAGCCGACTGTAAGCGCGATTGCCAGAGCCAATCCGGCTTGGATGACGAAACGACGGAAACCCTTGGCTCCCAGCGAGGCAACCGTGTCGAAGACGCCAATGAAGTAGGGAGCTACGTTGGAGTTAAAATCTCCATCGGATCCATACTTCTCGCGAAATCGTCGCGCTTGTTCGAGGCGTTCGGCTGCATATCGATCACGAGGATATCCGGCACCGTGCTCGAGCACCACCGTGACAGCCTCTGTGGCGATGTCGCCCACCTACTTCCGGAAGCGCATTAGCGGGCCTGTTGGTGTCCTAGTCGGCACCCCGCACAACATAAGTAGGTTCGCCAGGCTGCGGACGGTGTAGGCGCCGCGACTAAAGCCGACAAGGAAGATCACCGGGTTCGTATTGGTTGATGATGAAGGTATAGCAATCGGCGATGTTTCTAACGATGTCATTGCCAGTAACCGAACCGAGCATTTTTGAATGAATCGCCAGGGCGCGGTTAGGGCGGTGGCCCCGATATCGGTACCGAGCCCTGGGTCGTAGAAGGCCACCTGTTCGTGAGGATCGATAGGGTTATCGGGGCTTGTCCGGGATGCGCGGTACATCTTGTAGACGTTACTGACTCGCTGCTCGGGACGCACGCCGCCATCTTGGCCGGTCCCGTCCGAATAGACCACGATATTCTTTGTCTAGATATCCTCCAGTTAACGCGTCAGTCCGTTCACAAATGTTGCTCAATCGAACGACATCAGCTTGCATCGTAAGATCGGACACCCCGCGATCACGTTGCCGGTAAGTCAGAAAACAGGTCGCGCAAAGGAAGCCCTAGGTACGCGGAGACTAGTTTTTGTTGGTCGGGAGACACCTTGTCGTTGCCGGAAAACAGCTTCTGAACATCGTCGACATCCAGCTCCAGCAGGCGTGCCATGCCAGCGATATCGCGGTTCGTGGCCTTGAGCGCCTCATCCAGATCGAGGCGACTGTAGCGCGGGCTGTAGTCGGCGCCGCCGACGCTTCGCAGCAGCGAGCTGGCGACCCCGCGGATCGCGGCCATCGAGCGATCGGACATCAATCCCGAAACAACCGCCAGCAACGAGATGAAGTAGGGGTTGAGTGGAGCGTTGCCGGCGAGTTTTCCTGTGTCGGCAAGCACAGGCACTCCGGCCTTTGCTATAATGAACATGACGATGGCCAAGACTGCGCCGAATGCAAGCCGAAGCGGGTATTCGCCGAACGAAAGTGAGTCCTGATCGTTGCTGATGAATGCGGCGAGCAAGTTCAGGGCGCTGCCGAGCACTCCCATTGAGATGAGCAACGACAAGACGACCATATCGTTCGTCCACAGCGCCACGGTGTAGACCGCTCCGCCCCAGACGCTGGAGAGCGAAGACAGTTCAGCGGTGACATTAAGGATGCGCTCGACGAGTTCGGGCGCGGTTGTCGAACTGGAATCTCCAAATAGCTTGGCAGCCGCCTGTTCGCGATCTTGCCGCTGTTCCTGGAGGCTGGCGATCCAGCTTTCTTTGCCCGTTATCTTGGCTTTATTCGTTTCAACCGTCGCACGAAGTTCTATATTCTCGATGTATCTCTTTTTCGCCTGCGCAAGTTCGCTGCCGAACTGCTTTTGCAGGTCGTCGCGAGAAAGCAGTAGTTCCAGTTGGGTAAGCAGCTCAGGGACAGTCGAGGTGCTTTCTGGCGGCGAGGTCGTAGAAATCGACGTCAACTGACCTGATGCTGTAGTGATTTTTTGCTTCAGAGATCTGACGTCCTCGGCAAGCCGGGCAGCCTCGTTTAGCTGTTCGGCCGCGAGCACCAGATTATTTTGCTTGTCTTTTGCGAGGTTTATCTTGTCTTGCGCAATGCCTTCGCGCAATTTTCTGATCGCCTCGGGCCAATTTTTGAAGTCCTCCCGAAACTGATCAATCCGCCAGATCGTCAAAGGCGCACCCTTCAAGCTCAATTCAGCGATCCTCGATTGGAATTGGGCTGCCGCAAAAAAGGTCACGGCGCCCGCCGCGGAGAGGACTACGAGGAGGCTCAATACAAAGCCGCCCAAAACGCGGACGGGTCGGAAGTCGCCGAGATAGCGTGTGACCCAGCTATCGCGCTTGGGCGCATTCTCTACTTGTGGCGTCGAAGTATCGGATGCATCGCTCATCGCAATTGTCCTCATCCGTGCGCATTTGGGGGCACATCCCGACGTGCAATTTGAGGGTGCTCTAATGAATGTTCAAAACCACCATGCCTGAATGCATCGATCAGTTGCTCGGTAGGCTGTCAAGCGTCAACCTGCGTCTTCCTTAATTGACAGCCGCTCTCCGGTAGAATGTTGCCCAGGCCTCGTTCCACCGGCTTCAGGCTCCTTGCTAACCGCCCAAAAATGCGTCTCTCGCGCTTTGCCGGCACGAAGAGCTTCACAAACCATCGCTCGAATTGCTCAAGCTTCTCGCCGGGCACTGACCACGGTCGAGCGGCGATTGATCGGATTGAGCTTATGTTGAATGGCGTCGTGTTCGATGCGCGAACTTCGTACGATACGGACAAAGTTGCGCGCCACATGCGCATAACGAAGCAATAGACTGCAGTTGCGCTTCAGGGGTGATTTCGCATACGCGCCACTCATCGCTGTTGTGCTTTTCCAGCCACTGTCCTGAGCGGCGGCCAAAGACCCCCGTCTGCTGCGACGCAAGAGATGGTCGGCGCACGGTCGTGCCGCGCCTGCGTCGCAGCTTGGGCCACACGGTCCGAGGCCGCGTTGAGGCAATGATCGCTAACGCAACTCCCAGATCAGGTGGCGAAGTATCCAATTTTTTCTGCTACGGACACTTGCTCCCGAAAAACCCTTGTCCTATTTCACTTTCGTCTGTGGCACTCATCGGCATCGAGTGCTGACAGCTTGGAGTTATCAAACCGTGCAAACACTCAGGAGGGCTGCATGAATTTCCGTCCACTTCATGACCGCGTCGTTGTCAAACGCATTGACGCAGACGAGAAGACCGCTGGCGGCATCATCATTCCAGACACCGCCAAGGAAAAACCCTCGCAGGGCGAAATCATCGCCGTCGGCCCGGGCGGTCGCGACGAGGCTGGCAAGCTGATCCCCATCGACGTCAAGATCGGCGACCGCGTCCTGTTCGGAAAATGGTCGGGCACCGAGGTCAAGATCGACGGCCATGAGTTGTTGATCATGAAGGAGAGTGACATCATGGGCGTTCTCACCGACGTGTCGTCCAGCAGGAAGGCTGCCTAATCCACCCGCTCGCACCGCTCGCCCTGAGGAGCGCCTGCCGGGCGCTCCGCCAAGGTGAGTAGACATCAAACTCAGGGAACTCATCATGTCAGCCAAAGAAGTCAAATTCTCCGTCGAGGCGCGCGACCGTATGCTGCGCGGTGTCGACATCCTCGCCAACGCCGTGAAAGTCACCCTCGGTCCAAAGGGCCGCAACGTCGTTCTCGAGAAGTCGTTCGGCGCTCCCCGCATCACCAAGGACGGCGTCACCGTCGCCAAGGAGATCGAGCTCGAGGACAAGTTCGAGAACATGGGCGCCCAGATGGTGCGCGAAGTCGCCTCCAAGTCCGCTGACGCGGCCGGCGACGGCACCACCACCGCGACCGTGCTGGCGGCTGCGATCGTCCGCGAGGGCGCCAAGTCGGTCGCTGCCGGCATGAACCCGATGGACCTGAAGCGCGGTATCGACCTCGCGGTCGAAGCCGTCGTTGCGGACCTCCAGAAGAACTCGAAGAAGGTCACCTCGAACGAGGAGATCGCCCAGGTCGGCACCATCTCCGCCAACGGCGATGCCGAGATCGGCAAGTTCCTCGCCGACGCCATGAAGAAGGTCGGCAACGAGGGTGTGATCACGGTCGAGGAGGCCAAGTCGCTCGAGACCGAACTCGACGTCGTCGAGGGCATGCAGTTCGACCGCGGCTACATCTCGCCCTACTTCGTCACCAACGCCGACAAGATGCGCGTCGAGATGGACGACGCCTACATCCTGATCAACGAGAAGAAGCTCTCCTCGCTGAACGAGCTGCTGCCGCTGCTCGAGGCCGTGGTGCAGACCGGCAAGCCGCTGGTCATCGTCGCCGAAGACGTCGAAGGCGAAGCGCTCGCCACCCTCGTCGTCAACCGCCTGCGTGGCGGCCTGAAGGTCGCAGCCATCAAGGCTCCGGGCTTCGGCGACCGCCGCAAGGCCATGCTGCAGGACATCGCGATCCTGACCGGCGGCCAGGCCATCTCGGAAGACCTCGGTATCAAGCTCGAGAACGTCACGCTGCAGATGCTCGGCCGCGCCAAGAAGGTGATGATCGACAAGGAGAACACCACGATCGTCAACGGCGCCGGCAAGAAGGCCGACATCGACGCCCGCGTTGCCCAGATCAAGGCGCAGATCGAGGAGACCACCTCGGACTACGACCGTGAGAAGCTGCAGGAGCGTCTCGCCAAGCTCGCAGGCGGCGTCGCGGTGATCCGCGTCGGCGGCGCGACCGAAGTCGAGGTGAAGGAGCGCAAGGATCGCGTTGATGACGCGATGCATGCGACCCGCGCGGCTGTCGAGGAAGGCATCCTGCCGGGTGGCGGCGTCGCCCTGCTGCGTGCCACCGAAGCGCTCAAGGGCTTGCGTACCAAGAACGATGACCAGAAGACCGGCGTCGAGATCGTGCGCAAGGCGTTGTCCTGGCCGGCCCGTCAGATCGCGATCAATGCCGGTGAAGATGGCTCGGTCGTGGTCGGCAAAGTCCTGGAGAAGACGCAGTACTCATACGGCTTCGATGCGCAGACGGGTGAGTACAGCAATCTGGTCTCCAAGGGCATCATCGACCCGACCAAGGTCGTGCGAACCGCAGTCCAGAACGCCGCCTCCGTGGCGGCGCTCTTGATCACGACCGAGGCCATGGTCGCCGAATTGCCGAAGAAGCCGGCGGCCGGTCCCGCGATGCCTCCTGGCGGCGGCATGGGTGGCATGGGCGGCATGGACTTCTGATCCAGCTGCGTCACGCCGAACCACGAAATGCGAAAGCCCTGGCAGCAATGCCGGGGTTTTCTACTAGGAGGTGCACGCACCACGCGTCGCCTTGGCCTGTTCGGCCAATTCTGCATGTCGATCGTTAGCCACCGCTGTCGCCTGGATCGGCGGGCTGCGGCTGCAATTGATTGTTCGGGCCTTTCACTGATGATCTTTTGAAATAGGCGAAGTCCTGTTTACCGAGGCGCCCGTCCGCCTTGTGTCTGACATTTTGTATGCATAAAATCGCATTCATTGCGATTTATGGCATATGAAGTACTGTATGGCTGAACCGTGCCGACGCCCGGCCCGAGCGCACTTCCATTCTGATTGCCGCGCCGCAACCAGCATCGTCATCGCCCCGTATCAGTGCCGCGAGACGTCGAGAGCTCACCGGCGTTCGCAAGCTCCGGCGCATTCTCAGATGGTGAGAGAATCGCTCAGTCGGCTCATCGAGTGATGTGGGCCCTTGCTCAGGAGCCATGCACAATTGCGACGCGAGGGGGCGCCACTGCACGTTATCTCGCCCGCGCGAGCATCCGCCCCCCGGCAATACGGTCATGTGGCGCGGGCTGTCGCGCCCCTCCAACATCACCAGCTCAACTCAACGGTCGACACGGGCTTGCAGCCGAGCGACTGACCTTTGATGTGCGTCCAGGGCGACCGCGGTATCTTGCTTAGCTTAGACTTGATCGAGTTCTTGGCGTGGCGATGCTTGGGGGTCGGGGGCGAGCGTTTGCTGCGACCTGGCCGATCGTGTTGTTCCTCGTCAGCTTGCCTCGTGAGGCGCCTTGCCGGCCGACAAATCGGCAGGTCCTCCAAGCAGCGGGAGGTCATTGTCGTCCTGATCCGCTGATTGGGCGCCCCCCACAGTCTGGTGTCGGTGAGAGCCGTCCCGCCAAATTCATCAGCCCAAGCGGGGGTGAGCGCTGAGCCGGTCCTGGAGCGCCTGCCGATCGGCAACCAGGTTGTCGAGATGCAGCGGCTCGTGCTCCGGCCGCTCTCCTTGCGCCAATCGTCCGACCACCGCCCGCGTGCCGGCCACCACAAAGACGCCGCAATCAAAAAAATTCTTCTGCTGGGGAATGCGGGCCAGCTGCAGGCGAGCCCCCAGCCTTTCGGCGAGATCTGCTGCAATGGCATTGTTGGTGCCCGCCAACGAGTCGTAGTGATAGGCAATTGGCCTTGCCCGCTCTCGTCGATCAACGAGCAGCAGCGACCAATGAGTGCCACGGCGATCGGGGTCGGTCGCACTGGCATCATTCACGGGCAGGAACAGGAAGTCGGCCGTGTCGTTTCCATTCCGATCAAAGACCATGCGCTGGAAAGCGCGCAGCGCGACATCGTCGGCGCCCAACCGCAGCTGATAATTGGCTATAAGTGGATCCCCGAACCGCGCCCGTGCGGCCAGGTCCGGATTGTCCCTCAGCAAGTCCTGTTCCAGGAGCGCATAATCCGCCGCTATATGTTCATCGCCTAGCCAGTCCTCGGCGCTGAGCTCTAGTTTGCTGTGGCCGGGCAGCGACGCTGCCGGACCTAACGCGCCGATCTGAGCATCGGATGCCGTGCGCTGGAACTCCGGGGCAGAGGGAGCACCGGCAATCGGCTCAAGAGATGTGGACGGCATAGACCAATCAAAGTCGAGCGGCTGCGCCCACCACGTGGAGGCGAACCCGACAGGTTCCTGCCATCCAGCTTTGTCGGCCTCCAGCGCCTGGTCAAGTGACGCCGGTCCGGAGCGCGGGAAATGGTCTTTATCCATTCCCCAGGGCGAATCCTGATCATAACCTTCCGCCGGAAGGACCACCGGCGAACCGGCCACGCCACGCAACACGCGGCGCTGCGTAGCGACCTCCGGGACCACTTGGGTGCGATGGGAAAGGTCTTCAGGAGCGGCGAATGGGACGTCAAAAGTCTCGCTGAGCTTGGCGCGCTTCGCCTCACCCGGGAAGGCCCCAGCACCGGTTTGCTCGATGGTGCGGCCAATGAACTCCCGGGCGGCGGAATTCTCCGGCCGCCAGCTTTGCTGGGGAACGCCCTCCGATTGATGTCCGAGCTGAACGTGAGCGTCTTGCGGATTGAATGGATTGCTTGGCCTTCTCACTCCTGCTGGCACCAACAGCGCCGTGTAATTGTCAGCGTTGATCACGAATCTGGTTGGTCGGTTCTCCTGGCTCGGCTCGGTGCCGCTCCTATCCAGCGCGAATATCTGCGCGGCCGGAGCGGGGTGGTGCTCGTGCGGCCGGTTTATGGGACGGGTAGCCTCAGCGAAATCCAGACCTTTCGGATCGTGCCAGGTCGGGAGAGACGACTCTGGCCCGGCCTCTTCCAACATTCCCCATAAGAGATCCTGATCATGATCTTCCGCGGAGAGGACCACTGGCGATGCAACATTGCCGCCTTCGCCGCGCGACGCTGAGACATATTCGTGCCCAGTAGCCCCTGGTATGGACGGCGCCGCCTCCGATTGCGATAGTCCGGCCTGATAGAGAGGGGTCTGCATCAGCATGCGATCGCTCGGACCACCGACCTCGCTCAGCTGCCAGCCAAAACCCGCATGAGTTGCAGCGGGTGAGTTCTCTTGCTGGGCCGCGTTGCCCGATCGTTGATGCGTGAAATGCGTTGAGGGTTGATCGAAGCGGTCGGCCGGCAGCGGATGGCCCAGATTCGCGGCGCCGAGCTGCTGCCCGTCCTTTTCCGAATTTTGCGCGCCCCAGTAACCGGCTGAATCCATTCCCGGCCACCCCTCAGATAGATCGAACCTGACGACGCCCCCCGCGCCGCACGAGTTTCCATCACGATCCAAAGGCTGCTCTTGATCGAGAAAAGACATAGGCAAATGATCGATCGGATCTGGCGAGTTCCGCGAACTGTATACGTTCTCACGCGAAACGACTTGGCCGGTGCTCGCGCGGTACTCTTGAAGCCGGTTCAACGCAATGAAGAGCATCTTGTCATTTGGAAACAACCTACCAGCATGGCCGACCAGCGTCTTGTAATCGAGGCGAGTTATTGAGGAAGGCAGGAGTTGCGCGGCTAGTTTGCGAAGGCTGCTTGCATAGGTGCCGGCGCTCTTCTGGTCGATCATTCGACCAAAGCCCGCAAGGACCGCCTCCTTGAGGAGGCGCTCGTCTTCCTTCGACGCACGATATTTTGTTGAGCTGAGGCGAGCAGGGGCGTTCGGATCACGATAGCGATCGATCAGCGACAACGCCGATAGCATGAGCCTGTCGTTTGGAAATAGCTGCTGAGCGCAATCGCGCAACTTTGCATCGTCTAACGGCGCCATTGTTTTGCCGGAAAGCTTGAGCTCCTGAGCCAATTCGCGAAGACGGCGATCATAAATGCCAATGGTGACTGGGCTCGCCGGGACGCGCCGAGCGCGAGCTAAATCGGTCGCCGCCTGAATGAGGCGGTCGTCTTCCTCAGCGATATCGAAGAGCTGCTTGTGCGGATATGCGGTATCGAACTCTTGCGCCGCCGCGCTGATGTGTTGCTCAAAATCTGCTTGCAGCTGGGGAGTCTCCGCCGCAGCATCGTACGTATCCGGATGTCGATCGAATCGGTTGGTATTATTGAGCGAATCCATGTTCCTGCTCCGCTGGAGCGGTCTCGAATTGCCTCTGCGTCGCCGTTCAGCCTCTTGGTATCAGCGTCAGCTGTCAGAAACCTGACGCATCACAAGAAAACTAAATCCTCCGTGGAGGATGCAGGTCGGCATCGAAAGGGCCGGAAGTCGTCGCCACAAGGCATCGCTCTCGCCGAAAGCCAGATGCTGTGGCTCACTTCCTTGCGTTTTTGGATTTGCTTGTCGATCGATGCGCGGTAGGGGCAGCGATCAGGATGAGAGTTATCACCCTGATTACCGCCTGGTCTGGATCGACGCTACGCGTGTTGAGAGTATACCGGAACGGTCGTATGGTGTCGGCCGATTACTGTATGAGGCCTGAAAGCTTTCACCTAATGTGGTGGTTTAGCCCTGCGGCATGGAACCACTGATCGCTTGGCCGCGGCTGCCACCTTTCGGCCGAAAGGAAGGGGGCGTTCGTCGTCACGCATGCAGCTCGTCTAACGCCACATTTTTGTCACGCCTTATCACAGACGCCGGGCTTCTCGTGCGGTCTTTGTGGGTTTCCAAGCAGTTGGGAGCCCTGCGAAAGCTAGCTCGCGGACCAATGCAAGTCTTGGTCGAGAAGTACCGAGCTTGCCGCGATGACAACTGCAGTGGGGCACGCCGGTCCCCCATGCAGTGGTACAACCTCCAATGCACCGAACGGTTTTGCCGTGTAGGCCATCCCTCATTTCAGTGCATCCGATAGCCTAGGCTATAATTCGGACAGGGAGCGCGGAATAACCGTGCACGAAGTTCGATGCAATTCGCTGCGGTTTGCCAACAATCTCGACCTCCAAGCGTGCATTCAGCATCTCCTCCCAGAGGATTTTCAGCTGCAGCTGCGCAAGGTGTCGACCGACGCAACGATGGATGCCGTATCCGAACGAGAGATGTTGACGCACGTTCTTGCGATCAATCACAAATCTGTTGGCGTCCTCGATCACCTCATCGTCGCGGTTACCAGAGATGTACCACATGACGACCTTGTCGCCTCTTCTGATTTGCTTGCCCCTCATGATGGTATCAGCCGTGGCGTTGCGGCGCATGTGTGCGATCGGCGTCTGATATCGAATAATCTCGGACACAGCGCTCGAGACCAGATTGGGGTTATCCCGTAGCTTTCGCAGCTCGGACGGGTGCTCCTTCATGAACAGCAGGCCCCCCGTGATTGAATTGCGCGTGGTGTCGTTCCCGCCAACGATCAGGAGGATAAGATTTCCGAGGAACTCACGTGGCTCCATTTGCCGGGTCGCGGATGAATGCGCCATCATCGAAATGAGATCAAGGCGCGGCTCGGCATTTATCCGCTCATTCCAAAGCCGAGTGAAATAGTCCAGGCACTCGGAAAGGACGGCGCTTCGCTTGTCCCAGCTGTCGATGGCGTGGCCAATTTTCGGTGTTGTGACGGCTATGTCCGACCAGTACGTCAGGAGCCGCCGGTCCTCAAACGGAAAATCAAACAGCGTGGCCAGCATCTGCGTCGTCAACTCAATCGAAACCATGTCGACCCAGTTGAAGGTATCATTGCGCGGCAAGCCATCCAGAATCGTTCTGACGCGACGGCGGATTAATCCTTCGAGTTTCGCCAGATTGTCCGGTGCGACTATCGGACTTACTGTATTGCGCTGTTCGGCATGTTTAGGCGGGCCCATCTTAATGAAACTGGGAGTCCAATGCTCCTCGGGCACGTCGACGATCGTCACACCTTGCTCTGACGTAAATATTTTATGGTTGGTGTCGACGGACACGATATCGCGGTATTTCGTTATCGACCAATATGGACCGTATGGACTGTCCCGGCAGTAGTGAACGGGATCCTCTCGTCGTAGCCGCTCGAAGCAGGGCCATATGCTGCCATCTTCAAAGCGCTTTGCTTCGCTTACATCAAGGCTGGTCAACGGAATACCGCAGGCGTCTTTGTCTCCGCGTGCTTCCAAGACGGTTTTCATGGCCGCCTCCTTAGTCTTGGCTCTCTGGAGAGCTCATGATCTCTGCAGGACTTCAATCGTTTAGTTTCGTTGCCGGATGCTTCAGTCGGCAAGGGTTCTCGCCCGATTAGGCAAAGAATATCCAAAAGCCCGGCGCTAGCCTCCCTACCATTTCCGACAGGAGCGCGACCGCTGTCGCTTTGGACATGCAAGCGGAACGCCGTCTGATGAGGCGCCCACTTCGCTGTCCGGAACACTTGCGATGGTCAGCTTATCGAGCGGATTCCGGTTCCTTATTAGGCTTCGGCCTCCCGGCGGCTCAAAGGTCTCGTTTCCGTCGTCGCACTGGTCGGGTAGCGGAGACAGCGCAAACGCGGTTGGGCATTGAACCGAACTATGACCTGTTTGATACCGATGCTGCGGTCACGGTCTTGCCGAGGCGACCTCGCTTTATGATTGATGTCCGGATCGGACGGCTCAACATTTCCAGTGGAGTGCGGACCAGCCGCCACTAGGCGATTGCAAGCTCGCAACGACCGCCGTCCTTGCGAGACATCGCCGGCCCGTCAGAACAAGGCGGGAACCCCGAAAGATACGATTAGACCGCCTTTGCCTGGCCCAAAAGGACGTTCTGTCGACGCGGTTGCTAGTTTGGGTCCGGCACGGCTCGGGCGATTTCCTTTATCGTGACGTACGACTTGAGTTGTCCCAGCGACGAAATAGCAGAGGATTTCGTATTGGAAAATTCGCGCCTCGGGGCGGTGATTGAGCCAGCTAATCAGGAGACCAACGTCTCTGATGTCGGACCTGCAACATGCGGTCAGGACCATGACACGGGCGACTAGGCATACTGTTTCGGCAAACCGAGCTATCGCAATTGGCACAAGGCTTGAAGGACTCGAGAAGGAATGGGTTCCAGTAGCGCCTGCAGGAGTGGCAGCGATGGCTTACAAGATTGTCGTCTTTCGGTTTATTTTGCGCGGCGGATGCGCCGCCGACCATGCCGATGCCGCGATCCGTCGCAATCCTTTTTCTTGCATGGCTCTTTGTGCATGATCGATTACTGGATTGCGGTTCGTGGCGACATCGATGCGCGCGCGCAACTGGGCGCTGCGCCAGTGCCGGGCCCAGCACCGGCAGGGAGCAATATACGTGAGACGGCTGAATTCGAACGGCTCGAAGCTGAGGTGCGACGCATCGACGCCGACGGGCCGCTGGCGGTTGATTGGCGGACGGTCGTTGTGCTGTCGCTCGACATCCTGTCGAAGCAGTCAAAAGACATTCTGGTCGCCTGTTGGGCGACCAACGGCCTGTTTCATACCGAAGGCTATCAGGGGCTCGCCGTCGGCTTGGGCGTTCTGCGCTGCATGTTGGAGGCCTACTGGGAGGAGCTTTTTCCGCCGGTCAAGCAGGAACGCGCGCGGGCCGGCGCGATCAATTGGCTCGTTGGTCGCCTGAGGCTGACAATAGTGGAGAATGCCCCGACTGAAGCCGATTATCCGGCTGTGCTCGACGCCTATGACGCCCTTGATGATCTTGCTGGCCAGCTCAGCCAGAAGCTCATCAACGAGCAGGTCGCTTTGGAGGATTTGTTCAGGGCGCTGAAATCGCATTACGATGAAGCCAAGCATGCGATTGCCGCCGCAGCAGAGCTTGCGGTTGAGGCGGCCCAAGTTGACGCGCAAGCCTTCGCTAAGCCGGTGGAATCAACCTCTCCAGCCGAGGCTGCTCAACCGGCAGCGCCGAGCGCAATCGGGTCGGTTGGCGCCGACGGCGACTGGGCCCGCTTGATCGACCGATTGCTCAATATGCTACGGCAAGCTGCTGCCGCCCGGCGCGTCGTCGCCCCCGCAGACCCGAAAGTGTATCTGCTCAATCGCGTTGGCTCGTGGATGCGCTTTGACGAACTGCCGCCTGATATGGAGGGCCGCACGACGATATTGCCGCCCGGCGATGACATTTGCGCATTTGAAGCAAAGGTTGCGGCAGGTCAGCACGCGGAAGTCGTGAATATGGCCGAAGAGCTGGTCTGGACACAACCGTTCTGGCTCGACGCTCACCGGCACGCTGCGAATGCTCTGGAGAAAATGGGGCCATTATTTGCGCCAGCTGCTACGGCTGTGCGCGCGGCGGTCGCCTTGCTGGTCAGATGTTATCCACGAATCCTGGATTGTCAGTTCAACGACGGCCGGCCGTACGCCGACGAGGAAACGCGCGCCTGGCTCGCCGTGGAGGAAACGGAGCGGTGTGATCCTGTCGAGGCAACGGTTGCCGAGGCTGACAGGCTCATCGATGTTGGACAGCCGCAGGCCGCATTCAAGAAGCTGTCGGGTGTGTTGGACGGGGTAACCTCGGAACGCGGGCGGTTCATCGGCCGACTTGCGCAGGCACGTTTTTGCATCGACACCGGTTTCGTCACAACAGCCATTCCACTGCTCGAACACCTGGAACAGGTTGTTGTCGAACGCAGGCTCGAAAGCTGGGAGCCTACGCTTGCGCTCGATGCTGCCGAACTGCGCTACCGTGCGATAACCCATCCCGAGGCGCCACAACTCATCGACGGACCTCCTCGTCGCGCCGCGCTTGAACAGATCCGAAGGCGGGTAGCGAGCATCGATATAGCCCGCATGAGCGAACTCGGTCGCGACTGATTTTGTCAGGGATTAGGTCGGGCTACCGCATATGGCGTAGCAAAGAGCGCGCGGCCGCAGCTCTTGAGCGAGCTCTCCAGTAAGCGCGAGTGAGCGGATCAATGAGCTGTCTTGGGGAGAGCCGGCTCTGTGATCGATACAAGCGCAACGACCATCGGCCATCGTCGTCGCTTCGACCACCGAGGTCTCGCTCCTGGATCAGATTCTCGTTGAAACCAAGATTACCCGACACGATGAGGGTACGACCGACTAGGCTGCATGAGATCGGCTCGTTAAGAATCCGCCAGAGGCCGCCAACTAACCGGGCCTTCTGTTAAGTGGCCCCAGCAACCTTTGGGGGCCTGTGTAGCGGCGGTTGCTGGGACCATCTACCCGCCCCGAGGGCAAGGTCGCGCAAAGAAGCGTAGGCGCCGGCCAGAAGAAATATCCCGTACTGCACATACATTACTATGCCAATCATGACGAGTGGGCTCAGCCCAAAAGGCACAATAATCACGCTGTCAAGTGTGGCTGCCATATGGCACAACTCCTGCGTTGGCGCTGGAACCTACGACCCGGCGACTCAACAAGCTAGTGCAATTTGTGCGCGTTCGATAAGAGCTCCGTTGACCACGGAGAACGACGGCACATTCGCTCGGCGAGCGATCAGAAACGGACCACGTCCCATAGTAATTGATGGGTCTAGAACATTTACTATGCCTCTCAGTAGACAGCGCAGCAGGGACCTCAGGTCGGCCGAATGCGGCACCAGATTGCCAGCGTGACTCGTGATAGTGGCCGCCATGAAGCTGCGTGCCGGACGCGCGCGAAGTCGAGCGCAAAGCCCGCAGTCTCGCCGAGCATCGCCAAAAATGCGAGTTGCGAGCGGCCATTGCCTTTCACGAAAAGGGACGAATGGCGTTGAGCTCGCGAGGAAACCACGTTGCTTCCGCGATGAAGTCCTCGGGCCGTCCGCGCCGACCGCCGCGGGCAGGGGAGCGAAGAGCTTGCTCATCTCGCCGTCAATATACTCAGGATAGCAGAAGGGGCTGCGGCCCTTTGCCGTGCGCACCCTGCGGTACTTGCCGGCTCAGCTGTAGACTTCCTGGAAGCGATGGCGGAGGACGCTGCAATAATGGCGTCAAGCTTGCCGCGCGGCAGCGGCTCGCGGACGCGTGGTCATTTCAAGTTCGAACGCTTCGAACTGCGCCACGTCGTGCGGGCCGAGCTGTTCTCGAAGGTGGTCGTGCCCTTGTAGACATAAGGGCCATCGTAGGCGTCGTAGCCGGGCGCCATCAGCCGCGCGACTTGGCTTCCTGATAGACCCGGATGACCTCGGAGCGCTGATCGTCGGGCGACAGCTTCCGCTTGCTCATATCGGCGAGCCGCTTGTGGCTGGCGGCGCTCATGCTGATCCCCTCAACAGCGGTGATCGCAGCGAAGGCGCGCTGGCCGAGGACATGGCCGATCGTGCTGGCCTTCAGTCCCTTGATCGTCTTTTTCATGGGTCCTCGTCGTATCGAAGCTCGCCGGGTCGACTAACATTCAAGCAATCTGTGCGCTTGGGAGATCCGGTCGTTTAAGCCCGCTTGGAACCAAGATCACGCCAGCGGGTCCCGATATGGCTCGTGACCGAGGCGCGGATGACCGAAGACAGGCAGATTCTCGATACTGCGACCAACTCAAGGGCTTGCGCCTGCTTCCTGGAAAGACGGACGCTCCATCGCTTTGGCTTGCTTCATGGTAGTTTTCTGCACCATCTCAACCCTCTCCGTCAATTGGCGCGGCGTCCTGGTCTCAATACGCAGACGTGCTATAAGCGGCAAACAAGCCGATGACGGCAACTAACGGCCCGACCGCCCAAAGACCTTCGAGATCAAGATCAATCGCACGACCTACAAGGTCTTGAAGCCCGGTACTCACCGGCGCGCAGCTGCGGCGTTCTCATGCCACCATTAAGCGACACCGTCGATCGATCCTTTGTGGCGCAAATACTGGGCGCTCTATTGCCATTTGCAGTTGGGGATTGAGTCCGAACAACGGATTGTTGGATCAAACTATATGTCACTGCTGCTCTGACGCAGGGCATGCGTACGACGGCGGTATCGCGCGCGCGGTGACTCTAACGCCGACCAATTTTGAGATCGCGCCGGTGAGACCAGGGTCATCGATCAACGGCGCTGGGCGTGGGCGTTGAGCTGCTGATCGCGCGATCGTGGATGGCGAGATTGGTTTCGTGTTCAGTCGTGACGGGTCGATGATGCCATCGACGGACCCGATAATCGCGGAAGGCAAGCGACCATGAGCGCGCGATCGTCTGCGCCCGATCGGATGGTCTGGGGAAATAACTGCCCCCGTGTCGGCCCTTACGATACTGCGGCCGTTCCCGACGTCGGGGAAACTCTCCATGCTCGCCGGATACAGCGCCGACGTTCAGCAGCAACACGAGATACATTTGCCGTGAATTTTCGATGCTCAAGGCTGAGGAGGGCGACGATCGATGCCGAATGCCATCTCGCCGCCCATGGTCTGCGGATGCAAGACTTCAGACATGCAGAAAGACTTCGCACATATCCCAAGTTGGGATGGGAGCATGATTGCCGAGCGGCATCCGATCCTCAGGTCGGTTCGATGGACAAAGAAGCATCCTGCCGGCGAGACCTCTCCGGTCGCGGCACATTTTACATAATGGTCGGCCTTACACGACGGAACTCAGGCAAGGGACAAAGGAGGCGACCCTAAATAATCCGCGAGGACTTAGTCACCAAAAGCCTGCCAGAACATCCGCCGGCCACTGATCGCGCAGCTGACCGATCTGCGTTCGGACGACTGGCGGATATGACGACACGACGATGCTCTCGCACGGTCCCGCGTCTTACCTCATGCTGGTTAGCTACATGGCAAAAAGGCGTGGAGTGCGCCTACCCGTAGGATTCCGGAAACCGCTTCCCCGTGCGCCGAGGTTGCGCTACGCTTGCAACCTCAAGAGGAGCGGCCGCGTGGCGAGTGAGAAGCGGGTCAATATTGAGGAGCAGTCGGCGATACTGCCGCGCCTTCGCCGCGTGCAAGCGTGGCGTAGGGCTCGCTTCCAGCGCCTTCTATCTGATCCCAACATCGCTCAAAATGACCCAGGAAGGCTCAAATCCATCAAGGCCGCGCAGCTTTACACAGCCGTCTCGATGCGCGCGGAAGCCATCCTACGAGGCCTGATCGATCGCTAAAGCGCGTCCGCCCGTCTCCGTCCGGCCATGATGTGCGAGCTTTGAGCTCTGCGCGATCAAATCATCAGTAAGATGTGGCAGATATCCGCCTCGGATGTCTAAACCAAGGTATGAGTTGCTCCAACCCCCGACATCAATAGGACTCGCGCACGAAATCTGATCTTTCGCGAGGTCAGCTGCGAGACGCGCGTGACTTGGGGTTCCGTGAGCCCAGCGTTGAAAAGTATCAGGGGAGCTACCGAGTGAGCCAAGCCGCGCGGTGGCAGCACCGCCGATTGCAAGAGCGGCATGGAGTCACGCGCGAACACGTCAGCGCAGTACGGAAATCTAGTCGTTTGCCTTGGGTTCGCGGTTGCGCATCGATGATGATGGGCCTCTTGATGGTCCTGATCGCTCGGAGTAGATCCGTATCGGCCAGATGAGATTTAAGCGTCGACTGATCTCTGCGATAAGGCGCCGGGTGACTGAAGGCCGCAACCGTCGAGCGGCCTGTAAAATGAAATGGGGGATGTTGAGTTGCGAACAGATTTTTCGCGTATCAACCAGTCTAAAGCTATCTTCGATGATATTTATGCTTTGGATGATCCGAGAGCATATTTCTCTGTCCTGGGAGACTTGGATTATATGATCCCGGACGTGGCTGAGCCGGTTGTGCGCCAGATTCTGGCAGCGAAAGCGTCGGCAACCGGCCGTAAGCCGGTCGTGCTTGATGTTGGCTGTTCATACGGCATCAACGCCGCGGTGCATCGGTTTCCACTGACCTTCGGGGGCTTGCGTCATCGCTACGCCCGGCGCGAGATGAGGGCGATTAGTTCTGAGACACTGGTGCGTCTCGATCGCAATTTTTATGCAGCTTGGCCCGATGTCGGTCTGGCGCGATTTATCGGTCTCGATGTATCGGCGCCGGCGATCGGCTATGCAACGGCTGTTGGCCTGATTGAGCAGGGCATTGTCGCGGATCTTGAAACGGAGGCGCTATCGACCGACAGCGCGCCTGTTGTTAGATCCGCGGATGTCATCATGTCGACGGGCTGCATCGGCTACGTTACCGAGAAGACGTTCAGCAAGATTCTCGATGCGACGGAGAAGCGTCCATGGATCATCTCCTTCGTGCTAAGAATGTTCCCATTTGACTCCTTGGCTGCGACGTTCGCGAAGCATGGCCTTGTGTCGCAACGCCTTACCGGCGCAACGTTCATTCAGCGTCGCTTTCGCGATGCTGAAGAGTTTGAAAGTTGTTTGGCCGCCTTGACGAGGCTTGGCGTCGATGCGACCGGTCTTGAATCGGAAGGGCTATTTCACGCCGATCTGATCTTGTCCCGACCCGAGACGGATGCGCGCGCCAACCCACTGGAAGACATTGTCACCGTCGCCAGCGGCAGGGGACGACCAATCGGGCCACGTTATGTTCACGTTGAGGGGAATGAGGGCTTGCAGGTCGCGCTGGAGCCGTGATGGGTTCGTTTTTCCGATGATGGCCCTGGATGTGGCCCAGGGAATGGCGGTATCGGTGATTGCGAGCTCCGCAACCACTGCAAATTTGCAAGGAAGCACGTCGTGGCCAACGCGGTCCGTGATTTTGACGTGCCCGGCAATATTCGAGACGCAACTGGATAGCGTGCGAAAGCCAGCATTTTGCGGCCGCCAGACCCAAGGCCATTGGCAATGCCGTGGAAGGCGCGGCTGAAGACAATTCGCCTCAGGGGTGCACTCCGGACGATAGTGGCGAGAACGCTGGCTGGACCGCCGGTTCGCCGGCCGCTGCGACACTCGTCGCCAGCACCTCGAACCGTATCCGACTCACCCGCAGTCTTAAACGGGCGGGAGCGCTATCCTGGTGTTGTCTTATTAGGGACACCTTGCGCGCGCCACGGATCAGGGCGGCTCTCGCTCGAGCTCGCGTTCGGCTCGGGAACAGTTCGCGCGGCAAAGTGCCCGCAATAATGCATGAGAATGTAGATGACAAACCCTTCCCGCTACCGGGCTCTACTGTTCATCACGATCTCTATGGCTTTTTGCCTAGCCGCCCAGGCGAAAGACCGCCGCATTGTCGCTGAACCAATTGCGCCGCGCAATGTTTGCGCCCGCCCGATGGCCTCTGGAACGAACGACACCGCCTCGTTGCAGGACGCCATTGCCCATTGCCCCGCCGGTGCAGCGGTCTATTTGGCGCATGGCGAGTTCCTGTCAGGTCCACTCGAGATGAAATCGGACGTCACGCTATGGATCGAGCGAGGTGCCACGCTTTTTGCGATGTCCGACCCGAACGCGTATGACAGGGGCTCGGGACATTGCGGTCGCATCGCAGGTAAAGGTGACGGCTGCCGCCCGTTCATCAGCTTTTCAAGAACGCGCGGTGGCGGCATCTATGGCGAGGGCATCATCGATGGCCAGGGCGGCACACCCATGGTCGGCAGCGCCGAAACTTGGTGGGAGCTGGCTCGCCGGGCGCAAAACGAGCGTGGCTATCAGAACGTCCCGCGCTTGATCCAGATCGACCACGCGCAGGACATTACCTTTCACGGCACCACGCTGCGCAATGCGCCCAACTTTCACGTGGCGATGAACCGCGTCGAAGGTGCTACCTTTTGGGGCGTCACGATCGAAGCACCTGCCGACGCCCGCAACACCGACGGCATCGATCCTGGCGCCAGCCAGGATGTGACCATTACCCATAGCGTGATCCGTACCGGAGACGACAATGTGGCAATCAAGGCCGGCAATAACGGTCCCACTCGCTATGTCTCCATCGTCGATAACTATTTCGGCTGGGGACATGGAATGTCGATCGGCAGTGAGGTGAGCTCCGGCGTGAGCGACATCCTCGTGCGCGGCCTAATTCTCGACGGCACGACATCGGGCTTGCGCATCAAGAGTGATGTCAGCCGGGGCGGCCTGGTGGAGCGAGTGACCTATGAGAATGTGTGCCTGCGCGGAAACCATTGGCCGATCATGTTCGATACAAGGTATGATCCTCGCGCCGAAGGTGACAGCATTCCCCTCTATCGCCAAATTGTGCTGCGCCATGTTCGTGGCGATGGAGGTTCCCTGGTGATGCGTGGGATTGACAAGACGCATGCCCTCGAGATCACGCTGGATGATGTGCGATTTGCCGATTCCGCAAGCTGGCAGGTGGAAAATGCCAACGTGACCGTTGGGCGTTCCGGCGTGTCGCCACCGCTCCCAACTCGAGCTGCGGGGTTACTATCTCGCGGATGGGAGTGCGCAAAAGTATTTCCCAATCGTTAGGTAGCCATCAGACCGGGGACGCTGACCTGGGCACCGCCAAAGTGAAGCTGCCGTGCCATGCACATTGACGGGGCCTGGCTTTCGTTGCGCTTGATGGCACAAGGCGCAACATCCGAGCGTGCCCGAAATACGAGCCTGCACTCGGCTCGACGAAGGTAAGACGATGATGAGAGCTCTCGCGCTTTGCGCTATAGTGCTGGCTGGGTGTTTGCGCTTCTCGGAAGCATCTGCGCAGCCACTTTTGGTCTCGCAAGCCTCTGATAAGGCCTATCACTCTCTGCAGTCAGCCATAGACGCCCTACCGCCGCATGGCGGCGCTATTCTGATCGCGCCGGGCACCTATCGTGAGAAGGTCAAAGTCTCGAAACCAGGTGTTCATATCAAAGGCACCGGCAAGCAACCGCATGACACGGTTATTGTCTATGGCGACGGCGCAATCAATGTTGGGGGAACTTCTCGTTCCGCGACGCTGGACGCCTCAGGTGACGACTTTCGGCTCGATAATTTGACCGTCCAGAACGACTACTCCCTCAATCCGGCTAATCCACCTTCGCAGGCCGTGGCGCTGTCCTTGACCGGAGACAAGGACATTATCGCTAGAGTCCGCCTGCTCGGCGCGCAGGATACCCTGTTCGCCAACAAGGGGCCGAATGGCCGGATGTCGCGCCAGTACTTCTTGGACTGCTACATCGAGGGGCATGTTGATTTTATATTTGGCAACGCCAAAGCCTATTTCCGGCATTGTGAGTTGCATGGTGTCGCCAACCATGCAGTCGTCTATACCGCGCAAAGCAGAGCATCACCGGACGAGGATAGTGCCTACGTATTTGATCATTGCAGGTTGAGCGCCGATCCAGCCGCGCGCGATATTGCCCTCGGCCGTGCCTGGCGCCCCTATGCCGCTGTGATCTTCTTGTCAACCGACATGGATGCGGCCGTAATCCCCGACGGCTGGCGCGAATGGACACCCGGCAAGACCAATACCCTGAGGACGGCCTATTATGCCGAGTACAAGTCAACCGGCATCGGGGCCAATCCCATACGCCGCGAGCCATACGCTCATCAGCTCACTGACGACGAGGCTGCCCGATGGTCTCTCAAAGCGTTCTTCGCGGGTGCTACAGATTGGCTGTCGTACCAACCAAAATAGAGCGTGCCTAATTAGCGTCATGTGATGCTCTTGCGCGCATCGACCTGCGAAGGGACTGACCGGCCGACGACCGGCGCACCATCAGCGGTTTCGTTCACATGCGCTCAATCAGCTGCACGCCGGCGTGAGTTTCGCATAAATGTGATCCTGACAGACCATCTACGATCGCCTTAATCATTGCGCCAAGTGCGGCGATGCTGCTCAATCGCTTGAGGGCTGGAAAGATTTCGCCGCGCTCCGCTCGGTTCGACCGCGACCAAAGCTCCGCCGGGGAGGGGAAAGCACAATAAGGCGATCGGCAGCTCCTTTGGCCGCTCGACAAAATCCATGCGCTGAGCGATCCATTCTGCCGGCCGATCGTCCTTCATTCGAATCCCGCGCCACGATGCCGACATCGGCGCTGCATCCCATGTCCTGGCGCTCGCCCATCCATGCGCGCGCTCATCGCCGGAAGGCGCCTGCGTTCGCGCTGAACTCGTCGTTGCGCGCCAATGCCGTAATCCCCGACAGGTTCAACCGTATCATCATCCATCGCTTCAACAAACGTGCCTAGAAAGTCTCGAAAGGTGATCGAGCGTAACTTCTGCAGGCTCAAGGATTTCCGCCCCATCGCACCAGATACGCCAGCATTTGGGACGTCCTGGCCGCTGTTCATCTCGGCTCAATTGAGCCTGGACAGGAGGAGTGCAAGCGCGCTCGGATCTCGATGTTCGGCGGGCGGCATGATGACGGGGGCGAACCGAGGAGCTGACGGTTATCTAGAGGGAGCCGAGGCGATGCTTGGCGTGCTGAACTGAGGTCTCGAACACGTCGATGCTTGTCCGCTCTCTGACAAACCACGCAGCCTTTGTATCTTTCACCTTTTGTCGAGCGCACTGTTTAGAAGCCAAATCAATGTCTTAAGCCGTTGGCACAGGCGTTGCTACCGAGATGCCGCAACACTGAGTGGTTGGTGCACGTAGATGCCTAAGATGAGCGATGCTTCCCTTTCCTTGGCCACGGCGCCTCGTTCCGCAGAGAGGAGACCAACGCGTGCGCGAATATGGACTTTGAATGCACGACAGAAGATCCGCTGGCGCATCAACCGGCCGATCGACCTTCAACAATTGCAGGCAGCGGGGGCGATATCCCGCCGCAGCCAATCCGCATGTGACGCACGACCGAGCTGATGAGCAGGGCTGAGGGTGCGAGGTAGTTCTCATACTGCGAGTCGTCGGCGAGAAGGCCTTGGGCTGTAACACAACACAGGCGTTTTGACCGGAGGGCGGGTCGGTGGGGCGAGAGCTTGGCTGTACGTGGTAACTTCCAGATCCGTACACATGGATGAGCTGACAGTCATTGAACGCAGGCCAGTTGGTCCAATCCGCGTCAGCCAAGGTGGACAACGTTCCGGTCGTGTTCAACCGAGGGGCGCAGCTCCGAGGGTCCCTTATGCGCCGGTGCCCACATCCGACGCGAGCGAAGGCTCGACAGTCACCGATGCCGAAATCGTAGCGCACGGTCTCTTCGAGCCAAAAGCGGTGGAGGACACTTTGGTCGCGGCAGCAGCACCGCTCCTTTTGGTCGTCGCGCAGCTGCAATTCGTCAACAACGCCGATATCGGCGCGTTCCATCGTGGAATTGTCGAGCAAATCCGTCGCTTCGACGAGCGGGTCGTCGTCAAACATCAGGCGAGCGACGTCATAGCCGCTCGTTATGTGATATGCGCGCTCATCGACGAGGCCGTGATGACCACGCGCCGGGGCGCTGAAAGCGCCTGGAGCGACAATAGCCTGCTCAACCAGTTCCATAACGAGAGCTGGGGCGGCGACAAAGTCTTTCAGATACTCGAGCACATCCAAGCCGAGCCAGCCAAACACCTCGCCTTGCTTAAGCTCATCGATGTCTGCCTGTTGATGGGCTTCGAAGGAAAATATCGGGTGGTGGAAGGCGGCCGCGAGCGACTTGAAGACTTGCGCTGCGAGGTCGCGCGTTGCTTGCGGAACCATACGATCAGGCCGCCCGCCGAGCTATCAAGCCAATGGCGGGGCGTCAGTGCGCGCATGGGCGTGCGCAATTACGTGCCGTTGAGGATCGTCTTTACGGCTGCCGCCCTCACCGTCCTCATCGGCTACGGCTTTTTTTGGTGGTGCCTCTCTGGAGAACTGGCGCCCGTCGAGCAGCAACTTGACTTGCTCGGCCGGTCCGGGCCGCACTAAGGAGAGGTGCAGGTGTTCGGCGCGCAATTCGCGGCACCTTTAACGGTCCGAGGCATCGTGACGCTGATCGGCTTGTCGGCGGTCGGCGTGCTCATCTGGTTCGGCGGACCTTGTCTCGACCTGTTCGGCCGGTATCCGCTCCAGTCAGTCACCGTTCGCGCCGCTACAATCGCCGGCGTCTTCCTGGCGACCATGCTCGTCATCCTTGTCCGAGGCTGGTTGGCGCGCCCCGCTAATCGACGCGCCATCATGTCGCTGATGGAGAGCGAAGGGCTCGTCTCGTCCTCCAGCGATCGTAGTCGGGAGAAGGTCGAACTGATCCGGAGGCGCTTCGAGCATGCCTTCAAAGTTCTGCGCGATACAGTGTTCGCCGGCAAGCGGGGCCCACGCTATCTGTTCGAGCTGCCCTGGTACATCGTCATCGGTCCACCAGGCGCCGGCAAGACGACGATCCTGCGCAATTCAGGCCTCGGGTTTCCGCTTACCGAACGACTTGGCGTCGATCCGGTTGCTGGCGTCGGGGGTACGCGAAACTGTGACTGGTGGTTTACCGACGAAGCAGTCTTTATCGACACCGCAAGCCGTCATATGACCAAGGATAAGGATACCGAGGTCGATCGCGCGGCCTGGAGCGGCTTTCTCGATTTTCTCACTAAGCATCGGCGCGAGCCGCCGATCAATGGCGTCCTGGTCGCAATCAGCCTGTCCGATCTCTTGCTGAGCGACAACAATCGGCGGCGGCGGCTCGTCGGCTCTATCCGTTCGCGGATACAGGAGCTTCTGAAGAAGTGTGGCGGGCCCATTCCGGTCTATGTTCTGGTGACCAAATGCGATCTCGTGTCTGGCTTTGCCGAATACTTCGACAATCTCGACCAGGAAGGCCGCGCTCAGGTTTGGGGCAGGACCTTTCCCCTCGATGCGCCGCGCGATCACATCAGTGACGTCGTGACCCTTGAGATTCAGGAGCTTGCCGAGCGCCTCGAGAGCAAACTGGCCTTTCGCATGCAGGAAGAACGTAATCTCAGCCGCCGTTTAGTCATGTACGCGTTTCCGAAGGAATTCTGGAGCACCCGGACAGCAATCACTGGCTTTGTGAGCGAAGTGTTCCGGATGAGCCGCTTCGAGGTGCGGCCGATGCTGCGCGGGATCTACTTTACCAGCGGCGCGCAGGAAGGCGCGCCGATCGGGCGGGTCAACGGAGCGATCAGCCGAAGTTTTGGTCTGCACTCCGCGCCGCCCTCGTCTTCAATCGGGCCGGGGAAGGCGTTTTTCATCAAGCGGTTGCTGAGCGACGTCATCTTCGCTGAGCAGGGCCTGATCGGTCGCAATCTGAGGCTCGAAGGCAAGCTCGCGCTGCTGCATGGCTGCTTCTATATCGCGGCGATCACACTGGCGGTGGCTGCATTGGCCCAGTGGTATGGTGCCTTCGCCCGAAGCGAGGTACGCATCTCTGAAACCAGAATAGCCGTACAGACGTTGCAGGCGCACCTTCAAGAAATCCACGAACCGCTGGACTTGAAGAAGCTTCTGCCGATCCTTAATGCCGCGCGCCGGTTGCCTCAGGCTGCCCGAGAGGGCACATGGTATGCGTGGCTTGAAGACTTCGGCATCTCGGCGACGCTGGCGCCGGCCGCGCAAGAGGCCTATGACCATATTCTGGTCGACCGACTGCTACCCGTTTTCGCCAGCAGGCTGGCTGTCCGCATCGAGGCGTCATTGCGTTCGGGCAATGATACTTTGCTGGACGAGGCCAAGGAAGCGTTCCGCACGTATTTGATGCTGAGCAATCCGAGGCGTTTCAACCGCGGCAGGATCGAGCAGGCGGCGCTCACCGAAGTCGCACTGGCGTTCGGGCTCGATGCGACATCATCGGGCGAACTGAAGGAGCATTTCTCGCGGCTGATTGAGTTGTTGCCGAAGCCCATCACGACTGACCAGAAATTCGTGATCGCGGTCGGCTCGCAGCTGATGGAGCGCCGCCCTCTCGTCGAGCAGGTCTACATCCGTTTGTTGCGCGAAGCAGCGCAAGACACAAAGCTCCGGCCAATCGACCTGGTCAGTCTGCTCGGATCCGGCGAGCTTGAGATGCGTGCTCCGCAGATTGTGTCTCCCGCCATTTTACAGCACGACCCTTCCAGTTCGAGCAATGGTGCTGTCATCCCTGGCATCTTCACGCGCGACGGGTTCCTCGAATTTCTGCCGCACCGCCTCCCGCTCTTCATCAAAGAAGAGCAAAGCGACGACTGGATCCTTGCCGGTGATCCCTTGGACGCGGCCGATACCCAGCAGCTCGCACTGAAGGTCATTGACCGGTATGTTGACGACTATATTCGCACCTGGACACGTGCCCTAAGCAACATTCGCGTCGTCAAGTTTGACGACATGCAGCGCGGCGGAGTGATTTTGCGTCGGCTCGCCGGCTCACAAAGCGCGCTGCTGCAGATCATTTCCCTGGTACGCGACCATACAAGCTTGCCACTAAGTGGAGAGATGACCTCCGCCAAGACCGGTGCTGCTGCGTCCGCCGCGTTCTCGGCAGCATTCGGCGAAGCGCCTTGGCCAGGAGCACGAATTACCGAAGCGTTCCGGCCTCTGGCCAAACTGGCCACAGCCGAAGTCCCGGGACAGCCCGCCGGCCTGGATCAAATCCGCGATCGCTTCGGTGGCCTCTATGCGACGATGGCCAACATCGCGTCAGCGCCGGACCCGGGCCGGACGGCATTGCAGCTCGTTCAGCGGCGCGCCAAGGACCCAAATGGCGATTCCTTCGGCGCCTTGCATGCCGATTCGGCGCTGCGACCGGAGCTGGTCCGCACCATCATGAATGACGTCGCGCTCTCGACATGGAGCATCTTGCTCAAGCAGGCGCACGGCTATGTCAATGCAGTTTGGGTGGGCGAAGTCTTTCCGCTCTGCGCGGCCGCCATTTTCCAACGCTATCCAATGTATGCGGCGGCGACTGAGGACATAACTCTGAAGGACTTTAGCGATTTGTTCCGACCCGGCGGCGTTCTCGATGACTTTTTTCGAAGATATTTGTCGCCGCTGGTCCTCCAGAGCCGAAACGGCCTTGCGCTTGCGACCATCGATGGCGCTGAGCTCCCGATCCATGCCAATGCCCTGGCTCAGTTCCAGCGCGCGCAGGAGATTCGGAAGTCGTTTTTCAGCGGCCCCGGCTCCGGACCCGCCGTTAAACTCAGCATCAAGCCTGTCTATCTCGCCTCCCATCTGCGGCGCGCGACTTTCGCCATGGATGGCAAGGAGATCTTCTATCGTCACGAGGCGCCGCGCTCCTACGACCTCGAGTGGCCGAGCCGAACCGAAGCAAGCACTACCTCCATCACGCTCACCGCCTTGGACGGGACCGAGGAGAAGATTGAGAGCTCAGGCCCTTGGGCATTGTTCCGGCTTGTGGGTGCCCCGCGGCTGTCGTCACGTGGCAACTCCAATCGCTTCACGATCGGCGGACCTGACCGACCCAGTGTGACTTACGAGCTGCGCGCGGAAAGTAAAAGCAATCCGTTCAGCTCGAATGTCCTTCGCTCGTTCCGTTGTCCGAATAACCTGTGACGGCAATGCTGTGAGCGCGGTTCCTAACTGATTTCGGGATGAAAGGGCTAAATGCAGCCGGCTGCAAGTTGGCGGAATATTCGGTTCCACCGAGACGCCGAAACTCCGCCTCCCGATGAGCGCAAGTGGCCATTCCACACGTCCACGATATGTAGCATCGGCTTCGAGATGATCCTGCATTGCCTGCTCATGCAAGAGGCAACCTACGATACCAATACGACCGTCGATCACCTGGCTGGAGCTATACAGTGAATCCAGCTGCCCCGCCGGGATACGTGCTTGGCGGTCGTTTCGACCTGCTAGAGGCGATCAATGAGGGTCGCGCCAGTACCGTCTATCGTGCGATCGATCGGATCGGCCTGTGGGCGCGCGAACAAAATCCAGAAGTGGCCGTGAAAGTCATTCACCCAGATTCGAAGATGCGCCAGAAGATTGTCGAACTGCTACATCGCCAGGCACGCCTTTTGCGTAACTTCGTGCACGGGAATTTGGTGCAAATCTACGATTCCGATTACGACGGCAAGTATCACTACCTGGTCATGGAGCTCCTAAAGGGCCGCTCGCTAGCGCGGATCCTGGCCGATCGTCAGGGACAGCCGTTATCGCCCTCGCTATCCTTTCAGATCGTCCGTGGCGTCGGGCAAGCGCTCGCCCACATGCACCGTCTAGGCATCGTCCATGGCGGCCTCAAGCCAGGCAACATCTTCATAACTTCGGCGGGCGAAATCAAAATTCTTGATGGCGGAGCAGCGCTTATGCTCGACGTTCCGGCGCACCACGACAGGGCCATGGCCATACTCGACCAAATCGGCGTGTTAACACCGGCATATGCCTCGCCAGAGTTGTTGATGGGAGAGCCGCCAGCAGAGAGCGACGATGTCTATTCTCTCGCGGTGGTAACCTATCTGGCCCTGACTGGTGCGCGTCCTTATGCGCATCGAGCAGCCAATGAGGCAATCAAGTCGAACCTCATACCGGCACCGCCGCGGACCATTTCGCCAGCACAATGGCGGGTGCTCGCTTCAGGCCTTGCCCTTAAGCGCCGCGACCGTATCGAGACCGTCGACGAGTTCGTCCAGCGCCTCGGCCACCCGCCCTGGCTCTACCGGTTGTTCGGCGAGCGTATACTGTTTTGGGAGTCTAATAGGCTCAGCTGAAGTTTACATTATCGGGCAGTCAGCGCCACGACGGCCAGGATCTCTCCTTGAGTGTTCATCGCCACTCGCGAGGGAGAATCCTCCGCGCCGCTGATGGCGTGCGGACCCGGCACCCTGATGCAATTGATCTCCTGTTCGGTAAGTGATGCGGCCTCGCGACCTTCAGCATAAAAACGACGTTTTGGATGTTGGTTGCCGACAGGAGTTGCCGGCCCTTGAACGCTGCGCGATCTCATGTGAGGTGGGCTGTTGACCGCCGCTGAGCGCCAGATTTCGCAGGCCGTGGAAAGATTACAATGACGCGCAATGCGTACCAATTGCGTGCTCCTCTTTGCGCAAGCTCAAGTGAGCCAACCAACAAATGGACTAGCATGGACCTTGTTCTCTCTTGTCTCCCAGGCCATTCCGGACCATGCAAACGACATTACTCGTGACCTTTTTGATCGGCTTGGTCTCATTGTTGTACTCGACCGCCGGCCAGGTCGGGGGAACAGCATTTCTCGCAGTCATGGCCTTTGCAGGCCTTTCGGCCGAGCAGACGCGCCCGACTGCACTTGTCTTAAACGTTGTTGCCGCCAGCTATGCGACTTGGAGGCTGCATCGGCACAGAAAGATTGAATGGAATCTGCTTTGGCAGATCTCAATTCCGTCAATGTTGACGGCCTTCATCGGCGGGCTGCTGGCGATCGGTGGATCGCTCTACTCTATCATGACCGGTACGCTGCTGATTGCGGCCTCGTTCTTGACGTTGCTCAAGAGTCGCGTTGGCAATGTCAAGCATCGTCAGGTGCCGCTTGGTCGCGCCGCGCTGGTCGGCGCTGCCACGGGCCTGCTCTCCGGATTCACGGGAATTGGCGGTGGTGTATTTCTCGTTCCGCTGATCCTGATGCTTGGTTGGGTCTCTCCGAGGCAGGCTGCTGGGCTCTCACCGCCATTCATCCTCTGCAATTCGGTACTCGCGCTGGCGGGGGTACTGCTGTCCGGTCAGTCAGTGAACCCCGAGATTGCCTTCTACATATTCGGTGCGGTTCTTGGAGCCATGCTGGGAACCTGCATTGGGCTGCGGTGGATGAACGATTGGGCCACGCGATATGTTCTTGCGACAATCCTGTTCTTTGCAGGCGCCAGGCTCTTGTTGTCTCGGTAAGGCAATATCCGGATTTACGCTTTTCTGTCCCGCCTCCCGGCTTTCGAGGCGGTTTGAGGGTGATTGTTCCATTGCCTGTGAGCACGTCGACCGGGGCTTCAGCGTCATTGATGTAGTATTCGCGGCAGACCGAAGCCCACGAATTGCAGCAGGCTGCATCACGACGTGTTCTTCTCGGAGAGTTCGCGGATCACGTCCGGCAACAACAAGGTCACCGAGACCATCGATTCGCTCCGCGCCAAGGCGACATCTACGAGGGCGTCTGACGCCGCCGATTCGAGGATGTCATCGTGATCATCGCCTGCCTTAAGGCTGGATACGACGATAGACGTCAAAACGGCCTACGCTCCACGAGGTATTGCGCACCTGCTTTACCGTAGCCGGCGAGGCGGATCGAAGATCCGGAGGGGTTTTATGAGGAGATCTGTCGCAGGCAGCGCAGGACTACCGTGGCTGGAATCTCTCCAGGTGGAGGTGATGCCATCAGCTGTCGATAATCGGATTGCCGCTCACGGCCGATGGGTTTTGTTGCGCTTGTGCGAACGAATCCTCTGCGCTTTTCGCTGGTGACCAGCCTGATGGAGCCAAGTCCGGCGGCTAAGCGAGATGATCCGTTCCGATGCACACCTGGCTTTGCCTTAGCGCCAAGCCGCGGAAGTCATAAGCCTCGCCAAGCCGGCTCAGCTCAGGGGCTTGTGCCCCTGCTAGAGTTTGGCTAGATCGCAAGGGTTCATTTTAGGAGTTCGATAATGGCAATTGGTACTGTGAAGTGGTTCAACCCGAGCAAAGGTTATGGCTTCATCAAACCGGACGATGGCGGCCCCGACGTCTTCGTGCACATGCGTGCCGTTGAAAAGGCCGGCTACCCGGATCTCGCGGAGGGAGCGAAGATCAGCTACGAACTGAAGACCGGCAGTTCGGGTAAAGCCTCTGCTGAGAACCTGCGGATTGGGTGAGGTCGCCCTTATAGAGACACGCTGGAGGATACCGCCGTTGCGGACCGCGGTGTCCGATCGAGGCCTTCGGCAGCCCTGCGGACCCAGTCATTGGCCCGCGCGGAACATCTCACCCTTTGCAGAATCTCCAACGGATCGATGGCAACGCACCTGGTGGTGGGACCGATGCGATCGGCAGCTGCCAGAACATCGGCTGGGCCGATAAGACATGAGGCATTGGCGCGGTCGAGCGCAGCACTCTTTCTTGCGGTAGCAGCGCGTTGCCGCCCAGGATCAAGGACGCGAAGGGCATAAGGCGCGCTCGCATTCGAGGCGTAACTCCGGCGGTTTCCCCATTGAAGCAGCAACACGCGGTGCGTTTCGAATGGCCTGCGAGGCGCCGAGCATGTTCCGCTTAGCAAGACGAGGCGCGCTTTCGCTCAGATTTGCGGACTTTCAACGCGCGACGTTTCATCGTCGCCGTAAGCTTCTTTGTTCCTGGTTTGTTGGGTGCAACGCGGAGTACGCTGCCGGTCTCCGAAACAAATTGACCGCCCTTGTCTATTCGTTTCATGCAGTTCTCCAATTAATAGCCTTGTGCCGAATCTCGATTTCGAAGTCGCCCTAAGGACCAACCGCTAGCGAAAAATCACGTCCATCGCTATCGCGTTCTGTCTTTCCATCATTGGCTTATGGCTTACCGCAAACGAAAAGCAGGAACAAGCTTTCGGGGGAAATACATCAAGCATTGTACGATCCGGACGCGGATTGCGTCATCATGTCCGAGCGCACCAGCTTCGATATGCCCCAATGCAGAATGACCTACGTAACCGGTAATTCTATTCATTACGTGCAACTCCATGATTATGATTAAAGGAATGGTTGCTTGGATTCTTATAGCAACCGGTCACTCATTGAAGCGATCTGCGCCCGCAGGGAGAATTTCGACGATGCTGGTTGTCGCAATTGTCCGTCGCGTCCAAATCAGATCTCGCGAGCGTCGCGTTTTTCGACCTTGCCGACCTGTGATCCTGCAAACGACGATAGTCCTCCTGAACTTGATCTGTGGATTCATCATCAGGCAGTCGTCAACGCTCCCCTACAACGCCTGCCAAAGCCGGCGACGGCTCGCGCTAAGGCCGGAGAATCATGCGTTCGCCGTGGGTTCCCTGGATCCTGCTGGAGTTCGTCAGCTGTTCGTAAGCAAACGCAGCTAGGTATGCGTTAGGTGGGGCGGTCAACGCAAAAACTTCGATCACGATGGGCTCATATCTGATTTCGACCGAGGTATTGGCCTTTCGTCGATTTTCTCAAACTGCGAGCGTCGTTGCCGTCCAACAGAGCGGAACTTGGCTCTGAGGGTAGAAGCGCGGTCTCTTCAAGGAGGCGCAATCTGAAGCCGATCGATCCAAATGCACTATTCGACACGGACGTTTGGATGCAGGGATACGCGGCTCTGCAGGAACGGCAGCCGGCCGCCGCGTCCGCGAGATGGGCGTCGACGCCCTCCGTGGCCTCGGCGCATGACAAGATTCTGATTGTCGATTTCGGCAGCCAGGTGACGCAACTGGGCACGGCACCTCACCGGCGATTGCGACGGCAGCCTCGCGACAGCCCGCCGCGTCCGGCCATTTGCTGAAACCGTTCACCAGGTTTGCCGGCGCCTGCGGGTTAAAACGCAAGAGCTGGGACGGCCGATGCAACAATCGGGCAACACGCCTACAGGTGAAGCGGGATTTGAGCAGCAGCTAAGCGATCTGCGGCTCAGTTCCTTCGATGAGAGCTCTTCAGAGGGTGGGGACCAGATCCGCCGCTCTGATATCACTGGTTCGATGCGAATGCCGTCGCAGCCGAATGGGCAAAATATCCGCTTCAGCGGCACGCGCTGCAGCGTAGACCTGCCTCGCGCTCACCTCGCCGGCTCGAGTGGATGGACGTCCGGTGGCTCATCAGACAACGAGGATAAGCGGTCGAGCCGACAAGTGGCTGTCGCACTCGTGAGGGCAAGGCATCCAGTACATTGGATAAAGATATGAGACGCATTGACGAGCGCGACAAATCGCCCATTTCGGAATTTGGTGCCGGTGAAGGTCGAGCCGCTGACGGTTCGAGCGCTGGACCGGCTTGTGCTCCTGGTGAAGAGGGGCGATCGTTCAGTTCCATTGTGGATCGGATGCGTTCCGAGCTTCAGGATTCAGGTCCTTCGGATTCTCGCAGCATGCAGCGCGACAGCGGTGCGGGCCGATTTGCTGCTCCCTCCTCCGGCGCACATCGGCTCCTTGGCGCCGCGCTGCAGGGCGCAATCGGTGGAAGTCGTCGTCGTTTGCGCTCCTTGCCGGAATCCGGCTCGTCGCGAACTGATGGGGAACTGCGGCGCGACGATCCAGAGGCGGAAAGCTCGCTAGGACGCCGTCTCCCGTCGCACGGGAGGGATGGACCAGAAGGGGGGCGCGTCCACGATGCGCCTACTCAGAATGTCGAAACCCCGGGCCTGCAGCGGCCTTATAGAACGTACAGTGGGAGACCAAGGCGAGATGCGGGCTTCTCGCGTCCGAGTGGCGAGGAGTCCTGGCGCGACGATCGAGAGGCTGAAAGCTCGCACGCAAGCGGACGCCCACTGGATACGCAGTCCGTGTCTGAGGGAAGTCGCAGACCAGGAAGGTGGTGCGTGGCCGATGCGCCTGCGCAACCATTCCAGCCTGGGAGCTCGGAGCGAGTCCATGGAACTTATCGTGGCGCAGCCAATCTGGAAATTACTCCATCGGCTTCGGATGGTGACCGGCGACGCGCCGATCGAGCCGCCGAACGCCCGCAAACAGGCAGGCTGGCGCAGCATGGCCAATCCATCTCTGACCGAAGTGGCCGAACCGGGAGGTCGCATGCCGACAATGTTGCCCGGCAGAATGTCCAAGTTGGAATACCGCAAAGGCATTCTAGACGTTCAGATGAACTCAATGCCGCCTTAAGGGAAATCGCCAGCGCTCGCGACATCAGCGTTTTCTCACGCGCAGTTGTACGTTACAGCAAGCAGCTGGGAAGGCAGGATCTATCGGACTTTCTGCAAACCGCAGCTGCCCGTTTCGATGCTCGATTTGTGCCGCAGTTGGAGGAAAATATTCGGTCCTCCTGGGGGTACGCCACGACATGCAATGTGGTGAGCCGCGAAGCTGGAGGTGAGGCCGGCATGAGAGCTTGCCAGGCCTTAGCGGTTCGGTTGTCGCGCCTCGACAAGGCGCTTATGAAGCAAATTGATCCCATCGCACTTTCTCTGTTCGCATTATCGTTCGGCCGACATTCCTCGGCGGCGAGCTGTCGCGAGGCTGCCGTCGCAATCGCCGGTGAGGTGCCGTCCCAGCTCTCGCGTTTTGACCCGCAGGCGCTCGCAAACCTGGTGAACGGTTTCAGCAAATGGCCGGGCGCGGCGGACTGTCGCGAGGCTGCCGTCGCAATCGCCGGTGAGGTGCCGTCCCAGCTCTCGCGTTTTGCTCCGCAGGCGCTTTCGAACCTGGTGAACGGCTTCAGCAAGTGGCCGGGCGCGGCGGACTGTCGCGAGGCTGCCGTCGCAATCGCAGGTCGGGTGCCGTTCCAGCTGTTGCGTTTTGCCCCGCAGGAGCTTTCGAACCTCGTGAACGGTTTCAGCAAATGGCCGGACGCGGCGAGCTGCCGCGAGGCTGCCGTCGCAATCGCCGGCGAGGTGCCGTCAAAGCTCTTGCGTTTTGAGCCGCAGCACCTGGCGAATCTGGTGAACGGTTTCAGCAAATGGCCGGACGCGGCGGGCTGTCGCGAGGCTGCCGTCGCAATCGCCGGTGAGGTGCCGGCCAAGCTCTTGCGTTTTGACCCGCAGCACCTGGCGAACCTGGTGAACGGTTTCAGCAAATGGCCGGACGCGGCGGGCTGTCGCGAGGCTGCCGTCGCAATCGCAGGTAGGGTGCCGTCGCAGCTCTCGCGTTTTGCCCCGCAGGCGCTGGCGAACCTGGTGAACGGCTTCAGCAAATGGCCGGACGCGGCGGGCTGTCGCGAGGCTGCCGTCGCAATCGCCGCTGAGGTGCCGTCAAAGCTCTTGCGTTTTGCCCCGCAGGAGCTGACGGACCTGGTGAACGGTTTCAGCAAATGGCCGGACGCGGCGGGCTGTCGCGAGGCTGCCGTCGCAATCGCCGCTGAGGTGCCGTCCCAGCTCTTGCGTTTTGACCCGCAGGCGCTGGCGAGCCTGGTGAACGGTTTCAGCAAATGGCCGGACGCGGCGGGCTGTCGCGAGGCTGCCGTCGCAATCGCAGGTAGGGTGCCGTCCCAGCTCTTGCGTTTTGACCCGCAGGCGCTGGCGAACCTGGTGAACGGATTCAGCAAATGGCCGGACGCGGCGGGCTGTCGCGAGGCTGCCGTCGCAATCGCCGGTCAGGTGCCGTCCCAGCTCTTGCGTTTTGACCCGCAGCACCTGGCGAACCTGGTGAACGGATTCAGCAAATGGCCGGACGCGGTAGAGTGTCGCGAGGCTGCCGTCGCAATCGCAGGTAGGGTGCCGTCCCAGCTCTTGCGTTTTGACCCGCAGCACCTGGCGAACCTGATGAACGGTTTCAGCAAATGGCCGGACGCGGTGGGCTGTCGCGAGGCGGCCGTCGCAATCGCAGGTAGGGTGCCGTTCCAGCTCTTGCGTTTTGACCCGCAGGAGCTGGCGAAGCTGGTGAACGGTTTCAGCAAATGGCCGGACGCGGTGGGCTGTCGCGAGGCTGCCGTCGCAATCGCAGGTAGGGTGCCGTCCCAGCTCTTGCGCTTTGACCCGCAGGCGCTGGCGAACCTGGTGAACGGTTTCAGCAAATGGCCCGAAGAAGCATTCACGGGCCAAGCGACGGTCGCAATCGCTCGTGAGGTCCGTCGCCGTGGCCATCAACTCTCCCATTTTACTCAGCAGGCGCTGGCGAATCTGGTGAACGGATTCAGCAAGTGGTCGGAAGACCCGGACACTTGCCAAGCTGCGGCCGCAATCGCGGGTGAGGTCGGTCGCCGCCCGCTCTCCGATTTCACGCCGCAGCAGATGGCACATCTGCTGAATGGCTTCAGCAAGTGGCCCGACGACGCAGCGTGTCACCGGGCGCTGGTGGACGTCGCACGCGGACTAGGCCGGGCAGGCCAACGCTTCGGTGCCTTCACGACGCCTCAATTCGGCATGATCGCCAATGCGCTGGGGCGAAGCATCGTGAGAGGAGAGGAGGCGGGAGAGATCACAGAAACCGCTCTGCTAAAGGATCGCTTGCATCAGTTGGCCCATCACCTTCACTACGACAGTGATCGGCTGGAGCAGAGCGATGTTCGGACCATCGCCAGCATTTTCAAGGCCTTGGCGAAGGCTCGGCTGTTCGAGGATCTGGGCTCACTCGCCCCGACCGGGTTGGATCGGCTCAACGAACTGCATCGTGCCCCTGGTTTTGCCGCTGAGAACAACCTCGAAGCCATGGGCAATCTCTGTGCCGCGCTGGTGCCGCTGGCGCGCAGCGCGCACCTGCGCTGGCACCGCAGAGTGGCTCTCCACTTGCTGAACGATCTCCAGCCGGTCGTGGAGCAAAAGATCGAGGCACACTTCAATGCAAGCGCGGCAGAGCGAACCCGTGGGCCGCTCGCCAGTCGCGGTCCTGCGCTTTCGATCTATCAGATAATCAAGGCTCGTGCGGTCCTGGCGAACATGTTCAAGCGACCGGATATCGAGGGCAAGAAGGCCGATTTGCGCAAGAGGCAGCAAGAGCTGCGGCACGGCACCAGAGAGACCCTGGTCAGGACACGCGACCTCATCCAGGGCGATCTTTCCAACATGAGCTGGAACCTGATCGCGCAAATCGAGGCGGAGAGCCCGGTCGATGCGCTGGACGCATTCGTCGAGCAGAACGCCGCAACGATCCAGGACAAATATCCTGCGTCCATATTCGATGTTCACGAGGTATTGCGAGCCATGGATCACGAGCCGCGGCCCCCACAGGGCAAGGCTGGTCTGATGCGGTTGCCGGTGGTGGACATGCAGGGACGGCCTCTGGCCACGGAGCCCGAGACACGATACTCGATCTTTCATCGGCTGACCTCGGGGGCGATCGAGGCGGTCGCGGTCCAGCTGCCAGCAAAGCCGAGCGCCCTCATGCTGGCGCGCACGTTCACGTATAAGGGGGTGCCCTACCGCATGGACCTGTTCGGCGGCAACAAGTTAAAGGCACCAAAACCGACCGTGCTCGAAATCGCCGCCCATGCTGCAGCCAAGCCGGCAGCAGCATCTTCGGGAGGAAAGCTGCTCGCCATTCCCTATGCTGAAACCGCTCCGGGAACGTCTTTCGAGAAGCTCATGCGCGCCTGGGCGCCCTTCAAAGAGGCCTATTGGTACACTCAGCGTAGGGGATTTGCGGCGCCACCCGCAATCAAGGATCTCGGCCCTCACGACTACGCGCTAGAGGGCGCCTTCAAGCTGTTGCTTGCGCCAGACCGCCCGGCCAACGAGGCGCATCCCTTCAGACTGACCGGACCGGAAGGCCCGATTGCTCTGCGACCGCATGACGGCTGTGGCTTTATCAAGGCTTCGCTCGCCGAGCGTATGCTCGCCGTTCGCCGTGCCGGCCCGAAGGAAGGTCCCGATCGGATGCCGGCCTATGGCGAAGCAAGCAGATCGTTCGTCCCGGCCTCAGCGCTGCAACATTATCCGCGTAGTGAGCGAGTGGCGGGCGAGGCGCGCGAGAAAGCCAAGGCTTGGCTGGAGAGCAGAGGAGGGGAAAGCCTGATAGGCGAGCATCTTTTTCGTATGGTGACAGCAGGCCACATCGACGGATCCGGCGCGGTTGCCGTCCCGTCCAGTGACGATTACCTCCATGTGTCACAGCGCAAGAGCGAGACGTTGACGGGAACGGGGGGCGTGCTGATCGGGCGGTCGCCCTATGACAATCCCAACCTGCGCCCGCTTGCCTACGAACGCGTCAAGTCAGCAGCTGATGGGGATCCGACTGCGGCATTCCTCGATAGATGCGTGTCGATGCAATACAGTTTCAGCGTCGCTGAGAAGTCGCGGGAACAACTGGCGGCCGACGATCCGAGCTTCTTTGCCAAAGGCATTCTGATTGTGGTGCCGGACGAGCTGTGGCCGGCCGACTACGCCGATCGTGGCCTGGTGATGTCGGCTGAGGACGTCAAGTGCCATTCGAGCTGGACAGAGCGCAAGGACCGCGTCAAGGCGGATACGCTGGTAGACTGCGTCGGCATCCTGCAGGCGACCGAGGTGTTCGCTCCGGGCTCGTTGGTCGCCGTCCCGACCGGTGAGCAAAAAAAGCTCGACGGTGATTTCGACGGAGATACGATTGTTATCGTCGGTGACCGGCCGCAGCTTTATGAGCATGTTCGCCTGTTCGATGACAAGGAGCAAGCCCGCGGGGTCCGCTCGCTCAAGCCACCAAAGTCGCATACGCCGGCAATCGAGGGCAATGATTACAAATTCAGTCGTGCCAGCCAGATCCTCGCGGCGACGCGGGATACTTTGGAGACTTATAGCGGCCTGCAGCGGAGTTTTCTGGCGCAATCCCATCAAGCACGACGTTGGTTTGCCGAGCGCGCAGTGTTTGGAACCTACGAGGGGTTTCATCACGAACTTCAGCGCGACATCCGTCAATTACTGACCCAGGAGCAGGTGAGCGCCCAGGATGTCGAGCACATGCTCGATAGAGCGAGGCCCGAAATCAAGCTTGCAGACCATGCAGTCGCCCACGAAATTGCCGAGTTCCTCGTCACCGACCTTGAGGCATGGGCAGCAAGCATGGATGAGCAGGTGCTGCCCGAAACAGTCGAAAGCGCGCGCGATACCAAGCTGACGGTGAGCCCGGCGCTTGCAGAGCTTTTCCCAAACCTGGCGGAGACCTATCCGGCGGCCACTCACCCGCGCGAGCGTATCCAGGCCCTGCTCGACAACTACCCTCCGCGCATCAGTCCACGGCCGGATGGGTACATTGCCGATGACCTCGTGCAAAGCGCAAGCAACCTCCTGAGCCTCGGCATCAAGGTCGGAACGGACGCCTTTAAATCCGACACCAGCGTCCAGCTGTTTATGAAGAAAAGCCAAGGGCTCCAGAGCCTCCTGCAGCAGGCGCCAGGCCTGAAGTCGGTGCCCTATGTCAAGAGCATGGCGGCGACCCTCAATCACGGGATGTTCAATGTCGACACGACTTTGGAGGATCTGAAGGACAATCCCACATTGGCGGCTTCAATCATGGAGGCCTCGATCAATCTTGCTGCGGAGAAAGGGATTCTGCCTCGCCCCTTTGACCGGCAGCCTGCCGAGGATTCTGCCATCAAATTGACGCTAACTCGCGAACTGGCCTCGGAGCGCGCCCAAACCGAGGTGGCGCGCGCCGCAGTCGAAGAGAAGGCGATCACTGCAGCGGCGCTTCAGGTTGCCGAGGATCTCCGGCAAACGGGCATCGATGTGAAGATGCCCCATCTCGGCCGTCGATTGAAGACAGAACGCTCCCTCACAGACCAGCTCATGGTTGTGAATGATGTCCCCGAAGGCGCCTCACAGCTGATCAGCAACGCCGTGCGCCATGTCTTCGAAGCGCCCGATAAGGATTTTGCAAAGGCCTTCCGGAAAGCCATTCTGTCGTTTGAGAAGCAAGGCTACACCGAAATCAGCACAGCAAACTGGTTCAGGATGAGCGCTCCGACCTTTGCCGGCATCAAGACTGTGCTTGCCACGCCGGATGGTTACCGCTTCGAGGCGGAGTTTCATACGCCGGGCAGCTACAAGGCCAAAATGGCCAATCACAACACCTATAAGGAACTCCAGCGACGAAGTAGAAGCGATACACCGGATCCCGCCAAGATGGAGCAGCTCACGCAGCTCACGCGCGAGGTCTGCAAAGAAGTTGCGATCCCGGAGGGTGTCAGAAACATTCCCCACTTTTCAATCGAAGGGGCGCGTGCAGCTGGCGTCGGCGCGACCTTTGCGCTGCGATCTGGCCAACAAACAGGGACGCCCGAGCGATCACCGACTGCAAAGGACGTTGTCGCGGCCCTCGACGGCCGGCCGATCGTGCTCGTCGGCATGCCCGCCTCCGGCAAATCCACTATCGGCCCACATCTTGCGCGAAGACTAGGGCTGCCTTTCATCGACTCTGACAAAAAGATTGAGGCGATGACTCGCATGTCGATCACGGACATCTTTTCGACCAAAGGGGAGCAGTATTTCAGGGATCTCGAGGCGAGTTTGATCGCGGAGTCTCTCGAGCGGGGACCCGTGGTGCTCGCCACCGGTGGCGGCGCGTTCATGCGTGAGGAGACGCACCGCCGCGTGGCCAAGAAAGGGGTCTCGATCTGGCTCAATGCCGACGCGGATGAGATCAGGAAGCGCCTCGCTCGTGACACCACCCGCCCGCTGTTGCAGACCGAGGACCGGGGGGACAAGATCACGCAATTGATCCGCGAGCGCGAACCGTTCTATCAACTTGCCGATCTCACCATCGTCCCGGGACGGCGTCACAACAGGAGCGCGGATGAATGCGTGGCCGCGCTGCATGCGCATCTTTGCGGCGAGGCGAGCGCGGACCGGATACCGGCCAATGTCATGGGAGCGGTACCGTGACCTCGTCGCTCACACGGTTGATTGTCGATATCGCGGGCACCGATCGAGATCAACAGCCTCTTCGCCTCGAGTGGGCACACCGCGCGAGCCAGGCGAAGATCGCCCTACTCAGTGCTTTCCAATCAACCTCGTCCGTCAATTCAAACGGGCCGAGCCAGACCGGCCATCTCGAAACAGAGGCGTCCCACCTGCACGTGGCACGGGCGACCTAAGTCTCGTCAGCTTCTCGAAAGATCGAGCTGCTAACATAAGAAAGGGGGCAGTCACGAGCTAGCCGTTCTGATAGCTCAATCGGAGATCTGGAATGGACCCATCTAGCGTCAGGTTCGCTGCAGCTACAGCTTCTCCTCGCACGTCGCGCGCCAAGCCGGAACAGCTGAAAGTAAACCAAGCCGCTTTTGAAGCGCATCTGAGCGAAGCCGCACAGGGTCTGCCGAGGCAGGCCGATATAGAACTATCCCGTCATAGCGTCTTTGCCGGGCACGAGGCCGGCAGCGGCATGGTGGCTCAGCAGCCGGATATGCAACTTATCCTCGTTTCCAATCGTGTATCGAGCTTCGATGCCGGCAAACCCAAGACGGGTGGTCTTGCCGCGGCCCTCGAGCCAGCCGTCGAACGCTCTGGCGCTGTTTGGATGGGAGCCTCGGGAACGCTAAGCGACGGCAGTGAGCAACTGACGCCTCTCGAGCAGCACGGCAAAGGTCAAGTTGCAAAGGTAGATCTGCCGGCCGCCCACTACGCCGGCTTCTATCATGAATTTCAAATTCTATTCTGTGGCCGGCGCTTCATTCGCTGACCGAGCGGATGTCACCTGCATCGGAAGAGCACTATAGCAGCTATTGCGAGATCAACCGTGCCATGGCACGCGCCCTGTCACGCCTTAGAAAGCGCGACGCGATCTGGGTGCATGATTATCATCTTCTTTCCCTCGGCAAGGAACTGCGCGAGCTTACGATTGAGCAGCCGATCGGCTTTTTCCTACATACGCCATGGCCGAAGCCTGATGTGATCGAGAGGGTGCCCCACCATCTCGATCTCATGCAATCCATGTTGGCGTACGATCTTGTCGGCTTTCAGACCCGCTGGGATCTGGACAATTTCCTATCGTGCCTCCAAGTGCATCTTGGGATGGAAAGCAGGAGCGATGTTGTGATCTCGGAGCGAGGCCTCACTCGTTGTCAGGTTTTTCCGATTGGTATCGATCCGAAGCAGTTCGCAGAATATGCTGTGGAATCGCTCGCGGAGTACCGACAGCAGATCTCATCGATCCAGGACAAGCTCAATTGCACGAAACTGGCAATCGGCGTGGATCGCCTTGACTATACCAAGGGTATCGACAACCGGATCAAGGCTGTCGATCAGCTTTTGACAAACAAGCCGCACAGCATCTCGCTCTTGCAGATTGGGACGTCGTCGCGCGCCGACATTCCAGCATACAGTAAATATCAGCGCGAGATCGCCAGCCTCGTCGAAGATGTCAATCGTAAGCAAAGAACAGACGACGGCAGCGAGCCGATTTGCTATTGGAAGGATCAATTCTCGCAGGTGGAGCTAGCCGGGTATTACCGGACTGCCGACGTTGGTGTGGTGACGCCGTTGCGTGACGGTATGAATTTGGTGGCGAAAGAGTATGTTGCTGCGCAAGATTCGAACGATCCGGGCGTGCTAGTCTTGTCGAAGTTCGCGGGGGCGGCAGAGGAGCTCAACGAAAATATGGCACTGCACGTGGATCCAACCTCTCCTGACGACATCGCGGCGGCGATTTCAGCGGCGATCGAAATGCCGCGCGAGGAGCGCATCGAGCGCTGCGAAGCGATGATCAACACAATTGAGGCGTATACGATCCATGACTGGTCGAAGGAATTCGTTCGCGAGCTCTACCCCAGTCGAGTGGCAGTGCCAGCCGATCACTTCCGATATCTCGGCTTCGGTTGGCTTAACGAAGCCCAAGTGCCCATGTACGCGACAGTCGAGGAGTTAAATGTCGCGGTGAAGCATGTATTGAGAGTGCGTGCAGGCCAAAGCGGAGGCGAGCCCGATTGATCAATTTGGGTTCTGAAAAAAGGCCAATCCACATTCAGCAGCTCGTTTGTTCAGCGCTTGATCTTTCGGCAAGACAAGCGCCGCGCATTCCTGCTTCCTTCTATCCACGATCCGTCGCCAACCTGGTCTAGCGGGCATGCGCCATCGCCTGGTACGCGCAAGCACCTGCTAGAGCGGGCACACTGCCTGCCAGGATGGCCATCGTCGCGCTCGCTCGCCGAAACGTTGCCGTCTTCGTCATGCTCGCTAAGCTCGGCAACGCCTGCCCGTCAGCTTCTCATCAGCTTGTCTGGGTATCATTCACAGCACCGTCTTACCCACTGCGAAGAGACCCGCGCCAAAGGGAAGCGAGCATCGCCATGCATAATCGAATTGGTGGACCATCCACACGTCCGAGCCAAACTCACGAAGCTTGTGAGTCGGTGGACAGCGACAGCTTTCGACAGATTCTTGCGGGTGTGTCGTCCAGATCGATGACAGATCCACATGCGAATTCGTCTTCGGGGCCAACACGGCTGCGCTCGATTGTTTCCGAGCCTCCTATCATGGAATTCGAAAAGCTTCCATTTGGCGCAAACAAACAAAATCTTAGGCCGCGGACGAGGCTGCCACTTGGAGAATTGCCCGACAAAATGGGATGTTGCGTCAGCACACCCCAGGCCACCGACCCACACAATCCCAGTACGTCCTCTCCGGCGAGGCCGAGCAACTCAGTGTTCCAATACCGGACGGCCGAATTGCATCAAGCCAATGTGGACGGCATCTGCGTCGGACTAGCTGCGGAGTGGCTCGGCATTCTCAGCCACAGTCCATCAACTCGAATGGATGCGCTAGCACCCGGATCGCGAATGCATGACTCAGCGGCTGTGCGCCAGGAGCGGTATATAGACTTCAAGAGAGAGTTGCGAAGTCGGGGAGCAGATGCTTCTCAGGCAGACATTGAGGCACAAAACCGCGTTCTTCGGGAAGCAAATTTGGATCCATCCGGAAAGGAGAAGGTATACGAATTCGGCGAGCGTTCGAGCCTCTTGCGCATGGTGAGGAAAATCACCGACGGCGGATCGAAATATTTGCTCAGTTTGTATTTCGCCGACGGCGGCTCACACGTCGTTGCAACGGCAACGCTGGATGGAAGGACGACACTCTTCGATCCGAACTATGGAGAGTTTACTGCTCAACCAGACGAGATGGAAGGATTGCTTGAAAGCCTCGCCAATCGTTACAGGAACCCCAACGGGCGGCAGTTGACGACCATCACCACACAGAAAATAAACTGAGGTCGGTCCTGCAGGCGGCAGGCGATCAGCTCGTTCCGTAAGGGCGAACAACTATATCCATCCCCCAGCCTTGTTGCACAAAGCGCCGGAACAGGAGATCTTCGCGCGGGCGGCAACGCTCGAGGGCTTGTGCAAACGGGACAGAGCTGCACAGGTCCATCCCCACGGCTCGGATATCAGTCCAAGAGCTGGTCGCGGGGCGGTCTCATGACGAGCCGCCTCTGTCGCCTGATATGGCATCATATCTTGTCGAAACTCTAAACCGCTGTCCGCTTGGCGAGATGGCTCGGTCGAGAAGACCGCTCAAGTGCTAGGTCTAGGCCTTCAAGATCGTCTTCCTTTCGTTCGCAGCAGACATGGCTAGCGCTCATCCTGCGCCTTGAGCGGCGCTACTTCGGGTCGCACAATCAGCGCCGGCTGCAACCGAGCGAATCGCGCGTCCAGTCAGCTTGGTCTTAAGAAGCTGCCTCTGGGCCTTTACAGAATTTGCGCATGCGATGGTGCTGTCGCCTAAGGAGATGACACGATCCTCGCAGTGGCGCCGCAAGTGCTTGGGCGACGCCTGGTGCTTCTGCGGCCCGCGAAGTGGCAACCTCGCGGTGACGAGACGAGGTCTCAAACGCGCGATCTTATGCAGTCGCGCGTTCGTATGCAGCGCCAAATCGTGTGCAGCTCTGGTCATTGCAGCGGGCGAACTCCAAGCCGCAGGCTGTCAGCCCAATTGGCCTGTCAGCTTCCAAGACGAGGCCTGGCGGCGACCTAGCTCGGAACACCTGCGGTTTGCATGGGTCCGGTCTCAAGGCGGGCCTTCAGGTCGTCCAAATAGTTCTGGGCATAGGATTGCGCCTGCGAGACCGACAGGTCGATCCCCCTGGTCGCGGCCTCTTCCAGAACCTTCTTTGCGAGACCTTCGCGCAGCGCTAACTTGACCTCAGGTCCAGAGATACAGCCAACGGCCTGCGCCGCAAGGTTGATGCCGACCTCTTTCAGCGCCTTCTTCATATCGCCCCCGCTAATGGCCGTATGAAGTAAATTCGCTGCTTGCGACTCCAACTCCAGTACCATCGATACGGCATCGGCGACTTCGCCCAAGGCGGGAATGAAGCCGAGCACGCCGACTGCCGTGGCCGCCAAATCAAGCACTTTCGTGCCGACCTTGAGCACGTCGTCGACCACGTGCATGAGGGCTCCGCCATTCTTTTTCGCAGACTTGATATCGGGTTGGTCGTCTACCCCCATCATCATGTCCGCAACCGCGCGTTTATCCGCGGCGGTCGTCGGGACATGGGTCTTGGTCTGCTGAACGGTACGGTTCGCAGTCGACATGTTGTCGTAGAAGTGCGTGAAGTCGTTGTTGCTGATGTTACCCGAATCGACCGTATGCCCGCCGCCGAAGTCCGTGATCTTATGATGTGTCTTGTAGCCAGTGATCGAATTGTTCAGTAACCCAAACAACAGCGGGTCCGAAAGCAGCTGTGACGCTGCTTGGCGCACGTCCGGATCGAGACTCTTGTCGTCTGCCATGCTCGACAGCTTCTCTCGTGTCAGGTCGCCGTTCCCGAAGAATGCGGATTGATTCTTGTTGATCGTGCCGAGCGTGTCGAGTTCGCTCTGTGTGAGGTTCATCGACGACGAGGCGACTTGCAGGAAATCCTCTTTATGGACTTTATCAATCGCGCCACCGTACAACTGCTTCCAGGCGCCGGTATGGACGAGGAAGTATTGAGCCGCCGCGATCACCTGGGGCGGACACTTGCCGGTCTTGGCGTTGCCGTCGACGATCCTCTTGAAATCGTCCAGACTGAGAGTCTTAGGCAGGTAGTCAGAATACCGGTAGAGTTCGCGCAATGCATCATTGGCGGTCATCGCCGACGGTTGTCCATTTCCGGTACCGTCGGATGGAATGTAGTTCTGCTCGTAGCTGTGCGCCTTCCGCTCCTGGAATGCAGCAACCTGTGCGTGGCTGTCGGAGAACTCGGACAGATCGTTCGCCTTGATCTTGCCCCCGCAGCGGCCGTCGCCCTGGGAGCCGATCGCATAGAAGAGCTCCGGGTCCTGCCGCAATTTGTTGATCGCTTCCTTCAGATCCGGTGGCGTCGAGGGGTCGTTGGCCTTCTCTGCCAACGAGTCCCAGCTGAGCGGGCATTGGTCCTTGTGCCGGTTCAGCACCGCGACGATCTCCAGCTCGGAATCGGTCAGTGTGCCGCCATTCCATGTGATCCTCGAGCTTGCTACCGGAGCGGTCGCCACCTCAGGTGCTGGAGCAGGCGCAGCCGGTGCCGATTTGTCGGCGGACGAAGGGTCGGCTGAGGAAGAAGGAAGCGTGTCTTTGTCCAGTGCCTCGATCGCCGCCTTCACATCAGCTGGCAGCGCGTCCAGTGGGTCCTGCGGCATCGGCAGCTCTGGCTGCAGCGGATCAGTTGACGTGGAGAGGACATCGGATTTGTCTTCCCGCGAACTGACGGACACCATCGACTCGAAGATCGAAGGTTTGCCTTCCCCAATCGGGTCGGATGGTCGCAACGTCGACGAAGCCGCCGGAACGAGTCCAAACTGAGCTGGATCCACACTGGTGGGCAGTGAAAAGCTATTGAGCTGCATTTGAGTTCATTTCCATTGCGGTCAATCGGTGACGTCGGCGGTCGCAAGAACGACGCGTTCGTGCTAGACTAAGAGGCCGAGCTTTCGAGAAGCTGACGAGTTTGAGAAGGCTCGCGTTGAGCCAATTGCGGTCATCTTCGATTTATTTCGGAAGAGGCGCCGGCGTGCTCATAAATGTCATCTCCGACCCAGCGCACGCAGCACGACGCTGTCCTGATGGATTTGGAGGAGTATGCCCCTTCCAGTCATCGCAAATAGCCGTCGTGGCGAAGCCGCGAAGCATCACCCCCGATTCCCGCAGCGGCATTTCGAACGACACGCGGTTTTGCCTGTGCCTTGCCATCGCACGATTAAGTGTCTGATCCAACGGGTGCGATGGGCGTGTGGTGGACCGTGCGCCAGGACTGTCTGGCGCTCATTCATAGGAGATGTTGTAAAAACGAGGTCGCGCGGCGGAGAAACTAAATTCGGTGCAGCCCCGGCATCTCTCACCTTAGGTTGATGTTGATCCTGATATTGGGATTATTGCCGGATTCATCCTTCGGCTCGTCAGCTTCTCGACAGCTCATCCCGCTAGCGTGAGCATCGTGGTTCGCTCGGTTGCGATGCCACCTTTCTGATCGAACTGAACTGAGAGGCAGCAGATGGCCGGCGCAATCGAACGTGTGGTTCATGCCAATCTTGATAGCGACGCGTCGCAGTCCGTGGACCAGCGTCGAGAATTCGAATCAGCTTTTGGTTCGGTTCTTGCCATGGCCGCAGTGCAGAGTATGGAGCGAGGCATGGCAAATTTTCACGAAGCGGTTGCTGAAACAGAAGAAGATGCCTGACGCCGAATCGCGACGTCGGGAACCGTCGCCAGTAGTGGCGGCAATTCAAACGGAAGGTGAAGCGATATGGTCAACAAAGTAGGTGGCTCTGGCTCTCATGGTGGTGACACCCCTGATACCAAGGCAGACAACAAGGCTGACAACAAGGCCTCAGGTTCCGGTGGTGGTGGTACCACGGCGTCTACCGCCGGATCAGGAGCTGGTGCTGTAATTGATCAGGTCGGGGGGGTGGCAACTTACGAGGCGCTGATCACGCAGTTGAAAGCTGTCAACCTTCAAAGCATGGTGCAGGACATGCGCTTGCGCGCGCTGTCGACCGAGCTCTCGAGTGAGAAGAAGGCGGCGAGCGAGCGCGCCAACGGGTAAGGCTGGAAGCGGGGCGTGTCCTCGCCCCGCTTTTCCAGTCGTGGCGACGATGTGAGTGGTGACGGTCTGGGAATGAGCTGTCTGGCAATGCCTGCCGTGCTCCTCTTGTTTCGGGGGATTGTCCGTGAATGAGGCTGCCTCCTTCCATTTCGAGGTGCTGTCGGGGCTTTATGCCGGGCTGAGCGGGGAAGCGGCAGCGGGAACACGCCTTATCGGCAGTGGTCTCGACGCGGATATGATCTTTGTCGAACAAGGGCTTGAGCCGCATCACCTTCGTGTCACCCTCGTCGGCAATTCGATCGAGATCGAGGCCTTTGCTCCCATAGGCACGATGGAGGGCGAGGGGGATGTTGGCGCAGGTGAGCGCGTTGTTCGTTCTCTTCCGGCCGTTGTCCACGCGGGCGCGATGTCTATTCGTTGGTCGATGCACAATGCGGTCGAGGCCAGTTCGATCAGCTCATCGCGTGTTTCGGTCTCGGCGCTGGCCATCGCGTTGCTCGGCATTGTCGGCATAGGTGCTCTGACGACGGCTTTATCCAAAGGCGGCGGAGGTCAACCAAGCGCCAGTGCGGCGCCTGCAGCCGAGATTGTACAAAAGCGCATCACGAACCGGCCTGATGATCGGCGTGCCCAGGACACAGCCGAAGTCTTGAAACAGGAGGTTGATAAGGCCGGCCTGCTCGATATCAGGGTCGGTTCGGGGCCGGGTTTTGTCAGTGCTGAGGGAACAGTCACTCCTGCAGCAGTTGCGAAATGGCAGGAGCTCCAGCAATGGTTCGATCGTCGCACAGATGGCGCGCTAACCCTGGTAAACGGCGTGCGGGTTAAGGAGGACAAGCCACCTTCTCCAATCGCTCTCGAAGCTGTCTGGCACGGAATCCAGCCCTATTTGCTGATCGGCGGACAGAAATATTTCGTCGGTGCTCTGTTGGCTGACGGATGGTCGGTTGATCGAATCGAGGAAGGGCGCGTGCTGCTAAGTCGAAATGGCCGTTTTGCTGCCGTGCCCTATTAGCGCGAAGGAAAATTGGAGAGGTCATGTCAAAGCTGTCACGCCGTGATGTCGGGCCTGGCACTGTTTCGCAGAGACTCAACGAGGACCGTGCACCGGTAATTGACCTCAGCAAGGCCAAGATCGACAGTACCCCGGCAAATGATGAGAATCAGCAGGCGTCGATCTGGCGGGAGCTGAACGCGTCGCATTTGCCGCTCGATGTGACGATCGATGCCCTATCGGAGGCCAAAGATGTTGACGCAGTCGGACGCGTCAGTCTCAGCAAGATGCGCACCCGCGGCAATGATGTCGAGCGGCTGACGCCGCTCCATGGGGGCGATATTAGACATGATCTGCTCGCCTTCGTCACACCACGGCTGCGCTATCCGGACATGCTGCGGGAAGAGCGGTACGGCGTTCTTCTGGAACGTCTGACCCTCAGGCTCTCGGCCGCGCCCGCGGATTCGATGGCGCGCGATGGTGTCCTCGTCCTGCGGCAGGGACTGCAGTGGCTGAGCCTGCTCCGGCAGAACCGCAACAGCTTGATCGAAGCCTAGCCAATGGTCCTCCGTGATGGAGCGCAGCAGCCGACGACGGACGGGTCCAATGCCGGCAACGTGTCGCTGAGTTCCGGGCAAGAGCGCGATTTGGTCTGCGCACTTTCCTATCTCCATCTTGCATGTGGGCAGGGCGCACAATGCGTTGCTCTGTTGCGGCTCATCGTCCGCGATAACTCACAAGACGTCGACCTGCTACGGATTCTCGCCTACGCCCTCATTTCGGAGGGCCTTGGCGATCAAGCACTGCGGATCCTGGACAGACTGGATACACTTGATGACGAGCCGTCTTCGCGCACCCATTTGATGCTGCTACGAAGCCATGCCCTGCGGCGTGCAGGCCGCATGGACGAGGCGCGCGCCGTTTTCCAGGACTATGTTTCGTTGCGCGTCGGCACAGTTCTTATCAAACAATCATCAGAAGGCCTCCATGACCAACGTCCTGCGTAACATCATTGCGCGCGCGTCGGCCAACTCCGATCTGATGGTTGCGTTGATGCTGCTTCTGACGGTCAGCATGATGATCATGCCGATCCCGCTTGTAGCGATCGATACGCTCATTGGCTTCAATCTGGGCATCGCCATACTGTTGCTGATGGTTGCTCTTTACATCAGCACCCCGCTCGATTTCTCGTCCTTGCCAAGCGTCATTCTGATTTCCACGGTATTCCGTCTGGCGCTCACGATCTCGACGACGCGGCTGATCCTGGCTGACGGGGATGCCGGCAGCATCATTCACACGTTCGGTGACTTTGTCATATCGGGGAATATCGTCGTCGGCATTGTCATCTTTCTAGTTGTAACCATGGTGCAGTTCATCGTCGTCGCCAAGGGCGCGGAACGCGTGGCGGAGGTCGCGGCGCGCTTCACGCTCGATGCCCTGCCGGGCAAGCAGATGGGGATCGATGCGGAGCTGCGCAACGGTCATATCGACCAGAACGAGGCCCGCAGTCGGCGCGCTGCATTGGAGAAGGAAAGCCAGCTCTACGGGGCCATGGACGGCGCCATGAAATTCGTGAAGGGTGACGCCATCGCAGGGCTGGTGGTCATCTGCATCAACATGCTGGCCGGGATCACTATCGGCGTGCTCTCCAGGGGAATGTCTTTCGCGGAGGCGTTGCATCAATATACCCTGCTGACGATAGGTGATGCGTTCATTTCGCAAATTCCATCGCTCCTGCTGTCGATTACAGCCGGAACGATTATCACTCGCGTAAATGGAGCGACCCAGCTCAACCTTGGTAGCGATATCGTCAACCAGCTCACCGCCAATGCTTACGCCTTACGACTGGCCGCCTGCGTCTTGGTTGTCATGGGGATCATCCCGGGCTTCCCGTTGCCGGTCTTTTTCGTTTTGGCCGCGGTCTTTGCGGCAGCGAGCTTTACCGACGGTGTGGTCCCAGGCGCCAAGAAAGGCTCTGATGTCTCTAGTCCGGTTCCCGCACAGCCTCACAAGCAAACCGTGCCGGCGGAAGCGCTTCCCGTTGCGTTATTCCTCGCACCCAGTCTGACACAGGCGATCGACAGGGACGAATTGCAACAGCACATTGCACGGGTTTCCGGATCAGTCTCAACAGATCTAGGCATCACGATTCCGCGCATCCCCGTCGAGGTCGACGAGCGCTTGCCAAAGTTAGCGTTCAGGGTGGATGTCGAGGGCGTGCCGGTCGATCAGGATTTTATTGATCCAACGCAGCTCGTGCTCAACGATGATCTGGCCAACATTGAATTGAGTGGCATCCCATTCCGGCATGACCCGGAGACGGATAGAATCTGGATCGAACAAAGCAATCAATCGGCCCTCAAAGCGGCCGGCATCGGGTATCGCCGTCCCATTGAGATCCTGGCCTTGCGCGTTAATTCGGCGTTGACCCGCCATGCCCCGTCCTTGGTGGGTATTCAGGAGACCCGTCAATTGCTGGCTCGAATGGAGATCGAATATTCAGATCTGGTGAAGGAAGTCTTGCGTACGACGCCAATCCCCAAGATAGCCGACGTCCTGCGGCGCCTGCTGGAGGAGGCAATTCCGATCCGCAATACAAGGCTGGTCTTGGAAGCATTGGCTGAATGGAGCGGACGAGAGCAAAACGTCGTCTTGCTCACTGAATATGTTCGCTCGGGTCTGAAGCGGCAGATTTGCCACCGCTATGCCAACGCACACCGTGTCGTGCCTGTCTTCATCATCGAACGGCAAACCGAGGAGGTTGTTCGCGGCGCTGTGCGCGATACGGCTAAAGGACCCTACCTGACTTTGACGGACGGTCAAAGCGAGGCGTTGCTTTCAAGAATGCGTCAGATCCATTCGAACATGGTTCGAGGTCAGGCCCGCCCAGTGATCCTTGCTTCGATGGATGTACGGCGCTTTGTCCGCGGTTTTCTCACCCGCAATGGGATCGATCTTCCTGTTCTATCCTATCAGGAGCTTGCCCCCGACTTCACAATCCAGCCCGTTGGATCAATCACACTGACTGCTGCCAAGGACAATGCGTCGTTGGAGCAACCTCGTAACATGATCGCCGCAGCCGACAAATCGGCCGAGCAATCGATCTGAGAAACACCGCATGAATTCACGTCAGAACGCCGTCCGGCCGCGCTTTGGTCCATTTTGTCTATTCTTGTGTTCGGCTTTCCTCGTTATTTTGGGGCTCGGCGGTTGCGCTCGTTGGGATAGACCCGCTCTTCAAGTGCAGGAGACGGCGCCGCCAGATTTGCTTGGCGCCAAAGATATCGATCCGGCGATGCGCGAACGCATTGAGCGCGCGATCGGCCGGAATGCCGACTAGAGGCTTTGTGCAATTCGCTGAATCAGGAACTGCGAAATGTTGATCGGGCTGGCCCTGTCGACACAAGAGCGCCCGCGTAAGATCGGCTGAGCTACTCCTCAATATCTTGTGGGTTTTTCTACACCCTGAAAACGAATGCGTTATGCTCGACCCACGGGGAGGCATGGTCAGGTCAGAAGCGCTGCAAAGGTAAGCAACGGCGGACGAGAAAAAATGCCGCGTGACAAGATCAGGTGATCGGCAGCGGTCGGCGCGAACGCTGCGGGGGCGAACCCCATCGCGTACGTCCGTTTGCAGCCCTTCGCAATTTGATGACGCTTCACAGCTCAAGGGCGTGGTCAGCCAGCACTTGGTGCATCAGGGCGCCCTTGATCTCACAGGCGATCTCGTCGCGGATCGCTGCTCCGAACTGGAGCTCGGCATCGCTGTTTCCGGTCAGGTCATGATCGGCGAGCCGCTGCGCGAGGCGGCTCTGGAACTGCTCGTCCATCGCCTCGATAAGCCGGTCCTGCATCTGTGCATGGGCTTCGGGAGCGATCCGGCTCACCACCGTCTCCCAGGGGTGCCATCGCGTCGCCAGATAATCAGCGAAACCAGCGGCCTCCTCATTCCGTACCTGCGTCTCAGCCGCGGTGAGATCGTCCTCAGTGACGTAGGAGACATCAAAGAATCGCATGTCCGGAGCGATGAGCTGGAGGTCCAGCCGCTGGCGTAGCTTGACTTGATAAGCAAGATAGACCTCGATTTCGTCGACGAATTGGAGCGAGCCGACCTTCTGACGGGCGATCGGTTCGAGCGCCCCCAGGCGGAACAGGACCCGCGCCTGGTCGACGAGTTCGCCGAGACGGTTGTCATAGGCCCCCTCCTCGACATCAGCGCTCAGGCGTGCTGTCTGCATGCCGTTCCAGGTCAGGGTGATGCGATCTTGGCAGGTCTCGCTCGCCCCAAACGCCAGCTGGAAATACTGCTGGCGCAACCCCGGCCTGATCGCTGCCTGCCGCAGATCATCGGCTACTGCGTTCCTAAATTCCCGGTTGCCGCTATTCACGGTGCTCTGCAGCCGGTCGAGGAAAAGCGCATATTCCGACGCGCCCGCCTCGCCGGCGAAGTTCTGCCATGCGGCGATCACCTCCGGCTCGCCCTCGATCCAGTCGGCCACCGCCTCACTCAGGGGGCGCGGTGAATCGCCTGGCGTTGCCTCATTCATCGAGAAGAAGACCCGCGGACCGCTATAGCCCGGGGCATTCAGCGCTGTCGCCAGATTCGTCCGTACCCGCTCGGACAGCGGATTACCATCTAAATAAACCATGCAGTCAAAATCCAGCTGGGTCAGCAGGGCTTCCGGAAGGCTCGTTAGCCGGTTGCCGCGTGCCTCAAGCACCCAGAGCTCAGCCGGGAGGGTCTCGCACAAGCTCGTGAGCCTATTACCGCTGACGTGTAGTCTCTGAAGCTCCGAAGGGAGGGTCTCGGGCAGGCTACTTAGATGGTTGTCGCGCGCGAAAAGCAACTTGAGCTCGGCGGGGAGAGTGTCGGGCAGCCTGATGAGCCGGTTGCCCTCAGCCTCGAGCTCCTGGAGTTCAGGGGGGAGGCTATCCGGAAGGTTGGTCAGCTGGTTGCCGCCGACAGCAAGCAACTGAAGACCACTCGGGAGGGCGTCGGGCAGGCTGGTCAGCAGGTTGCCGCGGACATCGAGGTCCTGGAGCCCGGCCGGCAGGAGGTCCGGCAGGCTGGTCAGCCGGCAGCTGCCGACGGCGAGCGTCAATAGTCCCTCCGGAAGGGTTTCGGGCAGCCTGGTCAGCCGGTTGCTGCCGATTTCGAGTGATTGGAGTTGCGTTGGGAGGGCGTCGGGCAGGCTGGTCAACCGGTTGCCTTTGGCGGTGAGCGTCCGGAGTCCGGCCGGGAGGGTGTCAGGCAGGTGCACCAGCTCGTTGTGGCTCACGTCCAGCGACTGCAGCCCGTGAGGAAAGGCGGCGGGCAATGTCGTTAGACCCAGGTCGGACAGCTCCAGCCGCGTATAGACGTCGCCGGCTTCTGCCCAGGCTCTTATTCGTGTTGCCGCCTCTTGCCGGTCCTCATCTTCCGTCTGCCCTTCCTCGCCAACCCAGCTGTCTAGGATCCGGTCAAGCCGCGCCTCCTGGAGGACTGGGGCTTCAAGGTTCGTCAGGTTGCCGGCCGGGTCTGCAGTGGAGATCTCCGTGCCGTGCAAGGTTTCGGTCCACTGCGCCGCGGCCGCGGGGAGCCGCTGGCCTCCTCTTGAAGTATTTCCATCGCCCGGCCGGGGCTGTCGGCCAAGGACCGACGCTGCGAGATTTTGCTCCCAGGGACTTGCCGGGATAGCTTGCCACTCCGGCACCACATCATCGGCTCCCGCCCACCAATGCTGCTCTTGATCGACATCATGCGTCGGCCAATCGGCAGCTGCATCCATGTCGTGCCAACCATCCGCCGGACTGAAACTTCCGTCTGGCAACTGGCTATCGCGATCTGCGGTCGCAAAAAGCACATGCTGATTGATCCCCTGTTCAGAGTAGGAGGGGGGCTCCGAGGGACGCCGCGAGGGGCCTTGTCCAACGTGATCCTCATGCGGCAATCCCAAAGGTTCCGCATCTCTGTTCGACCCCGCATAAGGAGTGCGGCGGCGATTTGAACTGGGGGGCGGAGATGGACGCGCGCGCGGATGCAACTCGTTCAGGTGCTGCTGAAACGCTGCTTGGTCTGCCTGCTGCTGTTGCAGGCCCTCGTCATACGTCCGCCCGACATCCGGGACCTCGGATGGGTTGAGGCGGCTGAACGGATCCATCTCATCCTCCTGGCGGATATGAGGAGCTAACGCCTGACCTGGATAAACAAGTCCTCGCTAAGAGCCTAAGCTTTCGAGAAGCTGACGAAGAATCAAAACGATCCTAACTATCCTGGGATTTCCGCGTGACAGTATAGCGCGACAATCTGGGGGGAGCATCAATCAGCAACAGTTTTGGATGTCGCGTGCGAGGCGGTCGTCCGGGCCACGTTTGCGTTCGAGCGCGGTGGGGGTCAAATCGTCCCTCGCATTTGCGATCGAGATTGCAGGAGGCGGCCGACAGGCTGTCGATCCGATGCTCCCGCGGTGCCCCACCGAGCGACCACTCACTTCCTTTGTCGTTCGCTTGGCTTTAGTCGGATGCGGCACTGGTGCCGCGGCTTCGAAACAGACCAATGTGCCTTCCATCGCCGCATCATAGGAAGACTCGTCAGCTCCTCGACAGCTAAATAAGTCATCTACGGAAACTGACACACTCAGCTGGCCACAGGAGAACGAGCATTGATGAACACAGGGCGGGCGGAGTCGAGCGCTGGCGCTCCTTCCGAACAAGGCCACCGACAAGGTTGCTTATGCGGTCTCACGCAGGCTGCGGCTCACTGGGTCGAAGCCTTGACCGGAGCGCGGGCATCCGCTCGCCCGCAGGAGTCGCAGGATCAGATCCTGGACGCTTGGGCTGGCGAAGTGAATCAGGGGCAGGGCGAGAACCGGCAACAGGCGGTAAGGCAAATCCGAGCTTGGCGAGAGAGCGCCGATGTCTCTGTGCCGCTGCCGCTGAATCTGTCATCGCTGTCCCTGACAACTTTGCCCACCGCACTTCCGCCGCACCTCCAGCAGCTCGACGTCAGCCGAAACCGGCTGACCCATTTGCCCGCGGCTCTTCCGGCTGAGCTCTGGGATCTGAACGCCGACGAGAACCTGCTGACCAGCCTTCCCGAAAGCCTCCCGGCGGGACTTCAGCAGCTCCACCTCAACAGCAATCGGCTGACCCACCTGCCCGATACACTCCCGCCTAGGCTGCTGCGGCTCTACGCCAGCGGTAACCGGCTGACCAATGTGCCCGATACGCTCCCGCCCGGGCTGCTGCGGCTCTACGTCAGCAACAACCAGCTGGCCAGTCTGCCTGGTGTCCTTCCCGCGGGGCTCCGGCAGCTCGGGGTCGCCGGCAACCGGCTGACCAGCCTGCCGGAGACGCTGCTAAGCCAGCTAGGCTCTGCCTGCAGAGTTGAGCTGGCAGGTAACCCGCTATCCGAGCGGGTGCGGACGAGTCTGGCGACAGCCCTGAATGCCCCGGGCTATAGCGGTCCGCGGGTCTTCTTTTCGATGGATGAAGGAACGGCGAGCGCTCCAGCCTGCCCCCTAAGCGAGGTGGTAGCGGACTGGACGGAGAGCGAGCCGGCATTTAGTTGGCAGAACTTTGCCGGCGAGGCGGGCGCGTCGGAATACGCGGTGTTCCTCGACAGGCTGCGAAAGACCGTGAGCTATGCCAATCCAGAGTTCCGAAAATTAGTAGCCGATGATCTGCGGCAAGCAGCGATCAGGCCGGGGTTGCGCCAGCAGTACTTCCAGCTGGCGTTTGGGGCTAGCGAGACGTGCGAAGATCGCATCACCCTCACCTGGAACAGCATGCAGACCGCACGCGTGAACGCTGATGTCGAAGAGGGGGCCTATGACAATCGGCTCGGCGAGCTCGTCGACCAGGCGCGGGTCCTGTTCCGCCTGGGCGCGCTCGAGCGGATTGCTCGTCAGAAGGTCGGTTCGCTCCAATTCGTCGACGAGATCGAGGTCTATCTGGCCTATCAGGTCAAGCTACGCGAGCGGCTGGACCTGCGGCTCATCGCTCCGGAGATGCGCTTCTTTAAGGTCTCCTACGTCACTGAGGAAGACCTCGCCGTGGCCGAGACCCTGGTGCGCAATGAGGAAGCGACGGGATTCGCCGACCATCTGGCGACCCGCTGGCAACCTTGGGAGACGGTGGTGAGCCGGATCGCCCCCGAGGCCCACGCACAGATGCAGGACCGGCTGATCGAGGCGATGGACGAGGATTTCCAGAGCCGCCTCGCGCAGCGGCTCGCCGATCATGACCTGACCGGAGACAGCGATGCCGAGCTGCGGCTCGGAGCAAAGATCCGCGACGAAATCGCCTGCGAGATAAAAAGTGCGCTGATGCACCAGGTGCTCGCCGACCACGGCCTTGAGCTGTAAAATAGACATCCAACTACCGAGAAACAGCTAAAGCGCGTCCGCTCAGCCAACATCTAGATCAGGGACCGATTACGATCTGCTTCGGCCAGTAAATCTGGAATAGATTCCACCGTTTCTCTAGAGCAAGCAGGGCCTGGCGAGCTTCCCAGCTTCCTCGTTGAAACCTGCCGCGCCTCGTGGATAGGCCGCCTTCGGTCCCGTCAAGAGATGTTGCCGGTTGATGGAGTCTTGACCCTCGAGCATTACGCCCTGTGTCGGATCTATCCCCTGTGGATGGCGCCGACGCCGGGCTCGTAACTCCGGTCGGGCTACGCTCTCCCTATTTCACGAGCGCGACGAAGCTCTCTCAGCCTGATTAACGCCAGCTTCCACCCAAATTGCCGCACGGCTGGACGGCCACCGCTTTAGATGCCCGCGCTACAGCACGATACGTCGAGGTCGGCTCACTGCGGCGTATCGAGAAGCCAATTTTCTGAGCCGCTCTCAAGAATGTCCTCCCTTGGGGGCGCCAGAAGATTCATGCTACGAACATCGCAATGTCTTCGCCCGTATCGGCTTGTGCGTGGTCCATTTCTTCCAATACGCCTCGACCGGGCGCGATTTTTTCAGAGATCGTTCAATTGCTCCTAAGCGAGAGCCGTGACCTGAGCTCATCTTTGTGAGGCTGGAATCGAAGACTCTGCCGCTTCCACGAGTCAAGAGATGGTTCTGCCGTTGCCGGCCGTCTCGGCAACATCGTCCAATGCAATGCCACCGGTTCAGTCGAGCGCCGAGCCTTTGGGGAGATGAATGACGGGCAAGGTACCATATCGGTATCTCTCGCGAGACCGCCAGGCAGTCAGACTGCGCAAAAGTTGCGATTTTCCCCTGGGCATTCAATGGCCGAAACCGCCAACGCGCTCCGATCGCCGCTCGCATTTCGCTATGTAGAAGACGCTTGCGCAGGCCAACTTGCACGTCAGCTTGGCGTCAGCTGCAACAACTATGAATGTGCGCTCGTTTCGACAGCCTCAACTAAGCTGCCAACGAAACTTCACTGCTACAGAGGTAAACTACATGTACAACCGAATCAATGACTCATTCAGCCAATTCAGCAACGCCGGCGATGCCTATGAGGCCAGCTATTCGGCGGACGGCCATGGCTTTGCGGAAACGCTTGCAAACATGCACTTGGGATCGGATGCTAGTTCCTCTTCGTCGCGGTCGTACTCGCTGGTTGGTAAGCCTCCCGTCGTGGAGATCTCCAAGCGCTCATTCGCTGAAGAAGCGAAAGCCTTCCACGGCGACGAGATCAGGCATATCGCCGCGAACCCGCAAGAGTACTCGCCTCGCATATCCTCGAAGGCCAAGCTCGTAAAAAAGGTTGCTAAGAAATACGGCAACACCCGAGATTCAGAACATGCGCGCTATTTCAGCTATCAGCTAGGCAACACAAGCGTCGGACTTCTAAGAACAGAAGGCGGCTGCAAGATGAGCGACGAGTTCGACGGAGATCAGTGGCGCAAAATGTTCCCGGGGCGAACCGAAGTCACATCCACTGTAGATCTTCAGATTGCCCATCCGCTCGTCGATAACGCGGGCGATATCTTGCTTGAGCATCAGCTTCGCCTCGACGGCGATCGGGCACTGCTCCGTACCCGTCCCGCAAATGCTGAAGCGGCGGCCCGCTCGCGGGAGTTGGGTTTTGCTTCCGTGGATGACGATAACATGGTGCTTGATCCCACCCAACATCCCGAAAAGTGGACGAAGAACTGTAACGATGAATGGCAACGGGCAGACAAACCCACGCAATATTTGTCCAAAGCTGAGTCCAGCGAATCGGAGAATGAAACGGGGCACGTCTCGTATCGGTCCGACGATGACTATGACTTTATGTAGGATCCTTTTCGAGAATCCTGGCAGACAAGCCGCGGCCGACAGGACCTGACCTGACAACGTCGGTCGCCTGCTGAAGGCGGCTCGCTGGCGGAGTTCGAAGTACCGGCGCCAGCATTGGCACTTGTTTGCCGTCACTCGGTTTCGGCCTCCATGACAAAAGGAGCTGAGCCGGTCGATTAGGCCTGTCTATCGGCCGATGAGATCAGACAGGCAGGCGCCGGCTGGCGGACCGAGGCCTGCGCGCGCGTCCTTGTGTGTTCGCGCAGGCGCAACGTCCGCCTCGCTCGCACCTCATTTGTGAGCGGCAATTGCTCGCCTTGCGCGTGTCCGTCTTCATGTGCGGTTACACGAAGCTACAAACCATTCGTCCTGCCGGCTTTAGCGAAAGTAGATCAGGTGCGCGGAGGCCGGTGACGCTTCCTCATCGGGAATAGCCGATTCAGCCATAACGACATCGCCGTTGTTGATCTGTTGCAGCGGCTAATCGAGCGATGTCCCGGCCGCCGATACATCTGCGCCGCAGATGCAACGGCACGACATCACCGGCGGCCGCGCTGCGACAACTGACGCTTCTCCATATCATTTTTGGCCCAGTGCGGGCGCGGGCCTGGTGCCGTCCTGGTGCGGGTTGTCGAGAGAATAGGGGCCTTCCGGTTTCCCATCGCGGATAATGGTCGTCGAGGAGCCCCGAAATAGCGTCAGCACCGAGTCCCGCGTCGGCGTCTCGACAGCGCGTGGTCGGGCCTGCGCCTCAGCCACGAGGCCTTTCAGGGTCTCATCCACGAGTGCGATGAAGCGTGGCGGACCAGACGCCAGGACCAGACCATTTCCGGGCGCGGCTCTTATTGTATAGCGCTCGTCGGAGATGTTGAGCGCATCGAGGGCCGCCGTGAACGCGCCGAAGCTGATCGGACCCAGTAGAAGCAAACGAGTTTGCGCCTCCTTTGCGGCAGACAGGTAAAGCACGAGCCCATCGTAATACCATTGCAGATTGTAGAGCTGAGTGAGATGGTCGAGGAACTCCCGCGGTGACAGATCCGGCATGTGTCCGCGAATCCGGCCCTTCACTTCGCTGCTGATGTTGATTCTGACGTTGAGGTTGTTGCCGAATTCCTGCAGCGCAGCGGGGAGGTCCTGGTCCAGAACCGTATAGCGATAAGGTGTTGAGGAGAGCGACAGAGGAGCGCCGAACGCCGCACGATTTCCGGTCGAAACGAATGCCCCGACACATAGAATTCCAATCAAAACGCACTGAATCATAAATGGGATGAACATTAAGGTTCTCTTCGACGTAGCCAAGTGGAGTCGCGCAAATGTAGACGGCCAAACGTGATCATTAGATGGCGCTAGGTGCGACGAACTGGTCAGCTTCTCGTCAGCTCGCTTCTCTAGGAATCCTCTGTAGGATATTGAGCCGTTCATGGGTCTTGAGCGGCAGGTCCTATCACATCCCGAAGAGAGCAAGGTTCTTCCACGATGATGTTAGGTGCTGTGCCGATTTCTTCCAATCTGACCGAAGGTCTGGGCAACACCTGCTCATCAGCAGCGGTCGGCGAGCAAGTCCAGTTCCAGCAGAGCGTTTCGCAGGCGGCCTCGACCCCAGGCGTTGCGTCGCCGGTGATGGAAGCAGCGCCAGTGTCCCCGACATCCGAAGTTTCGCGAACAACTACGCAAGCGGCTCCTTTGGGCGAGCGAATCCTGCAGAATCTGTCTTCACTGTATCGGGTCAATGCTGATCCTCGCGCTGTAGCCGCGGGCGGACCCGCTCTTCCGAAGGCCGTTGAGCCCGGATCGGCATCGCAGCCCCCGTTGTTGCAGCCGAGCGGGGCGGAAACAAGTTTGCCGGTTGTTCCCCAACGCGCAGATAACTTCGAGGCTATGTTGGCGAATCTGAAGGACGTTTCTGACAGCTTCATTCAGATGACGCTCGTTTCAAATGCCATTGGCAGCGTCAGTTCCTCACTGAACAAGCTGATATCGGCAGGCTGAGTGGGGCGGATGATCGGTTCAATCTGTCACGAAAGCGGCTGTCGCGCGCGCTCCGCCAAGCGGTTCCGCGTCGCGGCTTTGCTATCGCTCCTTCTTCCCCTTGTTGGTTGCAAGGCCGATCTCTACACCAAAGTGCAGGAGCGCGAGGCCAACGAGATGCTTGCGGTCCTCCTCAAGAACGGGGTTGATGCGGTCCGTGTTGCTGCCAAGGACGGGACCAGCACGATCCAGGTCGAACAGAACCAGCTGGCCTCTTCGATTGACCTGCTGAATGCCGAAGGGCTGCCACGCCACTCTTTCAAAAGTCTCGGCGAGGTGTTCAATGCGGCGGGCCTAATTGCTTCGCCGACTGAGGAGCGCGCCCGTTACGTTTATGCCCTAAGCGAAGAATTGTCGCGGACGATCAGCGATATCGACGGCGTCCTCTCAGCGCGCGTCCATGTCGTTCTGCCAAAGAACGACCTGTTGCGGCGAGACACCACGCCGTCTTCGGCGTCGGTTTTCATCCGCCATGATTCCCGGGCGGATCTCTCAAGCCTGCTGCCGCAGATTAAGATGCTCGTCGTCAACAGCATCGAGGGCCTATCCTATGACAAGGTGGCAGTCGTGTTCGTGCCGGTCGAGCGGCCTGCACTCGAGCAGCGGCCTGGGTCGGCGGCTGCATCAGCCCAAGCATCCGGGTTCATTTCAACGCCATTGCTTGCGATAGGAGTGGGTCTCGGCGGCTCGGGATTAGGCGTACTATCCTATGTCTTGCTCGGCGCCCGTGTGCGTCAGCGCGGGCAAGCATCTCCCAAGGCGGCCGTGGCGACGGGACGTTCGGGTGCGTCCGCGATCGAGGCCGTGCGTAAAGCGATCAAGCCTAATGCAGCCTAGGGAAATATTCGACATGGCGACACCGAAGCCGTCTGCCGAGCGACGTCGTTCGCTCAAAGCGCCAGTTGAAGGTATTAGCGAGCTTGCCGCCTCGATTCATCCGACCCGCCTTGCCGCGTGCCTTGATGCGAACCTCTCGGTTGCGACGTTGGTACAGCTACAGAAGAGCCGCAGGCTGCAGACAAGGATGGCGGGGCTGCTGCTTGACAGCGATATTAACTTTAACCGCAGTGGCTGGACGCCGGACCTTCTGCTCGGACATGATCCGAAACGGGCTGCCGTGCTCGCCGGCTGTATTTTTCATGCCCGTTCGCTGATCAAGTTGATCTCAAAGGCCGATGTCGCTGTGCTAATCGGGCATGTCGGTGCCGAAGCGCAGGCTTTCGGTATCCGACACGCCGCGCATGCAGCTTCAACCAGAGTCATTACCGATCCGCACCAGCTCGCGCAAGAAATCGATGACGACGGGCATGCCTGTCTCGGCGCCTGGCTCGACCAAGCGTCAGCGCTTGATCGCAGCCGCGTGCTTCTACGCTTGGCTGTCGGAACTGCCGCCGACAATCCAGCGACCGAACACCGCCAAGCCGCAGACCGTTTGTTTTCCTTGGTGTTGGCTCAATTGGCGAAGGAAACCTCTGCGTTATGACAGTCGACGAGGCCGCTCCACCGATAGCTCCGCACATGCGCCCACTTGGCCCTCTCATAGCGGCAAAGGATCTCGAGATCTGGCAGGAGGCCGCCGAGGCGCGAGCCGCTGCAGAGCGGCATCTGCAGCGGGTTCGCAGCTGGGCGCGCAGGGCTTATCAGTTGGAGCGAGCGCGCGGGCATGCCGAGGGGCTGGCGGCCGGTACCGAGGAAATGGCACAGCTGGTCGCGCAGGCCGCCTCGGAAATGGCACAGAAACACGCCGTTCTGGAGGAGGAATTGCCACAGCTCGTGATGGAGATGGTCACTGATCTGCTGGGCGCCTTCGATCCCGGTGAGATGTTGGTGAGGACGGTTCGTCACGCCATCCAGCGAAAATATGGCGGGGCGGAGCTTTCTCTTCATGTGTCCTCCATGGACGCCGATGCCCTTGCCCACGAATTTGGTGGGTGCGACGGACGGGAGGGCCGTCCAACGGTCCGAATTGTTTCGGACCCGGCGCTATCCCCGCACGAATGCGTGCTGCGGAGCGAATTCGGCAATGTTGATCTCGGACTTGCCGCGCAGCTCCGCGCGATGCGTCTTGGACTCGGGTTAACTCCCGCCGCAGGCGAGCCGTGACGACGCGCGGAGCAAACCGTGGCAATGCCGTTGCCGAGGCGAACCTGCGCGGTGTGCTATCGCGTCTGCGATCGACAGCAAGGCATGTCGACACGCGTGCCGTACACGGAAGAATCACGCGGGCGATCGGCACGCTCCTCCATGCAGTCTTGCCCGATGCCCGTATTGGAGAGCTTTGTGTCGTGCAGGATCCGCGCACCGGGTGGTCACTTGAGGCCGAGGTGATCGGTCTGCGGGAGGATGGCGTGCTGCTGACGCCGATCGGAGACTTGCAGGGCTTGTCCAGCCGCGCAGAAGTCGTCGCTACCGGACGAATGCATGAGGTGCCAGTCGGACCCGATTTGCTTGGCCGGGTGATCGACAGCTTCGGCCGTCCGCTCGATGGCAAGGGTGCAGTCAAAGTCACCGAAACTCGTCCGCTGCGCGGCAAAGCGCCAAACCCAATGACGAGGCGCATCATCGAGCGGCCTTTGCCACTCGGTGTGCGCGTCCTAGATGGTCTCTTGACATGCGGCGAGGGCCAGCGGATCGGCATATATGGAGAGCCTGGTTGCGGCAAGTCGACGTTATTGGCGCAGATCGTAAAGGGCGCGGTCGCTGACGTGACGGTCGTTGCACTGATAGGCGAGCGTGGACGGGAGGTACGTGAATTCATCGAGCGCCATCTTGGGGAGGCAGCCCTTCGCCGCACGGTCGTAGTCGTTGAGACCTCCGATCGCTCGGCGATGGAGCGCGCGCAATGTGCCTATATGGCAACCGCGCTCGCCGAGTATTTTCGCGAACAGGGGCTGCGCGTCGTTCTGATGATGGATTCATTGACGCGATTTGGCCGCGCCATGCGCGAAATCGGTCTTGCTGCGGGTGAGCCGCCGACCCGGCGGGGCTTTCCTCCCTCTGTCTTTGCCATGCTGCCGGGACTGCTCGAGCGTGCGGGCATGGATGCGTGCGGCTCAATTACAGCCTTCTATACCGTGCTCGTGGAAGGTGAGGGGGTCGGCGATCCAATCGCCGAGGAAACGCGCGGCATTCTAGATGGTCATATCGTTCTCTCACGCTCCATCGCCGCGCGATCTCAATTTCCCGCTATCGATGTCCTGTCGAGCCGCAGCCGCGTCATGGATGCCGTCGTATCCGCGCAGCATCGCGAGGCAGCATCTTTCTTCCGCGATCTGCTCTCACGCCACGCGGAGGCCGAGTTCCTAGTCAAGGTCGGCGAATACAAGCAAGGTAGCGATCCCCTGACGGACCGAGCTATCGCCTCGATCGATGATCTGAACAACTTCTTGCGCCAAAGCGAAAACGATGCGTCCACTTTTGAGGAAACCGTCACATGGATGTGCCGTCTGACCGCATGAGTTGCATTCACGCGTCCAAATTGCGGCACGTCAAGGATCTGCGTGAATGTAGTGCCCGCAGTGAACTGTCTAATATGGACGCCAAACGCAATATTGCGGTCCTGGCCGCGAAGCGCGCATGGCGCGAACTGATAATCGCAGAAGAGCATCACGCACGGGCGGAGCGGGAAGTTTACAAGCAACTGGTGTCGCTCGGGACCTTGTCCGTCATCGAACTCGATCGCAGCCAGCTTACTCTGGAGAAGCTCGCGGGTGAGATTGCATCGAAACGCCAGAAGCTCGAGGGCGCGCGTATCGCACAACAGCAGGCCGAGACGGCGGCATCGGAAAAGCGGGCGCACTGGGCCAAACGTTCGGCTGCGACTTACAAATGGCGGCAGATCGAGACCGACGTCCGGCGTGCAGCCCATGATCATTCGGAGCTCACAGCAGAGATAGACGCCGATGATGAAGTCCTGCTTCGCTATGGGCGTCGGCTACCCACAAAGGTGGGAGACGGTTCAATCTGATGAGCGCCAGTCATTGTGTTGTGACACAAACGGCCTGTCATGCAGAGCCGCCTTCCGCGCGTCGTGCGGGCGTATGCACGACGTACAAGCCGTCTCTGGTTCTGACTCATGCGTTGGTCTCGTGGCTCAATGGAATCGCGGGTCCCCGCACGTCTGTGCAGACCAGCCTTGGTGATAAGCCGCTATCGGTGCGACTGGGACGAGTCGTGTGGCAGGAGGAACCTTCGGCTATATCGATGCTCGACTGCACTTGGGATGTCGGTGACGAAGCGGTCGTCTTATCGATACCCTATGCCCTTGCCGAGGCGTTGATCTCGACAGTGCAGAGGGGCCTCGCTGTCCCCTCTGAGCCGAGTGGTTCGCTCATTCTCGAACTTGCGCTCGAACCGTTGCTCGCTCCTCTGGAGCGAAAGATTGAGCGGAGGCTGCAACTTGTGCATGTTGGGAAGGCCGAAACGATAGGGCCTTACGTCGAATTCGACATTGCCTACGGTCCGCTCAGGAGCAAAGGTCGCCTGTTTCTCTTCTCGTCTATCGATGGACCGATACCGCCGGCGTTTCGCGCTTTAGGCGAGTTGCTCGGTCAACTGCCGCGAGAAATGTGCGAGCTCTCCGCGGAGCTACCGGTCATAGTTGCTGGAGAGATGGGCGCCCTGCGAGCTACGGCCTCGCTTCTTCGCAAAACGAATGCAGGCGACGCGTTGCTGCCGGGCGTAATGCCATTCGCCCATGGCCAGATCATCCTCACTGCGGGCCGATTATGGACCGAGGCAGATGTCGCTGGCGGTCGCCTGACCTTGCGGAGGCCATTTCGGTTGCTACCGCGCCCTCTGGAGTATGCACATATGACGACACAGCCCGAATCGCAGCAGCCGCCCTCGGAAGCCGATCTCGACGATATAGAGGTCACGCTGGTCTTCGAATGCGGCCGGTGGCAGATCACGCTGGGAGAATTGAGGAGTGCCGGCGAAGGACATGTGTTCGAACTTGGCCGGCCGGTCGACGGCCCGATCGATATCCGTGCCAACGGCCTACGTATCGGAAGCGGCGACATCGTGCGTATTGGGGATGAGCTCGGTATCAGGCTCCGTGGCAGGTTAGCAGGCAATGACTGAGGTTCAACCGGCAATCCTGGCGCTTCTTGCGGTTACGGCCGGTCTCGGCTTGTTGCTCTTCGCGGTCGTCACGACCACGGCGTTCATTAAGGTATCGGTGGTTCTCTTCCTCGTCCGCAATGCTCTTGGGACCCAGTCGATACCACCGAACATCGTTCTATACGGCGCAGCTTTGATTCTCACCGCCTTCACCAGCGCCCCCGTCTTTGAACAGAGCTACAATCGAATTGCTGAACTGCAACTCCGCTATCAGACCCTCGAGGATTGGGTCAGCGCGGGGAAAGAGGGGCAGGAGCCGCTGCGAAGCTATCTTAAGAAGTTCACCAATGAAGAACAGCGAGGCTTTTTCATGTCCTCGACCGAACGTGTCTGGCCGGAGGAGATGCGCGGCAGAGCCACAGCTGATGATTTTGTCATTCTAGTCCCGTCTTTTCTAATCTCGGAGCTCAAGCGCGCTTTCGAGATTGGGTTTTTGCTCTATCTTCCCTTTATCACCATCGATCTGATCGTAACGACCATCCTGATGGCGATGGGCATGTCAATGGTATCTCCGACGGTGATATCGGTTCCTTTTAAGCTCTTTCTATTCGTCGCCATTGATGGCTGGTCTCGTCTCATGCACGGACTGGTACTGAGCTACGCGATGCCCGGAGGTTGAATATGGATGAGACCACCATTCTTACTCACATGACCCGATCGCTCGTGCTTTTCATGATCTGGGTCCTGCCTCCACTGATTGCGGCGGCAGTTGCCGAAACAGCCATTGGCCTCATCCAGGCGGCAACGCAGATCCAAGACCAGACGCTGCCGCTGACGGTGAAGCTTCTGGTCGTTGTTGCGGTCATCGGTCTGTTTTCTCCGGTGCTGAGCGCCCCACTTATTGAACAAGCCAAGCAGATCTTCACGGAGTTTCCCGCGCTCACGGCGGGCTACTAGCGCCTCTCGCGATGTCTGAGCTGTCAACCACCGAGACTCAAAGTCTGATCCATGCGGCCATCGAACTCGTTGTTGCTGCCGGCCTTGGTGCAGCCCGACCCGCTGGCATCATGCTCGTTCTCCCCGTATTTACGCGCGCGCAGATCGGCAGGCTGATCCGCGGCTGCCTGGCCGTTGCGATCGAGCTACCGTATTTGGGGCAAATCGGCGATGGCCTGAAGACGCTGGACCCAGAAACGCATCTGATCAGGATCACGCTACTGGGATTGAAGGAGACGTGTGTCGGTCTACTGATCGGCGCCGTGCTCAGCATTCCGTTATGGACCATCCAAGCTGTCGGGGAGATCATCGACGTCCAACGAGGCGTCACCAGCGTGGTCGCTCCCGCTGATCCCGCGACGCACAGTCAGGCTTCGGCGACAGGACTGTTTCTTGGTATCACCGCGATCACGATTTTCGTCGTATCCGGAGGCCTACAGACCATGATCAGCGGACTTTATGGCAGCTATCTGGTCTTGCCAGTGTATCAGTTTCGACCCACGCTGACCGTGCAAGGGATAAGGGAGCTGCTGGGCATGCTCGACGGTATGATACGTGGCACCGTCCTGATCGCGGGGCCCGTGGTGGTTTTCCTGCTACTGATCGATATATCAGCGATGCTGCTCCAACGCTTTGCACCGCAATTCAACAACAAGGATCTGTCTTTGACGATCAAAAATATCGGCTTTGCGATCGTCATGGTCACCTATGCGGTTTATCTGATCGAATACATGCAATCGGAATTCATCCAGTCCGGCGGCGAGTTGGAGAGGTTTGAAAGGCAACTGAAGTGAGCGACACGAGCGAAGAGAAAACGCTCGCCCCCACTGACAAGAAGCTCAACGATGCGCGCAAGAAGGGAGTGGTTCCGCACAGCAGCGATTTTGTTAGAGCCGTCAGCAGCTGCGCCGGTCTCGGCTATCTCTGGTTGGAGGCCGGTTCAATCCAGGATAGGTGCGAAGCAGCGCTAGTGCTGGCTGACAAGCTGCTGGAGGAGCCGTTCGATGTTGCGGTCCGGCTGGCGCTCGGCGTCTTGCCCGAACTTGCTCTGCGAATTGTTGGTCCGCTTCTCGGAACTATTCTCGCCGGAGCGACTCTGGCGGCAGTACTGGCGAATGGTGGAATAGTCTTCTCCTTCGAGCCGGTAAAGCTGAATTTCGAGAACATTGATCCCATAAAAGGGTTGAAGCGCGTCGCTTCCTTGCGCTCCTTAGTTGAGCTTGGGAAGACCGTCTTCAAGGTCATTGCCCTCGGCGTGATCTTTCTCCTCATCGTTGTCGGCGCGTGGAAGGCGCTGGTCTATCTGCCGGTCTGCGGCATGGGCTGCTTCGGCTTCGTCTTCATGGAAGTGAAACTGTTGATCGGGATTGCCTGCGGTGCGTTTCTGATTGGCGGACTGATCGATCTCCTCGTCCAGCGCTGGTTGTTTTTGCGCGGCATGCGCATGACACAAAGCGAAGTGAAGCGCGAGTTCAAGGAGCAGCAGGGCAATCCGGAGCTGAAACGGGAACACCGTCGTCTGCGCCGGGAGCAGGCGAATGAGTCTCCGCTCGGCGTGCGTCGCGCAACGTTGATCTTGACTGGGCGGGAGATGCTGGTCGGAGTACGCTACGTCCGTGGCGAAACCGCTGTGCCGGTCCTGGTTTGCCGCGGCGAGCGCGAAGCGGCTTCGAGACTCTCTGATGAGGCGCGGGCACTTGGGCTCAGTATTGCCGATGACCACATGTTAGTCAGTGAGCTAATCCACAACGCCAAGCTCGGTAACCCGATTCCTGCCCAGTATTTCGAGATCGTCGCAAGAGCACTCATTGCGGCCGGCCTAGTCTAGTGCGTGTTGTGAATGGCGTCGCATTTCGGGTGAAGGTTCGCTATCTGCACGGCCTGGGTGCCGGCTGACGTGGAATCTGTCGACGCCTTGTTGTTAGCTGTGCGCAAGTCGCTGTTGTTACCCTCTCGAGCAGTCGTGGTAATCTACGTGCAGACTCGTTAGTGTCGACGAGCGCGATTGACAACCCATCGGCAGAACGTTCGTGTATGGATCTGCTATATTTTGATGGGCCGACGAACACGAAAAACGATCCTGAAGAATTGGCCATAAAACCCTCACGCTAAAGGTCTGCGCAGGCTACCAAGCGTAGACTCGGGTCGGCCTGTAGGGACTTAGAAGAAGATCGATGTAGATACCAATAAATTCAGAGCATGTCCTGTTTCGCGCGTGTGTATAATGCTTGTTGGGTTGTTGATGTATGTCACTCCGACGCTTGCGTATATCCCTGGTGCCAAATGCGCCGTGTAGGTTCCCGAGATTGCTGTGCTGTCGCGGTGCACGAGATGCCCTTTAGCTAAGGCTGCATCTACTGCAAAGTTGCTCCAGGTGGATTTCGTGGCAACGATGGCAATCTGATCGCCTGGCCGGCCGTCAAACAGACCTTTCGCATAGAGACGTGCCTCGTAATACTGACTGACTCGATTCCGGTCGGGGGGAGCATACATGACAGAGAACCCACCATAGATGCCACGTGATGGCGCACTATTAAGGTCAGATTGCCAGATCTGTCGGTCAGTAGCGACGTAGTAGACGCTGTTCGCATTGGTTCGCGGCTGCGTTGGATATTGCATATTTGTGTAGCTGCTATTGTTGAAGCCGATACCGGCTCGCAACCAAGTCTCGGGTGAGCCCGGAGCAGCTTTGCTCTTGTAGCCAATCTCATCGAGCCAAAGAACACCCGCATTGGCCGTGCTCCAGTCCAGGCCGGTCGGGTTTTCGGTTATCTGCGCATACTGACCATCTGGGCTGAGTGCGCGCTGGATTGAGACCTTGTTATATACGTGATCATCGATGTTGAGCTTCAGGTTGAGAGCTGGCGTGGGCGCTGCGTTGTTGCTCATCCCGGCTTGAAATAGGATATTTGATGAGGGCCCCAAAACACTCGCGCTTGCGTTGCCTCCCACCACCGTGCCCGCGAATTCGTTCTGATTTCTGAGATAACCCACTTTGAGTTCGAGTTTTCCGTCGAAGAAGGTCTGGTAGTAAGCGATTGTATTGATGCCAAGCCTATCGGGCCCCGCTGATTTCCATGTCCAATATTGCTGGAGAGCGCCCACGATAAGCTGACCATCTGGAATTCCAAAGCGACTGAGATCGTAGGTGGCGATCATGAAATTCACTGAACCGAATGTCGGATTCTGTCCCATGTATAGTTGATTGGCGATGCTGGTTCTGGCTGCGCCTGGTAGTTGATTATTGACGAGGCTGTTTACTGTGCCGCCAACGTAACCGATTCCGACGTCCGCAAGCGCGGATCTAATACCATCTTTGTCCTGATCTATCGTGTCGGCAGGACCAGGTATATTGAGCCACATACCTTTCTCGCGAAGATTTTCAAACTTTGCGAATGGGTCGATAGCTTTTTGAGTTCTGTTCGTTGCAGCTGCATTCGCACCGTTGCACTTGGTCGGAAGCATGCTGGAAATGCTTCCGAGGGCAGAAGGGCCGGAAGCACACATTGGTTGTTTGGGTTGGCTGCGTTGAAGTGTCAGGGCCGGATCCTTTGGGCCTCTTTTGACATCCCTATCCGCAGTGTCGTTTCTCGGGATGAGCAGGTTGTTCGCTTGTACCGGCGTCGAATTGCTTGCGAGACTCGCTGCGAGCGAAAGAGCGACCAAAAGCCCTCCTCGCTTTGGAGCTGATCGATGGATTGAAACGCGCGCTGCGATCGAGCATATCTGGATCGGAACCGCCACAACAGAGCGAGCATGCATAGTGAACTCTGCCACCGTATTTGCGGGCCTTGGCGGATTGCGCTCCGGCCTGATTACAACTGACCTTGATCTTTGACGTCCGAGGGTGGCTACCGTCACGATGCGCAACGGCCGTTCTATCCCAGCAAGATCCGCTCAGGCGTTGTCGGGTCTCCTCACCAACGGGTGCACCGCGACGTCGTCGGCGTTTATGTGTCGGACAGTGGCCCTAGACAGCTTTGAAGTCGGCACGGTCAGTGGGCGGGACCGAAAGAGCATCATGGACTTCCGTGAGAAAGGCGAGGTCGCGGTGGAGGCAGACCTGCCGTCGCAGGTGACGAGCTTGCACATGCATCAGGTCCAGTGGCGCAGCCGGATCTATCGTTCATCCCGAATTCCTTGACATTTGAGCCGCGCGACGTTCGTTGGCGACGATTGCCACGCCTCCTTCATCTCAATCAATTGCTAGGGTTGGTAGTTGACTAGGCTGTCTGAGGTTCAATCGGGACAACAGAAGGCGAGCGATCAGATCGCAGAACTAAATCGCAGTTTCGATGCTCAGGGAGCCGACTTGAAGCGACCCTCGGACCAATCGCCGCTCTGACTTTACGAATAGACTTGTCGCAGGTACCCTCAGCTTCTCCTCTTCCGGCTTCTCCTTCACCCCAACTCCGCGCCGTCTCGAATCCCGCCAAGACAGCGGCCTGCCGAACCAGCCGGGGCGGTTTCCGTTGGGGGCACGCACTCATTGGACCGAAGGCTGACGAGCCAGGTGACGTCTTTGGGGCAGTCCTGCGCCTAACGTTGCCATTCAACGGATAGGCCGCTTTCGCAAGCGGCTTTCGGTTACGGTACCCAAATCTTACGGTGGCGTTGGTGTTCGCAATAAGACTTCGCTAAGGTCGTCGCCATCATTGCGCTAGCCGACGGCAATCCGGGTTCGCAGAACCATTTCTACAAATCGAGCCGCCTGGCCTCCCGCGATTATCGGCTCGCGACAGGCGGTGATGCTTTTGAATCTTTTAAGGCCGATTGCGGGCGCTAATAAGGTTTGCGGTCGAGATAGGCGTCAAATGCAGCCGCAACGGTGCGAATCATGAAGCGGTGCTCCTGCCTCACGCGGATAGAGCCGTTCTGTATGTGAACGATCCCGTCCTCGGCGAGCATCGCCAATCGTTCAGCTGAATCGAGAATAGAGAGCGGATCGAAACCGTGGGCGGTACAGATCGCCGACACGTCGGCTTCCAAATCGCACATCAGCCGCTCGATGATTGCAGCCCGGACGCGGTCTTCGTTAGTGAGACGATATCCCTTTGACGTCGCCAAACGGCCGGTTCTAATGCGCTCCTTGTAGGACCCTCTTACAACTTCGTTCTGGACATAGCCGTCACCGAGACGGCCGATGGCCGACGTGCCCAACGGGATCACGGTGCTACAGCTGTCGGCTGAATAGCCCAAGGAGTTGCGCCGCAGGCGACCAGTTTTCTGCGCTAGCGAGAGCTCGTCGTGTGGCAAGGCGAAATGGTCGAGCCCGATTGGGTGGTAGCCGGCGGCGACCAGCGTATCGGCCACGGCCGCTGCCTGTTCGGCACGGGTCGCGTAATCCGGTAGCGCCGCCTCATCTATCAGGCGCTGACGTTTCATATACGAAGGAACGTGCGCATAGCCGAAAACCGCAAGCCGGTCGGGGCGCATGGCTACGGCCGTCGTCGCCGACTGGACACAGGACTGCACCGTCTGATGAGGGAGGCCGAAGATGAGGTCGAAGTTGATACGGTCTATTCCATGCTGGCGTAGATTTTCGACGGCGGCTGCGGTCTGCGCCTCACTCTGGACGCGGTTAATCGCCTTTTGAACGATGGGATCGAAGCTTTGCACGCCGAGGCTTGCGCGGTACACGCCGGCTTCTCCCAAGGCTTCGGCCATCTCCATCGTAAACGTGCGCGGATCGATCTCGACTGCGATCGTAGCCGTTTTCCTAAATGCAAAGCGAAGACGCAAAACGTCCATCAGGGCCAGGAACTCCTCAGGCTCGATGAGCGTCGGCGTGCCACCTCCAAAATGTACGTCACTCACAGGCAGACTTTGCGGTACTTGCTCCGCTACCAAACGAATCTCGTCACGCAGCACCGCCAAATAATCGAACATTGGCGCATTCCGGCGAGTGAAAGTCGTAGGGAAGCCGCAATACCAGCACATTGAGCGACAGAACGGAATATGGAGATAGAGCGACACAGCGCCGTCGGCCGGTAAGCTCCTCAGCCATTTCTCACAAGTCTCGGCGCCGACAACCGCGGAGAATTCCGGTACAGTTGGATAGATGGTGTACCAAGGCAGGTGGGCGTCGTAATACTTTTTCAGGAATGAGATCTGCAACGGCGCCGCCCCATGGCTTTACCAGCATGACGCTGACGGCTGCGCTCGCCCGTGTCATTGCGCTATGTCAATTGGTCCGCGTTAGCCGAGAAATCCGCCGTTCCGTCGAACTTGCTAAGGTGGCCGATATCGTTTTCGTGTGCCGTCAGAATCGATAGCGTCCGAGAAAGGACGCCGTCTAAAGCTGCATTTATCAAACGGTTAAGCTGCGCGAGGTTTTTGACCCGGTTGGTCTGGCTCTGCCGTGTGTAGGAAGAGGTCAACGACTTTTTTGATATGCCTAGCGCGAGAAGATGATAATCATGATGATCGAGAACTCTGTTGTAAGCTTTCGCTGCGGACGCCGGACCCGAAGCCGGGTATTCCATCAGTACCGATGCCGCCCTTTGCGAACAAACCGCTAGGCGTTTAGATTATCTCGTCCCTCGACTTAGAAGCGGCTGACGATAGGCCTAGACTTCGACCGGTCGGCGAGCAGATTGCAGAAATCGGGTTGAATGATCCGCAAGTAGAGCAACAATTGTCTGCCTTTTGGACTGGCTCTTTGATTCAACGGACAATCATCACAGGTCTTCAGGCACCGAATTGTGCGGCCCGCACGACACGTACCGTCGTGCAACCTGACGTTACGTCTGATTCAAGCTCGTTTTGACGACCGCACACGAAATATTCGGACTGGAAGATCAAAGGAGCGACGAGCCTCAATTCCGCCACGCTGGTTGTTTCATTCCAACCATCATCATCACGGATGTACTGATGATGGTTGGGACGACCCGGCGCACTTCCATCCCGGCAAAGTGCGTCGGGGCGCCTTGGTGATCGAGTTAATCGCTTCTGTTGACGTCGAACCGATCACTTAGGGTTGAAGGAATATCGCCAAAAAGTGTATCCCCCCAAAACAAGGGGGCGACAGCATACTCCGCGCGCCGTAAGTATGCGGTTCGAGCATCGGGCGCCAAATGCGTCTGCCGGATCGCTCACGCCTTTCGTAGTTCTCAGGGTAGTCGAATGAACACGCCGGTTCGACGGCATTGGAGTCCAAAAGAACTGTTCAATGCTCTGACGCCGGCGATGTTTACCGCTAACGCATCGGTTGTGCGGGCACGTAGGGACAGATTGTGGCCTGAGTTGTATACGGAATACGACGCAAGGCATTTAAAGAAGGAGCTGTGCATCCGTAACTTGATCAAAACCGACGAAGCGAAGGCGTTCTTCAATGCCTGGGCTGCTGACGAAGAACGCCATACCGACGGTTTCATCCAAATCATGGAACTCGTCGCTGGCGGATCCGAACCGGATCTTCGAAAAAGATTGGACGCGCGAACGCATGATTTTAGCGCAATCAGCGAGTTCTTGGAGGATGAATTCTCGCTCATCGTTATGATCGCGTTTGATGAAATGTGTACCTGCCGCGCCTATGCTGCGGAGAGGGAATTTTATGCCGGACTTGGGAGCAGTCGTTTTCTGCTTTGGCTCAGGGAGGTGATTGCCGACGAAGCAGTTCACTCAATGAATGCCGTTAATGTAATTCGCGCCCGGTACTGCAATCGCGTCAGCGAAGTTGGGCCAATCCTCGAGAGCCTGATCAGCTGCATTACAGACGATACGACTTATACTGGCACTTTCGTGCTGGATTATTTTGGCACGGCGTACACGAAGGAGTTGCTCGCCAACTGCCGCGCCACGATCCTTAGAAATGTTGCCAAGCCGCTCTCCGCGGCAGAGCAAGACGAAAGCAACCGGCGGCCAAATTGATAGCGACCCACCTGCGGAGTGCGCTAGCCCGGCGCCGACCGGTGTCGTTCGGCTGCTACGTTGTCAAGTCGCGCTCAATTGATCAACGAAGTCACTGGTAATGTCGCATTCCATCCCGATGTCGCGATTGCTCCAATGCATGTGATGCGAGCAATCCCCCTAATCCTCTCAAGCTATTGCCGCAAAACGCGTTTTTCCTGAGCGCGCCAACTGGTACGACACTTGCTGTTTCCATCCGAGGTCCTCTCCTACTGGAGATGAGCATGCAAAGTGTTCTATGCACCACGCAGGTATTGGGATGTTTTGCGTGTCCGGGTGATGTCCTTGTCCAGCCTGCTTATGCGCGTGAGAGGCGATCCCTGATCCGCACGAGGCTATGGAGCGACCTGCCGATCGTCTCCAGGCACAGCGCAATCCGCTGGCAGGAACCCGACCAGCTGCGTACTGGTGGTGATGTGAATGCGAAAACGAATATGGCCCATCCGATGTCATTTTCGCTTGCGACCGCAACGTCAGCCTTTTTAGCGCTCGGGTCGAGCTCAGTATGGAGGAACTGGTTGGCGCGCTGCACCTCACCTAATTCGCAGAAGCGCCATACCGGGGATCGCGCTGCGTTCGGCATCGCGAAGCGACGAGCGTTCGTTCCAAGCGGAGCCCGCTTTCACGAAGAGCGATCTCGCTTATGCCCCGGACAGTCAACTCTTCGAACGCATGCCACCTTGCACTTGCTCGGATCCGAGGAGGCTGCGGCTGCCAACCTTTGCAGAAAGGTAGGATCAGATCCGAGCGGCTGACCGGACATATGGATTGTGGTCATTGCCAGTGTTTGCGGCCACGATACAGCTCGGGATGGAAGGTGCAGACCTGATGGTCGCCATCAAGGCGGAGGAGAACGCGCCGAGGTTTGATTGGGCCGACAACAGCGTCCTTGCCGGTCGCATCATCGGCGAGCCAGGTGGAGGACGAAATGATGTCCGCGCGGCGGTCGTGCCGCGCCGGTCAGCCTTTGCCCGAGGTCGACCGGGGCCGGCCCGCTGTTTAATCGACCCGCCCGCGACTAGCGGCCCATTCGCGCAGACCAAGCAGTTCGGGAAGAGCATTCGCTTTAGCCCGCGAGCGTTCATATACGAAAAGCGAAGCCAAGAGTTCAGGTGATGGATTGGAAGCTAGCTCCACCCGAAACGAACTCAATCGGACAGCGCAACACCGGTCGTCTTTTGGACCGGGATCCCGTCGCGCCTAAAATGGATATCTTTAGCTTCACAGAATGCGCAAATCAAACGCAGTCCCTTAGAGCGTTGTTCCAGCTTCTTGTGAATTGCGCGACCGAGGAGGGCTTTAGTGAGGTTGCCTACGGGGCTCTCAATTTTGTGGAGCCGCTTCGCCTACCGGAGTATCCACCACCCACAGTAGCAGTGAACTGGCCGCCGGATTGGTGCGATCGATACTTTGAGCGCAAATACTACACAATCGATCCCGTGGTCCGGCGCGCACCAATGCTTTCGCGGCCGTTTCTGTGGGACCAACTCCCCAAGCAATATCAACTACAGCCGGACGAACGGCGAGTGCTCACAGAGGCCAGAGAGGCGGGTCTGAAACACGGCATGAGCGTGCCCTTGTTTGGACCCTTGGGTCGACTATCGGTGGTATCATTTGCATCTCGGTTCGATGATGCTGATCCTCAGCACCGTATAAGTCATCTCCACGCACTGGCCTGGAACTTTCACACCGCGTGTGTGGAGATATCGCGTCCCTCGGAGAGTAGCTGCAACAGGAAAGTGACGCTATCGGAGCGGGAGCTAGATTGCATGCGATGGGTTGCGGAAGGAAAATCGTCGTGGGAAATTGGCGTTATACTGCAAATCAGCGAGAATACGGTGAACTTTCATCTCAAGAACGCAATGCGAAAGTTGGGCGCGACCAGTCGGGTCCAGGCTATCGTTATGACGATTCGGCTCGATCTCATCTGAATCTCCGCAATGACGTTGAGTTGGATTGCCAAGTGGCGGCGCTGAATGATGATGGTATCGAGCGGGAAAATTGTGATCATCATCGTTCGACGAAATTCGACCTCGCAAATAGAGACCCGGTCAGGCTCGTCGTTGCAGGCGCAGCGCGTCGTCTCCGACCATGAATAATCATCTTCCCACTACACAATAGGGGCTCGGCTTTCAGTTGGCACACGGCGCTGACGAGTACCTCGTGATGGCCAGCCGAGATGGGGAACGCCCACAAAGCAGGTTTTGCGCGGTACGAAATGTAGGCTCTTGGAAGCCCAGCCGAGCGTGTCAGTGCCGCATAGGAGATTATCTGAAGAAAGAACCCCGGCCGAAGGTCGGGGCTCTCGGTTCGCGACGCGATGTGGGCCGATGTCGCTATCTGGTGAAACCCGGACCGAACTTGTAGTTGAGCCGAACAGTGACAAGATCAACGTCCTGGCGGATGCGATCGCCGGACCCACCGGTCGCGGGGAAGATGATATCATTGTCCTGCATAAAAAGGTGGTCGTACTCGACGCCAAACGACCAGCTTGGCGCAAAACCGACCTCGAGACCAGCTCCAAGCGCGCCACCCCAACGAAGATTGTCGCTTCTCGCAAACTCAGAGCCGGTGGCCACCAAGCTGATCCGATAGCTGTTGCTGGTCACCGCAGCGCCGCCTTTGGCGAAAAGCAGCACGTTGTTGAACGCGTAACCGATCTGGCCCGTGAACAATCCGAACGCATCGATTCTGGTACGATTGCTGACTGTCGGCACGACGGCGGCGCTGACATTGGAGCCGCTGAAGTTAGCCCAGTTGCCTTGAGCCTCGACGCCGTAGACTACATTGAATATCTGCCAACGATAACCCACCTGACCGCCGACGGTGGCGCCGCTCGCATCATGGCAGCCTTCGGGGGTGATTGCAGAGAGGTCCCAGCAATTGTTGCTCGACGCCCATCCACCATTGATGCCAAGATAGAGGCCGGTCCAGTCATAGATCGCTGGAGGCAGCACTAGCGGCGGTTTCGCTTTGGTGAAGACCGGCTGCGCGGCGAGATCCGCGCCGAACGCGGGCGCCGCCGCGTTAAGCGCGATGATGCTTGCAGTCAAAAGCAGCAAATTCTTCATTCGAGTATCGTTCCTTTCCATTGCCCCGGCGATTTGCGTATTAGCAACATCACTGTGAATTGCTGTAACTCCAACACAACATGTCAGCGCGAGAAATTGCCTCAATCTCACGTAGCGGGAGGTTGTGTAATCAGGATATTCGGATGAAACGCTGGGCGTTCACAGTGCGTGTTGAAGGTGTTGAGATCAAATCGCGCTATCAGAACGGCCGTGCCTAGCAGAGTTATCGCAGAGCAATGGATCGTCTCACGCGCTCGCTTGTAAATAACGAAGAGCGGCAGGCTCGGTCTATAAGGACGATTCTAGACGGAAGGAAGCATGAGCAGGTTGTCCGTAAGCGGCAGTTCTAGGGATACCCTTTTGAGGCCAAATCAGATTCAAGGCTTCTTTTGGGAGGCGGCCTTGGGTGTGATGGATCGTTTGGTGTTGAGCGACGCGGCTTGGGAGCGCATGGCGCCGCTCATCATTGGCCGGCCCGACCAGAAAGGTTCGACCGGACGCGACAACCGGATGTTCGTGGAAGGGGTGCTCTGGATCGTTCGCACGGGCTCTCCCTGGCGTGATCTTCCGGAGGCTGTTTAGTCCCGGCATTTTCTGGAGCGGGTTGAGTTTGAATCGTTCTGGCTGGGAAGTCCAGCATTTGCAGATGTATTCGTAGGGTGTAAGGCCCTTCAGGGTCTTCAGCCGCCGAGCGTAATTGTAGGCGGTGATGAAGTCGGCAAAGTGAGCTTCGAGCTGATCATGTCGATCGTGCTGGTAGCGTTGAACGGTCGCTTCCTTGATCGTGCGGTTTATGCGCTCGACTTGGCCATTGGTCCAGGGATGCTTGATCTTGGTCAGCCGATGTTCGATGCCGTTTTCCTCGCATCGCATATCGAACATATGCATCACGTATCTTGCCGTTGGGCCGTCGGCGTAGCGCGGCGGGAAGGTGAATTGGATCCCATTGTCGGTGAGAACCGCGTGGATCTTGTAGGGGACAGCCGCGATCAGAGCTTCGAGGAAGGCCGAGGCTGAGGTCCTTCCCGTCTTCTTGACCAGTTGCACGAAGGCGAACTTGCTGGTGCGATCGATTGCGACGTAGAGGTAGAGCTTGCCTTCAGCGGTCTGGAGCTCAGCGATGTCGATGTGGAAATAGCCGATCGGATAGGCCTTGAACTTCTTCTTCGAAGGCTTGCCGCCTTCCACCTCCGGCAATCGGCTGATGCCGTGGCGCTGGAGGCAGCGATGCAGGGATGACCGCGTCAGATGCGGGATGGTTGGCTGCAGTGCATAGAGACAATCGTCGAGCGGCAGCAGCGTATGCCGCCGGAACGCGACGATGATAGCCTCCTCCTCGATGGAAAGGACTGTCGACTTAGCTTCCTTGGGGCCTGTTGAACGATCGGCGACAGTCTCGCGCTGCTTCCACTTCGCGATAGTCTTCTGGTTGATCCCGTAGCGCTTGGCGAGGGCTCTCAGGCTCTCTTGACTATTTTGTATTGCTCGACGGACCGCCTCCGTCGTGGTGGCGCAGCCGTGTAAAACCTGTCCCATAGCACATCCTTCGAATCGTGCGACAAGAATGCACCATCAAAGCTTGGGACTAAACACCTAGAGCGCGTTCGTATCGAGATCGGGTAGCGTCGAAGCAGGTACTGATCAAACGGACAAGCGGTGCATTGCCCTGATCGTTGTCAGACAGTGGAGGATGCAGTTGCGTCCTCTCGGCCGTGCGGTGCCTACTAGCGGGTGAATAGCAATCGGGTAACGTACCTAAGGTCTTGGCTGGCAAGGCCAACGTCATTTCGCGCCGTGAAACTGGAGGCGAGCCAGCAGCGGCGTGCATCAACTCGGCTGGCAAATTGGAAGAGAGCGCTTTGAGCAATGCCAGGCGGAGTGCCTTGTATTTATCTATGCAGAGCATAAGCGTGAACTGGCGCTCTCTTTGATCAATTGACAGAAACAAAGAGCGTCATCGACCGCATCTAAGACAGCTATTCGCCCCTCAATGACTACTGCATGTGCTAGAATGAACTTTGCGAGAGTAATCCGATTAGCAGTAGTTTGCATGGCTGCTGGTAGGGCAGCGATTGCTCGGTCAAAAAGTGTTCCCAAAACCTCAAGGTCTTCTGGATAGTAAATCGCACTGTGCCCCGCTCGTGACGGGATACTCCGCCCTCCGTCAGCCTCGCGGCGGGTAGTCGTCTTGTCTAACTGATCCTGGTCCTGTTCTGCTGCAACAAGTGCACTTGTCAGTTTGTTGAGCAACTGCATCGCGTCGAACGCGTTCTTGTCCTCGCAGATTAGTCCGGCAACTGCTTCCACTTGCCGGCCGATGCTTTGTCTGAGGTGATCGACGCGCGAATTGCAACAATCAAAGTTCATGATGTCTCTCCAGATTAACTAAATGCAGTCGAGGTGCGGATGACGGGCCGGTCCTTCATTCCCGTCTGGTAAAACTCCAGGTTGCACGAGGACCAATTGTTGTTACCCGTTGTGGACCAACGTATCGGGTGTCATAGGAAGCGAGCGAGCGCGGGATTTCTGTGTCGAGAAAAACGATGTCGAGCACGTAGTGCCGGTGAGCGCCCGCCATGCGCCACGGTGCCTGCCGCGGTTGGCAAAACTATCCGCTTTTACATTATGGCAGAGCGCACGATCGTGATGAACGCCGCTCATGACGAAAGACTGAGACACTGTCGAGCGAAGTGCCGTCAGGCGACCTTTCCCGTAAAATGGCGGGTCCGCCGGAGCTGCGGGCGCAACGTAAGCATGGCGCGGTAGAGATATACATCCTGCCGAACGACGCTGCTGCGGAGGCGCCGACGCACCAGCTCGGCAGAGCGGCCATCTCGACGACGTCGTCGGAAAGTGACGAACGTTACGTCGCCAAGCAATCAAGCGCTTGCGTGCGTCTAATGATTGTCGAAGGCAGCGCATGACATGTCGTTGCGGCGGAGCCGGTTGTGGAAAATAGGTTCATGGGGTGCTCGCTTGCTCAGTGGGGCTGAGCAAGCGAAGGCAGGAAGTGGTGATCAAGTGGCGCTGATAACGGGACGAGAAGCACGAACACATTGCGGAGCTCGGATCAAGTTTCTGGTGTGAATTCAACCGCAAACGACATTCACCTTGCAAGCGAACGATTGTATGGAGACGAACCGTGTAACGTCGCTGTGCGAGCAGCCGCTTCGACTCGGAGACGACGCCAAGGTGCTGCGAATGGCATCTGGGCGTTCCATAGGGAATTCGGATGCAAACGTACAAGGTGGAGAATTCATGGTCATGCGACGGTCCGGGAAGCTGCTCCTAGGGCAGGCAATTATGTATTGTATTCGTGTAAAAGCGGTACAATCGATTGTTTTTATGGGACACATCCAGATCGCCAATGGGCCATCCGGGATGCGTCGTGCGCGATTATCAACGTCAGAGAACGAAGCAGGTAGCTAGTAGATGTCGGTCGTTGCTATCGCGATGCCCGCGGAGTCCTCGCAGGATCTGAAATATTAACAGGGCGTGCCCGGTGCTCAAGACGGCCCATTTTTGAATGCGCCTGCCAAGCGCTGACAAGGCTCCGCGGCGTGCCGACGCGCTAAGCGGCTCGCGGAGATAGTTTGTGGACCTCCTAATGAGGGACGAGGAACGGCTGCTCGCTCGGTAGTGTACGTGCCACTTCGTGGCACGTAACGCCTGGACTGAAGAAGCTCGCCTGTTATCGAGTGAGCTCAAATAGTGCAAAGATGTCGTCAGCAAAGCCGAGCGACAACCTCTGATTGGAGTTTGGCTGCGGTGTAAACCGAAACATCCAGCGGAAGATTGCCGAATGCAAGCTGACAAAGCAGGTAGTTGGCGCCCGCCTCTTCCATCTGATTAAGAAGATGTTGTCGGACGGAAGCGGGCGTTCCGACGACGCACAATTCGCTTTCAAGCGCCGCATCGAAAGTCAGCGGCAGATTAGGTGGGGTCGGAACGGTATTGAGCTCATAAAGGAACATAAAGCTCTCGAGCCATCGTTCGTACGCAGTTGCCGCCAGCGAATATGCTTCTTCATCAGAACGCGCAATTACAACCATGCGGAGCAATCCGGTGAATGGCTCTCGATCATCAGAATTAGGGGTGCGGGGTAAATGCGCGCGGAAGGCATCAGTAGTTTTTCGAATGATAGAGGAGGGGCCTATGCACGCGAGATTCGCGCCGTTGGTAGCTGCCCAGGCCGCCGATTCGGGCCGATTGCTGGCGACCCAGGTTGGCGGAGTTGGACGCTGAAGCGGCTTTAGCGTCAAGGGAACATCGTTCAGCTCAAAATGATGCCCATGGTAGGAAAGCGTGTGGTCTTTCATCGCGTTCGAGAGGATTTCGCTGGCTTCCTCATACCGTCCTGGAGCATCGTTGGCGCTAATGCCGAAATAACCCAATTCGATCGGCAGTGAGCCCCGTCCGATGCCGAGTTCTAGTCTACCACCGCTCAATTGGTCGAGCATACACAGCTCCTCGAATGCTCGCAGCGGGTGATAGAGGTTAAGCAACATTACCAGGGGACCGATACGCAGCCGCTGCGTGCGTTGAGCGACGCTTGACAAGAACAGATTCGGGGACGGACCCCTCCCATGCGGCGTACAATGGTGTTCGGCCAAATGATATGCATAGAAGCCAAGAGAGTCGCACGCTTCTGCCAAGGTCAGGCGATCTGCGTACTGTCGCGCGGCATCGCGGCCGTCGTCGTCCAGATGATCGAAAATTCCGCAGGTCAGTTTTGAAGGCTTGCGATTCGTCACTCGATTGTCTCCGATTGTAGAACGCGGGAAGGGCCTGTCGGCTTCAGGCCGTTGTCGACGTCTGTCATATGATCGCCGTTAGATGTCTATTCTGGGTGTATCGTTCGGCACCTGATCCCGTGCCGATCCGCAAAGGTGATCGTCAAAGTGCTGACCTCTGTTGCCCGGATCGGAGCTCAAGTCGGGGCACTATTGTTCATCGCAAGTCCATTGGGATCATCTTGCCCTCATGTCAGTTTCCTGCTGAGCGGCTGGGAAGCGCGCAGCTAGCAACTGCGGGTCTTTATGCGGGCTGAAATCGCCTTGATCGCCGCCAGAAACGCATCCATTTGATCTTTAGTGCCAATGCTAATACGGATACAGCGTTCGAGGCTCTTATCGGGGAAGGAGGCGACGAGAACCTTCTCCTTCGCCAGAGCCGCTTGCCACCAACTGCCATCTTGTCCGACAGGGGCGCGGGCTAGCACGAAGTTCGCGTGGGAAGGTGGTACGCAAAAGCCGAGCTGAGATAGCTCAGCTGCAACTCTCTGCCTTTCATCTCTGATGTGTCGATGGTTATCTTCATAAGCTGCGCGATGGGAGAGGATGCTGATGCCAACTGCGTGGCCGATAACGTTCATATTGAAAACGTTCTGGATGTTGCGCAACCTGCCAATAAGCGCGGGATGACCGAAGCCGAAGCCGACGCGTATGCCGGCGGCAGCATAGCTTTTTGAGAGCGTTCGAAGAATCAGAAGATTCGCATAGCGGCTCAGGAGCCGTAGGCCATTGTCGGGTGCAAAGTCGACATAGGCTTCGTCTAGGACGATTAGGCGGTCCGATCGTGCCAGCAGACGTTCGACATCGGCGAGCGGAACGTAGGCGCCGGTCGGATTGTTCGGATTAGCCAAAAGAACGAATTTGGCGTCTTTCGCTGGGCCCGAAACCAGCTTCTCGATTGGTAAGGAAGGGGTTTCCGCACTTTCTATCTCAACGAGCTCGGCAGCATGCAACATCGCAAGCTTGCGGTTGAATGAAAAGCCGGGTGAAAGCATTGCAACGCGATCTCCCGGGGTCAGGAAAGCTCTGTAGAGCAGCCCAAGAAGTTCGGATGAGCCATTGCCGGCAATCACCTGATCCGTCGCGATGCCATAAGCGTAGCCAGCTGCTTCCCTCAAGCTGATGTTGTCATGTTCTGGGTACAGGTACTGCCGCTCAAGAGCCGAGCGCGCGCCTTGCATGACAATGAGCGGCAACGGGAATGGATTCTCATTCGTATCCAGTTTCACATAGCTCGCGTCCGGGGCAGGCGGGCCGGATGGCAGGACATCTAACTGGCGCGCCACCGGAGAAAGAGAAGAAAGCACGTTTTGCAGTTTTTCGTCCGACATGGTGTTCTCCCTCTTGACCGCCGAGAGCTGCCGTAATGACAGCAATTGAGTGCTGTCATTTGTGGCGAGGAAAACGGCAAACCAAACTGGCTAGACGACGCGAGATCTTCAAGTGGTGGTCGAATCTCTTCCGAGCAAAATCTGCAGAAGTAGAGGAACCGTCACAGCCTCTTAGGCGGTTGAGAGCCGCGGTACCAGATCCGCGATGGTGTCAGCAGTTTGCCGTCCGGTATCGGCTGGCAATCTGGCACGTCAGCATTAGACAGTTCCGCGAGCCCCGCCACCAGCAACAACAACGTCGCGACAACTGCGAGCGCGAGAAAGAACGCGAGTATCGCAACTGCTATGTTGTCAAGGCGTCTCATTACCTAGAATCCTTTGCAGGGCGCCGCGCGAGCCAAGACAATCAGGTCCACTTGGCAACTTCACAGGATCATCGTGTCGTTGCCAGGAAGCACTGGCTATCTGCGCTGGACCGTACAATGTGACGCTACGTGCGTTTCAAGCGCTTTCTTGTCGGTCAAAGCGATCAATCACTACGCGCAAGGCGTGTGGATTGTAGAGGCCGTACCGTAAGAGGGCGCGGTAAGTTCTCAAATGACGACACGCGAGTCCGACTCGAATGTGTCGCCGACGTCTAGGGATCGCGGCTTCTAAAACCCGAGAGTGAACGTGCCCGCATCGCGCGGGCCACGCGTCAGTGCGACTGGTTCTCCAGCGCGGCAAGCGCGAGATCGAGATATTGCATTAGATTAGGATCCCAGCCCGCCAGGCTCCGAGGGGCGCTCAACCGTGCAAGAACCTTCAGGATTGTCGAGACGGTCGATTCAACTCCCGCGATTTCACTGAACAGCAAGCGCGCTTCTAGCGCTACGGCTCTCGCGCGCTCGCTGGAGGGATGCTCACTGCGATCCATGCAATCGCGCAATTCGTCGCGGATTCGTCGCCATCGCTCCTCTCGCTCGGCGGCTAGCTTGCATGTGCATCGATGGGACTGGGCACGTTTCTCGACCCTCGACATGGCATTCAAGGTGGCAGGCAACTCGTCTACGCTCACCTGTACATCACCATCGGTCGTCATGTTGCGCAAGCGATCCCGCAGCAGCGTCGTACGCGTCACTTGCAGCTCGATCCGCTCCAAATGGGAGCGCAATAGATCCGTAAGCGAAGTGCGCCCCTCCATGGCCTTACGTATCTCGTGAAGGGAGAAGCCAAGCTCACGCAGCGCTAGAATTTGATGAACTCGCTGTACGCTTTCACGATCGTACATCCGGTGACCGCCGTCGGTGCGCTCCGACGCAGCAAGCAGACCCGTGTGCTCATAGTGATGCAGGGTGCGTACCGTCACTCCGGTAGCATCTGCAAGTTCTCCGATGCGCCATCGACGCCTTCGTGGTGTAGCTTTGGTCATGTGTTTCAATTCAAAGCCTACAACCTGACGTCACGTAAGATTCAAGCTATTTCAAGGGGCTAGCTGAACCTTCTTCCATTCCGGCGCAAGCATGGTGGATATTTTGGATCGTCTTCGATCAAGCTGCGGGAGAAATCAGGTTCAGCAAACTCACTAATGACGCCAATTGTGGCTCGCCTGCACCTGCACGCATCAGCACAAGCTTAGCGATTGCCGTTCGATTCTCGGGGGTGCGCATAGACGCTGGCAGAGCCGTGACGGCATTATCAAAGATCCTACCCAATACCGAAAGATCCTCCGGCCCCAAGAAATCATAGTAGCGCTGCACGTTCAGCTCCCGATATCATTGCGCGAGACGAGCGCGCGTGGGCAAGGCGTGTGGCCGCGGTAGGGCCAAAACGGGACGTACCGGCGGTGCAGAACGTCACTGATGCCGTGCGCGCTCGAGTGATGCGGTTGGGCAACACAGGAGCGCGCGATCCAGGCCCTGCGATAGATCTGAGCTAACCGTGCTACCGCCAATCCTCTAGCGGGGCACGGGTGCGCGGGAGAGATTGAGCCAAGCGAAGATCGCACTTTGTTTCTGCTGTCGATTACTGGACTCTACATCTACCGCGAGTCCAACTGCCGGCTTGAGCCGTTGCTCGCGCGGCCGGCTCGATAGCAATTTGCAGCGGTGTGCACAATAGCGTGAGAACAGAGTCAAAGGGGACGAGCTGCTGTGTGCGTCTGGAGCGCAGGCGCGGGCCGGACGGCGAGAGTACAACGCAAGCCAAGGAGGTGGCTGGAACATAAGCGGTTCGAGAAACGACAATTACAAGAGATAGCAATGGGTTCTCATGGAGAATCCAGGGAGATCGGATCACAAGGTGGGGGAGCTGACGCGACGACTTGACCTAATTTTGAGACGCCAGAGGCTTGCGTGGACTCGTCGGGCGGGGGCATGCAGAAAGCCTCCTGCATGATTAGCTCTCGCATCCATGTGCTTGCCGGATCGCTGTTGTGAAAAGCTGGCCACTGGATTGTTTCGGTGAATGCGGGAAGTGAGAACGGTAGGTCGACTATACGTAGTGGTGTCGTGTTCTCAAAATGCCGCACCAGCCTTAAGGGCAGCATCCCGATACGGTCCGTGCCCAATAGCATGGCTGGGATCATACTGAAGCTCTGCACGCTAACATCGATGCGCCGCTTGAGGCCTTGCTCAACGAAAAAGCATTCTTCGACCGCGGACTTTCGCGCAAGCGCAGACCTAACTGCGACCTGTCCGATAGACATATATCTCTCGAATGTGAGCCGGCGAGATAGCTGCTTGTTTGTGCAGCAGCCGACGCACACGAGCCGGTCCTCGAATAGCTTCGCCTTAGGATGCGCGCTGGACATCAATATGTCGGGCAAGATGACAAAATCTGCTTCACCGCGGCGGAGGAGCTCGTCGTGATCGTCGGCGGGGGGCTGCAGCTCAAGCCTGACGTTGGGAGCATCCCGCGAAACGCGCGCCACGACCCGTCGGAAAAACACAAGGGTACTGCAATCCGAGAGACGAATCACGAACCGGCGATGTGATTCGGTCGGGTTGAACTCATAATGCGAGATAATGGAAAGCTGGATCTGCAGCAGAGCCTCGCGAACAGGCGTAGCGAGGCGTTCCGCACGCAATGTCGGGACGAGTCTGCGGCCTCTCATCGCAAATAGTTCATCCCCGAAGTAGGCGCGTAACCGGGAAACGGCGGCACTCATGGCGGGTTGGCTGAGATTGATTCGACGGGCGGCCTCGGTGAGTGTCCGCTCGGTCAGCAGAGAATCAAGTGCAACGAGAAGATTAAGATCCAGGCCCTTGAAGCGCATACTCACTCTTCGAAGTGTGCGCTTGTGCTGTGCAAACCAGCAATAGCGCCTGTGACAGTCTCAATCGCGCGGCTGTGCCAGAATCGTTTTGGCCTATCGCGCGAAGGATGCGCCCGCGATTGATCGCAGCAAGCGGGTTTGCCGCGCCCCTGAGACCGCCAAAGATCCAAAGGGCTCAGTGCTGCGTCCGACTACCGGATTGCCATACCACGTCAATCACCTCGGAGATCGTTAGCGACGAGCCCGGACGCCTGCGCAAAGGATCGCAAGAGCGATCCGGAACGCGCAGAGCTGCGGTCCCTCCTGTGGGGTGCTGTTTGCAACTCTACAACCTGACGCTACGTCGGGTTCAAGCGGGTTGCGCTAGAAAGCGCCGGTCACGAAACGGTATGCAGCGTCAGTGCGGCATGGACGCCTACTCTACTTTTCCTTGATGTTGCCGTGGGCATTGATGACGGACGCTGCGCAAAGACCGTTGGCCGCAGCGCCGCAAACGAGGAGGAGCTGGCCACTCACGAGCAGCACTTAACGTGGGACTCGAGCACGTTGCGACAAATGTCGAATCGCGGCTCGCCTTCCGTAATGTAGCCTGGGCCCTGCAAGCAGCTCATGAGACGGTCCAGGGCATAGGAATAAGAACTGCTCCAGGGTAAGGAGCCGAACAAATCTATTTCGGTAAGAGTGCTAAGAGAGCTACGAGAGAAACTAGCAGCGTCTGCGACTTGAGGAAATCTTAGCGAGGAGAGCCATGTTGGATGCCTCCTCCAACAACAGTCGCCGCATCCAAATGCTGGCCGGATCAGTATTATGAAAGGCCGGCCATTGGATAGCCTCGGTAAACGCGGGAAGTGGGAGCGGGGGTTCGACGATCCGTAAGGGCATCAGTTTCTCGAAATGCTTAGCCAGTCTTAAAGGCATCGTCCCGATTCGAACGGTGTCCAACACGACTGGAGGGATCATGCTAAAACCCTGCACGACGATCTCGATTCGTCGCTTGAGGCCGTGCTCCAGCAAAAACCATTCTTCGATATTGGGCCTTAGCGATCGCCCGAATTTGGCGGCAACATGTCCCATCGACATGTACCCTTCAATTGTAAGCTGGCGTGATAGCTCCTTGTTTGATCGGCAGCCTACGCAGGCAAGTGTCTCCTCAAATAGTGTCGCCTTGGGGTGCGCACCCGACATGAACAGCTCCGGGGCGATCAGAAAATCGATTTCACCGCGCCGTAGGAGTTCGTCAGGTTCATCTGAAAACGGCAGCAGATCAAACCGGACTGCGGGGGCCTCCCGCGCGATGCGGTCTATAATCTTTCGAAAGAAAATGATCGTCATGAAGTCCGAAAGGATCACCCTGAAGCGGCGAGTCGATTGTTCTGGATCGAACGTGTCGCGCGAAATAATAGAGAGCTGGATGTGCAGCAGAGCCTCGCGAATCGGGGCAGCAAGTCCTTCCGCCCGCGATGTTGGGACGAGTTCCCGGCCTCTCATCGTAAATAGTTCATCACGAAAATAGGTGCGCAGCCGTGCAACGGCGGCGCTCATGGCGGGCTGGCTCAGATTGATCTTGCGCGCGGCTGCAGTGAGATTGCGCTCGGTCATCAGCGCATCGAGCGCGACGAGAAGATTTAGATCAAGGCCCTTGAACCGCATGCTGTGAGTCTATCCATCGTGTGGATGAGTTAAATCGATACAATCGATTTTACCAAATTGGGGAATGTTGGATAGCAAACATCAGTTTGTAGAAATCGAGACGAGGCACATCAAGATGGCTGGCGGTCTTCGCACGGGCTCTGGCAAGAAGCCTCAGTTATACGCCGAGCAGACACACGGACATCCTGGCCGGCACGCTCTTCAAGCCGCGCAAGACGCATCACGCAGGCGTGCGGCGACATCCACGTGCCTGCTCAAGAAGGCGTCCGATAAACCTTCGTATAGCGTTTCCAACCCTTTCCATATCGGCCGCTTACCTCCGTAGACTGGAGGTAATGTCGAGTTGCTCCTACTTTCGCGGCAAGCGAGTTGCCGATTGTAGGTGTCAGATGCCTCTGCGAGGACGCCCAAACGATCAACTCTAGGCAGTCAAATCGTCTTGAAAGCAAGTTTACTCTCGAACGCCCGGCCGCACGTCGGAGGCACCGATGAATATGTCTGTATCCAGCTCTACAGGCGATCTCCTAGCGCACTCTCAGGTGCGGTGGAGATTGTGTTGGGAAAATGAGTTAACGCTCGCTGATCATACTGAACTCGCCGAGTTCTTCCGAAAAGCATACGGGGCAAACGGTGAGTTTAATGCGGCGCCGTTTGAAGGCAGTCGAAGTTGGGCTGGTGCAAGACCTGAACTGCGCATAATCGCTTACGACTCAAGCGGCGTAGCTGGCCATGCGGGCATCCTACGACGCTTCATCAAGGTCGGGGAGACTGATCTCCTGGTAGCCGAAATAGGGCTTTACGCAGTACGCCGAGACGTGGAAGGGCACGGGGTCACCTATCAGGGAGCGATGCGCGTTGGATATCCGATGCTGCGGAAGCTCGATGCTCCGTTCGGTTTCGCCGCGGTGCGGCCCGCGATGCGTAAGCATATCGAGCGGATTGGCCGGAACGGGATGGCCAATGTGTTGACGGGAGTTCGCGTGCGGTCGACCCATCGGGATGTATATCTCAACATGTCACCCACGCTCGTCGAGGAAGCACTCCTGGTAGTTTTGCCGATTAGCCGGCCAATGAGTGAATGGCCGAGCGGTACGATGATTGATCGGAACGGGCCAGAGCTGTGAGAAATGTCGACCGCGGACTAGAAGTGCGCAGCGAGTACGTTGACGCTAACGGGGGTCGAAGCGTCTATTTGACGTTCGACGACGGTCCTCACTCCATTTGCACTCCGGATGTGCTGGATGTGCTGGCGGAGCACAATGTGCCCGCCACGTTCTTTGTCATCGGCGTCTACGCGGGCGATCAGCCGGAATTAATCCGACGAATAATCGCAGAGGGACACGAAGTCGCCAATCACACGATGAGTCATCCGTATCTGTCCGAATGCGAGCCCGCCGAAGTGCAGCACGAGATACTAGCTGCTAGCGGGGCGATCAAAAGTGCGTGCCCCGGCGCCTCCCTGCGATACATGCGCGCCCCGTATGGGGCGTGGACCCAGGAAGTGGTGAAGACATCTGCGATGGCCGGACTCGCTGCCGTGCACTGGTCGGTCGACCCGCGGGACTGGTCGCGTCCCGGTGCCGATACAATTGTCGACACGGTTATGGCCTCCGTTCGACCGGGAGCAATTGTTCTCCTCCATGACGGATGTCCTCCTGGCGAGCTGCAACGGGACAATCCCAGAGGTCCACGCGAGCAGACCGTGAAGGCGCTTTCCCGCCTGATTCCAGCTATGCGCGGCCGCGGATTTACAATTCGCCCGCTTCCTCAACCCCACTGAATAGCTCCGGGCCCCATGAACCTGCTTGCCACAACTAGCACTGTTGCGATCTCATGTTATGCGCTGCTTTCGGCAGTCTACAAAAGCGCGCAAGCGATTTATGCAATGAAGGGCGACGACCCAGCGTTACCGGACGATGTGCCGGACGCTGGCGTGTTGCCGAGCGTGGATATCATCGTTCCTTGCTTTAATGAGACCCCACAGACGTTGTCCGCGTGCCTCGAGGCCATCGCAAGGCAGAGCTATTCGGGAAAGCTGCAGGTATACGTTGTTGATGACGGGTCTTCAAACCGTGATGCTGTCCGACCTGTCTATGACGCCTACGCGCGCGACCCGAGGTTCCATATTATTCTGGAACGCAAGAACGTTGGAAAGCGCAAGGCGCAGATTACCGCGATACGTCGCTCGCGCGGAGATCTCGTGCTGAACGTCGATTCCGACACGATGATTGCTGACGACGTGGTCACAAAACTTGCAATGAAAATGCGGGATCCGGCGATCGGTGCCGCTATGGGCCAGCTGACTGCCAGCAATCGGGACGACAGCTGGTTAACCAGGCTGATCGATATGGAGTATTGGCTGGCTTGTAACGAGGAGCGCGCGGCACAGGCCCGCTTCGGCGCTGTTATGTGTTGCTGTGGCCCATGTGCAATGTACCGCCGGTCCGCGCTTCTTTCGCTGCTGGATCAGTATGAGACGCAGTTGTTCCGTGGGAAGCCAAGCGACTTCGGCGAAGATCGTCACCTCACGATTCTCATGCTGCAAGCCGGCTTTCGAACCGAGTACGTGCCGGACGCAATCGCCGCAACGGTAGTGCCTGATCGCCTAGGACCCTATCTGCGGCAGCAGCTTCGTTGGGCAAGGAGCACATTCCGGGATACGTTGCTTTCGCTCCACCTGCTGCCGGGGCTCGGGCGCTATCTCACGCTGGATGTGGTCGGACAGAATCTCGGTCCGCTGTTGCTCGCCCTGTCATTGTTGACAGGACTCGCGCAACTTGCATTCACCGTGACTGTGCCTTGGTTCACCGGTGTGACGATCGCAGCGATGACCATGGTGCGCTGCTGTGTCGCCGCGTTCCGAGCCCGAGATATTCGCTTTCTCGGCTTTTCGCTGCACACCCCGATCAACCTCTTTCTCCTGCTTCCCGTAAAAGCGTATGCCTTGTGCACACTGAGCAACAGCGATTGGTTGTCGCGCAAGTCCACGAACCCGGCGGACAAGGCGAAAGAGCAGGTCATTTCCTTAAATCCGATCGTTGAAGCAAACGCGACAAGTGTCACAGGGTCGATCAGAAAGGCAAGTGTCACGCGACTCGTCGACGTTGATGACGTCTGAGAGTATGTGCTGTGGCGAGTTTAAGCCGCATCTGGCGAAAAGGAACAACTCGTGAGCCTGGACAAGATTTATCAATTGCTGGACCGGGAATTAGCCGTCGATGATCCGTGGCGGCTTGATAGTAACCCCTTCGAGCGGGAGCGCCACGCACAAATGCTCAGGCTGTCGCGTTCAAGTGGAGCTATAGGGAATGCTCTTGAGGTCGGATGTGCGGCCGGCGCTTTCACGACACAGCTCGCGCCCTATTGCAAACGGCTCACCGTCGTCGATGTAGCTTCGCGAGCAATTGATCGCGCGCGGCAACGGATGCAGCTATGCTCGCACATTACCTGGACAATCTCCGACATTGAACGATTCTCGACCGCGGAGCGCTTCGATCTGATCGTCGTGGCCGAGGTTCTTTATTACCTCGACGATGTGGCCAGAATGCGTACGGCGGTCCGTAACTTCGTGCAGATGCTTGCGCCAGAAGGGCGTCTGGTGTTCGGGTCCGCGCGTGATGCGATATGCCGACGCTGGGGGCATGCGGCTGGCGCCGAGACGGTGATGGCCATGCTGAATGAATCGTTGACCGAGGTCGAGAGGCTGGAATGTCATGGCGAGTCGGCTGACGAAGATTGCCTGCTCGCAAGCTTCATAAATGCCGGACAAACGTCGAATCAATTGAATTTGCAGCATTAGGCACGGAGATACGATGCGCATCTGCGGTATCAAGCTGACCCATGACGGCGCGATCGCGCTTGTCGAAGACGGACGGCTGGTCTTTTGCGTGGAGCAGGAGAAGCGTGGAAATAACCCGCGGTATCAAGTTATCGACAACCTCGACATAGTTGTCGCCACCTTGGCGGAACATGGTCTTACCCCGCAGGACGTTGATCGCTTTGTCATCGACGGTTGGGACGGGGAGATCGAGTCGCAGTTTAAAGTCCTCAGCGGCGGGGCATCGGTCACGCTCAAAGGAGCACCATATGTTGAGCGCCATGCCGATGGCGTTCTCAATTCACGTGACGGTCTTGGCCTGATGCTCGACGGAAGCGACTTCCCTTATAGCAGCTATCCGCACATCGCAGGCCATGTGGCCTCGGCCTATTGCACCAGTCCGTTTGTCAAGGCCGGACAGCCGGCGTTCTGCCTTGTGTGGGACGGGTCAATTACACCGCGCCTGTACCATGTACAGCGCCGAGGCGCGCGGTTCATCGAATGTCTCTTTCCGATGATTGGGCATGCTTATGCGGCCGCAGGTCATCACTTCGGACCCTATAAGAAGTCAGATCGCAGCAACTGGGACCTGGGTGTCGCAGGAAAGTTGATGGCGTACATTGCGCTTGGGTCTATTGATGAAGACATCATTGCGGTATTTCAAGAGCTTTATGAAAGGCATTTTGCAGGCGACACGCAGTCAGCCCGTCGTTACCGCGCCGATATCAATAGCGCGGAATCGTCACTTGCCGCTATGCATGAGTTCTTCGAGGTAAGCGCGTTGCGATTGACAGACAAGCGGCATGAAGATGTACTTGCGTCGTTTCATTGTTTCCTCGAGCGTCTTCTGGTCCGAGAAATCGCGATGGCGTTGCTGCGGCATTCGTCGCTTCCGGGAGCGCGCAATCTATGTATAGCAGGCGGGTGCGGCCTCAATATCAAATGGAACAGTGCGCTGCGCGGTACCGGCTTGTTCGATGACGTCTGGGTACCGCCCTTTCCTAATGACAGTGGTTCGGCGATCGGTGCCGCGTGCTGCGCGATGGCAGCCCAGAATGGCTTCGTGCCGCTGGAATGGTCGGTCTATAGTGGTCCGGCGCTGCAAGCTCATGAGAGTCCGGCTGAATGGGAGGTCGTGTCGTGCAGTATGCGCGAGCTCGCGGCGCTTCTTGCCGACAACAAGCCCGTGATCTTCCTCGCGGGGCGCGCCGAGCTCGGACCGCGCGCCTTGGGGGGCAGAAGCATTCTCGCAGCGGCGACGTCCCCCGCAATGAAGGATCATCTCAACGACATCAAGCGTCGCGAACGCTTTCGACCGGTGGCGCCGATATGCTTGGAGGATCGGGCGCCGGAAATCTTCGACCCCGGTACACCAGATCCTTACATGCTTTTCGATCACCAGACGCGAGCGGAGTGGCGGGACAAAATCCCCGCTGTCATACATCTGGACGGATCTGCGCGATTGCAGACGATTTCGAGAACCTCCCAACATAAGGTCGCCGAGCTTCTCATTGAGTATGAGCGGCTCACGGGCATTCCGCTGCTCTGCAATACAAGTGCCAACCACCTCGGACGTGGCTTTTTCCCGGATGTGGCCGCGGCCTGTCAATGGGGACGTGTTGAGCATATCTGGTGCGACGGGCGGCTCTGGACCAAGACAGCGGTAGGGGAGTCGTCGCCGGCTGGGCGACTTCTTTCAGCCTAAAAATGAACATGTCTACCCTAGCGATCAACCTTGCTGGCGTAATGAAGGCCTTTGGCGACAAGATCGTTGTCAACGAGCTGTCGTTCTCGGTCGCGCGGGGGGAGTGCTTCGGTCTACTGGGACCGAACGGCGCGGGCAAGAGCACGATCGCGCGTATGCTGCTCGGGATGGTATCGCCGGACCTGGGCGAGATCACCGTGCTCGGCCAGCCCGTACCCGCACGCGCCCGCCTGGCGCGAGTGGGGATCGGTGTCGTCCCACAGTTCGACAACCTTGAACTCAATTTTACCGTACGCGAGAACCTGCTCGTATTCGGGCGCTACTTTAATAAGAGCGTACGTGAGATCGAAGCGCTCACGCCGTCACTGCTTGAGTTCGCCCGCCTCGAGCATAAGGCGGAGGCGCGCGTTGCGGAGCTGTCCGGCGGCATGAAGCGGCGGTTGACGCTGGCCCGTGCACTGATCAACGACCCACATCTATTGATAATGGACGAGCCAACAACCGGTTTAGACCCCCACGCTCGGCACCTGATATGGGAGCGCTTGCGTGTGTTGCTGGCGCGCGGCAAGACGATCCTCTTGACCACCCATTTCATGGAAGAAGCCGAGCGATTATGCGACCGGTTGTGCGTGCTGGAGCAGGGCCGCAAGATCGCTGAAGGCAAGCCTCAAGAATTGATTGACGCGCATATCGGATGCGACGTGGTCGAGATCTATGGCGGAAACCCTCATGATCTGTGTACGCAGGTGAGACCGTATGTGCGACACATGGAAGTGAGCGGCGAGACCCTCTTTTGCTACGCGCGAGATCCGGAGCGGGTGCGCGCGCAACTGCGTGGGTACGCGGGTCTACGGCTTCTGCAGCGGCCTCCGAATCTCGAAGACGTGTTCCTTAGAGTGACCGGACGGGAGTTGGAGAATTGAAGCGATGAGGGAAGGCTATTCACCGGTCATGCCCGCCAACGCGTACAATTGGATCGCGGTGTGGCATCGCAACTTTCTGGCATGGCGGAAGGTCGCGCTCGCATCCGTTCTCGGGAACCTCGCCGATCCGATGACCAACCTGTTGGGCCTTGGTTTTGGTCTCGGAATAATTGTGGGTCGCGTTGACGGAACTTCGTATATCGCGTTTCTCGCAGCTGGCATGGTCGCAACTAGCGCGATGACCGCAGCGACGTTCGAAACTCTGTATGCGGTTTTCGCCCGCATGGATAGTCAGCGCACTTGGGACGCTATCCTGTCCACGCAGCTAACACTTGGCGACATCGTGTTAGGTGAGTTGGTTTGGGCAGCTAGCAAGGCCGTTTTGGCAGGAACGGCAATTTGGACCGTTGCAGCCATCCTAGGCTATGCGGAGTGGCCGTCCATTCTCTATTCGATGCCGGCGATCGCGCTCACGGGCGTCGTTTTCGCAAGCTTGGCCATGGTCGTGATATCTCTTGCGCCTAGCTACGATTATTTCGTGTTCTACCAAACGCTTGTCATGACACCCATGGTGTTCTTGTGCGGCGCCGTGTTTCCTTCGGATCAATTGCCAAGCACAGTGCAGCACATAGCGAGCTTTCTGCCTCTAGCACATTCGGTTGACCTGATCCGCCCTACGATGCTCGGACGGCCAGCGGGCAGCGCCGGCCTGCATATCAGTGCACTTTGCGTTTACGCGGTCCTGCCGTTCTTCCTGTCCACGGCGATGTTGCGTCGGCGCCTAATGCGTTGACGCCTGCGCGACGGGACGAAGGAGACGAATATGGTGCTGTTGCGAACTCGGCTTGCGGCCAACCCCAATTCGACGAGCCTCGGCTGGGCGCGCGTTTAGCACCTTACGCATAAATAGAAATGTTGTGTGACAGGCCACCGCGGCCTCGCTGTCAAGTGAATGGAGAGAAAAATGCTGTGTCTTGGAATGAGCGGCGGTCTAGACAAGGTCCACGAAAATCCACTGGAATTGCCTCACACATTTCTCCACGATGGAGCCGCCGTACTGGTCCGCGACGGACGTGTGATAGCAGCGGTCGAGGAAGAGCGACTCAATCGGATCAAGCATTCGAACAAGTTTCCACGCAGTGCAATACAACACTGCCTGGTATCGGCCGGAGTGCAGCTCTGCGACATCGATCGCATCGCATTCTATGCGACCGAGGCCTATTGCAACGCTATGCTTGAACGTTTGTTCATTTCGCAGCCGGAGCTCTCGATCCCGTTGGATGCCAAACTCTTGCTGCAAAAGCTGCTAATGCAGGAGTTCGGCACCGAGGTTGATCCGTCACGCATCTCATTCGTGGATCACCATCTGACCCATTCCGTTAGCGCGTTCGCCATGTCTGGCTTTGAGCAAAGCCTGATCCTCTCGATTGACGGAGGCGGCGACTTTCTATCTGGCCTCGTGGCGGTGGGGTCTGGCGGTCAAATTGCGCGACTCACAACCTTCCCGGAGAATAACTCTCTGGGACTGTTTTATCTCGAGGCAATTCGATATCTCGGTTACGGTCTATTCGACGAATATAAGGTGATGGGGTTGGCCCCTTACGGTAATCCTGCAATTTATCGCAAGCTCTTCGAACAATTCTACGAACTCTTAGACGATGGTGGCTACCGCGTCCATCTGGACCGAATCGGACCGGCGTTGCTCCGCAACATCGAGGTTCGGAGAAAGGGAATGCCATTCACGCAGCAGCATCGAGATGTGAGTGCTTCATTGCAGGAGGCTCTGGAGCGGATTGTTTTTCATATCGTAAGGCACTATCGCGAGCTCACTGGGATGAAGCGGTTGTGCCTGGCTGGGGGCGTAGCACACAATTGCACTGTGAACGGTAAGCTACTGTATTCGGGGCTTTTCGAAGATATCTTCGTGCAACCTGCGGCGCACGACGCCGGTTGTGCATTAGGCGCCGCCCTTATGGTGTCCGACGAGCTGGGGCGGCCCGCTCCCCGTGAGCGCCTTGAGGCGGTTTATTGGGGTCCCCACCTCGGAAGCGATAGCGCCGTGGAGCAGGAACTGAATGCATGGGCCAGTCACCTCGACATCGAACGCAGTGATGACGTCGCAGGCAGTGCGGCAGAATGGATGGCCAACGGCGCCGTGATTGGCTGGGTTCAGGGTCGTTCAGAGTTCGGGCCACGTGCTCTTGGTAACCGTAGCATTCTTGCCGATCCGCGGCCGGCCGCCAACAAGGACCGAATCAATGCGATGGTCAAGAAGCGTGAGGGCTATCGACCGTTTGCGCCGTCAGTGCTCGAGGAGGATGCGGACGAATTCTTTGAACTTCCTGATGGCACGCGCCATTTCCCCTTTATGAACTTTGTCGTTCGCGTCCGCAACGATAAGCGCGGCTTGCTGGGTGCCGTCACTCACGTCGACGGCACAGCGCGGCTGCAAACGGTGTCGCAGAGGACAAATGCGGCCTACTGGGATGTCATCAATGCGTTCAAGCGGAAGACCGGCATTCCGGTCCTGCTCAATACTTCATTTAACAATAATGCCGAGCCGATCGTGGATTCGGTTGGAGACGCGATCGCAACCTTTCTGACAACAGACCTGGATGGACTTGTGGTTGGGCCGTTCCTAGTCAAAAAACGGGCGACAAAGCTTGAGGACTGGACAGCGTTCTCGATCTCGTTGCCGCCTTATGCGTCTCTCTATCAAGTTCGTGCGCATACCTCGCCAGATCGCCAGGAGACCGTGTGCGAAATCCGTACTGGCCACTCCAGTCGTAACAGTGTGCGGCTCTCACATGACGTGTTCGATCTGCTGACGCGGATCAAAGGCGAGGGCGTTATCGGAGACCTCCTTGACGCAGTGACGCTCGATCAGGCGAGGCGTGAAGCTCTCGTGAACGAACTGCGGCGTCTGTGGGAGCAGCGCCGCGTCAACCTGTATCCTTCACACGCCGCACGCACGCATCCAGGCACCGCTCAAACGTAAGGCGACGAATGCGGCGCTTTCTGCGTCGTCCTGACAAGTCAGCGCGCCATGCTGTGAAGCGTTAGCAGCGGAACTGATCTGGATTATGTTCGACGACGATAGCATTGGGAAGAGTCTAACGTAAATGCGCCGCCATCCAGGCGGTAACCGGGAACGAGGCAGGGCTAATGCAGATTAGTGGCTCGATGAATCAGCGATTCGTGGTTTCTCGCCGACGTACGGGGTTCGGCGATTGCCTGTGGTCACTGGCGGCGGCTTGGAGTTATGCGAAGCGAACTCATCGGACACTCGCTATCGACTGGCGGGGCTCCTGTTATCTCGATCAGCCATTCGTGAATGCCTTTTCGGTGTTCTTTGAACCGATTCAAGACATTGCTGGCGTACGGGTCATCTGCGATGATCAGATCAATCAATTCTCGTTCCCCGGCCCATTCTTCCCACGGTGGTGGAATAAGCCATCGATCGACAGCATCTTCCGTCCAGATGAACAAATTTTCCGAGAGCGCGACGAGCTGCGTCAGCTGTTCGAAAGCCAAGCTGATTGCGACGCCAACACGGTCGTGTGTGACGCCTGCTTGATGTGGGGGTGCGGTGAAGATGCCGAACGGCAGATCTTTCGGAGCGTCCGGCCTCGGTCTGAAATCCAGAGGCGGATCGACGCCATCTATCGAGATCAGTTTGCGGGACATAGCATAATCGGCGTTCATGTGCGGCACGGCAACGGCGAAGATATCATGGGGCATACTCCATACTGGGCCGATCCGGAATTCGCGTTGCAGCAAGTATGCATGGCCATTCACAAGGTAAAGGAATCTCCGCATCCCAAGCCCGTGAAGGTGCTTTTGTGCACGGACAGCGCGCAAGTGCTTGAGCGGCTCACGGCCGCGTTTCCTGAACTCATGACTATCCCAAAGCACTTTCTCACCCAGCAGGCCGGCCCCTTGCACAGTCCGGCGCTCGGGGTCGATGGTGGCGTCTCCGCTCTCGTCGAGATGTATCTCCTCGCGCGCTGCGACACCGTGATCCGCTTCCCGCCAACGAGCGCGTTTACACGTTATGCCCGCCTCTTTGTGCCGCGGATTGTTGAGTTCGATTTGAACGATCCGAGCCGGATAACCGTGATTGAGGAACTGCCCGGAGATCTCGAGCTCCGTGAAAGCCTAAATTTGGTCGATTCCTCCCGCTGAAGCAGACGATGAAGGCCTATAACAGTTGTGGCCCGTTGCGGACGAACCTCACCTAGCAAGTGCGTCACGTCAGGTTTGCCTTTCACGTCAACTGATGACCCATTTGAAGGACAGCATGCTGTTTCCCGGTGGAGTTCTTGACTGGAATTTTATTCCGCACATTGTTTAGTAATATGAGGGTAGCTTAAAGCTAACGCCGAGATCAGAGGCTGCAGCCATCCGACCCACTCATTCGTTGAGATCGTGCGTGGACGATGCGGAGGAAGCAACCAGCATCGCGGCTCGGTTGGTTAGTTCTTGAGGATCCACGACACGCGGTGTCCCAACCCATGTTCACGGTTGAGTGCACTCTAGGCCAGGCTCGCCAGATCAAGCGTTGCTGCTGTCGGAAAGCAAGCAAACAGGGTCTCGAATCCGACAGAACAAGACATTTGGCCGTGAAATTGCCGAGCATTCCGCGTCATCGCTGTGGCCCAAATCCTGCAGCGCGCACGTGGGCGCGACTAGAGGATGGGAGGTGCCCCTTGCTTATCGATCTACCAAACGGCAACACGGTCGCCGGTGCGGGGTCGGCGGTGGACGTAGGCCGTCGGTTTCACGTCGAGAGGGCGTGCGTCCAGCACGAACAACGGAAGACACTGTTTCTGACCGGGGCGTCCCGCGGTATCGGTCACGCTACCGCCAAGCTGTTTTCGGAAGCGGGATGGCGCATCATTTCATGCGCTCGTCAACCGTTCGATGGCGGGCGCTGTCCTTGGGAGTCAGGGGCCGACGACCATCTGCAGGTTGACCTCAGTGACCATCGAATACTGCCCCGCGCGATCGCCGAGGTGAAAAGGCGGCTCGCGGGTGCGCCGTTGAACGCATTGATCAATAACGCTGGAACTTCACCGAAAACGTCAGACGGCGCCCGGCTGACCTCGTTGACCACATCAATCGAAACGTGGATGAGGGTATTCCACCTCAATCTCGTGGCGCCGATCCTGCTGGCGCAAGGTTTGTTGGACGAACTGAAGGCCGCGTCAGGATCGATTGTCAACGTCACCTCGATCGCGGGCTCGCGGGTCCATCCGTTTGCCGGCAGCGCCTATGCGACTTCGAAGGCCGCGCTCGCGAGCCTCACCCGCGAAATGGCACATGATTATGCACCGCATGGCATTCGTGTGAATGCAATCGCGCCCGGAGAGATCAGGACAGACATGCTGTCGCCGGACACGGAAGCGCGTCTTGTGCCAAATATCCCCCTGCGCCGCGTCGGCACACCTGAGGAAGTGGCCAAGGTCATCTTCTTTCTCTGCTCGGATGCTGCAAGCTATGTCACGGGTACCGAAATGCCGATCAATGGTGGGCAACACCTCTAGTCGGCGAGACTTGGCAATTCGCAGTTGATTTGAGCCACGTCAATGAAACTCCTGCTTGCCGCCAGATCCGCGTATGCAATTGATTGCCGTGCAGGAAAAGATGCCATCTTTCTATGTCATCTCGTCAAAACTTGACGCTAGATCGACAATGACATGCAACGCGAAGCTCGCAAACCCGAACAAGGTGTCATGCTGCATATCCCTTCCGCACGCGAAAAGCTTATCTCACAGTCCGAGGGCGGCCGTGAAGTCTCTATTGAGTCGTCACGCGAGAGCGCGCTAACCGGAATTGCCGAAATATCGAAGGTACTGGCGGCGCCAGGCCGGCTCGAAGTTACGTTGACCAATGTCGTCAATCTTCTTCAATCGTTTGTGAAAATGCGAAACGGCATTGTCTTGCTCTTCGACGATAATGGAATGCCGGACATGACTGTGGGCGCGGGCTGGAGCGAAGATAGCGATGAGCGCTACCGAATGAGCCTGCCGAAGAAGGCCATTGACCATATCGTAGCGACCGATAAACCGCTGATTGCGGAGAACGTAACAACGGAGGCGGCTTTCAGTGCTGCGGATGTAAATGCGCTCGGAGCCGGCGACAACATATCAGTGTCGTTCATCGGCGTTCCTATTCGGATTGATGCGAAAGTCGCGGGTACTCTGACTATCGACCGCATCTTCGATGAAAGCTTGAGCGGACGGCTCGATTACGACGTGCGCTTCCTCGCCATGATCGCCAATCTGGTGGGCCAGGCGGTGAAGCTACATCGCATGTCTGCGGGCGACCGCGAACGGTTGGTGACCGAGAAGGATCGGTTGCAGAAGCCAGAGCTCAAACAACCTCCGCGAGAACGCAAAAAGGTCCATATCGACGGGATCATTGGCGACAGCCCGCCATTGCGTGCGTTGCTGGAGAAGATCGCGGTGATAGCCAAATCGAATAGCACGGTCTTGGTACGGGGCGAATCCGGTACTGGCAAGGAACTCGTCGCCAAGGCTATTCACGAGCTCTCGCCGCGTGCCAAACGACCCTTCGTTAAACTTAATTGTGCGGCCCTTCCTGAGACAGTCTTGGAATCCGAACTGTTCGGGCATGAGAAGGGTGCCTTTACCAGCGCGTTCAATTCCCGCAAGGGACGCTTCGAGCTCGCCGACAAAGGGACGTTGTTCTTGGACGAAATCGGCGAGATCTCAGCGTCGTTCCAAGCGAAGTTGCTGCGGGTGCTACAAGAGCGGGAATTCGAACGTGTCGGTAGTAACCAGACAATCAAGGTCGATGTTCGCGTGATTGCCGCGACCAACAAGAACCTTGAAGAGGCCGTGGCAAGAAATGAGTTCCGCGCCGACCTCTATTATCGGGTCAGCGTGGTTCCTTTGCTGCTGCCGCCACTGCGTGAGCGGCGCAGTGATATTCCGCTTCTCGCCGCCGAGTTTCTCAAAAAATTCAATCGCGAGAACGGCCGTGAACTGACCTTCGATGTGAGTGCTATTGAAGTACTGATGAAGTGCGGCTTTCCCGGCAATATCCGCGAGCTCGATAATTGCGTCGCGCGTACTGCGACTCTAGCGCCCGGTCCATCGATCGGCAGAAATGACTTTGCATGCTGCCATGGCCAGTGTCTGTCTGCGGTGCTATGGAAGAGCAGATCGGACGAGATAGCGCACGAGCCGGGACCGAGAGCATCTATGGCCGCGAGCGTCGCAGCGCCGCTAGCAGAAGCTGCTGCACCAGCCTCGCCTGTCGGGGGCGATCTCGCTCCGCCGGCACCTGCTGGCACAGCCTTGGTAGGTGGCGCGAAGATAACTGATCGTGAGCGGGTCATTGCGGCCATGGAAAGATCCGGGTGGGTACAGGCCAAGGCGGCGCGCCTGCTTGGATTAACGCCGCGCCAGATCGGCTACGCGCTGAGAAAATACGGCATCGAGATCAAGCGGTTTTGACCAGGCTATTGGACGCGAGGCCTATCCTAATCGCAGCGATCCTGACGATGCCAATCGGGTGCAAGATCGGATACGCCCGGTGCCGAATTTGGTCATGATCGACGATGCCGTGCTAATCAGGCGTACAGGAGAAGTGCACCATGCTCCACGAGTGATCGACTTGCTCCTCGCCGTGCAAGGCGCCATTCGCTGAAAATTGGGTGCGGATCCAGGCCGCCCTAGGCGCTGAACCAGCTGCGGCGGGTTGATTCTGCGTCCGGATTGACTCGGGATAGAGGCGCCTTTCGTTCGGTTAAGCGTTCCTCGATCATATTGGCTGCACACCATGTCGTTGCGAGAAGCTGTCGCAGCAACGACGAATGTCGAGTTTATTTCGTCGGCGAGCGCGAGGCGGCAGTACCGGTGTTTCGTTTAGGTCATTGCCTTTGATGTCGAGTATGAGCCGTCGCGCGTTGGTATGACACTTGCTGTTCTCTTCGCCAGGCTAGCAGCTTCTGGAGGAGCAATGCACAGTGTCGTCTGCATCAAGCAGGTCCCTGATTCCGCGCAGATCCGGGTGCACCCTGTGACTAATACGATCATGCGTCAGGGCGTGCCGACTATCATCAATCCGTACGACCTCTTCGCGCTGGAGGCTGCGTTGCAGCTGCGCGATCAGTTTGGCGGCGAAATCACCGTACTTACAATGGGCCCCCCCTCGGCGGAGGATTCCCTACGCAAGGCGCTGACCTTCGGCGCCGATCGTGCCGTTCTTCTCACCGACCGCTGCTTCGCGGGCTCCGACACGCTGGCAACAACTTACGCACTGGCAACTGCCATCCGAAAGATCGCCAAGGAATATGGTATGCCAGACCTCATCTTTACCGGCAAGCAGACGATCGACGGGGACACCGCGCAGGTTGGCCCCGGCATCGCTAAACGGCTCAGCGTGCTGCAGTTGACCTATGTCGCCAAGGTCAAAGCCCTGGATCTTACCGCGCGTACGATTGAAGCGGAGCGGCGCTCTGAGGGCGGTGTCCAGGTCCTGCACACCAGGTTGCCGTGCCTCATCACTATGCTGGAGGCGACCAACCAAATTCGCCGCGGTGCCATGGCCGATGCATTGCGTGCCGCTCGCATGCCAATCGTGAAATGGAGCGCGCAAGATGCTGGTGTCGAAGACCTCTCCAGGTGCGGTCTCAAGGGCTCCCCGACCGTCGTCAAGCGGGTGTTTGCCCCCTCTGCGCGAGCGGAGAAGGCGGCGCTGGTGGAGGCCGCCGAGCAGCCGGCGCAAGCGTTGATCGATGCCATCTTCAAGCATCAACCAAAACTTGAAACCGACCTTGCGACACTGGCACGAGATGCCTGATCTTGAGGAGCTTGGCGATGAGCAAATGTTATCAGAGCACACGGCTCGCCCGCTGAGGGGACACCACTGCCAGGAATGAGAGGGCCTGATCGAAACCAAGAGGTCGATAGCAATGGTCGGGGCCAGATTGCGCCGGAAACCAGGAAGGCGTCGACCATGGCGATGCTAGCCTGGTGTGGCGTGTACGCTTAAAGCCCTGCCCGGCCGTTCAGACCGGGATGGTTTCGCAACTTTCGATGGCTTAGCGGTCCCTGGATAGACAGTAAGTGCTGCGATGATGCCGAGCAGGGCTGCAAACATCAGCCAAAAGCCGGGCGAAGCCTTGTCATCCGTTCGGTCGATTAACCAAGTCGAGGCGAGTGGCGTAAAAGTGCCGAACAATGCGGCCGCGAGTGCGAAAGCCAGAGAGAAGCAGGTTGTGCGCACATGCGATGGCACAATCTCAACAAGAGCGCCCAGCATGGTGCCGCTATAGATGCCGAAATAGAACGAGAACATCATTGCTACTGCCAGCATCTTGCCGAAAGTGGGGACGCTCACCAACCAGTGCAAGGCCGGGTAGGTGGTCACCAACGCAAGGCCGGCAATGGTTAGCAAAACCGGCTTGCGACCAATTCGATCGGAGACGGCGCCGCCAATTGGATTCCAGATGAAGTTGCTGACAGCAACCAAAAGCGTCACCAAGAGAGCGTCCTGGCTGGATAGCTTCAAGACGTTCCTGCCGAATGTGGGCGTGTAGACTGTAACGAAATAAAACGTTGTGGTAGTCAAGATCGCGATCATCATGCCGAGAATGATGACGCGCCAATTGGTGAGGGCCGAGGTAAAGACCTCGCGGGCCGTAGGGTGCTTCTTCATGGTCAGAAATTCTGGCGTCTCCTCGAGCGTCCGGCGCAGGAAGAAGATAAGGGGAATAATGAGGCAACCCATAAAGAACGGGATGCGCCAGCCCCAGGCAGCTACTGTTTCCGCCGCCATCGATTCGTTCAGCACATAGCCGACGATCGCCGCGACAAAGATCGCAACCTGCTGGCTGGAAGACTGGAACGAGGTGTAGAAACCACGCTTGCCCGGAGCTGCAATTTCCGACAGATAGACCGAGACGCCGCCAACTTCGACGCCAGCTGAAAAGCCCTGCAGCAGCCGTCCGATTAGCACGATGATGGGGGCGGCAATGCCGATCGTCGCGTAACTGGGACAAAAGGCGATGATCACAGTGCCGATTGCCATGATTGAGAGCGTGACGATCAGACCTTTCCGACGGCCGATCTTGTCAATATAGGCTCCGAGCACGATCGCGCCGAACGGACGCATCAAGGCGCCCAGCCAGAACACGCCGAAGGTGTTGAGTAGCGAAGCCGTTTCGCTCTCGGACGGGAAGAATGCCTTCCCAATGGCGCTGGCGTAAAAGCCGAACAGAAAAAAGTCGAACTGCTCCAGAAAATTGCCGCTAGTCGCACGCAAGATTGCGCCGATGCGCGATTTTACCCTAGCTCCCTGAGCGATGGTCATTTGTGGCACTGCGAGTTCCTCCCCGTCTGAAATGGCCGGTTGCGGAAATCTTCACGCCAGCCCAACTGCAACTTAGGCCGGAATGTCTCATCATAGACACTACGACCGACCCGAAAGCGCCCGATCTTTTCGGCATATTTTCGGCAAATGCCGCACGGGCGCACAGGTTTTTTGAAGGTTGTTGCATGTTGTTGCGAGGAACCGGCCGGGGACCGAGCGGAGCATAAGCTGATCTTCATTATAGGCCGATGCGCCATCAGACCAACCCTCATGGCTAAGCGGGCCACGAAGAAAGAATGCCAACAGTCGTTGCGATCGTTGTTCGGTTTCTAGCATTGCACAATCCTGTCAGGCGCAAAACGCCTGGCGTATCGGTCGGCCGCAAGTTCTCGGCGTAGACTTAAGGAGCAAAGGGCAACGCTGGCACGGCGGTTGCTAAGTGCATGGAGCCACCCGGAGCGGGGATGAGTGTACGCAGGCTTGCAAGATGAGCGATGCTCTCCTTTCCTTGAATCCGTGCCGCAACACGCGCAACTGCTTTCAAGTCGATGAGGAAAAGATACACGTCGTCACTCAGACAATCCGCGACGGGCGGCATCGGAGCAGACTATCTTGGAGATTATGCCAGCGGTGATGGCTACCCTGATCTGGAGCAAGCCGCAGTCTGGCAAGGAAGCTCGAACTAGCGATGGTGGACATGCCTGCTCAGTGCAGACTGCCGGTGAAGGTGGTCGTGTTCAACAATGGAGCATTGCACTTCATCGAACTCGAGCAAAAGTCTTCTCGTTTCTCACTTTACAAAGCCGTCATCGACGATCGAATGGACGGAATCGTTATATCATTGGCGCTGATACAAGACGAAACGGAAGCCACGCTTGCAGACATTCAGCGCTGGCGGGGCTGTTGGGAAAACGTTAGCGCATGTCAGTTCGCTACTATTAGCTCCTTTCGTCCAACGAACGTTCTCCCAGCATAGCCGGTGTTAAATGACTTCCTCCCATGTTTCTCGTTTTAAACTGCATAAGCGTTCAGAGAGACCGGTCGACCAGTACTTGGGTGACCGAGTCCGGGTTGCGTTTGGCCCGCATCCCTTCGCTGCGGAGATCTCAAAAGATAAGTTAGTCAAGCTATTACCTGAATATTTCGCGATGTCACAAGCATTCCCGTACTTGCTAGCGGGATCGCAAAAAGAGTTCATATTTGACGCAATTCAGCAGAATCGAGGCCTTCCGCGGGACGTCGAGATGACCAGTGTGGTCGCGAATTTCATCTGCTGGGATGAGACGGGAGGCCATAGTCGGATTCTTGAAGGCGGCAACGCTGCGCTACCGCATATTCTGGACACAGAAAACGTTCACTCAAAGCTGTTTAGAAGAGATGCGTCGCGGCTACTTGGTCGAGCAATACAGCCAAACTACAGCACCACAACCAAAAGGTACCTGCGCACGCTGTATCATGGTTTGGCGTCGAGGGATCCCATAGCGCGTTGCGCTCATATGGTCGCGTTCGAGCTACATGCTGCAGAAATGATCCAGTCGCTATGGACGACCTTAGTCAATGCCTTTGACGTGCGGCCCGAGGATCTCGATTATTTCCGGATCCATGTGGGTGGCTACGATCCCGCAGAGAAATATCATGCAGAGATGACGAGCAGGCTCGTTAGCGAACTGGTCCCGGCCGACGACAATGATCGTTTCTTGGATGTATTCGATCGTGCTTATAGCGTCAGCTTGGAGTGGTGCCGCGATCTGATCGGAATTCGTCAACTTGACGGAGATAGTCGTCCGCAGATCCTGCACCGTGGCCGCTGTCATTGTGGATCTGTCAAGTTTAGCGTCAGAGCGCCAGAAAAGATCTCCGCGGTGAAGTGCAATTGTTCAATCTGCCGAATGTCCGGATTCTTGCACATGCTCGTTCCTGGCGACAACCTGAGCATAGAGTGCGGTGAAGAAATCCTCACTACGTACCGGTTCAACAAGAATATCGCTCAGCACACATTTTGTCGGGTTTGTGGTGTAAAGCCATTTTATCGGCCGCGATCAAATCCTTCAGGATTCAGCGTAAATGTTCAATGCCTAGATGGAACGACCATTGAAAGCGTAAGCGTAGAGGTTTTCGACGGCGAAGAGTGGGAACAGGCGATCTGCCGGATGCCAGGAGCATTAGGCAGCTCCCTGAAGTATGAGGTTTCGAATGAACCTGAAAGGCCTCCACAATGAGTGATAAATCTGGTCTGCTTTCAGAAGAGGTCCTCGCCAAATACCGCGTAGAGCTGAGAGATAAAGGTACGGTCCTGGTTGCCCCAGGAACGCTGTTCACCCAAAATGACTTGGCGGAGATCGATCGGCTGCAGTTAGACATTCCGGAAGCGGAGGTCCGGAAGGGAGATGCTGGCGATTCCCACAGGGTCTTTGTAAAACGACTGCGCGAAGATCGCCCCGGCCGTTGTCCTAGCAACGTGAATGGTACAGCTTCAGCGCAGATCGTCGAATTGCTCGAAAGGAATGACCGGGCCTTCGCGCTTAGAAACATCTTCGGAGCGTCGTCAGACTACATCATTCGCCGATGCCAAATGCATCGCATGCCGCCTGGGTCTTTTGTTGGCGTCCATTTGGATGCTGAGAGCGACCCTGACTTCGAGTATTCGGTGATCGTTCAGCTCGCCGAAGGTTTCGAGGGCGGTGAATTTGTGGTATATCCAACAGAGCGCGACGCCCAAGTATTTCGTCCCCTGTTGGGGACCGTAGTTATCACTACATGCAGGTTCCGCCATGAAGTAAAGCCGGTGCACGCCGGGGAGCGCCGGTCACTGGTCTATTTTTGTTCGAAGCGCGGTGGTGCGAACCGCCGCATCATCAAGAACTCCGCCCATGACGGTTGAGCTTGGCGGCCGGCGCGCCGCAGCTGTGCATAGCTTGATCGTACCGTGTCTAAAATAGATGGCGTAGATCCGTAAGCTTGGCTGGCCTCTGCGCATCACTGCTCACCCAGCAGTCGCAAGCACCGGATTTCAAGCGCGCTGGTTGGGCATGGGGGAGGACCGCTCGAGACAATTGAAGGACTTAAAACAGCGCGCAATGATTCCGATCAGGTCATCCTCAGCAGCCGATGTTCCAAATCGCGGCACGCCAGCCTGCTTCGCGCTATCACGATACACTCTACCGTGCCTGCCTCTTGGTCCGCGGCAAGCGGAATCACCCCTTCCTTCCGTGTGCTGTCGAATAGACATCCATCATTGGCGAAATGATCAACGGCTGTTTGGAGGGAGTTTGATCGAACGTTTCGCACAGACGAAATCACGTAAGAATCGGAATAATCGGGGCCAAGCAGTCGGGCAGCAATGCTATGTAACACCGAGCCTCCGCCCCATCGGCCGTTTGCTTCATTAAACAGCAACCGCCCGTCGGTTGTGAAGATGGCGTCGATGTTGATCATTCCGCGATATCCCAAGATTCGCGCAAGCTCTACAAATCGATTGGCATGCGCCCGAGCGGTCGAGCATTGCTCATTGCTCAGATCGCTTGGAAGCTCGAGTCCAGTCCACACAAGAGCCCTTTCGGATCTATCTTTGCTTTGACGCAGACGTATGCTCCCAGTATTGACGTACGCAATTGAGCCGCTTGCCTCGATTTCGAACTCAAGGTAAAATATAGAGCGAGCCAAGTGATACGATTCGACGACCGCTGTCCTGCAGGACGGAGTTGTCATCTCTGTCCAAATTGTGTTCGGATCAAACGACGGCCAAAGGACTTGCCGGGTTTCTCTTGCCCCCGGTAATGGATCGCTTTCGGTGCCGGTTAGTATGACATTTCCAAGCCCGCCGGCCCCATTATCTAGCTTTACAATCACGCTTCCGGTCTCACACCTCAGGGAGGTGACCGCTCTGAAAAGCTCGTCTGGGCTTGTTATTGCGCAACCACTGGGTACCGGAAGTGAGGCGCTTGCTGCCAATTGACGGAAGTGGCTCTTGCGATTCAATAGATCAGGCCCCCGCTGCAGAGTGAAGTCGTCCCCGTTTTGAAGTATGCCGAGCGCTGCGGCCAAGCGCGCAACACCTTCGGAAGGGTAGCAAGCAGATATTCTCCAAGGTGTGGTCCGACGAATGTGGCGGTTGATTCGTTCGACGATGGGATCGGACTGCAGGGTGGAATCGCTAAGGATCGACGCTTCGCCCGCGCTTTCGGGCACAAGCACCGACAGGGTCGAAACATCGAAGTTGAGCGTCGCGCCAACCAAGGATAGCAGTTCCGTTGGGATAGCTATGGGGGAGACTATTAGGTCGTCCTCTTGTGCAAACCAAACGGAACGCAAAGCCGACTTGGCGGCAAGCGAAAGCTGAGTTTTTGTCAGGTCCGCGCCCGACATTTGCGCGGTACCGGCATTCATAATCAGGATCCGTGGCATCAACAATCTCCGGAGCGTTTGGCGCTAATGGACACAGCCCAATGCTCCGTCACGAGAAGCTCGCAGCAGCGCCCTCGCGTAAAGGAGCTGGCAAGTGTTTGAACTCTTGAGACGTAAGGTCACCTTGCGGTTGGCAATTGAAGTCTTGCCAGGCGACGTTCCGCGGTATTTAAGTGCGGTGTTCCTGCCGACTCGATCGAGTATCGAGCTCCTTCAGCATGAAATGCTGGACCTTACCTAACGCCGTTCGCGGGAGCTTTTCCGTGAAGATAATTTCGCGCGGCGTCTTAAAGCGGGCGAGCTGCGATTGGACATGCGCTGTCAGTGCGTCCGCTTCGATACGAGCTCCCGGCCGCCTGACCACAAAAGCGATAGGCACTTCACCCCAGCGCTGATCGGGCCGACCAATGACGGCACATTCGAAGACATCGGGATGTTCGATCAGCACACGCTCGATTTCCGCCACGTAGATATTTTCTCCGCCAGAAATGATCAGATTCTTCTTCCGATCAAGGACTGAGAAATACCCATCGGCATCGCGGTGGCCGATATCACCGGTACGATACCAGTCGTTGTGAAACGCCTCGCGCGTTGCCTGTTCATTGCCCCAATATCCGCAGAAGACGCTAGGGCCGCGCACTGCGATCTCGCCTGGGGTGCCTGGCTGCAAGGCATTGCCTGCTTCGTCAATGATCGTCGCCTCACAGCATAGACCCTGTAAGCCGGTCGACCCGCTACGCGCAAGGTCGCCGCCGAGTTTCGTATACACTGCAATGGGGCAAGTCTCTGTCGAGCCGTAAACCTGCAGAACTGGCACCCCGCGTACGACAAAGCGTTCGATAAGGTGTTGCGGCACCATTGCTGAACCAGTGCAAATGGCCTTCACAGAGGATAAATCCGTCATCGGCCAGCGAGGATGGTTGGTTAGTGCTTGCATCGTGGCGGGTACCAAAACGACCAGCGTAGGCCGGTCGCGCTCAACCGCGGCAAGCGTCGCCTCTGGCGTAAAGCGTGAGTGAATGGTTACCGTCGCGCCGTGATGCAACGCAGGCGTGGTCTGAATATTCAGCCCGCCAACGTGAAACAAAGGCAAAACTGTCAAGACATGATCGGCCGAGCTGAGGTCATGCATGTGCTGACTCATCACTCCATTCCAGAGCAACGCTTCCTGACGCAGCACGGCCCCTTTCGGTCGCCCTGTAGTCCCAGACGTATAGACAAGCAGCAAAGGGCAGGGCAGGTCTGCCCCGGGATTGCGGCCGTCGCCGCAGCCTCGCTCCAGCAGCCTGTCCCACTTGCTCCCGCTGGAAGGCGCAAAATCCAGGCCGACAACGAGCGTGTCGGGCAGTTGCTCCTTCAAAGCTGGCAGGAGTGCCGCGAAGACGTGTTCAAGCACGAGCACCTTGGCGCCGGCGTCGGACAGGATGAAGAGCTGCTCGCCGACCGCAAGTCGCCAGTTCAGCGGCACGAGGATTGCGCCCAGCCGTGCGCAAGCATAAAGCAGGGCCAGATAGTCAGGGCAGTTCTGGCTTAGGATCGCGACGCGGTCACCTTTGTCGATGCCGAGTTCGCTTTGCAGGGCGCGGGCGATATATTCAATCCTTTGATTGAAGGCGGCATAGCTTAAAGTCTGGCCATCGAAACGGATCGCAGGTTTGTCGGGAGCGAACGCTGCGTTACGCTCAATCAGTGTGCAGAGATTCACCTCAGTTCTTCTCCGTCGTTGAGATCTCCGCAATAAGTCTGCCTCGAGGCGTCAGCTCGCTGCGCCCATGAATTTCATCGCGAGATCCCAATCGCGAGCGCTTGCGTCGAGAGTCTCTCAGGCGCGCACGATCGTCAGGCGGTCTCAGTGGAAAGGTGGAGCTTTTGACGATGTTGCTTGTCATGGACCTTGCCTCGATGGATCTCTCTTGAGAATTGAAAGTCTCGGCACCTGGTTCACGGCCGAGTTTTGCTCGGCATTGTTTGCATGCATCTGCCAGTGGTGATACTCGCACCACGACGATTGTTTCTTGCCCGGTCGTCGAATGACCGGTTCGCCGCACATATAGGCGGCTCGGAGATCTCCATCTTTGAATCCGACAACGGCTCGGCATTGTCCCTCGGTGTGGTCGGTCAATAGAACCTTCTTGGTGCCATCGGGTTTTTTCACCGTGCCGCTCCGAGATGCCCGGCAATCTCTTCCAATGTCACACCAGTCATTTCGGGCGACACTTACAACCCAAGCCCGTTGAGAAGGCCGGCGATTGAATTGATCCTCGTGCATTTGAGAGATACTGGCGCTATATCAGCACCGCCCGCCAGCTGTGACGAACAGAACGAAAAGGCTCGTTCGCCGAACCGACTTGGGGACGTGTTCCAGCCAGCCAAAAAGCTCGGCTTCGAGCGCGCAAAGCTCTGGAAGCGCGCGGGAGAGTAAGATGGATTTTGACGACGCCCGTCATCAGTAGGCAGGATTGAAGTGAACTCTTGCGTGATTCTGAGACGTTGAGACATTCGCAATCCTTACCTCGGCCTGTCCCGAGACTGATGACACCTCCCTGAAACCGTACAACTTAACGTTACGTCCGATTCAAGCCCTTTGGCTCCGCATTGTGAATATGTCCGAAGCTCCGGCTTATTGACTGAACGCAGCCCCGGCGTCTGGCACGAATTGGAAGCCCGGCATTTGCGTGGGCGCTGATGAGCAAGGCGACTAGGCCAAGGCGGCAACGAGCAAGGCTTCTTTTCACGAACTTGCGACCTTAGAAGATTACGTTCGCCGCACGAAAGTGGAAAGATCCACCAACCTACCAATTGTGGTGGGTTGGCTGTGAGCGCTGAGTTTGGTCTTCTCGCAAAAAACTGTCGCTGGCTATCGACATTATTCGGCGCTGCCGAGCTAAGGGGTATCGAGGCTAATGCTGAGTCCACAACGTGGACAATCGGTCGGCTGGAACGACCCCGATCAGGGGCCGCTTGCAGTAAGCGCGAATGGGATTGGGCGTCGGGGTCAATCCAGCCGTGTTCCCAGGCGCTTGCAACCATCTGGGCGTACGCCGATCTCAGGTCTCATAGTTCTTGGGGCCACCGGGCAACATGGCCACTAGATCAAACAGCCGACCAATGCATTGTCTTAGTCAACGAGCGTGATCTCTCTCAGAGCTAGAATGTCACGGCAAACCGGATCTTTCAATACAACCTCGAAGTTGCAAGAATACAGACGAATCGTCAACTTGAGCCCCGCTTGTAGCGAATACTTCTATCCCCTTTGCGCGGCTCCTCGTTGGGCCTTCGAATTAGCTCGGCCGATGTTTGGTCCCGATAGAAAGTACACAGAGGCTGCGTTCAATCATGCGATAGGGTTCGAAGCGCACCTTGCAAGTTGATCAATGGTTCGCCATGACCGGGAAGGGTCGCGACAACCCGGCCAATAAAGATGCTATGCGTGCTAATTGTCTTGTGATCGTACAAAATGCACTCGAGCGTGCACATTGCGCCCTGCAAAAGTGGCACATCGATAACGCCCTGATTCCACTGCGCCGTATCGAAGCGATGGGCACCTTTAGCAGCATCAAGGCCGCCAAATCGTAGCGCCAGGTCCTCCTGATCGCCCCGGAGAAGGCTCACTCCAAAACGTCTGTTGGCGAGTATCGCGTCATGAGTCTCGGATCTGGAATTGATGGCGGCCAGCAAGCAGGGCGGGTCAATGCACATTGAGGTCACAGAACTTACCGTTAGCCCTCGTCGGCAGACGGTTTTTCCGGTCGTCACAATGGCGACGCCACTCGCCAGGTTTCGCATGGCCTGACGGAACTCGCTCGCTTGGATGGATGGAATGTCCCACATGGGGAACGGAAACTGAGAGCTCATAACCTGCCTATAGAGTTGAGTACGCGGTTTCCAGTGCATCGCTATGCGCACCCTTGGTTGCTTTAATCTGGCGTCTCGTGCTTGTTGTTCGAGGTGACCATGGCCAGAGTGCAGCTGGGCACGACTATCCCGTGTGTCGGTAGCGAAGATGAACCTAGAAGGCCGGGAACGGCTCGTCGCATGGCGCCGAACTGCACTCGACAACCGCAGTCTCAAGGACCAGACCAGTTCGGCTGATTGCAGCGAAACTCTAGTGGTAAGATGCTTTGAGAAGCCGAGGTCGCGATCGGTGCCTGGTTGCTCTGAACGACGTCGGTAGGCGCTGGGATGCCGACTGACGTCGAGTCCCGTAGCAGTGGGATTCCGCATTCTCACTGTTGTGAAGCATCAGCACCTCTATTGAGTTCTGACAACGTTGAGAACGCGCTTTTTAGCAGCGATAAGATGGTGATCGAGCGTTGCGTGCAGCACACCGCGCAGCTCTGCCGGGATCGATGCGTCTGTGTCGATCAGTTCTCGAAACTTCCGCACAATGTATTCGATCTGTGCGATTAAATCGAAGGCGGCCGTCATTGGCGGGGGCGTCATTGATTGTCTCCTTGGCCGCGCGGCGCGCACGATGCTGAGAATCTTGATCTCGCCAACAGCGTGTTGGTTGTTCGGTGAGAGCGTCGCACCTGATATTGCGAGCTGGTAGTGGTCCGTCGTCAGTAGAGCCTCGCCCAATGCGCCAAGCTCGTCGCTGCATCCCGCCTTCGGCGGTGCGATGACGCATGTAGCAATTCCATCTTCCGCGCCCGTCTACTGGAGCGCGCAGCTGGAATGACAGCCCGTGGCGTTTCAGAGCTGGCTTAACTCGGTGCCATGAACTGACAAGTTCTGAGTTGCTTATCGAACTACCGCGACGCCTTGATGCCGTTTGCGATGAGAATTCGAAGCGAATTCGGCCTCCTTGAGTGGCTTTTCCGGTCATTAGTGCAATCCGGTCCCCATCGCCGTTCCGCGCAGCAGCCGCTGGCTCGCCGCGGTCACATCGGCTTGTCTCATTAGGCTCTCGCCGATGAGGAAGGTCGATATGCCAACGCGCGAAAGCCTGACGAGATCGTTTGGCCCGAGAATGCCGCTTTCGCCGACAATCAGACGATCCTTCGGAATCAGGGGAGCTAGTGCCTCGCTGGTTGCGAGCGTGGTCTCGAATGTGCGCAAATTGCGGTTGTTGATGCCGATCATCGGTGAGCGGAGGGTGAGGGCACGCTGGAGTTCCGCACCGTCATGGACTTCGACCAGCACGTCCATGCCATGGGCCAGGGCGGCAGCCTCGATCTCGCGGGCAGCCCCGTCATCTAGCGCGGCCATGATGATCAGGATGCAGTCAGCGCCATGGGCGCGCGCCTCGACAACCTGGTAGGTATCGAACATAAAATCCTTCCGCAGCACCGGAAGGCTGGTCTGCGCGCGCGCCGCCACCATGAAGTCGAGATGTCCCTGGAAGGACGGTGTGTCCGTCAAAACCGAGAGGCAGGCCGCGCCTCCCGCCTCATAGGCGCTCGCAAGCGAGGGCACATCGAAGTCGGCGCGAATGCAGCCCTTGGACGGGGAGGCTCTCTTAATCTCAGCAATCAGAGCGTACTCACGCGCGGCGTGTTTAGCACGAATCGCGCTGACGAAGCCGCGCGGAGGCGGCGCAAGACACGCGAGTGCCTCGACGTCCGGCAGCGGCAACGCACGCTTAGCAGCCGCAATTTCCTCGCGCTTGTAGGCTTCGATCTTGGTCAGAGTGTCAGACATAGGTCAGCTCGGCAGTCGAGCGTTGGAGACTGCGATTAGGTGCGCCAATCGCGCCGCCGCGGCACCGCTATCGAGCGATTTCTGCCCAAGCATGACGCCATCTTTCAATGTCGAGGCTCGGCCAGCCACAATTAATGCCGCGGCCGCATTCACAAGCGCGACATCGCGGTAGGGGCCTGGCGCGCCGTCAAGCACGCTTCGCAGTGCCACTGCATTGGCGTCGGCATTGCCGCCCTTCAGCGCCCCGGGGTCGCAACGAGCCAGTCCAGCTTCTTCCGGGGTCACTTCGAACGTACGGATCGTACCCGCCTCAAGTGCGGCAACGAAGGTATTCCCCGTGAGGGTGATCTCGTCGAGGCCGTCCGAGCCATGCACGACCCACGCCGATTCGGCATCAAGGTTCTTCAACACCTGCGCCAAGGGCTGCACCCATTGGGGTGAAAACACTCCGACGATCTGCCGCTTGACTCCGGCGGGATTGGAGAGCGGTCCGATTAGATTGAAGATGGTGCGAGCGCCAAGTGCGGTTCGGATCCGGCCGACGCGCTGCATCGCCGGATGATGAGTTGGCGCAAACATGAAACCGATGCCGGCTTCGTGCACACAGCGACCAACGTCTTCAGGGGCGAGGTCAATATTCACGCCGAGGCAGGCCAAGACGTCCGCGGCGCCTGATCGTGAGGATACCGCGCGGTTGCCGTGCTTGGCGACGGGGACGCCTGCGCCGGCAACAATGAAGGATGCGCACGTCGATACGTTGACCGAGCATGAGGCGTCGCCGCCCGTGCCGACAATGTCTACAGGGTCGGATGGCGCACTCACTCGCAGCATTTTGCTCCGCATCGCGGAAGCTGCGCCGGTGACTTCTTCTACCGTTTCGCCACGCACCCGCATCGCCATCAACAGCCCGCCGATCTGCGAGGGCGTCGCCTGACCCGACATCATGCTGTCGAAGGCAATAGCGGTTTCCTCACGGGTCAACGTGGCGCCGGTAGCAACTTTGCTAATGATCGATCTAAGGACGTCCATCGCGCGCTATAGTGCTCCTTTTCGTTGACAATCTCAGCCGAGGTGGTGCGGATAGGAGAGATCGACGGCCGATATCCCATACATTCAGCTCTACGACTGCCGATGACCTTGCATCATGAGTCGCTCCGACCAGTGTCAAAATCTCCTTCTCGTCCCGGGTTCGAATACATGCGGTAACTTGATCACGTCTTCAGCCATATTCTTCTCAACCTCAGCGGGACTTCGTGGACTCGCCTCCGCCTTGTTCTGATCCTCAGCGGATCGCCTTGCCGGACCGCAGGCTCGCCATGAAATGCCAAGATCCTCGGCTCGGCCATCGAGCCGAACGGGCGTCATCCATATCGGCATTGCCAACGGAGCCACCGTCCCCTGGCGTAGCAGCCCCCGCTGTGAGCTCTTGGCTTGATCCTAGGTTTGCTTTGCAAGCCTACAACTTGACGTTACGTAAGATTCAAGCCCCCATTCCACTCGGGTCCGACAAGCGTGATCCATTCGCTCCAATCCAATTCAGGCGGGGCGATGCAATACCAACTCATCGCGTTGCGAGAAACCGATGCTGGACCAACTGTGAAATCTGATCCGGCTAAGAGAAGTTGAAAACAATTCAACATGAGGAGAACGCCGGCCCAAATGGCATAAGCCGCGTCTACAAAGTTGGCGGCACGTTGCGTCAGATTCGGTGCTGAGGTTTCGAGCAGCATCGTCCAAGTGCATGGCAGAACTTGTCATCAGTTATCTCTGGTTCCAAGGGAGCGGAGGACGGATCCATGTGACGTCTGCTCCTACATTCGGAATACGCCGTAATGCGGGGCTGCGATCGGAGCGTTTAGTGATACACTCAGCGCGATTGCGAGGGCGCTTCTGGTGTCGACCGGATCAAGAATGCCGTCGTCCCAGATTTCGGAAGTAGCATAGTAAGCGCTGGATCGCTCCCGATACTCCTCGAGAATCGGCTCGCGTATGGTTGCCAATTCCATGTCGGACAAGCGGCCGCCTTCGCGGGCCAATTGTCTTGCCTTGACGTGAGTGAGCACGCCGGCAGCTTGCTCGGCGCCCATCGCTGAAATCGTAGACTGCGGCCAGCTGAAGACAAAGCGAGGATCAAAAGCGCGTCCCGCCATAGCGTAAGTTCCTGCGCCATGAGAGCCGTTGCAAACGACGGTGAACTTGGGCACCGATGCACTGGATACGGCCATGATCAACTTGGCGCCATGCTTGGTGATGCCTTGCCGCTCGTATTCGCGACCCACCATGAATCCTGTGACGTTCTGCAGGAAGAGAAGGGGCGTCCGGTTCTTGTCGCACAATTGGATAAAATGAGCGCCTTTAAGGGCACTATCGCCGAACAGCACACCATTGTTCGCAAGAATCCCGACTTGGTATCCATAAAGCCGCGCAAAGCCGCACACCAGAGAGGTGCCATAGCGATGTTGGTATTCGTGGAAGCGACTGCCATCGACAAGGCGGGCGATGATCTCTCGCATATCAAACTGCACTCGGGTGTCTTTGGGAATGATACCGTACAGCTGAGATTCATCGTAGGCTGGCGGCTCCGGAGCGGCTTGGTCGATCCAGGTCTTCTCAGGACGATGGAAACGCGCGACGATATCTCGGGCGATTGCAATCGCATGCATCTCGGAGCTTGCGAAATAATCGCTCGTGCCTGATACGGCGGTATGCATATTGGCGCCGCCAAGCTCCTCGACCGACACATTCTCGCCGGTGGCGGCCTTTACGACCGGTGGACCGCCAAGAAAAATCGCTCCTGTGCCTTCGACAACTATGTTGTACTCGCTAAGTGCAGGCACGTAGGCGCCGCCAGCCGTGCAATGGCCCATGGCAATTGCGACTTGCGGAACTCCCATCTTGGAAAGAACGGATTGATTGCGGAGAATTCGACCCGCGTAGTAACGATCCGCGAAGAACTCCGCTTGCAAAGGGAGGAAGCCACCCGCACAATCACACAGATGAACGACCGGCAGACGGTTCTCGATCGCTATGTCCAGCGCTCGCACGATCTTCTTGACAGAGAGCGGATACCATGCGCCGCTTTTTACACTAGCGTCATCTGCGTGAACAATCACCTCGCGCCCCGCGACGATGCCGATGCCGACGACCTGCGCTGCGCCAGGCACCTCGCCGTCGTAGGCCTTGTTAGCGGCCAAGGTCGAAAGCTCGAGGAACGGGGTCTGTGGGTCGAGCAAGGCCTCAATCCGGTCCCGGACAAATAGCTTGTTTTGACGCCGCAATCGCTCCAGCTCTCGCTCGGCTCGGTGGAATCGAACAGCACGCTGTCGATTCTTCAAATCGGCCGCAAGCCGCTTGTTGTGCAGCTCGTTGTGACGGAAATCCTGCGAGTTGACGTCGACCACTGAAGCGATTCGCAGCATGTCATCATCCTTCCTTCGAAAGCGTGACCAGCGCGACGTCTCGCTCGAAGCTCTCGCCTTCATTGAAGTGAATTCGGTCGACCACGCCGTCCTGCGGAGAGCGTATAATGGTCTCCAGCTTCATGCTCTCGATCATCATAAGCGCCATGCCGGCGGTGACTGGTTGGCCGGGTGAGACCCTGGTCGTGACGACCACACCCGGCATGGGTGCGCGGGCCACGAGGGAGCTTGCTTCTTGACTTGCGGAAGCCAACGTTTGCAACGGATCGCGGTAGCGCAACGTGCGTGTCCTGCCACGGATATGCACGTGAATCATGTCGCCGTCGATGACGAACCTGACCGGCTCGCTCTCGCCGGCAATAGTCAAGATGCCGCTACTATTGCTGTGATGGGCGAACGCGACCGGAGCAATCACTTGATCGCGCAAGTGAAGACGGTAGCCCTGCTGGGACGCTGAAAGCCATACCTGATGATCTACACCATCAAGCTCGAAGGAATGATACACGTCAATTCCTCCAGTTACCCAGCACCGCGTGAAGCGGGGGCACGGCGTCGGCCGATTCGCGAACTGGCCTCGTCAGTAGAGCGGCTGAAGCGAGAAACGCGGATAAGCCAAAAGAAAAATTGTCCGTTGCGATGTGCGGATTGTCCTCAAGATATCCGCTATGGATCTCTCCTCTGAGGAATGCCTCGTCGGCAAGTATACGTGCGAGAAGGTTTGCATTTGTCTGGCAGCCGAGGAGAATCGTCTCCCGGATTGCGCGATGCGCCTTCTGCGCCGCCTCTATCCGTGTCGGCGCGTGCGCGATGATCTTGGCGAGCATGGGATCGAACGCTGTCGTAATTCTCTGGCCTTGCAAGATGCCGCCGTCGATCCGTACTCCATCGGGGTACTCGAGAAGTAGGACTTTGCCCGTGGTCGGAGCGTATCCACGTTCGGGAGCTTCCGCGTACAGTCTGATCTCGATTGCATGCCCATTCGACACGATATCTGACTGCGTATATCCGAGCGCTCGGCCGGCGGCGGCATAGACCTGTTCGGCAACAAGATCGATACCAGTAATCATCTCGGTCACGGGATGCTCGACCTGTAAGCGAGCATTCATCTCAAGAAAATAGAACTCTCCGGCGCTGAAGATGAATTCAACAGTACCGGCATTCTGATAATTGGCGGCACGGGCGATGCCAACGGCAGTCTCGCAGATCCGTTTACGCAATTGGGGTGACAGTGCTGGCGAGGGCGTCTCCTCAATGATCTTCTGGAAGCGGCGTTGCACTGAGCACTCCCGCTCAAAGAGGTGGACGACGTTTCCAAAGGAGTCGCCGAGCACCTGCACCTCGATATGGCGTGGCTTTTCAATATAACGTTCGACGTAAACGCGGCTATCCCCAAAATGCCGCTGGCCTTCACGGCGTGCTTGCTCAATCGCGTCTTCCAGATAATCAAGGTCGCGCACAATCCGCATGCCCTTGCCCCCACCGCCCCCTGATGGTTTCACAAGCAGGGGGGTACCAATAGCCCGCGCCCTAACAACAAACTCCTCAGGGTCATCTTCGTCGACCGCCGATGGAGCGACCGGAAAGCCGTTGGACTGAACGAACTTTCGGGCCCGGATCTTATCGCCCATCAGTTCTATTGTTTCGGGTGCCGGCCCGATGAATGTAATGCCGGCTTTCGTTGCAGCCCTGGCAAACTCCGCATTCTCGGAGAGAAATCCGTAACCCGGATGCAGCGCGCCAGCGCGAGCCTTCCGCGCGGCAGCTATCATTTGCGCGATGTCCAGATAGGCCGCGACGGGTGAATGACCGCCGATCTCAATTGCGGTATCCGCCATGGAGATGGCAGGAGTGTGTGCATCCACCTCGTGGTAGATAACTGCAGAACGAAGCCCCAGCTTGCGCAGTGTCTTGACGATTCGTACGGCAATCTCGCCCCTGTTGGCGACTAAAACAGTATCAAAGGGTAGTGTGTACATCTGCTTCTGTCCGAACGACACCTGAAGAAGGCGTTCCGTAAGTGGCTATCGGTTTCGCACGCCGACTGCCTCCGTTAGCTCAGCTGCTGGTATTCGAGATCCGGCATCTCCGCTCTGCGGTTCGGGCCGGGGAATAGGCCCAGCCCTTACCGCTTAAGGAGCAGGTGGTTATCCTATTTCAAATCGGCTTTGCCTTTGTCACTATCTCGGACTGATATTACGTACCGACATTGCTTACTCAAGCTCGCCTGCTTGGCCCTGAGGCAGGCGGTGATCGCGGCCCGGTCGGGTATGTGGCCGCTACACAGGCGAAATACGTCGTCTATGCAGGCCTCCTTTTCCTCGGTTGTAGGAGCTTGGTCGCGCGCAAGCGTCCACTCGGGACATAGAACTATCGTCGCAACAACGAAAACAGTTGCTAGTTGGCGGACCTTGAACAGCGAAGAAGACCAAAGTGCTCGTTGCGTTTGATTCATAATGTCCTCTGTGCGTTCTGTTATGCGGTGTTGTTATTCCTGCGAAGGGGGCGATATAATCCGCCCACCGGAAACAGGTCGGAACCGAAGGATCAGTGGCAATTTGAACTGCCTTTTGTATCTGCTGACTCAACAACGCGCTGTGTAAGTCGTCTCCGTGCGACAATGGCGGCACGAGCCGTTGTTAAAGTCGGACCACGCTACCGAGCGTCCCGCAGCACTGCAGCTGGACTGACCGAGCAATTGATTCGTTAGCTCCCAATGACCGTGCAGTTGGCGTTTTCATTGCTAGGAATCTCAAGGTCTGGGCCTAGGTTTGTGACATGCTCGCAGCCTCCGGTCGGGAGTCAGTCGTCCGGCAAGACGGTCGATGAGCCCGTCGTTGCCCATACGAAATGATACTTGGAGGCGTAGTAACGGTGAGACGATCAAAAGCGGACGAGGTTAGGTGTGTCGCCGAGATCGTATCCGACCGAGAATAGCAAGCCATCGAGGGGCGATGCGCCGGAACGATGGTCGGTGAAGAACTCTGGCTTATCATCCGGCTCGTTCGAAGAACCGCAGAGGCCGTTTGCAATACGACGTGTTCCATCCGTCATGACAGCCTCGGAGGCGCTGAAGAGAGAACGGCATACCTCAAGTTTGACGCGTTCGTGGTCGTTCAGTGGAGACTTGCCGGTCGTGTTATCCAGTGCGCAGCGCAGTCCGAGTTCGATAGAAAGTGTGAGAAACGAAACTGATTGTCGCGGCGCAATCTTGGAACTGTCAGACATTTGCAATTTCCATTACCTGTCAGGAAGCGTCTCGTGTGTCCGAGGTGCTTCTCACTTGTCGAGGATCGTACAATCTCACGCTACGTACGATTCAAGTCCCTCGTCGAAGGGGCCTGTGAATATATATCAGTCTTGCAGATCCGAGCGCAGGCGCGCGAATTCAAGCCCATATCTTGCCGACTGACGATCTCCGTTCACGTTGAGCCGCACGTACGCATGATCTGCGGCAGCCTCGTTTGTGCGGGCAGGTCGGAATACTTGTTTGACCCGCAATCGATTGCGCGTAGTGAGACCTGCCGCCAAGCCTTCGTCTTCGAAATTGTCAAGTTGATCAGCGGTTTGGCCAAACGAGGTGGACTTGAACTTGGCGAGGCCTGCATGCGGCGTCCCCTGGTCTGTGCATATGCGTCGGGTGTTGGATCGCCGATGAAAGCAAAGCGATATTGGGACCCTGGCGAAACAATTGGCAGTGTGGTCGATTTGCGGAAGCGGGGTTACGTACATATACGGAGAGCCGGTGTCGCATTACTTTGATCTATGGATTGCATGCTGGCGCCATGAACTCGAAAAGTAGACTTTCCGATGCCAACCATTGGCGGAGTCGCGCGGAAGCAACGCGATCCAAGGCGGAATCCCTCGCGTTCGGCAAGTCAAGAGATAGGCTTCTCAAGGTTGCCGTGGAATACGAAAAGCTCGCTCGACGTGCCCAAGAGTGGCAATCGAGCGGAAGCGACGACGAGCCAGAGTCTAGTCAACACTTCTAATGATCTTTGCTTCTTATGAAGGCAACTCGCCGCAAGAGATATGTACGTCCCTTGGTGAAGACCGAAGACCTGCTGGTTCGGTCAGATATCGGAGTTCCGGGGATGCGCAACGAACTCGTGCCAGCCGTTGGAGTCCGATCGGGCCGCCCATCGGTCAGATGAGAATGATCGGCAGCTTTAGTCAGGCATGACACTTGCTTGAGTACTAAGGAGCGTTGAGGCGATTCGTTGCTGCGAGTGTCGAGACAGTCCGTTGTCGCACCAACGCTCCAACTGACCCGGCGCACATTGTCCCCCAGCAAGGTGCGTCGGGTTTCGGTCTTCCGAGCTGTGGAGAAGTGTCGCTTGGAAACCGGCATGTTGAGGGATGTCGACGAAGCCCAGGCAGTCTTGGCGCCGCCGCCTCCACCAAGTGCATTGCGCGCTGCTCGTTGTTGCCCGCTGGCTGCCATGATGCATCCGATCATCGACAATCTTAGAGCCCCTTACCCAGTGCGCATTTGTCCGGTGGGTCGGGAATGTGGTCGTCAAATATTCCTTTGATCCGTTTCACAAGCCTCGTCGCAACGTCCCCTCGCAGTCCTGACCTAGCACATATGACAGCTCGGAGATCGGGTAATCGAGGCAAATAGTAGTCGGGCGCGTCAATCAGGTCGTCCGGCACGGAGAAGGAAGGCAGTGCGGTCAGACCGATGCCAAGACGTACGGCCGTCAGCCTCACCAAGTAGTCAGAGGTGTGAAGAACAACCTTGTAAGCCGATCCCATCCTATCCAACGGGCCAGTCATCCAATCCTGGCCAGGAAGCGTTATTATTGGGATGGGAGCGCCCGGACTGAGAACAAAGTCGCGCGAGCGAACCCAGGTAGAAGGGAATACTCGCTGCTCACACACAGTCTTTGCGAGTTCAGCATCGGCATAAGGAGCGAAAATGACGGCTACATCTATGTAGCCTTCGATCAAACCCTTACGGATGGCGGCACATTGATCAACATGTATAGACAGATCTGAAAAAGCGCTCCTCCCGGCGCGCTCGAAAAGCCTTTGAGCAAAAAGGCCGCTTAAGCCGATGCGATAAACGGATGCAGTCCCATTACCTCCCAGCCTGAGCATCTGGTCGTTCGCGTTGAGTATTATCCGTGCCTGCTGGAGGGCAAGTTCGCCCAGGTCGGTGAAGGTGGTGCCGTTCGCGGTTTTGACAAACATTTGCCCGCCAATTAGGCCCTGTAATCGCTTAACTTGGGCGCTGACGGCAGGCTGACTAAGTCCGAGCTTGGTTGCGGCTTTCGACAAGCTACCCGTCTCAGCGATGGCTACAATAGTGCGGATCGCCTCAATTGGAATGTTTAGTGCTCGGAGCATTATCTCGCGCGACGTGAAGACGAACCGTATCAGCCTCTAAAGTTGTCGCTTCAGTATCATACGGGGCCAACAAAGCACGACCAGATTTCGAGCAGAGTGTCCGCTGACAGAAAAAGATTTGTACGTAACGTACATATCGCGTCTTCAATCCGCCTGTTGGATCATACTGCTTCGTTTCGTCCGGATAGAACAAACATCACGCCTGCCTTCCGGTTATCAAATCGAGCCGGGTCTTGGCCAAGCGAGAGGACCTAATAATGCCGCCGCGGCATGACGGCTGTTCTCGCGCAACAGCTGGTCGCCAGGAGAATCGAACGTGAATCGCGGATTGTCGTCGCCGTGATCAGGGCAAACGTGGTGCACCAGTTGAACGTAGACGACTGCCATGCAGGAGCCTGGTGGCGCACTCGCGCAAGAGCTCCGCAGATTGAACTCTTGAGCTTGATGCTCGGTGCTCTGCCAGCTACCAAATCAGGGGGGGCGGGGCGCTGACTGCTCCTGATTGCGTAACGATCCCGGATCTGCTCCGCCTTGGACGTCGCCAAGCTCGACAGGGCGTCATAAGTCGCCTTGCCCTGGAGCGATTCAGCTGCACATTACCAAGTGACCGGTTTCGGATTCGCCTTGCTGCCGGACCTTCTGTGGCGCCTGCCGTGCGCCGCCTGTCTTTTCGATGGCGCCATATTCGATCACGATAATACCACGACGAGCCAGCAGATTCCGGCCCAAAGGAGCCCATTAAGGAGAAGCGCAGCAAGCGGCCAGAAGTTCCAGGCTCTCTGCGGCTGTGGAGCGCCAGGGCTTGGCGTGCGAGGGGCTTTGTCATTCTCGAACATGGCTTGTTTTGAAGCGCGCCAATGTGTCATCCATGCACCTTCTTGCACTGCGCTAGTCGGGAGAGCCGTGGCTGGGGTCACTACGATGAAGCCACCAAGCCGGACGAACATCTGCTCGATGCCGGCGATCATTGCTAAAAGACAGCGGCATACCGCCGCTCGGCTCGAACGTTTTCCATCCTGAGCAATCGGCATGCCACCAGCGAGAACTGCTACGCAGCGCCTAAGATGGGAAAGCCATGTTTGCCGGCGATGGTTTAGCGGGACGTCGGGTTCCTTACATCGAGGTCTTTAGCTGGTCATGGTCGGTACAAGGCAGCCGGCTTCAACAGCCGTGCGGGGCGTTGCTTGAAAAGTGCTTATCTGCCGGTACGCTGTTTCGCGCCCCATCCCGCGCGAGGTCCCCAAACGTTGAGGAGGCGTCGTCTAGCCCGCCAGTCATCGAGCTGTCTGCTCGATTGGTTTGCAATCATCAGACGCTGCGACTTTTGCCGGCTGGCGCCAGGGACAGTCGGCGGACATCGCAGCGCGCGGCGTTGCTCCAAACCTCACGTCAGTTATTCTTTCGTCAGATATTTCAGCATCCTGTTGCAAGCCTCCTCGACCTTGTCGGAATTTCCGAGGCCTTGGCAAAGGGCTAGACGCGGTTAGCTTGCTCAAGCAGCCAGCTCCGTATGCTGTACACGGCCGTGCGCGCCGCGGTCAAAAGCAGCGCGACGTCATGCCGGAAATCACGCCGCCGACATCTAAGAAATCCACATAGCAAAAAAAGCGTGTCCGCTGCTTCAGCACTGGCCCAAATCCTGCACGCGCGTTCGCGCGTCACCAGGATGGCGCTGTAACAGGATGGGGTCGTATGAGCCTCGACGCGCCAATTGGCAATGCAGTATGCGGGGCGGTCTCAATGTTCCAGCACGTGCTCTCGCAAGAATTCGTCATGGGTTGAGTCGCCTCTGTATTGATCTTTGCGTCATTTCGATCCGCGACCCGCGCGCGCCCATTTCCCACCGCTCGTGTTGAGCTCGCTGTTGCTTGTCATTCCTGAAGCGAGGGCGCCAGTACATGCTCAATGAATTGAACTTGCGAAGCTTCGCGCTGCATCCGCAACGCGACGCTGTGCTTAATGAAGTCCACGCGCGGCCCTTCACGCGTCTTGTCTCGCCGTTCAGCGTGATTCACTTCGCCTTTCTAGCGCAGGGCGAAGCGGCCGCCAGCGATCGCCAACGCTTTGTCGATTTCTGCCAGCAGCACAACCTCCCACCGCCCGAAGCGTCAGCGAAACATCATCAGGTCGTGGTCGGGCCCGCTATGTTACGATGGGAGCAGCATTCGGAATTTGCGACATTCACCTGGATCTGGAGTGCAGCAAATGGTCCCGAGGCTCGCCAATTTGATGATGTCGATGATACGGTTCAATCGCTGATCCGGGCCTTGCGGCAGGCCGGACCACTGCTGGTCGCAAACAAGTTGGAAGCGGAGCGGGGAACCTCGCCGATCAAACGTGCTGAACAGCTTTTTGACAAGAGCAGCCTTGCCATGGTCGCTACAAAGGGGGCCACGGGCGTTGTGGCCTCAGACTTTCGCGTGGACGCAAACGGCTTCTCCAGGATCCTTGTCTGCGACCTCGGGTTGACGCCGCATGATCTCGGCGCGTTGGTCCAGCGGGTCCTCGAAATCGAGACCTACCGCCCCTTGGCGCTGCTTGGCCTTTCGGCTGCCCTTGAGCTTGCGCTGTCCGTCGATCGCATCGATCGCCGTCTTGTAGAGGCACTGGAAGAAATGCAGGGCTCAGAGGGGCTGCAATTCAACAACCATCTGCTTGCCGAACTGACGGCGCTGGCCGCTTCATTCGAAAGAGGCGCGACGGGCAGCCTGTTTCGCTTTGGCGCCAGTAGGGCTTACAATGAGCTGGTCCAATCGCGACTGTCCATCATTGAAGGCAGCGATGTCGCGGGGTATCCGACCTGGTCATCCTTTTTGGCGCGCCGCATGGCGCCAGCGATGCGGACCTGCGCGACTGTGGAGGACCGTCAGGCGAGCCTGTCGGTCAAGCTGGCACGGGCCGCCGATCTGTTGCGAACCCGCGTCGATGTCGAGATCGAGCAGCAGAATCGTGACCTTCTGCACGCAATTAGCGAGCGTACGAGACAGCAACTGCGGCTACAGTGCACGGTCGAGGGATTATCGGTCGCGGCGATAGGATACTATGTAGTCAGCCTGTTCGGTTACCTCGCCAAGGGGGCGCAAGACGTCGGACTGCGTGTGGATCCCTCTTTTCTAACCGCAATCTCCGTGCCAATTGCGGTCGGCGTGATCTGGATTGTGAGTTACAATGTTCGAAAGCGACACCTCAAGCACGACAACGTGTCCTCTGTTGCCGGCGAGTGAATAGCGACGGTACGGCGGCCTCACGAAGTTCTCCTCGTTTCAACAATCGCGCTCATTGATTTGTGTCCAAACTTGACAACGTAGCGACGGGGAACTGTCGAGCACGGCGGAGCTCACGGCGTTTGTTAGGTTAGATGGCCGGCGTCTCTAACGTACCGGCGCACTGTCCCGGCGCAGCGCGCGCCGAGTGACCTATTAACCAGAGACCGGTCGCGGCGGCGAATGCGAGTGCGATCCACTACGCAAACATGACTCATGTGGCCACATAGATGACTCATTGGCGTTGTTACAGGCTGCAGCGAACAGCAAGGGCTGAAGTGCCAGGTAGAGATCCAATATCCGACAACGTCGCCTTTGGGGGGCATCAATCGTTGAAGGCGCTGGTTCACCAGCAATAGTGGAGTACACACTGACGGAAAATCGTCGATACAATCATCAGCGATCAGCAAAACTGGTGACGCAGCGACCTCATGGGCCGAAGCATTTCCACGAGCATGAACGCGTGCAGAAATAAGCGACGGTTAGCAAGCGGCGCGAGTGACCGGCCGCGCTCGCCCGCCGCCGCGCCCGGGCGGAGGCTGGCTTTCACGCCAGCCTAGCCGTTATCGATGAACAATAGTCAATTGCTCCGAGCAATTCGCATGAGGCGCGCTCATGACCGAGACGTCAGGGTTCATTCGAACTCGCTCGCAGAGGAACGTAAGAAGCTCTCTTCCGTCCGCGGTTCTTCGAGGCGGTTGAGCAATCCGTGCCAATCGCGGGGACCAAGTCATGCGTCGTGCGGCAGGCTGGGACGAAGTCGCGCGGGGCGAAAGAGAGGAGAGGCTGGATGCTGAAACCAAGAAGGGCAGGCCGACAAGGCTCTCGCGCCCAGATGCGAACTGATGCGGGCGGGACCTGATGCGTGCGATCCGGCGATGATGGATTGGGTGCGCCGCCCAGCTGTGCCGCTGATACCGCTTAGTGGATCGCCGAAAGAGGCATGGATAGTTCGAAAGGGTGCAGTGGAGGACAACGGATGATCGACATCTGCGGCTTGCTCAGCAGATTGTTCGAAATGCAGCAGATAATTCAGGCTAGAGAATGGTGCCGGAACGCTGTGTCGGGGGCACATCCGCCGCCGCTTAGTGAGTCGTTTGACAACGTCATTTGCGTCGATTTCAAGGCTATTCGCGAGGCAAAGGAGGGGGAGTGCGTTCGCAGATATTAGAGAAACTGGAGGCGGGTCGAGTGCGACATGGGCGGTTCGCTAGCGCTCCGGGATCAGGTCCTTGTGGCCTATTCTTCGTACAAGGGCCTTGCGGCTGTGAGCTCAAGATCAGCGGACTTGTACGCCCCGGCTGGGAGCAAGTGTCCGTCTCGACCCCGCGGCGCTGCCCGAACTGGGAAGAGATGTCCTTTGTCAAAGACCTATTCTGGGATGAAGAGGAATGCGCGATGCAGCTGCATCCGCCTCATTTACGGTACGTGAACAACAGCCGGTACTGCCTGCATCTCTGGAAGCCAACTCATCAAGACATTCCGATGCCGCCGCCGAGCTTTGTAGGCGTCATTGGCCTTGGGCCATCTGAAGCTGCAATGTTGTTTGCGCGGATGGGCGCGATTTCGTGATAGCCGAGACTGACGCCGCGTCAGTGGAAGAGTATCCGTGATCACTCAGGCCGCCCCCGCTCGCCTTTCGGCCTGGCGGTCGGAAAGGCAAGAGCAGCAACATGGCACGGCGGGCGGGTCACATGACGATGCTCAAGCTGTGCCGACGGCGGATGTCCCTGGGCCATCGTCTCCGACCGTGTACGGCACTCGGGCAGCGACCAGCGCGTCGTCAAACGCTTCGGGATCATCAGATGCCTTGGACTTGAGTGAGGAGGACTATGAACTGGGAGGCCATTTTTGGCAGCCCGCGAAGGCCTCCACAGTGCGGTGCATTGCGGATATTGCCCCCATCCGAAGGACGTCGTCGCCTATGGGGCTTCGCGTAGCCCATTAGAGGTGCGTCCGCTCCGCGCCACTTCGTCTTTTGCTGGGCTTACTCTCGGAGGCGACGGAGCGACGCAATAGGAGAGGCTAGCGAGCAGCCGCGATGGCAAGACAATGGGGACATCGCTGGTGCCCTAACGTGAATGGGGCTGCTCGATCAGCCCGGCGTGCCATTCTGCTCGCGGGCGACGATCGCACCAGCGCAGGTCTAGTTTACCCCTTCTGACCGCAATGTCGTTCGTGGTTATCGGCAACGCGTCGCCGCGACCCGCTGGCATGTACTGCTAAACAGTCTCTCCCCTCTACCAACACGGCCGATCGAGCATATCAGCTGCAGCGTAGGCCGCCAAGCCATCCGGTCGCAACGCAGGGCGCGAAAGCAAGGCGTACCTCGCCGGCTCACTCGCGGCCGACGTTGAGATCATCGACTGTGGTCTACCTATTGTTCGGCCCCTCTGAGCGGACATATGTCCAAACTCCAGGCTCACGGAAGCGACGAAGCAATTCGTGCGCAAACGTAGAGGCTTCAGCTCCATTCCGTCTGCGTTCATGGACGGGCTTGTCCCGCGCGAGCGCTTCAGGCACATTGTTCGTCATATTTTATGTGTGATGTTGCATGCGCTGGCCTTCTCCAGAAGCTCGCCTACTTTCAATTCGAACGCGGTGACCATGAATCTTCAGGTCACTATCTTAAAGCTTCTCGTTAGCTATCCGAATGGCGTAGCCTCTCTCGACGCTCTCAAGCGCGACATTGCCATTCTGGCCAAGAGCGGCGAGGACTGGTCCGAGCGCACCAAGCGACTTGCCAGCCGGGTGCCTGATCTGAACATATTTGCGATGAGGCTTGTCGAACGCGACGCGTTCGGCTGGTACCTGACGGAGAAGGGACGTGCCGTACTGGAATACATGGAGTGCCGGGCCAGTGTGGCGGAGCCTTTGTCAACCATCGTTGCAGATGCGCCGGAGTTCGCAAGCGCTTCTCGCGAAATCCCACCGATTACGCCGAACGCGCGTCGGCGAACTCAAGGAAAATCGCGGCAGCGGCGTCACCCGCAGTCCGCACACGAGCTATCATTTTGTCAATCTGATTTGAACCACGATCGCGGATCCGAAACGGAGCGATCCTAAAGAGCCGGCTCAATCGCATATTGCGCCAGGTTCGAGTTTATTGCCTCCATAGTGTCACGTTCCGCCAATCCTATCAGACTCTACGCGCAACTGGTCCGTGCCGATTTGAGAGCGTCCCCGGAAAAAACCAAACCAATGCGCGAGCCCGCCGCGACGGGTTACAGCGATGGCGGTCTGGGGATACCCAGCTGCTCGACGGCGAGCTTGGAAATCTCTGCTGGATCGCGAACGCCTGCGGCGGCAATCTTGAGGACCTTCTTTGCGACTAGTTCGGCGATAGGGTCGTTACGATCTACCAAACCAAGCGAGCGCAGAGTCTGTAGGTAGGCCGAGTTTAGACGCTCGATTTCTTCCGAGTTCGGCTTGTTGCCCTGGAGGAATCGCCTGACCGGCATTTGATCACCGCCCCAACTCCGTCGTCACACACCAAGGCCTTGTGTCGAGTTGAGATGCGTCAGGAACCCTTTGGGTTCACCTCAGCATAGCTGCCCTTATCGTCCCACTTATAAATGACATAATCGAGTTGCCTGATGTCGCCCTTGGCGTCATATTCCAGCTTGCCGATTACAGTGTCCTAGGAACCTGCCTTGATCGCATCCATCACCTTCCTCGAATTGGTGGTGCCAGCCTTGGCCGCCGCCTGCATCCACACCTGTATAGCAGCGTAGGTGTAGAGCGTGTAGCCTTCGGGGTCGATGTTCCTGGCCCTGAATTTTTCGACGATCGCAGCCGCCGTCGGCTTTTTGCGCGTGTCGGGTCCGAATGTGAAGAGCGTGCCCGCGCCGGCGGTGCCCGTGATCGACGCATATTCCTTGTCAGCCAATGCGTCGCCTGACATCAGCACGGTCTTCACGCCTTGATCGCGCATCTGCCGTAGGATTAGCCCCGCTTCCTGATGATAGCCGCCGACATAGACAAGCTCGATATTGTCGCGCTTGAGACGCGAGACGATCCCGTTAAAGTCCTTGTCGCCCTTATTGTAAGACTCGTACATTTTCTCGATGATGCCGGCCTTGTTAAGGGCCTTCTTTGTCTCGTCGGCGAGGCCTTTGCCGTAGGTGGTCTTATCGTTGAGGATCGCGATATTCTTGCCCTTGAAGTTCTTCGTGATGTACTGGGCAGCGATCAGACCTTGCTGGTCGTCGCGGCCGCAAACGCGTGCCACGTTCCACAGCTTCCGGTCGGTGAACAGTGGGTTGGTCGAAGCCGGCGTAATCTGCAGCACGCCGCCGTCGGCATAGGCTTCCGATGCAGGGATCGACGACGAAGAGCAAAAGTGCCCGGCGACGAACGGGATTTTGGCATTGGCAATCTTTTCCGCGACCGAGCGCGCCTGCTTGGGGTCGCAGGCATCGTCCTCGACGTCGAGTGCGAGCTTCTTGCCGAGCACACCGCCGGAAGCATTGATCTGGTCCACCGCCATCTCGGCGCCATTCTTCATCTGCCGGCCGAATGCGGATTCGCCGCCAGTAATTGGCCCGGCTACGGCAATGGTGATGTCGTCCGCGAAAGCCGCTGTGGAGAGCACGAAAGATGCGCCGAGCGCCAGGCCGATCAGCTTCAATGATTTCATGGGATGGTCCTCACAAAGTGAAGGAAAAGGCGAGCAGGCTCAAGCCGAGCAGCACAAGCCCCGCCGCGATCAGTGCCAAAAAGCTATTGGAGACAAGGTCACGATGGCGCATCTAACCAGACTCGATGTGCTGAAGATTGGGCCCCTTTGAGTCGACGCGAGAGCGGTGTGGCCTACGCCGCGTGACGCCTGAAAAACACGGAATCGAGATGCACGCGCAAGGGAGAGCGGCACCCGTGCAAGGGGTGGTCGCTTACAATGCGTTCGACTTGTCTCTCCCTTGTTGAGCACGATCGATCCTCGCAAGCTAACGCGCATGGTTGCCCACTCTGAACACTAGACGAATTGCAGGCCTCTAACAGCAATACGTCTGTCCGCACCGTACAAAGCTTGTCGTTTCCTAGTTGCCCGAAAACCTTGTAGGAGTTGCCTTATGCCCGTTAGCTCGAGGTGCGTTCTTCGAGAGAGCGTGCCAGCAATCCAGACGTTAGGGTATGAATAGCGCGATTGCCAGTTGCACACGGGCAGAGAATTCAGAAGAAGTGTTCGTTGTCTTGAATGAGAGACGTTGAGGGAGAATTACTTTGAAGCGAATAGCACTCCTCGTATTGGTCCTGATCTGTTCGACATCCTTTGCGCAGGCGAGAGGCGGGGGCCACGGCGGGCGGGTCTCTTACGGAGGAGGTCACCACACTTCCAGCCACGGCGGTTCCTACTTGGGCGGAATGGGATCGTCTCACAGAGGAGGCACATATCGGAACCCAAGCACGGGAAATCAGTACGGCACGCACAAATAGGTCTCGTCTAACCCGGCACCGGATTTCACTGCTGGGTAGGTTGGCGGGGCGGACGAGACACTATCGATCTAGGCGGAACTCTGGCCACCAACAGCGTTGCGCTCAGCAATCGCTGGTACTCCGGGGTAGCGGCTTGCTAAAGGCCGCTTTGCAATCGCGGCGATGGCGTCTGGCGGGCAAGGGACACTTGGATGTGTCGCTATCGCAACGTCATTGGCTTTCGAACCATTTCTGACTTCACAGAAGAATGCATCCTGGGTTATGGGAGACCCACGGCACAGGGTTTCATATTGAGTAAGCTACGAAGCCGCTGTTGGCGTGCCATTCGATTGCTTCATACAGGAGATGCCGCCCAATGCCGACGCGCGTAACAGCTTACGCAACGGTAGCCGGCTGGACGGCCGTCGCAGCCGTGATCCTTCTATATCTGATCTTTAGCCCCAGCTAACCAGGACAGCTGATTGGATCGATCCGATTTGGCATGCGCTCACCGCGTTCCTTCGGTGCGCTCCGGTGCAATGCCCTTACCCCCAATGCACTGACTCCCCTAGGAGGCGCGTCTTTCCATCCGGCTGCCGCATAATAGTGCGACTGAGGAGAATTCATTCCACGCGTAAGCTTCCGGCGAGGGCCGCTCCCGGAGCGTGCCTTTGCAAGCAAATGAGCGACGTGATGACGGTTACCGTTCTATCCGGTCCAGAGAGGTGAGCCGGTGAACGACAGCCGAGCAGCTTCGGATCGTGGTGGAGAATCTTGCGCCTGGGGCAGTGTTGTAGTGTTGTCGAGGTTTAGCGACGATATGATGTTCGCCGCAACTTGGTTACGGCTTGGGGGCGGCAAGCACGCACGGGCGTCCTCGCTTTCGGACTTGGGGCCGATGCAGAGGCAAGCTGACGAAGTCGGTCTTGCGGCGGTCTCCATGGTGCCAGACCGGCAACCGCTGACCGCGAGCCAGACCGCTTCATGAAATCCATAAGACAACTTCTGCTAGTTGCGCTCTTCGCCCGAAACGCGTTCGACGACAACCAGCTCTTTAGTCAGTTCGACGGAAGTGCCCCTCGGCCCCGCTCGTCAGTAGACAGGCGGCCTGTTGCCCCGAATAAGATATCCAATCGACACCATAGTTGGTCTCACGGATGAATTCGTCGAAAGCTAATCTTTCATGCTTCTCGAACCCTACGTAGTTGAAATATTCGTCAAACACGATAATGCATCCCGGACGAATCTGAGACTTAAGACCCGTAAAGATGCTTTTTGTACTGGAATATATGTCGCAATCGACGTGGATGAACGCAACGGGAAGCTCGCGCTGAGCAAACACTGGAATCGTCTCGTCAAACAGGCCAACAATAAGCTCTACGTTCTCCGGAACGTCAGGGGCTTTGCCTTCACGATCAAAGTCCACTGGAAGGTATCCTTTCCAGCGCTCCGGAAGGCCATTAAAGCTATCGAAGCCATAAAACTGCCGCTCTGGAAATCGCTCGGCCATGGCGCCGATAGTGTAACCGCTGTAGACGCCGAACTCGAGGGCAGCACCCGTACCTGCTTTTGACAAGGCATCAAACCTGAACTCATCATGATCGGCAAAAAACACAGCGCCCGCCATTTCTGTGCGGATTATCTCGATGGCTTGTTCCTGCGCAATCGCAGATAGAGTTCGAAACAAGCTATGGTTTGTTCTGGGTAGCCCGTACATTTCTGCAGCGGTTACAAGTTTGCGCAGGTGTTCATTTGCAATGTCCTGCTTGCTAAGCATTGTCGACAAAGCATTGGCGACTTCGCTGGAGGAACGTGCAAGCCGATCAATTGCGGCTAGTAAGCGATCATCAACCGCTTTTTTCATTGCGTCATTCCGTTTGACTATACAAAGGTCAATTGCTCGCGCCGATTACCCGACGAATTCAATTTCACGAAGTTGCATTTGCGCGGGAGTCTGAATAAGCAGCACAAACGGCAAAGAGCTAATCGTCGAAGTGTTCCGTATCCTGGCCTTTCATCGATTAGCGGGCGACATTAAGAAGCTTCTTTCCCACGTCTGGACGTGTCCCCTTATCTCAAACGACCACTCGGGCTTGAGACGGCTCCGCGAGAGGAGCGGGCACGGAACTGAACCTGCTGGGTGTGCCGTTCACGGCGATCGTGCATGACAGCTAGCCGCAATGTGCGAGCGAAACGCGCCAAGGATCGAGCTTGATTCTGATCGGAGAAGATGTGCCAAGCGGATCTGCTGTTCGAGATGGAGGTGTCGAAACGATCGTGCATGAAGGTCGTTGCATTGGAACTATTAGCCCCATTTGAGCTCTGCCATCGCATCCAGCTTGTTAGGGACCCTCCATCTCAGTCAACTACTAGACATACTAGTTGACGAGGGCGCTGCGGCGCATTCGGGTGGCCGGTAGATTAGGGCTTGTGGTCGCTCGCAGATCTTAACGCGCCGAGAGACGGAGAGGAAATACAAGCTCTTTCTCCTGGCCAAGAGCAGCCGAGCCGTCCGATGATTATTTGGAGCACCTCTTCGGATGACTTGGACTATCGCCGTGTACATCACACTTTACACTTTGCTTGACCGCGATCTGGCCGCTGATCAACGCGCTGTTCTTTGTCATGGTGACCGCCGCCGACAAATCTGCCCGATAGAGTCGAAGCTTCGGGGAACCTACAGATATGGGGATAGGAATTGTGCTGGCGCCGGTGCATCGTTGTGTCCCTTCCTGACCAATGAAGATCAAAAATACTGGCGGTGTCTGACAGGCGATCTCGTCGACACGCTGCCCGTGTTTGCTTGCCAACCAATGTCGGGAATCGGACATGGTCGGTGCAGCCACGCGGCTGAAACTTCCGGCTCGTTAGTCGGCACGCAGTTTGCAATGAATAGTCCGGCAAGATGCGCTATTCCATGCGCTTCGTGCTTTCCGCCGCTTTCGTTTGGCGCGCCAGGCGTGTTCTTGGCCCGTCGATCTCATCGGGAGAAAGTCCATGAACAAATCCCTCCTCTCCGCCGCGCTGCCGTCGGTAACCTACGCCACGGCACTTGCGCAAGAGCGAGCTGCCTCGGTGGAAGCTGACGATCCATTCCTCTGGCTCGAGGACATCGAAGGACGAAGCCAATTGGCTTGGGCTCGCGTCGAAAACGAGAAGACACTCGCGGTCCTCCAGGCCGACCCCCGCTATCGGCGCTTCTACGAACAGGCGCTCACCATCCTGCAGTCCAAGGATCGGATTGCAGACGTTTCGTTCGGACGGCGCGGCTTAGAAAATTTTTGGAAAGATGAGGACCATGTGCGCGGCGTCTGGCGACGCACCACGCTAGAAAGCTATCGTAGCCAAGATCCACAGTGGGAAACCATCCTCGATGTGGACGCATTGGCGAATGCCGAGAACAAGAATTGGGTCTTTCAAGGTGGCAGTCGCCTTCCACCTGAAGAGCGCCTCTGCCTGATTAGTCTTTCCGATGGCGGCAAGGATGCCGTGTCTATACGTGAGTTCGACAGCGAGACCAAGTCCTTTGTTGCGGACGGCTTTTATCTTCCGGAGGGCAAGCAGGACGTCAGCTGGGTCGATGGTGACACACTCCTTGTCGCACGGGACTGGGGCGAGGGGTCTTTGACGCAGGCCGGCTACCCCTTTGTGCTGAAGGAGCTCAAACGCGCTCAGCCGCTCGGTGAGGCTCGCGAGATCTTTCGTGGCGAGCCCACCGACGTTCAGACGGTGCCGTTGGTGCTTCGAGACAGTGAAGGACGTATACATGCGACCGGCGCCATCCGTGTCATCAGCTCTGTCGAGTGCGAGTACGTGGTCTTCCGCCCCGATGGGCCCATCAAGCTCAATCTGCCGAAGAAGGCCGCGATAGTCGGGCTCGTGAGCGGTCGCCTGCTTGTGAAGCTTGACGAAGAATGGGAGCCTGATGACGTCAGATTTGGGACCGGCTCGCTGATTTCGTATGACTTAGCCGAATGGAAGCAGGATCCGCTGCGCGCTAAAGCCTCGCTTGTCTTCAAGCCTGGGTCCCGCCAGGCCCTGAGCGGAGTCAGTAGCACAAAGAATTTCTTGATCCTGACAATACTTGAGAACGTTCAGAGCAAAGCGTTCCTCTATAAATACGATAAGAAAGCTTGGTCGTCGACGCCGATCCCGCTGCCGCAACATACAAACGTCAACGTGTCAGCCGCGTCCGAGCAAGCGGACCAGGCGATGTTCACGGTCTCGGACTACCTCAGGCCAACATCAATCTGGTATTTTGATGCCGAAACCCAAAACCTTGAGGAACTGAAGACGACACCTGCCGTCTTTGATGCGTCCAATCACGTCGTAGACCAGTGCGAAGCGACTTCGTATGATGGCACGTCAATTCCCTATTTTCTGGTACGGACGAAGAATGCGAGGTTTGACGGCGCCATCCCAACACTTCTTTATGGCTATGGTGGGTTCCAGGTTTCGCTGCTGCCCTCTTATCTCGGACCCGTGGGACAGCTCTGGCTCGGACAGGGCAATGCCTATGTTGTTGCGAATCTGCGCGGGGGCGGCGAGTTTGGTCCGCAATGGCATCAAGCAGCCCAAGGAGCAACGAAGCAAACGACATGGGATGATTTCATTGCCGTTGCCGAAGACCTGATCCGCCGCAAGGTCACAAGTCCGCGCCGGCTGGGAGTAATTGGTGGCAGCCAGGGTGGCCTACTCGTTGGCGCCGCAATCACCCAACGTCCCGAGCTCTTCAATGCGGCGATCATGCAGGTGCCGCTGTTTGATATGCTTCGATACACCAGCCTGGGCGCGGGCGCTTCCTGGATTGCCGAATACGGTGATCCCTCCATCGCCGAGCAGCGCTCGTGGATTGAAGCCTACTCTCCCTATCAGAAGCTGGATCCGGGCAAGACCTACCCCGCTCCCTTAATTGTCACCTCAACCAAGGATGATCGGGTGCATCCATCGCACGGGCGCAAAGCTGCCGCGAAACTCGCCGCACTGGGCCAGCCTTACTTCTACTACGAGAACACCGATGGGGGACACGCCGCCGCGGCCAATCTCATCGAATACGCACGTCGGCTTGCGCTCGAATACACCTATGCATCGAAACGGCTTTGTTCGGAGTAAATTCGGCGGACCGGGAAGAACCGGGCGCATGAGAACTCAATAATAGCTCATCGCAGTTAACGGCGCCCATTAGGTAAGTCGGATGCGCAAGCTACCTATTCTGAAGAGCCTTCATTTGTTTGAGGCGGTCAGCGAGTTTCCAAGCTTCTCAAGGGCGGCCGAGCGGCTAAACATGACTTCCGGCGCGGTAAGCTACCAGATGCGCCTTCTCGAGGATTGGTTCGGCAGGAGGCTATTCGTTCGCCATAGTGCGGGCGTGCGGCTGACATCCGACGGGGAACAGCTAAAGAGCAGCTGTGCGAGCGCGTTCACCATGCTCGAGAAGGGATGCTATGAGCTACGAAGGAAAGATGCAGGACGTTTCGTGGTGGTGGGGTGCTCAACCACATTTTTGTCGCACGGCCTGTTGCCTCGTCTGGGCGCGTTCCGGCAACACTATCAGGACATTGATTTTGTCTTTGAGACCGAGGCCGATCTAGATGCGCTGGCTGCTGGTGCATTGGATGTATTGTTCGTTTCTGGCCTGTTGAAGCGGCCGCTTCCTGTCCGTGAGGTGCACGTAGCGAACGAGATGATTGGCCCTGTCTGTGCGCCCGCTACGCTCAAGGCGATTAAAAGCCCGCAGGACATTTTGTCTATTCCTCTGCTGCACGAGGCCAACGGATTGGACGCCTGGAGCGAATGGGCCAGCGCGGCTGCAATATGCTTGCAGGGACCGCGCCGCATCGTATTCGACACATTTACTTTGGCTGTAGAGGCGGCAAAAAGTGGGCTTGGAGCCGCCATTTCCTCGCAAATTCTGGTCCAAAGTAACCTTGAGAAGGGAGAGCTTGTGGCTCCGTTTGGCTTTGTGCCGGTCAAGCGCTCAATCTACATGTTTGTCAATGGGAACCGACGAAATATTGCGGCTGTTAGCGAGTTTGAACGCTGGGCACTATCGGAAGTACTAGGCCGGAGTCATCAGCCATCGCCTGTCCCAGGCCGCAACTCGCAAGATCAAGCAGACCGTTCGATCGAGGCTTCCCATTGGCCAATAATGACGTCAACCCGGTGATGACCATCATGGACAAGACGCCACTCTTCCAGGATACAGCGCCGGAAATCCGTGACGCACAGCTAAACATTGAAGGATTGCAAATGGATCGTCGACATAGGCGAGCCCATTCGCGCACTTCGCCTTCTCCGGTGCACGGGCTCCCTTCTCGAGAATGAGAACCGGCGCGGACTGATGATCCTGGCCAAGCCTCTCGATGAGTGCGGTTCGTGGCTTGGCCCAGGCAATCCGACGAACGTCGAGCATCGCAGCGCGGCTTGGAAACGCAGACAGCACCCCGTCCAATAGCAAGCATTGCCAGCAATAGAATTCTCGTCCTGGCAAGGACGGATCTGCAAACGAGCGTTCCAATAGGAACAACTGATCCCATGGCATCGTGTGGATCCCTGAATTACCGATCGACCGGACATGACCCTTGAGAGTGCCTTGATCTCACGACTGCAAAGGTCGCAACAGCGAAAGCGACAAATGCGCTTGCTGCGCATAGAAGCACGATCGTGCCGAAAGGAAGCCGGTCACCTAAAAGCGAAACCGCAATGCCGTTTCCCGCAACCCCGCTATAGGTACAACATTGAAATAACCCGGAAAGGCGGCCGGCTCGATCCGGAGCAAGTGCAGAGACCATGTGCGTGTGGGCGGCAGTCGCGAATACTTGCCCAAAGCCGAGCATTGCGCTGCTGGACGCGATGACCACAGTCAGGCCAGCATCGAGCGACATGATCGCAAGGCATGCTGCAAGCAGCATCGCGGTCCCGGCGACCGTCGGCAAGGCGCCCAACAGGTTGAAAATCGGCTTGACGGCTAGCGCCCCCAGCAGCGCCAAAACGCCGTTGGTTATGACGATAGCCAATAGAAGGCCTTTGTCGAGAACGCCTCCAGTTGTGGCACGTATTGCGGGATAGACATTGATGATGCCCGCGCCGAGATTGAGCAGAAAGACCGCAAGGAATGCGGGATAGAGCGGGGCCAAATCCAGGACAGTTCCGGAAGGCTGCTTCTCAAGGATTGTCGGTGTATTTCTCAACTGCAGCTTAATGCCAAGAAGCACGATCAAGGACAGGATGATCGCCGATAAGTTGAACGCCAGAGCGCCATGTAAATGCAAGTGCTCGGAGAGCATGGCGCCTGCACACATTCCGATCAGATAGGTTAGCCAGTCGATATTGGCAATGTTGCGCAGCACCGAGATCATGCCGTCTTTCGATGTAATACGACGGAAGAAAGAAACTTCTGCAGACAAGTAAACGGGCTGGACCAGACTTAGGATGGCCATTGAGGAATAGCTCAGAAAGGAATCGGCTCCGTCGGTGCCGAAGATGGCGAGCAGCGCGCATATGCGAATCGCATTGACGATCATCATGGCAGAGATCGGGTCACGTCTGTCGACCAGCGGCGACAAGAAAAGGCTCCCAAGCAGAATAGGCGCAAAAGTAACCGCAACGCCGAGACCCGCGGCGCTCATGCCGGATTGGAGGAGACCGATCAGGATGCCAATTCGGAACGCCCAGCCGCCAATCTGAATGATCAAATGCGATAGATAGATGACTTGCCGCGTGCTCGACCCGCTCATTTCTGGCTCGTCGATGTCATCGGGTTCGCTTGATGCGGAAGCGAGAATGACGCCGGTCTTGTTCCGCCACATCGGTGTGATAAGCCCCCAACAGGGTATGACGAACGCTCTCGCAACAGGACGACTGGTCAGAAGGCATCATATCGAGCTCCCCGCCTGTGGTGTGCGGTAGTTCGGGACAAGGTGCCGGCCAGTCCGGGCCCCGTTGCCTGGTCAGTCCCTGAATTTGCAGGGCTTGTCGCGTGACAGGGTTCGCTAGACATTGCCTTAAGCTTTGAGGTGCAGCAACCATCGGCGATACTGCCGCAGGCCGCTCGGCTTCGACGGCAAGGAATGCCATGAGTCGCCAGCTCATGAAGGCCTGGCGGAAGACGCAGAAGCTCGCTCCTGCCGCGAAGCCAAGTCAGCTTGCAGACTTGTCCGGATGTGCTCACGAGTGAGGAGGTAATCCGGATCTCCTCCAATCTCGACAGCGACCGTGGCGTGGTTCAGTGATGTATCTGGCCGGCCCTCATTGAAGTACTCGATAGCGAGATTGTTGTGCGTGGGCGCATGCCGAGGGTTAAGCTCAAGAGCTCGAAGATAGTGCGCGATGCTCTCGTTCGCCTGACCAAGCTCGGAATAGGCGAGACCTAGGTTGCTCAGCAAATCGGGATTCTTGGAGTTGATGTTGGCTGCTGCCAGATAGGATTCCAGAGCGGCTTTCGGCCTATCTTGCCGCATCAAGATGTTGCCTTTCTCGAAGTGAGCGCGCCATTCGTTTGGCTTGATGACAAGTGCTCTGTCGAGATCGGCTAGAGCACCTGCGGCATCTCCCATTCTGTTGCGAAGTGCGGCCCTGTTTAGATGAGCTTCGTAATAGGGGGGGCAGAGCTCAATAGCGTGCGCATATGCCTCTAGAGCCTCAGCTTCCCTTCCGGGTACTTTAGAAAGCAGGTTCCCCAGGTCATTCTGATACTCTCCATAATAGGGATCGTAGGCAATGGCTTCACGCAGCTGCTTCTCAGCCCGAGGAAGATCGTCGACGAGTTCATAGACCTGACTGGTGTTGTAGATAAGAATCGACTGGTGAAGCTTGAAGCGCTCGTCGCCATACGCCTTAAGCATTTTACCATGGCCTTCCGCGCAAAGGCTGAGGGCTTCCTCATATTTCTCCTGCTTGGCCTTGATGTACGCATAGGCATTCTCTGCAAACACCTTGATATAATCGTACTTGTCGTGACCCTTGAAATCCCGTTCGATGGTCTCAAGATTTCGGACGGCGTACTCTTCGGCCACGGTGAGGTTGACCGGCTGCTGATAGCGTCCATACGTCATTGATTGGGCATAGAGCACGGTTGGCGTGTATCGGCTCTTCGGGAATGTCTTGTAGAATTCATTCAAATAGGGAACGGACACCAGGCCGCAGCCGAGCGAATACAGCACAAAAGCCGCGTTGATGAAGGCGGCGTTCACCGGGGCATCTCCCGAACCGTAGGTGCGAAGCGCAGGATCGGCGAAAAGTTCCCCGAAGTAGCCAAACCAGAGGTCATACAGGCCGATGCTTTGGAGGATCAGACTCGGTTCTGCAACTAATTCCAGACGCTTGTATTTGTCTCTTATTGATAGCGCATGAAGCATGATAAGCGGCGCCTCGCCCGTCAGATAGCGGTCGAGGGAAGCGCGGTGCATCTGCTCGTGCAGATGATCTGCGGTCGCCTGCTCGAAGGTCGTATAGTTTCGTTGCGCGATGAGATCAGGAGTCGTGCAATCGGATTCAATGTACGATTTGAGAAGGCTGTGCCGTTCCCCGGTGTTGAGGCTGGCCAGATGGAGATCCACGATTGCGATCGGCTCGAGATAGCCGATGACCGGCAATCCGGCTGCGGCGCATTTGCTTAAGGCCTCGGCGATCAGCGGATTCCCACCACTTGCCTCATAGATCTGCCGCTGTTTCTCCGAAGCGAGATTCACATCCAGGACCGGCCCCAGTTCCTGCATGCTATATCTGCCAAAATGAACTTCGCTGGCGTCCTGGAAAAAGAGGCATTGTTCATAATCGATCAGGAGAAACCGAAACAGACGCGTACCCTTGTCTAGCCTGACGAGGAGCTTGATCAGGTTCTTCGCCGGGGCGGACAGCGCAGCCGCCCGGTCGATGACGAGGATGTGACGTTCGTTGCGCTCTCGGGCACACGTGATCAGGAATTCGGCTAGTCCGACCAAGAGTTTATTTTGATATTCGTGATGATAGAAGCGTGTCCGCTCCTCCTTGCTCGAGGTATTGGTGAGATCCTTCGGCACGCTAAAGGCATCGCTGACCAGGAGAGGGAATAGCCGCTTCAAGGATTGTTGTGCCGCCTCAACCAGCTGTGGGTTATTGTTAGCCGCCCATGTCAGTTCGGCGTCGATCAGCGCTTGCAGCCCCGCAAGGTAGCCGCCGGTCCGCCAGTCGCCGTCAGTGATTGAGATGTCCCAGCCGGAGCTCGCGAGTGCCGATTTGATCGTCGGAACCGGCGCCATGCCCCCTTCTGCCTTCAAGATAGTGATCGGACTGATCTCGACGGAAGATGATATGGCCTGGGCAACGCGCTGCCGGATCAAGTCAACCATTGCACTCTCCGCAAATGTCACAAAGGAGGGGGGTCGAAAGGACCCCCTCCGATGCCGCTATGCTCTCATCAGGTAGATGCATTCAAGGCACTCATCGAACCAACCTAGAGCGTACCCGTGTACGGAGTGGTGGTGCGGATGGTGGTCTTGATCTCAGCGATCTTCTTCTTCATCACGTTTTCCTTCCTTGTCTGACACGCCAGACCAAGCGAAAGCGCGGTCAGTCGTGCAGGAAAAGAATAGTGAGTTGCTGGGCCAATCCGCAGTGAGATTCCTTGACCGTCGCTATCAAAAAAATTGGAGGTGCGGCTCAGATTGGCGCTGGCAAAGGACCCGATCTGGCGCCTGGACCGTTGTGACTGGAGGCTCGGCTTTGTCGCATGGCGCCAGTCTCTTTCTGACTTTGATCCGGCACCTTCGTCCCAACCTTTGCCTCGCGCAGTGAGCCAAATTGGCTGGCAATTGCTTGCCACTCGGGAAGCGCTCCGGGGAGGATGCGCGGTTCAATGGGTATGGCGGTGCTTGGTTAAGCGACGTGCCTTGCGCCTGAGCGGATGAGCGCCGGATATGAGGCCTCGAATCCGCGCGGCCGTACCAGAAGTCGCAGTTTCAGCCATCATCGGATATCAGAAAGCTGCGCGGGTGCTCTCATCAGGATTGAGCTATTCCCAGCGTGCCGATTCAAGCGACTGTTTGCCAACTGACTGTTGCGATGTGTGCTTCGAGCGAAGAGAATTCATTCCATGCTCGGGCTCGCGAACAATCGAAGAAGCAGCCTGATGCCTTCCGATGGGCAGGACTGAGGAGCGGGCAGATGAACCGACGTTTTCGAAGGGGCTCATGCCTCCATGACGAGACGGCCCAAAACTTGCGAAGGGACGAGCTTCTCCTGACGGCCGTTGTCCTCTCCCGCATACAACTTCGCAGACCGAGTTCGCCAACCGCGGCGGCACTTCGAATGCCTCAATACGAGATGAAGCGGCATCGGTTTGTGTTTCCTCTGCTTACCTACCGGGATGGCACGGCAACGGTGCACGAATATGCGTCTAAGGTATCCGTCGCTAATGCAATCGGCACAAAAAAAGCCCGGTCTCCTTTCGGCGGCCGGGCGGAAGTCTCAGTCCGGGAGGAGCGACGCTACTAGGCATCGCACCGACCTCCATTGGCAGAAGGAGAGGCTGCCAACGGTTCGATTGCGGCGAGGGCATGCGCCGCAAACTCTGCAAGCGAATATACTTCTTATCTGACGCTCCTTGGGCTGGTACAATCGATTATCTTGATGGAGAGCATCTAAGGTATGGATATGTGTGAACATCCGAATCCGGGAGCCTTGATTAATCGCTCCTTGTTGGCTTGGTGCACTCCATTCGAACTCTCTGTCCTAATCGCTCGATCTCAAGCCGCTCGCAACCATCGGAGCCATCTATGGTCGGCCTCTCGCCGCGTCTTGAAGCGCTCGACACTTTCTTGGAGCAAAAGGCCGTTCGCCAATAGTAATAGCGGATCAGCCCGAACCGTCCTCCGCATACCGCGCAGCACCTAACTGAACCGTGGTTGGATCGATGGTCGCTGTTGCGCATTTCTCGCCTCCTGTCGGCATTAGGTGGCAGCCTCTCTTTGTGTTTTCCTTGGCGCAGCACCACGCATGCGCGTGAAGTGCGGCGTCGACGCTGCTGAATCGCGGCATGTAAGGGCACGGGGCGCAGACTTGATTCTTATGTGTGCTTGCTCGGCGAATTGTCGTTCGTCAGAACTGCTTCACCGAGATCGCTTACTATAGCGATGTTTTCGTCCTTATTAATGCAATTTTGCGCTTGCGGATGATCGAATACTGCGCTGGGGCACGTTTGCTCGACGAATTTGAGCTGATCCGATGAACACGGCTTCCTTCGGAACTTCTGTCCGAAAAGCTCCATAAAGAGGCTGGCGGCTGTTAGCGGAATTGGAACGGGATGCCAAATCGGCTTCCGGCTCAATGGTCGTGATTGTGGTACGCGAGCATAGGTCCGTCCGGTTATTGTTTCCTGACGCCGATATGCCCGATCTTCCGGTTACAACAACTCCATTCGTCTTCCGGACACGCTATTTCCTCCATTTTAGTGAATCGGTTCAAACCGCCCGACTATGTGTAGCCTCGCACCGCGCAAGATGAGCGTCGAACGCCGCGGCGACGCTCCGGACCAGAAACTGAGCGTCGCTACTTACGTAAAGCCTGCCACCGTCCATAGTCACGACGCCATCCGCGATAAGGCCGTCGATCCGAGGCCGATCGACGATGGCCAGCGTCGGGTCCCTGCCGTGACGGCGAGATATGTCGGCAAGGTCAACGGCCATGTCGCACATGAGACGCTCGATGATCTCGGCTCGGAAACGATCTTCCTCTGTGAGCGAGTAACCCTTGACGGTGGCAAACCGGTCATCGGTGATGCGCGCGAGATAGTCCTTGGTCGCCGCAGCGTTCTGGACGAATCCTTGGGGCGTGCGACCAATGGCGCTGGCGCCGAGACCAACGAGGGCATCTGCGGAATCGTCCGTATAGCCCTGGAAGTTGCGCCTCAGCGTTCCTTCCTGACTTGCAAACGCCAGGGCGTCGTCTGGGAGAGCGAAGTGATCGAGGCCAATACGTACGTATCCCGCATCAATCAAGGCTTCGGCGATCGTTTCGGATTGGAGATATCGCTCGACGCTGTCGGGCAGGGAAGCTTCGGCGATCTTGCGCTGATGCTTCTTGAATGAAGGAATATGGGCGTAGCCGAATACCGAAAAACGGTCCGGACGGAGCTGGACGCACTTCGCCACGGTGTCTAAGCACGAACCGACCGTCTGCAGGGGCAGGCCGTAAATCAGGTCGAAATTGATCCTCCCGACTCCGGCGCGTCGCAGCCGCTCGACCGAAGTCAGTGTCTGTTCGACGCTCTGCAGACGATTGATGGCGCGCTGGACAGCAGGATCGAAACTCTGGATGCCAAGGCTCGCTCGGTTAACGCCGCAATAGCCGAGCGCCTCCGCCATCGGCTCGGTCAATGTGCGGGGATCGATTTCGACGGCGAGCTCGGCATCAGGCCGCACCAGGAACGAATAGCGCAACGTGCCGACGAGATCAGCGAACGTTTCGGGTGTCATGACCGTAGGAGTGCCGCCACCAAAGTGGATATGGGAAATTGATAGTCGTTGGCCAATCGTCTCTGCGACGAGGTAAGCCTCAGTACGCAGTCCTGCGGCGTAAATCGCGATGGGTTCGTTGCGCTTTGTGACAGACGTGTGGCAGCCGCAGTGCCAACACAAGGATCGACAAAACGGAACGTGAAGGTAAATCGACGCGCGCTGCTGGACCCGCAGCGATTTGAGCCACGTTCGGTAGTCCGTTTCGCGCACTGACGATGAGAAATGCGGAGCCGTCGGATAGCTGGTATAGCGCGGCAGCCGATCCTGCCCGTAGGATTTTGCTAAGTCCGATCGCATGCGGAATCCTCTCACTCTCCTAAGCGAGTATTGGACTCGCGGCGGACTAGCTTTGCGCTGCCTCAAAATCTCCGATGTAGCTGGCTGCTAAACGTCGACTCTGAAGCCGAAATTGGTAGGGGATGCCCGCGGCGCATACGTCTGGGATCGAAACCACTGATGAATGGTCATGTACGGGCAATGGGGCGCCGTCCACGAGGCGGAAACCAGCAAGCTTTGCTGGAGATCCGGCGCATTCATCATCGAGTGAGTCAGAATGGATGTAACATCGGGTTATCTTCAGGAGGCCGGCGCGAGGTCAAAATAACTGACCGCCCGTCTTGGCGCCCCGCGGCTGGATGGCCGTCACCCCTGATGAAAACTGACCGGCTGCCGTTCGGCTTCAGCCTCTTGTGCCAATTGCACAATGTGCGCTCTCAGCGCGTCGGCACTCGCTTCGCCTGCCTCGCTGAAAAGCGGGTCCTTACGACCGGTGAGAGCCGAACCGATTTCCATCCAATCCTGAGGAGACAGAGCCTTCAACGCCGCCGGGAAGAACTCATGTTCTTCCCACGTCATGTGATCCCGTTCGCACACGATAAAGTTGCGCACGATGTTGCCAACCTCCTGCCGGAGAATATCGCGATCCGCGAGGACGGCATCGATCGCTCGTGCGAAGTGACGCAAACGATCAGCTCCTTCCTGGTGCTCGCGCGTAAGGTCTCCGAGACTTGCCGCTGCATCCGGATTGCGTATCCTTAGCTTAGAGAAGATCAGGTCTTCCTGCGGATGATGGTACACCTCAGGGTAAACCTGGAAATAGCTGATAATCGCGCGAATTACCTCGTAATCAGGACGATCACCACGCTCAAAAATCTCCAGCTCGCGCTGAAGTACGGCGAGAAGCAGTTCCATATTGCGATGCTCTCGACGCAAAAGATCGACGATCATGCGCTGCTCCGTTGAGGGCCCCCTTGAGGGACCAAAGTAAGGCGAAAGAGATAGCGTCAACCGAACTGAACAGACCTCGGCGCCCCATTGCCGCGCACGTGAATAGCGGCGGCGCTGCTTCTGCAGGCGCAAGGGCCGCAGGCCGACCGCCACGCAAATCGCATGAGTGTGCGCGCATCGACTCAGCCCAAGTTCCGCGTAACGTCATGGAACAGTATGTGGTCGCGCAGCTCGACTCGCCGTGAGCTGGGCAGTGAAATGATGCCCTTCTGCTCGAGTTGAGTGAAGGTTCGCGATACGGTCTCGATTGTCAGGCCAAGATAGTCGGCGATATCCTGTCGTGACATGGGAAGTTCAATGGCTGCATTCTTCGGGGCGCGGCGAGCCATATCGCGCAGGAAGCCCATGACCCTCTGTTCGGCGCTGCTGATTAGCAGGATCACATGGTCTTGAAAGCGGCGTAGCTCCAGCGCAGTCGCGTTCCAGAGCTGCCGGGCCAGATCCGTTTCATGGATTGCGCGGATCATGAGGGCGCTGCGCCTGACCATCAATACCTGTGATTCGCAGATCGCCTCGGCTGAAGCGATATAAGTATCGCCGGCATCGAAGCCGAAGATATCTCCGGATAGGTAGAACGCACCGATCTGGCGACGTCCGTCCTCCAGGATCCGGTAGGTTCGCACGGCACCGGACGTCACTTGATAAAGGTGTTCTGCTGCCTCTTCCTCGCCGTAGATCTCGCTATTGCGCGCGAAACGCATCGGCGTCCCGATCATGCCGAACGGTCCCTCCGTGCGAACAGGGCCTCGCAAGGCGCTGGTCAGATGACGCCTCGTCTGGGCAAAAACGGCAGCGTGAAGCTGCATGTCGGCACCCCATCGTGAGAAGATCGATGGATGCAGATTGGCCGCTGCGGACGAAGCGCGACATTTGGATGTTTCCCCTAAGTAGAAGCCACTAGGTATTTGTACGTAGGCTTTGGTCGGTGGGCCTTGCCAAGGACGTGACGTACTTTGTTTGGTACCCCCATCACCGAGCGAGAGCCAAGAATCAAACCCGCTAAGAGGTCGGCTTGTGACTTCAGAAGGTCGCGGCCCGTTAATGCGCATCACCGAAGGGGCATGGCCAAAGCAGGCGCCGGCGCAATCTGCCACCCGTCTGCGCCGAGTTTTCATGGGAAGGGCACGACGAGAATGACCCAACGGCGGCTGACCAGCCGGCCGATGTTATGGAGAATGCTACTCGCATCGGCGTCGGACGGTCTCCTTCATCAGACAACGATGAAACCGCCAGCGTCGGAAAGGCCGCCTCGTTGGATCTGTCTTGAACTGTGCTCTTCAAAAAGCGCATGGTCTTGCGAACGACATCGCGTTCACCGGCAGAGGCAACGAGAACTCTTCTGCACTCTCACCGCAATTCACCAACCTGGCGGTCAATCGCCGAGACCTCTTGAGGTGCCATAAGAGCGCTTTAGCTCCGGAAAGGGGGGCAGCTTGCCGATCGACGCATTGACCTCGGCGAGGCTGTAGAAAGTGCGATGACGCAGGCGACCGAGCAGCCAGCGCTCGACGATGAGGACGGCTTGCTCGACCTTTGGCCTTGTCGCGCGGCTTGCCAGCCGCGCCGGCAATATGGCGGTGCGGTAATGTGCCGCCGTCTCCGCATAGGTACGATTGGTCTGCGGGTCGTACAGGCTCGCCTTAAGTGGGCATAGAGAGAGCGAGGCCACAAGCACATCGCAAATGCACTCAAAAGAAATCGCTTGAACCTCACGCTGCGTCAGATCGTAAGCTGAAAACCCTCCAGCTTTCACAGAGCAAGCGTCTACGATGCCGGCTAGATGGACGGACCGGTGCAGTCAAGCATTCGAACGTGGCGGCGCCGGATCGTACGATTTCCCGAGCCGATCAATCAAGAGCGAAAGGTTGCAAGAATGAAACACCGCGTAATGATGGCAGCGTTGTTCGCTATCATCACATCTCCGGTTTGCGCGGCCAAACTCAGCGGCTCTCCGCACATCCTCGATGCAAATACAATCGAGATCGAGCAAACCAGGATTCGGCTCTCGGGTATCGAGGCGCCTGAGACTGACCAGATTTGCCTCGATGCCCATGGCCACAAGTGGGCTTGCGGGGTAGCTGCTCGCGACGCGCTTATCAGGTACTCGAATGGGCGAACGTGGGATTGTCAAACCGCTGGAGTCGATAAGTACGGCAGGTCACTCGGCAGTTGCTTCATCGAAGGCCAGGACATGAACGCCTGGATGGTCAGCTCGGGCTGGGCACTGTCATCCGCTTCATCTACCAACATCTACGTTATCCATGAGGTGAGGGCGAGCAACGCTTATGCGGGCCTGTGGTCTGGAGCGTTCATCGCGCCCTGGGACTGGCGGCGCCGCAACAAGGGAACGATCATCGTCGGCGTGAGGTCGGTGCCAAACGACGCTCAGGAACTCCTGCTCGGATCCGCTCTGATATCGGAGCCGCCTTCGCCCGAGTGTCTGATAAAGGGCACCGTGGATCGCAACGGCAAGCGCATTTATCACTTGCCCGAGCAACTCAGTTACGGACAAATCGACATGACGAAGAAGCCGGCCGAACGCTGGTTCTGCAGCGAGCCGGAGGCCGAAGCCGCCGGATGGCGTAGGGCCACGCGATGAATGTGATACACATGCATGCAGGCCATTCCCGGATCATGTCCTCTCCAATCACGGTCGCGCCGTCGCGCCGCTCCTTGTTGCTATTCGCCTTATCGGCAATCATCCTGCCGTTCGACGCCAGTACTGTGGATGCGAAGCATGCAAGTTCGCCGCCCAAGCCTGATAACCTGCTCTCGCCAGATCTTGCGCTGAAGCGCCTCATGGAGGGTAACGATCGCTATGTGCAGGGCGCATCGCGAATGCGCGATCTGAAGCGCGAACGCCAACTTTTAGTCGATGGTCAAAATCCATATGCGGCGGTTTTGAGCTGCGCTGATTCTCGTGTAGTTCCCGAAATTGCCTTCGACAGCGGACTTGGTGATTTGTTTGTGTGCCGCCTTGCCGGCAACTTCGCCGACGATGACGCGCTCGCTAGCATGGAGTATGCAGTCGCCGTACTAAGCACGCCGTTGATCTTGGTACTTGGTCACGATCATTGCGGCGCGATAGACGCCACGATCAAGTGGCTTGACGAGGGTAAGCCGGCGCCGGGGCATATTCCATCTCTCGTTGCCGCGCTTGCTCCTGCGGTAAGAAGATCTCGGCAGCAAACCGGTGATACGTCCGCCGATGCGATCCGGCAGAATGTGATCGATAACGTCAATAAGCTCAAATCGGCCAGCCCGATTTTGAGCTCGGCCGTTGAGCAGAACACCCTGAAGATAGTCGGGGGCCTATACCGGCTCGAAACCGGCAGGATCGACCTGCTGGGCTGATGCTGACGCCTTCGCACGGCCGCACGGCCGTTTGCGGTCAAGTCAGCCTTCGACTACGCAAGACTCGTTCGTCCTTCGGGCAAATGCTCGAGACGTGATCCGGTTCGCGATTGTCATAGCTTCAGTGACCGTGCCCCGCGGGCTTAATCCAGTTTGAAGTTCGTTCTGGCCCCACACGACGGCCAGAGCATGAAGCACAACCGCTTTTCGGAAGGGTCGATGTGAAGCTCATTTGGCCGATTACCAAAGTCCGCGGAAAACCACGAAAGCACCACGTGCCCGATATCTTATCGATTGCCGCAGAACAAATGCTCGTCAGCGCCAAATGGAAAACCGTGAGTTGGCGTAGCGGGACGAAAGGTCGGCTTAAAGCCCAATTTGCTGCTCTCCGTGTCCGGACCGCCGACGGCCCTCTGCAGCGGGATATGGGATAAAGGTCAGCAGCATCTCCCAGGCGACGAAGCCTGGCTCATTGGCGAGCAACGTGCGTCCGGGGAGAAGAAATACTATCTGGCTAACCGTCCGGCGGCGACGGATCTGCGCACGCTGGCCGCCACCATCAAGGCACGGTGGATTTGTGAGCAGGCGCATCAGCAATTGAAGGATGAACTTGGACTTGATCACTTCGAAGGGCGATCATGGCAAGGTCTTCATCGCCACGCCTTGATGACAATGATTGCCTACGCCTTCCTGCAAATCCATCGCGATCAAGCGCCTCAACTTCGTCTTCCGACATTCCGAGGCTTCGATAGAGAAGAGATAGCGGAACGTCGCAATGTTCCCGAAAGGTGTTCATGTCGATCGTCGCATGACCAAAGTGAGTTAGTATGTCATTGGTCGTTTGCAGCAGTGCGTACGAATCATCGAGCAGCGTTCCGTTCCAATCAAAGACGAGGACGGGCATCATGGTCGACCTCAATCAGGGATTGATTCTGATAGGGAAGAGGGGCTAAAAATTCGCGCAAGTTTTGATTTGCGCGTTTCTGCCCCGCTGGGGTCGGCATCTCGAACGTAAATGGTGATAGATCGAAGCCGTCTTGCCGGCAGGGAAGCGACGATACTAGAAGAGGAAACGGCAGATACGTGATTGTGGCTGCGTTGATGGATGCAGCAATATTACTTTCGATGATCTTGAGAGTGTTGGGCTCGATGTTGTGAAAGGGAAGGCTTTGCGTGCGTTGTTCGGGTGGCAATCGTTTCCAGATTTTCCAGAAAGCCAAATCATCTAGTGTGTCTATGCCGATACCATAGGAGTGCGGCGCGACAACAGGTGGCGAACCGATCGCCCAATGCACAGCTCTCGCCCCAGCGGCAAGCAGCATGTTTGTGACGGTTCGGCTGGTATCGCCACGAATGAGAGCCTCGTCGACGATTACAATCGTGGTATTGCCAAGGTGAGTACCCGACACACGGTACTTCTGAGAAATGCGAGACTTTCGTTCGCTGGGCGCACCAATGAGAGTTCGCTGAGGAGATTGCGTTGCGACGACTTCGCGACGCCGGGAAAGCACGCCGTAATCATGGAGGGATGCAAGCAGACCGTCGGCGTAAGGTCCCCCGGTATGCGGCATGGAGGAGACGATCGTGGGTGCGGAGCCTGGCTCCTCTTGCAACCGTTGTGCAACAAGGCGACCAAGGGCGATCCCTATGTTGTAACGGGTTTCGAAATATGACTGGCCTTCGATCGATGTGTTGGGATTTCCTAAATAGAGCGTCTCATAGGCGCAAAGTTTGGCATTGTATCGCCCGCGGCTCACGGAACGGTCAACGCAACGGCCCGTTGTTCCATCTACATACTTGATGTGGCCCGGCACGATTTGTTTTGTCTTGCCCTGTAGTCCGGCGAAAGCACCGTTTTCCGAAGCAAAGAGCAAGAACCCGTCATCTGCCTGCATAGTTTCCAAGGGGCGCAACCCACATCGATTGCGGTATGCAACTAAGTTGAAGACATTCTCGTAATTGACGGGCAGGCCGTGCCGCCAATAGTCTCCTTCGCAGGACCGCTCAATCCACTTGACCAACAGTTCAGAATCTCTGTCGCCATCTAACCTATGGCCCTGGGCAAGCAATTCGCCCCTGAGTTCACGGGCGTTGACCAGGGCGCCATCAAAAGAAATTGTCAGATGGCGGCTGGTACCCGCATTGATGTGAATCGGCTGAAGGAGTCCGTCGCCGCTAGGTTCGCGGCGTCGGCTACGGATATGGGCGATTGCAACATGAGGCCTAAAATTTGGATCCTTTTTATCGTGCTCAATGCGCACTGAATCGCATGATGGCTGGAGCACTTTCGCGTATCGAACGCCTTTCTTGCGCATGAAGGCTGCAACGCAGACCCCTGCCTGCCCACGCAGTGCAAGTCTCGGAACCATGTGCTTGAGCCGATCATAAACCGTCGCCCGCGAATTGCTTGAGGAAGATTGTAAGGCAGCAGCAACCCCGGACATGCAGATCATTCCCCTGTCGCACGACCGATGTCTCGGTCGATCACCGGCGAACGCATTTAGCCGCCATGGTGAGGAGACGCGGACGCGGCTCTCTTTAAGCAAGCGCCGTACCAGTCCTTGGCGACTTCGCTCGTGCTGCCAGGGCGACGGAATTCAAAGACCTTAACCACTTCGTCTACGATGGTCTCGCATCGTCCGCTTCTCGACATGTTGTCTAAAGCGCGACAAGTTAGTACGAAGCGGGCCAACCGCCGAGAGTGGGCCAGCGGCTAACATTGCTGGTCCCAAATGTAAAAGACCTCTGGCTATCCCGGGCATGGGCCGGCCTGCGGAATGCAACGTGACCTGCCAAATACGTCATTGTTGATTCTATTTTTGAGCGAGATCAATCCGGGCGCGGCGCGATTGGCGCAATGGTCTAATTCCAAATAGAGAGGCATCTGTATGATGAGTGTCGCAGTTATAGCGGGCGAGAGCACGGGGATCATGCCGCGCTGCTGCTCAGGTGTAGCGCTCGTTCGCCACGAACTAGCCGAATGCGGGAGCGTTCCAAACCCGCCTAGCGTTGCTGGAGGTCGATCAGCCGGGCTCGCTGGTAATCGACGATCATGGCGACTGGTCGATAAGATTTCGGAGAGCGAGTTACATCATCAGAAGCAACTGAACTGGAAACTGGTTGAAGCGGCTTTGGAAACTTGACCAGAACAGTCTGAGCGTGAATGCATGCGCACATGCTCTCATAAGCTCCTCCCATACATCACTTGGTGAAATTGTTGCGCAGACAAGTGTATACAAAGATCCCGAACGCGTTTGGTACCGCAGTCTCCTTGGCTTCGTCGGCCGCAGTGAATTGCTTGGGTCATGACACTATGGCTGATAGGGGGGGGCGGGAAGGAAAGGCAGCGCCCATTTATGACCGAGAGGACAGTTCAAGCACAAGCGCACGCCGTTATTTGGATCGACCACCGCGTTGCCAAAATCTTCTCGGTAGGGCTGACTGGCGTGAGCGCCTCGGCTGTACGCGCGCATTCGTCAACCCCTCATCACAAAGCGAGTGCGAGCGGAGACTTGACATTCCTCGCCAGGGTCAGTGAAGCCCTGGGTAACTGCACCGATCTGCTCATCATCGGGCCAGGCAACGAGAAAACCGAGCTCATGCAATTTCTGAAAACGACCAGGTCAACGCTCACGGTGCACGTCGAGTCCAGCGATCACCCTACGGAGCGCGAAATCGTTGCGCTGGGACGAAAGCGCTTCCACCTCGATTGAATGAGGAACAGGACCGTGCAACGCGAAGGACTGAGCATGTCCTCTGACCGCAGCGAGGGCAGGTAATTTCCGCATACCACGGCTTCCGGTAAGTTAAGCTAGGTGGCTGCAGTGTTCGCAGCGCGGTCGCCCGCCAGTGCCGGAGGCGAGATATTGCGGTTCGAGGTTGTTGCCCTCAGTGCATTTGTCGTTGTCGTGATAGACGTTTCTCGCCTGGTAGTACCGAACAGTATCGACGGCAACACAATACAGGACAGCCGGTACTATCTGGGCCAGCTGCGCCAATGGGTGGGCCGTACAGTCACGCGTTCTCCGGTCTTAGCCCCGATCCAGCCGCCGATTATGCGGCGGCAGGGGAAGACCAGCCGGTGAATGGTGCTGCCCTCGATCACGGCAATTTCCAGGTCGCGATCAAAGGGGGCGGTCTCGATCCGTTCCCAGGTAATCCGATCGTTAGCACCGGAATGCCGTTCATAGTTGCAGATTGACAAGTTACGCATCCTTCTGAATAGGCCCGACGAGCTCCCCAGTCTGCCGCGCGAGCAGTTCTGCGTCCAATCTGCCCGCGGTCTCGATCGAGCAAGTGGTCTGCCGGTTGCCCCCGCCGTGACGCTATTGCCATGCGGGGGCGGGAATTAGTCGGCAGCCCAGATCACGGCTGCGGAATAATGCCAAGCTTCAGCAGGATCGATCCCGACCAGCCCCAGTCCGTGTCGGTTGGCATCTTCGACGCCGCCCTGAATGAAGCTTGCGCCCGGCGCGCCCGCGCTGGCCATCGCTGTCATGTTGCACATTCTCTGTTGGTTGGAGTCTTCTTAACGCTCGTGAGGCGCCTGTTGGTTGACTGATATGCCTCCACTGGCGCGTTCCAGAGCTTCGCATTACCGAAGCGAGTTCCAGAAAGGGGACGCCCGCACGCCAATTGGGCCTAGCGGCTTTCCCCGATCATGGCGCCGGTCCGCAGGTTGATGAAGTGGGCTCCGCCGCAGGCTGCGCACGTTACAGGGTGCAGGACGTCGGTTCCCGGCTCGGTGCTTTCGTCCGGCAGGAGGCCCTGGACCCGATCGCCCGTATTTGGGCACGAAAAGATGATGGGGCGCCAAGTTTTCCTGTCTGCCATGTACCTGACCTTAATGGGAAGGTGATCTCTATCGGCAGGCCGCAACCGACGTATTGATGCTGGTCAAAAAAGCCGGCGCGCGTCTAGAACGACTTATTGCGTTGTATCGTCGCGCGGCGCGTGAGCGGCTGGCTTTCTCGGAATGTCGCCGGGGGCTGTCCCCAGGAACCTGTCTTGGCGCTGAAGCCGTGGCCTTCAGGCTCATCGCAGCGCCGGTCCTATTTGATGCACGTCAAAAGCCGACGTGTCTCTATGAGCTAAGGGTGGCGAGATGGACGTGAAACATGGTTACTCGACCCGAACACAGCGGTAGTTTCTTCGGAAATCTGATCAGCCGGTTACGGACTATTCTGTCTCGACAGTCCGAGCTGGCTTATTTGAGCCATCAGGATATCGACGTAATCGCGCGTGAGCTCAGACTCTCCACGGCCGAGTTTCGAACATTGGCGCAACGTCCTGGCGTACCCGAGCTTTTAAGTAAGCGGCTCGCACTTGCGGGGCTTCCAGAGCAAGCGTTCGCCGTGCATCATGGCGAGTATTACACGATCTGCAGCGCGTGTGCGGCCCATGTCAGGCCAAACGCCGCTGTGCCGCTGAGCTCAATCAAGAGAACCATGCAAGCCCTCCGAAATGGTGTCCGAATGAACAAACGCTGCGTGCGCTCAATCGCGAAGCCGCCAGCCACGCACAGCGCTTCCTCGATTGATGCCACTCATTCACCCGTCGCTGGCCACAGCGCGGCCCGCGGCTTCCGTGATCCTCGACCGCATGATGGATCGTCCTCAATGACGTAGATCAGCCGACCGAATTGCGAGCTCGCTTGGGGCAAATTCGCCTCGATCGACCCGCTCGGCCAGCTTATCGGGCTACCGGCATTCTATGGTCATTGAAGAGCGGCCATTATGACGATCTCGGTGGCTCGGCCGTGGCGTGCCGTCGCCGCCGCCGAGCCCGGACACGGCCATTTCGATCCAAACTGTCAAAATGAAACCGTGCGACCGCGGTCCGATCGTCAACGCGCTTCGCCGGCGAGCGCCAACGCGAACGTCCGGTTGGCGCCGCCGCGGTTTGAGTGACGCGGACCTAGGACGAATGATCGGCTTGTCATTGATGGTAGCAAGCCGTTACGGTCGTCGACAGTTCAGCTCGTTCGAGTTGGCAGTTGCGTCGCGCTGTGACAGCAACCGGCTCCATAGTCGCGGCATCGAGTAACACGTCGCTATGGCAAAGGAAAAGCCGACACAATTCCGTTCGTTATCGGTCACCGCAAGTCAGATCGTGCGGTCGCGGGGGACACAGAAATATCTCGCCGTCCAAAGGAGTAGCTGGCTAATAACGAGGTGAATGTTCGGCGCATGAGGCAAGCACCTGGCATCGGCGAGGCTAAGCATCACACGTCGCATCGCTGAGCGCGACTGACATCGCTCAACGGGGCGCCTGTTAATTCGCGGTGCAATGGCTCGGTCAAGAAGCGCGTAATCTCTACTCGTAATCGCAGCGATCCGCTCCATTGTAGACCGTTGAGCAGACTGTTGTCGATACTGTTACTGCAACTTCTCGCTTACGGTTTCGCCCGATCTACGTTGTCGCGAGTGTCCTCTTCCCAATCGTTGCTCACATGCGAGCAGCCATGGCAGTGATGTGTCGCATGTCGCCAGCTTTTTGAATGGTGGACGTGGTTAGTCCGCCATACGGAAAAAATGTCAAACCAAGTCGCATTGGTTATCTGATATACGTTTGCAATCCAATCATCTGCAAAGTCTAGAAACATGTGCGGCTTCCTCAGCCAAGCCTCGCCTTAATCACGTATGATTGTCGATAGTTTGCTCGATTATTACATTCGAGAACTAATAGCGAGGCCGTGTCAGAGTCACTTACCCAAGTACGTCACCTTGTAAGTCTGCACGAGTTCCTGTGAGTGGCACTTTTAAGGTCGTCGCTCCGAAAAAACTGTGTTACAAGCCGCCCTCTCACAAGGAGCATTCAGGGTGAAGAAAGTAACGAAGAAACGCATCAAGCGGCGCGAGTGGACCAAAGAAGATATCAAGGAGCTCAAGGCCCATTCGAAGGTCCGGACTCCGGTCATAAAAATATCAAAGGTGACCAAACGCACGATCGGTGCGCTGCGTCAGAAGGCCTTACATCTCGGGATCGGCCTCGGTCATCAGCGATAGCTTACTAAGCGGTACCAAAACTCGCAGAGTAGGGCGGCTGACAGTCCGCCCTTGATCGCTCTTCGAGCTTTGCAATTGCCGGTGAGATGGTCCCCGACCCCAATTCTGCCAGGTCCTGCGCACCGTTTGTTTATGCGTAGTGATGTCGGGCTTCATACCGCTTGCCAGCGACTCTGATCCGCTTGGATATGGAGCGGTATGGGGCGGTTATCGTACCGTCCCTTTCGTCGCGGCCTAGAAATCGTCTGGCTCGTCGGTCGCCTAACAGTGCATATGCCGAATCCGCTGTACACGTTCTTGGCCCGAAGCGTCGCAACGCGTCGACATTCTTTCTCTATCGACGAAGGCCTTCTACGTGAACTGGTCGTGTTAGGGGAATGTCGGTGCAGATTTGGCGGGCCCGGTGGACGTGCTGAGCCACGTGCTGGGCGCGGTGGCCTTCTGACAAGTGCCGAACGCTGACCATCCCGCGGTCCTCCAGACGGGAACGACTTTCAAGCAGGTCGTTCGCCGCTGATCGTGATAGCTTTAGAGCTCGGTAGAAAGCGGGCGCCTAGAAACGAGCCTGCGGATTAGCTCAGACTTGTTCCAGTCGAAAGTCCCGAGCGATATGGCGCGCTCAGCAGCAACAGAAAAAGCGCCCTGTTGGCTCCATAGCTGGCGGCAGATCGGCTGTTTCCTGAGCCCGTCATAACCACGGTGCCATCGGTTGCGCATACCGACCACAACCACCTTCGCCCACGCTGCTTCAATAAAACTTCGAAGGTTGGCAGATCAGACATTGCCGCAGTCCAACGTCATTTCCGAGGACCATGCATTGATTCTCAGAATCAGAGAGCGGCTTTCAAGCAAGCGCTCTCCAGGCGATGCCTGACTGCAGCTAGCTTGCTAACTAGCTCGAGGGCGTCCGGAATGCCGAACTCGGCTAAAACGAACTCGTCCAGTGCTTCCAGTTTTGTAGAGACGCTCATGAGATGCTTGCAAGTCTTGTCCGTTAGCGACAATTGTACGACCCGAGCATCGCGTTTGGAGGGTCTGCGTCGAAGCAATCCCTTTTTCTCCAGCAGCTTTGATTGGGTCGTCACGAATGAAGCGTCTACGCGCATCAACTTTGACACCACATTGACCGGAATTCCGTCTTCGCCTTCCAAATCCGCTAAGGCCGTCAAGATCGTCCATTGTGGCCCAGTAACGCCAAGCATATTGGCCCGAAACTGGCGAAGCTCCTCCAAACGCGCATTGATGGATCTGATCTCCCACGTGAAACGGCAGACCATCTCCTGCCCGTCGGCCAAATTTGTACCCATCGCGCTTGCTGGACTAGACAAATCTGGCGGCATCGTGTGTCAGGGTTTCCATCCTTGGTTTGCTTCCCCTTACCGCGAATCAAGAATGCGGACAATCTCATCTGAGGAAAGCGGTCGGATACTTGGTACGATTCGAACGAACGGGGCGCCCCGGGGATGCAGCGACGAAATTCTAGACTCCTCCATGCGCACTGACATTCCGAGCTGCATTGGCTTCGCGGCGGCCATTGGACACACATCGACGAGATCTGCATTATCGAGCATCCGATCGAGGCGCAGGAATTGTCGTCAGCGAGGAGTGCGCCTAGGTTGAGAGGCTCCTGGTCGCCTGTCGTGAAGAACGAAATTACAAAGGCCATCCAGAATCCACCGCGGCTCGGCAGGGTTATCGAGCGTGAAGTAAAAGCGCCCAGCCACGGAGCTGCTGGGTTATCCGTTGGAGAACGCCAGTGAACGGGTGGTCGCGTGACGCAGCGCGAGACTGCTGAGCTGGCGCACGTCTCGCGCGCAACGCACTATGTCGCTCTAGGTTTCTCCGATTAGAAGGGCGCCTAAGGAATCGGCCGAGAAGTGGATTGATGCCGAAACTCGCAAATAGGCAAATTGCTGAATGCCATCCGCGAATGCCGGCGGGCTCCTTGGTTGTGAGATGTGGCAGACGTGGCACCGCGCTTCCGCGGGCTGCGCTAGCGCCGGTCTCGAGCTATCGCCTTAAGGTCGAAAGACAGACACCTGGCCGAAGGCCGCCGAACGGCTCTTCATAATGTCGCGGCCGTTGCCGAAAACTCGCTGAGCCCCGTTTGTGCAATCGTGGCATTCTATTCTGCGCGAAGATGCTGCGCTTCCACCGCGCTGCTGCTGCGGCCCCGATAACGCGTGCCGACTGATATCTGGCCTGCATCGATCGCCAGTAAGGGGAAAAGTTCATCGTCAGGGTGCATGGCTCGATCCTAACGGCATCGATCCCGCGCGTCGCGGCAACAGGCGAGTAGACACACCGCGACCGTCGGTGACCTTGTCCATGTCGCGGCTCGAACCGACACGATCGGTGGGGTACCCGCGCCGAGCGAGGGGATCTAAAGCGTGCTCTCGATCCGCTGCGTAGCTCCAAGCCTGCCAATGGCGGCAGCGCTTTCAGCCAACCGTCTTGCCTCTACGGCCCTTCGCGGCTTGGCCGACGTTACCCGCGCACAATGGACGGTTCTGGCCGGAAATTGCTGGCGACGGACTTAAAAGAAAGGCGCCGCTGGAGCGGAGCCTGAGTGAATTCATCGGTTAGCATGCCCTCCTGACCGGTCCCTTGGCTTGAGCCTTGCGGGTGGAGCGGGCTCTTAGAGGGGCATCGGAGGGCAAATCGGGGACGATCCGACATGGCATCGGTCGGGGCCATTCTTTTCTGTCGGCGCGTGTCCAGCGCCCCGCATCACGAAGAAAACAGCCGCACCTCTGTCGTTCTCCGCCAGCGCTGCAGCCCTGAATTGATCGCCGCAGAACTTCCGAAATCCAAGGCCTTCATTCTTGGCACCGGCATTCCGCCCATCATCGCTGACAAGATCATCTATTACGAAGACAAGTCTTTTCTGAAGCGATTGCTGCCGGCGCCTGTCCCGCAGATGCCCAAAGGTCGTTCAAATGCACTGCTCGACGCTGAGATCAAGGAGCTGCGCTCCGAGATTGCCGAGTTGCGCGTGGTACTGCGTTCGCGGCCCATGACCGATGAGGAGGTGGCCGACCCCTCCACGATTCCTGCCGGCGCCAGTTTCGATTTCGGTAACGTGGATGTCGACCTTGAAGGCCTCTCCGAAGACGAACTGAAGGCCTGGACCCTGGGCTACATCGACGCTCAGGTCATTCCGCCGACGCGGCAAGCCGGCCGCAAGCAGAAGAGCGAGCAGCATGAACGACAGGCATGAGGCGAGCGAGGAATTCGGCCTGGAGCGGCAACCTCGCGCGGGGCGCGCTTCCGCCTGAGAAAAGGCGGAAGACGATTCCATAACAACAGCCCCCAACAAGCCTTCATCCGCGGAGGTCATCGATAGTGCGTTTCCGGACCGTATCCGTCGCAAATATTACGTGGTGGCCAGTGAATCCGAAAAGGATGGATCTGACCGCCAGGCGCGGCTCTATGCCGATGAGCGGAAAGAGTACCTCGCGTTCAAGACCACTGAGGATCGCCTGGTCACCAGCATAGCTGCCGCCGAAGTGATTCGGGACATGGTCAGTGTGGCACAACACCGCCAGTGGGAGGCACTTCACGTCCGTGGTTCCGTCAAGTTCCGACGCGAGACGTGGCTCGAGGCTAGCGCACGCGGAATAGAGGTGCAGGGCTATCAGCCAAACGAGCTTGATCGCCAGACGCTCGCTGACCGGCGAGTCGCATGGGATAGAGCCCACGCTCGTACCAACGATGTCGAGGCTCGCTCGGCCCCCAACAGGTCACTGCAGGCGGATAGGCTCGATTACGACAAGGGCGTTTCCGGGCGTCTGATGGAGGTCGGTTTTGGCCCCTACCGCAACCGCGCCGACGCAGAGCCATCAACTTATGTAGCCATCAAACTGGATGATGGTCGGCGACATCAGGTGTGGGGCGTCGGCGTTGTAACGGACGTCGCAGACAGTGACGCCAGGCCAGGTGACCGGATCTCCTTGCGCAGGGATGGCGTCGTACCCGTCATCAGGGCGATCAAGCCTATAGACGCCGCCACAGGAGTCGCCGGCATTGAACGGCGCCAGATGTGGCGGAATGTTTGGAGTGTGACGGTGGAGGAGCGTCGTGCAGACCGTCCGGCGGCCGGGCGCGATTCCGACGTGCTCGCGGCTCAATCCCAGCTTGTCGTCATCAACCAGCTTGTGGAACGCGCTCTGCCGAACGATGAGAATGCTCGCCAGAGCATTATGGCCTTCGCCAAGGAGCGGATCGCGCACCATCTCGAAAACGGTCGTTCGTTTGCACGCGCGACGGTCCTAGCCTCCGTACAAGAGCGCCACCCATCGCGAAGCGACAAAGATGAGGCGCGTCATGACGGCCGGCTAAGAGTGAAAGAACAAGAGCGCTGATTTTCTGATGCGCCCACGAAATAAATCAAGAGCAAGCGAGAGAACCGTTTGAGACGGCGAACGAGCCGCGGCTTTCTTTATCTCGTCGCCCATGATCGACTGGGCGAGCCGTGCGGTTCTGGCCTGGTTGGGAGCAAAAGTGACCAGCCTCAGTCTTCGAAGACGAGCGCGGTATGGAAATTCCAGGCGGTCGTGGCCTTGTCCTGCAGCTTCCTGTCGCGCGCGCGGCCACCGAGCGAAAAACCGTAGGTGTCCGGACGCACGACTTGACACGGAAGGGGCAAGTCGACCGCACGCGCCTTGAACAAATCGTGGAAGTTCAGCGACGATGGCTTCGGTCGCCGCTGCTCCGGAGCCGGCTCCTGCAGTTCGTCGATCGGAGGGTCGACCTCGGAGATGCGAGGTCCGTCTCCCGGCGCGAAGACCTCGTGAGGCAGCGCGATTATGAGAACGTGGAGCCCGCTTTTCGCCGCCAGATCTCGCGCGTGGTCCATGAAGGTCTCGACCAGGCGGGTCAGAGGCTCCTCGCCGGCCAACGCGGCCGAAAGCTCGTGGCGCGAAACCGCGCGCGTCGTCAGGTCGGAAAGCTCCAGAGTCGTCCCGAAGACCTGAGTGGTCATCCCGGGAACGAAGGGCGAAGGGTCGTGAGCTTTGTCTCCTGGGACGCGACGCCGTTCTTGCAGTCCTCAAGCCAGTCGCGAACGCGGTCGACGGTCGCCGTCGTGCCGACCACTCCCAAGCGGATCGGAGTCGGGATCGTGGGGCTGCCCTTGTCGAAGACGCCGAACGAAGTCAGTCCGGCGCGAATGTCGACGTGGCTGTTGTTCTGAAAGAACGCTCAACGCCGGTTCGTCGATGAACTGGAGTCTCATCACTCGATCTCCTGGTCGCTCGATGGCCGATCAATCGGCGAGTCCAGCGGCGTGAGTGAATCGTCGTCCATGCGTGCGAAGCGAAAGGACTCCAGCGGTGCGAACTCCAGCAAGCGCGCCCGATCGACCTTCGTCCAGGGCGCTCGCAGGATCGCCTGCCAGATCAGAAGCTGGCTGAGAACGGAGCGGTTCTTCTCGATAGGCTTGATCCCCGACAGTCGCTTTTCATGAAAGCGGTCGAGGTCCTTCCCGTTGAACGTGAAGCGGTACGTCGGCGTGATCTCCAGATACCATTTTCCGCCCAGCCAGCGGAAACGCCCCTGAAAGGCGTTGTGGCGGTAGTACGTGAACTTCCTTCCGTCCTTCGAGGTCGACCCGTAGTGCGAGACCACAGTGGAGGTGCTGCGGACCTTGAAGTTCGGATACTTCAGCCGCCTCGGTCCCTCTTCGGTGCGTCCGATGAACGCATAGACATCGAGATCGCTGTGCTATCTCACCCCATGGCCCCACAGATCGTCGCGGAGCGCACCGTTCAGCAGCTGGACGAAACGACGCCGGCGCAAGTCGTTCTCGGAGAGCGCCCATTCGCCGGTTTCCAAGCGGTCGATCCTGCCGACGTCGATGATGGATTTCAAGCGCGAGGCCTCAGGAGCCACGAGGCTGTAGAGATTGTCCTCGTATATCGTCCATGCGCGGGGTACGTAGTCGCCGGGCTGGCCGGAGCCGCCCTGGTTCAGCGCCGCCCACGCTCCCTGCCGCGTGTGGCACAAGGCGGGCGCCACGTAGAGAGTGTCCGGAAATTGCCTCAGTTGGATCAGGTTCGCGAACCCCTCTTCCTGCGCATCATGGATTTCCTGATCTGGGACGGTCGCTCCGGACGAGACTGCCGGAGCGTCGCCTGTGCCGCCCGGTGCATAGTTGCCCGGCGGGATCGGCTGCCCTTGGCGTCAGTAACTGTGCGATCGCGCCGGCGATCTTTCCGCCGCTCCTCGATCAACCGCGAGACGACGTCGTCCGTAATTGCATGGAAGTAGATCTTCGCTCCAGGATCTCGACGATGCGGTCGAGCACGGATTTGATTTTTCTGTCGGCAAGGTGTTGGCCGAGCTCGTTCCACCAGCGATCGTAGGCTTGAGCCGGAGCGGGCCTCGCCCTTCGCGATTTAGTCGGTTCACGAGGGCTTGCGCTTCGGCGCGCCGCGCGTCCTCGAAGGCCTGCGCGTCACGTTCATCACGGAGTTTAGTCGAGCCGGAACGTCGATAACGGTTGATCGATAACTCGAATTGGTAATAGGGACTCTTTTTGTCCGTTAGACGGACATTGGGCTGCTGTCTCCGCGAGCGCCTGCAGGAACGCCTCAACGTCGAAGCGCGTGAACACGCGACGGCGCTTGATACGACCTTTGCCTTTGATGCGGCAGGTCAGTGTTTCGTCGCCAATATGCCGCGTGATCGTGGTCCGATCAATCCGCATCAGCCGCGCCAAATTGGGGACGTCGATCGTGCGTGTCGAGCGCCTGCGGTCGGGTGGTCATGTGGCGTCCGGGTACTTGATGCCGGCCGGCGCCGGCTAGCGGGCGGCGAAACGCTGCATTGTCGCGTCGTCGAAGAACCCGCACCAGCACCAGCCGCAAACAGTCGCGCCGCCGCGATGCCAGCTGCCTTTGGTGCCGTATGACGATCGTCAGGTCGGAACAGTCGCCGCTGAAAACCGCGGCGCATCCGTTCGCGCCGCTGTCGGATGACAGCCAAGGCCTATCTGCAGGGCCGAGCCAATGAGGCCGGCGCCGATTTCATCAAGGCGGTCGCGAGTGGCCGGCGCGTGACGCAGACCAAGATCCGCGAGGAATTTGGTCAGGGCCGCATGGTCGGCACGCGCGAGGCCGTTGCGCGCGGCCTGGCCGACCGGATCGCGACGCTCTACCAAATCATCAGCGGCATGCTGCAGCAGCGCGCGTCGCGGCCGAGCTCGCCGCGGCGACCAGCACTAGCATTTGAATAGGCGCAAAACGCCCAAGTGCCGCTTGTCGGATGCTAGGCATCAAGCGGTCGTTGCCGACCCGCCAGGAATGCCCCTAGTCTGACTGAGTCACAAAACCGCCGGTCAGAATCAGCGATGGTTGAAGCATCGACCATTAGCCGATGAGGCCGATATGAGCGGGCGTGGCACCAAGACGAGCGAGAAGCGATTTGCGGCGTATTTGGAAGGGCTTGCCAGTGTCATCGGTCATGCTGATCGGAAGGCGCCGCTGCGCGACTATTGCGTCGGCCTGATGGCCTGTGGCGGTCGCAAGAGCGTGGAGCCGATGGCGGCGGTGACGGCTCCGGAGCGGACGGCGGCACAGCATCAATCGCTGCTGCATTTCGTAGGCAGCGGCGCCTGGTCGGATGAGTAGGTGCTGGGCAAGGTACGCGAGATGGTCCCGCCGGCGATTGAACGCCAGGGCCCCATCGAAGCCTGGATCATCGATGACACCGGATTTCCCAAGCAGGGGCGACATTCGGTTGGAGTTGCACGGCAATATTGCGGGCAGCTCGGCAAGCAGGATAATTGCCAGGTGGCGGTGTCGCTGTCGATTGCCAACCACCACGCCAGCCTGCCTGTCGCTTACCGCCTTTATCTTCCGAAGGAATGGACTGCGGACCGCGATCGGCGGCGCAAGGTAGGCATTCCTGCCGAAGTCGGCTTCCAGACCAAGCCGGAGATCGCGCTGGAGCAGTTGCGGTGGGCCTGTGCAAGCGGCCTTCCGCGCGGTGTCGTGCTGATGGACGCTGGCTATGGCAACAACAGCGACCTGCGCACCGAGATCACGGCGCTGGGATTGACCTATGTGGTGGGTCTTCTGTCGAGCACGACGGTATGGGCGCCCGCCACCGGTCCCTTGCCGCCGAAGCCATGGTAAGGCCGCGGCCGTCCACCAACACTGATGCGCCGCAACCGTCAGCATCAGCCAGCCGCCGTCAAAGCGCTCGCGATCGGCCTGCCGGCCCAAGCTTGGCGCACCATAACGTGGCGGCAAGGAACGAACGAAAAACTGACCTCGCGCTTTGCCCGCGTGCGGGTTCGTGCCGCGCATCGTGATTATTGGCAAACCACCCGGCGAGCGCAGGAATGGTTGCTGATCGAATGGCCGAAAGGCGAGGACCAGCCAACCAAATACTAACTTTCGACATTGTCGGAAGATGTGGCATTCCGGACGCTCGTTGAGACGGCTAAACTGCGCTGGCGCATCGAACGCGACTATCAGGACCTCAAGCAGGAGGTCGGGCTCGGCCACTTCGAGGGACGCGGTTGGCGCGGCTTTCATCATCACGCAACGATGTGCATTGCGGCCTACGGATTCCTGATTTCCGAGCAGGAGACGATTCCCCCCTCAGGCGCTCGGCGCGCCCGGCCGATCCCGCTCGATCGCGTTCCCGCAGATTACAGACCCCGCGGATTTGCCGCTGCGGACCCAACGTCACATTCCAAAGTCGATCGCGACGATGCGACGACGGCTCGAACATGGGCTCGTCCGAATGCTGTCGAGATGTCCTTGTTGTGCGATCAAGTTCGACCACTACACAGATCATCGTTTGTGACGCAGTAAGACTAGATGACCTGAAGCGAATGTTGATCTTCTCGTCGCGGCTAATGGCACGATCGTTGCTCGGCCATCGAGGCTGACGCCTTACATTACCGGCATCATGGCAATTGCAATCGATGGGGTGACGACATGCTGAGTATCACGAACATCAATCCGCGACACATCATTCATGTGTAGCAGAACTTTGACTTTGTTTTTTGATCTACGACAATGGTCCCCTATTCGGGCATGATTATCGGTTCCACGGGATCGTTGGCCGATGACAATCAATCGCCTGCTCGCCGGAAGTACCTATACGGAAAAGGAGCGGAAATCGCTTAATTGGGCTTACCGGCTCACGCTGGAATCGCTTGGGTTGGTCGAGCGGGGAGACCCACTTTGCGAATTTATCGCGCGCAAGGTCATTGAGGTCCGCGCGCGCGGCGTAACGAACGCATCAGCCATCTCGCGGCTTGCAATCAAAGAGCTGAAGCTGAATTAGGCCGCTTCAGTTGACGCCCGTTCGTCCCATAGTCCCAGTCGATGCCGGTTTCCTTGTACCAGGCCAGCATGGCGTTACAGGTGAGTTTGGTGCCGTTGTCGGAGACGATCAGGCCGGGTTTGCCGCGCCGCGCGACAACCGTCGTCAGTTCCCGCGCCACACGCCGGCCCGAGATCGACGTGTCAGGAATGGCGCCCAGACATTCCTTGCTGACATCGTCGACGATATAGAGGATGCGCGCCGGCCCGACCTAGTTCAATAGCGATCGGGACATCCCGCGGCCCTTCCACCTCCAAGAATTGGTAGTCGCACTTCGTGATGAGTTCGCCTAGAGTTAACTGGGGTGATCTAACTCGTTGGATTGCACACATGGTAGCCGGTTGCCTGGTCTTAATTGGTCACCTGGAGAGCGTCGGCCTTCAGAACGTAACGTTTGCGGTTACCATGCCTGCTGCGACCGACGCTATGAGGCTTCGCTCGATTTCGGGGACATCGGTTCTGAACTCGACGCCAGACACGGCGGATTTGCCTTGGCGATTTCCGCACTCAGTGAACGGGCACCTGAGTGATCTCGGCATCGAGGAAGGCGAGATTTGTCAGATCTGTGACGATGATTGGCAGATCTGGCCGCCCAAGCTCCATTAGGCGCCACAAAGTTGGCTTGCAGTTCGGCCTCACTTGCGAACGGTGCACCGGATGAAGGCGATAGGCAGTCCGACACAAGCAGCTCCGTTCAAAATCTACGCTGATCGCATGATCGAGATCGGGACCAACACCATCAACGTTCTACAGATGGCGTCGACTTTGCGGCTCAGGCGCAGCTGCGAAGACCCTTTTTTTGTCTGTCCCAGCTCATGGCTTCACTCAACCGACCCTAACCTCCACCCAAGACTCGTCGTTCGCAAATCGGCACACTCTAGCAGCCAAGAATGCGGTCAAAGAACCAATCGACGATGACCGCGGCGGTCGGATTCTCCAGTCCTTCGACATCGTTTAGATGTCGGTGATCGACGAGTTTCAGCAGCGGCCGCACCTCAGCGTCGATCTCAGCGAAGTGGCGCCAATCGTGCCCTTCCACGGCGGGACGCACGCCAACAGGACGCACGCCAACAAACTAGGTTCTGAAGTATTTGAAGCGGGGCTTTGCGCCTGTCCGGCCAGATGCAGAGCGGCATGGTCACGTTCGACTGGGGGCTCGCTTCCAATCCCGCGGCGGTCTTCGGCGGTAGCAAGGCGAGCGGTCTTGCGCGGGACCGCTCGACCGAAGGCATCAGGGAATCGCTCGAAACGAAGTACATCGCAGTCTCGCTGTATCGAGCGGATGAACTGCACACAGAGCAGGCGCAGTGGCGCAGTTCACCACGGGAGATGAACAACGGACGTGTAGGAGGAAACATGGGCGCGGTGAAGAACGTTATCGTCGTGGGCGGTGGTATTGGCGGCTTGACAGCCGCCCATGCGCTTCGACGCATCGGTGTGTTTGTGCGAGTCATCGAAATGGGAGATAGGAGCGACCGGATCGGGACTGGCATCACCCTACTCGGGAATGCGCTGCGAGCGCTCGCCGAATTGGAACTGGTGGAAGCGTCTCTGCAAAGCGGTCACGGGTGGGACGTCGTATCGATACGCGACGCCGCCGGAAACCCGCTGCATCAGCAGTTCTCGCCAAGAATTTGGGACCCGGATCGTCCAGCCGCGCTAGGGATCATGCGGCCGCGCCTCGGGCAGATCCTGGAGGAGGCCGCCAGGACGAGCGGCGCCGAGATCGCCTTCAATACGACTGTCACTCGGATTGATCAGGACGCTGAGGGCGTGACGGTGCAGCTCTCGCACGGCGAGACAGATCGCGCAGACTTGTTGATCGCGGCCGAAGGCGTTTATTCCAAGACGCGCCAGCAACTCTTCGGCGAAGAGTTCAAGCCGCACTACGCCGGCCAAGAGTGTGACGTTACACTGTTTCTCGGACCGAAGCTATGGACGGCTTCATCCTCTATCGCCATCCGACGGGGAGATTGGTTGGCGCGCTGCCGCTGTCGAAGGAGCTGTGTTACCTGTTCTTCCTGGGAACCACGGATGAAACGCTTCGTGTCGCTCAAGATCAGGTTTGCGATTATGTTCGAAACCTGCTCGACCCATTTACGGCGCCCGAACTGATCCAAGCGGCCGACTTGGTCGGCCAGGGCAATCATATAAGCTACCGCCCGTTCGACGTATTGATGATGCCTGCACCATGGCACCGCGGCCGCGTCGTATTGTTGGGTGACTCGGTTCACTCGCTGACACCGCAGATGACGTCGGGCGGCGGCATGGCGATCGAGGATGCTCTGGTCCTCGCTCAGGAACTCCATCGCAGCCACGACCTGGAAACCGCGCTCGCGGGGTATTGCGTTCGGCGTGAGGCGAGGGTCAAGCGCATATACGACATCGGATACGCCATTTGTAACGAAGAGCGCAATCCGATGCATAGCCGAGAATATCAGATAGGTCTTCTTCGTGCAGGCTACGCATTCCTGTCTGCGCCTGTCTGAATCGAAAACGGCCGCCGAAGTCAATTGGAGGACAACCAAGATTATGAAAAAACGAGCTCCGAGTGCCGTGTTCCGGGCAAACGTGCTTCTGCCCACTCGCTCCAGAGGCAGCATCTATTTCGGCCGGCAACTACCGATTAAATGATTCAACATTACAGAGTTTGAGAGGAGGACTGGGCTTCACAGCTCGCGCCGACGACGCCGCGCTTCTGACCTGAAGTGAAGACGCGGCGGGGATTTCGCGCGTCGTGGCTGCCGGTAGTCGTTGTCGACATAGACCCGCTCGATCGCGCAGCCGGATCCTGATGCTCCACGGACTCCAGCCCCAACGGCAAACGACGCTTGACGCTACAGCATCAACATCGGATCGGGCTCCTACCTATTCTGGGGGGGGCCGTCGCTCCCTGGCCCCTCATCCTCTATTCATCCTAGGGCGCCCGAGCTAAAGACGGGCTGAGATCGGTGACGGCGCTAGAAGAGGAGCGCGGCGGCATGTCCGAACAACCACCCTTCCATTCATATTCAACCGCGGCTCGCATCTGTATTGGCATTGCGGTCTTAGGTGCTGCTCTGCTGGTCGGGATAATAGTGATTCACGTCGTGCCGTAAGGCGGCCTCAGTGGTTAGTCGGTTTCCTCGCAAACCTCGCAGCATTGTCGGGCGCATTTGCGATGTTGGCCGCACTCATATGTCTGGTCCCCCGTCGGCGAGCTCGCGTCGCTTGTTCTGATAAGAAAGATTGACTTGTCGACGGCATCGATTGGCTGCTGCTCGACGTGTTGCATAGGCAACGACAGCCTTCGCCCAGCTTCGCGCGCGGGCCCCATAAACCTTCGTATCGTTCCATGTCCCTTTAGATGCCCGACGTTTCCCTACGTTCAATTGAGCCGCCGCGATCGTCCTATTTTCAGGCAATGCGGTAGCGCCCCGCTATCGCTGCCCTCCTTGGGCGTTCCTCCCTAGACTTGGGTCGCTTGCGGCAACGTAGGCGGCCCTTCTTTTGTACGCGGTAAGGCGATGCTGTCAGGCGGCGCGATTCCGCCGAGCGTCGATTTCGCTGCTCCGCGAGCCATAAGCAATGCGCCGAAGCATTTTGGCGAGCCAGGCGAACGGTTCGACGTTGTATGGCGTCGCACAGTCGAGCATCGGCATCAGTGACCGTCAAGAACCCCATTCCGCTCGACAACTACTACCTGCCCGGCGACCTCGAACGACAGATCCGGGCTTTCGTCGAACGCCACAATCACGTCCACTACCATGACAGCATCGATAATCTCGCGTTGCCGATGCCTACTTCGGCCGGGCTAAGGCAATCCTTACCGCGAAAACGCATCAAGCGAAACTGGACCTCCTCCGAATGAGTTGACACCTGATGTAGTAGCCTCAGAGAGCCCGGAGGTGTCGGATGCAAGAGCGTCAACGTCGGTCGCTTACCGAAGAGTACAAGCGGCAGGCTGCTGAGCTGGTGGTATCGAGTGGCCGGTCGATCACGGCGGTCAGCAAGGAACTCGGTCTTCGCGACTCAGTGTTGCGGCGCTGGGTGGACAAGCTGCGGAAGGAGCGGCATCGGCGACGCGGCGCCCCAGCACGCAGGCGGCGCCGATGCCGGCGCACCAGGCTTCCGAGATCATCCGGCTACGTGAGGAGAACGAGCGGCTGCGCATGGAACGTGACATTTTAAACAAACTGTCCAGCACGGTTGCGCGCCTGTGCGGCGTAGAAACGGCCTTGTGCTCCTCGGCGACTGGGAGGGTAGCGGCCGTTCGATTATAGAGGCAAATCCCCGTTAAAAAATGGTCCATACGTGCATGCGAACTTGAGAGTGGTGACGTCGGCCTAGCGACGATCCCGATTAGGAAGATGACGATTCGCATAGCCCAGACCCTCCTGCTCATGGTTGAATGGAGGATTGCCATGTCAAAGAAGAGGACGGCCGGCGCCCGTCCGGAAGCCGAGCCAAGTGTCTGGGCTTCGTGTTACAGCAATTCCAGACATCGATCCGGCTGTTTCTTAGGAAGTCGATCGCGATCTTTGACCGAACACGGACATGAGCTTCCACGCTCTTGGCCGCGATCCGGCAGATTCATCGGGACAGCGGCGGGCGCTATAGCAGCCCGCGAGTCCATGCCGCGCTGCGGGTGCAGGGACGTGGCGCATCCGTGGCCGGATCGAGCGCTTGATGCATTGGCACGGCATCCGAGCCATCATGGCGCCCCCACGCCGGGTTTGCATCACCGCACGGTGCATTCACCTGCCGCGGGGCCGTCCATTGTCGCGACCGATGAGGATCGCCGTGATCATCTCGCCCGAAAGTGCGCGCGGAACGGGTTCCGGATCGAGCCAGCGAACGAGCTTTTCGAGAGTCTCGACGGTTGATTTCGCTGGAAAGCGTTGGCCGAATTCCGCCCTTTTTCCGAGAAGTATCGCCGGGCCGCGGATCGCTTGGGCCTCCAATCGAAAAGCCAGCCTCGGATTGTCGACCGTCGGCAGCAAGGACCACGTCAGCATTCGGGAGCTTTGCGACCACGCCGCGGGTCGCACCGCAAAAGCGCCCGAGCGCGTCGTGGGTTACGTCCTCGACTGCAATGCGCTTCTTCGCAGGATCGATAGTGACTATTTTCACTAACAGCTACCATTTTTTACTCTCTCAACCATCGATCGACTTCTGGCAGGCGTCAACGCAATTGCACATCCCCTCGCTCCGCGGGTATGGAAATCCTGACTGCCAAAAATGCGGTCCCCCTGTGGCGCCATTTATCAACCGAGGATATCTGTGCTCGCTTAACTCTTTCGTGGGGTGTCGTTCTTTCTATCTTGTTAATGCAACGAATGCGGGCGCGTTTGCCACTCGAGTTTCTCCTGGAGGATATGCAACGCTACAAGCCAGCTCAGACAACGGCAGTGAATTAGGTGCCCCCCGATCCTGGTAGGCGCCTTGCAGTCCTTCTCTTCGATACAACTCGACGGTCCCGTCGACTACACACGACCTAAAGCTCGGGGGACAGAGGTGGTCGGGAGCCAAGTTGTGGAACCATCCGATCACTATAAGACGATCAGGAGGAACGGTCGTGGAGTCATGAACTCTTCAAGTTCGCGCGACTCTCAACCGCCTTGCTGATCAGAATGGCCGCCTTCCCCGCCATTCTGGCAAAGGGCGCTTTTGGAATCTGCCGCGGAATCAATTTGTGGCTGCTTGCGAACAATCTGCCGACCGCTAATACACTAGGTCCCTTCAATGACGGATCGATTGTGAATGCTTCGTTGACGTGCGACTCGGTACCGGCGCTGCAACCCATACAGGATTTCGCGATGCCCATCATCTCGTGAGCATCAGCCAGATTGTGATCCAGGGCCAAGGCTCGCTTGCACTCAGCCACGCCTTGGGTCACCCGCTTCGTAATAAGCGCGCTCGATTGCACAGCCGGTGAGTGTCTCGGTGCGGTCAAGAACGTCCCGCAATATGTGACAGTCGAGGGCGCGGGCAAGCCGAGGGTTTGGTGCGAGAGTGAGCAACGCGTCTTCCGACCCAGCATGCTGGCAGTAGAGTTGCCGACGCCATATTGGCTTTTTCCGGTCCCGGTCGTTGCAGGCCGCTGCGGGATGACTGCCGATTGTGCTCCCGAGAAGGTATACTCTGACGATTCGTTCAACCCAGTCGGAGAATGCCAGATGGCCAAAAAGCCACCGTCTACCTCGCCCTTCAAGACCGTACACCCAATCACTTCATCGAAGATCAAGCGCCTTGCAGGCGTTGCGACGGCCACGCCGAGCAAGCTATCGAACAAGCAAACCCAGGAACTCGGAGCATCCGTGCTGCGACACATTGAGCCGAGAGGCGGTAAGGTGAAGTAACAGTATAAGCCCTTTTTCATTTGAGCATTAGCTGGGCCGCGCGGGCCATGTCCGCTCGGTCTACCGCTTTCGGTAGGTTGCAACCCTCGGCGGGGGTGTGCAACCTGCCGGGACTTTGATCCCCGCGGAGAGGCGTACGCCCATGAAGCGAATGTCGGCCCGTGAAGCGATCATCGCTGTCTCCCTCTTGGTCGTCTTCGCGCTTGCGATTTGGTTTGGCGCTATGCCGTGAAGGACGAGCACGCGGCGATCGGCCTCGATGGCCACACTTCGATCGTCAACGAAAAATAGCCGGCAGGCTCGGATGTATGGTTTGCCGGGTGTCTGAGTCGGCCGCTGTGCCTGCCACTCAGGCGGCTTCACACTCTTGCGGGAGCGGGCGCTCCACCGCGACCGGTTCACGGTCGATAATCGTCAAATAGGCGCGCTCGGTCTGATCAGGAGCATATTGCCCTTGCTGCCGATCTCGCAGGATCGGCCAGCTTTACAGAGAAGCGCAGGGCAAATCCCTCCGACCTTCTTCCGAATCCTGGCGCATCTGCAGGACATGGTCCCTGCCTATGTCCGGGCGCGAAGATCTTGCCGAGATCGCCGAGTACATCGCGAAGAAGCGGGAAACGGTGAACGAGACAGAATCCTGCGCAGCGCGTAGGGCGCTTGCCAGCGCGCTACTTTTGGTAGCAATTTTTGCGTCAAGGTTGTGCGGGATTAGAGTCCGATATAATTGCGTCAGAGAGCCTGGGAATGCGTTCCCCGACAAAGTGTCGCCGCGTGGCATTGGAGGTTAGCTATGAAACCACGCGCCGCTGGGGACGGAAATTCGGCAACGTGCTCTCTGACCGCGTCCGCCAGCGCGCTCTCGATCGCGGGCGGACAACATTGGCTCTGGTGCGCTGTCAATCACAATGGCTTCGTTCTCGACGTCTTAATTCACCCGATACTTCTTCTCGATATAAGCTCAAGCACATCTCAATCTGGAAAGTGTGACGAACTGCGCCAAAGCATCCGCCCGCTCAGCGCTCAGCACCGCCGTCGAATCGACCTTGTCTTTTCGACCGCAGCAACTGATTAGGGAGCTTTGGCCTCCACAAAGACCACTATTGCTATTTCTTGACGAGCAAAGGGTGTGCCAACGAAGATTGCGCAGTGAATGCTCAATGGCGATAGAAAAGGTGTGCCTCGCTGGTGCGGGCTTCGATCGCGTCGGCCTTGCGGCAACGGCGCCGACTGAAACAGTGTCGATGACGGCGCCAAAGGGATTTCATCCATGTCTGAGCTGCAGCGAAAGAGTCGCTTGCACGGGTCGATGATTGCGGAGAGGATAAGGTCAACATGACGCCGCCGCGGCCAGGCCTGAGTGCAAGGACCACAACCTGAGTAAGTCGCAAAGCAGACAAAGCCAACACAAACACGGTACGAACTGTCGACTATTGCCTGGCACGAAGAATGCTGACCCTCGACGTGCCGAGGGCACCCTCCCTCAAGCATGGCTACCATCGCAAGTTGAGGCCGTGGCTGGCCAGTGAGGTTAGCGGCGCGTGACATAAGCCAAGGACGGCGTCTGCTCGGCCGATACCGACGGGCGTCTCGTCACGTCGCTGCTAACTTTCAATGCTGCGTAACAGCGTGTTTGTGATCCGCGTAGGATTAGTGCCTCACAGAGAGAACAGATGGATCCGGGCGGCAGGTGAAAATGGCAAGAAAACGCGTGCTGTGGTTCTGTCTCGGCCTCTTGCTGGTCTGTGTGGCTGACTCGGCCCTCAGAAGCAACGGTGTTCGCGCCAACGACAATCCCCTCATCCATAAAGTCAAATCGATCTGGCGAGCGCAGAACGGACAGACCGTCGAACGCATTATCTCGAAGCTCTCGAAAGTAGCGCACTTGGTCCCCCAAACCTGGGGCATTGCTGGAGGAGGATGCTTGACACCTTGCTGGCTCGAAAAAGCAGGTGGATCGAAGTCGGGAAGTCTTGGAGAGAACTGGCCGATGCCAACCTTACTCCCAGTGCTCTCAGGGATAGGAACTTCTCGCAGATCGCAGTGGGAGCAAACCCCGGTTGATAATTGCTGTGGGACGACCGAGCGATTTCGGCAATGCGCGGGCGAGGGAGCGAGATGTCCAATGAGGACAGGCGTACTATGACGCGCCGCTTTCGGAGCCGGCCGAGCGGCAGCGTAGAAGAGGTCCGCTAAAATGTAGCAAATCGCCGCACAAGGAGCCGATCGGAATCATGATGCCAGCGTGAGCATGGCTGAGATTTGCAACTTGATTGATATCAAACCACGGAGTGATTTAGCAATGGGTCCAGACCAGAGCGAGACGCCACGAAAATCCGGCAAGGGCAACCCGAACGCGGATCGGCAGAGCGACGAAACTGCACAGCAGAGGCGGAAATCGGGTCAACAAGAGGGCCCGCCGCCAGATCAATTGCAGCACACGCCGAAGGAGATCGGCGCGCAGTTCGCGTCAACTGACACCTCTTCGACTGACACCTCTTCGAACGGCCGGATCGTATCAGCGGAAACAACGCCGGTCAGCTATCAAGAAATCGCAAAAACCTATGCTGACTATGTCAAAAAATCCTTCGAACACACCAAGTCGTTTTTCGAGAAGTTGGCGGGCGCGCGATCGTTTTACGAAGCTCTTGAGCTTCAAACCGATTTCCTGAAACAGACTCATGAAACTCTCATTGCTGGCTCTCAGAAGATCCATAGGCTCCACGGGGAATTGGCCAAGCAGACGATAATGCGTTTGCAGGGGTTAGGGCCCAAGACAAACCTGCCACGCTCTACAGACGTGCGAACGGGACAGTAATCCTGCGAAACAGCGAGTAACGCAAATCGCGGTTCCGACGATCGTGGCCGGCTTGCGCTGGAAGTCGTACCTTCGCGGCGGATGATCCTGGAAGGACCGGGAGTTTCCGCCAAGCTCAGCGCGCCTCTGCGTTCCGGAGGAAGGCGTTGGAGAGGTGTCATTCGCTTTGCGGCCGCAAGCAGCCTCCTGTCATCGAGAAACCGATGGAAACCCGTTTCGAGCTGGACGTCGTCGTGCGTCAATTGCGCGAACGAGCCAATGAGGTCTCTGCTCAGTTACTATTCGACATTCGCTACGTGCTGCAGATAAAGCCGCGGTTTGGTCCTAAAGTCGAGGATTACCTCAAAGTCAGAGGCAGTCCGGCATCCAAATGCTGCAGATATCCAGGGTTCGCTTTGGAATTCGCCAAAGTTGCTGAAGCCCAGCTTCGCTAGGGCGGCGTTGTCGTCCGGGCCATGCACCTATGCAAGCCAGTAGTTGTTGGGACTCGGATTGCCGTGTCAGGCTGTCGAACGCAGCGGGCCGAATTGTGCAGGTTGATCGTGTCCCCGGAGTGCACGCTCCGTCCTCGCGTCTGGAGCTGTGTAGTGCGCGGCGACCTACCGTACCTAGGCTGCGTGATTTTCATGGGCCTGGTCTCCATCGGCATCATAGTAGTCGCAATACTTATGCAATGAGGTGAAGACAACGCCTACTTCGCGTTCCCGGAGCGCAGCAAGATGGACGGTTGGTTAGTGACTGCTGCTGTCTTCAAGGAAGATGGCGACGACGAAGAATTCAGACACGTAGTATACGCGGTTGCCGTCGCTGACCCGGCGGAAGCGGTGCGGATGACGATAGCCGACTGCGGCGCAAGGGCCGGAATGCTTAACTGTCCGCTTCAAAAAGAGCAGTTACAAAAGCTCGGTTTGGAGCCCGGCGAACTGATCGCGATACACGATGGCAATCATCCAATCCCCGCGCCCTCTCGGCGTCATTAGCCACGTCTGGTTTCGTTCAAACGGCGTCGGGTTGACTGCGTGCATGTCTGAAAGTCGCACGAGAAGTGCACCGGGATTGCGCCGTTTACTCTCCGGTCGTCTGGCACGCGCGTTGCTGAGCAGTCTATGGCTTGGCCGCTTATTGATTGACCCTCGTGAGGGCCCGGTCTGTTTGAGGTGCGACGGCGTGCGGGCGGTCGTCAGCAGTCGCCCGCACGCTTTTCCGTCGCGTCGGCCTCACTGTGCTCTGTCGATACCGCGCCGTTTGGCTCTACTTCTGCACGGTGCCGTGGCATGCGAGTTGTTGAGAGGCTTATCGGCTTGGCTGTTTATCTTCACGCAACACGGACCAAGCTTGACGTAGCAAACTCCGCGCGGGCGGTCTCCAAATGCCCGCGCGTTCTTTCGGAGTCGCAGGCCGCGCGGCCGGCCACAGGGGGGCTGTGGAGATTGTTCCGTGACCCGTGATGAGGCTTTAAAGAACGCGATAGAGGCGCTGAAGGGATGGTCCGAAGGAAAGGCCGATACGAGCGTCGTACTTGCCGCGATTGCGGAGCTTATGGCGACCAGGCCGCCACCAAGGCCGCCTTCAAAACCGGAGCTTTCTTCATAAGGAATGTGTTGCAATGGACAGGCTGGAATTTATACCGGCTTTCGAGGCAGCTATTCGCTCCGCCGACCCTGAGAAGCTGGCCGCACTTCGGGAGATCGTCCGCCAGCAAGTAGGCCCGGACGAGTTCGCGAAGACGAGCACAGAGCTTGTACGCAAACATCCGCTTACACTCTTTAGGTCGATCAAGATCATCTGCGATGCGGCGCATCAGGAGCCTCGCTCATGAGAGGGCAAGCCGATGAAAGGTAAGCTCGACAATCGCGCTTTGTTCGTTGATGACTTGGTCAGGGTGGCTGCGAGCGATGACAGATAGCAATGACAACATCATCCCGGACGTCGGACCGCCTTCCATCGACCTGACCGGAATTACATGACAGCGGTTCAATTGGCCGCGCACTTCAAGATTACACCTGCAACGATCGTCCGTTGGGCGGAACGGCCCAACTTTCCATGCGCGAGCACTTCCGCCGGAGAGGCAGCTTGGCTTGTGACAGACGTGCAAGAATGGAACCGCCAGCGTAAACGCGCATACCGCGCCGCGCTGCGAGCCCAAGAGAAGGCGGTCGAGACGGCCGTGGAGAGAGCTCGTCACCGCCAGCGCTTAATCGCCGCGTTTGCTCGCACATGTCCGCCGCAGGTCGGGCGATCGGCTGTTCCGCTGTCGGGCGCGCCTCTTTCGCGCAAGATGACCGTCCAAGCGGATGGTTCCCTTGCGCCTGCGCCCAGTGAGCAGCATGACCGGCGCACGATGCCCAAAAATAGCCGCTGATCGTACCAGATCGGCGACCACAGAGAGGGCGCACGCAGCTAATCGCATGCGCTACAGTCGATCCACAGCCCAACGCCGCCCGCTTGAAATACATGCGGACGGCGTTGGCTCTAGCCCAGGAGGGTGTATGCAAAATCCTGACTTGGACAAAGTATGGATGAGGGGGCGCGCCTTCGCCATCCGTATGACTCCGGTACTCCCCAATGAGTAGGGGAGCTGTGCCGCGAGGTCTAGGGTCGCGGGCGACTAAGTTACTCCGGCCTCAGCCTATGCCTGGGCGACCCGGACAATGGTAACCGAGTCGAGTGCGGTAATTGATGGAGCCGGCGCGGAGATCGCCCCGCATGTCGTTGGTGGCGTGAAGCTCCATGGCTAAGCGTTCGGCGTTTAGGACTTTAGGCGCCGATTCAGCGCTTCAGCCAAGCGTCGTTCGAAATCGGCCTTACGCTCCGCAATGGGGCGATCGAAAAAGTTGTCACGGACAACAATTCCGCGAGCCTCGTCTGCGTCGATATGATCGATGTTGCAGTCCTTGAACGTGCAGCCGGTGAAGGCGAGTTGTTCGGCGCTGCTATCAAGCACGATGGTGCATTTCACGAAGGTGCAGCCATCAAAGCGGGCAAAATGAACCTGGCCGCGGAAATCAAATATCTCGGCGTGAAAGGTATCATTCCAGAATACGCGTTCTTCGTGGATATCGGTCACTGTTTCGCCTTTTAGCCCTCCGTGCCGCTGAGTTGCCTTCCGTCGAGCCCTTCGACACGCACCGTCAAATACCTTGAACCGACCGCGAAGCTGTGGGCCAGCTTGACGCTCCCGAACTCCTCGGCGAAGCGTGAGGTTCGCGACCGCTTCAAACTCTTCGGCAGCGAGATTGCGGCCGCGATTCCTGTTCAATTCGCTGAGCAGGTCTTTACGGTCACGCCTCATGTTTCTTTAGCCCGTCAGTCATTGCTCGCGCGCTTCACCGGCCTAGTTTGCACGTCGTTCTCACCGGAAGATTGTCGATCAGTGAGCGGCGCCTTGAAGAGCGTTTTGGTCGATCCTGCGCCATTCCAGATCGACATCGGGAAGATCTCTCGGAACCAATGTGGCAGTGAGGCTCCGCAATTGCGATGCCGCACGCCTGTATGCCTCCGACAAATCCAGGGCGACGCGATGATCGTTTTCCGAATGCAGTTGCTTCCCCCAAGACTTGGTAGGTTGAAGTTTGTTGGATAGCGCCCTTTGATAACCAATGATCCGATGGCCTGCAGGCCGAACCTGCAGGCCGAAAGGCAAGCCCGGGTTTGCCGGAAAAGGCGCGGATTCCGGCGAAAGTTGCCTCGGGCTGTTGCGACAATGGAAGCGGTAGGACACACGATGCTCCGCACTCTCTTTCTGATCGCCTTAACGTTTGTCGTCACGACAAAATCGGATGCTCAAGGCACCGACGCCAATCCCATCTATCTTGACCAGGGTGTGGATTGGACCGCGGCAGCGAGAGCTGACTTCTATTCGCGCGATCAGGGCTCGCGTTTGATTACGTTGTCTTGGATGCAGGCGCTGAAGCAAAGGAACGGACAGCCATTCCTCGCGGATGGTTTGTCACGGTACGGCTATCTACCGAATCCTGCAAACACGGCCAATCTTCCCGTCGGCTTTCACGCTTCTGGCCCTCAAGACTTCCAGGTCGTCGGAATGACCTGCTCAGCCTGTCACACGCGCCAGATCGAAGCTGATGGCAAGGTGTATCGGGTGGATGGCGGTCCGGCGTTTGTAGACTTCTACGCATTGCTTGGCGATCTGGACAAGGCTGTGGGCGACGTGATTGCCAGTGACAGCTCGTTCGCTCCGTTTGCTGCAGCTGTCCTGCGGTCCACAACGCCGGACGCGGCCGACGTTGCGGATCTTCGTCGGCAGGTCGAGGGGTGGTACTTGCGGTTTCACACGCTTATTGTGCGCGCGCTGCCCAAGACCGGCTGGGGAGTTGGCCGTCTGGACGCTGTGGGGATGATTTTCAACCGCATATCCGGACTGGACATAGGCCCGCCGCCCGACTTCATGATCCCGGGAAACATGAAAACCGCGGACGCTCCCGTGAGATACCCATTCCTCTGGAATTCGCCGCGGCAAGATAAGACGCAATGGCCTGGATTCGCAAAAAATGGAAATGACATCTTGGGGCTGGCTCGGAACGTTGGCGAGGTTCTGGGAGTATTCGCTACGTTCGAGCCGAAGCGCCAGGGCGCGATCATCAATTTCCTTGACAATAATTCCACCAATTTCGACGGCCTGAGCCAGCTTGAAAACCTGGTGAAGCGGATCGGCCCTCCGAAATGGCCCTGGACGATTGACGCTGCTTTAGCCGCGCGCGGCAAAGCGATTTTTGAAAGGGATTCCGCTGAAGCGGGATGTAGCGGTTGCCACGGGATAGAAGACGGAGAGCAACGCTTTCCATTTGTCAAAACATGGCGAACTCCGGTCCAGAACGTTGGTACCGATACACGAGAATACGACATCCTCGCCTGGAAAGCGAATACGGGCGTGCTGAAGGGAGCATACATTCCCTTCGCGACCGCTCCCCTCAAGGAGAACGATGAGATTCTTAACATTCTTGCGACATCGGTCATTGGTTCGATCGCGGAACACCTGTTGGCCGGCGGCGCCCCTTCAACCAATGCCCGGGTGGCAGCGGCGCCAGATCCGGGATCGTCGGACACATCGGAGTCTCTGGGGCTGGTGCGGCTACCGCCAACGCTGCAGGATCTGCTAACGGCTTTCGATACTGTCAGCACCTCGGAAGCAATCAAGAAGGCCAGGCGGCAGGGAGCAGAACGAGCGTCTCACGCTCAGCTCCCTCCGTGGGGCTCCTACGAGGCCCGTGTTCTGCAGGGTATTTGGGCCGCCGCACCTTATCTCCATAACGGCTCGGTCCCGACGCTGGCGGAATTGCTCAAGCCATCAGGGCAGCGCAGATCGCAGTTTAGCGTCGGACGGAAATACGACATTGAAAACGTTGGTCTTGCTGCTACCCAGGAGCCGCTGAGCGACACTCTATCCGTGACGGACTGCAGCAATATCAACTCTGGAAATAGCCGATGCGGCCACGAGTACGGGACAAGTTTGAGCGATCAGGACAAAAAGGCGTTGCTTGAATACCTCAAGACACTGTGACCCGCTTAGGCGCCCCTCTTTGACCGGCTTCCAGCCTGCTGCCGGTTCCAGTATCGTTTGCGCAAAAGACCCTCATTCACCGAGTTCTCGCTGCCGGCGCGAGCATTGGAGTGGACATCTGATCCAGCGCAGCTGCTCAAGGTCGCACAAGTGATGGCCCACCAACGTTTGCCCCTCTGCCGTACGCGTCGCTTGTGTGTAAGAAAAGAGGTTCCACATGCTCCCAAGCTCAACAGTGCATCACAAAGAATGCGTTCGCTGTGGTTCTGGATTAGTGACCCTTGAGTGGCACGAGCTCGTCAACGCGAATGAAGCTCAAGATCTTTGGCGCTGCTGGAACTGCAAACACCAGTTTGTCTCCGTCGTCACTTCAGATGAGAGGGAGCCCTCAGCCGCAGAGATCACAAGACCATTCTTTACGAGCCTGCTGGTGTGACCAATGACGCCGGAGCAGGTCGACCTTGTCAGGACATCATTTGACGCGATGTGGCCGATCCGCCGCGACCTCGCTGACCTGTGCTACAACAGGTTCGTCGAACTAGCTCCTGATGCAAGACAAATGTTCGGCGGCGATACTGAGAAGCAGCGGATGAAGGTGCTGGATATGATCACGGCGCTGGTCGCCTCGCTCGACGAAAGACCGATGTTCCAGTCGCTGATCGCGATTTCCGGTCACAAGCACGCCATACTTGGCGTTCAGCCATCGCACTTTGTCGCAATGGGCGAGGCGTTGATGTGGAGCTTTGAGCGAAAATTCGGCGCTTCTTTCACCCCTGAGCTGAGAGAGTCCTGGCATACACTTTACGCCACCGCCCAGAACGAGATGCTGCGCGCGACTGGCCGGCATAGTTCGTTTTGACAACGGCGGATGCGACACCCATAGGAGTACGTCACGGCACAACGCTGGTCTATGGAGTTGACAGCTCAACACGCTCCGACAAGCCGTTCCTCGAGCCTTCGTCGCGGTCGGATTTGGCGTGTATAGCGCGACGATCAGGATGAGAGCAGTCTCACCCTGACCGCTGCCGCGCAGGCGTGTGACGTGGGGTTCGGAGTGGCAGATCGGCGGGATCGCGAGTGAACGGGGGCGGTTGGGCGGGCCGAGCGGCGGTATCACTGCTGGTAGAGCCACTTTAGAGATGTACGTTCACGGGTAAGTGCCGGAGCACTCAATGAAGGAATTTGCGGGGTTTGTCGCCTTTTGTTTGGTGATCTTAGCTTCGGCATTTGAGGGTGCGCAAGCAGAGAATTCGTCGAGCGCGGAGGTGACCTATGAAGCCATGTGAAGCCATGCGCCATTGGCGGGCGGAAATTCGGCAACGTGTTCTCCGACCGCATCCGCCAGCGCGCTCCCGCTCGCAGCGACAAATGGCATCTGGAGGAGATCGTTGTCTCGATCGCGGGCGGACAACATTGGCTCTGGCGCGCTGTCGATCACAATGGCTTCGTTCTCGACGTTTTGATTCAACTGCCCGATACTTTTTTTCGATATAGGCTCAAGCACATCTCAGTCCGGAAAGTGTGAGGAACTGCGCCAAAGCATCCGCCCGCTCCGCGCTCAGCACCGCCATCGAATCGACCTTGTCTTTTCGACCGCAGCAACTGACCAGGGAGCTTGGATCTCCACAAAGACGACTATTACTGTATCTGAACGAGCAGCCCGGTGTCGATTGTCGTGCAGGAGCGCTACCGGCCGCTACCTTGATGTTTCATGACGCGACGGCCGGAGACACCAGCTTGACCGGCGCAGCCTCGACCTCCTGCCAATCACTGTCGGGGCCGCTGCGATAACGGTAGGAAGCCATCCCTGATTGCCAGCTCGGGATCAGGCTCATGCGCAGATCGACATTGGGCAGAATCACCGGTCCCAGCCCGGCATGGTGCGGCCAGTGGATCGGCGGGTAGCCCGTAAGGAGTACTAGAAGTAGCGCTGGCGTCGGCGGAAGCGTCGGCAACTGGCTGTAACTGCCTTGCAGGGAGGTGGCGACATCGAGCGGCGGATTAACGGCTTGGGTGATGCTGCCCAAACCCTGGACCCGCCTGTTCGGCGTGTCGACGACCAGATCCAGCTTGAAGATTATGCCTCCGGGGCGGCTTTCGCCAATCTGATAGCTGGCATGAAACAATCCGACCTGGTCTTTGGTTGTCGTATCCGGCATAGAACTATTCCTTCCCGTTTTAGAGGATTGATCGGCTGATCAGCCGCGATCATTTGGCCGACTGCCGCACGTAGTCGTCAGCTTCTTCCGCCGGGACCGCCTTCACCGGAATCAGTCGCGTGCTATTGCTGCCGGACACGACGATTTGCGGCACGTAGTGGCCGGGGAAGCTGCCCTTAACCGTGTAGGGCGTTGACCCATCACCGAGCGTCCCGTCCAGCCCATCACGTCAATCTTCAGGCCGCCGACCCAACGCGGGTCGCGTACCAAGGTAATTCCCGTAGTGAAGTTTGGCGCGTCACCCTGAACCTCGACCAGAAATAGCCCGAATCCGTCAGGTCCGTAGATGAAGCTGGCTTTTGCCGTCTTAAACGGCTCCGTCTGATAGAAACCCATGATTGTTATTGTCCTTCTGGTGAGCGTTGGCGAGGCCACGCAGCAGCCCCGCACGCCTGATGACAAGTACCGCGCTTGGCTGGCGTCCGCCCGCTGCCGCGAACGCGTTCTCCGGGCACGGATGAGCGGTCATGGTGCTGGTCTTATTCGCTTCCTCGAAAAGAGCTTGCGCAGATCGGCCTGACGTCTGAAGCTCTTTGCCAGGTTGATAGCTCCCGGAGCTGCGAGCTAATAAGCAACGGGCGTGCCAACGAAGATTGCGCAGTGAATGCTCAATGGCGATAGAAAAGGTGTGCCTCGCTGGTGCGAGCCTCGATGCTCAGCGTCGAGTTGCAAACACTATGTCAGCAGCCTAACACGGGCTGAACGCGACAACGACGGCGTCAAATTTCTGCGCGTCCTGGCCGAAAGCCGTCGGATGCTCGCCGCGACGATTGAGTGTCTTTCGAAGCCGGGTTTTGATAGGCCGCCCCTTCGACATCGAGAACATCAGCGGTCATTTCGAGACTAGGCCCGGGCGCGTAACGGCGACATAGGGACCGATCCTCGTCATCCATGACGCGAGTTCAGCGTCAAGCGCGAGATGCCGGATCTGACTGGCTTTACGGGCAAGACCGCAGCCCTCCGCGAAGGGCCCGCAAGGACATTTGCCCGCGCCGAACCTGGCGGCCAAAACCCGCCGTTCGCCGCTCATCCGGAGCAACATCTCGCGGGCTACGCCGGTGCGCGGCGGCGATCAGGGTGAGACTCGCTCTCATCCTGATTGATGTGGTGGAACGGCCCGCTCCGACAGCATCATCGTGCTAAGACGTGGTCGTTGTTCGAACGCCACAAGGAGGGACCGTTCCATGAAACAGGTTAGCACCATCGGATTGGATTTGGCGAAGCACATTTTTCAAGTTAACGGCGCGGGTGGCGATGGCTCACCGGTGTTCAACCGGAGACTACGGCGCAGCGAGGTGCTGCATTTCTTCTCGAAGCAGCCAGCCTGCCTTGTGGGAATAGAAGCCTGTGGCAGCGCTCATTATTGGGCACGAGAGATTGCAACTCTCGGCCATGAAGTGCGGCTGATCCCACCAGCTTACGTCAAACCGTTTGTGAAGCGTGGAAAAACGGATGCGGCGGATGCCGAGGCCATCAGCGAGGCTGTGACTCGCAAGACCACGCGCTTCGTTCCGATCAAAACGGCTGAGCAAAAAGCCGCAATGATGTTCCTGAAGAGTCGCGCACCTCTGGTCAAACAGCAAACGCAGACGATCAACGCCCTGCGCTCGCATCTGGCCGAGTTGGGCATCATTGCCGGCGCTGGCCGAGCAAAGGTCGAGGCGTTGGTTGCAATCGTACGGGATGTAGCAGATATCCGCTTGCCTGCGGCAGCGCGCGTCGCCCTGACGGCAGTTGCCGATCAAATCGAGGCTCAGGCGGACCAGATTGACAAGCTCGAGCGAGCCATTGTTGCTGCGGTGCGGATTCCGATGATCTCGCCCGGGTGTACCGATTTGATCTCGCCCAGGATTCCGAGATGATCTCGCCCACCATTCCGATTTGATGTCGCCCGGGGCACGAGGCGTTCTGGCTGTTTGGTTTCTGGCATCGGTGAAGCCGCGGGGTCAACCTTGAATCGCGGCTTGAGGCCCTTCTTCGTCTGCTGTTGGTCTGCTGTGGGCATGTGGGCTACGCTCTTTGCGTTGTCCAAGCGTAGCGGCATGTCCACAGCGCCACTTGCTCAGGCTTTTCGGCCGGGCTTACGGGTTCGCCGCATGCTCTCGCCGTTGAGATCGATCCGGTGGGCGTTATGGACCAGGCGGTCGAGAACGGCGTCGGCGTAGGTGGGGTCGCCAATCAGCGCGTGCCATTGATCGACGGGGAGCTCCCTGGTGACGATGGTGGAGCGGCGGCCGTAGCGGTCCTCAAGGATCTCCAGGAGGTCGTGGCGCGCCGCGGCGTCGAGTGGCTCGACGCCCCAGTCGTCGAGGATGAGCAGATCGACGCGGCCGAGCGCGCGCAGCAGCCGGGGGTGGCGGCCGTCGCCGCGCGCCAAAGCGAGATCGGTGAACAGCCGCGGGACGCGCTGATAGAGCACGGAGCGATTGTCGCGGCAGGCCTTGTTGCCGAGCGCCGAGGCGAGCCAGCTCTTGCCGACGCCGGAGGGTCCGCAGATCAGCAGGTTGGCGTGGTCGTCGATCCATTGGCCTTCGACCAGCATCGTCAGGAGGCTGCGGTCGAGGCCACGCGGGGTGCGATAGTCGATGTCCTCGACGCAGGCCTGCTGGCGCAGCTTGGCATATTGCAGCCGCTTCGACAGCCGCTTGTCGCGTCGCAGCGAGGCTTCGCGTTCGAGCAGCAGCGCGAGCCATTCGGCATGGCCGAGGCTTGCGGCATCGCCGCCGGCTTCGATGTCGGCAAAGGCCTTGGCCATGCCATGAAGGCCGAGCGCGTGGAGTTGATCGAGGGTCGGATGGGTGAGCAAGGCGTGATCTCCTAGTTGTAGTAGCGCGGCCCGCGGATGTTGGGATGAAGGACCGGCGCGTTGTCCGCGGGGCGCTTGGGTGAAGGACGCCGATCGAGGTTGTTAGCAAGGATCGATTTGACCGAGCCGTAGGTGCGCGCGCCGATGTCGATCGCCCGCATGGCGGCAGCATCGAGCCGCTCTTGCCCGTAGGATTGGCCGAGCCGGATGATGCCGAGGCAAGCGCGGAAGCCCTGCTCGGGGTGCGCCCGCTCATCGAGGATCAGGTCGCACAGCGCCGCAGTGGCCGGCCCGATCGTGGCGGCCTCCTTGCGAATGCGCTCGATGGTCCTGCCGGCGTAGCGCCGATGACTGGACGCCATGTGTTCCGGCACGGTGGTGCGCTTGTGGTTGCCGCTCATGCGCTGATGCGCGGCGATCCGCTCGCCCTTGTGGAAAAGCTCGACGGTGCGGGCGGTGAAGCGCACCTCGACCTCGGCGCGGACGAAGCGATGCGGGACGCTGTAGTAATGCGCCTCGACCTCGACGTGATAGTCGATGCTGACCCGGCAGATCCGCCACTCGGCGAACACGTAGGGGCTCTCCGGCAAGTCCTTGAGCGCCGGCCGGTCGATCTCCTCCAATAGCTTGCGGCGGGTCACGCCGAGCCGCCGGATCGGCCGCTCCTCGTTGAGCCGGGTCATTAGCTCGGTGATCGCCGCGTTGACCTCGGCGAGGCTGTGGAAGGTGCGGTGGCGCAGCCGCCCGAGCAGCCAGCGCTCGACCATGAGGACCGCCTGTTCGACCTTCGCCTTGTCCCGTGGCCGTCGCGGCCTGGCCGGCAGAATGGCGGTGCCGTAATGCGCCGCCATGTCGGCGTAGCTGCGGTTGATCTGCGGGTCGTAGAGGCAGGCCTTGATCACTGCGACCTTGGTATTGTCCGGCACCAGCAGCGCCGGCACGCCGCCGATCGCCTCGAAGGCGCCGACGTGGCTGCTGATCCAGTCGGCGAGCCCCTGCGTCCAGGTCGCCTGCGCGTAGGTGAAGCTCGATGCGCCGAGCACCGCGACGAAGATCTGCGCGGCGCGTCGCTCGCCGGTGAACCGGTCGATTACCACCGGTACGCCGTCGCCGGCATAGTCGACGAACAGCTTGTCGCCGGCCGTATGCGACTGGCGCATCGTCACCGACAGGCGGCCTTCCCAGGCGCGGTAGAGCCCGCAGAACCGCGAATAACGATACCCGCCGGGTTCGCCCGCGATGTACTCGTCCCACAGGATCGACAGCGTCACATGCTTGCGCCGGAGTTCGCGGTGTACCGCCGCCCAGTCCGGCTCGGCCTGCCGGCGATGGCCCCGCCGGGTGCCGGGACCGGCTCCCGCGCTGGCGAACAGCCGGGCTTCCAGCGCAGCGTCGGTGATGTCGTCGGGCAATGGCCAGGTCAGCCCCGCTGCCTCGAACCGGTGGATCGTCAACCGCACCGTCGAAGGGGCTGTCCCCACCCGCCGCGCAATCTCGCGGGTCGGCATCCCGGCCGACTTCAATCTGATCACATCGCGCACATGGCGCATCGCAAACCTCTCCGTCGGCATCCAGGTCCCCCTTCGCAAAGCCGAAAGGCGGGACCGTATCGGAGCCAGAAGAGGACCTCGTCACCCCGGGCGACATCATCCCGGAATGGTGGGCGAGATCATCTCGGAATGGCGGGCGACATCAAATCGGAACGGTGGGCGAGATCATTCAGGAATCGTGGGCGACATCGAGCGGAATCAGCATTGCTGCGGCAAAGACCGACAAGGACATGCGCCGACTGACTACGATCCCCGGCATTGGAGCCATTACAGCAGCGACCATCAAGGCGCTGGTGCCAGATCCCGGCGGCTTCAAATCCTCTCGTCACTTTGCTGCCTGGCTGGGACTGACGCCGCGACAGCATTCGAGTGGGGGGCAAGGAGCGGATGGGACGCATCTCGAAGATGGGAAACCCCGAACTTCGGAGCCTCCTCATTTTTGGGGCGACATCCGTCCTGCGAATTGCCCGGAAGGCCGATCGAACGCGGCCATGGTTGAAGGCGCTGCTCGCCAGACGTCCGTACAAGGTGGCAGCGGTCGCGCTGGCCAACAAGACAGCGCGAATTGCTTGGGCGCTCTTGAACAAGGGCGGGATTTACCGGTGTCCGGAGACGCTGGCGACGACTACGGCTGCCGCTTGATGAATATAGCGGCTGTCAAAGAGATCTGACCGGCGCGGGCCGGCAGAGGGCAAGGAGCAATAACAGGCGATGAACCCACGGGACGAAATCCCGGCATGAGTGAGGCTGGCGCGACAATGCGCATCAAGCGCGTCTGATTGATTTAGCCCCTTGTGTCGCGGACTTCATCGAGGCCAGCGGTCATGCGCCGCGCTTTACAGGCCGTATACATGACCGCACCGCTCCCATGTGTGAAGCCGACTGAGAAAGTTCTTGCGCCCGCGGGCCGTTCCATACATGTCGCGCTATACGCCGGACTGATGCAGGGTGAGCCTATACCGGGTTCAGCAAGCTATACGAGGCCAACCGCAAAGCAGGACCGATCATCGAGGCTGCGCGTGGTGGGCGCACGGTAGGCGCAAGTTCTTTGAACTAGCGTGACTCAGCAAGGCGCCGATCGCGGCAGAGGCGGTCCCGCCGTGACGTCCGGCGTTGAGCCGCCATCTTTTTTGACCAGGTTTCCGAAGCACCGTTCGATTGACAGGCCATTTCGTCGTCACCCTCTGAGCTGCTGCCGGTTTGATGGACACCAAGATTAGGTGTTTCATGAAGCCGGAGGTGGGCAATGAAGAGACGGAAGTTCAGTCGCGAGTTCAAGATCGAGGCGGTCAAGCTGGTCAGGGAACGCAAGGTGTCGGTGGCGCAAGCTGGCCGCGACCTGCACGTTCATGAGAATGTTCTGCGCAAGTGGGTCAAGGAGTTCGGCTCCGATCCGGTGCAGGCCTTTCCCGGCCACGGGCAAATGAAGCCTGAGCAGCAGGAGATCGAACGGCTGCGGCGTGAGGTCGCCAAGCTGAAAGCCGAGCGGGACATCCTAAAAAAGGCCGCTGCCTACTTCGCGAAGGAAGCGACATGAAGTTCGGCTTCATCGCGAAGCACCGGGCGATCTGGCCGGTGGCATGGCTATGCGATGCGTTGGGGGTGTCGCGGTCGGGCTTCCATGCCTGGCTGAACCGCTCTCCCAGCGCCAAATCCCGCAGCGACGAAGAGCTCGGTGGCAAGGTCAAGGCCAGCTTCATGGCCAGCGACCGCACCTATGGCGCGCGCCGAGTGTGGCGTGATCTGCTTGCCGACGGGGCCGACTGTGGCCTGCACCAGATCGAACGACTGTTGCGCCTACAGGGCCTGCGGGCACGGCCGCGCCGGCGGCGCTTGCCGAAGGACAGCGGCGATCGGCAGCTCGAGACGGTGCCGGCGAACCTGCGGGACTGACAGTTTGCTGCCGAGCGGCCGAACCAGAAGTGGATCGCCGACTTCACTTATCTCTGGACAGCCGAGGGATGGCTTTATGTGGCGGCGGTGATCGACCTGTTCTCACGCCGGGTGGTGGGGTGGTCGATGAACGCCGTCATGACGGCTCAGTTGGTGACCGATGCGCTGCTGATGGCGATCTGGCGGCGGGGTGAGCCGGATGCGCTGTTGCACCACTCGGATCAGGGCAGCCAATACACAAGCGAGCAGTTCCAGAGCCTGATGGCCGACCATGGCATCGTCTGCAGCAAGAGCCGTTCCGGCAACGTCTGGGACAATGCGGCGATGGAGAGCTTCTTCTCCTCGCTCAAGACCGAACGCACCGCCAGCAAAATCTACAGCACCAGAGACGAGGCACGCGCCGATGTGTTCGACTACATCGAGAGATTCTACAATACGACCCGCAGGCACTCGACCATCGGCTATCTCAGCCCGGTTGAGTTCGAGCGCAAGGTGGGATTAGCTTAACCCGGTGTCCATCAAACCGGCAGCAGCTCACTCTCGCAAATATCCGCGACAGCTCGACACTTGGTTGGACCGCCAAGCCTTCTAAGCCGCCATGGGCCTAATATCCGTAAACCGCACTCCGTTTCTCAGCACCGCCCAGGTTATATCCAGGCTCGCTTGTTTCCGAAAGCGACAACGGCGACATTGTGATGGGCGCGTTCTATGAGTACTTTCGCCGACCGTTCCCAGCGGCGTGTCCCGCTCAGCTATATGGGGCTCAGTTGCGACCACGAATCCAAAGCACTATGTCGCTCGATCCAATTACGCGTCTTGGATAATACGGGTTTATCGTTCCAGCTAACATCGTAGTCAAACTTGCAGGAGGACTATTCAGAAGTTCGCCCGCAAACTTCTTTGCGTCAGCTTCACTCGGAAAGGTTCTGGTTTCTCGAATGGGATATCGATTTGGCCCCTTCGATTGATTAAAGGAAACATACCAAGTGTGTCGTAGCCATGTCCGTTTCGTGCTCATCGGCCGATGATGACTATATGTTCCAAAACCGACCGACGCATGCGATGTAACCAAGTCGGTACCGCGTTTTCAGTGGCGATCGATAACCAAGGTGGTCATAGCGCCAACATCAGGTCTTTTCCGGTTATTTGTAGTTTGATTGTGTCCGACAATTATAGAGATTTGAACCCGCAAGTTCTTGTAGTTGACCAGCGTGGCGTTCTCTGGGCCGAATCGCTCTCACATACCACCTTATGCCGGTCGCAACGCTCGAACCGGGACTGAAAGGCAGGAGAGCCAAACTATGTCTCCATTAGAAGCAATCGCCCGTTGGCTGGATGACCAGGACTTGGATACGCAACTGGAGGTCGCTGCATTCGCGACATTCCTGCTCTTCGGGGAACGTGCCGTTCTCACGCTTGGTACGCCGGACCAGCTCGAAACTCTTCAACGATGGCTGACTGAACCAAAGTTGGATTCGCGGGCCGCCGCAGGTCGTGCTCTGACCTTCCGAGTCGTCTTCGAGTACTTTGCCGAGGGGCGAATTGCAAAGGACGGATGGAAACAAACCGAGGAGCTGCTGATCAAGACTCTGAAACAGGCTGAACGCGACGGAAGGTTTGCGGCTGCGCGCAAGGCGCAAAGGAAGCTACAACTATTGCCAGCTCGAAAGGAGAACTGGTTTCGTGTTGCGAAATCCTGGAATGGCTTGGCGGCGACTTATTTAACACGCCAGGCTCTTATTGGAGCGCCGGCGAGATGCGACTTGAGAGGAATTTCAAGTGGTGAATGTCCTCCCTTGGTGCCCACGGCGGCTGCTAAAACCGGCATGCCAAGTGCATGAGCAGTTTTCGCACGGCCCGCTTTGTGATACCCAGTGATCTCCTGCTCTACCGACGTCTGGTTCGCGCGCTACACATCGTGGACGCCACCGAGCGGGCCGCCGCCTCAAGCGGTGGACCTTGTACGGCGTACTTCGGCCGAGCACATCAAGCGATCGAACATTGACGGGACCGGCCATTGCGCTGGCGTTCCGCTCGTGGTTGACCGCTTCGTCCCCGATCCCGCCCCGTACGACGGGCCTTGCGGGTTGTCTGTCCTCACGCACAACCGCCATCCACTAGCCACATTGACGGCAGATATGGCCACACTCGCGATACGAGCGCTGCGGTTTTGAACGACGGCGGAAGTGATGCTCATGCGCGATGCTCCTCATGCGCGGCGTCGAAAATGATCTTAATCAGCCTAAAGAACGTGAGCGGATGTTTGCGTATGAGTTCTGTGGTTGCCATCGCACATGGCCTCCGCGTTGGCGGTAGTTTCCCCGGTAGTTTCCCCGAATGCGGCGAGCTTGTCGGAGGGGGCGGCAGACCGAAGAGCGGCTTGGAAAGCCGGTGTGATTTGAGCCTGTCCATCGCAGCGCGCCTCCTCAGGCGATTGTGAGTGCTGGCCCTTCGAAGATAACTTCTGTTTTCGAGGCGGCGGCCTATCCATAGGCACCGATCGGCCAATTAGGAGTGGTTGCGATCTCCCCTCACACCATTGCCTGCGTGTGACTTGGTGGCGTTCTCCAAAGCCCTCTTCACAGCTTCCACGCAGCTTGCCGCACGGAAGAGGCGCAGCAAGCTGAAGCAACCGCTCGTGCGAGGCTGCGCGACGCCGGGCAGTCCACTTGGCGCGGGCGACATACGTCTCACAGGAGCGAGCGGCGGGCGCGCGCGGGTCGCGTTTGGGGTTGGTACGCAACACGATCTCCTTAAGTGGGCGAACGCGATCGCCGCGGCGGGTATATCGCTCGCCCGCAGATCAGATTTGGCTTCTGTAAAATGCTTCTGCCTGGAGGCCAGCAGACTTTAGCGAACCTTAGGTTTCACGTGACTATTGTTAGCCGAGGCCGCAACGGCATCAGGCTGCTAGATAGTCACTGGTCATCGTGACCGTGCCATAGGCCAAGCCAAGGGCCGCCATAAAGGCCGCATGAACCTGCACAGCGGGCACGATTATGCCACCGAATGGAAGGTCGCAGGTGGCGCAAGCGTCGTGCAAGATCGTGGTCTTGTAGCCGTAATCGGCGGCTGCCCGGCTGGTCGCATCGATGCACATGTGGCTCATTGCTCCGATGATCACGACCTCCTTAACGCCCCCGGCATCGAGCCGCTGCTTCAGATCGGTGTCGCGGAAGGCGTTGGGATAGTGCTTGACGACCAAGGCCTCACGTTCTAGTGGCTGGACAATGGGATTGATCTCTACCCCTCTGGTGTTCGGCGCGAAGATAGAGGGATGACTTTCCTGCATTTCGTGCTGAACGTGGATAACCGCGTCCCCACGCGCGCGGGCGGTCTGAATCACCCTAGCTGCGTTGGCGGCCGCATGCACGATACCAACCAGGGGCAGCTTGCCATCTGGGAAGTATTCATTTTGGATGTCGATGACGATGACGGCGCGCTGGCTCATAAGATTTCCCTCAGATTGTTGGACAAAGCAGTCGATCAGGAACGACCCGCGTAGGCGCGGGATCTGCGACGTGTAGGCCACCAGATATCGTTACCCATATAATCCCCTTCACTTTCCCGACTGAGTAGGCAGGCTAACGGGCGCTTGGACCCTTTCGGAGGTGAATCGAAGGATCGGGCAATCGCCGGCCCGAGCGCCGTTCCACCTTTCTTTGATTCGATGTTACCGATAGCTGCCCAGAAGCGCGCGACAGAGCAGCACGCGATTGGGACGTCCGCGATTGATTGGGTAGGTATGTCCGCGTACAACTTTGCTGCTTCTTATCCATGCTGGCTCGCTGCATGGATGGCGCTCAGAGGAATGACCTGCAAGGCTGGTCCATCCAGGTTGAAGTACGATTTGCGATTTCGATCGACTGTGTCGACCTCAACTACGAGGCGATAGGGATAGAGCCCGGGCTCGAGCTCAAGGTCGACGGCGCCCGCCCAGTAATAGTAGGAGGGCGTCCACGGACCGCGGATCTTGTCCGGGCCGCCATAGATCTTGAGATCATTACATATTTTGCGGAGCTCTGGCGTGCCATCGGGCAGCACAAAAACGATGTTCACGATACGCGCGAACAGAGGCCAGCTACCGTCCGGACGCTTTTCCATATCAGTACAATAAACCAGCCAGTTCAGGGCTTGGCCCTGGCGGCACACTGTCCGCAAGCTGTTCGTGCCTTTACCGGTACTCTCGCCGCCATTGTCCATTAGCCCGGTTTTCCCGCTGAGGCCGCCGGTCCGTAGGGTTCCTGCGACGTCGATGAGTGTGACGATGTTCAGCTGGGTGGAGGCCAAGCTTGGACTGCTGGGGGGCCGCTGCGATGCCGGAGTGACGATCATCATGAACTCCTGGTTCGGGTGACACCTGGGGAAGCGTTGAGAGCGGCCTCGACGATGCGGGATGAACTCCTGGTTCGGGTAGCTCCCGGTGAAGCGTTGAGGGCGGCATCGATGAGGCGCGCGTCGGTACCGTTATCGAGCGTCCGCATCCGGCTGCCAAGCTCCAACGTCAGGCCATACGGTAGGTCGCCGACCGGCTGCTTCACCGTACCAACCCAGTAGCTGACATCGGACTCGGGATAGGTTTCGCGTCGAACCTCACAGATTTCAGCCGGCAGCTTGATCGCTCGTATCGCAGCATGATTTTCGCATTCGATCGGCAACAACGTCCAGATGATCTCGTCTCCGGGGGCCACGGAGGTCGCGAGCCCGGCGGTCGCCTGGTTGCGCGAGCCGCCGAGGCGGTTGTCATCGATCATATAGAGAGAGCCAGCGAGCGTATCTGCCTCCAATGCGGCGACGACATCCACCACGAGTAGAATGTTGATCGTTTTTGTCATATCGCGTCTCCCTCAACGCAGGTAAGTCCGGAGGGCGGTATGGGCAGCAGGCCGGGCAAAAAGCCACTAGTGAAGCCGTTGACGCTCGGAACGTTACTAACCTGAATACCGCACGACAGGGTGAAGAGCCGCGGCTCCCAGAGCATCTTGCCGTTCTCCTGAACGGGGCGGTAGAGCGCCACTTCCATCGTATAGTCGTGGCGACCGACCTTGGCCGTATCAACGGTGGCGCTCCAGTACCAGCCATCCGTCAACGGATCGGGCGAACCGTAGAGGGCCGGATACAGAACACCGTCCTCCACCGCAGCCCCGCGGATCCTCACGACAACTGGAGGCACGCTGGCCGCCGTAGTGGCATCATCAGGCTTCAGGACCTTGCCGGCCGCGTTCAGCACTGGTGCGTCATAGGTGCGAACTGCACCGCGGTCGCGAACCTGCAGGGGCTTCGGAGGGTCAGTCAGCATCTTGGAGATGTGCTCCTGAATCTTGGAGATGTACTCCTGAGTGCGGACGGAGGGGCTCAGCAGTCGTCGTGCGGTGTTGGCAATGTTGAAGCGGTGGGGATAGCTGCGTGGCAGCGTCGGTGGCAGCTGCGCGACACCGACGGTGATCCAGTTCAGGACAGCCTCCATGGCCTGCGAACCATCGGCATTATAGACGCCGGGAACATTCGTCACGCGGGCATGGGGCGGCTGGGCGAATGGGCCCGTATTGTCGATGACATAGGCGCTTCCATCGAGACTGCCCTCCGCCAGGGCCGTCTCGATATCGATAACGGTGACAATCGAGATCTGCATCTTATAGTCCTCCTATTGGAGCGGATTGTGCGGTCGCTCGACAGGCGGTGGCGAGGGGTGAGCCCGAAAGGCCCCTCCTAGCGGGGGAGGCAAGAGCACAAGAGAGGGGCCGGCGATGCTGATCGTGCGCCCACTCAGGCCACCCGTGACGAGCGTCATTCGGTAGGAATGGCGCGAGCCCGGATCGCTCCAAGGAGGCACGTATCCCTGCCATTGCAGTGCCCAAGGGAGGAGGCGGCCCGTCGCCGGTGGCGCAGTGCCATCAAACGACACGCCGCTCAGCCAAGCCATGGTCTGGACGTCAAGCGGCGTTAGACTCCAGCGAACCAGTTGTCCTGGCCAGACCGAGCTGGCCAGCTTGGCGGTGCCAAGGCTTTCTCCGCCAGAGACACCATCGTCAAACATGAAGACGTTGCCCTCGACCGCATTGCCAAGCAGCAGGGCGATAACGTCGACGAAAACCCGGATATTGAGCGGCGTCATTATCTCTCTCCTGCTCGGCGGCGGTCCTAGTTTGCAAGTATCAAATGCGGTCTACAACGAGGGGCACCTTGTCAAATGCCGTGCGGACCAAATCCGCGTTCCTTGGATCTACAAGCCGAATGGCAAAGCTGTATCCCGAACTCCGCAGACTCGTCTCGTTCGCCTCCAGCGCGTCGAAGACGGACAGCGATCGGAGCAAGCCGGCGATGATCAAGGGCGAGGAGCCTTGCGGTCCCAGCCGCATGGCGACCTGCGTCGGAAGGGATGCGGCTTCCGGAGTGCCGATCACCAAGTGCAGCTGCCGCTTCGCGCGATCGATCTGGAACTGCGCGTCGGTAGCGACGCTATCGATGTCCAGAACCTGTCGCTGGCGGAATTCGGCGGTGATCGCCGCCAAGGCCTGCGGCGCCGAATACTGCGTGTCGCCAATATGCATGAAATCGCCGCTGCGGCCGACATACTCAAATTGCACGGCATTCAGGCCGGGCGACTGCAAGTCAGGGCGGCGGATGACTCGATCGCCTATTTTGTAGCGCAGCACGGGGGTCGCATTACCGAACAGGCGCGTGACTACCAGTTCACCTTCCTCGCCTATTTCCGTCCATTGCCCGTCCGGCCTGACCACTTCCACCAAGTGGAGACCAGGTACCGCAGTCAGGACGGGGCTTTCCGGATCTAGCTGCAGGCCGATGGTTTCCGCCTGGGTGGCGGCGAAGTAACTGAGTACGATCAGGCTTGGATAGGCCTGCCTGAGATCCGCCCGCACCTTGGGAGTGAGCACTCCACTGCCATAAAGAGCGATCCGGAAGCTATCCCTCGCCTCGCGAGTTAGCCCGTCGGCAAAACTCGCCAATAGCGCAATGCTTCGTGTAATCCCCATTATCGCCTTCGGCCCCGGATAGGACATCATCCGCTGGAAGACTTCCCGGCTCATCGGACCGGCGCCGATGTAGTTGACCCTTGGGATCTTCTGGAGCACGCCACCCACCATGGTGCCGCTGCTCCACATCTGATAATCGGCTAATGTCGTGGCCACCCATTTGGCGCCGCGGCCACTAAGGTGGCGCGCCATAATGTGTCGGCCCATGAAATCCCCTGCCCAGCGGTAGGTCTCCTGCAGCTCGTCGAGCGAATAGACGGTTTCTGAGGGCTTGCCGGAGCTGGTACCGCCGCTGGCCACGATTTCGAAGCCGCAGCGGTCGATGGGCACGACCATGCCTGGCCGCGTTTCCGTGAACATTTGCTGAAAGGCTTCCTTATCAGTAAGCGGCAGCGTCTTGAACTGCTCGTAATTGTCCACCGGACCGGTCCCGACGGCACTATCGATGCGCCGACGCCACAGCGGATTGATGCGGGCGATGGAGACGAGTTGCGATAGCCTGCGCTCGACGATGGCAGCCTGGATGTCATGAGACAATTCGTCAATCCGGCAACCGATGACAGTCTGCGCGTGCACGAGCGAGGTTAGAAAAGAAGGTAGAGCCAGCACGTCATCCACGGTGCACGGATGCAAGATCGTTTCCGGCAGTACGTGCTGAGCGCAGTCACGGGGTGAAAAGGCGAAGTGGCGCATAGTCATTCCTGAGGCCGGTTCTGCTCGCCGTGTGTAGCGTTGTTTGCAAGAATCTCGCGCGCATGGCGTCGGATCTCTCCCACCATGCCTGCGATGTCGGACAGGCCGATCCGATGATTCATGAGGACCATGCGGAGCATTGTCCGTCCATCCATATCGACCTTGGACAAGAGGTAACGCCCAGCCGCCCGCACGCGGTTGCGCAACTCCAGTTGCAGGCTCGATAACCGATTGCCGCACACGCCAAGCGGCCGATGGACGAAGCAGAGAATATTGGATTCCGGCCGATACGGGACGATGAAGTCCGGCTGATCGGCCAAGTATTGGTGGGCGGCCTCAGTCATCATTACCAGGCGCTCCAACTTATCCGCGAAGGCGCGGGGACCATACAGCGACCAAGCCAGCCAAAGGTTCAGAATCGCGGGGCGCTTCGTACATTCGAAGTTCTTCACGCCGCTCTGCACGGCCGTCATTTCATCTTCCAACGGGTCAAATACGTAGCTGTCCTTCTGGGGAAACGCGGTCTCCGCCAAACCCTTCTCGCGGTAGAACAGCAATGTGCAAAGGGCCGGGACGAACAGAGCCTTATGGGCGTCCAGGCAAAACGAATCGGCAAGCTCCAGTCCCGCAAGGCGAGGCCGCAGCCGGTCGGAAACCAGAAAAGCGCCGTTGTGAGCCGCATCGACATGCAGCCAAGCGCCGCGCCGCTTTGCCAACGCCGCAAGGTCAGGTAACGGATCATTAGCACCGATCGCGGTCGTTCCTGCCGAGGCGATCAGGCAGAAAATATCCAGCCCCTGGGTCGCCGCCTCGTCCAAAGTCGCTGCCGCCCGTTCCGGGCAGATCTGCCGACGGTCGTTCAGAGGCAGGCGTATCACTTGATTTTGGCCGATACCAATGATGCCGGCAATGCGGGAGACGGAGAAATGGGCGTCCTGGCCAATGGCAATGGCAGGCCGGGTTGATCGGCCGGCCGCAAGTCCGCCGTTCCAGCTTCCCGAAAGGTAACGGTTGCGGGCGACGAGCGCAGCGGTCATGTTCGCAAGCGAGGCCCCGGACGTCGTCACCATTTCGAAACTACCCGGTGCCCACCCAATGAAACGGCCGAACACCTCTTCGATAAGCCGGTCCGCAACGTTGGCGAGCTGCCCCGCCTCGTAATAGGAAGCTGGCTGCGGTGCCATGGCGGCAACCATTTCGAAGACGGCGGTGACCGGCATCACCGAACTGAACTGCCGTCCCATATACCCGCGGGAGTTCACCTTGATGCCGGTTTCCAGGTAAAGCTCGACGATGTCGGCGAAGCGGCGTACATCGAAGCGCCCCAAATCAGCCGCCGTCATGAGGTTGCGGGCACTGGCCATCAGATCTACTGGTCTTTGAAGGCGCAAGCCTTCGACGTCATCACGTGACAGCACGTCAGCAAGCCGTTCGATAGCCCAATGAGCGGCTGCGGTGAAATCTCGAACGTTAAATGATGGTTCTATTTCGGAGGCGAATGTCTGGAGCCGACACGGCGACCCTCCATCAAACACGTTCAGTTTGTCCATCATCGTCGCACGCTCAACGCTATTATTCACCGCCGCCGGATGCACGCTCCATGACGGTAGGCATTCTTGGACGCCTATTGTCGTGTTGTTTGAACGACGCAAAGGTGGGACTGGCAGCCACTCGGAAACCTCGGTCAGGAGAAAGTGTGGGCACCGTGTCGTCGCACAGTGCGGCGAATGCCATCCAGAAGCAGTGGCCACCCATCTATGGTCGGTCGCCGCTATCATGAGCCTCTATGGGGCGCAGCTCTAGCTATCGGAACTGGTGGGTCGAGGGCATGCATGTCCGATGGCTCTGAAATTTGTAGGACCATCACTAGCCGGCGCCGGCTCGACCGCATCATGCCGGATCGTAAACCAGAGACTGCCCAAGCGTGGCTATCTGCTTGTTCCCCGATCGCGATTGTCGCCGGCGATCGTGGTGGCGGAGATGGCGAAGCCACGGCAACGGCGCCGCCGCACGCGGTACAGGTCGTTGATCGTTGGCATCTGATGGAGAACGGCCAGTGCCGGACGCTTGGCAGCAATCGCATGTAGATGTGGCGTGATCGCGGATGCTCATGTCGACAAGGCGCTCAAGGAGCTTCGGCGGACCAGGTCGCCCGACGAAGCAAACGCAATCGTAGATCCCGATGGGGAGCAATTTCACAGAGATGTAGGCCGTGAAGCGGTCGACGACGCTCTTGCAGGCAATCCCCGACTGGTTCGAAGAGGCGTGCTCGTGGTGCACCGGTTCAAAGTTGAAAAGGCGGCGCTACGTAATCCTTGGTCTTGGTCCGACCGAGACAAGGGTGCGCATCCTCTTGGACGGCAACATGCGTCCAATGACGCTCCAAGTCTGCCGCTTGGTGGGGGAGCAATACTCATTGCTCTACGGCAAGAGCATTTCGCAAGCGGACTTCGATTCTCCGGGAATCGCGCCAAGCCGACAGGGGCCGATTCGGCTCCGACGACCTCCAGCACAGCCCTGGACGCGCGCTTTAGCCACCTTTGAAGATGGCAATGATATCCTCTTTCGAAAATCGTCCCGTGCCGAGCTTTGTGCGCATCGGCAGATAGACCAGCAGCATCTTGCGATATTGCGGGAGGGATGTCTGCGTATGCGAGTTGTTCGTGGCGCCCGGAACATCCTTGAAGCGATGCAGATCCTGGACGAGGTAGTTCGCAACTCTGTAATGAGGATCATGGTTGCCATCAAAGCCCGGAAAGATGTCGAGTCCATGAGCGGCGTATCCAATATCGTCACGCACCCGCTTCTGCTCCGAGTTCTCAAGCTGCTGAAACTGGTACATGGTCGAGCTGAACATTTCCAGGATATTGACCGTTTCCTTGACGACTGGATTGGGCTCCTCCGATCGCTCAACGGGAATGCCGCTGAAGTGCCAATCGAAGCCCCACAATTGATCGGCGTAGATCGTCTCCGCGACGAAATCGGGATCGACCTCGGGTTCGCCTGGCAGGCGCTTCGAGATATCCGCCAGCATAAGGACGATCAGCTTCTCTCCATCGGTCATCTTCATGGCAATAGGGTCTCCGCACCAGCCGGCTTAGATGCCTGATCAGGTTGCAATTTTAGGCCGACGGTTCTCAGCCGTTAAATCCGTTCGTCGTTTTGAGGCCCCATCGATGGATGAGAGTCTTGATCAGGTGGTTTAAGCGGTTTGCACGCGGTATGTCCGGATCCCGTGGCCCGACGGGCAGCAGGTGAGGCTCCAGAAGGAACGAGCGTTCACGCGCAGTGAGTACAATTGAACTTTTTGGTCCCGTACCCAACAATCAGCGGCTGATTGGCGGGTGCCGCGCACGGCGATCTCTTGCTGTTCCTTCAATAGCGCGAACAATTCTACGTAATTCTTCGCATCGCGGGATCTGGTGGACTCTCTTCAAGCGCTCCGCCGTAAAGATCTTCGCTCACAAGTCCTCCGTTTGAATATCAGAAACACGGAGCCACCTTAAACGGCGGCATCCAGGAGCGACAACCTACCTGCATGTACCCTTACGCAGCTATCGAGACCAGACCGATTGGCACGCCAATTGCCCGGGTTCGACTGAGCTATAGTGCAACATCCGAGAGGCGGCATACCGCGCTCAGCTGCCATGCTATGGGTGCTGACTTCGAGATATCGGCGGCGGCCCGCACGGATGGCTCATGCGCGCGCAGCCGCTGGAGCCGAGCCCCGCGCCACTCCTCATGCGTCGCAGGCGCATCAGCATCGAGGGCCGCGGTATAACGCTGATCCTCTTTTGGCTCGTCGATTGACTGCTCTTCTTGAGGTTGTGAGCCTAGCCCAACGTGCGGTGTGGAGGGAGAGGGTTCCAGGAATGCCACACTCCGGCACCCGGCCCGATTCACGGCCTGCGCGTCCACTGGCTGCGGAATTGCAGGGCTCGACAGCTCGTGGGTATGCTTCCCGAGGCGCAGCAAGATGCGTGGTTGGATAGTGACCGTCGCCATCAAGAAAGACGGCGACGACGATGAAGAGTGCCGGCAAGTAACCTACGCGGTAGTCGCTGACCAGATCGAAGCCGTGCAGCTAACTATAGAAGACAGCGGCGCCAACGCCGCAATGCTCAACTTCCCGCTTGGACCTGAAATGTTGCAAAGTCTGGGCTTGAGGCCAGGTGAGCTGATCATTTTACACGATAGCGAGATTGATCCAATCACCTTGCATCCTCGGCATCATTAGTCGCGTGTCTCATCTCGTTCAGCCGTGTCGGGTTGATGACGCGCGTGTCCGGAAGCTACACGAGCACTTAGGTGGCGCGGTGTGAGTGTACCGTTTTACTCCCTCGCATTCTTTCATCGTCTGGCACGTGGGTTGCTGAGCCAGATAACGCCAAACGCGCCCACACGCCAAACGGCGGAATTGCTGACCGACCATCCACTGCAAGTAGGAGAGCAGTAGCATGGCCGACACTCGGTTGAAGAACTTTATCGGCGCAGCGATCGACCTCGCCGAACGGGCGAGGCAAGTGCTCGATAGCGACGAAGGCTCATATGATGCGCTAGACATTGCGCTGCAAAACTTCGGCGACGCCCATCGCTCTTTGATAGAGGGCGCTTGCTGAGAACGAGATCAGCCGCGCGAATGCACGCGCACCGTACGCAGTGAGGAAAGCCATGAGCAAGAGAAAACGGCCGACGAACTAGGCGCAATCTTCATGGCGGAGATTGCCAAACATCGGAACTGGAGCCAACATTAAGACCGTGGCGATACCCGATCCGGCGCGGCTGCGCCCACCTTCTTAACCTGGTATCCGGGATTTGTCTGCGAGGGCCGCGAGATGGCACCGGCGACCGCTTTCGTATTCGCGAAAGTCCTTGCCAGGCAATATGATCTCGACGGAGACCCGTCTTACTCGATGCTGCACTTCAATAGCCTCCTTGTCAGCTTCGTGCTGGGGATGCTTAGTGCCGCGCACAGCCAAGCGAATGCTGCAGAACGAGGCGTGCGTCGCACTGTTATATATCGATTGCGATGGCGACCGTGGTTTCGCCAGCTCGGCCGTTCCGCACAGGAGTGCGTCGTTTGGGAGCATGAATTACGGGGACTTGGCTCAAACGCAGAGCTTCTCGCCCGGGCATCCGTGCGGCTCTTACGAAGGAAGCATTATCTGTCACGATCTCCCGCTGAATTCGCCAAAAATGGCAACAGCGGACTCACGATTCCGGTATGCCCGCCAAACACATTTCCTCACAAACGGCATGTAGCGAGAAAGGTCAGGTTATGACTCGATGCGTCGTCGCGAAAGCGGCGAACAGTAAAGGTCATCCTGCCTTGCAGCGGACTGGCTGGCATCCTTAAACCTTCGGGCTTGGCGTAGGGTGTCCGCGTGGCCCAATGTTTGGACCGGCCGACGTTTGGCGACGTTTAGCGCGGTACGATAGTTAGTGGGTGGGTGCGCCTTGATTTGGTTGTGAGTTCCGCACTCGCCATTGATGCGATTCACGATAGGAAATGGTACGCGCACCTCGTGTGTTTCATGTCGTTATTGTCCGGGACGCGCAGGCGATGTATGTCCTTGCTCTGGTTACCCAAAAAGGAGGAAGCGGCAAGAGTACGCTGGCGGTCGGAATTGCAGTCGCGGCGATGGCGAACGGGGAGCGCGTTGCGATTGTCGACGCGGATCCACAAGGGACGACCTCAAAGTGGAGAGAGCGGCGCGACCATCCGTATCCGACGATCGTTCGGGTCGCCGATCCCGCCGGAATAGAAGGGGCGCTCGTCAGCCTTGAAGCTGAGGGGATCTGGCTAACGGTCATCGATACCGCGGCCACGAACAATGCCCTGGCTATGCGTGCCATCGCGAGTGCCGATCTTTGCCTAATCCCGGTACGTCCGAGTCTGGCAGACATCGAAGCTGCGATACCTACGCTGATTGCCATCCGTAGGCTCAACCGCCGATTTGCTTTCGTGCTCAATCAGACGCCACCGCGGGGCTGCCGCGTGAGTGAAGCCGCAACGTCGCTCAATTCGCTGGGGGTGCTTGCGCTTCCCTGTATCGGACAGCGCAATGACCATCAGGATGCTCTTGGGACAGGATTAGGCGTGACCGAGTTTTCCCAAGAGGGAAGAGCCTCGGAGGAGGTTCGTGAGCTGTGGTGCTGGATCTTAAAGAAGCTTGTCGAGGGGGCATCAGCTCATGAGCCGCACGCAAGAAACGAAAAAGCGGCGTACTAGGCAGACGCGCTGCGCGCGACGCTCACTCGTGGAGCTTACCGCGGCCGCGAGCCGAGCCGTTGACGATGGCATATTTGTGTTGTCCGGCGGGACTGCTGCTTCCAATCCGCAATGGGAGCACACCGGCGCGAATACGTCTGATCAAACAATCTTTGCAAGGCAAGCGACGGCTCCGAGTCCCTTTGCGGCGCCGCGCGAGGACGAACTCCTGGATTCCGACACTGCCATCGAGATGATGGTGGCGATTTCCAATGACGATCAAGACAGAGCTTCTGAAAGCATCAGAGCCGGACTGGATATTGCGCTGGACCGTGCAACGGACCTCGCCGAGACCCGGGTGGAAGGTGAAGCGGCGTCAAAAGTCGGTCCCATTCTTGAAAACGCTTTCTTGACCGTTCCTAAAAAAGCCGCAACAGAGTGCCGCGCGGATGCGGTCGAATTGATTGTGCAGAAGGAACCATCAGCCGACAGCGCAGGGCAGCCGGAACCACGATACATGCGGCGGCTCACTGACGAGGCGGTCAGATTGCTGGACGATCTTCGGAGCGGCAAGCTGCAGAATGAGGCGAACTTCATCCTGAGCGAATGCTTCAGAGAAGCCGCCAGCGCGTTCTTTATGATCAATCAGCAGCTCAAGCGCGACGGCTATGCCGCGAGCATTGATCCATCAGTCTTCATCTGGCTCGCCAACATCACCGAACCGGAGACGCGCGACACCGGGACCATGCGGCTTGAGATCGTACCCAACCACCGAGGTCGTCCAAGCACGTACACGCGCCAGGTCGCTCAATTCATCTGGCACCTTGTCAAGGGACAGGGCTGCGGGCGACAGGCCGCATATCGAGGGGCGGTCACGAAGTTCACCGTGAGCGCGAGTTTCGCCGAGAAAGCCTACGCCTTTTGGGAGCCGATCTTCGAACGGGCGGGCCCGCGCGTTAAGATGCTGACCCGCATTTCAGATCCAGAAATGTAAAGCTGAGCAGCGCGTTCATTTGGCGGCCGATTTGACTGAGGGCGGGCGCCGGCGAGGACCGGAGCGAAGCCGGCTGATCTGCCGGTGCAGACGCCGACCGTGTACGACCAGGTCAATTGTGCAACGGCGCCGGAGTATTATTCCAGCGGCCACTTATCAAGACGTTAGCCCAGCTTGAAAGGACCAGGATACCTCAGCGAGGCGCAAGCTCGAGGCAATCCCTAGGAACTTTAACCATATTCACAACTTAGCGATGACTTCGCGTTGTGCGCGTGATGCTGAATCAGGCAACCTGTCGGGCGTTCCCTGTTGCAGGTCGCATACAGGTGACTTTGTGGAGTGGATCGACGGAAAAAAGCGACCGATTATCGATTTAAAATTTCCGTTTTATATGATCCTTGAGACTGCAATTCTACGTTCTACGATGGCTTACTTGAAGAAGATCGAAATGACGGTGAGCGCATTGGAAGCACGGTCAGATTCCGCCGGAGCAAGTGCGCCTCCGCAACGCGGCCGAAGCAGACCTAAACCAAAAATAACAAAGCGCAGTTGAGCAACGCTACTCATTCCAGGATTTCGCCGAAAGCGGTAGCAGCAGCCCTTGTCGACATAGGCCCGCTCGACCGCACAGCCGGGTGAGTGTCTCGGTGCGGTCCATAATGTCCCGCAACGTGTGACCCGTCGGTCCACGTCCGTCGAGCGGCCCGCGACGACAAGTCCGCGGCGCGCCAGCGCCTCCATGACGGTGCGAAACGTGACACGAATGGCGACGACGGCAGGCCGGTGAAGAAGACGGTTCAGGTCGGACTCGTCGGCATGCATATCGGGCATAAAAGCGAAACCTCGCCGCAATGGATCTGGGCAACGTTTGAGCAGATCGATAATCTCGACGTCGACCGAGTGGCGCATCCCAACCTGCGTCCATCCTTCTTTGATCCTGACTGCCCGCTGTGCACCGTCAATGTTCAGCCGCAGCTGGATCCCAAGACCAGGCTTTATCCGCGGATACCCGTCCAGGCTTCGCGAACCATTTCGATACCGTCTGACAAGGTCGCCTTGAACCGAGAGGCGCAGGCCGTATTGGCAAAGCTGGGATCGGTCTGGCAATACTATGAGCTGGTCGACACGCAATGGCCGACCGATCCGTCATCTAAGCCTTCGGCCTGGAATAGCGGCCTCAGTCAGGCCGTGAGCAACAAGCCGGGTGGCCAGCCGACACCGGTATTCCTGACGAACATAACGATGGAAACGTACTTCCAGTCCAGCAATCAGCCAGCCTGCAATCAGGAGGAAAACGTTCCAAACAACGTGAACTGCCCGTCCGATTACGCCTCTTTGCCACCGGGGAGCGCTATCACGGCCTATACTCCCAATCCGCCGATCTGGACAACGCCGCTCAACAACGGTTCACCTGCAAAGCCCGGAATAACGACGCAGATCATGGCGACGGAAAGCTGCATGGGCTGCCACTTCTCCGCGGGCGTTATCACGCCGCAGACCGGCAGCAAGAAGACGGGCGGACAGTTGTCCGCCGACTTCTCTTGGCTGCTATCCACAAAGGCACAATATGCTCCGTAGCGGAGCGTGAACTGTGGCGCGAGGCGATAATGGAAGGTTGGGCCGCGCTTTCTTTCCGCATCGCCGGTGGTGACGGCCCGGCCAAGGTACTCGGCTGATGGTTGTCTGCGCCCTCTCGCAGCCTCTCGTGCGTGTTCGCCGTTAGCATGTGAGACAAATTGAAGGTTTTGCGGAGGGAAGAGTTCTGGTTCATCGCAGCAGCAGGAGCGAAGATGAAGCAGAAATCCAGACCGGGCAAAGTACCGGCAGAACTAGCGCTGAAGGACATTCGGCAATGTCAGAATATCGTGGTGAGCGAATCCAGGGGCGGCGACAAGCACAACTTGCGCACAAGGATAGCTGTCGCGACGTCCACAGTGACTACGCACTGTCATCTACAGATACGTGGTTTAAAGACGCTCAAAGCTGATGGTTGATCTTCCGTCACCTGCAAGTTCTTGTAGTTGATTGGCGCGAACTTCTCTGGCCGATTGCACGCGCTCCAAGCCTGTTCAAGCTTGTAAGGACGCTGGCGGGAAGATCAAATGAGCGCCGTTTCGAAAGGTAAGAAGTCCGGTACCTCGACCGGGCGCCTCGTTCTGGCGGGTGTTTTGGGCGCGGCAGCTGCCCTCGTCCGTTCTCCCGACCTGACCAGCGCGATGCAGCGCCAACGGGCCGCCTCCGTCTGGCAAGATCGGCCTTCAGTTCGTTCCCGTGCCCGTCAAGCCCAACGGGCCGGATGGCACCATACGGCCGGGCGCGGTCGAGATCGCATTCGTCAACATGTGATCCCGTGTCGGTTATGCATCCCGGAAGAACGTCATGGCGGACGGCTTGACGCGCCGGGTCGTCCATGGTCCCGCGTTTCTTGTCGCGATTCGGCCAGGGACAGGGCGCTCTGTGGAGAAGGACCTACTGCTCGCAAAGGTCGACAAACCGGCGATCATCACGGCGAGGCGGGGTGTCTTCGCAAGCGCTGCCCCGAATACTCGGTTACAGACCATCGTCAGTTTCAGGAGCTAACGTCGACGGGACGCCGGTCGAGATCGTCGTTGATGGATGGATTGCAGGTGGCCGGGATCACGAGGTCGGCCGCTTCGGACCAACCGTACGCGGCAACGGAGAGGGCGCATCTCTGCATATCGGAAATGTAGAGGGGTCCTGTAGCCGGACCGGATTACTGCTCCCGTTAAGAGGAGGATGCTCGATGGATCGACGTAGATTGTTGTTGAGCGCGGCGGGACTCTTGGTCGCGACGCCGGGGCTTGTCCAAGCCGCTTCGCCGCCTGCGGTCGGCGTATCGGTACTGGCCGGAAAATGGACCTACCGAAGCTTTCACAATCGTCCCGCGCTCGTAGACGGCGACTCGCAGAAAGCGTTGCGCTTGATCTTCGCGGAGGCCGTATTCACGTTCGAGATCAACGGGACTTCGCTGAAGGGCGCGCTCGATTGGCAAGGCGGGGGTCTCGATCTGCAGGGCACGATCCAGCCAGCCAACGGCCCGGTGCCTCTTTCCGTCGCCATCGTCGGCTCAGGCAGACCGAAGACCGACACAGACCGGCTGGGAATACGATTACCGCGCCAACCTTGCGTATGAATGGCCCAACGGTGTCGGCCAAGTACCGGCGCTGGTCGGGACGGTCATCCGGGCGAAGCCGCATGAGGGCGGGCCCGCAGGATACGTCGCGTCCTTCATCGCGGTGAAGCAAACCTGATCGGCGATCGAATCCGGATAGGATCGCTCAAAGGGAAAATGCATATGCGTCGCAGACCATTGTTCTTATCCTCGGTCGTCGCTGGACGCTGTGTCACCGTCGGGCCCCTCGCGTTGCTCGCAGGTGCCGTTGCGGTTCTCGCCTCGCCTGATCCTGTCACTGCACAGTAGGACGCTCGGATAAGGCGGATCGTGACGCCACCACCCCAGATTGTTCAACAGGTCGTCGCGGACTCTCTGACGCAAACTGCGGCAACGGATCGCCGAGACAATTAGCGGCGATTGCGATAGCAAGCGATGGCCTGACGCGCGTCGGAGGACGGCTACCGCGCACGAGGATTCCAGGTCAACAGCGTCCCGTACGATCCCAATGGGCCGCCTCGCATGCTGACGCTGGGATCGGCAGACGAGTGGACCCTGACCGCTGGCGCGCCCGGGCACCCCTTCCATATCCACGTCAATCCATTTCAAATCAAATCGTAGCGATCCGCAATTCCTCAAACATGAACGTGAGCGTCGATGGCGAACCGGACGATCCACAATATGCTAACCTAAAGGGCGAATGGCGCGACACTTTGTTCGTCAAGGGCGGGTACACAATCATCACTCGATCGCGTTACCGTCGGTACATGGGCGATTTCGTCCTTCACTGTCACATCCTGGATCGCGAGGATCGGGGAATGATGCTGAACGTTCGGGTGGCGATCCCGGACGGAGCAGGTGGCGTCGCCAACGGGCATCACTGAAGTGGTCAGCCCGATCCGACAATCATAAGGAGCCGCAATGACTGAGCTGAGCGAGCCGTCTCCGGACTCTCATTTGCGGCCTTTGAGCTGCCGATGTGGCCGGTCGAGCAGCCGCTCCTGCCGGCTGTTCAACACCGCGCTCGATTGCGTATTCTATGATGTACCGCTCCTGTGCGCCGCTTGTTCCGAGGGTGCTGCGATGCAGGTTGCCGGCAAAGGACCGCTCTCGCCGAGCGCCGATTTGAACGCGCTCAGTGACCGAGGAGGCGTTGCTCCCTATGGTCGCGACGACCGCTCACATGTCCAGGAATGCCGGAGGGTAGACAAATTCCTGGGATCATCTAATCGGGAAGCACACGACCTTGACGTCGCGGCGATCACCTCGGCGATTGCCTTCCATTCGTACCACGTCGATCATGATTTGATCGACGGATCGGATCGCCACTGCGCCTTTTTTGAGCTTTTTCCTGGAGTTTTTCCGGACATGTCGACGCTCGTCCCCCATGGCGCTTGCCTTCTGTGGCGGCCGGAGATGATCTGGCTGAACGTCGTTTCCGACGCTTTTGTCGCTGGTGCCTTCTTTACGACCGCCTTTGTGCTTGCATTCTTCGTGTGGCGGCGGCGGCGTCAAGTGATGTTCGGGGGCGTGCTCTTGGCATTCGCTATCTTCGCCGCACTCTGCGGACTGGCCCGCCTGCTTTCGATCCTCACAATGTGGGCGCCGGCTTACGAAATTGAAGCCGTTACCAAGGTCTTGCTTGCGCCGGTCTCGCTTGCAATCACGCTGGCGCTGCTGCTGATGCTGCCGCGGATCCTGGTACTGCCGACGCGTATCCAACTAACTGAAGCCTATGCGGCGCTTGAGGAGGAGGCGAAGCAGCGCCGCAAGGCCGAGGCCATGGTGAAGCGCTTTCAGGAGATCGAGGCCCACGAGGCCCAGATCCGGCAAGCGCAGAAGATGGAGGCTATCGGCCAGCTCACCGGCGGCGTCGCGCACGACTTCAACAACATCCTGACCGTAATCACCGGAACAATCGAAATCCTCGGCGACGCAGTCAAAGATCGCCCACATCTCGCCCAGATTGCCAATCTGATCAACTCTGCAGCCGCAAGGGGAGCCGACCTGACCAAGCATTTGCTGGCCTTCAGCCGCCGGCAACCACTGCAGCCTCGCTCGACCGACGTCAACGAGCTGGTGGTCGATGCTGCGCGTCTGTTGCGTCCAACGCTGGGCGAAGACATCGAAATCGAATCGATGCTGGCGCACGATCTCGCACCGGCCCTGATCGATCCCAGCCAGCTCTCGACGGCGATCCTCAACCTCGCCCTGAATGCGCGCGACGCCATGCCCGCCGGCGGCAAGCTGACGTTGGAAACCAGGAATGCTGTGCTCGACGAGAATTATGCGCGCCTCAATGCCGAGGTCAGACCGGGTCAATATATCATGCTGGCCGTGAGCGATACGGGAGTCGGAATGCCCGGCAACATACTCGACAAGGTGTTTGAGCCATTCTTCACGACCAAGGACGTAGGGAAGGGATCCGGGCTAGGCTTGAGCATGGTCTACGGCTTCGTCAAGCAGTCGGATGGCCATATCAAGATTTGTAGCGAACAGGGTTACGGCACGTCTGTGAAGCTCTATCTGCCGCAGGCCGCGGGGCCCCCGCAGGCACCGGCCGTTGATGCCGGTGTGTCGGGAAGCGAAGGAGGCGACGAATCTATCCTGCTGGTCGAGGACGACGTGCTGGTCCGCGAATATGTCGTGACGCAGATCAGCCGCTTCGGCTATCACACGCTGGCCGCCCGCGATGCCGCCGAGGCGCTGGCCATCATTGACCGGGGCGAACGCATTGATCTCCTGTTCACCGACGTGATGCTCTCGGGCGGGATGAACGGCCGTCAGTTGGCGACCGAAGCGCTCAAGCGGCGCCCCGCGCTCAAGGTACTCTATACCTCCGGTTATACGGAGAACGCGCTCGTCCATCATGGCCGGCTCGACCCCGGCGTGCTGCTCTTGCCGAAGCCTTACATCAGCGCCGATCTCGCGCGGATGCTCAGGATCGCGCTGACGTCGTGAGCAGGTAGGGCAGGTTTATCTAGGGCGGATGAGCTGGAGCATATTCGGATCAAGTTGCGCGGTATCCTGCGGCGACGAGATGGCTTAGACATTCATCCGGGCGTGAACGTATGGGCCGCCCCGCTGCAAGCGTCATGATGGATCGTTTGAACAGTCTACACAGACGTATCCGGTATGTCGGCCTCTGGCCACTGCGAAGATGGAGACCGGCCAGATCGTGGACAAAGGTGGCGGCGGAGAGCGGCGAGTCGACCTCCCGCCCAGTCTTGTAGCGCGAGCATTCGATTCCAACCAAGGATCGCCTCCGCTGATGGCCTGGTCGATCGTGGGGGACGTTGATCGGCCCCCTCGGGCCACAGCCTCTCGTTCCAGGATTCGTAGCCCAACTTGTCGGCCTGACTGATCAGCCTCTCGCCCTCAGCACGCGTCCTGTGCGTCCTGCGAATCGAACCATCCTAGGCTCACGACAGGGAACCGGCCGCTTACACGCGCTACAACAATGTCGACGTGCCGAAGGAGCATTTGCTCGGCCCTCAGGGCGGCGGATTTATCGTCGCCCAACCGAGTTATCGCGGCCGGCTGGTTCGAGAACGCCTTTGATCGAGCTCGATACGCTTACGATGAAGTTGAGCGACTTCCAGCCGAGCTTGGTCACCTTGCGGATCGCTTGGGCACCAAGTTGCCATGGTGAAGAGCGTATCCGCTCCGGAGTCCTTCAGCGTAACGATCTCGGAACCTACCGTCGGGTTCGAGGTTTCATAAGTGACTTTCCTTGACGATAATGGTCGATGCTTTTTCGCCGAGCCCGTCTTTGAGGCCCTTCACATAGTCGTTGCCGGCGTCATCTCTGGGAAAAAAGCGCCAAGTGTTCGCCGTCAGGGCCTGTGAGACAAACAGGGGGAATTTGCGGAGGGAGGATTTCTGGTTCATCGTAGCCACCAGGAGCGAAGACGAAACAGAAATCCGGACCGGCCAAAGCGTCGGCAGACCAAGTGCTAAAGGACATTCGGCGCCAGACCCGCCGTATTCGGCGGAAGAGAAGATCCGCATCGTGCTGGAAGGATCGCGCGGCGAGGAGAACATCTCACAAGCTTTGTCGCCGAGAAGGCATTGCCGCCTCGATGTATTACGGCTGGTCCAAGGAGTTTCTCGAGGCCGGCAAGCGCCGCCTGGCCGGCGACACGGCACGAGCTGCGACCTCCGGCGAGGTCAAGGACCTCCGCCGGGAGGCCGGCGCCTTGAAGGAGGCCGTCGCCGATCTGACCCTGGAGAACCGTCTGCTCAAATAAAGGCCGCGCGCTGCGGGAATGGCTTCGAGCGCGCCGACATCAAGAAGGGGCGGAGAGCGCATCGAGCTGCAGCCCACACCGAGTTTCGGGGGCGGAGACCAGCGCGCGAGAGGTGACGTCGTCCATCGGCAGCGCTCCGTCAGAAGCCGTAGGTTCGATCGGCCCAGCGCAGCAGGACGCGGGCGTCGGGGTCGGGCAGGCGCACGCGCTGGGCCTTCAGGCCTTCAGCGATCGCGTGCCCGACATCGGGATCGACCCAGTGGCCATGGGTCATCAGGAAGAACCAGCCGAAGGGCAGGCCGACCTCGCGGTCCACGGCCTCGATCCGGTCCATCAGCGCGTGCACCGAAATGTCCCCCGTTGTGAGCAGCCGCTCTTTCGGGGGCTTCAGCGGTCGGGGAATGAAGCCGACTTCGCGCTCGCTCTTGTGGGTATAATCGCGGGCATCGAGGGCCCAATTCGCGAAGATGTGCTGCGGTCCGGCGCTCGATTCCTCCCAGTCCCGGAAGAACCGCAGTTCGCGCGGCACAAAGTCGAAAAAGTCCGGGACCGCCTCCAGAAACGACGTCTCGCGCGTTCCTTGGGGCCCGACTTCGCGGATCACGCGCTGCTGGCGGTAGTTGGGATTGACGATCGGGCCGGCGCGCCACTCGATCTCGCGGCCGAGCGCTATCTGAACGTAATCGGCGACACCCGGCCCCGTCGGCGCCGACACGAAGACGCTGGTGCCGCGCCATTCGGTGATCTGAAGATCGATCTCCTTCAACCGCTCCCAGACCGCCGTCACATCGCCATTTTCCTTGGCCAGTTCGGCAATCATCCACGGCCGCAATTCGCCAAGCCGCGTGCCGTCGGGACGCAGAACCGATCGGGTGTCGCGCCAGTAATCGTCATCGATCGGCGCGATGCCGAACGCGAAGCCTGGAAAGGCTATCGTCAAGGCTGGGATCAGGTCCGCGTCGGCGGACGCCGGACCGAGGCCAGCCAGGACGGTTTCGAGCGAAGCGGCGTCCGGGAGGCGGGCAGCGACGGTCATCCCAGCGCTCCTTCATCGGTCCAGGGGTTCAAAAGCGGCACACCCAGCGGCGCAAAATCCTTGGTGTTGCGAGTCGCGAGTACGAGCTCCCGGTCGAGAGCAGTAGCCGCAAAAAAACCGTCCATGACCGAGAGCGCAAAGCCGCTCTGTCGGGCTTGCGCCATCAGATCACCCCAGCGCCCGGCGATCGCCGGGTCGATCGACAGAATCCGCCCGGCGAAGCGCGCCGGCAGATCCTCCGCGAGCCAGGCGGAAAGCGCCTCGCGACGGCGGCCGTCGTCCATCAGGGCAATACCGCGCCGGAGTTCGGCGATCGACGCAACGCTGATGAAGGCCCGGTCCTCGTCGATCGTATCAAGCCACGCGAGCACTTTCGGATCGGGCGCCGGCCGGCGAACCTCCGACAGCACGTTGGTATCGAGCAGGACATTCATAGATCAAGGTCGCGCGGCTGATCGCGAACCCGCTCGAGATCGAGATCGGCATCACGCAGCGGCGAGGCCATCAGGAATTCGGCGAGCGTGCCCTTGCGGTCGGTCTTGCGCGCCCATTCCTCGGCGGAGACGATGACGACACTGGGCTTGCCGTAGCGGGTAATGATCTGCGGATCGGTCTGGGCGCGTTCGATCACCTCGGAGAGGCGCGCCTTGGCGCCAGCCACGGTCCAATGGTCGGTTTCGGGGGCAGGGGTCTTTCGGGAGGCTGTCACGATCCGCTCCTATGACTATAGTGACCAGCGTGACTATAAGCTGGATCGCAGCGATTTTCAACAGGTACCGAGTGGGGCGCCGTTCCGCTAATATCGGGGAGCGAACGGAAGGAACTGTCATGTCACGCGAAACAAACCAAGACGCCGCCGGCGGCGGCTAATGAGGCCGGCGCGGTCGGCCGGAACCAGCGGGCTCGTGCTCCTGGCGGAGATCACGTCCTGTTCGGGGCCGTTGAGCGCGGGGTTGAGGTTGGGATGCCGTCGGCGCAGTTCGTCCAGCACGCCGATCACGCGGATGCCGGGTGCAGCCTTCAGGATCGGAATGATCTCGGCGTCCCCAGTAGGGGGCGAGCGGATCGGATCCGTCCCCGCCCCCTGGCCCCTTCTTCTGGGATGGCGGACGCGCATCGCCCTCGATCCGATACGCACTCGCTTTCGAGAAACCCGCCTTGGCACCGATCACCAGATGAGATGGGATGGTTGCCACCCTCCCCAGACGGGCATCGTAATGTGCCAAGAACGTGGTGTTTGAACCACGAAGCGGAGAGGACGGCAAATTGATGGATACGGTGATCGGAGTGGATCTGGCAAAGAACGTGTTTCACCTCCACGGGGCATCAATGGCGGGGCACTTGAAGTTTTGAAAGAAGCTGTCACGGCTCCAGTTTCGGAAGTTCATGGCGGAGCCCCCCTCGGCAGTGGTGATGATGGAAGCCTGTGGCAGCGCCCACTATTGGGCGCGGGAGATGGTCAAACTCGGCCATGAAGTGAAACTGATCGCGCCGCAATATGTGAAGCCTTTTGTGAAACGCCAAAAGAACGACGCGGCTGATGCCGAAGCAATCGTGATCGCGGCACAGCGCCCCGAGATGCGCTTCGTCGAGCCGAAATCGGAAGAACAGCAGGCTAGAGCAGTGCTCTTTCGGGCTCGGAAGCGCCTTGTTCATCAGCGCACTGATCTGGCGAATGCATTGCGTGCTGTTCTCTACGAATTCGGCCATGTCATCCCACAAGGAATCGAGCAACTTAAGCGCCTTGAGGCGATCCTCGAGGACCCGAACAGCGATCTGCCCGAGCTGGTCCGCGAGGAATGTCAGAGTCTCGTTGACCAGATCGCCCACAAGACGGAGCGGATCGACACCAAGACAGAGCAGCTCAAGAAGCTGGCGGCGCGGACCGGCACGGCGCAGCGGCTGCAAACAATGCCGGGGGTCGGCCCGCTGACTGCGCTGGCGATCGAGGCTTTCGCACCCGACATGACGAGCTTCAAACGTGGCCGAGACTTCGCGGCTTGGTTGGGCCCGGTCCCGCGGCAACATTCCTCAGGCGGAAAGGAGAGGCTCGGAAGCGTTTCGAGGGAAGGACAGGCGGACATTCGCCAGTTGGGGCGATGTCGCGGCTGAACTGGCTGGGGCGCAAGTCGATCCCGAGCGGATCCTGGTTGGCGCAGATGCTGGCGAGGAAGCCGCGCATGCTCGTGGCGATCGCCTTGGCGAACAAGATGGCTCGCACGATTTGGGCCATGCTCACCCGGAAGGAGGATTATCGGAACCCGGCGCAGGCAGTGACGGCATGATCGTATGCAGCACGAAATAGCCTGACGTTGGTGAAGGGGGTGTGAGAAGGCGACGACCCGAATGGGCGCAACGATCGAACAAATCTGGATCAGGAAAACCAGCTAGAGCCAAAGAGCCGACGTGCTCGGGGCTGCCCGCCGGAAAGACCCTCCACAGCTTCGACTTCGAGGCCGTGCCGATGGTCTCCAAGGCGCAGGTGAGTGCGCTCGCCGCAGGCGACGGCTGGCTGGGCAAGGGCGCCAATCTGCTCCTGTTCGGCCCGCCTGGCGGCGGCAAGAGCCACTTGGCAGCAGCTCTCGGCCTTGCCCTGATCGAGAACGGATGGCGCGTCTTCTTCACCCGGACCACCGACCTCGTTCAGAAGCTCCAGGTGGTCGCCGCGAGCTCAATCTCGAGGCCGCCATCAATCGCCTCGATCGCTTCAACCTCGTCATCCTCGATGATCTTGCCTACGTCTCCAAGGACCAAGCCGAGACCAGCGTGCTGTTCGAACTCATCAGCGCACGCTACGAGCGGCGTTCGATGCTGATTACCGCCAATCAGCCCTTTGGCGAATGGAACAGGGTCTTCCCGGACCCCGCTATGACCCTCGCCGCCATCGATCGCCTCGTTCACCACGCTACCATCATCGAGATGAACGTCGAGAGCTATCGCCGCCGCACCGCGATCGAGCGAAAGCGCGGTCCAGGACGGCCGCCGGAGCACGCGACATCAAAAACACGTGCTGATTGACGCTCCGCGTCAATCAGAGCCAACAAAGCTCTTGCGCGCGACAATCATCGCGGCAATCATCACTACGCCGCGACACTGACTTGCGACCTTGATTGCCGCGCTCTTCCGACCCAGATCGCCGCGCTATACGACGTCGAGTTCTGGCACCTGATCTGAGGCCGGCAAACTGGACCATTTTTGGCTAGAGTTTTCGCGTCGATTCCCGCGGCTGGGAGGAGCGAAGACGATGAAGGCCTCGAAGTTTTCGGACGCCCAAAAAGCGTTCATCCTGAAGCAGGGCAACGATGGCGTTGCGGTGGCGGAGATCTGCCGCAAGGCTGGGATCAGCCAGGCGACCTATTTCAACTGGAAGAAGAAGTACGACGGATTGCTGCCGACCGAGATGCGACGGTTGAAGCAGCTCGAGGAGGAGAACGGCAAGCTGAAGAAGCTGGTTGCGGATCTGTCGCTCGACAAGGAGATGCTGCAGGACGTGATCCGCCGAAAGCTATGAAGCCTGGCCGGAAGCGCAAGCTGGTCGACGAAGTCCGTGGCGAATGGCAGGTCTCGATCCGCAAGGCCTGTGACGCGCTCGAGTTTGACCGATCGACCTATCACTACAAGTCCCGCCGCTCCGGCCAGGCCGCCCTCGAACAGAAGATCAAGGAGATCTGCCATGTGCGCATCCGCTACGGCTACCGTCGGGTTCACGTCCTGCTGCGCCGTGAAGGTTGGCGCCATGGCCAGAACAAGACCCGGCGCGTCTATCGCGAATTGGGCCTGCAATTGCGCAACAAAACGCCCAAGCGCCGGGTCAAGGCCAAGCTGCGCGATGACCGGCGACCGGCCACACGATCGAATGAGACCTGGGCGATGGACTTCGTCCATGACCAGTTGGCGACGGGACACAAGCTGCGTGTCCTCACGATCGTCGATATCTTCTCCCGCTTCTCACCGGCGCTGGCGCCACGGTTCACCTTCCGCGGCAGCGACGTCGTGGCGATCCTGGAAAGGGCCTGCAAGGAAGTGGGATTCCCGGCGACGATCCGCGTCGATCAGGGCAGCGAGTTCGTGTCGCGCGATCTTGATCTGTGGGCCTACCAGCGCGGCGTCACACTGGACTTCTCGCGGCCCGGCAAGCCGACTGACAATGCGTTCATCGAGGCCTTCAATGGTCGCTTCCGGGCCGAATGCCTCAACACGCACTGGTTCCTGTCCCTTGCGGACGCCCAGGAAAAAGTGGAGACTTGGCGCAGATACTATAACGAAGAACGGCCCCACGGGGCGATCGGCAACAGACCGCCGATTTTGCTGCAAAACCACGTCGGCGCAACCAGCCCGCCAACGTGAGCAAAGCGCAAAACTCTAGTTTTGGGTGGTCCAAAGTTCGGTCTCGCTGCAGGGGGAAGATCACTCCGGCAAACTCGGAGCGGTTCACACCACAACCAAACCAGGCTCAACTACGAACGATAAACCATCATACGTTGTGCGGCTGCTTAGGTACGGTCAACTACCAACGTTGAGAGTTGATGAAGAAGATCGGCACATGGCATTATCGTCCGCCCCGACCATCAGTCGCTGCTCCGCGCTTGGCAGGTACTTTAGCGCTGTGCCATAGGCTGCTAACTTCGGTGGCCAACGTTCGTCTACCTAAGAAGGTGACGGTCGGGTTGCGCAAGGCTCATCCTCGGGCATGAGCCTAAATGTTCCACCTGGAGTCCCCATTTGGACCTACCAGGATCGATGAGCGGCCTAAGCCCCATTAGCGATGCGTAGACTATCCTGCTTGGTTTCGATCGCAACGCCGCAATGCGGTGCGTGAGTCTTTCGCGGGGGCGCTCACTCTGTACAGGATCGACAGCCTCAGGAGAATAAGACTCCATGTCGCCGCTGGAAGCAATCGCCCGTTGGTTGGAAAAGCAAGACTCAGAGGTCCAAGGTGACATCGGTGCCTGCGCTGGATTCTTTTTATTCGAAAGCGATGACGTTTTTCTTGCGTTAGGGAAACCCGAGCAGGTCCAAGCTCTCAAACAGTGGCTGAGCGAGCCAGATGTGCCGACACACCGGACCGCGGGCCGAGCCGTGAAGTTTCGGGCCTGCTTCGAGTATTTTGCCTCAAGTTGGTTCGGCGACGCGGGTTGGAAGGGCGCAGAGGACTTAATGCGGAGGGCTATCTCAGAGGTTACAAGTGACCCCAACTCGGAGCGGGCCCAGTTCGCTCTTGACCTTCAACGAAGGCTGAAGGCCCTTCCTGCGAGGAAGGAGAAGTGGCGTCAGGTCGGTGCCTCCTGGCGTGAGCTTGTCTATGCCAATTTATCGGACGATGCGCTGCATGATTGGAGCCTTGCCGAGTCTATGAAAAGTGTGAAGCCCGCGCCCATCCCCGTCAGGGACACTTTTCGTTGCGCGTGGGTGACCTCAAAATGTTCGGACGCCCAGAAGGCGTTTATTCTCGAGCAGGGCCATGACGGGGTCTCGGTTGCGGACATCAGCCGCAAGGCCGGGATCAGCCAGGCGACCTATTTCAATTGGAAGAAGAAGTATGACGGGCTGCTGCCGACCGAGATGCGGCGGCTGAAGCGGCTCGAGGACGAGAACGTCAAGCTGAAGAAGCTCGTGGCGGATTTGTCGCTCGACAAGGAGATGCTGCAGGACGTGCTCCGCCGAAAGCTATGAGAGGCTAGCCGCAAGCGCAAGCTGGTCGACGGAGTCCGCGGCACGTGGCAGGCCTTGATCCGCAGGACCTGCGCGGCACTCGACTGATCGACATGCCACTACAAATCGCGTCGCTCCGGCCAGGCTGCCCTCGAACATCAGATCAAGGAGATCTGTCATGCCCGCGTTCACTACGGCTATCGCCGTGCCCACGTTCTGCCTGCCCATCACGGCAGAACGACAAGCGTTACTTGCCTGTGGGCCGTCCTGACAGCGGCCCGCGATCTCGGAGACATCGTCACCCAACGGGGATGTCCCGATCGCTGTTGAACTAGGTCGGGCTGACGTTGCCGGAATGAATGTTACGCGGCCCTCGTGACGTGGGCAACGGGGATGATCGCCATGCGATTGTGGCGAGCTTGAAGAGCCGCACGCAGAACCGACAATTGCTTATGCGCTTCAATCGTCGGAAGCCCTTGTTGGCCTCGATCATGCCGGCCGCGACCATCGCAAGGCCATACCGGCATCCCGCCAGCGTTTGACGTTGCGCGTGACGCGGCGAATGGTGCCCATCATCTTCGCGGCGATGTTGGTACAGGCGAGCGATCGACGAAGCTGCTTCGGCAGCTTCAACCGGACGACAGTCAGGATTTCGTCGAGGCCTTCGAGGATGCTGGCCGCTACGCCGGGCCATTGCTGGTCGAGTCGACGCGCGAGATTGCGGATCAATTTTTCGGCCTTGTCGGCGTCATCGAGCTCCCAGGCCTGGCGCAGCACCCGACGGGTGGCCGCATGATGCTCTTTCGGCAGGCGTTCCATGATGTTGCGCGCCTTGTGGATCTGGCAGCGCTGGATCGCAGCGGCCGGACCGAAGGTGCGGCGGATCGCCTTCGACAACGCCTTCGCGCCGTCGGCGATGAACAGTCTTGGCACCGTCGGGTCGAGCCCGCGCGAGACCAGGTTGTCCAGCAGGACCTGAACCGTTGCGGCATTCTCGGTCGCCCCTTCCACCAGCGCCAGCGGATGCTTGTTGCCTTCGCCGTCAACCCCGATCGCGGCGACCAGCACGAGATCGTCGCCGAGATGCAGCCCGTCGATTTGGACCACCAGAAGGTCGAGCGCGGACAGATCAGCAGCCATGAAGTCGGCCAGCCGCGCCGCCGACAGCGCTACGAACCTCCGCGAGGCCGCCGACTTCGAACCCCCCGATCCGGGCTGCCGGCACGTCACCCTCGGGCAGCCCGACAGCGCGGCCGAACCGGCGCGTCGACACATTGATCAGCATCAGGTTCATCGCCCAGCGACCGAGCCAGTCCTCCTGCGCTGCCGTTTCCCAACTCGGGATCGTGACCTCGCGGCCGTCCACGCCCCGGAGCCGCGGGCGCTCGACCTCGATCTTGCCGCCGTGAAAACCGATCCGTCCCCGCGTTCGGCCCCAACGGTGCGCCCGCCGCGCCGCATCGCGACCGTGGCGCGGCCCGCAGGCCGCCGTGACATCCGCCTCCATCATCGTGCCGAGCGCCTCGATCCCTGCCGCAAGGCAGAACCGATCGAAGCTCGCCCGCACTTCTGCATACGCTTCGTCCACAGCCCCCAGTGGCCGGCTAACCAGCCGGTGTGATATCTCTCGTCATGGCGTTGCTCTCCTTTGTGGAATCAGCACTCCGAGCTACCGGCTCAAGGGGGGCAAAGCCGACCTCTTCAGAAATTCAACAGAACCCGGGACATCCCCGGTGGCGTCGAGATCGAGGATGATCTGCTTCGGCGCTCGCTTGTGCGCCTCCAGGAACAGCGTCACCGGCAGCGCCTCGATCGCCGCCGCCTCATAGGATAGCGCGCGCCTGCCGCCGCCGTCAGTTCCTTCCGCGTCCCCATGCTTAGCCACCCCATCTTCGCTCCCGCTCGTTCCCAGTCCAAGGGAGCAATTTACGTGAGGCAACGGCTCAGCATCCGGTAACTTTTAGGGCGAGGCAATGCGAAGTCTCACCCTGATCGCCGACGAGGTCATAGCGTTCCGTCCGGAGCGCGGTCACGGCCTGCTCGCCATTCTCGACGAGATCCGGCTTGACCCCGAGTTTCTGCAATTGACTTAAAATGACGAACTGATTGGTACGGTTGTCCTCGGCAACGAGTACTTTCGGCAGCGGCAGATGCAATTGGTTCGCTTCATAGCTCTGCGGCGGATCGTTTTGCTGTTGTGGTTCGTCGAGAACGGATGTCGCCTGAATGAAGAAACGGAACTTGCTGCCCTTGCCCGGGGCGCTCTCGACCTGGATATCACCGTCCATGCAGGACACCAAGCGCTTGCAAATGGCAAGGCCGAGGCCGTTACCGCCGAAGCGGCGAGACACCGAACTATCGACCTGCGAGAACTCGCGGAACAGCGAAGCCATGGCGTCAGGGGGAATCCCGACCCCGCTGTCAGTGACCTCGAAAAACAGAGTCAGTGCTCTTCCGCGGCCCGCCTCAGCCCTGACTCGCACGTCGACATAGCCCGCCTGGGTAAACTTGATCGCGTTCCCGATGAGGTTCAACACGATCTGACGCAGCTTCGCCGGATCGCCATTCGCCATGAGCGGGACGCTCTTTTCGATCGTCGAGGTCAGTCGAAGATGCTTGGCTTTGGCTCGGGACGAAAAAAGATCGATCGACGTCGAGACTAACTGGTGAATATTGAAGTCGATGGCTTCGATTTTGACCTTCTGAGCGTCCAGCTTCGAAAAATCCAGAACGTCGTCGAGAACTTGGAGAAGGTGATCTGCAGAGCAGCGTAACGTGGTCGCTATATTCTTCTGCTCAGGCGGCAACTCAGCCGAAGCGAGGACGTCGGCCAAGCCGATGACCCCATTCACCGGCGTCCTGATTTCGTGACTCATCATGGCAAAAAACTCCGAGCGTGCACGTGCTCCCTTCTCAGCGGCGTCGCGTGCTCTCGCCAGTCCAGGTTGATAACGGCCGATCAGGGCCGAAACGATGACGGCGACGATGGTGAATACAGCTGCGAACGCAATACCTCGGTCGCGGTCCTGCCGGTATTGTGCGAAGACTTCTGCGGATTCCAATGATCGCGCGCAGGTATTCCAATCTGATGCCGCGCAGCGTTCCGATCTGATCGCGCGCAGGTGAAGTACCCGATCGTCAAGGCAATTGGCACTTTCGTTAGCCGGCGGTCAAGCGGCCGCCGAAGAGATCACGTCTGATGTTTGATCGTGGTCGCTCGAGGGAGCGAAGCTGACCGGACGCGCACCCCCAACAGTGCTGTAGCGGCCGGTCAGCTTCGCGGGCTGCAGTCTCGGTCTTCATCGGCCGCCCGCGTAATCAAGGCCGAGGAAGAACGGGGCGGGCGAGGCATGGAGTCGCCGTTCAGTTCGAGCCGGTGAGCGTTGTGAAGCAGGCGATCAAGTATGGCATCCGCGTAAGTTGGGTCATTTATGATGGGGTGGACGCCCCGCCGAGGCATCGATGTGCCAAAGTGGAAGTGTTGAGCACCACTTAAGGGAGGCGTCCGTGTCAGAGGTTATCACAATCGGTCTGGATATCGCCAAGTATGTTTTTCACGCTCACGGCGTAGACGGGCGCGGTCGAGCGTTGTTCAGCAAGCGGATTAGCCGGGGAAAGGTGCTCGAGTTCTTCGCAGCTCAGCCGAGTTGTACTGTCGCGCTGGAGGCATGTGGCGGGGCTCATCACTGGGCTCGCCAGCTCACCCAGCTTGGCCACCAGGTACGACTGATCCCGCCGGCCTACGTAAAACCCTTCGTGAAGCGTCAGAAGAACGACGCGATCGATGCTGAGGCGATTTGCGAAGCCGCGCAGCGGCCGAGCATGCGGTTCGTGGCCGTAAAGAGCGAAGAGCAGCAGGCGGCGGGTCTGCTGTTTCGAACCCGCGATCTGTTGGTACGGCAGCGAACTCAGCTCATCAACGCGATCCGAGGACACCTCACGGAATATGGTTGGATCGCACCCAACGGGCCTTCGCATATGGCGAGGCTTGCCGACCTCATCGAGGAAGAAGAGATGGTCAGCTCGCTTCCGGAAGCGGCCCACGCCATGTTCCGATTGATGCTAGACCTGCTCGCCAGTCTCAATGGCAAGATCGCAGATCTTGACAAAGAGATCGCGCGACGTGCTCGTGAGGACGAAGTATCGCGCAGGCTGATGACCATTCCTGGCATTGGCCCAATGTCCGCTACCGCGATTGCTGCTCTGGCACCGCCAGCCGAGACTTTTGCCAAAGGCCGTGACTTCGCGGCCTGGCTTGGGCTAACGCCTCTTCAAAGATCGACGGGCGGCAAGCAGAAGCTCGGCGGGACATCCAAGATGGGCGAACGCACGCTTCGGCGCCTCCTCATCATCGGCAGCAGCGCTGTCGTGCAGCAGGCGAGCAAACGCGGCGCGCCAGAGGGTTCGTGGCTCGAACAGATGCTCGCTCGCAAACCGCGCATGCTGGTAACCGTCGCGCTCGCCAACAAGATGGCGCGGGTCGTCTGGGCACTTCTTGTGAAGCAGGAGAATTACAGGGCTCCGGTTGCAGCCAAGGCATGATCTTGGCGGGCCTGAAGTCGTCAGAGGTTTAGTCGGTCGAAGGAGGGGTATGGCACAACAGTCGGCGAGACGGGGCCGGAAGAACCAGATGAACTCATCGTGCCTGGAGCACGCATTTATGATTTGGTTCCGGTCCGCGAACTCCCATACGGGCCCGCAGCTATATCGCTGCATCAGAGGCCGGACAGATGGCAGCATCCGACTACGTGCCGATCTTCTCAAAAACCGCTTGCATCTTGCGGGGCGTCCACAGATGAGCTCATGCCATTCGGCAATTGGAAGCTGGCTGGTGACGAGTGTTGACCGACGGCCGTAGCGGTCTTCGAGGATTTCGAGCAGATAATGACGGGCATTGGCGTCGATGGCTTGGAGGCCCCAGTCATCCAAAATGAGGAGCTCGACGGCGGCGATGCTCTTCATCCGCGAGGCGAGTCGGCCATCGCCCCGGGCAAGGTCCAGTTCTTCGATCAACCGCGGCAACCGGGTGTAAAGCACAGAGTGGTTGTCCCGACAGGCCTTGTGGCCGAGCGCACAGCCTAGCCAGCTTTTCCCGACGCCGGTTGGCCCGACGATGGCGCAATTCTCATGGTTCCTGATCCAGTCTCCCTTGAGCAGCATGTCGAACGAGCCCACGGGGAGCGCGGTAGTCGATGTCCTCGGGCACGGCATGATGACGCAGCTTTGCCTTGCGAAGACGAAGCGCCAGGCGCCGGTTGTTACGCCAAGTCGCTTCATGGTCCAGCAACAGCGCCAGCCATTCGGCATGAGCGAGACCCTGGGCATCCTCGTTGTCGGTGAGGCTCGTGAAGGCCTCGGCCATGCCGGTAAGGCCGAGCCGGGTAAGCAGGTGGAGTGTGGGGTGTGTCAGCATTTTCTCTCCTTAGTGGTAATAGTTCGAGCCTCTGATGTTGGTGTGTAGGATCGGCTCGCGCTCAGGCGACGCAGGCGTTGGGACGCGATCGAGCCCCTTCTCGAGGATCGATTTGATGCTCGGGTAGTTGCGAGCCTGGATCTCAAGCGCGCGCAACGCGGCCGCCTCGAGGCGCTCGGCGCCAAGCGCTTCTCAAGCCGGATGATGCCCAGGCAAGAACGATAGCCCTGTTCGGGATGCGGCCGATCCTCGATGATCCGGTCGACCACCTGGCGCAGCGTCGGGCCGATCCGGCTTGCCTCGCTGCGGATCTTTGCCGGCGTCCACTCGCCATAGCGCCGGTGGCTGGAAGGCCTGTGGGCGCTGATCGTCGTGTGCCGCCCGTTGCCACTGCCGCGCATGTGCGCGGCGATACGCTCGCCCCCCAGGAAGATTTCAACGGTTCGCGCGCAGATCCGCGCTTCTACCTCCCGACGGGCGAAGCGATAGGGCACCGAGTAGTAGTGTCGTTCGATCTCGACGTGATAGTCGAGGCCGACCCGGCATCGGCGCCATTCGGCATGGACCCACGGCTCGCCGGGAAGCGGTTTAAGATTCGGCGCATCAATTTCCTCGAACAGCTGGCGCCGTGTGCGGCCATATTGACGCAGCACCCGTCCGTCATTGAGCTTGGCCAGCCACTCGGCGATCGCGCCGTTGAGTTCGGCCAGGCTGTAAAAGGTTCGGTTGCGCAGCCGCCCCAGCAGCCAGCGCTCGACGATTCCGACGCAGGCCTCAACCTTCGCCTTATCTCTCGGGCGACGTGGCCGTGCCGGCAAAATCGCCGTGCCGTAATGCTGCGCCATATCGCTGTAGCTGCGGTTGACCATAGGGTCATAGAGGCAGGCCTTGATCACCGCGACCTTGGCGTTGTCGGGCACCAGCAGTTGCGTCGCGCCGCCAAAAAAGCTGTAGGCCGCGTTGTGTCCCGCGATCCAGTCGCCGAGCTGCTCGGTCCACGTCGCCAGAGCGAACGACAAGCTGGACGCGCCCATGACCGCCACGAAGATGTGCGCGTCGCGCACCTCGCCAGTCTTACGGTCAACACCGGCACCGTGTCGCCGGCATAGTCGACAAACAATTTCTCGCCCCGCCGTGGTGCTGGCGCATCAGCAGCGGCAGCCGGCCTTCCCAGTTGCGGAACAAGTCACAGAAACGGCTATACCGGTACCCGTCCGGATGGTCCGCAATGTACTCGTCCCACAACACCTGCAAAGTCACGTGCTTGCGCTTGAGCTCGCGGGCAACAGCGGACCAGTCAGGCTCGACCACCTTGCGGCGACCCGGCTTCACGCCAGGCACCCCGTACAGCAGTTGCTCCAGCTCCGCGTCGCTTGTCGCTTCCGGGACTGGCCATGCCAGACCCGCGCGCGCAAACCGCTTCAGCGTGTCACGTACCGTCGTCGGCCCGACGCCGACCCGCTCGCCAACCACGCGCGTCGAGAGCCCAGCCTCAAGGCTCAACCTCACAATCTCGCGCACCTGGCGCATGACAACCCTCCTCGTCGGCATCCAATTCTCCCAGCTGTTTCCAGCCGGAGAAATGGCCCAACGATCAGGCCTCACACCATCCGAAACTGCGCGCGATCAAATCGGAATGCTGCGCGGAGAATGCTCGGAATGCTGCGCGCGATCATTTCGGAACCCTGCGCACCATCAAGTCGGTACGCTGCGCACCATCATCTCGGAATCCGCAGACTTCGTCCGTCGCACTGCCAATGCTTACCACAAGTGGGTAGTCTCTAACTTTACGGAATGCGAATATGCGCTCAATGCCATCGATAGCGCTTCGGCCTGAATAATATCCGCTTTGTTCTGCCTTGATCCGCTCCATAGGGCTCACACCCAGAGATCATTCGACGGCCGGCAAGGTCAGGCTTGGGGTCATTACACGTGCCGGCGACGAAATGTTGAGGAGCACATTGGTGGTCGGCGCGACCGCTCTTCTTCAGCATGTAAGAGCAGGTCGAAGCAAACATGCCTCCCGATGGCTTACCGACCTGCTGCAACGAAAAAGCCTCAAACTTGTCGCCGTGGCGCTTGCCAATAAGATCGCCCGCGTTGCCTGGAAGCTCATGGTGAGCGGTGAAACGTATCGGCAAATGGAGGAACAGCCAAAGGCTATATAGAGGATTGGCGACCACGGTGAGAACAGAAACTACCGTGTTGCGCTGATGCTGTGAACTTGCATGAGAAGAGCAGATGGTGCGATCGATCGATCCACAACTCGTGACACTCCGTCATTCCCAGTGGCCCTCCGAGGTCGCTGCCTTGTTAGGAACACGCGTTGCGGAACCCATCTTGGCCAGCGGTCATGCGCGACCGCATGCAAAGGCCGGACATATGGTGGCAAGCGATCCGTCAAATCACTGAACAATATCTTGCAAGGAGGGAGCCGTCCACATATGGGAATGGAAGCTCCTGCACCAAGCCAACCCCACCGATCAGCAAGCCGCCTGACCCTCACGCATCGCCATCATACAGCTCGCCGAGCCTCGCGCGCACGCGTCAATCAGGCGGTCCTCGTCGTATGCGTACGCTTGATGGCCGACCACGGCATTCTCTTCAGCATGAGCCGTTCCGGCAACGTCTGGGACAACGTGGCGATGGAGAGCTTCTTCTCGTCGCTCAAGACCGAACGGACCGGCAGCAAGATCTACCGAACCAGAGACGAGGCACGCGCCGATGTGTTCGACTAATGCGTGCCGGACCATTGGACGTTTTTTGCATGTGCGGGTCATCGAGCCCTCCTGGACTGCCGAGCACCCTTTTTTGAGGCACCCGTCAAGGTTGACCAGCTACTCTCCGCGGCCAACGAGCAATCAACAGAGTTGTCGAACGAAACGTTCCGCCCATAAAAAGCGAGCCAAGGTGCTTGTTGCGGAAAATTCGTGTGTTGTTATCACCCTGTTCAAGAGCGCCATGACAGCCTCTTGCGAAACCAAGCCGACGTCAGCCAAGGCGCAAGACGCAAGCTGTGATGAAATTATGTCCGCACGAGCCGCAATCGCCTTTGGCAGTACAAGCGCGAAAGTCTCCTTTGCGTATCCGTGTGGAAATACGTCAGAGCCCAAGCGCTCACTCAAATAAGAACGAAGGAGTTCCTTGCCCGAGCGAAGTGCAAACGGAAGCTTCGCTCCAAAATTGATCAATCTCGGATCGCCGAATGGGCGGACGGGCCAAAGACCTCGCGTCGCGAGTGGGCGAGCATGACAAAGACTTGCGAGCAGAGTTGTGGATAGAGTGGCGCTGAGGGGGGCGCTAAAAAGGAAGGATGAACGAGCGGCGTCGAGCCCGCGTTTCGTCAACAGGTCTTCTGCAACCCCAAGCGCGATATCCAGATGCGGTGAAGAGGGAGATCTGGGTTCCCCCTCGTCGCTGCTGAAGAGAGCGCAAAGCTCGTCTCCTCCTATGCCGGACCAGATTATTTCGCAGCCATCACCGCGAAACCGATCCCAGAGTGACCCGAACGCCTCAAGGTAATACTCTGAATTGAGTGGCAGGCGTCCTTTCAGGTCAAGATCTAGATCAATCGCCGGCATGTGGGCGCACATTTCAACTTTGTGATCACGGCAGTTCAGTGCGCTCAAAATGCACGCTCGGCGGTCAATCTGCTTGGGGCTACTCCCGTCGCCCAATAGTATCCCGCCACATGCTAGCGATGCTACGCTCTCGCCAACAGCAATTGCGACGGAAGCGGAGTCCATTCCTCCGCTCAGCTCCACAGCGCTTGCGCAGAAGGTCGTCGGCCGCGAACGAACAACCGCCTGAAGAGTATCCGAAAACTCAAGGACATGATCGCTCTCCTCTCGTCCGGAGAGCTCAGGGGCTGATGAAGTTGTCGCGCCGTAGTCAAATGACGTTTCCGATCTGTCGACGTACAAGGTGGAGCCAGCAGTCAGCAGGTTAACGCCAACGCAGGCCTGTCGCGCAGAGTAGAACGTTCTCATCGACAGGTGATGCGCGATAATCTCTGCATCAATCGCTCGCGATTCATCAAAAAACTCGACAAAATCCCAGGAGAGCGTAACCGTGCGAGTGCGCTCCTCCACGTGGAAGTAAATTGGGAGGCTGCCAATATGGCCTGCTCGTACACGCAACCGAGGACCCCGGCGAGCGGCCTCGATCACGATAAAATCGAGCGGCCAGTGCATGCATTTCTGGTAGTGCTGACGAAATTGATCTGTAGACGCATGGTCTATTACGACCGAATGAACGCCAGCCCCGTCCGCCGCTCCTTGACGCTCACGTATGACGAAGAACCATTGCTCAGTGCTCTTCACTAACGAGCTCTCAAGACTCTTATGTTGGAATGGCCAGATGCAGCTTTCACCAAACTCTATCGAACAGCCTTTGACAACAGGATCGAAGTTTTCCAGGTCGGCTATTTTTAGAGTGGCCTTGAGCATTTGTGCCTCGACTTAAACGTTACCGCCTCTCGTGTGAGAGGCGGTAACAGAGCGAAGAATGATCTTAAAGGTAACCTTCGTTAGCGCTGTCGCTAGGGAAGGGGCCCTTCGGATACGAAGTAGTGGGAGGTGGCAGCACCGGTAAGGGGAGGTCAGTTGTATCGGACCGCGATGGCCGCTTAGACGTGTCTGCAGTTGCGCTCTTCATGTCGTGTTCCTATTGATAGCGTGATCGGGCTTCTCGTCGTGTGGCGCGGCAGCGTATCGAGCCACTCTATAGCGTCTCTCATGTGGGAAGCCGGGCGACAACCTACCAAGATTGGCGGGGTTGGATGACGGTGCTGGACAGAATTGGGTTGGAGTTTAGTAACGGTAAACGGCAGCAAATTCCGCAGAGCCGCATCTTTACGTGAGATCTTATGGAATCCAGATCGCAAGGCCATGTCGGCTCTCTCAGTGCAAGCAAAGCCCCATTCCCTGGATCCGCCGCAGATCAGGTCGACGACAGCACATTGTCGCCGGTTTCGGCAATTCTGCATGCGTACTGGCGATCCGATCGGCGCTTGCTTCTCATCGTTGCCACAGTGGTGCTGATCTCCAGCGCGAGCAGCGTCGCAGCCCCCTATGTATTTTCGGGTCTCATTGATCGCCTCCCGCGGGGGGAAGGCATGTCGGCGTTTGCCTGGGGATTCGCCGGCTATGCGGTCCTGCTCGGCATAGCCTCCGCATTGCAGCGCATGCTGCAGTATCTTTCCTTCATGACAGCCGAGAACCTGGGCTTCATCGCTGCAACTCGCTTTTTCGATCGCATCCTGATAAAAACCTCAGCCTTTTTTCTTGAGCACAATCCCGTGGAGATACAGAGTGCGGCCGCGCGCGGGTGCAGCGCGTTGACGACGTTGGTCCAGCTTGGAATTATGATATTCATCCCGGCTGCAGCGCAGCTTCTGCTTACGCTCGCTATTCTCGGTGTGCTCGTCAATATCCAGATCGCTGCAATCGTCGTCGCTTATGGGGCTGTCGCGATTACATTGGGGTGGAGTTCCACGCGTCGGGCGCGCGTGTTTCTGGACCGGGCCATCGAAGCCGGACAGGAGAATGCGCGTTTCGTCGGCAACGTCATGAACTCCATGGACACGTTGCGCCATTTCGGCAGTCATTCCTGGATGAGCCAGCGCTTTACGATGAAGGCGCGGGAAGTGCGCGATAACTGGCGAACCTACGTGTTTCAACGATTGGCCTACATAGCCGTGCTCGGCTTAGCCATCGCGCTACAATTTGCTGTCACACTTCTCCTTCTAATACCTGAATACCGGGCCGGCGCGGTCACGATCGGCGATATTGTGCTATTCAACACACTTCTACTCCAACTCAATATGCCCTTCGAGATGGTCGCGCGCGCGATTTCTGACGCGGCGCGGTCGCGAGCCGACCTCATTCCTCTCGCCAGACTGTGGGTCGCACCAGAAGAGCGGCGAACATCTCATGCTCATGATTTCACGCCCTCCGCTGGCCAGCTATCCTTCGAGGGCATTGGTTATGCCTACGACAACGGTCGTGGCGTTACGAATGTCTCGTTTATGGCTAGGCGCGGCGCCATTACCTTCCTTGTCGGCGAAACCGGATCGGGGAAGTCGACAATATTCAAGCTCGTCCTGAAATCGATTGAGCCAGACTGCGGCCGTATTCTGGTCGATGGAACCGATATAGCAACCATCGATCACACGGATTGGTATGCCGCAGTTGCTGTTGTGCCGCAGGACGTGATGTTGCTCAATGAGTCGCTAGCCGACAACATTCTGCTAGGACGGCCCCGCGACGAGGTGCGCCTTCGCGGTGCATCGGAAAAAGCCGCTATTCTCCCCATTATCGAGGCTCTGCCGGAAGGATTTGAAACAACCGTTGGAGAACGCGGTTTGAAGCTTTCAGGCGGGGAGCGCCAGCGTATTGCTATTGCCCGCGCGCTCTATGGCGAGCCGGCGATCCTTCTTCTCGACGAGGCCAGCTCCGCGCTTGACGAACGAACCGAGCGGGACATTTTGGACCATATTCGCAGCCTAGCGGAAGATGTGACCGTGCTGGCAATCACTCATCGCAAAGGGGTCATTTCTACAACCGACGTCGTGGTCGAGCTGACCGACTGCGGCTTATCCTTGACATAGGCGAAGGGGATGATCAGCCCGGCGCGTTGATTGTCTGCACTGCAGGCGCATTGCTGGACGAGATGTGACCTTGCCCCCAGATTTTATCCAGTTCTGAGTTCGCTCAAGCCATTGGATTTGCCCAGTTGAGCGGTGGTAGCGACGGGAGCTGGCGCGGAGCCATCGGCATAGCGCAGCGCCAGATCCCGGCGCGGGTGGCAGGTGAAGGCGAACTCGGAGGGTGTCTTCCATCCGAGCTGTGAGTGCGGTCGTGCGTAGTTAGAATGTAAGCGCGAGTTTCGCGGCACGCGAGGCCGGCGGTGTTGACGGCTCGCCTTCGGTATCGAAGACGGTGCCTGGCGATTTCAGGACGTGGCGGCTTTTGCGAAGTTGAAAGGCATCAGGTCGTCGATATCTGCATCGACCGCGCGCTGAGGCAACTCGGTGAGCACGTGGCGCAGCCATGTTAACGGCTCGACGCGTGAGGCGCGGCAGGTCAGCATCAGACTGTAGACAACGGCACCGGCCCTGGCTCCGTCGACGGTGTCGCTGAACAGCCAGCACTTTCGGCCAGTTGCAAAAACCCTGATGTCGCGCTCCAGAAGATTATCGTCGATCGGCATCCTGCCATCTTCGGTGTAACGCGTCAGATAGTCCCATTGCTTCCGGGTGTAGGACACGGCGTCGCCGAGCTTGCTGTCAGGCAAGACCTTCGGGGCCATGTCATCGAGCCATCCCTTGAGGGCGTTCAGGACGGGAATGCTGTGTTGCTGGCGGAAGCGGCGAATGCAGTCGGCCTGTGTTTCGTAAGCGCGAATTTCTCCGCACCTTTTGCTTTTGAGTGCCCTGATGCATGAGGTGTCCACCAAAATAGATGGACACCTGATGAGCGACGACGATCAGAAACTGCGGGTCAGGCTTGTCGGCCGGAACGGTCGCCGGCGCTACGAGGCGGGATCGAAAGAGCGTCTTGTCGCGGCCTGCCTTGAGCCTGGGGTTTCGGTATCGAGGCTTGCACTCGAACATGGGGTCAACGCGAACCTCCTTCGGAAGTGGATCAAGAAGCACAGCGCGACCAGGTCACTGCCGCCGTCCTCAACGCCCGGCGTTCATCCCGGTTCAGCTTGAGGGGAAGTCCGAGCGGGACCTGTCGCGAAAAGACAGCGTGGCGAGGGTTGATTTGCCGGCTTACGATGAAGTGCGTGGTTCGGAACCCAAAGGGACTCCAGCTCTTTGTTCTCCGGCCAAAGTGAGCGTGTCGCTGCCGAACGGCGTGAAGCTCGCGCTGGAATGCGGCGATGTGGATGCATTGACGGCGATCATCGGAGCGCTGGGCGATGTTTAGACTGGGCGATGACCTGCAGGTCTATCTGCACCGTGAGCCGATCGACTTCCGGGCTGGCATCAACAGCCTTGCGGTCCTGGTCCAGGAGACGATGGCGCTCGATCCATTCACTCCGGCGGTTTTTGCGTTCTGCAATCGCCGTTGCGACCGGATGAAGCTTCTGTTCTTCGATCGGTCCGGCTTTGTACTGGTCCTGAAGCGGCTGACCGAAGACAGGTTCCGATGGCCGCGCCGCCAGGAGGCGATCGTCACGCTGACGACGGAGCAATTGCACTGGATCCTTGACGGCATCGATATCGATGCGATGGTCCGCCATCCGGTGCGGCAATATCAGGTTGGCGGCTGAGCTCTCAAGTTGAGCGGTTGACGCGTCGGTACGGTTCAGATTCAAGAATCCGATGAATCGAACCGGCGATCCGAGTGTTGAAGTGCTGTTGGCACGCATTGCTGCGCTACAGGCGGAGAACCATCAACTCGCCGACCGCGTCGCCAAGTCGAGGAAGAACTGGCGCTGGCACGCCTGCATCGTTTTGCGCCGCGCAGCGAAAAGCATGTTGATCGTCTCTTCAATGAAGCCGAGCAGGCCTCCGATGAGGAGGACGCCGGCAGTGAAACGAACAATATCGCCGAACTTCCGGACACGGGCTTGCCACCCGTCGAAAACACAATGGGAAAGAAGCGCGGCCGCAGGCCGCTGCCGGGGAACCTACCTCGTGAGCGCGTCGAGTATGACCTGTCCGACGATCAGAAGGCGTGTCCTTGCTGCCGTGGCCAGATGCATCGCATGGGCGAGGCTGTCACCGAGCAACTTCATATCGAGGTGAAGGCGAAGGTTTTACAGAATGTGCGCTTCAAATATGCGTGCCGCCATTGCGATCGCACCGGGATCCACGCCCCTGTCGTGACCGCGCCGATGCCGACGCAACCGTTGCCGGGCAGCGTTGCTACGCCCTCGACGCTGGCGTTCGCGCTGGTTCACAAATATGTCGATGGCACACCGCTCTACCGCCTGGCGCAGGCATTCGAGCGCGCCGGCGTTCCTGTCAGCCGAGGCGCTCTGGGCCACTGGGTGATCGGCTCGAGCGAAAAACATCTCTCCCGCATCTATGACGCGCTGAAGCTGCGGCTCAGATCGCAGCCCCTCATCCATGGTGACGAGACCACGGTCTAGGTGCTGAAGGAAATGGACAGAGAGGCCGCCAGCACGTCATATATGTGGGCTTACCGGAGCGGCGAGGACAGTGACGAGCCGATCGTGCTGCTCGATTATCAGCCGGGCCGCGGCCAGATACACCCGCAGGCCTTCCTCGCCGATTACCGCGGGATATTGATGAGCGATGGCTACACCGCCTGGCGCACGCTGGCGAGGGCAACCCATCTTGGATGCATCGCCCATTCCAGGCGGCGCTTCGTCGATGCACTCAAAGCGAGAAAGAAGGGTGGCGGGCCGCCGGAACAGGCGCTCCGGTTCTTCGAACAGCTCTACCGGGTTGAAAGGCAGGCGCGGGACGGAATACCGGAGAGGGGTGAAACACAGGCCGACTGCATTCGCCGCTTCCGCCAGCAACATAGTGTCCCCATCCTCAATGCTCTCAAGGTATGGCTCGATGACATGGCCCCGAAGGTCTTGCCTGACAGCAAGCTCGGCGACGCCCTGTCCTACACACTGAACCAGTGGGATTATCTGACGCGCTACACCGGGGACGGCAGCATGCCGATCGACGGCAAGAACGAATACGGGCTGAGCTTTCGAATATTCATCTGATCGACGGTTCCACCGAAGCCGTGATCGGCGATTTCCACTGGAATGGCGGAGCATTAGCGCCGATCATCCCGGCTTCTTAGGGTTTGAGTGCATTTATTCTATTGAGAACGAGGTCGGGGAATATGTTGAGATCGTTCGACAGCCGATAATCGGGTGGCGTTGCATCTCAAATTCGGCTCCTTCGCCAATAACCGCGAGTGGCGACGACTACCAAGCTTGGTAGTAGCTTCCGGCAGCCGTGAAAGACTAACCTCGCGAGCGTTCAGCAGAGCCATGTTATATCGATGTCGAAACCTTTAACCATGCTCTCAGCATTACCCATGCTCTCAGCAGTCGAAATTGCGAGTGCTAAAAAGCGCGTCAACTATCAACACGCAAGCGTTGAACATGAACACGACGACTGTGTGAGGATTGCCTATCAATGGTTGGACGCACAAATACTAACCAAGAGGATGTTGGGTCGATCATACCCTTTAGACAAGATCATAGAGGTCTGGGGCGGTAGGCACATTGCTTCGTACGATGTAGCAGTTGCCGCTGAATTGCACTCAAGAATCCGAGGCAAGTACCCTCACTTCAATATCAGCGCTCGCCTAACCTTCCCCTCCGGTCGTCGGCTTGCCAACATTGCGGAGGCGAGAACGCAAGACCACCATCTTACGACGCAACACATTGTCGAAACATACGGTCGGATCGAGGAACCGTAGGACGTACGCATGTCGGCCGGAGGCGGACAAATGAGGCGCGCAAGGTTCACGGAAGAGCAGATTATCGCGATGTTGAAGGAGCATGAGGCTGGGGCGACGACAGCTGATTTGGCTAGCAAACACGGAGTCTGCGAGGGGACGATCTACAATTGGAAGGCCAAGTTCGACGGCATGGAGTTTCTTGAAGCGAGGCGGCTGAAGGAACTCGAGAAGGAGAACGCGAAGCTGAAGAAGCTACTGGGCGAGCTGCTCGATGCCATTACAATGCGCTAGCTTCTGCAAATATGGTAGGGGCCGCCGCCAAGTGCGCCGCTGTGGCGCACCTGAAGGCCTTGATTGGCCTGTCGGAGCGACGGGTCTGCATGATCGTCGACGCGAATCGAAAAATGATCTGCTATCTCACCGCCCTGTGGATACGGAGCCTCGGGCCCGGGCGCGCGACCTTGCCCACGAGCGGCGTCGGTTCGTAACGCCTAAACCGAAACGTTAATCGCCGTTCAACGGTTAATGTGTAAGCGGTCATTTTCCCCCACCTTGTTGTAGGCGAACTGGCCTGCAATATGCTTTCCGTTATGAAGAGAGCGGATCGCAGCATGATTGCGGATGTTGTTGACGCATTGCGGGCTCGGGTTCGGCGCCGTCGTTGGTGCGACGATGTCAAGGCAGAGATCGTGGCGAAGTCCTACGCGCCAGGCGCGGTGATGTTGGAGGTCGCTCGTCGGCACAGATCTCGCCGCAGCAACTTTCGGCCTGGCGCAGGGCGGCCCGCGACGGCTTATTGAAGCTGCCGGAGGGCACCGTGCCGGTGGCGACGAGGCCCTCAGGTTCGACTGCGATCCAGGATCGGAGTTCGTCAAGCGGCGAGGCTTCTACCGCGCTCGGCGGCCCAGGCCCAAGGCATGAGTTCGTCCAGACGGGAGACGGCCAGAGATTGACCGTGAGCGTCACGGGAAGCTCACCGTGCCGGGGCTTGACTCGCGCGGAATGCTCCGGATAGCGCGGTCGGGATGATTGACGCCGCGGGCACGCGGTGATGGGGTGATCCCGGTTCGGAGCGGGCAACGGGGATCAGAATGACCAGCGAGTCTCAGCTGCGCGAGAAGCTTCGGAAGATCGAGGCGTAGTTCGTGGGTGCGGGAACTGCTGGTGAGCGCCTTGCGGCGGAAGCCGCGCTGCGGCGGGTGCGGGCCCGGGTCGAGGAGCTCGCTCGCCACGATCCACCGATCGAACAGCAATTCTCACTTCCCGACCAATGGTCGCGGCACCTGTTCTTGGCGCTTTGCCGTCGCTGCGGGCTGCGGCCGTTTCGTTATCACCGCCAGCGACGCAACACGGTGATGATCCGCGCGTCACGAGGCTTCGTCGACAAAGTGCTGCTGCCAGAGTTCACCGAGCTGGAGAGGGCGCTGCAAGTCTATCTGCACGAGTTGACGCTGCGCGTCGCGAGGAGATCTATGACGACACCAGCGATGCGCAGGACGTTCCAGATGCCCTGCCGTCGAACTGATCAGGCGGGGAGCTTTGCCGGTGAACTGTCGCGCTCGGCCTTCCAATTCCACGGCAGCAGCATGTGCAGCTGATTGATCTTGGTACGTCCAGAGATGATGCGTTCGAGAACATCGGTCAGATAGTGCCGCGGGTCGATGTCTTGCAGCTTTGCCGAGTTGATGAGCGAGGCGAGAATGGCCCATGTCTCGGCGCCGCCTTCACTTCCGGCGAACAAGTAGTTCTTCTTTCCCAGGCCTATCGGCTTGATGCTGCGCTCAACCGTATTGCTGTTTATTTCAATGCGTCCGTCGTCGATGAAGCGCGTCAGGCCGTCCCAATGGTTGAGGGTGTAGCGGATGGCTTTGCCCAGACCGGACTTCTTCGTAAGCGGAAAAGAGACCCCGTCTGGCGCAAGGGGTGAGCAATCGGCTATCGGCTGCTGAGTTTGTGAGCCGATGTGAGCTTCTATGTCTGCGCCTAGTTCTGGAACTAGAACCTTCCATATGATCGAAGCGGTCGCCGACCGTCTTGAGGGAGCGCCCGCGGCAGCTTCGTCGACGCTGGTCGGACGAGTTCAAGGCGCAAATTGTGACGGAGGCGCTGGAGCCTGGCGCGAGCGTATCGGCGATCGCTCGTCGGATCGGCATTCACCCGTCGCAGCTGTTCGCGTGGCGCCGTGACGCTCGGGCGGAACGACATTATCGCGAGCGGCACTCGAGTTGCGGGGGTGAGATGGCGTCTGTGTCAGGCGCGGTGATCGAAATTGCCATTGGCGAGGTGATCGTGCGCGCCGGCGTGGACGTCGACGAGGCGCAGCTACAGCGGGTGATCCGGGCGGTACGTTCGGCATGATCCCCTCCGGCGTGAAGGTGTTCCTGGCCAGCCATCCCGTCGACTTCCGCAATTATGTGGAGCACATGATTATGCAGAGTTGGCTGTAAGCTGATCGCAGTTTTTCCTTGCTATCAACAGTTTACACCGAAGCCGGAGGGTTCTGACTCAGCATAATTCGAGGTTTCCCTCGCTGTCTTAATGGCAACGAGAGGATGCCGCCGATGGCCAAGCCAAAGCAAAGTCGCTGCATTTGTCAGCGCAGCATGGATGCGGGCGAACTCGCCCCGCTGGTAACGGAGTTTGTGGCCGATCTACGGGCGCAGGGACATTCCTGCCTGACAGTGGGCGGCTACGAGGCTTCTGCTCGTCACTTCGCCTGCTGGCTCGTGAAGGCAGAACTCGCTATCGGCAATATTGATGAGGGTGTCCTGCATCGTTTCGCGCGACATCGTTGCCGTTGTCCCGGCATTCGACGACTAAACCGCGTGTCAGCAAAGTATGTGAGGCGGGCGCGCAGGTTTGTCGAGTTCTTGGCAAAGCGCGGGATTGTGCAGCGTGCAGCGCACGTCGCGCCACCGGCTCCCAATCGACAGGTATGCGAGTTCCAGGAGTGGCTGCGACGGCATCGCGGCATCTCGGACCGGACGATCAACCGGCACGGTCGCATGGTCATGCGGATGCTGCCGGCGCTTGGAAGCATGCAAAAGGACGATACAACGCTGATCTCATCCGCGCGGTGATTGTCGCGGAGACGAAGCGAGCCTCAATGGCCTACGTCAAGACGATGGCCATGGCGTTGAGAGGTTACCTGCGTTTTCTCAGTGCGTGCGGCCTCTGCCGAGCAGGGCTCGACCACGCCGTGCCGATCATTCCGCAGTGGCGTTTGTCGGCGCTACCGCGCTACATCGATTCCACCGATGTAGATCGCCTGATCGCGACGTGCGATTCGGCCACGCCGTCCAGCCTTCGGGATCGGGCCATTCTGCTCCTTTTAGCGCGCCTGGGCTTGCGAGCCGGCGATATCGTCATGCTTTGCCTCGAAGATATCGATTGGCAACAGGCAACGCTCTCGGTGTGTGGCAAGGGTCGTCGCGAGACAAGGCTTCCGTTACCCCAGGATGCGGGCGACGCCGTGCTCGACTATTTGGATCGTGGCCGATCTCGAGCTGTCTGCGACCGACTGTTTCTGACGTCGAAAGCACCATTCCAGCCGCTCAGCGGATCAACCGTTTCCAGTGTTGTCCGACGAGCGCTCGACAGGGCCGGCATCGCCGCGCCCTCGAAGGGCACCAATCTGCTCCGGCACTCGGCGGCGACTGCCATGCTGCGGGGCGGCGCGACGCTCGACATGGTCGGAACTGTGCTCCGACATCGGTCGCCCGATATGACCGCGCACTACGCCAAGGTCGACATTCTCATGCTGCAGCAGATCGCGCAGCCGTGGCCGGGAGAAGCGCGATGTTGAGCCAAGATCTTGTCAGATACGTAGACCTGCAGCGCTCACTGGGATTCAAGTTCCGCATCCAGCATATCTTGCTCAGGGGCTTCGTCGCCTTCGCCGAGGAGCACGGCGACGGGCACGTCAAGAACGCCCGCGCGCTCGCTTGGGCTGCCCGCGCCCCGTCACCGGAACAGCGCCGCAACCGCCTGCTCACCGTGCGGCGGTTTGCTCTGGCCATGCACGCGGAAGATGGACGTCACGAAGTTCCTGCACCGGATGCGCTCGGGAACGCCGTCGTCAGACGACGATCACCTTACATCTACACGCCGAACGAGATCGATGAGTTGATCCGGGCTGCGGCCGCTCTCCGACCTGCTGGGTCGATGCGGCCGCTCACCTATGTGACCTTGCTTGGCCTGCTCGCTGCAACCGGCATGCGTATCTCGGAAGCATTGGCGCTACAGCTCGATGACGTCACGGTTGACGGCCTTCTGATCCGGCAGACGAAGTTCCAGAAGAACCGGCTGTTGCCGCTGCATGCAACGACGGAGCGGGCGCTCGACAGATATCTGGCGGCTCGCGCGAAGCTTGGGTGTAGGAACCTCGCGCTCTTCGTGTCCGGCCCCGGCGGGCAGCTCCCTTACAACACCGTGAAGGGCGTCTTCCTTCAGTTGCTCACGTCAGCGGGCCTGGAAGGCGTGTCCTCCCCGAGGAAGCCGCGCATCCACGACCTGCGCCACACCTTCGCCGTCCGCTCGCTAGAACAGTGCCAGCATGATCGCGACGCGGTCGCCCGCCATATCGTGGCGCTCAGCACCTACCTTGGCCACGCGCATGTGACCGACACCTACTGGTATCTGCAGGCGACACCAATCCTGATGAAGCAAATCGCCAGAGATGGCGAGGCCTTGCTCGTTGGAGGTGACGCATGACCACGCTCGCCCCGCACTTGACCAGTTTCCTGCGCGAGCACCTGCCAAGGGAGCGCAATGCCAGCCCCCACACATGTGAGGCCTATGCGCACAGCTTCCAGCTCCTCGTATGCTTCGCTGCAGACAGGCTGAAGGTTCGACCATCGCAGCTTGAGATCGAGCGGCTCGATGCTCCGCTCATCCTGTCGTTCCTCGAGCATCTGGAGCGCAAGCGCGGCAACTCGGCGCGGACGCGCAACGCCCGGCTAGCTGCGATCAACGCGTTCTTCCGGTTCCTGGAGTACAGGCTGCCATCATGCCTCGATCAGGCGCGCCGGATTCATGCCATTCCGATGAAGAAGGCCGACCAAGCACTCGTCAGCTATCTCACCCGCGACGAGCTGCAGGCTCTGCTCGATGCCCCAGATCCGCGCACCGCTTCCGGCGTGCGGGATCGAGCCATGCTGCACCTTGCCTTCGCCGCGGGCCTGCGCGTGTCAGAGCTGGTCAGCCTTCGCATCGATCAGATCGACCGTCATAGCCTGTCCAGCGTGCACATCATCGGGAAGGGCCGTCGCGAGCGTGTCCTGCCGCTCTGGAAGGAGACCGCTATCGTCTTGAAGGCTTGGCTCAAGGTACGCCCTGAGAGCAGCGATCCGGCATTGTTTGTAAACGCCAAGGCACAAGCAATGACCCGCTCCGGCTTCGAGTATCTCCTCGCCAAGCACGTCGCCACCGCAGCACGGAGAGAGCCGTCCATCGCCGGCAAGCGGGTGACGCCGCACGTTCTGCGTCACACCTGTGCGATGCATACGCTGCGGGCGACCCGTGACGTTCGAAAGGTCTCACTTTGGCTCGGACACGCGAGCCTGCAAAGCACGGAGGTCTACCTGCGAGCCGATCCGACCGAGAAACTGGAAGCGCTGGCCGCGATGGCGCCGCCCATGCTGAAACCCGGCCGCTTCCGTGCCTCGGACAAACTCTTGGCGATGCTCAGGACGGTCGGCCGCCCGTCCAATTATGCGGAGTGAACGCGCCCAGAGAACCGCGGCGGGCGGCCTCCACCCGCCGCGGACTCCACATAATCATGTGCTCTACATAATTGCGGTTATGTGCTGCAGCACATAACCGCAAGGGTATCGATGGGCTTGTTGCTGGTGCGCGATGCGGGCTCAGATCCGTTCGACGGTGCGCTTTATGTGTTCCGGGCCAAAAGAGCCGACAGAATCAAGATCGTATGGTGGGATGGCTCCGGCGTGTGCCTCTATTTAAAACGTCTCGAGAAGGCGAGGTTCTGCTGGCCGCGGATCGGACATCATCGGGTACAGATGAACCCCGCGCAGTTGATGGCACTGGTGGATGGGATGGACTGGAAGCGGGTCCGGACCGTGGCGGTCAAGCGGCCGGAGATTGTTGGGTAAAAGCACTGCGGCGAAGTGAATCAGCGGCCTGAAAGGGCAAGAGAAACGGAGCAAAATGTGCTCTGGTCGGGTCAATGACGCCGCCTGATCTTAGTCTCCCGAATGACGTAGAGACGCTGAAGGCCATGGTTCTTGCCATGGCCGAGAAAGCGGCCCGCGCCGATGCTCTGGAGAGCGAGGTCGCCGATCTCAAGGCCCGCAGCGCCGATGCCGATGCGCGCATCGAGCGGCTGACGCAGATCCTGAAGGCCTTCGACCGCGCCCGGTTCGGCCGACGATCGGAAAAGCTCGGCTCGGCGAACGGCGACGATGAACAGCAGGCCTTCGTCTTCGAGGAGATCGAGACCGGCATCGCTGCGATCAAGGCCCAGGTCGGCAAGGGCCGTGCGCAGGCGGATGACTTCTTCGAGACTTCCAGCAGCCGCGCCTCAAGCCAGGGTTTGAAGTCCTCGATCAACGGCCTGGTGTCACTTTGCCGCATAGCAGCCCTATGCGCCGCCGGCAGACCGCGGATGCGATCCTCGATGGCGTAAAACATCGCGATCCGTTGCAGCGCTTCCGCGGCAATCGGCGACTTGGTCGCGACGTGAACGTCCCAGAACTTCCGCCGCGCATGCGCGAAGCAGAACGCCAGCTGCACCAGATGGCCGCCGTTCTTGATCAGGCCCTTGTAGGCGGGATAGCCGTCGACCTGCAGGATGCCGTGGTAGTCCCCGAACAGCTGCTTGGCGCGGATCGCCTTGCGATCCTCGGCAAACATGTAGACCACCGCCGGCGGCGCCGGGCCACCCCACGGACGGTCATCGGTGGCGATCGCCCAGAACTGGCAGACTTTGGTCCGGCCACGGCCGGGATCGAGAACCGGCAGCGGCGTCTCGTCGGCAAACAGCCGCGGGTAGGACATCACTGTGTCGCGCAACAGCGTGTGAAGCGGCTTCAGCCACCAGGCGGCGCGCCCCATCCACGAGGCCAGCGTCTGCCGGTTGAGCGTGATGCCTTGCGCAGCGAACATCTGTTCCTGCCGATACAGCGGCAACTGGTAGCCGTATTTCATCACCGCGATGTGGGCCAGCAAGGCTTCCGTCACCATCCCGCCGTCGATCGCCTGGGCCGGCGCGGGCGCCTGCATCACACCCTGGCGGCATCCCCGGCAGCCGTACCGCGGACGCACTATGCGCTTGACCCGGTACTGCATCGAATGACGTCGAAGGCTTCCTTGACGGTCTCCCCGATTTTGTGCAGCCGCTCGCCGCAACAAGGGCAGATGTGGCTCTCGATATCGATCACGACGTCGATGCGCGGCAACTGCTCCGGAAGCTTCCCCCGGTTGCGTCGCGCCGGTCGCTTTCCACGGCCCTCCGCTCCGTCAGGCAGCCCGTCTCCGGTAACGTCGTCGTTGGCGGCGGCACCATCCGCCTTCGCCGTGATGGCGAAGAGAGGCAGTTGTCTGGGATCCAGTGTCTCAGAGCGGGGACCGAAGATCGTGCGCTTGTGCTGGGACAGGATTATCTGGAGCTTGTCGTTCTCCTGGACGGCAGCCTCGCGTTGGGCAATCGCCGCATCACGCTCGGCCGCCAGCGTGCCGCATTCCGCCGACAACGCCGCAAGCTGTGACGACAGCGCCATCACGGCTTGTCGGAGCAATGCTGGATCAGAAGGCAAATCACTCATGCAAAGTGATTCTACAACAACTCCGCATGAGTGACGAACTACTCTTGATACGGATCAACCAGCTCGTGCTGGCTGATCCACAACCCGCATCGGCACACGCTTCCAGTCTGAGCCATCGAGCAGCACCGAGAGCTGAGCATGAGATAGCGGAATGACGCCTTCCTTGATCGGCGGCCAGGTGAACTGCCCCTCGATTCTCTTGTAGTAAAGGACAAGGCCGCTTCCGTCCCAGGTCAGGATCTTTACGCGATCTCGGCGCTTGGAGCGGAAGATGTAAAGTCCGCCGTCGAACGGATCGGCTCCAAACGCCTCGCTCACCAGCATCGCCAGCGAGTCCATCCCGCGACGGAAATCGACCGGCTGCGTCGCGATCCAGATCGACAACCCGGGTCGCAGCCCGATCATCGGCCAACCGTCCCGACTGCCGCCAGCACCTCGCACAGCGCCCGCCGGTCGACCGTTCCCCTGACACGGATGCGAACCGCGCCGACCTCGATCTCGATTGCCGCCTGCTCCTCGCGCGTGTTCGCCGTCAGCACTCTTGAGACAGATTGAAGGGTTTTCCGGAAGGAGGATTTCTGGTTCATCGTAGCCACCAGGAGCGAAGATGAAGCAGAAATCCGGGCCGCGTAAGCCGGCGGCTGAACAAGTGTTGAAGGACATCCGGCGCCAGACCCGTCGGCATTACTCTGCGGAAGAGAAGATCCGTATTGTGCTGGAGGGGCTGCGGGGCGAGGAGAACATCTCCGAGCTCTGCCGCCGCGAAGGCATCGCCGCCTCGCTCCCTTGATACGGCGGTGGTAGCCCTTTCGTGCAGTTCAACGTAAGCGAACTTGGAGGTTCGGTCGATCGCCACGAACATGTGGAGCTTACCCTGTTCGGTCCGCACCTCGGCGATATCGATGTGGAAGAAGCCGATCGGGTAGCTCTTGAACTTCTTCTTTGCCGGTCTGTCGCCTTCGACGTCCGGCAGTCGGCCGATACCGTGGCGCTGCAGACAGCGGTGCAGTGATGAGCGTGTCAGTTGCGGGATGGTCGGCTGCAGTGCATAAAGGCAGTCATCAAGCGGCAATAGCGTGTAGCGCCGGAAGGCGACGATAACCGCCTCCTCTTCGACGGACAGTACCGTTGATTTTGCCCGCTTGGGGCCGGTTGGGAGGTCGGCGACCGAGGTCCGCTTCTTCCACTTGGCGACGGTCTTCTGGTTGATGCCGTAGCGCTTTGCCAGCGTTCTCAGGCTCGCTTGACTATGCTGTATCGCTCGACGGATCGCCTCTGTCGTCGTGGCGCTCCCATGAAGAACCTGGCCCATAGTGCATCCTTTGATTCGGCAGACAAGAATGCCCCATCAAAACCCGGGATCAAACATCCTAGCTAGCCGAACAGCCGCATCAGCAGGGCCTTGCCGACCGGCGCCGCGCGCACGCCGTGGAAGGCGCGGACATATTCGCCGGCATAGAATGCGCGCACGACATTGACCCGCGTCGCCACCGCGTCCTCGAAGCGGACGCCGAAGCCGTCGCGAGTGCGCCGGACCACGGTCGCGGCGACGTTCTGTCCGTAGACATTGCATTTGATCAAGGAACCGATGGCGGGCGGGACGGGATCGATGAAGCGCGCGCCCGAGATCGAGATGTCGGCCATCCGGATCAAGCGCATCTCGCTGTCCTGATGGATCAGGATCGGCTCGTCGCGTTCGAAGCGCTCGGCCTTGCGGCGCCGCGGCTGCTCGATGCAGATGAAGCACACGATCGCGAGCACGATGCAATTGTACAGGCTCCAGGCCAGCGCCAGCCCGCCATAGGCTATGCTGTCGCCGCGCAGATGCAGGATGAAGGCATAGGCGATCGCCAGCAGCGTGATCAGCAGGGCGGCGCCATAGAGCCGCAGCAGCGGCCATTCGATGAAGCGGCTGTTGCGGTCGCCGCCCTTGGCCGTCACCTTGAATTTGTGGCCCTGCGGCCTGGCGAGGCCGGTCACGACCGCCTTCAACACCGCGGGCGCCGCGATGTATTGCGACACGTCGGTCATGATCGCAAGCGAGCGGCCGCGCGAGATCCAGGCCATCGTGAAGGCGTGCCAGACATAGAACGGCAAAAAATATTTCAGCAGCTCGAACAGGTCGGCATGGACCGCCTTGATCCCGAACAGCAGATAAAGCCACGGCACGACCAGGCCGAACACCTTGGTGCCGTAGACCGCCGCCCAGCTCATGAAGGCGTCGACCAGCGACAGCCGGTCCATGAAGGCAAGCTTCGATCGCCGCGAGAACGGACCGCTGCGGCCCCGGAAGATCTGCATGAAGCCGAGACACCAGCGCCCGCGCTGCGTGATGTATTCCTTCAGTCCCTCCGGCGCGAGACCGATGGTCAGGCGCTCGTTCAGATAGACCGTGCGCAGCCCTTTCTCCTTCAGACGCAGTGTGACGAGGTAATCCTCCGTCACCGAGTCGGTCGGGAAGCCGCCGATCTGCATCAGGCCGGAGAAACGGATCAGCGATGAGGTGCCGCAGCAGAATGCGGTATCCCAGGCATCCTTGGCCGGCATGAAAATGTCGAAGAAGAAGCGCTGTTCGTCGGGCCACACATCGGTCGCCGCGAGATTGGTCTGGATCGGATCCGGGTTGATGAAGTGCTGCGGCGTCTGCACGACGCCGACGCTGCCGTCCTGCATCAGGCTCATCGCCCGGGTCAGGAAGTCCGGCATCGGGACGAAATCCGCATCGAGGATCGAGATGAACTCCGGCCGCTCCGGTAGCCCAGAAACGTGCTGGAGCGCATGATTGATGTTGCCGGCCTTGGCGTGGCGGTTGTCCGGACGGGTCAGATAATTGCAGCCGAGCTCCTGGGCGAGCCGGCGCAGCCAGAGCCTGCGCCCATCGTCGAGCACCCAGACGCGATAATTGGGATAGTTGAGCCCGGTCGCGCCGATGATGGTGCGCTCCAGGATCGCCTTCTCCTCGTTGTAGGTGCAGATGAAGACGTCGACGAGCGGCGCGTTTGCGGGCAACCTCGATCGGCGCAGGATCGCATTGACCTCAGGCGAACGGTCGATCGTGCGGCTGAGGAACAGCAGCGACAGGCACACCGCGATCATCGAGGCCGCTTCGGCCAGCATGAAGGGATAGCCGACCAACGCATCTGCGGTGAGGCCCGGAGGCGGTAGGGTGTGGGTCACCCGCCACGCGAAATAGTGGACCAAGAGGACGAACGACATGCCCGTCATCATGACGCGGGCCAGGGTCTGCTCGCGATGGAGCAAGGGCAGGATTGCAAGACAGGCGCCGAAGGCGACCAGCCCGGGCGCAAATGCCGCCATCATGACTTTGCCGCGTCCGCGTTGAACACCACGCGTCCGGTGCGGCCGACCGCGCAATCCTTGCCCGTGGTGTCGAGCGCCGGCATCGAGACCGTCACGCGATACGGCTCCTTGTTCAACGCATCCGGATTGATCGCAAGGTTCGCGGGCGCGCCCGACGCGCCGGTGAGATTGACGATCTCGCCCTGGAGCGCGGCGCTGCCGTCGTTCGGCTCGAAGCTCGCCTGCTCGCCGAGTTTCAGACCGTTGTAGACGCTCTCGGTGACGTTCGCGGTGACCACCGCGCCGCTGCAATCGAGCAGCTTGAGCAAGGGTTGCCCGGCCCTGACGTCCTCGCCGGGCGACGTCATCATCTCCCAGATGCGCCCTCCGACCGGCGCCTTGATGTCGGCTTCCGCCCGGTTGACGTAGTGCAGCTGCTCGGCGGCGATCTCGTGGGTCAGCCAGCCGATCTCGGCATCGGCATGCGCCAGATCGGCGCGCAGATCGCTGACGCGCTGGCGCATCTCCTCCTCGCGTTGCACGGAGCTCGGCCGGTCATTGTAGCTGTCGCCGAGATAGGTGCCGTTCCTTGCGGCGGTGAGCTCGACCTTGGCGGCGTCGAGACGCCGTCGAGCGCCGATTTCGGTCTGCTGGGAGATCGCCTGCTCGCGCGTCAGGCGGGCCATTTCGACCGTCGACACGCTGCCCGATTTGATCAGCGACGACGCCCGCTCGACGGCGGCCACGGCCTCCTCCCGCCTTGCGGCGGCGGCCTCGATCGCGGTCTGGATTTCGGCGATCCGGGCCTCGAGCTGGAGGATGCGGCCGTCACGGAACTGGCCGGCCTGGCGGGCAAGATCCTGTTGCGCCGTCTCGGCGGCCGAAAGCTTGGCCGCCAGACTCGGACGCTCATTTTCCAGCCGGGACATCTGCCGCCGCAGATCATCGAGCCGGGCGCGATCGCCGCGTGCGTTGACGACGTGAAGGATCGCATCGCCCTCGCGAACCACGCTGAGCTGCGTGGATTTTTGCGGCTTCGCGCTCACGGTGCCGTCGATCGGCGAGCGCAAGGTCACAATCCTGGCATTGACCACGGCCTCCACGCTCGAGGTCTGCAACACGGCCTTGAGCGGCAGCCATCCGAAAACGGCGACGATGGCAAGGCCAATGCCGACCTTGAGCAGGCGGCGAACCATCCGGCCCGAGCCTGCGGGCGCTTCGGGATGGGGGGCGCTATCATTGACAGGCTCGCTGACCGGCTCGTCGTCCGCCGGCTGCAAGCGGTCCTGCAAATCGCGCTGCAGCCCTCGTGCGCCCGATTCCTCGTCCTTGCTAATGGACGTATGATCTTCGGGAAAGGGCTTCTGCTGTTCGTGATTCATGATGACCGGACCCTGAACTGTCAGTGCGCGCGGAGTTCAGAAACCGTAATCCTGAACGGCCAATGTGCTTTTGGGGTGCCCCTTCGACATGGCGCACCGTCCCACCGAACGGGGCGTTATAAGACGGCCCATTGATGGCCACTGACGCTATCTTGGGTGGCTGAGAGTTGCACACAACCTCGACGTTTTCAACAGTCATTTTCTACTTATGGTGTGACTAAACCGCGCGCTCGTAAAGCGGCTGCAAGACTCGACGCTGACGGAAGACACTGTGAATCGGCGTGGGATCTGGACGCCGATCAGTGTCCCACGTGCTTGATTGACTTCGCGCGTGTCAACACCTGGGGCGGACACGCCGCGTCAGGAGGCTCCGGACATGGGCCACGCTGCTGGCCGCGGGCCCGATAGAGCTGGACCGGCGATCATCCGGGACGGATCGAGTAATTCCTCCTTGCCGCAAGCCAATCTCACTGGTTGCATTAGCGAACCTACAAGGTTTGGCAGGCGGCCAACTCAACAAGCTTACGTAACCTAACGGCCCCGGTCGCGCAGTGCGGGACATTCCCAGACGAAGGAGATCGCAGATGGCCTAAAAGAAACTCGTCAATCAAAGCGGGCTGACGCTTACGATTTTGCTCATTACGCGTGTTGACACGGAGCCGAACCAGTAACGGACCGATTGTGGCGGCGGCACTACCGGCGGGCGGTAGGCAGACGGTTGAGTACGGTAATATGCAGACTGCTTCCTCAACGGGATCGTGATTTCCTTGTCTTTCGATGGGCGTTTTCGAGCGCCTCGCAGACCGTGACAACTCGCGGCAGGAGCCGGAATAATCTGCTGAACGACAAGGCCGACCCTGTCGGTGTCGCGCGCCATGGAAAACTGCCCCCTCAGTTCCGGATGGCGTTTGACACTGTCGGTGCCGCCGCCTGCTCGACGGGGTGCCCCAGATGGACAGAAAGCTCAAGCTCACGCCTCCGTCGCTCCCGCGCAGCGGTGATCGCGGGCGCAGAATTGTTGAATGGCCGTTCGGCCGCGACGCATCCTGGTTCCTTCATCTGGGTAGTACACAAGGACCGAAGGTGCTCTGGGACAAAGTATCCCGCGAGACGGCCGAGAGTCCATGAAACGACCGCAGGTCATCATGGGAGACGGTATACGCATATGAGCACCAATCTTGCGGTACACGAACCGACCAACGCGCTCCGGCTGGTCACACAGGCGTATATGAGCCTTCTCCTCATCGCCTTCGCCCTGATGCCGGCCCAGTTCATCGCCTACCTGTATTTCCAGCAGGATCCCACGCTAAAGTTCGAGAATCACCTGTTCCACGAATTCGCGATTGCCGTCGCCACCCTCGAAGGGCTGTTCGTCACCTATATGACGTGGCGTTGCTACCAGTCTTCAGGCGAACCTCTGTTGCGTTGGTTGACGCTGGGTTTTCTCGGCTTCGTGCTGGTCTATTCGCCGCACGGCGCCTTCACCGAGATGGCACACCGCAATATTTGGCTGTTTCTGCTCTATAAGTCAGCGTCGCCTCTCGCGATGTCGATTCTGCTCTTCGTTGGGCTGCTCAGCTACAACCAGCCGTCAGACGAGGTCGAGAGGTGTTCGGTTCCGCGCGCATGGCTGATCTGGTTCGGCCTATTCCTGACGATGGACATAGCCGTCGCCCCGATCGCCTACTCCCCTTATGCGGGACACCCCGCGGTACGCTTGTCCATGGAGGGCGGCGCACTGGTGTTCAGCGCGCTGAACGTCACGGCCATGCTTACTCGGCGGCTTCACTCGCCGCTCATGCTTATTTTCGGCATTTCGGTCGCGTGGTTTGCGCTATCGTCGCTCGCATTCATTCTGGCGGCGCCCTGGAATCATATGTGGTGGCTCGCCCACGCGATCTTTGCTGGCGGATTCTTCCTGCTCAGCTATGGCGTCGTCCAGGCGTTCCGAACGACGCAATCGTTCTCACCATCTATAGCCAGGAAGAAGACGGCCCGCCTGGCCGAATCGATGGTCGAGACTCAAACTACAGCAAGTTCAAGTGAGCAATCAAAGGTTAGAGCGTCTTGCCGCCACCGACCCACTGACCGGTGCCGGAAATCGGCGACACTTCCTCGAGCATATCGGCGCCGAGATCGCGCGGGCCAAACGAACCGGTGCTCTATTATCTCTGTTGTCGCTCGATCTCGACCATTTCAAGGATATCAATGACTCACGTGGTCACAGCGTCGGCGACGAGGTCCTCCGTGCATTCGTGCGAAAGTGTCTGGAGGCAATTCGCCCTTATGACTCTGTCGCGCGCGTGGGCGGTGAAGAATTCATGGTCTTGCTGCCGGGAGCGACGCTCGACGCGGCTTGCGCGGTAGCCAAGCGCCTACGATCGACGATTGAAGGCACTGCATTGGACGTCGACGCCCAGCCGTCGGTCCGCGTCACCATCAGTGTTGGGGTGTCGGAGCTCGGGCGCGATGGAGACACGCTTGACGGATTGCTGAACGTCGCAGATCAGCGGCTCTATCGCGCTAAACATGAAGGTCGCAATCGTGTGATTGCCGCGTAGGCTTCGTTCATTCGCGCGCTTACCGTCGCGGGCCTTGCGAGGCGTTAGTCGAGTTCAGGCAATCGGCGCACACCCGCTGGTGCTAAGCGTGTCTTTGTGCTACTTGTAAGAGCTTACTGGAATAACCGGCGTCAGCGAAGGTTCGACTGTGATGAGTTTGTCAAATCCACGATCGCGCGTATTGCGCGCCGATTGGTTCGATTGGCGTAGTTCTGCCACAAGGGATTTCATTGCTCTCTTTGGGGGCGTCGTTCTTGCTTCGATCTTGGCGCATGTTTATGAGCTTGGCCCTCGATTGTTTCAGCTGGGACGGGGCTATGCGGATTCGGCACTCGACGCCATCGTATTCATGATGTTCGTCGCATTCTTTCTGAGCGTTGCGCTGACAATCTTTAGTGTTCGCCGCTATCGAGATCTCGCCCGAGAAACCAAAGCACGAACCATTGCAGAAGCAGAAGCGCGCGATCTGGCGCGACATGATCCATTGACCGGCCTGCCTAACCGTCGCCTGTTTGATGAAAAACTTGATGCGTGCCTCGGCCTCGCCGGCGACACCCACCAGGTGGCCGTTCTGATGCTTGGCCTTAGGGGCTTCAAGAGAATTAAGGACGCGCATGGCCACGCAGCGGGGGACAAGGCGCTTTGCGAATTTGCCAACAGGCTCGCCGACGTCTTGCGCACGGATGGCGTCCTGGCGAGGATTGGAGGCGACGAACTTGGGATCGTCATGCCAGACATTACCTCCCTTGAGGATCCTACCAATCTGGCGCGCCGTATTGTGGCGTCCGCCGGCGGCACTTTCGCGATCGAGACGGGGTCAGCCGAGCTTGGTGTTGGAATTGGCATCGCCATCGCTCCGATTGACGGCGTCAATCTCAACGAATTGGTCAGGGGCGCAGAACGTGCACTTTATCGCGCACAAGGCGATGGCAGGTCGTGTGTTCGCTTTTTCGAACCAGAGATGGACATGCATGTCGAGCGGCGTATCGAGGTCGAGCGAGAGCTTCGCAGCGCGATAACGGCCGATATTATCGAGCCGCACTACCAGCCGTTCGTTTCGCTCAAAAGTAATTGCATCATCGGATTCGAGGCCCTGGCGCGTTGGGAAAACAGGACTTTTGGGCATATTCCGCCCGACTTGTTTATTCCGATTGCAGAAGAAACTGGCCTCATCAACGCGCTTGGCAATCAGCTTCTTCGCCGCGCCTGTTTTGATGCCAATACGTGGCCGGAGATGTTTACGCTTGCCTTCAATATTTCGCCAATTCAGTTGGTGACCCCGCGCTTGGACAGCGCATTCTATCGATCCTTGGGCAAACCGGGTTCAGTCCGAGCCGCCTGGAGATTGAAATTACGGAGAGCGCGTTCGTGGAAAAGACCGGGGTTGCGAAGACCGTGATGGATGAACTCCGTCAAGCCGGCGTCCGCATCGCGCTCGATGATTTCGGTACGGGTTATGCTACGCTTAGCCAGCTGCTTTCGTTTCGTCTCGACAAGATTAAGATAGACCGCAGCTTCGTGTCGCATCTCGACGACAGTACCGCCAGCCAGGTGATCGTTCGTGCTATCCTTGGCATTGCAAATGGATTTGGTTTGACGGCCACGGCCGAGGGTGTCGAAGACGCTGGCCAGCTGGCCTATCTGGTGGCCAATGGTTGCGCAGAAGGACAAGGTTCTCTGTTCAGTGATGCCGTCCCGGCCGCCGGTATCCCCGCGCTGCTTAGTCACGAACCCGGCCGCACGGCGGTTGAAGAGATGCGTCAAGACGTGAAATCGTGACAGGGGGTTTCGAGTCCTGCTCGGGGACCAAAGTTGGTTGCAACGCGCGAGGGTGTCTTAGCAGGAAGATCAAGCATTGTCTGACACACCGTCGTACTCACGCACGATCAGCGTTAGTCAAATTTCATCACCTTTTGGGCAACGCGTGGGCAACCATGTACCCATTACTAGAAAGAACGCTACGGCGAAGGTGACGAAGGATATCGCAAAATGCCGGGGTACCATTCGCCGCGTCACGCGCAACGTCAAACGCTGGCGAGATGCCGGTATGGCCTTACGATGGGTCGCGGCCGGCATGATCGAGGCCAACAAGGGCTTTCTTGCGTTCGTTTATCAAACGGCGCAGCCCTCTAACTAAGCACATGGTCCGAAAATCGGGGTCCATTTCAACCGCCAACTGGGGGCGACTTACGGCACGACGTGCGTCATTAATATCCCGACCAGCAGAACAGTGCTTAAGACCACAATGCCAATACAGATCCGGGCCGGGGTTAAATCGGAATGGGGGTGTGGTTGTTCGAACGGGCCACGCACCTCTTGCCCTTGACGCGAGCGGGTACCGCTTCTGTATTTGTATCCTAACTTCATGCGGCTAGTTCTTTCTTTAGGCGTCCCGGCTTCGGGATCCCGACCACTGACGCTTTAGCTCTCTACCCGTCGCAACAAGGTCGCGCCCGAGAATGCTGACCCGTTCGTTCAGCGCGTGGCGTTACGCATTGCCCTCACATGGCGTCATTTTGACAGCAGATCGCTCGGACATACACTCCATCATGACCCGTTATATTTGGACTAGCATCGTACTTTCGATCTGGGCAGTGCGCTTCTTAACTCAAGGCGCGCAAGTTGGTAATCTTTCTCTACATCAACAGAATCCCGATGCTCCACGGACGGGCCGCAGCTCCCGCGATCCGCCTGAAGATACAGATCCAGCTCGAAAGGCTAACGGCGACTGACAGTACAGCATAAACATTGGATCGGGCTCCTACCTACTCTAGGGGGCGGCCGTCCGACCGGATCGTGGTCAGACACCAGGCACGCGCTTTTATGAACCGACCCGGGTTTGCCGGAGGCTCCAGCTCCTGAGAGGATGGAGCCAAGCTTTCATGTATAGACGGCCCCGCGGATGCAAGGGATTTCAACAGCGCTTTGGATACCGGTCGGGTGCGTTCATGTATACGGCCTGTCAGTGCGACCGATGCCATGGCCGCTGGCCCTGATGGAGATCGCGGATCGAGGCCTCATCAACGGGTCGCGCGTGTTTCGCTTAAAGCTCTTCGGGCTTGCTCGATCTCCAGCTCCGCCGGTGTCCATCATGCTGTCATTTGCCCTCACACCATTAGTGGTCAACATACGCGGAAAGTCAGACCGCGAGCTTAGGCCGATAGACGTCCCCGGTCGTCACCATCGCCCAGACGATCCGGGCCAACTTGTTGGCAACGGCGATGGCGACGACCATGGGTCGACGCCGTTCCAGCAGGGCTTCGATCCAGCCGCCTCCAACCCGGGAGCGTGCCTTCGGGTAGCGAACGACGTTACGTTCTCCGATGACAAGCAAGTGCCTGAGATAGGAATCGCCCTGTTTCGTAATCCGGCCGAGCCGATCCTTCCCGCCGGTGGAATTTTGCTTAGGCGAAGCCAGGCCGCGAACTCCCGCCCGGAGCGGAACATGGTCGTGTCCAGCACAGACGCGGCGAGAGCCGTGGCCGTTATGGGACCGATGCCCGGAATCGAGGACAGCAACTTCGCCATCGGATTTACTCGCTGGATCTGAACCAGCTCGCGCTCGATGGCCTCGACTTGTCGTAAAGAGGCGTTGAAGAAAGCCAAAGAGGCGCTCGACGAATGGTGCGAAGGGCACATCTCGATGACCGAGCCGCTTGACACACTTGCAGAGCTTCAAAGCACCATTTCGCTACCTAGCCCATCTTCAAACGGAAGACCAGCCCTACCGCTTCGGCTGAGCGATATCCACGTCGGAAGTCCTGCGATTAGTAGCCGCTATTCTCTTTCTCCAATGCATTATAGTTCGATTGGCACGTGGGTTGCTGGGACATCTGTGGCTTGGCTTCCCGAGTGAGGTCCTCGCCGAGGCGGCCAAGTCTCGACCGGAACCTTGCACGGACGGCACCTCCCCGTCGTCCGTGCGCTTTTCTGAAAGCGCGAGTAGTCAGCCGCACGGCTAAAGCGCCCCTTCGTGAAGATCATGCTATGACGTGTAAACAGGCTTTCGAGAACGCCATTGCGGTGCTCCGAGAATGGTCTGAGGGGCAGACCGAAACGAGCGTTGCCAGGATCGCGGAGCTAATGGCGAGAACGGCGCCTCCAGAACAGACGCTCTCTTGATCGGTTGGCTCCGACGATCACTCAGGGAGGCCTGCAGCCAATGGACAGGCTCAAATTCATACCCGCTTTCGAGGCCGCTAATCGCTCTGCCGATCCCGCCAAGTTGGCCGAACTTCGAGAGGCCATCCGCGAGCGCGGAGGTCCTGATGAATTTACGGTGGCGAGCACAGAGCTTGTGCGCAAGTATCCGCTTACGCTCCTTAGGCTGCCCAGAATCATCGGCGCGTTCACCCCCTGTTGCGTCGTGAAGGCTGACGCCATGGCCGCAAGACTCGGCGCGTCTACCGCTGCTTGAGCCTTCAACCGCGCAACCATACGTTCGAAGCGCCGGGTCAAAGCGATGACTGCCTTGCCTACTACCAGATCAAGCAGTTACCTCTAGGATCGCTACAGCTTAAGCTTTTGACACCGTCTGCGTTGGTTGCGCGGTGAGGTGGCAGCATGAGCAGCGGCGTTAACGCTCGTTACGATGTCAACCGGAACCTACGGAAACTTGTCAAATGCAAGCGCCTGACGTCGGACGCGAGACGTCGCCGCCAATCGCTCCGCTGGAGACGCACCGCATGCCCTGGCGCCGTCACGACGATCCCATCGTCGTATTGCTCTTTCATCGTCGACGAGCATGATCGCTCGCGTTCTAGTGATATTCGATCAGGTGCACTCGGTCGCAGCTTGGATCTTCCTATATCGTGTCACGCGTGATGGCATCGGCCTAATGACCGACGGGATCGTGACGATGAACGTTGCACAGCCTCCAATTGACCCTGAGGGGATTTACATGACAGCGACCGAGCTCGCTGCGCAATTTAGGAGGACGCTAGCGACGATCGCCCGTTGGGCGCAAATGCCGAATTTTCCCCGTGCGACAGCCTTGAACGGCGATGCGCATTGGCTGGTAACTGAAGTACAGGTCTGGTGTCGCGAGCCCCAAAGGGCATACCGGGCCGCGCTACGTGCCAAAGAGGCGGCTGTTGAGAAGGCTCGCCAGCGCCAACGCCTGATCGCAGCGTTTGCTCGCCGCCGCCCGCTGAAAGTCGAGCGATCAATTGTTCCGCCGCGTGACATGCCTCTCTCTCGCAAGATGGTCGTCCGAGCAGACGGCTCGCTTGCTCCTGCGACAGGCGATCATACTTGAATCGGGAGCGCACCGCGGAATCAGGTCAACAACGAGATTGGATCGTCCGGGGGGAGATGATGGCAAATCAGGGAGGCTGGAGCAGCCGCTAGATTAGATGACAATGGACGCCGCCCGGATACGGTCGTGGTACTCACCGAAGAGGACGTTTTAGCTGACGGCATTGACAGAGTTCACTGTCCTTGCCGCGGCAGATTGTCTCCGGCGCATCGATCACGTTGGCGTCGCCGAAGATATCTTCTGAGAGCGCGAGCTTGAAGGTAAGCAACGGCGCTGCGGCAGCAAGGAGTCCGGAGAGAACGCGTTACGTAACCAAAGCCATGGCGCCCTCTTTGGGCGAGCCGCGCGCGACGATTTGCTGGAGCAGTTTGCGAGGCCGCTCAGCGGCCGAGCATGCAGTTCGTGGCCGTGAAGAGTAAAGAGCAACAAGCGGCGGTTCTGGTGTTCCGGACCCGTGACCTGCCGGTGCGGCAGCGAACTCAGCAATCCGAGGATCGCCTCACGGAATACGGTTAGATGGCTGCCAAGGGCCCCCACTTGGCGAAGTTGGTCGATCTGATCGAGGAAGAAGAGATGATCAGTCCGCTTCCGATGTGCCCGCGCCATGTTTTTTTGATGCTTGATCTGTTCGCCGATTTCAATGACAGGATTGCGGATCTTGCACCAAAAGAAATCGCGCGACCCGCTTGAGAGAACGAACTCACGGAGGCTGATGACTGTTCCTGGCATTGGCCCGATCTCCGTTTGTGGCAATTGCGACCTTGGCTCGACCAGTCGAGACATTTCCCAGCGGCCGGGACTTTGCCGCCTAGCTTGGCCCAACACCTCTTCAAAGATCGACAGGCGGCAAGCAAAAGCGCGGAGGAACATCCAAGATGGGCGAACGCACTCTGCGGGCTCAGAGCGATACGGCTTAACAACATATTTGTCCGGAAGTCGCGCGAGTCTCCGGCCGCGCTCTATGACCAAGCTTGCACGCTGATTGCCGAGAGACGTGTGCGCCTGGCTCCGCCGCCGTCGTGCGCTTCTCCGAACGCGCGAGTATCTACGCGCTGCGCCATCGCCACGATCGACAAGCCTCCACCGATCAACCCAAGCAAACAACTCGATAACCCACACAGACCAGATCGAGCTCCGCTATGCCTGACTTCCCCGGACAGCCCTGCGGTGCGAGGGGAAGAGGTTTCCGGAATGCTACGGAACGGCTTCGAATTTGCTTTATCTCCACGAGCCGACATCAAATACCCTCCCGGAGCGCAGCAAGATGGAAGGTTGGATGGTAACTGTCGCCATCGAGGAAGACGGCGACGACGACGAAGCATTCAGGCACGTAACCTACGCGGTCGCGACCGACGACCCTGCAGAAGCTGTAAAGCTGAGCCTGAAGGATAGCGGCGCTAAGGCCACAATGGTGAACTGCCCACTCGAAGAGGAGCAGTTGCAACGGCTCGGCTTGCAGCCCGGTGAGTTGATCGCTCTACACCGCGACGAGGTTGATCCAATCATCCCGCGCCCTCGGCGTCACTGAACCTCAGTTTTCTGTCTGTCTCGTTGTTCGATCTGATACGGTTGCGTCCGGCTGATGACGAGTATGTCGGAATGTCATCACAGAGGGGCGGTGAGGAGCGCCCGACGCGGGATGAAAGTGCACCATCCTACCGCATGAATCCTGCAACGGCTTGGCACGCTGATTGCTGAGGCATGCACGGGCTTGGATGCTCGTACGTTGACACCCCATGAGACAGCCAAGCTCTTCTTTGCGCAGCCTCGCACGGGCGGTTCTTAGACCTGGCCGTCCGTGCGTCTTTTTCAGCCGTACGAACTCGGAGACTTGGCCGTGACTTCCCGTAACGACGCCTTGAAGAAAGCCAAAGGCGCTCGACAAACGGTGCGAGGGACTATCTCGACGGCCGACGTTGCTTGACACTTGCAGAGCTTCAAAGGACCATTTCGCTACCTAGACGGCCCTCAAAGCAGAAGACCAACTCAACCAAGCCGGCTTGAACGATATCCGCGTCAGAAGTCTTGCAATCTCGGTATTCGCTTTCCTTCATTGCATTCTAGTTCGCTTTGGCACGCTCGTTGACAGGACATCTGTGGCTTGGCTGCTTTAGTGACAGCCCTCACCAAGGTGGCCAAGTCTCGACCGGGACACTTTTCGCACGGGCGGCGGCCTCTCGTCGTCCGTGCGCTTTTCTGAAAGCGCATGTAGTCAGCCGCACGCCTGCATTCTGGCATGCTGATTGCTGAGTGAGCCATCGGCTTGGCTGCTCTTCTTTCGCGCATCCCATGAGACGCCGCGCCCAGCGTAAGTTCGCACGGACGGCCTTCTAAGCCGTCCGTGCGTCCCCGCAGGACTACGCGCCCGCGCGGCTGAATGCGTCCCTTCGTGGAGATCATGCCATGACCAATGAGCAGGCCTTCGAGAACGCTGTTGCGGTGCTCCGAGAATGGTCTGAGGGGCGAACCGAAATGTGCGTCGCACTTGCCACGATCGCGGAGCTTATGGCGAGACGGGAGCTACCAGAACAGACGCTCTCGGTTGGCTCTGACAGTCACTCAGGGAGGCCTACAGCAAATGGATAGGCTCAAGTTCATTCTGTCCGTCGTCAGATGATTTGAGACTGCTTAGGCGGCTCGGGAAGGGAGGCTCTGGCTCATCAGGGGTTAGACTTTAAGCGGCCTGCAGTCGATGCTGCAAGCGACGATTTGCGATGTTGTCGCACTTGATGCGCTGACGTTCGGCCAGGATTGTCTGTGCTCGGCCAAAGTAGACATCGGCCGGCGTGAGATTGTCGATGCTCTCATGGTAGCGAACGTGGTTGTAGTGCTCGACGAAGACACTGATCTGTCGTTCGAGATCGCCGGGTAAGTAATAGTTGTCGAGCAGGATGCGGTTCTTCAGCGTCTGATGCCAGCGCTCGATCTTGCCCTGGGTCTGGGGATGATACGGAGCCCCGCGCGGTTTGCGGCATCCTGATGCATTCGAGCCTCGCGGTTACAATCGAGGGGGTGCCGCTGGGGTTGGCGGCCGTTAAGTTCTGGACCCGGAAGAAATTCAAGGGGACGGCAGCGCTTAAAAAGAAGATCAATCCGACCCGGATTCCCATCGAGAAAAAAGAAAGCGTCCGGTGGTTGGAAACTCTCAAGCAGTCTACGCAACGGAAGAGAAATCGCAGGCGCTGCGACTTGCCGTCAAATCCGAGTTGCCGGGGCAGCTGCGTTTAGGCGCAAAGGCGTCATGCTGGCCGACTTTGGCAGCGGTAGGCGTGGGCTAGTGAAGCGCGGGGCCGCACGTCATGCAAATTCGGAAATATTCGTCCACGCGCGTTGAAAGGGGGGTTGAATCGCACGTGGCGTCAAGTTGTACGATCTCAAACATAGCCGGTTAACGAGTGACAAAAAGTGCGAATGTCCCAATTCTTAGGCTCTTGTAAGATGAGCGCGGTCAGCAGCGGCAGTTGTGGGTTCGCTGGCTGGCTCAGTGCCCTCGCGCGATGGTCCGGCGAAGACCGCTGGCGAACTTCCATTTTTCACTGAACGGCAGCGGCCAGACCCAGTCAAATTGGCTGACTGTCTCGTTCGCGACTCGAGATGGTGGCGCCGTCTTGACCTGTGCTTCCGTCATGATCTCCGCGGTGCAGATCGCTTCAAGGATCTCGATGTCAAAGCCAGGAAGGGCCGGGCGCCTCGCGCGGCGGTGCTCCAGAGTCGCGGATTAATACAACTATAGGGGAGGATGGGGTGACAAGGCAGCGTTCTTTGTTAACGCCTGGTCCGCTTGCACTCGCGCCAGCGGTCAAAACGCAGATGCAGTTCGACCTTGCATCGCGTGATTTCGAGTTCAAGGAAGTGACCGCCCGTATGAGGCGGTTGATGCTCAATCTGTCGGGAAATCCAAAAGGATACTCGGTTGTCCCTATTCAGGGAGGTGGCTCTTTTGCAATGGAAGCCGCTCTCTCGTCATTTGTGTCGCAGGGTGACCGACCGCTCGTTTGCATAAACGGCATCTATGGTGAGCGCATACTCAAGATTCTCCGGCTCTGGGGTGTTCAAGCAGTTCAGCTTGTCAAGCGAGCCACCGATGCTTTGGACCCTCAGGAAATCGCCGCCTGTCTGAACCAAGATCCAGCCATCACTCACCTATGCTTTGTCCATTGCGAGACCACGACGGGGATCGTCAATCCGCTCGAGGCAATCGTAGACGGTGCAAGGCAGCGAGGGATCAAGACCATCGTCGACGCAATGAGTTCGTTCGGCGGCATCCACATCGACCTAAATCGTGGCGGGCCAGACGTCTTGGTCACGTCGAGCAACAAGTGCATAGAAGGCCCTCCAGGGCTCGCTTATGTCATTGCGTCTCACGAAATTCTGGAGAATGCGGTTCAAGAACCGAAATCATTTGTGCTCGACGTTAGAGATCAATGGCGCTCGTTTGAGGACACAGGTGAATGGCGATCGACTCCGCCCACACATATCGTTCAGGCAGCCACGAAGGCGCTCGAGATCTTGGGAGACGAAGGCATCGACGTTAGGCGCCGCAGGTACGAAAAGATAAAAGATCGCGTCATCAACGAACTCGACGGTTTGGCTACCCCGCTTCTCGCGACGAACTTACAGTCTCCCATCTGCGTGGCGTTCGCTGCGCCGGCCGGGATTTCGGATCAGGTCGCGTTCGATCGGTTGTATTGTCACTTGGCGGCCCACAATCTGTACGTCTATTCGAAGCTCCATCTTCCGACCCGGAGTTTTCGCATTGGCTGTATTGGAGAAATTCAACCCAGTTGGATCGAGCAGTTGGGGTGCGCCTTTCGCACATATTTTCGGTCTGGTCGCACCGGGCTTGCGGGACGGACGTCACCCCGGGAGACTAGCGAGAGTCGTGCCGACACATCGCATTCAATCGCGACCGCCTCGCGGTACCCATTTTCCACGGAAACTGCTGTTCTGCACGCCGGATATCGTCGCGATCCCACAACTAAGGCCGTGGCAGTGCCGATCTACCAGAATACGGCTTACGAACTCGACGGTGATCTCAACCATATTGCGGACGTCTACAACGTAAAGGCCGATGGTTTCACTTATACGCGGATTATCAATCCGACGACCCGTGCCCTGGAAAGGAGATATGCCGCTGTCGACATGGGAAGCGACTCACTCGCCGTTGCATCAGGCCAAGCGGCGACGTTCCTTGCAATCGTCAACTTGTCGAGTGGCGAAGTGGGGGACAATGTCGTCGCATCTCCGTACCTATATGGCAATACGTGGAACCTGCTCCACAACACGTTGAGGCGTCTCGGTATCAGCGTTAAGACGGCAGATCCTCGATACCCAGAGACCTTCGAACGTGCCATTGATGATCGCACAATATGCCTGTTCGGAGAGGTGATCTCGAATCCATGTCTTATTCCGCTTCCCGTCAAGCAGCTGGCAGAAATCGGCAGAAAGCACGGCGTGCCCCTGGTCGTAGACAATACGACAACGCCGCTCGTGTGCCGTCCATCAGCGCTCGGTGCCGCGATTACGACGTACTCCGCGACCAAATACATTTGCGGCCATGGCACGACCCTGGGCGGACTAATCGTTGACAACGGCGCTTTCGATTATAGGGGGAGCTCACGCTTTCCCTTGTTCAACAACCCTGACGACGCCCACGGTGGCATCATCTGGCGCAACGCGTTGCAGGATATCGAGGATCTCGCTCGGAGCGAGTTTCTCTTAAAAGCCCGGATGACTTGGCTGCGCGATACCGGTGCGGCCATCGCCCCCTTTGCAAGCTTTCAACTGATCCAAGGGCTTGAAACACTGCACCTTCGCATGAAGCAGCATTGCGCAAACGCGAAGATCGTAGCCGAGGCTCTTAACGAACATCCAAAAGTATGTCGCGTCTTTTACCCAGGCCTATTTGAAGGAGCTGATCGAGAAACCATCGATCAAACACTCAACGCAGAGTATGGGCACGGGGCGATGGTCATGTTTGAGGTCGAGAACGAACAAGCCGGACGCAAGTTCATCCAGAACGTCGACTTGATGTACCACGTTTCAAACGTGGGGGATGCCCGCACGCTTGTGACACATCCTGTTTCAACGACCCACACCACCGTCCCACGGGAAAAGCGCGAAGCCGCTGGCATATTTGGTGGCTCGATCCGGCTTTGTGTCGGCATCGAAGATGTCAACGACATCATCAAGGACTTGAACAAGGCACTTTCGGCAATCTGACAACCTGAAGCTGTCAGGAAGGGGTTCGCATGAAACAGGCAGATGCTTGGAAACTGAGGTCGTCACGTTATGAGGCGGTTCAATTCAGCCGCGAGATCAACAAGCAGCTCTCCGAGCTGAGACCAGATAACATAACGGGAGCTGCTTATATCGCCAAGGACTATGCTGTAATCGCAGCCTGCGTGGTCGCGACGATCTCTTTCTCCTGGTGGCTCTATCCGCTCGCTGTTCTACTGATAGGTGCCTATCAACGTGGATTGACGACAATCGCTCACGATGCGGCCCATCGTACCCTCGCCAGAAACACCACCTGGAACTATGTCCTGGGGATTCTGTTCGCGGCTTATCCTCTGTTCCAGCGCCATTGGGCATATCGGATCTCACACGTCTATCTGCATCACCCGTTTTTGGGCGACCCGGAGAAGGATCCTGATCTAAAATTCTTTTTGGCCCGCGGTGTTTACGACGTCCAGCCTCCTGGGCGGTACGCCTTCAATATGATCTGGAAGCCGATACTGGGTGGCGCGACGGTCGCGTATATGAAGTACCTTTGGACGAACCGGTTTTCGATAGCAGATAGCGAGGACCAGGATCGGTCGGGCATTCTTGTCGATAAGTATGGCTTCTATCTGTTCTGGTTCGCCATACTGGGCGGGTCATATCTTCTTGGTATCCTCCACTTCGTCATCCTGTTCTGGATCGTGCCCTATCTCACCACGTTTCAGGTCCTCGGTTGGTTTATCGAGCTCGCCGAGCACTCGCCCATGTGCGAGACCGAAACCAAGAACGTCTATCTAACTCGCAACCGAAAGGGGAATTTTCTGGAAAGAGCGATCTTCGGGCAGAATTTGGATGAATACCACCTAGAGCATCATCTGTCGCCCGGCATCCCTTTCTGGCTCTTGCGCAAAGCTCAGAAAATTCGAATGCAGGATCCTCAGTACGCAAGCGTTGCTTCAACTTGGGGAGGGCTATTCGTCAAGGGACCTCAAGGTCAGCCGAGCGTAATCTCCCAGTTAAAGCAGCGAAATCGACGCCTGTATGAGCAGTCCCTGGCTGGCGCAAATGCGCGGGAGAACCTGGCTTGATCTCGCAACAGGCAGAATCAGTCCGAGCCGTGGTTGGCATCACCTCAAACCGTCTTTTGGCTGATGGCGTGCACCGCGATTGGTTGCGGCGCAAATACGTGCATGCCCTCGTTCGTTACGCGGGGGTGACGAACGTGATACTACCGACTATCGATGCCGATGATGTGGGGATCGATGGCGTTCTTCCAATCATGTCCAGGCTGGACGGTCTGGTGCTGACTGGAGATGAATCGAATATTGATGCTCCCGTCGTGCGGTCGCCTGCTTCCACTACACCGACGAACCAAACCGATGTTGAAGTTGGCATCCGCGACCGTCCACGGGACAGGCTGTCCGCGGCAGCCATTGGCGCGGCCGTTGCATTCGGGATGCCCATATTGGGCATTTGCCGTGGCCTCCAGGAGCTTAACGTCTATTTCGGTGGCACGCTTCATGCGTCTCTGTCGGAATGGAGGCCGGAGAGTGGAGCGATGCACGCCGAGAAGCCATCTCTCCCAAGGGATCGCCAGTACGATGTGGCGCACTGCGTAACAATACCGTCTGATGGTGTGCTCTTCCCGATAGCGGGCGCGACCGAGGCGCAAGTCAACTCGTTGCATAACCAGGGCATAGAAAACATTGCCTCTGCGCTGAAGCCCGAAGCCTGGACGGCCGACGGCTTGGTCGAAGCCGTTTCCGTAATTGGCGCGCCGACCCTGCAGATTGGTGTGCAATGGCATCCGGAGTGGCACGTGGCTACCGATCTTTTGAGCAGGCGAATCTTCAAGGCATTCGGAGAGGCATGTGTCGCGTACTGCCAGAGAAATAAGCGATAGGGATATTGTGAAACGCCAAGGGAAATGTCCTCCTTGTAAATCGGAACAAGAGTCTCTCGAACTCGGTTCGAGAAAGGCTCTTGGATCGCTCGATTCCACGCGCGTGCAGACGGAACAAACGGGGGCGCATCGTTTCGCCGTGGGAGTTCTCTTTGTCGTCCTCTATGTCATCGTTAGTGCGGCAGGCGACATCTATGCGGCATCGTATTTTCAGCAGGCAGATATTTATAGCACTCTCCTGCTGTCCTTTGCTCTGGTATGCCTGACGTTCAACCTTTTGGCTCGGCGCGAAAGCGGTCGGCCAAGGATCACGAAGTCCTCGCTTACAGCCCTGGCGTCGCTCAACGTCGTCACCGCAATCAGCTGGGTTGGGCTTTTCATCGGACTGAAATACGCCGAACCCGCTATCATCGTCACGTTCATGGTGGCGTTGGGGCCTGCTGCGACGGTGTGGCTGAACGCCCTGATCAGAAAACAGGGCCTTCCCCCGAAATCGGACGTCGGCGTAAGTGCGTTGGTTGCGCTCATCGGGGGTTACATGATTTGGATTTCGGCAAGCGGCAATGCCGGCGTCGAATGGGGGCCTCGGTCATCCTTCGGCATTTTTGTGGCTATCATGGCCGGCCTATCGCTCGCCCTTACCAATGTCCTCATGAAATTGCTGTTCGACCGTGGATTGTCGGGCCGACAAGTGCTTGCTCATCGTTTCTATGGCACGATTTTGTTGCTGCTGCTTTTCGTCGATCGCTCCTCAATCGAACTTGAGGTCTCGCAGCGTTGGTATGCGATCGCGATCGTTGCATTATCGACGATCATTGTTCCTTTGCTTCTGATTCAGGAGGGCATCCGCCGCGTAGAACCAATGACGGTAAACATGGTCCTATCCGCGGCTCCGATCATCTCGTTTCTGTTTCAGTATTGCGATGCTCGTATTGCGCCCTCTTCATACACCTTCATTGGAAATATTCTCATTACGGCTGTCGCCCTTTGCGCCATTTATGTCCAGTATCGGAGGTCCAGATGAACAAGCGTCATTGTGCAATAGTCGATGCGTACTCGACAGGCCGTTACCTGCCGGAGGAGTTCAGACGTTACGGGATTGGAACGGTGCATGTGATGTCGGCTGCGCAGGTTCCTCCGATCTTTCGCTCGCATTTCGACGCTGCTTTATATGATGAGCTAATTCGTCCGGACGAGCACATGAGGGACGAGGAGCTTATCGAATATCATCTGGCGGCGCTTCGATGCCGAGAGACGGAATTCATTATAGCCGGATGCGAGACCGGAGTTGAGCTGGCGGACTCGTTGTCCGAGCGGCTCGGCTTACCTTCGAATGGAACCGCCCGGTCAGCTGCAAGACGCGACAAATCGCGCTTGTCTGAAGCGTTGTCCTCCGCAGGAGTGCGATCGATCAGGCAGGTGGTGTCAAGTAATGCTGAAGACTTCACAAGCTGGAAGCGACAAGCAAGCTTCGACGAAATCGTAATCAAGCCGCTGAATAGCACCGGTACGGAGGATGTGTTTTTCTGCGCGACTGATGCTGACGTGCAGCGGGCTACGAGTGCCATTGTAGGAAAGACGAATCGTGTCGGAGCCTTGAATCACCTTGCTCTTGGGCAGGAGAAGATAAGGGGACAACAATACACTGTAAATGCCGTGTCGATCGACGGAGAAAGTTTCGTCACGGAGGTCTGGACCTACGACACCGTTCCCGTAAAGGGCGCAGCAACGGTCTGCTCGCTCGAGCGCTTGCTGGATGGAGAGGATCCAGTCGTGGAACAGCTGTCCAACTATTTGATGCGTGCGTTGCAAGCGCTCGAGATCGTCAACGGACCGGCTCATGCGGAGATCATCGTCGACAAGGCGGGGCCGGTTCTGGTGGACTTTGGTGCGAGGCTCCAAGGGACAATGTCCAGAAAAGCCCGGACGATGGCATTGGGTCACAATCACATGACCCTAACGGCGTGGCGCTACGCAGATCCTGCTGGCTTTCTTGCACATATGAGGCAGCGCGGCCCGTACGGTCGGAAGGCTCACGCGCTATGCGTCTCGCTCATCTCTGACGTAGGCGGTCTTGTCCGCGGTTATCCGGGGCTCGAAACAATCCGTAAGCTGCCAAGTTTCGCGGATGCAATTGCGTTCGTTCCAGTGGGACAAAATCTGGTTCCGACGACCGATTTGGCGTCAACACCGGGTATCGTGTACCTCGTGAACAACGACTTGAACCAGCTTGAGAGTGACTATCGCAAGTTGCGAGCAATGCGGGTGGACGAGGTATTCGATCTGGCGGGCCTAGGTCAGAACTAATGCCAAGCGAAATCGGGATTGGCGTGAACACGGCTCGCGTCGCGGTGGCTGGAGTGTGCGACTTTGACGGTGTCCTTCGAGGGAAGCATGTCGCGGCTGAGGATCTTTCGAATGGAGACAAAATCGTCAGATTCTCTGAAGCCGTGCTTGCCTGGGATTGTTCGGACCGAGTGATACCAGCGAGTTTTACCAAGAGGCCGCCATCAGCGTTCGGGGATGCGGACCTGCGCATTCTGTCGCGCACCGGTCGTCCCGTGTCCAATCGGCGGGATCTGTACCTAGCTGAGTTTGTGGGCGCCCATGAGAGCATCTGCCCGCGTGGTGTTCTGCGTAAGGTCCTAAGAAGAGCAGCTGAGCATGGATATAGCTGTACTGCTGCGTTCGAGTTTGAGTTTATGCTTTTCAAGGAGAGCGCCGAGACCATCAATAATAAGCCCTTTGATGAATGGGCTCCTTTCACGCTTGGGCCATTCGGTTACTCACTGACGAGGGCCATTGCGAACGAAGAGCTGTTCGACGAGATCCTAGCGTTGTGCGAAAACGCTAGGACGCCTCTCAGTGGGCTTCATTTTGAAACCGGGCCCGGCGTGATTGAGGCGTCGCTGCGTCATTGTGATGCCCTGGATGCAGCTGATCGAGCAGTCATATTCAAGTCGATGATAAAATCGTGGGCGCAGACGAAAGGGATGACGGCCTCGTTTATGGCCAAAGTGTCTGAGAATTGGCCGGGTCAGTCGGGACATATTCACATCTCAATGTCATCTGATGGCAACAGTGCGTTCTACGACAGCGAGACGAGGTGGAACATCTCGGAAACTATGAGCCAATTCATTGGCGGACAGCTGAAGTACATGACGGAGTTTTGTGTGCTGGTTGCGCCTAACGTGAATAGCTATAAGAGATTGGTCGCCGGCTTTTGGGCTCCAATCTGCCCAAGCTGGGGGGTCGACAATCGCTCCTGTGCGGTGCGGGTCATCCCCGGAGGCTCGGAAGCGCACCACCTTGAGTACAGACTGAGTGGCGCAGATGTGAATCCATATCTCGCTCTCGCGAGTGCCCTCGGCTCCGGCATTCTAGGAATTGAGGAGGATGCTGACTTAGCAGCTCCGTTTGTTGGTGATGCAAGCGAGGAAAATGAACGTTCCCTCGAGCGGCTTCCCCAAAATTTATTAGAGGCCACAAGCCGGTTTGCGCGATCGCAAAAAGCCATCGATCTATTTGGAGATAGGTTTGTCGAAGCCTTCTCGTGCTCCCGCCGTTGGGAGTGGGAAGCCATTCAACATCGAGTTACTGACTTTGAGCGCCAACGATACTTCGAGATTATTTAGCGTGCGCAAACTCTTGCGGCCGCGCTCGTGGGTAGCATCGGTGACGCCGCCGCGGATGCTGACGAAGAACTCGAGTAGGCGGTCGCCTACCTCCGGTGCTGATCTCCAGCGCGCTACGCTACTCGTTTTTCGTGCAGTCCGACGACGAGGTCGGCAAAGGTTTCGGGCGTCATGATCGTCGGAGTGCCGCCACCGAAATGGATGTGGGAGACGGGCAATCGCTGACCGACCGCTTCCGTAACGAGATGCGCTTCGGTGCGAAGGCCGGCGGCGTAAACGGCGACCGGTTCGTCGCGGCTGGTAATGGAAGTGTGGCACCCGCAGTACCAGCACATCGACCGGCAAAACGGCACGTGCAGGTAGATCGAGGCTGGCTGCCGAGCTGGAACTGACTTGAGCCATGCCCCGTAATCAACCTCGCTGACCGCCGCAGAAAAATGCGGAGCCGTGGGGTAGCTGGTGTAGCGCGGCAGCTTGTCCTGCCCATAGGTGATCGCCAGGGCCGACCGCATCCTATTCCTAGCCTCTCACTTGCGGCCGATTATCGAAGCCTGGCGCGCCCTTCGCTTACGCGGCCACGTTCCGGTTCGACATCGCGCGGTTGCGCAGTTCCACCCGACGCGAGGTCGGAAGGGAGATCACGCCGTTCTGCTCGAGCTGGGTAAAGGTGCGTGACACCGTTTCGATCGTCAGACCGAGATAGTCGGCGATATCCTGCCGCGACATCGGAAGCTCGATCGCCGCATTCTTGACGGCGCGGCGCGCCATGTCGTGGAGGAAGCCGACGACACGATCTTCAGCGCTGCAGATCAGCAGCATCAGATGCTCCTGGAAGCGACGCAGTTCCTGGGCCGTCGCATCCCAGAGTTGGCGTGCCAGATCCTTTTCGTGGGTCGCACGGACCATGAGCGCGGCGCGCTTGACCACGATGACCCGCGTCTCGGAGACGGCCTCGGCCGAGGAGATATGGGTCTCGCCGGCCTCGAAGCCGAAAATATCCCCGGGCAGATAGAATGCGCCGATCTGGCGACGTCCGTCTTCCAGAATCTTGTAGGTTCGGACGGCGCCGGAAACGACCTGATAGAGGTATTCCGCGGCCTCGTCCTCGCCGTAAATTTCGCTGTTGCGGGCGAACCGCATCGGCGTCCCAATCATGCCGAAGGGCCCTTCAACGCGCGCCTGCCGGCTGAGGATGCTGGTCGGGTGACGGCTGTTCTCGAAAGAAATGGCGTTCTGGGTCTGCATGGCGACGCTCCATGGATTGGGAAGATCGATGGAGGCAGATTGATCGCATCTTCTGGATCGGGAAATTTGGATATTTCCCCTAAGTAGAAGCCACTTACGTATTTGTACGTAGCTCCGAGAATGCAGAGCAATAAACGGTGGCCGCACGGCGAGACATCAGTGTCTCGGCGCGCGAGGCAAAAAGCGCTGCTAGGTCCCGTTCTTATCGGGATAGGCAGCGCGTGTGCTGGCTCGGTCCTGTTCCTGACGCCAGCGCGTCGTGCTGCGATCGGTCAAGACGAGCACGAGCGCAAAGATCGCGAAGATGAGACAGACGGCCGTGACGACAAGCAGTGTACTCATTGCCATGTTGGCCTCCTCGATCTGATCAGCTAGCCGCCTTGACGTCTTCCGGCGATTCCACGTAGTAGCCGGAGTAGCCGTCGACGAAGCAGAGATGATCGTGGACTTCCCTGACGCCCGAGGTGTTCTCGGCGAGCACGATTGCGGCCTGGCGGGCTCGTTCATCGAAAATCAGGCCGTGCAGATGCACGGCGCCGTTGCGCACCCAGACCTGGAAGCCGGCGGGACGCCAGCCGGTGGCGTTGATTTCGCGCAGGATACGTTCACGGATATGGCTGTCGTCGGCGGTCGGATCGGGAACTTCGCGCGCCAGCGAAGCGACGGCCTGCAGGATGTCCGCCCGGGTGACGATTCCGACCATGGTCTTGCCCTTCACAACCGGCACCCGCTTCACGGCGTGCTTGTGCATCAGATGCACGATCTCGTCGAGCGGCGCCTGCTCATCGACTGTGATCGGGGTCGTGGTCATGACGTCCTCAACCTTGCGGCCGCGCTCGTGCACGAAATCGGTCGCAGCGCGACCCACGCCGGTGAACAGTTCCAGCCATGCCGAGCGCTTGTGTCCTGTGCCGATCTCGGCGCGGTCCAGGAAATCTCCCTCGGACACCATGCCCCTGAGCGTGCCGTCTTCGTCCATCACCGGCAGACCACTGAGGTGACATCGCAGCATGATATTGGCCGCATCCAGGATCTTCGTGTGCGGACTGACGGCGATGATATGCTTGGTCATTATCTGATGCGCACGCATGTCGGACCTCCGTGTTGAAGCTTGAACAATGAGGCTTTGTGCGTTCCGCGCATTGACCTGGCTCAACGGTCCGCTTGGCCCCGCTCGAGAGATTTCAAGAACAGAATGAAGTCGCCCACCTGGTCCGGCTCGAAGCTGAACTGGGGCATGGTCGGATGGCCGGTGACGATTCCCTCCGCCAGCGATTCCTGCAGCATCTCGACCGGATAGCGTTCGTGCAATGTCCGGAACGGAGGTGCTATCCTCAGTGGGCTCGGGCTCACCCGATCGATTGCATGGCAGCGGGCGCAGTAGAGCTGCGCAAGGCGACGGCCCTGCTCCTGGTCCGCGGCGGCTGGAGTCAGCGCGGCGCAGATCGCGCTGATGACCACGAAGCCACGAGCGATATGGCTCTGAAATGTCCCGGCTGGATGCTTCACAGTTCGGCTCGCGCTTAGTGAGACATCAGGACTGGGACGGTCATCGTGCGCAGCATGTCGCGCGTCACGCCGCCGAGCAGGGTTTCCTGCAGGCGGGAGTGGCCGTATCCGCCCATCACAAGAAGGTCAAGGCTTTCATCCGCCGCGATCGACAGTAGGATTGACTGAACCTCGGACTTGGACGCCGACAACGACGTGATCTTGGCCGGAAGACCGGCCCTTGCAAGATATCGGACCAAATGGTCGGTGGAGCTTTCCGAGGGGATTGGGTCAGGGCCATCAATGGTGATGACCACGAGAGCGTCGGCTGCGTGCAATAGGGGCATCGAGTCATGCAGCGCGCGGGCGGCAAGCCGGCTGCCATCCCAGCAGATCCCGATTCGCTTCGCCGAGAACGCGCCGTGGAACGTATAGGGCATGAACAGAACAGGACCCCCGGCCTGGAACAAGAGCTCGCGCGGGATCACATTGTCGTAGCTGTTATATTCGCCCAGCGGCTGCACCACCACGGTCAGGTCATGCAGTCGCGCGCTCGCGCAGATCATCTCCCGCGCATCGATGGGGAGCGCACCTACGGCGCGGGTCGCGTACGATATCCCCGCATTCCGTGCCTCGATATCGAAGATGCGCAGCGCAACCTCGGCGCGTTCGAAGGCCTGCTCATGTTCAGCCTCGAACAGGGAGGCGACCGCCGCACCGCCTTCAACGACAAACGGTACGCTAGCGGTCTCGTAGCCGATCGCCATTGCGTCGAGATGCGCACCGGTGCCGAGCGCGAGCGAAACTGATCCGTCGACCGCGGGACGTGGCGACAGCTCCGTCGGAATGTGGACCAGGATGTTCTTGAACATGGGCCGTTCTCCAAAGGGGTGGAAGAGCAAGTGCTATCAAAGCACGGGTCGAGGTGAACAAATTTGATCTGCCTCATGCGCGGTCCGGGATTCTGATTGAGCGAGATCAATTCATCGAGCGTGTACTTCGCGCAAATGTTGTACCCAGCTTGGAGGAGCCGGCATGGCGCGCGTCGCATTGGTTACGGGTGGAAGCAGAGGAATTGGCGCCGCGATTTCGCGTGCCCTCGCAGCCGCCGGATGCAGGGTTGCGGCCTGCTATGCTGGAAATGCGGGAGCCGCGTGGTCGTTTCAGGATCAGACCGGAATTCCCGTATTCCAGTGGGATGTCGCGAACTTCCAGGCCTGTGCAGCGGGTGTCCGCGAGGTGGAGGCGGCGCTGGGCCCGATCGACATCCTGGTCAATAACGCCGGTATCGTGCGCGACGCCACACTGCATCGAATGACCAAGCCGCAATGGGACGCGGTGATACGAACCGATCTCGATTCGCTATTCAACATGTGCCGACCCCTCATCGAGGGCATGCGGGCGCGCAAGTTCGGGCGGATCATCAATATCTCGTCCATCAACGGGCAGAAGGGCCAGATCGGCCAGACGAATTATGCCGCGGCAAAGGCCGCCGAGCTTGGCTTCACCCGCGCATTGGCGCTCGAAAGCGCGCGGTTTGGGATCACGGTCAATGCGATCTGCCCGGGTTACATCAATACCGAGATGCTGGCCGCGGTGCCGGCTGATGTCATGCAGAATTCCATTCTGCCGCAGATCCCGGTCGGACGGTTGGGGCAGCCGGAAGAGATTGCCCGTGCCGTCGCGTTTCTCGCAGCCGACGAAGCAGGGTTCATCACCGGATCGACGCTTTCGATCAACGGCGGTCAACACATGTGTTGAATAGGAGAGATAGCAATGCTCGCCACCGATGTGATGCGCAGCTCGTTTGCGACGATCAAGCCGACTGCCACCGTGCTCGATGCCGTCGAGCTGCTGCTTGAGACCGATCAGCGCGGCCTGCCGGCCCGTACGCAAATTTAGTTGGAGGGCGACGGTGTGGGTGTGCGGATTGCTCTAATCCAGTGGCAGCAAATGCTCTTCAACGCAGTCTCCGCGTCGCCCGTGCTCGACGATGCGCTGCGCAGGAGAGATCTTGAAATTCATCGCGTTTCACCAACCGGTTTGCCGCAAACGGGTTGCCCGATCTGACCTGGGCACGGGCAAAGCAATATGGGCTCGCCTGGAAGTCGGCCAGACTATTGGAGTACGAGATCGGAATCCTGCAGCAGGTTTTTTCGCATGGCAACGAGCAGGACGATCTATCGTCAGTCCGATGCAATGTTGCGTCCTGCATGGCTCGAAATTTCAGGATACGCTTGCACATGTGCTGCCTCACCAGCGTAGCTTGGCGGTCTTTATCTCCGTGGACAAGCAGCCTTGAATAATCGCTTTTTGGGACGTCTAGAGCCCAGCAGCGATCGCGATCCGCATCAATTCCGACATGCTGCGCACATTGGTCTTGGCCATCAGGTTAGCCCGGTAGACCTCGACTGTTCGAGGGCTGATGCCCAGGTCGTGGGCGATCACCTTGTTGATCTTGCCCGCCACGAGCCCCCGCAGAACGTCACGTTCGCGCGGCGAGAGATCCACCAGGCGAGCCTCGGCCTCGCGCTTGACCGTACAGTCGGCCTGGGCCGCCGACTGTGTTTGCAAGGCTTCGCCGATTGCACGCAACAGCGCCTCGTCCTCGAACGGTTTTTCGATGAAGTCAACCGCGCCTGCCTTCATCGCCTCGACCGCGAGTGCAACGTCTCCATGGCCAGTCATCAGAATGACGGGACATGCGAGCGCGTCGGCCTTGAGCTTGCGGACCAATTCGAGGCCGCTCATGCCGGGCATGCGGATGTCAGATACAATGCAGTCGACTGTGCTGCCGGCAAGATGATCGAGAAAATCGGTTGCCGTCTCATAAGACGTTACGGCAAAGCCGTTGACGTCGAGAAGGAAAGCCAGTGAGTCCCGCATCGCGGGATCATCGTCGATCACGAGAATTGTGCGCCGCGTAGTCATGCTTCTTCTTCCCCGTCCTCCGCGAACGGGAGGATGAACTGAAAAACCGTGCCGCCACCAGCGTTTGGCATCACATCGATGCGTCCGCCATGGGATTCGATGATGGTCCGGCAGATCGAGAGGCCGACGCCCATGCCATGCTCCTTGGTCGTGATAAAGGGCTGAAATAAACGGTCGGCGATATCGGGGCTGATGCCCGGGCCGGTATCGGCAATGGTAAACGTCGCAACACCGCTAGTCTTGGTGACGTCGACGGTCAATTCGCGGCGCGGGCCCGACGCCATCGCCTCGATCGCGTTGCGAACCAGGTTGAGCACTACCTGCTGAATCTGGATTTTGTCGACGATGATCGGGGGCATGTCCCGGTCGCTGCGGATCGCTACCCGGACGCCCTGCTCCTTGGCGCCGAGCAGCGCCAGTGCAACAGCCTCTTCGAGCAAGGTGGCCGGGCTCTCCAGAGACTGTTGGGTCTCGCCCTTCGCGACAAACTCGCGCAGGCGCTTGATGATGTCGCCGGCCCGTAGCGCTTGCTGCGCGGCCCGCTCGAGCGCGTCCCGAATGCGGCTAGCATCCGGTATCTCCGATGCCAGCAGCGCCTTCGCACCGCGCATGTAGTTCGTGATGGCTGACAGCGGCTGGTTGATCTCATGCGCGATTGAGGATGCCATCTCACCCATGGCGGTCAATCGCGACACATGGACCAGCTCGGACTGCAGCTCCTGAAGCCGCCGTTCCTGCGCTCGACGCTCGGTGAGATCGCGGATAAAGCCGGTGAAGAAGCGCTCTCCGCTTACCTTGGCCTCGCCGACGGCGAGCTCCATCGGAAACGTCGAGCCGTCACTTCGTTCCCCGACAACGATACGGCCAATGCCGATGATGCGCCGCTCGCCGGTCGTAAGGTAACGCTCGAGATACCGGTCGTGCTCGCCGCGATACGGCTGGGGCATCAGGTTCGAAACGTTCTGTCCGACGACCTGGTCCGCCTTCCAGCCAAACAGGCGCTCGGCTGCAGCGCTGAAGGAGCGAATAATGCCGTGGTCGTCGATGACGATCATCGCATCAGGGACCGTGTCGAGGATCGACTGCAGATGGGCCTGGCGATTTCGCGCCTGATCGCTCTCCTTCAGTAGCCGGTCACCCATAAAGCCGAGGATCGGGCCGAGGACAGCGAAACAGGCGATATCGATCAGATTCGCAGGTTCAGTGACCAGGCTCCTGCCGAGGAATTTGGCGCTGATGACGAGGCAGAGCAGGGTGGTGAGGATCGCCGGACCGCGGCCTCCGGTGAAAGCGGCAAAAAGCACGGCCGGGACAAAGATGATCGTGAAGGTCCGGTCCTCGAAATAGTTATCTAGTCCCGCGCGCACAGCAAATACGAGTGCGGCCGCTGCCGCGGCAGTGCCATAGCGGTACCAGATGCGGTCGGACATATTTCCCCGGCAAAGCCCTCAACCTATTTGATGTTACAACGTTCGGAGGCGTGCTGCTACTAGCTGCACTGTTCAAGACAGTGGGCGGACGACCTATTTGACCCAGGCACGCCAATGCGTCGGCTGCACCAGGATGCGGTCGATGGTCCCCGCCTTCATCCAGCCGCCCAGGATGCGGCGGCAGGGGAAGACGAGCTTGTGAATCGTGTTACCTTCGATGACGGCGAGCTCAAGGTCTCGATCGAAGGGGGCCGTCGCGACCCCCTCCCATGTCTCGCTGACGCCGGCCCCTGGGCGCTCTGGAGCGTCGCGTGCCGGCATATCAGGCGGCCTTCTGAGTTGCCTCGTCGACACCGCTGGTCTTTCGTGCAAACAGGTTCAGCTCGATCGTGCCCAGCGAACGCGCGGTCTCGATCGCGTACGTCGCGTCGTTCGCGCCGCGCGCGGTAGCGCCCTTGGCCCAGTCCTGCAGCGCTGTGATCTTCTCGGCGACCGAGGCGGTGGAATTGAACCTTCGGAAGAGCTCCCAGGCCTCGTTCGATTCGACCAGGATCTGCTCGAACCAGTGCCGGTTCGCCTCGATCAGCTTCTCCGAAAATTCCGACTGGACAGCCATCGCCCGCTTTGCGTAGCTCTGGATGGCGTCGGAGACGGGACCGACTTCACTTTGGTCTGTCATGTTCAAAATCCTTCGTTTGGGGAGGCCCCTGCTTTCCCATATGGGCGGCACTTGCGTGTTGATGTGCGTCAACTCAATCTTCCAGCGCCCCGCATCGATTCTGGCGATCAACCTAGCCGCGCTTGGGATCGACGACTGCGCCGGTTCGCAGGTTGATGAAGTGGACGCCATCACAAGCGGCGCAGGAGATCGAATGCAGATCGTCAGTCAGAGGTCCGGACGCGTCATCGGGAAGCAGGCCTTGGACGCGATCACCAGTAGTCGGACACGAGAAGATAATGGGGCGCCAAGCCGTTCTGTCTGCCATTTGCACAATCCTGACGGAGCGGCATCGTCTGGCAGGACGCGTCGTGCCGCATTGATGCACGTCAAAATTCCGGGCGAACGGTCGAGGCGGCGCCGGTGGCCTAGAACGGGCGACGGCGATGATGCCGGGCAGGGCGGGACTCGGCCGGCTGGCTCAGCGAAGGCCGCTTTGCCTGCAAGGTCATCCGGACGAGGGCCACGACAACGATCGCGAGAGCTCCGATTGAGGCGAGCAGGTTTTGCAACATGATTTGGTCTCCTGACTAATTGGCAACATCTTCGATCATCGGTCGTGGCGCCTTGATTCCCGTCAAACGCGGGCATTGAGAGAGATCAAGACGATTGGGCCGACCTTGTGTGAGCTTGCTGCAAGCGTTGAAAGGAGAGCGGCAATGCGCGCACATCAGATCATGGCGAGACATCTCATCACTGTTGGAACCGAGACCTCCATCATCGAGGCGGCCAAGCTGATGATGGATCATCATGTCAGCGGTCTGCCGGTGGTCGATTCGTCTGGAAGACTGGTCGGAATCCTATCGGAGAGCGACTTCTTGCGGCGAAGCGAGATCGGCACGCAACGCCGGCGTGGCCGCTGGCTTCAGTTCCTTCTCGGCTCCGGTTATGCAGCCGCGGACTTTGTCCACGAGCGCGGGCGGAAGGTCGGAGAGATCATGTCGTGTGATCCCATCACCGTGACGGAAGAAACGCCCCTGCCTGATCTGGTCAATCTCACGGAGAAGAGAGGCATCAAACGGCTGCCGGTGATGCGCGAGGGGCGCCTCGTTGGCCTCGTGACAAGCGCCGATCTGTTGCGGGCAGTCGCGTCCATTGCGCACCAGATCCCGGATCCTACGGCTGATGACAAGCACGTCCACGATCGCATCGTGCGGGCACTCGACGGTGCAAATTGGTGTCCGCTCGGGCTGCAAGTCTCGGTGCGCAACGGCGTGGTGCACCTCCGAGGGATCATCATGGACGAGCGGGCGAGGCAGGCGGCAATTGTCGCCGCGGAGAATGTCGCCGGCGTCAAGGAAGTGCACGATCATCTATGCTACGTCGATACTTATTCCGGCTTCTATATCCAATCCGCGGAAGACGAACGAGCAGCTGCAGGGAAAGCAGCAAAGGTGACGGCAGGATGATCGTTCGCCCCGCAATCATTCTGACCCCGTTGATCGCGACTGCGGTGGTCAGCGCCGATCTCGTGGGCTTCGCAGCAACATTGATTACGATCCTTGTGTTCGTGGGCTTCGCGGTCGTTGCCTCCGGATGGACCGTCAGCGGCAAAACAACGTCAATACCGGCAGTCCGGCCGTCATCCCCAGACTGGACATCTCACCACAAATAGCACCTCGTCCGGTCCGTTCGTAATTCCTGACCATGTGAGCCGTACCTCGCGAAAAGCGCGTCGCTCGTATTCCTGGTTGTCGAGGTCGTTCAAGGCTCTGCTTGCCTTCGATATCCTCCGCAAGAGGATAGCCGCGCCTCAGAGAGCATTCCGTTGCGGCAGATCAATACGGGCGTCTCGTACCAATGAGAGCATAACCAAGCAATCAGCCCATGCGAGGGTGCCATGACATCATTTGACGTTCGTTTCATCAAGACGGTTTGCGACGATACCGGCCACGAACATCGCGCCTGCCAGGCAGCATTCAAGGTCGACGCGGTCTCGCTTTCCGCGGCTGCACAGCTGGCCGAGGCCGACTTCTGCAGACAGAAGGGCGTCCGCGACTGGACGATCTTTGCCGATTCCATGGAGCTTCGAACGCCGCCAGCTTTGCCGTCGGCGTGGGGCGGCTAGCGACCCATAGACGGCCGTCGCGATCGATTGCCGCGATATCGCGCGCTTGATCAAGATCAAATCGACAATCGGGTCCTTCGGCTAGAGGTGGAGAGCCAAAAGGGGTGAGAAATGACCGACCGATCAGCTGGCAATAGCTCGCCGCAATTCGAGAATCTTCTCGCTCGCTTGCGCGCATTTCTTGTGCGTCGACACGAATTCGATCTGTTGACCGCCAGGGAGGTCGACGAGATCGCTCACGAGCTCAATCTCTCGACGTCGGACCTTCGTGCGCTTGCCCGCGAGCAAGGTTCGCCGGAGTTGCTCAGCAAGCGCCTCGAGCATGCAGGTCTGTCCGCGCAGATGCTCGCTTCGTCCCATTGCGATGTGTTGCGTGATCTGCAGCGGGTGTGCGGTCTATGCCATGAGAAGGCTCGCTGCGCCGCGGATCTCGCGCGGGAAAGGCGGGCCAGTCCGGCAAAATACTGTCCGAATGAACTGACCCTGACGGCGCTGAGCCGCGGCGCCGGCGGCGCGCGGCATGGCGCAGGCGTTGATGCCGATCAAGTGGCTGGCGGCGAGATTGTGGTTGCCATGACGCCACCGCATCCAAGGAAAGCTTCCATATGACTGGTCCATCTTCCGTTTCAAAGTCGATGACGATGGGCGAAGCCGGCTTGACATCGGCACTTGCGGTTTTTGCCTTCGTTAGCTTTCTGGGCGCGGCGATGGGGCACGATGCGGCGTTCAGTTTTCACGCGTCGCTTGCTTGTGCCGCCAGCCTGATCTCCGTGGTCATGATCGGCAATCGCTACCTTGACCGTCCGGCCCAACTGCCTCCAGCGGAGATCGGCGGGCGTCCCAATTACAACTTCGGCCCGATCAAGTTCGCGTCCGCCATGGCGATGTTCTGGGGCATCGCTGGCTTCACCGTGGGTCTGATCATCGCGATGCAGCTGGCCTGGCCGGCGCTCAATTTCGATCTGCCCTGGACGACATTCGGCCGCCTGCGGCCGCTGCATACGTCGGCCGTGATCTTCGCGTTCGGCGGCAACGTCCTGATCGCAACGTCGTTATATGTTGTGCAAAAGACCTGCCGCACTCGCCTGGCAGGCGACCTGTCGCCCTGGTTCGTCGTGGTCGGCTACAACTTCTTCATCCTGATCGCCGGCACCGGCTACCTGCTCGGCGTGACCCAGTCGAAGGAATACGCCGAGCCGGAATGGTACGCCGACTTCTGGCTAACGATCGTCTGGATGACGTATCTGCTCGTGTTCCTGATGACGCTGGTGAAGCGCAAGGAGCCGCATATCTTCGTCGCCAACTGGTTCTACCTGGCGTTCATCATCACGATCGCGGTGCTGCATCTCGGCAACAATCCCGCGCTGCCGGTTTCCTTCCTCGGCTCGAAGTCCTACATCGCTTGGGGCGGTGTGCAGGATGCGATGTTCCAGTGGTGGTACGGCCACAACGCGGTCGGGTTCTTCCTGACCGCCGGCTTCCTGGCGATCATGTACTACTTCATTCCGAAGCGGGCGGAGCGTCCGGTCTATTCCTACCGGCTTTCGATCATCCATTTCTGGGCGCTGATCTTCCTCTACATCTGGGCCGGCCCGCATCATCTGCACTACACGGCACTGCCTGACTGGGCGCAGACGCTCGGCATGACGTTCTCGATCATGCTCTGGATGCCGTCCTGGGGCGGCATGATCAACGGCCTGATGACGTTGTCGGGCGCCTGGGACAAGCTGCGCACCGATCCCGTGCTGCGCATGATGGTGGTGTCGGTCGCGTTTTACGGCATGTCGACCTTCGAAGGTCCGATGATGTCGATCAAGGTGGTCAACTCGTTGAGCCACTATACCGATTGGACCATCGGCCATGTGCATTCCGGCGCACTAGGCTGGGTCGGCTTCGTCTCGTTCGGTGCGCTGTATTGTCTCGTCCCGTGGCTCTGGAATCGCCAGCTCTACAGCCTGAAGCTGGTCAACTGGCACTTCTGGATCTCGACCATCGGCATCGTGCTCTACATCTCCGCGATGTGGGTGTCGGGAATTCTGCAGGGTCTGATGTGGCGCGCCTACACCTCGCTCGGCTTCCTCGAATACTCCTTCATCGAATCTGTCGAGGCCATGCACCCCTTTTACATCATCCGCGCAGCCGGCGGCGCGCTGTTCCTGGTCGGCGCCCTGATCATGGCCTTCAATCTCTGGATGACGGTCAATGCCGGCCGAGCCAGTGAAACCGAGGGCGCCGGCGCTCTCCAGCCTGCCGAATAGGTCACGCAATGTCCCTCTGGAATCGACACAAGATTTTTGAGAAGAACTCGATCATCCTGATTGTCGGCATTCTCGTCGTCATTGCGATCGGCGGGCTGGTCGAGATCACGCCGCTGTTCTATCTGAAGAGCACGATCGAGGCTGTCGACGGCGTGCGGCCTTATACACCGCTCGAACTCGCCGGCCGCAACATCTACGTCCGCGAGGGCTGCTATCTCTGCCATTCGCAGATGATCCGCCCGCTGCGCGATGAGGTCGAGCGCTATGGCCACTATTCGCTCGCGGCCGAGAGCATGTACGACCATCCGTTCCAGTGGGGCTCCAAGCGCACCGGGCCGGATCTGGCGCGCGTCGGTGGCAAATATTCCGACGATTGGCACGTCACTCACCTGATCAATCCGCGCTCGATCGTTCCGCAGTCGGTAATGCCCGGGTACCCCTCGCTCGCCAAGACGGAACTCGACCCATCCGACGCCATAGCTCATCTGCGGACCAATCGCGCGGTCGGCGTACCCTATACCGACGAGCAGATTGCCAACGCGGTCGCCGATATCAAGACGCAGGTCGATCCCGACAGCCCCGGCTCTGATGCTTTTCAGAAGCGCTATCCGAAGGCCTTGGTCCGCAACTTCGACGGCAAGGGCGGCAATCCGACCGAGCTCGACGCATTGATCGCCTATCTGCAGATGCTCGGCACGCTCGTCGACTTCAAGCTCTACAACGAAAAAGCCAATCTGCGCTGAGGGCACGCGCATGAAAGCGATCATTCAAGCCGAGAATTTTGCGTCGAGCCTGGTCGGCACACTCTGGACCCCGATCTTCGTTGGAATTTTCATAGTCATCGTCGTCTACGCACTCTGGCCCCGCAACAAATCTCTCTTCGATGCTGCAGCCCGGATGCCGCTGCGGGAGGACTGACCGATCATGAGCGAGCACAATGAGATCGACCGCGTTTCCGGCCGCAGCACGACCGGTCATGAGTGGGACGGCATCAGGGAACTGAACACGCCGCTGCCGCGGTGGTGGGTCCTGACATTCTATGCAACGATCATCTGGGCGATCGGTTACTGGGTCGTCTATCCGGCTTGGCCGCTGGTGTCGGGCTACACCACCGGCTTGTTCCAGTATTCGACCCGCGCGAGTGTCGTTACCGACCTTGCCGATCTCGAGAAGCTGCGCGGCGAGAAGATGGCGGTGCTCGGCAACGCGTCTCTCGCCGATATCGAGAAGGATCCGGCCCTGCTGGCGTTGGCCCGCGCACGTGGCAAGACCGTGTTTGCCGACAACTGCGCGCCCTGCCATGGCAGTGGCGGTGCTGGCGCAAAGGGTTATCCCAATCTGAACGACGACGACTGGCTGTGGGGCGGCACGCTCGACCAGATCATGCAGACGATCCAGTTCGGAGCGCGGTCGGGACATGCAAGGACGCATGAGGGGCAAATGCTCGCGTTCGGTCGGGACGGGGTTCTGAAGAAGGACGAGATCGTTACTGTCGCCAATTATGTCCGTTCGCTCTCCGGCCTCCCGACCGCGCCGAAGTTCGACGCTGCCGCAGGAAAGAAGATCTTCACGGAGAACTGCACGAGCTGCCATGGCGACAACGGCAAAGGCAACCAGGAGCTCGGTGCGCCGAACCTGACCGACAAGATCTGGCTCTATGGCTCCGACGAGGAGACGCTGGTCGAGACCATCACCAACGGCCGCGCAGGCGTCATGCCGGCCTGGGTCGGCCGGCTCGACCCGGTCACCGTCAAGGCGCTGGCGGTCTATGTGCACTCGCTAGGTGGCGGCAAGTAGCCGCCGCCGGGCCCCATCCCGGGTCCGTTGATCGAGGTCAATTCGTGCCTCCCGCAGGAATGTAGGCTGCAATCGTAGCCTCATTCGAGCAGACCGATGAACAAGCCCGTGTCGCCTGATGAACTCATAACCGACGAAGACGGGCCGCTCTACGCGCCTCGCAAGAAGGTATACCCGCAGAGCGTCTCGGGCCGGTTTCGCTCGATCAAATGGCGTCTGATGGCCGTTTGTCTCGGTATCTATTATCTGTTGCCCTTCGTGCGCTGGAATCGTGGCCTCGGCGCACCTGACCAGGCGGTGCTGATCGATTTTCCCAACCGCCGCTTCTATTTCTTCCTCATCGAACTGTGGCCGCAGGAGGTCTACTACTTCACCGGTCTGTTGGTGCTGGCCGCGCTGACCCTGTTCCTGATGAATGCCCTGGGCGGCCGAATCTGGTGCGGTTATCTGTGTCCGCAGACGGTCTGGACCGATCTGTTCTATGCGGTCGAGCGCCTGGTCGAAGGCGACCGTCGCGCGCAGATGAAGGCCGATTCCGGACCGATGACGGCGCGTCGCGCCGGTCGCCGTGTGCTGAAGCACGCGATCTGGCTGATGATTGCCTGGTGGACCGGCGGAGCCTGGATCCTTTATTTCGACGATGCGCCGACGCTGGTGCGCAATCTGGCGACCTTTCAGGCCCCCGCGGTCGCCTATGCCTGGATCGCGATGCTGACCGCGTCGACCTATTTGCTGGCCGGCTATATGCGCGAGCAGGTCTGCGTCTATATGTGCCCGTGGCCGCGGATACAGGCCGCGCTGACCGACGAATGGGCACTCAACGTCACATACAAATACGATCGCGGTGAGCCGCGTTGCTCCGTCAAGAAGGCGTTCGACATTCGCTCGCTCGGCGAGAAGGCCGGCGATTGTATCGATTGCAACCAGTGCGTTGCCGTGTGCCCGACCGGGATCGACATTCGCGATGGCGCGCAGCTTGGCTGCATCCAGTGCGGCCTGTGCATCGATGCCTGTGACGCCGTTATGACCAAGGTCAGCCGCAAGACCGGTCTGATCGGATACGATAACGATATCAACGTTCAGCGGCGCGTCGCCGGCAAGCAGGAGATTTTCAAGCCGGTTCGCGCACGGACGGTCGTTTATGCCAGCCTGATCACCCTGGTCTGCGCGCTGATGCTCTATGCTTTGATGTCGCGGACCCTGCTCGACGTCAACGTGCTGCACGACCGCAACCCGATCGCGGTGCGTCTCAGCGACGGCGCGATCCGCAACGGATACACGCTGCGTTTCCTCAACAAGCGTGGCTTCGATCGTGTGATCGCGATCGACGTCGACGGTCCGGCTGATGCGAAGCTGCATGTCGTCGGTGCCGATTCGGTAACTCCTGACCGGCCGATGATCGTTCTTGCGCGCGATACGACTACCGAAATGCGCGTGCTGGTGACGGCACCGTTCGATGAAAAGGCGGAAAAGTCCGTGCCGGTCACTTTCCGCGTCACAGACATCGGTCTTGGAGAAGTGGCGTCCGCAACCGACCACTTCGTTCTTCCATAACGGCGGAATTCGATCATGGCAACCACAAGTTCAGTCACACGACCCATTACCGGGCGTTTTGTTCTAATCACGACGATCGCGTTCTTCGCTGTCGTCATCGGCGTGAATATGGTCATGATGCGCCTTGCCATCACAACGTTGCCGGGCACCGAGGTCGATAGTGCCTACAGCGCCAGCCTGGCTTATCAGGGTGAGATCGTAGCGTCACGACAGCAGAACGAGCGAGGCTGGCAGGTCCAAGCGCATATCGACCGGCAGCCAGACGGCGCCGCTGCGGTCGTAATCGAGGCGCGCGACCATACGGGCGTGCCTCTGAAGGGATTGAACTTCCTCGCCCACCTCGAACGCCCCACCGACCGTCGTGCTGACCGGGCGATCGAGGTCACTGAAGCCGGTCCAGGAAGCTTTCATGGACGCGCCGAAGGTGTCACCGCAGGACAGTGGGATCTGGTGATCGAGGGCGACGCCGATGGCCGTCGTATGTTCCTGTCGAAGAACCGCATCGTCCTGAACTGAAGGGGGTCCGGATGCAAGCGGAGATCGATTTTTCACATTATCTGAGGAATACGGGCGCCGGGCTTGTCCATCTCGATCTCGCGGTCGAAGGCATCAACTGTGCTGGCTGCATGGCCAAGATCGAGCGCAATCTGTCGACCATACCCGACGTCACCTCGGCCCGCGTCAACCTGACCGACAGTCGTCTTGCGCTGGAATGGAAGGCGGGTGCCCTCGATCCGGCACTGTTTGTGAACCGGCTCGCCGAACTCGGCTACAAGGCCTATCCGTTCGAGCGGGATGATGCCGAAACGCTGGAAGCGCTGCGCGCTCAGGGCCTGTTGCGCCGGCTGGGTGTCGCCGCCTTTGCCGCCATGAACGTGATGATGCTGTCGATCCCGGTATGGTCGGGCAACGTCTCGGACATGTTGCCGGAGCAGCGCGACTTCTTCCATTGGCTGTCGGCGCTGATCGTGCTGCCGGCCGCGGCTTATTCGGCGCAGCCCTTCTTTTCGTCGGCACTGTCAGCGCTGCGGGTGCGCGGCGTCAACATGGACGTGCCGATCAGCATCGGCATCGTGCTCGCGCTGGCAACCTCGGTGATCGAAACCGTCAATCACGCCGAGCATGCTTATTTCGACGCCGCGATCATGCTGATCGCGTTCCTGCTTGCGGGCCGCTATCTCGATCAGAACATGCGGCGGCGTACGCGTGCGTTTGCCGGCAACCTTGCGGCGCTAAAGTCGGAAACTGCGACGAAATTCATCAGTCCAACCGAGATCAGAACCGTTCCGGCGGCGGCGATCCAGCCGGGTGATATCGTGCTGCTGCGGCCCGGCGAGCGTTGCGCGGTCGATGGCAACGTGATCGAGGGGCGCTCCGAGATCGATCAGAGCCTCATCACCGGCGAAACCTTGCCGGCGATGGTCACGCCCGGCAGTGCCGTGTTCGCCGGCACTCTGGTGCGCTCCGGCAGCTTGCGCGTCCGCGCATCCGCAGCTTCGGGCGGCACGCTGCTCGACGAGATCTCCCGGCTGCTCAATCACGCGCTGCAGGCGCGCTCGCGCTACCTGCGCCTGGCCGAGCGCGCGTCGAGGCTTTACGCCCCGGTCGTACACGCAACCGCGCTCCTGACGATGCTGGGCTGGCTGGCCTATGGCGCGAGTTTTCATGATTCGATCGTGACGGCGATTGCGGTCCTGATCATCACCTGTCCCTGTGCGTTAGGTCTTGCCATTCCGGCGGTGCAGACCGTTGCGTCCGGCGCGCTGTTTGGTTCGGGCGTGCTGCTCAATGCCGGCGATGCGATTGAGCGTATTGCCGAGATCGACCGTGTGATCTTCGACAAGACGGGCACGTTGACGCTGCCCGAGCTCGATGTCGCCAATTTTGCCGAGATTCCCGACCACGTCTTGAGGCTCGCGGGCAGGCTGGCGCTGTCGAGCCGTCACCCGGTCGCTGCCGCGGTCGCGCGCAAGGCGGGAGCGACCTCGCCGTTGCCGAACATTGAGGAAGAGCCGGGGCAGGGTGTTTGCGGCCTGCACGAAGGGCGCTTGATTCGCCTGGGCCGGCCCTCCTTCTGCGGCGCTGACGGTCTCGCCAACGAGATGCTGTGCCGCGATCCGGAGGCTTCCGTCGTCGCATTCAGCCACGGCGAGAGCAAATATGCCTTTGCGGTTCGGCAGAGGCTACGGCCGGACGCGGCCGAGGTGGTGGCAGGGCTGGCGCGCATGGGCATTGCCGTCGAGATCGTGTCCGGGGATCGCGAGCCTGCGGTCCGGCTGACGGCCGAGGTGCTCGGCGTGCATGAGTGGCGCGGCGAGGTGTCTCCGGTCGACAAGATCGACAGGATCGGGCAACTGGCGCGTCAAGGCTGCAGGGTGTTGATGATCGGCGACGGTTTGAATGATGCGCCGGCACTGGCTGCGGCACACGCCTCGATGTCGCCCGTGACGGCCACGCACATGAGTCAAGCTGTCGCCGATGCAGTCTTTCTCGGCGAGTCTCTCGCGCCAGTGCTGGCAGCGGTCAAGGTGTCCCGCAAGGCGTTGCGGCTGATGCGGCAAAATCTCTGGCTTGCTGTTGTCTACAATGTGCTGGCGGTGCCGATCGCGATCGGCGGCCTGGTCACGCCCCTGATCGCCGCGGCGGCGATGTCGGGCTCGTCGGTGATCGTGATGCTCAATGCGATGAGGGCGCGGGCGAGGGAGACGATCTGATGGAGGTTCTGGTCATTCTTGTGCCGCTTGCCCTCTCGCTGGGCTTTGTCGGTCTGCTCGGCTTCCTCTGGTCATTGAAGAGCGGACAGTATGACGATCTCGACGGCGCAGCCTGGCGCGCCATCGCCGATGACCAGCCAGTCAGTGATCACGGCCGATCGACGTAGTGGAAACACACCAGTAAAACCGCGGATGCGATGGTCAGCGTCGCAAAACCAGGAGAGACCAACCTGCTGATGGGTCAATCCGCGTCACAGTCAGCAGCAGCTCTTCGGCGGCACGTCTGGCTGCCAGTAGCGCCAGTGTGTCGGCGCTGCTGCGACGAGTTGCATCGTGTCTAAATCGAACCATCCCTCCGCGCGCCGGACACAGGGGAAGCCTAGTGGATGTCGCTTGTCATCGATCACGGCAAGCTCGATCGTGCAGTCGAACGGTGCCGACGCGATATCACGCCATCCCAAAAGGGCTAGCCGGCGAAGCCATGAGGTGAATGCGCGACGCATGCGGTTCGGATTGCTTGATGAGCGACGGCCCTATCGTCGCACAAAGGGAGGTCGACACGGTTGATGTAGTTCAACCTTGCACACATTGGTTCGTCGTGGCGACTATTGGTCATCCTTTCGAGAAGGGTGGCACCCGAACCCTACAGGGGCTGACCAAAGGCAAAAGCGCCTCGTAGTCTTTCTCGAGCGCACCGGCGTCGATAGCAATGCAATCGTCTGACGAATGCGGGCGTTCTGCGCCGCTAAAAGCGCCAATGGCAAGCCTCAGCTCGTCTACTATTCGGTCGGCGCAAATGGTTTCCCAGGCCGGTGTTTGTACGAATTCTGACCGGACTTCCGACATCGGCATTCCCCTGCATCTCCGACCTTGCAGAAGATGCCAGTCTCCGACCTGCTGGCTCGGTCCGGGCGACTCAGGTTAAGCAGTGTCATCGATCAGACTAACCTGCGAAAGGAACAAAATGGTCGCCCGCACACGTGGACTGCCTGCTTCTGGCTATGCGCTCGAGGTCGATGGCCGATTGAAAACCGAATTTGCGAGCAGAGATGCAGCTTGGGCAGGAGCGGAGGAGCTAAAGAAACGCTTTCCTATGCTTCAGATCAGAATCTACGATGCTCTGGCAAAAACCAGAGATGAGGTCCAGCTTCCACGAGCTTGAGCTGCTTCGCTTGATGCTCTTTTGCTCGTGCGCCTGGTGCCGCACCGGAGCTCTTGTCGAACCGAGCCGCGTCTCGGTTGTTTCCGGCGTCGATCCCTCGCTCACCATCAAGGCTGATCGGGACCCCCGGCCGGATATGGCCTTGAGCAAACGCGCTGCGGAGACCGTAGTCAACCACCGGACGTTCAGTGCAGCTATGATCTTCGCGAGATCTCTCGTCGTGAGGCGCCGCGCCGAGGCCGAGGTGATGCTGCCGCCAGACCCAAAGATCGTGCTCACGGGCGGACCCGACTTCAACAACGTTTCGCCATCCGGGATCGGTTCGACAAGGTCGACGCGAAACATTACGACGTGATTCTGCTCCACGGCGCCTCGCTGAAAGGCGCTCAATCGAGCGCTGGGGAATGCCGCAGATTGCCTCCAAACCGACCGGGTAACCAACGCCCCTCCGTTCAATTAGGAAATGCCCTACTGGCAGCCATGCCGATCGGCATCGTGCAGTTCCTCGATACCGGAATCCAGGACAACCTCGTCGACAAGACGAAGGAACTCGGCGTCCAGTCTGGACGTTCGGCAATGTTAGGCGTGAGCAAGCTGTCCGCCCGCATATGACAGGCGAATTTAGAAATATATACGCGAGGAGGTCTCAAAAGGGTTGAATCGCACGTAGCGTCAAGTTGTAAGCTCTCGAGCCGGCGGCCAACGAGCAGCAAAAGAGTACAAATGTCTGAAGTCTTAGGCTCAGTAAAATGAGTGGTCTCATCAGGAGCTCTTGTAAAGTCGCGGCTCAGTATCCGCACGCGATGCCCGCCGGACCGTCGGCGAACTCCATCTGGCTGAAAGCACCGACCAAACCTAAGCAGATTGCCAGATCGGTTTCGCTTATGACGTGAGAGGTGACGCCCCCGCTAACCTGTGCGTCCGTCATGATCTCCGTGGAGCGGAATCCTCAAAGGATCTCAATGTCAAGTGTCAGGAACCCGCCGCGCGGCCATGCGTCAGATTCGCGGATGGATGCAACTTTACGGGAGGACGAGGTGACCAAGCCGAGCTCTTTGCCGACGCTTCGTCCAATTTCGCTGACGTATCGGCGGTTCTTAATCAAGGTGAGACTTTGGAGTGAAAGCCATTCTCTCGTCATTTGTCCTGCTGATATACCAGAATTCGACTTACGACACGACGGCGACCTAAACCATATTGCTGAGGTCTGCAGCGGAGAGGCTCATGATTTCACTTGTACTCGGATTATCAATCCGACGACCCGCGCACTGGAAAGAAGGTACCTGACCTTGCGCGGGCTTAATCCACTATGAAGTTCGTTTTGGCCCAAAACGAGCATCAGATGAAGCGCAGCCGCTTTTCGGAAGAGCAGATCCTCGAAATTTTGAAGGAGCACGAGGGCGGCGTTTCGGTCGCTGATCTATGCCACAAGCACGGTATCAGCGATGTCAGCATCTACAAATGGAAGACCAGGTTCGGTGAGATTGAAATGTCAGAAGCCAAGGAGTTGAAGAAGCTGGAGGATGAAAACACGCGGTTGCGGCGGCTGCTGGCCGATACCATGCTGGAGTATACGGCGCTGAAAGACCTGTTGGAAAAGAAGTGGTGATTGCGTCGAAAGCGGACCAGCGCGATGGTTTTCGGGGCCGCTTCGCGGCGCACTCGTGGTTGTTGTTAGAGCGGACTTTAACCATTTGCCTTGCGTCAGTATTTGATTGGTCGGCGCGCAACCCAAGTGAGTGCCTCTGCGTGACCAGTGCGATATGTCGGTTCTGTACGCCGCCTGCTGCTTCGTTAGGACATTCAACCCTACGCCCAATCGGCTCGTGAGGTCACCAGAACGTGCGCCTATATGGTAATGACTATGCTCCGGCAAACCTTCGTATATTGTCCGCAAGCCTTTCTATAATGATCGCCTATCTTCGTACAAATTGCGCCGGCCCTCAACTTCACTTGTGATCTGGAGCGAAAACCGCAGCGTCGGAAGCTTTTGTGAGTAAGTGGATCGAATTTCGATTGTACAGCCACAAGGTGCAGGTGAAGCTCTTTCCATATGACGATGGCGGAAGGAACGGCGCTACCGCATTTCTTCGAGTGATGTCTCTCGGAGAGCTAATCACCTCGTGCAGGCAATGGAGCCTAGTATCATGAGTAGGGATCTTAACCGTTCGCCTGCGGTCGGCTTTCTTCTTGGCCTTCCTCGGTCGGGCACGACGCTGCTGGCGCACCTGCTCCAGCGACATCCAGATATTATGTCTCCGCCTGAGCCCTGGCTGATGCTGGCACTTGAGGCATTTGGCACGGTGGACCACCGACACCCAGCGGGAAGCTCACTGGTCGAGGCCGCCACTTCCGAATTCCTGGACCGGATAGATCGCGCCGTCGTTAGCCGGGCTCTTGCCGATGCTGCTTATGGCCAATATTTGGCAGCTGCGGGCAAGCGCATGTTGATAGATAAGACTCCGCGCTATTGGATGGTGCTCGATTTCTTGGATTCGCTTTACCCGGAAGCGCCACGAATCCTCATAACGCGTAATCCCTACGCGATCGCCGCATCACTGAAATCGACGTGGGGCATTTCGCTCGCATCTGCAGGCTGTCCGTCTGCCATCGCATCCTGTCTTACCGATCTCGCGCGGGACTTGCCAACGCCTGCCGTCGTATCCTGCCTGGCTGATCTCGTGCTGGGCTTGCCGACGCTCGCTGCGCTGCGTGGCCGCCGGCAGACACAAGTGGTGCAGTACGAAATCCTGGTGGTGCACCCCGACGAGGAAATCCGGCGTGTAATCGCAGGACTAGGCTATGATCCCGCGGACGTGACATCGGCCAGCGTGGAGCAAGCCGACGTTTTCTCGTCAAGTACTTTTGGGGATCGAAAGATCTTCGAGAAAAAGACAATCGATGATCGGTCGGTCCAGGCTTGGCGAACCGCATTGAGCACCGAAGAGATGCAGGTGGTAACCGATCTGGTCGGCACCGAGCTCTTGATAGAGCTTGGTTATGAGCAGGACCTTCGGTACGCACAGCAAGTCGGAATTGTCGATCGGGGCCCAGTAGTAACCGAGTCGTATCGTCAACTATTTCGAACCTGCTGGGATCTGCGCGGCGGTACGGGAGGCTCGTCTTTCGGCGTCTCCACTCACACGCGTGAGCTAAATGGCATTGTTCGACAAGCTGGAGGCGGCTCCTCAGTTTCCGAGGCGCAACGACTGACTGAGAAGACGGAAGAGCATTTGCGGTTGATGAACTCCATGGTGGCGCAGTTGGAGCAGGTATTGAGAGCTGCGAAAGGCGGTCACGGCTCGCGGCTTGGACCCTAATCGCGTGACGAACGTCTCAACGTCGCTGGTGACGTCGTGAGCAGGCCTCGTCGAGCTGGTGCGATGCTGCCGAAGAACGTGGCCGCAATGGGCGTGCGGCTCGAGTCTTCATTCGAGCCAGAACGTCGGTAGCGGGGCCTCCTTTTCACTTATTACGGTTAGCTGGGCCGATGCGGTTTGTTTCCAAACGCTATGCTGCAAAGGCAGGCGTTCCACCACGAGCACCCGACTGCCGCGCGGCACGCTTGCACTTGTTAGATGGAATCTTTCGTTCGAGACCTTTGAGACCGGAAACGGTCGATGATGAGGTCGATCGCCGCGCCGATCAAATAACACAACTGCATAGCAGTGGAACTTGAGACGAAGGCCCGAATTGCGCCCGTCAGACCGTCTTTGTGCCCGACAAAATAGGCTGCCGGGATCAAAATCAAGATTGTAGGGAAGCATACATAGACTTTGAAATAGCGTCCCAGCAGCAATCCGCCGATACCGCTTGCCAAAATGAACGCCAACATCGCGCCTTCCAGTGATGCTCGGTATACACTAGGGAATTCTTTTCGAAGTTGTCAGAGTGAAGGACGGTCGTCATTCGGATATTCCTGAGCCGTCTAAACCGACGTTTACTATCCGTTATTCGCCAAAGCTGGTAAAATCGATTATCATGATAAAGCACATTCTTGATCTGGATGAGTCTTGATCATCCTTTGGCATGTCGCATGATTAAGATCGTCGCGGTCGCTCAACGCCTTGATGAACGAGCAACCTCATCGCAGCGGAGCGGGGCAAGCTGCGTGTCGAGCCCGGCCGTCATGCGCCAGAACGATGCTGCCAATCCTTGTGGGCTGGCCGCACTTTCGTGGTGGGGCTCGGCGTGCGTCTAGATCGTTGACGAGCCATTGCAAACCTCGCACCTCAACGGTCACTTCGGCGATCAGGAGATGCTGCATCAAATGGCACCTGACGAACTTAAACACAATCTGCATCGAAGAACATGTTACCAAAACATCTGCGCCGCCTCGAAGCTGAATCGATCGCGATAATGCGTGACGTAGTCGCCGAGTTTAGAAAACCGGTCATGCTCTATTCGATCGGAAAAGACTCAAGCGTCATGCTGCACATTGCAATGAAGGCGTTCTTCCCGGCCAAGTTGCCCTTTCCCTTGCTTCACGTCGACACGACGTGGAAGTTCCGCGAGATGATCAGCTTCCGGGATGAAACAGCCAAGCGGCTCGACGTTGATCTGATCGTGCACGTGAACAGGGAAGGCATCGAGCGCGGGATCAATCCGGTCGATTCTGGTTCACTTCTTCATACGCAGGTTATGAAGACCGACTCTCTGAAACAGGCACTCGACCTCTATCGGTTCGACGCCGCCTTCGGTGGGGCACGACGTGACGAGGAAAAGAGCCGTGCAAAAGAACGGATTTTCTCTTTCCGTACGGCCGGCCATGTGTGGGATCCGCGGGACCAGCGGCCGGAGCTATGGAATCTGTTCAATACGCGAATCCGCCAAGGCGAAACCATGCGCGTGTTCGCTATGTCGAATTGGACCGAGCTCGATGTTTGGGAATACATCATGCTCGAGAAGATCCCGGTCGTCCCGCTCTACTTTGCAAAGCAAAGGCCCGTGGTCCTCCGAAATGGCGCAACCATTATGGTCGACGACAAGCGACTGCCGCTTAAGTCCGACGAGATGCCACAAATGCGGATGATCCGTTTTCGAACCCTGGGATGCTATCCATTGAGCGGGGCCATCAACTCCAACGCGGCTACGATCGAGGACGTCGTCGCTGAGATGCAGACCGCGACGGTATCGGAGCGCCAGGGACGCTTGATTGATAGTGATGAAGCCGCTTCGATGGAAAAGAAGAAGCGGGAAGGTTACTTCTGATGGCGCCCGAAGCGGCTGTCGAGCTTGTCCAGGCCAGAACGAAGGACCAGCTGCGTTTCATCACTTGCGGTTCGGTGGACGACGGGAAATCGACGCTGATTGGCCGGCTGCTGCATGACAGCAGAATGATTTACGAGGATCAGCTGACGGCGCTGGCACACGATAGCGCCAAGCACGGCACGAACGGTAGTGACGTCGATTTTGCGTTGCTAGTCGACGGGCTCGAGGCAGAGCGAGAGCAAGGCATCACGATCGATGTGGCCCATCGCTTCTTTACCACGCCGCGCCGCTCGTTCATGGTGCTCGACACGCCCGGCCACGAGCAATACACCCGTAACATGGCAACCGGTGCCTCGAACGCCCAGCTCGCCATCATCCTGGTTGACGCCCGCAAGGGCGTGCTGGTGCAGACCAAGCGTCACTCTTTCATTTGTTCGCTGCTCGGTATCCGTAATATCGTGCTGGCTGTGAACAAGATCGACCTCATCAATTACAAGAAGGAGATTTTCGACCGGATCGTCGGGGACTATATCGCCTTTGCTGCCGATCTTCGCTTTGCCTCGATCATTCCGATTCCGATCTCCGCCCGCTACGGCGACAACGTCGCTAGCCGCTCTGCCAACATTCAGTGGTATGATGGTCCCTGCGTGCTCGATTGCTTGGAGAGCATCGATATCCAGTCTAACGCCGTGATCCAGCCGTTCCGCTTTCCGGTCCAGTGGGTGAACCGACCCAATTTGGACTTCCGCGGCTACGCCGGATCAGTTGTTACCGGAAGTATCTCAGCAGGGGACGAGGTCGTTGTCGCAACGTCTGGACAGACCACGCGCATCAAGCGGATCGTGACCCATGACGGCGACCTTACCCGGGCTGAGGCGGGCGATGCCATCACCATTTCGCTCGAAGACGAGATCGATATCAGCCGTGGTGCTCTCCTGACGCGCCCGACCGAGCCGCCAGAGGTCTCCGACCAGTTCGCCGCGCATCTGATCTGGATGGACGAGGACCCCCTCGTTGCCGAACGCAAGTACATCCTGCGCATTGGAACGCAGACTGTACCCGCAGGAAGTATAACGGCAATCAGGCATCGGATCGACGTCAACACCGGTGAGCATCTCACAGCTAAAACGCTTGGCCTGAACGAGATCGGATTCTGCCATGTTTCGACGGCGCTGCCGATAGCGTTCGATCCTTACGAGATCAATCGCGAGACCGGCTCGTTCATCGTCATTGACCGCTATACGAATCGGACGATCGGCGCCGGGATGATTGCATATCCTCTGCGGCGGGCCACCAATATCGCTTGGCACCCCCTTTCAGTGAGCAAGAACGAGCGCGCCGCACTCAAAAATCAAAAGGCTTGCATCATCTGGTTCACGGGCCTATCCGGCTCGGGAAAGTCGACAATAGCCAACATAGTCGACCAAAAGCTGTTTACTATGGCGTACCACAGGATGGCGACAACGTGCGGCACGGACTAAGCGCGGACCTCGGTTTCAGCGAGGCTGACCGTGTCGAAAATATTCGACGGGTCGGTGAAGTCGCCAAATTGATGGTGGACAGCGGCCTTATCGTGATTTGCTCGTTCATCTCGCCCTACGCGGCCCAGCGAGACATGGTGCGCAACCTGGTTGGTAAGGAGGAGTTCCTCGAGATCTTTGTTGACACGCCGATCAGAGAATGCGCGCGGCGCGATCCCAAGGGCCTCTACTCCAAAGCGAAGTCTGGAGAGATCAAGAATCTCACCGGCATCGATGCGCCCTACGAAACACCGCTAAGACCCGAAATCCATCTCGGGACAACAGATAAGACGCCGGAGCAACTAGCGGAATTCGTGATCGAGGTCTTGATCGCGCGTGCAATCGTCGACAGCCATTAGCATCTGCCGATTGCCATCATTGCCGCAGCTGCAGTGCAATCGTTCAAGCCTTGCGCACAGCCGCCGCCGATTTGCTGAACCGAACTTGACAGCAGGCGGGTGGTCCTTGCCAATGAAGTGCCAACATGGGCATTGAGTTTGGTCGGCACGATAGGCACGCCTTGGCCTTGCAGGCCCTGTGCTTGTCGCGAATTCTCAGCCGTTAGTCACTCATCGCCAAGCGTCTGGGCACTCGGTAGGTCTGGAAGGCGCCATGCGTGCGAAATAGCCGGAATCGCCGCGCCATACACTGGAGATGCTGATCCGCCGTTCAGGATCTACCGAGGAGCAGAATGAAATTACTGGCGGGCAAATCCAATTGCCGTTGAGCGCCAGTCCATGCTTTCGAGCCTCCCTTTCAATATCCCGCACGTCTTTGAGACCCCATTCAGGCACGTCGGTCGCCCGAATCTCCCTGTCGAATGCCTCGTTCGACGACGTTGTGTATTTCCCGTCAATTTTAAAGGGACCATAGATTGCGATGAAGCCGGTTGGTTTCAGGAGCTTTGCGCCAAGCGCAGCAATGCCGTCGGCGATTGAGACGGGGGCAACATGGAAGACGTTGATGACGAAGATGACGTCGTAGAGCTGCTCACGGGCGTCTTGCCAAGTTGACGGGACCGTGAGATCGACCAAAACGGGATCAGCAATGTTATTGTTATCGCCTTCGAGGCGCTTCCTTTTGATGGTCTCGAAGACATCTTGATCGTAATCGGAAGGCTGAAACTGAATGTGCGGGAAATGGGACGCAAGGTAGTTGACATGTAATCCGGCCCCAGTCGCTACTTCAAGCGCGTCACCCTCAGTAGGAAAGAGTTCTTTGAAGTTTTAGGATCGCGTCCTTATTGCGGTTGCCCGCCCAGGCGACATAAGGGCTGAGCGGATAAGCATCGATGTTGGGTCTGTCGTCGGACAATCGCGTACGCCTTGCTTCGATGGCGAAGACATGGCCCGGACTCGTCTTTCGGGGCAAATTACGAAGCGGTGCTAGCCTCGGTTTGCCCGTCCGGTATCGGCATGAAGCGGATCTATGGAGCCTCGGCGTCCGCTGTCGGGCGGAGCGAAAGCGTATCGCGATGGAGCGTGGGAGAATCGTCTGATGGACCAAACCTTCTCGGTGGTCGACGTTCACACCTGCCGGCTGAGACCGGATCCCGCGTGACCTCGGGCAGACCAAACTTCCCCTCTCGAACGGGTTCCTGCGCCGCCAAGCTCCGTACACGCGGCGAAATTCAATCTGTTGCAAGCTGGCTGATCCTAAGCGGTCGACGAGGGCGGCGGCGACTAAAGGTAGAATCTTGCTTCGCCGCGTGGGCCGTTTGGTCTGCGGATCTAGAAAGAGGCGAACGCGCAATGGAAAAATCTGCACCAGCGAACTTCCGTGAATTTCAGTGGGCTAGGTGACCACCATGGGTGGTTGCTTGGAGATCTTGTGGCGCGTTACACTGACCCGGCCGTCGACGCTGACGGGCACATCGCCATCGATCGTGGCGCGACGCATGACACGATGCTGGTCGCCGTAGTCATTGACCGCGTAATGCTGTGTTGCGCGGTTGTCCCAGATCGCGACATCGCCCACCTTCCAGTTCCAACGCACGGTGTTCTCGGGTGCCGTGATATGGGACTGGAATAGGTCGAACAGCTTCTGGCCATCGCGTTTGGGGATGGCAACAAAACGCTGTACCACATCGCCGAGCACCAGCGCGCGATCGCCGGTTTCGGGATGGACGCGCACGACGGGATGCTCGGTCTCAAAGATGGTTCTGGTAAAGACCTCATCAAAATGCTTCATGTCGACCTCGCGGACACGAGCCGTTCCGGCGTAATCGAAGGCGTTGGTATGAACTGCCCAGAGTTCATCGGCGAGCCGCTGCAGCGGCGGCGGCAGATCCAGGTAAGCAGCCGCTGTGTTCGACCACACCGTATCCCCACCAAAGGGTGGGATCACAATGGCTCGCAGCACCGAGATTTTGGGATAGGCCGCGGTGAACGTCCCATCTGCGTGCCAGACGTCAGCCCGACTACCTCCGCGGGCTGAATCGAGCTCGATGATTGACGTCGTTCCCTTGGTGGTAGCGAGCGTCGGATGCGGTACAAGCTTTCCCAAACGAATAGCAAAGCGTTCCTGCTCCGGATCGTCGAGATGATCCTGTTCGCGGAAGAAGATCACCTTGTGTGCGAGTAGCAAGCTGTTGATTGCAGTAATCGTGTGGCTCGGCAAATCGCCCGATAGTTTGATATTTCTGATTTCAGCGCCGATGCGCGCGGCGCGTTTGACGACGTCGCTACACGGAATGATACTATCGATCAAAGCTTCTTCGCTCATGGTGGTCTTCCGAGCCTCGAGGTCCTTAACTGCTGCATTCGGTCTGTTGATCTGCTTCGAGCGAGGTATGCTTCCCGAAGCACGGATCGCGCTGGGCATTTCTGGTTTCGTGCCTCTGCATGCTCTTAGCTCTAAGCTGCTGTTGCTGGGGCAAAGCAATGGCCATGCCAGTGCTGCTAAGGCATGCCAAGCCTCTGGCTTTGCCTCAAAGTTTATCGGGCCTTTTGTGCGGGCTGTGTTTTAAACCTGACAGACATTTTATACCGCTGTCAGCACATGGACGTCGGTATCCAAAGAGGCTCCTCGCGCTTCAAGCTGAAAAACGGCTTCTATTATTGCCCTCATTCGACCGTTGGAGGGGTCTAAGCGATGAGATATAGATCTCAGTGCCAGAGGCGTCGTCGATGGTGACGCGGAGCAAGGGGCGATTGCGGTCAAACCGGTTCGGCACGTTCCATTGGTCATAGTTCGAGCGTGTGATAATCGCGACCCGCGCCGCACCGGCACCGGGCCAGGGGGACGTCGATTTACAGTAATGGTGGCGGGGGCACGGCACAGGGAATCGGTTCAGCGATCTATGAAGAGTACAAGTATGCCGACGACGGCCAACTACTGACCGCAAACTTCGCCGACTATCTCCTGCCTAGTGTCAACGGAGTGCCTCCGAACCTCCGGGGCGGGCACGTCGTAACGCCGTCACTCTTTACCGAATACGGGATCAAAGGCTGTGGCGAGAGTGGTAGGCTGGGCGCTCCGCCCGCCATAGCCAGCGCAATCGAGGACGCGTTGAAGCCTTTCAGAGTCAAGGCGGACTTCTTGCCCTTGACGTCGGCGAAGCTGCGCGGCCAAATTCGTGAAGCGACGGCGAACCAGTAGCACTTCCTGAGCAGTGCGAGTTTCGTGCCGGAACCTCACACACATATCTCCGAGCTTTAAAACGGCGGCTGCTGTGCGCTCAACCTGACCGACAACTGCAGCACGCGATGTCTTCCGCTCGACGAAAGAGCATTGCCACGAAGAACTGGAGTTCTGGGCAACCAAGGCGGTGGGCATAGTCATCCTAGTCCGCCTGGATGACCGGGACCGCACTGGCGGGCGAATAAAATCCAGACCAAGTCGGCGATGACCCAATCTAGCCGCTTCTTGAAATTTCAAAGTTGTGGGCGTAACGCTCATTATGAAGAGCCCTAGCTATGAAAATGCTCGAGATCTTAGAGGCGGCTATCGGCGCAGTGTTGACCCACGGCATCTGTTTTTCGGGCGGGCCAATACGTGATCCGATTCCCCTGCCACTCCCGGCTGAAGCTGAAATGTTGGGGAGCGTCTCAGTTCGGCGTCAGCGTGAATTTGCCTGGGGGCGGTATCACGCGCGCCAGGCCTTGCGTCAACTGGGTTTTGCGCCTGTTCCCATTCTGAGGAAGGTAGATCGGGCTCCTCTGTGGCCCTCGGGCGTCATCGGCAGCATTTCGCATTCTTCGTCTCATGGCGGAGCTGTTGTCGGGCGCTCGAATACTGTGCTCGCTCTGGGGCTGGACATTGAGGACCAAGAACCGCTAGGAGCGGACCTTGCGCCGATTATATGCACCCCTGCCGAATTGGAGCGTGCCGAGTGGTGTAGCGGTCGCTCCGGACCAGGATTAATCTTCGCAATAAAGGAAGCCGTATACAAATCATATGCGCCGGCAACTGGTGAATTCTTGGATTTTCACGATGTCTGCGTCCGGATTAGTGACCAGAGTAGCTCCTTCGAGGCCGAGATTATCAATTCGGAAAAACCGGCAATCTTTGGTAGTCGAACAATAAATGGAGTTTACTTTCCCTTCGTCGGAGGAGTTGTTGCATTGGCTGCTCGATTTCGGCACATGTAGAGCAGCCTTGGTTGCGTGCCGACCATCTGTTTTCGCAAAGCGAGCTGCGAGGTCGAGGAGGGGGCGCTCGCAACTAAAATATGTAGAGTTTCGAGTCCGATGGCGAAATCTGCAGTGATGCTGCATCACACTTCTAGACAGCCGGATCTATGGGCGGTATCCTCGCCACAACGCATGACAATGCGTCCGCTTGCCGAGTCTTGGCCCGAAGGTCCCCACCGGACATCATCCTTGAACAAATACATTCGACTTCGGACGAGAGGCGATCGGCGCCAACTGGCGGTCGTCGTAACTGTGGACGACGCGAGTGCGGGGCAAGGATCGGTGATCTGCCGCTGCTCGCCAATGTTTACCTGCACTTCAATGCTTTATCACGAGATGTACAACAAACGTGAATTGCATTCAGCCCGATGCTCTGGGCTCCGATGATTGTCGGGTCAACCCGCGATCTCGACCGCTCTTGAAGCAGATTGCCCGATCGCTTGTCTGAGCTCGGCGAACTGGTGCAACATGACAAACAGCGCGATAATGCCGGCTCCCAGCTCAGCGATTGCTTGACTGGCCAACAGTCCATTGAAACCCGATATGACGGGGAATAACATTACGGCCGGTATGAAGAGATAGCCTTGCCTCGCCAAGGATACAACCGCACTGAGGCGCGCTCTTCCGAACGACTGAAGCATCGCCGTCACGAAACTCTGAATACCAAAAAGTCCGAAAAAGAGATGGAATACGATACAGGTCGTGACGGCAATTTCCGTGACCTTCTCGCTATCGCTGAACAGCCTGACCAAAGGCCGCGCAAAAATCACAACCGCCGCAGAATAGGCGACGGAAAGAGCGACGGTCATGGAGAGTATGAACTTCGCGGTCTTCAATACGCGAGCAAAGTCGCGTGAGCCCCAACCAAAACCCAGGACTGCTTGCGAGCCTAGACAGAAGCCGGTGATAGGCAGCGCGCCGATCGTCAGCAATCGCACAGCTATTCCCACGGCCGCGATGAAATCGTCGCCGAACGGCGCAGCAGCTCTGTACAAGAGCATGAAGGCGATGGTTGCTAGAATGCTGCTCATGGTCGCCGGCGCCCCTATCAGCGCGAGCCGTCTGATGCGCTCTGCTCGCAATGAGATGCGCGACGCTCTGAGGACGACTATCCCGCGAAGGTTTGCAAAATACGCGATATAGAGGCTCATAGCAGCGATCTGAGATGCTAGCGTTGCGAGAGCTGCGCCTCGCACACCGAGGTCAAGCAAGAAAATGAAGGCGGGATCGAGCACAGCGTTCAGTACGAAGGCGGTAATCATCGTCCACATGCTGAATCGTGTGTTGCCCTCGGCTCTGACGATGAAGCCGTTCACGATGTTTAGAAGCATCAAAGTGTATCCGAATAAAAGCGTCGCCGCGTAGTCGAGTGCTACTGGCATGATGGTTGACGTTGCCCCGAGCGCAACAAAAATCCCTCGCAGGTTAAAAAGCAGAGCGACCGTAAGCATGATACCGATCGGAGCGGCCACCGCGAGGGCAGTACTCGCGCCTCGACTGGCCTCCAGGTACTCACCAGCGCCAAGATGACGAGATATGAACGAGGCTGTTCCAACACCGATCCCCTGTCCGACTGCCGTGAGCAGGACCACGATCGGCAAAGTCATGCCGACAGCTGCGATCGCCTGCGCACCAAGTGAGCCAACAAAGATCGCATTGACGGCCTGCTGTAACGCGTTGGTCGACAAGCCAACAACAGACGGAAGAGCGAGCCGCAAGATGAGGCCCAAGAGATCGGGGTCCGATAGATCGACGCGCGTTTCTCTCACGGACATCACATTGGGATCTCTTCCCGGTGAATTCGCCACCCGGCTCATTCACGGATGAAAGTGTCGCCAGCTCTTCCGAACTCGCTGATGGTCTGCAACAGCTCCTGTTGCAACACCGTGCAAAGATTGCGAGTCATCTCATAACCGGACTGAGTTGGATTATACCTCGTTTCGATCTCTAGGTGGCCATCTTGATATCCGACACTGAACCAGAAGAGGTAATTCACGCCCGCTTCATCCATGTCTTTGCCAATCCACAGCGGAGAAGGTTCGTTGCCTAGAAAGTGGCGTGGAAAATTGCGCTGCAAGCTCACTCGATAATTCAATCCAATTCTGGGTAAGGGCAGGCGATCGATCCTGCTGCGCACGGACGGATCTCGGTTCAGAAATTTCATGGCTCGAAAGCCAACTCCCCCGCGTGGTAGGGCGTTGCGTTGGCGGAATATCGAACGTGCTCGATCGGGACGAGCCTCCGTTTCTGTGAGACTCAAGGGAAGTGGGATGATTTCGGTTATAACGCCGAGAATCTGCGATGGATCGAAATCGTCAAACAGCCGACCTCGGGTCGAGGTAAGGCTATCAATCCAGAGAGAATAGTTGCCGAAAACACGTCCAAATGCGCCGGATATCGCCGCAACAAATACGTCAAAGTGCTGGCAATGCGCCCATCGAGCGGCAATACTAAGGAGATCAGCCGTCGCGTCTTTGTCAATCTGCAGGTGGTACTTGGCCTGATCTTCCCAGAGGGATCGGCAATTGGCTTCATCCATGCGACCTTCAAGGCGTGCATAGTGAAGCTCTCTCGCGGTCACTTCCGAGAAGCTCGCGGCGCTCGATGCAGTGTTACTGATGTTGAAATTGAGTTCATGGTAGTTGATCCTCTCCCAAAAGTTAAGTTCGGCTGGTGCTTCGCTGTTCGCGTAATGCTCAAGGCGGTTCAGCCATGGAGAGAGCATTTGTCTGTTCTCGCCATCATTCACGGCTTGGCCTGAAGCAAGGGAGTGGTACTCCGCATCCAATGCTTCCAGGAAAAGTCGATAACCTATCCCGTCGACTACAAAATGATGTAATAAGATCAGCAGATAGTAATCGCCACTTTCTGATGTGCGGAACACCGTGACTTTGACAAGAGGCATCTGACCGTCAAACCGAAACATATGTTGACGTCTTGTTGAGATGCTCTCGATTGCTTGGCGCTGCCGTCGGTCGCTTGTCCCGACAAGGTCGATCTGCTCCACAGGGCATTCGGCTAAAGGAGGTCCGATAGTCAAGAGTAAGCCGTCATCAGTTCTGGCGATACGGAGCCGGAGGCCTTCGTGTCTATCCATGACACGTGCAAGGGCGCGCTCCAGTATGGCGATATTCAGGGCGCCCGCCGGCAAAAAGAACAGATCGCCAATGTTGAAATGCTCATCGAAGCCGGCAAGGCGGTTCCAAGAAGAGATTGCGGGGGTAACTGGCAATCGACCCTCCGCGGAAGAGAAGGATGGAGCCGCGGCTTCGTCTGCCGCCAAGTCCCTGATAGTCGGTGTCTGATAGATTTGGCGGACCGTGAAATGCAGCCCCGCTTTGCGCGCCAACGTGACGCACCGTACGCTCAGTAGAGAGTCTCCGCCGATATCGAAGAAGCTCTGATCGATGCCGACCCGCTTGACTCCCAATAGATCCCGCCAGATCCCGGCAAGAATGCGCTCCTTTCTGGTGCGAGGCTCAGCGGATTGACCAGGCCCGGCCTGACGGTAGGGAACAGACGATAGACGAGCACGATCGATCTTTCCACTCGCCGTAAGGGGAATACCGTCAACCAAATGGAAGGCGAAGGGAATCATGTAAGACACTAATGTGCGGCGCAGGTGGGCGACAATATCTTCAGAGCTTAGATCGTCCCGCGTCGAAACCACGCTAGCGATCAAGCGACGATCGTCATCTATGCCTTCTAATACGACCGCGGACTTTTTGATCGCCGGATGAGTGTCAAGGGCCGCTTCGATCTCCTCCAGTTCGATTCGAAATCCCCGCACCTTGACCTGGTTGTCCAATCGGCCGCAAATCTCGACAAGGCCGCTCGTCGAGATACGTGCGATATCGCCACTTCGATAAAGAACGCTGTATTCTCCGTCATCATACGGATTCGCCACGAAGCAGCGGTTCGTCCGATCTTGATCCCGCCAGTACCCGGCGCTCATGCAGCGTCCCGCGATACAGAGTTCGCCGGCAGCCCCGACAGGGAGTCGCTTCAACCGGGCATCGAGTACGTAGAGTTTGACGTTATCGATTGGCCGACCAACGGGGACGAAGGACAAGTCGTCGCAGGTATTCGACGCATCGTGGACTGCTGCATTGGAAGCGCATTCCGTGGCACCATAGAAATTCCAAAGTGGCACGCCCGGGAAAGACCGACGCCAGCGCACAGGGAGTGAGGAAGGCATCGGCTCGGCGCTGCTTGTGACCAACCGCAATGCGGTCGGTAACGGGCGCCGTTGCTGCGAAGCAATGAGGCCGGACAGGAGTGGCGGCGAGCCAAATAGGTGTGTCGCGCGATGTCTCGCCAACGTGCACAACAACAGATCCGGATCCAACAACTGCGCTTGGGTAAGGATCAGGGTTGGCACACCTCTCAGAAGGCCCCCAAAGTACTCCCAAGCGGACGCAACGAGTGATGCGGATTTTTGAACAACCATCACGTCCGTACCGTCGAAGGGAAAGCTTCGCCACATCCAATTCAACCGATTGAGAACTGCCGATTCCGGTACGAGGACCCCTTTCGCCTTCCCGGTGGAGGACGACGTGTATATTAGGCTCGCAATTTCCCGATCTGATGGTTTGTTTCTCCGCTCGACAGCGTACGAGGGGGCGCCGCGCCTTTCCAGCGTCGAAAGACAAATTGACGGCATGTCAAAGCCAAGGTCAGTGGTACTTGCGTGAACCAAAAGCTTTGCCTGGCTGTCTCGCAGGATATGTTCGATCCGATCACGCGGATAATCCGGCGATATAGGGATAACAATGGACTGCAATGTTCGCGCCGCAAGAATAACAGCGGTCACATCAGGCGATCGGTCGACCAACATGGCGACCATATCACCAGCGCCCACGTCAGAAGCCTGCAGCAACGACCTTATAGCTGTTACGCGCTCACGCAGGTGGCCGAATGTCACCTCACCGAAATCACCAAAGTATGCCAGCTGGTTCCGATTAGAGAGGCTGATTTTCTCGAACGCTTCGACAAGCGGACATTCAGCCTCGTATGGTGGCGCTGAGCCATCTAGCGCGTCCAGTATAGCGACGTCTGAGGAGCTGAGGCAGCTCAGATCTTCAATGGGCGCAAGCGGGTTCTCAACGCAGGCGGCAATCAGACAGCGCAGGTTGTCAGCCATGCGGACAATCAGATCGCTGGGGAATATGTCTTCCGAATATGCTAGCTGGAGGGCAATCTTATCGTCCTGTTCTTGTGCGTACAATGTCAGGTCGAATTTGACGTAGCCGGTGTCGTATTCCCGGAATGTCATGTCCAACTCGTGCCGCCGAACTGGGTCCGCGGCCTCGGAGTACATGTTGAACATGACTTGGAAGATCGGTGATCGTCCCGTTTCGCGATGGAGGCGGGTATCCCTCACCATCCAGCCGAACGGATATGCCGAATTTGCGATGCCGTCGCTGACCAGGCCCTGGACGTGCAAGGCATGAACCGCAAAGGACTGGCCGACATCGATAGCCGTGCGGATTGGCAGCATATTCAGGAAAAAGCCAACGATGTCGGCGGTACCAGATTGATCCCGCACGACGTGCGGTATGCCGACGATAATGTCATCCTGACCGCTATACATTCGCAGCAGCAGCTTGAAGCAAGCAAGGAGTGTTGTCGAGGTGGTGCACTTATGTCGGCGCGCAAAGCCCCGTAGCTGATCTGAGAGCTCGCTGCCAAGCAGCACCGCATGCGAGGCGCCGCGGTAGGAGTTTGTCTGCGGCCGCGCTCGTTTCGTTCCAAGGGAAAGCACTGGCGGATCATCACCAATCTGACGACGCCAATAGCTGCGTTGGTTGGCCAGCGCCTCTGGATTAACGTGTTCTTTTTCCCAGACTGCGTAGGTCGAGAGTGACATGCGGTTCTCTGGCAAAAGCGTCGAGGCATCGGCGTACCGTTGTCGAAGGTCTCTGAGCAGAACAGAGATCGACCAAGCATCGATGATAATCTCGTGAGCGGTGATCAGTATGAGATGATTGTCAGGGCCAAGACGGATCATGTGCGCGCGGAACAGGTGGCCTTGGCTGAGATCAAAGTTGCCGTTCAGCTCTGTTCGCCGTAACTGTGCGATCAGTTCCTCACTTTCCTGCGTCGTGAGATGAGATGCATCCGTCAATTCAAGACTTGCGCATTGCGGGGCATCAAAAAGCTGAACCGGACCGTCCTCGTCGACAAAGCGTGCCGATAGTGCCTGATGGGAATGAAAAACATCGGTCCAGGCGCGATTGAACGCTACCGTATCAATAACGCCCTTTATTTGCAGGCCGCCTTGAATGATGTAGTTCCTGGCAGACGGATCGAGCCGCCAGAGAAACCATAGGTGCTCCTGAACTCGCGTCAAAGGCGACCGGGTGAGTCTTCCGCACGTGGGGGCCGTGTAGGGTTTGGAGTCGAGCCGGGCCGAGATCGAATCCGCAAGAGAACGGATCGTTCCATTCAGGACCAGCCTGAAATCCGCTCTTACTCCGAGCTGAGCCTGCAACTGGCCCAGTATGAGCATTGACCTGAGCGAGTCTCCGCCCAGGCTTATGAACTGGTCATTCACGCCAATGTTATCAACACGGAGAACGCCGGACCAAATCTTGCACAACTGAACTTCGAGCTCGGTTTGCGGCTCTTCGAATGGCGTCGACAGTTGAGGGCGAACACTGGTCGGGTCTGGCAATGCTCCAAAATCGACCTTTCCGTTTCTGGTCAGTGGAATACCGCCGATGTGGATAATCCTCTCTGGGAGCATGTAGGTGGGAAGCGCTTCGGCAAGAAAGTTCTGAAGCTCACCTTCCGTAACTTCAACTGGAGCTGACACATACGCGATGAGGCGTCTCGATCCAGTTACCCCCTCGGCCCGGGTTATGTCTCTCGCCGTAAGCTTTACGCCTGCGCAAACGGAGGCGACCGCGACGGCGCCACATACCAAATGATGAGCGGTGAGGCGGGCCTCGATTTCTCCGAGTTCAATTCTGTGTCCGCGGATTTTGACCTGACGATCTCGCCGACCTAGACATTCCAAAAGGCCATCGGAACGAACGCGCCCCAGATCACCCGTCCTGTATAGGCGCTGGAACGACGGGTCGTTTGAGAACGGGTTTGGCCGAAAGGCGTCCTTGGTGCGGACATAGTCATTGACGTAGCCAGCAGCGACACCAACGCCGCTAACACAGAGTTCGCCGACTTCTCCCGGTTTGCACAGGGTCGATCCGTCGGCGACATAAACCTCAAGGTTAGGAATCGGCTCGCCGATTGGCACGTAAGCGTCGGCCAGCGAAGGTGGTTCGGAAACCAGATAGTGCGTAACACCGTCTGCACACTCGGTTGGGCCATAATGATTAAGAATGGGGATGTGGGGATATAAGGTGAGCCACTCGCGCGCCAGTCCGGGTGTTAGAGGTTCTCCGACCGTAGAAATAAACCGCAAACTATCCATAGCTCGCTCTGCGGCCGTAATCGATTTCAGATATTCAACGAATACTGCAAGCATCGACGGAACGAATTGAATAATCGTCGCGCCGGATCCTTGAATTGCTTTGAGAAGGGATGCTGGCGATTTCAGTGTTACATCGTCGATGATCGCGATACAGCCTCCGACGCTAAGCCCCGCGAGGAGCTGCCATAGCGAGATGTCAAAGCACTGCGATGCCGTCTGCGCGATGCAATCGGCCCGAGTGAGATTTAGGGCATCAATCTTTGCCGTCAAATGATTGTTTAGGGCAGCGCTCGCGATCATTACGCCCTTAGGCTGACCCGTCGAACCAGAAGTAAACAGAATGTAGGCGAGTTCGTCCTCGCTCGATAATGGCGAGATAGGCGAGGTCAGGCCTCCGCGCAACGCCGCCTCTAACGTCATGAATTGCATGGTGCCTTTACTGCTCGCCTGGAACTGGCTGAGCCGATCCAGCTTGTCGGAGCCGATAATCAGAGCGCAACGACTTTGGTCGATCATGAATGACGTGCGCGAAGAAGGTAACGATGGATCGAGTGGCAGGTAGGTTGATCCGGCCTTCAAGATTGCAACGACAGTCGTCGCCCAGTCGAGGCCTCGTTCACCCCAATAGCCAACGACTGCCTCCTGAGCGCCATGGTCTCGCAACGTCCTTGCGAGGGCATCCGATCTTAATCGCAGCGCTCCGTAGGTGAGTTCAGCTGCGCCGTGCTTCAGCGCAAGCCTGTCTGGATCCGAGTGAGCAAGACGATCGATCGCCGCGATCGCGTCGATCGGCTGGCGTTCTACAAACTGAGTTTCTATGGATCGAGTTTCCATAGGCATTAGGCCCTGCCAATCGTCGCGTCGTGCGATCTTTAGCAACGGACGTGCCAACCTTTGACAGAGAGACCGATCCGCAAGCCTCGCCGCAAGCCGGGGCACCTCGCGCATTTGGTGTCTGGCTCCTGACATAAGTCGTCTTTGACCGACAAAGTCATGTCAGATAACAGCCGATCAATCTCGCTGGATAAAGCGATGGTGCGATCGGCGCCCAGAAATTGAATATGGTCAACCCAGATAACGCGAGTCGTCCTCACCGCGATGACAACTGCCGTATTGCTTCAGTTTGCCTCTTCATGGCGGCCCTCGGTGGGCGAGAGCTCAAGTGTGGAAGCGGCGCAGTGGCGTTCAGCATATGATTCTGAAGCTGTCTTGGGCTCTACGCCTGCTTCTCGAAGAGCGACTGCACCCTCGATCTATGGACGGCGCGCCGAACCGTGGAGGTTGTTTCGCGGTGCTTGGCGCGAGAAGATGGGGGGCACCATCGGCTCCGAACAATGGCGTCCGTACTACCTAGCAAAACTGCATTCGGTTCGTAGTTGGCACGTGTTTTGAAACAAGAGACCTTATCCGGAGCCGCTCAGTGAGAGAGGAAGTGATACCTCATAAGATCGTTGCCTATCTGCGACCTCGACGTGTGACGCGTGCTTGCCGACTTGGTCGTGCCTGGACCTGGTTTAAAGCGCAGTCATCGCACGATGTTGTTTCGAGCGCCTGCTACGACTTCTTCACAACTGCAAGACTCGAGAATGTTCTTGTGTCACTTCGTTCGAGGTTGTTGCAGCCGGTCGAACGGTCTCGACGCCGAGAAAGTCGAAGTGTCCTTTAGGAAGGGCAGGCTCCAGATGATGCCAGAAGCTCGCGAGGAGGTCAGGTCAAGGATCATTCGCTGAGCAGCCTTCGTTGACAGCCGCCTTCTGAGGTAGGAGGAGGGCCGAACGAAAGCCAAGCGCATCTGGTGAAGCTCCGTAGGTGCCATCACTTCTGCTTTCGTTCAGAGGCATATGCATGCTCTACCCTTGCGGCTCTTACGTAGAAACAGAGACTCAGAAACGACATCATGACGCGGAGGCTGACATCGAATCTGCGCGCGCAAAAATGCGGGCAAGCACCGTCTGGACACTTGTGCTCGGCTTTGCCGCCGATCCACTGATGCGTTGGAGTTGGCCTGCCCCAAGGCAATATCTTAGGAACATGCCTCAGTACATTAACGCCTGTGGCGGACGAGCATTCGAGCATGGCACAGCATACGTCGCGGAGGGGATTCGGGCCGCGGCCCTATGGCTGCCTCCCGGCGTACAGCAAGATGAGGAGGCGCTGGATGCAATCATGGCGCAGTCTCTGCGCCCGGAGATCGCCAGAGATATGGCGGATCTACGGCAGGGAATGGCCAAACATCGTCCCCCTGAGCCGCATTGGTATCTGCCTCTCATTGCCGCCGATCCGAACTGGGTCGGACAAGGGCTTGGTACATTGCTGATGAAGTGCGCTCTTCGACGATGTGACGAAGAGGGCCTTGCTGCCTACCTCGAAAGTTCGAATCCGGAAAACATTTTGTTTTACCAACATCACGGCTTCAAGGTAATTGGAGAGATACAACACGGTTCTTCGCCGCCGCTCACGCCAATGTTGCGGACTGCTTAGTGAGCGGAGTTTGGAGGAGCATCGCACGCTCCTGCTCAACGCCTCTGACTCATCGCGAAAGCGTTTGATGGCCGCTCCGCTTTTGGATCGACGTGTTGATAGAAATCAGAGACGGGCCAAGGTGATGGACCAAATGGTTGGACGACATGTACTTCTGTTCTGCCTTGAGTACGCGCGCCATCACGGCGCAGCGGTCGCTGATGTTCTCATCCTTTCGTGCGAAGAAGACATGTAGCGGTACTAGCCGGCCGCACCAGCTCACGTGATGGATAGGCATTACGCTGTCCTTCGTTTCGGCTTTGCGAGCGCTGGCCGACCGCCATCCGATAGAACTGTTGGTTCCACCACGGTCGGCCAGCCTAATTTGACTCGTTGATCAGCTTGATGCGGTGGAGAGCAGCGGTCCGTATCGACTCCGTGATGTTTTTCGGGAAGCCTTTGGGCAAGGCTTTTGCGACCTTCTCGTAATTGGCCTCGAATGTCGCGGTCAGATCATCAAAGATCGAGCGCACGACAGGAATGCCGATGCCTGACATCTCGGCCGTCTGGACGAAATGGCGCGGCAGGATCTCATTCACTGTGTAGTGGCGGCTCTTCCCGACGGACATAGCCAGCTTGAACGACTTGGGCTGAATTTGCTTTGCATCCAGACTGGGTTGCGCGCTTAGCACATCATAAAGCGGCGTGAGGCGGAAGCGTCCTCCGGGGTTGAGGAAGATGCTGAAGTTCTTGGCATGGCCATCCGTGGCACCGATCAGCCAAAATACGACACCTGATCGCATGAAGATCGCGGTATCATCAGCGGGGGCATCGCTGCCCTTAAGCAGCTCGAGAATTTCTTTCATGCCGGGACCGCCATCCGATTGATATTTTCGTGTAGGCGGAATCGATAGGGCTTGGCAGCAATCCTCTTGTGGCAGCCGGAGTAGACGCTTGTCTTTTGTCCAGCGGCGGTCAAAACGCTCAACGACAAGCGTGCGACGGCCGCCGAAGTCCGCGATTTCGGCATTAGCCGCCGGCACGCCAAGAGCTGCAATCAGCTTGAGACAAAAATACTCGTTCTCGACGCTGTTTGAGAGGTCGACGCCGTTAGGCAAGCGCCCAATTTGTGGTTTCAGAATATGGGTGGTCGCAGTTGTTCCGGACGGCTTGTACCATTTGCTATCGCGGCGCAGTAGGGCTGTCTTTTCCTGAGCGCCGGCCAGCGAGATGCGGAAATCGTCGTCTTCGCCCATGCCAAGCGGCGCAGCGGCGAGGTTTTGAATGATGTCCGTAATTTCCTTGTCGCTGACCGGTTTCCCGTCGATCTTTCCCGTTGGAGCTGGATTGATGCCCTCCGGCAAAAATTGGAGCGCCCCGACACAGTCGTGGCCGACTGTCGAAAGCATGCTGTAGGCGTCGGTGCCATTTGCTCCGACGCGCTCGGCGACGCGCCTCCGTATCGTCTCACTATCGGGCAAGAGATTGTCGAAGACATTGATCACAGGCGCCCCAATGTACCGATCCTCGCGAAGCGGCAAGGAGAGCGAAATCGGGAACGTGGAGTTCCAGGCGAGCCAGTTGGCATCGTACCGGAAATCGATCGCCCCACTGGACTCGCGCTTGAGCATCCCCGCGTGACGGCCGTTCACGAATACGTTTAGTCGTGAATTAGCTCGCGAGCGGGCCATCAGAAGATATCCTCAATGTCGGCAGCGCTGGCTTTGCTTCGCGGACGAATGACGAGCTCGAGATCGAGCGCGGCCAAAGCCTCCATCACGGTGTGAAGCTGCATGGCCGGTGCCCCTCCTTCCAGCCGGGATACAGTTCCCTGCCGAAGATGGATGCTTTTCCCGAGGTCGGACTGTGTCAGGCCGGCCTTCTTACGAGCTCGGCGCAGGATCGCTCCGAGCTGCTTTTCTGTTCTCGCGATTTGCTGGGTCATGGTCTTCCTGCGGAATAAAATATACGCGATCGCGCATAAAAAGTAAATATACGCGATCCTGTATAAATTTTCTGTATACGAGATCGCGTATAAATTACCCGTATACGCGATCGCGGATAAGCTCCGAGCCGGACATACCGCCGGCATGAAGGACAGTTCAAGTTGCAGGCCCATCTCAAGGCTGCGATAGGCGGCGAACGGCTGCTGTCCAGGGTAAACCACGATCTCGGCGTTCCAGCAGGGGAACCCCACCGCGTCCGAACAGCAACGCTCATTAGAGCGGCTCGTCATGACCGTTCCGTCATGGCCCGTGGCACGCGGCGCCCCGTATGCCGGACCGGCAACAAGCCGCCTTCTTCATCAGCCGGTAGACGCGCTTGGCATTGGCGGGACCGTGGCCGGCGGATCGCCGCTCGTCGCTTTAGAGAGCAGCGATCCACCGGTATTCATAGTTCGGGCGGCCATTCACAAGGCGCGGATATCGGAAGTGAGCTCCGACTCCGCGGCACGGGTCTGGTGACCGCGCTTTGGCGGCATACCGACCCTTCGGCGCCGATTCGCGAAAAATCTACGCCGAGAGACCTATTCCGGCCCGCCACGGAAGACCCTGAAATGACAAAAGCCGCAATGGCAGATCTGACGGAACACAAAGTAATTTTTTGCAAGCGGCCGCAATATTTGATGTATGCCCAGGCTGTGCCCCAGTTATCTCGGGGCACATTCTAAGGGAGTCTGGTTTGTAAGTCGTTGATTCTGAAGGTTTAATGGTGGACGCACAAGGGATCGAACCTTGGACCTCTCCCGTGTGAAGGGAACGCTCTCCCGCTGAGCTATGCGTCCGGGATGTGACGTGCCAAAAGCCGCTGATCGGCGGCCGGTCGAAAAGTGGCGCTTCGTCAGAGCGTGCGATTTACGAAGTGCCGGGTAGGGGTGTCAAGCCAAACCCTGCGGAATTAAGCCCCTTGCTGGCGGGCGCGGGAGGCGTGTGACTGCAGCGCCCGGATGCGCTCGGCGAGCGTGCCGCCGCCCTCGGGCATCCCGCTGCCCGGCGAAACGCCGTTGGCGGACTTGGCCGCCGCCTTGCCCGGCACCGTCGGCTCCGCCGCCAGCATGGCCTCGATCGCCGAATTCGGGCCCTCGAGCTGGATCGCGAGCTTGGCAACCTCGGCGGCAATGTCGTTGATGCGCTCGCGCAGCAGCGCATTCTCCATCCGCTCGGTCGCCCAGGAGCTCTCGGCCTGCTGCTGGATCGCGTTGATGTCGCGCTGCAGCTTGCCGCGCTCGTCGCTGACGGTGCGCAGCTGCTCCTCGACTTGAGTCTTCTCCTGGCGCAGCTTGTCGAGCGCGGAGGATTTGCCGCCGCCCACTGCTGCGATCTCCTCGCGCAGCTCCTGCACAGTCCGCTCGGCGGCGGCGTTGGCCTGCTTCAATTGGCCGTTCTCGAATTCACGCTCGGCAAGCAGCTTGCCCTGGGTCGCAAGCCGCGTCTCAAGGTCGTTGACCCGGTTGCCGAGCATCTCGGCTTCCTTGACCTGGGCGACGAGCTGGCGGTCGAGGTCGGTGACGCGCTGGCTCAGATTCTCGACTCGGCCGCGCGCGTCGGTGAGATCGCGCGTTGCGGTTTCCGACTGGTTGCGCTCCTGGGCGAGGCGGGCTTCGGTTGCCGCGAATTCCCTGGCGGCATCGCCGACCCGGTTCTTCAGCTCCTCGACCTGGGTCCGCACCGCGACCAGTTCGATCTGGCGGCTGTCGGCGGTCATCGCGCGGTCGTTGAGCTCGGCGTTGATCTTGCCAAGCTCGCCCTGCTTGTCGGTCAGCGCCTGCTCGGCGTTGCGCAACAGCTCGGTCTTGGCTGAGAACTCTTCCTCGGTGGCGCGAAGCTGCTCCTTCATCGCCTTCTCGCGCGCCTCCAGCGCGAAGATCGCGGCGTTCTTCTCGCCGAGCTCGATCTTCATGCGGTTGATCGCATCGGTCTTCTTGCCGAGCTCGGCGAGCTGGCTCGTGGTCTTGCTCTTGAGCTGGTCGACGCTCATCTCGAGCCGGCGGGCCGACATGGCGAATTCGGCGCGGAGCTGGTCCTTGTCGGCCTGGATCTCGGCCATCGACAGCGGGGTGGCCGCCTCCATGCGGCGCGTAGTCAGCCGCACCGCCCGGTTGTGCACCAGCGGAACGATCATCAGGCCGCACAGCATCGAGATCAGGAAACCGATCGCCGCGTACATGATCGGCTCGATCATGAAGGGTCACTCCAAGAAAAGAAGGAATTTGTTAATCACAATGCCACGGCGGGCCGGCCAAAGGCCAGCCCGATTGCCGCGTTAACCTGAATTGCTAACCGTGCCGCAGCGCCGGCCTCATCACCCGATCAGGGCTGCGACCTCGCGCTTCGTTCCGACTGAATCGGAACGAGGCTCTGGATTCTGTCTTGACGCGCTTTCTTGATGCGAACCGCCGTCCAATGCGCTGGAAACGCTCTAGAACGGGTTCCAGGTCGCGCGCGGGGTGAATTTGAGATAGCCGACGCTGGCGCCGAGCCGCAAGCCGATGCCCGAGCGAATCGGGACCAGCACGATGTTGTTGGCGGTCAGCGCCGTCATGCCGAAGCCGCCGACGATATAGGCCGAGCCGTCGATGCCGACGAAGCGCTGATAGATCGCCTGGGTCGAAGGGAGGTTGTAGACCAGCGTCATGGTCCTCGCGCCGTCGCCGCCCCAGTCGAAGCCGACCGAGGGACCCTGCCAGTAGACCCTGAGGTCGCCGGCGTTCTTGGTGTAGAGCGTGCCTTCGCCATAGCGCAGCCCGGCCACGAAGGCGCCGGAGCCTTCCTCGCCGAGCACATAACCGTTGGGCAGGCCCCATTGGCTGACGGCGCGCTCGATGACCGAGGCGAGTCCGCGCGAGACATTGCCGAAGAACTTGTGTCCGGCATTGACCAGTTCGTCGGGCCCGTAAGTATACGGGGTCGGTTCACGCTGTGGCGGCGGATATTGCGGTGGCGGGCCCTGCTGCGCGGACGCCCCTGCGCTCCAGCACATCAGCGCGGCAAACGCGACCGCGGCAAGGCGTGATGCGAAAGTCATTAAGAACCCCTGCTATCGAAATCCGGGCGCTGCCCTTTAACCTGATGCCAACAGGCACGGCTCTAGGTTGCGCCCGGTGTCCCCTCGACTCGGATGTTATCGGTATCAACTATGACGGCACAACGGCAGGAAAGATATGGATCGTGCCGCGGGATGGCGTTTTTCGGCCTGTTGGCGGGCATTTTGGCGGCCGTCTGGCCCTCTTTGCCTGTTCAGGCCACCACAACCGAGCGCGTGGTGACGAACCGCTACTCCGGACTGGCGATCGAGGGATTCGATCCCGTCGCTTATTTCACCGATGCCGCCGCCACCCAGGGGCGGCCGGAATTCGAGGCCGCAGAGAACGGCGTGGTCTGGCGTTTCCGCAACGAGGGCAACCGCGCTTCGTTCGTGGCGCATCCCGAAATCTATGGCCCGCAATTCGGCGGCTACGATCCGACCGATCTGGTGCGGGGCGTCACCTGCGCGGGCAATCCGCGCTTCTGGGCCGTCGTCGGGAACAGGCTTTACCTGTTCAACCGGGAACGCAGCCGTGACGCGTTCGCCGCCGATCCCGCGCGCTTTTTGAAGGAAGCCGCGGTGCGTTGGCCGGAGCTGGAAGACAATCTCGCGCAGTGATCACGGCGCCGCGGCCGGGTCGCCCCAGGCAATGAATTCCGGCACCAGAAAGTCTTCGCGGCCCAGCCCGAAATGCAACGGGCTGCCGTTCGAATCGGTGACTTTGCCGCCGGCCGCAACGACGACCGCGTGCCCGGCCGCCACATCCCATTCCGATGTCGGCGACAGGCGGGGATAGATATCGACCTCGCCCTCGGCGACGCGGCCGAATTTGACGGCCGAGCCCAGCACGGCGCGGACCGCGCCGCCGCGTTCGTCGATGAAGGCTTCGGTGCGTGCATCGCCATGCGAGCGGCTCACTGCCACCGTCCATGGGGCGCCGCGCGGCGGGCAGCGACGGGTCTTGATCGGCACCGCCTGCGAAACCGCGCCGGCCTGCAGCGTCAGCCGCTCCGCGCCCTTGCCGACGATGCCGCGCCAGATCAGGCCGAGCGCCGGTGCGCCGACGATGCCGAGCAGCGGCACGCCCTGCGTGACCAGCGCCACATTGACGGTGAATTCATTGCGACCGGCAACGAATTCCTTGGTGCCGTCGAGCGGATCGATCAGGAAGAAACTGTCCTTGTAAGGCGGCGTCGCCAGATGGACGCGCTCCTCCGACAGCAGCGACACCTGCGGCGCGAGCCGCGTCAGCCCTTCGACGATGATGTGGTCGGCGGCGAGATCGGCCTCGGTGACCGGCGACCCGTCGCTCTTGCCGGTCACATTCATCGCGGAACGATTGACGGCAAGAATTGCCTCGCCGGCGCGGACCACCAGTTCGGTCAGCGATTCGAGCAGCGTCGCGGCGGCCTCGCAGCCGATCAGGGACGGCTGTGCCCTATTCATGTGCGGATCTCATATCAGCGGGTCGCATATCCTGTTTGTGTTCCCTGAGATCATGATGCGATGACGGAGCATCGCATCATGATCTCATCTCCTTGTTTGAGCATGACCTTTTCGGAAAACCGGTTTCCACTTTTCCGGATCATGCTTTATCAGCCCCGTCGCAAGCTGGCAGCATCCGTCTGCGCGGTGTATCAAGCCCACAGGCATGCGTGATTCGCACTCCTCGGTCGGCGTGCGGCTTTCCAGGAAACAATTGATGTCTGGCACTTCGTCTCCCGGTCCCGCTCCCGACGCGCTCGAACTCGCGGCGCTCTTGTGCTCGCGGGTCTGTCACGATCTCATCAGTCCGGTCGGTGCGATCGTCAATGGGCTTGAGGTCCTTGACGACAATCCCAAGCCCGAAGATCGCGACTTCGCGCTCGATCTGATTCGCAAGAGCGCCAAGACCGCTTCGGCGCGGTTGCAGTTCTGCCGGCTGGCGTTCGGAGCGGCCGGTTCCTCCGGCGCGCAGATCGACCTCGGCGATGCCCAGAACATGGCGAAGGGGCATATCGAGGACGGCAAGGTGGCGCTGACCTGGAATTTGCCGCGGCTGCTGTTACCCAAGAACCGGGTCAAGCTGCTCTTGAACATGCTGGTCATCGCGCAGCAGACGATCCCGCGTGGCGGCACGCTGACGATCGATCCGGTCGGCGAAGGCGAGGCGATGAGCTTCCGCATCACGGCCGCGGGCCTCAATGCGCGCGTGCCGCAGAACATCGTCGATCTCCTGAATGCGACCTCGCCGAACACGGTCGATGCGCATGCGGTGCAACCGCACTACACCCGCCTGCTGGCGGAAGCCTGCGGGCTGAAGGTGACGCTCGCGCTCGACGGCGACAAGGTCATCATTGCCGCGTCCTGACCGCGGCCGCGCCGATATCATTAATCAAAGGTTACGACCGGCCGCGCGATTCGATCGCGCGGCCTTATCTCTTTGTTGATCCCGTTCCTTTCCATTTGCTCAACCAAACTTAAACGCTTTGCGGAGAAGCTGACCTGAGTTCCGTCAGGCGCGTCGATGTTGCGCGCCGCTGCGTTTTCGGCGTTTTTCGAAGGTTGGTTTCATGGACGATCTGTTGCGCGAGTTCCTGACGGAGAGCAGCGAGAGCCTGGATACGGTCGACAACCAGCTGGTGCAGTTCGAGCAGGATCCGAACAACGCGAAGATCCTGGATAACATCTTCCGGCTGGTGCACACCATCAAGGGCACCTGCGGCTTCCTCGGGCTGCCGCGGCTCGAGGCGCTGGCGCATGCCGGCGAGACCCTGATGGGCAAATTCCGCGACGGCATGCCGGTGAAGGCGGAAGCCGTGACGCTGATCCTGTCCTCGATCGACCGCATCAAGGAGATCCTTGCAGGGCTCGAGGCGACCGAGGCCGAGCCTGAAGGCAACGACCGCGATCTGATCGATCAGCTCGAGGCCATGGTCGAGCACGGCATGGCGGCGATGGCAGTTGCTGCTGAAGAAGACGTGCCGGTCGTCGAAGCCCCGTCCGTGCAGGCGGCAATGACCGATGGCACGCTGGTGGTGCAGACGCTGGAGCGTCCGCTGCGTCCGGGCGAGGTCTCGCTCGACGAGCTCGAGCGCGCCTTCCGCGAGACCGAGACCGAAGTCGCCGCACCGGCGCCGGTCGTGAAGCCTGCCGCTGCGGCTCCCGCCGCCGAGCCGGCTGAGGCTGCAAAGAAGCCGGCCCGCAAGGCCGCCGGTGAGGACGTTCAGGAAGGCGACAAGATCGCCAACCAGTCGATCCGGGTCAATGTCGACACCCTCGAACACCTCATGACCATGGTCTCCGAGCTGGTCCTGACCCGCAACCAGCTGCTGGAGATCTCCCGCCGCAACGAGGACACCGAGTTCAAGGTGCCCTTGCAGCGGCTCTCCAACGTCACCGCCGAGCTGCAGGAAGGCGTCATGAAGACGCGCATGCAGCCGATCGGCAATGCCTGGCAGAAGCTGCCGCGCATCGTCCGCGACCTCTCCGGCGAACTCGGCAAGCAGATCGAGCTCGAGATGCACGGCGCCGACACCGAGCTCGACCGCCAGGTGCTCGACCTGATCAAGGATCCGTTGACGCACATGGTGCGCAACTCCGCCGATCATGGGCTCGAGACCACCGCCGAGCGGGTCGCCGCCGGCAAGGGAGAACAGGGCACCATTCGCCTGTCCGCCTATCACGAGGGCGGCCACATCATCATCTGCATTGCCGACAATGGCCGCGGGCTCAACACCGAGCGGATCAAGGCCAAGGCGCTCCAGAACGGTCTCGTCACCGAGGCCGAGCTGGAGAAGATGACCGAGGCCCAGATCCACAAGTTCATCTTCGCGCCGGGCTTCTCGACCGCCGCCCAGGTCACCTCGGTGTCGGGCCGCGGCGTCGGCATGGACGTGGTGCGCACCAATATCGACCAGATCGGCGGCACCATCGACATCAAGAGCGTGGCCGGCGAGGGTGCTTCCGTCACCATCAAGATCCCGCTGACCCTTGCGATCGTCTCCGCCCTGATCGTGGAAGCCGGCGGCGACCGCTTTGCGATTCCCCAATTGTCTGTCGTCGAGCTGGTGCGCGCCCGCGCCAACTCCGAGCACCGCATCGAGCGCATCAAGGACACCGCGGTCTTGCGCCTGCGCAACAAGCTGCTGCCGCTGATCCACCTCAAGAAGCTGCTCAAGATCGACGACGGCGCGACCACAACCGACGCCGAGAACGGCTTCATCGTGGTCACTCAAGTGGGCAGCCAGACCTTCGGCATCGTGGTCGACGGCGTGTTCCACACCGAGGAGATCGTGGTCAAGCCGATGTCCACAAAACTGCGGCACATCGACATGTTCTCCGGCAACACCATTTTGGGCGATGGCGCCGTGATCATGATCATCGACCCCAACGGCATCGCAAAAGCGCTGGGCGCGTCCGGCTCCTCGGCCCATGACCTGGCCGACGACAATGCGAACGCCCATGCGGCGAGCGGCGAGCAGCTGACCTCGCTGCTGGTGTTCCGCGCCGGCTCCGCGCAGCCCAAGGCGGTGCCGCTCGGCCTCGTCACCCGGCTGGAGGAGATCGCAACCGACAAGATCGAGCTCTCGAACGGCCGCTACATGGTGCAGTACCGCGAGCAGCTGATGCCGCTGGTGCAGATGGCCGGGGTCGAGGTGCAGTCGCAGGGTTCGCAGCCGATCCTGGTGTTCGCTGACGACGGCCGCTCGATGGGGCTCGTGGTCGACGAGATCATCGACATCGTCGAGGAGCGGCTCAACATCGAGGTCGCGGGTTCGCAGGACGGCATTCTGGGCTCGGCCGTGATCAAGGGCCAGGCCACCGAGGTGATCGACGTCGGCCACTTCCTGCCGATGGCGTTCGCCGACTGGTTCTCGCGCAAGGAGATGCGCCCGTCGGCCTCGGCGCAGTCGGTGCTGCTGGTCGATGACTCAGCGTTCTTCCGCAACATGCTGGCGCCGGTCTTGAAGGCCGCCGGCTACAAGGTCAGGACCGCGGGCGGCGCGCAGGAAGGGCTCGCCGCGCTGCGTTCGGGACAGGCCTTCGACGTCGTGCTGACCGACATCGAGATGCCCGAGATGAACGGCTTCGAGTTCGCCGAGAACATCCGAAGCGACCACAATCTGATCGGGCTGCCGATCATCGCGCTGTCGGCGATGGTGTCGCCGGCGGCGATCGAGCGCGGCCGGCAGGCCGGCTTCCACGACTATGTCGCCAAGTTTGACCGTCCCGGGCTGATCGCGGCGCTGAAAGAGCAGACCGCCGAACTGCGCCGGGCGGCATGACACGGGATAAGGACAAGGATTGATGACCAGCAAGACCGAGACAAGCGAAGGCGCGATGGCCGAATACGTCACCGCCGTGATCGGCGGGCAGCTGTTCGGCCTGCCGATCTCGCGGGTGCAGGACGTGTTCATGCCGGAGCGGCTGACGCGGGTGCCGCTGGCCTCCAGCGAGATCGCCGGCGTGCTCAATCTGCGCGGCCGGATCGTCACCGTGGTCGACATGCGCGCCCGGCTCGGGCTGCCGAAGGCCGATGACGGCCAGCTGCCGATGGCGGTCGGCGTCGACCAGCGCGGCGAATCCTATGGCCTGCTGATCGACCAGATCGGCGAGGTGCTGCGGCTGCCCGACGACAGCCGCGAGGACAACCCGGTCAACCTCGATCCCCGCATGGCCAAGCTCGCCGGCGGCGTCCACCGCCTCGACGGCCAGCTCATGGTCGTCCTCGACGTCGATCGCGTGCTCGAACTGGTGCCCGATGCCAAAGCGGCGTGAACAGGGCCGCCCGAACTGAAGAACTGAAACATCCCACCGGGGATGAGGAAGTAGAGGTCGCAGATGAGAACCTGTCTTGTTGTCGATGACTCAAGCGTCATTCGCAAGGTCGCCCGCCGCATCCTGGAAGGGCTCGACTTCCAGATCGTCGAGGCTGAGGATGGCGCCAAGGCGCTCGAGGCCTGCAAGCGCGCGATGCCGGAAGCCGTGCTGCTCGACTGGAACATGCCGGTCATGGACGGCTACGAGTTTCTCGGCAATCTCCGCCGCATGCCCGGCGGCGATCAGCCCAAGGTCGTGTTCTGCACCACCGAGAATGACGTCGCGCATATCGCACGCGCACTGCATGCCGGCGCCAACGAATACATCATGAAGCCGTTCGACCGGGACATCGTCACCGCGAAGTTCCAGGAAGTCGGGCTGATCTAGAGCATGATCCGGAAAAGTGGGAACCGGTTTTCCGAGAAGATCATGCTGACTTAGATTCTCCGTTCGATCCGGCGGCAGAAGCCTTCGGCTCAACGGTTGTTGTGCGTCGTGTTGCGTCGCTGGTGAAGCCATGAGTGTTGCGTTGACAAGTACTGCGGTCCCGACATCGAGCCGTTCCGACAAGGTGCGGGTGATGGTGGTCGACGATTCCGTGGTGATCCGCGGGATGATCTCGCGCTGGATCGGCGCCGAGCCCGACATGGAGGTCGTCGCCTCGCTGCGCACCGGCCTCGACGCCGTCAACCAGCTCGAGCGCATCAACCCCGATGTCGCGGTGCTCGATATCGAGATGCCCGACCTCGACGGCATCTCGGCGCTGCCGCAGCTGCTGGCGAAGAAGCGCGATCTCGTCGTCATCATGGCCTCCACGCTGACCCGCCGCAACGCGGAGATCAGCCTGAAGGCTCTCTCGCTCGGTGCGTCCGACTATATTCCGAAGCCGGAAAGCACGCGCGAGGCCACCGCCGCGGAAACCTTCCGCCACGACCTGATCCAGAAGATCCGTCATCTCGGCGCCAAGGCGCGGCGCAGCCCGGTGCACACGACGGCAAGCCCGCCGCTTGCGCCCGGTCATGACAGACCGCGGCCGTCTATTCCCGCTGCCGCGCACACGGCGCCGGCCCAGGCCACGCGCCGTTCGTTCGGCCTGCTGCCGCCCAAGGTGCTGATGATCGGCTCGTCGACCGGCGGACCGCAGGCGCTGATGACGCTGGTCGCCGAGATCGGCCCGGTGATTGATCGCTTCCCGGTGTTGATCACCCAGCACATGCCGCCGACCTTCACGACCATTCTCGCCGAGCACCTGGCGCGCACCAGCAAGCGGCCGGCGCATGAGGGGATTGACGGCGAGAGCATCAGGCCGGGCCAGATCTATCTGGCGCCAGGCGGGCGCCACATGCGCGTCGCCCGCCACGGCGTCGATGCCACGATCGCGCTCGACGACGGGCCGCCGGTCAATTTCTGCAAGCCCGCGGTGGATCCGATGTTTACCTCTGCGATCGATGTCTGGCAGGGCAGCATCATGTCCGTGATCCTGACCGGCATGGGCTCCGACGGCATGCGCGGCGGCAAGGACATCGTCGCCGCCGGCGGCAGCGTGATCGCCCAGGACGAAGCGACCAGCGTGGTGTGGGGCATGCCCGGCGCCGCGGTCAATGCCGGCATCTGCGCCGCGGTGCTGCCGCTCAATCAGATCGCACCGAAGCTTGTTCGGGTATTTGCGGGAGACCGTTCGTGACGCTGCTGGACTACGAGTATCTGCGTAAGCTGCTGAAGGAGCGTTCCGGCCTCGATCTCTCCGCCGACAAGCAGTATCTGGTCGAGAGCCGCCTGCTGCCGTTGGCGCGCCGGTCGAACCTCGCCGGGATTCCCGAGCTGGTGCAGCGGATGAAGGGCGGCGCGGAGCTGCTGACATCGGAGGTGGTCGAAGCGATGACCACCAACGAGACCTTCTTCTTTCGCGACAAGATCCCGTTCGACCATCTGAAGGAAGCGGTGCTGCCCGCGCTCGCGCAGGCGCGCGCGGCGCGCCGCAGCTTGCGCATCTGGTGCGCGGCGTCGTCGACCGGGCAGGAGCCGTATTCAATTGCGATGCTGCTGAAGGAGATGACTGCGCTGTTTGCCGGCTGGCGGATCGAGATCATCGCCACCGACCTGTCGCAGGCGGTGCTCGAAAAGGCGAAGGCCGGCCTGTTCAGCCAGTTCGAGGTGCAGCGCGGCCTGCCGATCCAGCTGCTGGTCAAGTATTTCGTGCAGAAGGGCGAGCTCTGGCAGCTCAATGCCGATGTTCGCGGCATGGTGCAGCACCGCCAGCTCAATCTGTTGCAGGACCTGTCGCATCTCGGCACCTTCGACGTAATCTTCTGTCGCAACGTGCTGATCTATTTCGATCAGCAGACCAAGGCCGGTATCTTCGGCAAGGTGGCCCGAATGCTCGAGCCCGACGGCGTGCTGGCGCTTGGCGCGGCGGAATCCGTGGTCGGCATCACCAACCTGTTCAGGCCCTATCCCGACCGGCGCGGGCTCTATCAGCCGAACACTGCGCCGGTCGCGCGCGCCGGCGCCGCGCTGCATGTGCTGAAGGCGGTTGCGTCCGCTGCGCGGTGAGGCGAGACATCTCGTTTTAACTCCGTCACCCTGAGAAGCCGCGAAGCGGCGTCTCGAAGGGTTGAGGGCCACCAGCGGGGGCCGTGCATCCTTCGAGGCTCGCAAGGGCTCGTACCTCCAGCGACAAAGGCGAAGCCTTTGCGCGGGGATGACAGCGACAGAGCCGCGTTCGTTTCAACGTTCATGAGCTACAAAATCGCGTGCGGCAGGAAGCGCGAGGTGTTGCCGGTGATCGGATTCTCGTCTTCCCGAATCGAGAGTCCGCAGGGCGTGCCATCGACCAGCCAGCTGCCGAGTACCGGATACTGCCCGGAAAAATTCGGCAGTGGCGCCAGTGCCTGGCGGATGAAACCTTCGGTGCCGTAGGGGCCTTGCTCGGCGACCAGCGTGACGCCGGCGCTGACCAGCTCGACATTGGCGCCCTCGCGCGAATAGATCGGCTTGCGCACGAACGACGTGCCGAGCCGGGCGGCTTGCGGGTCGTCCTCGAAATAGGCCGGCAGCAGATTGGGGTGGTTCGGGAACATCTCCCAGAGCAGCGGCAGGATGCCCTTGTTGGAGAGGATCGCCTTCCACGGCGGCTCGATCCATTGCGTCGGCGCGGTCGAGAGGTTCTTGCCGAACGCGTCGTGGAACATCCATTCCCAGGGATAGAGCTTGAACGCGAGCGCGATCGGGCGTTCGTCGAGGTCGACGAACTGACCGTCGTCGCGCAGTCCGATCTCCTCGATGTCGAGCAGCGTGGTCTTCAGCCCGGCCTGCGCTGCGGTGTCCTCGAGATAGGCGAGCGTGCCGGCGTCCTCGGGATTTCCGGTCAGTCCGGTGAGATGCAGCGGGTGGGTCGCGCCGATGCTCTTCCAGGCCTCGATCAGCCGGTCGTGGATCGAGTTGAACTGGTCGGCGCGCTTCGGGATGATGTTGCGCGCAATCGCCTGTTCGAGCCAGGTCCATTGAAACACCGCGGCCTCGAAGATCGAGGTCGGCGTGTCGGCATTGTATTCGAGCAGCTTGGCCGGGCCGCGGCCGTCGAAGGTGAGATCGAGCCGACCGTACAGGCTCGGATTCTTGCGGCGCCAGCTTGCCGCAATCAGATCCCAGAACGCCTCCGGTATCTTCAGCCGGCGCAGATAGCGCTCATCCCTGACCGCGCGTCCGGCGAGTTCGAGACACATCGCGTCGATCTCGCCGGTCGGCGCCTCGATCGAGCGCTCGATCTCGTCCAGGGTGAACGCGTAATAGGCGCGCTCGTCCCAGTACCGTTCGCCGTCGATGGTGTGGAAGGTGAAGCCGGCATTCTCGGCAGTCGTCCGCCAATCGTCGCGTTCGGGACATGCGATGCGTTGCATGAGGGGAAACCGCGCTCGCTCGTCAGCCTGGTGTCAGCTTCCGCCATGCGACGGATCGTCGTCGCCGTGGCGGGCGATGGTGCGCGGCGCGCCGCCGAAGCCGCCGGAGGGCGAGCGTTCGGCGGGCTTTCGCTTCGCGTCGTGCCCTGCATGGTGGTGGCTGCGGGCATGGCTTGGCGTCAGGCCGATCGACGCCGCGCCGATCGCGATACTCCCCATCAATTTCAGCCATACGCGGCGCGAGCGTTTCATGGACGCAATCCCTGCCTTGCCGTCTGCGGAGCCATGCCGAGTTTCCATCAGCTGCGTTCGCCGGGCAAGCGAAAGCGCGATGACACGGCGATGACACGGCAACATGCATCAGCCACCGCTGAAGCCGAACGCATGCGCGAATGAACCGAAGCCGCCGCGGCTCACCGACGAGCTTGACGACGAGCTCGAAGACGAGGAGGTGCCGCTCGACGACGAGCTGCTGTTGAAGAAGCTGCTGCGTGACGAGCCGCCGCTGCCGCCCGATCCGGACGACGAACTGCGCGCCGTGCAGTCGACGCCGGGTTGTGGCTGGACCGGGGTGGCGACGCCCGGTGCGGTGACGCCCGGCGGCGTCGGCGGCACCGGCTGGCAATTCGGCCGCGGCATCAGCGCGTAGGCACTGCCGCCGACCGCGAGCGTGCCCATCAAGAGCAGCGCGACATGGTTGGAGCGCTTGGATGGCGCATCCGGCCGCGGCGGCGTCGGCACGACCGGTCGCCGTTTGCCGAAGTCCGGGTTCGGTTTGCGCGCCATGGTGGCTCAACGGCTCAGTAGATCATGCAGGCCGCGTTCAGCGCGCCTGCGGCCAGCGAGGACAGTCCGAGCCAGATCGCCGGCGCCATTTCGCCGGAGGCGATCCGCCCCGACAGGTTCGGCACCGGGATCTTCACGATGTAATAGACGATGATCTGCACGATCAGCGCGATGAGGCTCCAGATCAGGCAGTCCACCACATTGGCGGAATGGGCGATGGCGCTGACCACCGGCAGCACGAAGCCGAGCAGGCTTAAGCCCAGCGCAATCGCTGCCGCCGGATCGTTGTCGCGGATCAGCTGGAATTCGTCATGCGGCGTGACGCGCGTGTAGACGAAGAGGTAGGCGACCACGGCGATCAGCGCCGTGCAGAAATAGACCAGGAACGCCGGCAGGCCGGCGAGGGATTGCAGGATCATGTCGGGGCGGTCCGGGAGTTCGTCGGGATTCGCGCGAGGCAGGATTGCACGTTCCCTTGGTCGGCGCATGCCGACAGCCGGTTCAATCCCAAACAAAAACCCCGCCATTTGCGGCGGGGTTCAGGTCGAAAGGAGCGAACCTTGCGGTTCTCTGCGGGCGCCCGGAAGGTCAGGCGGGAATGCGCTCGTCGGCCTCGTGCGGCTCGCGCAGCACGTAGCCGCGGCCCCACACGGTCTCGATGAAGTTGCGGCCTTCGGAAGCGTTGGCGAGCTTCTTGCGGAGCTTGCAGATGAAGACGTCGATGATCTTCAGCTCCGGCTCGTCCATGCCGCCGTAGAGATGGTTGAGGAACATTTCCTTGGTGAGCGTAGTGCCCTTGCGGAGCGAGAGCAGCTCCAGCATCTGGTATTCCTTGCCGGTCAGGTGCACGCGCTGGCCGCCGACCTCGACCGTCTTGGTGTCGAGATTGACCACGAGATCGCCGGTCTGGATGACCGACTGGGCGTGACCCTTGGAGCGGCGCACGATCGCGTGGATGCGGGCGACCAGTTCGTCCTTGTGGAAGGGTTTGGTCATGTAGTCGTCGGCGCCGACGCCGAGACCCTTGACCTTGTCCTCGATGCCGGCGAGACCGGAGAGGATCAGAATGGGAGTTTTGATCTTCGACACCCGGAGCTGCTTGAGCACGTCGTAGCCGGACATGTCGGGCAGGTTGAGGTCGAGAAGGATGATGTCGTAGTCGTAAAGCTTGCCGAGATCGACGCCCTCTTCGCCGAGGTCCGTCGTGTAGACGTTGAAACTCTCGGACTTGAGCATCAATTCGATCGACTGCGCGACGGCGCTGTCATCTTCAATCAGCAAAACGCGCATGCCAGTCCCCTATAGTCGCCGCTCCGGGCGTCAGGTCGGCCGCACTTGCGGCACTCACAAAACGCCTTTGAACAACTGATTCGGATCCTGACGAGATATGGTTAACAAAAACTGATTCCTCCACGCAAGCTCTAACCGTGCAATTTTTGTCGAATCGCCCTAAGATATTGCGTAGAAGAAGCTTTTCCTAACCGCGTCCGTTCAGTTTCCACATTAAGAGACGGGCCTAACCGACTCTCGCGACTCGCCCTTCTTCTGATGGGCAAGCGACCTCAGTCACCAAAGACAGTGACGCAATGATTAATGATGCGGGTAAACACGAAGTTAAGCGGCCGGAGCAAAAAAGCGGAAACTTAAGGTTTTCGCAATGAAGGCGCTCGCGGAGCAGATCGGCGACATCGACGGCGTCAATATTTATGGCCGCGTGGTCGGCGTCCGCGGGCTGATGGTCGAGATCGCGGGCCCCATTCACGCGATGTCGGTCGGCGCCCGCATCGTGATCGACGTCGGCGCGGGCCGCTTCATCCCGGCCGAGGTGATCGGCTTCTCCGGCGAGAACGCGGTGGTGATGCCGTTCGGCGGACTAGATGGCGTGAGGCGCGGTTGCCGCGCGGTGATCGCCAACGCGGCGAGCCAGGTGCGGCCGTCGCCGGACTGGCTCGGCCGCGTCGTCAACGCGATGGGCGAGCCGATCGACGGCAAGGGCCCGCTGGTGCAGGGCGCCTCGCCGATGTCCTACCGCAACTCGCCGCCGCCGGCGCATTCGCGCAAGCGGGTCGGCCCGCCGCTCGATCTCGGCGTGCGCGGTCTCAATACTTTCCTGACCTGCTGCCGCGGCCAGCGGCTCGGCATCTTCGCCGGCTCCGGCGTCGGCAAGTCGGTGCTGCTGTCGATGCTGGCGCGCAATGTCGATGCCGCGATCTCGGTGATCGGGCTGATCGGCGAACGCGGCCGCGAGGTGCAGGAATTCCTCCAGGAGGATCTCGGCGAGGAGGGGCTGGCGCGCTCGGTCGTGGTGGTCGCCACCTCGGATGAGCCGGCGCTGATGCGGCGCCAGGCGGCGTATCTGACGCTCGCCATCGCGGAATATTTCCGCGACGAGGACCAGGACGTGCTGTGCCTGATGGACTCGGTGACGCGTTTTGCGATGGCGCAGCGCGAGATCGGCCTCTCGGCGGGCGAGCCGCCGACCGCCAAGGGCTACACGCCGACCGTGTTCACTGAACTGCCAAAGCTGCTCGAGCGGGCAGGGCCGGGCACCGGCGACGGCACCATCACCGCGATCTTCACGGTGCTGGTCGACGGCGACGATCACAACGAGCCGATCGCCGACGCGGTGCGCGGCATCCTCGACGGTCATATTGTGATGCAGCGGGCGATCGCGGAGCGCGGCCGCTATCCGGCGGTCAACATCCTCAAGTCGGTGTCGCGCACCATGCCGCGGTCGGCCGACCCCAACTTCCTGCCCTACATCAACAAGGCGCGGCAGGTGATGGCGACCTATGCCGACATGGAGGAATTGATCCGTCTCGGGGCCTACCGGCCGGGTTCCAGCGCGGAGGTCGACGAGGCGATTCGGCTGCATGAGCCGCTCGAGGCCTACCTGCGCCAGGCCAAGGACGAGTCCACCAGCCTTCCCGACGGCTACCGGCAACTGGCTCAAATCCTGTCGGGTTTGGAAACGGAACGCTAACTTTGTCAGGCCATCATCGCCGGCACACCATAGCTATGCCGGCGGGGCCCAGCGGGGAGCCGGCTCTGTCCCGCGTTCAGATTTGGGACTTCTGGGGAGTATGAGTCGATGAAGTCACGTGAAACGCTGATCCGCCTGAAGAAATTTCAGGTCGACGAAAAGCGCCGTCGGGTTACCCAGATCGAAGGCATGATCGCCGACTTCCAGCGCATGTCGGTCGAGCTCGAGCGCGAGATCCAGACCGAGCAGGAGCGCGCCGGGATCAACGACCCCACGCACTTCGCCTATCCGACCTATGCCAAGGCCGCGATCCAGCGCCGCGAGAACCTGACCCGTTCGGCCGACGAACTGCGCGCCCAGCTCGACGACGCCAAGGCGCTGCTGTCGGAGGCATTCGAGGAATTGAAGAAGGTCGAACTGCTCGACGAGCGCGACCAGGCGCGCGAACGCGCGGAGGAGAGCGCTCGCGAACAAGCCGACATGGATTCGATCGGCCTGATGCGGGCCCGTCTCGGCGTCATCGCCTGAACCCTCGCTCCCTCCGCTGACCAGATTGAGAGCCCGGGCCGATCGCCCGGGCTTTCTGCTGGACGCTGTCCACAAGCCGCCGGCCTGCCGGCCACTTGTTAGCCCCTTGGCGGATCGTGGTGTCCCAAAATATGCTACCACCGGTCAGGACGGATGATCGGCGGCACGGTGGCAATGAGGCGATGGGGGACCGGGGCTTGGAGGGCGCAAGATGCTGACGCCGGCTGAGCTGGTCTGGCTGATCGCCGCCGTCGCCAAGGGGGATGAGGCCGCCTTTGAGCGGCTGTACGCCGCGACCCGCGCGAAACTCTTCGGCGTCGTGCTCCGTATCTTGCGGCGACAGGACCTCGCCGAGGAGGTCATTCAGGAGGCTTACGTCAAGATCTGGAACAGCGCCGGGCAGTTCGACCCAGCCCTGTCGTCCCCGATCACGTGGATGACGTCGATCGCGCGCAACCGGGCCATCGACGTGGTGCGCAAGCGCGGCGAGGCCTCGCTGGAGGAAGAGCCGGCGGCGATGGAGGTCGCAGCCGACCAGCCCGATCCGCTGGCGCGACGGGAGATGACGGAAGAGTTGAAGCGATTGCTGGAGTGCGTCGGTCGTCTGGAGCCGGATCGTCAGAAGCTCGTGCTGCTCGCCTATTACAACGGCTGGAGCCGCGAGCAACTCGCCGCAAAATTCGAGACGCCGGTGAACACGGTGAAGACCTGGCTGCGACGCAGCCTGATGGATATCCGGGAGTGTCTTGGACTCTGATTGATGGCCTATAGCGAAGACCATATCGCGCTCGCCGCGGAATATGCGCTCGGTACGCTCGATGCCGAGGAGCGCGCGCAGGTCGAGACCATGATGGCCGTCGACAGCGAATTCGCCGCGCTGGTGCAGGCCTGGCAGTTCAGGCTCGGGCCGCTGAACCAGATGGTCGGCCTGGTCGAGCCGCGTCAGGTGGTCTGGGACAACATCAAGGCGGCGATCGGCCCCACGAGCGCGCCGCAGGCGCCGCTGGTGCTGCCGGAGACGCCGGCCACGACGGTGACGCCGCCGCCTTCGCCGGTCACAGACGATCCCGAATTCGGCTCGGCGTTCGATCCGGAGCCTGCGCAGTCGCCCGAGCCCCGGAGGCTGCCCGAGGCCCGACCGCCGCGGGTCATCTTCGACGAGCGCAACGTGACCGCGCTGACGGGCCGCGTGAAACGCTGGCGCGGCATCGCGTCGGCCGCGACCGCGATCGCGGCCGCGCTGCTCGTCACGCTCGGTCTGCAGATCTATCGGCCCGACGCTCTGCCGAATGCGATCCGGCCGAAGCCGCGCATCCAGACCGTCGAAGTGAAGACGCCGGCGCCGGCATTGGCGCCGTCGGCGCAATATGTCGCGCTGCTGCAGGGGCCAAATGGCGGGCCGGCCTTCATCATGACCATCGACGGCGCCACCAAGAACTTCACCGTCCGCAAGGTCGGCGCCCCGTCGGAGCCCGGCAAGAGTTTCGAACTCTGGCTGATCTCCGACAAGCTGCCGCAGCCGCGCTCGCTCGGCGTGATCGGCGCCGATGATTTCACCGCGCGGCCGGTGCTGTCGGGCTACGATCCCGACGTGATCAACGGCGCCACCTACGCGGTGACCGTCGAGCAGGCCGGCGGTTCGCCGAACGGCCAGCCGACCTCGGCGCCGATCTTTACCGGGAAGCTGATCGAGACCGTGCCGGGCGCGTCAGGTTCGCCGCCGCGATAGGCCAGCCGCCCATCGTCATAGGTTGCCGATGGTGGTGGTCCGTCATTGCTTCGCTGCGCTCGCAATGACATGGATAAGATGTCACGTCGACCACCCGCAAAAAAAGAAAACGCCCGTGGGGAGCGGGCGTTTTCGATAGTCAACTTGGGGGTAGTTGGGGGTCTTAAATATCCACGCAGCGACTTTGGGGGGCTGTAAAGAACACTACGTGAATTCGTGAAACTCTCCTGTTAGCGGACCAGCGAGTTGCTGGAGCTGGTGATCGCGACGGGCTTGCCGGCCTTCATGACCCGCGCCGTCTGCGTGTATCCCTCATCCGACGAATTATGTGCCGCGATGCCGAAGCCCGCGACCAGGATACCGGCGAACAACGCCACAACCACAATCTTCAGGTGCGTCATACGATCGGCGCTGTAGATCGAGTGGTTCATGGAAGTCTCCTGCCGCCTTCCTGCTCTCGGTAATCTGTCGGTTCGGTCTGTTGTCCGGTTCAACGTCTCGCGCCCCGCTAACGTAGGATTTGCCGATTCCGTTCCCTAGAGGTCATCACAAAGCCGTGATGAGACGTGATCGGCCGCGATCAAAAATGACCCTTTGGTAATTAAAGCTATTTAATATCAGTATCTTGAACTTGCACTGGAATGCTGCATCCCAGATAGGGCCGTTCCGGCCTATTCCCCATAAATCAGTTGCCTGTGGCGAGAAAACACAGACGAAAACGCAAGTGATTTGCGGCCGCTAGCGCGTTTTCGCGCGAAGTGGACACCCGGCTCGCGTGCAGAAAACGCTTCCGGACAACAGGCTCTAAACGCTGCCGACCGTCTTCAGCCGGGCCCTGGGATGGATCTCGGCTTGCGACAGGACGGTGGTCTGCGAGCGGAACCGTTCCACCAGCGAACGAACGAACGGCCGGATCGCGGCCGACGTCACCAAGACCGGCGCCTCGCCCTCGCGCGCCGCCTGCTCGAAGGCGTTGCGCACGGCGGTCATGAACTCCGATAGTTTCGAGGGCTGCATCGCCAGGCTGCGGTCGTCGCCGGTGCCTACGATCGACTCCGCAAACGCCTGCTCCCAGCGCGCCGACAGCGCGATCAGCGGCAAATAGCCGTTCGGCGAGGTGTTTTGCGCACAGATCTGGCGGGCCAGCCGGGCACGGACGTGCTCGACCATGGTGGCCGGATTGCGCGAGAACGCCAGCGCGTCGGCGATGCCTTCGAGAATGGTCGAGAGATCGCGGATCGAGATGCGCTCGGCGAGCAGCAATTGCAGCACGCGCTGGATGCCCGACACCGTGACCTGGCCCGGCACGATGTCCTTGATCAGCTCGCCTTGCTCCTTCGGCAGGTCCTTCAAGAGCTTCTGCACCTCGCCGTAGGACAACAGGTCCGCCATGTTGGTCTTGAGCAGCTCGGTCAGATGCGTCGACAGCACGGTCGCGGCGTCGACCACGGTGTAGCCCTTCAGCGCGGCCTCTTCCTTCAGGCCGGCATCGACCCAGGTCGCCGGCAGGCCGAAGGTCGGCTCGATGGTGTGGATGCCGGGCAGTTGCACCTGGTTGCCGGCCGGGTCCATGACCATGAACTGGCTCGGCCAGATCTTGCCGGTGCCGGCGTCGACTTCCTTGATCTTGATGACGTAGCTGTTGGCTTCGAGCTGGACGTTGTCGAGGATGCGCACCGCCGGCATCACAAAACCCATCTCGATGGCCAGCGAGCGGCGCAGCGCCTTGATCTGCTCGGTCAGGCGATCGGTGCCGTCGGGGCCGTTGACCAGCGGCAGCAGTGCGTAGCCGAGCTCGATCTTGAGGTCGTCGATCTTCAGCGCGGCGGCGATCGGCTCCTCCGCGGCTGCAGCGGCGGCGGCCGCGGCCGCAGCAGGGGCGGCGGCTGCTGCCGTTTCGGCCGCCTTCGCGGCCCGCTTCTGCTTGCGTGCGTTCCAGGCCAGCACCGCGGCGCCGGAGCCGAGCGCCAGGAACGGCAGCGTCGGAATGCCCGGCAGCAGCGCCAGCACCAGCATCACGCCGGCCGACATGCCGAGCGCCTGCGGATAGCCTGAGAGCTGGCGCATCAGCGCCTTGTCGGCGGCACCGGTGATGCCGGCCTTGGAGACCAGGAGGCCGGCGGCGGTCGAGACGATCAGCGCGGGCACCTGGGTGACGAGGCCGTCGCCGACCGTCAGGACGGTGTAGGTGCGGGCGGCTTCGCTGAAGGAGAGGCCCTGCTGGGCGACGCCGATGATGATGCCGCCGACGATGTTGATGCCGACGATCAAGAGGCCGGCGATGGCGTCGCCGCGGACGAATTTCGAGGCACCGTCCATGGCACCGAAGAAACCGCTCTCGTCTTCCAGCGCCTTGCGGCGCTCCTTGGCGGCCTTCTCGTCGATCAGGCCGGCGGAGAGGTCGGCGTCGATCGCCATCTGCTTGCCGGGCATCGAGTCCAGCTGGAAGCGTGCGGCGACTTCGGCGATGCGGCCCGAACCCTTGGTGATGACCACGAAGTTCACGATCACCAGGATCGCGAACACGATGATGCCGATCACGAAGTTGCCGCCCATCACGAAGTTGCCGAACGCCTCGATGACGTGGCCGGCGGCCGCCGTGCCCTCATGGCCGTGGCTCAGGATCAGCCGGGTCGAGGCCATGTTCAGCGACAGCCGCAGCATGGTCGAGATCAGCAGGATGGTCGGAAACGACGAGAATTCCAGCGGCGCCTGGATGAACAGCGAGGTCATCAGGATCAGGATCGAGACCGTGATCGAGACCGCCAGGAACAGGTCGAGCACGATCGAGGGCAGCGGCAGGATCAGCACCACCAGGATGGTGAGGACACCGATCGCCAGCGCGATATCGCCGCGCTTCAGGATGTCGCCGATCTCGCCGAGGCTCGGCAATCCGCTCTTGCCTGCCGTGCCCTGACCCGCCGTGACGTCGACCATGGTAGCCGCTCTCCCCCGCGACTGGCGGCTGCGGCCGCCAAGCGTCTGCGCGACGGCCGTAGGGCCGCCGTTCCGAAAGTGAGGCACCGCGCTGGCGTTCACGGGGATCTCCGCCCGTTAGACGCGTTCGACGACACTCGACTTCACTCGGCAATTCTTGCCGGGTGTATGGTTAGCAAAGGGTTAATAAGTGTCGTCCAAGGGCCGCGCGGAGGGGGTTGCGCGGACGTCGCAGGCCCGAGGCGTCAGGTGTTCGGCCGGGTAGGCTGGACCGTCCGGCCGTTCGGGGATGGCTCGCGGCCTCTATTTGAGCGCACCGAGCACGACGCCCGATGCGGCGATGATGCCGAGCATGATGACACTGGCGCGCCACAAGAACTGCTGCCGGGCGGCGCGCCGGTCATGAAAGGTCAGCCAGTCGCGAACGAAGCCGGCGGGAATGTCGAACACCACCGCAAGCTCGTCGCGATGGTGCGTCTCATGTTCGCAATACATCGTCCGGACCGTCGGCACGCCCAGCCGCTCGAGCTCGCAATGCCACTCCCAGGCATGCTTGCCGTTGGTCCAGCGATTTTCGAAAGGGACCACGTGTGATTCCATGACGAGCCTCCTGGCCCACCCTGAACCCACGTCGCCATTCTAGCTCAAGGTGAGGACCGGCGCGAGATCGGCGCCGGTCGCCTCGGCCGATCACAGCGGCGCTAGTTGGCCGACTGCGTCCATCTGCGCCAATGCGTCGGCTGGATGTCGAGGTGCTTGCTGCCGGCATGGTCGACCCATTCGGCGCCGTCGCGGTGGCACGGGAACATGAGCGCGTGGACCATGCCATCATAATCGAGGACACAGACTTCGAGCTCGCGGTCCGACGGCGCTGATGCAACGGGTAACCACTCTGCTGACGAATGCATGATGACCCTCCGACAGTTAAGCGCTTCGATCCTTCAACCTTGCGAACTGCGCGCCGTCCAGCGGGATGATAGGTCCGGATGGCGGGCCGCCAGTGTGAACCGGTTCGCATTGTAGCAGTTTCTTCGTCAGCATGGATCACAGTTCGACGGCCGTTATTCCCGGGTTCGCCAGGAACCGCGCCGGAGTTGAACTTGCCCGGCCCGGCGTCCGACCAAACGCAAATTGAACGTCTTTGCTCAGGGATGCCGGATGTCAGAACCGATGCGCCGTACCGTTGCAGTGCCTGACGGATATGCGTTGGTGCGACGCGGCCTCGTCGCAGCTATTTCCGTTTGCTGCATTTGCCGTGCGACCGCCGTAGCCGCCAAGCCGCCCGGCGCCGAGGCGGTGATGATCCGCATGATCACCTGCGACGGCGAGGGCGTCCGGATGGAGGTGTATCTGCCACTCTCGGTCGACCGCCATATGCGGGGCGGACAATCCGTCATCGGCTATTACACGCTCGATCTGACCGACGTGAACAAGGGCAAGCCGCTTGAGCCGGTGCGTGTCACGTTGAGCACCGACCAGAAGACCGTGACCGTCGATCAATACCTCCGGGGCCTGCCGCCCACCCGCATACCGGTCACTGGCGGCACCGTCGATTTCGACCAGCGGTTCGCAAAGCACGCGAAGTGCGGCCCGTTCCAGTCGCAGGATCCCAATTTCGGCGATTGATCCGGCTCACTTTCTCGTCGCAGGACGCGCGTCCCGTTGTTCGCGCATGCCTAATCTCTCGGCAATGTGGCTTGACCCGGAGGCAAATGCCGACGAAGTTCCGCCTGCCGTGGTAATTTCTTCTGAATATTCCCCTGAAGTCGCTACGTTCATTCCCGACTCGCGCCGGGCATGGCTGCGCCTCGTCGTGGCCGTGGTGATCGGCTCGCTCGGCAGCGTCGGCATGTGGTCGGTCGTGGTGGCGTTGCCGGTGGTGCAGACCGATTTCGGCGCGACCCGCGGAACGGCCTCGCTCGCCTTCACCATGGTGATGCTCGGCTTCGGCCTCGGCCAGGTCGTGACCGGCAAGATCAGCGACCGCTACGGCATCGTCGCGGCGATCGGCGCCGGGATCGGCATCCTCGGCCTCGGCTATGTCGGCGCCGGCTACGCGCCGTCGATCTGGGCCTTCATCCTGCTGCATTTTGCCATCGGCCTGTCGTCGGCGGCGACCTTCGGCCCGTTGATGGCGGAGGCGTCGCACTGGTTCGAGCGCTACCGCGGCCTCGCGGTCGCGATCGCCGCGAGCGGCAATTACGTCGGCGGTACGGTGTGGCCGCCGCTGGTCAATTTCGGCATGCAGAGTGTCGGCTGGCGCACCACCCATGTTGCGATCGGCATCTTCACCGCGGTCTCGATGCTGCTTGCGCTCATGGTGCTGCGCGTGTTGATGGGCGCAGCGACCAGGCGCAGTCATGTCAACGCGGCACCGCCCCGGGTCGACCTCAAGCTTTCCACCAACGCGCTGACCGCGATCCTGTCGCTCGCGTCGATTTCCTGCTGCGTGGCGATGTCGATGCCGCAGGTCCACATCGTCGCCTATTGCGGCGATCTCGGCTACGGCGTGGCGCGCGGTGCCGAGATGCTGTCGCTGATGCTCGGCTTCGGCATCATCAGCCGGATCGGCTCCGGCTTCCTCGCCGACCGGATCGGTGGTATCCGCACCCTGCTGATCGGCTCGATCGCGCAAGGCGCGGCACTATTGTTCTATCTGTTCTTCGACAGCCTGACCTCGCTTTACATCATCTCGGCGATGTTCGGCCTGTTCCAGGGCGGCATCGTGCCGAGCTACGCGATCATCGTGCGCGAGGCGATGCCGGCGTCGGAGGCCGCGACGCGGATCGGCATCGTGATCTTCGCCTCGGTGTTCGGCATGTCGTTTGGCGGCTGGATCTCGGGCGTGATCTTCGACGCCACCGGCTCCTATGCCGCCGCCTTCGCCAACGGCCTCGCCTGGAACCTGCTCAATGTCAGCATCATCCTGCTGCTCATGATGCGGGCGCGGCAGCGGGTGGCGCTGGCATGATTCTCGATCACACCGACTGGCCGGCCTTGAGCAATGAGCAGCCGGTGATCTTCAGGCTGCCGTCGGCCTGCCGCTCCAGCGTGTAGAGCGCCTCCCACGCCTCGCCATTGGCGTCGACGATATTGACGCGCTGCGCGATCCGGTCGCCGTCGCTGCGCGCCTCGCCGAACTCGAAGCTTCTGTGCCGATAGACCGGCGCATATTGGTTCTGCACCATCGACATGAAGATGTCGGCCTGCGGAAAGATCTGCCGGATCGCCGGCGCGGCGTGCGAATAGGCCGCCGCGGCGTCGTCGCGGCCGAACGCCTGCTCCTGCGCGCGGATCACGGCCTGCGCGGCGCCGACGTCGTCGGCCGCTGCGGGAGCGAGCGAGCCAAGCAGAATAGCGACGAACATCAGGATGATGCGCATGCGGTGGCACCGTCGACAGTCGGACCTTCCAGTCGCCGCAAGGCTACTCCCGCACGACCACGGCGGCAACGGAGCAGGGCACCTTCGGCGGCTGGCTCCGAACGACCAAGCAGCGCGACGTCAGTTGACGCGCCGATGGTGGCGCAGCGCCTCAGCAGTCGGGCATCCGGCGTGCCGCGCATGACGCGTTGCGAATGGCTGCTCGATGGTGACGATCTGGCAACCGTATTGCGCCGAAACCTCGGCGATGACGTTCGACACCGCGTCGTCGATCCGCGAGCCGGGCAGATGCGCGACGATCAGGTCGCCGATGCTGAGGCGCTTGCGGACGCGCATGTCGTTGTCGATGCGGTAACTGAACAGGGCATGGATCACGCCGCGGCGATCGCGGATCGCGATCAGCCCGGTCTCGGGCGAGCTGCCGCGGCAGCGCCGGCGCACGAACCGCAGCCACTGATCCGTGGTAATACTGGCATCATGCATGAACACCAGCGGATAGGCCACGATCGCATGCTGATGGTCGATCGGAAGTGCCTGGAATTGCTCGTTCATCGCCGGATTCCCCGATGATGGCGAAACTGCTGGGGAAAGCGCGGCGCAGCATTGATCTGCATCAATGCCGCCGGCGGTTGATCCAGATCAAATCGGGGTTGATAGTGTCAAGCACCCAACCAAGCGGACACCCAAAGCCATGAGCATTGCCGAGCCACTGCAGGATTCGTGTGCAGGCGCGACGCGTTCCGACTGCAGGCACGGCCGCGCCACGAATGGCTGCGAGGACTGCAAGGTCAGGCTGTTCAGCGTCTGCGCTGCGCTGGAGCCGTCCGAGCTCGAGGAGCTCGACCGGATCAGCCAGGCAAAGCAGGTTCCGGCGCGAACGACGCTGTTCGAGCAGAGTGCGCTGGCGGGCAGCGTGTTCAATGTCACCGACGGGGTCGTGCGGCTTTACAAATCATTGCCCGACGGCCGCCGCCAGATCGTGGGTTTCGCGCTGCCGGGCGACTTCCTCGGACTTGCGCTGCAGGACCGCTACGGCGTCACCGCGGAGGCGGTCAACGAGGTCGCGGTTTGCCGTTTCGTGCGATCGGCGTTCCTCGCCTATGTCGACGGCAAGCCGCATCTGCTGCGCCGCCTGCATGAGTTCGCGGGGCACGAGTTGAGCCTGGCGCAGGACCAGATGTTGCTGCTCGGACGGCGCAGTGCCGAGGAAAAGATCGCTGCATTCTTGCTCAACATGCAGACGCGATACGCCCGGATCGGAAGCGTGTCCGTCACCGTGCCGCTGCCGATGAGCCGGCAGGACATCGCCGACTATCTCGGTCTCACCATCGAGACAGTGAGCCGCACGCTGACCCGCCTTGCGCGCGAGAAGGTGGTGTTGATCGTGCCCGATGGCGTGCGGCTGCTCGACCTCGAACGGCTCAAGCTGAGCGGCGCGAGCTGACGCTTCGGCGTCGGCTTTTTGATCCAGCACAAGGCGATGCGCGCGCAGGCGCGCTAGGTCTCTCCATGATATGCAGGAGACGACCCATGCCTCTCGACACTATCCTTGTCATGATCGCGGTCACAGCGATGTTCGCCACAATTGCCGCCGTTATTGCGTGGGGCGACCGGCAGACGCGCGATCTGTAATACTGTCGTGTGATCAGAGCCTTTCCGGTCCGATTGATGTAGCGCTTCGTCGCGAACAGATCGTCCTGCCGGTTGACGATCAGCATGGCGTGGTCGCGCTCTAGCGTGTCGGGATTCTTGCGCTGCTCGTCGGAGCGGAACGTGCCGCCGCCGATCTTGCCCGTCATCTCGTAGTCGCAGCCGGCCTTCCAGTCGCCCTGGTCCCACTTCCATCCCATCGCCTTCACGGCGCCGTTGCTCTCGGTGGTGATCTTGATGATGGCGTTATGGGCGAGCCAGATGCCGGCAAGCCCGCCGCGTTTGTCGTCAAAGCCTTCGAGCAGCGCCAGGCGTTCGCGCTGCAATCCGTCGACGTGGTCGCGCGCATCGACGGTGAAGTGAACCTGGGAGCTCTGCTTGTTCCAGGCCGGGTGCAGGAATTCCGGATATTGCTGCGTCTGGCTCTTCACCCAGCCGCGCCATGCGGCCCCCGGCGGCTTGGGTCGCCCGCTGCGCGCGCCGGGTTCAAAATGTCGGCGGTGTGCAGGCCGAGATCACCTCGCACGGCTTGGCGCCGATGCAGCGGAAGCGGTGCGGGCGGCGGCTTTCGAAGTAATAGGCGTCGCCGGCGTTGAGCACCCGCCGCTCGTCGTCGACCGTGACCTCGAGCCGGCCCGAGATCACGATGCCGCCTTCCTCGCCTTCATGCACCAGCGGCACCCGGCCGGTGTCGCTGCCGGGCTCGTAGCGCTCTTTCAGGATCTGCAACGCCCGGCCGAACAGACTGTCGCCGATTTGCAGATAGGAGATCGGCTTCTTGCCGATCTCGGTCAGCTCGTCGGCGCGATAGAACGCCTTGCGCGGCCGCTCCGGCTCGATCGCGAAGAATTCGGCGAGCCCCATCGGAATCCCGTCGAGGATGCGCTTGAGGGCGCCGACCGACGGGTTCATCTGGTTGGATTCGATCAGCGAAATCGTCGAATTGGTCACGCCGGAACGCTTAGCGAGCTCGCGCTGCGACAGCTTGTGCCGCGCGCGGATGAATCGAAGCCGACCGCCGATGTCGACGCTCATGGCAGTCCCCTTGGCAAATCCCTGTTGCAGGTGTTGCGGATCGAACAAATCTTGGCAGACCGCCTCAACAAGATCAATGGCTTGCGATGCAGCAGAAAAGGACTTGTTGAGCGCCTGGAAGAGTGGTCCGACTACCGTCAGTCAGCAATGGAGCGCCGCCGTGACCGTTCATCAGATTCCGAACACCATCAAGACCGACTCGTTCTGGATGCCGTTCACGGCCAACCGGCAGTTCAAGAAGGCGCCGCGGCTGTTCTCCTCCGCCAAGGGCATGTACTACACCTCGGTCGACGGCCGGCAGGTGATCGACGGCTCAGCCGGCCTGTGGTGCGTCAACGCCGGCCACGGCCGCCCGCAGATCGCGGCCGCGGTCGAGCGGCAGCTGTCGACGCTGGACTTCGCGCCCTCGTTCAACATGGGCCACCCGCTGGCGTTCGATTTCGCCGAGCGGCTCGCCGAGATCGCCCCGAAGGGGCTGGATCGCGTCTTCTTCACCAATTCGGGCTCTGAATCGGTCGATACCGCGCTGAAGATCGCGCTGGCCTATCACCGCGCCGCCGGCCAGCCGAGCCGCACCCGTTTGATCGGCCGCGAGCGCGGCTATCACGGCGTCGGCTTCGGCGGCATGTCGGTCGGCGGCATGGTCGCCAACCGCCGCCAGTTCGCGACCCATCTGCCCGGCGTCGACCACATCCGTCATACCCATGATCTCGCCCGCAACGCCTTCGCTAAGGACCAGCCGGAGCACGGTGCCGAGCTCGCCGACGACGTCGAGCGGATGGTGGCGCTGCATGGCGCCGACACCATCGCGGCGGTAATCGTCGAGCCGGTGCCGGGCTCGACCGCAGTGCTGCCGGCGCCGAAGGGCTATCTGCAGCGCCTGCGCGAGCTCTGCACCAAGCACGGCATCCTCCTGATCTTCGACGAGGTCATCACCGGCTTCGGCCGCCTTGGCACCCCGTTCGCTGCCAACTTCTACGGCGTGACGCCCGACATGATGACAACCGCGAAGGGCATCACCAACGGCACCGTGCCGTGCGGCGCGGTGTTCACCAGCCGCCAGATCCACGACGGGCTGATGGTTGGTCCGGACAACGCCATGGAGCTGTTCCACGGCTACACCTATTCGGCGCATCCGGTGGCCTGCGCGGCGGGTCTTGCCACGCTCGACATCTACAAGGACGAGGCTCTGCTGACCCGCGGCGCCTCGCTCGCCGACTACTGGCGCGATGCCCTGCATTCGCTGAAGGGCCTGCCGAACGTGGTCGACATCCGCAATCAGGGCCTGATGGGCGCGGTCGAAGTCGCGCCGCGCGATGGTGCCGTCGGCGCGCGCGGCTACGACATCATGGTCGATTGCTTCAATCGCGGCCTCTACTTCCGCATGAGCGGCGACTCGCTGGCGTTGTCGCCGCCCCTGATCGTCGAGAAGTCGCATATCGACGACATCGTCTCGATCCTTGGCGACTCCATCAAGCGCGTGGCCTGATAATTGCTAGCTAGATATTAGCTAGCTCTACAAATTGCTGTCGCCGTTGCGAAGCAGAGTGGTTTCGCAGCGGCGATTGCGTTTTCGCTGCAGGATGTGAGGAAAAGTGAAGGTCCTTGTTCTCGGCAGTGGCGTGATCGGCGTCACCTCTGCCTATTACCTTGCGCGCGCCGGTCACGAGGTGACGGTGATCGACCGTCAGCCCAAGCCCGCGCTGGAAACCTCCTTTGCTAATGCCGGCGAAGTGTCGCCGGGCTACTCATCGCCCTGGGCCGGCCCCGGCGTGCCGGTCAAGGCGGTGAAGTGGCTGTTGATGAAGCACGGCCCGCTGGTGATCCGCCCCAAGCTCGATCCCGTGATGTGGCTCTGGCTCCTGAAGATGCTGCGCAACTGCACGACGTCGCGCTACGCGGTGAACAAGAGCCGGATGATCCCGATCGCGGAATACAGCCGCGACTGCCTGCAGGCGCTGCGCAGCGAGATCGGCATCCGCTATGACGAGCGTGCGCGCGGCACGCTGCAGCTGTTTCGCGAGCAGGCCCAGCTCGATCACACCGGCGACGACATTGCGGTGCTGAAGCAGTACGGCGTGCCGTTCGAAGTGCTCGGCCGCGAGGGCTGCATCGCCGCCGAGCCCGCGCTGGCCGGTGTGAAGGAAAAATTCGCCGGCGGGCTGCGGCTGCCGCATGACGAGACCGGCGACTGCCACATGTTCACGCAGGCCCTGGCGCTGGAAGCCGAGAAGCTCGGCGTGCGCTTCAACTTCAATGTCGGCATCGACGGACTGAATGCGGATACCACCCGGATCACCGGCGTCGCGACCAGCGCTGGAATGATGACGGCGGACGCCTATGTGCTGGCGCTCGGCAGCTATTCGCCGATCCTGCTGCGGCCGCTCGGCATCTCGCTGCCGGTCTATCCGGTCAAGGGCTATTCGATCACCGTTCCGATCAAGGACGCGTCCGGCGCGCCGGAATCGACCGTGATGGACGAGAGCTACAAGGTCGCGATCACCCGGCTCGGCGATCGCATCCGCGTCGGCGGCACCGCGGAGATCTCAGGCTATTCGACCAAACTCTACGCCGCGCGGCGCGCGACGCTGGACCATTCGCTGACCGACCTGTTTCCGCGCGGCGGCGACCTTCCCAGGGCCACCTTCTGGTGCGGGCTGCGCCCGATGACGCCGGACGGCCCGCCGGTGATCGGCGCAACGCGCTTTGCCAATCTGCACCTCAACACCGGCCACGGCACGCTCGGCTGGACCATGGCCTGCGGCTCGGGCCGGGTGCTGGCGGACATGCTCTCCGGCAAGCAACCCGAGATCGACACCAAGGAGTTGTCGATCAAGCGCTACGATGTCAGGTTCGGGTAGGCCCTATCGCCGCACGCGAGCTGCTAGCGCAAGATGAGTTTATTTTGAATCGAGCAACGGGCTCCGCTTCACCTCGCCCCGCGCGTGGGGAGAGGTCGGAACGCATCGTTAGATGCGTTCCGGGTGAGGGGGAAATCTCCGCAAACGCGGCGGTCGCCGAATATGCTGAGACGGCCCCTCACCCCAACCCTCTCCCCGTAAGAACGGGGAGAGGGAGCGCAGCACCGTTGCGGTTGCGATTTTGACCCAATCTCGTCACTATTCGGCGGCGTGCTTCACGGGCGGTTCGGCATCGTCGTCTTTCTTCGTTGCCGTCCAGTTCGACAGCGCATTCGAGAATCGGTCGAGATAGAGATACACGACCGGCGTCGTGAACAGCGTGAGCGCCTGGCTCACGATCAGGCCGCCGACCATCGCATAGCCGAGCGGCTGACGGATTTCCGATCCCGTTCCGGTGCCCAGCATCAGCGGGACGCCGCCGAGCAAGGCCGCCATCGTCGTCATCATGATCGGGCGGAAGCGCAGCAGGGCCGCTTTCCGGATCGATTCACGCGGCGATAGATGCTCCTCGCGTTCGGCGGCGATCGCGAAGTCGACCATCATGATGCCGTTCTTCTTCACGATTCCGATCAGGAGGATGATGCCGATCAGCGCGATCAGGCTGAAATCGAACCCGAACGCCATCAGGATCGCTAGCGCGCCGACCCCGGCCGATGGCAGCGTGGACAGGATCGTGAGCGGATGGATGTAGCTCTCATAGAGCACGCCGAGGATCAGGTAGACCACGACCAGCGCGGCCAGGATCAGCAGCGGCACCGAGCTCAGTGACTGCTGGAAGGCCTGCGCGGTACCCTGGAAACTCGAGCTGAGCGTGGCTGGAGCACCGAGATCGGCGACCGCGTTCTGGATCGCATCGGTGGCCTGGCCGAGCGCCACTCCTTGCGCGAGGTTGAAGCTGATCGTGGTGGCCGGAAACTGCCCCTGGTGTGCGATCGCGAGCGGGCGCACCGGAATGGTGGTCCATTTGCAGAACACGGAGAGCGGTACCTCGTCCCCCGTGGTCGGCGACCTGATGTAGATCTTGTTGAGCGTGTCGAGCTTGCCCTGCAATTCCGGGAGGATCTCCAGGATGACGTGGTAGCTGTTGAGCTGGGTGAAGTATTGGGTCACCTGGCGCTGGCCGAACGCGTCGTACAGCGTGTCGTCGATCAGCTGCGGCTGGATGCCGAAGCGCGACGCGGTGTCGCGATCGATGGTCAGTGTCAGCGTCGTTCCCTCGGTCTGCTGGTCGGTGGCGACGTCGCGCAGTTCGGGCAGCGTCTTCATTCTGGCCAGAATCTTCGGCGCCCATTCGTTCAGCTCGTCGAGTTTTGCATCCTGCAGCGTGTATTCGAATTGGGTCCGCGTCGCGCGGCCGCCGAGCCGGACGTCCTGGGAGGCCTGCATGTAGAGCCGCGCGCCCTCGACCGCCTCGAGCTTCGGCCGCAACCGTTCGATGATCTGCTGCGCGCTCGCGTCGCGCTCCTCGCGCGGCTTCAGCGTGATGTACATGCGGCCCGAATTGAGCGCGGTACCGCCGCCGCCGATGAACTCGGCCATGCTGTCGACCGCGGGATCGGCCCGGACGATGCTGCTGAGCTCTTCCTGATGCCGCTTCATGTCGGCAAACGAGATATCTTGCGCCATCTGCGACACGGCGATCAGGAAGCCGTTGTCCTGTTGCGGGAAGAATCCCTTGGGAATGATCACGAACAGGTAGACCGACAGGGCCACCGTCGCGAAGAAGATGCAGAGTGTGGTGCGGCTCCAGCTCAGCGCCAGATCAAGGCCGCGTTGATAGCCATGCAGCATCCTGTCGAATGCCGCCTCGCTCCATTGGTAGAGCCGGCCGTGCCTGGTTTCGGCATGCGCGCGCAGGAAGCGCGATGCCATCATCGGCGTCAGCGTCAGCGACACCACCAGCGAGACGAAGATCGCCATCGCGAGCGTCACCGCGAACTCGCGAAATAGCCGGCCGATCACGCCGCCCATCAGGAGCAGCGGGATCAGCACCGCGACCAGTGAGATGCTGATCGACAGGATGGTAAATCCGATCTCGCCGGCGCCTTGCAGTGCCGCTGCGAGCGGCCGCTGACCCTGCTCGACATATCGCGTGATGTTTTCCAGCATCACGATGGCATCGTCGACCACGAAGCCGACCGCAATCGTCAGCGCCATCAGCGAAAGGTTGTCGAGCGTATAGCCGAACACCCACATCAGCGCGCAGGCGCCGAGCAGCGCGAGCGGCACGGTCACGGCAGGAATCACCGTCGCCCAGAAGCTGCGCAGGAACAGGAAGATCACCATGACGACCAGAACGATGGTGATCAGCAGCGTGATCTGCACGTCCTCGACGGCGGCGCGGATGGTCAATGTCCGGTCGCTGATGATCTTGATCTTGATGGCGTGCGGAATGGCGGCAACGAGCCTTGGAAGCTGCTCCTTGATCCTGTCGACCGTCCCGATGACGTTGGCGCCGGGTTGCTTGAAGATGACGAGGAACACGCCGCGTTTGCCGTCCGCCCAGGCCGCCTGTTTCATGTCTTCCGGCGCGGCGACGGCCCGGCCGATGTCGCGGATCCGCAACGGGCCGCCGTTGCGATAGGCGACGATGACGTCATTCCAGTCCTTGGCATCCATGAGCTGATCGTTGGCGTAGATCGTGTAGGCGCGGCTGGCGCCGTCGATGTTGCCCTTCGGACTGTCTGTCGTCGTGATGGCGATCTGGCCGCGGATATCTTCCAGCGACAATCCCTTGGCGACCAGCTTGGCGGGATCGATCTGCACGCGAATTGCGGGCTTCTGCTGGCCGCCGATGAACACTTGGGCGACGCCCGAAATCTGACTGATCTGCTGGCCGAGCTGGGCGTCGACCGCGTCGCTCACCTTGATCAGCGGCAGTGTGTCCGAGGTCGCCGACAAGATGAGGACGGGCGAGTCCGCCGGGTTGACCTTGCGATAGGTCGGCGGCGACGGCAGGTTCTTGGGCAACTGGCCGCCTGCGGCATTGATCGCGGCCTGGACATCGTTGGCGGCGCCGTCGATGCTGCGGTTCAGATCAAATTGAATGGTGACGGCGGTCGATCCGAGCGAACTCGTCGAGGTCATCTGGGCAATGCCCGGAATCTGCGCGAATTGCCGCTCCAGCGGCTGCGCAACCGAGGAGGCCATGGTTTCCGGGCTGGCACCGGGCAGACTTGCGGAGATCTGGATGGTCGGAAAGTCGACCTGCGGCAGCGGCGCGACCGGCAGCAGGGGATAGGCGACCATTCCAACGAACAGAATGCCGGCCATCAGCAGCGAGGTGCCGATCGGGTAGCGGATAAACCGAGATGAGATGCTCTCGTTCATTTCTGCGATCCAAATGAACGGCAGGCGCATCTTTTCCCGAAGGTCGGGAGTCGTGCTCGAAAGCTCGAGCGCGAACGCGCGTTTTCCTCGCCATGGCCAATCGGCAGATCGCGGAGTTTGCCTCCGCGTCTACCTGTTTTTTGCCAGCATAATCATTCCGGGGGGCGCCGCGCGAATGGAAACGTCGGACCGGCCATTCGACGTTCGTTCAATGGCCGGAATTTCGTGCCGCTATCGCCGTTTCGGAAGCGTCAAAAATGTCGCTGGCGCAAAATATATCGTGGAACGACATAGAATTGCGCGCGCGGTTGGCTCGACGCCACGAGAGAGCGTCACGATTGTTCAGGCGCAGCCTGTCCGGTGCAACTTGCTCGTGCGGCGGTCCTAGGCGATGTCGAACTCGTCCTGCATCCTGGTCACGATGTCGCGAAGCTCTTTTTCCTTCGCCTCATCCAGCGCGGTGTCGCGGGTGCCGCCGAGATCCCAGCTCGGCGTATAGCCCTTGAGCCGGATCAGCTTCAGGCCTGTGACACCGGATCGTCTTTCCAGTTCGGCCGTGATCTCGTGCTGCATTTGAAGTGTCTTCATCGCGCACCTCCGGGAACGCTATCCTGCTCAACAGGACAGCCAGCGTCATGTTCCTCGCGAGCGCGCGTCGGATGCGTGTCCTGCCGTCCAGGAACGTCCGCCTTGCGGTCCACGTTGCTTCCGGTCGAACCAGGAAAGGACCTCACATGAAGAAACTGGCAACGATCGGATTGGCTGCGGCCATGATGCTGGCCACCTCGCTCGCCTTTGCGCAGGGTGGCGGCGGCGCCGGTGGAGGATCGGCCGGCGGCGCGAGTGCAGGGGCGGGGACCGGAAACTCCGGCACAGGAACCGGCGCCGGCGGCACCACCGGGATGGGAACAGGCTCGGGAATGAGCAATCCGCCCGGCAGCACGACCGGCAACATGAACAACCCAGGCACCTCGACGCCGAACTACTCGACCGACCCGAACAACAATCCCGCGACCGGGACCGGGACATCGAACCTGCCCGGCAACAACAGCGGAACGCGGACCAATCCGCGGTGATCGCGAAAGCCCCGCCTCAGTGCGGGGCTTTTCGTTACGGCGCGATGGGCAACGAAAAAGCCCGGCACGATGGCCGGGCCGGATCGCGAATATAAACAGATATGTATGTACGAGGCTTGGCAATGCGACGATCTAACCGAATGGCAATCTGATCGTCTGTGCACTTTAGCACACTTGCGCGGCCTCCATGCCTAGCGACCGCCGCCATCGCATCCGGCCGCGGGCTTATGCGGCTCATATGCCGCGGAGCCCGCGGCGCTCTCGAATTCATATCCCGCCCTGAAGATATTGAGCCCAATGCAAGCGCTCCCGCGGACGCCAGGCCGCCGAGGCCCGGCCGCACGCGCGTGAGCGAACGGGAAACAGGTGATGTCATGTCTTCGCTTCAGATTGCTATCGGCGACCGGATCATCGAGCCGATGATCGCGCTTGCCGGCTGCACGACGCAACAGCGCATCGTCGTGGCCGGCACGAGGAGCATGGAATTGATGTTCGAGCTGCAGCGGCGCGGCTATGCGCGCGCGGCGGCGTCGGGCAATTGCGGCCGCCCGGCCGGTCAGTACGACGTTGCGCTGGTCGATTGGCGGCGGCGCACGCTTCTCGCACTCGAGCCGACGCTGGACTGGTTGACGAATGTCCTCAGCGCGCGTGCGGTGCTGGTGGTGTGGGTCGATGCCCAGAAGGCCTCGGCCAACCAAAGCCTGCGGGCGTCGCTGGAGCGGCGCGGCTTCGTCGTCGAGCAGGGCATCGTGCATGAATGCGGCTGCGCGCTGTCGGCACGGAGGTCGCAAACCCATCCGCTGCAGCTGGCGGCCTGACGCGCTGAACGCGGCTTATCGCGAAGGGAAATCGCCATGTCCAAGGTGCGACGCGCCGTGATCCGCGAATGGATGCTGCTGGCGCGCGAGAAACGGCAATCCAGCGAGCAGGCGGCTGCCTTTGCAAGGGCGGCGCTGCAGCGGCACGACCTGCCGCGCAGCAGCCGGCGAACACCGCATGAAATCATCATGCGGTGGCTGCGGCCACGCACCGGACGTCCTTGAGCGGTGGCCGCCACCGTCGTGGGGCGGGAGGCAATCAACAGCAGAGCAATCGATGCGTGTCCGTGAGTTAGAGCTGTCCCCGCATGCGCCTCGCGACGCGGAGGATCTTGTTGCCGAAATCGCGAGGTCAACGTCCGACGCTGCGGCGTGCAGCGCCGCGGCGCTCGCGCTGGTATGTTGCGACATCATCGCGGGCGAGGGACCCACGGTGGCCGGCCGGGCGCATTTCTCGCGAACGATCGACGCCGCCGACGCCGCGCTATGCGCCCGCATCCTCTGTGCCGCCGGTCGCGCCGGGCATTCGGTCAGTCGCGCCGAAGCCGACGCGCTGTTCGCGATCGATGCGGTCGGGAGCGAACGGGTCGATGACGGACGTTTCGACGACCTGCTTGCCAAGGCGGTGCTGCATCATCTGATGGGCGCTGCCGGCACAACCATTCCCGGCCGCGAGCAGGCGCTGGCCCGCGACAATCCGCTGGATAGCTGGGGGTCGGCGATCGTGCTGGCTGCGGAGCCGCGATCCTGGCTCGCCGGTCATCTTGACTGGATGAAGCCGTCATCCTCCGCCGCGCGCACCATCGATGCGGTGCTTCATGTCAATCCGGCAGGACCCCGGCTGCCGCTCGGCATTCTCTTCAACATGGCGGCCTGAACAGGCCTCGCCGGGTCAGCGCGACGGCTTGGCTTTCTGCCGCGCCGGCCTTGGGCTCTCCGACTTCGTCATCGTGACCGCCGGCTGCACCCGCAGGCCGTCCACGAATACGTCCAACAGCCTGAGCGCGGTGGTCTGCCAGCCGGGCTGGTCGTGCATGTAGCACATGCCGATCAGCGCCCGCAGCACGTCCTCGGCGCTGATATCGTTGCGGATCGCGCCGGCCGCGACTGCGCGCGCGAGCAACGTGCCGATCGCCCTGGTCAGACGGTCGAACGAATAGGCGTGCAATTCGGTCGAGCCGTGGGCAACCAGCGCCAGTGCCGCGACCATGCCCTTCTTGGTGGCGACGAATTCAACGTTGGCGCGCAACCAGCGCCGCAGCGCCTCGACCGGCTCGGGGGCGCATTGCAGTTGCTCGGCCAGATCGCCGAGCTGCTCGACCTCGCGGCGATAGACCGCCTCGTAGAGCGCTTCGCGGGTCGGGAAGTGGCGATAGAGCGTGCCGATGCCGACGCCGGCATGGCGTGCCACCGCCTCGAGACTCGCCTCGTTGCCGCCGGCCGAGAACACGGCCTTGGCCGATTCCAGCACGCGCTCGCGATTGCGCACGGCGTCGGCGCGGGGCTTGCGTGCAATTTCTGGTGATCGACCGGCCATAGCTTTTTCTTTTCACCCTCCCTTGTAAACGGAGGATGCCTCCGTATATGGCGACCAGCACCGGACCTGACAAGGCGCGCCGATCCTGCATCGGCGGCCACGGGCTTCCGTTGCCTCGATTCAACCCGACCATACACGGATCGGAGCCCTGCATGAATCTCCCACTCAGCCTCACCATCAACGGTGTCCGCCGGGAAATTGCCCTCGACGACCCCCGCGTTACCCTGCTCGACCTGTTGCGCGAGCGCCTCGACCTCACCGGCACCAAGAAGGGATGCGACCGCGGCCAGTGCGGCGCGTGCACCGTCCTGGTCGACGGTCGCCGCATCAATTCCTGCCTCGCGCTTGCCGTCAGCCATGACGGCGCCGAGATCACAACCATCGAAGGCGTCGCGCGCGGCGACCAGTTGCATCCGGTACAGGCCGCCTTCATCGCCCATGACGGGTTCCAGTGCGGCTTCTGCACGCCGGGCCAGATCATGAGCGGCATCGGCCTGATCCAGGAGGGCCAGGCCGGCGACGATCCGGAGCGCGTGCGCGAATGCATGAGCGGCAATCTGTGCCGCTGCGGGGCCTATCAAGGAATCACCGAGGCCGTGCTCGAGGCGCAGGCCAGCATCACCGCGACCAAGCAGAGGCGCTCCGCATGATGAACTTCGATTATGTCAGGCCGGCCAGCGTCGCGGACGCGATCGCGGCGGCATCCGAAAAGGGCGCAAGCTATCTCGCCTCCGGCACCAATCTGCTCGACCTGATGAAGGGCGGCGTCAGCCGGCCGAGCCTTCTCGTTGACGTCACGCGTCTGCCGGGGCTCGACCGCATCGAGCATCTGGCCGACGGCGGCCTGCGGATCGGCGCGCTGGTGCGCAATGCCGATCTCGCGCATGACGCGGAGTTCGCGCGCAACTATCCGGCGGTCGCCGAGGCCTTGCTGTCGGGCGCATCCGCCCAGCTGCGCAATGCCGCGACCGTCGGCGGCAATCTGATGCAGCGAACGCGCTGTGCGTATTTCTACGACGCCGGCAGCGCCTGCAACCGGCGCTGGCCGGGCGCCGGCTGCGACGCGCTCAAGGGCGAGAACCGCCTGCACGCGGTGCTTGGCTGGAGCGAGGGCTGCATTGCGACCCATCCGTCGGATTTCTGCGTGCCGCTGGTCGCGTTCGATGCCGTCGTGGAGATCGAGGGCAAGACCGGCCGGCGCGAGCTGCCGCTGGAGGCGCTGCACCGTCTGCCGGGTGAGACGCCGGAGCGCGAGACCGCGCTGGAGCGCGGCGACCTGATCGTCGCGCTGCGGCTGCCGGCCGAAACGCAGAGCTTCTCCGCGCATGCCCGCTACATCAAGGTGCGCGAGCGCACGTCCTATGCGTTCGCCGTGGTCTCGGCCGCCGCGGCCCTGCGCATCGAGGATGGAAAAATCCGCGAAGCGCGGCTGGCGCTCGGCGGCGTCGCGGCAAAGCCGTGGCGGTCGCGCGAGGCCGAACAGGTGCTCGCGGGCGCCGCGGCGGATGCGGCGATCTACCGCGAGGCGGCGCGCGCCGGGCTCGCGGTCGCAAAACCGTCCGGCGACAACGCCTTCAAGATCGAGCTCGCGCAACGCATCGTCGTGCGCGCGCTCACCCTTGCTGCCGCAGGCACGCCGGATCGCATTCCCGCGCTGCCGGGCTCTCCCTTCTCATCCGTTGCAGGAGCGTAACGCATGACGGCTGAACTCAATCTGACCCGCGATCCCGCCCATCTGAGGCACGGCTCGAATATCGGCCAGCCGCTGACCCGCACCGACGGCGCGCTGAAGGTGACCGGCAAGGCCCGCTATGCCGCCGACAATCATCCGCCCGGCATGGTCTATGCCGTGATCGCGACCAGCTGCATCGCGCGCGGCCGCGTCACCGCACTCGACGTCGCTGCCGCCAAGCGCCATCCCGGCGTGATCGACGTGATGACGCCGGCGCACAAGCCGGAACTCGCGGAGGATCCGGACGCCAAGGGCAATCCGTTCGCCTTCCGCATGGAGCTGTTGCAGAGCGATGAGGTGCGCTACGCCAACCAGGCGATCGCGGTCGTGATCGCGGAAACGCTGGAGGCCGCCGCCGAAGGCGCGGCGCTGTTGTCGCCGCGCTATCAGGTCGAGATCGCGCGTGTCGGCCTCGACGCCGGGGAGGTCTATGCGCCGCCGGTGGTCGGCATCGGCAATCCCGCCGAGGTCCACCATGGCGATATCGATGCCAGCCTTGCCGCTGCATCGAAGCGGATCGACGCAACTTACGAGACCCCCGCGCAGTATCACAACGCGATGGAGCCGCACGCGATCGTCGCGGTGTGGGACGGCGACCGCCTGTTCCTCGACACGCCGAGCCAGGGCATGGCGATGGCGCAGATGCGGATCGGCGGCCTGTTCGGCATTCCGCCCGGCAACATCCACATCAACAGCCCGTTCCTCGGCGGCGGCTTCGGCTCCAAGGGCCTGGTCTCCGGGCCGCAGGTGCTCGGCGTCATGGCGGCGAAGCTGGTCGGGCGTCCGGTCAAGCTGGTGCTGCGGCGGAGCCAGATGTATGGCCCGGTCGGCCATCGTCCGCAGACCCGCCAGCGCATCCGGATCGGCACCGGTGACGACGGCCTGCTGACCGCGCTCGATCACGAGGCGCGCGTCACGACGTCGAGCTTCGACGATTTCTACGAGCCGGCGGCGGACGCCTCGCACACGCTCTATGCCAGCCCGGCAATCCGCACCGCGCATGAGGCGGTACGCGTCGACACCGGCACGCCGCTGTTCATGCGCGCGCCGGGCGAGGCCACCGGATCGATCGCGCTGGAAAGCGCGATCGACGAGGCGGCGTTTGCCTGCGGCATCGATCCCCTGGAATTCCGGCTGAAGAACTACGCCGAGGTCGAGCCGACCACCGGCAAGCCGTTTTCCTCCAAGGCGCTGCGGCAGTGCTACGCCAAGGCCGCCGAACGTTTCGGCTGGGCGGGACGTCCGCTACAGCCAAGGCAGATGCGCGACGAGAACGGCTTTCTGGTCGGATGGGGCATGGGCACCGCGACATTCCCGGCGCTGATGTTCCAGGGCAATGCGCGCGCCGTGATCCGCGCCGACGGACGCGGCGTGATGGAAAGCGGCGCGCACGACATGGGGCAGGGCGCCTGGACTGCGCTCACGCAAATCTCGGCCGACGCGCTCGCGCTCGATCTCGAGCAGATCTCGTTCCTGTCCGGCACGTCGGACCTGCCGGATGCCGGCATCGCCGGCGGCTCCGCGCACACTGCGACGGTCGGTGCCGCGATCCACAATGCCGGCGCGGCGGTGATCGCAAAACTCGCCGAGCTTGCGACCTCCGACCAGCGCTCGCCGCTGTTCGGCGCCGGCAATGCCGGCGTGGCGGCGCGGGCCGGGCGGCTCTATCGCCGCGACGATGACGCGCGCAGCGAAAGCTATGCCGAGATCCTGGCGCGCGCCGGCGTTGCCGAGATCGAGGCCGCCGGCACGGGTGCGGCCGATCCGGCGGCGCAATCGCAATATGCGATGCACGCGCATGGTGCTGTCTTTGCCGAGGTGAAGGTCGATCCGGAGCTCGGCCAGATCCGCGCCACGCGGCTGGTCGGCGCGTTCGCCGCAGGGCGCATCATCAATCCGTTGATGGTGCAGAGCCAGCTCCGCGGCGGCATGATCTGGGGCCTTTCCTTCGCCCTGCACGAGGAGGCGGTGATGGACAAGAGGTCCGGCCGCATCCTGAATGCGAACCTCGCCGAGTATCATGTGCCCGTGAATGCCGACGTGCCGCCGATGGAGGTGATCACGGTCGACGAGCACGATCCCCATGTGAACCCGCTCGGCATCAAGGGCGTCGGCGAGATCGGCATCACCGGCAGCGCTGGCGCCGTCGCCAACGCCGTCTTCCACGCCACCGGCATCCGCGTGCGGAATTTCCCGATCAAGATCGAGGAAGTGGTGATGGGGTTGAAGTGATGCGGCTTGACGTGAGGGCTCCGTAATAACAGGTGTCGTCCCGGCTTTCGCCGGGACGACGAGTGGAGAGAGTAGGGCCGTCACCCCGCCGCCGTCACGCAGTTCACCCAGAGCACCACGGCCTTGGCATCGCGCGCTGGATTGGAGAAGCGGTGCGGACGCCGGCTGGCGAAGCGGAAGCTGTCGCCTTCTTTCAGCGTCCAGGTCTCCGTGTCCACCGTCAGCGTCATCTCGCCCTGGAGCACCAGACCGGCCTCTTCGCCGTCATGGGTATAGAACTCGTCGCCGGTGTTGCCGCCGGGCTCGAGATGCACCAGGAACAGATTGAGCCGGCTCTCGCTGCCGGCCGGGCTCAGCAGCTGCTTTGAAATTCCGGTGCGCCACAGCTTCAGCTCGGCGCGCTGCACCTCGCGGGTGACGACGCCGCCGGCGCCGTCATCCTTGGGCGTCGCGCCGAACAGCGCGGCGATGCCGACGCCGAGCACGTCGGCCAATGTCGCCAGCACGCGCAGCGAGGGCGACGACAGGCCGCGCTCGATCTGGCTGATGAAGCCGATCGACAAGTCGGTGCGCGCGGCAACCACCTCCAGCGACATCTCCTTGCTGCGGCGCAGGTCGCGGATGCGGCGTCCGACCGCGAGATCCATCGCGGGCTCGGCCGGCTTGCTGGCCGGCTTTCTGGCGGCGCGGCGTGCCGTTGCGGGCTTCGCTGCCGCGCCTTTACGCATTCTCTTGCCGCCGCTCACGTCAATCCGCTTCCTTCATGTGCATGAAAACCGCTTGCATTGGCCGCGGTTTCGTGACCACAATTTCATATTGATGAAAATAGGCCGGAACGGCGTCGACCGCAACCAAAAGCGCGAAACGCGCGGGCGATGCGGCGCCAAGGCCAGCTTCGGGAGGTGTTGCGATGTCGTTTCAGCGTCTCGTCCAGGCCGCGGTGGCGGCGCTTGCCCTTGCCTTGACCTCGCCGTCAGTGGCGCAGCAGGTGCTCAAGGTCGGCTCAACCCCGACCGGCATTCCCTTCACCTTCCTCGACACCAAGACCAACTCGATCCAGGGCATCATGGTCGATCTCGCCACCGAGATCGGCAAGGACGCCGGCTTTACCGTGCAGATCGAGCCGATGCAGTTCTCGGCGCTGATCCCCTCGCTGACATCCAACAAGATCGATATCATCGCCGCCGCGATGTTCGCCACCGCCGCACGCAAGGAGGTGATCGACTTCTCCGAGCCGGTTTACACCTATGGCGAGGGCCTCGTGGTGCCGAAGGCCGACACCAAGGCCTATGCCTCGCAGGAGGATCTGAAGGGCGCCGTGGTCGGCGCCCAGGTCGGTACTGCCTTTGTCGACGCGCTGAAGAAGACCGGGCTGTTCAGCGAGGTCAAGGTCTACGATACCATTCCCGACATCCTGCGCGACGTGAATGCGGGCCGCCTCAAGGCCGGCTTCGCCGACCATCCGATCCTCGCCTACAATCTGCAGCAGGGCAATTTCGCCGACGTCCGTCTGGTCGACGGCTACAAGCCGGTCACCGTCGGCACCGTCGCGATCGGCGTCCGCAAGAGCGACACGGAGCTGCTCGCGAAGATCAACACCTCGCTGGCGAAGCTGAAGGCGAACGGGGCGATCGCAAAGATCCTAGAAAAGTGGGGCCAGAAGGCCAACGCGTCCTGATGCGCCTGTGTTGCTTTCACTCCGCCCGGGCTGCGCGAGAGTGACCCGTGACCCTGAGGAGCGCACAGCGCGTCTCGAAGGGTCGACGGCCACTAGCCGGGCCGATTCATCCTTCGAGGCTCGCCCAGCGGCGCAAGCGCGCCGCAAGGCTCGCGGGTGACGGAATAGACACGATTGGCCGATGCAAAAATTCTTCCATGACGCCGTCGAGTTCGTGCCGATCCTGCTGCAGGGTGTCTGGCTGACCATCGTCGTCACCGTCGGCTCACTGTTGCTGTCGACGGTGCTCGGGCTGGTGTGGGCCTTGATGCGGGTGTCCGGCGTCGGCGTCCTGGTCGGCCTCAGCGCCTCGTTGATCAATGTGATCCGCGGCATCCCGATCATCGTGCTGCTGTTCTACATCTACTTCGTGATGCCCGATTTCGGCATCGCGCTGTCGGCGCTGCAGGCCGCGATCATCGGGCTCGGCATTGCTTATTCGGCCTATCAGGCGGAAAATTTCCGCGCCGGCATCGAGGCGATCGACAAGGGGCAGATCGAGGCGGCGCAAACCATCGGGATGGGCTGGTGGCTCACCATGCGCCGCGTGGTGCTGCCGCAGGCGGTCAGGATCATCCTGCCGCCCTACGGCAACATCATGATCATGATGCTGAAGGATTCCTCGCAGGCGTCCACCATCACGGTCGCCGAGCTCGCGCTGCAGGGCAAGCTGATCGCCTCTTCGACCTTCAAGAACACCAGCGTGTTCACGCTGGTGGCGCTGATGTACCTCACCATGAGCATCCCGCTCATCCTGCTGGTTCGGCACTTCGAGAACAAGGCGAACCGCAAATGATCGAGCTCCGCGACGTCCACAAGAGTTTTGGCAAGGTCGAGGTGCTGAAGGGCATCACCGCCTCCGTCGCCAGGAGCGAGGTGGTCTGCATCGTCGGTCCGTCCGGCTCCGGCAAGTCGACCATCCTGCGCTGCATCAACGGGCTCGAGAGCTACGATCGCGGCGAGATCAGCGTCGAGGGTGCGCGCGTCGACAGCAATGACCGCTCGATCGTGGCGATCCGCACCCAGGTCTCGATGGTGTTCCAGCGCTTCAACCTGTTTCCGCACCGCACCGCGCTCGAGAACGTTATCGAGGGGCCGCTCTATGTGAAGAAGGAGCCGCGCGAGCAGGCGATCGCCCGTGGTCGCACGCTGCTCGCGCAGGTCGGGCTCGCCGACAAGGCCGAGGTGCATCCGCCAAAACTCTCCGGCGGCCAGCAGCAGCGCGTCGCGATCGCGCGGGCGCTGGCGATGCAGCCGAAGGCGATCCTGTTCGACGAGCCGACCTCCGCGCTCGATCCGGAACTGGTCGGCGAGGTGCTGTCGGTGATGCGCAAGCTCGCCGACGACGGCATGACCATGGTCGTCGTCACCCATGAAATGGGCTTTGCCCGCGACGTGGCCGATCGCGTGCTGTTCATCGACGGCGGCGTCATCGTCGAGCAGGGCGCCGCCAAATCCGTCCTCAACCAACCCCAGCACCCGCGCACCCAGGATTTCCTGCGCCGCGTGCTGCATCCGCTGTGATCGGGTCGCCTGCAATGAACGCGCCTATTCGCCTGCCGCTGCCACCGAGCCTCTACGCCGACACCGCGGTGCAGGCGACGCCGACGCCTCTGCTGACGTCGGACAGGAGCGTACCGGTCGCGATCATCGGCGGCGGCTTCACCGGCCTGTCGACGGCGCTGCACCTCGCCGAGCAGGGCGTGCTTGCGACCGTGCTCGAAGCGCAGGAGCCGGGCTGGGGCGCGTCCGGCAACAATGGCGGGCAGACCAATCCCGGACTGAAGAACGACCCCGACCAGATCGAGCGGGATTTCGGCGCCGATCTCGGCCGCCGCATGATCGAGTTCTCCTACGGCACCACCAACTTCACGCATGATTTGATCCGCCGCTACCAGATCCCCTGCGAGGCCAGGCAGAACGGCACGCTGCGCGCGGCGTACAACGAAGCCAGCGCAGCGGCGATCGAGACCACCGCAAAGCAGTGCATCCGGCGCGGCATGCCGGTGAAGCTGCTCGACGCCGCCGAGATGCGGCAGATGACCGGCAGCGACCGTTACCTCTGCGCCATGCTGGATGCGCGCGGCGGCGACCTGCATCCGCTGAGCTATGCGCGGGGTCTTGCGCGCGCTGCGATCGGGGCCGGCGTTGCCGTCCATGGCGAGACCCCGGCGCTGTCGCTCCGCCGCGACGGCGGCCGCTGGCGGATCGAGACGCCGCGCGCGGTCGTGCTCGCCGACAAGGTGCTGCTCGCGACCAACGGCTTTACCGATGATCTCTGGCCGGCGCTCCGCCGCAGCATCGTGCCGGTGTTCTCGTCGATCGCGGCGACCGCGCCGCTGTCCGAGACGATCGCGCGCGCGATCATGCCGACCCGGCCGGTGCTCTACGAAAGCGGCCACATCACGGTCTATTACCGCATCGACCAGCACAATCGGCTCTTGATGGGCGGCCGCGGCCCGATGCGCTGGATCAGCAAGCCGACCGACGTCGCCTATCTGATCAGCTACGCCGAGCGGCTGTGGCCGCAGCTCAAGGGCGTCAGCTGGACCCACGGCTGGAACAGCCGTCTCGCCATCACCGCCGATCACTACCCGCATGTCCATGAGCCCGCGGAGAATTTGCTGATCTCGCTCGGCTGCAACGGCCGCGGCGTCGCGCTTTCGACCGCGATGGGCGCAGAGCTGGCGCGCCGGCTGATCGGCGGCCCCAAGGCCGAGATCGACATGCCCGTGACCGGCATCAAGCCGATCCCGATGCACGCCTTCTGGCGGGTCGGCGTCACCGCGGCCGTGCTGACCGGCCGGGTGCGGGACCGCCTCGGTGTGTGAGGCATTTAACACAATTACAGAATGTGCTGGGCTAATCTCGTGCGTCGGATATATTCGCAGTCTTTACTGGAAGGCTGTTCATGCAATGCGAGCGATGCGGTCACGCAAACCGGGCTGGCAACGATTATTGTGAAGATTGCGGTGCGCCATTAGGCCTCAAATGTGACTCCTGTCAGCATGTGAACGGGCCCTCCAGCCGCTTCTGCGGCCGCTGCGGGACCGTGCTCGCCGCGGGCAGCGTCCGTCCCGACGCGCCCTCGCAGCGCCTGCTGCGTTCGCTCAGCACCAAGGGCGGCGAACGCAAGAACCTCACTCTGCTGTTTGCCGATATCCGCAACTCGACCAATCTGATCGACAGCCTCGGCGATCCCGAACTCGGCATGCGGCGCCTCGAGCCGGTGCTCGACCTGATGAAGGAAGCCGTCCACCGCTACGACGGCATCGTCAACAAGATCCAGGGCGACGGCGTCATGGCGCTGTTCGGCGCGCCGCCGCGCCCGCATGAAGATCATGCGGTCCGCGGCTGTCTCGCCGCGCTCGCCATGCAGGATTCGGTGGCCAGGCTCGCCGATCCCGGCATGCAGATCCGGGTCGGGCTGCACACCGGCGAAGTCGTCGTTCAGACGGTGGAAAACACCATCTACCAGACCTACGACGCCGCCGGCGCCAACGTCCATATCGCCAACCGGATGGAGCAGATGGCGGATGAGGGCGCGATCCTCATCACGCGCGACACCTATCTCGGCGCCAGGCAATTCGTCGAGGTGACGCCGCTCGGTATGCAGACCATTCGCGGCATCTCGATGCCGGTGGAGGTCTTCAGACTGACGGGGCTGCTCAGCGCGCCCGCCAGCGACGTTTTCCGCAGCGGCCGCCGCCTGACCTCGATGGTCAACCGGACCGAGCAGATGGCGGCGTTGGAGCATGAGCTGTCGCGTGCAGTTGGCGGCGACGGCCGGGTCGTCGGCATGGTCGGCGACGCCGGCATCGGCAAGAGCCGGCTTTGCTTCGAGTTCGCCGAAAATTGCCGCCGCAAGGGCATTCGCGTCTACGAGGCCCGCGTGCTGGCGCATGGCCGCGCAACACCGTTCCAGCCCGTGCTCGAGCTGTTGCGCGATATCTTCGGCATCCGCGCCAAGGAGCCGATCGAGACATCCCGGCGTCGCGTCATCGACCGTTTCGCCGAGATGGCCTCATCGGAGCAGGAACTGCTGGTGCTGCTCGAATTCCTCGGGCTCGCCGATCCGGCGTATCCGGCCCCGAAGCTCGATCCGCGTGCGCTGCGGCTGCAACTCCTCGAGCTGGTTCGAACGCTGGTGCGCGCGCGCCCCGGGGACGCGCCGGCGGTCGTCATGATCGAGGACCTGCACTGGATCGACGCCGCGAGCGAAGAGTTCGTCGAGACGCTGGTCGATGCCATCGTCGGCACCGCGACGTTGCTGGTGGTCAATTTCAGGCCGGGCTTCACGGCACCTTTCATGCAACGGTCTCACTACCGTCAGATCGCAATTCCGCCGCTGCCGTGGTCCGATTCGAACGAGCTGCTCCGCGAGCATTTCGGCAGGCATCCCTCGCTGGCCTCGCTGAGCAGCAATGTCATCGAACGCGCGCAGGGCAATCCGTTCTTCATCGAGGAGCTCGCCAACACCGTCGTGGAGCGCGGCAATGTCGAGGGCGAACGCGGCAACTACCGGCTCAAGCATGGCGTCGATGCGGTGCCGCTGCCTGCGACGGTGCAGGCCGTCGTGGCCGCCCGCATCGATCACCTCGAGGATATCGCCAAGCAGGTGCTCGAGACGGCGGCGGTGATCGGCCGGCTGGTCGCGATGTCGGTGCTGCGCCCGGTCGCGGCGCTGCCGAACGACGATTTGCAGAACGCCGTCGCGCAGCTGCGCCAGGCCGAGCTGCTGTACGACCTGCCGCCCTACGACAAGGGATTGCTGGCGTTTCGCCATCCATTGATCCAGGAGGTCGCCTATGCAACTCAGTTGCGGTCGCGCCTGACCACGCTGCATGCGACCGTCGCCAAGGCGATCGAGGGCTTCGACTGGGGCAAGCTCGACGAGTTTGCCGGGCTGCTCGCCTATCACTACGAGGCCGCGGGCCAGCCGCTGGAGGCGGTCACCCATTTGCAGCGGGCGGCGCGCTGGATCGGCAAGACCAACTCCGCCGAGGCAATGAAAAGCTGGAAAAAGGTTCGCGCCCTGCTGCAGGACCAGCCCCCGTCCGAATATGTCGACCGGCTGCGGGCGATGTCGAGCGGCCAGATCCTCAACTTCGGCTGGCGTGAGGGGATGTCCGCCGAAGAGGTCAAGCCCTACGCCGAAGAGGCGATCAAATACGCACGCGCGGCGGACCCGGTGCACGAGCCGATCCTGCTCGGCGCCTACGGCAGGATCCTGGCCGCGACCGCGGCGGCCGACGACTATGTCAAGCTCGTGCAGGACGCCTTGAAGCTCACCTCCGGCACCGGGGACGTCGGACGGTTTGCGACGGTCAACGCCATGCTGAGCCAGGCGTTCTTCCTGTCGGGCCGTCTTGCCGAGGCGCTCGACGCCGGGCAGGTGGCGGTTGCCGCGATTGCCGAGCAGGGCGGTTTTCACAACAACGTCACACTGGGTCTCAACCCGAACCAGATTCTCGGCTTCGACGTCGAGCACTGGATCAGGTGTCTTGGCACCAGAATTCTGGTGCGGCTCGGCCGGTTCGACGAAGCCGAACGGCGGATCGCCGAGGTGCTGCGGGCCGAGCCGGAGCGCTTCGCCGCCGTCGTGCAGTTCATTCCGCATTTTGCGATGGTGGAGATGGGCTGGAGCCGCGGCCGACCGGAGCTCGCCAAGCCGCATGCGGCGAGGATCGCCGAACTGGCCGAGCAGTCCGGCACGCCCTATCTGCGGGTCGCGGCGCTCGCCAGCGCCGGCCTCGCCAGCGGCGCCGCGGGCGACTTCAAGGTTGCCGCCGCCCAGCTCCAGGAAGCGATCGACTTTGCGCGCTCTGCGCGAGCCGGCCTCGAATTCGAGGCGCGCATGCTGGCCGATCTGGCCGAAGCGCTCTATCGCGCCGCCGACCACCATGCGGCCCTGCAAGCGGTCGACGAGGCGCTGACGGTCGCGCGGCGAAGGACCGATCGCATCGCCGAGCTGCACGCGACCGTGTTGCGCGGCCTGATCGTTTGCGCCTTGGGCAGCACGTCACATGAGGAGCTTGACGAGATTGTCGGCGGCGCTCAGAGTCTGCTCGATGTCTCGGGGGCAGTCTATTTCACACCACAACTCGATCAGCTTCGATTGCATCTTGAGCGACGCCGCTAGACGCGACGATTTTTTCATTTCTGGAAACAAGGTATTGAGGGGGTCTCAATGGGACGGATGATTCAAGACGATACGACGCGCGATGTCCTGGATCTGCTGAACAAGCGGTTTGGTCCCGGCGGGATCATGGAGATGGTCGAGCTGCAAAAGGAGTTCGACATCTTCTCTCCCAATCATCCCCTCGAGCAGTCGTTCAGGCTGATCGGGATCGAGCCGGCCGACCGGATCGAGCGGAAGCGCTGGTATACCTTCCTCGGCACGCTGAAGGACTATCCTTCCGATCAGCCCAATGTGAGCGGATACAAGCGGGTGGTCCAGGCGTTCCGGCAGGCGCTCACGCAGAGTCCGTATCTGCCGGTGCTCGTTAGCGTTCACGCCATGAAGGAAAATCCGAAGGTGACGTTTGCAGCCGATGGCCACACGCCGCTGATCTACTCGACCCAGTCGTATCGGGTTCTGTCGATCCCGACCAAGCCAAGCCAGGTCGCCCGCAAGGAGCTTGCCGCGATGGCGAAGCAGCGGCGGGCCAAAGCCAAGAAATGAGCAAGACGTGAGCATCGCAGCGGAGACCGCAGGTTTCGGCGCCGAAGGCGATCGGGCGCGGTTCTCCGATCTCTATGCCGACGTCGAATCCTACTACAGCGCGCGGGTCGCCAAATACGGCGCCACCCCGCGCGGGGTGGACTGGTCCTGCCAGGCCACCCAGGACCTCCGCTTCGTCCAGTTGCTGAAGCTCTGCGACTTCTCCGCACCGTTCAGCCTGAACGACATCGGCTGCGGATACGGCGCGCTGTGCGCCTATCTCGCAAGGCGCCATCCGCAAGCGGAGATCGACTATCTCGGGATCGACCTGTCGCTGGCCATGATCAGCCGCGCGCGCCGCCGTTTCTCGGCGCCGGGGCGCCGCTTCAAGGTCGGCAAAGGCAGCCTGCGTCGCGCGACCTATTCGGTCGCGAGCGGCATCATGAATGTCGATGTCGGCGGCTGCCGCCGATCCTGGGAGGCATTTGTCGCCGGGATGCTGGCCGACCTGCGCCGCGCCAGCCTGCGCGGCTTCAGCGTCAACTTCGTCACCGGCGGAACGGAAGGCACGGCGGCCGACGATGCATCGCCGGTGCAGCTCTATTGCACCAGCCCCGAGCCGTGGATCGATTATTGCGAACGCGAGCTTGGCTGCACCGTCGAGACCGTCGACGGCTACGGAATGAACGAAGTCACCCTGCTGGCGCGATGTAGGGATTGCTGATCGATCGGACCTGCGTCAGCCCAGGCAGATGAGAGCAGGTCGAGAGGCGTGACGCGATCGAAGCCTGCCGCACGGCTATCGCTTGTCCAGAATCCGCAACTCGGCCGTGGCGCTGGCGACCGTCACGTCGTTGGCGTCGATCAGATCGGCTTCGACGATCATGTCGCGGTCGGTCTGCGAGATGACCTTCGCCTTGGCCGTGATCGGGCCGATGCGCGCCGGTTTGAGAAACCGCGTGGTGAGGGTCCTGGTCACGACGGTTCGCGTTGCGGGCAGCGCTGCGAGCGCGCCGAGGCCCGTGGCTGAATCCAGCATCGCGGCAAGGAAACCGCCCTGGATCGTTCCGTGGCGGTTGGTGAACAAGGGTTGCGCCTCGAAGCGGACTGTGGCGATTTCACCGTCGAAGCCCAGCCACTCGCGTCCAAGAAGTTGCGCGCCGGGCGGCACGTCTGCGCTTGCTTCACTCAAGCCGGTCACCGCAATTGTTGTCGGTCCAAATGTATCAGCCCGTTCGGGTCATGCAATGTCCGCGGGCGCGGGTCGCGAAGAGCGCCAAATCACTGAGTTGCCCGACCTTTTGCACGAGGCCCATGGGTGCGATCGGCACCCGGCTTTCCTGCGCCCTCTGCAAGCAAGAGGGCGGAAGGAAGAGCAAGCTCGGGCAGATCATGGCGCGGGAATGCGGGCGTATGACTCACAGGTCGCGCAACACCTTCACTGTCGTCCCGGCGAAGGCCGGGACCCATAACCACCGATGCTCGTTGTTTCGCGATGCTGGAACGACCAGCGCGATCCACAATTCTCGCTGCGGCGTATGGGTCCCGGCCTGCGCCGGGACGACGGTGGAGAAGGAGTCGTGCGTATAACTCACCCCTCCGCGACTGCGTCGCCCCAGGGCTGGAACGGCTCGGTGACGCCGCTGTTGGTGGTGCCGTCGCGCAGCACGACGCTCGGGCAGGCGAACTTCATCGGCAGGGTCTGGATGCGGGCCTCCTCGAAGTCGAAGCGGCCGCGCAGCGCCTCGCGCACGCTGGCGGGCAGGCGCTTGTCGCCGATCACCACGGCGCCCTCGCTGGCGTCGATCCGCGGCTGGTGGATCGCGGCGTCGAGATCCATGCCGAAATCCATCACGAACGAGAGCAGTTGCGACACCGCCGGCAGGATGCGGCGGCCGCCCGATGCGCCCGCGGCGAGCGTGCGGCCGTCGGCGGCCTGCGCCACGACAGGCGTGTAGTTGGTCAGGCAGCGCTTGCCGGGCGCGAGCGAGTTCGGTGCGCCTTGCGCCGGATCGAACCACATGATGCCGTTGTTCATGGTGAGCCCGGTGTTCGGCGTCACGAATTTGGAGCCGAAGGTCGACAGCAGGGTCTGCGTCACCGCGGCCATGTTGCCGTCGCGGTCGACCGCGGAGAAATGCGTGGTGCAGCTTGGCGCGATCGCTTCGGCGCCGAGCGCGCGCCGGCCGTCGACGTCGCCCATGTCCTTCAGCCGTTCGCGATAGGCGGCTTGCAGCGCCTCCGCATAGGCAGCGTAGGCCGCCGCATCCGGACCGCCCTGCGCGGGCGCCAGCGACTTTTGCAAAAGGCCGAGCGTGCGCGCCATGGTCGGACCCGCGGTCAGCTCCGGCGTCGCATAGACCGTGCCGCCGCGATAGGAAATTTTCAGCGGCTCGCGCAGATGGGCGCGGAAGGCGGCGAGGTCGCGCACCGACAGCGCGCCGCCGGCGGCCTGGATGTCGTCGGCTATGCTGCGCGCCAGATCGCCCTCGTAGAAATCGCGCGGACCGGCCGCGGCGAGCTGCGCCATCGTGGCTTTCAGCCTGTCCTGCGGCATGCGGACCACCGACCTGATGCCCCATTGCGCGTTCGGCGGCAGGCCGTCCTGCAGATACGCCGCGGCGCTGGCGGGATAGCGCCGCAGATCGGCCGCGGAGCTTGCGATCATCGCGGTGGTCCACCAATCGACCAGAAGGCCGTCGCCGGCGAGCTTGACGCTCGGCGCCAGCAGGTCCTTCCACGGCATTTTGGCGTGACGGCGATGCGCTTCCTCCATGCCGGCAACGACGCCGGGCACCGCGATCGAGCCGGGGCCGTGCAGGTTGCGGTCGTCCTTGACCCGCGCCCAAGGGAACAGGTCGGAGGCCGCGCCGCCGGTCAGCGGATAATCCTCGATGCGCAGGCCGTCGGGCGCGCGCATGCCGTAGTCGATCACCTCGACGCGGTTCTCCTTGGCGCGATACAGCACCATCGCGCCGCCGCCGCCGGCGCCGCTCATCCACGGCTCCACGACGCCAAGCGCGAAGGTGGTTGCGATCACGGCGTCGACGCAATCGCCACCCGCCGCCAATACCTCCGCGCCGACCTCGGCCGCCTTGCGCGACTGCGCGGCGACGATGCCGCCCTTGGCGCTGACGGCCGGCTTGCGGATCACTTGCGAGTTGGAGAACTGGTCGGACATGGCGTTGCTTTCGCTGTTCTTGTTGCGGGTGGGGCACGTTGGCGTAGCATGCCAAGCATGGCACTGTCAGTGCAACAACAAGAACCAATTTCAGGGAGCGGAAAAATGACTGGTGTGAAGCGTGAACGGGACGGCAAGGTCGGCATCCTGACGCTCAACGATCCCGCGAGCCTGAACGCCATGACGCCGGAACTGCTCGGCGATCTCGCGCGCGCCGTCGGCGAGATGAGCCTCGACCCGGACATCCGCGCGCTGGTCCTGACCGGGGAGGGACGCGGCTTCTGCTCCGGGCAGAACCTCAAGGCGTTCCAGTCGCTCGGCGACAACATCTACACCGGCGTGATGAGGCATTATTGGCCGGCGATGCAGGCGTTGCGCGAATGCCGCGTGCCGGTCGTGGTCGCGGTCAACGGAGTCGCGGCCGGCGGCGGCTTCAGCCTCGCGATGTCCGGCGACATCATCCTGGCGGCGCGCTCGGCGAGCTTCATCCAGGTGTTCAGCCGGATCGGCCTGGTGCCGGATCTCGGCTCGACCTGGCTGTTGCCGCGCCTGATCGGCCGCCAGCGCGCGCTCGACCTGATGCTGCTGAACGAGCCGCTGCCGGCCGAACGGGCCAAGGAGTGGGGGTTGGTGCGCGACGTGGTCGACGATGCCAAACTGCTCGACGAGGCGAAGGCGCTCGCCGGCCGTCTCGCGGACGGACCGACGCGCGCGCTGGTCGCGACGCGGCAGCTGCTCGAGGAGAGCGAGCACGCCAGCTACGCCGATCAGTTCCGCCGCGAGATCGAGCTGCAGCAGGTGATCCGCGAAAGCGCCGACGCGAGGGAAGGCCGCCAGGCCTTCGTCGAGAAACGCAAGGCCCAGTTCACGGGAAGGTAATCCTTGATCGCAGGCACGCTAGCCGATCGCAATCGCGATCTTGCCGAAATGCGCGCCGCTCGCCATGTGGGCGAACGCGGCCTTGACCTGGTCGAAGGCGAACACCTTGTCGATCACGGGCTTGACGCCGTGCAGGCTGATGCCGTCGCACAGCGCCTGCAGGTCCTCGATCGAGCCGACGGTGACGCCTTGCAGCCGCTGCTGCTGCATCACCATCAGCGGCAGCCGCGTGTCGGACGCGGCGGGACCTGCGAGCACGCCGATGAAGGCGATGGTACCGCCGATCCTGGTGGCGCGGATCGATTCGTTCAGCGTGCCGACGCCGCCGACCTCGACGACGAGATCGACGCCGCGCCCGGTCAGCTCGCGCGCCTTCTTGCCCCAATCGGGCGTGGACTTGTAGTTGAGCGTGACATCGGCGCCGAGTTGTTTCAGCCGCGCGATCTTGGCGTCGCTGGAGGATGTCGCGATGACGCGGGCGCCGCACATCTTGGCGAATTGCAACGCGAACAGCGAAACGCCGCCGGTGCCCTGGGTCAGCACCGTCTGCCCCGGCTTGATGTCGCCGAGCTTGACCACCGCGCTCCACGCCGTGAGGCCGGCGCATGGCAGTGCCGCGGCCTCGATGTCGTTCAGATGATCCGGCGTGCGCACCAGCGCATGCGCGGGGAAGACCCGGTACTCGGTCAGCACACCGTCGACGCTGCCGCCGAGCGCCGCGCGCATCCGCGCCTCGCTCGGCTCGCCGGCGAGCCAGCTTTCGAAGAAGCTGCCGATCACGCGATCGCCGGGTGCGAAGCTTCTGACGCCGGCGCCGACCGCCTCGACCACGCCGGCGCCGTCGGAGACCGGCACCAGCGGAAATTTCTGGCGCGAGCCGTAACCGCCCTTGACCGTGAGCAGGTCGCGATAGTTCAGCGTCGCCGCCTTCAGCCGCACCAGGACCTCGCCCTGGCCGGCTTGCGGAACCGGCTTGTCGACCAGCGCCAGCGCGTCGACGCCGCCGGGGCCTTGCAACTCATAGCATTTCACGGAACGTCTCCTCCTCGGTGCTCTTGTGTTGGGCAGCGTTCGCGGCGCTGCCGCGCATGCTCCGAGCATATGTCAGGCCTGCCGCGCGTGGCCATAGCGCGTAGCGGGACCGATGGAATGGCGCCCATGTCCGAACGCGTTGGCGGTGCCCGAAAATACCGCCAATCCGTGCCGTCAATGAAGTGACCGAGCGGAGGTGACGATGGCTGCCTTGCTTGAGACCAACGGCGATCTGATTGCAACGCTCGCACGCGGCGCGGTCCGCGTGCTGCTTGCCGCTGCATGGATCGCTTGCGGTGGTGCGATGGCCGCGGCAGACGACAGTCTCTACCGCGCCCAGACCGTCGTCACCGGCCAGGGCGAGCCGAACCGCATCATTGGCTTCGGGGCATGTCTGGAGGACGTCCTGATCAAGGTTTCCGGTCAGCCAATGCTGGCAGGCGACCGCCGGCTTGCCGCCTACAAATCGAAGGCCAAGGCGTTCGTCAGCAGTTTCGACTATCACGATCAATATGCCGGCAAGCCGCATCATGACGAGCAGGGCACCCGCGACCGGCCGTACGACCTGACGGTGGATTTCGACGAGAAGAAGATCGACGGCATTCTCGCCAGGCTCGGTCTCAAGCCGTGGCGGTCGCAGCGGCCGGTGCTCGGCGTCTTCGCCGAGATGCAGCACGGTCCGAAGGACTACATCGTCACATCCGACGGGACGCAGTCCGACCTGCAGCGCGACGCGCTTGCGGCTGCCGCCCGCAAGCGCGGCATGGGCTTCGTGCTGCCTGATACAACCGGGTTGACGAGCGCCAACCTCACCGCCGCCGAACTGTTGAAGACGCCGTCGGCGAAGCTGAGTGCGATCGTCGCGCCGCATGGCGGCGAGGCCACCCTGCTCGGTCGGCTGGTCTGGGACGACAAGGATCTCGGCTGGGCCACGCAATGGCGGATGGCCTGGCACGGCAAGGATTACAAATGGCAGTTTCGCGGCGTCACCTTCGATGAAGCCTTCCGCCGCGGCATCGGCGGCGCCGCGCAGGTGCTGTCGGGCAATGGCGATCCGGGGCGACCGAAATGAGCTTGCGCGCGTAGCGGCTGGTTTTGCGCTATGGCGGGATGAAGTGAGGTTGAATCGGTTTGGCCTCGGGTTCGGCTCACCTCTCCCCAGCGGGGAGAGGTCGATTTGCGGAGCAAATCGGGTGAGGGGCCGCAGCTCTCACGAGGGACCGTAGCCCCTCACCCGGCGCTGCGCGCCGACCTCTCCCAAGGGAGAGGTGAACCTCCGACGCCGCTCCAATTCAACTTGATCTCATCATGCTCTACCCGGCGTAGCCAAGCGTTTGCGACGGATATTCCCCGAACATCGCGCGGTAATATTGCGAGAAGCGCCCGAGCTCGATGAAGCCCTGTTCGATCGCAACCTTGGAGACGGTGGTCTGGTCCGGGGTGCTTTCGCGCAGGATCGAACGGATCATGCAGAGCCGCTTGTAGCGCAGGAACGTCACCGGGCCGACCCCGAACACCTCGTGGAAGGCGCGGTGCAGGCTGCGTCGCGACAGCCGAAGCTCGCTGCAGATTTCCGAGACGTGGACCGGGCGCGTGCCCGCGGCGTGCAGATAGTCCTCGACGTGGCGCACCAAGCGCATCGCCGACGGCAGATAGCTCGTTCCGTCGGGGGGCAGCGATGTCACGACCGTCGCGGTCACGCAGTCGACGATCGCGCGCTTCCAGAAGCCGGCCGACGCGTCCGTCAAGGCGTCCGGATAGCGCGCGAGATGCGCGACGATCCGCGGCAGTTTGTCCGCCGCGCCCATGCCGATCGTGGGGTCGGCGCGAAAGTGGTTCTTCGCCTGCCAGGTTTCGGCGTCGGCGAGCCGCGGCTCGCCGCCGAATATATCGGGCAGGTCGGCGAGGTCGAAGCGGATGGCGGCGTAGGACGAGGCGCTGTGAAAGACCCCGTCATGCTCGACCGACGGAGGAATCACCAGCACATCGGCCGGCTGCATGTCGAATGCCCAATGCGTGACGCGGTCGGTCGCGCGCAGCAGCATCCCGATGATCAGCTTGGGGTCGGTCGAGATGCGCTGGGTACGGACCCCGACATTGAATGCGCCGATGCTGAGCGAAAAATCACCGATCCCGACGTGAGACAATGTGCCGCGCAGCTTGCCGCGCTCAAGCTGCATGACTTCGACATGCGAGCCTTTGACGGCATCGTGGAGACCCTCGAAGCCGTCAAGCTCGCCGGTGCTAACCGTCAGGTGTTGGCCCATATCCACGTTCACAACTGCAGCGCGATTAATCTACTAAAACCAAATGCTTGAAGTCAGTACAAACAGTTTGCCCCGCGACAATGCTCCTACGTTAGCTTGAGTCGCATGGCGAGATCGTGATGTGGATTTGCAAACCTGCAGATTTTCGCTTGTTTTTCCGAGAAAGCAATAAGGCCGACCGGGCCGGATTGATCGAATTGGAGCATCTTTCGTTAAGCCTGCACGGCTCGGGGTTGAGATTGGCACAAAGTGCACATCACTTGTATAGTGCGTTCCGCTATCGTTTGAACTGACAGCAGAATTCGCTCGTGACAACGTCCAGTGGAACGAGTCACGACGGAGAACATTGTGCACGCAAGTGTGCACACGGATTAGCGACGGAGGAGAAAGGGAAGAAGGCCTGACGGATCAACGCTGCCGAAAAGTGCAGCACAGAAAAATGGAAGGGCGCGACAATGCACTCAGGCACGACGCAATCATGCACGACGTTCGGTCACCGAGATCATAAGCCTGCGATCTTCAACAAGATTTTCCGTCTGGCAGTCATTGGAGCAGCCGCGATCGTCGCGCAAGCAGGCCCGGCGTCGGCGGTCAGCATCGGCTCTTCCGCTTCATTGCCGATCATCAAACAGCAGGAAGGCAGCGGTAACGTTGTGCAGGTGCGCGCTGTCGCTCGCCGCGGCGGCGTTGCCGTCGGACCGCGCGGCGGTGCGGTTGCCTATCGCAGCCGGACGGTGGTGCGTCCGGGAGTGAGGCCCGGCTGGCACGGCGCCGGCACGCGCTGGGTTGGACCGCGGCCGGGAGGTTGGGCGCGGCCCGGCTGGTACGGCTGGCCGATCGGGGGCGCGGTTGCGGCCGGCGCAGCGATCGGTTTCGTCAGCGCGGCGAGCGCAGCCGCCTGGGCGGGACCGCCGCCGGCAGCGGGCATGTGCTGGTACTACACCGACCCGTCGCGAACACAGGGCTTCTGGGACTACTGCTCACGGTAAATGCGCGAAGGGGTGCATCGCCATGTCCCGGGTAGAGATCACCTCCGCCGAAACAGAGCGTGACGACCGCGTCCAGACCGACGACATGGTCTGGATTCCCGGCGGCACATTCCGCATGGGCTCCGACCATCACTATCCCGAGGAGGCGCCGGCGCATCGGGCGTCGGTCGACGGCTTCTGGATCGACCGCACCCCGGTGACCAACGCTCAATTCCGCGAATTCGTGCGGGAGACCGGGCACATCACGGTCGCCGAACGGCCGCCGGATCCCGCGCAATATCCGGGTGCACTGCCGCATATGCTCTATGCCGGCTCGCTGGTGTTTCAGCCGCCGCGCCGCGTCACCACCCTGCGCGACTGGAGCCAATGGTGGACCTTGATGAAGGGCGCGAACTGGCGCCGCCCCTACGGCCCACGCAGCAACATCAACGTGCTCGGCAGCCACCCGGTCGTCCACGTCGCCTATGCCGATGCGCTCGCCTACGCCAAATGGGCCGGCAAGGACCTTCCGACCGAAGCCGAGTGGGAGTTCGCGGCGCGCGGCGGGCTCGAGGCCGAGGAGTTCGCCTGGGGCAATGCCTTGACGCCCGGCGGCAAGCACATGGCCAACACGTGGCAGGGCAACTTCCCGATTCAGAACCTCTGCGAGGACGGCTTCGACCGGACTTCACCGGTGACCGCGTTTCCGCCCAACGGCTACGGCGTCCACGACATGATCGGCAATGTCTGGGAATGGACCGCCGACTGGTGGTCCGCCCGTCATGAGGCCGACGCCGCGAAACCCTGCTGCATCCCGCAGAATCCGCGCGGCGGTCGCGAGGAGGCGAGCTACGACCCCGTCCAGCCCGCCATCAAGATTCCGCGGAAGGTGCTGAAGGGCGGCTCGCATCTGTGCGCCCCGAATTACTGCCGCCGGTATCGCCCTGCCGCCCGCCACGCCGAGCCGGTCGATACCTCGACCAGCCATGTCGGCTTTCGCTGCGTGGTGCGGCGAGCCGATTCTCAATCGTCACAAAAACCGTTCGACAAGCAAGGAGCGTCAGAATGAGCGATGAGAGCAATATTGTTGCCAGGCCGTCCGGTAGTCGCGGAGGGTTGCTTCGTGGCTTGTTCGCGGCGGCGTTGGTCGCGACAAGCCTGGCGCCATTTGCCGGGTCTCCCGCGTCAGCGCAGCAGCCGAACGCGGCAAAGCCGAACATCCTCGTCATCTTCGGCGACGACGTCGGCCAATCCAATCTGAGCGCCTATACGCGCGGTGTGGTCGGCTACAAGACGCCGAACATCGATCGTATCGCCAACGAAGGCATGATCTTCACGGACTATTATGCCGAGAATAGCTGCACGGCCGGTCGCTCCACCTTCATCACCGGCCAGGCCTGCCTGCGGACCGGCCTCTGCAAAGTCGGTATTCCGGGAGCACCGGTCGGCCTGCAGAAGGGAGACATAACAATCGCGCAGGCCCTGAAACCCCTTGGCTACGCCACCGGTCAGTTCGGCAAGAACCATCTCGGCGATCGGGACGAATACCTGCCGACCAATCACGGCTTCGATGAGTTTTTCGGCAATCTTTATCATCTGAACGCCGAGGAAGAGCCGGAACGGCCGTACTGGCCGAAGGACGACGCAGCCTTCGTCAAGGCCTATTCGCCGCGTGGCGTCCTCAAGGCTTCCGCCGACGGCAAGATCGAGGATACCGGCCCGCTCACCAGGAAGCGGATGGAAACCGTTGACGACGAGACCACCGGCGCGGCCATCGATTTCGTCACGCGACAGGCAAAGGCCAACAGACCGTTCTTTACCTGGATGAACTTCACTCGCATGCACATCTTTACCCACGTTCGTGCCTCGATGCGCGGGCAAAGCGGCATGCCGGGTAATGAGTACGCAGACGGCATGGTCGAGATGGACATGAACGTCGGAAAGCTGCTCAAGACGCTCGACGACCTGAAGATCGCGGACAACACGATCGTCGTCTTCAGCACGGACAACGGCCCGAACGCGTTTACCTGGCCGGATGCAGCGACGACGCCTTTCCGGTCAGAAAAGGACACAAATTGGGAAGGCGCGTTCCGCGTGCCGGCGATGATCCGTTGGCCCGGCCATGTCAAGGCAGGCGAGGTTGCCAACGGAATCGTGTCAGGTCTCGACTGGTTCCCGACGCTCCTTGCCGCCGCCGGCGACCCCGGGGTGAAGGACCGCCTGCTCACCGGCTGGCAGCCGCAGGGCAGCTCGACCACCTTCCGCAATCACCTCGATGGGTTCAATCAGCTCGACTACATGACGGGCAAGGCCGACAAGAGCGCGCGCAACGAGTTCTATTATTTCAACGACGACGGTGATCTCGTTGCGATGCGAAACGGCGACTGGAAACACACCTTTGAACGGCAGGATCAGCCTGGCCAGTTCGACGTCTGGGCTCACCCGTTCACGCCTTTGCGCGTGCCAAAGATATTCAATCTGCGCATGGATCCGTACGAACACGCGGAGATATCGGGCAGCATGTACGATCAATGGCGGGTAGAGAACGCGTACATGATCGCTCAGGCGCAAATCAAGGCGGCCGCGTTCCTGCAGACCCTTGTTGAATATCCGCCAAGCCAGCGGATTGCGAGCTTCAGCATCGACCAGATTCGTCGTGCGGTCGACAAGAAGGTCGATGAATCCTTCAAGAAGCGCGGTCTCGAATAGTCGCGAGGCCCTGCGAGACAGGCCAGTGGTATCGGCCTGTCTCGCACTGCATCCAAGGGGACTAGCGGATGGATGCTCGATCGAGCATAGGGTCTGCATCGACCGCGACCCGAGCACACCGAAAGAGACTGGACGCCGGTGCGAGCCGGAGGCTTGTCGCAGCGGCGCTGGCGTTCGTCTCGGGTGCCGCCGGCCTGATCTACCAGGTGATCTGGATCAAGCAGCTCTCGCTCGTCGTCGGCGCTGATGTCTACGCCATCACGACCGCCGTGAGTGCCTTCTTTACCGGCCTGGCGTTGGGCGGCCTGATCTTCGGTGGAAGGGCCGACCGGGCCAGCCAGCCGGCGAAAGTCTACATCGCGATCGAGATCGGCATCGGCATAACCGGCGTCGCCACCACATTGATCTTGGCGAATATTGCGCCGGTCTTCGTGGCGATCGAGAGCGCGAGCGGCTTGCTCGCATGGGCCATGGTGTTCGTTCTGGTCGGCATCGCTCCGCTTCTGATGGGTGGGACGCTACCGGTCCTTGTGCGTGCGGTGCTGCATAACTCTCGCGATGCCGGCCCCGTCGGCGGCCGGCTATACGCCGCCAACACGGCCGGCGCGATTCTTGGCGCTCTGCTGCCGATGTTTGTCCTCATTCCGCTGTTCGGGGTGCAAGGGACCTCGATCGCGGCGGCGACACTCAATGCCCTCGCGGCGGCGGGGGCAGCGGTGCTCGCCCGGAATCCCGTGGTTTCGGCGAGGATCAGGTCCGCCAGCGGCGCGGCGGCGCATCAACCGCGCCGGGTCGGATTGGCTGTTGCCCTCTATGCCGCCGCCGGCGCAATTGCCCTCGGCTATGAGGTCATCTGGTCCCAGTCCATCGTTCAGTTCATGAGTACGCGCAGTTTCGCGTTTTCCGTGGTGCTTGCGACGTACCTCGCGGGACTTGCGGCGGGCGCCGCGATCGTTGCGCGGGCAATCGACCGGATCCGCGACCCCTGGAGTGTCTTTGGCCTTCTGATCGCCGCTGCCGGGTTCCTGGCCTTGATCGAGATCGCGGTACTTGGCCATTGGCTCGTGGTCGCGCAGACGGCGACCGAAGCGTTCGTGCTCCGGCTTACCGAAAACCAGTTCGCCGGCATGTGCGCCCGCTTCGCGGTGGCAGCGTTCTGTATCGTATTCCTGCCGACCTTGCTGCTCGGGGCGGCCTTTCCGGTGGCGCTGCGTCTGGTGGTGCGGGATGCGCACATCGGGCAGGACGTTGGCGCGGTCGTGGCGGTCAATACGCTGGGCGGTGTGGGCGGCGCGCTTCTCACCGGCTTCGTGCTTCTGCCCTGGCTTGGGCTTGTCCACACCCTTGCATTGCTCGCAATCGGCGCCGGCCTCCTGGGTGTCCTTGCCTGCTGGGGCGGTCGCTCGAGCCGCGCCGGTCTTGGACTGGCATTCGCGGTCGGCGCAGCCTGCATCGTCGCCGCGGTCGCCACGCCGTCCGACCGATTTGCCCAATTGTTGCCGGCAGCGCGGTCGGGAAAAATCATGTTCTATGAGGAGAGCCCGGGTGGGACGGTCGCGGTGGTCAACACCGGCCGCTTCCGCCGGCTCTATATCCAGGGCGTATCCAATTCCGGCGACGCGATGCCGTCGCTGCGCTACATGCGGCTGCAAGCGCTCCTGCCTCTCATCATTCACAATGGCGAGCCGAAATCCGCCCTGGTGATCGGCTACGGCACGGGCATTACGGCCGGCGCTCTCTCACAATTCCCCGCTCTCGACAGGAGGGTGGTGGGTGAGCTGCTCCCGGCGGTCCTTCGTGCGGCTCCGATATTCGACGGCACCTTCAACGCCGCGTCCGACCCGGGATTGGAGAAGCGCTTGGGCGACGGCCGTCGCCTCCTGCAGCGCGAGAGCCAGACCTACGACCTGATCACGCTGGAGCCGCCGCCGCCATCGGCGGTGGGCGTCGTCAATCTCTATTCTCGCGACTTTTATCGCCTGGCTTCGTCGCGACTGAACGACGACGGGATCGTCGCGCAGTGGTTGCCGCTGCCAACACAGAACGATGAGGACACGCGCTCACTGGTTCGCAGCGTCACCGATGTGTTTCCGTACGCGTCTCTGTGGACATCGGAGCTGCATGAGATGTTGCTCGTCGGGTCGCGTCGTCCGATTCAGTTGGATGCGGAGCGCATCAGCGCGAGATTCAACCAGCCCGAGACGTCTGCGGCGCTTTCCGCGGTCGGCGTCAACTCGGTCGCGGCGCTGATCGCAACCTGGATCACCGACCGCGACGGGCTCGTGCGCTACGCGGCGGACGCGCCGGCGGTGACGGACGACAGACCGCGGATCGAATACGCGACATGGGTTCGTCCGGACGAGTTCAGCCGAACGATTTCGCACATCTGGCAGTACCGTAGCGAACCGCCGCTCAAAGGAGCAGACGAGCAATTCACCACTTCGCTGCTGAGCGAAAGGCGAGATCTTGATGCGTTCTATCGTGCCGGCCTCAGCGCCTATGCGGGCAACCGGCAAGCCTACGCGCGCGAGATGGCGAGCCTCAGCCAAGCGGCGAGACGAAACCCCTATTACAGGTGGTTTACGGGGTCCAAGGAGCCGTAGTGCAATGTCAGATCACGCCGCAACACCGTTAGCGGCCGCCCCGGCGCGGCGAACTGCCCAGGACTCCGCGGCCCGCGACGCCGTGCTCGATCTCAAGGCGCGCATCGGCAGATCGGTGCTCGGGCAGGATCATCTGGTCGAGAGCATGCTGATCGGCTTGCTGGCCAACGGCAATCTCCTGATCGAAAGCCTGCCGGGGCTTGCGAAGACGCGGGCGGTGAAGACGCTGGCGAAGAACCTTGCCGCGGACCTGTCGCGCGTTCAGTTCACGCCGGACCTGCTGCCGTCGGATGTGACCGGCGCGGAAATCTACCTGCAGACCGAGAAGGGCGGCCAGTTTCAGTTCCAGAAGGGGCCGATCTTCGCCAACCTCGTGCTGGCGGACGAGATCAACCGCGCGCCGGCCAAGGTGCAGTCGGCGCTGCTGGAAGCGATGGAGGAACGTCAGGTCACCGTTGCCGGCAAGACCTACAAGATGCCTGACCTGTTCATGGTGCTCGCGACCGAGAATCCGATCGAGCAGGAAGGCACCTATCCGCTTCCCGAGGCGCAGCTCGACCGCTTCCTGATGCATGTCGTGATCACCTATCCCGACGAGGCGACGGAAGGCGAGATCATCAAGCTCAATCGCGCCGAGAATGCGCAGAAACAGGAAGCCGGCTCCGCCCCGCCGCCGGCGGTGCCGCAGCAGGCGATCCTTGATGCGCGCGGCGAGCTCGACGGCATCTTCGTCTCCGACCTCGCACAGAAATATATCGTCGACCTGATCTATGCGACGCGGTTTCCCGGCCGTTACGGCGAACCCTTGGGCAAATGGATCCAGATCGGCGCCAGCCCGCGCGGCAGCCTTGCCATCGACCGCTGCGCGCGGGCGCGGGCATGGCTCGACGGGCAGGACTTCGTCACGCCCGACCACATCCGCGCCGTCATCCACGACTGCCTGCGGCACCGGTTGATCCTGAGCTACGAGGCCGTGTCGCAGGGCATCAGCCCCGACCAGGTGATCGACAAGATCACCGAGCTTGTCGCTGCAGCGTGAGGGCCGTGATGACGGAGACATCAGCCAGAATGCCCGGTGTCTACGTCAGTCTCGACGATCTGATCGCGCTCGAATTCAGGGATCGCAGGGTTTCGTTCCTGCCGCGCCAGCCCGTGCATAGTCTGCTGTCGGGCCGGTTCGCCTCGCGCATGCGTGGCCGCGGGCTGAACTTCGAGGAGATCAGGGACTATCGCCCGGGCGACGATGTCCGCGAGATCGACTGGAAGGTCACGGCGCGGCTGCAGAAGCCGCATGTGCGCGTCTTCAACGAGGAGCGCGACCGTCAGGCCCTGCTCGTGGTCGATCAGCGGCTGTCGATGTTCTTCGGCAGCCGGCGCGCCATGAAGTCGGTCACCGCAGCCGAGACCGCCGCGATCGGCGCCTGGCGTGTGCTCGGCGTCGGCGACCGGGTCGGCGCGATCGTGTTCAATGACAGCGATGTCGTCGAGCTCGCGGCGCGGCGCAGTCGCGCGACGGTGTTGCAGATATTGTCCACCATCGTCGCGCAGAACCAGGCGCTCGGCGTCGGCCGCGGCATCGTTCCGGCGTCAGGCATGCTCAACCGGGCGCTCGAACATGCCGAGCGGCGGACGATGCACGATGCCACGGTGATCCTGATCAGCGATTTCGATGGCGCGGATACCGCAACGCGCCGGATGATCGGGGCGATCGCCCGGCATAACAACGTGGTCGCGGTGCTGGTCCACGATCCCTTGCAAAGCGATTTGCCGGCCTCGAGCCGGATGACCGTCACCGATGGCGAGCTGCAGATCCAGCTCGAAGTCGGCCGCGAGAGTGTCCGCAAAAGTATCGCGCAGGCCTCGCAGGAGCGGCTGCGCGGCGTATTCGCGTGGACGCGCGAGCTTGGCATCCCGGTGCTGCCGCTGAGCACAGCTGAGGAAACGGCGCCGCAACTCCGGCGTCTCCTGGGCGGGTTGCCGGCCCGGCACGGACGCGGTGGCGGTCACGCCAGAGCGGAGGCGGCTCTTGGCTGACACCCGACCTGTTATTGTGGATCCCGTCGCGGGCCTGATCGATATCCCGCTGCCACCGTCGGTGAGCCTGCTTCCGGCGACCTGGGCGTCGCGGATCGTGATCGTGCTGGTCGCCGCGGGGGTCGCCGTTGCGGCGTGGCGCCTGCTGCGGCGTTTCCGCGCCAACCGCTATCGGCGCGCGGCGCTCGCGGAGCTCGACCGGCTGCTGCAGACACAAGGCGGCGCCCCGGAGGGAATGGCCGCGAGCCTCGCGCTGCTCGTGCGGCAGACTGCGCTCGATGCCTTTCCGCGCGAAACCATCGCGCCACTTGCCGGCGCGGGCTGGCTTGCGTTCCTCGACCGCAGCTATGGCGGGGACGAATTCTCGCAAGGCGCGGGACGGCTGCTCGCGACCGCGCCGTACGGGCGGACGACGGCGGATGCTGGCGATCTAACGGCGCTGCAGGATCTGGTGCGGCGCTGGATCAGGGGGCACCATGTTTGAGTTCGCATGGCCCTGGATGCTCGCGCTCCTGCCGCTGCCGATCCTCGTGTGGTGGCTGTTGCCGCCGTATCGCGCGCGGCAGGCCTCGGTGATGGTGCCGTTCTTCGACCGCCTTGCGGCGGCAACCGGACAGACCCCGCAGCGCGGCGCCGTCGTGCTGCAGCGGCGGCGCATCCAGATGGTGACGGCCGCATTGATCTGGGCGCTCGTCGTCGCGGCGCTGGCACGGCCGCAATGGGTCGGCGACCCCGTCACGCGCGAGGTTTCGGCGCGCGATCTCATGCTCGCGATCGACATCTCCGGCTCGATGGACCAGCGCGATTTCCGAGGTAGCGACGGCGCGATGCTGACGCGGCTCGACGGCGTCAAGCGCGTGGTCGCGGATTTCATCGCGCACCGGAACGGCGACCGCGTCGCGCTCGTGCTGTTCGGCACCAGGCCCTATGTGCAGGTGCCGTTCACGCAGGATCTGCAGACCGCGACCGCGCTGCTGGTACAGACCGAGGTCGGCATGGCCGGACAGCAGACCGCGATCGGCGACACCATCGGGCTTGCGATCAAGACCTTCGAGACAAGCAAGGCGCGCGAGAAGCTTCTCGTCCTGCTCACCGATGGCAACGATACGGCGAGCCGCGTCCCTCCCGAGCATGCCGCCGACATCGCGCACCAGAATGGCGTCGTGATCGACACGATCGGCGTCGGTGATCCGGCCGCGACCGGCGAGAACCGCGTCGATCTCGGCGTCCTGCGGTCGGTCGCCGCCACGACGGGCGGCCACTTCTACCGTGCCGAGGACGGTGCGCAGTTGCAGGCGATCTACGCGGACATCGACCGTCTCGCGCCGGCCAAGCTCGATACACTGTCATGGCGGCCGAAGCAGCCGCTGTTCCAGTGGCCGCTCGGCGCCGCCGTGGTGCTGTCGCTGCTGCTGTGGCTCGGCCTTTCGCTGGAAAGCGGGCTGGGACGAAGGGGAGCGCCCGGCCATGCATGACGCGGCCGCCATCCCGTTCCATCTGCTGCGGCCGCTGTGGCTGCTCGCGCTGATTCCTGTCGCTGCCGTCTTCGCGTGGGTGCGTTGGCGGCAGAGCCCGCTAGCGCAATGGGGCGGGGTGATCGCGCCGCATCTGCTCAACCATCTGATCGTGCAACCGGGGGCGGGACGTGGTGTCAGCCCGCTTTATCTGGTCGCCGCCGCGATGTCGCTGGGCATCATCGCATTGTCGGGGCCGACCTGGCGGCGCGAGCTGCCGCCCTTCGTCGAGGACAAGGCGCCGCTGATGATCGCGTTGTCGCTCGATGCAACGATGGGGCAGAGCGACGTCGCGCCGACGCGGCTCGAACGCGCCAAGCAGAAGATCAGGGATCTGCTTGCGGCGCGCGCCGGCGCGCGCACGGGGCTGATCGCCTATGCGGGCACCGCGCATCTGGTGATGCCGCTGACCGACGATCGCGCCGTCATCGAACCCTTCCTCGCCGCGCTCGCCCCGGGCCTGATGCCGTCGCCCGGGAAGAACGCCGTCGCGGCGGTGGCGCTCGCGGCGGAGGCGCTCGCGACCGAAACGGTGCCCGGCACGATCCTGCTCGTCGCCGACGACGGCGGTGACGAGGAGGGAGCGGTTCGTCAGGCCGCCGGACGGAACGGTCTGGTCAAGCTGAGCGTCACGCCGAGCAAGGCCGAAAGGTTCGCGCTCGGTTCGGACGTCGTCCAGGTCAGCATCGACGACGCCGACATCGCGGCGCTCGAGCGCCGGATCGAAACCCGCTATCAGGCCGCGCAGGGTGACGCGTTCGGTACGCAATGGCGCGACGAGGGCTTTTGGCTGCTGCTGCCGATTGCCCTGCTCAGCCTGCTCTGGTTCCGGCGCGGCACCACGGTGGCCTGGGTTGTTGCTTTCGTCTGCCTGTCGCACGTGTCGTCCGCGAGGGCGGAGGAGCCGCGCCGATTTGCCGACCTGTGGCTGACGCCGGATCAGCAAGGACGCATCGCCTTCGATCGCGGCGACTATGCGGCCGCGGCCAAGCGCTTCTCCGATCCGATGTGGCGCGGCATCGCCGCCTATCGTGCGTTCGACTTCCTGACGGCCGCGCAGGAATTCGCCCATGTCGATACGCTCGAGGGACGCTTCGCGCTCGGCAACGCCCAGGCGCAGAACCACGCCTATGAGAAGGCGATCGCCGCCTATGATGAGGTTCTGAAGATCGCGCCCGGCCATGTCGCAGCGAAGACCAACCGTGCCATCGTGGTGGCGGCGCTGAAGGCGAAGGAAGAAAAGCGAAGGAAGCAGGAGCAGGATGACAGCGCGCCGCCGGACATGAAGGCCGACGAGGCGCGTGTCGATCCGAACCAGAAGGGCGGCAAGAAGATCCGGGTGACGCCACAGGATCTGACCACCGCCGGCGCCGCCGAAGCCTGGATGCGCCAGGTCCAGACCACGCCGGCCGACTTCCTCAAGCTGAAATTTGCGATTCAGGACGCGACGCGGCCGGCGGGAGCGAAGCCATGAGGCAGCCGCTCGCCGCCGCAGCCCTGATGCTCGGACTGCTCATACCCTGCGCAGCACTCACGCAGCAAAGCGCGCCGGAGCCGATCCTGCGGGTGACGATCGATCCGCCGCGGGTCGTGGTGGGGCAGGCGGCCGCGCTGCGGATCGACGTGCTGGCGCCGAACTACATGACGGCGCCGCCCGAGCTGCCCGACTTCCAGGTCCGCAACGCCGTGACCCGTCAGTTGCGGAGCATCAACGAGAACGAGCAGCGGGACGGCGTCACCTATGCCGGCGTCCGGTTCGAATTTGCCATCCATCCGCAGGAGCCGGGCAGCTACGCGATCGCCGGCCAGGCGATCACCATCAAATACGCCGCCGAGCCGCCGGCGACGCGCGAGGCCACGCTCGCGCTGCCGCCGATCGCATTTGAGGCCTTCATCCCGGACGCGGCCTCCGCCCTGCAGCCGTTCCTGGCCGCGCGCGATCTATCGATCGAGCAGACCGTCAACCGATCGTCGGATCAGCTCAAGACCGGGGATGCCGTGACGCGGACCGTCATCATCAAGGCCGAAGGCATTCCGGCGATGCTGCTGCCGCCGGTGAAGTTCGCCGCGTTCGACGGGCTCAAGCTGTACCCTGCGCAGCCGTCGCTCCAGGACAAGACCGATGGGCGCACCGATGTGCTGTCCTCGGCGCGCACCGACAGCGGCGTCTACATGCTCGAGAAGGCCGGTGACTATGTGCTGCCGCCGATCGACCTGCGCTGGTGGAACATCGACGCGCAACGCATCGATGTGGCGCATCTCGACCCGTTGACGCTGCAGGTGGAGGCGAACCCCGCAGCCGGCGGTTCGTCGTCAATCGGCACCTCCGGCCCGCACCGGTCATGGGGCGCGCTGCGCGATGTCGTCGCCGATCACTGGAAGTCGACCGCGGCCGTACTGCTGGCGCTTGCCGGGCTCGGCTGGCTGACGCCGCGGATGGTGCGGACGATAGCGGCACGTCTTCGCCGGCATCGCGAGGCCTATCGGCGCTCGGAACCGTTCGCCTTCAGGGAGCTGCGGCGTGCCGCGCGCCATGGCGACGCCAAGGCGGTCTACTTCGCGCTGCTCGACTGGCTGCAGCGGTTCGAGCCGGTCGCGCCGCAGCATACGGTCGAGGCGTTCAAGGCCGCCGCGCATGATGCCGCGCTCGATGACGAGATCGGCGCGGTCGAGCGCGAGCTGTTCGCGCCGTCTGCCGGCGCGGTGCGCTGGTCACCGCACCGGCTGCTGCGCCAGGTCGGCGGCGCCCGACGCAATCTGCGTCGGCGCGCGAGACGCCGCGAAGACACGCGCCTACTTCAGAACCTGAATCCGGTCGGGCTTTCCTCCACCACGTCCTTTGGTCGACCAAAGCCCGCCAGATGAACGAAGCACATTGAGACCGATCGAGCAGAACGCATGATTCGTAATCACCGGAGCGAGCAACCCTAGAGTAACTCAGGAGTATCGAATGAGTGAGACGAAGAAACATGACGCCGGCGCCGATTCCACTTGCGGTGCCTCGAACATTGATCGCCGGGCCGTGCTGCTTGGCACATCGTCACTTGCTGCCACTGCCGCACTGATGTCACAGGCTCTCGCGCAAGCCCAGAAAGCCGCGCCCGCCGCGGCGCCGGCCGGCGGCGGCAAGCCGAATATCCTCGTCATCTTCGGCGACGACATCGGTGTTCCCCAGATCAGCGCCTACACCATGGGCTTGATGGGATACCGCACGCCCAACATCGACCGGATCGCCCAGGAAGGAGCCATCTTCACTGACGCTTACGGTCAACAGAGCTGCACGGCGGGACGCGCGTCGTTCATCCTGGGGCAGGAGCCGTTCCGCACCGGCCTTCTGACCATCGGCATGCCGGGTGACCCTCATGGTATTCAGGATTGGATGCCGACCATTGCCGACGCCCTCAAAACGCAGGGCTATGCCACGGGACAGTTCGGCAAGAATCACCTTGGCGATCGCGATGAACATCTGCCGACCAAGCACGGCTTCGACGAGTTCTTCGGCAATCTCTATCACCTCAATGCCGAAGAGGAGCCGGAAGGTTACTTCTATCCAAAGGATCCGGCTTTCCGGAGGCAATACGGACCGCGCGGGGTCATCAAATCCACGGCCGATGGAAAGATCGAGGACACAGGTCCTTTGAACATCGCGCGCATGCCGACAGTCGACGAGGAGTTCCTTGGGGCGGCCAAGGATTTCATCGGCCGCCAGGCCAGGGCCAAACGACCATTCTTCTGCTGGTTCAACAGCACGCGCATGCACGTCTTCACGCATCTCAAGGCATCGTCGCTAGGCAAGACCGGCAAAGGCATTCACGCCGACGGCATGGTGGAGCACGACGCCATGGTCGGCGAGTTGCTCAAGCAGCTCGACGAACTCGGGATCACCGAGAACACCATCGTGGTCTACACCACGGACAATGGCGCCGAAATCGCGCTCTGGCCCGACGGTGCGATGACCATGTTCCATGGCGAAAAAGGGACGACATGGGAAGGCGGCTTCCGCATCCCGATGATGGTGCGATGGCCGGGTGTGGTCAAACCCGGCACTCAGTACAACGACGTCATCTCACTGATGGATTGGTTCCCGACGTTGTTGGCGGCTGCAGGTGTGCCCGACATCAAGGAAAAGATGAAGACCGGCTTTGCCGGTGCGGGAGGGAAGACCTTCAAGGTCCACCTCGATGGCTACAATTTCCTGCCCTACTTCAAAGGCGAGGAGAAGCAGGGGCCTCGCGACGCGATCTACTATTTCGACCAGGGCGGGAATCTCAACGCCATCCGCTGGAACGACTGGAAGCTCAGCTTCGCGACCACCAAGGGTAACATCGCAACGGGGGTTCGCGAAACGTCGGCCTGGGCGTTGATCGCGAATCTGCGCATGGATCCGTACGAAAAGGGTCTCGAGGAAGGTGGCGGCGCTATCGAGTTCCTGGCGCGCAATATCTGGCTGCTCGTGCCTATCCAGGGAAAGGTCAAGGAGTTCTTCAGTGACTTCGATCAATTCCCGTATCAAACCGGCAGCTCGCTGAATGCGGGTGGTATCAACTATGCGTTGCTGCGGCAACAAGATGCGCTGAAGCGGCTCAATGACCTGGAACGGATGAAGCCACAGTGAGGCGGAGACGAAGCAACAGGTAAGAGGAAGGACAAGTGCGATGATGGTTCGGTTCGCCGCTGTGCTGCTTGCGTATCTTGCATCCATCTCCGTTGCGATGGCGCAGCCGGCGGATCCCCTGCCATCCTGGAACGACGGCGCGGCGAAAACGGCGATCTCCGATTTCGTCGCGCGCGTCACGGCGCAAGGCGGACGGGACTTCGTGCCGCCCGCCGAGCGCATCGCGACGTTCGACAATGACGGCACGCTGTGGACCGAGCAGCCGTTCTACTTCCAGCTCGCCTTCGCGTTCGACCGCGTCAAGGCGATGGCGCCGGAGCATCCGGACTGGAAGACGCGGCAACCCTTCAAGGCGCTTCTCGAGAAGGACAGCAAGGCGCTGGCCGCGAGCGGCGAGAAGGGCCTCTTGCAGATCGTGATGGCGACGCATGCCGGCATGACCACCGATGCGTTCGCAGATCTGGTGCGCGACTGGCTCGCGACCGCCAGGCATCCGCGCTTCAACCGGCCGTACGACAGTCTGGTCTATCAGCCGATGCTGGAGCTACTGGCCTATCTCAGGGCCAACGGCTTCAAGACCTTTGTCGTCTCCGGCGGCGGGGTCGAATTCATGCGGCCATGGATGGAGCGGGTCTACGGCATCCCGCCGGAGCAGGTGGTCGGCTCGTCCGGCGTGGTGAAATTCCAGATCGGCGCCGACGGCAAGCCGGTGCTGATGAAGGAAGCCAAGGTCGAATTCATTGATGACGGCCCGGGCAAGCCGGTCGGCATCAACCGGTTCATCGGCCGCCGTCCGATCTTCGCGTTCGGCAACTCGGATGGTGATCTGCAGATGCTGCAATGGACCACAGCAGGGTCGGGCGCGCGCTTCGCCGGCATCGTTCATCACACGGACGAGGTTCGTGAATATGCCTACGACCGGCAATCGAAGATCGGCAAGCTCGACAAGGCGCTCGATGCAGCCGCCGCGAGCGGCTGGACCGTCGTCGACATGAAGCGGGACTGGAAGGAGGTCTTTCCGTCCCTGACCGCGGCCGCGAAGGAGGTGAAGCCATGAGCGGCTACGACATCTTCGCCTGGATCGTGCTCGTCATCGTGGTTGCCAGCGCGATCGGCGTGTTCTGCATCGCAGGCTGGCTGCCCGGGCATATCGCCAAAACCCGTGGTCATCCTTGGGCGCAGGCCGTCGCGGTGGCCGGCTGGATCACGTTGATCTGCGGCTTCGCGCTCTGGCCGCTCGCCTTCATCTGGGCCTATGTCGACGTGCCGGCGCCGCGCCGGTCGGGAGATGCGTGATGGCTGTCGCGATCGTCAACTGTTATCTCGTGCTGCTGTTCCTCCTGGTGCATTTCAAGATCGTGCCGTTCAACCTGTTCTGGAAGCTTTCGCCGTTCCTGGTGATTGTGCTGACACTGTTCGGCCTGATGGTGCCGATGGGCTGGGGCGCGCCGCAGGGTTCCGCGCTGGTCGTGCGCAACGCGGTGTCGATCGTGCCCGACGTGGCGGGCGAGGTGACCGAGGTGCCCGTCGTCGCCAACGCGCCGCTGAAGGCCGGCGACGTTCTGTTCAAGATCGATCCGACGCCCTACGACGCGCAAGTCAAGGCGATCACGGCGCAGCTCAAGCTGTCGAAGACACGGCTTGCGCAGATGACGACGCTCTATGAGCGCGATGCGGGGCGTGGCTTCGACGTCGAGCAGCGGCAGTCCGAGGTCGACCAGCTCAGCGGCCAGCTCGAGGCCGCGCAGTGGAACAGCGACAAGACCGTGGTCCGCGCGCCGGCCGACGGCTACGTCACCAACGTTGCGCTGCGCAAGGGCGCGCGGGTGTCGAACTTGCCGTTGTCTCCGGTGATGGCGTTCATCGATACCTCGAACACGATCATCGGCGTCGAGATCAACCAGATCGATGCGCGCTACGTCGCGCCGGGGCAGGAGGTCGAGGTGACCTTCAAATTCGCGCCCGGGCAGATTTATTCGGGGAAGGTCGAAAGCGTGCTGCAGGCGGTCGCGACCGGCCAGGCCACGACCTCGGGCACAGCCGTTGCGCCGAAGGCGATCGAGGCGGTGCCCTTCGTCGTGCGCGTCAAGCTCGATGATGCCGCCTTCGCCGATCGATTGCCGGCGGGCGCGACCGGTACGGCCGCCATCTACACCGATCGTATGAAGCCGACCCACATCGTGCGTCGCGTGATCCTGCGCCAGCTCGCGATCGTCAATTATGTCAATCCGTTTTGAATGACGGAGATTGTCATGAAGCCATTGATCGCCGGAGGACTTGCGCTGATGGCGATCGCATCAACGCATGCCCAAACGCCGTCTAGCGACGATCTCAACCGCCGCATGATCGAGCGCCGCGCTGTCGAGGCCGTGATCTGGGGCATTTCCGCGGTCCATACCGATCTGATGCGGCATGAGATGCTGATCAGGACGCCGGGCAAGGTGGGGCAGGTGAACTATTGGGGGCGGCCGCTTGATTGGCACAACCAGACGCTGACGCCGAATCCGGACGCGCTGTACTTCATGACGTTCTTCGACACGAGGAATGGTCCGATCGTGCTCGATCTCCCGCCTGGCGATACGAACGGATCGTTCAACGGCAATATCGTCACGGTCTGGCAGATGCCGCTCGAGGATGCCGGCCTGCTCGGCGTCGACAAGGGTGCCGGCGGCAAGTTCCTGATTCTGCCGCCGGGCCACTACGACCCAAAGCCCGACGGCTACATGCTTCTGCGCTCCAACCTCAAGAGCCACGGCGATGCCAATGTTACGGTTGGAAATGGAGTGAAGCAGTGAAATTCAGATATCTGTTGACTGGTGTCCTTTGCCTCGCGGGCCAGAGCGCATCGCTCGCGCAATCGCCGGTCCCCGTCACGGTCGACACTTTTACCCGTGCCGAGTCCGATCTCTATATCGGTAATCTGTCCAAGGAGGGCGGCCTCGGAAAGCTCAACCATCGTCGCGAGCCGGCGCGCATCGACAACCAGACCGTCATCAGGCTCAACCGCGATACGCTCTATACATCAGGGGTGTTCGACCTCGACGCCGGGCCGGTGACGATCACGATGCCGGACCCTGGCAAGCGCTATATGGCACTGCAGGTGATCAGCGAGGATCATTATGTGCCCGCGGTCTATTACGGTGCCGGCAAGCGTACGCTGACGCGCGAGAACGTCGGCACGCTCTATGTGGTGGTCGGGATTCGCACGCTGGTCGATCCGAACGATCCCAAGGACATCGCGCAGGTGCACGCGCTGCAGGATGCCATCAAGGTCAGCCAGAAAGGCACCGGCAAGCTCGAACTTCCGATTTGGGACCCCGCCAGCCAGAAAGCCATTCGCGAAGCGCTGCTTGCGCTGAATGATTACACCGGCGGCTTCGCCCATGCGTTCGGACCCAAGGGATACGTCGATCCTGTCAGGCATCTGATCGGCACGGCCGCCGGCTGGGGCGGCAATCCCGACAAGGACGCGACCTATCTGAGCATCACGCCTATGAAAAATGACGGCACGACGATTTACAAGCTCACCGTTCGCGACGTCCCCGTCGACGCGTTCTGGTCGATCAGCGTCTACAACGAAAAAGGATACTTCGAGAAGAATCCCTATGACGCCTACACGCTGAACAACGTCACCGGCGTGAAGGGTGCTGACGGCTCCATCGCGATTCAGTTCGGCGGCTGCGGCGGCAAGATCCAAAACTGCCTGCCGATCACCAAGGGTTGGAACTACACCGTCCGGCTCTATCGGCCGCATGCGGAAATCCTGAACGGCAAATGGAAGTTTCCGGAGGCGCAGGTGGCGAATTGACGGTTCGACGACAAACATCGTCGATGCGGAGTGAGACTCTGGATTAGTGGGCAGAAGGATGCCGTAGATGATCAGATCAGCGTTTGCATTGATTGTCCTGGGACTGGGATTGATGCCGGGCCTGCCGGCTTCGGCGCAAAGCATCTCCGACCAGCAGGCGTACGAGATCGCACGCGATGCCTATGTCTTCGCCTATCCGATCGTCACCATGGACATCTCGATGCGTCAGTCGACCAATGTGCCCAACGCGAACACGGTTCCGTTGCGTGCCCCGGTCAACCAGTTCGCACATGCGCGGACCTATCCGCGCGCCGAGGAAAGGGATGTCGTGCGCTACAATTTCGACACGCTCTACTCGCCCGTGTGGCTCGACATTTCGCAAGAGCCGATCATCCTGTCGGTTCCCGATACGGGCGGACGCTACTATCTGCTGCCGATGCTCGACATGTGGACTGATGTGTTCAGTGTCGTGGGCTCGCGCACGACCGGAACCAGGGCGGGGAGTTTCGCTATCGTCGCGCCGGGCTGGAACGGGACGCTGCCCGAAGGCCTGACCAAGATCGTGGCGCCAACGCCGACCATCTGGATTCTTGGCCGCACGCAGACCAACGGTCCGGCCGACTACGATAACGTGCACAAGGTTCAGGACAGCTACAAGCTGACGCCGCTCAGCCAATGGGGCAAGGCCATTCCGCCCCAGGCCAACATGCCGACCGATCCGGCGATCGACAACAAGACACCGCCGCTTGTGCAGGTCAACAAGATGGACGGCGTCGCGGTGCTCGGGCGATTGGCCGAGCTGATGGCGAAACATCCACCGCACGCCAACGATTATCCGATCCTGTTCCGGATGCGGCAGATCGGTCTCGAGTCCGGCAAGCCGTTCGACGCCACGAAGCTCGACCCGGCGCTGGTCAAGACGATCAATGCTGCCGCCAAGGATGCGCTTGCGGATCTGGAGCAGTCCGGCAAGAGCGGCGCCGGCATCGGCCTCCACGTCAATGGCTGGTTCTACCAGACCAGCACCGTCGGCACCTATGGCACCGCCTATAAGCTCCGCGGGATGGGCACGCTGATCGGGCTCGGCGTGAATCTGCCCGAGGATGCGGTCTATCCGGCATCGTTCGTGGACGGCGATGGCAAGCCCTACAGCGGCGCCAATCGCTACGTGCTGCATTTCGACAACGGCAAGCTGCCACCGGCCAGCGCCTTCTGGTCGGTCACGCTTTATGACAAGGACGGGTTCCAGGCGCCGAACGCGCTGAACCGCTTTGCGCTCGGCGACCGCGACAAGCTCAAGTTCAACGCGGATGGCTCGCTCGACATCTATCTCCAGAACGAAAGCCCCGGCGCGGACAGGGAGTCCAACTGGCTGCCGGCTCCGGCGGGTGAATTCAACCTCGCCATGCGGCTCTATTCGCCGCAGCGCGCGGCCCTGGACGGCAGTTGGACGCCGCCGCCGGTCAGAAAAGCGAATTGAGGTGCACGCGAATCCGATACGGTGTCTTGAACGAAGTGGGGAGATCGGGATGAGGATAGTCAAGAATCACAGGCGCGCCGCACTGGGCATAGTTGGTGTACTCGCACTGTCGGCAGCGCCGCGCGCGGCATTGGCCGACGCCGGCGGGGTCAGCTTCTGGCTGCCCGGCGCGTTCGCGAGCCTGACCGCAGCACCGGCAATGCCGGGCTGGGCGTATGAGACGATCTACATTCACCTCGACCAGAGCGCCAACGCGGGCAAGAATTTCGTCATCGGCAACCGGGTGCCCGGATCGGTCGTGGCCGGTCTCAACGCGCATGCGGACGTTCTCGTGGAGGGATTTACCTACACCTGGGCTCAGTCCGTGCTTGGGGGCCAGGCCGCGGTAACCTTCCTTGCTGCGCCGGGAAATGTCGGCGTCGGGGTTGACGCGACGCTGACCGGGCCGCGGGGCAATACGGTCTCGGGCGTCGCAACCGACAACCGCAACACGGTCTCCGATGTCTTCTACCAGGGCACGCTGAAATGGAATCAGGGTGTCAACAACGAGATGGTCTACATCTTCGGCAACATCCCGAGCGGGACCTATGACAGCAGCCGGCTCGCCAATCTCAGCTTCGGATTCACCGCGATCGATGTCGGCGGCGCCTATACCTATCTCAATCCGGAAACCGGCCAGGAGTTCTCGGTGCTGGCGGGCGTCACCTACAATGGAATGAACAAGGATCTGCAGTACCAGAACGGCATCGACTTCCACGTCGACTGGGGACTTTCGAAGTTCGTCGCCAAGAATGTCCATGTCGGTGTCGCCGGCTACTATTTCCAGCAGCTCACCGGAGACAGCGGTGCCGGCGCGAAGCTCGGTGACTTCAAGGGACGCGTCGCCGGCATCGGCCCGCAGGTAGGCTTCATCTTCCCGGTCGCCGACGGCTACCAGGGCTATCTGAACCTTCGTGGCTACAAGGATTTCGCCGCAGAGAACCGGCCGGAAGGGTGGACGGCGTGGGTGACGTTCCAGCTCTCGCCGGCCGCGCCGGCTGCTACACCGACCAAGCCGATCGTGCGCAAATATTAGCGGAGGCGAACGACGAGCTCGATGAGTGATGCGCGCGAGACCGGCCGGGGGCCGGTTCGTATCGGCTTTCGTGCCTCCATCATCACGGTGTTCATCGCCGCGGTGCTGGTGGTCGGACTGACGCTGGTCTATCTCAGCTTCAGGCGGGTCTCGTCCATCACCCAGATGGCTGCGAGCACCTTCATCGACAAGGTGGGGCAAATCGGCGCCGATCGCATCGACGCGCAGTTCAAGAATGTACGCGACAGCCTCGAGATCCTGGCAGGCATACCGGCCATCCAGGAGGCCGACGTCGCCGATAATGTCAGGCTCTACGCCCTGCTGGCCTCGATGCTGCGCAACAATCCGCAGATCTTCAATCTCTATGTCGGATATGAAGACGGCTCCTTCCTGGAGATGGACGTCATCGATCGCGCCAAGCCGCAATTCCGCACGGCGCTGAATGTCGCCGCTGACGCTGTCTACCGCGTCGTCGTGATTGCCCGCTCCGGGGCGGCCGCCGCGGCGCCGGTGACGCTGTTCCTGTCGGAAAACCTGACCCAGGTCGCCGAGGTGGCGGGGCCGCATAGCTACGACCCGCGGCGGCGTCCCTGGTATGTCGATGCCTTAAAGGATCGCAAGACGCTGCTCACCGGGCCCTATGTGTTCTACGCGACCGGGGAGCCCGGCTACACGCTGCGCACGCCGCTCAGGGAAGGCCGCCGCGGGGTGGTGGCCGCCGACCTGCTGCTCAATCGCCTCGAGGAGATGCTGAGCCGGCAAAAGCTCGGAAAATCCGGGCTGGCCTTCCTGTTCAACGACGCCGACCGTATCGTCGGCCATCCCGAGATGCGCGGTCTGATGGCGGAACGCAGCGACGCATTGCCCCGGATCGATGCCATCAAGCTTCCCGGCCTGTCCGCGGCGATCCAGGCCTGGCGCACCGACGGACTCGCCCAGCAGTTCTTCACGGACGCCGACGGACGGACCCTTGTGGCGGCCTTTCACCGCATCGAGACGGCCGGCGCGGCCAACATCCACCTCGCGGTGGTCGCCCCGCTCGACGAGTTTTTCGCCAAGATCATCTCGGAGCGGCGCGCGCTGTTCGCCATCGCGCTCGGCTTTGTGATCGCGATGCTCCCCTTCGCGTTCTGGCTCGGCTCGCTGCTCGCCCGATCGCTGCGCGAGTTGGCGCGGCAGACCGACGAGATCCAGCGCTTTCAGCTCGCCGACCGGCCGCGGATGCAATCGGCCATCGACGAGATCGACGAACTGGGGCGCTCGGTGTTTACGATGCGCACCGTCGTACGCAACTTCTCAAGCTTCATTCCGCAGCCGATCGTCCGTCAGCTGATGGAATCCGGAGCCTCCCTGCAGCTCGGCGGCATCAGGCGCGAGGTCACGGTTCTCTTCACCGACGTCGCCGACTTCACCGCGAAGACCGAGAAGGCGGACCCCTCCCAGGTCATGATCTACACCTCGCGTTATTTCGCCGCGATGTCGGAGACGATCATGAAACACCATGGCACCATCGACAAGTTCATCGGCGATGCGGTGATGGCACTATGGAACGCGCCGGACGAGGATCCCGATCACGTCGTTCATGCCTGCGAGGCCGTGCTTGACTGCGTTCAGCGCAATGCCGAGCTCAACCGGGCCTTCCGCAGCGAAGGCTGGCCGGCCTATGGCACGCGGTTCGGACTGCATCTCGGCGATGCCGTGGTCGGCAATGTCGGCTCCGCCGCCCGCATGAGCTACACCGCGCTCGGCGCCACCATCAATCTGGCCTCGCGTCTCGAAGGCCTCAACAAGAACTACGGCACGCAGGTCCTGGTGAGCGCAGCCGTGAAGGCGCGTGCCGAACACAGATTCGCGTTCCGCAGCGTCGACCAGATCCGGCCGAAGGGCTTTGCCGACGCGATCACGGTCTACGAACTGTGCGGCGAACGCGGCGATTCGGAACTGACGTTCTGCGCGCGTTGGGAGGCCGTCTATAGTTCGATCCGGTACGCGGAGCCCGCCGTGGCGACGCTGCGCATTGCCGATTTCCTGGTCGAGTACCCCCGGGATGGCGTCGCGCAATACCATGCTGAACAACTGCGCAATGCCGTTCAGCAACCGCTGCTTGATCTGCCGGCGCACTGAGAAGCGGGCCGAGGCATATTTTGATCCGACCCTCGAGTTCTCGACGGTCCAGGGCCGGTCAGGTCATCGGTCCGGATCGGGCGATCGCCGATGCGATCGTTTCAACCGCCCCCGCAACGCGGGCGCGCAACGCCGGTGGCTAGGCCGCCATCAGTTGCTGAAGCGCAACAGCCTGCTCACGGGTCTGGAATGCGATGGCGGTGTGGGTAAAGCCCGACGAGGCCTGGGTTTGCGCGATGTGGTTGAGGACCTCGGTGCCCTTGACCACGTGAAGATCCATTCCCTGGCCGGCCGGAAAAATCCCGAGAACGACGTCGTAGGCCTCGATGATGGCCTTCAAGGCGCCACCCTTGTCTTCCGACGCGTCGATAAAGATACGAACATCCGCGGCGATACTACGAAGTTCGTCAAAGTCGATCACTGGAAGTCTCCCATACGCAACTCACTGGTCGATCCTAGCTACAACTTGCTTACTGAAACATAAATTACGCGGGTTCCTCACCGGACAAGTGTCGCTAGGCGCCGGTCGGCGGCCTCCGCTTCGCAATGCGTTTGACCGGCGCGTGGGCCGGCACGGCATTCGAGGTCTGGTCGGCCATGTGGGGAATGCGGTGCTCGATATGCGCCACGACCCGGAAGAAGCTCTCCAGTGCCTTGGCGTCGAGACCGGCCGTGAGGTTGCTGTGCCGGCGCAGGATTTCATCCAGACTGCGGTCGAGCAGTGCCACGCCCTGCGATGTCAGCCGGATCTCGGTCCGGTTCCGGGCGCTGCCTCGCACCGGCGTCAGCTCGATCAGGCCCTTTTTCTTCAGCGAGGTCGTCTCGCGGCTGACGACGGCCTTGTCCAGTTGCGCATTGGTCCAGATGTCGTAGGCGCTTGCCGGTTCATGCTCCCTGAGAAAGGACAGCACCCGCCATTCCGCGAGCGACACGCCGTAGGCCTGCGGGAAGAAGGCGTTGGCATTGGCGCGCAACCTCGCGACCAGGCTGGACAGCACCGTGGGCACATAGCGCTCGAAATCGATCACCAGTTCCGAGCGCGCATCCTCTTGCGCGGCGCGGCGCGGGGCAGGGGTCTTGGTACGGTTTGTGGCGGTCCGACTGCTCATTCTTTCACGAGTTGGGTGCGTGCGATCAAGACCAACGTCGCCGCGACCAGGAGAACGCCTGTTACCACGAGGAATCCGATGGTGAAACTGCCCGAGGCGTCCTTGGCGCGTCCGATCACGATCGGGATGGTGGCGCCTCCGATGCTGCCGATGGTGCTGACCAGGCCGATCGCGCCCGGCGCGCTCTGCCGCGACATGTAGGACTGGGGAATAGTCCAGAACACGGCCTGCGTACCATAGACACCGACATTGGCAACCATGAATCCGATGATGATCCAAACCGGCGATGTTGAAAAGGCCGCTATCGCGAATCCGGCCGCCGCGATCACGAAGGTCATGGCAGCATAATAGAAGCGCTCACCGACATGGTCGGAGTGCCGCGACAACGCGATCATGCCGATCAGGCCGGCGACGGGTGGGATCGCGGTCACGAAACCGACCTGGGAATTCGGCAGTCCGAACGACTTGATGATTTGCGGCAGCCAGGGAAACAGCGAAGCCAGGCCACAGAACAGGCCGAAATTGCACAGGCCGAACAGCAGCACCATCGGCTTGGTGATGGTCCGGAGCACGCCTTCGGCATGCACCACCCCGGTCGCCTTGGCGTCGCGCTCCAGCGCGCTGGTCAGCCAGTTGCGCTGCGCCGTCGACAGCCAACTCGCCTGCTGCGGGCGGTCGGTCAGATAGAAGATGCCGACGATCCCGAGAATGACGGGCGGCAGGCCCTCGAGGATGAACAGCCATTTCCAGCCCGAGATGCCGAACGTTCCGTTCAGCTCGAGGATCGCGCCGGAGATCAGCGAGGCGAAGATATAGGAGATCGGCACCGCATAGTTGAACATCGCGTTGTAGCGGGCGCGGTACTTGAACGGAAACCAGAGGCTCAGCAGCAGCATCACCCCGGGAAACAAGCCGGACTCGGCAAATCCGAGGAAGCCGCGGAATGCATAGAGGCTCAATGGACCCTGCGTGAATGCCATCAGCATCGTGGCGATGCCCCACAGGATCGCGATCCGCGTCAGCGTGACGCGCGCGCCGTATTTGCTGAGGATGAGATTGCTCGGGATCTCGAAGATGGAATAGGTGAAGTACATGATACCGACCGCGATGCCGAACATCTCGGCATTGAGCCCGAGCTCCTTGTTCATCTGCAGTGCGGCAAAGGAGATGTTTCCGCGGTCGAGAATGGCGAGGAAATACATCGCCATGACGAACCACATCAGGTGCAGCGCGACCTTGCGGATTGTGGTGCGTTCGATCTGCGGATCGGCGGTCGTTATCGCCGCCTTGTCCATCACGACTTCGGTCATCCCTGTTTCCCCCGATTCTTGATTTTTGACGGTTCTGTTATGCGGGCAGGCAGACTTCGAGCCTGTCGCCCGCCACGCGTACCGGATAGGTCCGGATATCGATCTCGACCGGACTGGTCAGCGCCTCGCCGGTCCGGATATCGAATCGGCCCATGTGCAGCGGGCATTCGATCTCGCAGCCCTCCAGAATGCCGTCGGACAGCAGCGCCTCCGCATGCGTGCAGATGTTGCTCGTGGCGTAGTACTCATTGCCGATGCGATAGAGCGCGACATGGTGACGGCCGATTTCGATGCCGTACGGCTCGCCTTCGTTCAGCGCGCTGAGCGCGGCCGCTTCGTGCCAGGTTCCCTGATCGTCCGTCATGTGCCCTCTCAAATGCTGTAGAAATCGAGCACGGTCGGGACGCGGTCGTTGACCAGCGTGATGACCTTGCGCGCGATCTTCCAGGTCTCGCCGTCACGCCGCAGCGTATGCTCATAGCGCCCGTGCCGCAGATGCTCTTTGGCCACGCGCGGGTCGTAGACGTGGACCGAGAACACCGAATGGCAGGTGATCTGATCAGCGCCGGTTTCCGACGCTTCCAGGTTCGAGATCTGGTGCACGGTGCGCGGCAGCGGCAGCGCGGTGATCGATTTGCGCGACTCGATGCGCGCGATCCGCTCTTCCAGCCCGCGCCGCGCATCGTGGTAGAGCAACGAGACCTGCGTCTCGGGATCATTGGTGGTGGTGTACTCGTCGAGCCATGCCGGCACCCAATAGACGGCATCCTCGTTGTACATCGCGACCCAATCGGCCCATTCGCCGGCGTCGAGCAGGCGCGCCTCGCGAAAGATGACCGCGGCTGCGATCGCGCGCGCATCGGCTTCCCTGATTGCGTCGGCCGCCATCACGCCGTCTCCCCGGCGGCGTGCTGCAACAGCCTGCGCCACTCGCGATACCCGGGATGGAAATTCGTCTCGCCGCCGAAGCTGGCGGGGCCAAACGACCATTCGGTTGGGGTGATGCCGAGCTCGCGCGTGTGCGCGCTCTCGCCATGGCTGACTTCCGCGACGCCGCGCAAATAACCTTGCGTGGGCGCGGCGGTTGTCGCGTCGTAGCCGGTCTGGCAGAACTCATACATGACGTTGTCGTCCGAGCTCGCCAGCCCGGAGGCATTGAAGAAGTCTTCGTAGTTGCGAATACGAAGAGTGCGCGCCGCGGCGCTTTCGCCGACCGGAGCAAGGCAATGCGACACCATCTCGGTCTTGTCGGGTGCCAGTGGCCGCCAGGTTCGCACCTGCGCCGACAGGATGTCGATGACCTGCAGGTTCGGAAAAATCGTGAGGTTGCGCTGGCGCAGCATCCATTTGGCACGGGTGCTGCCGACGCGCTGCCTCACGGCATCGAGACGCGCCGGATCCATGCCTAGCGGCCGGCCATAGAGCTGCGTGCGCTTGATCGACCAGTTGACGGCGTGGCCGTAATCGAAGCTGAAGCTGCCTTGCCCTTCCTGCTCGCCTTCCGGCTCCGCAGTGAATCCGGCATCCGGTCCGGCGCTTGCATTGCGCTTCTTCAGGATATCGACGTAGGAGCTGTGCGTGGTCGCGAAGTGATAGTAGTCGAGACCGTTCTCGAACTGCAGCTTCCAGTTTCCATCGAACGCGTAGGTGCTGGCGCCCGGCACGAATTCAACCTCACCGCTGTCGCTCTGATCGATGATGAGGTCGAGGAACGCGCGGGTGTCGCCGAGAAATTCTTCGAGCGCCGGAACGTCGGCCGAGAGGCTCGCGAACAGGAATCCGCGATACGAACCCAGCCGCGCGACCGGAAGAAGGTCGTGATTGCTGTTCGAGAAGGACGGCGGATACTGTCCGCTCGCTTCCTCCGTCACGGAGATGTTGCGCCCGCCCGAGTCGTAGGCCCAGCCGTGATAGCGGCAGACATGGAATTTCTGCCGGCCCTGCTTGAACGGACAGACGATCGTTCCGCGATGCCGGCAGGTGTTGAGGAAGGCGCCGACTTTTCCCTCAGCGCTCCGCATCACCAGAATGGGATGCCGGCCGATATGGGTGGTGACGAAGTCGTTGGGCCGGGCGACCTGGGATTCCAGGCCGATGAAATTCCACGTGGCCTCGAAGATATATCGCAGCTCGGCGTCGAACACGGCCGGATCGGTGAAGATCCGGCGATCGACTTCAAAGATGCGTTCGCCGGGGCGGTCATCGATGAGCCGGGAAATCTCGCTCAGCCTTGCCGCATGGGTCTGCGAAGCAGCGTTCATAACGTCCTCCCTTCGACTAACCGCCGGCCATGAAAAGTCGCCCGCAGAGCCGCGTCACGGCTCGCGTCTTTTCACTGCGGGAACAGCCGGCTTGATCGCCAATCTTGGAATGACTCTATAGTTGTCATGACAACTATGGTCAAGACGGATTGGTCGATCAGAACCTGGAGCCGGACGCAACGGATACGGCCCGTGCGTCGGGCTACAGCGAGGAATGAGCAGACCGCTTGCGTGGAGCGGCGGGTTCAGCTCTTGCGCGCCGGCGAGGTCAGGATGATTCCCTCGTCGATCAGGACGCCGCAGATCTTCTTCAGCGCGGCAATCGCTTCACGCGTGGCCCGGCTCACGGGCCGTCCGCGCGGCAGCGCCAGCACGCGCTCGGCGCGCATCCACGGCAACAGCGCCGCCGACAGCGCGCCGGCAGCCACCTCCTGGTGAATGCCGGAGAATGGTAGCAGCGCGTAGCCGAGGCCAGATGCCACCATGCGCTTCATCGGTGTGCTGTTATCGACCCGCACCGCGCAGAGCATGGTCGACGGGAACGGGTTGCGGCTGAGCGGGGCCACCGCGGATGGCAGGGCGTCGAATTCCTTGCGGGTCAGCCGGCCGCGCTTCAGCAGCGGGTCGCGCGACGGCCCGATCAGGAACACCTGCTCGACAACCAGCGTCTCATAGTCGAGATGGTCGTTGGGGGAAGGCGTCGTCACGATCGCCAGATCGAGTTCACCGCGTAGTAGGCGTTCGGACGCGTTCTCAGTCAGGCCCTCGCTCAGCTCGAGCCTCACGCGTGGAAATTGCTTCACGAAGGCCTGGGCCAGCGGCGGGTAGAGGATATCGCCGAGGCTCGGTGGCGCGCCGATCCGCACCGTTCCGCTCGGCTCGCGATTTTCCGTGCGCACCTCGGCCTTGATGTCGTCGATTGTGCCGAGCAGCCAGCGTCCGCGCGCGAGCAGCACCTTGCCGGATTCCGTGACCGAGACACCGCGCGCGCCGCGTTCGAGCAAGGCGCCGCCCAATTCGTCCTCGAGTTCCTTGACGTGGCGGCTGAGTGCCGACTGGGCGACGTTCAGCGTGCTCGCTGCAGCGGCAAAGCCGCCACGCTCGGCGACGGCGACGAAATAGCGGATCTGCCGCAGGTCCATGGCGGGCACACTCCATCTCAAATCGAGATGGATACCATATCAAACATATTCTTGTGAGATACCAAAAAAGGAGCAGTCTCCTCGCAACGATCAAACGGAGGAGAGACGAGGATGGGCATCGCCACCGATGAGGCACGCCAGACGTCCGTATTCATCGCCGGCGGCGGGCCGGTCGGCCTTGCGATGTCGCTGCTGCTCGATCGCTTCGGCATCGACTGCGTGGTGGTCGAGAAGAGTCCGACGACGACGGATCATCCGAAGTCGCGCGGCTGCTGGGTCCGCACCATGGAGATCTTCCGGCAGTGGGGGATCGAGCAGGCGATCCGCGACCGCGGCCTGCAGGACAATTCCGACATGTTCGTGTTTCTCGACAGCATCGCGGGCCACGAGTTCGGCCGCACCCGCCCCGAACCGAATGTCGGTCATACCCCCGCCTGGAAGAGCCTGGTCGCCCAGGACGCCGTCGAGGAGGAAATCCTGCGGGTGGTCGAAAAGTCCAAGCACGCCACGGTTCTGTTTAACACGGCCTGTGAATCGTTCGAGGAGACCAACAGCGGCGTCAACGTCACGACACGTTGCGAAAAGACCGGCGAGGTGACCCATTGGACGGCGACATATTTGATCGCGGCCGACGGCGCGGGCAGCCAGACGCGGCGCAGCGCCGGGATCGAGATGGTCGGGCCCTCGACGCTGGCGGTGATGTCGAACGAGTATTGGCGTGCCGATCTGTCGCGGCTGCCGATCGCGCGCGAGGCCGCCGGTTTCATCATCGTCCCGGACAGACCCGATCTGCCGCGCGCCGGCATCCTGAACACCAATGGCCGCGATCGCTGGCTGACGGTGACGCAAATCGGCCTGACCAAGGACGATCGCGAGCGGCCTTGGACCGACCAGGAGTTCATCGAGATCGCGCGCGGCCATGTCGGCATTCCTGATCTCGATGTCACGCTTTTGAACCGCTCGATCTGGCGCGTCAGCATGCAGGTGGCCGAGACCTTTCGAAAGGGCCGGGTGTTTCTGGTCGGCGACTGCGCGCATCGCTTTCCGCCGACCGGCGGCTTCGGCCTGAACTCCGGCGTTCAGGACGCGCATAACCTCGCGTGGAAGCTGGCCTTCGTGCTGAAGGGCCTTGCGGACGAAAAGCTGCTCGACAGCTATTCCAGCGAGCGACGTCCGATCGCGCAATCCAATGCCAATTTCAGCTACGGCAATCGGCTGAGATTCGGGCTGACCGATGACGCCGTGCGATCGCGCAATCCGGACCGGATCAGGTTCTGGATCAACGACATGGACAATCACCTGCACAGCATCGGGCAGAACCTCGGCCACAATTACGAGGAGGGCGCGGTGATCCCCGATGGCACCGTCGCGAAGGCCTTGAACTCCCGCTACTACACGCCGACGGATCGTCCCGGCGCGCGATTTCCGCACATGTGGCTGGAGCCTTCGCGCAAGAAATCGACGCTCGACTGGTTCGACAAGCAGTTCACCGTCGTCGCGGGCCCACTCGGCAGTGAGTGGCTGGAAGCGGGAAAACAGGTATCCGAGAAGACCGCCTTGCCGTTGTCGCTGAAGCAGTTGCCCTCAGCCGATCCGGCGGATGGATTCCAGCTCGGCATGCGCGGCGCCGTGTTGGTGCGCCCCGATGGACATGTGGCGTGGCGGATGCCGTGGCTGCCATCGGATCCTGCGAAGGAATTGGCCGGCGCGCTTTCAACGCTGCTGCATTAGCGGGGACCCCGATGCAATCGTTCGAATCCAACGGCGTCGTCACGGCGTTTGAGAAAACCGGGCGCGGCGATCCGATAGTCCTGTTGCATGGCGGCGAGGCTGATCATGCGATGTTTGACGGCCTTGCGCCTGTCCTTGCGGAGAACTTCACGGTGATCGCCTATGACCAGCGCGACTCCGGTGCCACCCGAAACCCTCCGTCATCCTATTCGCTGGCCGATTTGGCCGACGACACCGCGGCCTTGATCGGAGGGCTCGGTTACGATCGTGCCCATGTCTTCGGAACCTCGCTGGGTGGGCAGATCGCGCAGGTGCTGGCGGCCCGTCATCCCGACCGCATCGACCGCCTGATCCTGAGCAGCACCTGGAAGGTCAACAGAAGCCCGCTCGACGTCAATGCGGATGCCTTCCGCAAGCTCGCTTCCTGGCGCGCGGATACCATCGCCAATGCGTCGAAGATTGCCGAGTTCTTCTTCCCGCCAGCATACCTGCGCACGCGGCCTGAGCTGATCGAGATCTTCCGCGGCTCCAGCCGCGACGAGGGCCAGAAGGCGCGCCGCGGCGCCTTGCTTGCGCAGCCTGTCGCCTCCGATCTGACCGGCTTTGATCGCCCGACGCTCTTGCTGGCGGGCGGTGATGACCGGCTGATCCCGAACGCGGAAACATTTGCGCTCGCCCGCGATCTTGCGCGCGTCGAGACGAAGATCATCGCAGGCGTCGGCCATGTCGCGTCGATCCAGGCCACCGAACGTGTGGCGGAGGCGGTGACGGCATTTCTGAATTCAAACAAGAAGGCGGCTTGACAACAACAGGGGGAGACCATGGCGGAACAAACGAGCGCAGTGCCGTTCGACGAAGCGCCGGTAACGACGCGCTATTGGCTATCGATCATCATCTTCGCCGTCACCGGCGTGGTCGATTTCTTCGATTTCTTTGTGGTCGGATTCCTGGTCTCGGTGCTGGCGCCGAAATGGCACCTGACGTTTGGGCAGACGTCGATCATGCTGATGAGCGCCGGCATCGGAGCGATGCTGGGAGCGTTCGTCGCGGGCATCCTCGCGGATCGTTTCGGGCGCAAGCCGCTGGCGATATCAGGTGTTCTGCTCTGCGGCCTGACCTCGGGCGCGATCGCGTTCATTCCGGAAGACGGCTGGGTTGCGTTTGCGATCCTGCGCTTCTTCGTCGGCTTCGGCCTTGCCGCCGGCGCGGCGGCGGCGGTTCCTGCTATCGTCGAATTCGCACCGACCCGCCATCGCACGCTGGTCACGAGTCTCGTGGTCGTCCCGGTCGCCTTTGGCGTGCTGTCGGCGTCGGTGACGGCGAGCTTCCTGCTGCCGCTGGTCGGCTGGCGCGGATTGGCGGCAGTCGGCTTCCTGCCGATCCTCCTCGGAATTCTGACCATGATCGTCATGCCGGAATCGCCGCGCTGGCTCATCAGCAAGGGCCGCGTGCGCGAGGCGCAGGCGAGCATCCGGAAACTCTACCGGGTCGGTGGCGAGTCCTTCGTGCTGCCTGCGCTGCCGCCGGCGAGCCCGGCGACATTTGTCGATCTCTTTGCCGAGCAGCGGCGCTTCTGGCTGACAGTCCTGATCTGGTTCGGCGCCAGCACGGCGAATTACGGTGTGTTCTTGTGGGGACCGACGATCGTGGCGCTGCTGCTTGGCGTCGCGCCCCAGGATGCGGCCAAGATGTTCATCTATGTCAGCCTCGCCGGCGTGTTCGGCCGGACCGGCTTCGCCTTCCTCGCCCATCGGGTCGGCCGCAAGCCCTGTGGCCAGTTGATGGGCTATGGTACCGCGGTGTCGCTGGCGCTCGCCGCCTATTTTCACAACGACTTTGCCGGCTCGGTGCCGCTGTTCCTGGTCTTCCTGATCGTCGGCGCCGTGTTCTTCGATGGCGGATTTTCGAATATCGGACCCTATCCGGCGGAAATCTTCCCGGTTCAGCTGTCGGGACGCGCGGTCGGCCTTGCCCAGCTCTCGAACGGGATCGGCAAGATCGTAGGTCCCCTGTGTCTCGCATTGATCGCCGGCGCGGATAACCTCGTGCATCCAAGTGCGACAGCCGCGGCGGTGATGCCGGCGTTCTGCTTTCTTGCCGGCGCGGGCCTCCTGATCGGCCTTGCATTCACGTTCCTCGGCGTCGAGCCGCACGGGCGCCCGGTGGTTCTGTTTGGCGAAAACGCGGGCGCGAGCGCCGCACCGAAATCGCTGGCCGCAAAACCGGCCGCGGGACAGTGAAAGACGAAAGGTCATACATGGACAACGCTTTCGACACGATCGCAACGGCGGCGCCGTTCGATACTGCAAAGCTCGATCGGCTGATGGATGAAGCGGGGCTCGACGTCCTGATCGTCACCTCGCGTCACAATGCGCAGTATCTGCTCGGTGGATATCGCTTCTTCTTCTTCGACGTCATGGAGGCAATCGGCACCGGCCGCTATCTGCCGGTGTTCGTCTATCAGAAAGGACACCTGGAAAATTCCGCCTACATCGGCAACCGCATGGAGAAGTTCGAGCACGCGCTCGGACGGATATGGACGCCGGTTGTCAAGGCGGAGGCGTGGGGAACGATCGATGCGATCGGCCTTGCGATCGATCATGCGAGGAAGCTCGCGGGCTCCACCAAGCGCATCGGCATCGAGGCAGCCTTCCTGCCGGCCGATGCCAGGGATCATCTGCGCACCGGCCTTGGCGACGTCGAGTTCCGCGAGGCCCATTTCACGCTGGAACGGCTTCGTGCCGTAAAATCTCCCGCCGAACTGGACCTGATCAGGGAGGCTTCCGAACGGGTCGTCGATGCGATGATGGCCACGTTCAAGGGCTGCGCACCGGGCATGACCAAGAGCGACGTCGTCGCCCGTCTGCGCCGCGAGGAGCAGGAGCGCGATCTCGTCTTCGAATACTGCCTGATTGCCGCGGGCAAGAGCCATAACCGCGCGCCTTCCAGCCAGCGTCTCGAGCAAGGCGACGTAATCTCGATCGATTCCGGCGGAAACTACCGGGGCTACATCGGTGACCTCAGCCGCATGGGCATCCTGGGTGAGCCCGACAGCGAGCTGCGCGAGTTGCTGCAACAGGTCGAGGACATCCAGCAGGTGGCCCGGCGCGCGATCCGGCCGGGCGCCATGGGTGGCGACATCATCGCGGCGGGCGAGGCGGCCGTCAAAGCCTCGCCGCATCGCGCCGTGCTCGACTTCACCGCACACGGCATTGGGCTCGTCAGCCACGAAGCGCCGCGCCTGACTGCAACGGGTCCGGTGCCTTATTCGCCGTATGACGCTGATCGGCCGCTGGAACACGGGATGGTGATCTCGATCGAGACCGCGCTGCTGCATCCAACGCGCGGCTACATCAAGCTCGAGGACACCCTGATCGTCTCCGAATCGGGCTGGGAAGCGCCCGGTGACCATGGCAGGGAATGGAATTCATCGCGTCTCATGGCGTGAAGCGGTCAACGCAAGGGCGGCATTTTGGGCTGGGGCACCGATTCAGGTGCAGGGGTCAAGTTCGGAATATTAGAAATATACCCCTGAATTGCCCGACGTGTCAAGTTGCCCGGTCGACGCCGGCCGCCGCCGGCTACTTTGCATGGGGTTGTTTTCGATATTTTGGCGGCGCCCATGCGACGGCCCAGATGACTTCATATGCGCTCGGCCAGGCGATTGATCCGGCGGTCTTGGCTTCACTCGAGCCTTCGGCCATGCGATGCTTCGAGCTGGATGTAGCGGCGGCTCCGTGCCGTCTGCTCGCCAGGTCGGCGCCGACGATGGGCAGGTGCAACCGATAAGGATTGCCTCCCATCGGCAGAAGCGACCCGATGACCTTTAATGCGCTCCGCGACTACGCCCAAAGCATCCTGACCGCACGGGTCTACGACGTGGCGGTCGAAACGCCGCTCGATCCCATGCCGCGGCTCTCCGAACGATTGTCGCGCACGGTTTTGCTGAAGCGGGAAGACTTCCAGCCGATCTTCTCGTTCAAGCTTCGCGGCGCCTACAACAAGATCGTCAGGCTGCCGGACGCGCAGCGCAGGCTGGGCGTCATTTGCGCTTCGGCGGGCAATCATGCGCAGGGCGTGGCGCTGTCGGCGCGCAAGCTTGGGATTCCGGCGACGATCGTCATGCCGAGGACGACGCCCGCCATCAAGGTCGAGGCCGTCCGGCGCTTGGGCGGTGACGTTGTCCTGCATGGCGATACGTTCGACGACGCACAGACCAAGGCCAGGGAGATCGAGGCCGCGCGTGGTTTGACCTTTGTGCATCCGTTCGACGATCCCGATGTGATCGCCGGCCAGGGAACGGTCGGGATGGAGATCCTGCGCCAGCATCCCGATACGATCGAGGCGATCTTCGTGCCGATCGGCGGAGGCGGACTGGCGGCCGGCGTGGCTGCCTTCGTGAAGTTCCTCAACCCGTCGATCAAGGTCGTCGGCGTCGAGCCGGCGGACGCCGCGTCGATGGCGGCCGCGCTCGCCAAGGGCAACGTCGTCGCGCTGGATCAGGTCGGACTGTTCGCCGACGGCGTCGCCGTCCGCAAGGTGGGAACCGAGACCTTCCGGCTCTGCCGCGACCTGCTCGACGAGGTCGTCACGGTGGACACCGATGCCATGTGCGCCGCCATCAAGGACATCTTCGACGACGTGCGATCGGTCGCCGAACCCTCCGGAGCATTGGCGCTCGCCGGCCTCAAGGCCTATGCCGAGCGCGGCGCGCTCAGCGACGGAAGCCTGATTGCGGTCAACAGCGGGGCCAATCTGAATTTCGACCGGCTGCGCACCATTGCCGACCGCGCCGAGGTCGGCGAACATCGCGAGGCGCTGCTTGCCGTGACCGTGCCGGAGAAGCCGGGCAGCTATCGGCACTTCATCCGCATCCTCGGCTCGCGCGCGATCACGGAATTCAACTACCGCTTTGCCGAGACCACCGCGCCGGCGCAACTGTTCGTCGGCATCGCGCTGAGCCGCGGCGAGGTCGAGAAGCGGGAAGTCATGGAGCTGCTTCGGCGCGAAGGCTATCCGATCCTCGATCTGAGCGAGAACGAGATGGCCAAGGACCATGTGCGCTACATGGTGGGCGGTCGCGCTCCGCTGCTCAAGGACGAGGTCATCTACCGCTTCGAGTTTCCGGAGCGTCCCGGCGCGTTGTTGAAATTCCTCGAGAGCCTGGCGCCGGACTGGAATATTTCGCTGTTCCACTATCGCAATCACGGCGCCGACTACGGACGCATTCTGGCAGGGATCGAGGTCAAGCCTCACGAGCGCGCCCGGTTCGTTCAGGCGCTGGATGCGCTCGGCTATCCCTACTGGAACGAGAGCGAAAATCCGGCCTATCGCCTGTTTCTTTCCGCCGAGAAGGGATGAAGCACCGAGCGTCTCTGTTGGCCAGCGGTCAGCGATCGGCCGTCAGTTGCTGGCGATAGCGCTCGGCGTCCCAATTCAGCAGCGCATGCTCGTTCTCTGCCGTCAGATAGTTGACCCGTGCGGTCAGGGGCAGGCGGCAGGTGACCAATGCGAGACAGCTCAGCATGGCTTCCGCGCCGTCACTCGCATCGTCGCGGATGAGGCTGCCGAGGTCAGGGACAAGAAGCGCAACCGGCGGCGGCAGTCCGTTCGTGGTGGTCTGCGCGATCATGACGCTCAGCTTCTCGCGATGCTCCAGGACCGGCAGGCCGGGGCCAAGGAAGACGACGTGATCGGGATACAGCGAGCCGCTGGTCGCGATCGCGCGGCTGTAACGGTCGGTGGCGATGTCGTGGCCGCGAGGATCCTGCGGCAGGCGATAATCGGTGCCCGCGCAGATCGTGCGGAGCGCGTCGTGATCTGCCGCCGGCGCGCTGCGCTGCTCCAGCGCGAGGCGTCTCTCGACGTCGGCCACCAACGCCTCCGCCACGTCGCAAGTGTCTGCACCGACCACCAGGCCGTGATTGCCAAGGATCAGGACGTCGACCGCATCATCGGCGATCGCGTCGTTGACCGCGCGTGCGAGCGGCAGCCCCGGGTGATGATAGTCGAGGTAACGCCACGCCAGTCCGTCCAGGCGCCGGGCAAATTCGTCGCGGGCGTCGATGCGCACCGCCCATGCGATGGTGTTGATGGAATGGACGTGCAGCACGATCCGGTGCGGCATCAGCGCATGCAGCGAGGTCTCGATCGAGGCGCGCAGCGTCGTCCCGGCATTCGGCGCCAGCGGCACGCGTTCGTCGCCATGCATCAGCGCCGCGCGCGCGGCCGATAAGGCGACCGGCACGAAAATCTCCTTGTCCTCGGCATCGGCGAGCCAGGTACCTGACGCCTTCACCCACAGCACGTCGCCATCCTTGACCGACGAATTGCCGCCGGCGCCTTGCACCAGCAGGATATTCCTGCCGACGCGTGCCGACATGCGGCGCAGTTCATCCAGCATTTGAGGCGGTCGCATCGGGGCTGTTCTCACCAGGTCAGATGGTCCATCGTCCAGTGCGGCATCCGCGCCGCTGTGCCGGCTACGGTCTTGATCGCCCGCGGCAGATCGCTCGCCTGCGCAAGCGTCGCGCGGTGGGCGCCGGAGCCGATCAGCAGGGTCAGCATGCCGGCGGTGCGTCCACCGGCGATATCGTGATCGAGGGAGTCGCCGATGACGAGGATCCGGTCCGGCGGCGGATGCCCCAATTGATCGAGCGCGGCGGCAAACATCGGCGGATGCGGTTTGCCGACGAACAGCACGGTGCCGCCGAGCGAATGATAGAATGCGGCGAGCGCGCCCGGCGCGGGGATCAGGCCCGCGACGCCGAACATCACGAGATCAGGATTGGCGCACAGCATCGGCAACTGGCGTGCGGCAGCGGTTGCCAGCGGCTCACGCCATCGCTCGGGCTCGGCCGCGTCATCGTCGAGACCGCCGAGCAGGATGAAATCGGCCTCGCGCATGTTCGAGACCACCACAAGGTCGGTGCCGTCGACGATCGAGCGGTCACCGTCGCGCGAGATCAGGAAGCAGGCGCGTCCGAGCTCGGCAAAGGGCGCCTGCTCGCGCGCATGCAGGCCGCGCCAGGTGACCTCGCCCGAGGACAGCACGCCGTCATAGGCGTCGGACGGCAAGCCGAGCGTCGCGAGCCGCCGCTGGTTGCTGCCGGCGCGCTTGCCGGAATTGGACAGGATCAGGATCCGCTTGCCGGCCTCGCGCAGCCGCGCCACGCACTCCAGCGCCGCGGGGAACACCGCCAGTCCCTCATGCAGCGTGCCCCACTGGTCGAGCAGCACATGATCGAAGCGGTCGGCGATGGCGTGAAGGCCGGCGATCGCGGTCGCGTCGGCCTTCATGGCGGGCCTCCGTTCAGCGCGAGCAGCGCGGCGCCGTAGCTTGCTTCGGTCTGCTCGGCGACCGAAACGGGAACGCCGAGCACGCGATGCCGAATTCTGGTCCATGCGTCGTTCTTCGCGCCGCCGCCGATGCCGATGACGCGGCGCAGGCGCGGCGCACCGAGCTGCGCCAGCTGGCGGTAGGCGAGGGCTTCCACCGAGGCGATGCCCTCGAGCAGGCCCTGGAAGAAGCGGCAATCTTCCGCCGGACGCGGCGTGACCCGCGCGGCCAGCGCCGGATCGGCGATCGGAAAGCGTTCGCCGGGTTTTGGCAGCGGATAATAGTCGAGCCCCGTCGGCTGGTCCGGCGTCAGCTGAGGTGTCAGCCGCTCCATCTCGGCGGCGGTGAAATGCATCAGCAGCGCCGCGCCGCCCGAGTTCGAGGCGCCGCCGGCGAGCCAGCGTTCGCCGAGCCGGTGCGAATAGACGCCCTGATCGGCCGAGAAGATCGGCTGGGTCGCAAGCTGCTTCACCACCAGCGTGGTGCCGAGCGAGGTGACGGCATCGCCAGGCTGGTCGGCGCGCGTTGCGATGAAGGCCGCAACGCCATCGGTGGTGCCGGCGGCGACCTGCGCTGTAGGGGGCAGTCCCAGCGACCGCGCGATCTGCGGATCCATCTCGGAAAATGGCGTGCCCGGCACCAGCACTTCGGGGAGCAGATCGTCGCGCACGCCGAGCTGTTCGAGCCAGGATGGCCAGGTGCGCGCGACCGGGTCGTAACCGAGCTTCAGCGCGTTGTTCTCGTCGCTGATGCCGTGATGGTTCGCGAGCCGGCCGGCGATCCAGTCCGCCTGGTGAACGGCGTGGCGGGCATCGCCGACATAGCCGTCATTCTGCAGATAGAGCAGCTTGGCGAGCGCGCTGCTCGCGCCATGCGCGCCGCTCTCGCGCGGGGCGACCGCCGCGACGCGCGTCGCCTCACGCGTGGCGCGGGCATCATTGTACATCAGCCCCGGCGAGCAGGGGCGGCCGGCGGCGTCGACCAGCAGCAGCGTGCCCGACGTGCCGTCGACGACGATGCGTGTGACGTCGCCGAGAGCGACGGTCTCGCCGAGCTTGCGGATGGCCGCCGTCGCGGCTTGCCACCACAGCTCCGGTGTCTGGTCGATGGCGTTGCCGTCGACGCGCGGTGCAGGCAGCGCGACGGACGCGACGCCGCGGATGCCGCCGTGCGGATCGATTGCGCAGGCGCGCACGCCTCCGGTTCCGACATCGATGCCGAGATACAGACCTCCCATGCGACCTCATCGCTCTCTGGTGCGTGCGCGACGACATTGGTTGCGCTGCAGCACGTTTGGGGGATTGACGCCCCGTTCGGCCTCTGCAATTTTTTGCAGGACGTGAAGAAATTTGCAAGCGGACTTTTCCTGATATGGCACCCCCGCCCGACAGGTTGCCGGTGATCGACGGCGAGGCGTCGCTCGCGACGCGCGCGGCGTGGCTGTATTTCGCGGCGGGGCTCACCCAGTCGGAGGTCGCCGATCGCCTCAACATCCAGAGCACCAAGGCGCATCGCCTGATCGCGCGCGCCAGCCGCGAGGGCATGATCCGCGTGTTCGTCGAGGGACCGGTCGCCGAATGCGTCGCGCTCGAGAACGATATCGCGCAGCGCTTCGGCCTTTCGTTCTGCCGCGTCGCGCCTGATCTCGGCGAGGGCGATCTGCCGCTGAAGGCGCTGGCGCTGGAAGGCGCGAGCTTCCTGCGCCAGATCCTGGAGCGCGGCCAGGACAAGGTGATCGGCGTCGGTCATGGCCGCACGCTTGCAGCCGTCGTCGAGCAGATGCCGCAGACGCCTGCGCGCGACGCGCAGTTCGTGTCGCTGCTCGGCGGACTGACGCGGAAATTTGCCGCCAATCCGTTCGACGTGATTCACAAGCTCGCCGAGCGCACCGGCGCGGAAGCCTATCTGCTGCCGGTGCCGGTGTTCGCCAATTCGGTCGCCGACCGCGCCGTTCTGATGCAGCAATTCGGCATCGCCGACGTGTTCGCTCTGGCGCGCAAGGCCTCGCTGCTGTTCGTCGGCATCGGCCAGGTCAGCCGCGACGGCTTCCTGGTGTCGAGCGGCATGATCAAGCCCGACGAGGTCGTCGAGCTGAAGCGCGTCGGCGCCTGCGCCGACCTGCTCGGGCATTTCTTCAGCGCCGACGGAACGGTGCTGGACACCGACCTGTCGGCCCGCGCCACCTCAATGAGCATGCCCGATCTCAGGAAGCACCGGATCGTCGCCATCGCCGGCGGGCCGGCCAAGGTGACCGCGCTGCGCGGCGTGCTGCGCAGCGGCGTTCTGCACGGCCTCATCATCGACGAAGCGACCGCAAAGGCGCTCGCCACCGACAAGCCGGAGACCACATCCGGCAAGACAAGAAGCAAGACCCGGAAGGACACATAAAACAAGCGTCAACAAGGAGAGGAAATACATGTTCGATCGCGAGAAGAATCTGTTCGACTCCTACGCTGCCAAACGCATCAGCCGCCGCGATCTCCTGGACGGCGCCGCCAAGCTCGGCATCGCGGGCATCGCCGCCAACGCCGCTTTCGCCTCCTCGATGTCGAAGGCGATGGCCGCCGACTTCAACTGGAAGGCCCAGAGCGGCAAGAGCGTCAAGCTGCTGCTCAACAAGCACCCCTACGTCGATGCGATGATCGGCGACATCGAGGCGTTCAAGACGCTCACCGGCATGAACGTCACCTACGACATCTTCCCGGAGGACGTCTATTTCGACAAGGTGACGGCGGCGCTGTCGTCGAAGTCGGACCAGTACGATGCCTTCATGACCGGCGCCTACATGACCTGGACCTATGGTCCGGCGGGCTGGATCGAAGACCTCAACACCTACATCAAGGATCCGGCCAAGACCAACCCGGCCTTCGCCTGGGACGATGTGCTGCCGGGCCTGCGCGCCTCGACCGCGTGGGACGGCGTCGCCGGCTCCGAGCTCGGCTCGGGCAAGGCCAAGCAGTGGTGCATCCCCTGGGGCTATGAGCTCAACAACATCACCTACAACCGCAACGTCTTCGACAAGGTGGGCGTCAAGCCGCCCAAGAACCTCGACGAGATGCTGGAGGTCGCGGCCAAGATCACCAAGGACGCCGGCGGTCCCTACGGCGTCGGCGTGCGGGGCTCGCGCTCCTGGGCGACCATCCATCCCGGCTTCCTGTCGGCCTATTCGAACTTCGGCCAGAAGGATTTCGTGATGGAGGGCGGCAAGCTGAAGGCCGCGATGAACACCAAGGCCTCGAAGGATTTCCACGACAAATGGGTCAAGATGATCCAGACCTCGGGCCCGAAGAACTGGTCGACTTACACCTGGTACCAGGTCGGCACCGATCTCGGCGCCGGCGCCTCGGGCATGATCTTCGACGCCGACATTCTCGGCTATTTCATGAACGGCGGCGACAACAAGGAGAAGGGGCATCTCGGCTATGCGCCGTTCGCGGCCAATCCGGCCGCCAAGGCGCCGACCCCGAATGTCTGGATCTGGTCGCTCGCGATGTCGAGCTTCTCCAAGCAGAAGGAGGCGGCCTGGCTGTTCATGCAGTGGGCGGCATCCGTCGAGCACGACCTGTTCGGCGCGCGCAAGATGGACTTCGTCAACCCGGTTCGCGCATCGGTGTGGAAGGACAGCGAATTCCGCGACCGCATCGCGAAATCCTATCCCGGCTATCTCGAGCAGCACGACATGTCGTCGCCCGGCGCCAAGATCTACTTCACGGCGCAGCCGCTGTTCTTCGACCTGACGACGGAATGGGCCGCCTCGCTGCAGAAGATGGTGGCCAAGGAGGTCAGCGTCGACGAGGGGCTCGACAAGCTCGCCGACAGCATCAACCGCCAGCTCAAGCAGGCCGGTCTCGGCTGACGGACCAACTGTGCGGTGCCTGATCCCCCGCACCGCACCCATCCGCCGGCTCGGACCCTTGTCCCATCCGAGCCGGCGGCGTTTGCCAGCCGAACGCGATCTCTTATCATCATGAGCATGGTCCAACTTCTCCAGACGAACGCGCAGGCAACGCCGGCCAAACCAAGGCCGCGCGTGCGCCTCTTGCCTTATCTGCTCAGCCTGCCGGCGCTGCTCGTCTGCGTGGCGATCCTGGTTCCGTTCGTGACCGCGGCGGTCTACTCGCTGCAGCGCTACCGGCTGAACCTGCCTCATCTGCGCGGCTTTATCGGCGCCGGAAACTACATCGACTTCCTGTCCGACCCGGCGTTCTGGAATACGTTCCGCGTCTCGATCACCTATACCGTGGTCACGGTCGTGCTCGAGCTGCTGCTCGGTCTTGGCATCGCGCTGTTGCTGCGCCGGCCGACCCGCTTCCACAATGCGGTGTCGATCATGCTGCTGCTGCCGCTGATGACGGCGCCGGCGATCGCCGCGTTGATGTGGAAGCTGATGACTAATCCGAGCTTCGGCATCCTGTCCTATCTGGTCGGCCTGTTCGGCATCACCGATTTCAAATGGGCCTCCGATCCATCGAGTGCGCTGTTCACGGTCGTGCTGGTCGACGTCTGGGTCTACACACCCTTCATCATGATTCTGCTGCTGGCGGGCCTGCGCTCGTTGCCGCGGCAGCCGTTCGAGGCCGCGGCGCTCGACGGCGTGCCGGCGAGCTTTGTGTTCTTCCGCATCACCCTGCCGATGCTGGCGCCCTACATCATCACGGCGTCGCTGTTCCGGCTGCTCGATTCGATCCAGCAGTTCGACATCATCTATGCGATGACGCAGGGCGGGCCGGGTGACCGGCTGATGGTGTTCCAGGTGCAGGCCTATCTGGAGTTCTTCCAGTACACCAATGTCGGCAGATCGGCGGCGCTGTTGATGATCCTATGGCTGATCACCAACATCCTGTCGAACATCTTCATCAAGAACTGGCTGCGGCTGCGCGCGCGTGCGCACGGCCACACGTGACGGGGAGAGGAGCGATGGAACATTCCAGCCTTGCCGGTCGCATCTTCCGCGGCGTGGCGCTCACGCTGATCCTGATCTTCTTCATGTTTCCGATCGTCTGGATCTTCCTGATGTCGTTCCAGACCAACGAGCAGATCCTGCGGATCCCGCCGCGGATCCTGTTCGAGCCGACGCTTGCCAATTACGAGGCGCTGATCTCCGGCCAGCTGCGCACCGCGGCCGGCAATCTGCAGATCTCCTTCATGCGCAATTTGTTTAACAGCGTCGTGTTGTCGAGCGCGGCGGTGCTGCTGGCGCTGCTGCTCGGCGTGCCGGCCGCCTACGCCTTTGCGCGCTTCAAATTCCGCCTCGGCGAGAGCATTGCGTTCACGCTGCTGTCGTTCCGCTTTGCGCCGCCGCTGCTCGTGCTGCTGCCGCTGTCGCTGTACTACCAGGAACTCGGACTGAACGACACCTACTTCGGGATCGTCTGGGTCTATCAGTTGATCGCGCTGCCGTTGATCCTGTGGATCGTGCGCGGCTATTTCGAGGATATCAGCCCCGATATCGAGCATGCCTACCGACTGGCCGGGCATTCCTGGCGCGAGGCCTTCACGAGAATCGCGGTGCCGCTGGCTGGGCCGGGGATCGCCGCGGCGGGGCTGCTGTCGTTCATCTTCTGCTGGAACAATTTCGTCTTCGCTCTGATCCTGGCCTCCGCCGACAAGCAGCCGGTGACGGTCGGCGCGCTCGCCTTCGTCACCGCATCGGGAATCCAGTACGGCCAGATCGCGGCCGCGATCGTGCTGTCGGTGACGCCGACCCTGTTGCTCGCGCTCTATGCGCAGCGCTATCTGGTCGAGGGTCTCTCGCTCGGCGCGGTGAAAGGCTGATCCGATGGCGCGTCTCGAGATCAATTCGGTGAGCAAAGCATTCGGTGCGGCACGGCCCGCCGACGGATTGTCGCTGGCCGTCGAGCCCGGCGAGATCGTGGCGGTGTTCGGACCGTCCGGCAGCGGCAAGACGGTGCTGCTGCGCATGATCGCGGGCATGTTCGAGCCCGACGACGGCGATATCCTCGTCGGCGGCCGCTCGGTGGTCGGTGCTCCGCCGGAGCGGCGCGGGATCGGCATGGCATTCCAGAACTTTGCCTTGTTCCCGCACATGACCGCCCGCGACAATATCGCAAGCGGCCTGCGCGCCAGGGCCGGCGGCGGCGATGTCGCCGGCCGCGTTGCCGCGATCAGCAGGCTGCTCAAAATCGAGCACGTGCTCGGTCACGCGCCGCGCGAGTTGTCGAACGGACAGAAGCAGCGCACGGCGCTGGCGCGGGCGCTGATCGGCAATCCGGATGTCCTGCTGCTGGATGATCCGCTGCGCAATGTCGACGCCAAGCTGCGCTACGAGATGCGGCTCGAGCTGCCGAATCTGCTGCGGCGCGGCACTGCCGCCGTGCTCTACGTGACCCAGGACTATCGCGAGGCGATGGCGATCGCCGACCGCATCGCGGTCTTGATCGACGGCCGGCTCGCGCAAGTCGCGACGCCTGCCGATATCTATGCCCAACCCGCGTCGGTCGCGATCGCGCGCCTGTTCGGCGATCCGACCATCAACCTCGCCGAGGTATCGCCGGTGGCGGAACACGGCATGTTGTTGGCCACGGTCGCCGGCGCCAGGATGCGGCTCGGGGCGGCCGATGGCGCAGCGCCGGCCGGTGCATGTTGGCTGGGCGTCCGGCCGGAGGATCTCGCGGTTTCGTCCGCGTCCACCGACGACGCCATCCCGGCGCGCATTCTCGCGGTCACGCCGATGCACGAGAAGGCGGTGCTGCTGCTCCGTCTTGCCGACGGAACGGAATGGCTGGCGGCGCTGCCGCCGGATGCACCGCAAGGCGCGGCTGACGATGCCGTTTTCGTTCGCTTCGCGCCCGACGCCGCGATGCTGTTCGATCGCGCGACGGGGCTGCGGATCGGGGCGTCGCACCGGCTCAAGGCGGCATAGGAGCGGATGGTCATGGACATGCTCGAGCTTCGAGGCATCGACAAGGTCTACCGCAGCCGCGGAAAAGAGCCGGTGCATGCGGTGCGCGCACTCGACATGGCGGTCGAGAAGGGAGAGATCGTCGCACTGTTGGGATCATCGGGCTGCGGCAAGACATCGACGTTGCGCATGATCGCAGGCTTCGAGGACGTCTCCGCCGGATCGATCGCGCTCGGCGGGCGGCGGATCCACGAGCTGCCGCCGGCGCGGCGCAAGGTCGCGATGGCGTTCGAGGGCTACTCGCTCTATCCGCCGCTCACGGTCCGCGAGAACATCGCGTTCGCGCTGAAATCCGCCCAGCTGCCGCGCGCGGAGGTAACGCGCCGCGTCGACGAGATCGCCCGCCTGGTCGAGATCGAGGACATCCTTGACAGCTATCCGCGCGCGATCTCCGGCGGCCAGCAGCAGCGCGTGTCGCTGGCGCGGGCGCTGGTGCGCGACGCCGATCTTTATCTGCTCGATGAGCCGATGGGACAGCTCGAACCGCAGCTGCGCGCGGTGCTGCGTGGCCGGATCAAGAGCCTGCTTGCCGAGCGCGGCATGACCGCGATCTTCGTCACCCACGACCAGACCGAAGCGAGTGCGCTGGCCGACCGCATCGCCGTCATGGAAGGCGGCGTGCTGCAGCAATTCGCCAGCGAGAAGGAGCTGAAGGGCCGGCCCGCCAATCTGTTCGTCGCAAGCTTCATTGGCGAGCCGCCGATGAACCTGCTCGACGCGGAGGTGATGCGGTCGGATAGCGGCTTCCGCCTGTCGGTCGGAACCGACATGCGTTTCGATATCGCCGGCGCCGGACTCGACGTTGAGGCGGCGAAGACGCTCGCGGCCACGCCGCAGGTGCGGATCGGCATTCGTCCGCAGAAGATCGTGGTCGGGACCGGTGACGTCAGGGTCAAGGTCGTCTCCAACCAGTGGCTCGGCGATCAATCGCATGTCGCCGGCGATTGCGGCGGCCGCATGCTGATCGCGGTCACGCCGGGCCGCGTCGCCGCGCGGCCGGGAGAGATCGTCTCGTTCGCGCTGGAGCCGCGTCACCTGCACATCTTCGGCGGCGACGGGACCTGCATTCGCCATGCGGAGGGAGCGTGACGATGACCGCTTCGGCCAGCCGCGACGTCATCATCGGCATTGACGCCGGCACCTCCCTGATCAAGGCCGTGGCGTTCACGCTGACCGGCGAGCAGCTTGCCGATGTCTCGCGGCCGAACGCGTACGTTAGCCCGGCCAGCGGCCACGTCGAGCAGGACATGGCGCAAACCTGGAGCGATACGGTCGCGGTCATTCGTGCGCTGGCGAAGTCAGTGCCTGACCTGTCGGCGCGGATCGCGGCCGTCGCGGTCACCGGGCAGGGCGACGGCACCTGGCTGATCGACGACGACGGCCGGCCGGTTGCGCCGGCGCTCCTGTGGCTCGACTCGCGCGCCGGCCGGCTGGTCGAGGAGATTCGCGCCGGCGAGCGCAACGCGGCCCTCTACCGCCGCACCGGCTCGGGGCTTAATGCCTGCCAGCAGGGGCCGCAACTGGCGTGGCTGCAGGCCCATATGCCTGACACGATCGCTCGCGCGACAACGGCCTTCCACTGCAAGGACTGGCTCTATTTCCTGCTTACCGGTGAACGCGCAACCGATCCGTCGGAAGCCACGTTCTCCTGCGGTGATTTCCGCAAGCGTGCCTTCGATGCGGAGACCGCGCGGTTGATCGGTATCGCCGACCTGACGCGCCTGTTCCCGCCGGTCGTTGACGGCGCGGTCATGACGCATCCGCTGACAGCGGCCGCCGCCATCGAGATCGGCCTGCCGGAAGGAGTTCCGGTGTGCCTCGGCTATGTGGACGTGATCTGCAATGCGCTCGGGGCCGGGCTCTACGATCCGTCACCCGATGTCGGCTGCACCATCATAGGCTCGACCGGCATGCATATGCGGCTGGTGCCGAGCGCCGACGCGGTGACGCTGAACCGGGAGGCCACCGGCTACACCATGCCGTTCCCGGTGCCGGGTCATTATGCTCAGATGCAGTCCAACATGGCGGCGACGCTGAATATCGACTGGATGCTCGATCTCGCCTGCGACATGCTGGCGGCGGAAGGCGTGACGCGCACGCGCGCCGAGCTGATCCGCCGGCTCGACGATCAGGTGCTGCGGGCCAGGCCCGGCGAGGTGCTGTTCCATCCGTTCATTTCCGATGCCGGTGAGCGCGGTCCGTTCGTCGCGCATGAGGCCAGCGCGCAATTCTTCGGCCTGCGTTCGCGCCACCGCTATGGCGACTTGATGCGCGGCGTGATGGAGGGCCTGGCCTTCGCCGCAAGGGATTGTTACGCGGCGATGGGGTCGTTGCCGCGCGATGTCAGGATCACAGGCGGCGCGGCGAAGAGCCGTGCGCTCGGCGCCATCCTCGGGGCCGCACTGGATTGCGACGTCCGCATCTGCAGCCGCGCCGAGGCCGGCGCCGCAGGCGGTGCGATGATCGCGGCGGTCGCGATCGATGCCTACCCCGACATGCGCGCCTGTGCCGAGCAGTGGGTCGCGCCGCATCTCAGTAGCCCGCAATCGCCGGACGCCGCGCTGGCGAAGCGCTATGCCAGCATCTTCCCGACCTATCTCGAGGCAAGGCTGGCGTCGCGGCCGGTCTGGAAGCAACTCGCCGCGCTGCGCGCCGGAGGCGATCATGTCTAAGTCCATCGCCATCGTCGGCGACCGCTTCATGCTGCCCTCGGTGTTCGCCGAGCACATCCGATCAGCCTGCGGCGACGGCGTCGATATCCGCACCCTGGAGCAGCCCTGGCCGGACGAGCCGATGGAGCACGGTTACGCCGGCTCGAAGCTCGATGGCCTGAAGGAATTCATGGGGCAGCCCGACGAGATCATCGGCTTCATCGGCGATGCCGAACTGCTCGTCACCCATCTGGCGCCGATCTCGCGGTCGATGCTGGAACGGCTGCCGAAGCTGAAGTTCATCGCGGTGTCGCGCGGCGGCCCGGTCAACATCGACATGCAGGCGGCGCGCGACCACAACGTGCTGGTGGTCAATACGCCCGGCCGCAATGCGGGTGCGGTCGCGGAGTTCACCATCGGCGCCATTCTGGCCGAGACACGCCTGATCCGCAGCGGTCACGAGGCGCTGCGAGGCGGGGAATGGCGCGGCGATCTCTATCGCGCCGACCGTACCGGGCGCGAGCTCGGCGAGATGACGGTCGGCATTGTCGGCTACGGCGCGATCGGCAGCCGCGTGGTCAAGCTGCTGAAGGCCTTCGGCTGCAAGATCCTGGTCGCCGACCCCTATGTCCAGCTCAGCGCCCAGGACCGCAATGACGGCGTCGAGCATGTCGCGCTCGGCGAATTGCTCGGCCGCGCCGACGTCGTCACGCTGCACGCCCGGGTGACGCCGGAGACCACCCGTTTCATCGGGCGCGAGGCGCTGGCGCGGATCAAGCCGGGCGCGTTCCTGATCAACACCGCGCGCGGTCCGCTGCTCGACTACGAAGCGCTGCATGATGCGCTGGCGTCGGGGCATCTCGGCGGCGCTATGCTCGACACCTTCGCGGTCGAGCCGGTTCCGGCGGACTGGCCGCTCTTGCAACTCCCCAACGTCACGCTGACGCCGCACATCGCCGGCGCCTCCGTGCGTACCGTCACCGTGGCCGCCGTGCAGGCGGCCGAAGAGGTTCGCCGCTTCCTGGCCGGCGAGCCGCCACGCAATCCGTGCTGAAGAGAAAGGCAGTTGGTATGACCCGTGAGGAACGACAATTGCGCGAGGCGATCATCGCCAAGTGCCGGTGGATGAATGCGTCGGGTCTCAACCAGGGGACATCGGGCAACATCTCCGCCCGCTACAAGGACCGGATGCTGATCACGCCGTCGGCGACCCCCTACGATTCGATGAAGCCGGAGATGATCGCCTCGATGCCGCTGGAGGGCGACTATGGCGCGTGGGAGGGACCGCTGCAGCCGTCCACCGAATGGCGCTTCCATCTCGACATCACGCGCGCCCGGCCCGACGTCGGCGCCATCGTCCATACCCATTCGACCTACGCGACCGTGCTCGCGATCGCGCGCAAGCCGATCCCGGCCTGCCATTACATGATGGCGGCGTTCGGCGGCACCGAGATCCGCTGCGCCGGCTATGCGCGCTACGGCACCAAGGAATTGTCCGACCATGCGATCGCCGCGCTCGAAGGACGCAATGGCTGCCTGCTCGCCAATCACGGCATGATCGCGCTCGGCGCCAATCTCGACAAGGCGATGTGGCTCGCGGTCGAGCTCGAGACCATCGCGCGGCAGTACTACCTCTCGCTCGCGCTCGATTCGCGCGTCATCCTGACCGACGAGGAGATTGCCGACACCGCAAAGGGATTCTCCACCTACGGCCTGCAGGCGCCGAAGCCGAACAAGGCCCGCGCGACGGCAAAGGCGGCGCCGCGCCGCGCCGAGAAACGGCGCAGCAGCAAGCGATGACGGGCACTGCGCCGGTCGCAGGTACAGATCACGGGCTGGTCGATATCGCGGTCATCGGTGGCGGCATCAACGGTGCCGGCATCGCCCGCGACGCAGCCGGCCGCGGACTGAAAGTGCTGCTCTGCGAGAAGGATGATTTCGCCGAGGGCACCTCGTCGCGCTCGGGCAAGCTGATCCATGGCGGGCTGCGCTATCTCGAATATTACGAGTTCCGACTGGTGCGCGAGGCGCTGATCGAGCGCGAGGTGCTGCTCGCGTCGGCGCCGCACATCATCTGGCCGATGCGCTTCGTGCTGCCGCATTCGCCGGAGCAGCGGCCGGCGTGGCTGGTCCGCACCGGGCTGTTGCTCTACGACCATCTCGGTGGCCGCAAGCAACTGCCGGCGAGCCGCAGCCTGGATCTGTCGCGAGCTCCGGAGGGCGCACCGCTGCGTCAGGAGTTCCGGCGAGGTTTCGAATATTCGGACTGCTGGGTCGATGACAGCAGGCTGGTGATCCTCAATTTGATCGATGCCGCGCAGAACGGCGCCAGCATCCTGCCGCGCACGCGGGCGGTGCGCGCGCGCCGCGACGGCGAGACCTGGCTGCTCGAAATGCACGGCGACGACGGCGCGGCGCAGGTGGTGCGGGCGCGCGCGCTGGTCAACGCCGCCGGGCCGTGGGTTCAGGATGTCATCCAGGGCGTGGCCGGACTGAATTCGGCCCAGAGCGTGCGGCTGGTGAAGGGCAGCCATATCGTGGTGCCAAAATTCTGGAACGGGCCGCAGGCCTATCTGCTGCAGAACAGCGATCGCCGGGTGATCTTCGTCAACCCCTACGAGGATGATCTCGCCTTGATCGGCACAACGGACATTCCCTATCACGGCCGCGCCGAGGACGTCGCGATCGGCGAGGACGAGATCGATTACCTGTTGCAGGTCTTGCGCCGCTATTTCCAGACGCCGCCGCAGGCGAGCGAGATCGTGCACGCGTTCTCCGGGGTCCGGCCGCTCTACGACGACAACGCCGACAATCCGTCGGCCGTGACGCGCGACTATGTGTTCGAGGTTCACGGCGCGCAGGATGAGCCGCCGCTGCTGTCGATCTTCGGCGGCAAGATCACGACCTACCGCCGGCTGGCGGAGCAGGCGCTGCAGCGCATCGCGCCGTGGTTTCCGAAGTTGTCGTCGGCCTGGACCGCGCACCGGCCGTTACCGGGCGGCGACATCGGCGGCAGCTTCGATGAATTCGCAAATCGGCTGGCGCGCGACTATCCCGATTTGCCGCGAACGCTCGTCGATCACTATGCCCGCCTCTATGGGACGCGCGCGCGCCAACTGCTGGGTCCGGTCCGCAGCGCCGCCGACCTGGGCCGTCATTTCGGCGGCGAGTTCTATGAATGCGAAGCGGTGTATCTCCGCGAGAATGAGTGGGCGAGGCAGCCTGCCGACTTCCTGGACCGGCGCACCAAGCACGGCTTGCACTTGACGCCCGCACAGCGGGTCGCGTTCGAAAACTACCTCTAAAGCGCGATGAGATTAGGTTGAATCGTCGTCGCGCCTTAGCTCTTTGTTTGAGCATGATCTTTTCGGAAAACCGCTTCGCACTTTTCCGGATCATGCTTTAGGACGCGATTCGCGTCCAGGTGAGTCACGCAATCGTTTTCAGATACAGGCTCGGATCGAAATATTTGCTTGCCGGCGTAAAGTCCTTGATGCCGGCATTGGCCATGAAGAAGTCGGTCGATTGCTGCAGCCAGTTGGTGACCGTGCCGTCGGAATACATCCGCTTCCAGTCCCGCGACGAGAACATCTTCTGCGCCTTGAACGATTCGTCGATGTCGGCCATCGGCGTCTGGCTGTAATGGCCCTTCTGCAGCTTTTCCATCGCTTCGGTGCTGTTCGCGATGATGTAGTCATTGGCATCGGCCCAGCCACGGATCAGCTTCGCCAGCGTTTCCTTGTTGGGCTCGTAATAATCGTTGGCCGCCGCCCAGCCGCCGATGATCGCGGCCTTCGGATAATAGGCTGAGGCGTCGGCGAGCTTGACCGCGCCCGGCACCTTGTCGCGAACCGTCACGTTGAAAGGCACCCAGAGCGCGACGGCAGGCACCGCGCCTGAAATGAACGCGGTTACGGCGGCCGGCATGGTCTGGTTGACGAGTTCGACCTGTTTGGGATCGACCTTGTTCGCGCGCAGCGCGGTGTCCAGGAACACATGCGCGGTGGTGCCGGTCGCGGTTGCGATCCGCTTGCCCTTCAGATCCTCGAATGACTTGATGCCCTGATCGCCGCGCACCCAGAGCTGTGCGGTCGCGACCTCGATGTCGTTGATGAGGAAGACCTTGCCCTGGCCGCGGGCGGGGAAGTTCGAGAGCACGGCGCCCGTCGCCAGCACGTCGAGGCTGCCGCCGATCAGCGCCTGGAAGATTTCGAGGCCGGTATTGAACTGCCGCAGCTCGAGATCCAGTCCCTGCTTTTCGAAGGAGCCGCGGTCCATGCCGGTCCAGATCTGGCCGTCGACGGCAACGGTGTGCAGATAGCCGACCCGAACTTTTGTTTTTGCCTGCGCAATCGCAGGGGCTGCGGCGGTGAAGGACCCCAGGGCAAGCCCGGCCGTCGTGGTCAGAAATTGTCGCCGATCCATAGGTCGTCCTCCGCTGTGTTGTTATTCCGAGAATGAGACCGGACGCATCTGCGCCTGCTGGGCGCGATACTCGTCCATCACCAGATGCTTGATATAGCTTCGCAGCTCGCCGAATTCGGGCCGTTCCTGGATCGATTCATCGCGCGGATAGGCGAACGGCACGTCGATGATCTGCCTGATCCGCGCCGGCCGCGCGGTTACCACCACGATACGGGACGCGAGATAGATCGCCTCCTCCACGGAGTGGGTGATCAGCATGACCGTCTTGCCTTCGGTCTGGAGCACCTTGAGCAGCAGGTTCTGCATGTTGGAACGGGTCTGGGCGTCGAGCGCACCGAACGGCTCGTCCATCAGCAGGAACTGCGGCTTGACCGCGTAAGCCCGCGCGATCGCGAGCCGCTGACGCATGCCGCCGGACAAATGCTTCGGATAGGAGTTGGCGAAGTCGGACAGCCCCATTAGGCCGAGATAGTGATCGCAGATCAAATCGCGCTCACCGGCCGCAACGTGATTGGCCCGGAGCGTCAGGCCGAAAGCGATGTTCTGTTTCACCGTCAGCCACGGGAAGACGCCATATTCCTGGAAGATGACGCCGCGCTCGGGACCGGGACCAGCGACGGGCTGTCCGTCGAACAACACGCTTCCGGTCGTCGGCTTCTGGAAGCCGGCGAGCATGCTCATCATCGTGGTCTTGCCGCAGCCTGACGGGCCGATCACCGCGATGAAATCGCCATCGTTGATATCGTAGCTGACATCCTCGACGACGTTGAGGCGTCCCTTCGGGGTCTCGAAGGCAAGCGAAACCTTGTCGAACTGCGCGCGCGTGGTCATGCGATGGCCCGATCCTGCCAGACCAGCAACCGGGCCGTGATTTTGCGCAGGATCATGTCCATGATCAGCGCGATCAGGCCGATGCAGATGATGCCGACATAGATGACGTCGAGCAGGAAATAGGTCGATGCATTCTGGATCATGGCGCCAAGCCCACGCTGGGCGGCGATCAGTTCGGATGCCACCAGCGTCGCCCAGGCTACCCCAAGCGCGACCCGCAGCGCGGTGAGGATGTGCGGAACGGTGAGGGGAATGATCACCTTGCGAAAGATTTCCGTTTGATTGGCGCCGAGCGTCTGCGCCACGCGGATATAGAGCGGCGTGATCTGAGAGACCCCCTCATACATGACGATCACGCCGGAGAAGAACGAGGCGTAGAACAGGATGACGAGCTTTGCGAGCTCGTCCACGCCGAAATAGACGATGACGAGCGGGATCAGCGCGATCGGCGGCAGCGCGCGGAAGAAGTTGATCATGGGGTCGGCGAAGGTGCGGGCCGGGCGATACCATCCGAGCAGAAAGCCGACGGGCACCGCGACGAGAATTCCAAGCGAGACGCCGAAGAAGACGCGCCTGGTCGAGGCGAAGATGTCGATCAGGAGGCCTTCCTTGGTGAGAAGCTCGACGAACTTCGCGGCGACCTGGTGCGGGGCGGGGATCAGCGATGTGTTGACGAAGCCGCTCCAGCGCACGGCATACCAGAGCAGGATCGCACCGACCCACGGTATCAACCCGAGACCAAAGCGTCTCACGCCAGCTCCGTCCATTCGACGCGTCCACCCAGATTGCAGTTGATGTTTGCCCAAGTCATATTATAAATAGGATGACCATACAAGCGCCGCTTTGGTCGTAGGCGCCGCAGGCTTTTCCGCGCATGACATCGCCGCCTTTCACCATCCGGAGCGTCCAGGCCTTTGGCTTTCGCTATCCTCTGACGATACCGGTCATCACCTCGTTCGGGCGGATGGGGGACCGGCCTGCCGTGTTCGTTCGGGTCGAGGACACGGACGGTTACGTGGGCTGGGGCGAGGTCTGGTGCAACTTTCCCGCGCCGGGCGCCGAGCATCGTGTTCGGCTGGTCAACGAGGTCTTGGCACCGGCGCTTGTCGGATTCAGGGCAAGCGAACCTGGTGCCGCATTCGAGCGGCTGACGCAGGGGACTTCGGTGCTCGCGTTGCAATCCGGCGAAGCGGGCCCATTCGCGCAGTCGATCGCCGGCATCGATCTCGCCGTCTGGGATCTCCATGCGCGCCGCCGGAACGTAGCGTTGTGGAAACTGCTCGGCGGATCGCGGAGCCGGATCAAGGTCTATGCCAGCGGCATCAATCCAGTCGGATCGGAGCAAGCGGCGGAAGCAGCGCTCGGCCGCGGCTACCGCGCCTTGAAGCTGAAGATCGGCTTCGATCCGGCAGGCGACCGGGCTAATCTCGCCGCGCTGCGCCGCCTCGTCGGCGATGGCATGCTTGCGGCCGATGTCAACCAGGGTTGGACCATCGCGCAGGCGCTCGAGCGTGCGCCGCAGCTCGAGCCGTTCGGCCTTGCCTGGCTCGAGGAGCCCATCCGCGCGGACCGTCCGCGGCAGGAATGGAGGCAGCTACACGAGACGATCCGTTTTCCGCTCGCGGCCGGTGAGAACATCGCGAGCCACGCTGGCTTTGCCGAGGTGCTGAGCGAGCCGGTTCTCGGTGTCGTCCAGCCTGACATCGCCAAGTGGGGCGGGCTTTCGGCTTGCGCCGGCATCGCCCGCGACATCCTGACGTCAGGCAAGATGTTCTGTCCGCACTATCTCGGCGGCGGCATCGGCCTGTTGGCGTCGGCGCATCTTCTGGCGGGCGTCGGCGGCGAGGGACTGCTGGAGGTCGACAGCAATGAGAACCCGCTGCGGGATCAATTCTGCGGCCCCGTGCTTCACGTCAGCGATGGAATGATCGAGCTCGGCGACGAGGCAGGTCTCGGCATCGCGCCCGATCTTGCCTCGATCGAACAATACCGGACCGCGTGATGTCGGGGCTTGGCTACGATTACATCATCGTCGGTGCGGGGTCGGCGGGCTGTTTGGTCGCAAACAGACTGTCAGCCGATCCTGCCTGCCGCGTGTTGCTGCTCGAAGCCGGCGGATCGGACCGGAATTTCTGGCTCAAGCTGCCGGTCGGGTATTACCGGACCATCTACAACGAGCGCTTCTCGCGCCTGTTCAAGACCGAGCCGTCGGAAGGAAGCGGCGGCCGCGCCATCGTCTGGCCGCGCGGCCGCGTGCTCGGCGGATCGTCGTCGATCAACGGCCTGATCTTCATCCGCGGCCAGCACGAGGATTTTGACGACTGGGAACGTCTTGGCGCCGACGGCTGGAGCTATCGCGACGTCCTGCCCTATTTCCGGCGCTACGAGCGCTACCGCGGCGGCGAGAGCCAGTTTCACGGCGGCCTCGGTGAGTTTGAGGTCTCCGACCTCCGGAACGACAATCCGGCGTCGAGTGCCTGGGTAGAGGCGGGCGTGCAGTTCGGCCTGCCGCGCAATCCCGACTTCAACGGCGCGACGACGCTTGGCGTCGGTTCCTATCAGCTTGGCATCGGGCGGCATTGGCGGACCAGCTCGGCATCCGCCTTTCTTCGACCGATTGCCGACCGGCGCAACCTCACCATCATCACGCACGCGCAGGTCAGCAAAGTCAGTTTCAACGGCCGCGTCGCGACCGGCGTCGAGTGGATCAGCAGGGGGCAGGTTCATCGCGCGACAGCCGATCGCGAGGTCATCCTGTCCGGCGGCGCGCTGCAATCGCCGCAGATCCTCCAGCTTTCCGGGATCGGTCCGGCCGACCTGCTTCGCAAGCACGGCATTGCCGTGGTCACCGACTCGCCCGAAGTCGGCTCCAATCTGCAGGATCACTACCAGGCGCGGCTGATCGTGCGCCTGAAGGAGCGGATCTCGCTCAATGACCAGGTCCGTCATCCCGTCGCGCTCGCGAAGATGGGGTTGCAGTGGATGCTGGTCGGGCGGGGGCCGTTGACGGTGGGGGCGGGACAGGTGGGCGGAGCGGCCTGTACCGAATATGCGGTCGGCGGCCGTCCGGACGTGCAGTTCAACGTGATGCCGCTCTCCGTCGACAAGCCCGGCGAACCCCTCCACAGCTATTCCGGCTTCACGGCCTCGGTCTGGCAATGCCACGGCCGGTCGCGCGGACAGCTTGCGATCCGTTCGGCCGATCCGTTCGAGCAGCCGCTCATCGCGCCCAATTATTTCGCCGAGGAGATCGACCGCAAGACCATTGTTGCCGGCCTGAAGATCTTGCGCGAGATCTATCAGCAAAAGGCGTTCCGCCCGCTCTGGGACGTCGAAATGGTGCCGGGCGAGGCCGCAAGCAACGATGCCGGGCTGTGGGATTTCGCGCGCAACACCGGCGGCACGGTGTTTCATTGCGTCGGCACCTGCCGCATGGGCAGCGACGAGCGGGCAGTGCTCGATCCGCAGCTGCGGGTGCGCGGCGTTGAGCGGCTGCGCGTGATCGACGCCTCGGTGATGCCGCAGATCACCTCGGCCAACACCAACGCGACCAGCCTGATGATCGGGGAACGCGGTGCAGCCCTTGTCATGCCGTGATTGGGCCGCTTGATTTCCGGAGGGCGAGATGGAATTGAGTTCCGACAGTCACGTCCCCAAATACGCGCAGATTGCCGATATCTTTCGCCAGCGGATTGCGCGCGGTGTCTGGAGTCAAGGTTTTCGCCTGCCGGCCAACGAGGATCTGGCGGCCGAGTTCGGCGTCTCGCGCGTCACCATCAGGCAGGCCGTCGAACTGCTCGCCCGCGACGGTGTCATCGAGGCGCAGCAGGGCCGCGGCACCTTCGTCACCGGGACTGTACGACAGGACCGCTGGCTCAAGGTCGAGACCACCCTGTCCGACCTCGCGGACATGTACCGCGACACCTCGCCGGAAATCATCAACATCTCGGAAAGCCGGAGCGATGCGCCGTTGCTTCCCGAAGACGGCAAGCCGGCCGAGAAATATGTCTTCATGCGCCGTCTGCACTCGCGCCAGAAGCAGCCTTACTGCGTCATTTCCATCTATCTCGATGAGAAGATCTTTCGCAGGTCTCCCAAGCGCTTTCGCAACGAGACGGTGATCCCGATCCTCAACGATCTCAGGGATCCGGCGATTGCCAGCGCCCGACAGACATTGACCATCGGAACCGCGGATATCGAGGCGGCGCGGCTGCTGCGCGTACCTCTGAACTCGCCGGTTGCCGAAGTCCGCCGTGTCTTCACGGCGAGCGATCGCACCGTGATCTATCTCGGTGAAGTCACCTATCGCGGCGATTTTGTGCGGATCGATATGGATCTAAGGCCATAGCGCGCAAGGTTCACCGCGAAAACAGCTCCTGGTTCCGGCGTTCGAGCTCTTCCCCATAGGTGCGCAGCACATGGGATTCGCTTAAGGTGCCAATCGTGACGCGATGGTCGGCACGGTCAATGACCGCGAGGACGTCGGCTTCGCTCCGTTCAAAGGCTTTCAGGATCTCGCGAACCGACGTGGTCGGAAGCAGGTACTCATCCTGCTGCTGCGCCAGCGATCCGAGCGCATCGTCGTCCCGATTGGTGACAGAATGCAGCGTCGCCGCCGCAACGATGCCGGCATAGCTGCCGTTCGGATCGCGCAGCACGACCTGCCGGACCTGGGCCGGCGAGAACAGCTTCTGCGCCTCGCCGATCGGCATGGTCGTCAGTGCATTCTCGAAGTCGGCGCGCATCAGGGAAGCCGCGCTCATCTGACGGACCCAGCCGATGTCCTGCGGACCGCGGATCACCTCGCCGCGCAGATGGAACCGCCATGTCGCAAAACTGTAGCCGAACAACTCGCGGACGATGAGCGCGCAGACCGATGATGCGACCACCGCTCCCACGGTCACGGAGAAATCGCCGGTGATCTCGAGTGCCAGACAAACCATGCTGAACGGTGCGCCCAGCACGCCGGTCCCGAGCGCGGCGAGAGCCGCGATGGCGGCGGTGCCGGGCTGAAGTGCGAGCGTGGGGAAGGGGCCGGTCAGCACGACGCTGTAGAGCTGCCCAATCAGCGCGCCGAGCAGCAGCGAGGCGAAGAACAGGCCGCCGCGAAAGCCGGAGCCGAGCGAGATGGCCGATGCCAGGATCTTGAGCACGATGGTCGTCGTGAGCAGGAGCCAGGTCGGATTGCTGACCAGCAGGATCTGCATTGCGCCATGGCCGGCGCCGAGCACGGTCGGCGTCAGCAAAGCGAGGCCGCCGAGCAGCAGGCCGCCGAGGATCGGACGCACGAAGCCGCTGAAAAGCGTGACGCGTTGAAAGCAGCGTTCGGAAAATGCGACCGCGAGCATGACCAGGATGCTGATGAATGCGCAAATGATGCCGATCAGCACGGTCTGTCCGATCATCTCGACGGACACGGGCGATGGGAAGCCGGGCACCATCAGAAAGGACTGATGCGTCAACTCCCGCGCCACCAGCCAGGCCGTGACGGCGCTGGCGATAACGGGCACGAGAGCGGCCGAGGTGTAGGCTCCCAGCACGACCTCGAAGGCATAGAAGGCGCCAGCCAGCGGAGCCGAAAATGCTGCGCTGATCGCCCCCGCCGCGCCGCAGGCCACCAACAGCCGCATATCGTTGCGACGGGCGGCGAGGCGCTGGCCGACATGGGAGCCAAACATCGAGCAGATCTGCGTGTATCCCGCTTCCAGTCCGACCGATCCACCGAACCCGTTGGACAGCAGCGTCTGGATCGAGATCAGCAGGCTGCCGCGGAAGGACACCCGGCCGCCATAGAGCGCGTTGGCTTCGATCGCGTCAGCGAGCTGCTGTCCCTTCACGCGCCGCGCGAAGTACAGCCCGATCAGCGCCAGGACCACGCCGCCAACTGCCGGGATCAGCAGCGTGCGCTGCCAGGAAATTACGCCGGTGGCGCTCAGATGTGCGTCGAGGGGAATGTCGAACAGCAGCGCGTGCGAAGCCTGGCTGAGGCCCGAGATCGCGGCAACGAGGACGCCGCTCAGCAACCCGACGACAATGCCGACCAGCACGAGGCCGGTCTCGCGATTGCGTACGAAATTGCGCAAGAACTGCGGCAACAGACGGGTGCCGGGAGCAGGTGCCGGCTTCGCGGCATTTGTCGCCAGCGTCATCCTATGCCGGATCCCGCAGCTGCTCGGTGCGCACGACAGGGAAGCCGGTCTTGCCCGGCGAGCCGACCGATGCGTTCGGGTTTCGCGCTGCGAAGCGGTGGCGGCTGGCGTAGGACTCGAGGTAGGATTCGCCGCGCGTCGAGCGGTTCGGTGCAGGCTCGCGATTCAAGGGGACTCCCGACGGTGCGAGGCGGTCCTCGTACCATTCCCAAACATTTCCGGCGACATTATGCAGGCCGTATCCGTTGGTTTCCTGGCTCATCCGGCAAGAAATCCGCCATCCACCGCGACGACGGTGCCGGTAGCATATTGTGATGCCGGCATGCAGAGGAATGCGACGGCTCCCGCAATGTCGTCCGGCTGACCCCAGCGCTTGAACGCGGTGCGGTCGGCGATGCGCTGATAGTGCGCGCGATCGGTGCGGCCGGCCGCATTGATCGCCGTTTCAATATAGCCGGGCGCAACCGCATTGACCCGGATGCCTTGCTCGGCCCATGCCAAGGCGAGCGCCTTGGTCAGCATCACGACACCGCCCTTGCTGGCGCAATACGCCGGGATTCGCGGCAGCGCCAATGTCGCATTCATCGAGGCAAGATTGACGATCGCGCCCTTGCTCTCGGCGAGAAGCGGGCGGAACGCCATGCAGGTTCGAAAAGTGCCCGTGAGATTGACGTCGAGCACTTTCATGAAGGTCTCGATCTCGTATTCCTTGTCGCGAGCGAGGATTCCCGCGCAGTTGACCAGCGCGTCGACGCGTTTTTGCTGTCGGGCAAAAGAAGCGACAGCGTCGTCGTTCGTGACGTCGAGCGTCGCCAGTGTAAGTCCGGCGCGCGATTTCAGCAAAGTGCGCGCCAGATCGGTCTCGTTGGCCGCCGTTGCGGTCACCGTCGCGCCGAGGTCGCAAAACTGATTGCTGATTGCGGCGCCAATGTCGCCGGCGCCGCCGATCACCACGGCATGGAAGTCGGGCGCAAGAGAAAAGTTTGAGCGCATTGGAGGGTCTCGCTTCAGGATTTGAGTGGGGGAGCCGTCGATTCACGGACCACCAGGGAGAAGTCGATCTCGCGATGCATGATGGTCTGCTCGCCGGCGAGGCTGCGCACCAGATACTCCCCGGCGCGCTGCCAGGTTTCTCCGGTCGGTACGTGGATCGTGGTCAGGCTCGGCCGCAAATGGCGGCTCCAGTCGAGATCGTCGAAGCCGACCACCGACAGGTCGCGCGGCACCGAAAATCCATCGCGCTCCGCCTCGAGCAACACGCCGTAGGCGATCACATCGTTGCCGCAGACGACGGCGGTCGGACGATCCTTCAGGCTGAGGAGATAGCGGGCCGCTTCGCGCGCGTCGTCCAGCGTGTAGGGCACCTCGACATGCCATTGCGGAGGAAGCTCCAGGCCGTTCTCGGTGAGCGCGCGGCGAAAGCCGGCGACGCGAGCGCTGGCGCGGTCGTTGTTGCGCTGGAGCGCCGAGACGATCCCGATGCGGCGGTGGCCAAGCTCGATGACGTGGGCGGCGGCGCGGTGGGCCGCCGCTTCGTTGTTGGTTCCGACGCAAGGGTGGGGTCGATCAGGCTGGTAGATGCCGACATTGATGAAGGGAACCGCGTTGTCCGCAAGCAACTTGCGCAGTCCCTCGTGATGGCAATCACCGCGCAGCACAAGTCCATCGACGCCGCGGCTGATCAAATTGCGCGCTTGCTGCAATTCGACGTCGAGATCATAGCCGCTCGTGGTGAGAAACAGCATGTATCCGACCGAGGAGAGATACTGCTGGAGCGAGGCGATGCCGCGCGCGAACATCGTGTTGTCGATGGTCGGAACGATGGCGCCGAGAGTGCGCGAGCGCCGTGACGACAGGATGCGCGCCGGCGCATGCGGGATGTAGCCGAGCGCGTCGATGGCCTGTTCGATGCGCGCCCGCAGGGAAGGGCTTACCGCATCGGGATTGTTCAGCGCGCGCGACACCGAGGCCGTTGAGACGCCGGCACGGGCTGCTACGGCGCGGATGCCTTGTTTCACGGATTTGGCGTTGGTCAATCGCATCAATGTAACGTTACATTCGATGAGGCAAACCGCATGGCAGCGGTAACCTTGTAAATTTGCCGCAGAATATCCGGTTTGTCCATTGCTTGACACAACCGATGTGAGGTCTAGATTGTAACCGTTTTCAAGTTGCGTTCAAAATGGCCCGCCAGCTTAAGGCGGCCAGCCGGGAGGAGAGTTCGATGAAGGTCAGGATGCTCGCGACCCACGTCGCGTTGCCCGTTCTCGCGATTGTCGTCGTCAGCGCGCAGGCTCATGCGGCCGATTTCGACTGGATGAAGTTCAAGGGCAGGACCGTCACCTTTCTCGCCAATAACAATCCGGTCGCGCAGGCGCTGCTGACCTACAAGGCCGATTTCGAGAAGCTGACCGGCATGACCCTGAAGGTCGACGGCTATCAGGAACAACAGATGCGCCAGCGTCTGGTCACCGTCATGAATGCGAACAGCGACGAGGTTGACGTGTTCATGACGCTACCTTCGCGCGAGGGCGAGCAGTTCGCCGCGGCGGGCTGGTACGGCGATCTCACTGCGATGGCCAAGAACGAGGTGGCCAAGGAATACGACCCGGCCGGGTTGAGCCAGGCTCTGCTCAAGGCCGCGACCTTCGGCGGCAAGCTGACCAGCATGCCGATGAACATCGAAGGTCCGATCTTCTATTACCGCACCGACATCTTCAAGAAGTGCGGCATCGAGGCGCCGAAGACCATCAAGGATGTCGAGGCGGCGGCCGAGAAGATCAAGACCTGCGACAGCGCTGTCACGCCCTTTGTCTCGCGCGGCCTCAAACCCGCCGTCGCCTACACCTTCAGCAACATGCTGCACAACATCGGAGGCAGCTACATCGCGGGCGGCAAGTCGAACCTCTGCTCGGCCAAGGGCAAGGAAGCACTCGACACCTATAGCCGGCTGCTGCGCGACTTCGGTCCGCCGGGTGTGGTCAACTACAGCTTCCAGCAGATTTCGGCGCTCTACCGCAGCGGCCGCGCCGCGATGGCGTTCGAATCCTCGAATGAGTTGCGCACGGTGATGGAGGGCGGCGCGCGCCTGAAGGACACCGGCCTGTTGCCGTTCCCGGCGGGCGAGGCCGGCCAGGTGCCGACCACGATCGGCTGGGGCATGGCGGTGTCTTCGCACAGCAAACAGCCGGACGCGGCCTGGTACTTCGTGCAGTGGGCGACCAGCCCCGAGGTGCAGAAGAAAATGGCGCTTCAGGGCATTGCGCCGCCGCGGCCGTCGGTCGCCAAGGATCCTGAGTACCGCAAGTGGATCGACGAAGAACCCGTCCGCAAGGAATGGCAGGCTGCGCTCGATGTGCTGGCCACGAAGGGCTCCTCCGAGGTCGGCTATCCCATCATCGCCAACCCGGAATCGCGCGAGTTCATCGGCCAGGCTGTGCAGGATCTGATCTTGAAGCAGAAGCCGATCGACCAGGCCTGTGCTGATGCCGGCAAGGCGCTCGATGCGCTGATCGCCCAGAAGTAACCGCTTGATGCCGGCAGGCTTGCGCCTGCCGGCGCCTCACTCTCAAGGAAACGGACGCATGTCGGACGCGGCTGCGACACTCACGCAGGACCGGCAGAAGCTGGAAATGGCAACGCTCTCGGCGCCGGCCGTGATCTTCACGGTCGCGATGATCGCGTTTCCGGTCATCTATACGATCTGGCTCGGCTTCCAGACATTCTCCTCGACCGGCAAGCAGTCCTTTGCGGGCCTCGCCAATTACTCAAAGCTGATCTCCGACTACGAGTTTTGGCACGGGCTCTGGATCACCATAGCGCTCTATGTGCTGTCGTTAGTGCTCCAGCTCGTCTTTGGCGTGTGGCTGGCTCTGGTGTTGTTTCACGCCAAGCGCCTGCCGGGAATCGTGCGCTCGCTTTTCATCTCCCCCTTCATGATGCCGCCGGTGGTGGCGGGCATGATGTGGCTGGTGATCCTCGATCCCTCGCTGGGCGCGGCCAACTATATCCTGCAGTCGTTCGGCCTGCCGCCGTCGGACTGGCTGGCGTCGCCGACCTGGGTTATCCCGACCGTCGCTCTGATCGACAGCTGGCAGTGGACGCCATATGTCGCCTTGATCGTGCTGGGCGGCCTGCAATCGCTGCCGCCGAGCGTCTACGAGGCCGCGCAGATCGACGGGGCTTCGCCGTTCAAGACCTTTCAGCGCATCACGCTGCCGCTGCTCTTGCCGACCATCGTGACCGCAGCCATCCTGCGCAGCGTGGATCTCCTGCGTTTCTTTGACATCATCTACATCACGACCCAGGGCGGCCCCGGCAACGCCTCGAACACGCTCAACATCTACGGCTTCCGGGTCGGTTTCGAATTCTTCAACATCGGCTATGCCAGCGCCCTGATGCTGACGCTGACGGCGATCGTGTTCGGCGCCGTGCTCGCCTTCAACCGCCTGCGCGGCGTCGTGGCGTGGTGATGTCATGACGGATGCCGCCAACACCGACCGCTGGATCCGCTGGCTCAACACCGTGCAGCTCGTGCTCGCCGGCGTGCTCATCATGGCGCCGACGGTCTGGATGGTGTTGTCCTCGTTCAAGCCGTCGTTCGAGGTGACGGCCTATCCGCCGACGCTGATCTTCACGCCGACGCTCGACAATTATGTCGAGTTGACCAAGACCACGCCGTTCCTCAGCTATGCGCTCAACAGCCTCATCGTCACCGTCGGCTCGACCGCGCTCGGGCTGCTGTTCGGCATCCCCGCCGCTTTCGCCGTGTCCTGGACACGGATCTCGTGGCCGGCGATCCTGACGCTCGCAGCGCGCATGGCGCCGGGCACGCTGTTCCTGCTGCCGTGGTACGTCATGTTCCGGCAGGTCGGGATGATCGGCTCCTACACCGCGCTGATCCTGAGCCACGCGGTCATCACGCTGCCGATCGTGATCTGGGTGCTGCTGCCATCCTTCGACGGCATCCCGCGCAGCGTCTTCGAGGCGGCGCAGGTCGACGGATGCAGCGTCACGCGCATCCTCTGGCGCATCGCGCTGCCGCTGGTGGCGTCCGGCGTCGCCGTCTCGGCGATCCTCGCCTTCGTCTTCTCATGGAACTACTTCCTGTTTGCGCTGGTGCTCTCCAACGGCGACACCAAGACGCTGATCGCGGCGGCCTTCAACTTCATCGGCGAAGGCTCGACGCAATGGGGCGCCCTCATGGCCGCGGCGACGCTGATCGCGCTGCCGCCGCTGGTGCTGGCTGCTCTGGTTCAGCGCTGGCTGGTGTCCGGACTGACGCTCGGTGCGGTGAAAGGCTAGGTATCTGATGAACGTATCACCCCGTCCGAATTCGATCATGCAGGCCGCGGTCTTCCACGGCGGCGACCGCATCACCATCGAGCGCGTGGCAATGCCCGACGTCGGCACAGGTGAAGTGCTCGTGCGCGTTTCGCGCACCGCGCTGTGCGGTTCGGACTTCAAGCTCTGGCACAAGGGCGCCGAGTTCACCGCCGGCCATGAGATTTTCGGCGTGGTCGAGCAGCCCGGTCACCGGCTGCATGGTCGCCGCTGTGCCGTCTATATTCCACTCCACTGCGACCATTGCGCGGCCTGCAGGTGCGGCGATACCCAGATGTGCCTGGAGGTCTCGAGCCTGATTGGCTGGAACCGGCCGGGCGGCTACGCCGAATACGTGCCGGTGCCGGAAAATTGCCTGTTGCCGGTGCCCGATGACATCGAGGACAGCCTCGCGCCGCTGCTGCTCGACACCATCGGGACGTCGGGTCACGCTGTGCGCTTCGTCAGCCGCGTGGTGCCGCCGGGTGAGGCCGGACCTGTTCTTGTCATGGGCGCCGGGCCAGTCGGTCTCGGCGTTGTGCTGGCGCTCCGCGCGCTCGGCTACAACGACATCCACGTCGCCGACCCCAATGCGACGCGGCTGAAGATCGCGCAATCCTTCGGCGCGAAGGCGCATCCCGTGGGCGACACCTCGAAGCGCTTCGCCCTCATCATGGAATGCTCCGGCGCGCATGCGGCGCGCAATCTCGGCATCGAGCTCGTCCTGCCGCGCGGCGCGCTGGTGCTGGTCGGCGAGAACGCCGCGCCCTGGACCATCGAGGAGGGCAAGGTGTTCCGCCGCAAGGACTTCTACATGATCCGGACCTTCTACTTTCCGGTCTCGGATTTCGAGCCGAACATCGAGCTGCTGCGCAAGTTCAAGGACGAATACCGCGTCCTCGTCGACGGCGAGTTCGGCCTGCCGGCCCTGCCTGAGAATTTCGCCCGCTTTGCCAGGGGCGAGCTGATCAAGCCGGTATTGGCGCTGGATTAGCGATCATGGCCTCGATCTCGATCCGCAACCTCGTCAAGCGCTACGGCAGTTTCACCGTGATCCCCGATCTCAATCTGGAGATCGCGGACCATGAATTCGTCGTCTTCGTGGGGCCGTCCGGCTGTGGCAAGTCGACCCTGCTGCGAATCATCGCGGGTCTCGAGCCGATCACGTCCGGTGACCTCTACATAGGCGACAAGCGTGTCAACGGCGTGCAAGCCGCACAGCGCGACATCGCGATGGTGTTCCAGGACTACGCGCTCTATCCGCACATGCGCGTCTACGACAATATGTCGTTCGCATTGGAGTTGCGGGGAACGCCGAAGGCGGAGATCGACGCGCGCGTGAAGCGTGCCGCCGCGCTCCTGCACATCGAGCCCTATCTCGATCGTAAGCCGAAGGAGCTCTCCGGCGGGCAGCGCCAGCGCGTCGCCATGGGCCGTGCGATTGTGCGCAATCCCAAGGCGTTCCTGTTCGACGAGCCGTTGTCCAACCTCGACGCAAAACTGCGCGGACAGGTGCGGGCCGAGATCAAGGCGCTATCGCAGGAGCTCAAGACCACCATGGTCTTCGTGACCCATGACCAGATCGAGGCCATGACGATGGCCGACCGGATCGTGGTGCTCCAGAACGGTACGATCCAGCAATACGACACGCCGGAGACGGTCTACGAGCGGCCGGCCAACCAGTTCGTCGCCGGCTTCATCGGCTCGCCGGCCATGAACTTTTTCCCGGTCGAATGGCGTGAGGAGCGCGCGATCCTTTCACAAGGCGCAACGGTGGCGCCGCTGGACGGCGAGGCCGCAAGCCGCCTCCAGCAGGCGGGAAATGCCGTGCTCGGCATTCGTCCTGAACATTTTGCCGTCGCGACCGATGCGGCGGACGGCATCGCCATCAATGTCAAGCTCGTTGAGCCGCTCGGCTCGGATACGCTGATCCATTTCGATCTCGCCGGCGTCTCCGCGATCGCAAGGGTCGATCCAGCGTTGCGACCAAAGCTCGGCGATCGCCTCAGTTTGCGGCCGCAGCCGGGCAAAACGCATTTGTTCGATGCAGCGAACGGGCAGGTCTTGCGGTGAGCGCATCGGCGAACATAGCAGCTCTTGCGGCGCTCGCGGATGTGGCGACGGGAGCCAGGGGCGTCCAGGTGATCTGCCTTGGGCTATCCGCGCTCGATCAGGTCTGGCGCGTCGATCGGCTCTTTGCGGGCAACAGCGAGAAGATAAAGGCCATCGACTACGGTACCCTTGGCGGCGGAATGGCCGCCAATGCCGCGGTTGCGGTCGCACGGCTTGGTGCCTCCGTCGCGTTCTGGGGGCGGGCAGGGGACGATGCCGCCGGGCACGAGATGCGGTCGGCTTTTGCTGCCGAAGGTGTCGACGTCGAGAATTTTCGGCTGTTTCCCGATGGCCGCTCATCGGTCTCAGGGATCATTGTCGACAGGTCAGGCGAGCGGCAGATCGTGAACTACCGTGGTTTCTTTCCGGAAGCGGCCGATTGGCTTCCGCTTGAGGCCGTCGCTCGCGCATCCTCGGTGCTGGCCGATCCGCGCTGGGTGGAGGGCGCCGCGACGCTGTTTCGCGAGGCGCGTGCGCGCGGCATTCCGACGGTGCTCGACGGCGACATGGCTGATGCCGAGGTATTCGAGCGACTGCTGCCGCTGACCGACCACGCGGTCTTCTCCGAGCCCGCGCTCGGTTCGTTCGCCGGATCTGCCAAAGACGAATCTCTCGCAGCACTGGCGCGCTTCGGCTGCAGTGTCATCGCCGTCACACGCGGCGAGGGTGGTGTCAGTTGGTACGAGAATGGCCAGCTGCACCGGCACGCCGCCTATGCCGTCGATGTCGTCGATACCACAGGGGCCGGCGACGTCTTCCATGGCGCCTATGCACTGGCGATCGGCGTCGGTCTCGATGTGCGCAATGCCATGGCGTTTTCTGCAGCCACGGCAGCGATGAAATGTCGCCACGCCGGTGGCCGCAACGGAATCCCCTCCATCAACGATTGTCTTGCATTCATGAGGACGAAGCCATGAGAACGATTGGAAAGAACCGCGGGCTGGGACGCCTTGCTGATGCGGAAGGCCACTTTCGCATGGTCGCGTTGGATCAGCGGCCGCCGCTGTTCGATGCCATTGCGAAGGCGAAGGGAATCACGCGGGATCAGGTCGAATATTCCGACGTCACGGCGGCCAAGCGGCTGCTCGTCGAAAACCTTGCGCCGCATTGCAGCTCGATGCTGTTCGACCCGAATTTTGCCGTGCCCGCCGCGATCGATCTGTTGCCGCCGCGCTGCGGCCTGATCATGACGCTGGAGGAGCATCGCGTCGAGGAGACCGCGGGCGGTCGCAAGTCGCGCGCGATCGCCAACTGGAGTGTGGAGAAAATTCGCGCCATGGGCGGCGACGCCGTCAAGGTGCTGGCCTGGTATCGGCCGGATGCGGACGCCGCGGTAAACGAGCATCAGAAGCGCTTCGTGCGCGAGATTGGCGAGGAGTGCGCCCGCCACGATGTTCCCTATGTTCTTGAACTGCTGGTCTATCCGTTCCTTGGCAGCGCCAATCACACCGCCGATTATGTGGAATCGCCCGGCAAGCTCCCGGGCCTCGTCATCGATAGCGTGCGCGAGTTTGCCAGGCCCGAATACGGCGTCGATCTCCTGAAGCTTGAGAGCCCTCTCGCGGCCAACAGCCTGCCGGCCCGTGACGGCAGCGCCGAAGCCAAGGCCGCGCAGAAGGAATTCGATGCGATCGGCGATATCTGCCGCGAGCGGAGCATTCCCTGGGTCCTGCTGTCGGGTGGCGCCGCGCCGGAAAAATTCGAACGCGTCCTCGACTTCGCCTATGCCGCGGGCGCGGGCGGTTTCCTGGCGGGCCGCACCATCTGGCTCGATGCTGTCCTGAAGAATTTCCCGGACCTTGCGTCGGTTTCGGCGAGCCTGCGCAAGGATGGCCTCGGCGTGCTTGAGCGGCTCAACAAGCTGACGACGGCGAAGGGCACGCCATGGAAAGCGCGCTTTCCGGGATTCACTGACATCAAGCAGGAGGGGGACTTCGCGCGCGCCTATTGAAATGGTGACGGCTCAACTTGTCTTGGTGGGCCCGCCAGGACTCGGACCTGCAGAGGAAAGCCTGCGACTGCCGTTATCCCAGGTGTTCTGCCGGACAAAAACGGTCTGTGTGCACGTGAGCGAAGCGATGCGTGAACTGGACCCGGTTCGCTGTAATGGAAGGTTCAAGCTTCCTTCCTTAGGCCGTCGACATAGGCGTTTCCGGCTGATGATTCCGGCAACACGGTCTGGATATGTCAGAGCCAGATCCCAGCCGACGGACGCGCCACAGTCAAAGACGTACAGGACGTAAGCTTGATGTGCTCAGTTCGCTTGCCGAGGGAATCCGTGTATCAGATGATCCGCCGAGATGCGTCCCGGTCCCCAAGCCATGATCCCGAGCGCCATCGCCGCCCAAGTGAGGTGGATCGGCCAGCCGTCGGGCACGGTGAGTTCGACAATCATGGTCATGAACAACAGCCCGAGTGCGGCAAAGCGGGTGCCAAGGCCGAGCACCAGCAGCACCGGAAAGGTGATCTCGCCGCATCCGGACAGGAATGCCATCACCGCAGGTAGCGGATAGTGATAGGGCCCGCCTGGCAGGTGCAGCATGAACTCGTCGGTGAACAGCGTCACCGCGGTGTCGCTCAGCTTGAGGAAGCCGGTCCATTTCAGGATGCCGGATTTCCAGAATGGCACCGCCAGCGCCACGCGCATCACGAATTGAACCAGCGACGGCAAGGCCACTGTCTGGATCAGGTGCTCGGCCTTGTCAGCGAGGTGGCTCAGCCGGTAGCGTTCACTGGCGCCAAAATGCTGATCGATGACCATCATGCTTCTCCGAAATTGATTGATGTGAAAGCGCCCGCCTCGATCATGCCCGCGATGTTCGCCGCGATGTCGAAGCCGGGCGAGGACTGAAGTGCCGACGCTGCGGCGTCGCCAAGCGGCTGTCCCGACATCAGGTTTGTCAGAAACACCGCGCCGCCCTCGGGAAGATGGCGCACGACGACGTCCATCTCGGGCCGGGTGATCAGAGCATCCTCCGGCGTTCCCGCGTCGATCCGACCCGGCATCTCTCCGCCGCGATTGGCGGCGAAGATCGTCACTGCCGCGAAAGGCGAGCGGACGATTCCTGCTGCGGGATGTGCGGTGAACACCACATCCGCCAGCCGCTCCGGCGGAACCAGAGCGAGCACATCCCGTGACAGTGGCGCGGCATCGGCGGCATGATAGGCATCGAGCCAGGCCCGCTCGATCCGCGCGACATCAGCTAGCCAGGGCATGGCACAGGCATATTCGTAAGTTTCGATGAACGCGGGAAAGTCGCGGCCATAGTCGAGCAAGAGCGGCGATGTTGGCGGCGAGGCCCGGACATGGAAACGCGCCATGGCACGGAAGAACTCGACGCCCGTGATGCGCTGGACCGCAGGGTAGATCGCGGCAAGCGCATCGATCAGGCTGACCGTGACGTTGTTGCGATAGACATTGTAGCGCCGGACCGCCGCCTTTCCGTTCGGCCCGGTGACGAGCGAGGGCGTCGCGCGCCCGGGGTCGATCAGCGCAGCCGCGAAGCGCGCCGCGTAAGACGAGAGCTCCTCCTCAAGCGGCAGCATAGCGCATCTCCCGCTGGTGGCGGTCGAGGATTGCTTGCGCCGCGGCCGCTTCGGCCTTCAGCACTGGCCAGCCCGGAATTTTGCTGTCCCATTCGACCAGCGTCGGGACGGGACCACAGCGCGAGATGACGATCTCGAACAGCTTCCACACCGAGTCCGTGACCGGTCCGTCATGGCTATCGATCAGGAGCAGGTCGCCTTCATCGTCGAGCTGCTCGGCATGACCGGCGAGATGGATTTCGCCGACGCGTGACAACGGAAAGTCGGAGAGATAGTCGAGCGCGGAGAAGCCGTGATTGTTTGCCGAGACAAACACATTGTTGATGTCGAGCAGCAGTCCGCATCCGGTGCGCTCCGCGACGCAGCGGATGAACTCGGTCTCGCTCATCGACGATTCGATGAATGCGAGATAGGTCGACGGATTTTCCAGCAGCAGCGGCTGCCAGATGGCGTCTTGCACTTGATCGATATGATCGCAGACCCGTGCGAGCGTCGCTTCGGTATAGGGCAGTGGCAACAGGTCGTTGAAGTAGGCGGTGTCGTGGGTCGACCAGGCAAGATGTTCCGATACCAGCGCGGGCTCGTAGCGCTCGACGAGATCGCGGAAGCGCTTCAGATGCGCCTTGTCGAGTGGCCGTTCACCGCCGATCGACATGCACACACCATGCAATGATACCGGATGATCGCGGCGCACGGCTTCCAGCGCGCGATGCGGCGGCCCGCCCGCGCCCATGTAATTCTCTGCATGCACCTCGAAAAAGCCACGCTGCCGTCCTGAGCCAAGGATCGCAGCAAGGTGCTCAGGCTTGAAGCTGGTACCAGCCAGGCCATGCGTGGCAAGCGCGGGAAAGCGGGGAGGCTCGGCTGCGGGCAACCGGGGCGAGATCGTAGCGTTCATGTCGTCTCTCCGCTTTCCCTATGATCGTGAACGACTGCCGTGCGGTGCGACTAGACCGGCTTGAGCGATCCGGCCTTCCCGTTGGGAAGCTGGATGCTGGTGCAGGTGCCACCCTGCACGAACTTCCACGCATTGCCCTGAAAGTCGACCGTCGAGGTGCCCTGGCAGGTCGTGCCGGGGCCGGCCGCGCAATCGTTCTGGCCCTTCAGCGCGACGCCGAAGCACTTCTCCTTGTGGGCCGCGGTCGCTGCATCCGCCTCGGCCTTGGTGAGGGGAGCGGCGGTGGCAAGGGTTGCAAGCGCGGTCGAAACGGCGCCGGCAAGGACAAGCGAGCTGATGACATTCTTCATAGATCTCTCCACATCGTTATTTTGCGTCGCCTCCTGAGGCGTCGGGCGCGCATCGACAGGTTCGTTCCGTTCGCTGCTGCCATTACGGTTTTGGCAGCTCACGAATCCGTGACTTCGCTGCGGGTGTCACGCAAATGGCTCTTGTGCCGTCTGCGTACCAATCAAATACGCCGACATCGACCGGAGCCTCCAATGCCTTGTCGCTATGGAAACCGGGCGGGTCGAGCATTGGCGATGGCGACGCTCCGCCTGTCATAATTCCGAGACGTAACAATCTGCCGGCCGCAAGCGTATCGCCATCAAGCCCTCCGACCGCCGGCGAAGGCCAACATGAACGCTTTTGAACGCCCAAGCGCCCTCGAACGACCGCGGTCACCGTCTTCGGCGAGGATGCTGACGATCAGCATTCGTCTTGCCGTCTCGGCGCTGGTCCTTACGGCGATCCTGCTCACCGCCGCAGCCTCGAGCCTGCTCTGGTGGCGCACGGCCGAATCGATCAGCCGGCAGCTCGCCTCGACGATCAACGAACAGATCGTCGCTGCCGTTCGCAAGGAGGTGTCCGCGATCGTCAATGAAGCGCGCGCCGCCCACACCGCCGTGCGCACGCTGTTCCTGCAGAACGTGCTCGATACCCGCGAGGCCGACAAGCGCGAGTTCGTGTTCCTATCACAATTGCAGTCGCAAGCGACGATCTCCTGGGTCGCCTTCGGGTGGCCCGACGGTTCCTTCTTCGCCGCACATAAGCTCGGTGACGGCCATCTCGAGATGATGGAGATCTCGAAGATCGACCATGTCGGCCAGCGCCGCATCGACGAATATCAGGTTATCCCCGGCGACATCGAATTTGAATCCCGCCGTTTCGAACCCACAGACTTTAGCGTCACTATGCAGGACTGGTTCAAGATCGGCATGGAGGCCAATGGCCCGCAGTGGTTCGGGGTCGTCGACCATCCGATCGGCCCGCGCCCATCGATCGCCTTCGCGGGGCCGATCGATGTCTATCAGGAACGTCAGGGCGTCCTTGCGATCATCATCGAGTACACCAGGCTCTCCCGTTTCCTCGCCCAGCTCGAGGTCGGCCGCACCGGAACGGCTTTCATCCTCGGTGCCGGCGACGAATTGATCGCGGCTCCCGACAAGAACGCCGACGAACTGCATCCCGCGCACAGCCGGATCGATCTGTTGCCGTTGGCGCGCATGGCTCGGACACTGGCCGGCGAGGACGGTCGCAAGGAAGCATGGCGGCGGCGGCTTACCCTCGATGGCGCAGCCTATGAGGTTGGGCTCACGCCCCTACCATTTACCGGCTGGTGCCTGGCGACCGTGATCCCTGAGGCTGAGTTTCTTGGCCCGGTCGAAACCACGTTGCGACGGCTCATCATCGGTCTTGCCATCGGTGCGCTGCTCGCCGCCCTGTTCTCTGCGATGTTGGCGCGGTCGGTGATCGCCGCACCGCTCGCCCGTGTGGTCGGCGAAATCCGACATGTGGAAAGTTTTACGCTGGACCAGGTGCGCCGCCACCCGTCGCGGCTCGCCGAGATTTCGAGCCTTTCGGGCGCGATAGCCGAGATGGCGCAGGGCTTGTCTGCTTTCCGCAAATTCATTCCGGCCGATCTGGTCCGGTCGCTCCTTCGCCAGGGCATCGAGGCGAAGCCTGGCGGCTCGATCCAGGAGCTGACGGTAATGTTTATCGATGTGGCCGGCTTCACCGGGCTTTCCGAGCGCATGGGGGATCGCGTTGTGCCGCTGTTGTCGCGATATCTCGACGTCGCCTCCGAAGTCATCGTCGCCCACGGCGGCACCATCGACAAATTCATTGGCGACGCTGTGATGGCATTCTGGGGCGCGCCGACAGCGCAGGCCGAACATGCCCTGCTCTGTTGCCGTGCAGCACTCGTCTGCCGCCAGGGCATTGAGGCCGCGGGCGTCAGGGATGACCAGGGCCATCCCCTGCAAATCCGGATCGGCATCAATTCCGGCCGCATGCTGGTTGGCAATGTCGGCTCCGAACTGCGGCTGAACTACACCGTGATTGGCGATGCCGTGAACGTGGCGAGCCGCCTCGAAGGCGCCAACAAGCGCTATGAGACGCAAATTCTGATCGGCGCCGAGACCAAGCGCCTCGTTGAGGGGGCCATGATCACACGCGAGATCGATCGCATAGCCGTCTACGGCAAGACAGAAGGCCTCGCTGTGCATGAACTGATCGGTTCGGCTACAGGCGACGCTTACCCGGCCTGGATCATCGATTACGAACAGGGACTACTTCAATATCGCAAGCGCGACTTCGCCAGCGCTATATGCTGCTTCGAGGCTGTCTTGCGCCTGCGTCCTCACGACAGGCCAACTGAACTGATGCTCGACCGCTGCAAGCTCCTCGAGCAGTCGGGTGTTGACGACACGTGGTCACCTGTCGTGACACTTCAATCAAAATAGCCGACCGCCGGTACCAGGCAGACGACTGGATGCTGGCTATGCTCGAAAGCGGCAGCATTCGATATCGAAGAAGGACGTCGTTGCCGGCCCGCTGGTCAATCCTGAGTTCTGGCGGAAAATAAGTCCGACCACGGTCAAGTAGAGGCCCTATTCGTGGGCTGTCGGTTCGCTCGTCCACGGGGCGATGAGATCGGCGTGTCTGGGTGACGTCCCTCTTGCCGTCAAGGACCTCTTCGCTGAGAAAGCCGGATCGGACGAGTAATTCTCCCATCACGCAATCCTGTTCCTGGAGCGCACCTTATTCCGCCGCCACCGGCATCAATTCCATCTGCTCATGCAGGATCACGCCCGACAGCGGATCAAACTCGCCGACCCACGGCGCGTGTTCAAGGGCTGCTCTCGTGTGCGAGTAACCAGCGTCCCACCGCTGCATGATGCCGCGTGGGCTGAAATCGATGTCCTTGGTGTGGGTTTCGCGATCAAGCTCTGGCGCAAGCAGACGCACGACGTGCATGCGTGTCTGACAGCCGTAACCGACCAGTTCGCGCACCTCTGGGGTGTTGCGTTCGCTGTCGGGCAGCCGTTTGGCCAATTGGTTGATGATGTGACGCAACCGATGCGCCTGCTGCTGGCGTGCGATGTGGCTCATGATGCGGCTGGAATATTGGACATCCTTGTGTCGATTCAGCACCTCCGCCATCGTGGTCGGCTCCAGGCCTGCAGGATTCCACAGATGGACAGCGAAGATCAGCGAGTTCTTGCGGGGATCGTCATCGAACACGACTTCAGTCGGCGTGTTGGACAGAATACCGCCGTCCCAATAGAGCTCGCCGTCGATGCGGACGGCGGGAAAGGCCGGTGGCAACGCGCCGGAGGCCATAATATGCCTGATGGTGAGTTCGCCGTCGCGGCTATCGAAATAGCGCATCTGGCTGGTCCGCACGTGGGCGGCCCCGACCGTCAGACGCGGCGAACAGCTATTGAGCAGCTTGACGTCGACGAGTTCACACAGGGTCTGCTCCAGTGGCGCGGTCGAGTAATAGCCGGCCCGTTCGGCACCCAGCGGGTAGCTGTCACCCGCATGCGCAAGGGCATTTGGACGAAAAAAGCCGGGAATTCCGTGGGTAATGGTCGCCCAGTAGGATAGCCGGTCATTGAAGTCGGGAAAGGCCGTCCGGATGTTCCAGACCGGATTTTGCTCCATCCGCTTCCAGAACTCTTTCAGGCGTGACAGCCGGTTCTCGACCGGATTGCCGGCGATGAGGCTGGCATTGATGGCGCCGATCGATGTGCCGATGATCCAGTCCGGCTCTATGCCTGCTTCGTGCAAGGCTTGATAGACACCTGCCTGGTACGAGCCCAAGGCGCCGCCGCCTTGCAACACCAGAACGACCTGGCCGGGGAGATCCTTGGCCAGCGATTTGATATTTCGCGACGAAGCTCTGTCCTGCATGTTGTGCTCCCATTTCGGCCTGGTCTAATATTCGCAAGCGCGCCCGGCTCTGTTACGAGCGTCGTCTCAATGCGCTGTCCAACCGCCATCGACCGGCAAAGCAATTCCGGTAATCGACGCGGCTGCTTCGCTCGCCAGGAAAACCGCCAGCGCACCGATCTCCTCGACGGTCGCAAAGCGTTTATTCGGTTGCTGGGCCAGCAGCACGTCGCGGATCACCTGATCCCGGGAGATCCCATGCGCCTTGGCTTGTCCATCGATCTGGGCTTCGACCAGCGGGGTATAGACATAACCAGGGCAGATGGCGTTGCACGTAATACCTTCCTCGGCGATTTCGAGCGCCGCTACCTTTGTCAAACCGACCATGCCGTGTTTGGCGGCGACATAGGCCCCCTTGAACGGCGAGGCGACCAGCCCATGCGCAGATGCCACATTGATGATGCGGCCGAATCCTTGTTTGCGCATCGCCGGCAGTGCCAGCCGCGTGGTGTGGAACGCGGACGATAGATTGATCGCAAGGATCTGATCCCATTTTTCGACCGGAAACTGTTCGAGCGGTGCGACGTGCTGAATACCGGCATTGTTGACGAGAATGTCGAGGCGGCCAAATTCAGCCAGCGTTACTGTGACCATCTCGGCGATTGCATCCGGCGAGGTCATATCAGCCGCTGAATAGCCGACCTTGACGCCATGATCGGCTTCTATGGCATCCTTTGTCCCCGCGATCTCGGCCGCGGCTCCGAAGCCATTCAGCATCACGTTTGCGCCAGCCGCGGCAAGCGCGCGGGCGATGCCAAGCCCGATCCCGCTGGTTGAGCCGGTCACGACGGCGGCCCTGCCATCGAGCAATTTTGCGTCAACGTCGGCATGCGATTTGATCTGGACATTCATCTTCTGAATCCCGCTTGCATCGTCGGCGATATCCGACGGTCGCCAAAATCTGCATCGCAAAACGGACTTACGGAAATACCCTTTGACTTCCAAAACCATAGGTGCGCGCTATGGCCGCCTTGGCCCTCAATCGGCTAGACTGTGAGCCGGATCAGGGGAGTTCGGCCATGGAAATGCATCAGGTTCGGTACTTCCTCGCGGTCGCGCGGACGCTCAATTTCACGCGTGCTGCTGATGAGTGCAATGTCACCCAGCCATCGCTGACGCGGGCAATCAAGCAGCTCGAGGCTGAGCTTGGCGGCGACCTGTTTCGCCGCGAGCGTCCGGCCGGATTGACCGAGCTTGGTCAGCGCATGCACCCCTTGCTGAAGCAATGCTACGAGGCCGCCGCCGGCGCGCGCTCGCTCGCCTCGTCATTCAAAAGCGGCGAAATCGGCGCGCTGAGAATCGCGCTCACCCACTCGATCGATCTGTGTCTGCTGATTCCCTTCCTCGATCAGATCAAGCGCCAGTTCAATCGGTTGGAATTCCGTTTTCTCCGTGGCAATGGCCGCGAAGTCGGAGACATGCTGAGGAAAGGTGAGGCGGAGCTTGGAATCGCAGCTGAGCTCGACCCGAATTGGGAGCGGCTCGACACTTGGCCGCTATTTACGGAGGACTTTCAGCTCGTCGTCAACGCTGACCACCGGCTCGCCGGTCAGGACAGCATCGACCTCGATGATCTGCGTTCCGAACAGCTTTTGTCGCGTGAGTACTGCGAGTATGGCCTGCGTTTGAACACCGTCTTGCGAGAGCACGGCATAGACGTCGGTCATTGCCACGAGATCTCGAGCGAGCGCGATCTCATTGAGTTGCTTGAGGCTGGTATCGGCATCGCCGTGGTTCCTGACACCTCGCGGATACCGCAGACGCTCAAACGTACCTCGGTCGAGGGACTCGATGCCCGACGCACGGTCAATCTCTACGGCATCGCCGGTCGCGAACGAACTGCGGTCGCATCTGCCGTCATGCGCATGCTGCGTGGCACGGATTGGCGGCAGTTTTTGGAGAAGAGCCGAGCCGCGTGAGAGTACCAATGCACGCGGGTCGCCCGGAAGTGCCTACCTCGCGTCCTTCAGAGCTCCGAGTAGATCCTCGATCGCCATGCGGCGCCGGAAGTCGGGATCAACGAAACGCGTTTTGACGATGCCATCGCATCCGATCACAAAGGCCGCAGGAATTGGCAACACCCAACCGTCGTTGCCGTGAAAGCTCGGCATGTCGAGATAAGAGAGAAGCCGCTCAATCTCTGCACCAAGCCAGATCGCCAGGTTGAGGGACAGCGCATAGCCATTGTCGAGATCGGTCAGCACTGGAAACGGTGCTCCGGCTTCGGACTTGAATTCTGCCGCATATTCCTGTGTCTCGGGCATGATGGCGACGACGTCCGCCCCCAGAGCCTTGATGCGGTCATAGGCCTTGATCACCGCCCTGACATTGAGCCGGCAATATGGGCACCAATGGCCGCGGAAAAACATCACCGCCACCGGGCCTCGCTCGAGCAGAGAAGGCAAGGCGATTAGGCGACCGCTTTCGTCGGGTAGCACGAAGGGTGGCATCAGTTCGCCAGGGCGCGGCGCGTTTTCGCCGCCGCCATTTTCGTTGACCCTGATAACGAGGCGATCGACTGCGTCGCCGTAGGCCGGAAAGATTTCCCGGCCTGCTGCCGCATAAGCTTGGAGCTGCTCGTTGAGAGTGCCTTCCATCTCCCGGCAGCGCTGAAAGGCGACCTTGAGCCGCTCGGCGTCGGCTGGGGAAAGCGATGTCATCCCTTGCTCCCGTATGTTTGACCTTCAGATGGCAATCCTGCGCGGACCGCCCACCAGAGGCGCCTTTGTCTCCGCCAGGAGCATTGCACAAAGCACGATAGCATTGGGCTATCGATATCAGAGCGCGCCCGCATTTCATGTTGGACGCCTGAGCGAGGATGGCCGTTCCCCGAGGGGTTTTCTATGTCCCGCTATAACGTACTGTGATTTGGCAAATTCGCTACCTTTCCTTTCCTGATTTCCACCTCGTGGGCCATGGCGGTTATAAGCTTGGAGATATGTTCGGCCTTGCAATGAATCTCGGCATCCGCGCGAGCGAGCTTCGTGACCACATTTCCGCCTGTCCGACCTTCGCGTCCGACATCAAGCACATGCCCGGCAACGCTTGAGTCGCATAGCTCGCCGCTATCGACTCAACAGCCAACGGGCATTTCCCGAAGCAAAGGCCTTGCGCGATGCTCCTGACACGCCGGCCAGCCTTTCGGGGCCGCGACATCGAGGAGACAACAACATGTTCAATGACATCGCAACCGCGCGCAAGATCTGGCAAGCTCTCGGCGGCGCAAGCGCCATTGCCATTTCGCTCGCGACAGCATCCGCGACATTCGCCGGTGAATGTCCCGCCGACAAGATGAAGGCCAATGCCCGCTCGATGGTGGACTACAAGCCGGTTGGTGTTACCGACGTGACGCTTGGTTCCATCGATCTCGGCAAGCAGCCCGCGCATATCGAGGGACGCGAACTGCGCTTCCGCAAGCTGACCATCGAGCCCGGCGGCATCGTGCCCTGGCATAGCCATGACGACCGGCCGGCACTGATCTTTGTCCAGCAGGGCGAGGTCGTCGAATACGCCAGCAACTGCGTCGACCCAATTGTGCACAAGGCTGGCGACCTGCGACCGGAGGTCTACGGCACCTCGCATTGGTGGAAGAACCTCGGCAAAGAGACCGTCATTCTCTACGTGGGTGATGTCCGCAAGGATCCGACCGACCACAACATGTAACGAGTGCTCCGCCCCACGCCTCGTTACCGGATGTGACGACCCGGGAGCCCGTGCTGGCCCCGCACGCCCGGCGTCACATCCCCTCTTTCGATTACAGGAGCTGCCGCGATGGCCGACATGCCGATGGGAGTCACGGCAGAACCGATGCAAGAGCACGGTCATTCAACCGGCGTGGCGCTGCGATCTCTGGTGATCGGCCTCACCGCATTCCTGACCGTCGTCGACCTGTTCGCAACTCAAGCAATTCTACCAACTCTGACGCGGCACTACAGCGTCACGCCCGGTGCGATGGGTTTCGCCGTCAATGCCAGCACCATCGGCATGGCAGTCGCAGGACTGGTGGTCGGATCCTTCAGCCCGCACATCGATCGCAGGACCGGCATTCTGGCAAGCCTGCTTCTGCTCGCAATTCCGACGAGCTTGCTTGCCATCGCACCGAACCTTACCGTCTTCACCATTCTTCGCGTCATGCAGGGCCTCTGCATGGCGTCAGCCTTTACACTCACCCTTGCCCATTTGGGCGAACAGTGCAGCGCGATGGATGCTGGCGGCGCCTTCGCTGCCTATATCACCGGGAACGTCGCAAGCAATCTGATCGGGCGTCTCATCTCGGCGTCCGTGTCCGACAATCTGGGCCTGGCGACGAATTTCTATTTCTTTGCCGTGCTCAATCTCGCAGGCGCGCTGCTGGTCTACTTCACAATCAGGCGCGTCCAGCCCATGCACTCCATCGGCCCAGCACAATCGCCACTTTCGGCAATGATAGAGCATTGGCACGATCCGGCCTTACGCGCGGCCTTCGGCCTTGGCTTCTGCATCCTGTTCGCGTTCATCGGCACCTTTACCTACGTCAACTTCATCCTGGTCCGTGCCCCACTGTCGCTCGGCATGATGGGGGTGGGTTTTGTCTATTTCGTATTTCTCCCCTCCGTCGTCACGACGCTGCTGGCTGGCAAAACGGTGGCACTGTTCGGCATGCGCCCATCACTTTGGGGCGGCCTCGCAATCGCCGCTCTAGGCCTGCTACTGATGCTCTCATCGCACCTCGCGGCCGTGCTCGCGGGGATGGTGCTGATCGGGGTCGGCACGTTCTTTGCGCAAGCCTGCGCCACGGGCTTCGTCGGGCAAGCGGCGCGAACAAACCGCGGGGTCGCCAGCGGCACCTACCTTGCCTGCTATTTCTTCGGCGGCCTGGTCGGCAGCGCGGTGCTTGGTCAATTGTTCGACCATTTCGGATGGGCCGCCTGTGTCGCAGGCGTAGGTGTGGTGTTGGCATTGGGGTGCATTTTGACCGCAAGCCTCAGGATTCCGGTGTCCGGTCGATAACACGAGTGGTGGGCCCGGCAGGCTCGAACCTGCAACCCGACCGGTTATGAGCGGTGGAGCAAGATCAGCTTCGTTGATCTTGCTGCACCATGCTTGAGTTCGATTGCGTTCGTCGCGCTTTGGTGAGGTCGTGTTCTCGCGCGAAACCGGTGCGGTTCGCGGCAAGGGCGGATTTCGGCCGACGCGGAGGCTGCTCGCGCGCTCGATCGCTTTGTTGAACGTTCAGTAACGTCGCATACTAAACATTCTGGCTGTGGCTGACCTTCTGGCTTTCCTGTTATCGGGACGCGCCGAATTGCGTCCGCCGGACCAGGTCGGCAATCGTTGTTCGCCGCATTCGCTGCAATCTCCAGGTAATTTGTTGCGTTGCGAACGTCGACGCTTGCGCGTGCGAGCGTCGGGAATATTTTCGCCAAGGTCGCGAGAACCGGCTTGACGGGCCAAAAAATTTAGTACTACGTTTAGTAATACAAAAAACTAAACATCGCGCATCGAGCGCCGATGTGCAGGAGGAGCCCAAGCCATGCCGGAGCCGTCTCCAGCAGCGGTCCGTTTCGTCCTTCACTCATCGCTCCTCAAACTCGGTTTCAGGGTCTTGGCGTCGCTCCGGCAGGGCGCGCTGAGCGGGTTGGACGCTTCAACGAGAGAGGAAACGGATATGCGGACATTCAATTGGCTGAGAAGCTCAGCGGCCACCACGGTTCTCGGGGCGGCGCTGCTGGGGATATTTGGCGGAGGCGAAGCTGCGGCCCAGGGTAAGCAGCTCACGCTGTGCTGGGCGGCATGGGATCCGGCCAACGCGCTGGTCGAACTCGGCAAGGATTTCACCAAGCAATCCGGCATCGAGATGAAGTACGAGTTTGTCCCCTGGACGAGCTACGCGGATCGCTTCCTCAACGAGCTCAACTCCCACGGCAAGCTCTGCGACCTGATCATTGGCGACAGCCAGTGGATCGGCGGCGCCGCCGAGAACAAGTGGTACGTCAAGCTCAACGATTTCTTCGACAAGGAGCACATCTCGATGGACGACTTCGTCCCGGCGACCGTTGTCGGCTATTCGCAGTGGCCAAAGAATTCGGCGAACTACTGGGCGCTGCCGGCGATGGCCGACGCCGTGGGCTGGACCTATCGCAAGGACTGGTTCTCGCGGCCCGACATTCAGTCGGCTTTCAAGGCCAAGTACGGTCGTGATCTGGCGCCGCCGAAAACCTATGACGAGTTGAAGCAGATCGCGGAGTTCTTCCAGGGCCGCGAGATCGACGGCAAGAAGGTCTATGGCGCCTACATCTTCACCGAGCGCGGCTCCGAAGGCATCACGATGGGCGTGACCAACGTGCTCTACAATTACGGCTTCAGTTACGACAATCCGAAGAAGCCGTACCAGATGCAAGGCATCGTCAATTCTGCCGAGGCGGCCAAGGGGCTCGAGTTCTACAAGGAACTCTACAAGTGCTGCACCGCGCCGGGCATGACCAACGCCTACATGCAGGAAGGGCTCGATGCCTTCAAGTCGGGCCAGGTGGCGATGCAAATGAACTGGTTCGCCTTCTTCCCCGGCCTCTACAAGGATCCGAATGTCGGCGGCGACAAGATCGGCTTCTTCGTCAATCCGGCCGGCCCGAACGGGCACTTCACCCAGCTCGGCGGACAGGGCATCTCGGTGGTTGCGACCTCCGACCGCAAGGACGACGCGCTCGCCTACATCAAGTGGTTCGCGCAACCCGCCGTGCAGCAGAAATGGTGGCAGATCGGCGGTTACTCGGCGCTCAAGGCGGTGGTCGACGCGCCGGACTTCCCGAAGAGCGCGGCGTTCGCGCCGCAATTCCTGGAGTCGATGGGCATCGTCAAGGACTTCTGGGCCGAGCCGTCCTACGCCCAGCTGCTGCTTGATATGCAGAAGCGGGTGCATGACTACGTCGTCGCCGACAAGGGTACCGCGCAGCAGACGCTCGATCTCCTGGTCAAGGACTGGACCAAGGTGTTCAAGGAACAGGGCAAGCAAGTCGCCTCGCAATAGCCCGAACGCCGCGTCCCAACTGAACTGGCTTCCCCGAGGTCAGCCTCGGGGAAGCCGAACCAGCCCAGCCGATGGACAAGATGACGACGATCCTGCAACCCGACCATGCTACGATCCCGGGCGTGAGCGAGCCAGCCAAATCCCGCGCCGCGCGCCGCGTCCATGGTCTGTCCGACCGGACCATTGCGTGGCTGTTCGTCGCGCCGACGATTGCGCTGCTGCTCGCGATCAACATCTTTCCGCTGGTCTGGATGATCCGGCTGTCCTTCACCAGCCTCAACCTCAGCATGTCCTATCTGCCGCTGCGGTTTGTCGGGCTCGACAATTTCAGCGACATACTCAACGACGAGGACGTCTGGTTCCGGCTCCAGACCACCGCGCAATTCGTGATCTGCTCGGTCGCCGTGCAGGTCGTGATCGGCTTTGGGCTCGCGCTTCTGATCAACCGTCAGTTCCGCGGCCACGGTTTCTGGACCACGATCATCCTGCTGCCGATGATGCTGTCGCCGGCGGTTGTCGGCAATTTCTGGACGCTGCTGCTGCAGCCGCAGATCGGCCCGTTCAACTATCTGATCAGCTTGTTCACCGGTGTGCCGCCGAGCTCCTTCAGCATGACAGGGCAGGTCGCGCTCGCGCCATGGACCATCGTGCTCGTCGACACCTGGATGTGGGCGCCCTACGTGATGCTGATCTGTCTCGCGGGGCTGCGCTCGATCCCGGATTACATCTACGAGGCCGCCGAAGTCGATCGTGCCTCGGCCTGGCGGCAGTTCTGGTCGATCACGCTGCCGATGACGGTACCGTTCCTGATGCTGGCGGTGCTGTTTCGCGCGATCGAGAACTTCAAGATGTTCGACATGGTCAACCTGCTGACGTCGGGAGGCCCGGGGTCAACCACCGAGCTCGTATCGATCACACTGAAGCGCGCGGCATTCGAGAAGTGGCGCACCGGTTATTCGTCCGCGCTCGCCATCATCCTGTTCGTGGCCGTGTTCGGGGCCGCCAACATCTACGTCAAAGCGCTCAACAAGGTGAAGCAACGATGACCGCTGCCGTAGCCAAACCTGTCCTGGCCAGATCCAGCGCACACTCGATCGTCGAGGCCTCGCCGCGCACCAAGGCATTCGCTGGTGCTCTCGTCATCCTCTATGCGTTGATCACGATCCTGCCGCTGCTCTGGATCGTCGCCACCGCCTTCAAGTCGCAAAGCGATGCGATCGCCTATCCGCCCAAGGTAATCTTCGAGCCGACGCTCGAAGGTTATGTCAACCTGTTCACGGTGCGCACCCGCCAGACACCTGATTTCATCGCCAAGTTGCCGCCCCCGGAGACCTGGTATGACAAGCTGGTCCGCAAGCATGACATGGTCATTGCCGGACCGTCCAAAGTCGTCCCGCGCTTCGTCAACTCGCTGATCATCGGGTTCGGTTCGACCTTCCTCGCCGTCTTCCTCGGTACGCTCGCGGCCTACGCATTCTCGCGCTTCCGCATTCCGTTGGCCGACGATCTCTTGTTCTTCATTCTGTCGACGCGGATGATGCCGCCGGTCGCGGTCGCGATCCCGATCTATCTGATGTACCGGCAGCTCAACCTGACCGACACCAGGCTCGGAATGATCCTGCTCTATACCGCCGTGAACGTCTCGCTCGCAGTCTGGTTACTCAAGGGGTTCATCGACGAGATCCCACGCGAGTACGAAGAGGCGGCCCTCGTCGACGGCTACACGCGGCTGCAGGCGCTGCGCAAGGTGGTGCTGCCGCAGGCCGTCACCGGAATTGCGGCGACCGCGATCTTCTGCCTGATCTTCTCCTGGAATGAATACGCCTTCGCGGTTCTGCTGACCAGCGGCGAGGCGCAGACCATGCCGCCCTTCATTCCTTTCATCATCGGTGAGGGCGGGCAGGACTGGCCGGCGGTTGCCGCCGCGACCACGCTGTTCGTCGTCCCGATCGTCATGTTCACCGTGCTGCTCCGCAAGCATCTGTTGCGCGGCATCACCTTCGGAGCGGTGCGCAAATGAGCGGTTCTGCTGTTATTAGGGGTGCCAAGGGAACCAAGGGGGCATTGCCCTGCTTCTTCAGTCGCGGGCGCTGGGAGGCCGTTGCGATGACCCTGATCGGGGGCGGCATCTTCATGCTGGTGCAGCCCTTCTCGATCGATCTCTACAGCTATTCATTCGTGACGATTCTGGCCGGCACGGTAGGCTTCGTCGTCGTCAGCCATTTTCCGGAATAGGGTCATGGCTCAGATCCGCATCGAAAATCTTCGCAAGTCGTTCGATCAGTTCACCGCGGTGGAAGGGTCGACCTTCACCATCGACGATGGCACTTTCTTTGCGTTGCTCGGCCCTTCCGGCTGCGGCAAGACCACCACCTTACGCATGATCGCCGGCCTCGAGCTGCCGACCGAGGGCAAGATCCTGCTCGACGGGGAGGACGTCACGTTCCACCGTGCCGCCGCCCGCGATATCGCGTTCGTGTTCCAGCTGTTCGCGCTCTATCCGCATATGGATGTCGGGCAGAATATCGGCTTCCCCCTGAAGTGCCAGGGCATGGCGCGGCGCGAGATTCGCGAGCGGGTGCAGGAGACCGCGCGGATGCTGCGGATCGAGCATCTGCTGTCGAGCAAGACATCGAAGCTCTCGGGCGGCGACCGCCAGCGTGTCGCGCTCGGCCGAGCCATGGTGCGGCGCCCGAAGGCCTTCCTGATGGACGAGCCGCTGGGCGCGCTCGACGCCGAGTTTCGTCATCTGATGTGCGGCGAGCTGCGCGATTTGCACGATCGCATCAAGGCGACCACGGTCTATGTCACCCACGACCAGCTCGAAGCGATGTCGATGGCCGACCAGATCGCGATCATGAACAAGGGGCGCGTGGAACAGATCGGCACGCCGCAGGAGGTTTATGACCGGCCTGCCAGCATGTTCGTCGCGGACTTCATCGGCTCGCCACCGATGAACTTCCTGCGCTTCGAGGGCGGCCTGCGATCTGGTGACCGGGCGATCAAGTTTCACGACACCAGGCTCGTGGTGCCCGAGATCCGCGAGGACCGGGCCAGCGCTGCGCTGGCCCTCGGGATTCGTCCGGAGCATATTCGCTTCAGCGACGCCGGATCCGTTCGTGGCGAGGTGTTCGGCGCGGAATATCTCGGCACGACGCAGATCGTCACAATCGACACCGCCTATGGACGGGTCGCGGCGCGGCTGCCGTCGAGCGCCTCGGTGCGGATCGGAGAGACCGTCGGCCTCGAATTCAACTCCGTTCGCCTCTCACTGTTCGATGCCGGCAGCGGCCTTGCAATCAGGACCGCCGGTGAGGAGGGAGGGCACCATGGTTGACGTCAGCTTGCGCAATATCAGCAAGCGCTTCGGCGCGGTAGAGGCGGTGCGCGACCTCTCGCTGACGGTGAACAACGGTGAGTTCCTCGTCCTGCTCGGGCCGAGCGGCGCCGGCAAGACCACGACGCTGCGGCTGATCACCGGGCTCGAGAGCCCCGACGCCGGTTCGGTCATGATCGGCGGGCGCGACGTGACGCATGATCCGCCGGGTTCACGGGACATCGCATTCGTGTTCCAGCAATATTCGCTGTATCCGCATCTGTCGGTCTATGACAACCTCGCGTTCCCGCTGCGCTCTCCGGCGCGGCGCGTGCCGGAGCCACAGATCCGCAAGCGGGTCGAGCAGACCGCGGAGCTCCTGCATATCGCCAGCAAGCTGAATAATCGCGCCACTCGCCTGTCGGGAGGTGAGATGCAGCGGGTCGCGATCGGCCGCGCGCTGGTGCGCGATCCCTCGATCTATCTGATGGACGAGCCGCTGTCGTCGCTGGATGCAAAGCTTCGCGCCGAGCTTCGCCTCGAGCTGAAACGGATCCAGCTCGAGCTCGGCGCGACCATCCTTTATGTGACCCACGACCAGGTCGAAGCCATGACGATGGCGTCAAGGATCGGCGTGATCAAGGACGGCCGGCTGCTTCAGCTCGGCACGCCGAGGGAGATCTACGAAAATCCATCCAGCAGCTACGTCGCGTCGCGGCTCGGGACGCCCCAGATCAATTTCCTCCCCGCACGGCTGCTGTCCGATGTGGCGATACCGCCGGAAACGGAGACGGTCGGCATCCGCACCGAGCACCTCCAGATCGCCGCGCGCAACGGCGGGCAGATGGTCGGTCGGGTGCATCGCGTCGAGCATCTGGGCGAGCAGAATCACGTTCACCTCGACTATAAGAGCGAAACGCTGGTGACGTTGGCGGATCCGCATCAACCGTTGCGGGCCGGCCAGGAGGTTGAATTCCAGCTGCTGCGTCCGCTGTGTTTCGACCGTGCGGGGCAACGCATCGGCGCGATGGTCCAATAGAGGAGCGAGAGGTTCAGATAGATGTCTGTGCAACCGGAGACATTCAAGTCGCTGCTCAAGGCGGCCGCCGAGCAGGTCATCGCCAGCGCGCCGGAGCTCACGAGCCTGGACCAGGCGATCGGCGACGGCGACCACGGGACCAACATGAAGCGCGGCTTCGAGGCCGTGCTCGGCAAGCTCGATGCCATCTCGGCGCAGCCGCTGAACGAGGCATTCAAGGCGATCGGCAAGACCCTTGTCATGACGGTCGGCGGCGCCTCCGGCCCGCTTTATGGCAGTTTCTTTCTCGCCGCGGGCGAAGCGCTGTCGCAAGACAAACACCTGCCTGACGATCTCGCCGACGTGTTCGGCAGCGGAGTGGACGCGGTGAGCGCGCGCGGTCGCTCGCAGGCCGGCGAGAAGACAATGCTCGATGTGCTCGTTCCGGTGCTGGAGACACTGAAAGCGGGCGCCGGCCAGCCCGATCTGATCGCGCGGGTGCGCATCACCGCAGCTGAAGCGGTCGAGCGCACAGTGCCGATGCAAGCCACCAAGGGCCGGGCGTCGTTCCTCGGTGCGCGCAGCGTCGGTCATGTCGATCCCGGGGCGCGATCGAGCTGCGTTCTGCTGCACGCTGTGTGCGCTGGCCTGGAGGCGCGGCAATGACCGATACCGTAGGGATCGTGATCGTCTCGCATTCCCGGGATATCGCCAAGGGAACCGCGGACATGGTGCGGCAGATGGTCGGCAGCGAGGTCAAGGTCGCCTTCTGCGGCGGCAATCCCGATGGTGGTCTCGGCACCAGCGTGCCGCTGATCATCGACGCCATCAACGATGCCTGGTCGTCGAAAGGCGTTGCTGTACTTGTCGACCTCGGCGGCGCCGAGACGAACAGCGAAATGGCGGTCGAAATGCTGGAGCCGGCGAGGCGTGATCTCGTTGTCGTCTGCAACGCGCCGATCGTCGAGGGCGCCGTCATGGCGGCGACCGAAGCTGCGGGCGGCAGCTCGCTGGCCCAGGTCAGAGCCGTGGCCGAGGAACTCTCTGCCGATTGAGATGTCGGCGATGCGATTAATGGATGATGAGCATGCTTGATAGAGCGGACGGACAGATCTTCACCGGCAATGTGCGGCTGGTGCATGCAGTCGGCATGCACGCGCGCCCCGCGGTCAAGCTGACCAAGCTCGCCAAGAAGTTCCAGGCTCAGATCTCCGTGCGGGTCGCGGGCGCGCCGGAATGGATCAATGCCAAGAGCGTGGCCAAGATCATGGCAATGCGCGCGGCACATGGCAGCACGATCGAGATCAAGGCCTCCGGTAGCGACGCCGAGGCCGCGGTCGCGGCGCTGGTCGATCTGATCGCAAGCGATTTTCCGGATGGAGCACCATAGCATGCAGGGCGGCGCTGCAGGTCTGGCCTACCGCGGCAGGACCGCCTCGATCGGCTTTGCCCATGGCCCGTTTGTCCGTGTCGATGCGGGCGCGGCCGGCGAGCGCGTGGCCGGCACACTGGTCGAGGAGGCGCTGGCCTTGCGCAATGCGATCGACGTCGCGAGTGGCCAGATCGCCGATCTTGCCGCCAGCGCCGGCGGCGAAGCTGCGCAGATTCTCGAATTCCAGGTTGCGCTGCTGGAGGACGAGGATTTGATCGAGGCGATCTTCGCGTCGATCGGCGAGGGACGTCCAGCCGATATCGCATGGCGTTCGACGCTCGACGCGCACATCGCCGACTACAATTCCGCACCGGACGACTATCTGAAAGCGCGTTCCTCCGATCTTGCGGATTTGCGCGACCGCGTGGTCCACATTCTGCGTGGCGACCAGGGGCAGCCGCTGAAGGTCCCGAGCGGGGGCGTGGTCTGCGCCGACGATCTGCCGCCATCGCGCTTCCTCGAGATCGACTGGTCCGGCGGCGGTGGCCTGGCGCTGTTGCGCGGCAGCCCGACCAGCCATGTCGCGATGCTGGCGCGCGCGCGCGGCATCCCGATGGTGGTGCAGCTCGGTTCAATTCCAGACTTCGGCACCATGGCGTTGCTCGACGGCGAAGGCGCGACGCTGGAACTCGATCCCAATGCCGAACAGGTCCGTACTTTCGAAAAGCGGCGCGACAGCCATCTCAAGAGCAGGGCATCCGCGCGCGCGATCCTGCGGCGGCCGACAGCCTCCTGGCGCGGCGAGCGGATCAAGCTCTTCATCAATATCCAGCGCGTCGAGGATCTCGAGCATGCCGACGCGCAATATGCCGACGGCATCGGCCTGATGCGCACCGAGTTCCTGCTGACGGAGCGTGGTGGCCTGCCCGACGAGGAGACACAGTTTCAGGCCTACGATGCGGTGTTGCGTTGGGCAGACCGGCGACCGGTCACCATTCGCACGTTTGACGCGGGCGGCGACAAGCCGGTGCCGGGCTTCACGGCGGACGGCGAAGCCAATCCGTTCCTCGGGGTGCGCGGCCTGCGCCTGTGCCTCGCCCGGCCCGAGATCTTTGCGGTTCAGCTCCGCGCGCTGGCGCGGGCCGCGGTGCGCGGCAATCTCAAGGTCATGTTCCCGATGGTCACCTCGGCGGACGAGCTCGAGGCGGGGCGGAAGCTGTTCGCAGATGTCGTGCAGCGCTTGCAGGCGGACGGCATTGCCGCGATGCTGCCCGAACTTGGAATCATGGTCGAGGTTCCGGCGGCGGCCCTGGCAATCGCGAGCTTCAAGACGTCCTTTTTCTCGATCGGCTCGAACGATCTCGCGCAATATGTGCTGGCCTGCGACCGTTCCAACGGAGCTCTCGCCCCCCTCATGGATCCGCTGCATCCGGCAGTACTTGAACTGATCGCGCGGACTGCGGAGCATGGGCGCCGCGCCGCCATCAGCGTCAGCCTGTGCGGCGACATGGCGGGTGATCCGCGCTGCCTGCCCGCCCTGCTGAATTGTGGCCTGCGCGAACTCTCCGTCAATGCATCGGCGCTGGCGCAGATCAAGCAGACCATCGACCGGCTGAGCAGCGGAGGCGGCCTTGGCTGACACGGCGGCCGATGACGCGCCCGAAGCCGGCGCGGTGGCAGTCTACAAGCGCATCTTCAAGGAGGTGCTGGAGAGCCGTCCCTCCGGCATGCGGCTTCGGCTGGCCCATGCCATGGGCAAGAACCGCAGCTTCGTCAGCCAGATCAGCAATCCCGCATATCCGGTGCCGATACCGGTGCAGCATCTCAACACGATCTTCGATGTCTGCCACTTTCCGCCACAGGCGAAGGCAGCCTTCCTTCGCGCCTATGCGCGCGCACATCCGCGCCGCGTCGGCCGGTTGAGCGAAGGCTCGCACGAGCGGGCGCTGACGCTGCATCTGCCGGACCTCGGCAGCGCCAAGCGCAACGCCGAGCTCGACACGTTGCTCCAGGAGTTCACGCGGCGACTGATTGGCATCATGCGGGAAAAATAGGCGAGAAACGCCAAACGGACGAAGCGGGGAGGACACAATGAAGAAGTTCATCAATGCGGTCGATAACATGCTCGCAGAGAGCCTCGACGGCTTTGCCGCCGCGCATGCCGACCTCGTCATGCTCGGCGCTGAGCGGAAATTCGTCCGTCGCCGCGAGCTGAACTCGAAGAAAGTCGCGCTGTTGTCGGGGGGCGGCAGCGGGCATGAGCCGCTGCATGCGGGCTTCGTCGGCTACGGCATGCTGGATGCCGCCTGTCCCGGCCAGGTGTTCACTTCGCCGACGCCGGACCAGATCGTCGAGGCCGCCCAGGCGGTCGCGGGCGATGCCGGCGTCCTGTTCATCGTCAAGAACTATGCCGGCGACCGCATGAACTTCGAGATGGCAGCCGAGATCGCCGAGGGTCGCATCGCCACCATCGTGACCGATGACGATGTCGCGGTCGAGAAGTCTACCTACAGTATCGGGCGGCGCGGTGTCGCCGGCACGTTGATTGTCGAGAAGATCGTCGGCGCCGCCGCCGAGGGAGGCGCCGATCTCAAGACCTGCGTGGCGCTCGGCGAGCGCGTCAACGCGCGAACACGTTCGATGGGCGTGGCGCTGACCAGCTGCACCGTTCCGGCCGCGGGCACGCCGACCTTCGCACTCGGCGCGGACGAGATGGAGATGGGCGTTGGCATCCACGGCGAGCCGGGCCGCCGCCGCGTCAAGCTTGCAGAGGCCGATGCGATCGCATCGGAGATGACGGCAGCGATCGCCGGCGATCTCGCGGCGCCCGCGGGCTCCGAGGCGCTGCTGCTCGTCAACGGCTTCGGCGGCACGCCGACGATCGAGCTCTATCTGATGTACAACGCGGCGCGCCGGATGCTCGAGGAGCGGGGCCTGCGCATCGCCCGTTCGCTGGTCGGCAGCTACGTCACATCGCTGGACATGGCGGGCTGTTCGCTCACCGTGAGCCTGCTCGACAGCGAGTCCACAGCGCTCTGGGATCATCCCGTGCGTACGGCCGCATTGAAATGGTGACCGCCGTGGTGGGCGGCCGATGATTTTCAGATGCGCCCTGACTGACGATGGACCGGGGTCCTCAGGCATGCACCGGAAGTCTGCCGGTTCACCCTCCCTGAAACTTGCCGTGTCCTTCGGGCGCGGCATCTTTTTTGCGCGGAGTAGACAGGACCTCCGGCGATCGTGAGTGCCGAGCCATTGATTTACTGGTGGGCCCGGCGGGACTCGAACCAGCAACCATGAGCGGGCATAGCGGTTCGGTTGTGAATTCGCCCTTGGATGCTTGCTCCACAATTCGCCTGACGCGGAGCATTTGAACCGTTCGGACGGCGTTAAGAGGCAGCAGAACGGAGTGAAGGACGAGGATTGGATACAAGTCGTCGAAGAACGCGTATGCGATGAATGCGACATTGCTCAAGATGGCCGTGATCCTGAGCTGGAGCATCGTCTTCATGCAAAACGTGGCGAAGACGAGAAGAGATGCGAGATAGCCGGCGGCTTCAACCCAGGACTTCGAGCTGCAGAGCAAAACGTCTGAGCAGCGCATTTCCGCATCCTTCTATGAACTTGCCCCTGAAGAGCGCGACGACCCCTGTACATGTGGCTCAACGGGATTGGATACCGAAGCAAACGCAAAAATCAGATGCTGATCGGCTAGAAGAATCCGGCACTGAGATCCAGCCCATAAGTCACCGACAGTAGCCACACCAAGAGGGCGGCTCCACAGAACAACGCGGTCTGCTTGAGGACGTTTGCCTGCAATGACGATGCGGGGAATACCCGGACAAAAGCGTTTGCAATCGCAGCAATTGCAACGGCGCGCATGATGATCTCCAGGAGTTGGCTAATGACTGGGCGTTAGCGAGCGTCGTGCTTCACGCATGAGCTCGCGATTCCGCTCTCGGCGACGGAGGGTTTCTTCGATCTTCCAGAACGCCCAGACAAAGCAGGCCCCCAAGGCAAACTGAAATCAGCATGGGTAAAGATGCCCGATCGCTAACGGTCTGGATCACACAATTTCCAATGCAAATGAAATCTCGGCTCCAGGCAAGTGGCGCGCCAACAGCGCCTCGATCAGGGAATGTTGATCGCCGGCAGCGGGCCAGTGGGGTGGATCAACGCTTTAGCGGGTTGCTCCTGCGCGAAGACCGCGAGTGCAATCAAAACGGCGCATAATAGGGCGATGAAAAAGCCGAGACGCCACCGCCGCTCCGTCCGGTCGTCGTCGGGTGTGTCAAGTCGGCGCGCGCCCGTTGCTGTGCGCATCGTTAATCTCCGAATATCGTGACGGTGAGAAGGCCAGTCTTCCCAACACCGCACTGAATATCTCGCCACTTGATGCGTCTGGGAACCACCTAGAAAGGTGGTCCGGTGTCTCCTATGCTTGCTCGAAGGTCGGTGACCTGCGCACTCGTTTCGGGGGGGACATGTATCTATCCACGGATTCCACCAATCCGCAGAATCAAGATGTCTATGCACTTTGGGATCGGCTGGCCGAGTTCTCCGTCGGCGACGCCGACGCCGCACTGACACATCTGCTAGCCGCACTGCGTACCATGTTGTCGGCACGCAATGTGCTATGGGGTGTGGTCGTGCGATTGCCTTCGCCGAAGCGGGCCGATCCCTTGCTCGGTTGGCGTCCGCGCCTCGTCCGGGTACTGGACCCGATACCGGCGGTGGCAGCATCCGTGCAGAAGCAGTTCGATACGCTCTGGTCCCGCAACGTCGACCTGTCTCAGATTCTTTCCATGTCGGGAGATGAGCCGTTCCGCGTCCGCCTGCTGTTCGAAGCGCTGCCGCCGGAATGGTTCGAGGGCGAGCACTATCGGCGGCACTATTTGGACGTCGGCTTCGCCGACAGCATTTCCGTGCGCATTGCGCTCAATGACGACGTGAGGATTCGCCTGTTCGTATTTCGCGATGCGGAGGCCCCTCGCTTCTCGGCGCAGGACGGCCAGCGTCTGGGCTTCGTGATGCGCGGGTTGAGATGGTTTCACCGTCAGCAACTGCTCAGCCACGGCCTGCTCATCGCCAATGCACCCCTGACACCTGCTGAACGCAGGGTGTTGCTCGCACTGCTCGACGGGCACACGGAAAAGCAGATCGCGCAGAGGCTTGACCAAAGTCCGAACACCACGCATTTCCACGTCAAGTCGATCTACGCCAAGTTCGGCGTGCGCAATCGCTCGGCGCTCACCGCGCTGTGGCTCGGCAAGCTGCGATAACGAACTTACAGTTGATTTGCTGGTGGGCCCGGCAGGACTCGAACCTGCAACCAGACCGTTATGAGCGGCCGGCTCTAACCATTGAGCTACAGGCCCCGCCGCCTTGCGGGCCGCGGGGCGCGGCCGGCAACGGTGCGGGCTCCGTTTACAGGCTGACTGCGGTTTCAGCAATGCCGCCCCCGCGTCCCTGCCATCGCCGCAGGGCCAGCCACGTCTCGCGGCTGGCATCGCTGGAACAGTGGCCGGCAGCCATCTTGCCTGGCCCTCCGTTTCCCTGGCGACCGGCGCCTCAATCCACCGAGACGCCGGCAAACTCGACGACTTTGCGCCATTTCTCGGTCTCGTCGGCCACCAGCTTGCCGAATTCGGCCGGGGCCATCGGCTTCGGGATGCCGCCGACCTCGGCGAGGCGCGCCACGAGCTTGGGATCCTTCAGCGCTTCGCCGACCGCCTTGTTGAGCGCGTCGACGATTTCCGGCGGGGTGCCCTTCGGCGCCGAGATGCCGTAGAAGCCGACCGCCTCGAATCCCGGCACGGTCTCGGCGATCGCCGGCACGTCGGGCACGCCCGCCCAGCGCTTCGGCGAGGTCACGCCGAGCGCGCGGACGTTGCCGCCGCGGGCCTGCTCCAGCGCCGACGGCAGATTGTCGAAGATCAGCTGCACCTTGTTGGAGATGATGTCGGGGAAGGCGATCGCGGATCCCCGATACGGCACATGCAGCATGTCGCACTTGGTCATCGCCTTGAACAGCTCGGCCGACATGTGCACCGAGGTGCCGTTGCCTGACGAGGCATAGGAGATCTTGCCGGGATTGGCCTTGCAGTAGTCGATGAACTCCTGGACGGTCTTCACCGGCATCGCGTTCGAGACCACCAGCATGTTGGTGAGCTGCATGATGCTCGCGACCGGGGTGGTGTCGCGCAGGAAGTCGAACGGCAGCTTCTTGTAGAGCGAGGTCGAGATCGCGTTGTTGGGCGCGACGAACAGCAGCGTATAGCCGTCAGCCGGCGAGTTGATCGCGGCCGCGGCGGCGATGTTGCCGCCCGATCCGGTGCGGTTCTCGACGATGAATTGCTGGCCGAAATGATCCGACAGCCACTGGCTCATGATGCGGGCGACGATGTCGACCGGACCGCCGGCGGCAAACCCGATCACCCACCGCACCGGGCGGTTCGGATAGTCGGATGCGGATGAGGGGGCAATCGAGGCGAGGCAGCAAATCAAACCAAGCAAAGCGACACGCGCGAACCGGATCATCGTCTCTCCCGTCATTTTCTTGTGACTGTTGCCGGCATGGTTTCACAAAACGCTGGCTTTGCCTACGACGTCGCCCGTGCGACGATAGTCGGGCTGGTGTGGAATGCTTGAGGCTCGGGATGAAATTCGCTGTTATGATGTGCGCCGGCGCGCTGCTGCTCGCGGGCGGGGCGGCGGCGCAAGAGGGGAGCAAGACCATTTCCAAGACCACGATCAGTTTCGCCACGGCGACGCCGGGTGGCGGGTTTCCGCTCTATGGCAATGCCCTCGCCGAGGTGATGAATACGGCAGACCCGATGCTGTCGATCGAGCCGCGCAACACCAAGGGCTCCAATGAGAACATCCCGCTGCTCGAGGCCGGCAACGTCGATATCGCGACCGTGGCGGGCGAGCCGTCCTATGAAGCCTTGATGGGCATCGGCCGGCCGAAGGCCACGAAGCTGAAGATTCTCACGGCGATGTATTCGAGCCCGGGCATGTTCGTGGTGCGTGCCGACAGTCCCTACAAGACGATCCAGGACCTGGTCGGCCAGCCCGTCGCGTTCGGCGCCAAGGGCTCCGGCCTGCCGATCCTGTCGCGCTACATCCTCGACGGCATCGGGCTGAAGCAGGACGAGGACTTCAAGTCGATCTATCTCGATCGCGCCGGCGATGGGCCCGCGATGGTCGAGGACGGCCGCGCCGCCGCATTGTGGGGCGCCGGCATCGGCTGGCCCGGCTTCACCAAGATGGCCGAGAGTGCCACCGGCGCCCGCTTCATCGCGCCGACCACGGACGAGATCGCCCGCATCCGCGCCAAGCACACTTTCCTCAAGCCGCTGACGATCCCCGCCGGCGTCTATCCGAAGCAGACCGCGGCAATCTCTTCGGTCGGCTCCTGGAGCTACATCCTGGTGCGCGAGACCTTGCCCGACGATGTTGCCTATCGGCTGGCCAAGACGCTGCACGGTATCGAGGCGACCTTCTGCAACAAGCTCGCCCAGGCGTGCGAGACCACGGCGGCGAACACGCTCGCCGCCGCGCCTGATATCAACCTGATCCACCCCGGCGTGCTCAGATATTTCCGCGAGATTGGGGTGGCGAAATGATGAGGGCGAATAGCCAGTAGCGAATGGCGAATGGAAATTCTGATCTATCGCCATCGCCACTCTCTATCCGCCATTCGTCTATCCTATTTCTTCGCCATCGCGCAGGCCGGGTCCGGCGGGCCGAACGCGTCCTCGCCCGAGATCTTGGCCAGGATCTTGTAATAGTCCCACGGATATTTCGACTCGGCCGGGGTCTTGACCTGCACGAGCCAGAGGTCGTGCACCATCAGATTGTCCTCGCGCAGCTTGCCGTTGCGGGCGAAGAAATCCTCGACCGGCTTCTCGCGCATCTTGGCCGCAACCTTGAGCGGATCGTCGGTGCCGGCATCCTTGATCGCGTTCAGATAGGCGGTCACGGAGGAGTAGACGCCGGCCTGCCACATCGTCGGCATCCGGTTCATCTTGGCGAAATAGCGCTTCGACCACTCGCGGGTCTTGTCGTCCATGTCCCAATAGAACGAGGTGGTCAACAACAGGCCCTGCGCGGCCGACAGCCCGATCGAGTGGATGTCGGTGATCAGCGCCAGCAGCGCCGCCATCTGCTGCCCGCCGGCGAAGACGCCGAACTCGGCGGCGGTCTTGATCTCGTTGGTGTTGTTGGGCGGTCCGCCGGCAATGCCGATGATCTTGGCCTTCGAGGCCTGCGCCTGCAGGATGAAGGACGACAGATCGGGCGTCGCAAACGGCGGCCGCACCGCGCCGAGCACCTTGCCGGCGTTCTTGGTCACGATCGCGGAGGCGTCCTTCTCCAGCGAGTGGCCGAACGCATAATCGTCGGTGATGAAGAACCAGCTGTCGCCGCCGCGCTTCACCACTTCCTGCGCGGTGCCGACCGCGAGCGCCCTGGTGTCGAACACCCACTGTATCGCGTAGGGCGAGCAGAATTTTCCGTGGAAATCGGTCGCGCCGGTCGAGTGCGTGATGAACAGCTTCTTCTTCTCGTTGGCGATGTTCTGCACCGCGAGCCCGACCGCCGACACCGGCACGTCGACGATGAGGTCGACCTGATCGACGTCATACCAGCGTCGCGCGATGGTCGCGCCGATATCAGGCTTGAGCTGGTGATCGCCGACGATCACCGAGATTGGCTTGCCGAGCACCTTGCCGCCGAAATCGTCGACGGCCATCTGCGCGGCGGTGACCGAGCCCTGGCCGGTCGGCGTCGAGGCGGGGCCGTTCATGTCGGTCAGCACGCCGATCTTGACGATGTCGTCGGATACCTGCGCCGATACGGTCGGGGAAGCCAGCAGCGCGGCTGCGAGCGTCCCGAACATGGCTAGTCTGGTGGCCTTCATTCTGTCTCCCTCCTGAATTGGCGCATTGGCCATTATTGGTTGTGCCGGGCCTTCGGGGACCCGGTCATATTGGTTTCTTTTGCAACTATATTGGGGAGCGCGTCAACGCGCCATCGGTCTAATGACGCAGCCCCGGTCGGGCGAGAGGCAGTTTCCTTCGGGGCCGATTCAGTCCATAGCGGGCCATGGTCACCGCCCAGCGCCTTCCGCCTTCGCTCACCCCGCTCGATGCGGCACTGGCTGCCGTGCTGCGCGACGTCGGGTCGGTCCAGCCGATCGCGTTGCCGCCGGCCGACGCCTTGCGCTGCATTGCAGCCGAGATGCCGGCCTTGCGCGCCTACCCGCCGCACGATATCGCGGTCAGCGACGGGTGGGCGATGCGCGCCAATGACCTGGTCGGCGCGTCTTCCTATGCGCCGTTGCCGCTGGCCGAACCTCCGGTCTGGGTGGCGGCAGGCGCCGCGATGCCTGATGGCACCGACTGCGTCGTCGATGCCGATGCTGTCGATACCTCCGGTCCGCTTCCGCAGGTGCTCGCCGAAGCAATCCCGGGGCAGGGCGTCAGGCGTGCCGGCAGCGACATCGCCGTCGGGCGCACCGTGATCGCCGCAGGGGAGCCGCTGCTGCCGCGCGGCCTGCTGCTCGCGCGCGCGGCCGGACTGCGGATGTTGCGCGTGCGCTGGCCGCGGCTTCGCATCGTCAACATCGCCAATGGTGAGCTGACCGCACAACTGATCGCTGACACCGCGCGCCTCGCGGGCGCTGAGGTCGTCGGCATCGAGGCGGCGCCCGATGTGACGACGATTGCAAACGCACTCGATACCGACGGTTGCGATCTGATCATCACGATCGGCGGCACCGGCGTTGGTCACACCGATGCGACAGTGAATGCACTGGCGTCGCGCGGCACGCTGATCGCGCACGGCATTGCCCTGCAACCGGGGCGCACCACGGCGGTCGGCCGTATCCACACAACGCCGGTCGTCGCCTTGCCGGGCGCGCCGGATCAGGCTTTCGCGGCCTGGTGGGCAATTGCGCTTCCGGTGCTCGACCGCCTGTCGGGCCGGCGCGCGCGCAAAACGCTGGCGCTGCCGCTGGAACGCAAGATCGCCTCCGGCGTCGGCATTGCCGAGGTCGTACTGCTGACACGCGAGCAAGGTACCCAGCAGGATTCCTGGGCGGCGCTTTCGACCGGCGACCTGTCGCTCGATGCCATCGCGCGCGCCGAAGCCCTGCTGATCGTGCCCGGCGCTGCCGAGGGCTTCGCTGCGGGCACGATCGTCGATGCCTATATGTTGCGGGAGTGAGTTCCCGAGATGAGCAAGATGCCCGCATCGAACGAGAGTAAGCAGCAACGTCCTTCCGGGGCGCGCGATAGCGCGAACACGGAATCTCGAGATTCCGGGTCTGGTGCTGGCGCACCATCCCGGAATGACACCTCCCGCTTCGAGCAGGACCAGTTCCTGGCCATCCTGTCGCGCGAGGAGGCGATCGCACGCTTCGAGGCGGCGCTGTTCCCGCTCCAATTGCCGTCCGAGAGATGGCGGCTCGCCGATGCGCTTGGCCGTGCGCTGGCGGAGGACGTGGTGGCGCCGATCGACGTGCCGCCATTCGATCGCTCCAATGTCGACGGCTTTGCGGTGCGCTCGGCCGATCTGGCGCGCGCCGGCGAGGCTGCGCCGGTGCAACTCGCGCTGAACGGCGAGACGATTTCGTGCGGCACCGCGCCCACCCTGCCGGTGCTTCCGGGCACCGCGACCGCGATTGCGACCGGCGGTCCGGTGCCGCGCGGCGCTGATGCGATCGTGATGGTCGAGCACACCCAGCCCGCCGGCCACGGCACCATCGAGGTCCGGCGTGCGGCGTCGCCCGGCCAGTTCGTGTCCTATGCCGGCTCCGACATCGCGCGCGGCGAGGCCCTGCTGCGCGCCGGAACGATGATCGGGTCGCGCGAGATCGGCATGCTCGCGGCCTGCGGCATCGCCGACGTTGAGGTGGTCCGCCGTCCGCGGGTCGCAATCCTCTCGACCGGCGACGAGCTGGTGCAGCCGGGCGAGAAGCTGCGGCCGGCCGCGATCTACGACACCAACGGCGCGATCGTCACCGCGGCGATTGCCGAGAACGGCGGCGACGCGTCGTTTCTGGGCGCAATCGCCGACAATGAGGCGATGCTCGAGGCCGCGATGCGCAAGGCGCTGGCGGACAGCGACATGCTGGTGCTGTCGGGCGGCACCTCCAAGGGCGCGGGCGATGTCTCGCACCGGATCATCGCCCGGCTCGGCGAGCCCGGCATCATCGCGCATGGCGTGGCGCTGAAGCCCGGCAAGCCGCTGTGCCTTGCGGTGTGCGACGGCAAGCCGGTCGTCATCCTGCCGGGCTTTCCGACCTCGGCGATGTTCACCTTCCACGACATGATCGTGCCGGTGCTGCGGCGGATGGCCGGGCTGCCGCCGCGCTCGGATGCCAAGGCGGCGGCGAAGGTGCCGGTGCGCATCGCCTCCGAGCTCGGGCGTACCGAGTTCGTGATGGTGTCGCTGGTCGAAGGCGCCGACGGCCTGATCGCCTATCCCGGTGGCAAGGGTTCGGGCGCGATCACGTCGTTCGCGCAGGCCGACGGCTTCCTGAAGATCGAGGCGCTGGCCGACCAGCTGCCGGCCGGCAGCGAGGCCGAGGTGACGCTGTTCACGCCGCATGTGCGGGTACCCGATCTCGTCATCGTCGGCAGCCATTGCACCGGGCTCGATCTCGTCACCGCGCCGCTGGCGCATGCCGGTCTCGTGGTGCGCTCGATCGCGGTCGGCAGCCTCGGCGGACTCGCTGCCGCCAAGCGCGGCGAATGCGATCTCGCCCCGATCCACCTGTTCGACGACAAGACCGAGACCTACAACACGCCGTATCTGACCGGCGGGCTCGAACTGGTGCCGGGCTGGCGGCGCATGCAGGGTATCGTGTTCCGCAAGGACGACACGCGCTTTGCCGGCTTGAGCGCAGAGCAGGCGGTGCGCGCCGCGCTTGCCGATCCCGCCTGCATCATGGTCAACCGCAACCAGGGCGCCGGCACCCGCATCCTGATCGATCGCTTGCTAGCGGGCAGCCGGCCCGACGGTTACTGGAATCAGCCGCGCTCGCACAATGCGGTTGCGGCCGCAGTGGCGCAGCACCGCGCCGACTGGGGCATGACCATCGCGCCGGTCGCCGATGCGTCGGGACTCGGCTTCATACCGCATGCTGAAGAGCATTATGACTTCGCGTTGGTGACGGCGCGCAAGCAGCGGCCCGCGGTGCAGGCCTTTCTCGATGTGCTGGCGTCGGATGAAGGGCGGGCTGCATTGACGAAGGCGGGGTTCAGGCCGGCGTAGCGTGAGTGTTGGCGTGTGCATGGCACGCGCGGGTGCCGCAGCAATCATCGCTGTCGTCCCGGCGAAGGCCGGGACCCATACACCGCGGCCGATGTTGGGAACGAAATTCGTCGTTCCAGCGTCGCGCAACAGGCAGCATTTGTGGTTATGGGTCCCCCGGCCTTCGCCGGGACGACACTGAATATGTGGCGCGGCCGGCGGGTTATGCATCCGCATTCTCGCGACATGATCTGCCCGAGTTTTGCATCTCATCCGCCCTCTTCGAACAGAGGGCGCAGGGAAAGCCGGGTGCCGATCGCACCCATGGGCCCCGTGCAAGAGGTAGAAAGCACGGGGGTAGGACCACAGGTGTAACCGGAGCAACCCGGCTTTCCCTGCGCGATGGTTTACGGCTTACTTCGTGCTCTCCCCGGCGAGACTGGGCTTGTTTGTCACCGCCTTCGCAACGACGCTTGCGCATCGCGCGAAAAGACACCTGCCGCTAGGGCGTCAGGACCACACGACTTCACCGTCCGCTTCATGCGCACTCGTCAGTTGCGCAATCGGCGTCCACCGCATCTCACCGCAACACCCGTGACGATGCGCAGCGCCCCTCGATCGGGTGAGACGTACATATTGAACATCTGAGTTGGGTCGAATGCCAAGCGGAATATTTTCTTATCGCGGGATTGACAGGTTTTGCTGAGTTGCCCGTCGGGCTGTCTTGCCGCACCAAACTAACCATCGACGTCATTCCGGGGCGACGCCACCGGAATGACGGGGACTTCATCACTCGCTCAGCTTGCGGTCCAGGAAGTCGACATAGGAATTGTCCGGGTCCAGTTTGACGGCCAGGCGAAGCGCGGCTCGGGCGGCGGACTTGTCGCCGTCGGCCGTGGCCTTGTGCTCGTCCAGGATCGCATTGGCCACCGTGCGCGCGGTGTCGAGACGGGCCTCGTCGATGGAACGGTCGGCAAGATAGTTTTCCACCGGCTCGCGGAGGCGCTTCAGTTCGTCCACGCTGACCGAACCCAGCGGATACCAGTTGTAATATTCGAGACGCGGCCGATCATCCGTGAGGCTCGGCACGTCCCCGACAAAGGCCGCGAGTTTTTCATCGGCGGCGATGAACGTCGCCAGGAATTCCTCGGGCGAGCCGAGGCCGTTTGCCGTCAGGTCTTCAGCCACCGCGGGCTTCGACATGCGCATGGCGAGCTCGCGCGGATCGATGTTCAACGGTTCATCGGAGGCGATCGCCACACCTTCCATTCTGGACGGCAGCCACAGCGAGACATGCTTGAACTGGCCCATCATGGCCTTGAGTATCATCTTCGGAAGAATGCCGCGGTTGAAATCCAGCGGCACCCACTGCGCGAGAACGCCGCCGGGACGCATCTTCTGCTTTGCCAGCGCATAGAATTCCTCCGTGTAGAGGTTGATGACGCCGGCATCATGGGGCGGTGGCGGCTCGAGCGTGATGACGTCAAATGTCTCCTTGGTCCCCAGCAGGAAGTGGCGCCCGTCCGCGACGATCTGATGGACTTTGGGATTTTGATAGAACTGCTTGTTGATCGGCACGAAGTGGGGCGCAAATTCGAACACCGTCGATGCCAGATCGACCGCGTCGATCGATTGCAATTCCTCGTGGGTGCTCACCGCTCCCACCGTGGTTCCGGTCCCGATGCAAATGACGACAGCCGCTTCAACCGGGCCCTGGTGCAGCAGAATGGGATAGTGCCCCATCGCGGCCATGTAGCGTCTGCCCTCGGGACGGTTGTTGGCATAGCTCTTCGAATTCACCACCAACTGCTGATAGGTGCCCGCCGCCTTCTCGCGATACTCGACCACCGCAAACGTCGCTTGCCGGGTTTCCCGCAACTCGAGCACATTGGCGCCTTCGATCGCGGTCAGGACCCGCTCCAGATAGTGCGGGGTGAAGAGCAGCAGCGCTACGGCGATGACGCTCGCGGCGATCGTCCCTTGCCGCCACAGGCTCCGTTCTCTCAGAAGATCCGGCTGCGACATGGTCGTCGCGACGAACAGCAGGACGTTCACGGCAATCAGCGCGGTGAGCGCGCCCTGGCTACCCAGATACGGGATCAGCAGAAACCCCGCCGCCAGCGAGCCCACGACGCCGCCAATCGTGTTCAGGGCGTAGAGCGTGCCGATCCTGCGGCCGAGCGCGCTCATCTGCATCACGGTCAATTCGCTGGCCAGCGGAAAGCTGATGCCGATCAGCGTGGTCGGCAGCAACAGGGCAACAGCGCAGACCAGGAAGAATGAAACGTCACCTCCCAACAGCTCCTGCACCGGGACTGGAAGCAGGCCCGATACGACGGGAGACAGCGCTACTCCCATGGTCCGAGCCTTGCCGAGTATTCCGACGGTCAGCGTGGCCGCAACCGCGATCAGCAGCTGCGTCACGGCGAAGTATCGCAGCAATTGATCCTTGCGGGGGGCGAGCAGCCTGGCGCAGATCAGGGCGCCGATCACGAGCCCCAGCAAGTAAACGCCGAGCATGCCCGAGAAGGCGTAGACACTCGAGGTGCTGACATTGGTCAGGAATCGGAACCAGACGACCTCATAGGCGATCGATACAAAACCGGAGCACGCGAAAATCCAGATCAGGATCGACGTCCTGTCACTCGCGGTCGTGGCGGTTTGCACCGGTGCCTGTGCCGCGACCGGCAAGAGCGGGCTTGCGCCGCGCGCAACTAACAGGGCAACGACGCCGACGCAGACATACAACGCTGCCGCAACCAGGCTCGATCCCGCGATGCCCCAAAGGCCCATCAGCACAAAGCCGGCCGCCAGGGTGCCGATGGCGGCGCCCAGGGTGTTGAACCCGTAGAGCAGACCGATGCGATTGGCGAGATCGGTTTGTGTGCGGGTCAGGAATTTCACCAGGAAGGGCAGGGTCGCGCCCATCAACATCGTTGGCAGCGACAGGATGGCGAGCGACACGGCGACCATGAGAGGCAGCCGGAAGGAAGACTCCAGGTCCAGCATCGGTGACAGCCAGCCCACCCATGTCGGCCAATGCGACAGGAACGCGGTGACCGCGAGAGAAACGAGGGCGAGGGCGAGTTCGAGCAACCCGTAGATTTTCAGGGGGTGGCTGACGACGTCGGCGATCCGACCTCCCAGGGCGCTGCCCAGCGAGAGGCCGAAAAAGAAGCTTGCCACCGTGACGCTGACGGAGACGGTCGCGCTTCCCAGCACGAATTGCAGTTGCTTGAACCAGAGGACCTGCAGGATCAGCGATGCCGCGCCCGATGCCAAAAAGATCGCCGTGACCAGAACCCGGCTTTTCAGGCTTACGGCATCTCGAACGCCACCACGATTGTGCACTGGACCGGTCTCCCGTTGAACGGGAGAACAGGTAAGGCAAATGCTCTTAATTATTGCCTTATGGCGGAGCGGCGCTGCGAGGCAGCCGGATCGCGTTGAGATTGCTGGGAAAATTGCCGTTTGGCGGATGCTTGCCGGGCCGAACGATCGCGCTGTGAGAGGGCCTTCTGCGTTGCCGATCCAGCTCAGTGCCGCATGGCCGTCTCCACGAACTCCAGCACGGAGCGCGGGACCTCTTCGTATTCGACGAAACGGCGCCGAAGCTCGTCGGCAATGTCGGTCGTGACGTCGCGCGACCATCCTTCGTTGGTATTGAAGGCCACGATGCGGACCGGGCGGCTGTACTGGTCATCCAGGAGACGCCGGATCAGCGTTTTCCGGTCAGTGCCTTCTTCGTCGGTTTCGCTCCAGGCACGGCCCAGTCGGCCAAAATCGTTCAGCACCAGATAGGTGTCGTGATCGATTGAATGCGGCACAATCGAAGGCGAGCGAGGCATACATAGTCCTCCATGGTGCACATTATCGTGTTCCGATCGCCCTGCGTATTGGAAATTTCGAGGTAAATCCGCTGGATAGCGGGATTGCGCGTGACGTGAGCGGGGGCTGCAACATGCATTGGAGCAAACCGTCCCGTCGCTGGTTATCTCCCATCACCGACATGGGCCCTGTTGTGGATGTCGGTGGTTGAACGACCGATGGGGCTCCCACCCGCTCGAGGAGCGGAGCGATGTTAAGAAGGCTTCGTTTTAGGAATACAACGCTGGAAGAAGTGCTGGCAGTCGATACGCAGCGGCCGCGGAAGAGGCTACGGATGCGTGACCAGCCCCCGAGAGAGAGCCGATCGGCAAGGCTGGCCAAGCCGGGGCGGCCGGTCAGTCAACGAACCGACTGACCCTGCGGGATAGCGAGCCGAGCGCAACTTGCGGGGCGGCCCGTGAACTGGTTCGCCGATTGCGGCGACCAATCGATCATGGCATTCGACACCGTCAATTTTCGCAAGATTGCCGCGCTCGTCGCGGCGGCCAGCACCTTGTTCTGGCTCTACACCTTCTACGCCATCGCCCATGTGCCGCCTGGCGACGGCACCGGCTTCCAGTGGCTGGCGGTGTTTCCGCTCGGCATGGTGTTCGGCCTGTTCTTCCTGCCGGCCTGGCTGCTCGTCGCCATCGGCCGATTGCCGAGATTCACCGCGGCGCTTGCGGTCTGTGGCCTGATCGCGTTCGCGGTGCTTTGGGCACAGCTGCTGCAGGAGTTTCCGAGGGCGGTCCTCTAGCGAGCCAGCCGATCCTCATCCGCCGGCAAGCCTGGCATGACATTGCTTCAAGGCTGATATAAGCAGCGTTGGGCGCAAGTCGCGGCCTTCCATCGTCACGGCTGGTCCCGGCCATCCATGTCGGGCGGAACCGCAGGCGTGGATACCCTAACGATTGGCATGTCTTCGGAGACGCGTATGAAAGTGATTGGCCTCGCGGGCTGGAGCGGTGCCGGCAAGACCACCCTGCTGTCGCGGGTGATCCCCTGCCTGCTGGGCCGCGGCCTGCGTGTCTCCGTGATCAAGCACGCCCACCATGAATTCGATGTCGACGTGCCCGGCAAGGACTCCTGGGTGCACCGGCAGTCCGGTGCGACCGAGGTGCTGGTGTCCTCGACGCGGCGCTGGGCGCTGATGCACGAGCTGCGCGGCGCCGATGAGCCGCGGCTGCCGGAGCTGCTCGCCAAGATGGCGCAAGTCGACCTGGTCGTGGTCGAAGGCTTCAAGCGCGAGCCGGTCAACAAGATCGAGGTGTACCGCGCCGCCAACGGCAAGCCGCTGCTGTTTCCCGACGACCCGCGCGTGGTCGGGATTGCCAGCGACGTCGCCGTTGCAACCACGCTGCCGGTCGCGCATCTCGACGACATCGAGGACGTTGCCGCATTGATGCTGCGCGCCGCGATCCCCGTCGACGACGTGCTCGCGTCGGCTCCGGCCGAAGGCTGAAGCGGATGAGGAGGCGGCGTTGACGACGCAGGACGGCTTCGCCATGGTCGAACCATGACAACGACGAAGCTCGATCTCACCGGCCTGAAATGCCCGCTGCCGGCGCTGAAGACGCGCAAGGCCCTCCGAAGCGTAACGGCGGGAGATTTCCTCGAGGTGCACTGCACCGATCCGCTTTCGGTGATCGATATCCCGGCCCTCATCCAGGAGACCGGCGACAAGGTCGAGATCACCGAACGAAGCGACGCCCGGATCGTTTTCTTGATCGAGAAGATCAATGGAGCGATAGGCAATTCGAATGCTGCGTTGCCGCGTACCAGCTAGATGCAGCTTGATATCTACCTTTTGCCTATCGACACCTATTTTCCATTCTGCGCGAATTGATAATGTCCGCCGGGTTGTGGTGATGGAGTTGTGCTCGAGTGTGGGCGCATCGACGGACAACGACTGGGCCTGTGTCCAGATCACGGGCTGAACGGCCGGCATATCCGGTCGTATTGGGGGTTAGCATTTCCGGAATGTGCGTGGTTGGTCCCGACGCATTGAGGAAATGTGCGGAGCTGCCGGCTGACGCTGGCCGCAAGGGGCTGAGACGGGATCGAAGACGCAGATGCGCCTGTCGTAATGGCGGCTGCAGGGGAGGTGTCAATGACCACAGTGAGCAGCGCCGGACGCGTATCCGCGTCAGGTGCAGGTTTCCTCGACAAGGAACATACAATCGCGACAGCCGGCTTCAACCGCTGGCTGGTGCCGCCGGCCGCGCTCTGCATCCATCTGTGCATCGGCATGGCTTACGGCTTCTCGGTGTTCTGGCTGCCGCTGTCGCGCGCGATCGGCCTGACCGCGCCGAAGGCGTGCCCCGACATCTCGCTGGTGCAGGAGCTGTTCACCACCACCTGCGACTGGAAGGTCGCGAGCCTCGGGTGGATGTACACGCTGTTCTTCGTGCTGCTCGGCGTCTCCGCCGCGATCTGGGGCGGCTGGCTCGAGAAGGTCGGTCCGCGCAAGGCCGGCTTCGTCGCGGCGCTGTGCTGGGCCGGCGGTCTCGTGATCGGCGCGCTCGGCGTCTACACGCACCAGCTCTGGCTGATGTGGCTCGGCTCCGGCGTGATCGGCGGCGTCGGCCTCGGCCTCGGCTACATCTCGCCGGTGTCGACGCTGGTGAAATGGTTCCCCGACCGGCGCGGCATGGCGACCGGCATGGCGATCATGGGCTTCGGCGGCGGCGCGATGATCGGCGCCCCGCTCGCCGACAGGCTGATGAACTACTTCAAGACCCCGACCTCGGTCGGCGTCTGGGAGACCTTCCTCGCCATGGGCGCGATCTACTTCGTGTTCATGATGATCGGCGCGTTCCGCTATCGCATTCCGCCGGCCGGCTGGCAGCCCGAGGGCTGGACGCCGCCGACGAAGGCCAACGCGATGATCTCGAGCAAGCACGTCCATCTCGACAACGCGCACAAGACGCCGCAATTCTGGCTGATCTGGTGGGTGCTCTGCCTGAACGTGTCGGCGGGCATCGGCGTGATCGGCATGGCCTCGCCGATGTTGCAGGAGATATTCGCGGGCAAGCTGATCGGCCTACCCAATGTCGGCTTCAACCAGCTCGATGCCGGACAGAAGGCGCAGATCGCGGCGATCGCGGCCGGCTTTGCCGGATTGCTGTCGCTGTTCAACATCGGCGGCCGCTTCTTCTGGGCGTCGCTGTCGGACAAGATCGGCCGCAAGAACACCTACTACACGTTCTTCATCCTCGGCATCGCGCTCTACGCGCTGGCGCCGACCTTCGCAGCGATGGGATCGAAGCTGTTATTCGTGCTCGGCTTCGGCATCATCCTGTCGATGTATGGCGGCGGCTTCGCCACCGTGCCGGCCTATCTCGCCGACATGTTCGGCACCCAGTTCGTCGGCGCCATCCACGGCCGTCTGCTGACGGCATGGTCGACCGCCGGCATCATCGGTCCTGTCGTGGTGAACTACATCCGTGAGTTCCAGCTTGCCGCCGGCGTGCCGCGCGACCAGCTCTACAACACCACGATGTATATCCTGTGCGCCATGCTGATCGCGGGCCTGATCTGCAACTACCTGATCAAGCCGGTCGATCCGAAATGGCATATGAGCGACGCCGAGGTCGCCAAGCTGCAGGATGCGAGCGCCAGCGCCGCGGCGGCCGGACCGCACGGTTCCTACGGGATCGGGTTCGGCGGGCTCGACGCCAAGGCGGCGCTGTTCTGGCTGTTCGTCGGCATTCCACTGGCGTGGGGCGTCTACATGACGCTGCTCAGCGCTGTCAAAATCCTCTGATCGCAGTTCAGGCCGCGCGCGGGACATCTGGCATCCCGCGCGCGGCCTGAAGCGTTTTCGAGCGACGCGGGTGCCGGATCGCGCGAAGAAGACGCGTCGAACAAGAAGCTCTCCTCCGTTCAATTCAACAGATAATCAAGGGACATTTCAGTCATGTTTCGTACCGCAAGCTGTCTTGTGGCCGCCCTGCTTCTCGCCGGCTCGCTGCACACCGCATCAGCCCAGACCACCGAGGCCAAGCCGTCGAAGGTCAAGCTCACCATGCAGAAGCTGAAGGACATGAAGGCGAAGTGGAAGGCCAACAAGCCAAAGCTGAAGGTCTGCCGCGCCGAGGTGAAGTCGAAGGGCCTGACCGGCGACGACCGCTGGTTCTACATCGAAGAATGCATGGGCAAGAGCTGAGCGGCACCGCTCCGCTATCTGCAACGCAAGAGGGCGTGACGGCGATCGCTGTCATGCCCTCTTGTTGCGTTCGAGACGCGATCACTCCGCGGCGGCGGGCGTCGTCTTGGCGGCCTCCAGCGCGGCTGCGATCGCTTCGTCGACCCGTTCGAGCCAGATGAACTCCAGCTTGGCGCGGGCGCCGGCGGGGATGTCGTCGAAGTCGCGCTTATTGCGCGCCGGCAGCATCACACGGGTCAGGCCGGCGGCCGCGGCCGCGACCACCTTCTCCTTGATGCCGCCGACCGGCAGCACGAGGCCGCGCAGCGAGATCTCGCCGGTCATCGCGGTGTCGCTGCGCACCGTGCGATCGGTCAACAGCGAGGTGAGGGCGGTGAACATCGCAACGCCCGCGCTCGGGCCGTCCTTCGGCGTCGCGCCGGCGGGAACGTGGACGTGGATGTCGCTCTTCTCGAACACGCCGGGGTCGATGCCGAGCTGGGACGCCCGGCTCTTCACCAGGGTCAGCGCGGCCTGCACGCTCTCGCGCATCACCTCGCCGAGCTGGCCGGTGAGGATCAGCGCGCCGCGGCCCGGCGTGCGCGACGCCTCGATGAACAGGATGTCGCCGCCGACCGGGGTCCAGGCCAGTCCGGTGGCAACGCCCGGGATGCTGGTGCGCATCGCGATCTCGTTCTCGAACCTCGGCTGGCCGAGCAGCGAGACGATGTCCTTCGGCGCGATGGTGACGTGGCTGGTGCTGCCCTCGGCGATCTGTACCGCGACGTTGCGCAGCACCTTGCCGATCTCGCGCTCCAGGTTGCGCACGCCGGCCTCGCGGGTGTAGCTGCGGATGATCAGCCGCAGCGCATCCGGATCGATCTCGACCTGCTCGGCCTTGATCCCGTTGGCCTCGAGCTGGCGGCGCACCAGATAGCGCTTGGCGATCTCGAGCTTCTCGTCCTCGGTGTAGCCGGCGAGGCTGATCAGCTCCATGCGGTCGAGCAGCGGGCCGGGGACGCCGTCGAGCATGTTGGCGGTGGCGATAAACACGACGCGCGAGAGGTCGAACGGCACCCCGAGATAATTGTCGCGGAAGGTGCTGTTCTGCTCGGGGTCGAGCACTTCGAGCATCGCGGCCGACGGATCGCCCTGGATGCCGCGCCCCATCTTGTCGATCTCATCCAGCATCATGACGCAATTGCGCGCGCCGGCCTTCTTGATCGCCTGGATGATGTTGCCGGGCAGCGCGCCGATATAGGTGCGGCGATGGCCGCGAATCTCGGCCTCGTCGTGCACGCCGCCAAGGCTGACACGAACGAACGGCCGCGACATCGCGCGCGCGATCGATTGGCCGAGCGAGGTCTTGCCGACGCCGGGCGGGCCGAGGAAGCACAGGATCGGCGCCTTGCCGCCGGGCGCGAGCTTGCGCACCGCCAGATATTCGATGATGCGGCTCTTGATCTTCTCGAGGCCATAATGGTCCTGGTCGAGGATCTTGCGCGCCTCCGCGATGTCGATCGGCTTCTCCTCCGGAATGCTCCAGGGCAGGTCGATCAGCCAGTCGAGATAGCTGCGCACCATGCCGGATTCGGCCGCGGCCTCCGGCATCCGCTCGTAGCGGCGCAGTTCCTTCTGCGCCTGGCTTTCGGCCTCCGGCGGCATCTTGGCCTCCGCGATCGCCTTGGTCAGTTCGGCGACTTCCGCAGCCTTGCCGTCGCCTTCGCCGAGCTGGCGCTGGATCGTCGCCATCTGCTCGCGCAGGATCGCCTCGCGCTGCCGCTCGTCGAACACGGCCTTGGTCTTCTGCCCGATCTCCTGGCTCAGCCGCAGCACCTCGATGCGCTCGGCGAGGTGACGCGACACCTTGTCCATCCGCGCCACGAGATCGATGGTTTCCAGGATGTCCTGCTTCTCCGACGGCTTGATGTCCATGTAGGACGTCGCAAGGTCGGCAAGGGTTGCCGGCGAGGTGGTGCCCTGCAGTGCGGCGATCAGCTCCTGCGGCACTTGCGGCAGCAATTGCGCGGCCTCCAGCGCCTGGCGCTGCAGATTGAGGAAGCGCGCCTCGATCTCGGGCGAAGTGGTGGTCGGCTCCGGGATTTGCAGCACGCGGGCCGCGAGGAACGGCGTGCCCGGCAGATAGTCGAGCACGCGCATGCGCTGCACGCCCTGGCAGACCAGATGGTGGGTGTCGTCCGCACCGGTGATGTAGCGCACGATGTTGGCAGTTGTGCCGACGCGGTACAGCCCGTCGGCGCCGGGATCGTTGGTCTCGGGATCGCGCTGCAGCAGGATGCCGATCGGCCGCTGCTCGCGCACCGCCTGCTGGGCCGCGGCAATCGAGGTCGCGCGGGCGATCGTGATCGGAATGATGACATCCGGAAACAGCACGGTGTTGCGCACCGGGACGATGATCAGCGCGTCGCTCGGAATCGGCGTCGAAGTCGATGCTGGGCTTGAAATGTCTGAGGCAGCCATGTCGAAATCCTTTAGCTCGACTTTCCGAGCCGCAGGCCGACGCAACCATGCGCGGCAAAGCGGCTGATGGTGTAGCGGCCTGTCGGCAGCGCGATGCGGCGCTCGAACCGGCCCTGCGGCAGTTCGAGGCGCAGGATGCGGGCGTTGCGGAGTTCAGGGGGCAGGGTGCGGCGGCCGGAGATCACCAGCGTGCCGCCGTCGAGCGCGGCCTCGACCTCGTCGGGATCGACCCCCGGCAACGCGACCAGGATCAGGATTTCATCCTCGGTCTCGATCACGTCGGTCGGCGGTTCCCAGCTCGGCTCGGTGCTTCCCGCGCGCGGGTGCAAATTGAGGAAGCTCTGGTGCAACCGTTCGGCGCGGGCGAGCGCCTCGATCGCATCCGACAGCATCCAGTTGATCTGATCCTTGGGCCGCATGGGCACTCTCCACGTCGCATTGGGAGGCGAGGTTACCGGTCTTGCCGCCGACCGTAAACCGGCACCTCGCGCCGTTGATCGAGGGTAAAATTGTCCGAAATCTCGCGAATTGCGGCATGGCTGCGATGCAGCTCGATGTTCTGATCGCTGCCTACAGCCAGCCGGAACGCCTGAACCGCCAGAACAGCGCGCCGCATGCGACCAGCATCAGGCCCATTACGACGAAATAGCTGTACTCCCATTGCAGCTCCGGGATGTACTTGAAATTCATGCCGTAGATGCCGGCGACGGCGGTCGGCACGGCAACAATCGCAAGCCATGAGGCGAGCTTCTTGGAGATCGCCGTTTCCTGCGCCTGACCGACTAGCAGGCTTGCTTCAAATGCAAAGGCGAGCACCTCGCGCAGCGAGTCAATTCGCTCCTGGATCGTGCGCACGTGGTCGGTGACGTCGCGGAACAGCGGGCGCATCGTCTCGCGCACCATGGGGAGGTTGTCGCGTTCGAGTCTGCGGCAGACCTCCACGAGCGGCCCGACCGCATTGCGCAGCCGCAGCAGGTCGCGTCGCAGCAGATAAAGCCGCTCGATCTGTGCCCGCGTCATCGCGCTCGCAAGCACCTCCGCTTCCATTGTCTCGACCTCTTCCTGGATCGTCTCGAGAGCCGGCGAGTAGTTGTCGACGATGAAATCGAGAATGGCATAGAGGATGTAGTCCTCGCCGCGGGCAAGAGCGCGCGGGCAGCTCTCGCAGCGTTCCCTGACCGGCGTATAGGACGTCGAGGCGCCGTGCCGGACCGAGACGATGTATCCCTCGCCGACGAACAAATGCGTTTCGCCGAACGCGATGCTCTCGCCGTCGAGCTGCGCGGTGCGTGCCACGATGAACAGCGCATCGCCATATTGTTCGATCTTCGGCCGCTGATGCGCGTGATCGGCGTCTTCGATCGCGAGGTCGTGCAGCTGGAATTGCCGCTGCAGGCTGCTCAATAGCGTCATGTCGGGTTCGTGCAGGCCGATCCACACAACGTGATTTGGCTTGTTGCGCCAGCTCGCGGCCTCATCGATTGCGATATTGGCGATGCGTCGTCCCTCGACGTAGACGCTTGCCGCGATCACGCCGTCGGAGGAAACAGGCCCGGAGGTTGCGACATTTGGCGATACGAGGTTCATGGTCTCAGCCCTCGGTTATCGAACCCGCTTGACGCTACTTGTCGCCAAAAGGCTAGCACTGAATGGGCGCTGGTCAACACGCAGAGGCGTTGGGTTCCGGCTGGCGCCGGACGGCACAGGCGATCCCATCGCGGGGCTACCCGTCCTTATGCGGCTCCTATGCCGCACCGCGGCGTGCCCTCTCGAATTCCTACGGCCTTCCCAGCATCTTTTGCCGTGATGCGGTGCGCTCGCGCGCGCCGCCAAACGGGAAGGTGGCACATGACCTTGCTCCATTACCACGATGCCCGGCCGCACGGTTCGGCCGGCGCCATGCCCTTGATGCTGCGGCGGACCGTCAGGCGGATCGGCATCGTCTTCAGGACTGTTCACCGCGCGATCGCCGCCGCCAAGATTCATCGGCTCCGCAATGAGCTGCTGCTGCATCGCGGCCACGAGGATTGGGCGCGGACCAACCTCAACGTCGGCATGCTCGGCGGTGACGCCGAGAGATATCCGCGGGCGCCGGTCGTGCTCGGCGAGAAGTGGGACTACTGAGATGCGCGCAGTTTCGTTCATCGCTGCCCTGCCGCGCCGCGCCGCAGAAGGGCTGCTCGCATTCCTCGCCTGGATCGGCGAGGAGCCGATCAGCGGCTACCGGCCCGAGGCGCATTACATGCGCGGTCCGGGACCTGCGTGGCGGGCCAAGCATCGCGGGCGTTAGAACGAGATGACTTTACCCGGAATCGGCGACGGACTCCGCTTCACCTCGCCCCGCGTGCGGGGAGAGGCGTAGGCCGCCTTCGGCGGCCGTTCTCAAGAACGCCGAAGCAAGGCTTCGGCTACGACGCATCGTCAGATGCGTTCCGGGTGAGGGGGAGCCCCCGCAAACGTAGCTATCACCGTGTAAGCGGAGACGGCCCCTCACCCCAACCCTCTCCCCGCAAGAGCGGGGAAAGGGAGCGCGGTGCCGTCGTAGTCGCTACACAGCCCAATCTCATCACGCTTTAGCAGACCAGTTCACGTCGCTTCACGTCGCGGCGCCAGATGATCGAGCAGGTTCATCGGCAGCGGGAAGACCACGGTGGAGGAGCGCTCGCCGGCAATGTCGTGCAGCGCTGCGAAGTAGCGCAGCTGCATCGCCTGCGGCTCCTGGGCGAGGATCCGGCCGGCCTCGACCAGCTTCTCGGCGGCCTGTTGCTCGCCCATCGCGTTGATCACCTTGGCGCGTCGCAGCCGCTCGGCCTCGGCCTGCTTGGCGATCGCCCGCACCATCGTCTCATTGAGATCGATATCCTTAATCTCGACCCCGGTGACCTTGATGCCCCAGACGTCGGTTTGCCTGTCGAGGGTCTCCTGGATATCGGCGTTCAACTTGTCGCGCTCCGCCAGCATCTCGTCGAGCTCGTGCTTGCCGAGCACCGAGCGCAGCGTGGTCTGCGCAAGCTGGCTGGTCGCAGCCATGTAGTCGCTGACCTTGATGATGGCGCGCTCGGGATCGACGATGCGGAAGTAGAGCACGGCGTTGACCTTGACCGAGACGTTATCGCGGGAAATCACGTCCTGTGGCGGCACCACCTGCACCACCACCCTGAGATCGACCTTCACCAGCTGCTGCACCACCGGAATCAGGATGATGAGCCCCGGACCCTTCACCCCGGTGAAGCGGCCGAGCGTGAAAATGACGCCGCGCTCGTATTCGCGCAGCACGCGCACGGCCTGGGTCAGGAATACGATGATCAGCAGCGCGATCGCCGCATAGGTGAAATAATCAAGCATCATGCTGTACCTCCTTCGCCGGGAGAGGCCGGCGCACGCCGTACCACCAGCGTCAAATCGATGATGTTGGCGACCTCGACCGTGTCTCCCGCGGTGAATGTCTCGGTGCTGCGCGCTTGCCAGCGTTCGCCGTTGGTGAAGACGTGACCTGTGGTCTCCGACCAGTCGAGCACCTCGGCCGATAGCCCGCGCATGGCTTGCGCACCGATCCGCACCGGGCCCTTGCGCGCGCGGCGCAGCGCGCCGAGCACGACGAGAATGAGCCCCGTGAACATCGCGGCGACGATGCCGATGACCGGCCATGACAGCCGGTATCCGGGCGCCTCGATCCGAAACAGCATGGCTGCTCCAAGCACGAAGGCGACGATTCCTCCGAGGCCGATCACGACGGTCGGGTTGAAGGCCTCGATTGCGAGCAGCGCGATCCCGACCAGCATCAGGGCGAAGCCGGCGTAGTTGATCGGCAGCATGTTGAGTGCGTAGAGGCCGAGCAGCAGGCAGATCGTCCCGACAACCCCCGGCGCCACGGCACCGGGCGACATGAACTCGAAGATCAGGCCATAGATGCCGACCATCAGGAGAATGAATGCGATGTTGGGGTCGGTGATGACCGCAAGCGCGCGCGCGATCCAGGTTGGATCGATGGCCTCGATCGCGGCGTCCCTGGTCGCCAGGCGTTGCGTCTTGCCGCCGGGGAGCTCGATCGTCCGGCCATCGACCTGCCTGAGCAGGTCGGCCGGGTCGCGCGCGGTGAGATCGATGACGTTGGCTTGCAGCGCGGCGTTGGCGGAGAGGGTGGCGGCATCGCGCACCGCCTTCTCGGCCCAGTCGGCATTGCGACCGCGCAATTCGGCGAGGCTGCGGATGAAGGCAACGGCATCATTCGTCGCCTTCGCGGTCATGGCATCCTTGGTTTCGGACGGATGGCCGCCGTCCTTCTGGTCCTTGCCGCCCTTGTCCGGGGTGCCGCCCGGCAGCCCCGGTATCGGGCCGCCAATCTGCACCGGCGTCGCGGCGCCGATATTGGTGCCGGGCGCCATGGCCGCGAGATGGGTCGCATAGAGGATATAGGTCCCGGCGCTCGCGGCATGGGCGCCGGATGGCGCAACGTAGCCGACCACGGGAACGGGCGAGGCCAGCACGTCGGCGATGATCTCACGCATGCTGGTGCTGAGACCGCCTGGGGTATTCAAACGCAGGATGACAATTTCGGCGCGACGCTCGGCAGCCTTGGCCAGGCCGTCCTTGACGTAGCTGGCTGCTGCCGGCCCGATGGCCCCGTCGATTGAAATGGTCAGAGCAAGACGGCTGTTGTCCGCGGCCGGACCGGGACGGATGGAGATAATCAGCGCGACCAGGACGGTCGCAACAACGAGGGCCGCCTTGAAGGTGGTGTGCACGGCAAGCACTCCCTTGCCGTGCATATGGGGCGCCGTTTCGGAACCTCAAGTTGGCGTCGTGTCACGGGCACCGTGCGCTGATCGCATTGTGCATTGCGATGGCATATGTCGGGTCGGCAAATCTCAATGCGCGGCTGCGAGGTACTCGTCGGCAAGCTCAGCCATCGCCTGCGAGACCTCGGCCTTTGCCGACCCGTTCAATTGCACGATCGGCAGCCGCGTCGCCGGCTGCATGAATCCCAGAAGCGCCAGCGCGAACTTCAATGCGGCGGGATGCTCGCGCTCCAGCAAGGTCGCAAGCGGCACCAGGCGCTGGTGCAACTCCCGCGCCTGATACAATCGTCCCTCGCGGAAATGCCTGTGAACGGCCACGTATAGATCGGGCGCGACGTTCGTCACGACCGAGATGCAGCCATCGCCACCGGTGGCGAGCCAGGCCAGCGAGGAGGCATCGTCGCCGGTCAGCATCCGGAATGTCGCCGGCAGGCGTGAGCGCAGGCGCGCCAGCCGGGCAACGTCACCGCTGCCGTCGCGTAAACCCACGAAGCGCGGCGATGCGGCGAGCTCGAGCAGCGTCTCGTCGGCAAGGCCATTGACCGTGCGCGACGGAATGTCGTGCAGGATGACAGGCAGCGTAGTGGCCGCGGCGACGGCGCGGAAATGCGCCGCCGTGCCCTGTGGCATCGGCTTGTTGTAATAGGGCACGACCGACATGACGGCGTCGGCGCCGGCCGCTTCCACGGCCCGGGCCAGCGTGACGGCATGACCGGTCGCATTCGATCCGGCGCCGGCGATGATGCGGACCCGCTTGCGCGCGACGTCGGCCGTGATGCGGACGAGCTGCGCGCGTTCCGCAGGCTCCAGCGTCGCGCTTTCACCTGCGGTCTCGCCGACCACCAGCGCGGTGGCACCCGCCGCGATCTGGCGCTCGCACAGCCGGCCGAACGCGTCCGCGTCGATCTCGCCCCGATGGTTGAAGGGGGTCGGAAGATCGGGGATGAAGCCCGACAGCCATCCGGCCAGGTCGGCTTTTGCAGCCGTTTGCCAGGTCATGGGTGGCTCATGCCACGCGGCTTGCGGGGAAGCTCGCGGTCTCGCCGCGCATATCGAGCTCGATCTCTCGCGACAACTCGACGATCATTTCAGGATGCTGGCCGTTCTCGAACAGCGCGTATTTGAGGGCCTGGGCGCGGTTGACGAACAGGCCGCCATAGAGGCCGTTCTGTTGCTGGGCGACCCACTGGCCGCGATGGTTGCGGCCGATGAAGACGACGGTGGACGCGGCGCTACACGAGGGAGGTTCGACGAGTTTCACGGTGGTGGTCCTTCTTGTTGTTTCTGACGCGTTTTCCTCACGCGAACCGGTATCCGGTTCGTTCGAACACGCTTCAGTCACGGTCACGCGATCAATGTCTGATTTGCCGGATATGAAATCGAGCGCGAAGGACGACCGACTTCATAGGAGCGGCATAGGATTTGTGGGGATGGTCTAGAGGCGCTGGACGATGCCGGTGCCGAGCGCGCACAGCGCGACATAGGCGGTCATCTCGTCCCAGTGGTTGAGGTTTGCGGCAAACGGCATTTCGCGCTGGGCGATCCCGGCAAAGGCGCAGATCACGGCCGACATCCACAACAGCGTGACGAGGCCCTTGCCGAAGCCGGCGCCGGCGAACACGGCAAAGCCGATCATGATGGCAAGCCGGAAGCCGAACCGGACCATGACCTGGACCGACTGCAGCTGCCGCGGCAGTTGTTTGGTGTCCACGGCCGCGCCGCCATCAGCCGATATTGTCGACGAACAGCGGCTCGTACAGCGCCCGCGTGTCGCGACGCACCGTCGGCACGCTGGTTCGGCTATCGGGTGCGGAGATCCGCTGCGCCTCGACGAAGGCGCTGAGGATCGCAAGCGCAAGATCGGTGTGGTGAGTCTCGATCGACTGGTCGAGCCAGTCGGGCAGCTCGCGTTCGCGCGACAATGCGCAATGCCACTCGCCCTCGTCATAGACCAGGCGGCGGATCTGCCATTGCGGCAGTTCCAGATCGAGCAGCGCGATCGCGGCGTCGGTCCAGGCGCCTGACTGGATCAGCCGCTCGACCCGGCGGGTCTTGCCGCTCTGTCCGACCGAGGGAAAGCGCCGGCAGGTCTGGCTGATGATGTCGGCCATGAATTCGGCTGTGACCGCATAGGCGTCGCGCAGCCGTTCGCCGAGATCGATGGAGGTGTTTTGGGAAAGCACTGACATGGCGTCATCTCGTCTTGCGCGGCCCGGGGTATTGGCCGCAAGCCAAAAATGGCCGGACCGCCATTTGAAAACGAGATGAGGCGGGGGACGGAGATATAGGGATTCCATAAAGACCAAGCTGTCGTCCTGGCGGAGGACCCATTGCCACCGAATCTGCTTGTGAGATCAGGTTGGGGCCCCAGCCATCGCAAAACTCGGCCCTGTGGTTATGGGTCCTGGCTTTCGCCGGGACGACTGCGGAGAGCGCCTGCCACCTTTATAGGATTCCTATAACGTCCTTATTCGCCACCTCTCGAAAACCTATGCCCCGGATGGCACCTCACGGCCATCCGGCGCGGAGCGCTTATACGGTCGCCCACCGCGCCTCCTCGGACGCATAGGAGTCTCTCATGATGGACATTCTCATGGCGGCGCTTGCGGTCGGCTTCTTTGCGGCCGGCATCGGCTACGCCTACGCCTGCGAACGGCTATAGGGGAGGCGGCGATGATCTTCGATTACTCGCTCGCCGGCCTCGTCTCGCTCGGCCTGCTGTTCTACCTCACTTACGCATTGCTGCGGCCCGAACGCTTCTAGGCGGCCCGCGATGTCAACGCTTTGCACAATTCTGTTAGCCGACGCGGTGCTGACCGGGCTGTTGCTCGGCTTGTTCGCGTCGATGCTGCGCTTCGCTCCCATTCGAAAGGTTTGACGCAATGACCGTCATCGGCTGGATTCAAATTATTCTGTTCTGCGCGATCGTTGCCGCGCTGGTCAAACCGCTCGGCTGGTACATGACCCGCGTGTTCAACGGCGAGCGCACCTTCCTGTCGCCCGTGCTGCGCCCGGTCGAGCGCGGCATCTACTGGGTCGGCGGCGTCGACGAGCGCCGTGAGCAACACTGGCTGACCTATACGGTCGCCATGCTGCTGTTCCATGTCGGCGGCTTCGCCATCATCTACGGCCTGATGCGGCTGCAGGCGGTGCTGCCGTTCAATCCGGCCGGGCAATCGGCGGTCGCCGAGGACCTTTCCTTCAACACCGCGATCTCCTTCATCACCAACACCAACTGGCAGAACTACGGCGGCGAGAGCACGCTGTCCTATCTGGTCCAGATGGTCGGCCTGACCCACCAGAACTTCCTGTCGGCGGCGACCGGCATCGCGCTGGCGATGGCGCTGATCCGCGGCTTCACCCGCTCGTCGATGCGCACCGTCGGCAATTTCTGGGTCGACGTCACGCGCTGCACGCTCTACGTGCTGCTGCCGATCTGCGTCGTCTACGCGCTGTTCCTGGTCTGGCAGGGCATGCCGCAGACGCTCGGCGCCTATGTCGACGCCACCACGCTGGAGGGCGGCAAGCAGACCATCGCGCTCGGGCCGGTGGCCTCGCAGGTCGCGATCAAAATGCTCGGCACCAATGGCGGCGGCTTCTTCAACGCCAACGCCGCGCATCCGTTCGAGAATCCGACCGCGCTGTCGAACCTCGTGCAGATGGTCTCGATCTTCGCGCTCGGCGCCGCCATGACCAACGTGTTCGGCCGCATGGTCGGCAACGAACGCCAGGGCTGGGCGATATTCGCCGTGATGGGCATCCTGTTCGTCGCCGGCGTCACCGTCACCTATTGGGCGGAAGCCAACGGCACCTCGGCGCTGCACGCGCTCGGCCTCACCGGCGGCAACATGGAGGGCAAGGAGGTCCGCTTCGGCATCGTCGCGTCCTCGCTGTTCGCCGTCGTCACGACTGCCGCCTCCTGCGGCGCTGTCAATGCCATGCATGACAGCTTCACCGCGCTCGGCGGCATGATCCCGCTGATCAACATGCAGCTCGGCGAGGTCATCATCGGCGGCGTCGGCGCGGGCTTCTACGGCATGCTGCTGTTCGTCGTGCTTGCGATCTTCGTCGCCGGCCTGATGGTCGGCCGCACTCCGGAATATGTCGGCAAGAAGATCGAGGCGCGCGAGGTCAAGATGGCGATGCTCGCGATCCTGGTGCTGCCGCTGATGTATCTCGGCTGGACCGCGGTCGGCGTGGTACTGCCGTCGGCGGTGGCCTCGATGGCGAACTCCGGCCCGCATGGCTTCACCGAGGTGCTGTACGCGTTCACCTCGGCCACCGGCAATAACGGCTCGGCCTTCGCGGGCCTCACCGGCAACACCCTGTTCTACAATCTGACGCTCGCTTCCGCGATGTTCGTCGGCCGCTTCTTCATGATCGTGCCGGCGATGGCGATCGCGGGTTCGCTGGTCGAGAAGAAGTCGATCCCGGCCTCGGCGGGCACCTTCCCGACCACCGGCGGGCTGTTCGTCGGCCTCGTCATCGGCGTGATCCTGATCATCGGCGGTCTCACGTTCTTCCCGGCGCTGGCGCTCGGGCCGATCGTCGAGCACCTCGCCATGAACGCCAACACCCTGTTCTGATCGAATTGTCCGGAGTGACAACCATGGAAACCACAAGACTGCAAAAGCAGGTGACGGCGTCGACCATGTTCGACCCGAAGATCCTGGTGCCGGCGATCCGCTCGGCCTTCGTCAAGCTCGATCCCCGGCTGATGGCGAAGAACCCCGTGATGTTCGTGGTCGAGGTCGTGGCCGCGTTGACCACGGTGATCTTCGTCCGCGACCTCGTCACCGGCAGCGCCAATCTCGGCTTCACCTTCCAGATCATCCTCTGGCTCTGGTTCACGGTGCTGTTCGCCAACTTCGCCGAGGCCGTCGCCGAAGGCCGTGGCAAGGCGCAAGCGGAATCGTTGAAGAAGACCCGGACCGAGAGCCAGGCCAAGCTGTTGACCGGCACCGACCGGACTTATCGCATGGTGCCCGGCACCTCACTGAAGGTCGGCGACGTCGTGCTGGTCGAGGCCGGCGACAACATCCCGTCCGACGGCGAGGTGATCGAAGGCGTGGCCTCGGTCAATGAAGCCGCGATCACGGGTGAATCCGCGCCCGTGATCCGCGAGTCCGGCGGCGATCGTTCCGCGGTCACTGGCGGCACCCAGGTGCTGTCGGACTGGATCCGCGTCCGCATCACCGCGGCCCAGGGCTCGACCTTCATCGACCGCATGATCAAGCTGGTGGAGGGCGCCGAGCGGCAGAAGACGCCGAACGAGATCGCGCTCAACATCCTGCTGGCCGGCCTCACCATCATCTTCGTGTTCGCGACGGTGACGATCCCGAGCTATGCGGCCTATGCCGGCGGCTCGATCTCGGTCGTGGTGCTGGTGGCGCTGTTCGTGACGCTGATCCCGACCACGATCGGCGCGCTGCTGTCGGCGATCGGCATCGCCGGCATGGACCGCCTGGTGCGCTTCAACGTGCTGGCGATGTCCGGCCGCGCGGTGGAAGCTGCCGGCGACGTCGACACGCTGCTGCTGGACAAGACTGGCACCATCACGCTCGGCAACCGCCAGGCGACCGCGTTCCGTCCGATCCGCGGCGTCGCCGAGCAGGACCTCGCCGACGCGGCGCAGCTTGCCTCGCTAGCCGACGAGACGCCGGAAGGCCGCTCGATCGTGGTGCTGGCCAAGGAGAAATACGGCATTCGCGGCCGTGACATGCATGAGCTTGCCGCGACGTTCGTGCCGTTCACCGCGCAGACCCGCATGAGCGGCATCGATGCAGGCTCCTCGTCGGTCCGCAAGGGCGCGGTGGACGCCATCCTCGCCTATGTCGACGGCGGCTCGCCCCGCACCGTCGCCTCGGGCAACACCGTCCGCGCGGTCGCGGCGACGATGAGCGCCGAAGCGCGCGAGATCCAGTCGATCGCCGACGAGATCGCCAAGGCCGGCGGCACGCCGCTGGCCGTCGCGAAGGACGGCAAGCTGCTCGGCGTCGTGCATCTGAAGGACATCGTCAAGGGTGGCATCCGCGAGCGCTTTGCCGAGCTGCGCCGGATGGGTATCCGCACCGTGATGATCACCGGCGACAACCCGATGACCGCGGCCGCGATCGCGGCAGAGGCCGGCGTCGACGACTTCCTGGCGCAGGCAACCCCCGAGGACAAGCTCAAGCTGATCCGCGACGAGCAATCCAAGGGCAAGCTGGTCGCGATGTGCGGCGACGGCACCAACGACGCACCGGCGCTCGCGCAGGCCGATGTCGGCGTCGCCATGAACACCGGCACGCAGGCCGCCCGCGAGGCCGGCAACATGGTCGACCTCGATTCCAACCCGACCAAGCTGATCGAGGTGGTCGAGATCGGCAAGCAGCTGCTGATGACCCGCGGCGCGCTGACCACGTTCTCGATCGCCAACGACGTCGCAAAATATTTTGCGATCATCCCCGCGATGTTCCTCGCGTTCTATCCGCAGCTCCAGGTGCTGAACGTCATGCACCTGGCGAGCCCGCAGAGCGCGATCCTGTCGGCGATCATCTTCAACGCGCTGATCATCATCGCGCTGATTCCCTTGGCGTTGAAGGGCGTCAAGTATCGCGCGGTCGGTGCCGGCGCGCTGCTCGGCCGCAACCTGATGATCTACGGCCTCGGCGGCATCATCATCCCGTTCATCGGCATCAAGGCGATCGACCTCGTCGTCGCCGCTCTGGGCCTAGCTTAAGGAGCCGCAATCATGTTGAAAGAAATCCGCCCCGCCATCCTCGTGCTGGTCCTGCTGACCGCGATCACCGGCCTTGCTTATCCGCTCGCCATCACCGGGATCGCCGGCGTCATCTTCCCGCGGCAGGCGCAAGGCAGCCTGATCGAGCAGGACGGCAAGGTGATCGGCTCCGCCCTGATTGGGCAGGAGTTCAAGGAAGATAAATACTTCCACGGCCGGCCGTCGGCGACGGTCGCGCCCGATCCGAATGATTCTTCCAAGACCGTGCCGGCGCCCTACAACGCGGCCAATTCCGGCGGCTCCAACCTCGGCCCGACCAGCAAGGCGCTGAACGACCGGGTCAAGGAGGATGTCGAGAAGCTGAAGGCGGAGAACCCGTCCGCCAGCGTGCCGGTCGATCTTGTGACAACGTCGGGCAGTGGGCTCGATCCGGACATCTCGCCGGACGCCGCGCTGTTCCAGGTGCCGCGGGTCGCCAGGGCGCGCAGCATGTCCGAGGATGCGGTGCGCGAGCTGGTGACGCAGAACACGCAGGGCCGCTTCGCCGGCGTGATCGGCGAGCCCCGTGTTAACGTTCTTGCGCTCAACCTGGCGCTCGACGCGGCAATGCCGAAATAGGGGAGTAGGCTGCCCCTCGCAGGATGACTATATTGCGGTATGGCCAATCAGCGCGACCCTGACAAACGACCCTCGCCGGATGCGCTGCTGGAGGCGGCGCGTCGGGAGACCGATCGATCGGGGCGGCTGAAGATCTTCATCGGCGCCGCCCCCGGCGTCGGCAAGACCTACGAGATGCTCTCGAGCGCCCACGCCCGCCTCAAGGCGGGCGTCGACGTCGTGGTCGGCGTCGTCGAAACCCACGGTCGGGTCGAGACCGAGACGCTGCTGAAGGGCCTCGAGGTGCTGCCGCGGAAGCGGCTAACCTATCGCGACCAGACGCTCGAGGAGATGGACCTCGACGCATTGATCGCGCGGCGGCCGCAGCTCGCGCTGGTCGACGAGCTCGCCCATACCAATGCACCGGGCAGCCGGCATCCCAAGCGCTACCTCGACGTCGAGGAATTGCTGTCGCACGGCATCGACGTCTACACCGCGATCAACATCCAACACATCGAGAGCCTCAACGACGTCGTCGCGCAGATCACCCATGTGCGGGTGCGCGAGACGGTGCCCGACTCGGTGGTCGATCGCGCCGATGCCATCGAGCTGATCGACCTGACGCCCGACGATCTGATCCAGCGGCTCAAGGAGGGCAAGGTCTATGTACCGAGACAAGCCGAACGGGCGCTGGAGCACTATTTCTCGCCCGGCAATCTCACCGCGCTGCGCGAGCTGGCGCTGCGCCGTACCGCCGAGCGGGTCGACGAGCAGCTGCTCAACCACATGCAGGCCAATGCGATTGCCGGACCCTGGGCCGCCGGCGAGCGCATCCTGGTCTGCCTGAGCGAGGATCCGCGCGCGGCCGGCCTCGTGCGCTACACCAAGCGCCTCGCCGACCGGCTGCATGCGCAATGGACCGCGGTCAGCATCGAGACGCGGCGCAGCCTGCAACTTTCCGACGAGCAGCGCGACCGGCTGGCCGACACCATGCGGCTCGCGGAATCGCTCGGCGGCGAGGCGCTGACGCTTCCCGGCGTCGGCCGCCGCATCGCCGACGACGTCATCAATTTCGCCCAGGCCAACAACGTCACCCAGATCATCATCGGCAAGTCGACGCGCTCGCGCTGGTTCGAGCTGACGCATGGGTCCGTGGTGCACGATCTGGTGCGCCGCGCCGGCAATATCAGCGTCAACGTGATCGCCGGCGACGAGCTGCCGGTCGGCAAGGCGGCGGTGCAGACCGCGCAGCGGCAGGAGCCGTTCAATCCGCGGCCCTATCTGATGGCGCTGCTGCTGGCGGCGCTCGGGCTCGGCGCGGCCAAGCTGATCCAGCCGTTCTTCGGCATCGAGAATGTCGACCTCGTCTTCCTCACCGCCGTGGTCGGCGCCGCCGCGCGCTACGGCCTCGGGCCGTCGCTGCTGGCGAGCGTCGCGGCCTCGCTGTGCTACAATTTCTTCTTCCTGCCGCCGGTCTATACCTTCACCATCACCGACCCGACCAATGTCGCGGCGTTCTTCTTCTTCATGCTGATCGCGCTCCTGGTCTCCAACGTCGCGGCGCGGGTGCGCACCCAGGCCGACACCGCAATCAGCCGGGTCCGCACCACCGAGTCGCTCTACGCCTTCAGCCGCAAGCTTGCCGGCACCGCGACGCTGGACGACGTGCTGTGGGCGACCGCCTACCAGATCGCGCTGATGCTCAAGGTGCGCGTGGTGCTGCTGCTGCCGGAGGACGGAATGCTGACCGTCAAGAGCGGCTATCCGCCGGAGGATCAGCTCGACCAGGCTGATCTCGCCGCCGCCAACTGGGCCTGGGGCAACGACCGTCCGGCCGGTCGCGGCTCCGACACGCTGCCGGGCGGAAAACGGCTGTTCCTGCCGATGCGCACCGGCCGCGGCCCGATCGGCGTGATCGGCATCGACGACGACCGCACCGGCCCGCTCTTGACGCCGGACCAGCGCCGGCTGCTCGATGCGCTGGTCGACCAAGGCGCGCTGGCGATCGAGCGCGTGCTGCTGGTCGAGGACATGGATCGCGTCAAGCGCACGGTGGAATCCGACCGGCTGCGCGGCGCGCTCCTGACCTCGATCTCGCACGATCTCAAGACGCCGCTGGCCTCGGTGCTCGGCTCGGCCTCGGCGCTGCGCGACCTCGGCGCCAACCTGAGCGATGCGCAGAAGCACGATCTGCTCGCCACCGTGATCGACGAGTCCGAGCGGTTGAATCGGTTCATCGCCAATCTGCTCGACATGACCAAGCTGGAATCCGGCGCGATCGTGCCGAACACGGCGCGGCACGATGTCGGCGAGATCGTCGGCAGCGCGCTGCGCCGGGCGGGCAAGATCCTGGTGCATCACCGGGTATCGCTGGAGCTCGCGGCCGACCTGCCGATGCTGGAGCTCGACGCCGTGCTGTTCGAGCAGGTGCTGTTCAACCTGCTCGACAACGCCGCCAAATACGCCCCGTCGGACACCACGATCTCGATCCGCGGGGCGCGCGATCGCGACACCATCGCGCTGCAGATCCTCGACGAAGGCAACGGGATTCCCGCGGCCGAGCTCGAAAGCGTGTTCGACAAATTCTATCGAGCCGAGAAGGGCGATCATGTCCGTCCCGGCACCGGCCTTGGGCTTGCGATCTCGCGCGGCTTCGTCGAGGCGATGCGCGGCACGATCGCGGCGGCCAACCGCGCCGACCGTAGCGGCGCCGTCATCACCATCCGCCTGCCGATCCCCGCCGACACCAACGCGCTGGACACTGCTGCATGAACGCGACGCCGATCAAGGTCCTGGTCATCGACGACGAGCCGCCGATCCGCAAGCTGCTGCGGATGGGGCTGAGTACGCAGGGCTATGACATCCTCGAGGCATCCAACGGCAAGCTGGCGCTGGAGATGCTGGGTGAGGGACCCGCGCTGATCATCCTCGACCTCGGATTGCCCGACATCCAGGGCCATGACCTCCTGCGCATGATCCGCGGCCGCAACGAGAGCGTCCCGATCGTGGTGCTGTCGAGCCGCGGCGACGAGGCCGGCAAGGTGCAGGCGCTCGACCTCGGCGCCGACGACTATCTGACCAAGCCGTTCGGCATGGACGAATTGCTGGCGCGGCTGCGCGCGGCGCTGCGCCACCAGTTGCAGGTGCAGGGCGAGCGGCCGGTGTTTCGCTCCGGCGATCTCTCGGTCGACCTGGTGCGCCGGATCGTCAAGGTCGGCGACAGGGAGATCAAGCTATCGCCGAAGGAATATGACCTGTTGCGCGTGCTGGTGCAGCATGCCGGCAAGGTGCTGACCCACCGCTTCCTCTTGAAGGAATTGTGGGACGAACTGACCGACGCGCAATATCTGCGCGTCTATGTGCGCCAGCTTCGCCAGAAGATCGAGGCCGACCCGGAGCGTCCGCAATTCGTGCTGACCGAGACCGGCATCGGCTATCGGCTGCGCGCGGCGGATTAGCACAAGCGTCAGACGGCTCACAACCCGCGATCTGGAACCATTGCTCGCGGCGAGGATTACTTTCCCTCACCGGGAGAGAAACCATGGCAAGGAAATATTCGCGGAAGGCATCGCGCGATGTCGAGGGCGCGATGAAGAAACGCAAGGCCGGCACGCTGCGCAGCGGTCGCTCCAAGAAGAAGGTGAAGAGCCGCAAGCAGGCGATCGCGATCGGTCTGTCCGAGGCCCGCGCCAAGGGCAGGAAGGTGCCGAAGAAGTCGTCAAAGAAGAAGACGGCGAAGAAGCGCAAGACAGCCAAGAAGCGGAAGAGCTCGAAGAAGAAGTAGGGTTAGGCTGCCTGCTTCGTAACGGCCGGGCTTGACCCGGCCATCCACGTCGTTCTGACCAAGTCGATGGATGCCCGGGCAAGCCCGGGCATGACGAGTGAAATTTGCCTCACCCCGCCTTGCGTCGCCGCGCGCTTGACCGGTGCGTCTTCTTGACGGCGCGGCGATGCGAGGCCGGGCGGCGCGCGGTGGAGCGCGAGCGCCTTGCGCCGCTCTTGCCGCCCTTGAGGCTCTGCTGCAGCGCGTCCATCAGGCTCACGACGTTGCTTGGCTTCTCCTCGCGCTCGGCGGCCTTGATCGGCTTGCCGGCGGCCTTGCGGCGGACCAGGGCCTTCAGCGCGGACTCATACTCGTCCTTGAATTTCGACGGATCGAAATGCGCGGCCTTGCTGTCGAGGATATGGCCGGCGAGCTCGATCATGTCCTTCGTGACCTTCGGGCTCTTGATGTCGTCGAAATAATCGTCGGCGTCGCGCAGCTCGTAGGGGTAGCGCAGGGTGGTGCCGAGCATGCCCTTGTCGAGCGGCTCGATCGCGATCACATGCTCGCGGTTGGTCAGCACGATCCGCGCCAGCGCGACGCGGTCCTGATCCTTCATGGCGTCGCGGATCACCGCGAACGCGTCGACGCCGGCCTTGCCGTCGGGCCTGATGTAGTAGGGGTGGTCGAGATAGCGCTTGTCGATCTCGCCCTCGGGCACGAAGCTGTCGATGTCGATGGTATGGTTGCTCTCGATCTGGACCGCTTCGAGCTCGTCCTTCTCGATCTCGACATATTTGCCCTTGCTGACCTCGTAGCCGCGGCCCTTCTGGTCGCCCTCGACAACGTCGCCGGTCTCGGTATCGACCATCTGCTGCTTCAGCCGGTTGCCGGTCTCCCGGTTGATCATGTGGAAGCGGGTCTTCTCGACCGCGGTCGAGGCCGGGTAGAGCGCCACCGGACATGACACCAGCGAGAGCTTAAGCGTGCCTTTCCAGTAGGCGCGGGGAGCGGCCATGATCGCCTCCAAACAGCTTGAGTTTGGAACTTGAACAGATACCGTGGGTTTTGGTTCCTGATGGCCGCACGGAGGCGGCGGCTGTCGTTTGCGCCGAGGGTTTGCCGAGGTTTGTTGTGTCGCTGAGAAACCTGTCCACCTATCGCAAGAAGCGCGACTTCGAGAAGACCAGCGAGCCGTCAGGCGACGTCAAGGTCGCACCCAGCAAGCAGCGGCGCTTCGTCATCCAGAAGCACGACGCGACGCGGTTGCATTACGATCTGCGGCTCGAATTCGACGGCGTCTTCAAGTCCTGGGCGGTGACGCGCGGGCCTTCGCTCGATCCGCATGACAAGCGGCTGGCGGTGGAGGTCGAGGATCATCCGCTCGACTATGGCGATTTCGAAGGCACCATTCCCGAAGGCCAGTATGGCGGCGGCACGGTGCAACTGTGGGATCGCGGCACCTGGGAATCGGACGATCCCGAGCGCGGCTTCAAGAAGGGCGACCTGAAGTTCACGCTTGAGGGCGACAAGCTGCACGGCAGCTGGGTACTGGTCCGGATGAAGGGCGACCGCTTTGGCGGCAAGCGCACCAACTGGCTCCTGATCAAGCACCGCGACGAATATGCCGTTGACGGCAACGGCGAGGAGGTCCTCGATGAGGACCGTTCGGTCGCTTCCGGACGCTCGATGGCGCAGATCGCGGCCGGCAAGGGCCGGGCGCCCAAGCCGTTCATGCTGGCCAAGGGCAACGGCAAGGCCAAGGCGGACGCGGTCTGGCAGTCCAACCACGGCATGGCTGCGGACGCGCGCGCCAGGACCAAGGCGCCGGCGCCCAAGGAGCGGCTGAAAGTGGCGCGGCAGGCGAAACCGAAGCAGGTATCGGAGATGCCCGATTTCGTCGCGCCGCAGCTCTGCGCCGCGGTGGAGTCTCCACCCAATGGCACGGGCTGGTGCCACGAGATCAAGTTCGACGGTTACCGCGTGCAGCTCCGCGTCGAAGACGGCGAGGCCGTGCTGAAGACGCGCAAGGGGCTCGACTGGACCGCCAAGTTCGGCGCGATCGTGAAGGAGGCTTCGAAGCTGCCGGACGCGCTGATCGATGGCGAGATCGTCGCGCTCGACAAGAACGGCACGCCGCATTTTTCGACGCTGCAGGCTGCGCTCTCCGACGGCAAGACGGATCGGCTGATCTTCTACGCCTTCGACCTGCTGTTCGCCGGCACCGAGGACCTGCGCCCGCTGCCGCTCGCCGAGCGCAAGACGCGGCTGAAGCAGTTGCTCGCGGCGCGCAAGGGCAAGAACCTCCTGATCCGCTATGTCGAGCATTTCGAGCAGCGCGGCGAGGCGGTGCTGGATTCCGCACGCAAGCTCGGTCTCGAAGGCATCGTCTCCAAGCGGCTCGACGGCGCCTACCGTTCCGGCCGCTCCGACGACTGGACCAAGGCAAAAATCCGCGCCGGCCATGAGGTGGTGCTCGGCGGCTGGAAGACCACCAATGGCAAATTCCGCTCGCTGATGGCGGGCGTCTATCGCGGCGATCATCTGGCTTTTGTCGGCATCGTCGGCACCGGCTTCGGCCAGGACACGGTCCGCCGCATCATGCCGGCGCTGAAGGCGGCGGAGGCGGACAAGAGCCCGTTCGGCGGCAAGGACGCGCCGAAGAAGACCCGCGACGTGCACTGGCTCAAGCCGGAGCTGGTCGCCGAGATCGAGTTCGCCGGCTGGACCGACGCCGGCAATATCCGCCAGGCCGCCTTCAAGGGCCTGCGCCAGGACAAGCCGGCGCACGAGGTCGAGGCCGAGCGGCCGGTTGTAACCAAAGTGGTGAAGCCGATGGCCAAGGGCGTGGCGAAGAAGGGCGCCGGGAAGGCGTCCAGCGAGGTGATGGGTGTCGTCATCTCGCACCCGGACAAGGCGCTGTGGCCTGATGCGGGCGATGGCGAACCGGTGACCAAGCTCGACCTCGCGAACTATTTCGAGGCGGTTGGCGAATGGATGATTTCCTATCTCAAGGGCCGGCCGTGCTCGATCGTGCGTGCGCCCGACGGCATCAAGGGCGAGACCTTCTTCCAGCGCCATGCGATGGCCGGCACATCAAAATTGCTCAAGCTTGCGAAGGTCTCGGGCGACCGCAAACCCTATTTGCAGATCGACCAGATCGAGGGCCTGGCGGCGGTCGCGCAGCTCGGCGGCCTCGAACTGCATCCCTGGAATTGCGCGCCGGATGCCTATGACACGCCGGGCCGGCTGGTGTTCGATCTCGATCCCGCGCCCGATGTCGCGTTCACCGACGTGATCGACGCCGCCAAGGATATGCGGCAACGGCTGACCGCGGTCGGCCTCGAAAGCTTCTGCAAGACCACGGGCGGCAAAGGTCTGCACGTCGTCACGCCGCTGCTCGCCGGTGCCAGGGACAAGGTGACGTGGAAGGAGGCCAAGGCGTTCGCGCAGGCGGTCTGCCAGTGGATGGCGGAGGACGATCCCGAGCGCTATCTGATCAACATGTCCAAGGCCAAGCGCACGGGAAAGATCTTCCTCGACTATTTGCGCAACGACAGGATGTCGACGGCGGTCGCGGTGTTGTCGCCGCGGGCGCGTCCGGGGGCGACGGTGTCGATGCCGCTGACCTGGTCGCAGCTGCGCGGTGATCTCGATCCGAAGAAATTCACGCTGCGCACCGTGCCGGCCTTGCTCGCGAAGACGAAGGCCTGGGACGGCTACGAGGACGCAGCGTCGTCGATCAAATCGGCGATGAAGAAGCTCGCGGCGCAGTAGAAACTGTTGGGCAAGCGCGCCGCTGGCTTGGTTCGTCATACCCCGCGGAAGCGGGGTATCCAGTACGCGGCGGCTTATCGGTTCAATCGCAAACGTCTCTGGAATACTGGATCACCCGCTTGCGCGGGTGATGACAGTCGTTGATGTGGATCATCGGGCGCAGTGGCGCCACGCGCTACAATCGTCCGAGCAGGAGCAGGATCAGCAGGATCACGATGACCAGGCCGAGCCCGCCGCCGCCGTAATAGCCGGTGCCGTAAAACGGTCCGCCGCCGATGCCGCTGAAGCCGCCAAGCAGCGCAATGACCAGGATGATGAGAATGATCGTTCCAATTGACATCTAGCGTCTCCTCAGCCCCGCGGGCCCGTCTCGTTTCTGCCCTTCGGGAAGGAAAACAACCCGTAACTGTGAAGGTTCCGGAGCTGGCGGTGCGATAAACCTGTGTGGTTCTTCCGTTTGCCTTGGAACAGAACTACATCAACGAAATCCACGGAGGAGTGCATCGCAATGTCGGCGCCGCTGATCGTTTCGATACCCCATAGCCTCGGCCGCGACGAGGCGATGCGCCGCTTGAAAACGGGCCTGTCGCGCGCGACGGCGAACCTGCCGGTCATGAGCGTCGAGGAGGAGCGCTGGGACGACAACCGGATGAGCTTTCGCGTCCGGGCGCTGGGGCAGGTCGCGGCCGGGCATGTCGATGTCGAGGATGCCCATGTGCGGGTCGAGGTGACGCTGCCGTGGCTGCTGCAACGGTTCGCCGAGGTCGCGCAGGCGGCGATCCGCAAGCGCGGGCAATTGCTGCTGACCAAGCGCTGACGCAGGACGTCAGGCGTGCGAGCGCGCCTGCTTGGCGGTGCGTTTCGTCCCCGCGACCCTTGTCTTGAGCACGGCAACCGGCAGATTGCCGAACAGTTCCGGGAGCTGAATCCTGGTTGCGCCATCCCTGAGCGCATATCCAGCTGCGTCGATTTCACCCTCAAAAGCTCCGGGGCGCGGCCAGCTGCGGCCGCCCCGCGTGAACGGGGCGAATGATCTTGCCACCGCAACGATGGCCGCCTCGCGGCCATGGCGTCGCGCGAAGGCAATGACGTGATCGCGGTGCGGGCCGCTGACGGCGAGCGGCACGTAGTCGCCGCTGGTGAACACATCGGCCATCTCGCTGCGCAGCCGTAGCAGATGCCGCGTCCATGCGAATTTGAGACGGCCGTCGCGCCAGTTTTGCGCCAGCGCATCCCAATCCGGCATCTCCAATGCGGCGAGCATTCCTGCCCGTTCGGTAAAGTCGACCGGGCGGCGGTTGTCCGGATCGACCAGCGAAAGATCCCAGCTTTCGGTGCCCTGGTAGAAATCCGGCACGCCCGGCATGGTTGCCTTCAGCGTGATCTGGCTGAGCGAATTCAGCGCGCCGATCAACGCGGTCCGTTGCGCCAGCGTCCTCAGCGCATCGAGGAATTCCGGCGAGGTCTTGCGATCGAGGATCCGCTCGATGAAGGCTTTCACGCCGGCCTCGTAAGGCTCGTGCGGATTGAGCCAGCTGGTTTCCTGCTTGCCCTCGCGCGCCGCCTTCAGCGCGTACGCCTGGATGCGGGCGGCGAGCGACGCGTCATCGGGATCCCAGGCGCCGAGCAGGGCCTGATACAGCATGTATTCGAACGTCGCCGACGGCGCGCGCATCTCGCCGTCGAGCACCAGATGCGGCGCATTCAGCACTTTCCAGCGCGCCACCGCGCTGGTCCATTCGCCAGGGATTTCCGCAAGCGCCATGATGCGGGCGCGGGCGTCCTCGCCGCGCTTGGTGTCGTGGGTCGCGGTCGCCGTCATGCCGTGCGGCCATTCGCGGGCGCGGGCCTGCATCATGGAGTGGAAGGTCTCGGGTGCGATCGCGCTCGCCGCCGGATCGCCGCCGACTTCGTTGAGCGCCAGCAGCCGGTGATAGCGATAGAAGGCGGTATCCTCCAGCGACTTCGCCATCATCGGCCCGGTGAATTGCTGCACCTTCAGCGCGAAGCGGCGGACCCGCGGCGCGCCATGCGGCGGCCGGCCGGGCTGCAATAGGTCCATGGTCAAGGCATCGCGCAGGAAATCGAAGATGCCTTCGTCGGCGGCGAACCAGTCGGCGCGGGCGCGCTTGATGGTCTCGCTGATCAGCGTGCGGTCATGCGCGGCTGGTCCCGAGGCGGTGAGATAGGTTCGATAGACCGGAAAGTGCAGCACATAGAGCTCGAGCGCCTGCCGCAGACTGTCGCCGGAGAAGTCGCGGGTCGAGTAGTGACCGCTGGCAATGCGCGCGAGCAGCCGCGCCAGCACGGTGAATTCGCTGGTGAGCAGCGTCTCCAGTACGCGCTGCTTGGCCTCGCGCAACACCGGCGTCAGGTTCGGCGACTGGTTGCTGATCTGACGCCAGATCTCGTTGAGTGGATCGAGGCCGCGACCGTCGACCAGTGCCTGGCTGATCGTGTTCATCCATTCATAGCCGGTGGTGCCGTGAACGCCGCTGAATTTCGGCAGCTTCTCGTCCTCGCCGAGGATCTTCTCGATCACCATGTAGAACGGCCTGGTCTTCGCGCCCTGCGCGGAGCGGACCAGACGGCGCAGCCGCTGGAAGTACTGCGCAGGATCGCGCAGGCCGTCGATGTGGTCGAGCCGCAGGCCCTGCAGCCGGTCTTCGGCGATCAGCCGCTTCACGAGGCTATGGCTCGCCTCGAAGGTAGCGGCGTCCTCGACCCTGAGGCCGGCCAGCGTGTTGACGTCGAAGAAGCGGCGATAGTTGATGTCGCTGGACGCCAGCCGCCAGTGGCCGAGCTTGTAGTGCTGGCGTTCCAGCAAATGATGCAGTGCCAGCGTCTGGGTCGGGCGGTCCTCACCGGCGCGATAGGCATCGAGGCCGCGTGCGATGATGTCGGCGCCGCCCTCGATCGCCTTGATCGCCGCCTTCAGCGCCGGCGCTTCGGCGCGGTTGGGGTGACGCAGCCCCCGGTATTGCGCGGCGAGCTCGAGCATCGCGCGTCCGGTCGGGCTGTCTTCGGCCGCGGCCTCGCGGACGATGGTGCGCAGCACCTCGCCATAGCGCTCCGGCGCGATCGGCAGGCGGTGCTCGAAATACCAGGCCGAGAAGCTGCCCTCGTTCGCGTCATAGCGCAGCTCGATGTCGCCGCGCTCCAGCGCCAGTCCATAGGACGAGCCGAGGATCGGCAGCAGCACGCCGCCGCGCGCGCGATAGGGCAGCTGGTCCCAATCGATGTCGAAGGAGATCGCGTGCGGCGACGCCGGTCCCCATTCCAGCACATCGAGCCACCACGGATTGTCGGCGAAGTGAACGCCGACATGGTTCGGCACGAAATCCAGGATCAGGCCGAGATCATGGCGCTTCAATGCGTCGCTCAGCCGCGCAAAGCCCTCCTCGCCGCCGAGCTCCGGATTGAATTTGGTGTGATCGACGACGTCATAGCCGTGGGTCGAGCCCTTGCGCGCCTTCATGAAGGGCGACGCATAGACATGGCTGATGCCGAGCGCCTTCAGATACGGCGCCACGCCGGCGGCGGCATCGAAGTCGAAATCGGCGGTGAGTTGCAGACGGTAGGTCGCGATCGGGATCGCCGGAGGCATTGTGCTATCCGATGTGCCAGCGCACCGCCCAGCCGGGGAGGTCGTTCGACAACGCGCCGCCCCAGATCGCAGTTCCCTTCGGCTCCGGTCCATCGGGGATGTCGCGATCGGACAAATTGGCTGTCAGCCGCAGCGTGCCGCCGTCGCCCATCTGCCAATGCGCCGTCAACAGGTCGCCCGCCACGATGGCGTCGCCGAAGCGGCACCCTCTGAGCCGGGGCATGATCTCCTGCCGGCGCACGGCGAGCAGGTCGCGCACCAGCGCAAGCCGTGCGCGCGCCGGATCATGGCCGAGCGCCGCCCAGTCGAGCACGGCCGATCGCACCGTTTCGTCGGCGAGCGGGTCGGGAATGTCGTCGCCGTATTTGGCATAGGCCCAAGCGAACTCCTTGCGCCGTCCGGCGCGGACGGCATTGGCTAGATCGCCCTTGAAATCGCAGAAGAACGGGAAGGGCGTTGTCGCGCCCCATTCCTCGCCCATGAACAGCATCGGCGTGGTCGGCGCGATCAGCGTCACCGCCAGCGCCGCCGCGACCGCCTCCGGCAGGGCACTGCTGACGAGACGATCGCCGAGCGGCCGGTTGCCGATCTGGTCGTGGTTCTGCAGGAAGTTGATGAAGCAGGTCGGCGACAGCATGCCGCTCGGCTCGCCGCGGGCCTTGCCGCCCCAGAACTCCGAGACTTCACCTTGGTAGATGTAGCCGGACGACAGCGCGCGTGCGAGGTCCTGCTTCGGCGCGCGGTAATCGCCATAATAGCCCTGGGTCTCGCCGGTCAGCAGCACGTGCCAGGCGTGATGATAGTCGTCGTTCCACTGGCCGCGGAATTTGCCATGCGGCGGATCCTCGGCGGCATCGAGCAGGCTTGCAATGTTGTCGCCGTTTTCGAGCACGAGGTTGATATAGCGGCCGGTCTCGGTGGCGAGCTTGCCGGCGGCCTTGCTGAAGTCATGGAGCACGGAGACTTCGCCGGCTTCGACGATGGTGTTGACCGCATCGAACCGCAGCCCGTCGAAGCGATAGTCACGCAGCCAGCTCACCACGCTGCCGATCGCAAACGCGCGCACCTCGGGCACGCGATAGTCGATCGCGCTGCCCCACGGGGTGTGCGCGTTACTGAAAAAGGACGGCGCATAGCGGCCGAGATAATTTCCCTCGGGCCCGAAATGGTTATAGACCACGTCGAGCATCACCATCAGCCCGCGCAGATGCGCTTCGTCGATCAGGGTCTTGAGGTCCTCGGGACGGCCGTAGGCGCTGTCGGGTGCGTACCACAGCACGCCGTCATAACCCCAGTTGCGCCCTCCGGGGAAATCCGCCAGCGGCATCAGTTCGAGCGCGGTGATGCCGGTCGCGACGAGATGATCGAGCTTGTCGATCATGGCGCGATAGGTGCCCTCTCGTGTGAAGGTGCCGACATGGGCCTCGAGGACGACGGCCTCATGCCAGGGACGGCCGCGCCAGTCCGTCGCGCGCCACTTGAAGGCGGCGTGGTCGATCACCTCGCTCGGGCCGAACACGTCGTCCGGCTGAAATGCGGAGGCGGGATCCGGCGCATCGACTTCGTCATCGATGCGGAATTTGTAACGCGTGCCGGCGCGCGCGCCCGGGATCTCGGCGACGTACCAGCCGGCCGCATCGCGCGTGAGCCGATGTGGTTTGTCGAGCAGGAGGTCGACGCGCTTGGCAGCCGGCGCCCAGAGCCGGAAGCGCGTGCCATCAGATGTCAGCTCAGCGCCGAAATGTTGTCTATTCATGTGGAGCCTGCAAATGCCAGCACCGAGCGCGGCGGTGCCTTGGTATCGGCGCCGGATGCGAACTGCTCAGCCGTTTGCTCGGCCTTGGTCGTGTTCAGGACCTGCCGCCAGCTCTTGTATTCCGCCATCCTCGGCATCCTGAACACGATCTCCTGCGGTGCGGCATTGAGCACGATAAAGATCGGCGCCTGTCCTGGTTCCATCGGCCCCAGCACATAGGCGAGGAATCGGCTCTCGGGGAATTTCCAGTCGGATTCCTTCATCTCCTCCGCTGCCGGCGTCAGCCAGAGCACGCCGTAGCTGCCGTCTGTGCGGCGGCCGTCGAGCCAGCGCTGGCAGCGGATCTGGCCGAAGCGCTGGCGCAGCGCAGTCAGGTGGCCGATGAAATCGATGGCGTCGTCGTCCGTGCCGAGGTTCTCCCACCCGATCCAGCCGGTCTCGTTGTCCTGGCAATAGGCGTTGTTGTTGCCACCTTGCGTGTTGGCGACCTCGTCGCCGGCGAGGATCAGCGGCGTCCCTTGCGCCAGCAGCAGGCAGGCCAGCGCATTCTTCCTGAGCTGGCGGCGCAGCGCGATGATGGCGGGATCGTCGGTCGGGCCCTCATGGCCGCAATTGTTGCTGTGGTTGTCGTTGGAGCCGTCGCGATTGTCCTCGCCGTTGGCCTCGTTGTGCTTCTCGTTGTAGCTGAAGAGATCGGCGAGCGTGAAACCGTCATGCACCGTGATGTGGTTGACGCTGGCGCGGGTCGCGCGGTTGTCGTGGTGAAACAAATCCGACGACGCGGTCATGCGGCCCGAGATGTCGCCGATCAGGCTGCCTTCGCCGCTCCAGTAGCGCCGCATCGCGCTGCGATAGCGATCATTCCATTCCGACCATTGCGATGGAAACGCACCGACCTGGTAGCCGCCGAGACCGAGGTCCCAGGGCTCGGCGACCATCTTGGCGGTTGCCAGCACCGGGTCCTGGCGGATCGCGGTGAGGAAGGGGTGGTTGCGATCGAACCCGTTCGGCCCGCGCGCCAGCGTGGTAGCCAGATCGAAGCGGAAGCCGTCGACATGGCAGACCTCGACCCAGTAGCGCAGCGAATCCATCACCATCTGCAGCACGCGCGGATGGGTGAGGTTGACCGAGCTGCCGCAGCCGGTGAAGTCGTCGTAGAAGCGCGGGTTCTCGCGGTTCAGCCAGTAATAGGAGGCATTGTCGATGCCGCGGAAGCACAGCGTCGGGCCCATATGGTTACCCTCGGCGGTGTGGTTGTAGACGACGTCGAGCAGCACCTCGATGCCGGCATCGTGCAGCCGCGCCACCGTGGTGCGGAAGGAATCGAGTGCATTGTCTTGGGCGTAGCGTGCCTCCGGCGCGAAGAAGGCGATGGTGTTGTAGCCCCAGTAGTTCGCCAGTTTCTTCTCGACCAGGATACGGTCGTCGATCAGGCCGTGGATCGGCAACAGCTCGATCGTGGTGACGCCGAGCCGCTTGAGGTGGGCGATCATCGCCGGCGACGACAATCCGCCATAAGTGCCGCGCAGGTTCGGCGGCACGTCCTCGCGCTTCTGCGTCAGGCCCTTGACGTGAGCCTCATAGATGATGGTGTCTTCCCAGGGAATGTGCGGCCGGATCTCGCGGCGGCCCCAGTTGAAGGTCTCGTCGACCACGACCGCCTTCGGCATGCCGCGGGCATTGTCGCGCCGGTCGAACGAGAGGTCCTCGCGCGCGCTGCCGGTGCGGTAGGCGAAATGCGCATCGCTCCATACCAGCCGGCCGGCGAGCCGCTTGGCGTAGGGATCGAGCAGCAGCTTGTTGGCGTTGAAGCGATGGCCGCGCTCCGGCGCGTAGGGCCCGTAGACGCGATAGCCGTAGAGCTGGCCCGGCGAGACGTCGTTGAGATAGCAGTGCCAGACGTCCTCGGTGCGCTCCGGCATCTCGATCCGCTCGAGCTCGCGGCGGCCCTGGCCGTCGAACAGGCACAACTCCACCTTCTCCGCATTCGCCGAGAACAGCGCAAAATTGGTGCCTCTGCCGTCCCAGCTTGCACCGAGCCGTGCGGACGTACCCCCGGTCAGTCGCATCAATCAGCTTTCCGGTACGAGGAAGATCGCAGCCAGCGGCGGAATGGTCAGGCTCAGTTCGGGCGTGGCGTCCTCCGATGCGCGCACCTCGCCGACATTGCCGACATTGGTGCCGCCGTAATGTGCGGAATCCGAGTTGAACACCTCGTGCCACTTGCCCGCGAAGGGCACCCGGACGCGATAGTTGCGGTAGACGTTGGGTGAGAAGTTCGCGATCACGAGGCAGCGTGCGCGCGCATCATTGCCCTTGCGGATCCAGGCGAACACATTGTTGTTGGCATCGTCGGTGATGACCCACTCGAAGCCGGCCTGGTCGCAGTCGAGCTCGTGCAGCGCTGGCAGCGCGCGATAGAGCCGGTTGAGGTCGCGGACCAGGTTCTGGATGCCGCTGTGCTTCGGTTGTTGCAGCAGATGCCAATCGATCGAATAGTCGTGATTCCACTCGCGTTCCTGGCCGAACTCGCAGCCCATGAACATCAGCTTCTTGCCGGGGTGGCCGAACATGAAGCTGTAATAGGCGCGCAGATTGGCAAAGCGCTGCCAGTCGTCGCCGGGCATGCGGCCGAGGATCGAGCGCTTGCCGTGCACGACCTCGTCGTGGGACAGCGGCAGGATGAAGTTCTCCGAGAAGGCGTAGTGCAGGCCGAACAGGATGTCGCCGTGATGGTATTTGCGGTGGATCGGGTCCTTGCCGATATATTTCAGCGTGTCGTGCATCCAGCCCATGTTCCACTTGTAGCCGAAGCCGAGCCCGCCATATTCGACCGGGCGCGACACCTGCGGCCATGCTGTGGATTCCTCCGCCGCCGTCGTCGCCTGCGGAAAATGCGCGAACAATTCGGTGTTGAAGCGGCGCAGGAAGTCGATCGCCTCGATGTTTTCCCGGCCGCCATATTTGTTCGGGATCCAGCCGCCGGCGGGACGGCTGTAGTCGAGATAGAGCATCGAGGCGACGGCATCGACGCGCAGCCCGTCGATGCCATAGCGATCAAGCCAGAACAGCGCATTCGACACCAGGAAGTTGGTGATCTCGGTGCGCCCGTAATTGTAGATCAGCGTACCCCAATCGAGGTGACGGCCCTGCAGCGGATTGGCGTGCTCGTAGAGCGCGGTGCCGTCGAAATTGCCGAGCCCGTGCGGATCGTCGGGGAAATGCCCGGGCACCCAGTCGAGCAGCACGGCGAGCCCTGCGCCGTGGCAGGCATCGATCAGCGCGGCGAAATCGTCCGGCGAGCCGAAGCGGCTGGTTGGCGCAAACATGCCCGTCGGCTGGTAGCCCCAGGAGCCGTCGAACGGATGCTCTGATATCGGCAGGAATTCGACATGGGTAAAGCCCATGTCGCTGGCATAGGCCGGCAGCTGCTCCGCCATCTCGCGATAGGTCAGCCACTCGTTGCGGCCCTTGCGCCGCCACGATCCGAGATGGACCTCGTAGATCGACATCGGCGAGCTCAGCGCGTTGACGCGATCCGGCGCCGGGCGCGGATGCGGGATCTTGCGCTCGTCGATCACGATCGAGGCAGTCTTCGGGCGCACCTCGGCGGCGAACGCCAGGGGATCGGACTTCAGCGGCAGATGCTGGCCGTTGCGCCCGATGATCTCGAACTTGTAGTGATCGCCGACCCGCGCGCGCGGGATGAACAGCTCCCAGTATCCTGCACCGCGCACCCGCATCGGGTGGCGGCGGCCATCCCAGAAGTTGAAGTCGCCGACCACGCTGACCCGGCGCGCATTCGGCGCCAGCACCACGAAGCCGATGCCGTCGACGCCGTCGAGCGTCATCGGATGGGCGCCGAGCGTGTCGTAGACGCGCTGATGGGTGCCTTCGCCGAGCAGATAGAGATCGAAATCGCTCAGGATCGGCGGAAAGCGGTAGGCATCCTCCAGCTCGACTACGCTGTCACCGAAGCGGGCGCGGAGCTGGTAGCGCGTCGAGCCGTTCGGCAGGGGGCCTGCGAACAGGCCGGCGTCATGGATCCGCGCCAGCTGTGCGGTCTCGCCATGCTCGCCGATCGCCTCGACATTGCTGGCATCGGGCAGGAAGGCGCGCACGACGTTGCGATCCCCCTCGGGGTGAAGCCCGAGATAGTGGAAGGGGTCGGAGTGGCGGCCCTCGATGATGGCATAGGCCTCGGCGGGCAGTTTGCTCATGCAACCTCATGCGGCTGTTGCGCCAGGATCCTCAGCAGGCCGGTGAGCGGCACCCGCAGCCAATCCGGCCGGTTGGCCAGCTCATACTCGATCTCGTAGAAGGCTTTCTCAAGCAGGAAAAAATTGAGCAGGCGATCGGCCGTCTTGGCGTCGGCGGGCCACAGCCGCTGGCCGGCCACCGTCTCGCGATAGGCCGCCAGCAGGGTATCCGCAGCCTGGTCGCGCCATTCGGCCAAGGCGAGGCTCAACCGGCCGCTCTCATCGGGGGAGACCTTGAGCGTGCGTTCCAGCGCGGCGGTCGCCGCATAGTCGATCGAACGGATCAGGCCGGCGACGTCGCGCGCCGGCGGTGCCTTGCGCCGCCGCTCGGCGATGGTGCGGCCCGGTCCGCCGTCGAAATCGATGATGAAGACGTCGTCCTTGACCACCAGCAACTGACCGAGATGCAGGTCGCCGTGATGGCGGATGTTGAAGCCGTCGGTTTCTCGCGGCAGCAGTGCCTTGAGCCGCTCCGGCAGCGTGTCGTGCTGGGCCTGCAACTGATCGGCCAGCAGCCGGTCGGCCTCCTTCAGGGAGCCGCGCCGCTGCTTCAGCGTATCGAACACGCGCTCGGCCCGCGCCATGATCTCGTCGGCCCAGCGCTGCAGGTCGTCGGGCTTGGTCGGCTCGGGCGCGAAGTCCGGCAGGTCGCGGTTGCTGGCGAGCGCCAGATGCAGCTCGGCGAGCCGCTTTCCGCTATGCGACATGTGGCGCAGATAGGTGGCCTGGTCGCCGTTCTCCACGGGGTGCTCGCTCACTGTCAGCAGGCGCTGCCGTTCGACCAGGCGGTCGAGGTGTGCGCCTGCGATGGTCCAGAGGTCGCCTTGGTTGACGACCATCGCATGCAGGACGGCGATGGCGCTGCGCTTGTCGCCCTCGATCAGCTCGGCGGTGCCGAGCAAGGCGGGGGTGTTCGGAAAGTTGACCACCTCGGTGAGGAAGCGGCCCATCTCGATCTCCGGATTGATGCCGACCTCGAGCTTGCGGTAGATCTTGGTGACATATTCGTTGTCGACCAGCGCGGTCGAATGCGGCTGGTCGTTCTCGAAGACCCGGATGCGCTCGGGCTGCCGCACCGGCCGGTCGGAGAAGCGGCTGGTCGGCCGGAATTCGAGCTTGAGGCCTTGCTCACCTTCGTCGACCGTGAGGTTTTCCCGCAGGTTGCGCAGGAACAGGCCGGTGAAGATCTGGTCGGTGGCGACATCGAGCAAGGTGCCCTCGCGCGCGCCCTGGCGTACGGCGGCGAATGCGCGCGGATTGTAGCGCTCGCGGTCGAAGCGCACCCACTCGATCTGCATCGGCAGCACGTAGCGGCTGGTGGTGCCGCGCTGCGTGGTCTCGAAGAAGGCGAGCCACGGCCGGTTGTCGCCGATGTCGCAGAACGGGATCGCGGCGACCAGCATCGGCTGGATCGCGCTCGCGGATCGTTCCGGATACCAGCGCGTGCGGGCGAGGTGGCCGGGCAGCACGTCGTGCTCGAACACGCCGCGGGTGCGCGCCAGTGACATCCAGGTCGAATTCAGCGGCACCACCAGCGTCTCGAATTCCGGCACCGCGCGCGGCGTCACCGGCTCGGACTTGTCGCGCTCCTGCAGCTGGAACCAGTAGAAGCCGTACGGCGCGAGCGTGATCATGTAGGGCAGCTCGCCGATCGCGGGAAAGCGCGTGCGCCCGAGCATCTCCAGCGGAATGCGGTCCTTGAAGGCGGAGAGGTCGAGCTCGGTAGCCTGCGCCGACCGCGACAGATTGGCGACGCACAGGATCGCCTCGCCCTGGTACTGGCGCACATAGGCCAGCACCGAGCGGTTCTCCGGGCGGATGAAGGTCATGGTGCCGCGCCCGAAGGCGAGCGTCGACTTGCGCACCGCGATCAGCCGCTTGGTCGCCGACAGCAGCGACGACAGGCTGCGCGACTGCGCCTCGACATTGACGGATTCATAGCCGTAGACCGGGTCCATGATCATCGGCGCGTAGAGCCGTGCCGGATCGGCGCGCGAGAAGCCGCCGTTGCGGTCCGGCGACCACTGCATCGGCGTCCGCACGCCATTGCGGTCGCCGAGATAGATGTTGTCGCCCATGCCGATCTCGTCGCCGTAATAGATGATCGGCGTGCCCGGGAACGACAGCAGCAGCGAGTTCATCAGTTCGATCTTGCGCCGGTCGTTGTCCATCAGCGGCGCAAGGCGGCGGCGGATGCCGACATTGATGCGGGCGCGCGGATCGTTGGCGTAGGTCGACCACAGATAGTCGCGCTCGACGTCGGTGACCATTTCCAGCGTCAGCTCGTCGTGATTGCGCAGGAACAGCGCCCACTGCGCAGCGGCGGGAATGTCGGGCGTCTGCCGCAGGATGTCGGTGATCGGAAAGCGGTCTTCCTGGGCGATCGCCATGTAGATGCGCGGCATCAGCGGGAAGTGATAGGCCATGTGGCATTCGTCGCCATGGCCGAAATATTCCTGCACGTCCTCCGGCCATTGATTGGCTTCGGCCAGCAGGATCTTGCCCTTGGCATAGGCGTCGAGCTCCTGGCGCAGCCGCTTGATGATGGCATGCGTCTCCGGCAGGTTCTCGTTGTTGGTGCCGTCGCGCTCGCACAGATAGGGAATGGCGTCGAGCCGAAAGCCGTCGACGCCGGTGTCGAGCCAGCGCTTCATCACCTGCACGATGGCGCGCACCACGCGCGGATTGTCGAAATTCAGGTCCGGCTGGTGCGAGAAGAAGCGGTGCCAGTAGAACTGGCCGGCCTCCGGATCCCAGGTCCAGTTCGACTTCTCCGTATCGGTAAAGATGATCCTTGTATCGAGGTATTTCTGGTCGGTGTCGCTCCAGACGTACCAGCTGCGCGCGCTCGAATTCGGCGGGCTGCGGCGCGCGCGCTTGAACCACGCATGCTGGTCCGAGGTGTGGTTGACGACGAGCTCGGTGATGACGCGCAGGCCGCGCTTCTTGGCCTCCTGGATAAAGCGCTTGAAGTCCTTCATCGTCCCGAAATCGGGATTGATGTCGCCATAGTCGCCGATGTCGTAGCCGTCGTCGCGGCCGGGCGAGGGATAGAACGGCAACAGCCACAGCGCGGTGACGCCGAGCTCCTGCAGATAGCCGAGTTTCTCCGTCAGCCCCGCGAAGTCGCCGATGCCGTCATTGTTGCTGTCGGCAAATGCCTTGACATGCAGCTGGTAAATGATCGCGTCCTTGTACCACAGCTGGTCCGCAGTCTCGGTTGCGACCTTCTCCTGGGTATTGACGGAGGAGAATACGTTCATGACGGCTCCTTCAGGCGACACAGCGCAGCAGCAACGCGGGATCGCGCGCAGGATCTATACGTAGACGGATGCCTCCCCATTCGAGCGCGTGGCGCTCTCCGGTGACAAGGTCTTCCACTGCCGAGACGGGGCGGCGGGCATCGCCACGGCCGACCATGACGTCGCCGAGCGGCAGCCAGACCTCACGCAGCTCGGCTGACAATGCAATCGCGGCCGCGATCACATTGCCCTGATCGACCGCCTCCTTGATGAAGCCGATCACGCCGCCGTCATCGACACTGATAAAGCGCAAATTGGCGAATTGTTGCAGGGCCGGATTGCCGCGTCTGATCCGGTTGAGAGCTACGATATAGGGCTTGATGTTCCCCGGCTGCTCCCAGTTGCGTACCCTGATCTCGTACTTCTCGGAGTTGAGATATTCCTCGCGGCCGGGGACCGGCGTGTGTTCGAGCAATTCGAAGCCGCTGTAAATGCCATAGCTGCTTGAAAGCGTCGCGGCGAGCGCGAGACGCGACTTGAACATCCAGGATTCGCCGCTTTGCAGGTGGAAGGGCAGGACGTCCGGTGTGTTGACGAAGAAATTCGGCCGAAAGAAGTCACGCTCGGGATAGGAGGCCAACTCGCCGAGATATTGTTCGAGCTCGAAGCGCTGCGTCCGCCAGGTGAAATAGCTGTAGGACTGTGTGAAGCCGAGTTTGGCGAGGCCCTTCATCAGTTTCGGGCGCGCGAAGGCTTCCGCAAGGAACAGCACGTCCGCGTCGCGGTCCCGCACCTCGCGGATCAGCCACTCCCAGAACGCCAGCGGCTTGGTGTGCGGATTGTCGACCCGGAAGATCCTGACGCCCTGTTCGACCCAGAACAGCACGACGTCGCGCAGCGCGCGCCACAGCGCAGCGGCATTCTCGGACCCGAAATCCGGGTTGACGACATCCTCCCAGCGCTGCGGGGGATGCTCGGCGGTGCGCATCGATCCGTCCGGGCGCCGCTTGAACCACTCTGGGTGCTCGGTCAGCCAGGGATGATCGGGGGAGCACTGCACGGCGAAATCGAGCGCGACCTCGAGGCCATGCGCCTGGCTTGCCGCCACGAAGGCGCGGAAGTCGTCGAGCGTGCCGAGTTCCGGATGCACGGCGTCGTGGCCGCCCTCGGCTGCGCCGATCGCATAGGGGCTGCCGGGATCGCCCGCCTGCGCGGTCGTGGCATTGTTGCGGCCCTTGCGGTGCTGCCGGCCGATCGGGTGGATCGGCGCGAGCAGGACGACGTCAAAGCCCATCGCGGCGATGTCGGGAAGCCGCGCGATGCAGTCGTTGAAGGTTGCATGCATGCCCGGTGTCTTGCCCTGGCTGCGCGGAAACATCTGGTACCATGCGCCGCTGCGCGCCCGCGGGCGGTCCGCGGTCAGCGGGTAGAGCTGCGATCGCATCAGATCGCGGCGAAACTGGCTGCCGGCCATCGCCTCCCGCAATTCGGGCGCGAGCAGCGCACCTGGTTCGCCGGTCTGCAGAAAGATTTCGCACTGCCTGATGATGACGGCCGCCGCCGCCGGGCTGCCGGCCTGCGCCTGGGTCAGCATGCCCGCGCCTTCGAGCGCATCCAGCGTGTGATCGCTGCCGTCGCGCGGCTTCTGCTCGAAGCGATGCCGCCAGCTGGCGAATTCATCGGTCCAGGCCTCGATCGCGAAGGCGTAGCGGCCGGGCCGGTCGGGCACGAAAGCGCCGCCCCAGCGGTCATCGCTGTGCGCCGTCATCGGCGCCACCTGCCATTCGCTGTCGCCCTCGCGCCGCCACACCAATGCCGCCGATATCACGTCATGTCCGGCACGGTAGATGTCGGCCCACACCTCGACAGGTTCGCCCACAATGCGCTTGACCGGAAAGCGGCCGCCATCAACCGACGGATAGACATCGGTGATATGAAAAGTGCCATGGGCACTCTCGACAGGCCGGAGGGTTTTGTTCACGGTGATGCCGCCATTAAAAATGCAAATGACGTCCCGGCGCCGGGAAGGAGGCGCGCCAGACCCATATAGAAAGCCGCTCGCCGGGCAATGGTTCCCGGTGGGAACGCCGGATAGGGTAGAGCGTTGAACATCAACTATCCCTTTCCCGTATCTGTACAATTTAGCAACGATCCACCAACCGTTGCGAGCAGGCAGCGTGCCGAATGGACCTTTACGCCAAAGCCCAGACCCTGGGAATCCAGACCGAGTATATCGATGGCAGCGGTCACCGCCGTGTGACAACCCCCGAGGCGCTCACGGCGATCCTCGACGCGCTGCCGCCGCAGGCGCCCCGTCGGATCATCGCCGATCCCGTGGTGGTCAGAGGCGGCCAGGCTGCGCAAACGCAGCTCTCGGAAGCTGCCCGGCTTCCGGTGCAATGGAAGCTTGCGAATGGCACCGGGGTGCTCGCGCAGGGCGAGGTGCGTGAGCGAAGTGTGACGTGGCCGTCGGGTCTGCCCGAGGGCGTGCACCGGTTGCAGCTATCCGACGCATCTGGCAGCGAGGAGCTGCCGCTGCTGGTGGCGCCGCTGGGCGCCTTCGGCGGCGAGTTCGACCGCTGCTGGGTGATCGCGGTGCAGCTCTACGGCGTGCGGTCAGCGCGCAACTGGGGCATCGGTGACTTCACCGACCTGCAGCACCTGCTCGAATTCGCCCACCCGCTCGGCGCCGACGGCGTCGGGCTCAATCCGCTGCATGCGCTGTTCGACGATCGGCCCGGCGATTGCAGCCCGTACTCGCCGAACAGCCGGCTGTTCCTCAATGCGCTCTACATCGACGTCGAGCAGATTCCCGAATTCCGTGTCGATGCCGAGACCAAGGCCGCGCTGGCACCGCTCCGCAGCCACGATATGGTCGACTATGTCGGCGTCGCGGCGCAGAAATGGCCCGCGCTGCGCGCGGCGTTCGCGGCCTTCAAGGCCAATCCCGGCCTCGGCCGCTGGCAGGACTTCGAGGCCTATCGCAACGAGCAGGGCACGCTGCTGTCGCGCTTCGCCTGCTTCGAGGTGATGCGGCACAAATTCAACACGCCGTGGTGGGAATGGCCGGACGAATGGCGGCAGCCGAGCGATGCAGCTTGTGCCAGATTGCGCCGCTCGCGCGACTCTGCCGCTGAGGTCGAGTTCGTCGAATTCGTGCAATGGACCGCGGACCGTCAACTCGGCGCCTGTCAGGCGCTTGCGCACAAGCTCGGCATGCGGGTCGGGCTTTATCTCGACGTTGCCGTCGGCGTGCAGTCGGACGGGTTCGACGCCTGGAATGAGCAGATCGCGATCTCGCGCCATCTCGGCGTCGGCGCGCCGCCGGACCCGCTCAACACGGCGGGCCAGGACTGGGGGCTTGCCGGCTTCAATGCCGCGGGTCTTGAACAGCGCTCGTTCGAGCCGTTCAGGCAGATGCTGCGCGCCTCGATGCACCACGCCGGCGCGATCAGGCTCGATCACGCGTTCGGGCTGAAGCGGCTCTATCTGGTGCCGCGCGGCTTCGGCCCGGCCAATGGCGCCTATGTGCTGATGCCGTTCGAGGCGCTGCTGGCGGCGACCGCGCAGGAGAGCGTGGCGAGCCGCTGCGTCGTGATCGGTGAGGATCTCGGCACTGTGCCTCCCGGGTTCCGCGAGCAGATGAACGGCTGGGGCATCTGGTCCTATCTCGTGATGATGTTCGAGACCGACGACCAGGGCGTCTTCCGCAACGCCGACTACTATCTGCCGAATGCGCTGGTGACCTTCAACACCCACGACCTCTCGACCTATGCGGGCTGGCGCTCGTTCAGCGACCTCAAGACCAAGCGTGCGCTCGGGATCGATCCCGGCGAGACCGACGAGGGGCGCTGGCACGCGCTCGGCCAGCTCGACGACGTGCTGCGCCGGCACGACATTCACGCGAACGATTTCTATTCGGTGGCGGCCTTCCTGGCGCGGACGCGGTCGCGGATGATGGCGGTGTCGATGGAGGACCTGCTCGGCATTGTCGAGCAACCGAACATTCCCGGCACCGTCTACGAGCATCCGAACTGGAAGCGGCGGCTCCCGGTCTCGATCGAGCATCTCGCGTCGGCGATCGATGTCGACGCCCTCAAGCGCGCGACCCGCGAGCGCTCGCATACCTGACAACGCGGAGCGCAGCGCGTGGCCTCTCGTATCGAAGACTATGGCCTGATCGGAGATTGCGAGACCGCCGCGCTGGTCGGCCGCGACGGCTCGATCGACTGGCTGTGTTGGCCCGCGTTCGATTCCGACCCCTGCTTCGCGGCGCTGCTCGGCACGTCGAGAAACGGCCGCTGGCTGCTGGCACCCATTGGCGAGATCAAGCAGACCTCGCGGCGCTACTGGGACGATACGCTGATCCTGGAGACCCGGTTCGAGGCGGAAGGCGGCGCGGTCGCGCTGATCGACTTCATGCCGCCGCGCGGCAACGCCTCCGATGTGGTCCGCCTCGTTCGCGGCATCAGCGGCCGCGTCAAGATGCACATGGAGCTGGTGATCCGCTTCGGCTTCGGCGTCGATGTCCCCTGGGTGCGGAAGAATCCGGATGGCGACGGGCTTCTGGCGATCAGCGGGCAGGACATGACCGTGCTGCGCACGCCGGTCGAAACCCGCGGCAAGGATCTGACCACGTTCGCCGATTTCGAGGTCGGCGAGGGTGACGCCGTGCCGTTCGTCCTGACCTATGGACCGTCCTATCACCCGGTGCCGGAGCCGATCGACCCTGAGGCTGCGCTGAAGGACACCGAGGAATATTGGCGGGAATGGTGCAGCCGTTCGACCTATGACGGCAGCTATCAGCGCGCCCTCGTGATGCGCTCGCTGATCACGCTGAAGGCGCTGACCTTCAGGCCGACCGGCGGCATCGTCGCGGCACCCACCACGTCGTTGCCGGAAAAGCTCGGCGGCGCGCGCAATTGGGACTACCGGTTCTGTTGGCTGCGCGACGCCACCTTTACGCTGCTGGCCCTGATGAATTCGGGCTACACCGAGGAAGCGGCGGCCTGGCACAACTGGCTGCTGCGGGCCGCAGCCGGCGCGCCGGCCAACATGCAGATCATGTACGGCATCCTGGGCCAGCGGCGCCTCCTGGAATGGGAGGCCGGATGGCTGTCCGGCTATGAAGGGGCGCAGCCGGTACGCGCCGGCAACGCCGCGCATGCGCAGCTTCAGCTCGACGTCTATGGCGAGTTGATCGACGCCTTCCATCAGTCCCGCATGGCCAAGCTGAAGCTCGACGAAGAGAACTGGTCGCTCGAGTGCACCGTCGTCACCCACCTCGCCGATGTCTGGGATCAGCCGGATCACGGCATCTGGGAACGCCGCGGCACTCCCAGACACTACGTGTTCTCCAAGGTGATGTGCTGGGTCGCCTTCGACCGCGCCATCAAGAGCGCGGAGCGGTTCGGCTTCAAGGGGCCGCTGGTCAAATGGCGGGTGCTGCGCGAGGCCATCCATCGCGACATCTGCCAACGGGGCTTCGACCCTGACCTCAACAGTTTCGTCGAGAGCTATGGCTCAAAGCTGCTCGACGCCAGCCTGCTGCTGCTGCCGTCGGTCGGCTTCCTGCCGCCGGGCGATCCGCGCATCCGCGGCACGATCGACGCGGTCGAGCGGCACATGATGCGCGACGGCTTCGTGCTGCGGCACGATCCGCGCGAGGTGTCCGATGAGGTCCAGCCGATCGAGGGCGCGTTCCTGGCCTGCAGCCTGTGGCTAGCCGACGCTCATGTGCTGGCAGGAGATGTCGACAAGGCGCAGACCATGTTCGACCGCGTGGTCGCGGTCGCCAACGATCTCGGACTGTTGGCCGAGGAGTTCGACTCCGGCGCCGGCCGGCAGACCGGCAATTTCCCGCAGGCGCTGACCCATATCGCGTTGATCAACACCGCGCATAATCTCAGCGCTGCCAGGGCCGACGCCGAGAAGCCTGCGGTGCAGCGTTCGACTTAAGGCGCGATGAAGTGAAATTGAACCTGCGGCCGCGGCGATGCTGCCTCCCTCTCTCCTGCTTGCAGGCCGCCGCAGCCGCGTGCGGCCAAAATATCGAAAACAACCCCATGCAAAGGAGCCGGCGGCTGCCGGCGTGCGACAAGGCCGCTTGACACGTCGGGCAACTCAGGGGTACATTTCCAATATTCCGAAATCGTGCAAGCGCCGCACATTGGCGTGGCTCACGACATGTAAAGCACTCAAGGCTGATGACCTAACTTCACAATCATCTGCGGATGACGTTCACTCAGGGCCTTCAACGCAAGTAAACTCTTCCGCTCCTCTTCCCGGTCGTATGTAAAGCTGCCAGGTTCGACACCGTGCTCCCAGCCCCAGCGGGTATGGCAAGCGTCGCCGGTGAGGAGCACTGGACCGGACGGAGTGCGAGCAAGATACGAGACATGGCCAGCAGTATGTCCGGGGGTCAGGATTGCAAACAACGAACCGTCACCGAAGACGTCGATTACGCCTTCGAACTTCCCATCCGGATCCCCAGTGAACTGAAACTCTTGAATCGCGGGTCTGCCTTCAAAGAAGACATCTTCCATCCCCTCGACAAAGAAGTTCTCGATCTTCTTCTCCGCAGCTTCTCCGGGACCTGTGTAAAACGGCACATCTTTTGGGATGTCTGACATCCCGGAGATGTGATCGAGATGAAGATGGGTCATGAGCACCCCTTTGAGGGGAGCCGCTTCCGATTTGATGGCCGATAAGGTGTCTTCCCGGACTTGCATCTTGTCGAGCTTGGCGAAGTTACGCACAACCCATCCAACTCCCAAGCTCTTGGGGTCCTCGACAAACCGCTTCGAAACGCCGGTATCGACCATATAGAATCCCTGCGTCGGATGCCGCACGAGATGTGTGTAGATCTGGATCGGCTCCTCGTGATCTTTGAGGCCCGCTTGAATGGCTTGGGGGTCCTTCAGGTTGATCAGCCCGGATAGATCGGCGACCCAATCTGCGCTGGCGATTGTCTTGACCTCGATCGGTCCCGGCTTGTCGATCAACGCCTCCATAACCGATGATCTGACCGGCTTACCGAGGCTGGCAGACGTCGATGGATGGGACGTCTGTGCGCACGCGGAAAGCGCGATGACGGCAAGCGAACCAATGAAACACTGTCCTATTTTACGGAGCATGATCTTCCTCTTTCTGCTGCCGCTTTTTGCCGTGGACAGTGAGAATAGCAATTGTCTAAATTCCTATATGGCCATACAGAAATGAATGGCCGGACACGAGCCAGGGAGAGCGAATTTGGACCTTCAATGGGACGACTTGCGGATCTTTCTCGCCGTAGCTGACGCCGGGAGTCTGAGCGCAGCGGCGCGTCGCCTCAAGGCGAGCCAACCCACTTTGAGTCGGCGAATTGCAGAGATGGAATACTCGCTCGGCGAGCCGCTTTTCGTCCGCAAGAACCAGGGCATCACCTTGACGAAAGCCGGGGCAAGGCTGCTTCCGGCAGCCCAAGGCATGGCGCAATGGGCGACTGAAGCTACTCGCGCACTCGATGCGAAGAACTCGCCCGTGAGCGGCCGCGTGCGCATCACGGCGGCTCCATCGTTCGCCTTTGATTTCCTGGCTCCAATGGCGGAAAAGCTCAAGAGAGGACATCCACAGATCACTCTCGAAGTTCTCGCCAGCACTGAACGGCTGAACCTCTCGCGCGGCGAAGCAGATATCGCGCTCAGGAGATATCCTTCGGATGACCCCGATCTCGTCACGGTCGACGAAGTTGTCGTTCCGATCGGCGCCTACGCGAGCAGGGACTACGCACGGAGACTGCCTGCGAAATATGATTTGCGTGACCTCGATTGGATCTCATGGGCCGGAGCACTCGAGATGGTGAGCCCCAATCCGGAGTTCGCTGCCAGGATTCCGAATTTTCGTCCCGCCTTTGCGTCTGACGATTACAGCGTGCAGGTCGCGGCCTGCCAAGCCGGTGTCGGCGCGATGATCCTTCTGAAGACCTCCCATCGGCTCAAACGACCAGGCGAACTCGTAGAGCTGGAGCTCGTGCTTCCAACCTCGCTACGCGCGGAACTCACGATCATCTGCCACAAGCGCATGGCGGATCTGCCCAAGGTCAGAACCGTCTTGGACCTGCTTCGCCAAGAGTTTGCTGATCTGAGAAAGCGCCAAGGCGCGCAGAAGCTCCGAATGGCGACACCAATAATCCCAAAGAAAGCCAGGAAATAGGAAGGCTCACCCTAAACGTTCGGGCGAGAGATTCAGGAAGGAGTGGCTACGATATGCCGGCCGGACCAGGTTTGCAGGAAACTTGTTCAGTGTGACGCGATCGGATGTGGCGGACTGTAACGACGATCACAATGCGGTCCGCGCTCGATCACGGGTGGGGCGATCGTCCGCACGCCTCAGCGAAGCTGCAACACCGTGTCCATCGCGCGTGCGAAACCGTCCTGCTCGTTGGTCTCGGTGACATGGGTGGCGCGCGCCTTCACGTCATCGCTGGCATTGCCCATCGCGAAGGAGACGCCGCTTCGCGCGAACATCGGCAGATCGTTCTGCATGTCGCCGATCGTGGCGACGTTCTCCAGCGGCACGCCAAGGCGCTTCGCGATGCCCTCGACGAAGGTGCCCTTGTCGTGGCCCGGCGGGGTGACGTCGAGATAGTAGGTCTGGGAGCGGACCGCGGTGGCATCGCGGCCGACCAACTGCTGCATCTCCGCCTCGCAGCGTTGCAGCAGGGCCGCATCCGAGCTCGCGCCGACGATCTTGCAGGCCTGATCGAGATAGGGCGCAAAATCGTCGACGATGGTCGGATCATGCTTGATCGTGTGCTGCTCGTGCGCGGTGTATTCGCCGTCAGGAGTCCGCGTCAGCCAGCGGTCATTGGTGAACAGCCAGATGTCGACGTCGCGCTCGCGCAGCATGTCGATGCAGCGTTTTGCGACTGCGGCCGGGATCAAATGCTGCTCGAGGGGCTTGAGCTGCGGATCGACGATCGAAGAGCCGTTGAAGGCGCCGATCGGCTGCGTGATCGCGAGCGGCGCAACCAGAAAGCCCATCCCGATCGTCGGCCGGCTGGAGACGATGGTGAAGCCGATTCCGGCCTCGTGCAGTCTACGCACCGCCGCCCTGGCGCCGTCGGTCAAGGTCTTGTCCTTGGTGAGCAGCGTACCGTCGACATCGGATACGACAAGGGCGATGCGGGTCATGGGCGGTCCAGCTTCAGTTGAGTGATGATGTCTTCGACAATGGTTTCGACCGGACGGTCGATCTCAACCGTGATCGGGCGTTCCTCCGGGGTCGGTGGCTCCAGCGTCTTGAACTGGCTGGCGAGCAGCCCCGGCGGCATGAAATGGCCCTTGCGCCCGCCGAGCCGCGTGGCGATCAGCTCCTGCGAGCCGTCGAGGAAGACGATGCGGATATCGTCGCGGCCATGCACTAGGATGTCGCGATAGGCGCGCTTCAGCGCGGAGCAGGCGATGACGGCGCGTTCGCGGACGCCGCAGGTGCGGTCGATCTCGTCGGCGATCGCGCGCAGCCAGGGCCAGCGATCCTCGTCGGTAAGCGGCTGGCCGGAATGCATTTTGGCGACATTGCTTGGTGGGTGAAAGCTGTCGCCGTCCTCGAAGCGCCAGCCGATCCTGATCGCCAGGCGGTCGGCGATGGTGCTCTTGCCCGAACCCGACACGCCCATCACGACCAATGCGCAGGGGTTTTGTCCGTCACCCACGAAAGTCCTCCGGCAGCGCGGCCTGATCGATCAGCCAGACGGTTTCGCCCAGCGATCGCGCGCGGTTTGCCGGCAGGTTCTCGCCTGCGAAGAGGCGCGTCAAGATCGCGCGCTTGTTCTCGCCCGCCACCTCGAACAGCATCTCCCGGCAGGAGGCGAGCGCGGGCAGGGTCAGCGAGACGCGCGGCACGAACGGCTCGACATTGGCCTTGGGCACCCCGACCACCCAGCGCCGGGTTTCCTCGACCGCGGGATAACCCGGAAACAGCGAAGCGGTATGGCCGTCGGGTCCGATGCCCATCAGCACCACGTCGAACAGCGGCCGCTTCGGATCGAGCTGTTCGGCGCCGTAGAATGCCATCAGCTCGTTCTCGTACAGCGCCGCGCTGACGTCGGGATCCCTGAGATCGGCGGTGTCGGTCGCGATCGGATGGACATTGGCGGCCGGCGCGCAGCGGTCGAGGAAGGCCTGGCGCGCCATGCTCATGTTGTGCAGTTCGTCCTTGCGCGGCACCAGGCGCTCGTCGCCGATGAACCAGTCGACGCGGTCCCACGGAATCCTCTGGCGATAGTCGGGTGTCGCCAGCAGCTGATAGAGCGCCTTGGGGCTGGAGCCGCCGGTGAGGCACACCGCGATCCGGCCGCTGTTCTGCTCGATAATGGCGATCACCCGCTCGGCGGCCGCCTGCGCCAGTGCCGCCGGATCGGCGACCGTGATGATCTGGCGCTCGCGGCTCGCGGTCATGTCAGCCCAGCTTCCGCCAGCTGCGGCCGTCGCGGGTCAGCAGCGCGTTGGCGGCCTCCGGGCCTTCGCTGCCGGCCTTGTAGGGTTGCAGGCCGCGGCCGCCGGCGCTCTTCCAGGCGTCGATGAAAGGCTGCACCGCCTGCCACCCGGCCTCGACGCTGTCGGCGCGCTGAAACAGGATGTTGTCGCCGATCATGCAGTCATAGATCAGCGTCTCGTAGCCGGTCGACGGCTCGGCCTTGAAGTAGTCCTTGTAGCGGAACTTCATCTCGACGCCGTCGATGTTGATGGTCGGGCCCGGTACCTTGGTGTTGAACTGCAGCTCGATGCCCTCGGTCGGCTCGGTGGAGATGACGAGGTAGTTCTGCGACAGGCGATCGACCGACGTGTCGCGGAACATCGCGAACGGCGCCTGCTTGAACTTGATCGCGATCTCGGTGCGCTTGGTGGTCAGCGCCTTGCCGGTGCGCAGGTAGAACGGCACGCCGGCCCAGCGCCAATTGTCGATGGTCAGCTTCAGCGCGGCATAGGTCTCGGTCGAGCTGTCGGGCCTGACGTCGGGCGTCTTGAGAAAATCCTCGATCTCGGTGTCGCCGATCCGGCCGGCGCGATACTGGCCGCGCACCGAATTGTGCAGCGCCTCCTGTTCGCTCTGGGTCTGGATCGCGCTCAGTACCTCGGCCTTTTCGGAGCGCACCGCATGGGCATCGAACCGCGCCGGCGGCTCCATCGTCACCAGCGACAGCAGCTGGAACAGATGGTTCGGCACCATGTCGCGCAACGCGCCGGTGGCGTCGTAGAAGCTGCCGCGATGACCGACGCCGAGCTTCTCGTCCACGGTGATCTGGATATGGTCGATGTGGTTGCGATTCCAGATCGGCTCGAACATGCCATTGGCGAAACGCAGCACCAGGATGTTCTGGACGGTTTCCTTGCCGAGGTAATGGTCGATCCGGTAGATCTGGTGCTCGTCCATCAGCTTCAGCAGCGCTGAATTCAGCGCCTTGGCCGATGCCAGATCGGTGCCGAACGGCTTCTCCACGATCAGCCGGCGCCAGGCGCCGTTCTCCTCGAGCATGCCGGTGCGCCCGAGCTGCTGGCTGATCGGCAGGAACGCTCGCGGCGGGGTCGCGAGATAGAACAGCCGGTTGCCTCCGGTGCCGCGCGCCGTCTCGAGCTTGTCAAGCCGTTCGTTCATGGCATCGAAGGAGGGCGGATCGCCCGGATCGGCCTCGATCGAGGTGACGCATTCGAACAGCCGCGTGACGACCGCCTCATCGAGCGGCCGGGTCGCGAATTTGCGCAGCCCCTGCATCAGGCTGTCCTTCATCTGGTCGCTCGACATGCCCTTGCGGGCGATGCCGACGACGCAGAATTTGTCCGGCAGCAGATTGCCGGCAGCGAGATTGTAGAGCGCCGGGATGACCAGCCGGTGCGTCAGATCACCGGTGGCGCCGAAAATGATGAAGGAGCAAGGGTCGGGTTTCTTCTGCACGTGACCTTCCGCGGTTCTCTTCGAGCTTTTATGCCTTTTTCGGCGGCTCCTTGTGGCCGCCGAAACCTGCGCGCATCGCCGAGAGGATCTTCTCCGCGAAGGTGTGATCCTTGCGCGAGCGGAAGCGCGTGTAGAGCGCGGCCGTCAGCACCTCGGCCGGCACGGCTTCGTCGACCGCGGCATTGACGGTCCAGCGGCCTTCGCCGGAGTCCTCGACAAAGCCGGAATAATTGTCGAGCGTGTGGTTCTGCGCCAGCGCCGATGCGGTGAGGTCGAGCAGCCAGGACGGGATCACGCTGCCGCGCCGCCAGACTTCCGCGATGTCGGCGATGTCGAGGTCGAAGCGATGCTCGGCCGGCAGCGCCTCGATATTGGCGTTCTTCAGGATGTCGAAGCCTTCGGCATAGGCCTGCATCAGCCCGTATTCGATGCCGTTATGGATCATCTTGACGAAATGCCCGGCGCCGATCGGGCCGGCGTGGATGTAGCCCTGTTCGATGCGCGGATCGCGGCCCTCGCGGCCGGAGGTGCGCGGAATGTCGCCGATCCCGGGCGCCAGCGTCTTGAAGATCGGATCGAGCCGGTCGACCACTTTCTTGTCGCCGCCGATCATCATGCAGTAGCCGCGCTCGATGCCCCAGATGCCGCCGCTGGTGCCGACATCGACGTAATGCAGCCCGCGCTCCCTGAGCGCCTTGCCGCGGCGGACGTCGTCCTGCCAGAACGTGTTGCCGCCGTCGATGATGACGTCGCCCGGCTGCATCAGCTTCGACAGCGCCTCGATGGTGGCTTCGGTGATCTTGCCGGCCGGCAGCATCACCCAGGCGGTGCGCGGCGCCTCCAGCTTGAGGACGAAATCCTCCAGCGACGAGGACCCGGTCGCTTTGTCGGCGACGAGCGCCGCGACGGCTTTCGGATCCTTGTCGTAGACCACGGTGGTGTGGCCCTGGGTCATCAGGCGGCGGACGATGTTGCCGCCCATCCGCCCGAGGCCGATCATGCCGAGTTGCATCCCTCGCCTCCGTCAGTTCAGTGCAGCCGAGATCGCGGCATCGAGCGCCGCGAGCCCTGAGCTGAGATCGCCCTTGAGATGCACGCGCAGCGCCCGCCGGCCGCGTTCGGTGAGCACGTCGAAATCACCGCGCGCTTGCGCCGCCTTGATCACGCCGAAGCTCGCCTTCTGGCCGGGCACCGGCAGGTCCGCTGTATCGTCGGTCGTGACCTGCAGGAACACGCCGCTGTCGGGGCCGCCCTTGTAGGCCTGCCCGGTCGAATGCAGGAAGCGCGGGCCGAACTCGGCACAGGTCGCAAGGTGTCTTGCGTCGCGTACCTTCAGCCGCATCGCCTGCATGGCGTCGATGGTGTCGCCATCGCGCTCGATATAGGCGAGCAGGGCGACATAGTCGCCGCTGCCGGAGCGCGAGAGGTGCGCCTTGATCCAGGAGTTGAGATCGCCGTTCGCACCGGCCTGGCGCAGCTCCTCGGCGTTCTGCGCGTCGGTGTAGAGATCGACCCCGTCCGCCGACACCACCGGCTCCTCGGCCGGCAGCGACCCGGTCTTCTCGAACGCTGCCGTCAGTTCGCGGGTCTTGATCTTGGCGGCCTCGACGTCGGGCTGGTTGAATGGGTTGATGCCGAGGATCGACCCGGCCACCGCGGTCGCGATCTCGAAGCGGAAGAACTCCTGGCCGATATGGTCGATCGACTTCATCACGATCCGAACCACGGGATGGCCGGCGGCCTCGAGCGCCGCGAGTTTGGCCTCATGGGCGGCGTCGTTCTCGCTATCGGTGCGTAGATCGATGAAGAACCGGTCGTTGCCGTAGACCGTGGCGTCGCCAATCGTCTCGCCCTCGATCGGGATCAGGCCCTTCCCGTCCTTGCCGGTCGATTCCGCGATCAGCTGCTCGGCCCAGGCGCCGAAATCGGCAACGTCCGGCGAGGCGAAGATCGTCACCTTGTCGCGGCCTTCGAGCCCGGCGATGCCCATCGCGAGCCCGAGCTGCACGCCCGGGTTCTCCTGCGGCGGCACGTCGGCACCGCAGGAGCGCACCATCGCGAGCGCATGGCCGAGCAGGCTGCGGACGTCGATGCCGGCAGCGGCCGCCGGCACCAGACCGAACGGCGACAGCACCGAATAGCGGCCGCCGATCGCCGGGTCGCCGTAGAAGATGCGGGCAAAGCCCTGCTTGATCGCGACCTTCTGCAGCGACGAGCCCGGATCGGTCACCGCGATGAAGCGGTGGCCGGCCTTGTCCTTGCCGATCGCCTTCGCCACCCGATCGAAGAAATAATCCTTCATCACGTTCGGCTCGGTGGTACCGCCGGATTTCGAGGAGACGATGAACAGCGTCCTTGCGATGTCGACATACTCCTCCATCGCGCGCACCTGCGCTGGATCGGTGGAGTCGAGCACGTGCAGCCGCGGGAAACCGGACCGGTGCGGGAAGGTCTGGGCCAGGACCTCCGGCCCGAGGCTCGACCCGCCCATGCCGAGCACGACCGCATCGGTGAAGTTCTGCCCCTTCACGCGCTGGGCGAAGTCCTCGTAGTCGGCGACATCAGCGGTGGCCGCGCTGGTGAGCCAGCCCAGCCATTTGTCCTCGTCGTCGCCGGTCCAGACCGATTTGTCCTTGTGCCAGAGCCTGCGGATCCGGGCGGAGGCGCGCCATTCTTCGGTGCTCTTCTCGACCGCCTTCTCGATGGTGGCGCCGAGCGCGAGCTTCTGGCGGTCGATGCCGCCGCCGAGCGAGGTGGCGCGCTTGTGGGCGACCGCGCCGTAGAGCTTGTCGGCCGCATCGGCGAACAGCTTGACGCCGTCCTTGACCAGCTCCTCGGTGATCGCATCGAGCGAGATGCCGGACTTCTCCAGCTCTTCCAGCACGCGGCGGGCGTCCTCGACGTTCTCCTCGAGGCTGTCGCGCACCTTGCCGTGGTCGCGGAAGGCATCGAGCGTTGCCGGCGGCACGGTGTTGACGGTGTCGGGGCCAATCAGCTCCTCGACATAGAGCACGTCGCTATAGTCCTTGTTCTTGGTGCCGGTCGACGCCCACAGCAGCCGCTGCGGCTTGGCGCCCTTGGCCGTCAGCTTGTCCCAGCGGCTGCCTGCGAACAGCCGCTTGTAGTCCTGATAGGCGAGCTTTGCATTGGCGATCGCGACCTTGCCCTTCAGGGCCGCGAGCCGCTCCTTTTCCTGCGGATCGTTGGCCTTGGCGATCTTCTCGTCGAGCTGCTTGTCGACGGCGGTATCGATGCGGCTGACGAAGAAGCTCGCGACGCTCGCGACATGGGAGGGATCGCCGCCCTTGCCGACGTATTTCTCCAGACCCTTGAGATAGGCCTCGGCGACCTGGCGATAGACCTTCTGCGAGAACAGCAGCGTGATGTTGATGCTGATGCCTTCGCCGATCAGGTACTCGATGGCCGGCAGGCCCTCGGGCGTCGCCGGTACCTTGACCATCAGGTTCTTGCGGTGGACGTCCTTCCAGAGCCGTTCGGCTTCCGCGATCGTGCCCTTGGTGTCCATCGCGAGATAGGGCGACACCTCGAGGCTGACGAAGCCGTCGCCGCCGTGGCTCTGGTCGTAGACTGGGCGCAGCACGTCGGCGGCGTGCTGGATGTCCTCGACCGCGAGGTGTTCGAACAGGTCGGCCACCGAGCGGTCGCCGTTCTTGAGGGCCTTGCCGATTGCCCCGTCATATTCGTCCGAGCTGCCGATCGCCTTCTCGAAGATCGAGGGGTTGGATGTCACGCCTTTGACGCCGTCGGTCTCGATCAGCCGCTTCAGGTCGCCGTCGGCGACGAAGCCGCGGGCGAGGAAGTCCAGCCAGACGGCCTGGCGGTGATTTTCGAGTGCTTTGACGGGGTTCATGGGTGTCTGTTCTCGTTCGATCGAGGGTCGATTTTTGGGTTCCCGGGCAGCTTTCGGGGGCGGAGGGGGATTGTCAACATGGCGGGAGCCCCGGGCGGAATATCAGCATTTCCAAGGGATAACGCCACTCACAACAGTTCGATCCCCTCGGACGCAGGTGCGAGCAGACCCCCATCTCAGCACATTTTTATGACGTGTTGCGGCGCAGGACCGCGCGTCAGGGGCGCAGGTAGAGGTAACCCTGGGATTGCAGCTCGGCGAGGCGGACCACCCCGCCGCGCTCGGCGGCGACGAAGCCGGGGAGCAAGTCGGCGAGGCCGATGTTCTGCGATTTCATGGTGTTGCCGCAGGCGGCGAACTCGATCCCATCCTTGGTGAACCGCGCGACATGTTTTGATAGCTCGGATTGGCGGCTGCTGAATGAAACGCCTTCAGCGCCCGGCCGCACCACCAGCGCAATCGTCACATTGCCGGGGCCGCCGACGCCGTCGAGATGGTTCTGGATGTTGCCGATCACGAAATTGACCTTGTCGAGGTCATCGAGGTGATAGACCACCTTCAGCTTTTGCGGCGGTGCTTCGGCGGCGGCGCCGGTCCGGGACGCTGCCAAGACGGCGCCGATCGCCGAGACGGTGCCCCAGAGGATGCTGCGTCGGTGCATGGCGTCTCTCGCGCAATTATTGTTGATCCAGTGTTGTCCCTTTGGGCAAACCTGTCATTTGTGGCGGAGCGCAGCGAGTTCCTTGCGGTCGGTCACAAGTTCGGCGTATTCGCTCAAGGCCGGGCGATCGACGCGAAAGGTCTTGTCGTCGGCGGCGGCGAACAGCGCTTCGCCCGCATCGTCGTCGGGCTTGTTGCGATTCCACACCATGATGCGGCCAAGGCGCGCAATCGCGGATCTATTGTCCTTGGACAACGCCACGGTGATACCGCCGCCCTCGCAATCCACGCCGCATTCGAAGCGTATTTCGTGGCCGGATTCGGCCGCGATGGCATGATTGCAGGAGCCGCTGGAGTCGAAATTGCCAGGGCGGTGGCGATACGCGACGCCGAGCCGGAATGAATAGTTGGTGGCCTTGTCCTCCGGAGCGTCTTCCGCTGACACCAGAAGCGTCATCGCGCTGACCTTCTGCTTCGGATGCTGCGCCAGATGATTTGCATCGTAGCGCCGCACGAAGCAGGCATAGGCTTTCACGCTGGGCGGGCCGGCGAACATCCTGTTGTCGAAGGCGGCCGCCGCGGCCTTGTCGACGCCTTCCTGCGCCTGAACGGTTAACGGCGCGCCGGCACGGGCGGCGGCTGCGAGTGCGACAACAAGGAGCGCCTGCTTCATGACCGGCTCGGGAATAGCCAGCGCCTCCAAGGTGTCATCTTTAAAGCGCGGCAATGGTGCCGCGCGGAACTGCGCGGGCTCGTTGCCTTAGTCGCGGCGACACGGAGGCACGTTCAACGGCGGCTGAACGTTTGTTCATGCGAGTCTGTGACGCGTGCATCTTGACGCCACGGCTGAACGGTCACACTTTTTCAGGGAAGCCAACGTTCATCGCCGGACGGGGAAGTTGCCCTGCTCGGATGTCCGCTTCGGAGGCCTGGGCCCCGGTAAACCACGGATGTGGCGAAGGGGTTACAGCCACCAAAAACAAGGGGATATTGATGAACCATTAAGCTTCCTGCCTGTTGATAAGGCAGAGGCTGCACGCGCCGTGCATTGCCGAACTGAGTCGGTCGAGTGTCCAATGGACCCAGCGTGCCGACGCTGATTCGATCCTAGGACGCTCTTGTTACGACTCGTGTCAGTCGTGCGGCGATACATATCGTGGAGAGAGGGATCATGTACAACGATTCTTTGTTCAACGCCTTCGCAAGGTCGTTTGAAGCGCGAAGCCAGACCGACATGTCGATGGCCGAGTATTTGGAGTCGTGTCGAAGTGATCCGATGCGATATGCAAATGCGGCCGAGCGGTTATTGGCGGCAATCGGTGAGCCCCAGATGATCGACACGGCCAAGGACCCACGCCTTGGCCGTATCTTTTTGAACCGTACGATCAGGTCGTATCCAGCTTTCGCCGGCTTCTACGGCATGGAGGACACGATCGAGCGCCTCGTCGGCTTCTTCCGTCACGCCGCGCAGGGCCTCGAAGAGCGCAAGCAGATCCTCTATCTGCTCGGGCCGGTCGGCGGCGGCAAGTCATCGCTCGCCGAGCGCATCAAGGCGCTGATGGAGGTTCATCCGATCTACGTGCTGAAGGCGGGTGACGAGCTTTCGCCGGTGTTCGAGAGCCCGCTCGGGCTGTTCGATCCGGAGCAACTCGGGCCGATGATCGAGGAGAAATACGGCATCCCGCGTCGCCGGCTGAGCGGGCTGATGTCGCCCTGGGCCTACAAGCGGCTCGAGGCCTTCGGCGGCGACATCTCGCAATTCCGCGTCGCGCGCATCCAGCCCTCGAGGCTACGCCAGATCGCGGTCGCCAAGACCGAACCGGGTGACGAGAACAACCAGGACATCTCCTCGCTGGTCGGCAAGGTCGACATCCGCAAGCTCGAGACCTACGCCCAGAACGATCCCGACGCCTACAGCTATTCCGGCGGCCTCAACCGCGCCAATCAGGGCGTGCTCGAATTCGTCGAGATGTTCAAGGCGCCGATCAAGATGCTGCACCCGCTGCTGACCGCGACGCAGGAGGGCAACTACATCGGCACCGAGAATATCGGCGCGATCCCGTTCACCGGCATCATCCTCGCGCACTCGAACGAAGCCGAGTGGCAGAGCTTCAAGACCAACAAGAACAACGAGGCCTTCATCGACCGCATCTGCGTCATCAAGGTCCCGTACTGCCTGCGGGTGACCGAGGAGCAGAAGATCTACGAGAAGCTGATCCAGGGCTCTGAGCTCGCCGCCGCGCCGTGCGCGCCGGCGACGCTGGAAACGCTGGCCCGCTTCTCGGTGATGTCGCGTCTGCGCAAGCACGAGAACTCGACGCTGTTTGCCAAGATGCGGGTCTATGACGGTGAGAGCCTCAAGGAGTCCGATCCCAAGGCGCGCAGCGTGCAGGAGTACAAGGACGCTGCCGGCGTCGACGAGGGCATGGATGGCGCATCAACCCGCTTTGCCTTCAAGGTGCTGGCCTCGACCTTCAACCACGACACTACCGAAGTCGGTGCCGACGCGGTGCATCTGATGTATGTGCTCGAGCAGGCGATCCGCCGCGAGCAGCTCCCTGATGAGACCGAGAAGCGCTATCTCGAATTCATCAAGGCCGACCTCGCGCCGCGTTATGCCGAGTTCATCGGCAACGAGATCCAGAAGGCCTATCTGGAATCCTACGCCGACTACGGTCAGAACCTGTTCGACCGCTATGTCGACTACGCCGACGCCTGGATCGAGGATCAGGACTTCAAGGATCCCGACACCGGTCAGCTGATGAACCGCGAGCTCCTGAACCAGGAGCTGACCAAGATCGAGAAGCCGGCCGGCATCGCCAACCCGAAGGACTTCCGCAACGAGGTCGTCAAGTTCTCGTTGCGCTCGCGGGCACATAACGGCGGCAAGAACCCGAGCTGGACCTCCTACGAAAAGGTTCGCGACGTGATCGAGAAGCGGATATTCTCACAGGTCGAGGATCTGCTTCCGGTCATCTCGTTCGGCTCCAAGAAGGACGGCGAGACCGAGAAGAAGCACGGCGAGTTCGTCGAGCGGATGGTGGAGCGCGGCTATACCGAGCGCCAGGTCCGCCGGCTCGTCGAGTGGTACATGCGGGTGAAGCAGGCCGGCTAATGCGCGATCCGGAAAGCCGGCACCGGCTTTCCGTTTCGTCTCGTCCTGTCCAATAAAATGCGATGCGACTGTCATGATCGCATCCGGTGAGGCAGATGCAACGTGGTCATGCATATCGTCGATCGGCGGTTGAATCCGGGTAGCAAGAGCCTGGAGAACCGCCAGCGCTTCCTGCGGCGCGCCAAGGCGCTGGTGCAGGGGGCCGTCAAGAAGTCGTCACAGGACCGGGACATCAAGGATGTCCTGGAAGGCGGCGAAGTGACAATCCCGCTGGACGGCATGGATGAGCCGCGGTTCCGGCGCGAGGGCGGCACGCGTGACATGGTGCTGCCCGGCAACAAGAAGTTCGTCGAGGGCGACTGGCTGCAGCGCCCGAACCAAAGCGGCGCCAAGGGCTCCGGCGCAGGCGAGGGCGACAGCGAGGACGCCTTCCGCTTCGTGCTCAGCCGCGACGAATTCGTCGATCTCTTCCTCGACGACCTCGAACTGCCCGATCTTGCCAAGCGCAAGCTCGCGGAAACCGAAAGCGAAGGTATTCAACGCGCCGGCTATGCGACCTCCGGCTCGCCCGCCAACATCTCGATCAGCCGCACGGTGAGCCGGGCGCTTGCGCGGCGCGTGGCACTGCGCCGGCCGCGCAAGGACGACATCGAGGCGCTCGAGGCGGAGCTTGCGGAATGCGACGACGATGCGAGGCGCCGCGAGCTGCTGGCGCTGCTCGAAACGCTGAAGGCCAAGGCCAAGCGGATCCCGTTCATCGATCCGATCGATATCCGCTACCGCCGGTTCGAGACGGTGCCGAAGCCGGTGGCGCAGGCCGTGATGTTCTGCCTGATGGACGTATCGGGCTCGATGTCCGAGCACATGAAGGATCTGGCGAAGCGGTTCTATATGCTGCTCTACGTGTTCCTGAAGCGGCGCTACAAGCACGTCGAGATCGTGTTCGTCCGCCACACCGATCGCGCCGAGGAGGTCGACGAGGATACGTTCTTCCACGGACCGGCTTCCGGCGGCACGCTGGTGTCGAGCGCGCTGGTCGCGATGAACGATATCGTCCGCACCCGCTTCCGTCCGGCCGACTGGAACATCTACGCCGCCCAGGCCTCGGACGGCGACAACATGACCTCGGACAGCGCGCTGACCGGTCACCTCCTGACCGACAAGATCCTGCCGGTCTGCCAGTTCTTCGCCTATCTCGAGGTCGGCGAAGCCGCCAACTACACCTTCGACATGCCGGACTCCTCGCTCTGGACGCTCTATGAGCGTCTGCGCAACGAGGGCGCGCCGCTGTCGATGCGCAAGGTGAGCGAGCGCGGCGAGATCTTCCCGGTGTTCCAGGACCTGTTCAAGCGCCGCAGCAAGCAGGAAAGGGTGTAGCGTGATGGGTTCTTCCGGGGAACGGCTGTTCGAGGGCGCCGATTGGGATTTCCAGACCTTGCAGCGGGTCCACGACGCCTGCGAAAAAATCGCGCGCACCGAGCTCGGGCTCGACGTCTATCCCAACCAGATCGAGGTGATCACCGCCGAGCAGATGCTCGACGCCTATTCCTCGGTCGGCATGCCGCTGTTCTACAAGCACTGGTCATTCGGCAAGCAGTTCGCGTTCCAGGAAGCGTCCTATCGCAAGGGCCTGATGGGCCTGGCCTATGAGATCGTGATCAATTCCTCGCCGTGCATCTCCTATCTGATGGAGGAGAACACGGCGACGATGCAGACGCTGGTGATCGCGCACGCGGCGTTCGGGCACAATCACTTCTTCAAGAACAACTATCTGTTCAAGCAGTGGACGGACGCCGACGGCATTCTCGACTATCTGGAATTCGCCAAAGGCTACATCGCGGTCTGCGAGGACCGCCATGGCCGCGAGACGGTGGAGCGGACGCTCGATGCCGCGCACGCGCTGATGTCGCATGGCGTCGACCGCTATCCCGGAAAGAAGACGCTCGATTTGCGTGCCGAGGAGAAGCGGGCCGGCGAGCGCCGGCAGCACGAGGAAAGCGTGTTCAACGATTTATGGCGGACGGTGCCGAACACCAAGGCCAAGAGCAAGGCTACGCTCACGGCCGAGCGCCGCCGCGCGCTGCTCGGCTTGCCGCAGGAGAACATCCTGTATTTCCTTGAGAAGACCGCGCCGCGCCTTGCGCCCTGGCAGCGCGAGCTCATCCGCATCGTTCGCCACATCGCGCAGTATTTCTACCCGCAGGGCCAGACCAAGGTGATGAACGAGGGCACCGCGACCTACGTCCATTACCGCATCATGAGCCGGCTGCATCAGCAGGGCCGGATCACCGACGGCAATTTCCTCGAATTCCTGCAGTCGCACACCAATGTGGTGTTCCAGCCCGAATTCGACGACCGCCGCTATTCCGGCTTCAATCCCTACGCGCTCGGCTTCGCCATGATGCAGGACATCGAGCGGATCGTGAAAAATCCGGAGGACGAGGACCGCGAGTGGTTCCCCGACATCGCCGGCAAGGGCGACGTCGAGGGCGTGCTGCGCGAGATCTGGAGCAACTACCGCGACGAGAGCTTCATCAACCAGTTCCTCAGCCCGGCGCTGATCCGGCGCTTCCGCATGTTCCATTTGCACGACGACCCCGCGGAAAGCCAGGGGATCAAGGTCGACGCGATCCACGACGAGCGCGGCTACCGCCGGGTCCGCCGCGAGCTGGCGCGGCAATACGACGTCGGCTTCGTCGACGCCAATATCGAGGTCATGGATGTCGATCTCGACGGCGATCGCCGCCTGATGCTGCGCCACACCACCGTGAAGGGCGCGCAGCTCAACGAGACCGACGCGCGGCGCGTGCTGCAACACCTCGCCGATCTGTGGTCCTACGACGTCGCGCTGACCGAGATCGACGGCACCGACAAGGTGCTGAAGGAATACGTCGTCAGCCCGCGCGCGGCTGCGGTCGCGGCCTGAGGATCACGCTCTCGCTGACATGAGCGCGGCGCGCACCGCCGCGCGGAATGCGAGTCTTGCTCGGTGAACCTTCATGTCTATCGAAGGCTCACATCATGAACATCACGGCAACATTCCGACTTTGAAAGCGCATGGCGTTCTATGCGCGAACGCGATTGCCGGCATGCGGAAATCTCGCGGGACGTTCTTGGTGATTGCCTGCCCGGACGCGATGGATAATGTGCACCGCGTCAAGAAAACCAAGAAAAGGATATGCTCTTGTCAACTCGCTCCCGCCTGGCGGGCTTTCTCGCCTTCACCGCCCTCACGGCCTCGTTGATCTCGCCGTCCGTGGCAGCCGACACCGCGATCAAAATAGGAAACACCGCGCCCTATAGCGGCCCGGCGTCGGCCTACGGCACCATCGCGCGTGCCGAAGCCGCGTATTTCCAGATGCTCAACGATCAGGGCGGCATCAACGGCCGCAAGATCGACTTCGAGAGTCTCGACGACGCCTATTCGCCGTCGAAGACGGTCGAGCAGACCCGCAAGCTCGTCGAGCAGGACGAGGTGCTCGCGGTCTTCAGCGCGGTCGGCACCGCGCCGAACATCTCGGTGCAGAAGTACCTCAACATCAAGCGCGTGCCGCAGCTGTTCGTGTCCTCCGGCGCGACGCGCTGGAACGATCCAAAGCAGTTCCCGTGGACGGTCGGTTTCAATCCGACCTACGAGCTCGAAGGCCGGCTCTACGCAAAATACATCCTGAAGACCAAGCCGGATGCGAAGATCGCCGTCATCACGCCGAACGAGGACGCCGGCAAGGACTATCTGAGGGGGTTCAAGGACGGGCTCGGCGAGCATGTCGGCCAGATCGTCGCCGAGACCACGTATCTCACGACCGATCCCACCATCGATTCCCAGATGGTGACGATGCGCGAGTCCGGTGCGGACGTCTTCTTCGCGGAGGCGACGCCGAAATTCGCGGCCCAGGCGCTGCGCAAGGCGGCGAGCATGGGCTGGAAGCCGCTGACCATCCTGCCGACCGTCTCCAATTCCGTCTCTGCGGTGCTTGAACCGGCCGGTCTCGAGAACGTCATCGGCGTCGTGACCGGCCTCTATCTGAAGGATCCGACCGATCCGCGCTGGGCCAACGATCCCGCACAGAAGGAGTTTGCGGACTGGATGAAGAAGTACCAGCCGAATGCGAGCCCCGGCGACCTCTTCAACGTGCAGGGCTACACGGTGGCGCAGGTCATGACGGCGGTGCTGAAGAACTGCAACGGCGACTACAGCCGTGCCAACATCATCAAGCAGGCGACCAATCTGAAGGCGCTCGAGCTGCCGATGCTGTTGCCCGGCATCAAGGTGCAGACCGAGCCCGACAATGTGACGCCGATCCGCCAGATCCAGATGGCGCGGTTCGACGGCAAGTCCTGGGCGCTGTTCGGCGACGTCTTGAGCGACAAGTAGCCGTCACCAGCTCCGCTATCGTCCCTGCGAAAGCAGGGACCCATACGCCGCGGCTGTTGTTGTGAACGGGATTCGTCGTTCCAGCGCAGCTCGACAATTCATATCGGTGGTTATGGGTCCCTGCTCCCGTGCGCAATTGCGCACTAGGCAGGGACGACGCAAAATTTGTTGCCCGTCCTTCACGCCATATTTGTAACAGCAAGTCGGCGACGTCTTGAGCAACAAGGTGCCGTCACCAACTCCGCTGTCGTCCCTGCGAAAGCAGGGACCCATACGCCGCGGCTGTTGTTGTGAACGGGATTCGTCGTTCCAGCGCAGCTCGACAATTCATATCGGTGGTTATGGGTCCCTGCTCCCGTGCGCAATTGCGCACTAGGCAGGGACGACGCAAAATTTGTTGCCCGTCCTTCACGCCATATTTGTAACAGCAAGTCGGCGACGTCTTGAGCAACAAGGTGCCGTCACCAACTCCGCTGTCGTCCCTGCGAAAGCAGGGACCCATACGCCGCGGCTTCTGTTGTGAACGGGACTCGTCATTCCAGCGTAGCCCGACGATCTGAATCCGTGGTTATGGGTCCCTGCTTTCGCAGGGACGACATGGAGTGTGCTGCCACTGCTCAGCGCAGGCTGGCGTTGATCTTGTCCAGCACGGCCGAGCCGGGGCAGAGCGCCTGTTCGTCCAGCGTGTTGAGCGGCGTCTCGACGGTGTCGAGATGGGTGTGCAGATCCTCGGCGTCCGGATCGACATAGAGCAGGCCAGTGACGATCTGGCCCTTGGCCGCGTGCTTCTGCAGGAAGGTCATGGCGCCGAGGCGATCATGCGGATCGTAGTCGGCGTCGAGCTTGCGCAGCGCCAGCCGCGAGCCGTCATGCTGCTCGACCACCTGCACGGTGCCGGGCGCATAGTCGACGCTGATCGGATCGCGGCCGACCAGCACGTCGAGGCGGTTCACCGCGTCATTGTGCTCGCGGACATAGTCGAAGCTCTTGGTCGAGCCGGCGTGGTTGTTGAAGGCGATGCAGGGGCTGATCACGTCGATGAAGGACGCTCCCTTGTGGCGGATCGCAGCGGCAATCAAGGGAACCAATTGCGTCTTGTCGCCGGAGAAGCTGCGCGCCACGAAGGTGGCGCCGAGTTGCAGCGCGATCGCGACCAGGTCGATCGCATTGTCGGTGTTGGTGACGCCCTTTTTCGACTTCGAGCCGCGGTCGGCGGTGGCGGAGAACTGGCCCTTGGTCAGGCCGTACACGCCGTTGTTCTCAACGATATAGGTCATGTTGACGGCGCGCCGGATCGAATGCGCGAACTGGCCGAAGCCAATCGAGGCGGAATCGCCGTCGCCGGAGACGCCGAGATAGATCAGGTCGCGGTTGGCGAGATTGGCGCCGGTCAGCACCGACGGCATGCGGCCGTGCACCGAGTTGAAGCCGTGCGAATTGCCGAGGAAATAGTCCGGCGTCTTCGACGAGCAGCCGATGCCGGAAATCTTCGCCACCCGGTGCGGCTCGATCGAGAGCTCGTAGCAGGCCTCGATGATCGAGGCGGTGATCGAATCGTGGCCGCACCCGGCGCACAGCGTCGAGATCTTCCCCTCGTAGTCGCGGTGGGTATAGCCCAGCTCGTTCTTCTTCAGGCCGGGATGATGAAACTTCGGCTTTGCAATGTAGGTCATGACAGCACCTGCGCTCCCCGCCACGTCATGGCCGGGCTTGTCCCGGCCATCCACGTCTTGGCCGGGAGAAAGGATGTCGTGGATGCCCGGGACGAGCCCGGGCATGACGGCGGACAGATCAGGTGATCGATCATGTCACGGCCTTGCGGAGAGGGGTCACCTTGAGGTGGTCCTGGTGGTCGCCGATGGCGCCCGCGATGAAGCGCGCGGTGATCGGCGTGCCGTCATAGTGCAGGATCGGCACCAGCCTGACGGGGTCGATGCCGTTCTCGTTGACGATCAGCTGGCGGAGCTGCGCGTCGCGGTTCTGCTCGACCACGTAGACGAAGTCGTGGTCGGCGATGAAGCTTGCGACGCTGGAGTGGAACGGGAAGGCGCGGATGCGCATGCGGTCGAGCTGGTGGCCGCGCGCCTCCAGGATCCCGATCGCCTCGTCCATCGCGGGCGAGGTCGAGCCGAAATAAATCACGCCGTATTTGGTCGGCTTCGCCGCATTGGCCTGCAGCGGCCGCGGCACCATGTCCTGCGCGGTCTCGAACTTGCGCACCAGGCGCTGCATGTTGTCGGCGTAGACCGCGCCTTCCTCGGAATAGCGCGCGTAGCGGTCGCGCGAGGTGCCACGGGTGAAGTAGGAGCCCTTGGTCGGATGCGTGCCAGGATAGGTGCGATAGGGGATGCCGTCGCCGTCGACGTCGAGATAGCGGCCGAAGTCGCGGCCTTCCTCGAGCATCTCCGCGGTCATCACCTTGCCGCGGTCATATTGCTTGGCGTCGTCCCACTTCAGCGGCCGGCACAGCCGGTGGTTCATGCCGATGTCGAGATCGAGCATCAGGAAGATCGTGGTCTGCAGCCGCTCGGCGAGGTCGAAGGCGGCCGCGGCGAACTCGAATGCCTCCGCCGGATCTTCCGGGAACAGCAGCACGTGCTTGGTGTCGCCGTGCGAGGCATAGGCGCAGGCGATCACGTCGCACTGCTGGGTGCGGGTCGGCATGCCCGTCGAGGGGCCGGCGCGCTGGATGTTCATGATCACGGCCGGGATCTCGGCGAAATAGGACAGGCCGATGAACTCGGTCATCAGCGAGATGCCGGGACCCGAGGTCGCGGTGAAGGCGCGCGCGCCGTTCCAGGAGGCGCCGATCACGATGCCGATCGAGGCGAGTTCGTCCTCGCCCTGCACGATGGCGTACTTCGCCTTGCCGGTCTCGGGATCGTGGCGGTACTTCTTGCAGTGGCTGGTGAAGGCTTCCGCCACCGACGATGACGGCGTGATCGGATACCAGGCGCACACGGTGGCGCCGCCATAGACGGCGCCGAGCGCGGCCGCGCTGTTGCCTTCGACGAAGATGCGGTCGCCGACCTTGTCGGACTTTTTCACCCGCAGCCCGACCGGGCATTTCAGGTTCTGCAGCGCCCAGTCGCGGCCGAGATGCAGCGCATGGACGTTGGAGGAGAGCAGCTTCTCCTTGCCCTTGTACTGCTCGCCGATGAGCTGCTCGACCAGCTTGGGATCGAGGTCGAGCAGGGCGCAGAGCGCGCCGAGATAGATGATGTTCTTGAACAGCTGGCGCTGCCTGGGATCGGTGTAGGTCGAGTTGGTAATCGCGGTCAGCGGCACGCCGATGACGGTGATGTCCTCGCGGAATTTCGACGACGGCATCGGCTTGGTCGAATCGTAGAACAGATAGCCGCCGGGCTCGATCGAGGCGACGTCCTTGTCCCAGGTCTGCGGGTTCATCGCCACCATCATGTCGACGCCGCCGCGGGCGCCGAGATGGCCGTCCTCGGTGACGCGCACCTCATACCAGGTCGGCAGGCCCTGGATGTTTGACGGGAAGATGTTGCGTGGCGAGACCGGCACACCGTGGCGCAGGATCGAGCGCGCGAACAGCTCGTTGGCGGAAGCCGAGCCCGAACCGTTGACGTTGGCGAAGCGGACGACGAAGTCGTTTACGCGGCTGATCGGGCTTTGGACTGACATGTTGATCCCGCTTGAACCATATCGATGAGGTACTTCTGCATGTCCCAGGCGCCGGTCGGGCAGCGCTCGGCACACAGCCCGCAATGCAGGCAGACGTCTTCGTCCTTCACCATGACGCGGCCGGTCTTGAGGTCGCCGGAGACGTAGAGCGCCTGGTCGTGATGCGGCGAGGGCGCTTTCAGCCGCTGCCGCAAATCATCCTCCTCGCCGTTCTCGGTGAAGCTGATGCAGTCCATCGGACAGATGTCGACGCAGGCGTCGCACTCGATGCAGAGCGGCGCGGAGAACACCGTCTGCACGTCGCAATTCAGGCAGCGCTGCGCCTCGCCAAGTGCGAGCTTGAGGTCGTAACCGAGCTCGACCTCGGCGCGGATGTCCTTCAGCGCGACCACCTTGTCGCGATGCGGCACCTTGAAGCGCTTGTCGGCGGAGATGTCGTTGTCGTAGCTCCACTCGTGGATGCCCATCTTCTGCGAGGAGACGTGCACCTCGGGCAGCGGGCGCTCGTTGATGTCCTCGCCGGACAGCAATCGGTGAATGGAGAGCGCGGCGTCGTGGCCATGCGCCACCGCCCAGATGATGTTCTTCGGCCCGAACGCCGCATCGCCGCCGAAGAACACCTTCGGATTGGTCGAGACGAACGTCTTGGAATCGACCTTCGGCATGTGCCACTTGTCGAATTCGATGCCGCAATCGGCTTCGATCCAGGGGAACGCGTTCTCCTGGCCGACGGCAACGAGCACATCGTCGCAGGGCACGGTCTCGTCCGGCTCGCCCGAGGGCACCAGATTGCGGCGGCCCTTGGCGTCGTACTCCGCCTTCACCTTCTGGAAGGTGACGCCGATCAGCTTGCCGGCCACATGCTTGAACGCCACCGGCACCATGTAGTTGAGGATCGGGATGTCCTCGTGAAGCGCGTCTTCCTTCTCCCACGGCGAGGCCTTCATTTCCTCGAAGCCGGAGCGGACGATCACCTTGACGCTTTCGCCGCCGAGGCGGCGCGCGGTGCGGCAGCAATCCATCGCCGTGTTGCCGCCGCCGAGCACGATGACGCGGCGGCCGATCTTGTCGACGTGGCCGAACGACACATTGGCCAGCCACTCGATGCCGATATGGATGTTGGCGGCGGCCTCCTTGCGGCCGGGGATGTCGAGCTCGCGGCCGCGCGGCGCGCCGCTTCCGACGAAGATCGCGTCATAGTTCTCGGCGAGCAGCTGCTTCAGGCTGTCGACGCGCTGGCCGCCCCTGAACTCGACACCGAGGTTCAGGATGTAGTCGGTCTCCTCGTCGATCACGCTGTCAGGCAGGCGGAATTTCGGAATCTGGCTGCGCATCATGCCGCCGGCCTTGGGATCGCCGTCGAACACGGTGCAGTGATAGCCGAGCGGCGCGAGATCGCGCGCCACGGCGAGCGAGGCGGGGCCGCCGCCGACCAGCGCGACGCGCTTGCCGTTCTTCGGCCCGGGCTTCGGCAGCCGATGCTTGATGTCGTCCTTGAAGTCCGCGGCGACGCGCTTCAGGCGGCAGATCGCGACCGGATTGTCCTCGACGCGGCCGCGGCGGCATGCCGGCTCGCATGGACGGTCGCAAGTGCGCCCGAGAATGCCGGGGAACACGTTGGACTTCCAATTGATCATGTAGGCGTCGCTGTAACGCCCCTCAGCAATCAACCGGATGTACTCGGGAACAGGGGTGTGTGCGGGACAGGCCCATTGGCAATCGACTACTTTGTGAAAGTAATCCGGCGCCGAGATATCAGTCGGTTTCATTCCTACCTTTGACCCGCGCGAAAATGCCAGACCCGCGCGGCCTTATCGTTGACGACGAACGCTCACGTGGCGTTGTTCTGGTTTTTGAATTGGATCATAGGCTTATCTTATTAGAGCCGTTCCAGAGAAGGCAAAGGCTAAATTGTCCGATCATCAGCTTTCGCGCGGCTGATGCGCGTGTAGCGTTAATCTCGATTGCGTTATGTGGCGGTGCAGCATGATCTGCACCGCCACGCTTGCTTGAGAGAATGTTTTTCGGGATAGCGTTCCGCACGTTTCCGGATCAGGCTTACTCGCGCGGCAGGTCGCTCTTCGCGATATCCCACAACAGCTTGTAGACGCCGCTGGTGACCACAAGCGGCTTCAAGGCTGCATTGCCGGTGATACCTGCGGCCGCTGCGGGGACCGCGCCGACGTCGGTGGCGTCGATCAGCACGAACCAGTCGCCCGCGCCGGGATCGGGTTTCTCCGCATCCGGCGTGAGCGGCTTCGACAGGTCAGGGTCGTTCTCCAGAAGGTGCATCGAGATGATGCCGTCGCGCGAAGCTGGATCGAGTTGCTCCCGCAATGCAGCGCGAAGTTTGTCCGCGCCTTCGGCGGGCGGGCGCAGGCGGATGATACCGAGCGCTGCACCTCTGCCGACGCCGCGGCTGATCGTGATCCGCGCGACCCCGCGGATCATGTTCTGAAAGCGCGCGATATTGGCCTTCGACCAGTCGGTCTGGTTGGCGAGCGCCTTGCGATAGGCCGGGCTCTCGAGCACATCGAAGGTCGCGGTCGAGTAGAGGCTGAGATATTTCGGCTTGCCGTCATGGGCGACGTAGCGGCGGGCTTCCAGGAAGCCGTCGATGGCGACCCGTTCCTCGAGATGCTCGCGGTCGTACCAGCGATTGAATTCAGCTTCGTGCAAGCTGTCGATATCCATCGAGGTCAGCAGCATGCCTTGTCCGGCGATTGGCATCGAGTGCTCCTTTTTTGTTTTGCCTGTTTTATCCGCGCAATATCGCCCGATCGCGTGGAGCAGGGAAGCCGGTTCCCGGCAGCGCAGACCAAGGATTGCCACAATTGCTGCAATCCTGTTCAGCACCGGTTCACAGAGGTAGCATTTCATTCGTTACGCCAACTCTCGAGAAGAAAAGGGACGACCACCATGGCACGCATTCTGTGGGCATTGATCGTCGGTCTGGTGTCGCTCGCCTCGCTTCCCGTGCATGCGCAGGATCAGGAAAAGCGTCTCGCACTTGTCGTCGGCAACGGCGCCTATGAGGCCGGCGCGTTGCAGACCGCCGCGAACGACGCCGGCCTGATCGCGCAGACCTTGCAGGCCGCCGGCTTCGACGTGATCGGCGCGCGCGATCTCGACGGCGAGACGCTGCGCAAATCGTTCCGCGATTTCATCCAGAAGGTGCAGGAGGCGGGGCCCAATGCCGTCGCCTTCGTCTATCTCGCCGGCTACGGTGTGCAGCTCACCGGCGAGAACTATTTCGTGCCGGTCGATGCCAAGATTGCCCGCGACACCGACGTGCCGGTCGAGGCGATCCGCATCTCCGACTACAGCCATCAACTCTCGGCGCTGCCGATCAAGGCCGGCGTGATCGTGCTCGATGCGGCGCGCAGCAATCCCTTCGCCAAGGAAGGCCAGCCGCTGGCCGGCGGTCTTGCGCTGGTCGATCCCGATCCGAAGATGCTGATCGGCTTCAATTCGGCGCCCGGCACCGTTGCCCCTGACGGTGCGCCGCCCTACGGGCCTTACGCGCAAGCGCTGGCGGAAATGATCCGCACCGGCGGCCTGACCCTGCCCGAGGTGTTCGACCGCGTCCGCCTGCGCGTCAACGAGATGACCAAGGGCGCCGAGATCCCGTGGGATGCGCACAAGGTCGACGCGCCCTTCATGTTCTTCGAGCGCAAGCCGGACGCGCCGCCGCAGCAGGTCGATGCCGGGCTGCGCACCAAACCGATCCGCGATTTCTCGGCGCAGGATGCCTACGCCGCGGCGCTGGAGCGCGACACGCTGCAGGGCTACGAGGATTACCTGCAGGCCTATCCGGACGATCCGCTGGCCAGGCGCGTGCGCGCGATTGTGGCGGCGCGGCGCGAGGCCATCACTTGGCGGCGCACCTACAATGCCGACACGCCTGATGCGTACTGGTCGTACCTGCGGCGTTATCCGCGCGGGCCGCATGCCTACGACGCCCGGCGCCGGCTCGCCTATCTGTCGGCCGCGCTCGAGCCGCCGCCGCAGTTCACGGCGCTCGACTATGACGTGCCGCCGCCGCCGCCCGACGAGGTCGTCTATGTCGACCGTCCGGTGCTGTACTACAGCGATCCGGTGTTCGACTTCGCGCCGCCTCCGCCGCCGCCGGTGGTCTTCCTGCCGCCGCCGCCGCCGGACTTCGTCGTGCTGCCGCCACCGCCGCCGCCGATCGGCCTGTACGTGCTGCCGACGCCGATGTTCGTGGCGATGCCGGCCTATGTCGCCGCACCGGCCTATGTCGTGCCGCCGCAGAACAACATCGTGTTCAACAACATCCACAACACCACAGTGATCAACACGGTCATCAACAATCCCAACCCGACGCCGGCGCAGCTCCATGCGGCCGGGGTGACGGCGGCGATGGGCGGCGCGCCGGTGACGGCGGCACCGCGACTGCCGGCCGCGGCGATGCAGCGCGCCAATCTGCCGGGCGCTCCGCAAGGCGTGACGCCCGCGCAAGGTGCGGCGATGGGAGCTCCGCGCGCGGCACCAAATGCTGCCGCGGCACCGAACGCTGCTGCCACTCCGAATACTGCCGCCGCTCCGAATGCGATGGGCGCGCCGGGCACACCAGGTGCGCATACCCTGCCGGGCGCGAAAAATGGACCGCCGCTGCCGCAGTCGGCGACCGCACCGGCCAATGCCATGCAGCATCGCGCTGTGCCGCCGGGAGCCGCACAACCCGGCGCCGCGCAACCGGGGGCAAAGCAGAATGCGGTGGCGCCGGGCAAGCCGGCGGCTGCCATGGCGCCTGCCAATGCGCAGCCTGCTCCTCCGGCCAAGCCCGGTGTCGCCCCGGCGACAAACGCGCCCGCCTCACCCGCGGCCGCTGGCAAGCCAGGAGCGCGACCGCTTCCGCATGCGGCGACCGCTCCGACCGCAAACGTGAAGCCCTCGACGGCGCCGTCGCCGGCGAACCGCGCGATGTCGACACGGCCGACCCCGGCCGCGCGCCCGGCACCCGCGCGCGCGGCAGTGTCGCCGGCGCCGGTCTCGCGGCCCGCGCCGGCGCATGCGGCAGCTCCGCCGGTCCATGCCGTAGCTCCGCCAGTCCGGGCTGCGGCTCCGCCGCCGCGGCCGGTTGCCCCGCCACCTCGTGCTGCGGCTTTGCCGCCGCGTCCGGCCCCGGCACCGGCTCCGCGCGCCGCGCCGCCGCCACGGCCGGCGATGCAGGTGCAACACGCAGCGCCGCCACCGCGGATGGCGGCGCCGCCAAGGCCCGCGGCCGCGCCACGGGCAGCGCCGGCATGTCCTCCCGGCAAGTGCAAACATTGAGGGAAGCAAGGGAGCCGGTCGAGTTCTTCACCGGCTCTTGATGTCGAGGGTGTTCCGGCGGCGGGTCTAAAGCGCGATGAGATTAGGTTGAATCGTCATTGCGCCTTAGCTCTTTGTTTGAGCATGATCTTTTCGGAAAACCGCTTCGCACTTTTCCGGATCATGCTTTAGCGCTTGGCCGCCAGATCCGCGATCGCCTTCATCACGGCGTTGCGGATGCCGGGATCGTAAAGGATATGGCCCGCGCCATCGATGATGCGGACCTCGCTGCCCGGCCAGCGCGCGGCGAGCGCGTGCGATGTCGCGGGCGGGCACAACAGATCGTAGCGACCCTGCACCAGGATGCCGGGAATGCCGGCGAGCCGGCCGGCCTCGTCCATCAATTGACGCGGCCGCATGAAGCAATTGTTGGCGAAGTAATGCGCCTCCATGAACGGCGTCGAGGGCAGGGCGCCCGAGGCCTTGAGGTCGAGCCGCGTCTGCTTCGGCGTGTGCTCCGACAACGCGCGTTCGGTGTCGTGCCAGGCGCGCGCGGCCGGCGCATGCACGGCGGCGTCCGGATCGAGGATGCGGCGATAATAGGCCGCAAGCGGCGATGCACGCTCGCTCTCGGGCAGGAAGTTGAGGAAGTCCTCGTGGAGGGCGGGATAGAAGCGCGGCAGGGCGCGCAGGAAAACGTCGTCCAGCTCCTCGGCTGTGCCGAGAAACGTCGCGCGCAGCACCAGCCCGCTGACCCTGTCAGGATGGGCCTGCGCATAGGCCAGCGCCAGCGTCGCGCCCCAGGAGCCGCCGACCACCATCCAGCGCGCGAAGCCGAAGCGCTCGCGGATCTTCTCCATGTCCGCGATCAGGTGCTGCGTCGTGTTGTTGTCGCGGCTGCCCTTCGGCCGGCTGCGACCGCAGCCGCGCTGGTCGAACAGCACGGCGTGAAAGCGCTCGGGATCGAACAGCCGGCGATGATCGGGCTGGCAGCCGCTGCCGGGGCCGCCATGCAGATAGACCGCGGGGATGCCGCCCTCGCGCCCGACGCTCTCGACATGGAGATCGTGGCCATCGCCGACGTCGAGCCATTCCGACGTCAGCGGCGCAAAGGGATCGGCACGCCTCGCGGCCTTGCCGACGTCGGCGTCAGGCGCCATTGCGCTTGTCCTGGGATTCGTTCCGGGGGTCGTCCGTCTCCAGCGTGCCGCCGGCGAAGTTGCGATACAGGAAGCGGTTCTGCGTGCCGGCGGATTCCCGCTCGGCCTGCTTGAAGATCTCCTCGTGTCGCGGCGACAGCGCGCAGGCCGGGTCGGTGTTGCCGGCATCGCCGGTCAGCGCAAAGGCCTGGCAGCGGCAGCCGCCGTAATCGATCTCGCGGAATTCGCAACTCTTGCACGGCTCCGGCATCCAGCCGGTGCCGCGATAGCGGTTGAAGGCCTCGGAGTTCTGCCAGATCCAGGCGATCGAATGATTCGAGCGCACCGATTCGAATTCGAGACCGGTGATGCTCTCGGCGGCGTGGCACGGCAGCACCTTGCCGGCCGGCGAGATGTTGAAGAACTGCCGGCCCCAGCCGCCCATACATTTCTTCGGCCGCAGCGCGTAGTAATCCGGCACCACATAGTCGATCGCGAGCGTGCCCTTCAGGCGCACCTGGGCTTCCTCGACGATGCGGCTGGTCTCCTCGATCTGCTCGATCGTCGGCATCAGCGCGGCGCGGTTCTTCAGCGCCCAGCCGTAATACTGCACGTTGGCGACCTCGAGCCGGTCGGCGTCGAGGTCGACCGCCATCTGGATGATATCGGTCAGCTGATGCAGGTTCTGCCGGTGCATCACCGCATTCACCGTGAGCGGCAATTCGAGCTCGCGCGTCCATTTCGCGACCTCGAGCTTCTTTTTGTGCGCATCCTTCAGCCCTGCCACGCGGTCGGCGACGCCGGGTTCATTGCCCTGGAAGCTGATCTGCACATGGCTGAGGCCGGCGTCGGCCAGCGCCGAAAGCTTGTCCCTGGTCAACAGCACGGCCGAAGTGATCAGGTTGGAATAGAGCCCGACATCGGTCGCGTGCTGCACCAGCTCGACGATGTCCTTGCGCGCGGTCGGCTCGCCGCCGGAGAAATGGATCTGCAGCACGCCGAGCTCGGCAAGCTCGCTCAGCACCTTCTTCCATTCGTCTGACGTGAGCTCGGTCGAGCCGCGGTCGAGCTCGACCGGGTTGGAGCAATAGGGGCATTGCAGCGGGCAGCGGTGGGTGACCTCGAGGAGCACCGCGAGCGGGATGCCGTAGGTCTCGGCTGCCGAGCGCGTTTGTTCGAGCACCGCGAGCCCGTCGGTTGGGCCTGCTGTCGTCGTCTTGTTGTCGGCGAGCGTGTCACTCATGCTGTGCTCTCGCGCGCTTCGGTGAGAAAACCCTTGTCGGCCAGATCCTGCAGCATCGCGATCACGTCGGTCGCGATCGCCTCGCGTGGGGCGGCGTATTTTTCCGCGAGTTGGTCCACCATCTCGGCGACACTGCGCACGCCGTCACACAGCTGCAGTACCTCGACCGCGATGTCGTCCGGCGCCAGCACGCGCTCCGGCGCCAGGATAACCCAGACCTGCCGCGTCTCGTCGAATTTCAGCTTGGTATGGCGCGGCAGTTTCGGCCGGCTGGTCTCGCTGACATTGATGTTGCGGCTGGCCATGATCGTGTCTCTAACCTGTCTTCGGCACGAAGGCGCCGGGCGGAATCTGGCCGTCGACATACGCATGATACAGCGCGTCGAGTTGCACCCACAGCACGTTGGTCTTGAAGATCAGCGCGTTGCAGACCGCTTCGCGCTCCGCCGGCGTCCTGGCGTGCTGCTTGACATAATCAAGCGCAAAGCCGGCGTCGCGCGGCGCCTGGGTCAGGCGGCGGCTGAAATAGCTCATGATGTCGGGGTTGACGAAGTCGTAGTGCTTCAGCATCCCCGAAATGCGCTCCTCGTGCAGGTTCGGCGCGAACAATTCGGTGAGCGAGGAGGCGATCGCCTCCAGCGGGGTGCGGTCGCGGCAGAAATGCACATAGGCTTCGACGGCGAAGCGCGTCGCCGGCAGAATGCCTTCGGTGGACTCCACATAGGCAGTGTCGAGGCCGAGGCCTTCGGTCAGCTTCAGCCAGCGCTCGATGCCGCCTTCATTGCCGAGATCGCCGTCGTGATCTTCGATACGGTGGCGCCATTCGATCCTTGTGTTGCGGTCGCGGAAGCGCGAGATCACCATCGCGTCCTTCAGCGGGATCGTGCTTTGGTAGTAATAGCGGTTCAACGCCCAGGCCTGGACCTGGCCCTTGTTGAGCTTGCCGCCGTGCAGCAGGCGGTGGAACGGGTGCAGGCTGTGATAGCGCGTGGCACCGATCGTGCGCAGCGTCGCCTCCATCTCCTCGGCACTGTCGAGCGTGATGCCCTTGCCGATCGAGAGCGCGGTCATTCCGGTGGTAGGCACGACATTCACAGCACGATCTCCGTTCCGTCGGAGGGAATCTGCCAGCCCGCCTGTTCGGCCGCCTTGCGTTCGGCCGAGGTCCCAAGCAGCGCCGGGTTGGAGTTGTTGATATGCAAAAACACTTTTCGTCCGATGTCGAGCCCGGCGAGGCTGGCGATCGCACCCTGATCGCCCGACATCGCGATATGGCCCATGCCCTGGCCGGTCTTGTTGCCAAGGCCCGCCGCGATCAGTTCGTCGTCGCGCCACACCGTGCCGTCGAAAAACACCAGCGGGGCGCCCCTGAGCCGGGATTTCAGGTCGTCAGTCACCCGTGCGCAGGCGGCCAGGAAATAGAAATATTTGCCGCTGCGCCTGTCCGCAATACGCAGGCCGAGCGTATCGCCGACGCCGTCGGCGCCCGCCGGATGCGCCTTGCCCTCGAGATACCATGCGCCCTTGCCGGGAACCTCAAACGGCAGCACCTCGAGCCCGGACGGCGATCCGTCGGGCAGGGCCGGTTCGAAGGCCTGGTCGACCGCGATCGGCCGGCGGTCGACGTTCTTGTCACTGAGCACGTTGAAGATGCTGTTCGAGCGCAGGATCGCAAGCACCCGCTCATGCGCGTAGATCGTGAACGGCGATCCCTCACGCATCGACAGCAGCCCTGCGACCGCGTCGATCTCGCCATTGGTGAGGATGACGCCCGCGATCGGACTATGGCGCAGTGCGCCAGGCCTCGGATGCAGCTGCGACGTGGCAATCAGCTGCTGGCGCAGATCCGGGGAGGCATTGACCAGGAACCAGTGCACGCCATCGCCGCTGACGGCGATCGAGGCTTGCGTGCTCTGCAGTTCGGGATGGTTGCTTCGCGCCGTCCTGCAGACGGCACAGCCACAGTTCCACTGCGGAACGCCGCCACCCGCTGCGGCACCCAGGACGACGACACGAAGCATGATCCGTCCCCTGGAGAAGCTTGGCCTGGAGAAGTTTGTTGGACCCAGAAACGTTACGAGGTGGACCCCGGATTTGAAACACACTCCCTTGTTCGGGAGCGCGTTACGCCCGGATGTCCACCTGCGCTAAAACGCTAAACGTGTAGAGGGCGCTACCGCTTACTTGCGGGTTGCGCACATATACATGTTGATTTCCATGCCGACCGACACTTCGACGATCTTCGGTGCTTTCCAGGCCATTTGGCTCTCCTTGTTGCAACCGGACGAACTTTCCGCCCTGCAGGCTAAACTACTGTGGTTGGAAAAGTTCGCCAGTTAAATTTTCTGTAAGGTGCCGCCTCGAAGGGCATGCTGCACTGCGGCAAGCAAATCCTGCCCACTCACAAATTTGTGCGCGCGTTTCCCGTCAAAAGCCCGTGGCATCAGACCTTTTTCCTGTTGTTCGCCACACGGTGAATGGTGATGTTGGAATAAGTAGACAGCAGCCCCGCGGTCCTCCGAAGGTCCTGGTGGCGATCCTGCGCTTCCCGGTGACGGGAGGTGACTAACCGAGCCGAGTTCAGCCGATGCCACGCTATTTCTTCAATACCCGTATCGGCGACGAGCTGATCTCCGATCCCGACGGCGAAATCCTGCGGGACCCGGATCGTGCGTGGGAAATGGCGCGCGCGATGATTCGCGAGCTGCTCAAGACCGAGGGCGCCGACGGCGCGCTGCTCAGCGCCGTGATCGAGGTGACCGACGACGAGGGCGAGGTCGTGCTGGAGTTTCCATTCACGGAGGCGATTCTCGACCGCCCGGACCGCTCGATGACAAGGCACTGACGCGCGCTGGCCCGCGGCGCGGCCACAACCATGCGTTGGCCGATGCCAGCATGTTTCCGATTGCAATTGTCCGGACAAATTCACAAGACTATGAACGGAAAGCCGAACCGCGCCGGGCGACGTCAATGGCGCAATTAACAACGGCTTCCACCCAGGGGAGATCTTCATGAAAAAACACTCGTTCGCACCGCGCAGCGTGCTGCTCGCGGGGGCCATGCTCGGGGCGTTCACGCTCTCTGCTGCGGCGCAGCAGCCGGCCGCGCCGGCGGCAGGTGCCGCCCCCGCCGCCCAGCCGCTGCCGCCCGGCTCGCCCTTGATCGGGCGTCCGGACAATGAAGCCGCCGCCAAGCTCGCGCCAGTGGCGCCGCCGCCGCTGCCGTCCGCGCCCGACAAGCTGCCGCTCGCCAAGCTCAAGGTGCCGGCCGGCTTCAATGTCGAGGTCTATGCGGCCGGCATGGCCAATGCGCGCTCGCTGGCGCTCGGCGACAAGGGCACGGTGTTCGTCGGCAGCCGGCTCGTCGACAAGGTCTATGCGATCGTCAACAAGGACGGCAAGCGCTCGGTCAAGGTGATCGCCTCCGGCCTCTATCGTCCGAACGGCGTCGCCTTCAAGGACGGCACGCTTTACATCGCCGAGCTCTCGAAGGTCTCCAAGATCGACAAGATCGAGGACAATCTAGACAACCCGCCGAAGCCCACGGTCATTTACGACAAGCTGCCGAAGGACGAGGCGCATGGCTGGAAGTTCATCGCCGTCGGTCCCGACAGCAAGCTCTATGTTCCGGTCGGCCAGCCCGGCAACAACGTGCTGCACGACGCCGACCACGGCCAGATCCGCCGCATGAATCTCGATGGCTCCGGCGCCGAGGTCTACGCGCTCGGCGTGCGCAACACGGTCGGCTTCGACTGGAATCCCGAGAACAAGCAGATGTACTTCACCGACAACGGCCGCGACTGGCTGTCGGAGACGGTGCCGGAAGACGAGCTTAACCGGATCACCAAGGCGGGCGAGGATTTCGGCGCGCCGTACTGCTACCAGGGCAACATCATCGACCAGGAGCTCGGCTGGGGCAAGAACTGCAAGAACTACACCGCTCCGGTCGGCCTGATGGGCCCGCATACCGCTTCGCTCGGCATGCGCTTCTATACCGGCAGCATGTTCCCGAAGAGCTACAGGAACGTAATCTTCGTCGCGCGTCACGGCTCCTGGAACAAGTCGCAGAAGCAGGGTGGTGACGTGGTCGCCGTCAGGCTGAACAAGGACGGCACCGTGAAGTCGATGGAGCCGTTCCTGACCGGCTTCCTCGAAGACAACAAGTATGTCGGCCGCCCGGTCGACGTGATGCTGCTGAAGGACGGCTCGCTGCTGGTCTCCGACGACTGGAACGGCGCGGTCTATCGCGTCAGCTACGGCAAGCCGAAGGTCGCCAATCAGTAACAACCACCAACGTCATTCCGGGGCGATGCGCAGCATCGCACCCTCAGGTGCGCAGTGGCGCACCGAGAATCTCGAGATTCCGGGTCTGGTGCTCGCGCACCAGCCCGGAATGACGGAATTGCCGGGAGCAACCGATGCGCAAGACGATCATTCCAGGGCTCCTGGCTGCATTCACTGTTTTCTCCGCAAATGCCGAGACCATTCAGGAGCGCGCCGCGGCGTGCTTTGCCTGCCATGGCGAGCATGGCACGTCGGAAACCGAGAACACGCCGTCGCTCGGCGGCCAGACGGCGCCCTATGCGCTGATCCAGCTCTTCATGTTCCGCGAGAAGCTGCGGGTGTTCGAGCCGATGAACGAGATGGCGAAGCCGCTGACCGACGACGATTTGCGCAGCTTCTCGGATTTCATCGCGACCTTGCCGAAGCCCACGCCGCCTGCTGATGCCGGCGATCCGGCGCGGATGGCGCGGGGCCAGGCGCTGGCGCAGCAGAACCGCTGCAATAGCTGCCACAACACCGATTTCTCCGGCAAGGAGAATGTCCCGCGCATCGCCAACCAGCGCGAGGACTACCTCGCCAAGACGCTGGCCGAATACAAGGACAACAGCCGCCACGGCTATGATGCCACCATGGCCGACGTGATGCAGACGGTGACCAAGGAGCAGATCGGCGACCTTGCCTATTACATCGCGCATGTCCGCTGAAACATCAGGCGGCGGACCGCTGGCCATGTTCTCCGCGCGGCGCTAAAACGCAGCGTCACACGGAGTTGCACATGCAGGATATTTGGCGTCTGTCGGCGGCCGAGCTCGCCAGCCTCATCAAATCGAAGAAGGTGTCGGCGAAGGAGGCGGCGGAGGCCGGGCTCGCCCGGCTCGATGCGGTCAACCCGAAGCTCAACGCGGTGGTCGATCACCGGCCGGACGACGTGCTGGCGCAGGCGGCCAAGGTCGATGCGGCCATTGCGCGCGGCGAGGCGGTGGGGCCGCTCGCCGGCGTGCCAATCACCATCAAGGTCAATGTCGACCAGGAGGGCTACGCCACCACCAACGGGCTGAAGGCGCAGCGCGACGTCATCGCCAAGGTCGACAATCCGGTGGTCGCCAATCTGCGCAAGGCCGGCGCTGTGCTGCTTGGCCGCACCAATTGTCCGGCGGTCTCCTATCGCTGGTTCACCACCAACCTCATTCACGGCGACACCAAGAACCCGCGCGATCCCGGCATCACCCCGGGCGGTTCGTCCGGCGGCGCGGGCTCGGCGGTCGCGGCCGGCATCGGCCACATCGCGCACGGCACCGATATCGCCGGCTCGGTGCGCTATCCGGCCTATGCCTGCGGCGTGCACGGCCTGCGGCCAAGCATGGGCCGCATCCCGGCCTTCAATTCGGCTTTGCCGGAGCGGCCGATCGGCCCGCAGATCAGCGCGGTGTCGGGCCCGCTGGCGCGCACCGTCAACGATCTGCGCATTTCGCTCGCGGCGATGTCGGCGCCGGACTATCGCGACCCCTGGTATGCGCCGGTGCCGCTCGAAGGCCCGCCGCGCGAGAAGCGCGTTGCGATGTGCCTCAATCCGGATGGTCTCGATCCGGTGCCGGAAGTGGTCGCCGCGGTGGCCGACGCCGGCAAGCGCTTGCAGAAGGCCGGCTGGATCGTCGAGGAAATTGCAAACACGCCGTCCTTGCGCGAGGCGGCCGAGATCCAGACCCGGCTCTGGCTCGGCGACGGCTACGAGGCCCAGCTCGCCTTCGCCGAGCGCGAGGGCGATCCCGGCGCACTGGCCTGTCTGCGCGGCGTCCGCGCCCGGGTGCATCCGTTCGACCTGTCGCAGGCGCTGACCCGCCGCGCCACCCTGACGCGCGAATGGTTCGCCTTCTTCGACAAATATCCGGTGCTGCTGATGCCGGTCTCCGGCGAGCTGCCGTTCCCCGACCATCTCGACCGCAAGGACGAGGCGTCGTTCGCACGGGTGTGGCACGCGCAGCTGCCGCAGATCGCGATCCCGTTCATGGGGCTTCCCGGGCTCGTGGTCTCCACCGGTCTCGTGGGCCGGATCCCGGTCGGCGTGCAACTGGTGGCCGGACGCTACCGCGAGGATCTCTGCCTTGCCGCGGGCGAGGCGGTCGAGGCCGGCGGCACGCCGTCGGCTGCGATCGATCCGGTCGGTTGAGATGGCGACCGTTTACGATTTCACCGCCAAGTCGCTCGCCGGCGACGACGTGCCGCTGCAGCGGTTCGAGGGCCAGGTGCTGTTGATCGTGAACACGGCGAGCGCGTGCGGGTTCACGCCGCAATATAAGGGCCTGCAGGAGCTGCACGCGGGGCTGTCGCCGCGCGGCTTTGCCGTGCTCGGCTTCCCCTGCAACCAGTTCGGGGCGCAGGAGCCGGGCGATGCGAAGCAGATCGCCGCGTTCTGCGAGACCAACTACGCTGTGACGTTTCCGATGTTCGCCAAGATCGACGTCAATGGCTCAGGTGCGCATCCATTGTACGAACATCTGAAACGTGAGAAGTCGGGCCTGCTCGGGCCGGCGATCAAATGGAACTTCACCAAGTTCCTGGTCGATCGCGCCGGCAAGGTCGTGGCGCGGCATGCGCCGACTGCCCGGCCCGAAGGATTGAGGAAGGATATCGAGGCGCTGCTATGAGCGACGACAACGACTCCAACGACCAATTCCCCGACCGCCTCTCGGTCGATCCGAACAGCCCGTACTACAATGCGGATATTCTCGCCCGCGATGTCGGCATCCGATTCAAGGGTGTCGAGAAGACCAATGTCGAAGAGTACTGCATCAGCGAAGGCTGGGTCCGCGTCACCGCTGGTAATGCCAAGGACCGTTACGGCAATCCGCTGACCATCAAGGTGCACGGGCCGGTCGAGCCGTATTTCCGGGATAAGACGAAGTCCTGAAGCTGCTTCCTCTGCCGTCATTGCGAGCGAAGCAATCCACGTCTCCGCTCGTTGAGAAATGGATTGCTTCGTCGCTTCGCTCCTCGCAATGACGATGAGAGGACGCCTAACTTAGAAAGCCCCCCATGTCCGTCCGTATCGTCGACGTCCGCGAGGTGACCAAGCCGATCTCCTCGCCGATCCGCAACGCCTATATCGACTTCACCAAGATGACCTCGAGCCTGGTGGCCGTGGTCACCGACGTGGTGCGCGACGGCAAGCGGGTGGTCGGCTACGGCTTCAATTCCAACGGCCGTTACGGGCAGGGCGGTCTGATCCGCGAGCGCTTTGCGCCGCGCCTCAAGGAAGCCGATCCGAAATCGCTGCTCGATGCCCATGGCGGCAATCTCGATCCGGACAAGGTCTGGTCGACGCTGATGTCGAACGAGAAACCGGGCGGCCATGGCGAGCGCTCGGTCGCGGTTGGCACCATCGACATGGCGGTGTGGGACGCGGTGGCGAAGATCGCGGGCAAGCCGCTGTTCCGGCTGCTCGCCGAGCGCCACGGCCGCACCGCCAATCCGCGCGTGTTCGTCTACGCCGCCGGCGGCTATTACTATCCTGGCAAGGACCTCGGCGCGCTGCGCAAGGAGATGCGCGGCTATCTCGATCGCGGCTACAACGTCGTGAAGATGAAGATCGGCGGAGCGCCGCTCGGCGAGGACCGCGAGCGCATCGAGGCGGTGCTGAAGGAGATCGGCAGCGAGGCGCAGCTTGCGGTCGACGCCAACGGCCGCTTCGATCTGGAGACCGCGATCGCCTACGCCAAGATGCTGCGCGAGTACCCGCTGTTCTGGTACGAGGAGGCCGGCGACCCGCTCGACTACGCGCTGCAGGCCGCGCTGGCCGAGTTCTATCCCGGCCCGATGGCGACCGGCGAGAACCTGTTCAGCCACCAGGATGCACGCAACCTGATCCGCTACGGCGGCATGCGGCCGGACCGCGACTGGCTGCAATTCGATTGCGCGCTGTCCTACGGGCTCTGCGAGTATCAGCGCACGCTCGAGGTGCTGAAGACCCACGGCTGGTCGCCGAGCCGCTGCATCCCGCATGGCGGCCACCAGATGTCGCTGAACATCGCGGCCGGCCTCGGCCTCGGCGGCAACGAGAGCTACCCCGACCTGTTCCAGCCCTATGGCGGCTTCCCGGACGGCGTGCTCGTCGAGGGTGGCCACATCGTGATGCCCGACCTTCCGGGCATCGGCTTCGAGGGCAAATCCGATCTCTACAAGGAGATGAAGGCGCTGGCGGACTAAGTCCGGCCCGCGACTGCCGATCCGCCGGGCGCGGGGTGGCCTGAGTTCGTTCGCAAAAATTCGTGAGCAGCGCTCAAGAAATTATTGAACGTTGCTCATTTCCGGATATACTCATGAGGACAGGGCGTCTTTCTCCCGGATGATCGGGGCAGGCGCGAAAACCGGCCGTGAGGATAGCTGCATGCCATATTCAGCCAAGGATCTCCGGGACGCCGCAAATGCCGGAGTGATCAGCCCGGCCGATCTGGAACGGTTGCTCGCTTTCCTGGCGAGCAGCGCCGGGCAGGGTCCGGCGGGCGATGCAAGTCCCGCCGCCAAATTCGATGCCGCGCATGTGCTCTGGTACGCCGGCGCGCTCATCGTGATCGGTGCGATGGGCCTGTTCTCGACCCTGGCCTTCACCCAGATGGGCGGCCGCGCGCTCACGGCCTGCGCGATCGCCTATGCGGTCGGGTTCAGCGTGGCGGGTCACCACCTCTGGCACGACAAGAATCTGCGGGTTCCCGGCGGCCTGCTGATCGCGATCGCGGTCTCGATGGCGCCGCTCGCGGTCTACGGCATCCAGGACGAACTTGGCTGGTGGGGCAAGTTCGGCAAGCCGGGAACCGTACAGGACTTCTACGTCTGGGTGAAGGGCAGCTGGATCTTCATGGAGATCGCGACCGTCGCCGCCGGCGTCGTGGCGTTGCGCTACTACCGCTTCGCCTTCATCGTCGCGATCATCTCGGTCGCGCTGTGGTTCATGTCGATGGACCTGGCGCCGTGGTTCAGCGGCATGGCTCACGCCGATTTCGAGATGCGCCGCAGGGTGTCGATCTGGTTCGGACTCGCCGTGCTCGCGGTGGCGTGGATCGTGGACTATCGCAGCCGCAACGGCGACTTTGCGTTCTGGCTGCACTTGTTCGGCCTGATGGCGTTCTGGGGCGGAATTAGCGCGTCCGAAGGCTCAACCGAATTGAGCAAGGCGGTGTACTGCCTGCTCAATGTCGGCCTGATCGTGATCGCCGTGATCCTGATGCGGCGCGCCTATGCGGTGTTCGGCGCGTTCGGCATCTGCCTCTATCTCGGCCATCTCGCCGACGTCGTCTTCAAGGACTCGCTGTGGTTTCCGTTCTCGCTGTCGCTGATCGGCATTGCCGTGATCGCCGCAGGCCTTTTCTACCATCGCAACGAGCGTGCGATCACCGGCTGGATCGACGCGCATCTGCCGGCGGGGTTGCGGCCGCGGTCCGCGACGACGTGATCGCGACGTCCTGATCGCTTTAGAACCGCTACAATCTGGAATCGCTACAAGAAGTGCGGCGCGCAAGCGCCGCTCTTCTTTTCCGGGCGCAAATCCGGAAGCCAACAGAAACCATTCGCATCCTTGACTTTTCCAACCCTGCGCGCGCCGCGAGGTATCCCCGCGTCCATTCGTCGCGATTTTATTCCGTCGTCACGCAAAAATTTTCTCAGCTCCGTCGTCTGGACGCACAGCGCCTCACCTCACTAGAGGACGGCGCATCGCCTTCAGCGAAGGCGAGAGTTGCTTGGGGACGACGTCATGACATCAAGAACACAAGCCCATCGTCGCACTGTCTTGCTTGCGCTGCTCACGGCGAGCTATCTCGCGCTGAGCGTTCCGCTCGCAACATCTGCCGCACAGGCGCAATCGGCGCCGTCGCAGGCCGGCGCCTCGTCGCTGCCGCCGGTGACGGTCACCCCGCCGGCCACGCAACGCCGCCGCAGCGCACCGTCGACATCGCGTAACACCGCCGCAGCACGAGGCCGCCGCACCCAGTCGGCACGGCGGATCGCGCCCGCGGCCGCGGCAAAACCCTTCGCGGAATCGCAGGACGCCCGCACCGGCACGTCAGGCTATTTCGCCAACAGCACGTCGGTGGCGACCAGGACCAACACCGCCATCGTCAACATCCCGCAATCGCTCAACGTGATCACGCGGGAGCTGATCCGCGACCAGAACTATCAGAGCCTCACCGACGTCACCCGCTATGTCCCAGGCGTTGCCGTGCACCAGGGCGAGGGCAATCGCGACGAGCTCGTGATCCGCGGCGTCGATTCCAGCGCCAACTTCTTCGTCAACGGCTTTCGCGACGACGTGCAGTATTTCCGCGACATGTACAACGCCCAGAGCATCGAGGTGCTGAAGGGGCCGAGCGCGCTGACCTTCGGCCGCGGCGCCGGCGGCGGCCTGCTCAACCGCACCCTCAAGGAAGCCGACGGCAACCGCATCTACGAGGCGACGGCGCAGACCGGCTCGTGGGGCGATCGCCGCGTCAGCCTCGACGCCGGGCAGGCGATCAACGACAACGTCGCAGCGCGGCTCAACGTGTTCTACGAGGGCGCCGATGCCTTCCGCGATTTCAACCATCTCGAGCGCTACGGCATCAATCCGACGGTGACGCTGAAGCCCGACGACAACACCAAAATCAAACTGAGCTACGAGTACTTTCACGACGAGCGTACCGCCGACCGCGGCAATCCCTCGCAGGGGCTGCCGGGTGGCGCGACCCGCTTCAACCCGACCACGCCGTTCGCGCCGAACGGCGACTTCTCGACCTTCTTCGGCAGCCCAAGCCTGAACACCGCGCAGGCGACGGTGCAGACCGGCATGGCGATCATTGAGCACGATTTCGAGAACGGGCTGACGGTGCGCAACGGCACCTTCGCCGCCGACTACCAGAAATTCTATCAGAACGTCTATCCGACCGGCGGCCCGCTCGCGGGCGCGGTCAATCCTGCCGACACGGCGGTCAATCTCGGCGCCTACCAGCACACGACGAACCGCGACAACGTCTTCAACCAGACCGATTTCACCTACAAGACCTGGACCGGGCCGCTGTTCCACACGGTCGGCTTCGGCACCGAGTTCGGCCGGCAGACCGGCGTCGACATCCGCAACACCGGCGTATTCCCGAACGGCACCAACACCATCGTGCAGAACCCGTTCGCGCCGACCTATTTCGGTCCGGTGACGTTCCTTCACCACTTCACCGGCACCAATACCGACGGCGTCACCACGCCCGATTCGAACAGCCGCTACGCGCTGAACATCCAGTCCGGCTATGTCAGGGACACGATCGAGATTTCGCGCGCCGTGCAGATCATCGCCGGCGCGCGGTTCGATCGCTACGACATGTCGGCCACCGACATGAACACCAACATCAACCGCAATCGCGTCGACAATCTGGTCTCGCCGCAGGGCGCCCTGATCATCAAGCCGATCGATTCGATGTCGGTCTATACCGCCTACAGCGTCTCCTTCCTGCCGGCCTCGGGCGACCAGTTCAGCGCGCTGAACGACGGCACCCTGATCCTGCAGCCGCAGCGCTTCGAGAATGTCGAGCTCGGCATGAAGTGGAATGTCAATCCGAAGCTGTTGTTCTCGACCGCGGTGTACAATCTGAACCGGACCAACCAGCCGATCGCCGATGGCAACAATCCCGGCTTCTTCTTTCCCTCCGGCAGCACGCTCACGCGAGGCGTCGAAGCCAGCCTGACCGGCTATGTCACCGCGCAATGGCAGTCGTCGCTGGCCTATGCCTATACCGACGCGAAGATCACCGGCGCGACCTCGGCGACCGTGGCGCCCGGCAACCGCGTCCAGCTGGTGCCGTACAATCAGTTTGCCTGGTGGAACAAGTATCAGTTCACGCCGATGTGGGCCGCCGCGCTCGGCGTGATCTATTTCGGCGATTCCTTCGCCTCGTCCGACGACACAGTGCGGCTGCCGAGCTTCGTGCGCTTCGATGCGGCGATCTATGCCAAGATCGACGAGACCTGGAGCGCCCAGCTCAACGTCGAGAACATCTTCGACAAGGGCTATTGGGCGTCGGCTGACGGCAACAACAATATCTCGCCGGGACAGGGTCGGACGGTAAGGCTGATGGCGCGGGCGAGGTTCTAGGCGGCGAGAGCGTCGACGACGTGCGGTCATTGCGAGGAGCGAAGCGACGAAGCAATCCATTTCTCCGCATGTGTGGAGAGATGGATTGCTTCGCGGAGCCGTCATCCGGCGGCGCTTTGCGCCGGCCGGGTGGCTCGCAATGACCGGGATGGAGTTCGGCTTGCCTAGCCCAGCCGCATATCCAGCAGCCGCCGGCCTTCGCCCTTCAGCAGCTTCTTCACCGCGCTCGAGGCGATTACCTCGCCATTGTTGGCGTAGGCCTCGTGGTTCTTCTCGATGTCGTCGAGGCGGTAGAGGTAGTTGACCATGATGCCGGCGGATTCGCGCAGGCCCTTGGGCGAGAGATCGCCGAGCCAGTTGATCCGCTCCAAGCGTGCGCCGTTGCCGAGATGGAAGCGCGCGACCGAATCGATCAGCCGTCCCTTCGGGGTGCGCGCCTTCAGGAAATAGTAGGCGGCAAGCGGCTCCAGCACGGCGCGCAGCTGGGTCGCGAGCTCGGCGTTATCGAACCAGTCGGGCTTGCCGAGGCTTTCCAGCAGCTGGCGGTCCTCCTCGGTGAGCGGCACGTCGTCGGCCTGCTTGACCCACTGCATGAAGCCCGGCACCGGCGACAGCGTCACGAAGTTGTCGAGCTTCGGCAATTCGCGGCGCAGCTCCTCGACCACCTGCTTGATCAGGAAGCTGCCGAACGAGATGCCGCCAAGGCCGCGCTGGGTGTTGGAGATCGAATAGAACACCGCGGTGCGGGCGCGCTCGACCGGGACCGGCTCGCGCTCTTCCGCAAGCAGCGGCGCGATCGCGCCCGGGATGGTTTCCGTGAGCGCGACCTCGACGAAGATCAGCGGCTCGTCGGCCAGCGCCGGATGGAAGAACGCGTAGCAGCGGCGATCGATCGGATCGATGCGGCGGCGCAGATCGTCCCAATCGCGGATCTCGTGCACGGCCTCATAACGGATGATCTTCTCCAGAATATTGGCCGGCGACGACCAGTCTATCCTGCGCAGCACGAGGAATCCCCTGTTGAACCAGGACGAGAGCAGATGCACCACGTCGCGATCGAGCGCGGCGAGGTCCTTGTTGCCCTTCATCAATGAAAGCAGATCGGAGCGGATCGACACCAGCTCGCCAGTGCCGCCCGGCGCGCGATTGAGCCGGCGGATCAATTCCTGGCGGCGCGGCTCGGAGGCGAAATGCAGGTCGCTGGCGTCGTCGCCATTGGCTTTGGCGCGCCAGCTTTCGATCGCCTGCGCCAGCTTGGCGTGATCGGGGCCGAAATCGCGGGCCAGCGTCTGAAAGAACGACAGCCGCCCGGCTGCATCGAGATGGTGGTAGCGGTCGAGCACTTCGCGCGCCATCGCGGTGCCGGAGGCTTCGCCGCGGCCGGACAGCAGCGCCTCGCACAATTCCAGCAGTTCGGACGCATCCTGCTTGTCGTTGGCCGGGCTGGCGCGGCCGAGCAGGACGCGGCCGCGTTCGGAAATCGTCGAGAGCAGGTCAGAGAAGAAGGCATTGGCCATGAGCAGGTCGTATCCAGCAGGTCGTATCAAGTGAAGCCGGACCTTACACGGGATTTAAGGTCGGGAGCACAGCAATCAAGCGCATGGATCGTACGGAAATATGTCGCAGCGCGACAGCGGTATAATTCGTCACCGCTGCGCCCGGTGACAAACCCCGTTCACGTTTTCTCCGCGAACGCGGTCGGTGTCTTGCCGGTAACCTGGCGGAACGCGTGGGAAAATGCCGGCACGCTGGCATAGCCGAGGTCGGAGGCGACCTGCTTGACCGAAACATTCGCGCTGCTCGACAGGCGCTCGATCGCCGCCGCGATGCGGGCGCGCTGGCACCAGCTCTTGAATGAGAGCTGGGTCTCCGCCGAGAACAGCCGCGACAGCGTCCGCGCCGAGGTGCCGACGGTGCGCGCCAGCGCATCGATATCATGGTCCTTGGTCGGATCGGCCAGCACGATGTCGGCGGCGCGCCGGCAGCGCGGCTCCTGCGGCAGCGGGATGAAGGTCGCGGAGTCCTCGGCCTGGTGCAGCTCCAGCATCACGAGGCGGATCAACAGATCGGTGCGCTCGCGTCCGCATGAGGCGTCGAACAGCGCCAGGATCGCCTGGTGCACCAGCGGCGACACCCGCACCACGAATTCGTGGTCGAGGCTGTCGCTGCGCTTTTCGCGCGCGAGCCAGGCCTGGTCGAAATACAGCGTGCGCATCTCGATGTCGGCAAGCACGTCGATTGCGTGCGGGAGCAGGGCAGGGACCCACACGGCGCGGTCCGGCGGCACCAGCCAGCGCCCCTTCGGCGTGGTCACCTGCATGGTGCCGCTGGCGGCATAGACCAGCTGTGCCTCGCGGTGCATGTGCGGGTCGAGCCGGACGCCCTTGCGATAGCTGCGCGCCACCAGATGCACGCCGTCCCCGGTGACGCGCCGGTCCTGGTGGAGGGCTCTTATTGGCGGCTCAGCGATAGTCATTGGCGACATCCCGTCAGGACAAGCACCTATAACCTATTTTTCGAGCAATTGAAGAATCGCGTGAGAGACGTGCCGATGAACAGTCCTAGCAACAGTCCAAGCCGGGTGATCACCTTCGTCAACGCCGCCCATTTCATCGATCACTACGCGATGCTGATCTTCGCCGCCGCCGTCATCATCATGGGCCCGGCGCTCGGCATGGCTTATTCGGAACTCCTGCCCTATGCGACCCCGGGCTTCATCGCCTTCGGCGCCGGCTCGCTGATCACCGGCTGGCTCGGCGACCGCTGGAGCCGCCGCCACATGATGGTGATCTTCTTCGTCGGCATCGGCCTGTCGATGATCTCGGTCGGCTTCGTGCAGACGCCGCTGCAGCTCGGCGCGGCGCTGCTGGCGATCGGCATCTTCGCCTCGATCTATCATCCGGTCGGTACCGCGATGATCGTGTCCTATGCCGAGAAGCTTGGCGCCCAGATGGGGATCAACGGCGTCTGGGGCAATCTCGGCGTTGCCTCGTCGGCGCTGGTCACCGGCGTGATCGGCCAGTATCTCGGCTGGCGCTGGGCGTTCATCGTGCCCGGCACGGTCACCGTGCTGATCGGCATCGCCTTTGCGATGACGGTGGTGCATGAGGACCGCAAGGGCTCCAGGCAGGCCGCGGCGCAGGTGCGGGTCGCCAAGGAGGACATGTGGCGCGTGGTGCTGTCGCTCCTGATCGTGGTGATCGCGATCTCCACCACCTTCAACGCGGTGACGGTGGCGCTGCCGAAGCTGTTCGCCGAACGGCTCGCCGATCTGACCAAGAGCCCGGCGCTGCTCGGGGTGATCGCGGCCGGGGTCTATGTGTTCGGCGCGATGACGCAGTACACCATCGGCAAGCTGCTCGACAGATATTCGCTGAAGACGGTGGCGCTGCCGCTGTCGTTCCTGCTGGCGCCGTTCCTCTATCTGGCGGCGAGCCTGTCCAACCTGCCGCTGATCGTGGTCTCGATCGGCATCGTGATGGGCGCGTTCGGCCAGGTCACGGTGAACGATGCCATGGTCGGCAAGTACACCACCGAGGAATGGCGCTCGCGCGCCTATGCAGTGCGCTATTTCGTCGGCTTCACTGCGGCCGGCGCGTCCGTCGGCCTGGTCGCCTGGCTGTACGACCAGGGCGGCTTCTCGATGATGCTGCGCGCGTTCGCGGCACTCTGCCTGCTGGCGATCGCGGCCGCGATCATCCTGCCGCGCGAGATCCGCACCCCGGCCACGCAGGCGGGCTGATACGGGACGTTTGCGCCGTCTGCCGTCGAGGCGATGCGCGCGCCGACCCGCGGTGCGCCGCTCGGGCATCGCCGGCAAACCGTGACCTGGTCACGGTTCGTCAACTTTGTTCCAACTCGAAGGTGTGGTAAGGTCCAAGTGGGCCTCGGGGACGACGGCGCCGGTTGCGCCTCGAGCACGCAATTTTCTTTGGAGCAGCCGGAGCGCCATGGGAGAAATTCGCGACTTCAAGTCAGGCCGGTCACAGCCCGACAATACACAGCCTCCGGGCGATTCAATGCCGCGGCGCCTCGCGGCGATCGTAGCGGGCGATATCGCCGGCTACAGCCGGTTGATGCAGCTCGATGAGGAAGGCACGCATACGCGCGTCAAGCGGACCCTGCGCGATCTGATCGAGCCCACGATTGCCGAGCACCACGGCAAGCTGGTCAAGACCACCGGCGACGGCTTTATCGCGATGTTCGACAGTCCGGTCGAGGCCGTCCGTTGCAGCATCGTGATCCAGCAGAACATGATCGGCCGCAACGCGGCGATCGCGAGAGATCAGTGGATCGAGTACCGGATCGGGGTCAACCTCGGCGACGTCATCATCGAGCCCGACGATATCTATGGCGACGGCGTCAACGTGGCCTCGCGCCTGGAAGGAATCGCGGCGCCGGGTGACGTCTTTATCTCCGGCGGCATCTACGAGCAGATCAAGCACAAGATGGTCTGCGGATACGAATCGCTCGGCGACCGCAAGGTCAAGAACATCACCGATCCGGTCCGGGTTTATCGCGTGCTGCCGGATGCAGCCGCGTACCAACGGACGCGCAGGCGCCGTGAGTCCATCCTGCTCACGCTGCTCGGACTGGCGATCGCGATCATCGCGGGGGGCGTGCTGTGGTATCTGCTCGCGCAACCGCGCGGCAAGCCGGCCGACGTGGCACAGGCGCCTCCGTCACCGACGGCATCGCCTGCCGTCCAGCCGCCGGCACCAAGCCCGGCTCCGACCCAAACCGCAAGTCCAACCCCGGCGGCACCGACGCAGCAAGCGTCGCCTCAACCCGCGCCCTCGGCGAGCCCCACCCCGGATCTGCCGGAGCCCGAACTGGTCTCGCTTCAAGCTGGCAGCTTCTCGATGGGAAGCAATGACGATCCTTCGGAGCGGCCGATCCGCCGGGTGACGGTCAGGCCCTTTGCCATGGGCAAATATCCGGTCACGGTCCGCGAATGGAACGCCTGCGCGGCGGCCAAGGCCTGTGGCTTCACGGCCAGCGGCAAGGACGACGTTCCGGTCACCAATGTGAGCTGGAGCGATGCGAAGCAATATGTGACTTGGCTCGCCGAGCGCACCAAGAAGCCCTACCGGCTGCCGAGCGAAGCCGAGTGGGAATATGCGGCGCGCGGCGGAACGCAATCGAAGTACTGGTGGGGCGACCAGATGCAATCGGGCCACGCCGGATGCAAGGATTGCGGCGGCGGCAGTTCGGCCGAGCAGCCGGTCAAGGTCGGCAGCTACAAGCCGAATCCGTTCGGCCTCTACGACATGGGCGGCGGGGTCGATCAATGGGTCGAGGATTGCTGGCACAGGAATTACCAGGGCGCGCCGACCGACGGTGCGGTCTGGTCCGGCGGCGACTGCGCCTCCCATGTCATCCGCTCCGGCTCGTGGAAGAATGACGCACGCTATGTGCGTCCGGCCAATCGCGATAATTACGACACCAATGTCCGTTATCCGACCCACGGTTTCCGGGTCGCACTGTCTCCCTGAGCGGTCATCCCTGATCGCCAGGCTTCATGGAGGGGCTATGAAAAGTGCAGGCTTGATCATGCTCGCCGCGGCGCTGACGCTGTTCGTGGCTCCGGCCGACGCGCAGAACAAGCCGGCCGGCAAGGACACCAAGCTGTATTTCATCTGGCCACGCGACGGCGCTAAGCTAAAAAGCCCGTTCTGGTGCCGCTTTGGGCTGCGCAACATGGGCGTCACCCATGCCGGCGACGACTACCCGAACAGCGGCCATCACCATCTTCTGATCGACGTGAATGAGCCGTTGAACCCGAATGAGCCGATTCCGTCGGACAAGTCTCATCTGCACTTCGGTGCGGGCCAGACCGAGACGCAGCTCGATCTGGCGCCCGGCAAGCATACCTTGCAGTTGGTGCTTGGCGACGCCAAGCACTATCCATTCAGCCCGCCGGTCGTCTCCGAAAAAATCACCATCCGGGTCAGATAGGCCGATACGGATGGCTCCCTTGCGAGAACCGGCGCTTGCGCAAGGCTGCGTCGTGCGGTTTGTTGCGCGCCTGCGGACAGCAAGATTCGGCATGGAGGAAGTCTGATGTCGTCTCGACTGCTGCGTCTGGCCGGCCTCGTCCTGGGAGTGATTGTCATGGCCACATCAGCGGATGCCGACGCCTTGAAGGATCAGATCGCGCCGACCGGAAAGCTCCGGGTCGCGATCGCCATCAGCCCGGCCGGCGGCGCGTTCTGGTCGACCAAGACCGAGAACGGCTATGCGGGCGTTCCCGTCGATCTCGGCCGCGAGATGGCGGCGCAACTCGGCATCCCGGTCGAATATGTCGTGCATCAGAATTCCGGCCAGATCACCGACGCGGCGGTCAGGAACACCTGGGACATCACCTTCCTGCCCAAGGATCCCGAGCGCGAGACCAGGATGACGTTCGGGCCGATCTACGAGGTTGCCGACGCCACCTATATCGTCAAACCCGGCTCGACGATCACGAATTTCGCCACGCTCGACCAGGACGGCGTCAAGGTGGCTGCCGTCAATGCCACCACGACGATGCGCGGCGCGATCGCCCATCTCAAGCACGCCAAGGTCACGGGCTATCAGACCTATGACGAGATCTTCAATCTGCTGAAGAGCGGCGAGATCGACGCGTTCGCATTGTCGCGCGATCAGCTCAACGCGATGGCGAAGAAGATCCCGGGCACGCGCGTGCTGGACGAGACCTTCAAGCAGACCGTCACCGCGGTCGCGGTGCCGCTCAACCATCCGCTCGCCGCGGCCTTCGCCACCAGGTTCATGACGGAGGCGATCGCCAACGGTACGCTGCGCAAGGCCTATGACGCTAACGGCCTGAAGGACACGCCAGTCCGCACCGAGGTGAAGTAGCGGCGCATCGGCAGGCTGACACGCGGTCGCGCCGGGCCCGCGGCCGGGCTCCGCATTTTTCGTGGGCGACATCTGTGCAGGCTGCATAAATCCGCGCCATCGCGCCGGCCGGTTCCTCTGTAGATCGGCTAAGTCATTGCATTAACGGTGATTTCGGGCCCGGCGCCAGCGGCTCCGGTTGGCATATGCATTGCTTTTGGTTGGATCAGTCAATGACGACTGCCGTCCTCCGGATTGCCGAGGCCAATGCTGGCCGAGGCGAGGGGATCAAGGCGCCCGGCCCGGGCGTCTCGAGCAATCGTTGAACCCCCATCTCCCGGACGAACGAGCATTTCAACCAACCCGCGTCGCTTCCGGCAGGCAACCGGCGCGGCCGAATTGCGCAAGGGGATTTTACGAATGGCCTATCTCGCTCCGTCCGAATTCGTCACCAAGATGGTGGATGCCGGCGAATCCAAGATCTTCATGTCGACCCGCGACACCGTGATCCGCGCCTACATGGCCGGTGCGATCCTCGCGCTGGCCGCCTGGTTCGCCGTGACGATCAACGTCAACACCGGGCAGCCGATCATCGGCGCGTTGCTGTTTCCGGTCGGTTTCGTCATGCTCTATCTGCTGGGCTTCGATCTGCTGACCGGCGTGTTCGTCCTTTCGCCACTGGCGCTGCTCGACAAGCGCCCCGGCGTCACGCTCGGCGGCGTGCTGCGCAACTGGGCTCTCGTCTTCATCGGCAATTTCGGAGGCGCGCTCACCGTGGCGTTCATGATGGCCTTTGTCACGACATTCGGCTTCACGCAGGAGCCCGACAAGGTCGGCATGACCATCGGCAATATCGGCGAGGGCCGGACGCTGGGCTACGCGGCGCATGGCGCGGCGGGCATGGCCACGCTGTTCATCCGCGGCATGCTGTGCAACTGGATGGTTTCGACCGGCGTCGTCGGCGCGATGATCTCCACGACGGTGCCCGGCAAGGTGATCGCGATGTGGATGCCGATCCTGGTGTTCTTCTACATGGTGTTCGAGCATTCGGTGGTGAACATGTTCCTGTTCCCGTCGGGACTGATGCTGCATGCGAAGTTCTCGATCATGGACTACCTGATCTGGAACGAGATCCCGACCGTGCTCGGCAACCTCGCCGGCGGCCTCGCCTTCACCGGTCTCACGCTCTACACCACGCATGTGAAGACGGCGCCGAAGCGCCAGCGCCTCGCGGCTTGATCGTGGCCGGCTGGAGCATGATCCGGAAAAGTGTGAAGCGGCTTTCCGAGAAGATCATGCTCAGACAAGAAGCCAAAGCGCGATGACGATTCAACATAATCTCGTCGCGCTTTGGTTGGGCTCTCCTGTCCCGGAGGGCCCCATTCGCTTTGGGACGGTCGATGCCGCGCGCGCTGAAAATATCGGTCGGGCAATTCTCTGATCAGGGCCGCAAGGACACCAATCAGGACTTCCACGGCGCCTTGATCCCCGACGAGCCGCTGCTCGGCCTGAAGGGCATCGCGGTGGTGCTTGCCGACGGCATCTCCTCGAGCAGCGTCGGACGCATCGCCGCCGAATCCGCGGTCAAGAGCTTCCTGACCGACTACTACTGCACCTCGGAATCCTGGTCGGTGAAGACCTCGGCGCAGCGGGTGCTGGAGGCGACCAATTCGTGGCTGCACGCGCAGACAAGGCGCAGCCAGAATCCCTACGACAAGGACAAGGGTTACGTCTGCACGCTGAGCGCCCTGGTTGTCCGGTCGACCACGGCGCATCTGTTCCACGTCGGCGACTCCAGGATCTATCGCGTCGCCGGCAACAGCCTCGAACAACTGACCAACGACCACCGCGTCGTGATCTCCTCGCAGCAGAGCTATCTTGGCCGCGCGCTCGGCGTGAACCCGCAGCTCGAGATTGACTACCAAAATCTCCCACTCGAGCGTGGCGATATCTTCCTGCTGGTGACCGACGGGATCTACGAGCATGTCCCGGCGCGGCAGCTCGCGAAGACGATCAAAGACGGTGCCGCGTCTCTCGATGCTGCGGCGAAATCGATCGTCGAGCAGGCCTATGAGAACGGCAGCCCGGACAATCTCACCGTGCAGATCGTCCGGATCGACGAATTGCCTGACGGCGATGCCGGCGAGGTGTTCGGCCAGCCGACCGAGCTGCCGCTGCCGCCGCTGCTCGACGCAAGAATGCTGTTCGACGGCTATCGTATCGTGCGCGAGTTGCACGCATCGCACCGCAGCCACATCTATCTCGCGGTCGACGAGGACAGCGTCACCACAGTCACGATCAAAATCCCCTCGATCGACCTGCGCGACGATCCAGCCTATCTGAAGCGTTTCATGATGGAAGAATGGGTCGCCCGGCGGATCGACAGCCCGCATGTGCTGAAGCCGTGGCTGCCGGAGCGCAAGCGCAATTTCCTTTATGTCGCGATGGAATATATCGACGGCCAGACCCTGACGCAGTGGATCACGGACAATCCAGCGCCGGCGCTGGAGACGGTACGCGGTATCACCGAGCAAATTGCAAAAGGGCTGCGCGCCTTCCACCGCAAGGAGATGCTGCACCAGGACGTCAGGCCCGACAACATCATGATCGACAGGACCGGCACGGTGAAGATCATCGATTTTGGCTCGACGCGGATCGCTGGCGTCGCCGCGGCGGCGCCGGCGGGTGTCGAGGACATCCTGGGCACCCAGCAATACACCGCGCCGGAATATTTCCTCGGCGAGGGTGGCACCGCGCGCTCCGACCTGTTCTCGCTCGGTGTCGTCACCTACCAGATGCTGACGGGACGCTTGCCCTATGGCGCGCAGATCGCGCGGGCCCGGACACGATCCGACTTCAACCGGCTGGTCTATCGTTCGGCCGCGCATGGCGGGCGCGAGATCCCGGGCTGGGTCGACGGCGCGCTGGAGCGTGCCGTGCATGCCAACCCGCTCAAGCGCTATGAGAGCTTTTCGGAGTTCCTGTTCGACCTGCGCAATCCCAACGCAAAATATCTGACGACGTCATCGACCCCGCTGATCGAGCGCAACCCGGTGCTGTTCTGGAAGTCGACCACGCTGCTGCTGGCGCTGGTCGTGGTGCTGCTGCTCGCCTACGGCGCGCATCATTTGCGGTAGCGGCGCCAAATCCGCCAGCCTATCCCCGTCATCCCCGCGCAAAGGCTTCGCCTTTGTCGCTGGAGGCGCGAGCCTTGCGGCGCACTTGCGCCGCTGGGCGAGCCTCGAAGGATGAATCGGCCACTGGCGGGGCCGTGCATCCTTCGAGACGGCCGCGTTGCGGCCTCCTTGGGATGACGGGTTAGAAGGCCGACTTCAGTGCGTCCCGCCCCCGGCAATCGGATCGAGGCCGCTCTTCACCAGCGCGTCGTGCGCATCCGGCGAGGCGAGGAAGCTGATCAGCGCCTTGCCGGCCTCACGCTCCTTTGCAACCGTCGCGATCCCGGCGGAAAACACCGTGATCTTCTGCAACGGCTCCGGCAGCGGGCCGACGATGTCGATGCCGGCGACCGGCTTCAGCTCGGAGATCTGCTGCAGGCCGACCTCGGCCTCGCCCTTGGCAACGATCTCGCCGACCGGGGTCGCCGGGATCATCCGCGCCTTGTCTTTCATCTGATCGGCGATGCCGAGCTTTGCGAACATCTCGGTCGAGACATAGACGCCGCTGGCGCTGTCGGAATAGGCGACCGACTTCGCCGCCAGCAGCGCTTGCTTGACGGTGTCGGCCGAACCGATGTCCGGCCTCGGTGCGCCTGATTTCACCGCGATGCCGATCGGCGACTTCACGAGGTCGACGCGGCTGTCGGGCACCACTTTGCCCTGCTTGATGAGATCGCCGAGCGCATAGCCGACCATGATCAGCACGTCGGCCGGCTCGCCGCGCTCCAGCCGCACCGGAATGGCGTTGGTCGTGGTGCCCATCGACGGCCCGAAGGCGGTCACCACCTTGTGCCCGGTCTTGCGTTCGAACTCCGGCACCAGCGCCTTATAGGCCGCCGTCAGCCCGCCCGAGATCATGACATGGACTTCGGCGGCGGATACGGCCGAGGTGAAGGCGAGGGCGCTGATCACGGCAAGCGTGAGGGCACGGAAGGCGGCAGGCGCGCGCATGGAGTTTCTCCCTGGACGATTCTTCGGAAGCGGGTCGTCGTGGCCGGGGAGACTACTGCCTGAGGGCAGGCATGACTAGCCGCAGCGTCTTTGCGAGGCGCGCAACGATGCAGATGGAGCATTGTCGGGAGGCGAGATTTCGTAGCCCGGATGGAGCGGAGCGAAATCCGGGCGCGGCTTCTCCGCGGAAACACTCTCCCGGATTGCGCTCCGCTCCATCCGGGCTACGGGATCCCGTCACGAATTCACATGCACGAAATCGCGCAGCAGCGGGTAGATCTCGTTGTTCCAGCGCTTGCCGGAAAACACGCCGTAATGGCCGACGCCGGCCTGCATGTGATGCACCTTGCGATAGGTGCGGACCCCGGTGCAGAGGTCTTGCGCGGCGAGCGTCTGGCCGATCGAGCAGATGTCGTCCTTCTCGCCTTCCACCGTCATCAACCCCATGCGCCGGATCGCCGCCGGATTCACCGGGCGGCCGCGATGCATCAGCATGCCCTGCGGCAACAGATGCTCCTGGAACACGTCGCGCACCGTCTCGATGTAGAACTCCGCCGGGAGGTCCATGACCGCGAAGTATTCGTCATAAAAGGTCTTGATCACCGCGGCCTTGGCGGTCTCGCCCTTGGCGAGATGATCGGCGAGATCGATATGCTGCTTGATGTGGCGTTCCAGGTTCATCGATACGAACGCCGTGAGCTGCACGAAGCCGGGATAGACCTGGCGCAACGCGCCCTTGCACTGCATCGGCACGTAGTTGATCAGATTGTCCTCGAACCATTTGATCGGCTTGCTCTTGGCGAATTCGTTCACCTTGGTCGGCTGGATCCTTGTGTCGATCGGCCCGGCCATCAGGGTGAGCGAGGCCGGCCGCGCCGGATGATTGTCTTCCGACATGATCGCGGCGGCGGCCAGCGCCGACACCGAAGGCTGGCAGATCGCCACCATATGCGCGCGTGGGCCGAGCTGGCCGAGGAAGTCGATCAGATGGTCGGTGTAGTCCTCGAGCCCGAAGCGGCCCTTGCTGCGCGGGATGTCGCGCGGATTGTGCCAGTCGGTGATGTAGACGTCGTGGTCCTGCAGCAGCGTCTTCACGGTGCCGCGCAGCAGCGTGGCAAAATGCCCGGACATCGGCGCCACCAAGAGCAGCCGCGGCTGCTCCGGGCCGTCGACCTTCCTGAAATGCAGCAGCGAGCCGAACGGCGTGGAATAGGCGACCTCCTCGGTCACCTCTAACTCCCTGTTGCCGACGGTCACGCTGCCGATGCCGTAGTCGGGGCGGGCATAGCTCAGGCTGGAGCGCGAGATCAGTTCGAGCGCGGCCGCGAGCCGGCCGAACGTCCGGTCGGACGCGCCGCGCGGCACCAGATTGAGATAGCGCAATGCCGCCGCGGCGCCGGTCCGCCACGGCGCGGTGAGGTCCATGTGGTTCTGATAGGCCTGGTACAGCATTGACATCATACGCATCCACCCGTGGCCCGGCTTGCCATGCAATATCGACGCCAGAGGCGGGCCGGCCGCCCGGCAAATTGGCACGTGGCTTGCTGCAAAAACCGATGGCTCCGGATGCGCGGCGGCTGAATCGGCGCGCGATGTCAGGGAGCTGAGGACGCGTTCAGGCGTGAGGGACAGATATGGCGAAAGCGACACTCACCATCAGCAGCAAGAATTACTCCTCCTGGTCGCTGCGCGGCTGGCTGCTGGCGAAATTCGCCGGGCTCGAGTTCGAGGAGGTGGTCACCGCGCCCGACGACCCGTCGGCGCGCGCCGAGCTGCTGCTGCTGTCGTCCTCGATCCTGGTGCCGTGCCTGCGCCACGACGGCGCGACGGTCTGGGATACGCTCGCGATCGGCGAGTATCTCAACGAGATCATGCCGCATGCCGGGCTGTTGCCGGAAGACCGGATCCAGCGCGCGCATTGCCGTTCGATCTCGGGCGAAATCCATTCCGGCTTCACCACGCTGCGCTCTTCGCTGCCGGTCAATCTCAAGGGCCATTTCCCCGGCTTCAAGATCTGGTCGCGGGCGCAGGCCGACATCGACCGCGTCTGCACCATCTGGCGCGATTGCCTCGGCGCATCGGGCGGGCCGTTCCTGTTCGGCGAACGCCGCACCATGGCGGACGCGATGTATGCGCCGGTCGTGACCCGCTTCATGACCTATGACGTCAAGCTCGAGCCTGCGCTTGCGGTGTATGCCAGCACCATCATGACGATGCCCGAGATGCAGGAATGGATCGAGGCCGCGAAGGCGGAGCCGGCCGACGTCGAGGAACTCGAGGTCGAATATTAGGCAGCGCCCGGCCCGGGCCTGCCTGCATCGGCGGCTCAAGCACGAGGCAAGCCTTGCTCAATGGACGTGCCGTCGGCGTCGGGCACCGGCCATGCGCGACGGACGCGCGCGACAGCCACTGAGGCGCAAATTCGTGCCTCGCTCCAAATGCTTCCGCGGCGATGTCAGCGCGTGGCGAGACGGTTCGCCGCAGCCCAACCCGGCTGGCAAGGATTTCGCATGGCAATGACCGAGCTGTGACCGCGACGATGCGACGCTGCCGAAAATTTGGACGCCGAGCCGCGCCGCGATCTCGCGAACACGAGAACCGTGGAGGCTTGAAATGAACCAGCACGCCGTCGTCAGCAAATTCTCCCACGTCAAACCCGGTGACACCGAGTTCAAGGGCGGAGGTCTGCGCGACTTCTTCCTGTATCGCGATCTCGGCATCGCCGACGCCACCGGCGGGCAGGTGATCTGCCATCTGGTCAAGGCCAATCCCGACATGCCGCCGGAGCAGGGCACCGGCTGGCACAAGCATCTGTGCGATTTTCAGATCGTCATCATGACCAAGGGCTGGGCGCGCTTCATGTACGAGGACAAGGAGACGCTGGTCGAGGCCGGCGACGTTATCCATCAGCGTCCCGGCATCACCCACTACCTGTTCGATTACTCGAAGGACATGGAATACCTTGAGATCGTCAGCCCCGCCGATTTCAAGACCGTGGACGTGCCGCCGGCGACCGAAACGGTGCCGCCGATCACGCCGTGGAAATGATCGCCAGCAGGACAGAGAGGAGGGATCGCAATGTCGTCTGCGGAGGAGTTAACCTTTGTTATCGGCCGCTGGCTGCGGCCGATCGTCATGCTTCTGTATGTGGTGCGCAGCCTCGGGCTGATGACCACATCTAGCCGTGAACAACGCAGTACGCTGCTCGATCAGTGATTCGGACGCGGTTCGTTCCACCCGCGTTCCAAATCTTAAGACACGGTGCGCGCGCGTCGCGTTTTGAAACAGCGCGCGCCGATGCCGGCCTCAGGCCATGCCCGCCTGCTTCTCGCGCGGCATCCGCCAGGCGATGACATTGGCTTCCAGCGCGCCGCCGGTCGTGTCATTGCGCCACTGGCCATTGACGAAGCGGCAGGCGAACGGCAGCTGATACGTTCCGCTATGATCCTCACAAAGTACTTCCACGCGCTGTTCCGGCGCAGGTTCGCCATTGCCATCGAATTGCGCCAACCGTTTTTCGCGCGTTGCCATGCGATCTGTCTCCACTGCCCAAGGTCGAGCCAAAAGGGATCGAACCAAACAAGTTCCGAAGGCCCCCGTCCCCACGAGTAGTCCCGTAATGGGTGAAGCACACCGCTTGAATGCGGTTTCAGTGTGGTATGTCTGCCTTGCTTTCAGCGTCGCGAGCACAAAACTGTGAATGACGCATTTGCCTGGAGACGCCGATGACCGCTCGTTTTGTTCTCGCCCTGCTGGCGCCGCTTGCACTCGGCGTCGTCGGAGCCGCGCATGCGCAGGACGTTCCCGGCATCGAGATCTGCACCGTCGAGAAAACTATGGAGCGGCGCACCAGCTGTCTGCAGAGCAACGTCGACTTCCTGCAGAAGACGATCAACAAGCTCACATCGGATCATCAGCAGAAGCTCGATGCCGCCAACCGGCAGATCGTGAGCTTGCAGAGTTCGGTCGCGAACTTGCAGAAGCTCGTCACCGATCTGCAAACAGCGCAGGTCAAGCTGACCGAGGACCTGAAGAGGAAAGCCGACGCGCCGCAGGCGAAGGATGCCGCGCCCGCCGCGAAGGACGGGACGAAGTAGCCCGCAGCCGTCATTGCGAGCCAACGGGTCGCGCGACCGCGCGCCCGATGACAGGCTCAGCGAAGCAATCTATCTCTCAGCTTGCCGAGATGTGGATTGCTTCGTCGCTTCGCGGGTTCCTCGCAATGACGCGTAGGAAGGACGCTCGGCTCACGCCACCCGATACTGCTCCATCACGTCGCGATCCGGCTCGTAGCCGAGGCCGGGGCCCTGCGGCACGGCGACATGGCCGTTGGCGTCGACGTCGATGCGGTCGCCCCACAGGCAGGCGGGACGTTTCATGAAGAACACCTCGATCAGCCCCGCGTCGCGGATCGCCATCAGATGCAGCGTGGCGAGGAAGCCCGGCCCGAAATAGGGCGAGTGCGGAATCACCTGGACGCCGAACTCGTCGGCGAGGACGGCCACCCTCAGGAATTCGGTGATGCCGCCGACCTTGATCACGGAGGGCTGCGCGTGACTGACCGCGCCCGCGGTCATCATCTGGCGGAATTGATGCACGGTGCAGGCGTTCTCGCCGGCCGCGATATCGAGCCGGCCTTCTCTGCGCACCTCGGCGAGCGTCGCAAAATCCTCCGGCGGCCAGACCGGCTCCTCCAGGAACAGCGGCGCGGCCTGCTTGCAGTCGCGCGCGAACTGGATCGCCGCGGGCCCGTCCAGCGGGCAGTTCATGTCGACCATCAGCGGCACGCCGGGGCCGATCGCCTCGCGCGCGGCGGCGACCGCAGGCACGGTGGTCTCGTGCAGCTTGATCGCGGAATAGCCCAGCTTGATCGCCTTCTTGCATTCGGCGGCGATGTGCGCCGGATTGCCGATCCGCATCAGGCTCGCATAGGCCGGGATCGCACTCCGCTTCGCGCCGCCGATCAATTGATGCAGCGGCACGCCCTTCACCTTGCCGGCGAGATCCCACAGCGCGATGTCGAGCGCCGAGATCGCGAACATCGTGATGCCGTAGCGGCCGAACAGATGCAGGTTGCGCTGGATCTGCTCCATCGCAGCGGGGATGCTGGCGGCGTCGGGCACCTCGAGGCCGCGAGCCTGCGGCGCGATCATCTCGGCCACCGCCGTGCAGCTCGTCTTGGGGCAGACATAGGCGAAGGCGTCGCCCCAGCCGGTGAGGCCGGCATCGGTCGAAACCTCGACCAGCACCATGTCGAGCGCCGAGATCGCGGAAGCTCCCTGGCGGAAGCTCGCGGGCCCGGCGTCATAGGGAATGCGGATATGGTGGGCGCGGACGTCGGTGATTTTCATTGTTGTTGTCCTTCCGATCGCAGGATGTGCCTGGAGCTCGTGGTGGCCGGACACTTGAGCCTGAAGAACGGCGTCGCTTCGGCTGGTCTGGGTTCCGGCCATCGCAAGTCCGGTTTGTAACGAGTCTTGCTCGCTACAAGTCTTGCTCGTGAATCGTGTCGAAGGCGTGGATGCCCGGCGCACGGCCGGGCATCACGAACCGCGAAGTTGTGGAGGAAAGCCCTCAACTGCTCTTCTCGCCGCTCATGATGGGGCCGAACCGCTCCCAGCTCTCGCCCTTGAAGCGCATCATCTGCAGCTGCTCGATCGGCGCATAGTCGTTCGGCCCGGTCTTGATCTTGGTGCCGGGCAGATAGATGCCGATCTCGAGGTTGAGGCTGGCCGCCTGCTTCATCAGATTCTCGCGAGTAAGATTGTCGCCGCACTGCCGCAGCACCTGCTCGAGCCCCTTGGCGACACCATAGCCGAATACGGTCGCGGCGTCGTCGAGGTCGCCTTCGGGATACCACTTGGTCATGAAGGCGCGCCACTCGGTCATCGCCGGATCGTTCTTCCACTCGGTATCCTTGGGGTCCTTGAGATACGCCGTGGACAGCACGCCCTGGCTCGCTTCATAGCCGGCCGGCTTCATCACGCCGCCGATCGAGCCGGAGACGTTGGTCAGGAACTGCACCGGATGCCAGTCGAGCTCGGCGGCTTTCTTGATCGCCTGCGCCGCGAATTTCGGCGTTGCAATGTTGACGAAGATGTCGGGATTGGCGCCCTTGATCTGCACGATCTGCGAGTCCACCGTCGGTGACGAAGTCTCGTAGGAGGATTCGACGACGATCAGCTTCTTGGCCTGGTCGCCGAGCCCGTCGTGCAGGCCGATCAGATAGTCCTTGCCGAAATCGTCGTTCTGATAGAGCACGCCGATGGTCTTGCCCGGATAGTTCTGCAGAATGTACTTGGCATAGATGCGCGCTTCGACCTGGTAGCTCGGCTGCCAGCCCATGGTCCACGGGAAGTTCTTCGGATCATTCCACTTCGCCGCGCCGGTGGAGACGAACAGCTGCGGCACCTTCTTGGCGTTCATGTATTTCTGGATCGCGGTGTTGCCCGGCGTGCCCAGCGGATTGAAGATCAGGAGCACCTCGTCGCTCTCGACCAGCTTGCGGGCTTGCTCGACCATCTTCGGCGGCGAGTAGGCGTCATCGTAGGAAATGAAGTTGACCTTGCGGCCGTTGATGCCGCCCTCGCTGTTGAGCTTGTTGAAATAGGCGGCTTCGGTCTTGCCGATCGTGGCGTAGGCCGACGCCGGACCGGAATAGGGCATGATGTTGCCGACCTTGATCTCGGTGTCGGTTGCGCCCGGATCGTATTTCTTCTGCGCGTTGGCGGCGCTGGCGACCGCGATCGTCAAAAGCCCCGCAAGCGCCGCGGATTTGACGCAGTTGGCATAGCTCAAGCGTTGGTGGTGCATCATTGTCCTCCCTGACATGCTGGCCGCGGCTCTTGCAGTCTTGATTATCGGGCAGCTTGATGAGCCGTCGGATCGATGCGTCGGCGAGTATGCACGATTGCAACATTGTTGCCAGCGGCGGCTTTGCGGGTAAATTTCCGTGGAGCGGAACCACAGTTTCGCCGCCCGGGCAGCAAGGACTGTCAAATGCCGCGCGCGGCAGCCGTGCATGATGCCCGAGCTTTGCAGGAAAGCCGTCATCCATGAATCCAGCCCAGAAGGCGCTCTGGTACATCGAAAGCCATCTCGGCGCGCCCCTGACGCTCGACGAGATTGCCGCCGTGGCTGGCGTCTCGCGCTTCCATCTGGTGCGTGCGTTCGCGGAGGCGACCGGGTTCTCGGTGATGCGTTATGTGCGGGCCCGTCGGCTCAGCGAGGCCGCGCGCGAGCTCGCGGCCGGTGCGCCCGATATTCTCAGCCTCGCGCTGGATGCGGATTACGGCTCCCACGAAGCATTCACCCGCGCGTTTCGCGACCATTTCGGCGTCACGCCCGAGACGGTGCGCGCGACAACGTGCCTGACGACGCTCAATCTCCAGGAGCCGATCACCATGATCTCGACAGCTCTCGACCACATCGATCCGCCGCGCATTGCCACCGGCAAGGCGTTCCTCGTCGCCGGCATCGGCGAGCGTTACAATCACGGCAATGGCAGCGATGCCGGCATTCCGAACCAGTGGCAGAGCTTCCACCAGCAATGCGCGCACATCCCCCGCCAGGTCGGCAACGTCGCCTATGGCGTCTGCTGCAACGGCGACGATGCCGGCAATTTCGACTACATCGCCGGCGTCGAGGTCGCCGATTTCTCCGACCTGCCGCGCGAGTTCGCGCGCGTCCGGATTCCCGAGCAGAAATACGTCGTGTTCACACACGCCGACCACATCTCGACCATCCGCCGCACCGTCAACACGATCTGGAATCGCTGGCTGCCGCAATCCGGCATGAATGTCGCGGACGCGCCGAACTTCGAGCGCTACGACGAGAAGTTCGATGCGAGCACCGGCAATGGCGGGCTGGAGATCTGGGTGCCGGTGAAGGAGTAGCGGGCGCCGGTGCAGCAAACCCTGGTGTCGCCCCTGCAGAGACCCATGACCACCGATGCTTGTTATTTGCGTGACGCTGGAATGACGAGTCCCGCCTACAACTCTCGCCGTGGAGTATGGGTCCCTGCTTTCGCAGGGACGACACCGTCGATCGTGCCGACGTTGTTGGGTGAGCCATACACCTGAGTTGCCCGGGCCAACAAACTCGATGTCGTCCTGGCGAATGCCAGGACCCACTACCCCAAATGGCAATTGCTGCGCGACGCCGGGGCCGTGATCTCTTTCACAATCAAATTCGGTGGCTACGGGTCCTGGCTTCCGCCAGGACGACAAATATTTTGCGACGGGCGGCGCAATAAACTGGGTGTCGTCCCTGCGAAAGCAGGGACCCATAACCACCGATGCTGCTTATTGTGCGATGTTGGAACGACGAGTTCCCGTCACAACTTCGGCCGCAGAGTATGGGTCCCGACTTTCGCAGGGACGACATCGTTTTGTTGCTCGCGAGTGCCTAGATCAATGAGAGCGCGCCAGGCAGAACGCGACGACCTCTTCGAGCGCGGTCTTCATCGGCGAGGGCGGGAACAGCGCCAGCGCGTCGACCGCCATCGCGCCGTAGTGCTGGGCGCGGCTGATGGTGTCTTCCAGGGCGCGGTGCTTGGTCATCAGTCCGATCGCGTGATCGAGGTCGGCCGATCCGATCTCGCCGCGCTCCAGCGCGCGGATCCAGAACTTGCGTTCGGTATCATTGCCCCGGCGGAAGGCGAGCACCACCGGGAGCGTGATCTTGCCCTCGCGGAAATCGTCGCCGACATTCTTGCCGAGTTTTGCGGATTTGCCGCCATAGTCGAGCACGTCGTCGACGAGCTGGAAGGCGATGCCGAGATTCATGCCGACCGAGCGGCACGCGGTCTGCTCGGCCTTCGGACGGTTGGCGATCACGGGGCCGACCTCGCAGGCGGCGGCGAACAGCTCCGCGGTCTTGCCGCGGATCACGGCGAGATATTCGTCCTCGGTGGTCGCGGTGTTCTTGGCGGCCGCAAGCTGCATCACCTCGCCCTCGGCGATGGTGGCTGCGGCGGCGGAGAGGATGTCGAGTGCGCGGAGCGAGCCGACCTCGACCATCATCCGGAATGCCTGGCCGAGCAGGAAGTCGCCGACCAGCACGCTGGCCTCGTTGCCCCACAGCATCCGCGCGGACAATTTGCCGCGGCGCAGCTCGCTCTCGTCGACCACATCGTCATGCAGCAGGGTCGCGGTGTGCATGAACTCGACCGCGGCGGCGAGCTTGATATGGCCGTCGCCGGAATAGTCGGCGAGCTGGGCCATCGCCAGCGTCAGCATCGGGCGCAACCGCTTGCCCCCGGAGGAGATCAGGTGATTGGCGACCTCGGGGATCATGGTGACCTCGGAACCGGTCCGCGAAAGAATCGTCGCGTTGACGCGCTCCATGTCGGCGGCGACAAGTCCCACCAGCCCGTCGATCGAAGCATTGGACGGGCTTTCGAAGGGTACAATAACCGCCACGCTGGTCTCCAATTTTGCCGAATACGCACTATGCTCAGCTATAACAATAGAAACTGCGCGGTGCAGCGGCAAGGCCATCAAGTTATTGACATGTGGCGCAAGTGCCGCACAGGCGGGGCGACAGGAGAGCGTATTTTGCGGGAATTGGTACGGACCAATGACATGGTGCTGGTCTCCGCCATTGGCGCGCTGCTCGACAGCGCTAACATCCATCATCTGGTGCTGGACCAGAACATGAGCATCATCGAGGGCTCGCTCGGCGTGCTGCCGCGGCGGATCCTGGTGCATGAGGACGACAACCACGAGGCCCGCCAGCTCCTGACCGATGCGGGCCTCGGCCACGAATTGCGGGCCGATGACTAGAGCGTTTTCGAGCGAAGTGGGCCCCGGTTCGCGTGAAGAAAACGCGTCAAAAAACGAGTCTCCGGCCGCCGGGATCACCGAAGACGGATTTCTCGGTGGCCAATTGCGCCTGCGGCAACCCCGCAGCGGCCACCGCGCCGGCCATGACGCGATCCTGCTCGCCGCGGCGACGCCGGCTCGATCGGGCGACCGCGTCGTCGATCTCGGCTCCGGCGTCGGCGCGGCCGGGCTGGCGGTGGCGCGGCGGGTGAGGGGGATCGATCTCGTTCTGGTCGAAATCGACCCGGCCCTGGCCGAGCTTGCGCGGAATAATGCCGGCACCAACGCGATCATGGCGGAGGTGATCGTGCTTGATGTCGAAGCCGGCGCCGCAGCCTTCGATAATGCCGGGCTCGGGCCGGATAGCGCCGACGTCGTGCTGATGAACCCGCCGTTCAACGATCCGTCGCGGCACCGCGCCTCGCCGGACGGTGTGCGCGAGCGCGCCCATGTCGCGACCGCGACCACGCTGGCCGGCTGGGTTCACGCGGCGCGGCGAATTCTCAAGTCGAACGGGCAGCTTGCGCTGATCTGGCGGGCTGACGGCATTGCCGAGGTGCTGGCTGCGCTGGACCGCGGCTTCGGCAGTGTCGAGATCCTGCCGGTTCACGGCGACGTGACGTCGCCGGCGATCCGAATCCTGGTGCGGGCCACCAAGGGCGGCCGGGCACCGACGCGGCTGCATGCCGCACTGCTGCTCAATGAAGAGTCAGGCGTGCCCAAGAAATGGGTGCAGGAGATTCTGGCCGGGAAGGGGGAATTGCCGCTGGCGCGGCGCTAAAAAGATCATGCTCGAACAAGAAGCCAAGGCGCGATGGCATTGCGCTTTAGCGGGCAGGCATGCTGCCCACGTCGTCACAGGCACTAAATCACTGCGAAGCCGTTTCCGACTGGCGGTCCGGCGTGGACGTGAAGTGGATCGCCGCCAGGAGTGTACCGATCAGCAAAATCAGCAGATAGATTTTCATGAGTCCCTCTCCGCCCGCGCATTGCAGCCCCAATGACAAAATGCAAAACGCGTTCCACGGATTCCAATGACAGTGGCGTGATAAAAAGTGGTTAATTCGAGGTAACGGCATGAGTGAACAAATAAGTGATCACGCTACACGTTCGGGACTGCTCGAACGCGTGCAGGCAATGTTGCCGGCGCGCTTCAGGCGCGGCGCGGCCGTCGTGCCGGTGGTGCGGCTGGCAGGCGTGATCGGCGCGGTGACGCCGCTGCGGCCCGGCATGACACTCTCCGGCGTCGCCAAGATGCTGGAGCGCGCCTTTGGCACGCGGAATGCCAAGGCGGTAGCGCTGGTGATCAATTCGCCAGGCGGCTCGCCGGTGCAGTCGCGGCAGATCTATCTGCGCATCCGGCAACTCGCCGCCGAGAAGAAGCTGCCGGTGCTGGTGTTCGTGGAGGACGTCGCGGCCTCCGGCGGCTACATGATCGCCTGCGCGGGCGACGAGATCTATTGCGACCCGTCCTCGATCCTGGGCTCGATCGGCGTGGTCGGCGGCAGCTTTGGCCTGGAGGGGCTGATCAAGAAGATCGGCGTCGAGCGCCGGCTTTATACGGCGGGCAGCCACAAGGCGATGCTCGATCCGTTCCTTCCCGAGAACCCGGACGACGTCGCCCGGCTGAAGGCGATCCAGCGCGAGATCCATGCGATCTTCATCGCGCTGGTCAAGCAGAGCCGCGGCAGCCGCCTCAAGGGCGCCGACGACGTGCTGTTCACCGGTGAATACTGGGCCGGCGATAGCGCGATTGGTCTCGGGCTCGCCGACGGCATCGGCGACATCCGCTCCACGCTGCGGGCCCGCTATGGCGACAAGGTGCTGACCCCGGTGATTGCGCCGGCCAGCGGCTTGCTCTCCGGCCTGCTCGGCCGGCGGGCGCCGGGGGCGGGATCGCTGGCGGCGCTGGATGGACTGGCCGCGCTGCCGGACGAGGTGATCTCGGCGCTGGAAACCCGTGCGATTTGGGCCAGATTCGGGCTGTGAACACAGGGATGTGAGCGCGCCATTTAGCCCCAAAACCACGATTGCGGCGCAGGCCGCCTTGCGCGAGAATGCCAGTCATTGGGGGCCTGACAGACGTGAACGATAAGGATCGACCGATGCCGCCGCTGATTGCATTCGCAGGCGTCTTGGGAAGCCTGGCCGTGGTCCGCTGGGCGTACAGGACGGCCGTCCGGATCAACCAGGAACTCGAAGAGGCGCGATTGTCCCGCGTGGCCGAGGCCACCCGCGCGGGCGAAATCAAGACCCTGCGCCGCGACCCCGTGACCGGAGCCTATCGCCCGGGCTAGATATCACCCCGTCATTCCGGGGCGATGCGAAGCATAGAACCTCAAATGCGCAATTGCGCATCGGGGAATCTCGAGATTCTGGGTTCGCCTCTCCGAGGCGCCCGGAATGACATGCAGCAATCCTCCATCGCCTTGATTCCACAGGCTGCCGCCGATACGGTCCCGCGCGCCTCACACCCCCTCGCGAGATCGATTCCAACGATGGACGCCCTGCCTGACCACATGCGCCCGGAACGTTCGTTCCAGGGCTTCATCCTCGCCCTCCAGCGGTTCTGGGCCGAGCAGGGTTGCGTCATCCTGCAGCCCTACGACATGGAAATGGGCGCCGGCACGTTCCATCCCGCGACCACGTTGCGCGCGCTGGGGCCCAAGCCCTGGAACGCGGCCTATGTGCAGCCCTCGCGGCGGCCCAAGGACGGCCGCTACGGCGAAAACCCCAACCGCCTCCAGCACTACTACCAGTTCCAGGTGATCATGAAGCCGTCGCCGCCGAACCTTCAGGACCTGTACCTGAAGTCGCTGGCCGCGATCGGGATCGACGCCGCCGTCCATGACATCCGCTTCGTCGAGGACGACTGGGAAAGCCCGACGCTCGGCGCCTGGGGCTTGGGCTGGGAATGCTGGTGCGACGGCATGGAGGTGTCGCAGTTCACGTACTTCCAGCAGGTCGCCGGCGTCGAATGCGCGCCGGTCGCGGGCGAGCTCACCTACGGGCTCGAGCGGCTCGCGATGTATGTGCAGGGCGTCGACCGCGTCTACGACCTCAACTTCAATGGCCGCGAGGGCGCCGAGAAAGTCACCTACGGCGACGTCTTCCTGCAGGCCGAGCAGGAATACTCGCGGCACAATTTCGAAGTTGCTGACACCGCGATGCTGTTCGAGCAGTTCAGGATGGCCGAGGACGCCTGCCGCAAATATCTCGCCGCCGGCTGGCGTGAGGGTGGGAATCAAAAGGAACATCTGATGGCCTTGCCGGCCTACGACCAGTGCATCAAGGCGAGCCACGTGTTCAACCTGCTCGATGCCCGCGGCGTCATCTCGGTGACGGAGCGGCAAAGCTACATCGCCCGCGTGCGCGACCTGGCGAAGGGCTGCGGCGAGGCATGGATCCACACTGAAACGGGCAGGGCGGTCTGATGCCCGATCTTCTCCTCGAACTGTTCTCCGAAGAAATTCCCGCGCGCATGCAGGCCAAGGCCGCGGACGATCTGCGCCGCATGGTGACCGACAAGCTGGTCGCTGAAGGCCTCGTCTATGAGGGTGCCAAGGCATTCGCGACCCCGCGCCGCCTTGCGCTCACCGTGCACGGCATTCCCGCGCGCCAGCCCGATCTTAAGGACGAGCGCCGCGGCCCGCGCGTCGGTGGCCCCGAGCCCGCTATCCAGGGCTTCCTGAAGGCCACCGGTCTCGCCTCGATCAGCGAGGCAAAGATCCAGCACGACAAGAAGGGCGACTTCTACATCGCGCTGATCGAGAAGCCCGGCCGCGCCGCGATCGACGTCATCGCGGAAATGCTGCCGGTGATCATCCGCACCTTCCCCTGGCCGAAATCGATGCGCTGGGGCGCGCGCTCGGCCAAATCAGGCTCGCTCACCTGGGTGCGCCCGCTGCACGCCATCACCGCGACCTTCGGTCTGGAGACCGAGGAGCCCGACATCGTCAAGTTCTCGGTCGACGGCATCGAGGCCGGGCAGACCACCTATGGCCACCGCTTCATGGCGCCGGGTGCGATCTCCGTGCGCCGCTTCGAGGATTACGAGGCCAAGCTGAAGGCGGCCAAGGTCATCCTCGATCCGCAGGCGCGCAAGGACATCATCGTCGAGGACGCCAAGGAGTTGGCGTTCGCGCAGGGCCTCGAACTGGTCGAGGACCAGGTGCTGGTCGATGAGGTCTCCGGCCTCGTCGAGTGGCCGGTGGTGATGATGGGATCGTTCGAGAGGGAGTTTTTGGTCATCCCGGACGAGGTGATCCGCGCCACCATCCGCAACAACCAGAAGTGCTTCGTGGTCAGGGATCCCAAGACGGGGAAACTGACCAACAAGTTCGTGCTGACCGCGAACATCGAGGCGCCGGACGGCGGCAAGACCATCGTCGCCGGCAATGAGCGCGTGATCCGCCCGCGGCTGTCGGACGCCAAGTTCTTCTACGAGACGGATCTGAAGACCAAGCTGGAAGACCGGCTGCCGAAGTTCGAGCAGATCGTGTTCCACGAGAAGCTCGGCACCCAGGCGGAGCGGATCAAGCGCATCGAGCGGCTTGCGGCCGAGATCGCGCCGCTGGTCGGCGCCGACGTTGAGAAGACCAGGCGCGCCGCGCGCCTCGCGAAGGCGGATCTGCTGACCGAAGTGGTCGGCGAATTCCCCGAGTTGCAGGGCCTGATGGGCAAGTACTACGCGCTGGCGCAGGGCGAGGATGCGTCCGTCGCTGCCGCGAGCGAGGAGCACTGGAAGCCGCAGGGGCCGACCGATCGCGTGCCGACCGATCCGGTCAGCGTCGCGGTCGCGCTGGCGGACAAGCTGGATACGCTCGCCGGATTCTGGGCGATCGATGAGAAGCCGACCGGATCGAAGGACCCGTACGCGCTGCGTCGCGCGGCATTGGGCGCGATCCGGCTGATCGTCGAGAACACGCTGCGCCTGCCGATCCTGAAGACGGCCAAATCCGCGTTGCTCGGATTGTCGGTCAAGGCCGCTGCCGAAACGCTGCCGAACGATCTGCTCGCCTTCTTCGCCGACCGCCTGAAGGTCCAGCTCCGCGACCAGGGCGCGCGTCACGATCTCGTCGATGCCGTGTTCTCGCTCGGCGGCCAGGACGATCTGCTGCTCGTCGTCCGCCGCGTCGAGGCGCTCGGCAAATTGCTCGACAGCGACGACGGCAAGAACCTGCTCGCGGGCACAAAACGCGCCAGCAACATCCTCGCCATCGAGGAGAAGAAGGACAAGCGGACCTTCGATGGCGCGCCTGATGCCGCGCTCTACACGCTCGACGAAGAGAAGACGCTGGCGAAGGCGATCGAACAGGTGAAGGCCGAGGCCTCCGCCGCCGTCGCCAAGGAAGACTTCGCCGGCGCGATGAGCGCGATGGCCAAGCTGCGGCCCGCGGTCGATGCGTTCTTCGACAAGGTCAAGGTCAACGACGACGATCCCAAGGTGCGCGAAAACCGCCTGAAGCTGCTCAACGAGATCCGCGCCGCGACGCGCGCGGTGGCGGATTTCTCCCGGATCGAAGGCTGACCGATGGACCGCGCGACGCTCGCCGCTTACGACAAGGATGCGGCGGCGTTTGCGCAGGACTGGCACGACCAGCCGGCCCCTCGCGATCTGCAAGAGATCGTCGCGCAATTCTTCATCAAGGGCGGCGCGACGGCCGATATCGGCTGCGGCAGCGGCCGCGAGGTGGCGTGGCTGAATGCCCACGGCTTTCCGGCTGAAGGCCATGATGCCTCCGAGGGCCTGCTCGCGGAAGCCCGCGCCCGCTATCCGGCCTTGCGTTTTGCGCACGCTGAGCTGCCGGCATTGTCCGGTCTGGCCTCCGGCAGCTTTGACAACGTTTTGTGCGAGACCGTGATCATGCATCTCGATCACGCGCTGATTGCGCCGTCGGTGCGCCGCATGCTCGAACTCGTGAAGCCCGGCGGCGTCCTCTATCTGAGCTGGCGCGTCACCGCGGGCGACGATGCGCGCGATGCGCACGGCCGGCTCTACGCGGCCTTCGATGCGGCCTTGGTACGGACCGAGCTGGCGGCGGCCGAACTGCTGCTCGACGCCGAGGTCGTCAGCGCATCGTCCGGCAAGGTCATTCACCGCCTCATCGCGCGACGGCGCGACTGATCCGGCCTCCTGAAATATTTCGACACAATTTGCAATTTGTTAACCATGCCCTGCGAAGGTCCTGACGAAGCAACGATTTCTTAAGACATCGCCCCTCGCGCCAATGCAGGGACCGTCCGATGACCTCGATCGGCACCACGCCCAATCCCTACGCCCAATATGGTTCGGCCTATGCGCGGGCGGCGGCTACGCCCTCGCTCGCGGCGACATTGTCGGGCGACGGCACCGCCGGCGATCTGTCGGCATCCTCGACATCCAACGCCGCAACCAATCTCACGCTGTCGGACGCCGCCCGCGCGCAGCTCGCCAAGGCGCCGCTGCCGGATTTCGCAACCGTCACCAGCGATGCGCGCATCACGCTCGACCGGCTCTACACGGTCGCCGGCGTCAAGGCGCCGATCGTCGACGGCGAGACCACGATCGATCTGTCGACGCTGGACCGTCGCTCACTGTTTGCGATCTCGACCAATAATGGCGGCAAGTTCACCCCGGATGAGCAGGCGGTTGCCGCCACCGAGCTGAAGCAGCGCTTCGACAAGGCGATGGAGCCGTCGCTTGCGACCACGCGCCTGACCGGCGACTACAGCGTCAGCTACAAGGCCGCGCTCGATTATCTTGATGGTGCGAGCGATGAGGAGAAGGCCACCGCAACCTGGGCCAGCCAGCGCGCCGCGGTGCTGAAGGGCTATCAGGCGACGCAGCAGGATCCGAACACGGCGCCATCGGGAATTTCCGGCGATCCGATCGCGGCCGCGCTGGCGGGGACAGCGCCCCCGACAAAGAGCACCACGCGCGACTTCGGCAGCGTCGCCAGCGACGTGCGCGCCTTCCTTGATCGGCAGAAGAGCGAGGCGGCGAAGAGCGGCAAGGAGCTGGTCTACGATGTCAGACGCAAGACCGGACAGCTCGCCGACCTGTCCTCGCTCGACAACCGCTCGCTGTCGGCGATCTCGCTGAACCAGGACAAGAAGTTCTCCGCCGAGGAGATCTTCGCGGCCAAGCAGGAACTCAACACGCGGACGCGTCTCGCCGTGCTCGACGCGCTGAAGCAGAGTCAGACCGCCGGCGATCCGCGCCAGTTCAGCCTCGGCATCCTCAAGCAATATTCTTCGATGAGCGCGGAGGAGCGCCAGGCTGCCAACTGGACGCAGGATTTCCAGGACGCCGCGATCAAGAGCTACAAGTCGACCTCGACGTTGCTCTCGATCCTCAAGTCGTAACCCGGCACGGCATCAGAACGGAAGAGCCCCGCCCGGAGGGGAGACCGGGCGGGGCTTTCTGGTCCGGTCGATCCTCGCGCACATCCGCTTGCGCGGCGCCCGGACTGTCGTTCAGGCGATCGTGCTGACGTTGATCTAGTCGACCACCTGAACGATCCGTCGCGAACGCGGCTCGACCAGAACGGTCTCACCGTTCACGACGGTGTAACGATAGGGCGTCGCGCCGAACCGCTGCGGCACGTCGTAATAGGTCACGCCGGCGTCCGGCAGCACGGTGCCGACCACGACGCGATCCGGAATTGTGTAGTTCGGTACACGCTCGCGCACGATGTACTCGCGGAATGCCGGACGCTGTTCGACCGCGATGCCTCCGTCATCATCGACCGCGACGGACGGACCACCGCGGACGATGCCGACGGTCTGGGCCTGTGCGGCAACAGCCGGCACCGTGATCGCGGCAGCAACCGCTGCAACGGCAAGTAATCTGTTTCGCATGGCTCGCTCCATTTTTTCACGCAGCACGCCGGCCTTCGCCGGCGCGCATGCCGAGCCAATGCATGTGCTGTGGTGATGTTCCGGGAAATCGCCGCCATATACGCGGCAATTTGGAGCAATTTTCGTGAGTTGCGGGAACTCGTCGGCGTAACCTGCGTCTTGATGTGGGAACTCCCCTCAGCGGATAAACTGCCGCTCGATTCGCTCCTCCAAAAACGCCGGAGAACACTTCAATGACCATCACCGCTGGGCATCTGCCTGCTATCGTAGCTCTGATCGCAGGCGTCCTGATCCTCATCATGCCGCGGCTGCTGAACTACATCGTCGCGATCTATCTGATCTTTGTCGGGCTCGTGGGGATGGGTCTGCTGCGCTGGCTGCACCTCTAGCGGGAAAGCGGGGTTTCGCGGCTTGCGCGGAACCCCTCAAAATGGTGTAAGGCGCGCATCTTCGACCCCTCTTTTCGGATTGTTGTCTGACATGGCCAAAGCCGTCGCGAAGTCCAAGAAAACTGCCGAGAAAACAGCAGCGAAATCAAAGCCCTCCGCCGCAGCCCGCAAGGCTGCCCCGGCGCGCAAGGCGCTGAAGAAGAGCGCCCCGAAGGCGGCGCCGAAGGCCGCCCCCAAATCGGCTGCAAAGCCGGCCGCAAAGCCCGCCGGCAAGGCGCCGGCGAAGGCCGTTGCGAAGAAGGCGGCCCCGGCTGCGATCAAGGCAGGCAAGTGGGTCTATACGTTCGGTGACGGCAAGGCCGAGGGCCAGGCGACCTTGCGCAATCTGCTCGGCGGCAAGGGCGCCAACCTCGCGGAAATGGCCAATCTCGGCCTGCCGGTGCCGCCCGGCTTCACCATTCCGACCTCGGTCTGCACCTATTTCTACGAACACGACAAGACGTATCCGAAGGAATTGAAGGCACAGGTTGAGAAGGCGCTCGACTATGTCGGCAAGCTGACCGGCAAGACCTTCGGCGATGCCAAGAACCCGCTGCTGGTCTCGGTCCGCTCGGGCGCGCGCGCCTCGATGCCGGGCATGATGGACACCGTGCTCAACCTCGGCCTCAACGACCGCACCGTCGAAGCGCTGGCCGAACTCTCCGGCGACCGCCGCTTCGCCTATGACAGCTATCGCCGCTTCATCACGATGTATTCGGACGTGGTGCTCGGCTTCGAGCATCATCACTTCGAGGACATCCTCGACACCTTCAAGGACGGCCAGGGCTATTCGCTCGACACCGACCTCACCGGCGACGACTGGGTCGAGTTGGTCGGCAAGTACAAAGAAGCGGTCGCCAAGGAGACCGGCCACGACTTCCCGCAGGATCCGCACGACCAGCTGTGGGGCGCGATCGGCGCGGTGTTCTCATCCTGGATGAACGCGCGCGCGGTGACCTATCGCAAGCTGCACGACATTCCGGAATCCTGGGGCACCGCCGTCAACGTGCAGGCGATGGTGTTCGGCAACATGGGCGAGACCTCGGCAACCGGCGTTGCGTTCACCCGCAATCCCTCGACCGGCGAAAGCAAGCTTTACGGCGAGTTCCTGATCAACGCGCAGGGCGAGGACGTCGTCGCCGGCATCCGCACGCCGCAGGACATCACCGAGGAAGCGCGCCAGGAATCCGGCTCCGACAAGCTGTCGATGGAAGCCGCGATGCCGGCCGCGTTCAAGGAGCTGACGCGGATCTACACGCTGCTTGAGAAGCACTACCGCGACATGCAGGACATGGAGTTCACGGTCGAGCAGGGCAAGCTGTGGATGCTGCAGACCCGCGGCGGCAAGCGCACCGCGAAGGCGGCGCTGCGCATCGCGGTCGAGCTCGCCAATGAAGGCCTGATCTCGCGCAAGGACGCGGTGACGCGGATCGATCCGGCCTCGCTCGACCAGCTGCTGCACCCGACCATCGATCCGGCCGCCAAGCGCGACGTGATTGCGACCGGCCTGCCGGCGTCGCCCGGCGCTGCCTCGGGCGAGATCGTGTTCTCGTCGGACGAAGCGGCCAAGCTGCAGGCCGACGGACGCAAGGTGATCCTGGTCCGCATCGAGACCAGTCCGGAAGACATCCACGGCATGCACGCCGCGGAAGGCATCCTCACCACCCGCGGCGGCATGACCTCGCACGCGGCGGTGGTTGCGCGCGGCATGGGCAAGCCCTGCGTCTCCGGCTGCGGCACCATCCGCGTCGATTACGGCCGCGGCACCATGAGCGTGGGCTCGCGCACCTTCAAGACCGGCGACGTCATCACCATCGATGGCTCGGTCGGCCAGGTGCTGGCCGGCCGCATGCCGATGATCGAGCCGGAGCTGTCCGGCGAGTTCGGCACGCTGATGGGCTGGGCCGACGAGGTCCGCAAGCTCGGTGTTCGCGTCAACGGCGATACGCCCGATGACGCGCGCACCGCGGTGAAGTTCGGCGCTGAAGGCATCGGCCTCTGCCGCACCGAGCACATGTTCTTCGAGGAGACCCGCATCCGCACCGTGCGCGAGATGATCCTCTCCGAGGACGAGCAGTCGCGCCGCGCCGCGCTGTCGAAGCTGTTGCCGATGCAGCGCGCCGACTTCGTCGAGCTGTTTGAGATCATGCAGGGCCTGCCCGTCACGATCCGCTTGCTCGATCCGCCGCTGCACGAGTTCCTGCCGCACACCCAGGCCGAGATCGAGGAAGTGGCGCGCGCCATGAACACTGATCCGCGCAAGCTCGCCGACCGCGCCCGCGAACTCTCCGAGTTCAACCCGATGCTCGGTTTCCGCGGCTGCCGTCTTGCGATCGCCTACCCGGAGATCGCCGAGATGCAGGCGCGTGCGATCTTCGAGGCCGCCGTCGAAGCCGGCAAGCGCACCGGCAAGCCGGTCGGTCTCGAGGTGATGGTGCCGCTGATCGCGACCAAGGCCGAGTTCGATCTGGTCAAGGCGCGGATCGATGCGACCGCCAACGCGGTGATGAAGGAAACCGGCGTCAAGCTGAGCTACCAGGTCGGCACCATGATCGAGCTGCCGCGCGCCTGCCTGATGGCGGGCGAGGTGGCCGAGACTGCGGAGTTCTTCTCCTTCGGCACCAACGACCTGACGCAGACCACCTACGGCATCAGCCGCGACGACGCTGCGAGCTTCCTCGGCACCTATGTGGCCAAGGGCATTCTCGAGATCGATCCGTTCATCTCGGTCGATCGCGACGGCGTCGGCGAGCTCGTCAGGATCGGCGTCACCCGCGGCCGCAAGACGCGGCCGAGCCTCAAGGTCGGCATCTGCGGCGAGCACGGCGGCGATCCCGCATCGGTCGCGTTCTGCCACGAGGTCGGGCTCGACTACGTCTCGTGCTCGCCCTATCGCGTGCCGATCGCGCGTCTCGCCGCAGCGCAGGCCGCGCTCGGCAAGGAGATCGCCAGCCAGGCGTGAGCGATTGCGTCGTTCAGAGAGTGCAATGGCCGGGACCAAGTCCCGGCCATTTTTGTTTGTTGCGTGCGCAGTTCGTAGGATGGGTGGGGCAAAGCGATACCCATCAATTGCCTCCGCGTGGAGAGATGATGGGTATCGCCGCGCTCCACCCATCCTACGCGCCGGAGTCCTACGGTGCGTGCAACACTCTATTCACCATCTCCGTTGACCTGTTGTTTACGACTTTCACGCGCCGCGCGTTTACCAAGGCGCGCAATGCAACCTGCGAAACATGCGCGATCGCTTGAGTGTAGCGCGCGAGCAACGCCGATTAACTCCGCGGCAACCTAAACGGTTTAGCAACGAGAAAGGTCGAATTGCGCGGATGTACCGCGTTCGATTGCACTCAGTAAGCGTTGCGTGAGCGTACGATGTTTGTGTCGCGTAACCAGCCGAAGGGCGCACGTCTTGCGCTCTTCGGTCTCGGTCTTGGCATCTTCGCACTTATGCCGACCGAGACCGGATATCAGGATATTGCCTCGCTCCTGGCCCGGCAGCCCGGCGTCGCCGAGCGCTGGCAGAAGCGCGTCTTCGCCTCCGCCGTCGGCTCCATCCAGGTCGCGACCTACAGCTTCGGCCGTCCGATCGGGACGTCCGCGCCGCAAGCCCCGCAAATCCTGCTGGCGAGACTGGACAGTTCGAACCTCGATATCACCGGAACGGTGACGCGCAATCCGATCACAGCCCCGCCGCCGCGCTATCAGGCATCCGATTTTCCCAAGGTCGATCGCACCCTGAAGGGCGATCGCCTCGTCGTCCGGCGGCCCGATCAGATCGAACCTGTGGAGCCTGCAAATACGGCGCCGGCGAACGAGGATCCCGCGACATCGAATTCGTCGGTCAAGGGCATGAAGACCGCGACCGCACCGGCCGACAGCGCGCCGCTCGATCCTGAATTGCAGGAGGCGCTGCGCGCGCCGCCCTTGCCGCAATATGCCAAGCCGTCGCCGCAGCAGAACGACGTGTCGCTCTCGCTCGAGGCGAGCCCGCTCGACGATCTGAAGCCTGCGCCCGCGAAGCCTGCGGCTGCGCCCGCCGATGCGGCGCGCGAGCGCGACCCGTTCGCATTCCAGACCGCCAGCCTGTTCTTCGGCTCGTCGCTCGGCACGCCGGAGAACCTCGAGCGCTGGCAGCCCGGCGAGGCGCCGATTGTTGTGATGCCGGTAGCAACGCCCGATCCCGACATGAAGGTGATGGCGTCATTGCCGGTCGATGCCGACGGTCCGGTCAAGGCCGGCGAGATGGGCGAGAGCATCGCGCCGAAGGGCGAGGTCAATGCCGACGACCAGCACACCAAGACGCCGGCGGAGCGGCTCGGCCTGTTCGACGAGAAGTCGCGCGCCAAGTCGGAGAAGTGCCTCGCCGAGGCGGTCTATTTCGAAGCCCGCGGCGAAGCGGTGCGTGGCCAGATCGCGGTCGCCCAGGTGGTGCTGAACCGCGCCTTCTCCGGCAAATATCCGGAGACGGTGTGCGGCGTGGTCTACCAGAACAAGAACCGCCACTATGCCTGTCAGTTCACCTTCGCCTGCGACAACGTCGCTGACGTCGTCCGCGAGCCCGACATGTGGGATCGCGCCAAGAAGATCGCGAAGGCGATGCTCGACGGCGAATTGTGGCTGCCGGAAGTCGACCGCTCGACCCACTACCACGCCTATTGGGTGCGGCCGTCCTGGGTCAGCGAGATGAAGAAGATGTACAAGTTCGGCGTCCACACCTTCTATCGCCCGCGCGCCTGGGGCGACGGCAGCGATGCGCCGAGTTGGGGCAACCCGGCCGAGACCGCCAAGATCTCGGCGCAGCTCGCCGAGGCCGCCCAGAGCTCGGCCGAGCAGGCCAGCGCCCGGCGCTAGCTGTCAGCCTAACCTCCCCTTGAAAAGGGGAGGTCGCTTGCTCGTCAGAGCAAAGCGGGTGGGGATCTGGTCCCTCCACGTGCAGCGATGCGTGTGGCTGACCCCCATCCCGACCTTTCCCCTTTCAGGGGGGAGGAGAAGACAACGTTCCCCGCCATTCGGCCTGAGCCCGTCGCGATATTCGGGGCAGACGCGTCGCAACCTCACGACGTCGTTCCGGGATGGCCCGCGGGGCGTGCCCCGGAATGACGGTCATCATCCTCTCCGATTCTGCAGAGCAGCCCTGCAGGCGAATATTTTTCTCCGGTCCCTCTTGGGGTTTTCATGCACCTGCATTAACTCCCCGTAACGTTCGGCGGGGCTGCTCCCCGCGCAGCAATTGCGGGGGGAAGACAAGATGGCCGTTACCACCGGGGATCTTCGACCGACGTCGGGCACGTGGCGCACGCCGCTGGTCATCATCGTTTGCGGCTGCGCGATCGCTCTGCTGAGCTTCGGCCCGCGCTCCAGCCTCGGCTTCTTCGTGCAGCCGATGAGCCATGAATTCACCTGGGGCCGCGACGTGTTCGGCCTCGCGCTGGCGCTGCAGAACCTGCTGTGGGGGCTCGGCCAGCCGATCGCCGGTGCGATTGCCGACCGTTTCGGCCTGCTGCGCGTCATGGTCGTCGGCGCGCTGCTCTACGCCGCCGGTCTATTGCTGATGCGCTATTCGACGACGCCGCTGTCGCTCGATATCGGCGCCGGCGTCCTGATCGGCTTCGGCCTGTCGGGCTCCTCATTCAACCTGGTGCTGTCGGCGTTCAGCAAGCTGTTGCCGCCCGCGCAGCGCGGCATCGCGCTCGGCGCCGGCACCGCCGCGGGCTCGTTCGGCCAGTTCCTGTTCGCGCCGTTCGGCGTCGCGATGATCGACAATTTCGGCTGGCAGACCGCGCTCCTCGTATTCGGCGCACTGATGCTGCTGATCCTGCCGTTGTCGCTGGCGCTCTCGACGCCGCCGGCGGAGACGAATGACGCCGCGCCGGCCGATCAGCAGTCGTTCAAGACCGCGCTGGCGGAGGCGTTCGGCCATCGCTCCTACGTGCTGCTGGTGCTCGGCTTCTTCACCTGCGGCTTCCAGCTCGCCTTCATCACCGTGCATCTGCCGGCTTATCTCGCCGACCGCGGCATTCCGGCATCGACCGGCGGCTGGGTGATCGCGGCGATCGGCCTGTTCAACATCGTGGGCTCGCTCAGCGTGGGCTGGCTGCAGAATGTCTTCCCGAAGCGCTACATCCTGTCGGTGATCTACTTCACCCGCGCGCTGTCGATCGTCGCCTTCATCTCGTTCCCGATCACGACCTTCTCGGCGATCGCGTTCGGCGCGATCTCCGGGTTGACCTGGCTCTCCACGGTGCCGCCGACCTCGGCGCTGGTGGCGCTGATGTTCGGCACGCGCTGGTTTGCGACGCTGTACGGCTTTGCCTTCGTCAGCCATCAGGTCGGCGGCTTCCTCGGAGTCTGGCTCGGCGGCATCGTGTTCGAGCAGTACGGTTCCTACACCCCGATCTGGTGGCTGTCGGTGCTGTTTGGCGTGCTGTCTGCGCTGATCAACCTGCCGATCGTCGAAAAGCCCGTCGCCCGCCCGGTTGCGCAGCCTGCCTGATGGGGTAAACCATTCCCCGAAACCAAGATTACGGGGAGTGCACATCGTGGCAACGTTCAAGGCAATCAGGATCGACAAGGCGGATAAGGGTACCACCGCCGCACTCACCCAGTTCGACGAAGCCGAGCTCATGGACGGCGACGTCACCGTCCGCGTCGAGTGGTCGACACTGAACTACAAGGACGGCCTCGCACTGACCGGCAAGGCGCCGGTGGTGCGCCGGTTCCCGATGATCGCGGGCATCGATTTCGCCGGCACGGTCGAGCAATCCAGCCATCCGGACTGGAAGGCGGGCGACAAGGTCGTCTGCAACGGCTGGGGCATGGGCGAGACCCATCTCGGCGCCTATGCTGAAAAGGCCCGGATCAAGGGCGACTGGCTGGTGCGGCTGCCCGACGGCATCTCGGCCCGCGATGCGATGGCGGTCGGTACCGCCGGCTATACCGCGATGCTCTCGGTGCTGGCGCTGGAGAAGCATGGTCTGACCCCGAAGAGCGGCCCGGTGGTGGTCACGGGTGCCGCCGGCGGCGTCGGCTCGGTGGCGATCGCCGTGCTCTCGAAGCTCGGCTACCACGTCATCGCGTCTACCGGACGGATGTCGGAGACCGACTACCTCAAGGGTCTCGGCGCCAACGAGGTGATCGACCGCGCCGAACTGTCAGGTGCGCCCAAGGCCCTGGCGAAGGAGCGCTGGGCCGGCGGCGTCGACAGCGTCGGGTCGACCACGCTCGCCAACCTGCTGTCGATGACCAAGTATGGCGGAGCCATCGCGGCCTGCGGTCTGGCGGCCGGTATGGATCTGCCGTCGTCGGTCGCGCCCTTCATTTTGCGGGGCGTGTGCCTTCTCGGTATCGATTCGGTGATGTGTCCGATCGAACTGCGGAGAACCGCCTGGCGCCGCCTGGCCAGCGATCTCGACAAGGCAAAACTGGCTGATATCACTCACGAAATCACCCTGGACGAAGTCATGGGCTTTGGCGCGAAAATCCTCGGTGGCCAGGTCCGCGGCCGCATCGTGGTAAAAATAGTCTGAGGACGTTCAGACTTTACCAACCAAGCTGCTCCAATGTTGCCACTGTTGGTATGGTAAGCAGCGGGTAAAGAGACTTGCAGCATGATCCCGGGGGGCCGGGTTTCCTCGCGCAGACGTCGAAAAGCGTCGGTGCGGGGGTCATGCGCAACAAGGAGCGAGTGCCCGCGCTCGTAAGTGGAGTAGCTCATGCTTGCGCGTTTGGTGTTGGGGGCCGTCACGGCCGGAGCAATGGTCGTGCCGGCATTCGCGGGCATGATGAACGCCGATGAGGCCCGCAGATTCGTCGCCGGCAAGGTGTTCGCGTTCACCTGTTTCGATGGTACCCGTGGCGCCGGCCGCATCCTCGACGATCTGGGTGCGGCAGGCTCGGTCCAGTTCTCCGGCTCGGGGCCGATCCGTCACCTGCGCCTGCCCGGCAACACGCTGCAGATCCGCGGTCAGAGCGTTTGCGCGTCGCTGAAGGGCATTCCGTTCGAACCGTGCTTCAATCTCGACAAGCAGGACGACCGCTCGTTCCGCGGCTCGGTCTCCGGCATGGGCTTTGCCTATTGCGATTTCCATCACCAGGGCGGCCAGCAGATGCTGATGGCGCGCGCGGCGGCGCGTCCGCGCTCGCTCCATCCGCGCACCCGATCCGCGGATGCCTCGCAGACCGAAGTGTCGCGCGTTGAGACGCCGCAGGTCGGAAGCGCGAAGCTCGAGCCGGTCAAGGCCGAGCCCGCCAAGGTCGAGAGCGCGCCGGAATTGCGCCGCTCCACCGACTAACCTTTCATCTGCGCGCTAGCGGGAATAGCGCCGCCAAGCCGTAGTCATACGGATGGCGGTCGCCACGCCTTGCTCGCTACTCAATACCTGGCGTTCGCCGCGAGGCGGGACATTGGGGACTCTGATTTTGAGTAGTCATATGGCGCAATATTTTTTTCGAATCAGTGACGGCGATTACGCTGGTGCATCCGACCACGCGACGGAGTTTGAAAGCCGCGAGGTGGCCTGGGCCGAGATGACCAAGGTCTGCGGAAATTTCCTCGGCAGCATTTCGCGCAATCTGAAGCAGAACAGCGAATGGCACATGGAGCTGCTCGACGAGGGCAGAAAACCCGTGTTCAGGATTCGACTGGTCGCCGAGTCCGTCGACTGAAGCTGTCCTTCAGGACGGCAAGTCCTAACCCTCGGCCTGCGCGAGCGGCGGAGCGGTTCGCCTGCGAAACAGGATCCGCTGATACAGCCAGCCGATCGCGACCAGCACGATGCCAAGGCACATGAACGACAGCGCCCGGTAGACACCAGTGAGCGTCGACATGTCGATCAGGAACGCCTTCAGGATCGTCAGCCCGATCACCGCAGCAGACGCGAGCCGTGCCCGCTGGGAGTTGACGACGATGCCGATGCCGAGCAGCGCGACGCCGAACATCAGCCAGGCGATCGAATAGGTGTATTGCTCCGCGCCCGTGGTCTCGCCGTGCGTCAGCACCGGTCCATGGTAGAGCCTGCGGATTTCGAACGTGACGTAGGCGAGCGCAAGGACCAGCGCGCCGGCGGCGATCGTGTTGGCATAACCGGCGGGACGATGGCCCGCCACCGCATAGGACAGCAGCAGCGCCAGCACCGCCGGCAGCGCGTAGCCGAGCAGCAGCAGGTTGATGAAGCTGCCGCCGACGTCCTGCCACCACAGCATCGGGTTCTCCAGCGCCAGCAGCCCGAACAGGCTGGCAAGCCCCGCGAACGCGGTCAGCAGGATCGCGCCGACATTGTGCACGATGCTGCCGCTGCGCAGGCGCAGCCGCTCCAGTCCGATCGCCATCGCGAGCGTCACGCCGACCTGCAGTGCGACCTCGGTCAGTCCGGCGCTGGCGTAGTAGACATCGCCGCTGTTGACCGCGTGGCGGATCTCCATGAAGGCGAGCAGCACGGTGAACAGGATCGCGGCGGATTCGACGATCCGCAGCGGGACGTCGTCGCCGCTGCGGCGCAGGAAATGGCTTGCCGCCCAGAATGACAGCGCCGGCATGCCATAGCCCCACAGCAGCCAGTTGAAGATCGGCGTGGTGCCGACGGCGTCGCCCGCGATCCGCGGCTCATAGCCGATGCGCAGCACCACGATGCCGGCCAGAATCGCTGCAAGCCAGCGCAGGAACGGAATCGGCCGCTGCACCGACAGCCACGCCGTGCCCATCGACACCAGCGCGAGCGCGATGGTGAGCCAGCCCTTGTCGAGCGCGAAGGTCAGCGCCAGCACCAGCGAGGCGAGGGCGCCGGTGGCGGACAACGCAATCGAAGGCGACAGCTCCGGCCGTTCGCCGCGCCGGGTCAGTGCTTCAGTCGCAGCCGCATAGGCCGCTGCGAGTAGCACGGCGAGGATCGCGAACGGGATCGAACGGTCGAGATGCGCGATGCGTGCATACAGCGCGACCAGCAGCGCGACCGGTGTGAACACCGCCGCCGCGGCCCAGGTCACCGTGACGTTCGTGGTGGCAAAACGGAATTGCGCGAGGAAGCCGGCGATGCCGAAGGCGGCCGCGAACAGCGCGGCGGTGACGAGATGCAGCGAGACCGAGCCATCGGTCACGGACGGGCCGATGCCAGGGATCGCGCCGCCCGGCAGCACCAGCATGTCGACGTTGCGGCGGACGGCCCATTCGCCGAACACGATGAACACGAAGATCGACGCGGCGCCGATCGCGCGTGTAGCAGCAGGCGCGCGCCAGGCGACAAGCAGGCTTGCGGCTGTCACCAGCGCAAAGCCGATCATCGCGGTGTCGGCGTGGGCGCTGTTGAGCACGATCAGCATCGCGCCGAGCAGATAGGCCGCGAGCGAGCCCGAGGAGATCGGCTCGATCTCCTCGCCATCGCCGTGGGGGCCGAACATGAAGCCGCAGACCACGAGCAGTGCCGCCAGTACGAAGCCTGCGATGACATGGAAGACGTGCGGCGCGATCATCTCGGGCCCGCACGCCAGGCATGGGAAGGTCCACAGCAGCGCAAAGGCGATCGTTGTGACCGCGAGCCAGCGCCACAGCCGGATGCGGGCGAGGCCGAACGCTGCCGCTGTGACGATGGCGAGGTAGACGTAGAGCGACCAGAAGTCGGGCTTGTCTGACGACACCAGCAGCGGCGTGACGAAGGCGCCGACGATGCCGAGCCCGGCCAGCGCGGGCCCGTGCAGCAGCGCGGCCGCCAGCGTGCCGAGCGCGACCATGCCGAGCAGGATGAAGGCGGTTGCCGGGACGAGGAAGTCATACAGCGCGTAGGCGGCGTAGACGGTGGCGAATGCCACCGCGGTGCCGGCGGCGGTGAGGATCGCCGGGATGTTGGCGATCGGCAGCGCCGCGATGTTGGAGATGCTTTCCTGGCGCCTGGTCCATTCACCGGCGCCGAGCAGCGCCAGCGCGAACAATCCGCCGAGCATCGTGCGAACGCCGGGGCCGAGCAAGCCGGCCTCGATCGAATAGCGCACCATGAAGAAGCCGCCGAGCGCGAGCGTCAGGCCGCCAATCCACACCACCCAGCGCGTGCCGAGCGTCTCCTCGAAGCCGGGTGCAGGCTGTGCCGGAGCTGGCGGCTCCGGCAGGGGCGGCGGTACGGCACCTGGCGCGTCCGCGACTGGCTCGGTCTGCGCGGCCGGTCCGCCGGGAGTCGCCTCCGGGAGCGGTGGCGGCGCGACGGACGGCGCCGTCGGCGGCGTCTGCTCGAACTCCTGCAGCGGGGTCAGCGGTGGCGGCATGGCCGTCCTCACGGCGGCGCCGCCCGCGGCCTCGATCGCATCCAGGCGTCGCTGCAGCAGGTCGATCCGGCCCAGCGCCTTGCGCGCGAAAATGATCGCGACGATGGCGAGGACGAGCGTCAGGAAGTCGAACGGCGAATCGAACATTGGGCCTCCGGCGGGACGCGCCGGACTTGGCCAGCCAGCGGCCCGTCGCAACCTAGTAGTGCCGTGAGGAGGACCGGAAGTTCAAGCGATCGGGGGTGACCGGCCGCGCTTAGTCCAGATCGATGCGGAAAGGCCGGCCTTCGACGCTCATGCTGCCGGGACCCATCGCGTCGAGTGCACGCAGCATCCGGCCCTCGCGCCCCAGCGCCTTGTCGGCGAGGCTGACGATCAGCCGGTTGGGGGCCGCGATCGGCGAGGCCTCACGGATCATCCGTGCGATGGACATTTCGTCGCGGTGTGGGTTGAGTGCGCAGACCGTTGCGAATGCGCTCGCGGTCGAGCGGCTGATGCCGGCGTAGCAATGCACCACCATCGGTGCTTGGCGATCCCAGCCGCGCACGAAGCTCAGCACCTTCTCGATATGCGACTCGTTGGGCGCAACGAAGCCGTCCATCTGTTCGATGATGTCGTCCATCGACACTTTCAGGTGGTTGGCCGGCAGCACGGAAGGCGGCCGCTGCACCTGGTCGACATTGGCCATCACGGTCAGCACATGGCTGGCGCCGGTGGCGCGAACCGTGTCGGAGAGTGCGGCAAGCGAGCAGACGTGAAGCATGATGGTCCTTCTATCGGGGGTGCCGGATTATAACGGCTGCACCCGAACGGGCAAAGGCGGGGGTGCCATGCCGATTCGTCGTTTTGCGGCGCAACCGACGGCACGTTTTCGGTGCCGCCCTACGAGGCGTGCAGTGCCTTGAAGCGCTCAAGAAACTGCTTTTCGGCTCGCGCGGCGGTCCATGGCGTCAGATAGTCGCGCTCGGTCGCTTCGAGCAGTTCCGGATCGCGGCCGAACAGCCGCTTGGCCTCGGCTTGCGAAAATCCCGCCAGATGCGTCGCCTCGAGATAGGCGGCGCCGCGATCGGCAGCCTTGATCTGCTGGGTGATCTCGTCCGCCAGCACGGCAGGCAGGCCGAAGCGGATATGGATCGCGCCGAGCAGCCGCTTTTCCACCGCCTTGTATTCGCCTGACAGCACCGCCTTGAACGGTGAGATCATGTCGCCGATGACATATTCCGGTGCGTCATGCAGCAGCGCCGCGAGACGATGGCGGATGTCGACGCGCGGCATCTGCTGGCGCATCACGGCCTCGACCAGCAGCGTGTGCTGGGCCACCGAGAAGATGTGCGCCCCGCTGGTCTGGCCGTTCCAGCGCGCAACCCGCGCCAGTCCATGCGCGATGTCGACGATTTCGATATCGAGCGGCGACGGGTCGAGCAGGTCGAGCCGGCGTCCCGACAACATCCGCTGCCAGGCGCGGGTTGTCTCCGTCGATTTGCGCGCCGTCATTTCTTCTTGAGTCGCGGTGTGCGGAGCTTGCCGCTGCAGCTCTCGTGGCAGAAGCAGGTCACGAGGTGATCGTTGACCATGCCGGTCGCCTGCATGAAGGCGTAGACGATGGTGGGACCGACGAACTTGAAGCCGCGCGCGCCGAGCTCCTTGGAGACCTTGATCGAGACCGGCGTCGAGGCCGGCACGCTCGCGGTGGTCTTGAACTGATTGACCTTCGGCTTGCCGTCGACGAAGTCCCAAAGGAAATTCGAGAAGCCGGGGCCTTTCTCCATGATCTCCAGATAGCCCTTCGCACTCGCGACCGCGCCTTCGATCTTGGCGCGGTTGCGGACGATGCCGGCGTCGTTCATCAGCGCGTGCACCTTCTTGGCGTTGTAGCGTGCGATCTTCTCGGGCTGGAAATCGTCGAAGGCTTTGCGGAAGTTCTCCCGCTTGCGCAGGATCGTGATCCAGGACAGGCCGGCCTGGAAGCCGTCGAGGATCAGCTTTTCGTAGAGCGCGCGGTCGTCATATTCCGGCACGCCCCATTCATTGTCGTGATAGGCGACGTAGAACGCATCCTCGCCCGGCCAGGGGCAACGCGTCTTGCCGTCGGGATGCAGTTGCGCGGTACGGCTCATGCGACGGTCTGATTGGGTGTGATGCGGACGGCGTCGGGTTCGGCGAGGTGAAGCGACAGCCCGCCCGCGGTCAGCGCCAGGCCGGCGTCGAGCGCGTCGGCAACGCGGTCGATGCGGACCAGCGCGAGACCTTTCTCGCCGGCGGTCGAGCCGATGGTGCCGACCTGCTTGTCGCCGGCGAGGATCGTTGCGCCGGCTTCGGGCGCGGGGCCGTCGAGGACGATCTTCACCGTGCGGGTGCGCGCCGTGCCGCGGTGCTGCATGCGCGACACCACCTCCTGGCCGACATAGCAGCCCTTGTCGAAATCGACGCCGTTGAGGCGGTCCATGTTGGTCTCGTGCGGGAAGGCGTCGCCATACATGAAGTCGAGCCCGCCGCGCGGCACGCCGGCCGCGATCCGATGCGCCTCGTAGGCGCTGGTGTCGACGAGATCGGCGCTGATCAGCTCAGCGAGCCTCTGCTTCAAATCTTCCGGGATCAGGATGCGCCAGCCGAGCGCTGGGTTGCGCGGATCGGCGAACGCGAGATCCGGCGTCGCCGCCGGCTCGCCATCCCAGGCTGCCAGGACACCGAGGCTGTCGGACAGGTTCTCGACCACGACCTTGGCGCGCAGCTTGTAGAAGCCAAGCTTGTCGGCAAGGCCCTTGGCGAGCGCGCGCGGCGCGTCGATCAGGAAGCCGCCGCCATGGCCTGAGGGTATCTCGGTGATCAGGAAATCGACGATGATCTTGCCCTGCGGCGTCAGCAGCGCGCCGAACCGGGCCTGTCCCGCGCGCAACTCGGCGACGTCGGCGGTGATGAGGCCGTTGAGGAAGTTGCGGGCGTCCTCGCCAGAGACCTTGACCACGCCCCGATCTGGAAGAAACGCTGCTTTCATTCGCAAAATTGGCTCTTTTTCCAAGTTCCTTGGGAAACGCGCAGGCCGCGATATCCCCTGCCAAGCTAAGGCGCTAGAGTGCGCCGAACAAGGCCCGCGCGACAGCCGAAAGCGGGCGTCGAGGACCGATGAATCAGCATTTTGACACCATTCTAAAATCCGGCACCGTGGTCAATCAGGACGGCGAGGGCGTGCGCGATATCGGTATCGCGGGCGGCCGCATCGCCGCGATCGGCTCGCTCAGTCAGGCCTCGGCCGGCGAGGTGATCGACTGCAAGGGCCTGCACATCCTGCCCGGCGTGATGGACACCCAGGTGCATTTCCGCGAGCCCGGGTTGACCCAGAAGGAAGACCTCGAGACCGGCTCGCGCAGCGCCGTGATGGGCGGAGTCACCGCCGTGTTCGAGATGCCGAACACCAATCCGTTGACGGTCACCGAAGCGGCCTTCACCGACAAGATCAAGCGCGGCCGTCATCGCATGCATTGCGATTTCGCGTTCTTCATCGGCGGCACCCGCGAGAACGTGCAGGATCTGCCGGAGCTCGAGCGCGCCCCGGGCTGCGCCGGCGTCAAGGTGTTCATCGGCTCCTCCACCGGCGCGCTGCTGGTCGAGGATGACGAGAGCCTGCGGCGGATCTTCCAGGTGATCCGGCGCCGCGCCGCGTTCCATGCCGAGGACGAATATCGCCTCAACGAGCGCAAGCCGCTTCGGATCGAGGGCGATGCTCGCTCGCATCCGGTGTGGCGCGACGAGACCGCCGCGCTGATGGCGACCGAGCGCCTGGTCAATCTCGCGCGCGAGACCGGCAAGCGCATCCACGTGCTGCACATCTCGACCAAGGAAGAGATTCTGTATCTGCGCGACCACAAGGATGTCGCGTCCTGCGAGGCGACGCCGCACCACCTCACCATGGCCGCGCCCGAATGCTACGAGCGGCTCGGCACGCTGGCCCAGATGAACCCGCCGGTGCGCTCGGCCGATCACCGTGCCGGCATCTGGTACGGCATCGAGCAGGGCATTATCGACGTGCTCGGCTCGGACCACGCGCCGCATACGCTGGAGGAGAAGGCCAGGACCTATCCGGCCTCGCCGTCGGGCATGACCGGTGTGCAGACGCTGGTGCCGCTGATGCTCGATCACGTCAATGCCGGGCGGCTGTCGCTGGCTCGCTTCGTCGATCTCACCAGCGCGGGGCCTGCGCGCCTGTTCAACATCGCCTGCAAGGGCCGCATCGCGGCGGGTTACGATGCCGACTTCACGATCGTCGACCTGAAGCGCAGCGAGACCATCACCAACAAATGGATCGCCTCGCGCGCCGCCTGGACGCCCTATGACGGGGTACGGGTGCAGGGCTGGCCGGTCGGCACCTTCGTGCGCGGCCGGCGGGTGATGTGGCAGGGCGAAGTCACGACGCCGTCGACCGGCGAGCCGGTCCGGTTCCTCGAGACGCTGAAGCCGTAGCGGATTGGATTACTGTCTGGCCAATGCCAGCGAGAACTCGCCGTTGCGCACGCGCGCGGCGAGGCCCTCGGCGAATTTCGCCACCGCGTCCTCGCCATAGGTACCGACGAGCTCGGCGAGCGCCGCAAACAGGCTCGCCTGCGCGAGACAGTCGCCATCGACGCCGTCGTGACGCGCTTCAGCCCAGGCCTCGTTCAGGTAGCCCAGCGCGGCCTGCTTCTGCTCGTGGTCGGGTCGCGGGTCTTGGTGATCGGGGAAGGACGCTGGATGGCGCATGAAACTCTGCAAATTGACTGCGCGCGGTCCGAGGAGCGAACCACTGCGACGTCCGAGATGTATCACGCATGCGGGTACCGCCTAGCCCACATCTTTCGAAAAGGTTAACGGCGGCCCCGGCATTTAAAGGGGAATTCCGGATATCCGGGCCGCGATCAGCCGAATGAGCTGTGGATATGGTCCAGCACCGCGCGCGGCGTGGCGCATAGATGGCTGGCGCCGGCCTCGGTCAGCTCCTCCGGCGTGCCGTAGCCATAGGTGACGCCGACCGCCCGGATGCCGTTTCGATTCGCCCCGATCACGTCGTGGCTGCGATCGCCGATCATCAGGGATTTATCCGGATCGGCCCCGGTCTGCGCCAGCGCATAGGCGAGCAGGTCGACCTTGTTGACCCGGGTTCCGTCGAACTCCGAGCCGAACACATGGTCGAAATAGCCGCCGAGGCCGAAATGCGCGATGATCCGCGTCGCGAACACGTGCGGCTTCGAGGTCGCCACGAACATCCGGCCCGGCGCCCTGCGCAGCTCGGCCAGAACGTCCGCGATATCGGGATAGACCGCGTTCTCGAACAGCCCGACATCGCCGAATCTTTCGCGGTAGAGCGCGACCGCGCGGTCGGCGAGCGCCTCGCCGCCGAGCAGCATTGCAAAGCTCGCCCGCAAGGGCGGCCCGATGCACCAGGTCAGGTCATCCTGCGAGGGAACCGGGCGGCCGAGCTTTTCCAGCGCGTACTGGATCGAGCCGGTGATGCCGGGCTTCGGGTCGGTCAGGGTGCCGTCGAGGTCGAAGAAGATCGCCCGTTCAGTTGGCATAGCGGGCCGTCAGGTCGCGGGAGATTTTCGAGCCCTCCTCGATGTAGCGGCGGATCGCTACCGTGGCCGCGGGCGTGCAGGTCCGGTAGGTCTGCTGGAAGCCGTTATAGCCGCGGTTGAAGCCTGCGATCATGCGGGCGCGGCGGTCGCCGGATGGGGTTTCGGCATCGATCAGTGCCTGCATTTCGTTGCGCCATTTGGCGCCCTCGTTGGAGCCGCAGATGCCGCGCAGATAGTGCAGGGCGCCGAGGATCTCGGCCAGCCGCTGCAAATCTCCGTCGAACGGCGCAGCCGCGTCCTGCGCCCGGGCGGGCGTCGCAAGGCATGCCGACATCAGGATCACAACGGCGAGAAAGGCTTTGATCATCGGGGGTTCCGGAATGGCCGTGGTATGCCCCCTCAATGCGCCCGAGGCAAGGCGGCCGAGCCCCCCAAAGCCCCCGGACGGGCCTCAAACCAGCCGCCGGGCGGCCGCAATCACCTCATGCAGGCCGCCGGTGACCTTGAGGTCGCCGATCTCCTCCGGCGCCAGCCATTTGAAATCGTCGTGCTCGTCGTTCAGTACGGGCTCGCGGGATGCCCAGCGCGCGGCGAAAGTCATGATCAGGTAGTGCCCGGTGCCGGGGCCGGTCGGCAGCACCTCGCGCCAGCCGGCAAGGCCGACGATCTCGACCTTGAGGCCGGTCTCCTCGTCGATCTCCCGGTGCAGGGCGGTATGCAGCGACTCGCCGAACTCGACCCGGCCCCCGGGCAGCGAATAGAAGCCCTTGCCGGGCGAGCGGGCGCGGCGCACCAGCAGCACCTTGCCGTCGCGGAAAATCACGCCTGACACGGCGAGCTGCGGGCGGATCGGAGGTTCGGGAGAGGTCAAGGTGATTGGCAGCCGGTTGTGAAGACCATCATGCCCGATATCTCAGGCGCCCGCCATGATGCTGTCGACATCGGCCTCTGCGGCGCCGTTGATGATGCCGGCGGTCTGCATCACCAGCGGCTTGACCCAGACGATCGCCTGCTCGGCGAGCGCGACCCGGCTCTTGTCCTGCTGCAATCGCCGCATCGCCGCCCCGACCTCGGTCAGGATCTTCGTCATGCTGTCGGTGAGCTGGTCGAATTCGGCCCGGATTGCGGCGTCCGCGGTCTCATAGGCCTCGATCGCGAGATCGCGCGCCCGGAAATTCGACGCGGTGAAATGCTCGGCATAGGACAGCGGCTGCCATTCGAGGAAATCGCTGGCGCATTCCGGCAGGTCCGGGACCATCTCCAGCAGCATGATGGCTTCGTTGAAGTGATTGAGGTAGTCGGTGGCAAGCCCGGTGCGGGGATTGATGTTGGCGGCGCGCAACAGCGCCGCCCGCGCCTCGTCGGAGTACGTCGGTCGCGGGGAAGAACCCGCTATGGCGGCCGTTGAGGTCATTGATCGCAGTCTTTAACGTTCCAAGTTAAGGCAGAATAAACGGATACCACTCTGGACGGCAAATGTGCGGACGCTTTGTCATAACCTCGCCGCCGGCGGCCTTGCGCGAGATGTTCGGCTATATCGAGCAGCCGAATTTTCCGCCACGGTATAATGTTGCGCCGACCCAGCCGATCCCGGTGGTGCTGCTGCAGAATGGCGGCCGGCATTTTCAATTGATGCGCTGGGGCCTGATCCCGTCGTGGGTCAAGGACCCCAGGACCTTCTCGCTCCTGATCAACGCGCGCTCCGAGACGGTGCGCGAGAAGCCGGCCTTCAAGAACGCGATCAAGCGGCGCCGCGCGCTGATCCCGGCCGACGGCTATTACGAATGGCAGGATGCCGGCGGCCGCAAGCGGCCGTTCTTCATCCATCGCCGCGACGGACACCCGCTCGCCTTTGCCGCGCTCGCCGAGACCTGGATGGGACCGAACGGCGAGGAGCAGGACACGGTCGCGATCGTCACCGCGCCCGCGAGCCCTGATCTTGCGCAGCTGCATCACCGCGTGCCGGTCACGATCAGGCCCGAGCAATTCGCGCGCTGGCTCGACTGCCTGCCGAACGATGTCGACGACGTGATGCCGATGCTGAAGGGCCCCGAGGTCGGTGAGTTCGCCTGGCACCAGGTGACGATGCGCGTCAACGCCGTCGCCAACGACGATGCGCAATTGCTGTTGCCGATGACCGCGGAGGAAATCGCCGCGGAGGACGCGCCGGCACCGAAGAAGGCCGCGCCGAGAAAGGCGACTATGCGCGAGGACGACGGGCAGGGGTCGTTATTTTAGCACATGTCTGCACAGCTGCGCAGCTAGGGCTGGAATTGAAGCGCAGCTCTCCAAGTCGTCGTCCCGGCGAAAGCCGGGACCCATAACCACAGGTCTGCATTGTTGAAGCGCGCTGCAGCTCCAGCTTCGCAAACCAATTGAGATTTGTGGCTATGGGTCCCGGCCTTCGCCGGGACGACACTGAATATGTTGCACGGGCAGTGCATCATACTTCGACATTCTCGCAACATGATCTGCCCGAGCTTTGCATTTCGTTTCGCCACTCTCTCCACTCGTCATTCCGGGGTTCGCGCAAGCGGCGCACCCTCAGGTGCGCAATTGCACACCGGGGAATGACGGAGAGAGTCGTCACCCTTTCACGTGTGCCACGCCTTCGATCTCGATCAGCATCTTCGGATTGGGCAGCGCCACCACCACGCAGGTGGTGCGGGCGGGGTAGGGGGCGGGGCCGAACGCGCCGGCATAGAGCGCGTTCATCGTCGCGACGTCGCTGGCGCGGGTCAGCAGCACGTTGACCTTGACGAGATCGCGCATCGTCGCGCCGGCCTCGTTCAGCACGCGCTTGAAATTGGTCACGACATTGGCGAACTGCGCCTCGAAGCCGTCGGGGAGCTCGCGATTGACGTCAAAGCCGGGAATGCCTGAGATGAACAACAAATCGCCGACGCGGGCGCCGAACGAGAGTGGCGGCGCCTGGACGCCGGGCGGAGGAGGGAAGTGCTTGATTGTGGTCATGGGTCACCCGTCTGCGCGAGATGGAAGGGGAGAAATTTCGATGGCGCGCGGCGCCGCTGTACGCCGGCGCCAAAGATTCCTGTCGAAGTGGTTCTGGCCGATCATGCCTGCGAGCATCGCGGCGACGAAGACCACGACCGGCAGCGAGAGGCCGGCGAGATTGACCAGTGCGGGGCCGGGGCAGATGCCGACGAGGCCCCAGCCGATGCCGAACAGCACCGCGCCGGCCACCAGCGGCGCATCGATGTCGTTGCGGTCGGGCCAGAGGAAGCGCGCCGAGAACGCGGGCGCGACGCGCCGCCGGGCGATCGCAAAGCCGGTTGCTGCGACCGCAACCGCGCCCGCCATCACGAAGGCGAGTGTCGCGTCCCAAGCGCCGAACAGATCGAGGAAGCCGAGCACCTTCTGCGGATCGGTCATACCGGAGATCAGAAGGCCCGCGCCGAAGATCAGGCCGCAGACAAAGCTTGCAAGCACCGACATCGCTAAACCGCTCCTTGTTTGAGCATGATCTTTTCGGAAAACCGCTTCGCACTTTTCCGGATCATGCTTAGCCTCCGATTCCGTGCCTGATGATTGCGACCGTCGCGATCGCCGTCAGCATGAAGATGCATGTTGCCACGATCGAGCGGCCGGACAGCCGCGCGAAGCCGCAGACGCCGTGGCCCGAGGTACAGCCATTGCCCATCCTTGTGCCGAATCCGACCAGCGCGCCCGCAATCGCGACCACCACAAGGCTCGCGTTCATCGCCGGCCGCGGCAGCGGCGCGCCGAACAGCGCCGCAATCAGGGGGGCTGCGATTAGTCCCGCGATGAACGCGATGCGCCAGGAACGGTCGGCGCTGCGGTCGGCGGTATCGGTCTGCAGCGCGCCGCCGACGATGCCGGTGACCCCGGCGATTCGCCCGGTCAGTAGCATCAAGAGCGCGGCGGCAAGCCCGATCAGCGCGCCGCCGGCGAGGCCGGAAAGTGGGGTGAAATCGTGCATCGATGCAGATCCCTGTTGCGCAAACTCCTCAGCGATCCGGCAAAGCGGTTGGCGCGCATGCGCCAGTGGTCGCGCGGCTGCGGAGGCGATGATAGACTCCGCACCATCAGGAACAAGCGCAATCCCGCATGTTTCGCGGCATTTCAGCGATGCTGCCGGTCGGTTGGGTTGCCGCGATTCGCTCTCACTTCGTCCGGAGAATCCCCCATGAAATTGCCATCCGTCGCCCGCGCCGCGCTGCTCGCGCTGGCGATGCTCACCGGAACGTCCGCCGCCCTGGCTGACGAGGGCGCGGTGACGCTCGTGATCTTCAAGGGCGGCTGGGTGTTCGGCGGCTCCGCCGGCAAGGGCGTCATGACCTTCCACGGCCAGACCTATGGGCTCACGGCCGGCGGGCTGGACTATGGGCTCGTGTTCGGCGGCTCGCAGACCACGTTGCAGGGGCGGGTGCGCAATATCCGCCGTCCGCAGGACATCAACGGCGTCTATGCCGCGGCCGGCATGGGCGTTGCGCTCGGCGCCGGCGTGCGCGGTATCCTGTTGACCAACCAGAACGGCGCGGTGCTCGAATTGAGCGGCAAGCAGGTCGGCCTGATGGCCAATGTCGACCTCAGCGGGCTTGCGATCACGTTGAAGGAATAAGCGTTCGCTCTACCCATCCTGCGGTTCCGTGATCCACTCGGCGAGCTCACGCCACGGCTGCAAACTCCAATGCCCGGACGCCGCGCCTGATGGCGACGGCAGCACGAACACCTCGGGAAAACCGCTCATGCGCGGCTGCCGACCGGGCGCGAGCGCGCTGGTCGGCCTGTTGTAAAACAGGCTCGCCGTCTTCCTGCTGGTGAAGGCGACGGCCTTCGGCCGAAACGTCTCGATCTTCGCCCGGAAGCCCACCACATCGAACGACTGCCTGTTGATCTCGTGATCCATCCCGGCGCCGGTCTTGGAGAGGTCAGTGAAGCCGATGCCGAGCGCGAGCAGCGCCACGAACTCGTCCGGCCGATAGCGCCGCGGCGTGATGCCGGCCTCGTGCAGCGCACGCCAGAACCGGTTGCCGGGATGCGCGTAGTAATGCCCGACGGCGGCTGAGCGCGTACTGGCTGCGGTGCCGACGAACACCAGCCGCAGATCGGCGAGGAGCTGGTCGGGGAGGCGGTGGCTGTCGCTGTCGGGCATTTGAGAGATGGCGGAAGTCGCTTGGTTACCGTTGATCGGGCTACGGCGAAAGAGCCGCCGGCGTGACCGACCCGACCGTTACCATTTCCGCCGCTCTCGTCACCGGCCATGACGATGTGGAAACCAGCGTCGGGCTGTTCGTCGCAGATGCGCAGGACCAAAAATAGCGAAAACAACCCCATGCAAAGGAGCTGGCGGCTGCCGCCGTCCGATACGGTACCTTGACACGTCGTGCAAATCAGGGATACATTTCCAATATTCCGAAATCGTATGAGCATCCCTCGCCCGCCAGGCTGGCGCATATGGCGTCCCAATACGCGCTACCGCACCGGCTCCTTGATCTCGTCTTCGGCCGTCACCGCCTGCGCCGGCCCAGTCGAACGCACCATCAGAAAATTTCCCGAGAACCTTGTGCCGCGAATGCTCCAGCGGCCGTCGATCTCGGTCGCGTCGGCATTGACCGCGCCTTCATAGTGCACGGTGTCATAGCCGTAGCCCGGCGGCTCGTAGCGTTTGACGAACGTAACCGCGCTGCCGGAGCGGTGACCCGCGAGCGAGGCATTGTGCGTGCTGATCGGACAGCCCGGCATCACGCACGGTTCGGTCACGCTGCCGCCGAGCGCGCCGCCGGCGTCGATCAGCGTCGCCAGGAACGTGACCATGCCGCTCGGCTGAACATAGCTGCCGTCCCAGACGCCGGTGAGATTGTCGGTCATGTCGGTCCAACGTACGATGCGGTAGGTAGCCCGCATGAGCGTAGCGATATGCGGGACGGATGAACCCGGATCTCGCTATGCTCATCCGGGCTACGCTTCAGTCGTAACGATCGATGTGGCGCTTGCAGCGCCTCAACGCAAGTCGCGCGCGCCGCGGCGCGGTTGCCTAACCGGGCAAAAGGGTCTGTAATCCAGCCCAACAGATCAAGAAGAATTTGGAGCGGACATGACGGGAGAGGCGAAAACCCATTACGAGGTGATCGTGGTCGGCGCCGGCGTCGCCGGCATCTACCAGATCAAGCGGCTGGCCGATCTCGGCATCGATGCCACCGTGCTGGAAGCCGCGCCCGATCTCGGGGGCACCTGGTACTGGAACCGCTATCCGGGCTGCCGCTTCGACTCCGAGAGCTACACCTACGGCTTCTCGTTCTCGCGCGAGCTGCTCGACGAGTGGCACTGGAAGGAGCGCTTCTCCGGCCAGCCCGAGAATCTGCGTTACCTCAACTACGTCGCCGACAAGTTCGACCTGCGCAAGCACATGCAGTTCAATTGCAAGGTCGAGACCATGCAGTTCGACGAGACGCGCGATCTCTGGCAATTGAGGATCAGTGACGGCCGCGAACTGACCTGCCGCTTCGTGGTGCTCGCGATCGGGCTCTTGTCCGCACCGACCATGCCGCGCGTGTCGGGCATCGAGGACTTCAAGGGCCGCTCGTTCCACACCTATTACTGGCCGCACGAGCCGGTCGATCTCGCCGGCAAGAAGGTCGCGGTGATCGGCACCGGCGCCACCGGCATCCAGCTGATCGGCGAGATTGCCGACAAGGTCGGCGAGCTCACGGTGTTTCAACGCCGGCCGAACTGGAGCGCGCCGCTCAACAACTCTGCGATCTCCGTGGCGGAGATGGCCGACATCCGCGCCCGCTATGACGAGATCTTTGCTGCCTGCGCGCTGACGCCGGGCAGCTTTGTCCATGGCCCCGACAAGCGCGGCTTCTACGAGGTGAGCCGCGAGGAGCGGATCAAGCTGTGGGACAAGCTCTACGACGAGCCCGGCTTCGGCATCTGGCTCGCGAACTTCCGCGAGATATTCATGGACGAAGCCGCCAATGCGGAGCTCTCGGAATACATTGCGGGCCGCATCCGCCGGCGCGTGAACGATCCTGATGTCGCCGAAAAGCTGATCCCGCGGGATCACGGCTTCGGCGTGCAGCGCCTGCCGCTGGAGACGCGATATTTCGAGGCGTACAACCGCGACAATGTGCAGCTCGTCGATCTCTCCGAGACGCCGCTGGTCCGCGTCACCGATAAGGGCCTGCGCACCACGGCGCGCGACTACGACTTCGACATCATCGTCTACGCGACCGGCTTCGACGCCATCACCGGCGCCTATGACCTGATCGATATCAGGGGCGTCGGCGGCGAGCGGATCGCCGACAAATGGAAGCACGCGCCGTCGACCTTCCTCGGCATGCTCGTGCACGGCTTCCCGAACCTGTTGATGCCGACGGGTCCGCAAAGCGCATCCGCGTCGACGAACTTTCCGCGCGGCATCGAGAACGGCGTCAACTGGTGCACCAATCTGCTGCAATACATGTGGGACCGCGGCCTGACCCGCGCCGACGCCACGCTGGAAGCGCAAGAGCGCTGGACCGCGCATGTCGTCAAGATGTACGAGATCATGCTGATGCGCAAAGCCAAGGGCTGGTTCACCGGCTACAACTCCAACGTCGCCGGCCACGAGGAGGGCACGGTCCGCTACTTCGTCTACAACGGCGGCACGCCGAAGTTTTTGGGAATCATCAACGGCGTTGCGGAGAAGGGGTACGAGGAGATTGAGTTTGGGGCGGGGGCGAGGAGCGGTGTGCAAGCGGCAGCAGTCGGGGCGTCGGCATCGTAGGGTTCGCCAACAGGTCCGCGCGAAGCGCGGTCCGATGATAAACTTCTCGTCGACCAAGTCAGCGGGGGAGGCCTTCGGCTAACCCACCCTACGGACTTTGCTCATCCGGACTGCGCTTGCTTATTCGGATAGTGCAGGTCGCATCTTTGCTCCGATTAAGTCGTAGATGCTGGTCGGTATGCTTCGACGTCTCAAGAATGTCTCCGACATGACTAGATCAGATAGAGTCTTGCGGAGTTGATTCGAGACGTAATGCAAGTCTCGCTTCGTGCGAGCGACTAAGAATTCGGATTGATTCCTTGACCTCGCTGAGTAACAGAACGCAAATCGTACTCACAAGGACGGCAGCGCGGATAGGATCGTCCTGGTACGGCTCGGTCCCAATTGAAGACTTCAAAAGTTCCTGCACGAACTCGGGATGAACAAACCCTGAGAGAAGCGGATACAATTCATAGTAGAGAGGGCCGTCCAGTGGAGAATCGGAGATTTTGATTATCTCCTTGTTTGAGATGTTGATGTTAAATTCTTCGCCAGTCGCCGGATTGAGGCAGACGCTGTAATTGGGGTCGCCGTTCCTTTTTGATTTGCTCGGAAATAGTCCTGCCGCGTGGGCAGCCATCGCTTCAAAACGCTTGCTACTGCCTGAGTCTAGTCGCAGGAGTTTCATCCGGAGGTACGCTTCATAGATTGGGCGTGCGATAGCAAGGCAATCGTCGTCGTATCTTGTGCTGTACATCTCGTGGATTGTCCGTAGTGACTTTACGGAGCGAATTAGAAGCAGGTATCTAAAATAGCTTGCCGGGCTTTGGAATTTCTTGGGATTCGTGTAGGCGAAGCCCAGAGCGACTATGACACTGTCGATCAGCTTAACAAGCCGCTTGTAGCTCTCGTATTCCTGTCCACTAAGATAAGTAAAGACGTGAAAAGGGTCCTGTCCCTCGTCGAGTAGCAAAAAATACTCGTCGATTGCATCCGTCCACTCTTTGTAGTCTGACTCCGGCATAAGCTCGCGGGAATGCTCTCCAACAATAAGTCCGGTCCTACGGTGGGCGAAAAACAGCTCGTCCGGTACGCCTGCGCGCCGGTAGATCGTTTGAGTCAGCTGCCAGTAATTGCCCTGTCCGTTCAGATAATGATCGAATATCACAGGATCACCTCGGCCAGGATTTCTGCCGAGCATCGCTCTAAAGCGGATGAGTGCATCGTCGAGGTCTGGTTTCAGCTTCGAGCTGACTTTTACCCGCCTTCTGACGGTCCCGCGATCGTCGATTTCGAAGCGAAACTCCTTATGTCTACAGCATTCTCCGTAAGGAATGCCGCTCCCGCAGGGGCACGGCGAGCCTTTAGGGTAAATCCTAAATTTAGACTTGTTCAGCCCGGGTGATTTCGTTCGATTGAACGATCTTGTTCCCGGCTTCGCGCTCCGCGACACCTCGAATGTTCTCCTTATCCGCACCCAAGAGCGTAGCGATGCATGGGCTAGAAATAAACTCTGGGTTAAGGAAAGCCTCAGGTTGTGCTTCTCCACAATGGAAGAAGCCGAGCTCTCGCCCGGCTTCTCTTTTCCGACAGAGCCGGGGTCAAGCCCCGGGCATGACGAGCTCACAACACCCGACTGCGCTCCTTCGCCCTGTCCGCGTCAAGATACGCACTCTCGTCCATCTCCTTGAACTTGGCGTTCATCTGCGCCATGCCCTGTTCGCTGTCATTGAGCGTGACAGGTCAACCCCGGATATCGCTGCGCTCATCCGGGCTACCAGCGCTGCTCTCGAAGCATCGCCACCAATATCACATCGAGCAGCGAACATACGGCGTCTCAATGGGCACCGGTGCCTTGGAGCTGAGTATGATCTTGTTCTCGCCGGAGAGTGTTATGTCGAATGACACGTCCGAAATCGCGACGCCGTCCGAGCACGCCGCAATCACGCGGATATTCTGCCCGTCATCATGCAGCGATTTGACGGTGCATTTCTGAAACGTGCCGGTGATTTGCTTGCCCTGAACGATCAGGCCGCCCGCGTTGAGATCGGCATCTTTCCTGAACGCGAGCTTGTTGTTCTCCTTGGTGAAGACCTGGTTGCAAGCCGAGGCGTCGATCGTCCAGGCTCCGCTCAAATCCGCAGCCTGTGTCGAGGCCGCCTGCGCAACGAGAAATACGAATAGCACGGCGTTGAAGGTTCTCATGAAACTCTCCAATCAAATGGTCATTAAGCTGCAGGACCTCTGCAAAACGAATGTGGAAAGTCGCTCAATCGTCTATTTGAGGGGAGCCATGATAACATGCCCTGCGCGGCTTTCACCGTTTTTTGAGCATCGCAGCATGCGGTGAGATGAAGGGCCTTTCGTTGATCCAGGTCAATGGTTCTGGGGCGCTCTTGGTGGCTTTGGGCCGGTCGTGACCGCGGCCATCCGGACGCGCGATGGATTTAGTGAACGCTAGAAGCAAAAAGGCCGGGCTTTCACCCGGCCTTTCGTTTTCGATGGATGCCCAGGTTTTGCCCGGGCATGACGAGCGCGAGGGTTAAAACACCCTGTTGCTCTCCTTCACCTTGTCTGCGTCGAGATACACGTTCTCACCCATCTCCTTGAACTTGGCGCTCATCTGCGCCATGCCCTGCTCCTTGTCGTTGAGCGTCGCGGCGTAGTCGCGGACGTCCTGGGTGATCTTCATCGAGCAGAATTTCGGGCCGCACATCGAGCAGAAATGCGCAACCTTGTGGGCTTCCTTCGGCAGGGTCTCGTCGTGGAAGTTCTTCGCGGTGTCCGGATCGAGGCCGAGGTTGAACTGGTCCTCCCAGCGGAAGTCGAACCGGGCACGCGACAGCGCGTCGTCGCGCAGCTGCGCGGCGGGGTGGCCCTTGGCGAGGTCGGCGGCGTGGGCCGCGATCTTGTAGGTGATGACGCCGGTCTTGACGTCGTTGCGGTCGGGCAGGCCGAGATGCTCCTTCGGCGTGACGTAGCAGAGCATCGCGCAGCCGAACCAGCCGATCATCGCGGCACCGATGCCCGATGTGATGTGGTCGTAGCCCGGCGCGATGTCGGTCGTCAGCGGCCCGAGGGTGTAGAACGGCGCCTCGCCGCATTCCTTGAGCTGCTTGTCCATGTTGATCTTGATCTTGTGCATCGGCACGTGGCCGGGGCCCTCGATCATCACCTGGCAGCCCTTGTCCCACGCGATCTTCGTCAATTCGCCGAGCGTCTCCAGCTCCGCGAACTGCGCGCGGTCGTTGGCGTCGGCGATCGAGCCCGGGCGCAGGCCGTCGCCGAGCGAGAACGAGACGTCATACTTGCGCATGATGTCGCAGATCTCGTCGAAGTGGGTGTAGAGGAAGCTCTCCTTGTGATGCGCGAGGCACCACTTCGCCATGATCGAGCCACCGCGCGACACGATGCCGGTGACGCGGTTGGCGGTGAGGTGGATGTAAGAGAGACGCACGCCGGCGTGGATCGTGAAATAGTCGACGCCCTGTTCGCACTGCTCGATCAGGGTGTCCTTGTAGAGCTCCCAGGTCAGCTTGACGGGATCGCCGTCGCACTTCTCCAGCGCCTGGTAGATCGGCACGGTGCCGATCGGCACCGGCGAGTTGCGCAAAATCCATTCGCGGGTGGTGTGGATGTTGCGCCCCGTGGAGAGGTCCATCACGGTGTCGGCGCCCCAGCGGATCGCCCACACCATCTTGTCGACCTCTTCCTCGACCGACGAGGTCACCGCCGAGTTGCCGATATTGGCGTTGATCTTAGTCAGGAAGTTGCGGCCGATGATCATCGGCTCGAGCTCGGCATGGTTGATGTTGGAGGGAATGATGGCGCGGCCGCGCGCGATCTCGTCGCGGACGAATTCCGGCGTGATGAAGGCCGGCACCGCAGCGCCAAAGCTTTCGCCGTCGGCAAGCGCGGCCTCGGCGCGCTCGAGCTTAAGCTTGCGGCCGAGATTCTCGCGCTCGGCGACGTAGATCATTTCCTTGGTGATGATGCCGGCGCGGGCGAATTCGAGCTGCGTGATCTTGTGGCCGTCGAGCCCGCGCAGCGGCCTGTGGTGCGCGGTGAACGCCTTGGCGGCGTGCGCGGCGCCGACATTGCCGTTGTCCTCCGGCTTGATGGTGCGGCCCTCATATTCCTCGACGCCGCCGCGCTCCTTGACCCAGGCCAGCCGATTGCGCGGCAGGCCGGCATTGACGTCGATCGTCACGTTCGGGTCGGTGTAGGGGCCGGAGGTGTCGTAGACCGGCAGGTTCGGCTCGCCGGCACCTTCCGACAGCATGATCTCGCGCAGCGGCACGCGAACGTCGGGCGCGGCCTCCGGCGTCGCAAAGATCTTGCGCGAGGCGGGCAGCGGGCCGGTCGTGACGGCGGGACGGGTGGTGTCGGGGTTGGAGCGGATGTTCATGAGGGATCCTCCTTATCTTGTCGTCATTCCGGACGGTCCGTTAGGACCGCGGAATCTCGAGGTTGTGGCGCGAGATTCCGGGTTCACGCTACGCGTGCCCCGGAATGACGCCGGTGGAAATTTCTGCATCACGCGGCCTCCGCGCTGAGGCCGAGCCATTGTCTGACCCGCGCGTCCGGGTCGGGGTTCTGGGTGACGTCACTGACGACGGCGATCGAATCGGCGCCGGCGGCGAAGATCTCGGCCGCGTGCTCGAACTTGATGCCGCCGATCGCGACAAGGGGGATGGAGCCGATCCGTTTCTTCCACTCGGTGATCTTCGGAATGCCCTGCGGCTCGAACCGCATCGATTTGAGCGTGGTGAAGAAGATCGGGCCGAGCGCGACATAGTCCGGCTTGGCCGCGAGCGCGGTGGCGAGCTCGGCGTCGTCATGGGTGGAGATGCCGAGCGTCAGCCTGGCTTTGCGGATCTCGGCGAGGTCGGCCTCAGTGAGATCTTCCTGGCCAAGATGCAAATGCTCGGCGCCGGCGACGATCGCCGCGCGCCAATAGTCGTTGACGACGAGCTTGGTCGGCGTGCCCTTGGTCACCGCGAGCGCGTCGCTGACGATCTGCAGCGCCCCGGCATCGTCGAGCTCCTTGGCGCGCAGCTGGATGGTGCCGACGCCGAGTTTGGTCAGTCGTTCGACCCACTTGATGCTGTCGACGACGGGATAGAACGGATCAGGATACGGCATGCCAGAACGGGGTCCCAACGACAGGGGTGGAGGGGGAGGCGAAGTCGCGGGCTTCCATCAGCCCGGCTTCGTAAGCGGTGCGGCCGGCCTCGACGCCGAGGCGGAAGGCATTGGCCATCGCAACGGGATCGGCAGCTTTGGCGACGGCGGTGTTGAGCAGCACGGCGTCATAGCCGAGCTCGAGCGCCTCGGCGGCATGCGATGGCGCCCCTAAGCCGGCGTCGACCACCAGCGTGATGTCGGGCAGGCGGTCGCGCAAAAGCTTCAGCGCGTCGCGGTTGGTGATGCCCTTGGCGCTGCCGATCGGAGCTGCCCACGGCATCACCACCTTGCAGCCGGCGTCGACCAGCCGCGAGGCGACCGAGAAATCCTCGGTGCAATAGGGGAAGACTTCAAACCCGTCCTTGATCAGGATGCCGGCCGCCTCGACCAGGCCGACCACATCGGGCTGCAGCGTGTCATTGTCGGCGATCACCTCGAGCTTGATCCACGGCGTGCCGAACAATTCGCGCGCGAGCTTTGCGGTGGTCACCGCCTCCTTGACGCTACGGCAGCCCGCGGTGTTCGGCAGCACGGTGACGCCGAGCTCGCGGATCAGCGACCAGAACGCGTCGCCAGTCTTGCCGCCGGCCGCCTCGCGCCGCAGCGATACCGTGACGATGCTGGCGCCGGAGGCGCGGATCGCGTTCTGCATGATCGCAGGCGAGGGATACAGCGCCGTGCCGATCAGCAGGCGGGACGGGAAGGATTTGCCGTAGAAGGTGACCATGGTCCGTGGTGTCTCCTCAAACCGTGCCGTCGTCCCGGCGAAGGCCGGGACCCATACGCCGCGGCCTCGCAATGGGGTACGCGAGGCGTCGTTCGTTCCGCCAATAACCGGTCGTGGTTATGGGTCCCGGCTCCGTGCGCAAGCGCGCACTCGGCCGGGACGACGCGGGGAGAGTGTGTGCGCTAGCCATCATCACCCTCCCTGCCGCGGCGTGATGATCTCGATCTCGTCGCCGGCTTTCAGCGCGGTCTCGGCCCAGCGGCTCTTCGGCACCACGTCGTAGTTCAGCGCGATCGCGAAATGCGTGCCCTCATAGTCGAGCTCGGCCAGCAGCGCATCGACGCTGACGGCACTGATCTCCCGCTGCTCGCCGTTGACGATCACGCGCATTGCATCACCTCATTGTCGATTTCGCCGCGCGAAAGATAGGCGAGCGTCAGCTCGGCCAGCGCCGGCGCCAGCAGGAAGCCATGACGGTAGAGCCCGTTCACCGTGATGCGTTCCTGCTCGATCCTGATTTTCGGCAGGTTGTCGGGAAAGGCCGGACGCAGGCCGGCGCCGAATTCGACGATGCGCGCCTCGGCGAATGCCGGATGCACGACATAGGCGGCGCCGAGCAGCTCCAGCGCCGAGCGCACGCTGACGCCGTTGTCCTCGGCCTCGATCGAGGTCGCGCCCAGCATGAAGCGGCCATCGCCGCGCGGGATCACGTAAAGCGGCCAGCGCGGATGGATCAGCCGCACCGGGCGCGCCAGCTCGACCTCGGAGGTCTCGATGATGATCATCTCGCCCTTGACGCCGCGCAAGCTCGGCTCGCGGTCGCGCGCGGCAAGGCCGCGGCAGTCGATCACGACGCCGTCGAGATCGGCTGCCTCGGCGTCGCTGCCGAACTTGATGGCGCCGCCGGCCTTGGCGATCGCGGCATGCAGCCGCGGCAGCACGCGGCGCGGCTCGACATGGCCCTCGTCGGGATAGAACAGGGCGTCACGGAAACGGCCCTCGAGCGACGGCTCGAGCGCGCGAACGCCCTCGGCGTCGATCCGGCGATGACCGGTGGTGAGGCGGGCAAAGCGCTCGAAATCGGTGCGGTCGCGCGGATGCGCCACCACCAGCGAACCGTTGAACGGGGTTTCCGGAACATGCTGCCGCCAAAGCGCGAGCGAGCGGATGCCGAGCCGGGAGATTGCCGGCTCGGAGGCCTCGGCCTCGCACCACGGCGCCAGCATCCCGCCGGCCCAGTGGCTTGTGGATTCCGTCATCGCGGCGTCACTGCGCTCATGCAGGGTGACGGCACGTCCGGCCTCTGCGAGCAAGAGCGCATGCCAGGCGCCGGCTATGCCTGCGCCGATGATGGAGACGGGGGAATCCCCCCGCGGTCTTGACGTCTGATACATCCCTGTCCCTTCGCCGGCATGACCCGGATCAGGTTCAAAGGGTCACCACGGTCCCGGACTATTCGCCTACTGGCTAGTCCAGGCTTGCGGTATCTCAGCTCCTCCTTCGGAGCACCCCTCGGAACGCCCCTAATGTAGGCGGATGGGCTCGTGTGTCAACTTGTATGCCAGACGCGTTGACAGGCGGCGTCGAGGATGGCCGGCACGCGCCGTGGGGCTGCGCGGGCGCGATCGGCGCTATTTTTCGGCCTGTTCCGGCTTCGGCTCAGCGGTATCGGCCGTCATTTGCTCCGACTTGTGCTCCGACTTGGCGAATTCCTTCGGCGGTGCACCCGCGCCGCCATGCTTCGCTTCCTTCAGGTGATCGCCGCGCTGGCGCTTTGCGACGTAGTAATACCCGCCCGCGAAATAACGCACGGCTCGATCGTGATTGCCATTGGCGGCGCGATAAGCGCCGGCGAGGTACTTGATGCCGTATCTGAGGTTGGTCTGGGGATCGCGCAGACCCTCGGCGGTACCGGTGTAGCCGAGGCCGCGTGCAGTGCCGAGCTTGATCTGCATCAGCCCGATGGTGCCGCCGCGTCCGATCAGCTGCGGATGGTACTTGCTCTCGCGCACGATGACGCGATGCACCAGCTCTTCCGGCACGAGGTTGGCCTGGGCCTCGGCCGCCACCATCGCCTCATATTGCGCGCGCGATTGCGCCTGCGCGCTCGCGCAGGACGCCAGCAGCGCGATCGCGGCAAGGCAGCCAAGGGCTTGTACGGTCTTCATCTCAATCGCTCGGGCTTTCAGATGCGCGTCGGTTCTGCGGTCTCATTGGTACGGCGAGCGGGCAGGAATGTGGCAAAACCTTCGCATCAGCGAACGTTATGCATCCGTGATTTTCCGGTCATAGGGTGAGGTCATGGGGTGAAGGGACGACGCGATTGCAAGACGGATGCTTCAAATTGTTTGCTTCAACCGTTTCAGCCAAAAATTGTCTTGGCCTGCAATTTCCTTCTAATTTTTCTGACTAATTTTGCCGCACGCTATCCACAGCAGTTTGTCGTGCAAACGAATCAATGAAGGTCTAGACTTCATCCACGACAGAGCGTGCGAGCGTTCAGTCAGCAGCTCTGTCCATTGCAAGCACGCAAAAAAAACAACATTCGGGAGATGCGCCATGGTCCGTCAGGACACCGGCTATATGCCTCGCGAAAATCCCTGCGCGCAATGCGGCAAGCCGATCGCACGCCCTGATTGGGTGGAGCACAGCGAAGGCCGCTCCTCGTTCTTGTGGAATTGCCGCGCCTGCAATTACCGCTTCGAGGCCATCGCGATCTACGAGGAAGCGGAGCTCATTACGCCGCTTGCCGCCTGACGTTTCCTCATCGCATCAGATTCGGCTGATCAGGCCGCGGATTTCTGCCGCTGCAATTGCTGTTGCCGCGCCGGCAATTCGATCCGGACCACGAGTCCGTGCGGCTTGCGATCGTGCAGCGACAGCGTGCCGGCATGCGCGAGCACGATGGCGTTGGCGATCGACAGACCAAGGCCGAAGCCTTCGGCCTCATCCATGTTGCGCGCCTGGTCGCCGCGCACGAACGGCTCCAGCACGCTCGCCTTGTGCGCATCCGAAATGCCGGGCCCGTCATCCTCGATGTCGACGACGAGGCGGTCGGGCCTGACGTCGAGGCGCACGGCAACTTCGCCGCCGAACCGCACCGCATTCTCCACCAGATTGGTGATGCAGCGATGCAGGTCGGCCGGTCGCGCGGTCGCCATCGCGTGCTGCGGGCCCGCGTAGCTGACCTTGTGTCCCATGTCGGCGAACTGATCGGTGACGAGGTGCAGCGTGCTCGCGATGTCGACCAGCGTCATCTCCTCGAGCTTGCGGTCGTTGCGCAAGAACGACAGCACCGATTCCAGCATCGAGCGCATCTGGTCGAGGTCGCGCAGCATGCGGTGGCGATGGGTCTCGTCCTCGATGAATTCGGCGCGCAGCCGCATCCGCGTGATCGGCGTGCGCAGGTCATGGCTGATCGCGGCCAGCATCTTGGTGCGATCGTCGATCAATGCGGTGATGCGCTCGCGCATCCGGTTCAGCGCCCGGGCCAGCGAACGGATCTCCTCCGGACCGCGCTCGGGCAGCGGCGCGGCGGCACCGTTCAGGCTGAAGGTCTCGGCGGCCTTGACGAAGGACGACAGCGGCGCGGTCAGCGCCCATGCCGCCCACAGGCCGAGCAGGGTGACGCTGATGACGGCGAACAGCACCGTCATCATCCACGGTCCACCCCAGAACGGCCGCATGTGCTGATCCGGCGTCAGGTTGGCGGCGAACACGGCGCCGTCGGGCAGGCGGATCGCGACGCGGCGAATTTCGCCGTCATGCGGCGTGCCGCCAGCCTCGCGCGGCAGCAGGAAGATGCGATAGCCGGCGCCGAGCCGGCGCAGCGCGTGCAGGCTCGGCGTGTCGGTTTCGGTGAGCGCGCCGGCATCGGCCGGCAGGTCGCTGATCGCAAGTTGCGGGAAGGCACGGGCGACGTCGGCCACGAGCCGCGGCCGCTCCGACGCCGGGGCATGCCCGAGCAGCTGCGCGGCGGCGGCGAGCTGGGTGTGCCAGCGGTCCGAAGGCTCCACCCGATCAGGGCGATGGATCAGGAAGGTGGCGGTGATGATCAAATGCAGCGCGACGATCGAAACGACGACCAGCGCCGCCATCTGGGCGCCGATCCCCCGCAGACTCAGCACGCGCAGCAGCTTCATGGTCAGTTGTTCGTGGCGGCAACCGCCTCCACCCTCGGCGTGAACACATAGCCGCCGGAACGCACCGTCTTGATCATGGTGGCTTCCTGCGGATCGGGCTCGATCTTGCGGCGGATGCGGCTGACCAGCACGTCGATCGAACGTTCGAACGAGCCGGCGCTGCGGCCCTGGGTCAGGTCGAGCAGGCTGTCGCGCGACAGCACGCGGCCGGGCCGCTCGCAGAAGGTGCGCAACAGGTCGAACTCGGCGCTGGTCATGGCGACGCGTGCGCCTTCGGGGTTGCGCAGCTCGCGCAGGCGGATGTCGATACGCCAGCCGAGGAAGGTCAGCGTGGTCGCGCCCTCGATCGCGCTGGCGTTGCGCGCGGCGGCCTGCCGGCGCAGCACCGCGTTGATCCGCGCCAGCAGCTCGCGCGGGTTGAACGGCTTTGCCAGGTAATCGTCGGCGCCCATCTCGAGGCCGAGGATGCGGTCGACGTCCTCGCCGCGCGCGGTCAGCATGATGATCGGCGTCTGCGATTCCGCCCGCACCTTGCGGCACAGGCTGAGGCCGTCCTCGCCGGGCAGCATGACGTCGAGCACCAACAGATCCACGCGGTGGTCGGTCATCGCCTTGGCCATCTCGCGGCCGTCGGAGGCGGTCGTGACATGACAAGAATTGGTACGGAGATATTTTGCGATAAGGGACCGCGTCTCGCGGTCGTCCTCGACGACAAGGATATTGGGCGCAGCCTGGGTCATACCGATCTTTTGTCCGTGATTCGGGGAAAGCGGCTCAGGAATTTTGTTTCAGTGTGTGTCTGAAATCTTGCCCGGCTATCCGGGTTAACAGGTCGGCGGCAGGGAGAAAAGTTATCGTTCTTTCATCAATCCTGATGCCCCGGAATGCGGGCAGAACCCTCCCGGGACAGCGCCCTGGCCGCCATGGCAGCCGGAGAAAGGGCAGGGCGGCTGTCGCATCCGGGGGCGGAACCCGTTACCCGGCGACGCGTTATTTCCCTTTCAGGTCAAGGAGGGTGAGATGGCTGTCGAGGTCGGGACCAGGCCGCATCAGCTCATTGCAAGCGACCGGGTCGAGGGGACGGCGGTGCGCCGGGCCAATGGCGACATGATCGGCCATATCGAGCGGCTGATGATCGACAAGATCTCGGGCAAGGTATCGTACGCGGTGTTGAGCTTCGGTGGCTTCCTGGGCATTGGAACCAATTTGATCCCGCTGCCCTGGGGCCGGCTGCACTACAACCCGAAGTTCGAGGCCTATGAGCTCGACATCGAGGACGAGGAGCTGAAGCGCGCGCCGTCGTTCCGTGCCGACAAGGATTTCGATTGGGGCGATCGCTCGCAGGAAGTCGAGCTGCATCGCTTCTACGGCGTGCCGCCCTATTGGGGCGGCTTCTGAGCGCGCGCCAACATGCGCGCATGACGACGCTCGTCGATCGATGATGCGGTCGCCGGGGCGAGCGCGCGGCTTGTGCAGCGCGGTTCGCCGGGACGACTTAGTGAGCCAAACATCGTCACATCATGGACTGCGCGTCCGGCGCAGTCGTGAGGCTCAACCGCAAGCTCACTTGTGAGATCACGATCGCTCTCGTCAAGCGGCGCAGCGTTCCATGCGCTGAAGGTCCTCACCCTGTTCCTCGGCCATCCAAGCGGCTTTTGAGCGCAGGTCCGTTAGGAACGGTTGCGAAGATGACGGGTTTTCCCAGCATCGATTTTGCGAGAGGAGAGCCATCAATGTTGGTCAAATCCATCATCGCCGGCCTCGCCGGCACCGCGCTGCTTGCAACCGTCGCCGTTGCGCAGACGCCAACCGATAAGGGCGACAAGATGTCTCCTGCGGCGTCGACGTCAGCCACATCAGCCACGTCGCCGGATTCGTTCAAGGGCAACTGGCGCGCGTCGAAGGTCGTCGGCCTCAGCGTGTACAACGACGCCAATGAAAGCGTCGGCTCGATCAATGATCTGCTGATGGAGAAGGGCGGTACAATCAAGGCGGTCGTGATCGGCGTCGGCGGCTTCCTTGGCGTCGGCGAGCACCTGGTCGCGGTCCCGATCGACAAGGTGAAGTTCGTGAGCGAGCCGATCGCCTATACCGGCGCCTCGAACACCGGCGCTGGCAGCACCAGCAAGACGACCACCACGGGCGCCGCGCCTGCGGCGGCGACGTCGAAGCCGAATCCCTGGTATCCGGATCACGCCGTGTTCAATGCGAGCAAGGATGAGCTGAAGGCGATGCCGGAGTTCAAGTATTCGACCGACTAACGCGTCGCGTCCCCTGCAAGAGAAGAGCGCGTCCGGTTGCTGCCGGGCGCGCTTTTTGCTGGCCGGATGGATAAAATTTGGGAAGAGTGTAGGGAGTAGGTTAGGCGATCCAATTCGGACAGCGCGTCGCAATCATCATCAACCCTTACGTGATCATTCGTCAAATGGCTGAAGAATCCGATGCATGACAGGGACCGCGATGGCGGCGATCCCGCGATAGCCCGGATTCGCGGCCGCTACCCGCAATACACGCGGCGCCGGTTGGCAGGCTTTGCGGAGCGGCTGCAACAGAAGCTTCATGCCGGCCGAGTGCCGGTCACCTCGCTCGCGCTTGCCGGTCCCACCGAGCGGATCAGCCTCGAGGACGCGCTCAAGCTCGATTATCGGCCGGTCCCATTGGGCGAGACGCTGGGACCGCTTTGGGCGACTTATTGGGTGCGGGTCGTGGCCGAGGTGCCGCAGGACTGGGCCGGCTCGCGCGTGGATCTCTATTGGGACAGCCGCTCGGAAGCGCTGCTTTGGCTCAACGGACGTTCCTCGCAGGGTCTCAATCCCGGCCGCCACATCGCGCCGCTCGTTCAGTCGGCGAGCGGAGGGGAGACGATCAGCTTCCATGTGGAGGTGGCCTGCAACGGCCTGTTCGGTGCGTTCTGGAGCGATCCGCAGGCCTACGCGCTGGTCGCCTGCGAGCTGCGCTGCTTCGATCCCGAGGCCACGGCATTCTATTTCGACTACGAGGTGCTGCGCCAGCTCGAGGCTGACCGCGATCCCACGACAAAGTCGAGGTCATACGGAGCTGTCGGAGAGACGGCGCAGCCGGCGCTGGATCGGACCTGGGCGGGGCGCCTGCTGCACGATCTCAACCGCATCTGCAACATCACCGATCCTGACGATCGCGCGACATGGCCGGCGGCGCGGGCGATCCTCGATGGCCTGCTCGCGGCACGAAATGGCAGCATCACCCACGAGATGTCGGCGATCGGCCACGCCCATCTCGACACGGCATGGCTGTGGCCGCTGGCGGAAACCCGGCGCAAGGCGCAACGCAGCTTCTCCACGGCGGTGGCGCTGATGGAGCGCTATCCCGATTTCAAGTTCGCCTGCTCGCAGGCCTATCAGTATGCCGTCATCGAGCAGAATGACCCTGACCTGTTCGCCCGAATTCGCGCCAAGGCCGCCGCCGGCCAATGGATTCCGGTCGGCGGCAGCTGGATCGAGCCGGACTGCAATCTGCCGTGGGGCGAGTCGATCTGCCGGCAGTTCCTCTATGGTCAGCGCTATTTCGAGCAAACGTTCGGGGCGCGCTCCAGCGTGTTCTGGAATCCCGACGTGTTCGGCTACGACGCCCAGCTGCCGCAGCTGATGCAGTCGGCGGGGATGTCGCGCTTCCTGACCCAGAAGCTGTCGTGGAACAAGTTCACCTCACCGCCGCATCACAGCTTCCATTGGCGCGGACTGGACGGCAGCACGGTGCTCGCGCATTTCCCCCCGGCGGACACCTACAACGGATCGGCGCAGGTCGCGGAGCTCCGCTATCACGCCGCCAATTACAAGGACGCCGACCGTTCGTCCGACGCACTCTATCTGTTCGGCTATGGCGACGGGGGCGGCGGTGCCGACGAGACGATGCTCGAGATGTTGCAGCGCGCAAGGGACTTGCAGGGGCTGCCGCGGATCCAGATTCGCTCCGTCGACGAGTTCTTCGACCGCCTGGCGATATCAGCGCCGGATCTGGCAACGATCGAAGGCGAGCTCTATCTCGAATATCATCGCGGCACCTACACCACGCAGGCCGAGACCAAGCGTCTCAACCGCGCTTGCGAGGCCGGCCTCCAGGCACTCGAATTCGTGACCACTGTCGCGGCTGTCTGCCGGCAACCGGCACCATCCGCACAGGAGATCGAAGTGCTGTGGCGCACGCTGCTGGTCAACCAGTTCCACGACATCATTCCCGGCAGCAGCATCCGCGAGGTCTATGAACGTGCGGAGGTCGAACTCGCCGGCGTGGCGGAGGAGGCCGGGCGTCGCACGCAAGCCGTGCTGGCGACACTGTGCGATCCCGAAGACGGCAATTGGACACCCGTCAACACGCTGGGCTGCGCGCGCGCCGAGGTCGCGTCCGACCCCGACGGCGAGCTTCGTCACATCGTCGCCGCGCCGTTTGCGGCGGGCGAAACGACGACGACCGGCGATCGTGTGGTGGTCGCCGCCGATCCGGTCGGCTTCGTGCTGTCGAACGCGCGGCTCGAAGCGCGCATTGATCGCAGCGGGCTCGTTCGGTCGCTGCTGCATGTTGCGACCGGCCGCGAGACCTTCGCATTACCGGCCGCCCGGCTGCTGCTGCTCGATGACCGGCCGCTCGATTTCGAGGCATGGGATATCGATCCGTTCGCGCTCGAGACCGCGCGCGAGGTGACAGGGGAGGTGAGCTGCGCCGTGTTGTCGGATGGCGGACTGCGCGGCGAAGTCCGTTTCGAGCGCGGGCTCGGACGCACGAGCCGGCTCGCGCAGGTGATCCGCCTCGATGCCGGCGCAGATCATCTCGAATTCGAAACCACGGTCGATTGGCAGGAGCGCAAGACGGCGCTGAAGGTCATGTTCCCCATCGCCTGCCGTGCATCGAACGCAACCTATGAAACCATGTTCGGCGCAACCGAGCGTCCGACCCATGCCAACACGGATGCCGATGCGGCCAAGTACGAGGTGCCCGGGCATCGCTGGGCCGATCTCGCCGAGCCGGATTTCGGCGTGTCGCTGTTCAGCGACTGCCGTCACGGCTATTCGGCGTTCGGCAACCAGCTCGCGCTGACGCTGTTGCGCGGCTCCGAATTGCCTGATCCCCAGGCCGATATCGGGCGGCACCGGATGCGCTATGCGATCTATCCCCACCACGGCGACTGGCGCAGCGCGGACACGGTCGGGCGCGCCTTGCGGTTCGAGCGTCCGGTGCTGTGGACGAAGGGAAAACCACGCGCGCCCTTGCGACGATCGCTCCTGACCGCGTCCCCGGCCAACGTGATCGTCGATACGATCAAGCCCGCTGAGGATGGAGACGGCTGGGTGGTGCGGCTCTACGAGAGCGCAGGCATTCGCACCCCCGCGGCGCTCGAATTCGGCGTCGACATTGCGTCAGTTTGGATGAGCAACACCCTGGAAGACCGCATCGAGGCCCTGCCGACCGAGGATCGGGGATGCCGCCTGGCGCTGCGTCCATTCCAGATCGCAACGCTGCGGGTCTTCCAGGCGTAATGCTTGCAGCGACGTTCGCCCCGGCTTGCGGGGCACGGCATTGGCAGCCGCGGGATTCCGTCTGCTATAGCTCGGCTTGCGCGGAGAGACCGGATCGCATCGCTAGATGCGATCCGGTCTGGCGTAGCCGTCAGTTCGACTTCACCAGCGGACAGCCGCCCTTGTCGAGCGGACGGAACGCCTCGTCGCCGGGCACGGTGGCGATCAGCTTGTAGAGGTCCCACTCGCCCTTGGATTCCTCGGGCTTCTTGACCTCGAACAGATACATGTCGTGCACCATGCGGCCGTCAATCCGGATATGGCCGTTCTTGGCGAAGAAGTCGTTGACCGGCGTGGCGCGCATCTGGGCCATCACCTTCGGCGCCTCGTCGGTGCCGATGGCCTCGATCGCCTTCAGGTAATGCATGGTCGCCGAATAGAGGCCGGCCTGGATCATGGTCGGCATATGGCCGACCTTCTCGTTGAAGCGCTTCGAGAAGGCGCGGGTCTCGTCGTTCATGTCCCAGTAGAAGGCGTCGGTGACGATCAGGCCCTGGGTGGCCTTGATGCCGAGCGAATGCGTGTCGGTGATCTCCTGCAGCAGCGCGATCATCTTCTGGCCGCCTTGGGTCAGGCCGAACTCGGAAGCCTGCTTCAGCGCGTTGGTGGTGTCGCCGCCGGCATTCGCCAGCGCCACGACCTTGGCCTTGGAGGCCTGCGCCTGCAGCAGGAAGGACGAGAAATCCGACGAGTTGAGCGGATGACGCACGTCGCCCAGCACCTTGCCCCCGCTTTCCTTGACGACATTGGCGGCATCGCGCTCCAGCGCCATGCCGAAGGCGTAGTCGGCGGTGACGAAGAACCAGGTGTCCTCGCCGCGCTTGACCATCGCCTTGCCGGCGACGTTCGACAGCGCATAGGTGTCGTAGGTCCAGTGCACCGTGTTGGGCGAGCAGGCGGTGCCGGTGATGTCGGATGAGCCGCCGCCCGAGTTGATGTTGATCCTGTTCTTCTCGCGCGTCAGCGCCGAGATCGGCAATGCGACCGACGAGGTCGGCACGTCGAGGATCGCGTCGACCTTGTCGTTGTCGTACCAATTGCGCGCGATGTTGACGCCGACGTCGGGCTTGTTCTGGTGATCGGCTGCAATCACCTGCACCGGCTTGCCTTTCACCTTGCCGCCGTAATCGGCGACCGCCATCTCGACGGCGGCGACCGAGCCCTTGCCGGTGGCGTCCGCATAGAGGCTCGACATGTCGGTGAGCACGCCGATCTTGACGACATCGTCGGAGATCTGGGCGTTCGCCGCGGTCGCTGAGACCGCGAGCGCGAGGCCGGCCGCCGCTGCGGCCAAGAGTGTTTTCATCGTGTTTTTCTCCCTGACTTTTTCGTTGAGGGTTGCTTCCACCGGGCGTTCTAGCCGCTGCGGCAAGCTGTCGCAAAGACGACTTTTTGAGCATGGGCAGGGCAGGGGCGGATGGAACGCGCGAGCGGAGGGCCTTGTTACCTCGCCCCGTTTGCGGGGAGAGGTCGGATTGCGCGGCAATCCGGGTCACGGGGTACAGGTCTCGCTGCGCCGGTCAGAGCGCCGGTAACGCGGTGACGGCGGCCTTGATGCTGCCGTCGGTTTCCACGATCACCCGCAACGTCTTGGAATCGAAGTCGATCCCGGCCAGCCGGATGCTGTTGACCTCGGCGTCGATGCGGATGCCTTCCTCGTTCTTCTGCAGGTCGGCGATGGCGGCGGCGACCTTGCGCTGCGCGTTGGTCGCGAATGGCTTCAGGTCGACCACCAGCCGGTCGTTGAGGGTCTGCTGCATGTGCGGGATCGCCGCGCGCGCGGCGGCGCCGAGCAGGCCGAACGCGGCCTCGGATTCCACCGCCAGCTCGACGTCGGTCAGCCGCAGCGTCTGCGACGGCTGGTCGAGCCGCGGCCGGCCCCAGATGTGCACGGTCGCCTCGGCGCCCAGCCCGAACCAGCTGGCCTTTTCCTTGGCGTGCACCAGGAGTGAGATCAGAAGCCGGTCGCCGGAGGCGGCGATGCTCGCGCTCTTGACGGTCACGTCGACCGGACCGGAGCCGTCCTCGGGGAAGGTCTTGCCCTTGAGCTGCGCCTCGACCAGCTGGCTCAGCGTGGTGAAGGACAGGTCGACCGGCAGGCCGATCGCGACCTGGCTCGCCATCGGCGGCACGATCGAGAGTTTTTCGGGGAACGGGCAGTTCGGGGTGGTCTGTGCCTCCGTGATCCGCGTTTCGGCCTCGATCCCCATCGTCAGGATCAGCGAGGACGCATCGACCTTCGGCTGCGCGGCGATCGCGCGGGTCGGTCGCAGCTCGAGCCACATCGGCGGCATCGAGGTGGTGCCGCCGGTGCCTTGCAGCGGGATCGAGCGGCAGGCCTTGGCCCATTGCGCGCGAGCATTGTTCTGGAACACCGGGTCGTTGTGCAATCGGGCCTCGACCACGGCAATCTGGTCGGCGACCGCCTTGTCGATGACAGGCTTGACCTGGGCCGGCACGCTGATGCGGACGCCGGCCGTCGACAGGCTGGTGTCGCCGAGATTGACCTGTGCCTGCAGGTTCGGCTCGATCCGCCAGGATGCGCCGAGCTTCGGGCGCGCGGTGAGGGTGACGTTGCCCTTGATCTCGGCGTTGGCGTTGATGTTCTTGATGTTCACGGCGCCGATCTGCTTGGCGACATTGCCGCCGAGCAGGCTGCCGAGCGCGTCGTTGACCGCGCCGGTTGCCTTGGCGGACAACGCGCCGGTGACCTTGAGCGTGCCGTTGATCGGGGTGGTCAGCGTCAGCACGTCCTGCGCGCCGGTGGCCGCGATCTGCCCGCGCGATGCGGTCCAGCCGATGTCGGCATTTTGCAGGATTTGCTGGACCGGGTTGTCGGCCTTGCCGCCGAAGGTCTTCGGCGCGCCGCGTTCGGCGGCGTCGCGGATCGCCGACAGCGCGACCGAGACCTGCGCCACGATCGTCGATGAACGCGGCGCCTGCGGCAGCGGCGGCAGCTCTGCGAGCTTCGGCTTCTGCACGGTGACGCTCGGCGCGAGCCAGTCCATTGCCTTGAGGCTGATCACGAACGAGATCAGCACCACCGTGATCCCGAGCGCTATCGTCCTTGGATGCATCGGTAGACGCATCATTCCCCCGGATGAAAATCAACTTGACGGGTTGTACAGGCCCCCTGACGAGGGCGCCAGTGTGGCGGGATCAAGCTGCTTCAGGGGCGGAAGGCGTTAAGGTTGATGAACGCGGCAACGGCCCCGGCGCGAGGTGCCGGAGCCGTTGTCGAGGACGCCTTTGTTAGGGATGCCTTGGAAGGGCGGGACTTAGCGGACGGCCGAACCGAGATCGGCGCGGCGGTCGGTCATCGGCAGCACGATCACCTTGGTGCCGACGCTGACCCGCGAATAGAGGTCGGAGACATCTTCATTGGTCAGGCGCAGACAACCGGAGGACACGCGGGTGCCGATCGTCTCCGGCGCGTTGGTGCCGTGGATGCGGTAGATGGTGCCGCCGAGATACATGGCGCGGGCGCCGAGCGGATTGCCGGGGCCGCCGGCCATGTGGCGCGGCAGATAGGGCTGTCGGGCGATCATTTCCGGCGGGGGCGTCCAATCCGGCCACTCCGCCTTCTTGGTGATGGTCTGGGTGCCCGACCAGGTGAAGCCGTCGCGGCCGATGCCGATGCCATAGCGCATGGCCTGGCCGTTGCCGAGCACGAGATAGAGATAGGTGTGCGGGGTATCGATGATGATCGTGCCGGGCGCCTCGCGCGTCGGATAGGCGACGACCTGGCGGCGCAGGCGGGCGGGCAACTCGACCGAGCGGTCCTCCTCCTGCACCTGCGGCATCGACTGCACCGGGGGCTGCACCGCCTGGGTCGGCGGCGTCAGGATGAAGGGGAACATCGGCAGCGGTGCGGCCGCGGCGGAATCTGCGAAAGCGACGGTACCAATCGCCAGCGCGCCGAAGGCGGCGGCAGCGAGACGCGAGTTCAGCTTGATGGAATTGAACATTGTCGACCCCTGTTGTTTGCGCCCTGCGCGCCAGTTCCGGCGCGTCGTTGGGTCAAAGAAGTACAGGTGAGGCGTTTCAGGACGTTTGCACGAAATCGCCAAAATGGTTTCGTGCCGTTAGGGAATTGTTTCGTGCGTGTTTCGTCGCACGGTTAAGACCGGGTTGCCGGGAAGGGGGGGCCCGCCGCAAGACAGTCCTCCTGGCACGGTGCTTGCTGTCCCAGCGCATTGTTTCGGAATGGAGTGGAAATGATGCTGGGGCACACGATCGGCAGCATGCTGGATCGGCAGAAGGGTTTCGGCCCCGGGTTCGATTTTCTCCGCATTGCACTGGCGATTTCCGTCGTCGCCGCGCACGCGCCCTATGTCGCGAGCGGCAGTGGCGACGGCGAGCAGGCGTGGATCTCCTGGTTTCCGCATTACGCCATTCTCGTGATGTTTTTCGCGCTGAGCGGCTTTCTGATCGCGGCGAGCGGCCTGCGGCTCTCCCTGAAGGAATTTCTCACCAATCGCGGCATGCGGATCATTCCGGCGCTTGCGGTCGAGATCGTGCTGTCGGCACTGATCCTCGGGCCGATCTTCACCGCGCTGCCGCTGCACGACTACTTCAACAATTTCGGCACCTACAAATATTTCACCAACATCATCGGCCTCGTGAACTACGTCCTGCCCGGCGTGTTCAGCGGCAATCCCGCGCCGGAGGTCAACAGCTCGCTGTGGACGGTGCCGTTCGAATATGGCTGCTACGCGCTGATGACGGTGTTCATCCTGTTCGGCCTGTTGCGCAAGCCGCCGCTCATCGTGCTCGGTGCGCTCGTGCTGGTCGGCATCGGCCTTGCGCTCGCACTCACCGGTCATAGTGCGCAATCGTCGCAACTTCCCGCCGGGGTCGCCGGCACGCTGCATGACAGGATCTTCAGCACGGCGCCGTTCCTCGGACGCGGCGCGAAGCTGCCGGTCGCGTTCATGCTCGGCATCGCGATCTATCTCTATCGTGGCCGCATTCCCTACAACGGATGGCTTCTCGCCGGATGCTGCGCGCTCTGCGCGGGCGCCGCGCTGCTTGGTCCGGCGGACTGGATGAGCCAGCCGATGCTCAATCTGCTGATTGCCCCGGCGCTGGTCTATATCACCGCCTATCTCGGCGTCTCGAAGCTGCCGCGGCTGCCGCTGATCTCGCGCGGCGACTATTCCTACGGCATCTATCTCTACGGCTTTCCGGTGCAGCAGGTGGTGCGGGTATGGCTGCCGCACGCGCCCGTGATCGTCCAGTTCGCGATCGCGCTGCTGCTGATCACGCTGTTCGCCGTGTTCTCCTGGCACTGGATCGAGAAGCCGATCCTGAAACTGCGCAGCCGCTTCTCCTTCGTGGCGCGCGAGCGCCTTGCGCCCGACGATGCGGCCGCGCCGCGCCAGGACATTGCGCCTCTTGCCGTTGCCGCGAGCGCCGTCCGCAGCAGGCAATCCTCTCGACGAGGAGCCAGCACTTTCGCTGTTCAGGAGCCGAGATATCCGGCCGATCCGTCCCACAGCAGCTTGGCGGCGGTGATGACCAGAATGGCGTAGCAGGCACGGTACAGCGCGCGCTGGTCGAGACGTTCGTGCAGCCGCCATCCGGCCCAGACGCCGACCGGTACCGCCGGCACGCAAAGCGCCATCAGCATCCATAGGCTGCGCGACGGCGTGGCGAGCACGAGCCACGGGCCGGCCTTCAAGAGGTTGCCGACCGTGAAGAACAGGCTGGTGGTGCCGGCGTAGAGTGCCTTCGACATGCCGAGCGGCAGCAGATAGATCGCAAGCGGCGGCCCGCCCGAATGGGCCACCATCGTGGTGACGCCGGAGGACAGGCCGGCGAACGTCGCCTTGAACGTCGAGCGCGGACGCGGCTTGATCTCGCCGCCGCCGAGAAACCACAGCGCGGCGAACACCAGCGTCACCACGCCCATCACGATCTCGACGGCATGCCGGTCGAGATCGCGCAGCACGAAATAGCCGAGGCCGATGCCGACGACGAGCGCCGGCAGCAGCATCGCGAGATCGATGCGCGACCACGTGCTCGGGCGCCAGAATCGCAGCGCGGTGACGTCCATGACGACGAACAACGGTGCCAGCAGCGCGCCCGCCGCGATCGGGTCCATCGCCAGCGACAGCAGCGGGATGCCGACGATGGCAAATCCGCCGCCGAACGCGCCCTTCATGAAGGTGATCAGGAAGACGCCGGCGAAGGCAACCGCGAGCACGAAAGGCCCGGGCAGGTCAGCGACGATGGACGTGATCATGGTGTCGTGCGAAGCGTTGTGGTCGTACTCAACATGGCCACGCGCGCCTGCACGCGCAATCCAAACATTGCTCTCGGTGCACATTGCTCTCGGTGCAATTCGGCGTGCACGCGGCCTAGCCGGCGCGCATCCGCGGCAGGCCCGGCTTGTCGCCGTTGATCACGGCGCGGCGGTCGGAGACGGCGTGATGGAATTGCTCGAGCGTCAGCCCGATCACCGAGAGGTCGCCTTCCTCGATCGCGCCGTCGTCGTAGCAGTCGAGCGCCTCGCGCAACAGGGCATCCGCGTCGCCCTGCATGGCCGCGAGCTGTTCCGGCGTCTCGGCGCCGCGCACCTGCGAGATCAGCGTCAGCAGATTGTCGCGATGGGTGATGTAGTGCTCGCGCTCGTCGCGCTTCACGTAGTGGCGCAGCCAGGCGCCGGCGGAGCCAAGGCCGGAGAGCAGCAGGATGCCGCCCCAGATGTAGTCGGAGTATTTTTCGAGGAAGGTGCGCTCGGTGCCGTCGATATAGGCGGCCGCGCCCTGATGCGCCGGCAGCGCGGCGTCCTTATCGGTGTCGGGCTTCTCGATCTTTGCCGCCGCCGGCAGATCGCGCGCGACCTGGAGGCGCAGCGTGAACAGCTGCCGGTCGAGCGCGCCGACGGTCGCCTCGCTCAGCGCATGTTGCGCGATGATGAGGTGATTGACGCTGACGGTCTCAACCTTGTCCTCGGGCCGCGCCGGCGACGACGAGAAGATGCTGCCGGCGATCTCCTCGGACTCATAGCGCGGATGCTTTTGCGCGATTGCCTCCGAGACATCGATCGGGAGGAAGACCGGCTCGCCGCGCGCCGCCGCCGTTGCCGTAATCGCTTCCGCCGTCACCTTGCTGTCGAGCGGGCCGACGGTCATGTAGGCATCGAGCGAGGGATCGCGCGCGAGGTCGGCGATCTTGTTGACGGCGAACTGGCTGACCGCGACCTTGTCGGGGTTGACGCCGGACTCGGTCAGGATCACGCGCAGCAGCGTGACATTGGCCTGGGTGCTGCCGACCACGCCGACCTTGTGGCCGGCGAGGTCGTCGATGCTCTTGATCTTCGCGGACCGCCGCTTGCCCTTGGCGCCCGAGGGCGCCCACAGCACGACGACATTCTTGCGCAGGATCGCAACCGACTCGGCGCTCGCGGGCAGATCGAGGTCGCCGCGCACCACCGCGAGGTCGACCTTGTTCGCCGTGAACAGTGCGATGCTCTCGGCGGAGCCCTGCGTCGTGACCGGCTTCAGCCGCACCGAGCTGCCGTCGTGCGTAAAGACCTGGGCGAAGCCCTGGATCAGCTTGACGTCCTCGCTGCCGGTCGGGCCGACCGCGATCGCGAGCGTCACCGGACGCAGCGCGTAATACAGCGAGCCGGCGGCGAGGCCGAACACAAGCATGCCAGCCGCAAGGATCAGCAGCGACGAGTTTCGTCTCCTGAGCCTGCGGCGCTTGGCGCCGGGATTTTCACTCTGCTCTGACATCTAGCTGTCACGTTACACGAAAAACCGGCCGTTTGCCGTGAAAAACAACCTAACATTTCGATGACGTCATACGTTTGAAACATCCATGTCAGAACGTCGTGCGAGCAGAATCAAGATTAACGATTTGGATCTCCTGCAATGCGCATACTCGTTGCGACCGATGCCTGGCATCCGCAAGTCAACGGCGTGGTCCGGACGCTGACGTCGCTTGCGCGCAGCGCAGCCGGGCTCGGCGCCGAGATCGAATTCCTCACTCCCGACGGTTTCCGCTCGGTCGGCGTGCCGACCTATCCGGGCCTGCGCGTGGCGCTGCCGAACCGCCGCGAGATCGCGCGCCGGATCGAGGAGGCTGCGCCCGAGGCGATCCACATCGCGACCGAAGGGCCGATCGGCTGGGCGGTGCGCGGCTATTGCCAGCGCAACAAGCTCGCCTTCACCACATCCTATACAACGCGCTTCCCGGAATATGTTTCGGTTCGTACCGGCATTCCCGACAGCGTCGGCTATGCGGTGCTGCGCCACTTCCACGCCGCCGGGTCGATGACGATGGTCGCGACCGACTCGCTGCGCAGCGAGCTCGCCGAGCGCGGCTTCCGCAGGCTGGGCTTCTGGACCCGCGGCGTCGACACCAGGATATTCAATCCGGACCAGCCGGCTGTGCTCGATCTGCCGCGGCCGATCTTCATGACCATGGGCCGCGTCGCGGTGGAGAAGAATCTCGACGCCTTCCTGTCGCTGGACCTGCCGGGCTCCAAGGTCGTGGTCGGCGACGGCCCGCAAAGGGCGGCATTGGAACAGAAATATCCCGACGCGATTTTCCTTGGCGAGAAGAAGGGGCAGGATTTGACCTCGCACCTCGCCGCCGCCGACGTCTTCGTGTTCCCGAGCCTGACCGACACCTTCGGCGTCGTGCAGCTCGAGGCTCTGGCCTGCGGCACGCCGGTCGCGGCATTCCCGGTCACCGGCCCGAAGGACGTCATCGCCAACCATCCGATCGGCGCGATCGACAACGACCTGCGCAGCGCCTGCCTGCGCGCGCTGACGATGTCGCGCGCGGACTGCCGCAATTTTGCGTTGGAGCGTTCCTGGGAAAACAGTGCGCGTCAGTTCATCGGCAATCTGGCCACGTTGCAGCCGAGCCGCGCGCCGCGGCCCGCCCGTCGCGTTGCCGGCCGCAGCGCGGTTCCGAATTAACAGCTCAATCGAACGAGAGACGAGAGACGATCTATGGCTGAAATCATCAAGCTGGGTGCCGACCGTTCCATGGACTTCGACCGCGAGACGGTCGAGCAGGCCTATGACCGCTGGGCGCCGATCTACGACCTCGTGTTTGGCGGTGTGTTCAGCAAGGGCCGGCAGGCCGCGATCCAGGCCACCAACAAGATCGGCGGCCGGGTGCTCGAGGTCGGTGTCGGCACCGGCATCTCGCTGCCGCTCTATAGCCAGAACGTCCGCATCTTCGGCACCGACATCTCGGAAGCGATGCTGGAGAAGGCCAAGAAGCGGGTCGCGGAGCGGGGTCTGAAGAATGTCGAGGGCCTCGCGGTGATGGACGCCGAGAAGCTGGAATTCCCCGACAACTCGTTCGACGTGGTGATGGCGCAGTACGTGCTGTCGGCGGTGCCGAACCCGGAAGCCGCGCTCGACGAGTTCGCCCGCGTGGTGCGTCCGGGCGGCGAACTGATCATCCTGACCCGCGTCAGCGCCGATGCCGGCGTGCGCCGCTTCATCGAGCAGAAGCTGCAACCGGTGGTGCGCCCGCTCGGGTTCCGGACCGCCGAATTCGCCTGGTCGCGCTACACCAAATGGCTCGCGGGCGCGCGCGGCATGGAGCTCGCGGAGCGTCGCCTGATTCCGCCGCTCGGCCACTTCTCGCTGGTCCGCTTCCGCAAGGCGGATGTCGCCAAAGCCGCCTGAGGTGGCCCGGCCGGGCGGCCCGGCCCGCCGCACCTCCCGGGTAAGGTAGCGCACAGCGCACCCCAAGCCGGGAGGCTACGATCTCCTTCGCCTGATCCCCGCAGATTTCGTCGGGATGAGGCGAGACCCTGCTCCGGTTGCGTCAAGGCGTCGCTCCGCATTGTCATATGTCATTATGATGATGTCACACGCGATACATCGAATCCCTGTAAATCCTGTTCCGAAAGATGTTGGGGGAACCAATGATCAAGAATTTCCTGCAAGAGCTGCGTACCCAGCGTTGGGATGACCATCGCTTCTACCATCACAGCCGGATCAACCAGAGCCTGCACTTCGTCAGCGCGCTGAGCTTCCTGTTTGCCTATGTGATGCTGTTCTTCGATCCGGTCGTGTCGGCGCTGGTCGGCTGGCTGGTCTCGATGACCTCGCGTCAGGCCGGTCACTTCTTCTTCGAGCCGAAGGGCTACGACCACGTCAACCAGGCGACCCACGAGCACAAGGAAGACATCAAGGTCGGCTACAATCTGCAGCGCAAGGTCGTGCTGATGGCGATCTGGGCGCTGTCGCCGATGGTGCTGTACTTCGATCCGACGCTGTTCGGCCTGTTCAAGCCCTGGGTCACGATGGGCGACTTCACCCGCCAGGTGGCCAAGATCTGGCTCGTGGTCGGCGTCGGCGGCCTCTTGTTCCGCACCATCCATTTGTTCTTCATCCGCGACGTCGAGACCGGCCTCGTCTGGATGACCAAGATCATCACCGACCCCTTCAACGACCTGAAGCTCTATCACAAGGCGCCGCTGTTTCTGATGAAGGGCGAACTGATCGATCCGGGTCTCGAGAAGCACGTCAAGCACGCCTGATCGTTGCTCCCAGCGTCTTCAAACTGCGTCATGCCCGGGCTCGTCCCGGGCATCTACGTTCTTAGGACCACAGCGGATACTTTCTCGTTGAGCCTTTTTGATCCCACGCGCACTTTACCTCGCCCCGCATGCGGGAAGAGCTCGGATCGCGTCAGCGATCCGGGTGAGGGGGGCTCACCGCGAGTCCGTCCATTTCCGATTTTGTGGATGCAGCCCCTCACCCCAGCCCTCTCCCCGCAAGAGCGGGGCGAGGGGGCGGAGGAACAGCGCCAGCCCTCAGCCGCCGAACCTCACGGCGACCATCTCCTTCAGGATCTGCCGCTTGATGTACTTGTTGGTGAGACCGGCCTTGTGCCACCACCAGCCGTCGCGCTTCATCTTCTCGGCTGCCGCGACGAAGCGGTCGCTGACCTCGGCGAAGTCGGCGTCGGTGTAGTTGAGGGTGAAGATCAGGCGGCCGGTGCCGACCCAGCTCAGCGCCAGTCCCTCGGCCCGCAGATAGTATTGCAGCATCCAGTTGTAGCGGGACGGCTCGGTGTAATAGACGGTCCAGATCGACGAGATGTTGCCGACCCGAACCGGAAGGCTGGCGGCTTTGAGCCGGTCGTTGAGCGCCTTGGCACGGCCGTTCCAGGTCTCGTCCAGCCCGTTGTAGATCGAGCGGAAGTTCGGGCTGGCAAGCCGGCTCAGGAACTCGTCCATCGCCGTCATCACATAGGGATGCGAGTTGAAGGTGCCGCGGGCGAAGCAGATGTCGGCCGGGCGGTCGTCGCGGAAGCGCCGCATCAAATCCTTGCGGCCGCACACCACGCCGACCGGAAGCCCGCCGGCCAGGCTCTTGCCGTAGGTCGCCATGTCGGCCTTGACGCCGAAATATTCCTGGGCGCCGCCGGCGGCGAGGCGGAAGCCGACGAACACCTCGTCGAAGATCAGGACGATGCCGCGTTCGGTGCACACCTCGCGCAGCTTCTTCAGCCATTCGGTGTAGGCCGCGCGGTCGTATCTGGAGGAACGCGAGGAGTCGACCAGCGCGGAATCGCCGGGCGCGTTGGAATTCGGATGCAGCGCCTGCAGCGGGTTGACCAGCACGCAGGCGATGTCGTTGCGCGTCCGCAGCACGTGCAGCGTCTTCTCCGACATGTCGGCGAGCGTGAAGGTCTCGTGCGGCGACACCGGATTGCCGACGCCGGGCTGCACGTCGCCCCACCAGCCGTGATAGGCGCCGGCGAAACGCACGAGGCGCTTCCGCTTGGTGTGGTAGCGCGCGAGCCGCACCGCCTGCATCACGGCCTCGGTGCCGGACATATGGAACGAGACCTCATCAAGGCCGGACAGCTCGCACAGCCGTTTGACGTTGTCGGCAATGATCGGGTGGTAGGGGCCGAGCACGGGGCCGAGCGCGTGGGCGCGCTTCTCACCCTCGGCGATGCATTCCTTATAGAAGTCGTTGCCGAAGATGTTGACACCGTAGGAGCCGGTCAGGTCGTAGAACACATTGCCGTCGACGTCGGTGACGGTGACGCCGCTGGAGGCCTCGACGAACGCCGAGGTGCCGAGATGTTCGCGCACCAGGCGGCTGTACTGGAACGGCACGCGGTAGGTTTCGGTGAACTGCAGATCGGAGATGCGCTCCGTCACCTCGGCGGTCAGCGCGCGGCCCTTGGGGTAGCGATCCCCGTAGAGGCCGGCGAGGCGGAAGAAGCCGTCCTGGCGCTGCATCGCGACGTCCTTCGGCGCACCGTCGGAGCGGAAGAAGTCGTCGATGTCGAATTCGTAGTGCGGGACCATCCGCGCAACCATCTTGGACATTTTGGAATGTCCGGTCAGCGAGCGGTGCTTGGCGCGCGACAGCGCGATGCGGGCCTGAATTTTGGGGAAGGCTGCGGCGGCGCCGGCAAGCGCGGCGGCGGACAGCGAGAGAATCGGAAGGGATGTTTCCATGACAGAAGCGCTAGCCTCAGCACCTAACAGATTCATGACAGTCAAGGGCCTGATCTCGGCATTCACCCAGCAGGAAGACCTCAATTTCCTGCTCACCAACCGGATTCCGCGGGCCGCGCTGACCCGTTTCATGGGCTGGTTCTCCAAGGTCGAGAACCCCCTGGTGCGCGACGCCTCGATCGCCTGCTGGAAGCTGTTCTCCGACCTCGATCTGTCGGAGGCCAAGAAGACCGAGTTCAGGAGCCTGCATGACTGCTTCACCCGCGAGCTGAAGCCCGGCCTGCGCCCCGCAGCGGCCGATCCCGCCATTATCGCGAGCCCGTCGGACGCGATCATCGGCGCGCATGGGCGGATCGAGGACGGGCAATTGTTCCAGGTCAAGGGCGCGCCCTATTCGCTGCTTGATCTGGTCGGTGATCCGGCGCTGGTGGAGCAGCACCGGAACGGCCGCTTCGTCACGCTGCGGCTGACCTCGAGCATGTATCACCGCTTCCACGCGCCCTATGATCTTGCCATCGACAAGGTGACGTTCATTCATGGCGACGTCTGGAACGTCAATCCGATCGCGCTAAAGCGGATCGAGCGACTGTTCTGCAAGAATGAGCGCGCGGTGCTGCGCGCCAAGCTTCCAGCCGGCGAGGCGCTGACGCTGGTTCCGGTCGCGGCGATCCTTGTCGCCAGTCTCCGCCTGCATTTCCTCGATATCACGCTGAACGCGCAGTCGCGAGGCCCGGTGGATTTTTCCTGTAACGCGCATGTGAAGAAGGGCGACGAACTCGGCTGGTTCGAACACGGCTCGACGATCATCGTGCTGGCGCCCGGCAATTTCGAATTCTGCGACAACGTCGCGGAGGGAACGCGGATCAAATGCGGCGAACCGTTGCTGCGAAAGCCTGCGATCTGATCTGCGCATCGCGCTCATCGTTTGAGCAGGAAAACCGGCTTCCACTTTTCGAGATCATGCGTAGAATAGCAGGGATCGTCGTGCGACGATCCTAAATCGCAAACCTGATGGACACGAGATGGCGCGGACGCCTGTTCTGGCGGCGGGAGGCATTGTGCTGCGGCGGGAGACACCGCCGCGCTTTGCCGTCGTGCGCCTGCGCAAGCGCAATGAATGGGTGTTGCCGAAAGGCAAGCTCGACGACGGCGAGACGCCGCGCGCCGCTGCCGAGCGCGAGGTGCTGGAGGAAACCGGCCACGACGTCGACGTGCACGAATTCCTCGGCACGCTGGTCTATGATTCAGGCGGCCGATCCAAGGTGGTGCATTACTGGCGCATGGATGCCGGCGGCAAGCCGGTGCGGGCGCTGATGAGCGACATCCGCGAGGTGGACTGGCTGCCGCTCGATGAGGCACTCGAGCGTCTGTCGCGCGGCTATGAGCGCGCGTTCCTGGAAAATGTCGGACCGATCGCGCTGCAGGCCGCGGCGCTCGCCGAGCGCGAGCGGCGCGCACGGGCGAGGGCCGTGGCCGCAGAGCGCCGGCGGATTCGCGGAGTCGCTGTGCCACAGGTCATCGACGAGCAGGAGGTCGCCGACGCGCCTGATGTTGCCGATGCGGCTACGCCGGCGGAGACGCCGGCCATCGATCAGCCGCCGCTGGTGCAAAGCAAACCCGATCCGCCCGGCATGGCGCCGCAAGAGGATCCGGCGGCCGCACCCGATGCAGCTGCCGAGACCGAGCGGGGCGCCGAGACGGTCGTCCCTGAACAAGCGCCGCCATTCGTGCACGAGGTCGTGCCGGCCGCCGCGGCACCTCAGCCCACGCCGCGCAAGAATCTGATCGAACGCGTGCGCGACTGGCTGCGCCGCGCGGCGTGATCACCCGCACATCTGACGTCGGGCCGTTGGCTGCCAGGCGTCAATGTCACGCTGCAAGGCAAGACACTCGGCAAGACGCTTGGGCGAGCCCAGGTCACGCGCCAGAAGCTGTGCCGCATGAACTTCAGCCATGGCACCGCGAACGTCTCCATGCTCCAGCTGGAGGCTGGAGATCTGAAGCCTCAGCCGCACGATCTGAACCCGCCCTTCGATGCTGGACCACAACTGGCGGGCGAGATGAAGGTGCCGCATGGCTGTTTCGTGATCCTGCCGGGAAAGCGCGAGGATCGCCTGTGCTTCGTTGGTGAGCGCGCGGATCGAGGGCATCGGCCAGCGATCCGGACTTCCCGACAGTTCGCAGATCAATGCCTTCGCTCGAACGGTCCGATGCGTGTGCGCGGCAACCAGCGCCAGATGCGCGAGCAGGATTCCGCGTCGCTGCAGCGTCCACCAAGTCTTGCCGATCAGGCTCCGCTCGAGGCTTGCATAGGCGGCTTCCGCTTCGCCTCTCGCGAGCAGCAGCATGGCGCGGCCCGGTTCCGGGCACCAGCCCAGCGTGTAAGCCCTGTCATAGGCTTCGAGCGCTGCGTCGTCATTGCCGATCGCCGCCTGAATATCGCCCAGCACTCGGTTGGCATCGCCAAGAGACCAGGGCGCATCGCTGGTCAGGCGCGCGAGCGCGTCCTGAATGCGCGCCAGCGCTTCGTCGAGCGAGCCTCGGATGCCGAGCACCTCGGAACGGTGCAGCTGGCACGAGCCCGTCAATTCCATGCCGCTGCCCGAGCAGAAGTTCTGGTAGCTCCGCGTCCACTGGTCGGCGCGTGCCCAATCTCCGAACATCCGGGCCGCCCAGAGGATGTTGCAGTAGAGGTTGCCGCCCATGATCGGGTCCAGATTGTTGCTGGACAGGGCAACTGCGGCGGCATGGTCCTGATCGGACAGTCCTCCGTGTGTGTCGCCGAGGCACAGCCGATAGAAGCCGCGATAGGCCAGGCTCAGCGCTTCGATATTGATCGCATCCTTGTATCTGACGGCGGTGTAGGCAGCGTCGGCCAACGCGAGTGCCTGTTCCGGCTCGCCATCGAAAGCAGCCAGCTTCGACTTCATCCATAACACCAGGGCCGTCGTCGGAGGATCGTCGAGCGTTGAAGCCCAATCCTCGGCCCGCGCGAGCCAGCCCTTTCCGATCGCGGCCTGGCCGCTTTCGAAATGCAAAGCCGAGAGTGCTATCGCATCGACCGTGGCGCCTGCGGCGTCACCGGCCTGGCTGCGTGCGCCGACCGCGCGAACCAGAATCGGAATTGCTGCCGTGGCCCTGCCGAGGCACTGCAGGGCAAGCGCCCAATCGTGCAGATCTTCAGGGCTGAGCTGGCCGCTTTCATCCGCGCTCGCGAACAGGGTCGCTGCCTGCAACCACAATTGTCCGGCCGCTGCGCGTCGGGCGAGACCGATTGCACCGACGGTGCCATCGACTTGCTTGGGGGCGATGCGTTCCGGCTGCCGGATCTCGGACTCGAGGAAGAAGCGATAGCCCTTGCCCGGCAGATTTCGGATCGCGCCGTCCATGCCGCCGTGGCGCAGCGCGGCGCGCAACGCACTCACCGCCCGCTGCAGCGAGTTGTCGGTGACCGTCACATCCGGCCAGACGGCTTCGAGGAGTTCTTCCTTGGAGATGACCCGGTCGCGGTGTCGAACCAGATAGATCAGCAGATCGAACACACGCGGCTGCAATGGGACCTCTTGGCGCGCGCACAGCAACACGCGTCCAGCTTCATCAAGCTCGAACAGTCCAAATGAGAATGCCATGTGTATGAGTTGGGGCTCGGCGGAAAAGGTTCAGGCAAGGATCAGACAAAGATCAGGCAATGATCAGTCCGCGGTAAGGACAGTCGGCATCGACAGCGCCTATAGCTCATCGTGGCTCGCCATGAGCGCAGCCTGCTGTTCAACAGCCGCAACCGAGGAGATTTCGATGGAACTCTATGTCATTCGCCGCCCGAGCGCCTGGGCGAACATGAGCGAACTGGAACTCGCCGGCGCAACCTCCGCCAGGATCGGCGACGAGCAGATGCCGGACCGTGTCCGCTGGATCCGCAGCTATGTGGTGCATGAGGCGGATGGTCGCATCGGCACATTCTGCATATACGAGGCGCGTGACGGTGACTCGATCCGGGAGCATGCGCGCTGCGTCGGCATGCCGGGCGAGGAATTCTACAAGGTCGCGGCAACCGTGGTGGTGCGCGGTGATCCGGTCCAACCGCCCATTGCAGCCGAATGACGCCTGCGCTGCGCGGCGTCGCATGGCGTATCCCGACCAAACCTGATCCGGAGCGCCATCACACTTCGATCAAGGAAACAATTATGTCGATTTCATTCATGGAATCCATTTCAAGTCCGGTACGAAGGCATTTTTCCTTCCTGCTTTTGCGGATCCGCCGGATCGTCAATCAATCGGTCGCAGGCATGCTCGCCCATCGCGAGCGGCAGGCCAGTCGCCTGATGCCGCGCGAGGCCGGCGGCCAGTCGAAGGACGTCGGGAACCGCTGCTCACGGCCGATCGGGCGAAGCGCACTGCTCGGGCTTGTGATCGCGGGTTTGTCCTCACCCGTATTCACCCGAGCGGAGGAACCTGTCGTTCGGGAGCATCGTGCAGCTCCGGCGCAGCAGGCCAGCCACGGCTGCAGGCATCGCTCCGACTGGAGCATAGTTGCCGCATCGACCATCCCGGTCCTGCTCGACCGCCGCACGTAGTGCGCAGCACATTTGAAGTCATTGCACCGCTCGACGCCGTTTTGGCGCAACTCGCGGACTCTCGGCGAAGCCGGCGGCCTCGCCGCGAGCCGCATCACATTTCAAAGGAGATGCACATGAACGTTCAGACCGAAATGCCGACCATCGATCTCGCTGCCGTCAAAGCGCGCCAGCAAGCCACCTGGAGTTCGGGCGACTACGCGATCGTCGGCACCACGCTCCAGATCGTCGGCGAGATGCTCTGCGAGGCGGTCGACCTGCGCAGCAATCAAATGGTGCTCGACGTCGCCGCTGGCAACGGCAATGCGACGTTGGCCGCGGCGCGGCGCTTCGCCGACGTGGTCTCGACCGATTACGTCGCGGCGTTGCTCGAGCGCGGCCGCGAGCGGGCGGCCGCGGAGCATCTGCCCGTCACGTTCCAGGAAGCGGACGCGGAGAAGCTGCCGTTTGCCGACGCCAGCTTCGATGTCGTGCTGTCGACCTTCGGTGTCATGTTCACCGCCGATCAGCAGCAGGCGGCGAATGAACTGCGCCGCGTCTGCCGCATCGGCGGCAAGATCGGCCTCGCAAGCTGGACGCCGGAAGGCTTCATCGGCCAGCTGTTCAAGACCATCGGGAAGTATGTGCCGCCGGCGCCGGGCGTGAAGTCTCCCGCGCTGTGGGGCACCGAGGCGCATCTCGGCGCCTTGTTCGGCCCGCAGGCGACGCTTGATGCAAGGCGCAGGCACTTCAATTTCCGTTACAGGTCGCGCGAGCATTTCCTCGAGATCTTCCGCACCTATTACGGGCCGGTGCTGAAGGCGTTCGGAGCGATCGATCCGGTCAAGCAGCAATTGCTCGCCGCCGACACGTTCAGCCTGATGGACCAGTTCAATATCGCCAGGGACGGCACGCTGGTGATCCCGAGCGAATATCTGGAGGCCGTGATCACCAGGCGCGGCTGACCTGCCGCTCGCCATTGGTCGATCTGTGTATGGCGCCGGCGTAACTCGCCGGCGCCATTCGCTCGTTTGATCGACATTGCTGCGATCGCTCGGTTACTGGCGCTTGTCCCTGGGCGGAGGCTTCCCGCCGCGCGGCGGAGGCGGCGCGCGCCGTTGCTGGAAGCCGGGCCGCGCCTGCACCGCGGGCCGTTGCATGCCCGGACGCACGCCCGGTGCGGCTTGCTGGATACCGGGTCGCATCTGGCCGGGCGCCTGCGGCACAGGCTGCGCGGTGCCTTGTCGCGGCGCGCCCGGTTGACCCGGCTGGGGCGCTGGTTGTCCTGGTTGGCGCACGCCGCCCGGGGCCTGGGTGCGGCCGGGCTGCAGACCGCCTTGCCGAGCCGGCGATTGTTGTCCGCCGGGTTGCGTCGTGCCGCCTTGGCGCGCGGGCTCTTGCGTGGGGGCTTGGCGCGTTGGCTGTTGTCCCGCCGGCTGTTGTCCGGCTGGCGTCTGGACGCCGGGCGCGTGCGGTAGCGTCGCGCCGCCGGGTTGGCCGGGCAGCGCATGCTGTGCGCCGCCTTGCTGCCGCGTGCTGGGTTGCTGCTGCGAACCTTGCCGGCCAGGCGTGCCCGGTTGCTGCCCGGGACGGTTCGGCTGGCCGGGCTGCTGCATCTGGCCCGGACGATTCTGCTGACCCGGCTGCTGCGGGGCGTTGCGGTTCTGGCCCGGCAGGCCGTTCTGGCGCTGCGGGTTCGGCTGCACCGGCTGGCCGCGGTTCGGATAGGGCGCTGCCGGATTGGCCCTGCGGAAGTCGGGATTGGCGCGGCGGAAGTCGCGCTGCTCGGTCACGACCTGACGGCCCAGCGTCTGCGCGCTATGGACCTGGCGCACAAAGCCCTGGTCGCGCGTGATCTGTTGCGGCGAGATCGTCAGCGGCACCGCGGCGAAGCGGGCGCCGCCGGTGCCCGGACGAATCGCAAAGCCGCTCGCGCCGCGCGTCAGCACGCCGAGCGAGGCGCCGCTGCGGTCGTTGACCTCGATGCGGCCGACATGTCCGTCGGCGTCGGGATAGAGCTTGATGCCGACATTCCTGCTGGTCGCGGTGGCGCCTTCGGGCACCTCGACGAGGCCGGTGGTGCCGCGGATGCCGAGCGTCGCGGTCGGGGTCGAGATCTTCATGTCGCCGGTCTTGGCGACCGCGGCGGCAACGAAGGCCGCCGTTCCCTTGGTGACGTTGAACAGCGCGCTGTTCTGCGGGCCGCCGTCCTCATAGACGTAATTGTCGATCGTGATCCGGGCATTGGCGCGCAGGTTGAAGGTGGTGCCGTCGTTGAAGGTGATGCCGAGCGAGGAGGTCGCTGATGTCGCGACCTCGTCATTGGCGAAGATGTCGTCGCGGATCTGCAGCGGCGTCGCGGTGTTGTTGCGCGTGACGGTCGCGGTTCCTGTCAGTGTTGCCACGTTGCCGATCGGCTCGGGCGCTGCGGGCTGCGCACTCGCGGCCGGCGCCGGCGTTGCAGGCGCGGGTGTTGCGGGAGCAGGCGTAGCCGGCGTCGCGCTCGGCGCCGGGGCGGGCGCCTGTGCAGGCTGCGCCTGTGCGAGCTGCGTCAAGCCCGGTGCGGCATTGGCCGTTGGTTGCCAACCGATCGTGACGCCGGCGCCAAGCAGAAGCGCAAAGAGAAAGCTGCGGCGCATCGCCATCGATTCCCGGGGGAGGCAGTGGGGACGGCAATTGAGCCGCGTCAGGCTGAATGCCGGATGAACGATTCCGCCTTGTTGTCATGGCGGACCGAAACGATCAAGCACCGCGCTCCGTTGTCGGAAGCGCGGTGCCTGGTCGCTGTTGGGGTTTTGCTTAGCCGCGCTTGTGAGGAGTGATATTGAGCGGTTTCGCCGGCTTGGCCGCGGGCGCATAATTCGCGGGTTGCGCAGCCGCCGGCGGCACGTAGTGGAACACCGCCTTGCAGCCGTCGCTGAGCAGCGCGCGCTGGCGGACCATGCAGGCGGTGACGCGATCGACGTCGGGAATTTCCGAGCTGCACAGCCGCATGGCGTCGCTGGTGCACATCTGCTGCTGCTCGTCGGTGTAGGCATAGGACGCCGAGGTCAGCAGACCAAGCGTGAACGCGGTTGCCGCCAGCAGTTTGCCGTGACGAAGCGCGGAAGCGGTGAAAGCCATCATGTCCCCCTTGTGATCGCGCCGAAGCAGCGCGTTGTCGAAGCCATCACTAGGCAGGCTTGGTTTCGGCAATTCTTCGTCGCCGGGGCAAAATGGTTTCGTCGCGCGGGCCGTCTGTTTCGTCGACCACACCCCCGTCGGGGGCTACGGCGCCGCGGGCGCCGGTGCCCCTTCGAGCGCGAGCACAGCCTCGCGCTGGGCCTCCGGCATGGCGCGGATGCGGCGCCTCGCGGTGAGGCGGAGCGCGGCAAAGCCGCCGAGGAACACCACGATCTTGCTCACGATGCCGAAGATCGGCATCACGACGGCCCATGTCGTGATCTCGCAGGTCAGCGCGACGAAGGCGTTCACACCGGCGGAGACGAACATCAGGGCGGCCCAGGCGTAGCCGACCTTGACGGCGACATCGGGCACGACCTTCTGCGCGATCCCGGGCAGATAGCGGTTGAGCCAGCCGGGTTTGAGCATCACGACTCCGACGATGGCGTAGATCACGCTCGGCTTGAACAGTACGAAGCGCGGGTCGTGGGTCAGCAGCGTGGCGGTGCCTGCAGTGACGACCAGGAACAGGCTGAGCCATTCCATGGTGTCGATCCGCTTGCCGCGCACCTTCTGGACGCCGATCTGCGCGACGCCGAATGCGATGCCGAGGCCGACCGCGAGCGCGGTGTTGTGCGTCAGCAGGAACAGAACAAGAAAGACAAGGGTCGACGCCAGGTCGAGCGCCAGCAGCCTGGCCGCGGTGAGGAAGTGCTTCATTGGTTGCCAGTCGCCCGCGGTTCAATTCATTTTCGACAATGCGGCTCTTATAGCGGGTCCGGCGACCCACATGAAGCAACCGCCGGGCAGATACAAACCATTGCCTGAAGGGCGACTCGCATCACTCACCCCGCCGTTGCACGGCGCACCCCTGCACGCGCGTCGCATTCGAGCCCCTCATCGCAATCGTCGAACTGTAGTTGTGGTGGAGTGAACGCAAAACAGCAAAGCGCCCGGCGGGGGCGGCCGCCGGGCGCTGAACTCATGCCTGTCGAATGTCCTAGAACACGCCGAGAATAATGGCGCCGACGAAGGCTAACGCGATGTACGCGGCCACAATGCTCAGCTTGCTCAGCAGAGGACTCGCGAAATCCATTGGGGAAACTCCCTCGGTTCACAACGCTGCCTGCATTAACGTCAAAGCTAGCAAGGGGTTCCCGGCCGAAAAAGTCAGGCTTGTTGTCAGGCTCGCGATTCGCGGCAATGCCGCGTTGCGATGCGGCTCAAATGGCCGCCGAATCAAGGCGTTGACGCGCCGCAAATATATTCAGCGGCGGTGCCGGTTCCGGACGCCGATAGCAGTACCGCTTGGATGTCCGTCGGTTGCTCCCTGTGTCGTTGCGCCGCAAGGCAGCATCGTCATTTGTTGTGCGCCTGTCACAAACCATACCCAGATTGCCGCCGGAATGACCGGGGCTCTACCCCGGTAATAAGTACCTGGGGGCGTTACGTGAAATCTGAGTTTCTGAGCCGCGCAAGCCGGCTTGCGCTGGCTATTTCTGCGACTTCCTTGGGGTTCTCCTGTCCGGCACTGGCCGCAAGCTTCAGCACTCCTCCCAACAGCACGACGGCGCAGACCGTCTCCAACAATGATACCGGCTCGGTCGCCGCCGGCAGCAGCCTGTCGGTGACGGGCACCGCGATCACCTGGATCACCGGCCTGTCGTCGCCCGGCGTCGTCATCACCAACAACGGCACCATCTCGGCGACGTCGCGCGGCATCGACACCTCGAGCAGCGCCATCAACGGCAATCTCACGCTGATCAACAATGCCGGCGCGCTCTTCACCGCGTCCAATGATGCATTCCGGATCAATGGCGGCCTGAGCAGCGGGTCGGTCACCGTCGACAATGCCGGCACCATCCAGTCGACGGGCAACGGCCGCGTCTTCGACTTCGTCAACGCGACGTCGAACACCACCGTGTTCTCGATCACCAACCGGAGCGGCGGCACCATCAAGTCATCAGGCAGCGACGTGATGCGGATCGGCGGCGGAACCACCACGATCACAAATTCCGGCCTGATCGACGCGACCAATACGGCAGGGTCTCGCGCGATCCGCGCCACCACCAATCTCAACAACGTGATCTCGCTGTCGGTCGTCAACAATGCGGGCGCGACGATCCAGTCGGCGGACGACGCCATCCAGATCAACGGCGCGTCGGGCAGCAACAGCACGACCGCGGCCAGGTTCTCGGTCGACAATGCCGGCACCATCAAATCGGCGACCGGCCAGGCGATCGACTTCGACAATCTCACCTCGACCGCCGCGAGCGTCCACATCACCAACCGCGCGACCGGCCTGATCACCGCGGCCAATGCGGACGCGATCCGTCCGGGCGAAAACTTCACGATCGACAATTACGGCCAGATCATCGCCAATGGCACGATCGATCCCGCAACCGGCCGGCCCAGCGCCGATGCGATCGATCTTCAGGGCGGCCACAACGGCACCGTCAACAACTATGCCGGCGGCCTGATCTCGGGTGCCAAGAACGGCACCGCGGGCGATGCCGGCACCATCACGGTCAACAATTTTGCCGGCGCAACCATCATCGGCCGCAACGGTGCGGGCGTCGGCGGCGGCAATGCCATCGTCACCAATTACGGCACCATTACCGGGGCGATCGACGGCGTGTCGACGCGCAGCGATGGCGACGGCATCGATATCGACAATGTCCTGACGCTGACCAATTACGGCATCGTGCAGGGCACCGGCGCGACCGGCGCCGATGACGGCGGCCGCTTCAACAACAGCGAAGGCCTTGCGATCGGCGGCGGCACCATCCGCAACTACGGCACCATCAGCGGCGCCGCGGCGGGCATCGTCGTCAACAACGATTCAAATCCGGACCATTCGCGCAGCGGATCGGCGGCGCTCGACCTGATCAACTATGCCGGCGCCACCATCGTCGGCAACAACAGCTACGCGATCCGCTCCGAGAACAAGACCGGCAATGCCGCCGTCGACAACGACAGGATCGTCAACTACGGCACCATCATCGGCAACGGCACGATGCCCGATCCCAACGGCGTCACGCTGCTGCAGAACGGCACGCCCGATACCGGCTCGGTCGGTACGCTGAACGGCGTGACCTACACCGGTACCGGTTCGACCCGCTTCATCCGGGGCGACGGCGCGGCGATCCAGACCGGGGAGGGCGCCGACGTGCTGTCGAACTACGGCACCATCATCGGCAATACCGGGCGCGCGATCAGCATGGAAGGCGGCGACGACACGCTCAATCTCTATGGCGGCTCGACCATCACCGGCCGGATCGATGGCGGCGTCGGTACCGACACGCTCAACCTGTTCGGGCCGGGCTCGGGCACGCTCTCGAATGTGATCAATTTCGAGGTGCTCAACGTGCAGGGCGGCGTCTGGACCGTGACCGACGCGCAGAGCTACCAGAACGGCGCCAACATCGGCTCTGGCGCGACGCTGCTGGTCAATGGCTCGCTTGGCAATGCCGTGACCGTCAATGCCGGCGGCACGCTCGGCGGCAATGGCAGCGTCGGCAATGTCCTGGTCAATGGCGGCACGCTGTCGCCGGGCAATTCGATCGGCACGCTCACGGTGCAGGGCAGCCTGACCTTCACCGCAGCATCGACCTATCTGGTCGAAGTGTCGGCCGCGGCGTCCGATCGCACCAACGTGACAGGTGCGGCAACGCTCGGCGGCGCCACGGTCAGCGCGTCCTTCACCGGCACCACGTTCCAGAAGCAGTACACCATCCTCAACGCGGCCGGCGGTGTCAGCGGCCATTTTGCCGGGCCGGTCAACAGCAATTTGCCATCGAACTTCATCTCCAGCCTGAGCTACGACGCCAACAACGTCTATCTCAATCTGGCGCTGAATTTTGCTGCAACCGCCAAGCTCAACGGCAATCAGGCCGCTGTCGGCAATGCGATCAGCAACGCCTTCAACAGCAGCGGCAGCATTTCCGCCGCGTTCGGCGCGCTGACGCCGGCCGGGCTGACACAGGCGTCGGGCGAACTCGGCACCGGCTCGCAGCAGACCACGTTCGACGCCATGAACATGTTCCTCGGCGTCATGACGGATCCCTTCACCGAAGGGCGCGGCGGCGTGCCTGCAAATGGCGGCACGCCGCTATTCGCTGGTGACACCATGAGCTACGCATCGACCGGCATGTCGCGTGCGAATGGCGCGCGCGACGCCTATGCCGCCATCTATCGGAAGGCGCCGCCGCTGCAGCAGACGTTCGAGCAGCGCTGGAGCGTCTGGGCGGCGGGCTTCGGTGGCGGGCAGAGCACTGATGGCGGCACCGCCGTCGGATCGAATTCGACGACGAGCCGCATTTTCGGTGTGGCCGTCGGCGCCGACTACCGGATCTCGCCCGACACGATTGCCGGCTTTGCACTCGCCGGCGGCGGCACCAATTTCACCGTGGCCAATGCACTCGGCGGCGGACGCTCCGACCTGTTCCAGGCCGGCGCCTTCATCCGTCATGGATTCGGGCCGGCCTATCTGCTGGGTGCGCTGGCCTATGGCTGGCAGGACGTCACCACCGATCGCACGGTGACGATCGCCGGCATCGACCGGCTGCGCGCGCAATTCAACGCCAATGCGCTGTCGGGCCGGATCGAAGGCGGCTATCGCTTCATCACGCCGTGGTCGCTGGCGCTGACGCCCTATGTCGCCGGACAGTTCACGACCTACGATCTGCCGTCCTATGCCGAGCAGGTGCTGTCGGGATCGAGCGCGTTCGCGACGGCCTATGGCGCCAAGACTGTCACCGCCACGCGCAGCGAACTCGGCGTCCGCAGCGATCGCTCGATCGCGTTGCAGGATGGCATCCTCAGCCTGCGCGGCCGACTTGCCTGGGCGCACGACTACAACACCGATCGCAGCGTTGCCGCGACATTCCAGACGCTGCCGGGCGCGTCCTTCGTGGTCAACGGCGCGGCGCCGGCGAGCGATGCGGTGCTCACCACCGCGAGCGCGGCGATGAACTGGACCAGCGGCTGGTCGGCGGCGCTCACCTTCGAAGGCGAGTTCTCCGACGTCACGTCGTCCTATGGCGGCAAGGGTGTCGTTCGCTACACGTGGTGATGGCGATCATTCTCGGCAGGGCGCGTGTCGCCCTGCCGGGTTCCGCCGCATGGTTAAGGACAGCTGAAAACAACGCATCGAAATGCGTTGAAGAGTCTTTAATCAAATTCGCAGAACCTCCGCGCCATGACGCGTGGAGTTCGTTTGTATCTCGTCGGCTCCCTTGTCCTTGTATCGCTGGCTGGTTGCGGCCGCGGTCTGTTTCAGACCGCCGAGCGCGAACCGTGGCGGGCCGAGGCCGAGGCCGCATGCCTGAAGTCGGGCGCGGTCAAGGAGAGCGCCGACCTCGTCCGCATTGATCCGATCTCCGGTCCCGGCGTTTGCGGCGCCGAGTTCCCGCTCAAGGTCGCCGCGCTCGGTGAAGCCAGTTCGGCTTACGGATTTGCCGACGACAGCCTGCGGCCGCCGGCATCGGTCGGCAACCAGCCGCGGTGGCCGATCAACCGCCAGCCGTCTCCGCCGCAAGCGCAGGCGCCATATTCCAATCAGGCCGTCGGCCAGCCGAGCTATGGCAACGAGCCGAGCTATGGCGGCCGTCAGAATGGGCCGGTCTCGCTGTCGGCGCCCGGCGTTCCGCCACAGCAGGACGAGATCGATTTGCCATCGGAAGGCTCGCCCGACGCCAGGGGCGAGCGACCTTATTATCCGGGCCTGCCATCCAATACGCAGCGCGACAGCGCGGCCGCGCCCTATTCACCGGCGCCGTATTCCCAGCAGCCGCCCGGCGCGCCACCGCCGCCGCGGCTCGGTCCCTCGAGCGGCAATCCGGTGGTGACGGTCGGCCCCGTCGCAGTGAAGCCGGCGGCAACGCTGGCGTGTCCGATCGTCTCGGTGCTCGAGCGCTGGCTCGCCGATTCCGTGCAGCCGGCGGCGCAGCGCTGGTTCGGCGCGCGCGTCGTCGAGATCAAGCAGATCTCGGCCTATTCCTGCCGCGGTATGAACGGCAACTCGCACGCGCATATTTCCGAGCACGCCTTCGGCAACGCGCTCGACATCGCAGCCTTCACGCTGGCCGACGGGCGCCGTATCACCGTGAAGGATGGCTGGAAGGGCCTGCCGGAAGAGCAGGGCTTTCTGCGCGATGTCCAGGCCGCCGCCTGCCAGCAATTCACCACGGTGCTGGCGCCGGGGTCCAACGTCTATCACTACGACCACATCCATGTGGACCTGATGCGCCGGGCCAGCCGGCGCCTGATCTGTCAGCCCGCCGCCGTCTCGGGCGAAGAGGTCGCGGCGCGTGCCGGCGGCCGTAACCCCTATGCAACGCGCGAACCTTATGTCACAGGATCGCTCGGCGGCAGAAAGCCGGCCCCGCGCGGTAAAGCGGGGGTCAACGAAGAAGACGAATTCGCCGACGAATAGGGACGCGTCTGATACCCGTATTTTTACTGGGTGACACCGTGCAAACGGTAGCCACTTTTGTTGCATATGCTCGCTGAGTCGGGCGCACCCGGCTGATTGTTTGGGGGATAGCTTTGCAAGACGCGCCGATCATTCTCGTCATCGAAGACGATCGTGATCTTCAGATGATGGTGGAGGACGCCCTGAGGGACGGCGGCTATGAGCCGGCGATCGCAGGTTCGGGCGAGGAAGCCCTGACGCTGCTGAAGGCGTTCCGCACCAAATACTCAGCACTGGTCACCGACATTCGCCTGCTCGGCCGGCTCGACGGCTGGCGTGTGGCGCGCGGCGCCCGCGAGATCGATCCGTCATTCCCGGTGCTCTACATCACCGGCGGCGGCGGCGATGAGTGGCCGACCAGGGGCGTGCCGGACAGTGTGTTGCTCAACAAGCCGTTCTCGCCCGATGAACTGGTTGCGGCCGTGGCGAAGCTGCTTGAGAATGCCGCATAGGCCGCAGCGATTGATCGCCGCCGCGAAACCGGCGATCCGGAGGTTGTACGGGGCAAACGTGTCTTCCAGGCCGGCATGAATGACTTCGCACAGTCGATCACGGCGGCAGCTTCCCTGATAGCCGGTCGCGATCCGGTCCTGCTTGGGATCGTCGCATTGTCGTTGCGGGTCAGCCTGCTGGCGAGCCTGCTCGCGCTTCTGATCGGCGCGCCGATCGGCGGCTGGCTTGCGATATCGAGGTTTCGCGGACGGCAGGTGGTGATCGTGCTCGCCAATGCCTGTCTCGGCCTGCCGCCGGTCGTGGTCGGCCTCGGGCTTTATCTCCTGCTGTCGCGATCCGGACCGCTGGGCTTCGCCGGGCTGTTGTTCACGCCGACGGCGATGGTGGTGGCGCAGGTCATCCTGGCGACGCCGATCGTGGTTGCGCTGGTGCATCGCCCGGTCGCGCTGCTGTGGGCGGAATATGCCGACTTGATCCGCACCGACGGCCTGTCGCGCCTGCGCAGCCTTGCGCTGGTGTTCTCGCTTGGCCGCGCCTCGCTGCTCACCGCGTTCCTCGCCGCCTTCGGCCGCGCCATCGCGGAGGTCGGCGCCATCATCATCGTGGGCGGCAATATCAGCGGCTATACGCGAACGATGACGACCGCGATTGCGCTCGAGACCAGCAAGGGCGAGCTGGCGCTCGGCCTCGGGCTCGGCGTGATCCTGCTTGCGCTGAGCGTGAGCGTCAGCACGATCGCGTTTCTGCTAGTGCGCGGCGTTGGGGAAAAATAGCTGCTCGCCGCCGACCTTGTAGCCGGCGATGGCCGACTGCCCGGCCTGCGAGACCAGCCAGTCGATGAAGGCCTGGCCGTCCGCGGCCTTCACCGTCGGGTGCTTGGCCGGATTGACCAGCATCACGCCGTACTGGTTGAACAGCCGCCGGTCGCCTTCGGTCAGCACGGCGAGCTCGCCGCGGTTCTTGAACGACAGCCAGGTGCCGCGGTCGGACAGCACATAGGCATTCGACGCGGATGCCATGTTGAGCGCCGGACCCATGCCCTGGCCGATCTCGCGATACCACTGGCCCTTCGCTGAGCCGAGATCGACGCCGGCAGCTTTCCAGAGTCGTAGCTCGGCCTCGTGCGTGCCGGAGCGGTCGCCGCGCGAGATGAAGGCCGAACTGGTCGCGGCGATCTTGCGCAGGGCATCCGCGACATCCTTGTCGCCGGCGATATGCGCCGGATCGGCCTTCGGGCCGACGATGACGAAATCGTTGTACATCACGTCATAGCGTTTGGTCGCAAAGCCCTCGGCCAGGAACTTCTCTTCGGCCACGCGATCATGCACGAACACGACATCGGCATCGCCGCGCCGTCCGATGTCGAGCGCCTGTCCGGTGCCGACCGCGACCACCTTCACGGTAATGCCCGAGGCCTCCGAGAACCGCGGCAGCAGATAGCCGAACAGGCCGGACTGTTCGGTCGATGTCGTCGAGGCGACGGTGATGGACCGGGTCTGCGCGAGCGCGGGGCCGGCGAACAGCAGCACGGCGGCGATGACGAGGTGTCGAAGGAGGGATGTCATGTGGTCAACACTTGATAAAGGACGGCGGTCACCATGCCCCAATTGATCCCGTGACGCAAAGCGGGCGGATAGCGCCGCGCCTGCGACACCGCGCAGCAGGCCGGATCTCGCGCCGCGCGATCGCCCATGATCTGGCGACACTTATTCCATCCTTACATCATGCTGCGGTATGGCCCCTCGAATTCATATGTCCACCGGTCCATTTTCCCGACGAACAAGCTCGCCAGCAGGGCTCCCTGGAGGCAAAGATGACGACCTATCGCGCTTATATCGTCGGACGGCACAGCCGATCCATCGGCGTGGTCAACATGGATTGCAGCGACGACGATCAGGCCATTACCTCGGCCGGCCGTCTTGTGGACGGCCATGATATCGAGCTGTGGCAGATGGACCGGCCCGTCGCCAGGTTCGACGCCTGCTCGAAGCAGGTGTTCCGGAAGTAGTGCGACACTGCGCGGCAGGCCGGGTGTCGCGCCGCGCAATCTCTGATGATAGACATGGAGCATGATCCGGAAAAGTGCGAAGCGGTTTTCCGAAAGAATCATGCTCAAACAATAGCGTCAGCTTGGTCATCAACAGGGATATCGGTCATGGCTTTGGAGAAGGTCGCGCTCGTCACCGCGGGCGGCAGCGGCATGGGAGCGGCGGCGGCGCGGCGCCTCGCGGCCGACGGTTTCCGCGTTGCGATCCTGTCGTCGTCGGGCAAGGGCGAGGCGCTGGCGAAGGAGCTCGGCGGCCTCGGCTTCACCGGCTCGAACCGTTCCAACGATGATCTGAAAAGCGCCGTCGACGGCGTGATGGCGCGCTGGGGCCGCATCGATGCGCTGGTCAACAGCGCCGGCCACGGCCCGCGCGCGGGTGTGCTCGAACTGACCGACGAGCAGTGGCACACCGGTCTCGACGTCTATCTGATGAACGTGATCCGCCCGACGCGTCTCGTCGCGCCTCACATGCAGGCGCAGAAGTCGGGCGCGATCGTCAACATCTCCACCGCCTGGGCGTTCGAGCCGAGCGCGATGTTTCCGACCTCGGCGGTGTTCCGCGCCGGGCTCGCCGCGTTCACCAAACTGTTCACCGACAGCTACGCCGCCAGCAATGTGCGCATGAACAACGTGCTGCCGGGCTGGATCGACAGCCTGCCGGCAACCGACGAGCGCCGCGACAGCGTGCCGATGAAGCGCTACGGCAAGGCGGAAGAAATCGCCGCCACCATCAGCTTCCTCGTCTCCGACGGCGCGGGCTACATCACCGGCCAGAACATCCGCGTCGATGGCGGCCTGACGCGGTCGATTTGAGGCAACTGGTAAACCGTCATCTTCAAGGCAAGTGAGCTTGTGACTCACAAGCGGCACCAGATGTTCGCTGTCGTCCCGGCGAAAGCCGGGACCCATAACCACCGATAGTCATCGTTGCGCGTCGATGGAACGACGAGTCCCGTCCACAACATCCGCCGCGGAGTATGGGTCCCGGCTTTCGCCGGGACGACATCAAAGTGTGCGGCGCCGTTCGTACCCGCTGCGTCGCCACAACTTACGTCACCACTTGCGTCTATGCGCTGCGCGGCGCGCTCCAGGCCGCGGGCGTCACAATTGCGGCGACCTCTGATTGCGTTTGTCGTGATGACAAACTGAAGGCTCGAGGCTAGCCTTCCGTCAAATCAAAACATACGGGAGGAATGGCATGCCAGACGCAGCAGTTGCAGCACGCGCTTCAGACTCCACGCAGAGCGGAACCACGCAACAGGTCGACGTTGCGGTGGTCGGCGCCGGCTTCGCCGGACTGTACTTGCTGCATCGGTTGCGCAAGGCGGGCTTCTCGGCGGTCGCGCTCGAAGAGGGCGCCGACGTCGGCGGCACCTGGTACTGGAATCGTTATCCCGGCGCGCGCTGCGACATCCAGACCATCGACTACAGCTACACCTTCGATCCCGAGCTCGATCAGGCCTGGACCTGGTCGGAGAAATACGCGACCCAGCCGGAAATCCTGCGCTATCTCGGCTTCGTCGCCGACCGCTACGATCTGCGCCGCGACATCAGGTTCGGCACCAAGGTGACGCAGGCGACCTGGAATGATGCGACCTCGCGCTGGCAGATCTCGACCAACAACGGCGCCGACGTCTCGTGCCGCTACTACATCATGGCGACCGGCTGTCTGTCCTCGCCGAAGCCGCCGGAGATCGACGGCGTCAAGGACTTCAAGGGCGAGATCTATTTCACCGGCCGCTGGCCGCATCAGGGCGTCGATCTCAAGGGCAAGCGCGTTGCCGTGATCGGCACCGGATCGTCGGGCATTCAGTCGATTCCTTTGATCGCCGAGCAGGCCGCGCAACTCACCGTGTTCCAGCGCACCCCGAACTTCGCGCTGCCTGCGGGCAACGGCCCGGCGCCGGAGGATCGCAAGACCTATTTCGAGGGCGACCGCGCCGCCTATCGCGAGCAGGCGCGCTGGTCGATGGCCGGCGTGCCCTATCCGCAGCAGACCGTGGTGAGCTGGCAGTTGAGCGATGCCGAGCGCCGCGAGCGGTTCGAGAAGGCGTGGGCGGCGGGCGACCTCGTCCACATCCTGACCCAGCTCTGGGCCGACCAGGCGGTCGATGTCGACGGCAACAGACTGGTTGCCGATCTGATCCGCGAGAAGATCGGCGCTGTGGTCAAGGATCCGGAGACGGCGGCGGCGCTGGCCCCGCATGATCATCCGTTCGGCGCCAAGCGTCCCTGTCTCGATACCAACTACTACGCGACCTACAACCGTCCGAACGTGACGCTGGTGAATCTGCGGCAGGAGCCGATCAAGGGGATCACCGCCAGCGGCATTTTCACCAACGGACGCAAGTTCGACGTCGACGTCATCGTGTTTGCCACCGGCTTCGACGCGATGACCGGCGCGATCATGGCGGTGCATCCGATCTCCGGCCGCGGCGGCAAGTCGCTATCGGATGTCTGGGCGCACGGACCGCAGACCTATCTCGGCGTCACCGTCGCGGGCTTCCCCAATCTGTTCATGATCACCGGTCCCGGCAGCCCGTCGGTGCTGTCGAACATGGCTGTCTCGATCGAGCAGCATGTCGATTGGGTGGTGGAGCGGATCGCCGCGCTGCGCGACGCCGGCTTCACCACGATGGAAGCGACCGAGACCGCGCAGACCGGCTGGGAACGGCACATGGCCGACTGCGCGACGCTGACGCTGCACCGGCTCGCCAACACCTGGTACACGGGCGCCAACGTGCCCGGTAAGCCGCAGGGCGTGATGCCCTATACGGGCGGCGTCGGCCCGTATCGCAGCATCTGCAACGAGGTGGTCGGCCGCGGCATGCTCGGCTTCAAGCTCTCGGGTCCCGGCGTTGCCGAGCAATGCAATGACGGCGAGATCGTGCGCTTGCAGCCGGATGTGCGGCTGGTGCTGAACCTGCTCGGCGAGATGAACCTGCCGCCGCTCGAGACGATGGGGGCGCAGGGCGCACGCGACTTTCTCACCGAGTTCAACAAGGGCCGTCCCTTTGGCCGCCCGGTCGGCGAGGTCGGCAGCGGCATGCTGCAGGGGGCGGACGGTCCGCTGCCGTACAAGCTCTACCGGCCGGCGACGCCGGGGCCGCATCCGATCGTGGTGTATTTCCACGGCGGCGGCTGGGTGCTCGGCGACGAGATGTCCGACGATCCGTTCTGCCGCGACCTGTGCCGGCGCACCGGCATGATCGTCGTCAGCGTCGGCTATCGCCACGCGCCCGAACATCGCTTCCCGGCCGCGGCCGAGGACGGTTTTGCCGCGACGCGCTGGATCGCGGCCCATAGCGCCGAACTCGGCGGCAGGGCAGGGCCGCTGCTGGTCGCGGGCTGGAGTGCCGGCGGCAACATCGCGGCCGTCACCTGCCAGCTCGCGCGCGATCGCGGCGGGCCCGAGATCGCGGGCCAGCTCCTGATCTGTCCGGTCACCGATTCCACATTCGACCGGCCGTCCTATGTCGACAACGCGACCGGCTATTTCCTGACCCGCGGGCTGATGTACTGGTTCTGGGACCTGTACTGCTCGCCGGCCGATCGCACCGACCCGCGCGTCGCGCCGCTGCGCGGCAAGCTCGAAGGCCTGCCGCCCGCATTCATCGCGACCAGCGAGTTCGATCCGTTGCGCGACGAGGGCATCGCCTATGGCGACGCGCTCGCCAAGGCCGGCGTCAAGGTCGAGCAGCTCAAGGCGCAGGGTCACTTCCACTCGTCGTTCGTGATGGTCGACGTCATCATCACCGGCGTTGCCGGCCGCGTGAAGATGGCGAAGGCGCTGCGGCGCTTCGCCGGCCTGCCCGAGGAGGTCGAGCAGGACAACGTCGCTACGCCGGAGGTCAACGCAGCGGCGAACTAGATCGGGTTCGAATTGCAGCCGCGCTCCCTCTCCCGCTTGCGGGCACTTGCGGGGGGGGGCGCGTTGCGAAAATATCGAAAACAACCCCATGCAAAGGAGCCGGCGGTGGCGGGCGTTCGACCGAGCCACTTGACACGCCGGGCAACTCACGGATATATTTCTAACATTCCGAAATCGCAAAAGCGCACGACTCGCCCCACGGGCCTATGGCTCTAGCACCGGTGTTTCCGCGCCGTCATGGCCGGGCTTGTCCCGGCCATCGACGTCTTTCGTGGAAACCAAGACGTGGATGCCCGGCACAAGGCCGGGCATGACGAGTTTGTGGAGCTATCGAGCCCAAATGCGATTGCCCCTGCTCGCAAGCGGGGGAGGTGCAGCAGTCTGCCGCGAGACCTTTCAACCTGGCGACATCTCGCGCTAACCGAGCTCGAACGTCGTGACGCCGAACACGCGATCGATCCGCAATGGCGGGATCGTGCCGGTATACATCCGCGCGGTCTCGAACACCTGCGACCGCCCGAGGCCTTGCGCCAGCGCGACGGCGTCGCGGTTGACCGCGGGGACATCGAGGAAGACCTCGCCGCTGCCCGCGCTCGCGAGCAATGCCGCGAGAACGGCCTCGGCGCCGGCACGGTCATCGGCAATGAGCGGACCGATCTTGCGGCCGCTCCGGCAGGGACGGATCACGCCCCAGCCGGCCAGCTTGCCGTCGCGCATCAGCGCGCGCCCGACATGTCCTGACGTGTTGATCCAGGCGCGCAGGAAGGCCGGTCGCGGTGCGGGAAACACCGTGGCGTCATCGGCCTCGATCAGCGCCATCGGCAGATCGGTCAGCGCGACGGTGCCGTCGCTCGGCGCGGATGGTGCGGCGACAGTGCCGCCATAGCGCACATTGGCGTAAGCGAGCGCGAAGCCGGACTTCTGGTAGTTCGCCTGCTGCGCCACCACGCCGTCGAGCCCGATCACGCGTGGGCGCGCATGCGCGATGGCCGCATTCCAGATCTTCAGGCCATGGCCGCGGCCGCGCAGATCCGGACGCACGATGTAGAAGCCGAGGAAGGCGAACTGCGCGCCGTAATTGACGCAGGAGATCACTGCGGCAGGCTCGCCATCGAGCTCGCCGATGAAGAAGCCCTGCGGGTCCTCGGCGGCAAAGCAGGGCGCATCGGCGAGACCGGGATTCCATCCCTCCGCCGCGGCCCAATCCACCGCGAGCGCGATCTCGTCAGGTCGCATATGCCGGATGCCGAGGTCATTCATGGATAAGCGTTCTCGCATTGTCGCCGCAAGCGCGATGATAGCGCACCAATGTCTCGTCGTCATTGCGAGGAGTTCGCGACGAAATTGCGAGGCAATTTTGCGCTGAAGCGGCGAAGCAATCCATCGACCCGCAAGCGGAGAAATGGATTGCTTCGCGGAGCCTGTCATCCGGCGGCGCTTCGCGCCGACCGGGTGGCTCGCAATCACGCGGATAGAGTGACGCGCAATCGACCTTATCGATCGGCCTTCGGCCGGTACGCCGCGAAGAACACGCGCGTCGCGCTGTCGACGACGGTTGCGATCCGCTCTGGCGAGGGCGACGGCCTGGCCTGGAAGATGAACGCCTGGAACAGCGTCGCCTGGCACATCTGCATGAACTGCCAGGCCGCGAGCTGGTAGTCGTCGATCACGAGCTCGCCGAGCGCGGCGCGTGCCTCGAGATAAGCGGCAAAGCGGTCGACGGTGTGGGCGATGACGTGGGTGTAGAACCGGCTGCCGAGCTCGGGCATCCGCTCGGCGATCGCCATCACGGTGCGGATCGCCGAGCCGCCGCCGGGCCGGCACAACACCGCGACATAGGCGCGGCCGAATTCGTGGAGGGTGATGTCGACGTCGCGCGCCGGATCGAAATTGAAGGCGACCTTGCCCTGCTCGAGCTTCTCTTCCTCGACGATCGCCGCGAACAGCCCGGCCTTGTCGGGGAAATAGACGTAGAGCGTGCCCTTGGAGACGCCGGCAGCGCGCGCGATCTCGCCCATGCTCGCGCCGTCAAAGCCGAGCTCCAGGAACACCTTACGGGCGCCGTCCAGGATCTGGCGGCGTTTCGACGATTCCTCCTCGCCGACGGACAGGAGGGAGGTTCGGGGCGCTGCAACCATTGATTTAGCTTCTCGGGAAAGAACTCAACCCAAAGTAGGAAAGGGTAGAATCGAAGCCTTATAATCTAGAGGCGAGAATATAGATTGACCGAACCGTTCGGTCAATGGTATCTTGGGAGTGACGATGCGCCGCACGGCCCTTATTCTGCCGTCGCGCGCGTCAAGATTTTTGTGGGGAGCCTCGGCTATGGCCGCAGCACGGGATCAGGCTGCACGCATTGTTCGTTCGGAGCCTGAGATGGCCGAGGACGCGATCGCGCGCGATGCATCCGCCGATCTCGGCGAGCAGGGCCGTGCTGATGAAGCCAGGCGTCCCGCGGAGGCGCCGCCCGCGTCTGCGCCGGAGCAGCCCGCGGCTTCGCCCGCTGCGGCGGCAGCGCCGAAATCCGGCAAGCGCAAATTCGTGATGATGGGCGTGGTCGGCCTGCTCGCGCTCGCCGCCGCGGGCTATGCCGCCTATTACCTGATGGTCGGGCGCTTCTACGTCTCGACCGACGATGCCTATGTCCGCGCCAACAACTCCATGCTCGGCGCGCGCGTCGCGGGCCATATCGCGGCGATCCTGCCCGGCGACAACGCGCTGGTGCGCGCAGGCGACGTGATCTTCCGGATCGATGACGGCGACTACCGTATCGCGGTCGACGCCGCCCGCACACGGATCGCGACCCAGCAGGCGACGATCGAGCGCATCGGCCGCCAGGTTGCGGCGGCGGCGAGTTCGGTCGAGCAGGCGCAGGCCCAGCTGGTGTCCGCCCAGGCCGGACTGAAGCGCGCCGATCTCGATTTCGACCGGCAGCAGGCGCTCAGCACCAAGGGTTTTGCCTCGCGTGCCACGTTTGAAGTCTCGGAGGCCGGCCGCGATCAGGGCGCGGCCAGCGTGCGGTCCGCGCAGGCGGCCTATGATGCGGCCAAGGACAATGTCGAGGTGACCAAGGCGCAGCAGGCCGAGGCCCGCGCCCAGCTCGCCGAATTGCAGACCCAGCTCGCCAAGGCCGAGCGCGATCTCGAATTCACCAATGTCCGCGCGCCGGTCGACGGCACCTTCTCCAACCGCCTGGTGAACACCGGCGACTATATCAATGTCGGTCAGCGGCTCGGCAATGTGGTGCCGCTCGACGGCGTCTACATCGACGCCAACTATAAAGAGACCCAGCTCAAGCGCATCCGCACCGGGCAGCGGGTGACGATCAAGGTCGACGCCTACGGCTTCCGCAAGTTCACCGGCCTCGTCGACAGCATTTCGCCGGCGGCGGGCTCGGTGTTCACCTTGCTGCCGCCGGACAACGCCACCGGCAACTTCACCAAGATCGTGCAGCGCCTGCCGGTCCGCATCCGCGTGCCTGCCAGCGTCGCCAAGCAGGGCCTCTTGCGCGCGGGCATGTCGGTCTACACCACGGTCGACACCCGCGAGGGCGCGGCCGATGCCGACGCCGAAACCGATCTCGACGCGCCGACGATGATCCATCCGCAGTGATGTCTTGAAGCTTCGGACAGAGTCCGAGGCTCGGAGCCGATGAGCCCATGGCTGATACGACCACTGCTTCGCCCTCGATGATGACCGGCGCCCCGGAGTCCGAGCGCATCCAGCCGAAGCGGCTGGTTGCCTTCATCATCATGGTGTTCGGCATGTTCATGTCGATCCTGGACATCCAGATCGTGTCGGCCTCGTTGTCCGAGATCCAGGCCGGCCTGTCGGCGAGTTCGACCGAAGTGTCGTGGGTGCAGACCGCCTATCTGATCGCCGAAGTGATCGCGATTCCCTTGTCCGGGTTCCTGTCGCGCGCGCTCGGCACGCGGCTGTTGTTCGCGATCTCGGCGTTCGGCTTCACCGCCTCGAGCCTGCTCTGCGGCTTCGCCTCCTCGATCGAGCAGATGATCCTGTGGCGCGCGCTGCAGGGTTTTCTCGGCGCCGGCATGATCCCGACGGTGTTCGCCTCGGCCTACACGATCTTCCCGCGCACCAAGTTCCACATCGTGGCGCCGATCATCGGCCTCGTCGCAACGCTTGCGCCGACCGTTGGCCCGACGGTCGGCGGCTACATCACCGACCTGATGTCGTGGCACTGGCTGTTCTTCATCAACATCGTACCTGGCGTCATCATCACAGCGGGCGTGCTGGCGCTGGTCGATTTCGACCAGCCGAACTTCGCGCTGCTCGAGCGCTTCGACTGGTGGGGCCTGATCTTCATGGGCGGCTTCCTCGGCTCGCTCGAATATGTGCTGGAGGAGGGTCCGCAATACGAGTGGCTGCAGGACACCTCGGTCGCGGTCTGCGCCGCGGTCGGCTTCGTCTCGGCGGTCGCGTTCTTCTGGCGCGTCTTGACCGCGGAGGAGCCGATCGTGGATCTCTACGCCTTCTCCAATCGCAACTTCGCGGTCGGCTGCGTGCTGCAGTTCTGCATCGGCATCGGGCTCTATGGCCTGACTTATGTCTATCCGCGCTATCTCGCCGAGGTCCGCGGCTACAGCGCGCTGATGATCGGCGAGACCATGTTCGTCTCCGGCGTCACCATGTTCTTCATGGCGCCGGTGGTCGGCCGGCTGATGCAGAAGGTCGATCTGCGCTACATCATCGCCTTCGGCCTCGTGACCTTCGCGCTCGGCTCCTGGCAGATGACCTGGATCACCCGCGACTATGATTTCTACGAGCTGCTGCTGCCGCAGATCCTGCGCGGCATCGGCATGATGTGCGCGATGGTGCCGACCAACAACATCGCGCTCGCGACGTTGCCGCAGGATCGCGTCAAGAACGCCTCCGGCCTGTTCAACCTGATGCGCAACCTCGGCGGCGCGGTCGGGCTCGCCGTCATCAACGAGGTGCTCAACGACCGCACCGATCTGCACATCTCGCGGCTGCATGACCGCGTGACCTGGGGCAACACGACCGCGGTCGAGACCCTCAACATGTTCACCCAGCGCATGCAGGGCATGGGCGATTCCGCCATCATGGCGATGAAGCAGCTCTCGCAGATCGTGCATCGCCAGGCCGCGGTGATGGGCTATGGCGACGCCTTCTTCATGCTGTCGCTGTTCTATGTCGCGCTCAGCCTTCTGGTGCTGTTCGTCAACAAGCCGCCGTCGATGACCGAGAGCGGCGGCGACGCGCATTGAGCGCACCGCCTTCGCGCACTGCCGTTGTAGCCCGCATGAGCGAAGCGACATGCGGGACGGTCGCTGATCCAGATCCGTGATTATATCGAGCGATAAGCAACGACCCCGGATGTCGCTCCGCTCATCCGGCTACGAAGTGCAGACCTTCGCGCTGTGGGCGTGGATGTGTGTTGACGCTTCCACGTGCAAATCTGCAATATGCCGACATGGTAGCCCGCATGAGCGAAGCGACATGCGGGACCGATCTCAGCAGTTCATCACTGAACGTGACCCGGCCCCGGATATCGCTTCGCTCATCCGGGCTACGAAGCTTCGAGATCCCAGGCGCTGATCTGTATTGACGCAAGCGTCTGCTAATCTGCAATATTCCAGCATCGTAGCCCGTACGAGCGAATCGATATGCGGCAATGCTGCGGGACATGGGGCATGGTCAGATATCGACGCAACTTCATCTCAGGCGGCACATTCTTTTTCACGGTCACGCTCGATGATCGGAGATCCGGCTTATTCGTGGATCATATCACGGAGTTGCGGGATGCGTTCGGTACCGCCCGTCGCGAACGTCCGTTCTCAGTCGACGCAGTGGTGGTGCTCCCCGATCACCTCCACGCGATCCTTACACTGCCGCAAGGCGATTCCGATTTTGCAGGTCGTTGGCGTCGGATCAAAGGACACTTCAGCAGCCGGTTGCTTGCTGCCTCGATAGAGCTGAAGCGTCGATCGAATGGTGATCTGGCGCTTTGGCAGCGGCGGTTTTGGGAGCACACAATCCGTGATGAAGATGATTTCGCGCGGCACGTTGATTACATCCATTTCAATCCCGTCAAGCATGCCTTGGTCCGGCGCGTGTGCGACTGGCCACATTCCTCGTTTCATCGCTATGTGAGGGAGGGTGTGCTGCCAGTCGATTGGGCGGGCGACGTGGGAGAAGGCGGAAGTTTTGGCGAACGTCCTGAGTGACGAGAGTTGGTGGATCGTTATTCGTAGCCCGCATGAGCGAAGCGACATGCGGGGAGCGTGCTGACCAGATCCGATGATCGCAACCAGGGCTCCCGGATATCGCTTCGCTCATCCGGGCTACGAACTACAAACGTGTGCCGTTGTCGCGGGGCTGAGCGCATCGCATCGGCGCGGGGGCTGCGCCCGGTCGCGTGAATAGCTGACGTCGCCGACACATTGACGCACTCACGCCGATGTTACCTTGCCAACCGCGCGTGATGCATTTATAAGCAGCGCTTCTTTACTCGAACCGGGGAGATGTGCATGAAGTCGCTTATTTCGCAGATCGCGCGCCCGCGTTCGACGGTGCTGAACGCGTTCAGGCGTTAGCTCCCGGCGCTGATCGGGCCTGATCCCCGATCAGCAAAACTTCCCAACACTTTATCGACAATTTCCAGCGGCGCTCGCGGTCGGATTCCGCCCGCACGTCGCCTCAGATGGAGCCGGCACGCGCTGCAAAGGCGTGGCCGGAACGTGCCATGCCCTCTCTGACGACCAAGCGACCGGCCGCGATCCGGATCGTGCTTCCCTTTGTGTTCCGCCATTGGCTGCAACAGCCGCTGCGTGCCTCCGCGGTGACGGCGGGATTCCTCGGCGCGACCGCGGCCGACCTGTTCATGCCGGTGTTTTCCGGCCATCTGGTCGACGCGCTGACCGCGGGCGCCACCGATGCCGCCGCGCGCCACGCGGCAATGCTGGCGTTCGGCGCCATCGTCGGCCTCGGCGCGCTGTCGCTGGTGCTGCGGCTGGTCGGGATCCAGACCATCGTGCCGTTCACGCTGAAGACGATGTCCGATGTCGGGCAGCAGTCCTTCATGCGGGTGCAGCGCTTCTCGACCGACTGGCACGCCAATTCGTTCGCCGGCTCCACCGTGCGCAAGATCACGCGCGGCATGTGGGCGCTCGATTTGCTGAACGACACCATCCTGATGGCGCTGCTCCCGTCGGTCGTGGTGCTGGTCGGCTCGATGATCCTGCTCGGCGTGCATTGGCCGCAGCTCGGCGCGGTGATCGCGGTCGGCTCGGTGATCTATGTCGCGATGACGATGGTGTTCCAGGTGCGCTACGTCGCGCCTGCCGCGCGCGTTTCCAATGCGTGGGACACCAAGGTCGGCGGCACGCTGGCCGACGCCTTGACCTGCAACGCGGTGGTGAAGTCGTTCGGCGCGGAGACGCGCGAGGACATGCGGCTCGACGGCGTCATCAGCCGCTGGCGCCGACGGGTGCGGCGGACCTGGTTCCGCTACAACCACACCTCGACGGCGCAGCTCGTGGTGCTGCTGTGTTTCCGTGCCTCGGTGATCGGCGGTGCGATCCTGCTGTGGGCGCAGGGCCGCGCCACGCCGGGCGACGTCACCTATGTGCTGACCAGCTACTACATCATCCACGCCTATCTGCGCGATGTCGGCATGCACATCAACAACCTGCAGCGTTCGGTGAACGACATGGAGGAACTGGTGCAGATCCATGGCGAGCCGCTCGGCATTGTCGATGCGGATGATGCCGGGACGATCGACATCCAGGGCGGCCGCATCGTGTTCGACGACGTCACGTTTCACTATGGCGGCCATCGCCGGCCGCTGTATGACGGGCTGTCGGTCGACATTGATGCCGGCGAGCGCGTCGGCCTGGTCGGGCGCTCCGGCTCCGGCAAGACGACCTTCGTCAAGCTGGTGCAGCGGCTCTACGACGTCTCCGGCGGCCGGATCCTGATCGACGGTCAGGACATCGCCAGGGCGACGCAGCAATCGCTGCGCAGCCAGATCGCGATCGTGCAGCAGGAGCCGATCCTGTTCCACCGCACGCTGGCGGAGAACATCGCCTATGGCCGGCCGGGCGCCAGCATGGAGGCGATCGAACAGGCGGCGCGGCTTGCCAATGCGCACGACTTCATCATGCGGCTGCCGAAGGGTTACGGCACGCTGGTGGGCGAGCGCGGCGTCAAGCTGTCGGGCGGCGAGCGGCAGCGCGTGGCGCTGGCGCGCGCCTTCCTGGCGGATGCGCCGATCCTGATCCTGGACGAGGCGACCTCGAGCCTCGATTCGGAGTCCGAGGCGCTGATCCAGCAGGCGATGGAACGGCTGATGAAGGGCCGCACCTCGATCGTGATCGCACATCGGCTGTCGACCGTGCGCAGCATGGATCGCATCCTGGTGTTCGACCGCGGCGAGATCGTCGAGCACGGCACGCATGAGGTGCTGGCCGCGCGTCCCGGCGGCATCTATCGCGGCCTGTTCGAGCGTCAGGCGACCGAGTTCGGCCAGGCCGCGGCGGAGTGAGATGGCGCATGGCTGGAGCGTCGGATCTGATTGGATCAGAACCGGCGCTCTCGCAGCGCCCGCGCTATTTCGGCGCCAGCCCGTTCCACACCAGCGCGACGCCGGACAGGAACAGCAGCAGCAGCACGACGTCGGAGAAGTTGCGGTCGCTGAGCGCATGATAGAGCCGCGCGCCGAACCAGGCGCCGAGCAGCGTCCCCGGAAACGCGCACGCCACCAGCCAGATCAGCTCGGGCTTCACCAGGCCGCTTGCGATCTGCACGCAAAGCGCGGCGGCCAGGATCGTGAAGTTGAAGATCTGGAACACGCCGCGGCGCTGCTGCTTGCCCCAGCCGCGCACGCTGGCCCACAGGATCGGCAGCGGGCCGGACAGTCCGGCGAGGCCGCCGAGGATGCCGCCGGCAAATCCGATCGCGCCATCGGCCCATTTGCCGCCGAAGGCGATCGACATCGGCTTGCGCTGCAGGAACAACGCGGTCGGAAACACCAGCAGGAAGACGCCGATCGTCAGCTTGAAAACCTCGGGGTCGGCCCGCGCGATCAGCAGGATGCCGATCGGTACGCCGGCGAGGCCTGCGATGACGAACGGCCAGACCAGACGGAAATCGATGCTCTTCCAGATCGACGGCAAGGTCGAGAGCTGCGCGATGACCGAGCAGACCAGCACCAGCGGCACCGCGAGCGTCGGCGGCAGCACATAAAGCCAGATGCCGAGCGCCATCAGCGCGGTGCCGAAGCCGGCAAGGCCGGAGACGAAACCGCCGGCAAGCGCGCCGAAGAACAGGATCGCGTAGCTTGCCGGGATCATCGAGGCCTTTCAGTCGTCAGGGCGATGCGCAGCATCGAACCCGGAATCTCGAGATTCCGGGTCTGGTCCTTCGGACCATCCCAGAATGACAAAGGGAGGGAGCGACCGCACGTTTACACAACGTGCATCGTGGGTACACTTCAAAATCGCGGCTCATCAACGATAATCGGAACGGAAGCATCCCATGACTTCAGGCTCGCCTGCGAACTCGCAAAAAACCTTTCTGGTCTGTCACGGCGCCTGGTCGGCAGGCTGGGCATGGAAGAAGATGCATCCCCTGATGCAGGCCGCTGGACATCGGCTGGTCACGCCGAGCTACACCGGGCTTGGCGAGCGCGCGCATCTTGCGCATCAGGGACTCGACCTCGAGGCGCATATCCAGGATGTGCTCAGCGTCATCAGTTGCGAGGACCTGCGCGACATCGTGCTGATCGGGCACTCCTATGGCGGCATGGTCGCGACCGGCGTCGCCGACCGGGTGCGCGAGCGCATCGCGCAGATGATCTATATCGACGCCTTCGTGCCGCGCGACGGCCAGTCGCTGTTCGATCTCAACGAATCGGCCATCGAGACCATGCGTGAGTTCGCGAGCGACGGCGACGGCTGGCGTATTCCGCCGATGCCGGTACCGCCGGACACGTCGCCCGCAGACGTCGCATGGCTGAGCGCGCGGCGCGTCGACATGCCGATCAAATGCTTCGAGCAGAAATTGCGGTTGAAGCACGGCGAAACCAGCCTGCCGCGCAGCTATATCTACGCCACCCGCGCCACGCAGGCCGACACGTTCGGCCAGTTCGCCCGGCGCATCAGGAACGAAGCCGGCTGGCGCTATTTCGAGATCGACGCCAGCCATTCGCCCAATGTCACCGCGCCGGAGGCGCTGATGGCGATCCTGCAGGAGATCGTTTCCTGAGGGGAGATCTAGCGATCCAGATCGTACTCGTGCACGGAAATCCTCGTTTCACGGACGAGATCTACGAGCGCCGCGTTACCGACGGCGAACGCAATTGCGCAAATGCACCCGATCATTTCCTGGTGAGCGAATTGGCGAAGCCTTCCGCACCGGCGGCGCTGTTCAGCTGCCGTTGATGATGGGAGGCAACTTCTCGTTCGGTCATATCCGCAGACGCGCGATGGACCAGGTGCGGGCCCTCCGCCAGGCGGCGCGGCCCGCGCATGCCCTGCGATCAGTCGGCGCTGGCCTTTTCCTGCATCGCCGCCTGCAGTTTCTTGATGTCCGCTTTTGATATCCGCGGGCGTGAGTTATGGATCATGCACCGCGCGCGTCGCGGACGGCTTGAGCGACCTTTGTCGCCTGCGATATGCGTCCGATCTTTGCGCCCGCAATGATCTTTCGTCGGCGTTCGCTAGGCTTCGACGCCATGCCGTCGCCCGCGGTGGCTCCAGCCGGGGGACGCGTTGTGAAGTTCGCCGCACGGTGCAGCGCGAGGGCCTTTCGCGCTGCTTCGACATTTGCCGTCCGGGCTGCCAGATTGTGCTGAAGTTTCAGCTCCGTGTTGACCCGCTTCAGCGCTGCTGCGAACACCTGCTTACGCTCCGACGCATGCTTGGCGGTTCCCGGAAAGCTGGTGCCGCGCGCCTCGGCCTTTCCGCGGCTCTCGCGCTGCTTTTGTCGGCCGACCGTTCGCTCCTTGTCGCGCATCTTGCGCAAGCGGGGTCGCATGGCCTCGAGCTCGCTCACCTCGACGCTGTAAATGGCGGGATGGTGCGTCAGGCGGATTGCTTCATATTCTTCATGGCTGAGGATGCTGCGTTCGAACTTGCAGGCGACCGACATTCCGATTCCTCCTTTTGATCTTCTTGAATCTCGGGGCAGAAGGACACGTCCAGCTCCAGCGGATCATAGCTGCAATGCCGCCGGAGGCCAATCTGCCACTAACCAAACTCGGCCAGCGTTTCGATCGCAGTGATCGATTGTCTTGCCATAGCGTCAAAGCACAGTGGCTCTCCTACTTTTCCGCTTCGTCGTCCTTGAGACGAATCCCCTCGGTCCGCAGAGCCGCAAAGAGAGCCGCGATATCTTCGGGCTCCATATTGTTGAGGCACATCCCGTTCAGCTGCTCGGTCGTGATCGTGCCGGTGCTCCTGGCGATGTCTCTTGCCTTCGCCATGATCTTCTGAAGGTCCATCTGTGTTCCTCCGCGAGGGACACACTCTACGCCCGCCACCCTATGCATGTCGCCTTTTAAGAAACGCGGGCCTGTGGCGGCACTTAAGCGATCGGTTCGCTTCGCTTCGAGTTGAAATAATATCGTTCGAAGTTCGCCATCGGAATTACGCAGCGACCGCAACTTTGTCTCGCATGTTCCGCTAAACTGCGACATAATGAGGGTCTCGCGTGCTGGTGAGCATGGATTCATGAACCGCAGCCCCGTGCTCGTAGACCTGGCGCTTCAAGGTGGGGGATCGCACGGTGCGTTCACGTGGGGTGTCCTGGATCGGCTTCTCGAAGAACCATGGTTTCAGATTGCGGGCATCTCCGGGACATCGGCCGGAGCGATGAACGCAGCCGTGCTGGCGGATGGTTGGACCGCGGGCGGCGCCGCCGGTGCACGCGAAGCGCTTGAAAAATATTGGCGAAGCGTCTCGCGCGCCGCCGCATTCAGTCCGTTGCAACGGTCGCCGCTCGACCGACTGATGGGACGCTGGTCGCTTGACAGCTCCCCCGCCTATCTCTTCACCGATTTGATGTCGCGGATGCTTTCACCCTACGACCTCAATCCGCTTGGCTTCAATCCGCTACGCGACATATTGAACGACAGTATCGATTTCGAGCGTCTTGCACGCGCGCCGATCAAGCTCTTCATCACCGCCACGCGCGTCCGTACGGGCCGCGGACGGATTTTTCGCAACGCGGAGATTACCGCGGATGTCCTGCTAGCGTCGGCCTGCCTGCCGACGATATTTCGTGCGATCGAGATCGATGGCGAGCCCTATTGGGACGGCGGCTACGCGGGTAATCCCACGATTACGCCGCTCGTTCGCGAGACCGACGCGCACGACACCGTCGTCGTCCAGATCAACCCGACCGAGCGTCCGGAGCAGCCGCGCACGGCCGCTGACATTCTCAACCGGCTTAACGAGATCTCGTTCAATTCGCCGCTGGCAAAGGAGCTGCGGATGATCGCGTTGCTTCGCCAGGTCGCCGACCCCGGTACGGGGGAAGGCGCCCGCTGGGCGCAGATGAAGACGCACCGGATCAAGAGCGACATGCTTGCGACGTTCGGTTCGTCATCCAAGCTCAATGCCGAATGGGCGTTCGTGGCGAAGCTGCACGAGGAAGGGCGGCGAGCCGCCGCCGAATTCCTCGACGCGCATGGCGCCGATCTCGGTGAGCGTTCGACCGCAGATCTCGATATTCTGCTGGCGGAGTGCTGAGACGATGGGTCTTCTCGGCATTCTCGTCGGGCTTGGACTGCTGGTCTGTCTCGCTTTTCGCGGTTGGAGCGTGCTGCTGCTCGCGCCGCTCTGTGCGCTGGTGGCCGCAGCCTTCGGTGGCGAGCCGCTGCTTGCGAACTGGACGCAGACCTTCATGGGTAGTGCGTCGGAGTTTCTCGCGCAGTTCTTTCCTATTTTTCTGCTTGGCGCCGTGTTCGGAAAGCTCATGGATGACAGCGGCGCGGTCGCTGCGGTCGCGGGCTTCATCTCCCGGTGCCTGGGCGAGCGCCGGATCATCCTTGCGGTCGTGCTCGCAGGCGCACTGGTCACCTATGGCGGCGTCAGCCTGTTCGTCGCCTTCTTTGTCATCGTTCCGATGGCGCAGTCGCTGTTTCGCACGGCGGGAATTCCACGTCGTCTGGTACCGGCGGCGGTCATTCTCGGGACTTCGACCTTCACCATGTCGGCGCTGCCGGGCACGCCGTCGATACAGAATGCGATACCGATGCCTTTCTTTGGCACGACCCCCTTTGCCGCACCGGGCCTCGGCGCTGTCGCATCGATCATCATGCTGGGCGTCGGGCTGTGGTGGCTGCTTCGCGCGGAGAAGGCAGCGCGTCGGGCAAAGGAGGGTTATGGCGACGAACCGCCGGTTCCGGAGGATGCAGCCGACGATGAGCTGTTGCGCGAGCGGGCGACGACGGCGCGGGAATTCGACCCGGCGGAACTCCGCCACGGATATCACAGCGATGCCGCCGTCCCGATTTTCAACGCCTTGCTTCCCCTGATAGTCGTCGTCGCCGTCAATCTGGTGATGTCGCTGGTTGTGCTGCCCCGGCTTGATTTCTCGTTCCTGGCCGAACAACGGTGGGGAAATACATCGCTGGCTGCCGTGGCCGGTGTCTGGTCGGTTGTCGTGGCGCTGGCGGGAGCGATCGTGACGGTCATCCTCTGCAACTGGACGCGACTGCCCGCACTGCGACGAACCGTGGATGCCGGTGCCAACGCGTCGGTCCTGCCGGCGCTGAGCGTCGCAAGCCTTGTCGGATTCGGCGCCGTTATCGCCTCGCTTCCCGCTTTCGGCGTGGTGCGGGACTGGGTGTTGCGAATTGAAGGCGGTCCATTGGTGTCGCTCGCAGTCGCGACGAACATCCTTGCGGCGCTGACCGGGTCGGCTTCCGGCGGCTTGACGATCGCGCTCGATGCGCTGGGACGGACCTATATGGATCTTGCCGCGGAGGCGGGTATTGACCCCGGCCTGCTGCATCGCGTCGCGGTGATCGGTTCGGGAACGCTGGACATTCTACCTCACAACGGCGCTGTCGTTAGCCTGCTTGCGATCTGTGGGCTCAAGCATCGCGAAAGCTATCTCGACATCGTCATGGTCGGCATCGTGAGTTCTGTCATTGCTCTCGCAGCGGTGATTGCGATCGGCACCGCATTCGGGTCGTTCTGACGCAAGACGACGGGTTGGCTCTGCTTTTCGCCGGCGCGCATGGCTGGAACGACGTTGATCAAAAAATGGCGAGGGGCCCGGCGTGTTGCGCCGAGCCCCTCATGGTCCAAGATATCAGCCGGCCTGTAAGCCGGGTTCTGTAGGGCATCATTCTTGCGAATGATGCGCGACGGCCATTCCTCTGGGACAAGGTTTGCACCTTGCCTCGGGCAACCTACCCGGACAGCGGGCCTGACATCGCCCTGCGGTGTTATCGCGCATGCGCGAACTAACCGCGTTGCCGTCCCTATTCGGTTTTGCTCCCGGTGTGGTTTGCCATGCCGTCTCCGTTGCCGGAAACGCGGTGCGCTCTTACCGCACCTTTTCACCCTTACTTCCTCCGAGGAGGGAGCGGTTCGTTCTCTGTGGCACTTTCCCTGGGGTCGCCCCCGCCGGATGTTATCCGGCACCGCATGTCGATGGAGCCCGGACTTTCCTCCCCCGCGGCCTTTCGGCGCTTGCGGGAGCGGCCGTCCGGCCGACTGACGGCTTACGCATGCGGGCTTTGGCCGCCCGCGTCAAGCGATTGCGATGGTTAACCTTGGCCCAGCGCCCGGGCCGGTCCTCGATTTTGACATTCACAGAGGAGGGGCTTTTGATATCGATTTGATCGATCCAAAGGTCGAGGCGCCATGGATACCGAACTGGCCCGGACGTTCCTGACGGTGGTGAGCGCCGGCAACTTCATCACCGCGGCGGAGCGGCTGCACGTCAGCCAGTCGACCGTCAGCACCCGCATCCACACGCTCGAGCAGCAGCTCGGCTGCGTGCTGTTCGTGCGCAACAAGGCCGGCACCACGTTGACGCCGGCGGGCCGCCAGTTTCAGCGCCACGCCTCGGTCCTGGTCCGCACCGTCGAGCAGGCGCGCCATGATGTCGGAATCCCCAAGGGGTTTTCCGCGACGCTGGTGGTCGGCGGCCGCATCGGACTTTGGGAAGAGTATCTGCTGCGCTGGCTGCCGCTGATGACGCGGGCGCATCCCGACATCTCGATCCGTGCCGAGAGCGCGCTCGAGCCCGAGCTGATGCAGGGGCTGGTCGAGGGACGCATCGACATCGGCGTGATGTACACGCCGCAGAGCCGCCCCGGCCTCAAGGTCGAGCAGCTGTTCGAGGAGCAGCTCATCCTGGTGTCGACCGATCCGAAGAGCGCGCCGGAGCCGGGACCGGGCTACGTCTATGTCGATTGGGGCCCTGAATTCTACGCGCGTCACGCCACGCTGTTTCCGAATTTCGCCGGCCCCGCGCTGACGGTGAATATCGGCTGGCTCGGATTGCAGCATCTTTTGGAGAACGGCGGCTCCGGATTCTTTGCGCGCCGAATCGTGGAGCCGCTCCTGAAGGCGCGGCGGCTGCACGCCGTTGCCGGTGCACCTGGCTTTGCGATGCCGGCCTATGTCGCCTATCCGGCTGACAGCCAGGACGATCATCTGGCGCGCGCGGTCGAGACCATGCATCGGCTCGCCGCATCCCAGGTTAATGCGAGCGCGGACCTCCCGCGGGCCAAGCCCGCCACGCGGCGGCGGCGCTGACCGCGATTGCTATCGGCATCACCGATCCGTTCCATCGGCTTTCTTCGCTTGTCAGCGCAAACGTCCGCGTTCACAGCAGGATCGGCATCAGCGGGAGGTCAAACGATGGATATTGCGGCAGAAGTGGGAGACGCGTTGCTCAAGGGTGCCTCCGACGCGATCGTTGCGACCGATGTCGAAGGCCGCATCACGCTGTGGAATCCGGGCGCGGTCAGGCTGTTCGGCTTCAGCGCCGAGGAGGCGATCGGACAATCGCTCGATTTGATCATTCCGGAGAATCTGCGCGCGCGTCACTGGGCCGGCTTCCGGCACACGATGGCGACCGGGACGAGCCGCTACGGTCAGGGCGATCTGCTGTCGGTGCCGGCGCTGACCAGGCACGGGACGCGCATCTCCGTCGAATTCACCATCGTGATGCTGCACGATGCGGCGCGCAAGGTTGCCGGCACCGTCGCCGTGATGCGCGACGTGACCAAGCGTTTCGAGGAGCTCAAGGAGTTGCGGCGCCGCGCCGCGCAGCAGGCCGGGACATCGTCGTAAGGGCTGGGAAGCCGTGCCGACTTCGCGAGGAGCGGTAGCGACGCAGCAATCCATCGCTCCGCACATGCGAACAGGTGGATTGCTTCGCTTCGCTCGCAATGACACGGATAAGGCTACAAGCAAATGCTAGGTTCTCGGTCATTCCCTCCGGGAGCCGGTCACGGCAGCGGGAGCTACTTTCCCGATCGCAGGCGGGTTTCCGCCAGCGCGGTCACGAGACCGATGATCAGCATCGAGGCCACGATGTCGGCTTCCGCACCGAAGCCAAATGCGATCACCGTCGCTGCGGCAACCGCCGCTAGGATCGCGATGGTCAGCCCTTCGTCGGCGATCAGCTGACGCAGCGCCTTCAGGCGCGTGGTGCCCCGTTGCATTGCCTGCTCACACGCCGAGCGGATTGCCGCCCGCGGCGATGCTCGAGGCGACCTGACTGGCGTGGTGGCGCGGTTCCGCCACGATCCGGCTGCGCAGGATTCGGTACAGCATCGACAGCAGGAGCCGGGAAAGGCGTGTTGCTGTCTGCGGCAGTGGTGTCATGGCGAAGTCCTCCGGGCATCCCGACCCCAAGGCTACGCACTGCCATGAATTTAACAAACGAATAATACTGGCGATTACTATCGGAATATCAGATATAAGCCGGCGCCGCGGCCCGCCGGGGTCGGCGAGGCATTCACGCCGGGCGGCCAAAATAATTTATCCTGACGATGTCGTCCCGCGTGTCGCCCGTTCGACTGGGTGTCGGCGATCCAGCCGATCAAGAGGAGTTCTCAAGATGCAATACCTGTTGCTGATCTACCGGAGCGACGCGGAATATGGCGGCATGAATGCCGACGACCGCAAGGCCCTGTCGGCGGAATATGCCGTCTACACCCAGTCCATCATCCAGAGCGGACACTTCAAGGCGGGTGACGGGCTGCAGCCGGTGTCGACCGCGACCACCGTGCGGGTGCGCGACGGCAAGACGCTGACGACCGACGGGCCATTTGCGGAAACCCGCGAACAACTCGGCGGCTACTATCTCGTCGATGCCAAGGATCTCGACACGGCGCTCGGCCTCGCGGCGCGGATTCCCGGCGCCAAGACCGGCTCGATCGAAGTCAGGCCGGTGATGATCTACGACAACCCGCGATAAGACCAACGGTCATTCCGGGGCGCGAAGCGAACCCGGAATCTCGAGATTCCGGGTTCGATGCTTTCGCATCGCCCCGGAATGACGGTGAAACTCATGACCCCCAGCCAGATCGAAAAAGTGTTTCGCGACGAGGCGGGCCGGGCGCTTGCAACGCTGATCCGGCTCGTCGGCGATTTCGATCTGGCCGAGGACGCGCTTCAGGATGCCTTTGCGGTGGCCCTGCAGCGCTGGCCGATCGGCGATTTTCCTTCCAATCCGCGTGCCTGGCTGGTCAATGTCGGCCGCAACAAGGCGATCGACCGCGTCCGCCGCGCGGCGACGTTTCGCGGCAAGCAGCAGGAACTGACGCATCAAATCCTGCTCGATGCGGAGTCCTCGCCCGAGCCGGCCGACGCAACGCTCGACGACGACATGCTGCGGCTGATCTTCACCTGCTGCCATCCGTCGTTTGCCGCCGAGGTCCAGGTCGCGCTGACCTTGCGCACGGTGTGCGGGCTGACGACGGTGCAGGTCGCGCGCGCCTTTTTGGTGAGCGAGGACGCCATGGCGCAGCGCCTCCTGCGCGCCAAGCAAAAGATAAAACTCGCCGGCATTCCCTATGAGGTGCCGGAGCGTGAGGCGCTGGAGCCGCGCCTCACCGGCGTGCTCGCGGTGATCTACCTCGTCTTCACCGAAGGTTATGCGGCAACCGCCGGCGAGGATCTGATGCGGCCCGATCTTGCGCGCGAGGCGATCCGGCTGGCGCGGCTGATCGATGCGCTGATACCGGCGCGCGGCGAGATCAAGGGCCTGCTGGCTCTGATGCTGTTGCATGATGCGCGTCGCGCCGGCCGCCAAACCGCCGGCGGCGATATCGTGCTGCTCGAGGAGCAGGACCGTTCGTTGTGGGATTTCCAGCAGATCGCCGAAGGCCTCGAACTGGTCGAGGAAGCGCTGCGGATGCCGGGCCGGCCGCAGTCCTACGCCGTGCAGGCCGCGATCGCCGCGCTGCATGCGCGGGCGCCGAGTTATCAGGACACGGATTGGCCGCAGATCGCCGGTCTCTATGAAGTGCTGCTGCGCATCAGCCCGTCGCCGGTGATCGAGCTCAATCACGCCGCCGCGGTGTCGATGGTCGATGGTCCGGCGCGCGCGCTCGGCCTGATCGATGCGCTGGACGCGCGCGGTACTTTGAAGGGATATGACCAGCTGCCCGCCGTGCGCGCCGACTTGCTGCGCCGCCTCGGCCGCAAGAACGAAGCGCGGCAGGCTTATCTCGTTGCAACGGCAGCCACGCAACTCGACCCGCTGCGGCGGCTCTATGCGCGGCGCATCGCCGAGATGGGGTGACGCGCCCCATCTCGTGCGTGGCCAGTGACGGCGCGCCATTCATCCGCGATGGTCAGCGCGCCGTGCGGCGTTGAGCGTGCTCAGTAACCTGTCTTCGCCTTGGCGCCGGTGCTCGATTGCCCGGTCGTCGTTCCCTTCGACATGCCGGTCGTGGTGTCGGGTGCCATCTTCTTCTGCGCGTGATGGACCTTCTGGGTCTTGTGATGGGTCGACGACATGGTCTTGCTTTGGGTCGACATAGCGCCAGCGGCAGCCGGAGCGACAATGAGGCCGACGGCGGCGGCTCCTGCGATCAGTGCTTTGAACATGGACGAATCTCCACTCGGACCGCCCCAGTTACAAAGACCGCACGTGCCGAAAAGTTCCAACGTGCACGCACACTTGGCAGGAAAATGCACCGCTCCTTCGCAATGACGGACAGACGCGAGCCTAGCTCGACGCGACCACCGTCGCCGCATCCGGCGGCAGGCTCTCGAGGAGCGCGTGCAGTGTGGCCATGGTGGAGCGGTCGGCGATCCCGTCGATGCGCTCCGGGCGGAAGTGACGCTGGAAGGCGGTGACGACCTCCATGGTCGGGCCGTCGAACTTGCCGTTGGTCGGGATGTTGTAGCCGTAGCGCCGGAACGCGGCCTGCATGTTGGAGACGCTGTCGCTGATCGCACCGAGCTGCAGCGCGTCGCCGCGCACGATCGGCGCCGGCTGCACCCAGTGCCCGACGCCGGAATTGGCCAACGAGTGCCAGGGGAATTTCTCGCCGGGATCCTTCTTGCGCGCCGGCGCCACGTCGGAATGGCCGAGCACGCGATGCGGAACCACCTTGCGGCGAAGCATGATGCCGCGGCACAGCGCGATGACAGCCGCAATCTGGCGCAGCGGAAAGTCCGGATAGCCCCAATCGTGGCCGCGATTGACGATCTCGACGCCGATCGAGCAGGAGTTGATATCGTCATCGCCGGCCCACGCCGACACGCCGGCGTGCCAGGCGCGCTTGCTCTCCGGCACGCACTGCACGATGCGGCCGTCCTCGAGCACGATGTAGTGCGCCGAGACCTCGGTGCCGGCCGTGCAGAGCTGGGTGATCGCACCCTCGACATCGGGCATGCCGGTGTAGTGCAGCACGATCATGTCGGGTTGCCGGCCATTGGCGCGATCGCCGAAGTTCGCCGACGGGATCACGTCGGAGGCGATCGAGGAATCCGGCGTGAACGTCTTCGCGTCCGCCACCCCCTTTGGAACAGGGAGGGCGCGCTGACGCTTCGAATCAGCGTTGCCGGACGAAGACGAACTTGAAGCCATACGAATCACTCAAACCCGAACCAGGAGAAAGCATTTTGACATATGGATAAACAAATAGGCGTTTACTATTCCTTTACCGTGCGGGCCGCGCAATCGGCCGTGCCGGGTTCCGTGATCCGCACGATGCGCCGCGCCATTGTGCCCGGAGTGGGTCGCGAGGGTATCACTCGAATGCGGATCAAAGCCGCGCGATTGCGCTAACCGATCATCAACGTTTTCTTAACGTTAAGTGCCGTTACTGAGAGGTGAAGTGCCGAACCGGTTTCGGGGGACGGCCAAAGGACGCTGAGCCCCGCTGTTTGCGCGAAATCCCATGGAAACCCTCCCAATTCCGGTCGGATATCAGGATTTGCGGCCGAGGACGGGAGTTGGCGCTGGCGTCACGCAGCGGCTCTTTCACGTGTTTTCGAGCGAAGTGGATACCGGTTCGCGTGAAGAAAACGCGTCAAGACAGGAATCCAGAGCCCCGTTCCGATCCAATCGGAACGAAGAGGGCTCTGGGCGCGAGGATTCGAGGCGCAATGAGTCGGCGCGCACCCAGCTTGCATGCCAGTTACGCGGCCCCGCCCGGGAGCGGCGCATGAGCGAGCGTGCGCCGCGTCACATTTCGGTGCTGGGCCGCGAGGCGGTCGCGTATCTCGCTCCGCGCGCCGGCGGCATCTATGTCGACGCGACCTTCGGTGCAGGCGGCTACAGCCGGGCGATCCTCGATGTCGCCGAGACCCGCGTGATCGGCATCGACCGCGACCGCACCGCGATAACCGGCGGCTTCGATCTGGTCGACGGCGCAGGCGGTCGGCTGACGCTGGTCGAGGACCGCTTCTCCAACCTCGCCGAGGTCTGCGCATCGCAGGGGGTGGATGCGGTCGACGGCGTCGTGATGGATGTCGGCGTCTCCTCGATGCAGCTTGACCGGGCCGAACGCGGCTTCTCGTTCCGGCTCGGCGGTCCGCTCGACATGCGGATGGCCCAGAGCGGCCCGACCGCGGCCGACGTGGTCGCGACCGCTTCCGAGAAACAGCTCGCCGACATCATCTATATCTTCGGCGAGGAGCGGCATTCGCGCGGCGTCGCCCGCGCCATCGTCGCCGCGCGCAAGGACGCGCCGATCACGACGACCGACGCGCTTGCCGATATCGTCGCGAAGGTCGTGCGCGCCAAGCCGAACGAGATCCATCCGGCGACGCGGACCTTCCAGGCGCTACGCATCTTCGTCAATGAGGAGCTCGATGAGCTCCATCTGGCGCTCGCAGCGGCCGAGCGCGTGCTGAAGCCGGGCGGCCGGCTCGTCGTGGTTTCGTTCCATTCGCTGGAAGACCGCATCGTCAAGAATTTCCTCAGCCTGCGCGGCAAGGTCTCCGCCGGCTCGCGGCATTTGCCCGAAATTGCGCAAGCGGCGCCCAGCTTTCAGATCCTGACCAAGCGTCCGGTGACGCCCGATGAGGCCGAGCTTGCCGCCAATCCGCGCGCGCGATCGGCCAAGCTGCGTGCCGCGAAGCGCAGCGCCGCGCCGGTGCACGCCGACGACGACCTGCCGTCATGGCCGCGGCTGTCCGACCTGAAGCGGGGAGGGTGACGATGCGCCTTCTCCATCTCCTCGTCATCGGCATGCTGATCTTCGCGGCGTCCTATGTCTACCGCATCAAGATGGAATCGACCGCGCGCGTCGAGCGCGTGCTGCAACTCAACGCCGAGATCCGCGAGCAGCGCAATGCGATCGCCGCGTTGCGCGCCGAATGGGCCAAGCTCGATGCGCCGCTCCGGCTGCAGGGCCTCGCCGAGCGCCATCTGCCGCTGAAGCCGATCAACGCCAACCAGTACGATTCCCTGAAGAACCTGCCGGAGCGGCCGCCGAGCTTCACGCGGCCCGGTTCGCGCGATCCGATCGGCGCGATGATCGACACCATCGAGGCGGCCGCGGCGCCCGACAGCACCACCGGATCGATCGACAAGGCGGCGACCGACCAGTCGGCCGCCGACCAGCCTGCGCCCGAAGACTCCGGGCAGGGCGGGGGAGACCAGCAATGACGGGACCAGCCATGACCGATCCGGCACCCGCCAACACACCGGCCGTGAAACCTGCCGAGCCATGGAACCAGCGGCTGATCCGCACGCTGCTGTACGGCAGTAATGTCGACCGCGCCGCCAAGGCGCGCGCGCGCGTTGGTCTTGCCATCCTCGCTTTCGCCGCGGTCTATTGCGTGCTGGCGGGGAGGCTGGTGCTGTTCGCCGTCGGCGCCGACAGCCACGGCGCGCGCCGCACCGCCTCGCAGGACGCCATCGCGACCGCGAGGCCCGACATCACCGACCGCAACGGCGAAATCCTCGCCACCGACGTCAAGGCGCCGAGCCTGTTCGCCGAGCCGCGCCGGCTGATCGACAAGGACGAGGCGATCGAGCTTTTGACCGGAGCCTTGCCCGATCTCGACACCAGCGAGGTGCGCGACCGCCTGTCGTCGCGCAAGGGTTTCGTCTGGCTGAAGCGCGAGATCACGCCGAAGCAGCAGAGCGACATCCATCGCCTCGGCCTTCCCGGCGTCGGCTTCCTGCGCGAGAACAAGCGCGTCTATCCGACCGGCAACGAGGTCGCCCACCTGATCGGCCTCGTCAACATCGACAACCAGGGCATCGCCGGCATGGAGAAGTGGCTGGACAGCAACGGTCTGGCCGATCTGCATCGCGCGGGCTTCGCCACCGACCGGCTGCAGAAGCCGGTGGAGCTGTCGGTCGACCTGCGCGTCGAGCACGCGCTACGCGACGAACTGCTCAAGGCGAAAGAGAAGTTCAAGGCCAAGGCCGCCTCCGGCCTCGTCTCCAACGTGCGCACCGGCGAGATCGTGGCGATGGTCTCGCTGCCGGATTTCGATCCGAACAATCCGAAGGAGGCGCACGATCCCGATCGCATCAACCGCCTGACCACCGGCGTCTACGAGATGGGCTCGACCTTCAAGGCGTTCACGCTGGCGATGGCGCTGGATAGCGGCCGGTTCGACCTCAACTCGATGTGGGATGCGCGCGGCCCGCTGCACTACGGCAAGTTCGCGATCCATGACGATCACAACATGGGCCGCATGATCAACATGAAGGAGGTGTTCTACTATTCCTCCAACATCGGCGCCGGGCGCATTGCGCTGGCGATGGGCGTCGATGCGCACAAGGCCTTCCTGCGCAAGATGGGCCAGCTCGAGCGGCTGCGCACCGAACTGCCGGAGAGCGCGTCCCCGATCGTGCCGAAGAAGTGGGGCGAATTGAACACCGTCACCATCTCGTTCGGTCACGGCATCGCGGTGGCGCCGCTGCAGGCGGTGATGGGCATCGACGCGCTGGTCAATGGCGGCTACCTGATCCCCCCGACCTTCCTGAAGCGCACCGAGCAGGAGGCGATGGCGCTCGCCAAGCGCGTCATCAAGCCGGAGACCTCGGACAAGATGCGCTATCTGATGCGGCTCAATGCCGAGATCGGCACCGCGAAGAAGGCCGACGTCAAGGGCTACTATATCGGCGGCAAGACCGGCACCGCGGAGAAGGTGATCAACGGCCGCTACGCCAAGAAGCGCGTGCTCAACGCCTTCACCGCGATCCTGCCCGCCGACAATCCGAAATACCAGCTCCTGATCATGCTCGACGAGCCGCAGCCCCTGAAGGAGACCTACGGGTTCATCACCTCGGGCTGGAATGCGGTGCCGACCGGCGGCAATGTGATCGCCCGAATTGCGCCGCTTTTGGGCGTTGAACCGCGATTCGATCTGCCGCCGTCCGACCGCCTTATTCTTGCGGCATCCAGAACAACCCAGTAAGGCGTATACTCACGCGGCGCCAGAACGGCGCCGGCCAGACTGGAAGATCATGAGACTTCGCGACCTCTTCAGCGATGATGCCACGATCGATCCGAGTGCCTCCTCGCTCATTGTCGGAGGGCTTGCGGTCGACAGCCGCGCGGTGAAGCCGGGCGACCTGTTCTTCGCACTGGCCGGCAGCAGGACCGATGGCGCGCGCTTCGTCGAAGCGGCGATTGCCGCCGGCGCGGTCGCGGTCGCCAGCGACCATCTGCCGCAAGGTCACGCGCGCGCCCCCTTCGTCATCACGCCTAATCCGCGCCGTGCGCTGGCGCTCGCCGCGGCCAAATTCTTTTCCCGCCAGCCGGCGACGATCGCGGCGGTGACCGGCACCAGCGGCAAGACCTCGGTCGCAGCATTCACACGCCAGATCTGGCAGCGGCTCGGACATTCCTCCGCCAGCATCGGCACCATCGGCCTCGTGTCGGACAAGCGCACGGTCTACGGCTCGCTGACCACGCCGGATCCGATCGCGCTGCATCGCCAGCTCGACGAGATCGCGAGCGACGGCGTCACCCATCTGGCGTTCGAGGCGTCCTCGCACGGCCTCGATCAGTATCGTCTCGACGGTGTGCGCATCGCCGCCGGCGGCTTCACCAATCTGTCGCGCGACCACATGGACTATCATCCTGATGTCGCGCATTACCTCAATGCAAAGCTCCGGCTGTTCCGCGATCTCGTCGCGCCAGGCGGCGCCGCGGTGATCTCGGCCGATCATGACTGTTCGGCCGAGGTGATCGATGCGGCGCGCTCGCGCGGCCTGCGCATCATCGCGGCCGGGCGCAACGCCGATGCAGGCGATGGCATCAAGCTCCTCGATGCCGCCATCGAAGGCTTTGCCCAGCGGCTCCTGATCGAGCACCGCGGGCGCAAGCACGCGATCCGGCTGCCGCTGGTCGGCGAATTCCAGATCGAGAACGCGCTGGTCGCGGCCGGGCTCGCGATTGGCACCGGCAGCGCCGCCGATGACGTGTTCGGCTGCCTCGAACATCTCGAAGGCGCCAAGGGCCGGCTGGAATTCGTCGGCGAGCACAATGGCGCGCCGATCTTCGTCGACTACGCCCACAAGCCGGACGCGCTCGCCAAGGCGCTGCAGGCGCTGCGGCCCTATGCCAAGCGCAAGCTGGTCGTGATCTTCGGCGCCGGCGGCGACCGCGACGCCGGCAAGCGTCCGATCATGGGCGCGATCGCGGCCGAGAATGCCGATCAGGTCATCGTCACCGACGACAATCCGCGCAGCGAGAAGCCGGAGGCGATCCGCGCCGCGATCATGGCGACGGCGAAGGGCGCGCGCGAGATCGGCGACCGCGCCGCGGCGATCCGCGCCGGCATTGCCGGCCTCGCGCCGGGCGATGCGCTGGTCGTTGCCGGCAAGGGCCACGAGGTCGGGCAGATCGTCGGCAACACGACGCTGCCGTTCAGCGATCACGAGGCGGTCGCCAGTGCATTGGCTGCGGAGGGCGCATGAGCACGATGTTGTGGACCTCGGATGCGATGGCGACGGCGATGCGCGCCGCCACGCAAGGCGTGCTACCGGACGGCGTCACCGGTCTCTCGATCGACAGCCGCACCGTCGCGCCGGGCGAGGCGTATTTCGCGATCAAGGGCGACGTCCATGACGGCCATGCCTTCGTCGAGGCGGCGCTGAAGGCCGGTGCCGGGCTCGCGGTGGTCGAGACCGCGCAACGGGCGAAGTTTCCCACTGATGCGCCGCTGCTGGTGGTCGACGACGTGCTCGCCGGCCTCGTCGAGCTCGCGCATGCCTCGCGCGCGCGGCTCAACGCGCAGATCGTCGCGGTGACCGGCTCGGTCGGCAAGACCTCGACCAAGGAGGCGCTGCGCCGCGTGCTGTCGGCGCAGGGCGAGACCCATGCCTCGGTGGCGTCGTTCAACAATCATTGGGGCGTGCCGCTGTCGCTGGCGCGCTGCCCGGCCAGCACGCGCTTTGCGGTGTTCGAGATCGGCATGAACCATGCCGGCGAGATCACGCCGCTGGTGAAGATGGTGCGCCCGGACGTCGCAATCATCACCACCATCGAGCCGGTGCATCTGGAATTCTTCGCCGGCATCGAGGCGATCGCCGACGCCAAGGCGGAGATCTTCGCAGGGCTCGAGCCCGATGGCGCCGTCGTGCTCAACCGCGACAACGGACAATTCGCGCGGCTGCAACAGCGGGCCAGGCAGGCCGGCATCTCGCGCATCGTCTCGTTCGGCGCCGACAAGCGCGCCGAAGCGCGGCTGCTCGACCTCTCGCTGCATGCGACCTGCTCGGCGGTGCATGCGGATATTCTGGATCATGACATCACCTACAAGATCGGCATGCCCGGCCGGCACATGGCGATGAACTCGCTCGCGGTGCTCGCCGGCGCTTCGCTGCTCGGCGCCGATATCGCGCGCGCGGCGCTGTCGCTGTCGCAGCTCGCGGCGCCGACCGGCCGCGGCCTCCGCCGCACCCTCGAGGTCGGCCATGGCGAGGCGACACTGATCGACGAGAGCTACAACGCCAACCCGGCCTCGATGGGCGCCGCGCTCAACGTGCTCGGTCAGGCCCAGACCGGGCCGCATGGCCGCCGCATCGCGGTGCTCGGTGACATGCTCGAGCTCGGGCCGACCGGGCCCGATTTGCACCGCGGCCTCAACGAGGCCGTGACCGCCAACCGCATCGACCTCGTATATTGTTGTGGTCCGCTGATGCGGAATCTGTGGGATGCCCTTTCCACCGGCAAGCGGGGAGGCTATGCCGAGAGCTCGGCGGCGCTCGAAGCGCAGGCGGTCGCCGCGGTCCGTGCCGGTGACGTGATCATGGTGAAGGGCTCGCTGGGATCGAAGATGAAGCTCATTGTCAGCGCGCTGGAAAAACGCTTCCCCGACAAGGCCGCGCACGAAGAAGCGGTATAGGACCCCTCGAATGTTCTACTGGTTGATCGAACTGTCCAACACCGTTCCGGGGTTTGGGGCGTTCCGCAGCGCTTTGAACGTGTTCCGCTACATCACCTTCCGCACCGGCGGCGCGATGGTGACCGGCGCGCTGTTCGTGTTCCTGTTCGGGCCCTGGATCATCGATCATCTGCGGCTGCGGCAGGGTAAGGGCCAGCCGATCCGCACCGACGGTCCGCAGTCGCATCTGATCTCCAAGAAGGGCACGCCCACCATGGGCGGGCTGATGATCCTGTCCGGGCTCGTGGTGTCGACGCTGCTCTGGGCCAATCCGCTCAATCCCTATGTCTGGATCGTGCTGGCGGTGACGCTCGGCTTCGGCTTCGTCGGCTTCTATGACGATTATTTGAAGGTCACAAAGCAGTCGCACAGCGGCTTCGCCGGCAAGCTGCGGCTCTTGATCGAGGCGGTGATCGGGCTCGCCGCCACCTACGCGCTGGTCCGGCTCGGGCGCGACGTGTCGTCGACCTCGCTCGTGATTCCGTTCTTCAAGGACCTCGTGATCAATTTCGGCTGGTTCTTCGTGATCTTCGGCGCCTTCGTGATGGTCGGCGCCGGCAACGCGGTGAATCTCACCGACGGTCTCGACGGTCTTGCGATCGTGCCCGTGATGATTGCCGCCGCAAGCTTCGGCATGATCTCGTACCTGACCGGCAACGCGGTGTTCTCGGATTACCTGCAGATCAATTACGTCGCCGGCACCGGCGAACTGGCGGTGCTGTGCGGCGCGGTGCTTGGCGCAGGCCTCGGCTTCCTCTGGTTCAACGCGCCGCCGGCCTCGATCTTCATGGGCGACACCGGCTCGCTGGCGCTCGGCGGCATGCTCGGCGCGACGGCGGTTGCTGTGAAGCACGAGATCGTGCTCGCCGTGATCGGCGGCCTGTTCGTGCTGGAGGCGGTCTCGGTCATCGTCCAGGTCACCTCGTTCAAGCTCACCGGCAAGCGCGTGTTCCGGATGGCGCCGCTGCACCATCATTTCGAGCAGAAGGGCTGGACCGAACCGCAGATCGTGATCAGGTTCTGGATCATCTCGGTGATGCTGGCGCTCGCCGGCCTCTCCACCCTCAAGCTGCGCTGAGCGTCGCCATGATCCCGGTCACCTCCTTCTCCGGCAAGACGGTCGCGGTGTTCGGGCTCGGCGGCTCCGGGCTTGCGAGCTGCCAGGCGCTGAAGGCTGGCGGCGCCGAGGTGATCGCGGCCGACGACAATGCCGACAACGTCGTCAAGGCGGCGCAGGCCGGCTTCACCACCGCTGATCTGCGCACCGTGTCGTGGGCGAATTTCGCCGCGCTGATCCTGACCCCCGGCGCGCCGCTGACCCATCCGGCGCCGCACTGGAGCGTGCTGAAGGCGCGCGAGGTGGGGTGCGAGGTGATCGGCGACGTCGAACTGTTCTGCCGCGAGCGGCGCCGTCACGCGCCGAACGCGCCATTCGTCGCCATCACCGGCACCAACGGCAAATCGACCACCACCGCGCTGATCGCGCATCTGATGAAGGTCGCCGGCTACGACACCCAGATGGGCGGCAATATCGGCACCGCGATCCTGTCGCTGGAGCCGCCGCGCATGGGGCGTGTCCATGTGATCGAGATGTCATCCTACCAGATTGATCTCGCACCGTCGCTCGATCCGTCGGTCGGCATCCTGATCAACATCAGCGAGGATCACATCGATCGCCACGGCACGCTCGAGCATTACGCGGCGGTGAAGGAGCGGCTGGTCGCCGGCGTACAGGCCGGCGGCACGGCGATCGTCGGCGTCGACGACATCTGGTGCCGCAACATCGCCGACCGGCTCGATCGCGCCGGCAAGCGCGTGGTGCGCATCTCGGTGAAGAACCCGCTGCCCGACGGCCTCTATGTCGAGCACGAGACCATCGTGCGTGCGTCGGGCGCGGCGCGCAGCGAGATAACGCGGTTAGGCGGCATCGGCTCGTTGCGCGGTCTGCACAATGCGCAGAACGCCGCCTGCGCCTCGGCCTGCGCGCTGGCGATGGGGATCGCGACCGACGTGCTGCAGAACGGCCTGCGCAGCTTCCCGGGTCTCGCGCACCGCATGGAGCAGGTCGGCCGCCGCGGCAACGTGCTGTTCGTCAACGACTCCAAGGGTACCAACGCGGATGCGGCCGCGCATGCGCTATCCTCGTTCGCCGACATCTACTGGATCGCCGGCGGCAAGCCGAAGGCCGGCGGCATCACCAGCCTGACCGAATATTTTCCGCGCATCCGCAAGGCCTATCTGATCGGCGAGGCGGCGGCCGAATTCTCCGGCACGCTCGGCGAGCGCGTCCCGCACGACATGTCCGGCACGCTCGACGTCGCGATCGCCAGCGCCGCGCGCGATGCCGAGGCATCGGGGCTCGCGGAAGCCGTCGTGCTGCTGTCGCCGGCCTGCGCCTCGTTCGACCAGTACCGCAATTTCGAAATCCGCGGCACCGCCTTCCGCGACATCGTCCAGGCATTGCCCGGCGTCAAGCCGGTGGTGTAGACACAATCTCCCCTTCATTGCGGGGCGCGCGAAGAATCGTAGGATGGTAGAGCGCAGCGAAACCCATCGCGCAGGGAAAGCCGGGTTGTTTCCGGCTACACCTGTGGTCCTACCCCCGAGCTTTCTACCCATTGCCGGGGCCCATGGGTGCGATCGGCACCCGGCTTTCCCTGCGCCCTCTTCAAGAGCGGGCGAAACGAGATGCAAAGCTCGGACGATTCATGTCGCGAGAATGGGGACGCATGACGCGCAAGAGGCGCCCACCACTCGGTGTCGTCCCTGCGAAAGCAGGGACCCATAACCACCGACGCTGATTGTTGCGCGATGTTGGAACGACGAGTCGCTTCAACAACATCCGCCGCGGAGTATGGGTCCCTGCTTTCGCAGGGACGACGCGCGGAAGGAGCCATGGGCTCTCATTCTCTCCGGTGTCATGCCCCGCCCATGCGGGCATCCAGACAGCTGTGCTTGAGGCGCCGCTCCACCTCCCTCAAAAGTTACCCATCCCGTTAACCCCTTGGAAACCATCCTGCGCCACGAATGGACGTTATCTCTGCCATCTGGGGACGCCCATGCTCGCCCGTGACCAACGCACCCCGTTCTCGGACTGGTGGTGGACCGTCGACAAGCTGCTGCTTGTGGCGATCGCCGCGTTGATGCTGGCCGGCGTCATTCTGTCGCTGGCGGCGAGCCCACCGGTGGCGACCCGGATCGGGCTCGATCCGTTCCACTTCTTCAACCGCCACGTCATGTTCCTGGTGCCGTCGCTGATGGTGCTGATCGGCGTCTCGTTCATGACGCCGCGGCAGATCCGGCGCACCGCGCTGATCGTGTTCGCGGTCTCGATCGTGCTGATCGTGCTGACGCTCTTGGTCGGGCCCGAGGTCAAGGGCTCGCGGCGCTGGATCACGCTGCTCGGCGTCAACATCCAGGCTTCCGAAGCCGCAAAGCCCTCCTTCGTCATCGTCGCGGCCTGGCTGTTTGCGGAATCGACCAAGCGGCCGGAGATGCCGGCGACCTCGATGGCGCTGGTGCTGTTGCTGACGCTGGTCACGCTGCTGGTGATGGAGCCCGACTTCGGTCAGACCATGCTGATCCTCACGGTGTGGGGCGCGCTGTTCTTCATCGCGGGCATGCGGATGATCTGGGTGTTCGGGCTCGCCGGCGCGGCGGGCGCCGGCCTGTTCGGCGCCTATCTTTTGGTGCCGCACGTCGCCGGCCGCATCAAGCGCTTCATGAATCCCGCCTCCGGCGACACCTTCCAGGTCGACACCGCGATGGAAGCGTTCTGGAACGGCGGCTGGTTCGGCTTGGGGCCGGGCGAGGGCATCGCCAAGCGCAGCCTGCCGGACAGCCACACCGACTTCGTGTTCGCGGTCGCGGCGGAAGAGTTCGGCATCATCCTCTGCTTGATGCTGGTGGCGCTGTTCGGTTTCATCGTGATCCGCACGCTGACCCGCGCCTATGCCACCGAGGACATGTTCTCGCGCTTTGCGGCGTCGGGGCTTGCGATCCTGTTCGGCGTGCAGGCGACCATCAACATGGCGGTTAACCTGCAACTGATTCCGGCCAAGGGCATGACGCTGCCGTTCATTTCCTATGGCGGTTCCTCGTTCGTGTCGCTTGCCTATGGCGTCGGCATGATGCTGGCGCTGACGCGGCAGCGGCCGCGCACCGAGATCGAATCGATGGAGGGCGCCAGCGCTCAGCGCGCCTACGCGTAGGTGACTGTGACGGTCGTGTCGGTTATCTGGAAACCATGGACAACGCGCCTCTGATTCTGCTGGCGGCCGGTGGCACCGGCGGCCATCTGTTCCCGGCCGAAGCGCTCGCCGTGGAATTGATCAGGCGTGGCCTGCGCGTCCGGCTCGCCACAGACGGCCGCGCGCTGCGCTATTCCGGCCTGTTCGGCAGGGAGAGCATCGACCTCGTGCCGAGCGCGACCGTGCGCAGCCGCAACCCGATCTCGCTGGCGCGGACCGCGCTGATGCTTGGCTACGGCACGCTGATCGCCGCCAATCTGGTGCGCCGGCTGAAGCCCGCGGCCGTGGTCGGCTTCGGCGGCTATCCAACCTTGCCGCCGCTGATGGCGGCGCGGCTGCTCGGTGTGCCCGGCATCATCCACGACGCCAATGCGGTGCTCGGCCGCGCCAACCGTTTCCTCTCCGGCCGCGTCAACGCGATCGCGACCTCGCTGCCCGGCGTGCTCGATCGCGATCCCGCGCTTGCCGGCAAGGCCACCACGGTCGGCACGCCGATGCGTCCGGCGATCCTCGCGGCGGCCGCGGTGAAATACACGCCGCCCGAGGCGAACGGGCCGCTGCGCCTGCTCGTCGTCGGCGGCAGCCAGGGCGCGCGGGTAATGAGCGATATTGTGCCGCCGGCGATCGAGCAGCTCGCGCCCGCGCTGTGGAGCCGCCTGATCATCACCCAGCAGGTGCGCGAAGAGGACATGAATCGGGTGCGCGCGGTCTACGACCGGCTCGAGATCAACGCCGAGCTCGCGCCGTTCTTCGCCGACCTGCCGGCGCGCCTCGCCTCGAGCCAGCTCGTGATCTCGCGCTCCGGCGCCGGCACGGTCGCCGAGCTCGCCGCGATCGGCCGGCCCTCGATCCTGGTGCCGCTGCCGGGCGCGATCGATCAGGACCAGTTCGCCAATGCCGGCGTGTTGTCGCAGGCGAACGGCGCGCTGCGCATCGCGCAGAGCGACTTCACGTCCGAGCGGCTGGCCGCTGACATTTCGGCCTACGCTGCCGAACCCGCGAAACTGACCGCGATGGCGGCGTCAGCGCGCGGCGTCGGCCGGCTCGATGCCGCCGAGCGGCTGGCCGATCTGGTGGCGAAAGTGGCAGGAATTTAGGCCGCTTTCGAAGAATTTTCGGGCGTGGGACGCTATGGCCGGGCTTGTCCTGGCCATATCAGTCTTTCATAAGTCGGAGGATTGCCGGGTGAGCCCGGACACGATGAAGGTGTTAGCAACATGAGACTGCCGCGCGAGATCGGACCCATTCACTTCGTCGGGATCGGCGGCATCGGCATGAGCGGCATCGCCGAGGTGCTGATCAATCTCGGCTACACCGTGCAGGGTTCCGATGCTTCGGATAACTACAACCTGGACCGGCTGCGCAAGAAGGGCGCAAAAATCTCGGTCGGCCACGCCGCCGAGAATGTCGACGGCGCCGATGTCGTCGTGGTCTCGACTGCGATCAAGCGCGATAATCCCGAACTGATGGCGGCCCGCGCGCGACGCATTCCGGTGGTGCGGCGCGCCGAGATGCTGGCGGAACTGATGCGGCTGAAGAGCTGCGTCGCGATCGCCGGCACCCATGGCAAGACCACCACGACCACGATGGTGGCGACCCTGCTCGATGCCGGCGGGCTCGACCCGACCGTGATCAATGGCGGCATCATCAACGCCTATGGCTCCAACGCGCGGCTCGGTGCCGGCGACTGGATGGTGGTTGAGGCCGACGAGAGCGACGGCACCTTCCTGAAGCTGCCGTCCGACGTCGTCATCGTCACCAATATCGACCCCGAGCATCTCGATCACTTCAAGACCTTCGAAGCGATCCAGGACGCGTTCCGCAATTTCGTCGAGAACGTCCCGTTCTACGGCTTTGCCGTGATGTGCACCGATCACCCCGTGGTGCAAACTCTCGTCGGCAAGATCGAAGACCGCCGCATCATCACCTACGGCCAGAACCCGCAGGCCGATGCGCAGCTCAAGGATCTGACGCCGATGGGCGGCGGCTCGAAATTCTCGGTCGCGATCCGCGATCGCAAGTCCGGCGCGGTCCATGAGATCGCCGATATCATGCTGCCGATGCCGGGGCGCCACAACGCATCGAATGCGACGGCGGCGATCGCGGTGGCGCACGAGCTCGGCGTGTCCGACGACGTCATCCGCCAGGCCATGGCCGGCTTCGGCGGCGTCAAGCGGCGCTTCACCAAGACCGGCGAGACCAACGGCATCACCGTGATCGACGATTACGGTCATCATCCGGTCGAGATCGCAGCCGTGCTGAAGGCGGCGCGGGAATCCGTCAACGGCAAGATCGTCGCCGTGGTGCAGCCGCATCGCTACACCCGCCTGCAATCGCTGTTCGAGGAATTCTGCACCTGCTTCAACGATGCCGATGCGGTCGTGGTCGCGGAGGTCTATCCGGCCGGCGAGGCGCCGATCGCCGGCATCGACCGCGACCATTTCGCCGCCGGCCTGCGCGCCCACGGCCATCGCAACGTTGTCCCGCTGCCGAACGCGGGCGAACTCGCAAAGATCGTGCACGGCCTCGCCAAGCCCGGTGACCTTGTCGTCTGCCTCGGCGCCGGCAACATCACGCAATGGGCCTACGCACTGCCTGCCGAATTGAAGGCGCTGGGGTGATCGTGACCTTCCCCGACATCACGCCCGATCTGAAAGCCGCGATGCCGGAGCTGCGCGGGCGGCTGCTGGCGAACCAGTCGCTGGCGGAGCTGACCTGGTTTCGCGTCGGCGGCCCGGCGCAGGTGCTGTTCACACCGGCAGATGAAGATGACCTCGCCTATTTCCTGAACCGCCTGCCGCAGGAATTGCCGGTCTATGTCGTCGGCGTCGGCTCCAATCTGATCGTGCGCGATGGCGGCATGCCCGGCGTCGTGATCCGGCTCGCGCCGCGCGCCTTCGGCGAGACCCGCGCGGTCGGCGATGTCGTCACCGCCGGCGCTGCGGCGCTCGACAAGCGCGTCGCCGAGACGGCTGCGGCGGCTGATATCGGCGGCATGGAATTCTTCTTCGGCATTCCCGGCACGGTCGGCGGCGCGCTGCGCATGAATGCCGGCGCCAACGGCGGCGAGACCAAAGACGTGCTGATCGAGGCCACCGGCATCGGCCGCGATGGAACGAAGCATACGTTCGGCAATGCCGACATGAAGTTCGTCTATCGCAACAGCGGCGTCGATCCGTCCATCGTCTTCACCTCGGCGCGCTTCCGCGGCACGATCACCGATGCTGAGGTGATCCGCGCCCGCATGAACGAGGTGCAGAGCCATCGCGAGACCGCGCAGCCGATCCGCGAGAAGACCGGCGGCTCGACCTTCAAGAATCCACCTGGCAACAGCGCCTGGAAGCTGATCGACGCCGCCGGCTGCCGCGGCCTCAAGGTCGGCGGCGCGCAGGTGTCGGAGATGCACTGCAATTTCCTGATCAACACCGGCAACGCCACCGGGCACGACATCGAGACGCTCGGCGAGACGGTGCGCGAACGGGTCAAGCAAAGCAGCGGAATTGAGCTACACTGGGAAATCAAGCGGATCGGAAATTCATCGTAGTCGTCATTCCGGGGCGATGCGCAGCATCGAACCCGGAATCCAGAGGTCGTTAATCGAGATTCCCGGGTGCGCGATTGCGCACCTGGGTCTGGTCCTTCGGACCATCCCGGAATGACGGAAGTAGCGAAGACAGGCAAAGAAGATGCAGGTGACCATTCTGTTCGGCGGCACCAACAAGGAGCGGCTGGTCTCGGTGGCGAGCACGCAGGCGCTGCACCGCGCGCTGCCCGACGCGGATCTCTGGTTCTGGGACGTCGACGACACCGTGCACGCGGTGACGTCGGAAAAACTGCTTGGCCACACGCGGCCGTTCGAGGTCGACTTCAAGCCCGACGGTCGCGGCATCGCACTCGAGCAGGCGCTCGACAAGGCGAGCGCCGAGCAGCGGGTGCTGGTGTTCGGTTTGCACGGCGGCCGCGCCGAGAATGGCGAATTGCAGGCGATGTGCGAGATGCGCGGCGTTGCGTTCACCGGCTCCGGTTCGGCATCATCGCATCTGGCGTTCGACAAGCCGTCGGCAAAGCGCTTCGCCGCGATCGCAGGCCTCAACGCGCCGCAGGGCATCAATGTCGAACAGATCGATGACGCCTTCGCGAAACACGGCAGGCTGATTGCGAAACCGGCCAAGGACGGATCGAGCTACGGGCTGATCTTCGTCAACGCGAAGCAGGATCTCGTCGCGGTCCGCAATGCCGCGAAGCATGAAGAATATCTGATCGAGCCGTTCGTGTCGGGCGTGGAGGCGACCTGCGGCGTGCTCGAGCAGTCCGACGGCTCCGTGTTCGCGCTGCCGCCGATCGAGATCGTGCCGGGGGAGGGAACCTTCGACTACACAGCCAAATACCTTTTGAAGTCGACGCAGGAGATCTGTCCCGGCCGCTTCGCGCCCGAGGTCAGCGCCGCGATCATGGACCACGCGCTGCGGGCGCATCGTGCGTTGTCCTGCGCAGGCTACTCGCGCAGCGATTTCATCGTCTCGGCCAATGGCCCGGTCTATCTCGAGACCAACACCCTGCCGGGGCTCACCGCGGCATCACTGTACCCTAAGGCCTTGAAAGCACAGGGCATCGCCTTTGCCGACTTCCTCACCGACCAGATCGAGCTGGCCCGCCGCCGCGTCCGAAGTTAATGCCCGGCCGGGGGGAACCCGCCCTGGTCGGCCGGATGGAACCGGGCGCTGTTGCTAAAATGCTAACGAGTTCGCGGCAAAGTACTCACAGCGTTGATCAAAACACGCTCCAGGCCGAAGTCATTTACCGTTTGTTTACCAGGAAGCCCGAAGGTTAACGCTGGCGGCGCATGTAGCGCTTGGCTGCCGGGGCGTGAGCTGTCGCGGATTACCGCTTCGAGGATCGCAACCAGGGAACAGGGGGCCACTCTAATCCCACCGGTCTAGCCGAGACGTGATTTGTGCCGGGACCCGCGGGGTTTGCGGGCGCAACATGTGACGAGCTCGTGCAATGGATGGTGCAGGACGCCTCACCCGATCGCTGCGATCGCTGGGGCCTCAAGCTGACCTGAGAGCAGCCGCTATTGGAGCGGCGGTGCTGTTGCGCGAGTATGTCGGCGCCCATCTCGCGCGCCGCAGGCGGCGTCCCGCCAAGCGGCCGCAGGTGATCGATCGCGAGCCGCCGAACCGCTACATCCTGATGGTCGAACGCTATCTGCCGCGCCGCATCGGCCTGGTCGCGACGCTCGCGATCCTGTTCGGCAGCCTGGGCCTCGGCATCGTCAAGGGCGGCCATGTTGAGGAATTCACCACCGCGCTCAGCGACACCCGCAACGCGCTTGCCAACACCGCCGGCTTCCGCATCACCACCGTCGGCATCAACGGCCGCAAGCAGCTGAGCCAGGACGAGGTGCTCGCGATCGGCGGCGTCAATGGCCGCTCCTCGCTGCTATTCCTCGACGCCGACACCGTGCGCGCCAAGCTGAAGGCCAATCCCTGGATCGCGGATGCAACGATCCTGAAGCTCTATCCGGGCCGGCTGCAGATCGACATCGTCGAGCGCACCGCCTTCGCGCTGTGGCAGCAGAACGGCCGCCTGTCGGTGATCGCCTCCGACGGCGCGGTGCTCGAGCCCTACGTCTCGCGCCGCTTCCTCAATCTGCCGCTCGTGGTGGGGAAGGGCGCCGACGTCAGGGCCCACGACTTCCTGGCGCTGCTCGACCGTTACCCGCAGGTGCGCTCGGTGACCAAGGCCGCGATCTTCGTCGGCGAGCGGCGCTGGAACCTGCGCCTCAAGGACGGTCTCGACGTCCGCCTGCCGGAGAACGACGTCGGCAACGCGCTCGCTGCGCTCTCCAGGCTCGACAAGGACGAGAAGCTGTTCTCGCGCGACATTGTCGCCGTCGACATGCGCCTGCCCGATCGGCTGATCGTGCAATTGTCCGAGGACGCCGGCAAGGCGCGCGACGAATTGTTCAAGGACAAGAAGTCCAAGAAGAAGGCCGGTGACTCAGCATGACCGGCCTCGATCGCAACCTGACCCCGAAGACCCGCCCGATGCAGAAGCGCACCGCGATGGTGGCTTCGCTCGATGTCGGCTCCAGCAAGATCGCCTGCATGATCGCGCGGCTGAGGCCGTCGCCGCCGAACGAGGCGCTGCGCGGACGCACCCATGCGGTCGAATTGATCGGCTACAGCCAGATCCAGTCGCGCGGCGTCAAGGCGGGCTCTGTCGTCGATCTCGCCGAATGCGAGAAGGCGGTACGCCATGCGGTGGCGCTGGCCGAGCGCATGGCCAAGGTCCGTGTCGAATCCGTCCTGCTGTCGGTCTCCGGCGGCCGGCAGCACGGCCAGCTGGTCGAAGCCGCGGCCGATATCCGCGGCGGCTCGGTCACCTCGGACGATATCAGCCGCGTCACGTCCGCCGGCATGCGCCACGCCGCAGGCGCGGGCCGCACCGTGCTGCACGCGCTGCCGGTCGGCTACGCGCTCGACGGCGTCAAGGGCATCCGCGATCCCAGAGGCATGGTGGCGCGCCAGTTCGGCGTCGACATGAACGTGGTGACGTCGGACGCGACTGTTGCCAAGAACCTGATGCTGGTGGTCGAGCGCTGCCATCTCAACGTCGAAGCCATGGCGTCGAGCCCCTATGTTGCGGGCCTCTCGGTGCTGACCGATGACGAGGCCGATCTCGGCGCTGCCGTCGTCGAGATGGGCGCGGGATCGACCACGATCGCGACATATTCCGGCGGACGTCTCGTGCACGCATCCGGATTTGCGCTGGGCGGGCAACACATCACGATGGACCTTGCGCGCGGCATCGGCGCGTGCATTGCGGATGCCGAGCGAATCAAGACTTTATACGGCACGGTGCTGACCGGCGGTTCGGACTCGCGCGAGCTGATGTCCGTTCCCACTGCAGGCGATGATCGGGAGACACCGCAAATCGTGTCCCGCGCCACGATTGCGAACATTGTCCGGCATCGCGCCGAGGAGATTTTCGAAATGGTCCGTGACCGGCTCGCGGATTCCCCCTTTGCGGCAGAGCCGAGGGCGCGCGTCGTGCTGAGCGGCGGCGCCTCGCAGCTCACCGGCACCGTCGAGCTTGCCACCCGCATCCTGAACCGTCAGGTCCGCATCGGCCGGCCGCTCGGCTTCGGCCGGCTGCCGAACGAGGCGAAGGGCGCCTCGTTCTCGGTGCCCACGGGCCTCCTGGTCTATCCGCAATACGCACATCTTGAACATGTCGAACCGCGGCGCACGCGGCAGCTCAGGACAGGGACAGACGGTTACTTCGGAAAGGTCGGACGATGGCTTCGCGAGGGCTTCTGATGACCGCACCCCGGCTCACAGCATTTTCACCAGCTCCGGCGGCCAGCGGCCGGGACGAACCAACGCGCGCATAATCGAGAGAGGCAACCATGGCACTCAATCTGACACCCCCTGACATCAGCGAGCTGAAACCGCGGATCACCGTCTTCGGCGTCGGCGGCGCGGGTGGTAATGCCGTCAACAACATGATCACCGCCGGGTTGCAGGGCGTCGACTTCGTCGTCGCCAACACCGACGCGCAGGCGCTGACCATGTCGAAGGCGCAGCGCATCGTGCAGATGGGCACCCAGGTCACCCAGGGCCTCGGCGCCGGTTCGCAGCCCGACGTCGGCGCTGCGGCCGCGCAGGAGGTCATGGACGAGCTGCGCGATCACCTCACCGGCGCCAACATGGTGTTCGTCACCGCCGGCATGGGCGGCGGCACCGGCACGGGTGCTGCACCCGTGATCGCCAAGGCCGCGCGCGAGATGGGAATCCTCACCGTCGGCGTGGTGACCAAGCCGTTCCACTTCGAAGGTCAGCGCCGCATGCGCACCGCCGAGCACGGCATCGCCGAGCTGCACAAGGTGGTCGACACGCTGCTGATCATTCCGAACCAGAACCTGTTCCGGGTCGCCAACGAGAAGACCACCTTCGCCGACGCCTTCGCGATGGCCGACCAGGTGCTGTACTCGGGCGTCGCCTGCATCACCGACCTGATGGTCAAGGAAGGTCTGATCAACCTCGACTTCGCCGACGTCCGCGCCGTGATGCGTGAAATGGGCAAGGCGATGATGGGCACCGGCGAAGCCACCGGCGAGAAGCGCGCGCTGACCGCCGCGGAAGCCGCGATCGCCAACCCGCTGATCGACGACAGCTCGATGAAGGGCGCCCGCGGCCTCTTGATCTCGATCACGGGCGGCAAGGACCTCACCCTGTTCGAGGTCGACGAAGCCGCCACCCGCATCCGCGAAGAGGTCGACGCCGACGCCAACATCATCGTCGGCGCCACCTTCGACGAATCGCTCGACGGCGTCATTCGCGTCTCGGTGGTCGCAACCGGTATCGAGCAGGCCGCGATCGCCTCCCGCGCCCAGGCTCCCGCCGCGCAGCAGTCGGGCGGTTCGCCGGAGAGCCGGCTGGCCGATCTGACCGCCCGCCTGCGTGCCGACAATCAGCGCATGGCCGAGCGTGCCCAGAAGCTGGAACCGCCGACCGGCGTGACGGTCGCCCCGATTGCAGCTCCCGCCGCTCCGCAGCAGCGTCCGGCTGTCGAGCGCGCCGCGCTCGCGGCGATCGCCGCCGCGGTTGCTCCCGACAGCGCGCCGGCTGCCCAGGCGCCGATGCAGCCGGCCTCCTACGGTGACGTCACCGTGCGGCCGATTGCCCAGAAGCCCTCGTTGTTCCCGGACCACGAGGCCGCCCGGGCCGAGCAGCATGAGCCGATGCCGCCCGAGACCTTCATCCCGCAGGCGGCGGAACGGTCGCCGGTCCGTGCTCCGCGGATGCCGAAGTTCGAGGATCTGCCGATGCCGGCGCAGGCCGAAATCCGCCAGGCCAGCGGTGACGGCGAGGTGGAGCACCCGCAGAAGACCCGCCTGTCGCTGCTGCAGCGGCTGGCCAATGTCGGCCTCGGCCGCCGCGACGAGGAGACCGAGCCGCCGATCGCGGCCCGTACCTCTGGTCCGGCCATGCCGACGATGCCGCCGCTGCCCGAGCGCAAGCCGGCCCGCAGCGTCGCCCAGCAGATCTCGGCGAACGAATCGCCGGTATCCGAATATGCAAAGCGCCCTGCGCCGCAGGGTCTGGACGCTCATGGCCGCCAGGCACCTGTTGCCCCGGCGCCACAGGGCGACGACCATCTTGATATCCCGGCCTTCCTGCGCCGGCAGGCAAACTGAAGTTTGTTACAACCTTGGCTACGAAGAAGGCCTCGGCGGGGAACCGCCGGGGCCTTTTCCTTGTCGCGCACAAGCGATTGCGCCGGATAAACAAGCAACTGATTTTAAATGATTAATTATTCTTTCGGTGGTCAGATGGCGCGTCGCCGAGGACCGTTTTCGCTGCCGTAATTTGGTTAACCTTGGGCGTGAATGCGGCGGAGATGGGGTAACAATCGGTAAAGAAGCGTGAGTTGGCGCGGTTTAGGGCTGTGACTATGGTCTGCCGTGACTTGGGGAGCTCAAGCGAGTCGGCCTTGGGGAAATTTGGCCACTTGAATTGAGTGAAGTCGGGTAGTGGGCATTATCGAATGAAGTTCAGCCGTCAAACAACGCTTCGGTCGCAAGCCACCGTGACTGGCGTAGGCGTTCATTCCGGTCTTCCTGTTAGTCTCACCCTGGGACCTGCACCTGTTGATGCGGGTTTTATTTTTGTCCGCACCGGTCTCGACGGTTCCGACCGCGAAGTCGTGGCCACCGCCGATGCGGTGATCGCGACCGAGTTCGCGACGGTGCTGGGTGACCGCGAAGGGCCGCTGGTTTCGACCGCCGAGCACGTGCTCGCGGCGCTGCGCGGCATGGGCGTCGACAACGCCACCATCGAAGTCGACGGCGCCGAAGTTCCGATCATGGACGGCAGCGCTGCGGCATTCGTTGCTGCCATCGATCAGGCGGGCATTGTGACCCAGCCCGCCGTCCGCCGCTTCATCCAGGTCTTGAAGCCGGTGCAAGTCAAGATCGGCGAATCGGTTGGCGAACTGCGTCCGTTCGCCGGCGGGTTCCGCGCTGAAGTCGAGATCGATTTCACCAACCAGGTGATTGGCCGCCAGACCTTCTCCTTCGATCTGTCGCCGGAAGGTTTCCGCCGCGAGGTTGCGCGGGCCCGCACGTTCGGCTGCATGAGCGACGTGGCGCGGCTGTGGGGCGCAGGCTTCGCGCTCGGCGCGTCCTTCGACAACACCGTGGTGTTCGACGAGGCCCGTCTGCTCAACGCCGAGGGCCTGCGCTACGCCGACGAATGCGCCCGCCACAAGGTGCTCGACGTGATCGGCGATCTGGCGCTGGCCGGCCTGCCGCTGCTCGGCAGCTACCGGTCGGTACGGGGCGGCCACAAGCTCAACAACGCGGTGCTGAAGGCGCTGCTCACCGACCGCAGCGCCTGGCGGGTGGTCGAATCGGAGACGGCTCGGCGGCCGGCCCGTGGCCATGTCGAAGCCGGTGCAGGCACCGTGGGCGGTCTCGTCGCCCCGGCCTATGGCCCGGACGTGTCCTGATCGCCGCAGGCGTCCGGTCCAATTTCCGTAACAACCACAGCAGGCTGTGAGCTTCGTCGGGTCGCCTTATTCCCGGCGGAATGGCTCCGTATTCGGTTGGTCCACGGTCATTTTTCGGCTAAGCAGGCCTGCGGTTGCGAGTAACGGCAGTCAAGGCACTGGAAATATTGCATCCATGACCGCGGTTCATGGGTGGAGTGGGGTCGCCGTTAACCGCATCAAAGGCGTCAGGTTTTAAAATTCATGTCGGCAATGCGTATGGCGCTCGAATCACGCAATTCTTCTGACGTCTCCGGCCTGACCAAGGCCGCGCGCACGCTGCGTTTTGCGGCGGGCCTGATCGTGCTGGCCATGCCGCTCAGCGGCTGCGGCACCGGCGCGCTGTGGGACAAGTTCATGGCCAAGGACGACACGTTCGTCGATGAGCCCGCGGACAAGCTCTACAATGAGGGCTTGTACATGATGAACGAGAAGAAGGACCTGAAGGCCGCCTCGAAGAAGTTCGAGGAAGTCGACCGTCAGCATCCCTATTCCGACTGGGCGCGCAAGTCGCTGTTGATGTCGGCCTATTCGTTCTACCAGGCGGGCGACTACGACAGCTGCATCGGCTCTGCCACCCGCTACGTCACGCTGCATCCCGGCAGCCCGGATGCGTCCTACGCCCAGTACCTGATCGCGGCATCGCATTTCGACCAGATCCCGGACATCTCGCGCGACCAGAGCCGCACCGAGAAGGCGATCGCGGCGCTCGAAGAGGTGGTGCGCAAATATCCGACCTCGGAATACGCCACCCAGGCCAAGTCCAAGATCCAGGCTGCGCGTGACCAGCTCGCCGGCAAGGAAATGGCGGTCGGGCGCTATTACATGGGCAAGCGCGACTTCACCGCCGCGATCAACCGCTTCAAGACCGTGGTCACGCAGTACCAGACCACGCGCCACGTCGAGGAGGCGCTGTATCGCCTCACCGAGGCCTACATGGCGATCGGCATCGCCGGCGAGGCGCAGACCGCGGCCGCGGTGCTCGGCCACAATTTTCCAGACAGCCGCTGGTACAAGGACGCATATAATCTAGTAAAGTCCGGCGGTCTCGAGCCGAGCGAGAATCAGGGTTCCTGGATCAGCAGGACCTTCAAGAAGATAGGTCTCGGCTAGGAATTGTCCTCGCATGCTGGCGCGTCTGTCGATCCGTGACATCGTCCTGATCGAACGGCTCGATATCGAATTTTCCCGTGGCCTCGCGGTGCTGACCGGCGAAACCGGCGCAGGCAAATCCATCCTGCTCGATGCCTTTGCGCTGGCGCTCGGCGGCCGCGGCGATGCCGGACTGGTGCGCCACGGCGCCGAACAGGGGCAGGTCACCGCCATGTTCGACGTCCCGAAGGGGCATCCGGCGGCCGGGATCCTGGCCGAGAACGGCCTCGACGACACCGGCGAGATGATCCTGCGCCGCGTGCAGCTCGCCGACGGCCGCACCCGCGCCTTCATCAACGATCAGGCGATCAGCGTGCAGACCCTGAAGGCGGTCGGTGCCGCGCTGGTCGAGATCCATGGCCAGCATGACGAGCGCGCGCTGGTCGACGCCTCCACCCATCGCCAGCTGCTCGACGCCTTCGCCGGACACGAGAAGGACATCGCGGCGCTGGAAGCGCTGTGGGATATCAGGCGGACCGCCAATGCTAATCTCGACGAGCATCGCGCCGGCATGGAGCGCGCCGCGCGCGAGGCCGACTATCTGCGCCATGCCTCGCAGGAATTGAAGACGCTGGCGCCGAAGGAAGGTGAGGAGACCGAGCTCGCGGGTCGCCGCACCACCATGATGCAGGGCGAGAAGATCGCAACCGATCTGCGCGAGGCGCAGGAGGCGATCGGCGGCTCGCATTCGCCGGTGGCGTCGCTGTCGGCCGCGGTACGGCGGCTGGAGCGGCGCGCCGCCAACGCGCCTGCGCTGATCGAGCCCGCGGTCAAGGCGATCGATATTGCGATCAACGCGCTGGAAGAAGCCGACCAGCACCTCAACGCCGCGCTGGCGGCGACCGATTTCGATCCGGCCGAGCTGGAGCGCATCGAGGAGCGGCTGTTCGCGCTGCGCGCCGCCTCGCGTAAATATTCGACGCCGGTCGATCTGCTGGCCGCGCTGGCGGCGCAATATGCCGGCGACGTCGCGCTGATCGATGCCGGCGCCGACCAGCTGAAGAAGCTGGAAGCGGCCGCCGCTGAAGCCGACAAGCGCTATGCGGCGGCTGCCGCCAAACTGTCGGCAGCGCGCACCAAGGCCGCCGAGAAGCTCAACAAGGCAGTCAACGCCGAGCTTGCGCCGCTCAAGCTCGAGCGCGCGAAATTCATGACCCAGGTCGAGAGCAACGCGGCCGCGCCGGGGCCGCAGGGCATCGACCGCGTCGAGTTCTGGGTGCAGACCAATCCGGGCACCAAGCCGGGGCCGATGATGAAGGTCGCCTCCGGCGGCGAACTGTCGCGCTTCCTGCTGGCGCTCAAGGTCGTGCTGGCCGATCGCGGCTCGGCACCGACCTTGGTGTTCGACGAAATCGACACCGGCGTCGGCGGCGCGGTGGCCGATGCGATCGGCTCGCGGCTGGCGCGCCTTGCCGGCAAGGTGCAGGTGATGGCGGTGACGCACGCGCCGCAGGTCGCCGCCCGCGCCAGCCAGCATCTCCTGATCTCCAAGGACGCGCTCGACAAGGGCAAGCGGGTCGCCACCCGCGTCAACGCGCTCGCCGCCGACCACCGCCGCGAGGAGATCGCGCGCATGCTGGCCGGCGCCGAGATCACCGCGGAAGCGAGGGCGGCCGCGGAACGGCTGCTCCGGGCGGCGAGTTAGTTCGCCGATGGCCACCAAAGCCAAGAAAGCGCTGGTCGACGTCGACAAGCTCACCAAGGCCCAGGCCAGGGTCGAGCTGACCCGGCTCGCGCTCGAGCTCGAAGGTCACGACAAGCGCTACTATCAGGACGACGCGCCGAGCGTCACCGATGCCGAATACGACGCGTTGCGGCAGCGTTACAATGCGATCGAGAAACGCTTCCCTGAATTCGTCACCGCGGAATCGCCGTCGCAGAAGGTCGGCGCCGCGCCGTCGGGGCGCTTCAGGAAGGTCCGGCATTCGCTGCCGATGCTGTCGCTCGACAACGCGTTCGCGGAAGCCGACGTGGTCGACTTCGTCGGGCGCATCACGCGCTTCCTCAAGCTGCCGGATGACAAGATCGATTTCTCGGCCGAACCGAAGATCGACGGGCTCTCGATGTCGCTGCGCTACGAGGGCGGCGAGCTCGTCACTGCGGCAACCCGCGGCGACGGCGCCGAGGGCGAAGACGTCACCGCCAACATCCGCACGCTCGAGGACGTGCCGCAGAAGCTGAAGGGCCGCAACGTGCCTGACGTCTGCGAGGTGCGCGGCGAGGTCTACATGACCAAGAAGGCGTTCCTCGCGCTCAACGAGCGGCAGAAGGCGGCCGGCGACACCATCTTCGCCAATCCGCGCAATTCGGCGGCCGGCTCGCTGCGGCAGAAGGATCCCGCAGTCACTGCCTCGCGGCCGCTCGGCTTCTTCGCCTATGCCTGGGGCGAGATGAGCGCGATGCCGGAGGATACCCAGACCGGCATGATCCACTGGTTCGAGCGGTGCGGCTTCAAGACCAATCCGCTGACCAAATTGTGTCACTCGGTCGAGGAGCTGATCGCGTTCCATCGCAAGATCGAGGAGCAGCGCGCCGAGCTCGACTACGACATCGATGGCGTCGTCTACAAGGTCGATCGCATCGACTGGCAGGAGCGGCTCGGCTTCGTGTCGCGCACGCCGCGCTGGGCGATCGCGCACAAATTCCCGGCCGAGCGCGCCATGACGGTGCTGCGCGACATCGAGATCCAGGTCGGGCGCACCGGCTCATTCACGCCGGTCGGCAAGCTCGAGCCGGTCGGTGTCGGCGGCGTGATCGTGCAGAACGTCACGCTGCACAATGAGGACTACATCAAGGGCATCGGCAACAAGGGCGAGGTGCTGCGCGAGGGGCGCGACATCAGGATCGGCGACACCGTGGTGATCCAGCGCGCCGGCGACGTGATCCCGCAGGTCGTCGACGTCGTGATCGACAAGCGGCCGAAGAACGCGAAGGAATTCCACTTCCCGAAGAAATGCCCGTGCCCGCTGCACACCGACGTGGTGCGCGAGGAGACCGCGGCCGGCGAGGAGGGCTCGCGCGCCCGCTGCACCGGCGAGTTCGCCTGTCCGTTCCAGAAGGTCGAGCACCTCATTCTGTTCGTGTCGCGCCGCGCCTTCGACATCGATGGTCTCGGCGTGAAGCAGTTGCAATATTTCTTCGACGAGGGATGGGTCAAGGAGCCGGCTGATATCTTCACGCTGCAAAAGCGCAACGCGAAGCTGAAGCTGGAGGATATCGAAGGCTACGGCGAGACCTCGGTGCGCAATCTGTTCGCCGCGATCGACAGCCGGCGCAAGATTGGCCTGGAGCGCTTCATCTACGCGCTCGGCATGCGTCATGTCGGCGAGACCACCGCGCTGGCGCTGGCGCGCGGCTATGGCTCCTGGGACGCGTTCCACGATGCCTGCCTCAAGGTCGCCAAGGGCGACGAGGAAGCGATGGCGGAGATGGATGCGCTCGACCAGATCGGCGACACCGTGATCAAGAGCATCGCGGATTATTTCGGCGAGAGCCACAATCGCGGCATCGTCGAGCGGCTGACCGGCGAGCTCGATGAGATCATCGACGCCGAGAAGCCGAAGAGCAATTCGGCGGTGGCCGGCAAGATCGTGGTGTTCACCGGATCGCTCGAAAAGATGACGCGCGACGAGGCCAAGGCGACGGCCGAACGGCTGGGCGCCAAGGCGGCCGGCTCGGTGTCGAAGAAGACCGACTATGTCGTCGCGGGGCCGGGCGCCGGCTCGAAGCTTGCCGAAGCGCAGAAGCACGGCGTCCAGGTGCTGACCGAGGACGAGTGGCTGAAGCTGATCGGGGAGTAGGGGTGCAACGCCGCCGCACTTTCGGCTGTCGTCCTCCGCGAAAGCGGGGGACCCAGTATTCCAGAGACAGTCATTGTTGAGCCGATAGGTCGCGGCGTACTGGATCCCCCGCATACGCGTGGGATGACGAGTTAGGGTGCGGCGCGCGCCTCACATCATCCCCTGCTCATCCTCCTCGGCCTGCGCGATCAGCTCCTCGCTCACCACCACCTGCCGCCGCGGTACGACAAAGATCATGGTGCAGGCGCAGGCGATCGAGATCGCGAAGATCGCCGCGGTCAGCGGCAGCGTCGTGGTGGAGTGGCCGCCGAGATAGGCGCCGAATTGCGAGATCAGCGAGCCGATGCCCTGCTGCAGGAACCCCATGGCGCCCGAGGCGGTGCCGGCGGCCTCGGGGCGGACGCTGATCGCGCCGGCGGCGGAATTGGCCATCACGAAGGCATTGGCGATCATCACGATCATCTGGGTGCCGAACAGCCAGATCGGGGCCTGGTTTACTCCGGTAAAACTCCAGACCAGGTTCAACAGGCTGCCGCCGACCTGCAGCGCGAGGCCGAACCAGATCAGTTTCTCCAGCGAGTGCCGCGGCGCGAAGCGCACGCACAAGAGATTGCCGACGAAGTAGCCGAACCCCGTCATCGCGAACCACGCGCCATACTCGGCACTGGTCCGGCCCATCTGGGTCACCACGATGTAGGGGCCGCCGCCGGCGAAGGCGAAGATGATCTGCGACGCCAGCACCTGGCACAGCAGATAGCCGACGAAGGCGCGGCTCGTCATCAGCTTGCCGAGGTCGCCGCGAAAGCTGGAGCTGTCGGCACGGTCGCGGCGGGTTTCCGGCAGCGCCAGTGCGATGAAGATCGTGACGGTCAGCGACGCCGCGGTGATGAGATAGAGGATCGCGCGCCAGCCGAATGTGGTCTCCAGCAGGCCGCCGGTCAGCGGGCTCACCATCTGCGCGATCATCAGCGCGGCGACGACGAGGCTGATCATGGCGCCGACCCGCTCGCGCGGATAGAGGTCGCGGATGATGGCGCGGCTGATCACCATGCCGCTGGCGCCGCCGAGCGCCTGGAAGAAGCGCGCCGCGATCAGTTGCGGGAGGGTCTCGGCGAACACCGAGCCGACGCCGGCCACGACCATCAGGCCGAGGCCCGCGAGCAGCACCGGCCGGCGGCCGAACTTGTCGGACAGCGGCCCCATGATCAGCTGTGAAAGCGCGATGCCGACCATGTAGAGCGACACGGTCATCTGCGCGATCGAGATGTCGCGGCCGAATGTGGTCGCCAGCACCGGTAGCGCCGGCACCAGCATGTAGAGCGAGATCGGCGCCACGCCCGTCATCACGACGAGCATCAGCAGCATGACCTTCGATGTCGCGATGTTGTCTTTAATGTTGTCTTGGGCCGCGCCGGGCGGCTTGCCCATCACGCCGTGCATTCAGGTCCGATCCAGCATTGTGGAAAGACTGTAGCGTGCCCGTCCGCGCGGAATACGGGTGTTTCGGCATACGCCCATGCGATTTCGGGAGACGCGGTGACGATGTTTCGTCTCGCGCAATAAACACACTGTCGTCAGCTGCGGATTCCGCTGTCGTCCTCCGCGAAAGCGGGGGACCCAGTATTCCAGAAGCAGGCGTGTTTGAATTGATAGGCCGCGGCGTACTGGATCCCCCGCTTTCGCATGCGCGGGGGATGACACCGAGCGTTGGGGGGACGACGTCGAGTGTGCGGATGCCTGGGCGCGCCGCTATTTCAGCGCCGCCGTCGCCTCGTCCAGCCACAGCTTGGTCGCGCTGTCGTCGAGATGCGGACGCACCACATGCGCGACGCGGGCGTGATAGTCGTTGAGCCAGGCCAGTTCGTCCGGACTCAGCATGCCGACCTCGATCAGGCGGCGATCGATCGGCGCCAGCGTCAGCGTCTCGAATGCATTGATCGGCTTCTCGGCGCCGGCAATGTCGGTGCCGATCACGAGCTCGAGGTTCTCGATCCTTATGCCGTAGGCGTCGGTCTTGTAGTAGCCGGGCTCGTTGGACAGGATCATGCCGCGCTTCAGCGGCGTGGTGCCGAGCTTGGAAATCCGCGCCGGCCCTTCATGGACGCTGAGATAGCTGCCGACGCCGTGGCCGGTGCCGTGCTCGAAATCGATCCCGGCCTGCCAGAGATATTGCCGCGCCAGCGTGTCGAGCTGCGCGCCGGTGGTGCCGTCCGGGAAGATCGCACGGGCGATCGCGATATGTCCGCGCAGCACGCGGGTGAAGCGGTCGCGCATCTCGTCGGTCGGCTTGCCGATCGCGATGGTGCGGGTGACGTCGGTGGTGCCGTCCTCATATTGCGCGCCGGAATCGATCAGCAGGAGGTCGCCGGGCTCGATGCGGCGGTTGCTCTTGCGTGTCACGCGGTAGTGCACGATGGCGCCGTTCGGCCCGGTGCCGGCGATGGTCGGGAAGGAGACATCCTTCAGCGCGCCGGTCTGGCGGCGGAACGTCTCCAGCGCCTCGACGGTGTCGATCTCGGTGAGGCCGCCGGAGGGCGCCTCGCGGTCGATCCAGGCGAGGAAACGCACGAGCGCGACCGCGTCGCGCTGATGCGCCGTGCGCGTGCCCTCGATCTCGGTGATGTTCTTGACCGCTTTCAGCAGGCTCACGGGATCGCTGCCGCGCACCGGCTTGCCGCCGGCACCCGCGATCAGGCGGCTCAGGGCGTCGGCTGCGGTCGCGCTGTCGAGCGCGATCGAGGCGCCGCGCCTGGCGAGCTCGGTGAGTTTTGCCGCCAGCGCCGCGGGCTGCTCGACATCGGCGGATTGCTCGAGATGGTCGCGTGTCGAGTTGGACAGCTTGCGCTGATCGATGAACACCAGCGGCCGGCCTTCCTTCGGCACCAGCGCATAGGATAGCGGCAGCGGCGTATGCGAGACGTCGGCGCCGCGGATGTTGAAGGTCCAGGCCACCGCGTGGCTGTCGGACAGCACCAGCGCGTCGACGCCGAGCTTGTTGATCTCGAGCCGGATGCGCTTCAGCTTCTCGGCTTCGATCTCCCCGGAAAACTGCGCGCCGTGGATCGTAACCGGGCCGAGCGGCGGTGCCGGCCGCTCGTGCCAGATCGCATCGACCGGATTGCTGTCGACGGCGACCAGTTCCGCGCCGGCCTTGGTGCAGGCCGCTGCCAGCCGTTCGGCTGCCGCAGAAGTGTGCAGCCAGGGGTCAAATCCTAGGCGGTCGCCGGCCGCCAGATGCCGGGTCAGCCAGTGCTCCGGCGGCGGATCGACCAGCGGCTCGACCTGCCAGGCCTTGCGGTCGACCTGCTTGCCGGCCTGCAGCGTGTAGCGGCCGTCGACGAACAGGGCGGCCTCCTTGCTCAGCACGATCGCGAGCCCGGCCGATCCGGTGAAGCCGGTCAGCCAGGCGAGCCGCTCCTCGGAGGCCGCGACGTATTCATTCTGCTGCTCATCGGCGCGCGGAACCACGAAGCCGGTCAGCTTGCGCCGCGCCAGCTCCTCGCGCAGCGCGCTCAAGCGGGCAGTCAGCGCCACGCCGCCTTCGGGCTCTTCGAACGTCTGGAAATGGGCTTCGAACATCGCCGTCGCACTCTCTTCGGATGGGGCATGACCTTCGCGCGAGCGCGGTCAAGCATGACCATATTTTTGGCATAACTTATGCTTGAATATGGCATAGTGGAATTGGCCGGACGATGTCCACTGCACGTCACGGCCAAGCGTACGGGGAGTGTCCAGGAGTGTCTCAACTCAACGGTGAGGAGATGCACGATGCCTGCATTCACGTTTGAGAAGATCTCGCCGCCGGTCCGCCGCGGCCCGATCGCGCCGGTCGAACAGAAGCAGCGCGGCGTCATCGTCCAGATGCTGGACCGCCTTGTCGAGGCGCGCGCCAAGCGCGCGGCCGGTCAGGACAAGGTCGAGACCATCCGTAGCGATTCGCCAGCGCCCGAATAAACAACCCGCGGATCGCGGCTACCGTTCCAGATCGGACGCCTTCGCCACGGTCACATTGACGAGCTTGCCGTTCTCGAGCTCGCGCACGATCCGCTCATCGGGGCCGACGATGCCGAGATCGAATTCGCGCTCGGGCGTCACCAGCGTCATGCGTTGGCCGGCGATCACGACGACGGTCATGTCGAGCGTCTCGCCGGAGATCGCCCATTCCCTGAGCTCGCTGCGAAACGGCTCTTTGCGCCAGGCGTCGGGGAAGCCCGGATCGCATCTGACCTCAAGACCATCTTCCGACGTGGTCAGGACGAGCTTCGACCTGGAAGGCTTCCAGTGCTCCTCGATTAGCTCGTTCGCCAGCCAGACGCAGCTGAACGAGCGGCATTCCACCGGCCGGCCCGGATAGGTCCGGCAGCCGCGCCCCGGCTTGCAATGCGGGCACCACGTATTGGCGGGCTTTGCCAGTTCCTCGATCGCCATCACCTTGCAGCAGAGCGTGCAGTCGCCGCACTGTCTGCCGGTCGCGGTCACTTCACGAAACGCAGCAGCAGGCTGCTCCAGCCCTCGATCTTCAGATGCCGCAGCGGCACCAGCCCGCGGGCACGGTAGGCTGCGATGACCGCCGGCGCCTGGTGCGTCAGCAGGCCCGAGAGAATGACCTGCGCCGACGAGGCAAGGTGGCGCGCCATCGGGCCGGCCAGCTGCCGCAGCGGATTGGCGAGGATGTTGGCGAGCACCAGGTCGAACGGACCGTCTTCGGCAAAGCGCGGCGCCGCAAAGCCGGTGGCGCGGATCACGTCTACTAGATCGCCTGCGCCGTTCAGCCGGGCATTCTCCTCGGCGACCCTGACCGACGGCGGGTCGATGTCGCTGGCCAGCACCTTGTCGTGCAGCGCCTTGGCGGCGGCGATCGCCAGCACGCCGGTCCCGGTGCCGAGATCCAGCACGCGGCGGGGCTGGTACGCCTTCAGCACGTGGTCGAGCAGCAGCAGGCAGCCGCGCGTGGTGCCGTGATGTCCGGTGCCGAAGGCCAGCGCCGCCTCGATCTCGATCCCGAGCTTGTTGGGGGGTATCCGGTGCCGGTCATGCTGGCCGTGGACGATAAAGCGGCCGGCCGCGACCGGGACAAGGTCCTCCAGGCTGGCCTTGACCCAATCCTTGGCCTCCACGGTATCAAAGACTAAAGTAGGTGCGACATCCTGCCGCATCACTTGGCCAACCAGCTCGCGCAGTAAATTTTGGTCCGGGGGCTCGGCAAAATGGACGGTGACGTCCCAGCGGCCATCCGGCCGCTCGAAGGCCGCAAACGCCGCCTGATCCTCGAAAAACACCTCCGAAAGCGCGTCTACTACGCGCTTTGCGGTCGATTCATCTGGAAGGGTGACGCTGGCGCGGTGTGTGGACGGGGTCATCGGAGGCCGGTAGCGCGGTTTTTGTTAAAATTTCAAGCCGGATTCAATCGAATATCGCGAGAATTGAGAGGTTCCCGGTTCAGACAACCTTAGATGTTGCAGTACTATTACGGTGGCGGAACTGGGAACACCCTTCGTTCCAAGGCATCACAACCAAGGGCAGGGCTGCAAATGAAGGCTTTTATCGTTAAGTTTTTGCGGAATGAATCCGGCGCGACCGCCATCGAATACGGACTGATCGCGACCGGCATCGCCATCGCCATCATCGCTGCGGTGAATGGCGTCGGCACGGCACTGAGCGGGACCTTCAACTCGATCAGCGGCTCGCTGAAGTAATCTCTCGAACGGCGTTCTCAGGGAAGCACCGGGCGACATTTCGCCCGGTGTTTTCTTTTGACAGCTTGTCCACAGAGCCACGCGGAGCTTGTCGACAAGACGTCAACAGCGTTCTCCCGGGATTGTCAGCGTCTGTCGCACAGCCGGTCCACAGTGGCGTCCACCGGTTATCCCGTCTTGAGACAAGGCCGCTGTCCACCGCAGACCCACAGCTTCTCAACACGCCTGTCCACAGCTTGTCCCGCGGCGCGCGGTGCGTCGTCTACGAGAACAGCGCGCGATGGTCGGCCAGGATGGCCCGCGCGGCATTGTGGCCGGGGGCGCCGGTGACGCCGCCGCCGGGATGGGCGCCGGAACCGCAATGGTAGAGACCCTTCAGCGGTCCGCGATAGTCGGCATGGCCGAGCATCGGCCGCGCCGAGAACAATTGGTTCAGTGTCAGCGCGCCGTGAAAGATGTCGCCGCCGAGCAGGCCGAATTGCCGCTCGAGGTCGAGCGGCGACAGGATCTGGCGGCCGATCACGCTGCCTGCGAAGCCGGGGGCGTAGTGGTCGACGGTTGCGATCATCAGATCGGCGACCTCTTCGCGATGGTCGTCCCACGATCTGCCGTCGGGCAGTTGCGGCGCGACGTGCTGGCAGAACAGGCTCGCGACATGCTGGCCCGGCGGGCTCAGGCTGTCGTCGAGCGTCGAGGGGATCAGCACCTCGACGACCGGCGCGCGGCTCCAGCCGAATTCGCGCGCATCGTGCCAGGCGCGATCCATGTAGCCGAGGCTCGGAGCGATGATGATCCCCGCCGTGAGGTGATCGCCCGGGCCGGGCAGCGCGGTGAACGAGGGCAGTGCATTTAGCGCCACATTCATCCTGAACGTGCCGGACCTGTTCTGCCATCGGGAGATGCGCGCGCGAAACTCGGGCGCCAATGCGCCTTCCGGCACCAGGCGTGTGTACAGCAGCTTCGGATTGACGTTCGAGACGACGTATTTGGCGCGCGCGGTCTTGCCGTTGTCGAGGATGACGCCGACGGCGCGCTCCTTCTCGACGATCACCTCGCGGACGGGCGCGTCGGTTTCGATCTCGACGCCATGGCTGCGCGCGGCACGCGCCATCGCCTGGGTGATCGCGCCCATGCCACCGATCGCGTGGCCCCAGACGCCCTTCTTGCCGTTCACCTCGCCGAACGCATGATGCAGCATCACATAGGCCGAGCCCGCCGCGTAGGGGCTGGCATAATTGCCGACGATGGCATCGAAGCCGAACAGCGCCTTGACGAGGTCGTTCTCGAAGCGCTCGTCGAGCATCTCGCCGGCCGATCGCGTGAACAGGTCGAGCAGATTGCGCTGCTGTTCCAGCGACAGCCGGCGCAGGATGTTGGCGGTGCCGAGTGCGTTGAAGGCCTCGCTGATCGCGCCGATGCCAAAGCCCTCGACAAGGTTCGGCGGTGCGCGCAGCACGAATTGCCGCAGCACGTCGGCGATGGCTTCGAGTTCCCCTGAGAACGCGTCGATTGTGGCGGCGTCCTTGCGGTTGAGCTTTTCGACCGACTCCCGGGTTCGGCCTTCGCCGGTCAAAAGATAGTTGCCGTCGGGCGCGGGGAGGAAGTTCTGTGCGCGCCGCTCGACGATCCTGAGACCGTGATCGGCAAGTTTCAGGTCGGACATGATCTGCGGATTGAGCAGGCTCACCGTGTAGGCGGCGACCGAATTGCGGAAGCCCGGAAAAAATTCTTCGGTGACCGCGGCACCGCCGACCACGTTGCGGCGTTCCACGACCTTCACGCGCAGCCCGGCCATCGCAAGATAGGCCGCGCAGGTGAGGCCGTTGTGCCCCGCACCGATGATAACGACGTCTGTTTCGTTCATGTCCGCTTCAAGAAGCAGTGATTAGAGCATGTGCTGTGGCGCCGCAGCGCCGCGTCGTCAAGTCCGCGTGACCGCCGTTTCTTGTCCGTGATAGTGCCGTATGCTCAACTGAAATCCTCCGGTGGGGTGCCACCGGACTGTCCGCCTCCGGCGCCCGCCGGGTCCATGCCGGAGCTTTCATGACGTCTGAGCCGACCGCCTCGCGCAACCGGCTGGTGCTGGTTGTCTACACCGCCGCGATCTTCGTCAGTGCCCTGTTGCTGTTCTCGGTGCAGCCGCTGTTCACCAAGATGGTACTGCCGCGGCTCGGCGGCTCGCCGGCGGTGTGGTCGGTGGCGATGGTGTTCTTCCAGTCGCTGCTGCTCGGCGGCTACGCCTATGCGCATCTCTTGATGAAGCTGAACGGCCGTATTGCGCCGGTCGTGGTGCATCTGGCGCTGCTCGTCGTCGCGCTGCTGACCTTGCCGCTGGCGATCAGGAGCGGCTGGGGCGAGCCGCCGACGTCCGGTTATGCGGTGTGGCTGCTCGGCCTGTTCGCGGTTTCGATCGGCCTGCCGTTCTTCGCGCTCGCCGCCAACAATCCGCTGCTGCAGGCCTGGTTCGTGCGCACCGGACATCCCAATGGTCCCGATCCGTATTTTCTCTACGCATCCTCGAATATCGGCAGCTTCCTCGCGCTATTGTCCTATCCGGTGCTGCTCGAGCCGATGTTCACGTTGCGCACCCAGAACCTGATCTGGACCGGCGGTTATGGTCTGCTGATCATTCTGATCGCGAGTTGCGGCGTGCTGCTGTTGCGGTCGCCGGCCAATGCCGCCGCAATCGACATGCAGGTCGATGACGCCAATGCGCCGGCGCCGTCCTGGCCGCTGCGGGCGCGCTGGATCTTCCTCGCCGCGGTGCCGTCCGGCCTCCTGATCGCGGTGACGGCGCATATCTCGACCGACGTCGCCGCCGCGCCCTTGCTGTGGGTGCTGCCGTTGTCGCTGTATCTCTTGACCTGGGTGCTGGTGTTCCAGTCGCGGCCGCTATTGCCGCACAAATGGATGCTGCGGGCGCAGCCGCTGGCGATTGCCGGCGTCGTGATCCTGCTTGCGGTCGGCGGCGAGCAGAACCTGCTGCTCACGCTCGGCGGCCATCAGCTCTGCTTCTTCATCATCGCGATGGCCTGTCATGGCGAGCTTGCGCGCACCCGCCCGGCGGCAAAATATCTCACCGGCTTCTACGTCGCGCTGTCGTTCGGCGGCATGGTCGGCGGCCTGTTCGCGGGGCTCGTTGCGCCTTTTACTTTCTCGTGGGTCGCCGAATATCCGATCCTGCTGGCGCTCGCGGCGCTATGCCGTCCGCCCGGCGGCGCGGAGCGGCTGCCGCGCTGGAGCGCCTGGTACTGGCCGTTCCTCGCGGTGCTGGCGGTGGCGCTGATCGCGCCGAGCTATTCGGCCGGCGACATCTTCAACTGGTTCGACGTGCACCGGGTCTGGGTGATCGGCGCGGTCGGCGTGCTCTCGGCGCTGCTGGCGCTCGCGCTGAACGCCAATCGCTGGAAGATCTTCGCCACCGTCGTGGTCGCGCTGGTGGTGCTGCGTGCCTATCCATCCGACGACGGCCGCGTCGAAACCGTGCGCAGCTTCTTCGGCGTGCACAAGATCGTGGTGACGCCGAACGGGCAGTATCACGTGCTGATGCACGGCACCACGATCCATGGCGCCGAGAAGTTCAAGAACGATGACGGCACGCCGGTCGCCGGAAAGCCCGAACCGATCAGCTACTATCACAAGGACGGCGGCATCGGGCGGGCGATCACTGCAATCCGCGAGCGCAAGGGCGCGCCGCTGAAAGTGGCGGTGATCGGGCTCGGTTCGGGGACGCTGACCTGCGCGTCGGCCCCCGGCGAGGACTGGCGCTTCTTCGAGATCGACCAGTCGATGGTCGATACCGCGCGCGATCCGAAATACTTCACCTACATCCAGAACTGCGAGCCGAACCTCAAGCCCGTCATCGGCGACGCGCGGCTGACCTTCGCCAAGGAGCCGGACGGCGCCTACGATCTGATCATCGTCGACGCCTATTCGTCGGACGCGATCCCGATCCATCTCGCGACCGAGGAGGCGATGGCGATCTACAAGGAGAAGCTGGCGCCGCAGGGCGCGGTCGTGATGCACGTCTCCAATCGCCATCTCGAGCTTGCCAGCGTCGTGGTCGGCATCGCAGACGCCAACGACATGAAGAGCTGGGTCTACAGCGAGGATTCCGGCCGCGACAACGAGTACATCTTCTCGACCTCGGTCGTGGTCTCCGCGCGCGAGGAGGAAGACGTTGGCAAGCTCGCATCATCGGATGTCTGGACCGAGACCGAAGCCGACGAGAAGCAGCGGGTCTGGACCGACGACTATTCGAACGTGCTGGGAGCGGTGTACCGCCGACTGCGCGACGGCGAGCAGTAAAGCGATCTGTCGCCCGATAACTCTCTAGCGCTCCGCTACCAGCAGTCTGGCGAGCTGGGGCTTGACGATTGCGGCAAACACTCCGGGATCGGCGAAAGCCCTCGCCGAGAGCATCGCCCCATGAACCGATGCCATCAGCATCTGGGCCTCCTCGTGCGGCCGCTGGTCCAGCCGGAACAGATGCTGTTCCGCGCCGGCCTGCAGCACCGAGCTGAGCCATCCCGCAAGATGATGGAAATGGGCGCGGACGCGAGATGCGACCTCGTCCGGCAACATCGGCATCTCGCCGGCAAGCATCGCGCAGACGCAGAACGGCAGCGAGGCATCGCCGATGCACGCCTGCCAGAAGTTCACGTAAGCCTGCAGTTGGTCGGTCGGGCTCGCGAATTGCTCCTGAAGCGACTTCAGGCCCCGCTCGGTCTGCTGCCGGTAGCGATCCACCAGCGCCGAGACCAGCTCGGCCTTGGTCGGGAAGTGATGGTGGATGCTCGCCTTCCGGATGCCGATGGCATCGGAGATGTCGGCATAGCTGAAGCCGTTATAGCCCCCCGCGACGATGAGCGGCTGCGCGACGTCGAGAATTTTTTCAGAAGTCGAAATCATCACGTTCACGTCATGCCTACCTTCCAGTAGGTAAATTAACAAGACAAATCAAGGCTTTCCTCTCCTCACAGGGCGTTCGAGCGCCAGATTGACTCGGAATTTTCATCTACCTACTAGTAGGAAGCCAAACAAGGAGCCTGTCAATGCAAAGCCACCTTTCGACCCAATCCACCTGGCTGCGATCCTATTATCTCGGGCGCGCCATCTTCTCGATCGCCTGGGTCGCCGCCGCCGTTCTGTTCAGCCGACAAGCCGGCCCTGCCGCGCTTCTGTTCGTGATCTACCCGGCGTGGGACGGCATCGCCAATCTGGCTGATGCCCGGGTCAATGGCGGCTTGAAGGCCAACCCATCCCAGGCCCTGAATGTCGCGGTCAGCGCGACCACGACGCTCGGCGTCATCGTGGCGCTCAGCCACAGCAGCAATGCCGTCCTGGCCGTGTTCGGGGTTTGGGCGATCCTCGCGGGCGTGCTGCAATTGTACACCGGCGTCAGGCGCTGGCGTCATTATGGCGCGCAATGGGCGATGATCCTGAGCGGCGCGCAGTCGGCACTCGCCGGCGGCTACATGATCAGCCAATCCATCGGCACCGTTGCGCCGACCATTCTCGACGTCGCTCCCTATGCGGGCTTCGGCGCGTTCTATTTCCTGCTTTCCGCAATCTGGCTCGTTGCCGCCGGCTATCGCCACGCGCGCGCTTAGGGTCAAAGCAAGAAGCTAGAGCTCCGTTCCGATTCAATCGGAACGGAGAGCTGTCCGGCAGCACCGGAGAGCGCGAGCTCGCCTTCAGCGCGACGCGGCTATTTGTTCTCTGGCGGCGCTGTACCCGCGGAGGCGGGCGTCGAGGCGGCGAGCAGCGGCATCGTCGGCGTGTTCCCGCCGGCATCCTCGTCGAGGAATTGCTCCACGCCGGCCTGGATCGACGACTTCGCGCTGTCCGGGCCGCGGTCGCTGAGATCGTTGTGCTGGAATTCGGTTCTGACCACCTTGATGCCGAGTCTCGCGCAGGTCTCGTCGTCGGGCACCACGCCCGGATCGGCCTTGAACACCGGATCCCTGGAGCGGAACGAGAGGATCTTGATCCTGCCGTCGGTGATGAAGGGGACGCGCAGATTGTCCAGCGTGACGACCTTCTTGACCAGGTCGGGATGCTGCTTGGCGAAGAACATCGAGATGTCGCCGCCGTTGGAATGGCCGATCAATGTCAGCCGGCGATAGTTTGCGTTCGGATAGACCTTCTTGAGCTCGTCGATCGCATACATGATGTTGAAGACGCCGCGATTGTACTGCATGCGGCGGCCGACATATTCCTCGCCGACCTTGGTGACCATCGGCGCGTCGGTGTCGAGATCATGCTGAATGCTGATCACGAGGTAACCGCGCGACGCGAACAAATTGGTGAGGAACGAGTACTCGGTGTTCTTGACGGTGTTGCCGTGGCTCAGGATCGCGACCGGCAGCTCGATCATCTCGGCCATCGCCTGCATTTGCCGGTCGCGGCGCACCGCGACCTCGACCGTGACGTTGCGGTCGTCGCGCAGAACGTCGTGGAACGTCAGCGTCGTGTGACGGATGGCCCATCTGTCCGTCGTGAAATAAGCGGCCATCGCCACGATGCACAGGCAAAGGACAACGATGCCCCGTTTCATGTCGACCCCTGATCTAACCTACGTGACCCGCGCTTCTCGCCCTGATTTCATCGGGCATGCCGCGTGAATCGGCCTCCGGGGGCCAGGCGGGCGCTTGTGCCGCCGAATATCGGGCTAGTCTTACAATCAGATGACGACGCGACGACGGGCCACGGCGCACGATGACGAGCGGCCTTTGCGACGGTCACAAGCGGGTGAGGGGAGCGTGAACTGACGGCGCCCTGCCTGCGGCGCCGTCAGCGGACGAGGAGCGCGCGGCAGATTTCTTTTGACGCGTTTTCTTGACGCGAACCGGCGCCCACTTCGCTCGAAAACGCTCTAGTCCTGATAGGTGTTGCCGTAAAAGCTGCGCGGCTGATAGGCGGGGCGCGGCTGGTAGTAGCCCTGCGGCGCCGGCGCGTAGCCCTGATTGCCGTAATATTGCGGCTGCTGGCCATAGGCCTGCGCGTCGTAGACGCGGCGGCTTGACGGCGGTGCCGGATAGCGGCGATCGGTCGAACTGCCGTCGGCCGGATAGATGTAGCCGTCGTCGGTGCGGGCCTGCGCCGGATAGTCGCGCGGCTGCGGCGTCAGCACGACCGGATCGCCGGCGGCGGCGGTGCCGTACTGCTCGTCATATTGCTGCGGTGCGCGGCGGGCGACGGCGGTGCCGTTGCGTCCACGCGGATTGCGCGCCAGCGCGACCTGCGACGAGCCGGTCAGCGTCACGGTGGTGTTGAGCACGCCTTCCTTCTGGACCAGCGAGTAAAGCGTGGTTGCGTTGTCGCGCGACAGCCGCACGCAGCCATGCGAGGCCGGCGTGCCGAGGCGGCTCACCGAGTCGGTGCCGTGAATCGCGTGCCCGATCTTGGTGAAGAAGATCGAGTGCGGCATCGGCGCGTCGTCGAATTCCTTGGAGTAGTGATCCTCTTCCATGCGGAAGGCGCGGAAGCTGCCGTTCGGCGTTTCGCGCGACGGGATGCCGGTCGAGACCGGCCAGTGATAGCGCGCGACGCCGTCGACCGCGACGGTCATCTGCTGGTTGTCCTTGTCGATGGTGATATCGACCTTAGCCTGTGCGGCGCCGGCGGTGAAGAGCATCACGGACGTGAGCGCAATGAGGAACGAACGCATTTTACCTTTGGCCTCCAGGCCTGCTCGCGAAGCCGCGGCTCTCCGTCCCCGGCAATCAATATGCACGGAATCCGAACTTGGTTCCAGTGGCGGGCCAAGGCCGTGATCAAGCGCCATGGTTAATCCCGCGCGCGGCGCAAACAAGGCCGAAGCCGGGCCTGCCTGTCACGGCGGGCTGACTTTTTCGCGAGCGGGCCGCGACGACGGCCGCGACTGGTCTCCGACACGCAACCATTTGAGCGCATGGGCGTTTAACAGTCCCCGCCCGGCGGCGCGTTCGCGCCGCGCATCAAGGAATCCAGATGAACAACACCAAGGTGAAGACCGCGGCCGTCGTCCCAGCCGGCCTCTCCGCGCGGCTCCTGCTTGCGGCCGCAGCCCTCGCTTTGACGCTGGTCGCAGCCCCGCATGCCGGCCATGCCCAAGGCATCGTCCGCGGCGCCCATGAGGGCGCCTATGAGGGCAACCGGGTCGCCGGTCCGGTGGGCGGCGTGGTCGGCGGTGCCGTCGGCGCCGGTGTCGGTGGCGCCATGGGCGCGGTAAAGGGCGTGTTCGGCATCCCGGATCGCGGTTACCGCCGTGGCCACCGCTGCCGCGGCTATTACCGCCACGGCTATTTCCACTGCTACTGATCGTTGAAGAACCTGTAGCCCGGATGGAGCCAACGGGTCGCGCGAACGCGGGCCCGATGACAGGCTCCGCGAAATCCGGGTTCTGCAGGCTTGGCAATAAGGTCCCGGATTGCGCTTCGCTCCATCCGGGCTACTGAAGCTTATTCAGTTCTTCAGCCGGTAGCCGGTCCTGAAGATCCACCCCACGATGGCCATGCAGGCGACCAGGAAGCCCACGGTCATGCCGAGACTCAGCGGCACGCTGACATCGGCGATCTCGTAGAAGCTCCAGCGGAAGCCGGAGATCAGATAGACCACGGGATTGAGCAGCGTGATGGTGCGCCAGCCCGACGGCAGCATGTTCACCGAATAGAAGCTGCCGCCGAGGAAGGTCAGCGGCGTCACCACCAGCATCGGGATCATCTGCAGCTTCTCGAAGCCGTCGGCCCAGATGCCGATGATGAAGCCGAACAGGCTAAAGGTGACCGCCGTCAGCATCAGGAACGTCAGCATCCACACCGGATGCTGGATATGCAAGGGGACGAAAAGTCCGGCGGTCGCCAGGATGATCAGGCCGAGGATGATCGACTTGGTGGCGGCGGCGCCGACATAGCCGATGACGATCTCGAAATAGGAGATCGGCGCCGACAGGATCTCGTAGATCGTGCCGACGAATTTCGGGAAGTAGATGCCGAACGAGGCGTTGGAGATGCTCTGAGTCAGCACCGACAGCATCACGAGCCCCGGCACGATGAAGGTGCCGTAGCTGACGCCCTCGACCTCGGTGATGCGCGAGCCGATCGCGGCGCCGAACACCACGAAATACAGCGAGGTCGACACCACCGGCGAGACGATGCTCTGCAGCAGCGTGCGCCAGGTGCGCGCCATTTCGAACAGATAGATGGCCCGGATTGCGCGGTAGTTCATGGCGCCCTCACGAGGCTGACGAAGATGTCTTCGAGGGAGCTTTGTTTGGTATCGAGATCGGAGATGCGGATGCCGGCATTGCGGAGATCGTTGAGCAGGCTGGTGATGCCGGTGCGATCGCCCTTGGTATCGTAGTCATAGGTCACGGTGCGGCCGTCGTCGGACAGTTCGAGATTGTAGGCAGACAGAACATCGGGAATGGCCTCGAGCTTGTTCTGCAATTGCAGCGTCAGCTCCTTCCTGCCGAGCTTCTGCATCAAGGTCGCCTTGTCCTCGATCAGGATGATCTCGCCCTTGTTGATGACGCCGATGCGGTCGGCCATCTCCTCGGCTTCCTCGATGTAGTGCGTGGTCAGGATGATGGTGACGCCGGCCGCCTGCAGCGTGCGGACAACTTCCCACATGCCCTTGCGCAATTCGACGTCGACCCCGGCGGTCGGCTCGTCGAGGAACAGGATCTGCGGCTCGTGCGACAGCGCCTTGGCGATCATCACGCGGCGCTTCATGCCGCCGGACAGCGTGATGATCTTGTCGTCCTTCTTGTCCCACAGCGACAGGTCGCGCAGCACCTTCTCGATATGGGCGGGGTTCTTCGGCTTGCCGAACAGGCCGCGGCTGAAGCTGACGGTCGCCCACACCGACTCGAACGCGTCGGTGTGCAGCTCCTGCGGAACCAGCCCGATCATCGACCGCGCCGCGCGATAGTCGGCGATGATGTCGTGCCCGCCGATCGTGATGCGGCCCTCGCTCGGATTGGCGATGCCGCAGATGATGCTGATCAGCGTGGTCTTGCCGGCGCCGTTCGGCCCGAGCAGCGCGAAGATCTCGCCCTTGACGATATCGAGATTGATGCCCTTCAGCGCCTTGAAGCCGGAGCCATAGGTTTTCGAAAGATTGGAAACGGAGATGATCGGCGACATGAAGAGTCGGTGAGCGTGAGGGAGGGGGTGCGCGCGGATTGGGGCCCGGGCGGGATGCGGGTCAAGCGCAGATAGGGACGTATGATCCGTTCTGCAATCACCCGCCGGGGCAGAAAATTCATTCTGCGGTATGGCGGAAAGGCCGCGCTAGTGCTTCTTGGCTGATTTCGCCGGCTTCTTGGCGGCGGCCGCCGGGGCCGGGTGCGCGGGCGGCGCGCTGTCGGCGACCTTCGCGACCAGCATGATCTGCACCTGGTTGTTGACCGGCGCGTTGGGTTTGGTCGGGTCGAGCAACTGCTCTTCGCCAAGCCCGACCGATTGCAGGCGCTTCGCGGTGATCTTGAAGGTGTTGACCAGGATGTCGCGGATCGCGTCGGCGCGCCGCTGGCTCAGCAGCACATTGTTCTCGCGTCGTCCGGTCGATTCGATGTGGCCGACGATCAGGAAGGTGTAGGGCAGCAGCGAGGAGTGCGTCAGCGCATCGGCAATCCGCCCGACCGTCTGATACGATTCCGGCAGCACGATCGGCGTGTCGACGTCGAACGCGATGTCGACGTTGAACGTCGGCAGCTTGGTCAGATCTGGAGCGATCGGCGGCCGCTTCGAGGGCGGTGGCTCGTTCTTCGATCGCGACTTCGATCGTTCGGCCACCTGCTGGCGCAGCGCGGGGACATCGATCTCGGCATCTGTCTCGTAATGATTGAGCTTGGCGATGACGTCGTCGCGCGTGATGGCGGTCTGTGCACGCCCCAGTGAAATCGGCATCACCAGCAAAGCCAGCGTGCCCAGCAGGGCCAAAAGGCCAGGATCGCGCAAGCCTCGCCTCGACAGCCGCATCATTGATACCCCGCGTCATTGATCGCCTGGGTGCAGTTGCGGCTGAGGCCCTTGGCGCTGACGAGGCAGGGCACCGACTTGCTGGTCTCCTTGGTCGAGCCGCCGCAAACCTTGACGATCTCGCGGGTGCAGGCATTCGCAACGGTGACGCGCGCCGCGATCCGCTTCTGGATCGCATCGAGGGTGGAGAAGTAGCTCTCCTTGCACTGCGGCGATATCACGTCGCGGTTGCGCGACAGGCATTCCTTGAGGCGGTTGGAGTCGAGATTGACGCCGCGGCAGTTGGCGGTGATGTCGGCGCCGCAGGCCTTGGCCAGTTGCGCTGCAGAATCGCCAAAGCTCATCGTCTCCGCGACCGCCAGCGACGGCGCAGTGAGCGCGATGACAAAAAGGAAAACCCCTCCCCGGACCATGGGGCCATCTCAACCCATGAAATCAACTGGGGTCAAGGGCTACCAACAGAGAAGGCCGCCAAAGAAGGTCGCCAAAGAAGGTCGCTATGTCACACCCGTTCCACAAAGCTGTCGACCACCTTCTTCTCGCCGGCCTTTTCGAAGGCGATGGTCAGCTTGTTGCCGTCGATCTTCACCACATGGCCGTAGCCGAATTTCTGGTGAAATACCCGGTCGTCCAGCGAAAAATCCGACGTTGTGCCGGTGGACTTCGCCACCAGCTCGCCCTCGATCACCATCGGGCCGCGCTTGGTGCGATTGAAGCTTTCGGAGGAAAAGGAGGATTGCCGCTCCTCGAAGCCGCTGCCGCTACGGCCCCCGCCGCGGTTGCGGTTGGCCTGGGCGCGCTGCCAGCCCGGGGTCGAATAGCTCGAGCCGAATGATTCGAGGTTGTCGAAGCGCGAGGCGCCGTAACCGCCGCTGCCGCCCCAGCCCGATCCGCCCTTGGATTCGGTGATTTCGACATTGTGCGCCGGCAGCTCGTCGAGGAAGCGCGAGGGAATCGTGGTCGACCAGGTGCCATGGATGCGGCGGTTGGTGGCGAAGTAGATTTTTGCGCGGCGGCGCGCCCGGGTCAGCCCGACATGGGCGAGGCGGCGCTCCTCCTCGAGCCCGGCGCGGCCCTGTTCGTCAAGCGTGCGCTGGCTCGGAAACAGGCCTTCCTCCCAGCCCGGCAGGAAGACGTTGTCGAATTCCAGCCCCTTCGCCGAATGCAGCGTCATCAGCGACACCGCCTCGTCGCCGGCATCGCCGTCGCGGTCCATCACCAGCGAGATATGTTCGAGAAACCCTTGCAGGTTCTCGAATTCCTCCATCGAGCGCACCAGCTCCTTGAGGTTCTCCAGCCGGCCGGCGGCATCAGCCGAGCGGTCCTTCTGCCACATCTCGGTGTAGCCGCTCTCGTCGAGCACGATCTCGGCGAGCTCGGTATGCGAGGTGACCTCGCGCTGGGCGCGCCAGCGGTCGAACTGCATGACGAGATCGCGCAAGGAGCCGCGCGCCTTCGGCTTCAGCTCGTCGGTCTCGACCACGGCGCGCGCCGCCTCGAACAGCGGAATGCGGCGCTTGCGGGCATGGTCGTGCAGCAGCTGCACGGTGGCGTCGCCGAGTCCCCGTTTGGGCACGTTGACGATGCGCTCGAAGGCGAGATCGTCGGCCGGCGAATTGATGGTGCGCAAATACGCCAGCGCATCGCGGATTTCGGCGCGCTCGTAGAAACGGGGGCCGCCGATCACGCGGTAGGGCAGGCCGAGCGTGACGAAGCGGTCTTCGAACTCGCGCATCTGGAACGAGGCGCGCACCAGGATGGCGACGTCGTTGAGGTTTTCACCTGTGCGCTGCAGCTCCTCGAGCTCCTCGCCGATCGCGCGCGCTTCCTCTTCCGAATCCCAGGAGCCGGTGACGGTGACCTTCTCGCCGTCGACATCCTCGGTGCGCAGCGTCTTGCCGAGCCGGCCTTCATTATGCGCGATCAGATGCGAGGCCGCGGCCAGGATGTGGCCGGTGGAGCGGTAATTGCGCTCGAGGCGGATGACCTTGGCGCCGGGGAAATCGTGCTCGAAGCGCAGGATGTTGTCGACCTCGGCGCCGCGCCAGCCATAGATCGACTGGTCGTCGTCGCCGACGCAGCAGATGTTCTTCGGTGGCGAGGCGGAGGCTGCAGCCGCGTTCTCCGTCATTCCGGGATGCGCCGTAGGGGCAGACCCGGAATCTCGAGCTGAGTCCTCATGACCTCTGGATTCCGGGTTCGCATCTTCGATGCGCCCCGGAATGACGTCGGCAAGGCGACGCTCCGGCCGCGACGGCGCCTGCGACAGCAGGCGCAGCCACAGATACTGCGCGACGTTGGTGTCCTGATATTCGTCGACCAGGATGAACCTGAAGCGGTTCTGGTACTGCCGCAGCACATCGGGATTTTCGCGGAACAGCCGGATGTTCTCGAGCAGCAGGTCGCCGAAATCGGCCGCGTTGAGGATCTTCAATCGCTCCTGATAGGTCGCGTAGATCTTGCCGCCCTTGCCGTTGCCGAACGAGGCGGCTTCGCCCGCCGGCACCTGCGACGGCGACAATCCGCGGTTCTTCCAGCCGTCGATCAGGCCGGCCAGCATCCGCGCGGGCCAGCGCTTGTCGTCGATGTTATCGGCCTGCAGCAATTGCTTCAACAGCCGCACCTGGTCGTCGACGTCGAGCACCGTGAAGTTGGATTTCAACTGCACCAGCTCGGCATGGATGCGCAGGATGCGGCCGCCGATCGAGTGGAAGGTGCCGAGCCACGGCATGCCCTCGACCGCCTGGCCGAGCATCTGCCCGAGCCGCAGCTTCATCTCGCGCGCTGCCTTGTTGGTGAAGGTCACCGACAGGATCTCGTGCGGCCGCGCGCGGCCCTGGCTCAGGATATGCGCGATGCGCGTCGTCAGGACGCGGGTCTTGCCGGTACCGGCGCCGGCAAGCACCAGCACCGGACCGTCGAGCGTCTCGACCGCCTCGCGCTGCTCCGGATTGAGGCCGTTCAGATATTGCGGACCGGCCGCCGCCCGCGCACGCGCGGCGATGCCGCCAGCCGCCGGCTGGTGCTCGGGAACGCCGTGATGGGGCAATTTGCTCGGCTCGGTCATTGGCGAATCGTCTCGGCCCCACGATGGCACCGCAGGATGGTGAAGGGGAGCCTTCTTAACAGGGATTGAGGGCCATATAGGGCCTGATCGGCCGTTTTGACAGGTTTTATCGCTGTCGACAGGAACGCTTTCGCCGGCAGCCCATCATCAATCCCGGTTCCCGAAATCGACGAAAATTTCGCGGTTTCACGCTCAGGAACCGGTGTTTCCCGGTTGGATTGTTTCAACAGGTGCGCGCCGGACGGAGGTCCGCGCCAAACAAACAGCAGGGAAACGAAGCGGAGTTTTGATCATGCTGAGCTGGGTCGTCACGTTCCTGGTCATCGCCCTGATCGCGGGCATTTTGGGCTTTGGCGGCATCGCCGGCGCCTCCGTCGAAATCGCCAAGGCGATCTTCTTCATCGCCGTCATCCTGTTTCTGGTGTCGGCGGTGGTCGGATTGGTGCGCGGTCGCACCAGGGTCTAGCGGAGGCCGCCAACCGGCGGCCGCTTCGCTTGCAACGCCATGCTACTTCGCCGAGGGCATCGCCACGTTGCGGCCGATGCCCTCGGGACGCGATACGCCCACATAGCTGTCCACGATCGCTTGTGCGCGGGCGCGGATATCGGGCGGAAACGGCGCCACCTTGCGCGCCTCCATGTCGATGTGCAGCGTGAGGTTTTCCGAGGTCGCGGAGAGCCAGCCTTCGGTGGCATGGCGCAGCTCCTCAAATGTGTGCAGCCGCTTCTCGTCGGCGCCGAGCAGGTAGACCTGGACTTGCACGGGATCGCCGAGATGAATCTCCCTGAGATAGCGGACGTGGCACTCGGCGGTGAAGGTCGAGCAGTGCCGCGCCTTCATGTAGTCCGGCCCGATGCCGAGCTGCAGCCACATCTCGTCGATGGCGCGGTCGAACATCACATTGTAGTACGCCATGTTGAGATGGCCGTTGTAGTCGATCCATTGCGGCTCGATCTGCATCACCGAGGATCTGAACGGGGCGGATGGAAGCGGCATCTCGCTGGTGGCAGTCGCTGAAGTCATGATCCGTCCCCGGTTCGTTGGCGTTCGAGCATGAGCTTTTCTGTGACTCCGGCGTCCACTTTTTCAAGTCAGGCTCTCTTGACCCCTTATACAAGCTTTGCCACGGTCGGCTAAAGGTGGGAGGAAATTTGACGTGGCGACAACGATTTCGGGCAATGTGACGCGACCTGATCCGCAGGCCCTGAAGCGCGCGATCGACGCGCTGGCGGCGCGGTTCGGCAACCGGCTCGTCACGTCGCAGGCGGTGCGCGAACAGCACGCCCATACCACCACATGGCTGCCGACCCAGCCGCCGGACGCTGTCGTGATGGCGCAGGAAACCGCCGACATCCAGGACGTGGTACGAATCTGCGCCGCCAATCGCGTGCCGGTCATCGCCTTCGGTACCGGAACCTCGCTCGAGGGTCAGGTCAACGCGCCCGCGGGCGGCATCTGCATCGATCTGCGCGACATGAACAAGGTGCTTGAGGTCCATGCCGAGGACCTCGACTGCGTGATCCAGCCCGGCGTGACGCGGAAGGCGCTCAACGAGCATCTGCGCGACCAGGGCCTGTTCTTTCCGATCGATCCCGGCGCCGACGCCTCGCTCGGCGGCATGACCTCGACCCGTGCCTCCGGCACCAACGCGGTGCGCTACGGCACCATGCGCGAGAACGTGCTGGCGCTGAAGGTGGTGCGCGGCGACGGCGAGATCATCACGACGGGCACGCGCGCCAAGAAGTCGTCGGCCGGTTACGACCTGACGCATCTGTTCGTCGGCGCCGAAGGCACGCTCGGTATCATCTCCGAACTGACCATCCGTCTGCGCGGCATTCCCGACACGATCGCGGCGGCGGCCTGTTCGTTCGACACGGTGCGTGGCGCCTGCCAGGCCACAATCCTCGCGATCCAGACCGGCATTCCGGTCGCCCGGATCGAGCTGCTCAATGCCGCGCAGGTGAAAGCCTGCAACAGCTATTCGAAGCTGTCGCTGCCGGAGACGCCGCTGCTGCTGCTGGAATTCCACGGCAGCGAGGTCGAGGTCGCCGAGCAGTCGAAGAATTTCCGCGACATCGCCGCCGAATGCGGCGGCGGCGACTTCACCTGGACCACCAAGCCTGAAGACCGCACCAAGCTGTGGCAGGCCCGGCACGACGCCTACTGGTCGGTGAAGGCGCTGCGACCCGGCGACAGTATCGGCGTGGTCGCGACCGACGTCTGCGTGCCGATCTCGCGGCTCGCCGACTGCGTCACCGAGACCGAGGAGGATCTGCAGCGGCTCAACCTGCTGTCGCCGATCGTCGGCCATGTCGGCGACGGCAATTTCCACTGCTCGCTGCTCTGCGACGTCAACGACAAGGGCGAGATGGCGCGCGGCGAGGAGTTCATGCACCGCCTGGTCGAGCGCGCCCAGGCTATGGGCGGCACCTGCACCGGCGAGCACGGCATCGGCCAGGGCAAGCAGAAATACTTGCAGGCCGAGCTCGGCCCGGAGGCGCTCGACGCGATGCGGGCGCTGAAGCAGGCACTCGACCCGCAAAACATCTTCAATCCCGGAAAGATCGTCCCGGCCGCCTGAGGCGTCGTCACGCCGCGCAGCGTTCGCGAGCCCGCGGGCGGCGCGTTTCACGCGCGGAACTTTTCCGCCCGCCCGGCGTCTCTCTTGTGTTGCACTGTGTTGCCGCGACGTGTGTGGTGCGCGGAGGGAGGACGTCGTGATCGGACGGGCAATCGGAATTGCGGTCGTGGTGCTTGCGATGGCGCTGTCGGGCGACGCGATCGCCCGAGGCGGCGGTGGGCATGGTGGCGGCCACGGCGGAGGGCATGGCGGCGGCCATGGACATGGCGGTGGCCATGGGCACGGTGGTGGCCATGGACGTGGCGGGCATGGCTTCGGCCACATGCATTTCGGCGGCGGCCATCATGGCGGGTTCGGCCGCTCGCATGCGATCTCGCGATCAGGCTTCGCCGGCCACGGCGCCTTCGCATCGCGCGGGGGCGGCAATTTCGGCCGGATGCGCAATGCCGCGATCGCGCCAGGCCATATGCGCAATGCGTTCAGCTCGCTGTCGCGCAACGGCGCATTGCGCAACGGCCGGCTGTTGAGCAACCCGGCGGCGCGTGCGCAGATCGCCGCGGCCGCGGCGCTCGCCGGCTGGCACGGCGGGACTGTCGCCAACGGCTGGTGGCAGCATCCCGGCGGCGGCTATGGCTGGGTCGGCCCGCTGTTCTGGCCGTTCGCGTACAACGACATCTACGACTACGCGATCTGGGGCGACGACACCGGATTCTGGGGCTACGGCTATCCGGACATCTATGCCGGCATCTTCGGGCCTTATGGGTATGACGATCTCAGGGGCTATCTGCCGGAGCGCCGGACGGGCCGCCGTTACCGCGGCGGCGGGCGCATCGAGCAGATGTGCGGCAATGACAGCCGTTCGGTCGCCGGCCTGCCGGTGGATCAGATCGCGGATACGGTGCAGCCGACCGAAGCGCAATCGGCGGCACTCGGCGAGCTCGGCAACGCGTCGCTTGCGGCTGCCCAGGTCATTCGGGCGGCATGTCCTGCGCAGGTGGTGTTGACGGCGCCGAACCGGCTCGCCGCCATGCAGCAGCGGATCGAAGCGATGGTCACCGCGGTCGGAATCGTGAAGCCTCCGATGGAGAAGTTCTACGGCCTGCTCGATGACGAGCAGAAAGCGCGGCTCAACGCGCTCGCCGAGAACCAGCGCAAGGAAGCCGCGGCGCGCGATCCGAACGCGACTGTCGCCCAGAGCTGCGGCGCCGCACAGCCGGCCATGCAGGAGTGGCCGACCGGCGAGATCGAGACGCGGCTGCAGCTCAGCGACGCCCAGCGCGGTGCGCTTCAGGCACTGCAGGATGCCAGCGCCGACGCCGCGCGGAAGCTGAAGGCTGCGTGCCAGACCAACGAGGCGATGACCCCGCCCGCACGTCTTGCCTTCGTTGCCAGGCGGCTCGACGTCATGCTGCAGGCGGTCAAGGATGTCCGCGCCGCGCTTGAGAATTTCTACGCCACGCTCAGCGATGAGCAAAAAGCACAGTTCGAGGCGATCGGGCCGAAACGATCGGCTTAGAGCCTCGTCGGTTCGCGTGAAAACGCGGCAAGCAAAAGCCCCGCAGCCTCGGCTCTGACGCAATCAGAACCGAAACGGGCTTTATTCCATGAGTTCGACATCAATTCGCGCGTGGATCCGCCGCGGGTGTGGCTGCCGGGCCATAGTGTGCACCTCTTGCTCGGCACCGAGTCGACTCTGCGGTTCACAGGTTGCGCCAAGGCCAGCTATGTTTGCCGTGCTTTCAAGGTGCGGCGATGTGGTGGTTCAGCAAGGACGAGCACAAGGATATCTGGGACGATCCCGTCGCGCACCCGCTCGGCGACATCGAAGCTGCGCAGCGGATCCGTGCGATCTGCCGCGATGCCGCCGGCTGTGCCGAGGCGGTCGGCTCGCCGGACAAGCGTTCAGCGAAGAAGCAGCAGATCGAGCGTGATCGCTACGAGCGTGCAGCCAAGGTCGCGATGGAGACCGCGATGAAGATCTCCGACGAACTGGTGCGGGATTCCGCGGTGCGCGAGATCGTCGGTCTCTGCATGAAGGCCAATAACATCAAGACGGGGCGAGCGCTGCTGCGCGCCATCCACGCCGGCTCGATCAAGGCGGAAGTTTTGAGGGAGCATCCGACGCTCGAGGGCGAGCAGGCCTGAGGCCGTCCGGCAGCCCGGATGGAGCGTAAGCGAAATCCGGGACGGTTCATCAACGCGCGAGAGAATCCCGGATTGCGCTTCGCTCCATCCGGGCTACGCAGCCAGTGATCTCATCAACCTCTACGCCTGCCCGCCGAGCGTGCGGACCGCTTCGTCGACGCTGTGGAAGACATGGTCCCGCGGCAACACCTCGTAGAGATCGAAGCGCTCGAAGGCGTCCTGCGCGCGCTCGGATTCGAGCCGCGCTATCGCCACCGTCACGCCGTTGCCGCGGCATTCGCGGAACAGATCGCGCAGCGCCTGCGCCGCTGTGAAATCAATCTCGATCATGCCGCTGGCCTCGATCACCAGCAGCCGCGGCTTGGGTGTCGCCCCGCCGATGGTCTTGAGCACGCCGCTGTGGAAGCTCTCCGCGTTGAGGAACGACAACGGCGCCTGCAGGCCGACGACGGCAATGCCGGGCGTGCGCTCGCCGGTGACGTGCGGGCCCGTCGGCCACCAGATCGTGGTACCGGGCACATGGACGAATTCGGCAAGCTGGCCGCGCGTGGTGGTCCAGATCCCGTGCAGCAGCGACAAGGCGATGCCGACGGCGACGCCTTGCTCGATCGGCAGCACGATGATCGCGGCCGCGGTCGCCACCACCAGCAGGAATTCATAGAACGACTGGCGGAAGATCGCGACGATCTGCTTCACGCGGATGATGCGCAGCGCGACGAACAGCAGGACGCCGCCGAGCGCCGTGTCGGGCACGTGCCGCAGCAGCGTCGCGCCGAAGGCGAGCAGCGCAAGCACGATAGCCGCGGCAAACAGCCCCGAGAGCTGCGTGCGTCCGCCGGTCTCCGACACGATACCGGTCCGCGGCGGGCTGGCGTTGACCGGAAAGGCGCCGAATAGCCCGGACAGCAGGCTGCCGGCGCCGGCACCGAGGAAGTCGCGATCGACGTCGGCCGGCTTGTCCGGATCGGACAGGAACGAGCGCGTCGTCGCCGCGGTCTGCACCATGACGACAACCGCGATCAGGATCGCCAGCGACAACAGTTTGATCCATCGCTCCGGCGCGATGTCCGGAAACGATGGCGTCGGCAGCGTCCCGGGCACGGTGCCGACCACCCTGACGCCCTTGCTTTCGAGATGGCCGGCGATCACGGCGACGGTGGCCACGACAAGGCCGATCAGCGCGCCCGGAATGCGTGCGCTGATCTTCTCCGATCCGGCGACCAGCGCCAGCACGCCGAGGCCGATCGCCAGCGTGTAGAAATTGGTTTGACCGATCTCCTCGGTGAGCACTCCGAGCTTGTAGAGCGTCGGCCCGTCCGGCGTGGTCAGGCCGAGCACGCCGGGCAATTGCGAGACCAGGATGTGGACCGAGATGCCGGCGAGGAAGCCGACCGTCACCGGCGTCGACAGCAGATTGGCGATCCAGCCGAGCTTGAACAGGCTGCCGGCGATCATGATCGCTCCGACCATCAGCGCCAGCGCCATCGCCAGTGCCTGATAGTCCGGCGAGCCGGCGGTCGCCATCAGCGCGAGGCCGCCGGCGAAGATCGGCGTGATCGTGGAGTCGGCGCCGCAGGACAGGAAGCGGTTGGCGCCGAACATTGCAAAGCCGAGCGAGCCGGCCATGAAGGCGAAGAAGCCGATCTGCGGCGAGAAGCCGCCGAGCCGCGCGGTCGCCATCTGCTCCGGGATCGCAATCGCGGCGAGCGTCAGCCCGGCGATCAGGTCACCCGGCAGGTCGCTTGGCCGGAACGCCCTGAGCGAACGGAAGATCGGCCAGCTGGCGCGCGTCTGACGATCCTGGCCCATCGGTGCCCCGTGAGGATTGCGGCGATTCCCCGATAGTCCGACATCGCGCGGCCAAAAGCCAGCCGACGGCAGCCTGGGCTGGCGCGCAGGCCTAGCCGATATTTTGCAGCGCCGGGAAGGTTTCCAGCAGCCAGACGCTGACGCTCGAGACTGCGCCGGTCAGGAAGCCGATGCCGGTGACCACCATCAGCACGCCCATCACCCGCTCGACGGTGTCGAGATGGCGCTTCATCCGCGCGAACAGCGAGGAGAACTGCTTGACCATGAAGGCCGCGAGCAGGAACGGGATGCCGAGCCCGGCGGAATAGACCGCGAGCAGGCCGGCGCCTTTTGTCACCGTGGCCTCCGCGGCCGCGATCGAGAGGATCGCGGCGAGGATCGGCCCGATGCATGGCGTCCAGCCGAAGGCGAAGGCCAGGCCCATGACGTAGGCGCCCCACAGCCCGATCGGCTTCGGCGCGGTCAGCCGGCCCTCGCGCATCAGTAGGCCGATCCGGGTCACGCCGAGGAAGTGCAGGCCCATGATGATGATGACGATGCCCGCCAGGATCGAGAGTTCGGCCGACCAGGCGCGCACCAGCCCGCCGACGAAGGACGCGCTGGCGCCGAGCGCGACGAACACGGTGGAGAAGCCGAGCACGAACATCAGCGCCGCCGTCATCACCGCGCGCTTGGAGGCCGCGGTGGCGCCGTCCTGGTTGACCTGCTCGATGGTCGCGCCGGTCAAATAGATCAGATAGGGCGGCACCAGCGGCAGCACGCAGGGCGAGAGGAAGCTGACCAGGCCGGCGATCAGGGCCGCCGGGATCGAGACGTCGTGCATCAATGAAACCTTCGCAGAATAGCGCTCCTGTCTTGGCGTCTACGCGGCCAACAATCCAGAAGTTTCGTCGTCGCAGCCTTCAACTATGGTCACAGGGTCGTGTGCGGGGCAGCTCTGACGTGGCGGGCGCGGAATGACGGTGAGGTGAGCACGCTGCGCGGCTCCCGCTCCCGCAGGTGGGAGGGAACCCTTCCGGCGGTGCCTCGCTCACGCGTCAATCACTGATGCAGATTTTGACCTGCAAGCGGTCCCGGCTTAGTTGCGCAATTGCGCACGGGGGGCCGGGACCCATGACCACCGCTGCACATGGTTGCGCGACGCTGGAACGACGAGTCCGACCGACAACATCGACCGCGGCGTATGGGTCCCTGCTTTCGCAGGGACGACGATTGCGATGTAGGTCGCGCCCCATATTCAATGTCGTCCTGGCGAAAGCCAGGACCCATTACCCCAAATGTCAGGTCTTGCGCGACGCTGGGGCCATGATCCCGGTCACAACCACTTGCGGTGGTTATGGGTCCCCTGAGTTCACAAACGAAGTGCAACACTTCCTTGAGGAGGTGTTGCCATGGGGCGGAGTTACAAGCAGCTCTCTCTGGACGACCGATGCGAGATTGCCTGCCTATCGGCCAATGGCAGCTCGGTCCGGCAAATCGCGGCAGCTCTGGATCGCTCGCCATCAACGGTCTCTCGGGAATTAAGGCGCAATCGGGGGAGCCAGGTCGGCTACAAGCCAAACTATGCCCAGCACCAGATGCGAGCGCGGCGCTGGACGGGCGGACGCCTCGAACGGGAGCCCGGCCTGCGCCGCGCGGTGTTGCAACGCCTTCGCCGGGGCTGGTCGCCCGAGCAGGTCGCCGGCCGGCTGGCCCGCGAGTCCGGGCGCAAGGTGATCTCGCACGAGACCATCTACCGCTTCATCTATGCCCAACTCAGGCGCACCACGGATTTCAACTGGCGGCGCTATCTGCCGCGCGCCAAGAGCAAGCGCGGCCGCCGCGGCAAGAGGGGCGGCAGCCCCGCAAGCTTCATCGAAGGCCGTGTTTCCTTGGCAAATCGGCCGATCGAAGTGGCCGACCGCAGCGTGCCCGGACACTGGGAGGCCGACCTGATGATGTTCTCGAAATACGGTCAGGCCGTGCTGACCGTGCACGAGCGCACCTCGCGTCTGCTGCTCGGCATCCGCCTTGCCAGCAAGGTCGCGCGCGGTGTCGCCCGCCATCTCGTGGGCTTCTTCGCGACCCTGCCACAAGAGCTGCGCCAGACCGTGACCTTCGACAACGGCACCGAGTTCGCCGGTCACCTGGCGCTGCACCGCCTCTCGATCGAGACCTTCTTCTGCGATCCCCACGCCCCCTGGCAGAAGGGCGGCATCGAGAACGCCATCGGCAGGATGCGCCGCTTTATTCCCCGCAAGACCGATCTCGTAACCCTCTCGACCGCCAGATTCCGCCAGTTCATCGCCGCCTACAACAACACCCCGCGCAAATGCCTTGACTACCGCACGCCTGCCGAGGCTTTTGCTCAAGTGTTGCACTTCGAATGTGAATCCACCTCCTGGCTTTCGCCAGGACGACCATGTGGAAGCAGTGAGCGCATCACGCCCGCAGTCACCAACATCATCGGCGCTTGGCTGGACGTGGTGTCTCGAACTCCCGGCCACGGATTCGCACCAGGTCGTCGGCGGAATTCGTCAGCAGCACAACCGTGGCTGCGCGTGCCGTCTCCGCATCTCCGGCGGCGATCGCGTCCAGCACCGCGCGGTGCTCGCGCAGCGCCCGCGGACGGTGCGAGCCCGGCGCTGCGATCGTAAAACTCTGGCGCAGCGTAATCTCGAACATCTGCGCGATCGGCCAGAAGAACTCGTTGCGGCTGGCGAAATAGATCGCCTGGTGGAACGCGATGTCGGCGGCGACGAACTCCTCGTTGGTCTTCGCCGCGTCCATGCCGTCGCATCCGGCGCGGATGCGGGCGACGTCGACCTCCTCGGCATGGGTCGCCGCGAGCGCTGCCGCGGCCGGCTCGGCCGCGGCGCGCAGCTGGAACAGCTTGGCGAGGTAACGGTCGATCTCCGCGGTCTCGAGGTGCCAGCGCAGCACGTCGGGATCGAGCTGATTCCACTGCTCGGGCGGCCGAACCCGCGTGCCGCTCTTGGGCCGCGACTCGATCAGGCCCTTGCCGGTCAAGGTGCGGATCGCCTCGCGCACCACGGTGCGGCTGACGTCCATCATCTCGCAGATCCGGATTTCCGGCGGCAGCGTTTCGCCGACGCCGATCTCGCCGCGCACGATGCTGCTGCCGACGCGGTCGGTGACCTGGCTGTGCACGCTTCGGCGCAACGCGTTGGATGTCTGGAACATCGAGGGCCTCGCTGCGGTCGCAGCCTGCGCCGCCGCCGAGCCGCGCCCTTGCACAACCGTATCTGTTTTGTCATACATTATGACAAATCGGCTGCCAAGCTCACGCCGTCAGGCGGGCGGCCAACACAACAAAAGATCCGTTCCCGGGGAGGAGCACCATCATGACGTCGAACCGCGTGAGCCGCCGCATTGTGCTGCAGTCGTCGGTCGCCGCGACCGCGTGGCTTGCCGCCGCGCCCGCCATTATCGGCCGCGCTGAGGCTGCCGTGATGAAAATGCGATGCTCGTCGTCGCTTCCGAACGATCCCAAATACGCCAATGGCCGCGTCTACTACGACAATCTGGCCAAGAGCCTGAAGGCGAACGGGCTCAGTGAGCAGATCGAGGTCACCTTCTTCCCCGACAACCAACTCGGCCAGGAGATCGACGTTATCAACTCGGTAAAGCTCGGGGTGATCGACCTGATGGTGTCGGGCTCGTCGATTTCGGCGAATCTCGTGCCGCTGGTCGGCACCTTCGACCTCGGTTACCTCTTCACCAGCTTCCAGCAGCAGACCAAGGCGTTCGACGCCGGCGCGGCGAAGCCGATCGAGGCTGCGCTGCTCAAGGGCGCCGGCATCCGCATCATCGCCTGGGCCTACAATTTCGGCGCCCGCAGCGTGCTGGCGAAGAAGCCGGTGAAGACGCCGGAAGATCTCGCCGGCCTGAAAATCCGCACCTTGCCCAATCCGATCATCACCGAGTGCCTGCGGCTGATGGGGGCCGCCGCAACGCCGCTGGCGTTCGGCGAGATCTATACGGCGCTGCAGGCCGGCGTGCTCGACGGCCTCGAGCACGATCCGCCGACCATCCTGGCGAGCAAGTTCTACGAGACGGCGAAGCACTATGCGCTGACCCAGCACATCTTCTCGCCGCTCGCGGTCTATTTCAGCGACACCAGCTTCAACCGCATGGCTCCCAAGCTGCGCAAAGGCTTTCTCGACGCGGCGAACAAGGCCGCGATCGACACCCGCGCGCACGGCCTTGCGGTGGAGAAGGAGGCGCTGGCGGCGCTGGTCGAGAAGGGCGTCACCGTCGTCGAATGCGACAAGGAGGCGTTCCGCAATCGCGTGCTGCCGCAGACCGACAATTTCATCAAGGCGCGGCCCGGGGCAAAGGCCGTCGTCGACCTGATCCGCGCCACCCAGTCCTGAGGTTGGCGCATGTCAGTCGCCGCAGTCGAGGCGAGAAGCAGCGCTGGTCGGATCACGGCGCCACTACTCGCCGTCAGTGACGCGATCGCCGCGCTCCTGCTCGCCGCCGATCTCGTGGTGGTCTGCGTCTCGGTGCTGGCCCGCTTCCTGTTCAATGCGCCGGTCGAATGGTCCGACGACGTCGCCCGCGGCCTGATGGTCGGGTCGAGCTTCTTCGGCGCGGCAAGCGCACTCGCGCGCAGCGAGAATCTCGGTGTGGCCTTCTTCGTGAACATGCTGCCGCCGGGCGGGCGGCGGGTGGTCGACGCGGTCGGCGCGCTGCTCGTCATGATCATTGCCGGCTATGTCGCGTTCAACGCCGTCAAGATGGGTTGGCTGACCACCGGCCAGACCTCCGGCTCCGGCCTGCCGCTGGAATGGACGTTCTATCCGATGGGCGTCGGCGCGGCGTTCATGACGGTCTTCGCGTTCGAGACGTTCTGCGGTCGGCCGCTGCGCGACATGGCGGCAGGCATCGTCGCGACCGCCGTCATCGTCGGCCTTTATCTGGCCTGGGATGCGCTGGCACCAATGTCCGTGCCGTCGTCGCAGACATTGATGCTGATCGGCTTCTTCCTCACGCTGTTCGGCGGGCTGCCGATCGGCTTCGCGCTGGCGCTGGCGGCGCTGATCTTCATCTGGGTCGAGGGCACGCTGCCCGGCGTGATTTTCGCCCAGCAGATGGCGCGCGGCATCGACAATTTCGTGCTGCTGGCGATCCCGTTCTTCATTCTGGTCGGCTACCTGATGGAAGCCAACGGCATGTCGGTCCGGCTGATCGAGCTGCTGCAGCGCGCGGTCGGACGGATGCGCGGCGGGCTCAACGTCGTCATGGTGATGTCGATGGTGCTGTTCTCCGGCATCTCGGGCTCGAAGATGGCCGACGTTGCCGCGGTCGGCTCGGTGCTGATCCCGGCGGCGCGCCGCTCGCGGCAGAACCCGGGCGGGGCCGTGGCGCTGCTCGCCGCCTCCGCTGTCATGGCTGAGACCATTCCGCCCTGCATTAATCTCATCATCCTCGGTTTCGTCGCCAACCTCTCGATCGGCGGACTGTTCGTCGCCGGCATGTTGCCGGCCGCGCTGATGGCGCTGGCGCTGATTGCGGTGTCGATCATTTTCGGCAAGCGTCCCGCGGCGAACGTGGAAGCCGAGCCGCGCGCCGCGGTATCGGGACTCTGGGCCGGTGCGATGGCCTCGTTCGGGCTGATCTTCATCATCTTCTTCGGCTTCAAGAGCGGCTTTGCCACCGCGACCGAAATCTCCGCCTTCGCCGCGGTCTACGCCATCGCCGTCGGCAGCCTGCTGTTCCGTGAGCTCGGTGCGAGGAGTTTGGCGCATTGCTTCGTGCAGTCGGCTGTTCGTTCGGGGCTGGTGCTGTTCATCGTCGCCGCGGCGCAGTCACTGGCCTTCATCCTGACGCTGCAGCAGGTGCCGCATGCCGTCGGCGACCTCATGCTGGCGATCTCGGGCAGCCACGGGGGCTTGCTGTTCATGCTGCTGTCGATCCTGGTGCTGGTGGTGATGGGCTCGGTGCTCGAAGGCGCCGCGGCTCTGATCATTTTCGGCCCGCTGCTGCTGCCGGTTGCCGTGAAGCTCGGCATCGATCCGCTGCATTTCGGCGTCGTGCTTGTGATCGCGATGGGGCTTGGGCTCTTTGCTCCGCCACTTGGCCTTGGGCTCTACGGCGCTTGCCTGATCGGCAACGTGCCGATCGAGCAGACCATCAAGCCGATCGCGGGTTATCTCGGCCTGCTGTTGCTGTGCCTGCTGGTGATCGCCTTCGTGCCGGCGATCAGCACGGCCTTGCCGCATGCGCTCGGCTACTAGGCGAGTGGGATCGTGAAGGTGCTGCTCGCCCATACCCCGCAGATGCGCCGCGACTATTACGGCGAGCGCAGCCTGAACGGCCTGCGTGCGGTCGCCGACGTCGAACTGCACGAGGGTGAGGAGGCGCTTGATGCGGCGGCGCTTGTCAAGGCCGCGGCCGATGTCGACATCATCGTCTCCGACCGCATGACGCAGGGGCGAGGGGAGATCTTTCCGCTTCTGCCGAAGCTGCGCGCGTTCGTGCGCTGCGCGGTCGACATTCGCAATATCGACGTCGCCGCAGCCTCCGCCGCCGGCGTGCTGGTGACGCACGCGAGCGCCGGCTTCGTCCAGTCGGTCGCTGAGCTCGCGCTCGGCTTCATGGTCGATCTGTCGCGCGGTGTCTCGCGCGCCACCGCGGATTATCACGCGGGCAGGGCGCCCGAGGTCGTGATGGGCCGCCAGCTTGCGGGAAGCACGATCGGCATCATCGGCTATGGCAGCATCGGGCGCTATCTTGCCGGGATCGCAAAGGTGCTCGGCATGAATGTGCTGGTCGCCGATCCCTTCGTGACGCCAGACGATGCGGCGATCGCGCATCTGCCGCTCGACGATCTGCTGGCGCGCGCCGACTACATTGTCTGTCTCGCGATCGCCAACGTGCAGACCGAGAACCTGATCGGGCAGGCCGCGCTGGCGCGGATGCCGAAGCACGCATTCTTCATCAACCTTTCGCGCGGAAACCTCGTCGACGAGGCGGCGCTGTCGGCCGCGCTGCGCGATGGCCGCATTGCGGGTGCCGCGATGGATGTCGGCCGCGCGCCGGACCAGATGCCGACGCCCGAGCTTGCAAGGCTGCACAATGTGATCGCAACGCCGCATGTTGGCGGCCTGACGCCGCAGGCGATCGAGCATCAGTCATCGGAGACGGTACGCCAGGTCGCGAAGATCGTTGCCGGCGAGATACCCGTCGGCGCGGTCAATGCCGGCTACTGGACGCGGCGGCCTCGGCCATGAAAGTTTGGCGAAGCCCAATGTCGTCCGCGGGGCTGGACAAGAGCTTCGCATCCGGCTCAGACTTGGCCCGCATAACCGCGGCCCCTGAGCGCGCGGACAATCAATGAACGGACGTCCCGCAGCAAACGACGGGCGCCGAGAGGGAAACAGGGAGGCATCACATGGCTATTTCACGCCGTGACGTTTTGTTGGGCAGCGCCGGTGCATTGGGCGCCGCATCATTTTCCTTCCCAGCGCCTGCCATCGCACAGTCGGAACCGATCAAGATCGGCTGTCTCGCGGCGATCACCGGCCCGAGCTCGGCGCCGACGGTCGGCTTCAATCGCGGCGTCAACTTCGCGGTCGACGCCATCAACGGCGCCGGCGGGGTGAAGGGCCGCAAGATCGAGCTCGTGATGCGCGACACCCAGGGCGATCCGACCAAAGCGGTGAACGCCACGCAGGAGCTGATTAGCCAGGCTAAGGTGCACGCGATCTGGGGGCCGCTGAACTCGGGCGAGGCGCTGGCGACAACGCCGATCATGGCGCGCGCCAAGATGCCGGACCTGCATCCCTGCGTGGTCGAGACGCTGATCGACCCGGTCAAGTTCCCCAACGCGTTCCGCATCGCGCCGTCGAACAACCAATGGGACGACGCCGTGCGCAATTACTGTCTCAAGATCCTCAAGGTCAAGAAGGTCGCCGTGATCGGCGACACCACCGGCTATGGCGTCACCGCGGTCGGCGCCTCCGTCGCGGCGTTCAAGAAGGACGGCGCCGAGGTGGCCTATCAGGCCAATATCGACGCCACGCAGCCCGACATGACGCCGGACATGCTGCGCGCCAAGAATGCCGGCGCGGAAGCGATCGTGGTGTGGAGTGTCTCGACCGGCATGGAGGCGCGCATGTTCAACACCCGCGCCGCGATGAACTGGGACGTGCCCTTCGTCGGGCATCCCTCGATGGCGTCGGGCGAGCTTGCGAGCCTGGTCGCCAAGCCGGAGAACTGGAAGAAGGTCTACGCGATCGGCTACAAGAGCTGCAGCTATGACGGCGCCGGCAAGCTGCCGCCGAAGAGCGCGGACCTGGTCGCGCGCCTGACCAAGGCCAACATCGCGCTGAACGACACGCTGTTGTGGTGGGTCGCGGGCGGCATCGATTGCATCGAGCTGATCGCCAAGGCGGTCGCCGAAAGCGGCTCGACCGACAGCGCCGGCATCATCAAGTACTGGAACACGCTGTCGACCTATCCCGGCTATTTCGGCAACTACCGCTTCTCGCCGACCGAGCACAATGGCTACCTGACCGAAGAGATCGTGATGTCGGAAGCCTCTACAGCCAAGGACGGCACCTTCGCGCTGGCGCCGGGGTACACATAGAAGGGCGAGGGCGCAGCCGATGCTGGCCTCGATCCTTGCATCCGGTCTCGCAGCGGGCGCGATCTACGCGCTCGTCGGCGTCACCTACAACACGATGTTCTCTACCTCGCGGGTGATGAGCTTCACCGCCGGCCAGCTGGCGATGCTGGGCGGCGTGTTCGGCTCGATGTTCACGCTGAAGCTCGGCCTGCCCATTGCCGTCGGCTTCGTGCTGACGCTGCTCTGCTGCGCGGTGATCGGAATCATCACCGAATTCGTCGCGGTGCGGCCGGTGCTCAAGAGCCTCGACCAGCATCTCTACGTGCTCTCGACCCTCGCGGTCGCGCTGATGATCCAGCAAATCACCGCGATCAAATGGGGCACCGAGCCGCAGCCGTTCCCGCGCATCGCAGGATTCGGCGAGGGCGTCCTCGACGAGAAATTCTGGCTGCCGGTCCTCGCCTGCGCCGTCACCATTGTCGGCCTTGAATATCTCTACCGCCGCACCCTGGTCGGCCGCGCGTTCCTGGCCATCGCGGAGGATAATTTTGCGGCGCGGGCGCTCGGCCTGCCGGAGCGCAATCTGCGGGTCGCGAGCTACGCGCTTGCCGGCGTGGTCGGCGGCATCGCCGGGTTTTCCGGCGGGCAGTTGCTGCTGGCCTTCTTCGCCAACGGCGCGCTGCTCAATTTCTACGGCTTCGTGCCGGTGGCGCTGGGCGGGCTCGGCAATAACAGAGGCGCGATCATCGGCGGGCTGGCGCTCGGCCTGTTCCAGCAGGCCGCGAACTTCCTGGTCGGCGGCATCTTCTCCTCGGTCGCGGTGTTCACGCTGTTCATCGTGGTGCTGCTCGCCGCGCCGCAAGGGCTGTTCGGCGCCTCGACCGCGCGGAGGGTGTGATGACGTCGGTCGTGGCCACTCCGTCCCGAGCCGACAGCGGCGTGTGGCGCGCCGCGCTCCCGCACGTCCTGCCGTTCCTCGGCATTCTGGTGGCGGCGATGCTGCTGCCCTTCGTCAGCAACGATTACTGGGTGCTGATCGGCACCCGCATGGCGATCTACTGGGTGCTGGTGTCGGGCCTCAATCTGGTGGTCGGCTTCGCCGGTCACCTTGCGATCGGCTATGTCGCGCTGCTGACGCTCGGCGCCTATACGACGAGCGTGCTGGTTGCCGGCAACGTGATGCCGGCGATTCCGGTATTCGTAGCCTTGCCGATCGCCGGCCTCATCGGCGCGATCTTCGGCGTGGTCGTCGGCCTGCCGGCCCTGCGCCTACGCACCTTCTACTTCGCGATGTCGACGCTCGGCTTTGCGACCATCGTGACCCAGATCGCGCTGGCCTGGCAGAGCGTGACCGGCGGCGGCATCGGCATTGCCGGTCCGGAATTCCCGGCGCCGTTCAACACGCCGTGGGGCTTCTACGCCCTCTGCATCGCCTTCGCCGCGCTGACCACCTGGATGAGCGCCAATGTCGCGCGCAGCCGGTTCGGCCGCGCGCTGATCGCGGTGCGCGACGCCGAGGTCGCCGCCGAGGCCAGCGGCATCTCCAAGCCGAAAATGCTGATCGCGATCTTCCTGTTCGCCGGCGCGCTGGCGGCGATCGCCGGCGGATTGTTCGCGACCCTGCAGACCTACATCACGCCTGATGCGTTCACCTTCGATCTCTCGGTGCTGTTCTTCATCGCGATCCTGATCGGCGGCCGCGGCTCGATCCTCGGGCCCATGCTCGGCACCATCATCCTGACCATTCTGCCCGAGATCGCGGCGCCGCTCGCGGCGTGGTCGACCTTCCTCTACGCGGTGCTGCTGCTCATGATCGTGCTGGTGATGCCCGGTGGCATCGCGGCGTTGCTCGATTTCCGCAACCGTCGGCCGCTCGCCAGCAACCGCGCCATCGTTCCGCGTCCGGCCGCACTCGCCGACATCGTGCGCCGCAGGGACGGCGGCAAGAAGCTGCAGCTGCGCGGCATCGCGCTGAGCTTCGGCAATGTGAAGGCGATCGACGGTCTCGATCTCGATATCGCGCCCGGCGCGATCCACGGGCTGATCGGACCGAACGGCAGCGGCAAGACCACGACGCTCAACGTGATCTCGGGCTATTACGCCGCCAAAGCCGGCACCATGACGCTTGGCGGCGAAGTCCTGGCCGCCGGCCAGCCGGTCAAGCGCGCCGCGTGCGGCATCGCACGCACCTTTCAGACGCCGCGCGTGATCGGCGAAGCCTCGGTGCTGGAGAACGTCATGATCGGCGGCTCGATCGAGGGCCGGGCCAATTTCGTCGAGGCGATGTTGGCATTGCCGCGCAACGGCGCCGACGAGCGTCTGCTAGCCGCCAAGGCGCACGCGCTGCTCGGCGTCGTCGGCCTCGAGGCGCTCGCCGACATACGCGCCGATCGCCTGCAGCACAGCGAACTGCGCTTCATCGAGATCGCGCGGGCGCTGATGCTCGATCCGGACTTCCTGCTGCTCGACGAGCCCGCCGCGGGTCTCTCCAATGACGAGATCGAGCGGCTCGCCAGCCTGATCAAGGCGGTCTGCGGCCGCGGTACCGGTGTGCTGCTGGTCGAGCACCATGCCGATCTGATCTTCGATATCTGCCACCAGGTCACCGTGCTCAATCTGGGCCGGACGCTGGCGGCGGGAACCCCGGCGGAGATTCGCGTCCACAAGGAGGTCGTCAGTGCTTATCTCGGCGGGTGAACTGTTGCTCTCGGTCAATCGGCTGCAGTCCGGCTACGGCAAGATCCCTGTGCTGCACGGCATCGACATCACGATTGCCGCCGGCGAGGTCGTGGCGCTGCTCGGGCCCAACGGTGCCGGCAAGACCACGCTGCTGCGCGCGATGTCCGGACTGTTGCCCGTCACGGCCGGACAGGTCCGGTTCGGCGACCGCGACATGACCAACGCCACGCCGCGCGATGCCGCGCGGGCCGGGCTCGTGCATGTGATCGAGGGACATCGCGTGTTCACGCAGATTTCCGTGACCGACAATTTGCTGCTCGCCGGCTATGACCTGCCGCGCGCCGAGCGCGCCGTGCGCATCGAGGAGGCGTTGGCGTTCTTTCCCGAAATCGCCGAGAAGCGGCATGAACGCGGCGGCGCTCTGTCGGGCGGGCAGCAGCAGATGCTGACGGTCGCGCAGGGCCTGGTCCGTCGGCCGCGGCTGTTGATGCTCGACGAGCCGTCCGCGGGACTGTCGCCGGTGCTGGTCGATCGCGTCCTCAACGTCATCGGCCGGCTGCGCGAGCAGGGCACCTCCGTGCTGCTGGTCGAGCAGCTCTTGGAGAAGGCGCTCGCCTGTGCCGATCGCGTCTACGCGCTGGTGCAGGGTGCGATCGCGCTGGAGTCGCCGACCGGAGAGAGCGACCTCGCACATCGGCTCGAGCGCGCCTATTTCGGCCATGAGAGCCACGCGTTGCAGACCTAGCCAATGCAACCTGTTTGCTTGATGCTAACAGTCCCGCAACTTGTGGTCGGATGCAGCGTCGGCTTCCGTTGTGGCGCAATCTGCACGTGCGTCATAAAATGGCACGACAGGTGCAGGCGGCTTTGCTAAGCTTCATAGCGATACCCTATTGTGGATCATTGTCGCGTTGTTTTTAGGACTTGTTGCGGTTGCCTGCGTCTGCAGCTCTCTTCAAGAGGCCTACGATGCAATGTTTGCGTTGCGGTTGTCAGAACAGGGCGACCAATGAGTATTGCGAAGGGTGCGGGGCCTCTCTCGGAATTACGTGTGAAGCTTGCGGCCACCTGAACGGATCAAGCAGCCGCTTTTGCGGAAGGTGCGGCGCTGCGTTGACGACGGCGATTGACGCGACCCAGGTTCAGCCGTCGCACGAGCATGCCCTGAGGAGCCTGCATGCCAAGGGTGGGGAGCGGAAGCGCCTCACGATCCTTTTCGCCGATATCAGCAACTCGACGGGAATCATCGATAGCCTCGGAGATCCCGAACTGGGCATGCGGCGCTTGCAGCCGGTGCTCGACCTGATGAACGAGGCGGTTCACCGCTACGGCGGCGTCGTCAACAAGGCCCAGGGCGACGGCGTCATGGCGATGTTCGGCGCCCCGCAGCCTCACGAGGATCACGCCGTTCGGGGCTGTCTCGCGGCGTTGGCGATGCAGGATGACGTCAAGCGGCTGCATGACGTCGATATGCAAATCCGCGTCGGCGTCCACACCGGTGAGGTCGTCTTCCAGGCCATCGAGCACGGCATCTATCAAACCTATGATGCCGCGGGCGCGAACGTGCACCTCGCCAGTCGACTGGAGCACCTTGCCGAGCCGGGCACCATTCTGGTCTCGAGGGAGACCCACGCTGTCGCGAAGCAGTTCGTGGAGGTGGAGTCGCTTGGCGAGCAGGCCATTCGGGGGCTCGCGGCGCCCGTCGAGGTGCTCAGGCTGAGGGGCCTTCAGCATGCGCCGTCGAGCGGTGTGTTCCGGACCGGACGACGGTTGAGTCCCTTGACCGGCCGCGCCGACGAGTTTGCGGCGCTGACGGCTGAACTCGAGAACACCCGCAAGGGAGATGGCCGGGCGATCGGTGTCGTTGGCGAAGCCGGCATAGGAAAGAGTCGCCTTTGTTTTGAATTTGCCGAGAGTTGTCGCAGCAAGGGCATCCGCGTCTTTGAGGCGCGTGTGCTCGCGCACGGGCGCGCAACGCCGTTTCAGCCGGTGCTGGCGCTGCTTCGGGATATTTTCGGGCTTCGCATCAAGGAGGAAGCGCCGGACGTTTCGCGCCGCCGTGTCTTCGACCGGTTGGCGGCAATGCCGGTCTCCGATCATCTGGCACCCGTGCTGCTGGAATTCCTCGGACTGGCGGACCCGCACCAGCCCGCGCCGAAACTGGATCCCAAGGCCCGCAAGGCCCAATTGCTCGATTTCGTCGGCGAACTGGTACGCGCCGCACCTCGTGACAATGTGACGGTCGTCCTGATCGACGATCTGCACTGGATCGATCCGGCGAGCGAGGAGTTCGTCGAGGCCCTTGCCGACGCCGTGGTCGGAACCACGACGATGCTGCTGGTCAATTTCAGGGCCGGATTGAGCGCGCCGCTGATGCAGCGGTCGCATTACCGGCAGATCAATATGGCTCCGCTTGGGCCCGCGGAGGCGCAATCGATCTTGCGCGATCATTTTGGTACCGACCCGTCGCTGGCGTTGTTGAGCCGGAATATCGTCGAGCGCGCGCACGGCAATCCGTTCTTCCTGGAAGAGCTCATGAGCGCCCTCGTCGAGCGTGGCGACTTCGAGGGCGAGAAGGGCGCGTACCGGCTGAAGGGCGGCATCGACACAATTCCGCTTCCGACGACCGTGCAGGCCGTGGTCGCGGCGCGCATCGATCGCCTCGACGAACACGCAAAGAGGGCCCTCGAGGTCGCCTCGGTTGCCGGGCGCGAGATTTCGTTGTCGGTTCTCGATGCCGTTGCCGGTCTGGCGAAGGCCGAGCTGCTGGAAGCCGTGGGACATTTGCGACGCGCCGAATTGCTCTACGACGTGCCTCCCTTTGAGCAGCGGCTGATCGCGTTTCGTCATCCGTTGATCCAGGAAGTCGCCTATCTGTCGCTGTTGCACGAACGGCGCCGCGAACTTCACGCCGCCGTCGCGCAGGCGATCGAGAAGTTGTTCAAGGATCGCGCCGAGGAACGGGCGTCGCTTCTCGCCTACCACTGGGAGCATGCCGGCGAACATTTGAAGGCGGCGCAGCAGCACATGCGCGCGGCGGTCTGGGTCGGCGCGAACGATCCCAGTCAGGCCTTGCGAAGCTGGAAGAAGGTGCGTGAACTCCTGACGCACCAGCCCCCGTCGCAAATGACCGACTACCTGAAGATGATGGCCTGTGGCCAGATCGTGAATTTCGGCTGGCGCGAGGGAATTTCCGCCGCCGATGCGCAGGTCTATTTCGAGGAAGCCCGCGGCCTCGCGCTCGCGATGGGGGACCTGCGCGCCAACACGCTGATTCACGCTGCCTACGGCCGGATTTTGGCGAATGGCGGCTCGGCCGACGAATATGTCGAGCGGGTGCTGGAAGCCAAGGCGCTTGCCGACACCGGCACCGACACCAGCGTCCAGGTCACGCTGAAGGCCATTCTCTGCCATGCGCTCCGGCTCTCCGGGCGGATGTCGGAGGCGCTGCAGATGAACATGGAGGCGGCCGCGCGCGCGTCGGAGATCGTGAAGTCGGACCGGGAGACGCTTGGATTCGACGTCGAGGTCTGGTTGACTGCCATGCGCGGGCAGACGCTCGTGATGCTGGGGCGCGCGTCCGAGGCCCGGCCGCTGCTCGATCGCGTGCTGCAACTGGATGGCAGCCAGGTCGATGCCATTCACTACGTCATCCCGAGCCTTGCCTATGTCGACCTCGCTTGGTCCGAAGGCGACGTCGGATTGGCCCAGCACCACGCCGATCGCGCCTTCTCGCTCGCGGTCAAAAGCGGCAATCCATATTTGCGCGTCTACGCGCAGGCCAGTCGCGGCCTGTCCCATATGGTGGCAGGCCGGATCACATCATCGATCGAGGATCTGACGGCCGCGCTCGACTTCGCGCGAACCCGCAAGGCCGGCCTCGAAAACGAAGCGCGGATTCTCGCCGATCTGGCGAACGCGTATCGACGGAAGGGAGATGCGGCCGCAGCGTTGTCCGCCGTTGACGAGGCGATTGCGGTTGCGGTCAAGCGGCACGCGCGCATTCCGGAATGCCTTGCCCGGTCGGTTCGCGCCGATCTGCTGCTGCGCTCCGGGCGCAGCGGTGAGGCCGAGGAGGGCACGAAGGAACTGGACCGCGCGACCGCGCTGCTTCACGAGACCGGCGCGATGATCTTCGCGCCCTTTGTCGGTGGCGCGGGAAAGACGGTCAAAGCGAATCGAAGTTCGAACGAAGCCAATAATATTTGAGTTGCGAGTGAAATTGTTCTGATCCCATTCGGATGATCTCATGTTGTTCGCGAATGTGACGGGCGAACCGGTCGGCAAAGGAAGCGCCCGCGCGTGCAGGTACGCGCTCCTTTGCGACATCCTGGCCGATTTCAGGCGTGCGTTTCCCGATCTGCTTTTCGAACTCGACGAAGGAAGCGCGACCGTCAATGCTCAGGCCTTCATTCGTGGCGACGATCGCGTCGTGCGGATCTATGGCGGACTGGCTTACCACGCGGCGATGAACGCGGACGGCCTGGTTTTCGCCCTGCTGCACGAGGTCGGACACCATCTGTCGAAAGGCGGTCGGCTCGCCGCCAATTCCGAGCTCGGTTGCGAGTGCGCGGCGGACCGCTGGATTCTCGCCAAGGGCGCAGCCCGGCTGCGCAAGCAGACCGGGCGCACGCTCTCGATTGAGCGCGCGGTATCGAGCATCGAGCAATTGACGGCGCTTGCCGCCTGCGGCCTGGGAGCTCGCAAGCGCGGTCCAAGCGTGTGCTGGGCCGATCATTGGCCAAGGCGCAAACATGTACTGGTTCGACCGGAGGCCGCGCCGGCAATTCCGCGGTGCTATCTGTCCAAGTTTTTACGACTGAATCAAATTGCACAAAGGGAGACGACAAATGGGTGCGCTACTTCCCGTCGGCAGCGGTCCCGACGCTGAAATCGTGGACCGGCTGAATGAACTCTTCAGCGGCAAGGATCTGACTACTCTTCGCAAGCACAACAAGAAAGAAAAGCTGTTTGATCCGAGCCATAGGTTACGGCGCGTGGCGTTCCGCATCGGTGCCTATCCGAGCAAGGATTACGGGAAGGATGATGCCAAGCGGAAATGGTTCTTCTTCCTCCACCATGTGCTGCCTCAGGAGACGCAGGACGCGATCAAGAAGATCCTGGGCGACGCGATGACCCGAACCGTGATCAAGGCGGTGAAGTTCTCGGTCGAGGAAAACAGCGTGGTGACCCATCCGCATCTGTTTCCGAGCAATAACGAGCCGCTCGCGAACTACCTGAATGGGGCCGGCACCGCCTATCTTGTCCATCTGGTCGTGCAGGGGCCGATGGATGACAGCGCCGAAGATCCGCCCGGCGACAGCGACCCGGACAACGGTGAACAGCCGATCGCCTGGCCCGAGCTTTCGCTCCGGAGGCCAACGTTCAGGCGCACCAAATCAGGCGGCGGGAAGCGCGCCGGCAAGAAGAAGGCCGTTAGCAAGAAGAAGGCAGCCAAAAAGGCGGCCAAGCGTCCGCGCAAGCGTTGACGAGGCGGTCACGGCGGTTGATTGTGGCGGCAAGGGCCGACGGATGCGTCGGCCCTTCTGTCTCCAGGTCGTCCTGAAATCTGGCTGGTGGCAGCGCCTGCTGCCGGCTGCCCAAAGTCCGCTACGGCGCCGGTCCAGCCTGTTCCGTTGCGGATGGACTGCTGCCTCCGATGCGACTTCCCTTTTTCTACGGCTGGATCATCGTCGCGGTGACCTTCGTCACCATGGCGATCGGCGTCAACGCGCGTACGGCGTTCTCGCTGTTCTATCCGCCGATCATCTCGGAATTCGGCTGGGAGCGCGGCATTACGGCGGGCGCTTTCTCGTTCGGCTTTGTCGCCTCGGCGATCGCAAGTCCGCTGATCGGCCGGTTGATGGACCGCGGCGGTCCGCGCGCGGTGATGGAGCTTGGCGTCCTCTTGATGGGCTCGGGACTGCTGCTGGCGCCGCTGACGACGCAGCCCTGGCACCTCTATCTCACGATCGGCGTGCTGGTCGGCGCTGGCAGCGTCTGCCTCGGCTATTCCGGACAATCGCTGTTCGTGCCGAACTGGTTCCTCCGCCGCCGCGGACTTGCGATCGGGCTCGCCTTTGCCGGCGTCGGCATCGGCTCGGTGACGCTGCTGCCGTGGGTGCAGCACATGATCGAGCACACCGGTTGGCGCACCGCCTGCACCGCAATGGGGATCGTGGTGCTGGTCGTGCTGGCGCCGATCAATCTCTTGCTGCACAAGCGGCCGGAGGACATCGGTCTGCAGCCGGACGGCGATGCCGCGCCGACGGTGACGTCGGCCAGGCCGGCATCGAATATCGTCGACCCCGTGTGGGCTGGCACAGACTGGACGCTGTCGCGTGCGCTGCGCACCGCGCGGTTCTGGTGGATCGCGATCGGCTATTTCTGCGGCCTGTACATCTGGTACGCGGTGCAGGTGCATCAGACCAAATTCCTGCTCGACATCGGCTTCAGCTCCAATGTCGGGGTCTGGGCGCTTGGCGTCGTCAGCCTGCTCGGCATTCCCGGCCAGATCTGGCTCGGGCATCTTTCCGATCGCATCGGCCGGGAATGGGTGTGGGCGATCTCCTGCTTCGGCTTCGTGATCTGCTTCGCCGCGCTCGCCGCGCTGAAATACTGGCCGAGCATGGCGTTGATCTATCTTATGGTCTTCACCCAGGGCGCGCTCGGCTATGGCCTGACTTCGGTGATGGGGCCGGTGGTGCTGGAGATCTTCCAGGGCAAGCATTACGGCAGCATCTTCGGCACCGTGATGCTGGCTGCGCTCGCCGGCGGCGCTGCGGGCCCCTGGATCACCGGCCAGCTCTATGATCTCTCGGGCAGCTATACCAGCGCCTTCCTGCTCGGGATCGCCGTCAGCCTGCTGTCGGCATTTGCGATCTGGCAGGCCTCGCCCCGCAAGGTCCGCGCCGTCGCCGGACAGATGCACAAGGTCGCAAGCGCGGCCTGACGCGTCAGGCCGCCGAAACGCCGATTGCGCGCTGCAGGTCGGTGATCGCGCGCAGGCAGCTGTCGGCGGGGGTGGTTTCCGGATCGATCAGGCGGTGCAGGCGGAAACCATCTTCCAGCGCCAGCACGATCGCTCCGGTCCAGTCCGGATCGAGTCTGCCGTTCCGGCCGCTATTCTTCTGCGCAGTCGTGACGATGTCGGCGATCAGCTTGCGTCGCGCGCGCAGGCGTTTGGCGAGCTCGGGCCGGCGCTTCTCGGCGCGCGCCACGAACAGGATCATCTCCATGTGCAGGAGCGGGGAGCGGCCGAGCGGATCCTGCCGGCTGCGATCCATGGTGCGCAGCGCCTCGAGGAAGTCGGCCAGGTTCCTGTGCCGGGCGAGCAAATCGAGATTGCGCCGGATCGATTGCTCGACGTGATCCTCGAGCATCGCGAAGATCAGCTCGTCCTTGCTCTTGAAGTTGGAATAGAAGGCGCCGCGGGTGAAGCCCGCCGCGGCCGCGATCGCCTCGATACTGGCGCCGCCGATGCCCTGTTCCTCGAACACCCGCGCCGCCGCCTCGAACAGCTTCTCGCAGGTGTCGTCCCGTGTCGGTCTGGTTCGAACCCTTGACATCGGCGCATTTTAGGGCACAATGCAACTCGATACAAGACTGTATCGAGTTGCATTCGACAGAACCAGAACAGCCGCATCCGTGATGATGCGGTCTTGAGGATGACACCAGGGCACGCCAGGCTTTAGGGCACCGGCGTAGCGAGCGAACGAGGTCACCATGAACGAGCAAGTTCAGCCGGCGAGCGGCGAGCCGCTTTTCAATCCGCTGGCGCCTGAATTCATTCGCAATCCCTATCCGTATTACGAGCGGCTGCGCCGCCTCGATCCGATGCATGTCAATGTGCACGGCGCTTTCGTTGCCAGTCGGCACGCCGAGGCGAGCCTCGTGCTGCGCGACAAGCGGTTCGGCAAGGATTTTGCCGAACGGTCGATCCGCCGCTACGGTCCGAAGATCATGGAGGAGCCGGTCTTCCGCAGCATGAGCCACTGGATGCTGCAGCAGGATCCGCCCGACCACACCCGCCTGCGCGGCCTTGTCGTCAAGGCCTTCACCGCGCGGCGGGTCGAGGACATGCGGCCGCGCATCCAGCACGTCGTCGACGAGACGCTCGACCGTATCATTCCGCAAGGCAAGATGGACCTGATCGAGGATTTCGCGTTCCGTCTGCCGGTCACCATCATCTGCGACATGCTCGGCATCCCCGAGGAACACCGCGAGGCCTTCTACAACGGTTCGCGCGATGGCGGCCGCATCCTCGAGCCGGTGCCGCTGACGCCTGAAGAAATCAAGCAGGGCAACGCCGCCAATGCGATGGCGGCGATGTATTTCCATCAGCTGTTCGAGCTGCGCCGCAAGCAGCCCGGCGACGACCTCACCACCCAGCTGGTGCAGGCTGAAGAGGACGGCCAGAAGCTCACCAATGAGGAACTGACCGGCAACATCATCCTGCTATTCGGCGCCGGCCACGAGACGACTGTGAACCTGATCGGCAACGGCCTGCTGGCGCTGTTCCGCAACCCGGACCAACTCGCGCTGCTGAAGGCCAATCCTGGCCTGATCACCAATGCGATCGAGGAGTTCCTGCGTTACGATTCCTCGGTGCAGCTGACCGGCCGTGTCGCGCTGGAGGACATCGACGACCTCGGTGGCAAGCGCATCCCGAAGGGCGAGAGCGTGCTGTGCCTCCTGGGCTCGGCCAATCACGACGAGGCTGTCTACCCCGATCACCCCGAAAGGCTCGACATCCGGCGGCCGAACGTCAAGCCGCTGTCGTTCGGCGGCGGCATCCATTTCTGCCTCGGCGCCCAGCTGGCGCGGATCGAGGCCGAGATCGCGATCTCGACACTGCTGCGCCGGATTCCCGACCTGCGGCTCGATGACGCGGAAAATCCGGAGTGGCGGCCGACCTTCGTGCTGCGCGGGCTGAAGCGGCTGCCGGCGAGCTGGTGACGTTCCCGCGGGTCAGCGATCCGCGGCGGGGCCGGCACACGCACGCTTGAACGGGAAATCAACCATCTGTCCAGAGTCCCGGCAGTAAACCGGCTGTGACTTCGCCGTACTTGTCTCTATATTTGGGTTGCTCCGGCCAGAGGTTGGCAAAGGGTTCAGCATGAGGAGGCTGCCCCGGAGCTGGCTCAAAGGGAGACACCGTGCAGACGACGCTGCTCGGCCTGGCAATTGCCTTCATTCTTGCACTGGTCGCGGCGCTGGTCGGTCCATATTTCGTTGACTGGAACCAGTTCCGGCCGCAGTTCGAGGCGGAGGCGTCCAAGATCATCGGCGTGCCGATTCGCGTCGCCGGCAATCTCGACGCGCGGCTGCTGCCGGCGCCCTCGCTGCGGTTGAAGACGGTCACTGTCGGCGGCGCCAACGACCTCGGCAAGATTCGGGCCGCCAATCTCGACGTGGAGTTCAGCCTGAGCTCGCTGATGCGTGGCGAGTGGCGCGCGAACGAGCTCACCATCAACGGCGTGTCGCTCGATCTCGGGCTGGACCCGAAAGGGCGCATCGACTGGTCGCCGTCGAGCGGGAGCTTCAACCTCGCTTCGCTGGCGATCGACCGGCTCAACCTGACCGGCCGCATCGCGTTGCATGATGCCGCGAGCCGCAGCACGCTCGAGCTGAACGACATTGCCTTCAGCGGCGACGTCCGCTCGCTTGCCGGTGCAATCCGCGGTGACGGCAATTTCATGTTCGACGGCAACCGTTACCCGTTTCGGGTCTCCTCGGGGCAAAGCGCCGATGGCAGCGGCACCCGCCTGCACTTCAGCATCGATCCCGGGCAGCGGCCGGTGTCGGCCGATCTCGACGGCATCCTGACCTTCGAGGCTCGCGCGCCGCGGTTCGAGGGCATGCTGACGCTGGCGGGGGCGCCCGGTCAGCGCGGCGGCGATGCGCCCCCATGGCGGATCGCGGCCAAGGTGAAATCGGACTATTCGACGGCACGGCTCGACCAGATCGAATTGAGCTATGGCGCAGAGGACCGTGCGCTGAAGCTCGCCGGCAACGGCGATCTGCGTTTCGGTGCGTCGCCGCTGCTGCGCGCCTCGCTTACGGCGCGGCAGCTCGACGGCGACAAGTTCGCCGCCAAGGACAGCGCCAAGGACGGCAGCAATGGCAATGTCGAGCCGGTCCGCGTGCTGCCGGCCATGCGCGCGGTGTTGTCGGGTCTTCCGCAAAGCCCGATACCGGCGCAGCTGGAGCTGGCGTCCGAGCAGATCATGCTCGGCGGCCGTCCGTTGCAGGACATCTCGGCGGAGCTGCGATCGGATGCGAAATCCTGGACGGTGCGCCGGCTGGAATTTCGCGCGCCGGGATCCACGCGTGTCTCGATGAGCGGTGCCAGCGCGCAAGCTGGAGCGGCGAACAGCTTCAAGACCGCGCTCAACATCGAATCGTCCGATCCCGACGCGCTGATGACCTGGCTGCAGGGGCGCGGCGACGTCACCTATCGCAGCCAGAAGCCGCTGCGGTTGCGCGGCGACGTCATGGTGTCGCCATCAGGCTTTTCGATCGACGCGATGAAGGCGGAGATCGAGGGCGGCACGCTCGAGGGCCGCGTCGCGGTTACGCACCGCGAGGCGACCAGCGGCTCGAAGGTCGAGGCGCAGTTGAAGGCGGAGCGGCTCGATCTCGACGCGACCGCGGCATTGATCCGCTCGCTGGCCGGTCCGCAAGGCGAATGGCCCGACGAGGCGCAGCTGTCGCTCGACGTCGGGCGCGCGGTCTCTTCCGGGCAGGAGTTGCGGCCGCTGCTGGCGAAGATCGCCTATAGCCCAAAGAATATCGTGCTCGAGCGCGTCAAGATCGGTCAGCCCGACAATGTCACGCTGGACGGCAGCGGCGATTTCGACCGCGCTAATTCGACCGGCAAGCTCGCGGTCGACGCGACCGCCGCGTCGCTTGGCCGGCTGACCGCTGTGGTTCAGCCGTTCGCGCCGGCGCTGGCCGCGCGGCTTGCCGTGCTCCGCGCGGATGCCGGCCCGGTTCGCGCCAGGCTCGCGCTCGACCTCGGCAAGGGCAAGGCGGCCGATCGCGTCAGCGCGCGCGCGACGCTCGATCTCGACACGCCGCAGCTCAAGGGCAACACGGTGATCTCGGCGACGCCGCAGGTGGCCGCGATCCGTGCGCTGGATTTCGATGCACTTCGCCGCAACGAGGTTGCAGCGGAGACGAAATTCTCGGCAGGCGATGGCAACGCTTTGCTGGCGCTGCTTGGGCTTGACCATGCGGTCGCAGCCGGTGCCGGTTCGACGCAATTCGAGGGCACGGCGATCGGCGCGTGGCGCGCGCCGTTGCGGCTGAAGGCAAGGCTCTGGGGCGCAGGGCTGGACGCGGATGCCGAAGGGACCGCGGAGCCTTGGACCAAGGATGGGGCCAGCGAGAGCAAATCGAGCATTAGCCTCCGCGTTCGCAGCGCCGACATCAGTCCGCTGCTCAATCTGAAACCAGCCGACCCGGTCGCAAGTATCCGCCTGTCGTCGAAACTGACGCTCGCGGGCGACAGGCTGACCTTCGACGATCTCGACAGCATCATCGCCGGTTCACGGCTGCGCGGCCATCTGGCGCTGACGCTCGCCGATCAGAAAAGCGTCGACGGCGAAGTCGGTCTCGATCAGATCACGCTGGCGCCGATTTTCGCGGCCGCGATCGGCGCGGCAGGTCACGATGCGACGGAGCCGCTCGGCCAGGGCCTCACGAGCGCCTGGCGCGGCAAGGTCACGTTCGAAGCGCTGCATGGCCTGCTGCCGGGTGGCGCCGAGCTGCAGCCGGTCAGAGGCACCATCAGATCGGACGGGCAGTCGCTGACCTTCGACGGCATCAAGGGCAAGATCGGCGGCGGCGAGGCGACTGCCACCATCGATGCGCGACAGGGCGCCAACGGACTTGCGCTCAGCGCCAATGTGCAGCTGTCCGGCATCGACAGTTCAGCCTTGCACTACCGCAGTCTCGCGATGCCCAAGGGACGCGCCTCGATGCAGATGACGCTGTTGACGCAGGGCCGCAGTGCCTCGGCGTTGACCGGCGCGCTGTCCGGCAGCGGCACCGTGACGCTGGAGGGGCTCAGCCTTCCGGGCCTCGATCCGCGCGCCTTCGAAGTTGCGATCCGCGCCAGCGATTCCGGGCAGGCGACCGACGACACGCGGCTGCGGCAGATCGTCGAACCGGTGCTCGCGAGCGGCGCGCTGTCGATTGCTTCGGCGCAAATTCCCTTCAACATCCGCGACGGCCGCCTCCGGGTCGGCGCCACCACGCTCGCGGCGAACGGCGCCAATGCGATCGTATCCGGCGGCTACGACATTCCGGCCGACCAGGCCGACATCCGCGCTGCCCTGGCATCGACGCAGGTCGGCACGGCCAACAGCCGACCGGAAATCCAGCTGCTTGCCGTGGGCACGCCCGACGGATTGTCGCGCAGTATCGACATTGCGGCGCTGTCGTCGTGGCTTGCGGTGCGCGCGATCGATCGGGAGACCAAGCGGCTTGACGCCATCGAGCGCGGCGAACCGGCGCCGCCGCCGACCCAAACGGCGCTTCCGCATCCGGCCGAGCCGGCTCCGGATGCATCCAACCCCAATTCGGCGGGAGTGCCTTCCGCCAACTTGCCTGGGCCTGGCCCTGACCCGCGCCGCGTGCCGGCGAAGCCGAAGATCGTGGCGCCGCGGCCGCCGACTGTCCCGCCGGTCGCCACCGCACCCGCCATTGCGCCGCCCGCGTCGGTTGCGAGCCAGCCGCAGCTGGCGCCGCTGCCACCGCCGATCGAGGTCAAGCCGGCGCCCGGCGCGGCCAGGCCACCAAAGCCGCTGCGGCCGCCGCTGTCGCTGACGCCGCAGGTCGCCAATCCACCGCAGCGGCCGGCGCTGCAGAACTAAACGCGCTTTCAAGCGAAGTGGGCACCGGTTTGCGTCAAGAAAGCCCGTCAAACGAAGCTCTGGCTCATGATCGGTGCTGCAGAATATTGATCAGCTTGCCGAAGGGATCGCGGACGAAGAAACGTCGCACGCCCCACGGCTCGTCCGCCGGTCCGTATTCGATCGTGATGCAGGCTGCCTTCATTCGGCGCAGGGCCTCGTCGAGATCGTCAACCTCAATGGAGAGATCAGGCACCGGCGTGCCGGAACCACCTTCGGAAGCGAAGCTGATTTGAGCCTGCATTGTTTCGGATGAGCCGTAAGTCGCAACCCAACCGAAATCCATCAGTGGCTCGAGGCCAAGCACGTCGCGATAGAACGACTTCGCTGCCGCTGTGTCCGGTGCCGCAACGTTCGCGACGATCCGATTGACCTTCATGCTGAGCCCGCGCAGCGGAACGACCGTCTACTGGTGGCGACGGTCGGAGAGGCCGTCAGGCCTGCTGACGCGTGTCGACCTGTTGCGGCCTGACATCCGTGGGCACCGCCGGCGTGGCTCGCGAGCGGAAGTAGTCGAGCACGAACAGCCGGATCGCGGAGGACAAATTGCCCTGCTGACGATTGTTGTCGATCTCGCCGACCAACTCCGACAGCGTCATGTTCCGCAGACCGGAAATCTCCTTCATGCCATTCCAGAAGGCTTCTTCGAGGCTGACGCTGGTCTTGTGTCCGGCGACGACGATCGAGCGCTTGACGACGGGAGACTTCATGATGCGTCTCCATTTTCGATGCGGTGCTGATCGAGCACGCGCGCGTTGCGCTCGCCGAGGAATTCGTCACGCGCTCGTTCGGATTTGGTGCGACCGAATAGCGCACGATTGGCTTCGGCCTGCTTCGCTGCTTGTTCGCGCTCACCGCGCTTCTTGAATCGTTTCAAGTTGACCACGTCGCCCATGCTCGTCGTCCTCATCGTCCCCAGAGCGGAATTGGTGATGCATCGTGACGAAAGCAAGAGCAATTGCGCTACGCGCTCGGCTCGATATCCATCCCGAATCCCCGTTTGATGCTCTGATAGCATCAAAGAATCCGTTTCGCTCTGCGAAAACTAGACGTCTGTACCATGCGCCAGCGCAGAGCTCATAGGTAACGCGCCTTAGTCTTTAGGCGTTATGATCCATAATTATATCACGCGCGCTGACCGTAATTATCCGGACAATGCGCGCTGCGCGTTAGCCCGGGTGTGTCATTTTGTCCGGCTGCACGAGGCGATCAAATTCATCCGCGGAAACAAATCCGAGCCGCAAAGCCTCTTCCTTCAGCGTCGTTCCGCGCGCATGCGCCGACTTGGCGACCTTGGCTGCGTTGTCGTAACCGATCTTCGGCGCGAGTGCGGTGACCAGCATCAGCGAGCGCTGCATCAGTTCGTTGATGCGCTTTTCGTCGGCGTGTATTCCGACAACGCAATGCTCAGTAAATGAGCGGACAACGTCAGACAGCAACTGGATGGAATTTATCATACAATATGCCAACACAGGCTTGTACACATTCAACTCGAAATGGCCCTGGCTGCCGGCGACGGTGATCGTGGTCTGATTGCCGAACACCTGGCAGCAGACCATGGTCATGGCTTCGCACTGGGTCGGATTGACCTTGCCCGGCATGATCGACGAGCCCGGCTCGTTCTCAGGCAGGATCAACTCGCCGAGGCCCGAGCGCGGGCCCGAGCCGAGCAAGCGGATATCGTTGGCGATCTTGAACAGGCCGGTCGCCACCGAGTTGATCGCGCCGTGCACCAGCACATAGGCGTCGTTGGAAGCCAGCGCCTCGAACTTGTTGGCCGCACTGGTGAACGGCAGCTTGGTGATTTTGGCGACGTGCCGCGCGAAGGTTTTCGCAAATCGCGGCTTCGAGTTGAGGCCGGTGCCGACGGCGGTACCGCCCTGCGCGAGCGGAAACAGATCCTTCACCGCGACGCGCAGCCGCGCGATGCCGCTCTCGACCTGCGCGGCGTAGCCGGAGAATTCCTGGCCGAGCGTCAACGGCGTCGCATCCTGGGTGTGGGTGCGCCCGATCTTGACGATCTTGGCAAACGCCTTCTCCTTCTTGCGCAACGCGCGATGCAGTTCGGTGAGTGCCGGAATCAGATCGGCGACGATGCGGCTCGCTGCGGCGATATGCATCGCGGTCGGAAACGAGTCGTTCGACGACTGACTCATGTTGACGTGATCGTTCGGATGAATCGGCTTCTTGGCGCCAAGCTCGCCGCCGAGCATCTGGTTGGCGCGGTTGGCGATCACCTCGTTCACGTTCATGTTGCTCTGCGTGCCCGAGCCGGTCTGCCAGACCACCAAGGGGAAATTGTCGTCGAGCTTGCCTTCGATCACTTCCTTCGCTGCGCGGATGATGGCGCCGGCGCGGCGCGCATCGAGCTGGCCGAGCTCGCGATTGGTCTCCGCAGCCGCAAGCTTCACGATGCCGAGTGCATGGACGATCGCGATCGGCATGCGGTCGTGGCCGATCTTGAAATTCTGCCGCGAGCGTTCGGTCTGCGCGCCCCAATAGCGGTCCGCGGGAACGTCGATCGGACCGAAGCTGTCGGTCTCGCCGCGGGTCTTTGCCTTGGAGGGGATCGTCGATCGAGCCATCATGCTTTCCGTGGATGCTTGCCGTTGGGTCATCAAAACGTGGCCCGGCGCGGCAACGCGACAGCGTCCACGCGAAGGGCACGTTCATGCAGAAGTAGGCTGGGACGACGATTTGTCATCCCGATCCCGACAAGCATCCTACAAGGTCGAGGCGTGATCGGCGCTTAGATTATTTCTTGCGGAAGCGGTCCAGCCGCACGACCTCGGCGCCTTCGCTGGGCTTCGTGGGCTCCTGCTCGGTCTCGGCATTCTCGGTCTCGGCCGCTGCGTGGGCCGGGGGGCGGGCAGGGGAGAGGCCGGCGCCGTGGCGGGAGGGGCTTCTTCGGACAGTGCGTCCGAGACATCGAAGCGCAAATCGAACGGCGCGGACGGATCGAGGAAGCGCGTCACTGCGGCGAACGGCACGGTCAGCCGCTCGGGAATCCCGCCGAACGACAGGCCGACCTCGAAGCGATCCTCCGTCACCACCAGATCCCAGAACTGGTGCTGCAGGATGATGGTCATCTCCTCCGGATACTGCGCGAGTAGCCGGGACGACAGCTTCACGCCGTCGCCGTGCGACAGGAAGGTGATGTAGAAATGATGCTCGCCCGGCAGGCCATGTTCGGCGGCGTCGGACAACACCCGGCGCAGCACCCCGCGCAGCGCATCGCGCGCCAGCACGTCATATCGGATGTGATCGGTCGCCATGGTTATCCTGTCGCTTCGAAAATGCCCGCCTGGGCGGCGCCGGACCGTCCGACTCGCCCTTTTGCCATGCTACCCCGCCGGGAGCCGGAAATCAGCAGGGCTGGCAGCTGAAATGCGGGCGGACGCCCGATTGGGAGACAAGGGATAAAGTGGAGGCTTCTGTTGCCAGGTGCCTCCGAACCCCGCCTAGCGGAGCTTAACCCGCTAGGACTTTAAGATGGTCTTTCAAACTGCGTTACGCAGCCTGAGCAACCGGAGCAAAGTTGTCGTTGGCAACTATTGCATTGGCCCGATGTCGGCGGAACCATACCGAGAAAAAACACGCCCTTTACGCCCTCGTCGATCCTATTTCGCCCCCGCCGAAAGCCACCGTGACGGATGGGTTTTGGTGGAGGCGCCGGGTACCGCCCCCGGGTCCGAATGGTTTATTGCGACGGTCATTTATTTCCATAGCCGGCGAACCGGCACCCCCAATATAGCGGCAAAGTCTTAGAAAAACAGAGCCGATTCAGGCCCTTTCGGCTGTGAAACCCACCGATTTCGGGTTGGCCAGGGTCTTGGCGCTTTCCCGGCGCCGTTCTAGGTTTTGCCCATGCCCCCGGAATCTCCGCCGGTTGCCGCCCCGGCGCCGGATGCCTCCGCACCATCGCCGCCCCATCAGCCCGGCCTGCTCGAGCTGTTCCTGGCCTTTGCCAAGATGTCGCTGGCCGGCTTTGGCGGGGTTCTGGTCTGGGCCCGGCGCTCGATCGTCGAGCAGCACCGCTGGATGACCGCGGAGGAGTTCAACGAGACCTTCGCGCTGTGCCATTTCCTGCCAGGTCCGAACATCGTCAACCTGTCGGTCGTATTCGGCTCGCGCTTTCGCGGCATAGCCGGCGGGCTCGCGGCCTTCGCCGGGCTGGTCGGGCCGCCGATGGTGATCGCGACCATCCTTGCCGCGCTCTATGCCCGTTACGGCGACATCGACGTGCTGCGCCGGACGCTCGCCGGCGTCGCCTGCGCCGCGGTCGGGCTGCTGTTCGCCGTCGTCTTCAAGATGATGATGCCGCTCCTGAAGCGGCGCGACGTCACGAGCCTCGTCATTCTGGCTGCGGTTTTCGTCGCGATCGGACTGATCCGCTGGCCGCTCCAGATCGTGCTGCTGGTGGCGATCCCGCTCAGCATTGCGACGACGGTCCTGGCGCGCCGCATGGTGCGGGCATGAGCTCGGAGTCCAACCCGATCGCGGCGCTGGTCTGGACCTTCGGCCTGATGTCGCTGTTTGCGGTCGGGGGCGCCAATTCGGCGATTCCCGAAATGCACCGTGCCGCCGTCGATGTGCATCACTGGCTGACCGACAAGCAGTTCGCCGACGTATTCGCGATCTCGCAGCTCTCGCCGGGGCCGAACGTGCTGATCGTGACCTTGATCGGCTATTCTGTCGCGGGCGTCGCCGGGGCGTTGGCCGCGACGGTGGCGATGTGCGGACCGACCGCGCTGCTTGCCTATTATGTGAGCCGTTTCCTCGATCGCTCGCGCGACGCGCGCTGGCCGGCGATGATCCAGGCGGCACTGGTTCCGCTGTCGATCGGTCTGATGGCGGCGTCCGGCCTGATCGTGGCGCAGACCTCAGACCAAAGTTGGATCGCGGTTCTGATCACCATTGTCGCGGCCGCGCTTGCTTTTGCGACGCGGATCAACCCTTTGTGGATGTTGCTGGCCGGAGGCCTCTTGGGTTTCGCTGGCGTTATCTGACGAAAATCGCTAGCAAGGCTTTCGGTCAACGCACCACAAACCAAGCCATTCAATCAAAACGGGCGGGACAGCCCTGACGGGGGAAGCGAAGTCATGAGCGATACGCCGAGCGAGGCGCCGGTCAAATCGATCTTGCCGAAATGGGTGCGCGGTCCGCAGGATTTTGTCGGCGGGCTCGCCATGATGGCGGTTGCGCTGTTTGCCTTGTGGGCCTCGAGCGATTTGCAGGGTATGCACGGATTTTCGTTCGGCGCCGGAACCGCGCCGCGCATGTTCGCCGTGCTGCTGCTGTTGCTCGGCGGTGGTGTCGCGCTGATGGGAGTTCTGCAGGCCGGCCCGCATATCGCGGCCTATTCCTGGCGCGGCCCGTTGTTCGTATCCGCCGCAATCGTGTTCTTCGCATTGGCGATCCGGCCGCTCGGGCTTGTGGTCTCCGCCTTTGCCGCCTTCATGATCGCGGCGATGGGCTCGCAGGAGACGAAGTTGGTCGAGGCCGTCATTGTCGGCGCCTGTCTGACCCTCGGCTGCGCGCTGCTTTTCCCCTATGTGCTGGGACTTCCGATGCCGATGTTCCCGCGTTTCCTGATCCAGTGAGGGCGTGATGGAACTGTTCGCCAATCTCGCCCACGGTTTCGCGGTCGCATTCTCGCCGATCAACCTTCTGATGTGCCTGGTCGGCGCGCTGGTCGGCACGTTGGTCGGCGTGCTGCCGGGCATCGGCACCATCGCCACAGTAGCCATGCTGCTGCCGATCACCTTCGGCCTGCCGCCGGTCGGTGCGCTGATCATGCTCGCCGGAATCTATTACGGTGCGCAATATGGCGGCTCGACCACCTCGATCCTGGTCAATATTCCGGGCGAGGCGACCTCGGTGGTCACCGCGCTTGACGGCCACCAGATGGCCAAGCAGGGCCGCGCCGGTCCGGCACTGGCGATCGCCGCGATCGGCTCGTTCTTCGCCGGCTGCGTCGCGACCGTGCTGATCGCCGTGCTCGGCGCGCCGCTGACCAAGCTCGCGCTGGCGTTCGGCCCGGCCGAATATTTCTCGCTGATGGTGCTCGGCCTGATCTTCGCGGTGGTGCTCGCCAAGGGCTCGGTGCTGAAGGCGATCGCGATGATCGTGTTCGGGCTGTTGCTGTCGATGGTCGGCTCCGACATCGAGACCGGCGCCTCGCGCATGGCCTTCAACATCCCCGAACTCGCCGACGGTCTCGGCTTTGCCACCGTGGCGATGGGGGTGTTCGGCTTCGCGGAGATCATCCGCAACCTCGACCACGGCGCCGAGATGAACCGCAACCTGGTGCAGCAAAAGATCACCGGCCTGATGCCGACCAGGAAGGACATCGCGGATTCAACGCCGGCGATCCTGCGCGGCACCGTGCTCGGCTCGATCCTCGGCATCCTGCCGGGCGGCGGCGCCGTGATCGCGTCGTTCGCGGCCTATACGCTGGAGAAGAAGCTGGCAAAAAATCCGTCGCGGTTCGGCCGCGGCGCGATCGAGGGCGTGGCGGCGCCGGAAAGCGCCAACAACGCCGCGGCGCAGACCTCGTTCATCCCGCTGCTCACGCTCGGCATCCCGCCGAACGCGGTGATGGCGCTGATGGTCGGCGCGATGACCATCCATGGCATCGTGCCGGGTCCGCAGGTGATGCAGAAGCAGCCCGATCTGGTCTGGGGCATGATCGCCTCGATGTGGATCGGCAATCTGATGCTGATCATCATCAACCTGCCGCTGGTGGGCATCTGGGTCCGTCTGCTGCGCGTGCCGTACCGGCTGATGTTCCCCTCGATCGTGGTGTTCTGCGCGATCGGCATCTATTCGGTGAACAACGCGCCGGTCGACGTCGTGCTCGCAGGCGTGTTCGGCCTCGTCGGCTATTGGCTGATCAAGCATGATTTCGAGCCGGCGCCGCTGTTGCTCGGCATGGTGCTGGGCCCGCTGATGGAGGAGAACCTGCGTCGCGCGCTGTTGATCTCGCGCGGCGACTGGAGCGTGTTCGTCTCGCGGCCGCTGTCGGCGGTGCTGCTGGCGATCGCGGCGGGTCTCCTGGTGCTGGCCGTGCTGCCGACCTTGCGTGCCAAGCGCGACGAAGTGTTCGTGGAGTCCGAGGGCTGAGCGAGCTGCCGGCCCCGCGTCGCCGCGCCGCAGGCGGAAGTCGAATCGACACTCGATGTCGTCCCGTGAAATGAAAATGCCGGCCGATTTGGCCGGCATTTTTATTGGTCAAACGTTCCCGGGAGGAAATTGAGATGATGTCCATTCGCTCGCTTGCGGGCGCATGCCTTTCGGCATTTGTCGCGCTCGGCGCATTCGCCGTACCGGCGTCTGCGCAAAATTATCCGACCCGCACCATCACCATGATCGTGCCGTTCACAGCCGGCGGCCCGACCGACGTCGTTTCGCGCATCGTCACCGCGCACATGGCGCAGACGCTGGGACAGAGCATCGTGATCGAGAACGTGGTCGGCGCCGGCGGCACCACCGCGACGACGCGCGCCGCACGTGCCGCCAATGACGGCTATACGTTGATCACAGGGCATATGGGCACGCACGCCGCCTCTGTGCCGCTCTATCCGAAGCTTGCCTATCACCCGGAAAAGGATTTCGAGCCCGTCGCGCTGCTCGCCGGCACGCCGATCCTGATCCTTGCCCGCAAGGACTTCCCGCCGAAGGATCTCAAGGAATTCGTCGCCTACGTGAAGGCCAATGCCGAGAAGGTCAACGCCGCGCATGCCGGCATCGGCTCGGTCTCGCACGCCTCCTGCGAGCTCCTGAACTCGATCCTCGGCGTCAAGCCGGTCGGCGTGCCCTTCAACGGCACCGGCCCGGCCATGAATGCGCTGGTCGCAGGCCAGGTCGACTACATGTGCGACCAGATCGTCAACGCGGTGCCGCAGATCAACGCCGGCACCATCAAGGCCTATGCGGTCGCCACACCCGAGCGCAACCCGTCGCTGCCCAATGTGCCGACCACGACGGAAGCCGGCTTGCCGGCCTTCCAGGCCCAGGCCTGGAACGCGATTTTCGCGCCAAAGGGAACTTCGCCCGCCATCATCGCCACGTTGAATGCCGCGGCCATCAAGGCGCTTGACGATGAGAATGTCCGCAAGCGCCTGCTCGACCTCGGCAGCGTGATCCCGGCACCCGTCAACCGTACGCCGGAGGCACTTGCGACCCTCGTCAAGAACGAGATCGCGAAGTGGACGCCGGTGCTCAAGCCGGCAACTTAATCCAGTACAATCAAGTGGATAGGATAGGGGCGGGACGCGAGTTCCGCCCCTTGTCGTTTGGCGCGGAGTGCTCATTTTTCAGGGTATAATCGGTACGTTCAGCCGAATCAGCGTGCCGACCGGCGGCCTTGGCCGCTACATTGGTCGTTCTCTCGAAAGCCCGAAACAGACGCCATGAACCAGTATCACGACCTGCTCGAACGCATCCTCGCCGACGGCGCCGAGAAGCACGACCGCACCGGCACCGGGACGCTGTCGATCTTCGGTCATCAGATGCGCTTCAACCTCGCGGCCGGCTTCCCGATGCTGACCACCAAGCGGCTGCCGCTGAAGGCGATCGTGCACGAGCTGCTCTGGTTCCTCGCCGGCGACACCAACATCAAATATCTCAACGACAACGGCGTCACGATCTGGGACGAATGGGCCGACGCCAACGGAGACCTCGGTCCGGTGTACGGCTCGCAATGGCGGTCGTGGCCCGCGCCGGATGGCCGCAGCATCGACCAGATCGCTGGCGTGGTCGAGATGATCAAGCGCAATCCGGATTCGCGGCGGCTGATCGTCAGCGCCTGGAATCCGGCCGAGGTCGACAAGATGGCGCTGCCGCCGTGCCATTGCCTGTTCCAGTTTTATGTCGCGAACGGCAAATTGTCCTGTCAGCTCTATCAGCGCTCGGGTGACGTCTTCCTCGGCGTGCCCTTCAATATCGCCTCCTATGCGCTGCTGACCATGATGGTCGCGCAGGTGACCGGGCTGAAGCCCGGCGATTTCGTGCACTCGCTCGGCGACGCGCACCTCTACTCGAACCATCTCGAGCAGGCGCGCCTGCAGTTGACGCGGCCGACGCGACCGCTGCCGACGATGGCGATCAATCCGGACGTGAAGGATATCTTCGCGTTCCGCTACGAGGACTTCAAACTCGAAGGTTACGACCCGCATCCGCACATCAAGGCCGAGGTCGCGGTATGAGTTGCGGTCCGAGGGATTGAATGTCGCTGACGATTCGCCGCGCGCGGCCCGATGAGGCCGGACTGGTGTTCTCGCTGGTCCGCGAACTCGCCGAATACGAAAAGCTTCTGCATGAGGTTCACGCCAGCGAGGCCGACATCGCTGACGCGCTGTTCGGCGCCAATCCGCGGCTTTATTGCGACATCGCGGAATGGAACGGCGAGCCTGCCGGCTTCGCGGTCTGGTTCGTCAACTTCTCGACCTTTGCCGGCCGTCACGGCATCTATCTCGAAGACCTCTTCGTGCGTCCGGCGCTGCGCGGCAAGGGCATCGGCAAGGCGCTTTTGATGCATCTGGCGAAGCAATGCCTCGCCAATGGTTGGTCGCGCCTGCAATGGGCGGTGCTCGACTGGAACGCGCCGTCGATCGCGTTCTACAAGTCGCTCGGCGCCGAGTTGATGGACGAATGGACGATTTGCCGCGTCTCCGGCGAGGCGCTGTCGGCTCTCGCGGAAGGGGCGCGCTGATGGAGATCGTGCTCGTCGTTGCGGTCGCCGAGAACGGCGTGATCGGGAGCGACAACGCCATTCCGTGGCGGCTGAAATCCGACCAGCAGCGTTTCAAGGCGATTACGCTGAACAAGCCCGTCGTGATGGGGCGCAAGACCTTCGAATCCCTGCGCAGGCCGCTGCCGGGCCGCACCAACATCGTGGTGACGCGCGATGCGAACTACCGCGCGCGCGGCGCCATCGTCACGACGTCGTTTGAAAACGCCCGCGCCATTGCGCTTGGCGACGCGCTGCGGCGTTTCGCCACTGAGATTGCCGTCATCGGTGGCGCGGAAATCTACGCGCAATGGATGGGCACCGCCGATCGCCTTGAGATCACCGAGGTCCATACCCGGCCGGACGGCGACACGCGGTTCGACAAAATCGATGCGCAGCAGTGGGACGAGGTGGCGCGCGTGCGAAATCCGGCAGGTCCGGACGACAGTGCCGACTTCTCCTATGTGACATATCGTCGGCGCGGCCGGGGTTAACCAATGTTTGCATTGACAATTATGCCCCGGCGCATAGCTCGTCCGGCCAGGAAGCTTGCGTTGTAAGGGCCCTAGCGGTCCCCTATAACCGGGCCGGACATTCGAGGCCGGGCGTCCCGTCCGGACTTGCCGAGGAGATGTTTGATGCCGTGGAAAAATCAAGGCGGGGGGCCCTGGGGCTCGGGTCCGAAAGGGCCATGGGGCACCGGTCCGCAGTCAGCCGGGCCAAGGCCGCCGGATCTTGAGGATCTGCTGCGGCGCGGCCAGGACCGCCTGCAGCAGTGGCTGCCCGGCGGGCATTTCAGCGGCATGGGCGTCGCGCTGGTGCTGGTCGCCGCGCTGGCGATCTGGTTCGCGACCGGCATCTTCCGCGTGCAGTCCGAAGAACTCGGCGTCGTGCTGCGCTTCGGCAAGTATGTCCGCGATGCGCAGCCCGGCCTGCGCTACCACCTGCCATATCCGATTGAGACAGTGCTGCTGCCGAAGGCGCTGCGCGTCAACACGATCTCGATCGGCATGACCCTGATCGACGATCCCGCACGGCGCGGCCGCACCATGCGTGACGTGCCGGAAGAGAGCCTGATGCTGACCGGTGACGAGAACATCGTCGACGTCGACTTCACGGTGCTGTGGCGCATCAAGCCGGGCGGGGCCGGCGCCTATCTGTTCAACATCCAGAATCCCGAAGGCACCGTGAAGGCGGTTGCCGAAAGCGCGATGCGTGAGGTGATCGGTCGCTCGCAGATCCAGCCGATCCTGACCGGGGCGCGCAACGTCACCGAGCAGAGCGTTCAGGAGCTGATGCAGAAGACGCTCGATACCTACAACGCGGGCATCCAGATCACGCAGGTGCAGATGCAGAAGGTCGATCCGCCGGCGCAGGTGATCGACGCATTCCGTGACGTGCAGGCGGCGCGCGCCGACCTCGAGCGCAAGCAGAACGAGGCACAGACCTACGCCAACCGGATCGTGCCGGAGGCGCGCGGTCGTTCCGCGCAGATCCTGCAGGCCGCCGAAGGCTACAAGGAGCAGGCGGTCGCCGACGCCAAGGGCCAGAGCGCACGCTTCCTGAAAGTCTATGAAGAGTACAAGAAGGCACCCGACGTGACGCGCGAGCGCATCTATCTGGAGACCATGGAAAAAGTGCTCGGCGGCTCCGAGAAGCTGGTTTACGACGGCGGCCCGGGCCAGAACATCGTGCCCTACCTTCCGCTCGGCGAACTGACGCCGCGGCGGCCGGCGGCACCGGCCACGACCGGCCAGCAGCAGGGAGCCACCCGATGAGGTCTCCCGTCACCGGCATTGTATCCCTGATCATCCTCTTCATTGTGCTCGCCGTCGGCTACAGCTCGGTGTTCACCGTGCAGCAGACCGAGCAGACCATCGTCTTGCGGTTCGGCGAGCCGGTCGACATCGTCACCGAGCCCGGTCTGCACTTCAAGGCGCCGTGGAATTCGGTGATCAACGTCGACAAACGCATCCTCGATCTGGAAAACCCGTCGCAGGAGGTGATCGCCTCCGACCAGAAGCGGCTCGTGGTGGACGCCTTCGCTCGCTATCGCATCAAGAACGCGTTGCGCTACTACACCAGCGTCGGCTCGATCCAGGCCGCCAATCTGCAGCTGACCACGCTGCTGAACGCAGCGCTGCGCCGCGTGCTCGGCGAGGTCAACTTCATCACCGTGGTGCGTGACGATCGCGAGAAGCTGATGCAGCGGATTCGCGAGCAGCTCGACAGGGAAGCGGACGGATACGGCATCGAGGTTGTCGACGTCCGCATCCGCCGTGCCGACCTGCCGGAGCAGAACAGCCAGGCCGTCTACAACCGCATGAAGACCGAACGTGAGCGCGAGGCGGCCGAGTTCCGTGCCCAGGGCGACCAGAAGGCGCAGGAGATCCGCTCGAAGGCCGACCGCGAAGCGACCGTGATCGTCGCCGAGGCCAACTCGGCCGCGGACCAGACCCGCGGTGCGGGTGACGCCGAGCGCAACCGCCTGTTCGCCGAAGCCTATGGCAAGGACAAGGACTTCTTCGCGTTCTATCGTTCGATGACGGCCTATGAGAACGGCCTGCGTTCCAGCGACACGCGTTTCCTGTTGCGGCCGGACTCGGAATTCTTCAGATTCTTCGGCGGTGCAAACGGCAAGTTGCCCGAGGCGGCCGCCGCGCCGAAACAGTAGCGTCACGACTTGAACACCAGGACTTGGCGGCGATGCGGATGACGCTTCGCCGCCGACCAAAAACAACAAGTATCGAGCGGGAGGCTGCCATCCGATGAAGTCCATAGCGTTCGGCGACTTCCTCATCGGGTTGGGAATCCTGTTCGTGCTCGAAGGCATCCTGTTCGCGGCAAGCCCCGCCTGGATGCGCCGGGCGATGAAGAGCGCGCTGGCGACACCCGACAACATCCTGCGCATCGTCGGTATCGGCTCGGCGGTCGCCGGGCTTGTCCTGATCTGGGTGGTGCGAAGATAGTCGCCGTTCCGGAGCATGCGAAGCATGACCGCCAATGCGCGATTGCGCATCGGGGAACCACGAGATTCCCAAAGGCGCGCAATTGCGCGGGGTTCAGCCCGTCGGGCTGCCGCGGGAATGACAAGCAAGACTGAACATAATCGTGAGCCTCTCGCAGCCGGTTTTTCGCCGAAATGCCCGGCTGAGATGCTTGCGCCGTGTGCCCGTTCGGGCGCACTCTGTAACTAGCTCATTTGAACCCGTTTGCCTGGAGAAACTCCGACATGACCGCTGCCAGACCAGCCCTGAGCCGTCGCTTCCGCATGATGGGAGCCGCGATCTCGATCGGTGCTGCGAGCATGCTGAGCTCCGTGCCGGCCTTCGCACGCGGTCCTGAAGGCATCGCCGACATCGCCGAGAAGGTGATCGACGCCGTCGTCAACATCTCGACGTCGCAGACCGTCGAGGCCAAGGACCGGACGATGCCGCAGCTGCCGCCGGGCTCGCCGTTCGAGGAATTCTTCGACGACTTCTTCAAGAACCGCCGCGGGCCGCCTGGCAAGGGCGGCGACAAGAGCGGTGAGTTCCAGCCGCGCAAGACCAACTCGCTCGGCTCGGGTTTCATCGTCGACACCGCGGGCATCGTCGTCACCAACAACCACGTCATCGCCGATGCCGACGAGATCAACGTCATCCTCAACGACGGCACCAAGATCAAGGCCGAGCTGGTCGGCGTCGACAAGAAGACCGACCTCGCGGTCCTGAAATTCAAGCCGCCGAAGCCGCTCACCGCGGTCAAATTCGGCGACAGCGACAAGATCCGGCTCGGCGACTGGGTGGTCGCGATCGGCAACCCGTTCAGCCTCGGCGGCACGGTGACCGCGGGCATCGTCTCGGCCAAGAACCGCGACATCAGCCAGGGCCCGTACGACAGCTACATCCAGACCGACGCCGCCATCAACCGCGGCAATTCCGGCGGTCCGCTGTTCAACCTCGATGGTGAGGTGATCGGCGTCAACACGCTGATCATCTCGCCGACCGGCGGTTCGATCGGCCTCGGCTTCGCCGTGCCGTCGAAGACCGTGGCCGGCGTCGTCGACCAGTTGCAGAAATTCGGCGAGCTGCGCCGCGGCTGGCTCGGCGTGCGCATCCAGCAGGTCACCGACGAGATCGCCGACAGCCTCAACATCAAGCCGGCGCGCGGCGCGCTGGTTGCCGGCGTCGACGACAAGGGGCCGGCCAAGCCGGCGGGCATCGAACCCGGCGACGTCGTCGTCAAGTTCGACGGCAAGGACGTCAAGGACCCCAAGGATCTGTCGCGCATCGTCGCCGACACCGCGGTCGGCAAGGAAGTCGACGTCGTCGTCATCCGCAAGGGCAATGAGGAGACCCGCAAGGTCACGCTCGGCCGGCTCGAGGACAACGAGAAGGTTCAGCAGGTCAACGCCAAGTCGAAGGACGACACCGCCGAGAAGCCGGTGACCCAGAAGGCGCTCGGTCTCGACCTCGCGGCGCTGAGCAAGGACCTGCGCACCAAGTACAAGATCAAGGACAGCGTGAAGGGCGTCGTCGTCACCGGCGTCGACGGCAACTCCGATGCCGCCGAGAAGCGGCTGTCGGCGGGCGATGTCATCGTCGAGGTGGCGCAGGAGGCGGTGTCGAGCGCCGCTGACATCAAGAAGCGCGTCGATCAGCTTAAGAAGGACGGCAAGAAGTCGGTGCTGCTGCTGGTCTCGAACGGCGACGGCGAACTGCGCTTCGTCGCGCTCGGCGTGCAGTAGCGATCAAGGCGTCGTTCCGGGGCGATGCCAAGCATCGAACCTCGGGGGCGCAGTTGCGCCCTGGGAACCTCGAGATTCCGGGTTCGGTCCTCCGGACCGCCCCGGAATGACTTCCCGTCACCTATCCGACGAACTCATGCCGCCGGTAGCCCTGCGCGTACAGCAGCGCGGTGAGATCGCCGTGGTCGATCCGGACCGCGGCCGCGGCCGCGACCGCCGGCTTGGCGTGATAGGCTACGCCGAGGCCCGCAGCCTGGATCATGCCGAGATCGTTGGCGCCGTCGCCCACCACCAGGGTGTCGATCTCGTCGAGATCGAAGGACTCGGTGAGCTCGATCAAGGTGGCGAGCTTGGTGGCGCGGCCGAGGATCGGCTCGACCACCTCACCGGTCAGCTTGCCGTCCGCGACCTGCAGCTGGTTGGCGCGATTCTCCTGAAAGCCGACCTTCGCCGCAACCACCTTGGTGAACAAGGTGAAGCCGCCCGAGATCAGGCAGGTATAGGCGCCGTGCGCGCGCATGGTCATGACCAGTTCGCGGCCGCCCGGCGTCAGCGTGATGCGCTTGTCGAGCACCTCGTCGACCACGCTGACCGGCAGGCCCTTGAGCAGCACCACCCGTTCGCGCAGCGCGGACTCGAACTCGATCTCGCCGCGCATCGCGCGCTCGGTGATAGCAGCGACATGGGCCTTGAGCCCGGCGAAGTCGGCGAGCTCGTCGATGCACTCCTGGCCGATCATGGTGGAATCCATGTCGGCCAGAAAAAGCTTCTTGCGCCGGGCGATCCGAGGCTGCACGACAATGTCGATCGGCAGGTCGCCGCGGGCCTGGCGAAGGCGTTCCTCGATCGCCTTGATACCGTCCCTGCTGCTATCCTCGCTTTCGAACGGAATGTCGGCAGCGACTTCGTTGAATAGCCACTGCGCCGGGCCGGGTGAGGGCAGCACGGCCCGCGCACCGTCGACGATGGTGGAGTCGAGCGCGGGGCTTGCAGGATTGCAGATCAGCGTGGCAACGAGGGACATGCAGGCGCATTCGGGATTGTTGAACAAGGCAGTGCTTATCGCAGGGCCGACCGCCAGCGGCAAGTCGGCGCTGGCGCTCGAACTCGCGCAGCGGACCGGCGGGGTCGTGATCAACACCGACTCCATGCAGGTCTATCGTGACCTCCGGATCATCACCGCGCGGCCGACCGCAGGCGAAGAGGCGCTGGTTCCGCACCGGCTCTATGGCCATGTCGACGCCGGCGTGAATTTCTCCGCTGGCGCTTGGGTGGCCGATGCGGCGAAGGGACTTAGTGAGGCGCGTGAGCAGGGACGGCTGCCGATCTTCATCGGCGGCTCGGGCCTCTATTTCAAGGCGTTGACGCGCGGCTTGTCGGCGGTGCCGCCGATCCCGGCTGATGTGCGCGATGGTGTGCGCGCACGGCTCGAGCAGCACGGCGTCGAGGCACTGCATGCCGAGCTTGCAGCGCGCGACCCGGTGTCGGCCGAGCGGCTGAAGCCGCGCGACCGCACCCGCATCGCGCGCGCGCTCGAGGTGGTCGAGGCCACCGGCCGCCCGCTGCCGGACTGGCATCGCGAGGGCCTGCCGCCACTGCTGCCGCCGGGCGATTTTCATGCGCTGTTTCTCGCGCCGGCGCGCGAGACGCTCTATGCACGGATCGACGCCCGGTTCGGTGTCATGCTCGATACCGGCGCGCTCGACGAGGTCGCGGCGCTGGCGGCGCGTGGGCTCGATCCGCTGCTGCCGGCGATGAAGGCCCATGGGGTGCCGGCGCTGATCCGGCACCTGAGGGGAGAGATCCGCCGCGAGCAGGCGGCTGAGATCGGCCGGGCCGACACCCGCCATTATGCGAAGCGCCAGTTCACCTGGTTTCGCCATCAGCTCCCGGAATTCGAATGGGTGGCGCCGGACGCGGCGAAGGCGTGGCTACAGGAGCGGATCCCGTAGCCCGGATGGAGCGCAGCGAAATCCGGGGCCTTTCCCCGGGGGGCATCGGCCCCGGATTTCGCTTCGCTCCATCCGGGCTACGGCTTACCGGCCGCACGCCCGTCTGCCATGCGCGTTTCGTCACGCAAAAACGCTCGCCGAACGAGCGGAACCCCGGTAGAGTACGGAAATCGCGAAAATGCTTGCCTTGCCTTGACATTCAGGCTTTGGCCGCTATGTTCGCGCAACCTTTGGGAAGACTGGGTCGTCTCGTGCGCAACATTATTACCAAACTGCTTATCGCCGTCGTACCCAGGCACACCGCCGGGGATGGCTAGCGGCCATCCAAATTCGGGCGGTGTGCATGGGGCCTCTGGGGCCCCTTTTTATTGCCCGAAGCCGAACTGACGAGAACTGACAAAAGCCGCGCAAAAACAAGCGCATCCGGAGCGAACCATGACCGACAAGAGCCACGATCCCAATCAGATGACCGGCGCCGCGATGATCGTGCGCGCGCTCATCGATCACGGCGTGCAGCATGTCTTCGGCTATCCCGGCGGTGCGGTGCTTCCGATCTACGATGAGATCTTCCAGCAGAGCGAGGTCGAGCACATTCTGGTCCGTCACGAGCAGGGCGCCGGCCATGCCGCAGAAGGCTATGCGCGCTCGACCGGCAAGCCCGGCGTCGTGCTGGTGACGTCAGGCCCCGGCGCCACCAACATGGTGACGCCGCTGACCGACGCGCTGATGGATTCGATCCCGCTGGTCTGCATCACCGGCCAGGTGCCGACCCACCTGATCGGCAACGACGCCTTCCAGGAGTGCGACACGGTCGGCATCACGCGGCCCGCCACCAAGCACAATTGGCTGGTCCGCGACGTCAACGACCTCGCCAGGGTGCTGCACGAGGCCTTCTATGTCGCCACCACCGGCCGGCCCGGCCCGGTCGTGGTCGACGTGCCGAAGGACGTGCAGTTCGCGACCGGCACCTACCATCCGCCGCGCAAGTCGGACGTGCACATCTCCTACACGCCGCGCGTCAAGGGCGACGCGACCCAGATCCGCAAGGCGGTGGCGCTGCTCGCCAACGCAAAGCGTCCAGTGATCTATTCCGGCGGCGGCGTGATCAATTCGGGTCCCGAGGCCTCGAGACTGCTGCGCCAGCTGGTGGAGGCGACCGGCTTTCCGATCACCTCGACCCTGATGGGGCTGGGCGCCTATCCCGCCTCGGGCCCGAACTGGCTCGGCATGCTGGGCATGCACGGCACCTATGAGGCCAACATGACGATGCATGATTGCGACGTCATGCTGTGCGTCGGCGCGCGCTTCGACGACCGCATCACCGGCCGTACCGACGCGTTCTCGCCGGGCTCGAAGAAGATCCACATCGACATCGATCCGTCCTCGATCAACAAGAACATCCGCGTCGACGTGCCGATCATCGGCGACGCCGGCAACGTGCTTGGCGATTTGCTGCAGGTGTTCAAGGCGGAAGCCAAGAAGCCGGACATCAAGTCGTGGTGGCAGCAGATCGCGCAATGGCGCGCGCGAAACTCGCTGTCCTACCGCAAGAACAACGATATCATCCTGCCGCAATACGCGATCCAGCGCCTGTTCGAGCTGACCCGCGGCAAGGACACCTACATCACGACCGAGGTCGGTCAGCACCAGATGTGGGCCGCGCAGTTCTTCGGCTTCGAGGAGCCGCATCGCTGGATGACCTCGGGCGGTCTCGGCACCATGGGCTACGGCCTGCCGGCCGCGGTCGGCGTGCAGGTGGCGCATCCGGACAGCCTGGTGATCGACATCGCCGGCGACGCCTCGGTGCAGATGACGATCCAGGAGATGTCGACGGCGGTCCAGTTCGAGCTGCCGATCAAGATCTTCATCCTGAACAACCAGTACATGGGCATGGTGCGGCAATGGCAGCAGCTGCTGCACGGCAACCGCCTGTCGCATTCCTACTCCGAGGCGCTGCCGGACTTCGTCAAGCTCGCCGACGCCTATGGCTGCGTCGGCCTGCAGGCGACCAAGCCGTCCGATCTCGACGGCGCGATCAAGGAGATGATCTCGATCAAGCGCCCGGTGCTGTTCGATTGCCGCGTCGCCGCGCTGGAGAATTGCTTCCCGATGATCCCGTCGGGCAAGGCGCATAACGAGATGCTGCTGCCGGAAGAGGCGACCGATGAGGCCACCGCGAAGGCCTTCTCCGGTGGCAAGGCGCTGGTGTGAGGTGAGGGCGGCTTCCATGTTTGACCTCAACGAGCTCGAGCGCGCGTACCGGATCGTCGGCACCGCAGTGCCGGCGACGCCGGCGCACGCCTGGCCGCTGCTGGCCGAGCGGCTCGGCACCGAGGTCGTGGTCAAGCATGAGAACCACACGCCGACCGGCGCCTTCAAGGTGCGCGGCGGCCTGGTCTATCTCGCGCGGCTGAAGCGCGAGCGCGCCGATGTGCCCGGCATCATTTCGGCGACGCGCGGCAATCACGGCCAGAGCCTGGCGTTCGCGGCAGGGCGTCACGGTGTGCCGGCGACAATCTACGTGCCGCGCGGCAACTCGGTCGAGAAGAACCGCGCCATGCACGCGTTCGGGGCCGAGCTCGTCGAGCACGGCGACGACTTCCAGGCCGCGCGGGAAGAGGCCGAGCGCCGCGCCCAATTCGCCGGCCTGCACATGGTGCCGTCGTTCCACCCGGACCTCGTGCTGGGTGTCGCGACCTACGCGCTCGAGCTGTTCCGTACCGCGCCCGAACTCGACATTCTCTATGTGCCGATCGGGCAGGGCTCCGGCATCTGCGGCTGCATCATGGCGCGCGACCTGCTTGGGCTGAAGACCGAGATCGTCGGCGTACAGTCGACCGAGGCGCCGTCCTACGCGCTGTCGTTTGCGGCCGGAAAGATCGTCACCACCGAGACCAGCAACACCCTTGCCGACGGCATGGCGACGCGGATTCCGGACGCGGATGCGTTCGCACTGATCCAGAAGGGCGCCTCCCGCATCGTGCAGGTCAGCGACGACGAGGTCGGGCAGGCGATCCGCGCCTACTGGACCGACACCCACAATCTCGCCGAGGGCGCGGGCGCTGCGGCGCTCGCGGCCGCGCTGCAGGAAAAGAACAGGCTCGCCGGCAAGCGGGTCGGCCTGATCCTGAGCGGCGGCAATATCGATTTCGATCTGTTCCGGACCTGGATCGGAACGGATGCTGCGCCGGCCGCCGAGCGGGCGGTGGCGTGAACAGAATGTAAGGGGACGACCATGAACCAGCCCGCATCCGCCTACTTCCTCGAAGAGCGTCACGATCCCAACGAGACGCACACTTTGTCCGTGCTCGTGCAGAACGAGCCCGGCGTGCTCGCGCGCGTGATCGGCCTGTTCTCCGGCCGCGGCTACAACATCGAGAGTCTCACCGTCTCGGAGACCGAGAGCCAGAAACATCTCTCGCGGATCACGATCGTCACCACCGGAACGCCGATGGTGATCCAGCAGATCAAGCATCAGCTCGACCGCATGATCCCGGTCTACCGCGTCGTCGACATGACGCTGACCGGCAGCTCGATCGAGCGCGAGCTTGCGATGGTCAAGGTGCGGGGCGGTGGCGATCACCGCGTCGAGGCGCTGCGGCTGGCGGACGCGTTCCGCGCCCGGGTGATCGACGCCACGACCGAGAGCTTCGTGTTCGAGATCACGGGCAATTCGTCCAAGATCAGTCAGTTCATCGACCTGATGCGTCCGCTGGGCCTGGTCGAGGTGTCACGAACCGGGGTGGCCGCGATCACGCGTGGGCCGGAAGGGATGTGAGTCATGTTGGCGCGCGACTGGTACTACACGCAACGGCGGCAGGTCGGTCTCGATACCGCGGTGGCCTCGATCTATGACGTCAGCGAGGACAGCGATGTCCGTGCCCGCCAGGCGCTGACCATGCTCGGCGTCAAGCCGGGCTGGCGGATCGCCGATATCGGCTGTGGCAACGGCGTGCTGGCCACCGAGGCGGCGTTGATGGGGGCCGAGGTCGACGCCATCGACATCTCGCCGGCGATGATCGGGCTTGCCGAAATCTATGCGCGCGACCGCAAGGCGAAGATCCGGACCCAGCCGGCCGGCCTGCTGTCGTTCGCCTACCAGCCGAATTCCTACGACCTCATCGTCAGCGAGTTCACGCTGCACCATCTGCCGGACTTCTGGAAGGCAGTGGCGCTGTCGCGAATCTTCAACGCGTTGAAGCCCGGCGCGAACTTCTATCTGCGCGACATGGTGTTCGTCGGCATGCCCGACGGTGTCGATCGCGATGTCGAAGGTTGGGCCGACTTCTCGATCAAGAATCACGGTTTCGAGCGCGAAAGCGTGATCACCCATATGCGCGACGAATACTCGACCTTCGGCTGGGTGATGGAGCGCATGCTGACCGAGACCGGTTTCACGCTGGTCTCCGTTGATTACCACGCGCCGCTGCACGGCACCTATCTGCTGCGCAAACCGAAGCCCGACGAACAGATCTAGATCCCGACCGAAACGGAAGCAAAAGAAGAACAACAATGAAGCCGGCCGATGTTGGCATCGCCGTCATGGTCGCGGTGATCTGGGGGCTTGCGTTCGTCGCAAGCCGGATCGCTCTCGATGAGTTCTCGCCGGAACTGATGACGACGCTGCGCTTCGCCATCGCCGCGCTGCCGTGCCTGTTCCTGCGCAAACCCCGCGTTTCCTGGCCGCTTCTGATCGCGATCAGCGCCACGCTGTTCCTCGGCCAGTTCCTCGCACAGGCCTTTGCGATCGCGCATGGCGTTCCGGTCGGGCTTTCCAGCGTGATCGTGCAGAGCCAGGCGCTGTTCACCATCGCCTTCGCCGCCGTGGCTTTCGGGGAAATCCCGACGCGGACCCAGGCGATCGGCATCGCGATCGCCGCGCTCGGCCTGCTGATGATCTGCGGGACGGTCGGCTACGACTTCAGCGTCGCCGCATTTGCGATCATCATGATCTGCCCGATCAGCTTCGCGATCGGCAATCTTCTGCTGCGGCAGGCGAACGGCGCGCCGATGTTCGATCTGTTCGCCTGGCTGTGCCTATCCGCCGCGGTGCCGCTTGCGGTCCTGACCTTGATCACGAACGGCCCTCAGCCGACCTGGCATGCGCTGACCCATATGTCGCTGGCCGGGCTCGTCTGCATGCTCTGCCTCGGCGGCATCTCGACCAGCATCGCCTACTGGCTGTGGGGCCGGCTGCTGCGGGATTATCCGGCGGCGCAAGTGGTGCCGTTCGCGCTGCTGGTGCCGTTCGTCGGCTCCGCCGCGTCGAGCATCGTGTTCGGCGAGACATTCGGGCCGCTGCGGCTGGCCGGCATGGTCACCGTGATCGCCGGCATCGCCGTGATGCTGCTGTCGAAGCGGCCAAAAGCTCTGCCGAAAGTCGCGTGAGGGCGCCATGTCGAATTCGCTGCTGTTTGCCTTTGTCGTGTTCGCCGTCGTGATGTTCTTCACGCCGGGCCCCAACAACATCATGCTGCTGTCGTCGGGGCTGACCTACGGCTTCCGCCGTACGGTGCCCCATATGGCCGGCATCACGGTCGGCTTCGCCTTCATGGTCGGCGCGGTCGGCGTCGGGCTGGGGACCGTCTTCATCGCCTATCCGGCGCTGCAGACGATTCTGAAATATGGCGGCGTCGCCTACCTGATCTATCTCGCAGCCGTCATCGCCATGGCCGAGCCGCCCTCGGCGGACAAGGACGACAGGGGCGGCCGCGGCCCGATGACGTTCTGGGGCGCCGCCATGTTCCAGTGGATCAATGCCAAGGGCTGGGTGATGGTGATCGGCACCATCACGGCCTATGCGGCGATTGCCGCTTTTCCCTGGAACATCGCGATCCAGGTCGGCCTGAGCCTTGTCCTGGGCACGGTGTCCTGCGTCGTCTGGGCGCTGTTCGGGACCGCCTTGCGGCCGATCCTGACCTCGCCCCGGGCGATCCGCGCCTTCAATGTGGTGATGGCCATCCTGCTGCTGGCCTCGCTCTACCCGGTCTTCATGGACGCATGATGCCGCACCGCGCCATGCGAGATGAGGGTTTCCCCTGAGGGGGAAAATGCTCTAGACAACGCCGGAAATTCGCGGGCGCCCGGCGGTTCTGACCTTCCGAAAGCCTGATTCATCGGCCGATTTTGGCCCCCTTCAAACGAGGAAACCACGATGCGAGTTTACTACGATCGCGATGCCGACCTGAACCTGATCAAGGGCAAAAAGGTCGCCATCGTCGGCTATGGCAGCCAGGGCCACGCCCACGCGCTGAACCTGAAGGATTCAGGCGTCAAGGAAGTGGCGATTGCGTTGCGCAAGGGTTCGGCCTCGGCCAAGAAGGCCGAGAACGCCGGCTTCAAGGTGATGGAAGTCGCCGAAGCCGCCAAGTGGGCCGACCTCGTCATGATGCTGACCCCGGACGAACTGCAGGGCGACATCTATCGCGAGCACCTGCACGACAACATGAAGAAGGGCGCAGCGCTCGTGTTCGCTCACGGTCTCAACGTGCACTTCAACCTGCTCGATCCGCGCGCCGACCTCGACGTGCTGATGATCGCGCCGAAGGGCCCCGGCCACACTGTGCGCTCGGAATATCAGCGCGGCGGCGGCGTGCCCTGCCTGATCGCGATCGCCAAGGACTCGTCGGGCAACGCCCATGACCTCGGCCTCAGCTATGCCTCGGCGATCGGCGGCGGCCGCGCCGGCATCATCGAGACCACCTTCAAGGAAGAGTGCGAGACCGACCTGTTCGGCGAGCAGGTGGTGCTCTGCGGCGGCCTGGTCGAGCTGATCAAGGGCGGCTACGAAACCCTGGTCGAGGCCGGCTACGCGCCCGAGATGGCCTATTTCGAGTGCCTGCACGAAGTGAAGCTGATCGTCGACCTGATCTATGAAGGCGGCATCGCCAACATGAACTACTCGATCTCCAACACCGCCGAATACGGCGAGTATGTCACCGGTCCGCGCATCGTCACGGCCGAGACCAAGGCGGAGATGAAGCGCGTGCTCGCCGACATCCAGGGCGGCAAGTTCGCCCGCGACTGGATGCTGGAGAACAAGGTCAACCAGACCTCGTTCAAGGCGACCCGCGCCAAGCTCGCCGCGCACCCGATCGAGGAAGTCGGCGCCAAGCTGCGCGACATGATGCCCTGGATCAAGAAGGGCGCGCTGGTCGACAAGAGCAAGAACTAAGAGATTGCAGGGCGAGAGCGGTTCGCTTGCCCTGCACGCCAAAAGTAAAAAGGGTGGGCGCGTTGCCCACCCTTTTCTTTTTCACAATGGCGCAGCGGCCGCTAGCCGGCCGCCATCGGCTGCTTCTCGATCCTGTTGTGCAGCTGCCAGAACCGCACCGTGCGCTGCGCGGTTTCAAGCGAGAGCCGGCGGTAATCGCGCTGCGCGATCTCGAGCGTCGCATTGTCGAGTGGCAGCGGCAGCGGCCGCTTGCGCAGGATGCTTTCGACCGTCGGCCAGTTGAGCCGCGCCGAGCGGCACGGGATCAGGATCAGGTCGGAGCGAAGGCCGAGCATCAGGCGTTCGATCATCGCGATCGGCATGTCGTTGAGCACGGCGAGCGCGACCGTGACCTCGTCGAGCTTGCCCTCTTCGGCGAACTTGTAGACGGCCGCATCGTCGAGCTCGTTCAGCTGCTTCATCAGCTTGACCAGCTCTTCGGCGATGCCGTAGTTGCGGCGCGGCGCCGCGGCCTCTTCCTGGGCGATGTCGTTCAGCACCTGGCTGATCTCTTCGCGCGCCCTGGGCGACGCGATCGAGAGCAGGCGGGCGCGCACCGTATCCTTGGCGCGCTGCAGCAGGTCGCGCAGCAGCTTGGCCGGAATGTCGATGCGCAGCCCGAGGATCTCGACCAGCTCGTCGTCGCCTTCGGCGCGGGCGACGATGCTGGAATAGCCGTTGTCGGAGAACTGCGCGCCGGCGTTCTTGGCGAGACGCCGGATCACCTTGTCCTCGCCGCGGTCGATGATCACGTCGGTGACAGAAGGCGGCAGGTTTTCCCGCGCGGAGATCGCGAACAGGTGGTCCTGGCCCTTGCTGCTCGCGATCTCGCGCAGCGCCTCGTTCGTGAGGCGGCTGGAGTGGGTCAGTACGTCGCCGGCGACGCTGATATCGTCGTCCCAGGCGAGGTGCTGAATCACCTCAAACGGCGCATAGTCGAGCGGTGCGAGCCGCTTGCTGAGCTCGGCCCGCGCACGGGTCTCGACGCGCGCAACCAAGAGGCAGAGCACGTCGTCGAACACCTTGACCTGTTCATCGTTGAGGCGGTCGCCGTCGTTCAGGAACAGATCGGTGACCTGCCGCAGCGTCTGCACGCGCTTGGCCGATGTCCCGTCCCGGACCGCATCCTCGAGTTCGGCAATAATCGATTGTGACGCCTGTTGCGCCATCGATGGGCAACCTTGTTTTTGTTGAATGACACCTGCTTGCGCACCATGCGGGGCGCGGTCTTACACCCGCGTTAAGGTGGAACCCGGTGCAAATACGGTGTGCGTCGCATCCTTAACAGGCTGCGACCGGACTCGATTCAATGCGCGCTTTCGGCTCGGCGGAAGCTGATGCCGATGCATTTTAAGAGATTGTTTAGGACGATACGCGCCGCGCGACGGAAAAGATGTCTATCGACGCGGCACGTCCGCGCAATTGCGTCGAGCCGAGCGGCTCGACGACTAAATCCCGGTCCGGCGGCAGCAGGCGGAGCAGATTGCCCGATACCAGCACGGGACGGCCGGCCTCCTTGCAATGCGCCTGCAACCGCGCCGTGACGTTCACGGTGTCGCCGAAATAGGCGATCTGCCGCCGCGAGTCCCCGCATTCCGCGATGACGACCGGACCGGCATGCATCCCGGCCCGAAACGCGGGCACCACGCCGAACTCCTTGCGATATTGATCGGCCCGCTTGGCGAGGCGATCCTCGATCGCGAACACGCAATCGAGATACCGCCGCGAACGTCCGTCGGCATTGACCGGCCATGTCACAATCACTTCGTCGCCGACATAGGCGTGGACTTCGCCGCCGTGCGACACGATCGGCTCGTCGATGTCGAAGAAGAATCGCGTCAGCAATTCCTGCACGCGCAGCTCGCCCATCGATTCCGCTAGCGTCGTCGAGCCGATCAGGTCGAGGAACAGCAGCACGCGCTCCTCGCGCACCGGCTGCCGATAGCGTCCGAGCACGATGCTGAGCAGCGTATGCCCGCCGATCATCCGGACCAACTCGTAGATCGTCGTGATCGGGATCGACAGCAGCAGGCCGACGCCAATGATCTTCAGGAAGGTTTCGCGCATCCACTTGGCTTCGAGCCCATGCCCGTAAAGCACGATTTCCAGCATGATCGCGGCGGCCGCAACGATGACGGCGAGGATCACAGAGCGGCCGATCAGCTCGACGATGAGTGATTGCCGGCGCAGCCAGCCACCACGTGCGGCCAGATAGAGATGCGTCGCCCAGACGATCACCGTGAGGGCTGCGCCGTCGAGGGCGCTGCGCACATAATTCGAGACGGAGGCCTCGTCGGACTCATCGAAGGCGTAGCGAAACAGCCCACCGACAAGCAGGCCGAACGCCGCCAAGACGATCACAGGCGTCACGGCGCGCCGCATGGTCCCTCCATGCTAATGAAATATCCTGCGCGGACCGGGAAGGCCAGCCGCGGCGCGGCCGGCGGTGGACGGGATGCATGGCGGCGGCACTCATGTATGCTGCGACGACAGGATCGATCGAACAGGGAAAGTGGCATGACATCGGCTGTCACGACAGGCGCGTGCAGGCTCATGGCCGTTCTGACGGCCGCCTCCATCGCCTTCACCGCGCCGGTTGCCCGCGCCGGCGATCAGAGCGTTGGCGAGCCATCCTGCGACGGCGGCACCTACCAGATGGTCGAATGCCTCAAGGCCAAGACCGCGCAGTGGGACAAGCGGATGAACGTCGCCTACCAGAAGGCGTTGAAGGATGTCGCCGACGACAAGCAGCGCGAACAGCTGCGCACCGCGCAGCGGCTATGGATCCAGTATCGTGATGCCAACTGCCTGTATTACGACCTCGGCGAGGGCACTATCGCCCGGCTCGATGCCGGCGAATGCATGCGCAGCATGACCGAAGCCCGCGCTAAGGAACTGGAGAATCTTGGCCATCAGTGAGCCATCTTCCGGAGTCAGGACCGAGGTCATGACTGATGGAAAAAGCCAGGACGAATTGACCCAGCTTGCCGAGGAGGCGCTGCGCGCCCAACCCGGCTGCGAAACCGCGCGCGTGCCGGCGATCGCCGCGCTGCCCGATGCGCAGATCGGACGCAACTGGGAGATTCCGAACGTCGTGCTCGGCGACAGCCTGATCAGCGACGTCGATCGTGCGGTGCTGTCGGTTCATCGCCAGCTTGGCCGCAAGTTTCACCTGGTGTGAGGCGGCTTGATCTCAGCTCGCCTGTGCCTGACGCGGCGCGGGCCGGCCGGCCATGCTGATCATCCTGAGCGCGAACACCGCAGCGAGCGGCACGAGGAATAGCGCGTAGAGTGGCATCTCGGGAATCCGCTTGCCGAACGAGACCATGAACTGCAGCAGCAGATAATAGCCGCCGATCGGATGCAGCCTGCGCCAGGCGCGCGGGCCGAGCAGTGCAGCCGTGCGATCGAACGAAGTCGCGGTCAGCGCGATGATGGCGAGATAGCCGATACCGCCGAAGACGTAGGAGACGATCGAGGTCACGGCCGCAAAGCCGGGTGGATCGAGCGTCGCGAAGGCTGCGATCGCGACCGCATGGATGGCGTGCGAGGCCGCGAAGGTGACGCCCAAATAACGGCGGTTGCGGCGCTGCCAGTGCGTCCAGGCGTTCGGCCACAGCCGCGCCAGCGCCGCCGCCGAGAAGGCGAGGCAGAAGAACAAAAGCGAGGTCCGCGCCGTGAAACGGATCACCATCCGAACGCCCTCGACCTCGGACTGCCGCATCGCGGCGATCCAGATCGAAAGCCCGATCAGGGTGAGCGTGAGCAGGCCAAACAGCCGCCAGCCCTCGAACCAGTTGCGATGCGTCGCCATATCCCGCCTCCCATTTATGTAATCACCAGTTACATTTCGTGCCCGCGCGCGGTCAATCTGTGTAATCATCGCTTACATTCACAAGCGGGTGATGCTAGAGGATCGCCATGCGCCGCCCCGCCAAAAGCCCGCCCACCCTCCGCCGGCCCGCCAAGCCGCGTCCGGTCGCGACGCGGGCGCAGGTGGCCAGGCCGTACCACCACGGCGACCTCCGCCGGGTCCTGATCGATGCCGCCATGCAACTGGTCGGCGAGGGCGGGCCGGAGGCGGTCAGCGTGCGCGAGGCCGCGCGCCGCGCTGGGGTCTCGCCGGGCGCGCCGTTCCGGCATTTCCCGAGCCGAGACGCCCTGATGAATGCGGTGGCGGAGGAGGCGCAACGCCGCTTTCGCGCCGAGATCGAGGCGGCGCTGGCCGAGGCGCCGTCAGGCGATCCACTCGGCCGCTTCCGCTATCTCGGGATCGCCTATCTGCGCTGGACGATGAAGAACCCGACCCATTTCGAGATCATCTCCAGCCGCCGCTTCTTCGACCACGACCGCTCGGCCGCCGTCTCCGGCGACAATGCCGAGTTGATCGGCCTGACCGAGCGCACGCTGGCGGAGGCATTTTCAGCCGGCCAACTCGGGACGCGCGACCTCAGGCAGGTCCAGATCGCCGGCCGCGCGCTGGTCTATGGCTTCGCGCGGATGCACATCGACGGCCATTTGCCGCGCTGGGGTGTCGGCGATGCGGAGGTCGAGCAGATGGCTGCCGACATCGTCGATCTCTTCATCGCCGGTATCGCGAGCCACGCCGCGCCCGCCGCCAAGGTTTAACGCACGCGCGCTACTTGCCGCGGCCAGGCCTGGGCAGGCAAATTCATTGCGCGTTCATGACGATTCAATTACGGTTTTGTGACGCGGTCCAGACACCGGCTGTGCCGCATGCCTCCTGGCCGTTGCCAGTCAAGGCGGTGGCATTGCGCCGGGTTGTATTGCGTCCCGCCCATGGCGCCCGCGCCTCAGCAAAACTCCTCCGTTGCCGCACTGGCCGGCGGTCTTGCCGCGCTTGGCATCTGGCGGTTGATGGCGGTCGCGGCACCGCATTTCGGCGCGCTGATCCTGATGCTGCGCACCGAGACCGATTTCGGCTCGCGGCTTTGCTTCCTGCTCTCCTGGGGAATCCTGAACTTCCTGTTCGTCGCGCTGCTGCGCCGGCCGGCGCTGTCGGGCGCTCTGTCGCTGACGCTGGTCGTGGTCTTGGTGCTGCTGTCGCGGTTCAAGCACGACGTGGTGCAGATGACCGCGAACTTCGTCGACCTGATGGTGATCGACCGCGACACCGCGGCGTTCCTGCTGACGATCTTCCCGAGCCTGCGCTGGTCGATCATCGGCGCCGGCCTCGTCACGCTGCCCCTGATGTACGCGCTGTGGTGGCTCGATCCGTTCCGCATCCGCCGCCTGCCGGCTGCGGCGGCCTGCCTCGCCTGCACCGCAGCGCTCTCGGGCTATGCCTTCGCCTGGCCGGACGAGGCCTGGCGCGGCTATTACGACGACGGTTACCTCTCGAAGTTCGCGCGCTCCGGCGTGACCGCGGTATCCGATTTCGTCGCCTATGGCTTCATGGAGTCGGATCCGACCGCGAGCGATCAGCTCAAGATGCCCCTGGTCGATGCCTGCCATCCCGCCGGGCGGCGGCCGAACATCATCATGATCCATGATGAATCGAGTTTCGACATCCGCGCCGCCTCCGGCGTCAAGGTGCCGCCGGGCTATGGCAGCCAGTTCAAGTCCTATGACGGCGTCGAGCGCAAATTCCTCGCCGAGAGCAATGGTGGACCGAGCTGGTTCACCGAGTACAACGTGCTTGCGGGATTGTCCTCGCGCTCGTTCGGCCGGTTCTCCTATTTCGTCACCCGCATCGCATCGGGACGCGTGGAGCGCGGCCTGCCGTTGGCGCTGCGTCGGTGCGGCTACGACACGCTCTCGCTCTATCCCGCGTTCGGCGCCTTCATGAGCGCGCGCAACTTCCAGACCACGACCGGCATCCAGCGCTTTTATGACGCGCATGACCTGCATGCGAAGGATGTCGAGCCCGACAGCTTCTTCTACGACAAGGCGCTGAAGCTGATGGCCGAGCAGAAGACGTCAGGCACGCCGCTGTTCGCCTTCGTCTATCTCGCCGCCAATCATTTCCCCTGGGAAACCAAATTCCATCCCGAGTTGCTGCCGTCGTGGAAGCGGCCGGGCAACACGCCCGCGGTCGACGAATATCTGCGCCGGCAGGCGATGAGCGCCAACGACTATGCCGGCTTCGTCGCGGCGCTGAAGAAGAAGTTTCCGGCGCAGCCTTTCCTGATCGTGCGTTACGGCGATCATCAGCCGGAATTCTCGCCGCAGCTGCTCGATCCCGATCTCGACGAGGCCGGCATCGGCAAGAAGCTGATGGATTACGATCCGCGTTACTACGCGACCTACTATGCGATCGACGCCGTCAACTTCGAACCTGTGAAGAGCCCGGCGGTGATGGACACGATCGACGCGGCGTATCTGCCGCTGGTGATTCAGGAAGCTGCCGGCATTCCGCTCGATCCGTCGTTCGAGGAGCAGAAGGCAATCATGCTTCGCTGCAACGGCGCATTCTATTCCTGCAAGGACGGCGCAGAAGCGCGCCGCTTCAACCGCCTGTTGATCGACGCGGGGATCATCAAGGGACTTTGAGCATGCTTCGCGGCCTTCGGGCTAAGGCGGAAGCAATCCATTGTCGCCAATCGCAACTGCGCTGCGAGCTCCCTGCGACGACCGCTCCGCACATCACAGAGATCGCATCGTGAACTAGACTAACGTCGGTAGACGAAGGTCGTCACGCGAAACCGCGCGCATTACTCATTTGTAATTACGCCGCCGAGATTTCGTCACGATTGTTGCGATGATCTGTCGCGCCGCTGCCACGGTGTTCATCAACGCGCAGCGTCAAGTCAGCCAATCCCGCCCTTCTTGCAGGAGTGTTTGCCCATGCGAGCGCTCGATGTTGCGCGCCTTGTCGCCGCCTTCGGACTTGCTATTCCCTCAGTCTCCGCCGCGGAGCCGCCGCACGACATCAAGGGGCTCTACATGATGACGGACTATCCGGCCGTCACCATCAGGCCCGGCACCACCTCCAACATCTCGCTGCGTCTGCAGAATTACGATCTCGGCCCGCAGCGCTACAAGCTATCGGTCGAGGGCGTGCCGAGCGGCTGGACCGCGACGCTGCTCGGCGGCGGCCAGCCGGTCGCGGCCGCGATGCCGGCGCCCGACTCCAGCGTGCCGCTGCAACTCCGGCTCGACGTGCCCGCCAACGCTTCGCTCGCCGAGCAGACCTTGACGGTGAAGGCCGAAGGGCAGGGCAGCGAGGCGACGTTGCCGATCGTGGTCGCGCTCGCCAAGGAGTTGCCGGCAAAGCTGACGGTGACGTCGAAACTGCCCGAATTGCGCGGCAGCCCAAAATCGAATTTCGAATACGCGCTGACCATCAAGAACGACAGCGGCCGCAACCTGGTCGCAAGCTTCGCCGCGGCCGCGCCGCAGAACTTCGAGACCTCGTTTACCGAGGCCTATGGCACACAGGAATTGTCGTCGATCCCGATCGAGGCCGGACAGTCCAAGGACATCAAGCTCAAGGTGCGGCCGCCGAGCGCGATTGATGCCGGGCATTTCCCGGTCAAGGTCACCGTCAACGCCGAGGATGCCTCGGCGCAGACCGAGGTGGCGCTCGATGTCGCGGGCCAGCCGCAGCTTCAGCTCTCCGGCCGCGACGGGCTGTTGAGCGCGCGTGCGGTCGCCGCCGAGCAGAGCACGATTCCGGTCGTCGTCACCAACACCGGCACCGCGCCGGCCGACAACATCGAGCTCGCCGCGACGGCGCCGAGCGGCTGGAAGGTCATGTTCCAGCCCACCAGGATCAAGCGGCTGGTGCCCGGCAAGGACACTGAGGTTCAGGCGCTGGTGACGCCGAGCGACAAGTCGCTCGCCGGCGACTACCAGCTCGCGATGCGCGCTACCTCGCGCGGCGAGACGGCGTCGAGCCAGTTCCGCGTCACGGTGAGCACTTCTACCGTCTGGGGCATGGCCGGTGCCGGCGTGATTGGCGTCGCGCTGCTGTTGATGCTGGGTGCGGTTGCGAGGTTCGGACGGCGATGAGCGAGCAGCAGAACAACAGTGCTGCAACACGGCCCGAAACCGTCATCGCGGCACGCGATCTCACCAAGCGCTACGGCAAGACCAGCGTCGTCGACGCCATCAACTTCGACATCGCCAAGGGCGAGGTGTTCGGATTGCTCGGTCCGAACGGCGCCGGCAAGACCACGACCATCCTGATGATGCTCGGGCTCACCGAAATCTCGGCCGGCCGGGTCAGCGTGCTCGGCTTCGACCCGGCGCGGCAGCCGTTGCAGGTCAAGCGGCGGGTCGGCTATCTGCCCGATGCCGTCGGTTTCTACGATCACCTGACTGCGGTGGAGAACCTCGCTTACGTCGCCAAGCTGATGGGCCTCCCGATGGCCGAACGCTCGCGGCGGATCGCGGCGGCGCTCACCCGCGTGCGTCTGCTTGAGGTCGCCGACAAGCGCGTTGCGACCTTCTCGCGCGGCATGCGGCAGCGGCTCGGGCTCGCCGAGATCATCGTCAAGCGGGCCGAGATCGCCATCCTCGACGAGCCGACTTCGGGTCTCGACCCGCAGGCGACGATTGAATTCCTCGACCTGATCAGGGAGTTGAAGGCCGAGGGCGTTACCGTGCTGCTGTCGTCGCACATGCTCGACCAGGTGCGGCGGGTCTGCGATCGCGTCGCGTTGTTCCGAGCCGGGAAGATCGCGATGATGGGTTCGGTGGCCGAGCTCTCGGTTCAGGTGCTGGGCGCGGGCTTCGTCGTCGAGGTCGAAGCCGACGGCGCGGGCATTGCGCGGCGGCTCGCCGCGATCCCGGGCGTCGGCAATGTCGAGACGCTCGCCGATGACCGCTTCCGCATGACCGCCGACCGCGACGTCCGGGCCGATGCCGCGCGCGCGGTAGTCGCGTCCAACGGCGCGCTGCGACGGCTCTCGGTCGACGAGCCGAGCCTCGAGGCGATCTACGCTCGCACCTTCCAGGCCACCCCGTCAGGAGGCGTGCGCGATGCGGCGTGAGGGTTCAGCATTCCAGGGCGTCGGTGCCGTTTTCGTCAAAGAGCTGTCGGACAACATCTCGAGCGTCCGCATGCTGATGCTCGAGCTTCTGATCGTGCTGACCGCGATGGCGGCGCTCTATGAGGCGATCGCCGCGCTCCGCCAGAATACCGCGGAGGATCCATTCCTGCTGTTGCGGCTGTTCACGGTGAGCCAGGCGCCGCTGCCGTCCTTTGTCGCCATCCTCGGCTTCCTGATCCCGCTGATGGCGATCGGGCTCGGCTTCGACCTGATCAACGGCGAGCACAACCGGCGCACGCTGTCGCGGATCCTGGCGCAGCCGATCTATCGCGACGCGCTGCTGCTCGGCAAATATCTCGCCGGGCTCGCGACGATCGCGATCAGCCTCACCGCGCTGTGGCTGCTGGTGATCGGCCTCGGCCTGATCTTCCTCGGCGTGCCGCCGGGCGGCGAGGAGATCGCCCGCTCGCTGGCCTTCCTGGTGATTGCGATCTTCTATGCCGGGGTCTGGCTGTCGCTCGCAATGCTGCTCTCGATCGTATTCCGCTCGCCGGCGACCGCGGCATTGGTGGCGCTCGGCATCTGGTTGTTCCTGACCGTGTTGTGGCCGATGCTGGCGCCGGCGATCGCGCAGGCCATCGTGCCGCCCGATCCACGTTTTGCAGCGCTCGGCCTAGATACGCCGGGCACGGCGATCTGGACCCAGCTGCTGCAGCGGTTCTCGCCCAATGACCTGTTTGGCGAGGCGATGCTCGCGGTGCTGTCGCCGACCACGCGCACGCTCGGCCCGGTGTTCCTCGATCAGATCCGCGGCGCCGTGATGGGTGCCCCGTTGCCGTTCGGCCAGAGCGTGATGATCGCCTGGCCGCAGACGGTCGGCCTGATCGCCTGCACCATCGTGTTGTTCGTCGCCGGCTACGTTCTGTTCCAGCGCCAGGAGGTCAGGGCCTGAGGCGGAGAGCGCGGCCGTTCAACGCGGCCCAATCTGGTCCCACAGCCAGCGCGCCACGGCGTCGGGCGACGATGATGCGTCGTTGCCCGACGCGCGCAAATTCGCCTCGCGCATCCCGGCGATATCGATCTTGCCGAGCAGCGGCCGCAGCGCCGCCTTGAGGGCCTCGTCGTCGCGCCGCTTTGGCGACAGCAGGACGATGGCGTCATAGGGCGGGATGGCGTGCCTGTTGTCCTCGAGCGTGACAAGATCGTATTTCGCGATCAGTCCGTCGCTGGTGTAGCCCGCGATCACGTCGACCTCGCCGGAGGCAACCGCCGCATACATGAAATCCGGCTGCATCTGACGCTGGGCGCGGAACGTCAGCCCATAAGCCTTCTGGATGCCGGCCCATTCCGGCCGCGAGAAGAATTCATAGTCGCCGGCGATCGACATCGTCGCGGCGCGTGACGCGAGGTCGGCGATCGAATGGATGCCGAGCTCTTCGGCGCGCTTTCTCGGCATCACTAGCGTATAGGCATTCTCAAAACCGAGCTCGCCGAACAGCGTGATGTCTTGCTTTGCCAGCGTCATCTGCAACTCGCCCAACAGCTCGGCGCGGGGCTTGATGTCGGTGTGGTGGAACTGGTTGACCCACAGCGTTCCGGAATAGTCGACATAGACATCGATATCGCCGGCCGTGAGCGCGTCGAAGATCACGTTGGAGCCGAGGCCGGCGCGGGTCGTGGCCGGAAGGCCGGCCGCTTGCAGCCGCTGCGCGATCAACGCCGACAGCACATATTGCTCGGTAAACGTCTTGGCGCCGACCACGATGCCCGCATGCGGACGCGCGATCGCGGGCACCAGGGTCGCCGCGATCAGGGCGGCAATACCGAGCCCGCCGAACGCAGTCCGGATGCGGCTGCGATTGCGCAGGCCGTTCTCGATCAGCGCCAGCAATTGGTCAACCACAAGCGCGAGCACGGCTGCGGCGAAGCAGCCGAACAGCACGAACACCCAGTTCTGGGTCTGCAGGCCCGCGAAGATGTAGTTGCCGAGGCTGGTCTGGCCGATGGGCGTCGACAAGGTGGCGGTGCCGATCACCCATACCGCCGCGGTGCGGATTCCAGCCATCATCACCGGTAGCGCCAGCGGCAGCTCGACCATGGTGAGCGATTGCCGCGGCGTCATGCCGACGCCCTGGGCGGCTTCCAGCACCGCCGGATCGACCCCCGACAGACCGGTGATGGTGTTGCGCAACACCGGCAGCATCGAATAGAGCGCGAGCGCCAGCACGGCGGGCAGGAAGCCGAAGGCGGAGAAGCTGAAGCCGAGCCACGCCACCGTCAACGCGGCGAGCGCCAGCAGCAGCGGATAGAACAACGCGAGCAGCGCGAGACCGGGCATGGTCTGCACGATGCTGGCAAGCCCGAGCAACGTCGTGCGCAGCACCGGCCGGTTACGAGCGATGATCGCAAGCGGCAGGCTGATCAGGAGCCCGAGCGCAAGCGCGGCGACGCTGACCCGCACATGATTGCCGAGATAGTCGGGCAGATGGGAAAGCGCCTCGCTCCAGCGCGGATCGGCTGATAGAGTCATGCCGTGTCGCCCCGCGGCAGCAAAGCGCCCAGGCGTTCCGCCTGCCGGCGTGGCGTGCGCATCAGTTCACCGACATAGCCATCGGTGCTGGCCGAGAGTTCCGCCGGCGTGCCCTGGGCCAGCAGCCTGCCGCCGCGCATCACCGCGACACGATCGGCCAGCAGCAACGCCTCGGTCATGTCGTGGGTGATCATGACTGTGGTCAGGCCGAGCTCGCGGTGCAGCGTTCGATAATCGTCGCCGAGCGCGTCGCGGGTGAGCGGATCGAGCGCGCCGAACGGCTCGTCCATCAGCACGATGCGCGGCTTCGCAGCCAGCGCACGTGCGACGCCTATGCGTTGACGCTGGCCGCCGGAGAGTTCGTGCGGCATACGCTCGCGATATTGTGAGCGGTCGAGCCGCACAAGGTCGAGCAGTTCATCGACCCGCGCCGAGATCTCCGTCTGCGTCCAGCCGAGCAGATGTGGCGTGATGCCGATGTTGCCGGCGACGGACAGATGCGGAAACAGCCCACCGCTCTGGAAGACATAGCCGATGCGGCGCCGCAGCAGGATCGGGTCGATGCGGCTGACATCCTCACCCTCGACCGCGATCCGGCCTTGGTCGGCTTCGATCAGGCGATTGGCGAGCCTCAGCAGCGTCGTCTTGCCGGAGCCCGAGCCGCCGACGATCGCCAGGAATTCACCCTCGGCTACGTCAAGCGAGACGTCGTCGACCGCCACCACGCGACCACTGTCAAAATTCTTGCCGACATGCGCATAGGCAATCAGCGGCGTTGCGGGCATTCCAGGGCGACCTCATGTCTCACCGTCGTTAACGACAGTGATAGCCCATAAATTGGACTTTGACTCGAGGCGCGGGCGCCTGCGCGGTGGTTTCGCAGGCTGTTCCGGTCGAAGCGGATCAGCCCCGTCCGGGGCTGTGAGCACACATCACACTTCGTTCTTGGGTACGTACTTGCCCATGATGCATTTATAGCTCTGCAGGTGCCATTCGTGATACGGCCCCTTGGCGAGCCAATCGGCGATACCGATCTGCGCATTCACTGCGCAGGCGCCCATGGTGATGCCGGATTGGTCACTCGTGGTTACGACCTTTTCCATGCAGAGTTGAGCATTGCAGAGGATGGCGACGAGCGTAACGAGCATGACGGCCTTTATCAGTGGGGTTAACCCGGTCTGACCCGAATCATGCAGGGTTCATGCCACTATCAGCAGCTTTGGTGTCGCAGCCGACAAGACTGGGAAAGTACGGCCGGAGCGAATCGTCACGCCCGTCAGCGCGTAGCCGCACGCCCGTAGATACGCTATAGTCGCTGCCCAACTACGGCGTGAGATCGGGGCGAGCGAGGAACGTTGCGCGGTCGGGGGCTGCATCGATGATGACGTTACCTGAGTTGGCGGCAGGTGCTTTGGAGAAGTTTCTCGCCACGCATGTCAGCCGCACCTTCGGCGCTTCGCAGGCGCGCTTCGGCGAACTCCTGCCAGCCGCCGCGCGCATCGCGTTGGAATGCATCGGCAACAGCGACGCGCTCTACCACAATGTCGAGCACACGATGCTGGTCACGCTCGCCGGGCATGACATCATCCGCGGCCGCGCGCTGCACACCCACGTTACCGCCGAGGATTACACCCACACCATCATCGCCTGCCTGACTCACGACATCGGCTATGTGCGCGGTCTTTTGAAGGGCGATGGACCTGATGGTTACGTCATTGATGCCTCCGGCAACAAGGTGGTGCTGCCGCGTGGCTCGTCGGATGCCGGCCTGATGCCGTATCATGTCGACCGCTCGAAGCTGTATGTGCTCGACAGGCTCGAGGCCGTCCTTCCACTTGATCGCGAGCGCGTCGCGCGCAACATCGAGGGCACGCGGTTTCCGGCGCCCGAAGGTCAGCAATATGACGATGAGGCGTCGATCGTCCGGGCGGCCGATTTCATCGGTCAGCTCGGCGATCCCAACTACATCAGGAAGGCCAACGCGCTCTATCACGAGTTCGAGGAGGTCGGCATCAACCGCCAGCTCGGCTATGAGTCGCCAGCCGATATCGTCGACCGCTATCCGCAATTCTACTGGAACATGGTTGCGCCGCACATTCAGGGCGCCATCAACTGCCTGAACATGACGGCAAGCGGCCGCCAGTGGATCGCGAACCTCTATAGCAACGTGTTCCGCGCCGAGCGCGAGGTGACGCTGTCCGGCCCGCAAATCTGACGCCGCGGCCTTTCAGCACGGATTGTGCTGCGTTCCCCAGCCGTTCGCGTGGTGTCCACATTTAGGCCTGCTTCGTCGTTGCACAGTCCGTGGAAATCAGCGACCTTGCGCCATGGACCCCTCCAGCGACCGTGTTTTCGACCGCTTCAGCATGATATCCCGTTTCGCTCAATTGATTGCGGCTGCCGTCCTCTGCTGGCCGGCGCTGGCCGTTGCCGCCGGTCCGGTCTACGACGTCGATCTGTACGCGTTGATGTCCGGCACTTGCCGCAATGTCTCCGTCGCAGGCCGCAGCTACACCTGCAAGGCAGTCGCCTATTTCCACACCCTGCGCGGCCGCTCCGAATTCACCGTGGTGCTCGACGATCCCGCCGACAAGAGCCACATCATCTCGTTCTCCGGCGAGAGCACCGAGCGCACCCAGGACAATCTGTTCGAGCTCGCGGTCGACCGCATGTTGCTGAAGTCCAGCGACCGCCCGCGAGTGGATGGTCTGCCGGTGCCGCTGGTCGAGATGTCGACGGGCTCGTGCCGCCAGGTCGGAAGCTTCATCACGCGGCAGGTGTCCACCATCACCTGCGCCGCAACCGACCAGAACGGCAAGAAATACGAGCTGAGCTTCGAATCGGACGGTTCGCCGATGACGTTGCGCCGGTTGCGGCAATCGACGCTGCCGTCCGAACGGCAGCGGGCGCGCCAGATCGCGCAGCTCGAATGCCGTCTCAAGGCGCGCGCTGCGCAAGTGCTGCCGCGGGACACGACGGCCTTCATGATCCGCTGCCTCGGTGAGGGCGACGGCAAGCCGGCCGACGAGCAACGATAGCCGTGCCCTGCGTTCCGGACGAGGCTTGAGGAGAATTCGATGCGTTTGAAACTCACCATCATCGCAGCCGTCGGCGTTTGCATCGCTGGGCCGGCCGCCGCACAGATGTACGATCCGAACTATCCGGTGTGCCTGGAAGTCTATGGCGGGAGGCTGACGCCCGAGTATATCGATTGCAGCTACACGTCGCTTCCGCAGTGTCAGGCGACGGCCTCGGGGCGCTCCGCGACGTGTTCGGTCAATCCGTTCTACAAAGGTCCGAAGAAGCCGCCAAAGCAACGGGGGCAGCGACAACGCCAGTCCGCCAACTAGCGCGCTCAGGCTTGTCGCCTGCCGTCGCTCAAGACTGTATGGCCGTCGTGTCCCCAGTGCGGTTGACTAACTCCGGCAGTTGTGAGGAAACGGTCCGAGCAATAAGGAGAATCCGATGCGCCTGAAACTTTTCGCGATCGCCGCGTTCGCGGTCGCGCTGGCCCGACCTGCCGCCGGACAGGCCTATGATCCGAACTATCCGGTCTGTTTGCATCTCTATAACGGGCCGATGGCCGGAGACCACATCGATTGCAGCTACACCTCGATCCCGCAGTGTCAGGCAACGGCATCGGGTCTCTCTGCGATGTGCATCGTCAATCCCTTCTTCGCTCCTCCGCCACCACCCCCGGAACGTCCGGTGCGCCGCGGACGCCATCCCGTTCAGTGAGGCGGGCCCGCGAAACTCGTCCCGTCAAGGCGGCACACGCAAGGCATCGTAGGTGAACAGCCAGTCATAGCGCTCGCGCACCCGGTCCGGCTGCCATTCGCGCGAGACATAGGCGTCGGCGCCTTCGGCGTCGGCGAGCGCAGGATTATGGAAGCGCCTGGCATTCTCGGCCGACTTCACCACGATCCCGTTTGTGCGCGTCAGCCGCGCGGTCTCGTACCGCCGCAGCGCTTCCTCGGGCGGGAAGCCTTCAAGACAGCGCGCCAGCACCATGCCGTCCTCGATCGCCATGTTGGCGCCCTGGGCCAGGAACGGCAGCGTTGGATGCGCGGCGTCGCCGAGCAGGCAGGCGCGCCCGACGACGAAGCGATCGAGCGGGTTGCGGCCGAGCAGCGCCCATTTGTAGGGAATATCGAGGCTCGCGATGATGGTGCGGATCTGCGGATTCCATCCGGCAAAGGCTCCGCTGCAGGCCTCGCGCGTACCGCGTTCGGTCCATGACTCGATTGACCAGCTCTCACCCTCGAAGATGCCGACGAAGTTCAACAGCTCGCCGCGGCGAACCGGATAGGTGATGACGTGGCCGCCCGGGCCGATCCAGTTGGTGCCGACGTCGCGCCTGAGGGGTGGCGGTAGCCGTTCCATCGGCACCAGCCCGCGCCAGGCGGCCACGCCCGAGAAGAACGGCTTGGTGTCGCCGCCGATCTGCCGGCGAATTTCGGAGTGCACGCCGTCGGCACCGACCACGACGTCGCCGCGCCGACGCTCGCCATTGGCAAGGTGCAGCCAGATGCCGTCGCCGTCCTGGTCAAATCCGGTGCACCGGCTGCCAAGATGCAGCCGCCCCGGCGCCCGGGCCGTGAATGCGTCGACCAGCACGCGGTGAAAGTCGCCGCGATGCACCATCCAGTAGGGCGCGCCATAGATCGCGCGCGATGAGGCGCCGAGGTCGAACAGTTTCCAGGTCCGCCCGGTGCTGAACAGCCTGATCTCCTTGCCCGAGGGCTCGCAGGCGATGGCCTGCATCTCCTCCTCGAGCCCGAGCGCGATCAGGACGCTGGTGCCGTTGGCGCTGAGCTGGACACCGGCGCCGAGCTCGCGCAGCTCGGACGCCTGCTCGAAGATATCGACTTCGATGCCACGCTGCAGCAGCGACAATCCGGCGACGAGACCGCCGATCCCGGCGCCGGCAATCAGGACCTTTGGCTTGCGGTGTGTACTCACGCGAACATCGCTATCTGTGCGTGATCAGGAAATCGTCGGTGAATTCGCCGCGCGACAGCTTGACCGGGATCTCGCCGTCACTGCCGATCTCGACGATCTCCGAGCCGGACTTGTTATCCTCAGGGGTTAACAGCTCGATGCGCGCGGCGATCCGCTCCGCCTGCCAATCGGTCAGCTTCCAGGCAAACCGGCCGCCGAGATCGCGCATGCCGAATTCGTCGTCGGCGGGCGCCAGCACCAGCGCGTCGCGCGAGACTGCGCCGGGAATCCGCTCCGCCACGGCAATGGTCTGCGGGTCCTCGGCAAAGCGTCGCAGCAGCATTGCCAGCGCGGCGAGATCGGCGGCCTCGCCGAGGAACAGGAACAGCGGATGAAAATCGCTCGGCATGTATTCAAATCGCAGCATGATCGTCGGTCCGTTGACTGGGATTACTCGCTGAGCACCTTGATGACGTCCTGGGCGTGGCACAGCTCCACCGTTCCGACGTCGGCGGGCCGGGCAGGGCACTCCAGATAGCGCACCTGCAGCCACTGGCCATCGTCCATGTTCTCTATCACTTCGGCGACGACGCCGGCCTCCAGTTTCAGCCGCGTCCCCACCTTGATCGCCATCACGTCAATCATCGCTACCCTTGCTGATCTTGACCTTGCTCAGACCTGGCCCCGCTTAGAAGAACGTGGTGAGATTCTTGGCCAGCAGGATATTCTGTTCAAGCAATATCTCGCGTCGCGCGATCTTCCAGGCAGTGTCCGTCAGGCGCAGCGTGTCGTTGCGGCGGCCGACGAAGATGTAGGTCTCGTACTCGACGCGGTTCTGGTAGACGAGGAAGCGGCTGGTGACGTCCAGCTCGCGCGCAGCCTCGATATCCGGCCGCGCGCCCTTGATCTGCACATTGCTGACCATATGCGTGATGCGCGACAGCGGCTCCTCGGCATAGTGCACGCCGGTCAGGATCTGCTCGACCCGCTTGGTCAATGTCCATTTGTCTTCGTCGAACCAGCTGATGCCTTCACCGCGTTTGGTGTTCTCGCGCGCGGCCTGCTGGCCGAACTTCACATTGCGGCGGATCGGCATGAAATAGCCGATGTCGTCGGTGAGTAGCTCGAGCCAGTCGCGGAAGCGCCGGTCGTCGAGCAAATCGGCCTCGTGGTAGTAGAAATCCTCGACATCGGCCTTCAGCCGGTAGTAGGTCGCCGATCGCTCGATCGCAGCGTTCCCGGCGTGTTGTTGTTTGTCCTGATCCTGAACGGTCGTCGTCATCGCTATCTCCTCATCAGGCATCGCAGGGTTGTCAGAGCGCCGGCTTGGGCGGGATCGGTCCGCCCTGCTGGGCGAAGCAGCCGACATCGATCACGGTGCCGGACAGCGTTTCCGCTTCCGGTGACAGCAGGAAGGCGACCACATTGGCGATGTCGTCACCGGCGGCGACGCGGCCCGCGGCGGTGCCCGGCGCGCCCTTGCCGAAACGCGCCGCATCGCCGCCGACACGGCCGAGGCTCATACCGCTGACGATGCCGCCACCACCAGGGATCACGGTGTTGACGCGGATGCGCTGGTGGAAGAAGTCGTAGGCCATCGCTGCGCTGAGCGCGATAACGCCGCCCTTGCTCGCGCTGTAGACCGCCATGTTCGGCTTGCCCCAGCCGGCGCCGGATCCGATGTTGACGATCGAGCCGCCGCCTTGCGCGATCATGTGCGGGATCGCGGCGCGGCTGGTCAGATACGGTCCCTTCAGATTGACGGCGATGATCCGGTCGAACAGCGCCTCGTCGGTGTCGAGCACGGTGCCGAGCGGGCCGATCGCGGCGTTGTTCACGACGCCGTCGATGCGCCCGAACCGCGCCATCGCGTGGGCGACCACCTTGGCAACATCGCCGGCCTGCGACACGTCGGCTTCCATCAATTCGGCGGAGAGCCCTTCGCGATCAAGTTCCTCGCGCAGGGCCGGAATGGCGTTCTGCGCGGTACTCGAGACTTGCGCCGCCTCGAGACCGAAGGCGACCACCGCGTGGCCGCGCCGCGCGAGGCCGAGCGTGATCGCGCGGCCGATGCCGAAGGTGCCCCCGCTGACGAGGACGATTGTTGCGGGCGCGGTCATTCTGCGGCCTGCCGGTTGCCAGCGGGTGATCCGAGCAGCTCGTGCCAGTCGCCGCCCTGCATGTAGGTGGTCCAGCGGCGATAGAAGCCGCGCGCGATCTGCTCGGTGACTTGCGTGGAGACGTCGCCGCCGAGCGGATGATCGGTGACGTAGGCGCCCATCGACTGCTGATAGTTGAAGGGATAGCGCCGCGCCACCGTGCCGGTGCTCGCCGCGGTGGCATAGAGCCAGTTCTCCATGTCGTCCTGTTCGGTCATGCCGGCCGGGCCGGAGTAGCGCATGTAGTAGCGGCGCAGATATTCCTTGGCTTCCTTCGGCGCATCCTTGTCGACCAGGAAGAAGCGCCAGCCTTCGGTCGAGGTCGGGCTGTGCGGATGCCAGGCGCACAGTCCACGCGGCTGCCGGCCGTGATAGGAGGTGTTGGGGAAGATCGTGCCGACGAACGGCAGCAGCCGCGCCCCTTCGCCGAGCCGCCGCTTGCGCTCCTCGAAACAGTGCCGGAAGTATTTTTCGAGGATCGGGTTGTCGAGGAAGGACTCGATGTATTCGTTGGCCTCCGGCTGGATTGCGCTGTGCACGCCATGGCCTTCCGGAAAGCTGATCCAGACGTGCTGCGCCTTCTCCAGCTCGTCGTCGCGGCGGCCCTTCTTGCCGGCGGCAGCGCTGGGCCCGATGCCGATCAGGTCGACCGAGCGATGGCTCGGGTTGTGATAGGTGTCGCCGAGGAAATTCTCGGCCGCGAATTTCCAGTTGGCGGGGAACACCCATTTGTGGACGCCGATCACCTCGGAACCGCCTTCGCGGCCGTCGCGGCAGTCGAGCGCCTGGTCGAGATGGATCTTGGCATCGCCGAGATAGGTGATGAAGTCGGGCGCGTCCTTGTCCCAGGTCGCCCAGATCGAGCCCTTGTAGTTGCAGAGCTTCGCCACCGGGACCAGCGAGTTGGCCTCGCGGTCGAGCACCCCGTCGTACAGCGTCCGGTGCAGTGGAACGCCCTGCAGCTTGCCGTCGGTGGTGTAGGTCCAGCTGTGATAGGGGCAGGTGAACAGCGACGTGTTGCCCTGTTCGTAGCGGCACACCTTCATGCCGCGGTGCCGGCACGAATTGAGGAAGACGTGAATCTCGCCCTTCTTGTCGCGGCAGAGGATCACGGATTCCTCGCCCATCCGCGAGGTGTAGAAATCGCCGGGATTGGGCACCAGGCTTTCGTGCCCGACCAGCAGCCACGCACGGGTGAAGACCTTGTCGAGCTCCTGCCGATAGATATCGGCATCCACGAAGATCTCGCGGCTGATGAAGCCACCCTTGACGTCTACAAGCTGATCGAAATCGTTGCGAAGCGGCATCGGCTCCTCCTTGATCTTGCATGCGCGACCGTGCGTCGCGGCGATAATGGTGCGTCCTACTTGTCGAGCTTGCAGCCGCCCGTTCGCTCGGGGCGGAACGCCTTGTCGCCGGGGATGGCCGCGATCTTCTGGTAGTAGTCCCAGGGATATTTGCTCTCGTCCGGCTTCTTCACGCGGTAGAGCGAGAGGTCGTAGACGACGCGGCCGTCTTTGCGGATGTGCGCGGGGCGGCCGAAGAAATCGACCGGCAGCTTGCGCATCTCGGCATTGACCGCCTTCGCCTCATCGCTGCCGCCGGCCTCGATCGCTTTCAGATAATGGCGCACGGCGGCGTAGGTCGCGGCCTGCAATTTTGTCGGTTCGCGCTTCTCGATCTCGATGAAGCGCTTGGCGAAGGCGCGGGTGCCGTCGTCGTCATCCCAGTAATATTGGGACGCGATGTACATGCCCTGCGCGTCGCGCAGGCCGATCGAATGGACGTCGGAGATGAAGGTCAGCATGCCGACGATGGTCTGCCCGCCTTGTTGCAGGCCGAATTCGTGGGTCTGCTTCACCGCGTTGACGGTGTCGGCGCCGGTGCCGGCCAGTGCCACCACCTTGGCACCGGAGCTCTGCGCGGCCAGCAAAAAGGATGAGAAGTCGGTGGTGTTGAAGGGATAGCGAACCGCGCCGATGACCTTGCCGCCCGTATCGGTCACCGCGCGCGAGGCATCCTTCACCATCGCGCTACCGAACGAATAGTCGACCGCGACAAAGAACCATTCCTTGCCGACGCGGCGGCTCAGCTCGCCGACCAGGCCGGCCGACAGCGCGTAGGTGTCGTCGGCCCAATGCGTGACGACGGGCGAGCATTTGTCGCCGGTCAAATCGGACGTCGCGGCGCCCGAGACCAGCGCGGTGCGGTTGCTCTGCGTTGCAAGCCCGGCGACGGCGAGCCCGACCGAGCTCACCGCGAGATCGGTCACCGCGTCGACATGCTCGACGTCGAACCATTGCCGCGCGATCCCGACCGCGACGTCGGGCTTGTTCTGGTGATCCGCCGAGATGATCTCGATCGGCTTGCCTAGCACCTTGTTATGAAAATCCTCAGCGGCAAGCTTGGCGGCGGTCACCGAGCCCGGCCCGCCGAGATCGCGGCCGCTGCCGTAGTCACCCAGCACCGCAATCCGCACCACGCCGTCCGAGATGCCTGAGCCGTCGGGTGCGGCGTACGCCAGCGGCGTTGAGAGCATCAGCGTGGCGATCGCGGCGGCGGCCCATCTGCGCGAGGCGTTTGTCTCCAGCAATTCCAATCCTCCCGTCGATTTTTCATATGTCCATCTAGTGGACATTATTCTCATAATTTGCGATACTATTCGCGCGGGCCGATTGGTCAAGCGCGCTGGATGCAGCGCGCCCTGCCGAATTTGCGATGTGGACGGATGGCAAAGAAACCGAAGGCGGAAGTTCAGGACGCGGAGCAGGGGGCGTCAGGCGTGCGGGCGGTCGACCGCGCCATCGCGATCCTGGAAAGCTTCACGCCAGATCAGCCGGCGATGAGCGTGATCGAGATCCGGAAGCGGGTCGGGCTGAGCCGGCCGACGCTCTATCGCCTGCTGCAGACGTTGGCGCAGCGCGACCTGATCCAGGCCGAAGGCGACCCGCAGCGCTTCCGGCTGTCGCACGGCGTGATGAAGCTGGCCCATGTCTGGCTGAAGGGTCTCGAGGTGGTCGCGATCGCGCGCCCGGTCGTCGAAGGCCTGCGCGAGACGACCGGCGAGACCGCAGCGTTGTTCCGCGAGCAGGACGATCGCGGCATCTGCATCCTCGAATGCGAGAGCCGTCACGTGCTCTCGATCAGCCGCGGAGTCGGCCACAGTCTGAGCCTGATCCAGGGATCGACCGGCAAGGCGATGCTGGCCTTCATGGAGCCGAAGCGGCAGGCCGCGCTTGTTGCCAGCATTGCAAAGAGCGCGGATCGCGCGCGGCTCGAGGACGCGCTGACCTTTGCGCGGCGCAACGGCTATGCGACCAGCCATGGCGAGATATTCGCCGGCGCGGTTGCCGTCTCCGCGCCGTGTTTCGATCACCGCGGCGAGGTGGTCGGTTCGGTCGGTCTCTACGGGCCGAGCGCGCGCATCGACGAGCGGAAGCTATTGGAATATTCAAAGCTGGTGCGCGAGGCCGGCCGGCAGATTTCGGTTCTGCTGGGCTATCAGGACGGCGCGCCCATCGCATAGGGCTTCAATACCGCATAGAGCATGTCGTGCGTCGGCGTCGGGACGCCGAGCTTGCGGCCGAGCTCGACCACCTTGCCGTTCAGCCACGGCAGTTCGAGCCGGTTGCCACGCTCGAGATCGAGCGCCATCGAGGCCTTCATCGCAGGTGGCGCGTGTCCGATGAAGTCGAGCACTTTCGTCAGCGCATCCGGCGGCAGCTTGATGCCGTTGGCGTGCGCGATGGCGATGATCTCCTCGCAAGCCGAAACGAAGAGCGGGCGCAAATCGGGATCGTCGCGCAGCTTGCCGATCGGCAGCCTGGTGACCGCGGTCATGCCGGCATTGGTGGCGAGGCCGACGAACTTCATCCAGAGCTCGGTGTTGATCTGCTCGCTCAAGGTCGCGTCGAAGCCGGCCTTCAGGCAGAGATCGAGCAGCGCCTTGCCGCGCGGCGTGATGCGGCCGTCGAGCTCACCGAAGATCATGCGCATGAAGGTGCCGACCTGGTTGATGACGCCAGGCTTGATGATCGAGGCCGAGATCTGCGCCACGCCGCCCATCACGGCGTTGCGTCCCAGAATCGGGACCAGCCTGTCAGGCGCGTCGATGCCGTTCTGCAGCGGGATCACCGCGGTGTCGGGGCCGACCATCGGCCTGATGTATTGGCCGGCGCTCTCGACGTCCCACAGCTTGACGCAGAACAGCACGATATCGACCGGGCCGACGCTTGCCGGATCGTCGGTCGCCTGGGTCGGGACCAGATGGGTTTCGCCGCGGCCGCCCTGAACCTTCAGCCCCTCGCTGCGCATGGCGGCCAAATGAGCGCCGCGCGCGATAAAGGTGACGTCGGCGCCGGCATGCGCGAGCGCCGCACCAAAGCCGCCCCCGACGCCTCCGGCGCCCACCACTGCGATCCGCATGATTGTCTCCTTGTCCGTCGCTTTGGGCTGCAGCCTCGACGATGTCGGCGCAATGCGCAACCCGGTTGCGCAATTGAGCAACCCTGGCCTGTCTGAAAATCGCGTGACCACAGCCTTGTTTGCTAGGCCATCTTCCTGCGTTGACTTGCCCGCCCGAACCGCTAAGCCATCTCGGAAAGTTCGGGAGGGATGCGTGGCGATGACGGAGCCGACGGCGGTCGCGCTTGACAGTGCGACGGTGGCGTTTCGGTTGGCGGATGGACGCGTCTATACCGCGGTCGAACAGGCCAATCTTTCGGTTGATCATGGCGAGTTCGTCGCCATTGTCGGCCCGACCGGATGCGGGAAGTCGACGCTGCTGAACGTCACGGCCGGGCTGCTCAAGCCCGCGGCCGGAACGGCAAGGATCTTCGACAAGCCGCTGAGCGGCCTCAACCGTGACGCCGGCTACCTGTTCCAGGCCGATGCGCTGTTCCCCTGGAAGACCGCGATCGACAATGTCGCGATCGGGCTCGAAATCACTGGCACGCCGCGCGCCGAGGCGCTTGCGCGCGCGCAGAAATGGCTGACCTCGGTCGGGCTCGGCGCCTTCGCCAATCGCTATCCGCACATGCTGTCGGGCGGCCAGCGTAAGCGTGTTGCGCTGGCGCAGGTCCTGATCCGCGATCCGAAGATCCTCCTGATGGACGAGCCGTTCGGTCCGCTGGACGCCCAGACCCGGCAGATCATGGGCAATCTGCTGCTGGAATTGTGGAGCGCCGACCGCAAGGCGGTGCTGTTCGTCACCCACGATCTCGAGGAGGCGATCGCGCTGGCCGATCGCGTCGTGATCATGTCGGCCGGTCCTTCCGCGCGCATCATCGGCGACTGGCGCATCACGCTGCCGCGGCCGCGCGACATCGCCGAGATCCGGATGGAGAAGGATTTCCATGCCCTGCACCGCGAGATTTGGGGCGTGCTGAAAGACGAGGTGATGAAGGGCTATGTCCAGTCGACGCAGGCGGGAGCTGCCTGATGTCGCGCGTCACGCTGTTGTCCTTGCAGGTGCTGGTCGCCGTCGTCACGCTCGCGCTCTGGCAGCTCTTCTCCACCGTGCCGGTGTTCGGCAAGGTGCTGCTGCCGCCGTTCTTCTTCTCCAATCCGCTCGACGTCTTCAGCCAAATCGTCAAATGGTTCTCGACCGGAGTGATCTGGAAGCATCTCGCGATCACGCTGTGGGAATCCATCCTCGCCTTCGTGATCGGCTCGGCCGGCGGCATTCTGGTCGGCTTCTGGTTCGCGCGCCAGCCGCGCGTCGCCGCGGTGTTCGATCCTTATGTGAAGATGGTCAACGCGCTGCCGCGCGTGGTGCTGGCGCCGATCTTCGCGCTGTGGTTCGGGCTCGGCGTCTGGTCCAAGGTCGCGCTCGGCGTGACCCTGGTGTTCTTCATCGTGTTCTTCAACGTCTACCAGGGCGTCAAGGAAGTACCGACCACGGTGCTCGACAATGGCCGCATGCTTGGCATGAACGAGCGGCAGCTGATGCGCCACGTCTACTGGCCGTCGGCGCTGTCCTGGATGTTCTCCTCGCTGCACACCTCGGTCGGCTTTGCGGTGGTCGGCGCGGTGGTCGGCGAATATCTCGGCTCCGCCGCCGGCCTCGGCTACCTGATCCAGCAGGCCGAGGGCGTGTTCGACGTCGCCGGCGTGTTCGCAGGCATGTTCGTGCTGTCGGCCTTCGTCATCCTGATCGACATGGGCGTGACGATGGTCGAGAATCGGCTGCTGGTTTGGCGGCCGACAGCCGTGACGCGGGATTAGGGCACTGCCGGCGCGGCCTCGATCAATCCGCGGATCTTGTTCGTCACCTCCGGGTCGATCGGATTGTAGACGATCATGCTGAGGTCGGGCCGTCCGTCGACCGCGAACGCCGAATATTCGAACTTGACCGGGCCCAGGATCGGATGCCGGAGCTGCTTGACGCCTTCGCCGTGCGTTCGCACGTCGTTGTCGCGCCACAGCGCCGCGAATTCCGGGCTGAGCCGGCAGAGCTCGTCGACAAAGGGTTGCACCTCGGCCGCGGCTCCGGCGCGTGCCGCATCCACCCTGAAGGCGCCGACCACGAAGCGCGCCACGCTGGCCCAGTCGTGTTGCGCAGCACGGACGCGCGGATCGAGGAACATGAAGCGAAGCACGTTGCGCTCGCGCGGCGGCAGCGATCCGTAGTCCGTCAGCATCACGGTCGCGGCCCGGTTCCAGGCGACGATATCCCAGGTTGCGGTGCGTATCACGGCGGGGCGCGGCTCCAGCGCGTCGAGCACGCGCTGCAGCCGGGGGGTGACGCCTTCGCTCTTCTGGTAGCGCACCTCGGGCGTGCGGCCGAGGCCGAGCAGGAACAGATGCTCGCGCTCGACATCGGTCAGCATCAGCGCACGCGCGATGCGGTCGAGTACATCGGCCGAGGGCGCACCGCCGCGGCCCTGTTCGAGCCAGGTGTACCAGGTCGCGCTGATGTTGGCGCGCTGCGCCACCTCTTCGCGTCGCAGGCCCGGCGTGCGCCGCCGCTCCGGCGGAAAGCCGAACACGGCCGGATCGAGCTTGCTGCGGCGGTCCTTCAGGTAGGCGCCGAGCAGGTTCTCTTGCGCGAGCGGTTCGCTCATCCTGTTAACTATTATACCATGATAAGATCACTACTTTAACAGGATAGCGCGCAGGGCCAGATTTGTCTCCAACGAAACCTGGAGACTTCCTCATGCGTGTGTTCGTCACTGGTGCCACCGGATTCATCGGCACTCCCGTCGTCAAGGACCTGATCGCCGCCGGACATCAGGTTCTTGGCATGGCCCGTTCGGACGAGGGGGCGAACGCGATCTCTGCCGTTGGTGCGGAGGCTCTTCGCGGCTCGCTCGAGGACCTTGATAGCTTGCGCAAGGGGGCAAGCGCTTCGGATGCTGTCATTCACCTGGGCTTCGTTCACGACTGGTCCAACTTCGCGAAGAGTTGCGAGATCGACCGCTGCGCCATCGAAGCGCTGGGTTCTGTTCTGTCTGGATCGGACAGGCCGCTGATCGTGACCGGGGGCTTGGCGGGATTGGCCGCGCCCGGCCAGATCGCGACTGAGGACCAAACGATATCGCCGGATTTCCCATTCCCTCGCGTGTCGGAACAGACGGCCCTGTCGCTGAACGGCGTCCGCGCGTCGGCCATGCGTCTTCCCCAGGTCCACGATCCCGTCCGGCAGGGTCTCATCACCCCCTTGATCGCGGTGTACCGCGAAAAGGGCGCGTGCGCCTATCTCGGCGACGGGCAAAATCGCTGGCCGGCGGCGCATGTTCTCGACGTCGCGCGTCTCTACCGGCTGGCCATCGAAAAGGCTGAGCCGAACGCAAGGTATCACGCCGTCGCGGAAGAGGGGGTCTCGATGCGAGATATTGCCGAAACGATCGCACGGCGGCTGAAGCTGCCGGTCAAATCCATCGCCCCGCAAGAGGCGCAGGCCTTCTTTGGCTGGCTCGGCACGTTCGCTGCATACGACATGGCGGCCTCCAGCGAGCAGACGCGCAGGAAGCTTGGATGGCAGCCGACCGGGCCGGGGTTGATTGCCGATCTCGAACGGTTGGTCGATTCCGCGCGGTAAGAAGCAACGCAGTAGGCTGCGTAGGGTGGGTTAGCCGAAGGCATGCCATCCGACGCAACTACGCTGCGGCTCAGAGCGGGAAGCACCGCATGTAGGCGGCGAACAATGCTTCATCGTTATGGCTCACCAGCTTTGCGTCAATCGCGTCGGCAAGTTCGAGGTCGCGGTTCTGCACGCGCAGCCAGGCCTGGGCGTCAGCGGTGATGGTCAGAGCGGCTTCTCCGACATGCCGTCCCGGCACGACCTGGAGATCCTTGCCCTTGATCGCAACGGTCATATCCAGCGGGCTCGCCCCGGTGAAGCGCAGATGCGTCACGAAATCCAGGCCTCGCGCCCTGCCGCGCTGGAATCCGAGCGAGAGCGAAAAGATATAGGCCTGCAGGCTGCCGGTATGGCGGCCCGAGGTGACATGCTGGACCTTCTTGTGCGGAAAGCGCCGCGTCACCGTGTCCTCGGCGTCGGTATCCGGGATCACGTAGACGAACTCGTCCTTGTCGATCAGCGGCTGCACCACGTCGGCGAAATGCCCGTCACGATCATGCAGGAAGGGGCCGATCACGTCTTCGCCGGCCGGGCAGGCCGAGATGCAGTAGGCCGCCTTGTAGCCCGGCTTGAACGACAGCGATTGCCAGATGTTCAGCGTCTCGGTGCGGGGAACGCGGGCGCGATAATCCCTTGCGTCCTTCGAATCCGCGACCTTCTCCACCCACTGCGAGAAGTTGCCGAGAAAGTCGTGATAGTTGTGGGTGTGGCAAGACAGGAAGTCGAAGCCGCCGTCCGGCTTGATGGCGCCGACCGGGCAGGCAGCGACGCACAATTTGCACTCCAGGCAGGGATTGTAGTCGATCGGATGGTCATGGGCGTCGACCTCGCATCCGAGCAGGATGGTGCCGAGCAGGACGAAACTGCCGAATTTCGGGTGGATGATGCTGCGATGGATTCCCATGCGGCCGAGACCGGCTTCCACCGCGATCGGCTTGTGCTGAACCATCATGATCCTTGGCAGATCCATCTCCATCGGGAACGCGGCAACCGAATTGCATGCCGGGATGCCGTGCTCGTCGAGCGCGCGAACGATGGCGCGCGCGGTTTCGTTGACGTGATCGTAGGTGCTGTGGAATTCCTCGTTGGCAACCGAGCGCGAGGGCGAGCGCACCGGCTCACGGTTCATGTGGCAGACGATCGCGAGCAGGGAGCGCGTCCGGCCATAGACCTTGCCAATGAAGTCGCGCTGCGGCGCGATGGCGGCCCGTTCGAACTCGATGATGCCGACATCATCGGCTCCGCATCTGCGCGCGATATCCTTGATCAGTTCCGATGAAACCGGGACGTCGCGGACCGGTTCGCTGCTGCGCGCGCGCACAGCCCTGACCGTGGGGTGATCGTCCAGGCTCATGGGTCTTGCTCTCTATAAAATGACGATCGTCATATTATGAAGCGAGCAAACTTGAGGCAAGTGAATTATCTGTCAAGTGTCATGTCATGGAACCGGCGCGGGCGCGCGCGACTTTCGTCATTGCGAGGACCGAAGCGACGAAGCAATCCATGGGTCCGCCCATCCAGAGAGATGGATTGCTTCGCTTCGCTCGCAATGACGCTGAGGGAGGCCGCCGTCAATCCAGCAGCTTGGTGTCATCCGGCGCCTGCGGGGGCGTCTTGATCGCGATCGCCTTGATGGCGCGGCCGTTCGGCTTGGTGCCGCCATGCGGCGTGCCCTTCGGGATCACGATCAGGTCGCCGGGCTTCACCGTCACTTCCTTGTCACCGAGCCAGACCGTGCCGGTGCCTTCGAGGACGAACTGCATCTCGTTGGTGTTGGGATGCATGTGCTTCGGCACGTTGCCGTCCTGGATCGAGACGGTGGCGCCGTCGGCGGAGACGAACATCTTGGAACGGAAGCCGACCTTGTTGGCGTCGCCGAGCTTGTCGCCCTCCATCTCGCCGGTATGGATGACCTGCGCCGTGATGTTCTCGGCGGCGAGCGCCGGCCGCAGCAAATGGGTGACGCCACAGCCCGCGGCAAAGGCGGCAGCGATCGACAGCGCAGTTGCAATACGATTCATGAAGGCCTCCCTTGATGTTTCCCTTGAAGTATTCTTGGTGCTTCCAGTTTTTGCGCTTCTTCGGCGTTTTCTTAATAGCTGCGATGCTATGCCGCCGCCGCAGGCTTGACCAGCTGTCGGAAAGTCGCCTTCTCAAGGCCTTCCAGCTCCTCTATCTTGCCGACCAATCGAACGGAGGACGTCATGAACAAACTGCTTGGCAAGCTTGCCGGAATGCTGCTGGCGCTGACCCTGTCCACGGGCCTTGCCGCGGCGCAAAGCAAGATCACCATCGCGGTCGGGGGCGGCGCTTGCCTGTGCTATCTGCCCACCGTGCTGGCCAAGCAACTCGGCGAATACGACAAGGCCGGGCTTGCAGTCGAACTGGTCGACCTCAAGGGCGGCTCGGACGCGCTCAAGGCCGTGCTCGGCGGCAGCGCCGACGTCGTCTCCGGCTATTTCGACCACTGCGTCAATCTCGCGGCCAAGAAGCAGGAGCTGCAGGCCTTCGTGGTCTATGACCGCTATCCCGGCCTCGTGCTGGTGGTGTCGCCGAAGCACACCGGCGAGATCAACTCGATCAAGGATCTCGCCGGCAAGAAGGTCGGCGTCAGCGCGCCGGGCTCCTCGACCGATTTCTTCTTGAAGTATCTGCTCAAGAAGAACGGCCTCGATCCGGCCGGCACCGCCGTGATCGGTGTCGGTCTCGGCGCGACGGCGGTCGCGGCGATGGAGCAGGGCCAGATCGACGCTGCCGTGATGCTTGATCCCGCCGTTACCGTGCTGCAGGGCGGCTACAAGGACCTCAAGATTCTCAGTGACACCCGCACCCAGCACGACACGCTTGCGGTGTTCGGTGGCGAATATCCCGGCGGCGCCCTGTATTCGACCGCGGCCTGGGTCAACGGCCACGAGAAGGAGGTGCAGGCGCTGACCAATGCGATCATGGCGACGCTGGCCTGGATCCACTCGCACAGCGCCGAAGATATCATGGCCAAGATGCCCGACGAGATCGTCGGTAAGGACAAGGCGCAGTATCTCGCGGCGCTGAAGAACACGATCCCGATGTATTCCGAGACCGGCAAGATGGACCCCAAGGGTGCAGAGGCGGTGCTCGCGGTGTTCAGCGAGGGCTCGCCGGATGTCGCGAAGGCCGGCATTGACGTCACCAAGACCTACACCAACAAGTTCGTCGACCAGGTCAAGAAGACGACCGGAAACGCGAAGTAAACACGTTCGGATATGCAGTCTCCGCTCATTTGTCGTGTCACCGCGCTCGACCTTGCCTTGCAGCGGCGTCCCTGGCCGTTCGCGGACCAGCGGCGCGCCGAGATCGACGCGCATTTCGCCGAGCAGCAGCGGCTGAACCCGAACCTGTGGAATGGCCGCGTGCTGCTCGGGCGCGATCCGGTCTTCGCCGGCGAGCGGCTCAGCGCGAGCTATTTCGAAACCGATTTCGCGAGCTTCCTCGCCTGGCGCGACTGGGGCTTTGCGGACCACGAGGTGTTCAACGGTTTCGGCATGGGGGCGCTGCTCGCCAGCGACGGCGCCTTCTTGTGCGGGGTGATGGGCGAGCAGACCGCGAATGCCGGACGCATCTATTTCCCGTCAGGGACACCCGACCTCGACGATATCAGGGGCGACACGGTCGATATCGCCGGCAGCGTGATGCGCGAACTCGAGGAGGAGACGGGATTGTTGCCGTCGGATTGCCGCGGCGACGCCGACTGGCACTGCATCTACACCGGGCCTGCGCTTGCAATGATGCAGATCCTGCGCGTCGATATGCCTGGTGACGCGCTGCGGGCGCGGATCGAGGCCAATCTCGCGCGCCAGGCAAATCCCGAGCTTGCCGGCATCCATCTGGTGCGCAGCCGAGCCGATCTCACTCCCGCAATGCCGCGCTTCGTCACCGCGTTCATCGAGACGCAGCTGCCGGCCTAGGCAAAGGAGTGCGCAATGACCGAGCAAGCCACCGCTGCCGCTGCATTGACACCGGCAATCGCCGACGGCCCCAAAACGATCAGGGTCATCATTTCGGGTGGCTTCGCCGCGGTCTACCGAGACGTGCTGCCTGAATTCGAGCGAAGAACGGGCATCAGTGTGGAGACTGGATCTGGCGCGTCGGAGGGCACCGGTCCGAAGACGATCAGGCACCAGCTCGCGAACGGCACCAAAGCGGACGTGGTTATCCTTTCGCGTGAGGGACTTCACAAGCTCAACGAAGACGGCCGGATTCTTGGGGGATCGGAAGCCGGACTGGCGACGGCACCTTTGGCCGCGGCGGTTCGGGCGGGCTCATCCAGGCCGGACATCGGCAATGATGCCGCGCTTAGGCAGGCTTTGATCGACGCCGGCGAGGTGGTGGCGCCGAGCAGCACGAGCGGACAGTACGTCCGCGACAAGGTTTTCCCCAGGTTGAACTTGCCGGACACGGTCAGGCTCACCCTCGAGGCGCGCGGAACCGAGGCGGCCGAAGCGCTGAGAGCAGGCAAGGCAAATCTCTCGATCGGTCCGACCAGCGAACTGGTTCAGGAGAGCGGCATCGAAGTTGTCGGTCTGCTGCCGCCAGATCTCCAGCTGGTCCAGACCTTCACAGCCGCGATCGTCAGCGACGCGCTAGCGCCGGAAGCAGCCAAGCGCCTGATCGATTTTCTTTCCCTGGACAGCGATATTTTGCTCACGGCGATCAAACGGGCCGGCATGGAACGGCCCCGCGGATAAATTGCTGCCGCCAAGCGCACGCCGGAGCGCTGCGCGTCGGCACCGCTCCGCCGAAACTTTGCGCAAGCCTGCGCGGTGCGGACGCAGCCATCGCGCTTGACATCATCGGCCGCTCCCCCTGTGATAGGGCGGCACGACAACAAAAAATGCAGTGCACAATCTCTGGGGAGGGATTCATGCCGGTCAGGAGGGCTGCCCGCTGGCTTGCGGGTCTATCTGTCGCGCTTGCGGCGCTTGCTGTGGCCAATGCAGCGCATGCGCAGGACAAGAAGATCAAGATCGGCGTGATCTTCGATTTGACCGGCCCGCTGGCCGGCGGCGGCTCCGAGCTGCAATACACCGGCGTCAAGATCATGCTCGACCATTACGCCAAGACCGGCGTCGAGGGTTACAAGGTCGAGGCCGTCTATGCCGACGCGCAGAGCAAACCCGACATCGCGATCAACGAGGCCGTCCGGCTGCTCGAGCAGGAAAAGGTCGACATGGTGATGGGCTTCTTCTCCTCGGCGCAATGCGTGCCGGTGTCGGCGCGGGTCGAGCAGATGAAGAAGTTCATGTGGATCACGACCTGCATTTCCTCCGGCGTGTTCGACGGCAAGAACTACAAATACGTGTTCCGTCCGCAGGCCGCCGGCAACCAGTACGGCATGATGACGACCGACTTCATCGCGCAATACTCCATGTCCAAGTTCGGCAAGGAGCCGAAGGATCTCCGCGTCGCCATCATCCATGAGGACGGCGCCTATGGCGTCGACGTCTCCAAGGGCAATGAGGCCGGCGCCAAGAAGGCCGGCTTCAACATCGTGCTCAAGGAGGGCTATTCGGCGACCGCGCCCGATTTGTCGGCGCTGGTGACCAAGCTGAAGCGCGCCAAGCCCGACGTGATCTTCCATACCGGCTACAATCCGGACATTACCCTGCTGTTCCGCCAGGCCCGCGAGCAGGGATTGAAGTTCGGCGCCATCGTCGGCCATGGCGCGGGCTACGGCGTCTACGAGAAGCTGAAGGAAGGCCTCGGCACCGACGCCAACTATCTCTTCAACACCGACCCGATCTCGATCTGGCTTGCCAACCAGAAGAACATGGATCCCAAGCTGCCGCCGGTCATCAAGATGGTCGGCGAGGAGTTTGACCGGCTGAAGCCCGGCGTGCCGATCCGTTCCGCCCATGTCGGCATTGGCGCGGCCAACGCCTATGTCTTCCTCGACGACGTCTTGCCGCGCGCGATCAAGAAGTATGGCGGCGTCGATCCGGATGCGCTGCGCAAGGCTGCGCTCGACACCGACATTCCCGAGGGCGGCACCATGCTCGGCTATGGCGTGAAGTTCTACGGCGAGGGAGAGCAGTATGCCGGGCAGAACGCGCGCTCGTTCCCGGTGGTGCTGCAATATATCGACGACAAGTCCTATGTGGTGTGGCCGAAGAGCCAGATGCAGCGCGAGACCGAGCTGCCGCTGCCGGCCGGCACCACCTACAGCTACAAATAGCTCGCTCGCGAAGGGAACTGCCGTGCTCGCCGTCGAAGGCCTGGTCAAGCGGTTTGGCGGCTTTCGTGCCGTCAACAACGTGTCGTTCCGCGTCGAGCAGGGCGAGATCCTCGGCCTGATCGGCCCGAACGGCTCGGGCAAGAGCACGATCTTCAACATGCTCTCGGGCACCTTGCCACCGACCTCCGGCTCGATCCTGTTCGACGGCCACGAGATCGCGGGGCTCGCCCCGCACCGGATCATCAACCGTGGCATCGGCCGGACCTTCCAGATCCCGCGGCCGTTCCATCGCCTCAGTATCTTCGAAAACGTCGTGCTCGCCGGCTTCTACGGCCAGGGCCGCCACAGCCGCGGCAAGGCCGAGGAGGCGGCCGAGCGGGCGCTCGCGATGGTCGGGCTGCCGACCGACCGTCACGCCAGCGTCGAGGGCCTGGGCGCCGCCGGGTTGAAGAAGCTCGAGCTCGCCAAGGCGCTCGCCACCGGCCCGAAGCTGTTGCTCGCGGATGAGAGCCTTGGCGGCCTCGACGAGGCCGAGATGGACCAGGCCGCCGACATGCTGCGCCGGATCCGCGATGAGCTCGGCATCACCATCATCTGGGTCGAGCACATCATGGGCGTGTTGATGCGGGTCGTCGATCGCGTGATGGTGCTCGATCACGGCGAGAAGATCGCCGAGGGCCTGCCGGCCGATGTCGCCGGCGACGCAAGAGTGATCGAGGTCTATCTCGGCACTGATGCGGACGCGAGCCTCGCGGCCGCGGCCGCAGCCCAGGCGCGGCGCCGGATCGGGGCGTGAGCGCATGCTGGAATTGAAATCGATCGACGCGGGCTATGGCAGCTTCCAGGCGCTGTTCGACGTCAGCCTCGACGTCAAGGCGGGCGAGGCAGTCGGCGTGATCGGCCCGAACGGCGCCGGCAAGACCACCTTGATGCGGGTGATTTCCGGGTTGATCCGACCGATCAGGGGCACGATCGCGATGGAAGGCACCGACGTCATCGCGACGCCCCCGCATCGCATCGTCAGCCTTGGGATCGCGCATGTGCCGGAAAATCGCCGGTTGTTTCCGCGGCTCACCGTCGCCGACAATCTGAAGATGGGCGCCTACATGCCCGGCGCGCGCGCGCATTACGCCGAGCGGCTCGACTTCGTGTTCGAGCTGTTCCCGCGGCTCAAGGAACGCCAGCAGCAGATGGCCGGCACGATGTCGGGCGGCGAGCAGCAGATGTGCGCGATCGGCCGTGCGCTGATGTCGAATCCGAAACTGCTGCTGCTCGACGAGCCGTCGGCCGGGCTCGCGCCGGTCGTGGTGCAGCAGGTGTTCGAGCTCGTCAAGCGGATCCGCGCCTCCGGGCTGACGGTCCTGATCGTCGAGCAGAACGTGCAGCAGGTGCTGCGCGTGGTCGACCGCGCCTATCTGCTGGAAGCCGGCAGCATCCGCGCCGCCGGGTCAGCGGCGGAACTCGCGGCCAGCGACACCATCAAGCAGGCGTATCTCGGGGTGTAGGGGATGATGACAACAGATCGGGCAGACGCGCTCACACACTTCCCCGTCATCCCCGGACGAACGCGTTTGCGTTCGCTCGGGACGTACGAGCGTAGCGAGCCTCGAAGGATGAATCGGCCACATACGGGCCGTGCATCCTTCGAGGCGCGCAAGGGCGCGCACCTCAGGATGACGGTCGAGCTAGTTCAGCTAGACCACGTCACGCTCTAAGGCAGCAGCCATGCAATCCTTCCTCGACATCTTCGACATCTACCTGCTGGAGGCCGTCATCAACGGCATCCTGCTCGGCGGCGTGCTGGCGCTGCTCGCGCTCGGGCTCAACCTGATCTTCGGCGTCATCGACGTCACCTGGATCTGCTACGCCGAGCTCGTGATGATCGGCATGTACGGCATGTATTATCTCGTGCAGTATTACGGCCTGCCGTACTGGGCCGCTGCGCCGCTCGTGATCCTGCTCGTCGCGCTGCTCGGCGGCGCGCTGCATTTCTTCGTGATCGCGCCGCTCCTGACCGCGCCGCCGATCAACCAGCTGCTCGCCACCGGCGGCGTGCTGTTCATCCTGCAGAGCTTTGCCACCGTCGCCTTCGGCATCGACTTCCGCAATCTCGGCATCCGCCTGCCGGTGCTCGCGCTCGGCGAGATGAATTTCAGCTACGCACGGCTGCTGTCGTTCGCCGCCGCGCTGCTCGGCATGATCGGCGTCTATCTGTTCCTGACCCGCACCTTCACCGGCACCGCGATCCGCGCCATCGCGCAGGACCGCCAGATCATGCCGCTGATGGGTGTCGACCCCAAGCGCATCTATCTCGTTACCTCGGCGATCGGCGGCGGGCTCGCCGGCCTCGCCGCCTGCCTCCTGGTGCTGCAATATGACGTGCATCCGTTCGTCGGCCTGTCGTTCGGGCCGATCACCTTCCTGATCTGCGTGCTCGGCGGGCTCGGCAATTTCATCGGCGGCTTCATCGCCGCCTTCGTGTTCGCCGAGATCATCTCGCTCGGCGGCCTGTTCTCCGATCTCGAATGGGGCTACGTGCTGGCCTTCGCATTCTTCATCGTCATGATGTTCATCCGGCCCGCGGGCCTGCTGGCGAGGCGCTCGTGAACAGGCAAGCCGCCGGCTGGATCATCGCGCTGATCGCGCTCGTCGCGGTGCCCTTCGTGCATCGCGATCCCTATCATCTGCACGTGCTGGTGCTGATCCTGATCTGGTCGTTCGCGTACACCTCATGGTCGATCATGGGGCGCTTCGGCCTGGTCTCGCTCGGCCATGGCGGTTTCATGGGCATCGGCGCCTATGTCACCGCGCTGCTGTGGAACCATCTCGGCGTGTCGCCCTGGATCGGCATTCCCCTCAGCATGGCGACCGCCGGCGTGCTCGCGCTCGTCGTCGCCTATCCCTGCTTTCGCTTTCGCATCACCGGGCATTATTTCGTGCTGGTGACGCTGGCGCTGTCGGGCATCGTGCTGCAGGTCATCACCGCGACCCGCGACTACACCGGCGGCTCGCTCGGCTACACGCCGCAGCGCGCCCCGAGCGGCAAGGGGCTGGTCGCGCTGCAATTCGACGACAAGACCACCTGGTATCTGATCGCGCTCGCTGTCTGGATCGCGGGCCTCGTGATCTGGCGCGCGATCGATCGCAGCATGATCCGCCACGCGATGGAGGCGATCTCGGAGGATGAGGACGCTGCGGCTGCGGCCGGCGTCAACGTCACCGCCGAGAAGCTCAAGATCACCCTGATCAGCGCGCTGATGACCGCGCTGTCGGGCGCGCTCTACTGCCAGTACCAGATGTTCATCTCGCCCGACACGGTGAGCGGCATCGCGGTCTCCCTGCAGATGGTGTTCGCGGCGATCGTCGGCGGCGTCTATGTCGCGCTGGGACCGACGGTCGGCGCCGTCATCACCATCGTGCTGGCCGAGGTGCTGCGCATCTCTTTCGGCACCAAAGCGGTCGGCTGGGACAATCTGGTCTATGGCGTGCTGCTGGTACTGTTCATCATCTTCCTGCCCAAGGGCATTCTTGGTAGCGTGATCGACCGGATCAAATCGCCACGCAAGCCGTCGAGAAGCCATGAGCAACAAACCGTCCCCATCGCTCGCCGATGAACTGAAGCCCTTCGTCGCGCCGTTCCGCTTCGACGGGTCGGGCGAATTTCACCTCAAATCGTATCCGACCGCCGAGAAGGGCGGCATCGACAAGGACGCCGGCGGCAAGATCATCGAGGCCAACCGCAAGCGGCTCAACGACTTCCAGGAGAAGCTCTACGCCCAGGACCGCTGGTCGCTGCTGCTGATCTTCCAGGGCATGGATGCCGCCGGCAAGGATTCCGCGATCAAGAGCGTGTTCGAGGGCGTCAATCCACAGGGCTGCGAGGTTTCCTCCTTCAAGCAGCCCTCGACCAGGGAGCTCGACCACGACTTCATGTGGCGCGCGATGATCGCGCTGCCGGAACGCGGCCGCATCGGCATCTTCAACCGCTCCTATTACGAGGAGTGCCTGGTGGTGCGGGTGCATCCCGAGGTGCTCGGCAAGCAGAAGATCCCGAAGCGCCTCGTCACCAAGAACATCTGGCGCGAGCGCTTCGAGGACATTTCGGCGATCGAGCGCTATCTGGCGCGCAACGGCACCGTGATCCTGAAATTCTTCCTCAACGTCTCCAAGGAGGAGCAGCGCCAGCGCTTCCTCGACCGGCTCGAGGAGCCGGCCAAGAACTGGAAGTTCTCGATGGCCGACGTCGCCGAGCGCAAGCTGTGGGCCAAATATCAGGCCGCCTATCAGGACATGATCCATCACACCGCAACCAAGGAGGCACCCTGGCAAATCGTGCCCGCCGACCACAAATGGTTCGCCCGCGTCGTGATCGGCTCGACCATCGTCAATGCGCTCGACGGGCTCGATCTGAAATTCCCCGAGGTCGACAAGGCGGAGCTGAGCGAATTCAAGCGCGTCCGTGGGGCGCTGGAGGCGGAAGGCAAGGGCGGCGCAGGCGAGAAGGCCGTGGCGAAGAACAAGTAGAATGCGAAGGACTGGGGCCGCGTTTTCTCTCGCGCACGCTTGATTACGTCAGGGAAGCGCACTCGTCAGGCTCCCTCCTCCCTAGCGGGTAGGGCAATCGCATATGGCCGTTTGAGGCAATCGGAGTTCCCACAAACTCGTCATGCCCAGGCTTGTCCCGGGCATCCACGTCTTCGTTTCCACGCAAAGAAAAGACGTAGATGGCCGGGACAAGCCCGGCCATGACGGCGCGGAAGAATCGGTTCATTCCAAATGCGATTGCCCTGCCCTTGCGGGGGAGGGTGGGGAGAAGAGTGGCCCGGGCGTGAGTGTCAATGAGAAGTTTCTCCGAACACCATCTGCCAGCCCTTGCGGGTATCCATGTATTCCCGCACCTGCTTGATGCGGCCCGCCTCGACCACGAACACGAAGCAGTAGTCATTCTCATAGCGTCGGCCGCCCGGCACCGTCGCGCGCATGCGCTCCTCGACGATCACGCTGTCGCCGTCGGCATGAACGGCGCGGAACGCGATGTCGATCTCGGAGAACAGGCGGTGCATCTCGGTCGAGATGAAGCGGGCGATCGCGTCAGCGCCGATCATGTGGTCGGCGTGATCGAGCGCGACCGCGGTGGCGTTGCCGGCGGGCGCGATCCATTCGGCATCCGGCGCGAACAGCGCGGCAATCAGCTTGGCGTCGCGGGTCCTGAACGTTTGCCAGGCGTTCAGGACAATTTGCTTGCTGGCTTCCCTGGCTGCCGGGTTGGTCATGGCGATGTCTCCGGGTTGATCGATCGGATCGATCTAGGTCAGCGCTGCGGGTCGCGCTGGCCGGAATCGGACCTCATCATCTTGGGCCGCTTTCCTTGATCGCGCGACGCGCTAGACTCCGCCCATGCTCAGCTTCGATGTCTGCAACGCTGCGCGGCTGCGGCGCGACGCGCGCTATGACGGCCGCTTCTTCACGGCGGTGAGGACCACGCGGATCTATTGCCGCCCGGTCTGCCCGGTGAAGCATCCGCTGCCGCGCAACGTCACCTATTACCCGACCGCCGCCGCAGCCGAGGCGGCGGGCTATCGGCCGTGCCTGCGCTGCCGTCCCGAAACCGCGCCGTTCTGTCCGGCCTGGAACGGCACGCGCTCCACGGTTGCGCGCGCGCTGAAGCTGATCGACGGCGGCGCGCTGGAGCGCGGCTCGGTCGCTGCACTGGCCGACCGGCTCGGCATCACCGCGCGCCACCTCGCCCGACTGTTCGAGCGCCATGTCGGCGCCAGCCCGCAACAGGTCGCGACCACGCGTCGCGTGCAGCGCGCCAAGCGCCTGATCGACACCACCGACGACGCTATGACCGAGATCGCCTTCCGCGCCGGCTTCGGCAGCGTCCGCCGTTTCAACGCCGCCTTCGCTGACCTCTACGGCCGCTCGCCGTCGAGCCTGCGCGCGTCTTCGCGCGGGCGGAGGTGAGGGGACGAGAAAGGGGTGGATCGCGCCTAGCCATGCGGCAACGATAGGTCAACCCACCTGACCATCTTTACCCATTGCGGCAGCTTGCCATAATCGTCTAGAACGACGGCGCACAGCGCGTCCCGGCAACCAACCGTCAATGGTTTTGTCCGAGGATTTTGGCGCTCGACAGGGTCTGGCAATGCTGATTCGCGGCCAAATTGATGGGATTTCGGGGGAGGTGGCCGAGGCTACCGCCACGATCCCTGCCGCAGCGCCCACCCTGCTTATTGGCGGCCTTCTTCTTACCTGCCCCTGAGGGCCGGCTGGGCGTTTGCGCCTGGGCACTCAGGGGTTTGTACGAGATCACCGAACCCTGATATCGCCCAAGTGATTGCTCAAGGAGCAACATGACGGGCGCAAAGCTTAAAGGAATTTCTGACATGGCCACCGCGAACAAGTCCGAGAAGGACCGCGTCATCATTTTCGACACCACCTTGCGCGACGGCGAGCAGTGCCCCGGCGCCACCATGACCTTCGAGGAGAAGCTCGAGGTCGCCGAGCTCCTGGACGACATGGGGGTCGACGTCATCGAGGCCGGCTTCCCGATCACCTCGGAAGGCGATTTCCAGGCGGTCAGCGAGATCGCCCGCCGCTCCAAGAACTCGGTCATCGCGGGCCTGTCTCGCGCCCATCCGGCCGACATCGACCGCTGCGCCGAAGCCGTGAAGTTCGCCCGCCGCGGCCGCGTCCACACCGTGATCGCGACCTCGCCGCTGCATATGCGGGTGAAGTTGAACAAGACCCCCGAGGAGGTCATCGAGACCTCGGTCGCGATGGTCGCCCGCGCCCGCAACCAGATCGACGACGTCGAATGGTCGGCCGAGGACGGTACCCGCAGCGAAATGGACTATCTGTGCCGGATTGTCGAAGCGGTGATCAAGGCCGGCGCCACCACGGTGAACATTCCCGACACCGTCGGCTACACGGTGCCGGAGGAATACACCAACTTCATGCGCACGCTGATCGAGCGGGTGCCGAACTCCGACAAGGCGATCTTCTCGGTGCACTGCCACAACGACCTCGGCATGGCGGTCGCGAACTCGCTGGCCGGCGTCGTCGGCGGCGCGCGGCAGGTCGAGTGCACCGTCAACGGCATCGGCGAGCGCGCCGGCAATGCGGCGCTGGAAGAGATCGTGATGGCGATCAATGTGCGGAACGACAAGTTTCCGTACTGGAACAAGATCGACACCACGCAGCTCACCCGCGCCTCAAAGGTGGTGTCCGCGGCCACCTCGTTCCCGGTGCAGTACAACAAGGCAATCGTCGGCCGTAACGCCTTCGCGCATGAGAGCGGCATCCATCAGGACGGCGTGCTGAAGGACGCCTCGACCTACGAGATCATGCGGCCCGAGATGGTCGGCCTGAAGCAGTCCTCGCTGGTGCTCGGCAAGCATTCCGGCCGCCACGCCTTCATCCACAAGCTGGAGGAGATGGGCTACAAGCTCGGTGCCAACCAGCTGGAGGATGCCTTTACGCGGATGAAGGCGCTGGCCGACCGCAAGAAGGACATCTACGACGAGGACATCGAGGCGCTGGTCGACCAGGAGATGGCGGCCGCCCACGACCGCATCAAGCTGACCTCGTTGACCGTGATCGCCGGCACCCATGGCCCGCAGCGCGCGACCATGAAGCTCGACGTCGACGGCCAGATCAAGATCGAGGAGGCCGAGGGCAACGGCCCGGTCGACGCTGTCTTCAACTGCATCAAGCGTCTGGTGCCGCACGAGGCCAAGCTGGAGCTCTATCAGGTGCACGCGGTGACCGAAGGCACCGACGCGCAGGCCGAAGTCTCGGTGCGTCTGGCCCATGAAGGTCGCTCGATGACCGCCCGCGCCGCCGATCCGGACACGCTGGTCGCCTCCGCAAAGGCCTATCTTGGCGCGCTGAACAAGATCGTGATGAAGCGCCAGCGCGATGTCCCGGCCAAGGCTGCGGGCTGACGAGCGAGGTCGACCGACAAGGTTGAAACGCGGCGCCTCGGAGCCGCGTTTTTTTTCAGGGGCCCATCCAACCCCGTCATCCCCGCCCAAAGGCTTCGCCGTTGTCGCTGGGATGACGGTGACGAACTGCGCTCGTAACAACAGCGGCGGGTGACCGCTTTGGGATGAAAACCGTCCAACTCAGTCATTCTTGGAATCATTTACCAATATTCCGATCCATCCCGCACTGCTTTGGAATCTTCCGCGCCATCTCCAGCGCTACGCTGCGTTCTTTCCCGGGGAACGCCGTCCATGCCGATCTCCTCCATCGTGACAGACCTTCCGCGCGCCGCCACGCCGGCGGAGACCGCGCTGACGCGCCGGGTCGACCTGACAACGCTTCGCCTGTTCGTCGCGGTCTGCGACGAGCAGAACCTCACCCGCGCCGCGCAGCGCGAGGGGATCGCGGCGTCGGCGGTGTCGAAGCGGATGAACGATTTCGAGCTGGCGTTCGGCGTCACGCTGTTCAAGCGGCTCGCCAAGGGCATGGCGCTGACGCCGGCCGGCGAGGCGCTGCTGCACCACGCCCGGGTGACGCTGCTCAATGTCGAGAAGATCGCGGTCGAGCTATCGGAATATTCGCAAGGCGTGCGTGGCCATGTCCGCATGCTCGCCAACCTCTCGGCGATCGTGCAATACCTGCCCGAGGATCTCTCCGCCTTCTTCGCGGCACATGAATTGCTCCGCGTCGATCTGCAGGAGCGGCCGAGCGGGCAGGTGGTGCGCGGCATCGAGGAGGGCGCGGCCGAGATCGGCATCTGCTCGGCCGAGGCCGACAGCCGCGCGCTCGAGGCCTTCCATTATCGCTACGACAATCTGGTGGTGGTGATGCGCGCCGACCATCGGCTGGCCGGCCGCGAGACATTGCTGTTCACCGAGACGCTCGATTTCGACCATATCGGCTTGCACACCGCGAGCTCGATCTATCTGCGCTCGCAATATGCGGCGACGCAAGCCGGCAAGGCGATGCGGCTGCGCATCAATGTGCCCGGCTTCGATGCGGTCTGCCGCATGGTGCAGGCCAATATGGGGCTCGGGCTGATCCCCGACCGCGCCTTCGAGGTGGTCGGCGCCGGCATGGGCCTTCGTGCGATCCCGCTGCGCGACGATTGGGGACGGCGCGAGCTGAAGATCGTGGTCCGCGACACCGCGCATCTGTCGGCAACCAGCCGTCTGATGCTGGACTATCTGCGGGCGATCGAAACGGATCGGGTCGGCCGGGTTGGCGGACGGGCCAGCTAAGCGATCAACGCGAAGCGTTTGCGCGGCGATCATGCTCGAACCATGAGCCAAGGCGCGATGACGATCCGACCCGATCTCATCGCCCTTTAGCGTCTCCCGCATCGGCGGGCATGCGAGCGGCGAGATTTCCGGAACGTGAACACAAGCTGCGGCAATCTGTCACACGAATGTTGCGATCGGCCCCGTATGAGGAACCCATTCCAATTTTCAAAAAATGGGGGGTCTTCGCATGTTCAAATCGATCGCCAAATCGCAAACAACTCCGCAAACATCTCGCCGCGCCATTGTCCGGCGCCTGATCGCGGGCACGACGCTCTCACCGGTGCTTTTTGCGGTCCATCCGGCGTTGTCCCAGACCGCGGGCAATCCGCACGAATTGCTGGTCAGCACCGCGGTCTACGCCGGCAACCCATCGACCGTCACCGTAGGCCAGACGCTGCCGACCGGCGCGACGGCTGTGGCGGACGGCAGCTATCCGGGGGTCTTCAACAACGTGGCCGTGGACTCGAATTTCGGCGTGACCGCGCCGGTGGTGATCAAGAAATTTCATCTGGAAGGCCGCCGGCTGCGCGAATTCGGCGCGCTGACCGTCCCGGCGGACGTGGCGGTGACGAGCTTCAGCTCCAAGTCTGAACTATCGCTGCATTTGTCGCCCGACGGCAAGGCCGTGACCTTCATGGGCTACGACGCGGCGGTGAACCAACTGGACGTTTCCAACTCCAATTCACCGAACCACGTCGACCCCACCAATCCGGACACCGGCGTGCATGCGCGCGTGGTCGCGGAGTTGGATTTCGACGGCTCGCTGCATCGGACCAAGGTCAACGTCTATAGCGGCGACAATGGCCGTGGCGCGATCCGCGCAAACAAGGTCAATGGCACCCAGGCCGACCAGTATTTCACCGTCGGCAATGCCGGCAACGGCAGCGGCACCCAGCCGGTGCTCGTTGTCAACGACACCGGCGTTCAACTTGCGACGCCCGGTGTCGATGGTTCCGACGCCGTGGTCGGCGTGCAGCAGGGCACGGCCGGCAGCAAGAATGGCTTCCAGTTCGGCTTCTCGGTTGCCCAGCTCGGCTTTGCTGCCGACAAGTCCGGCAAGGACGATAATTTCCGCGGCCTCGCGATCTCCGGCAACACGCTTTACGTCACCAAGGGCAGCGGCAGCAACGGCATCAACACCGTCTATCAGGTCGGCCAGCCGGGCGTGTTGCCGACGACGGGTACGGCCGCGTCGACGACGTTCAGCATTCTTCCGGGTTTCCCAAACAATCCCTCGGCGAACTCCGGCGCGAGCGGCTTCTATCCCTTCGGCATCTGGTTCGCCAATGCGACGACGCTTTATGTCGCCCAGGAAGGTGACGGCAATCTCGCCGACGCGGCCACGTCGCCGACCGCAGGCCTTCAGAAATGGATCTATGCCAACGGCAGCTGGAGCCTTGCCTACACGCTGCAAAAGGGCCTGAACCTCGGCACGCTCTATCATGTCAACGGCTATCCGACCGATCCGGCAACCGGCGGCCTGCGCAACATCACCGGCCGCATCAACCGCGATGGCACCGCGACGCTTTTCGCGGTGACGTCGACCGTGGGCAACTCGGTCGAGCCCGGCGCCGATCCGAATCAAGTCGTCACCATCACGGACAAGGTCGCGGCGACGACGCTTCCGGCGAACGAAGCCTTTGACGTCGTTGTGCCGCCGGCGTTCGGCATGGTCTATCGCGGCGTGTCGTTCGCTCCCGTCAATTGCGATGGCGATCACGGCCGGATGAAGGACAACGGCCGCGGCCACGACGGCGGCAACAATGCGCAGGACGACGTATGCGGCCCGACCCGGATTGCTGCGGGGCACTGATCGCCGCGACCCGGCGGAGCCTGTGCCGGCTACTTCCGGTCAGGCTTCGGCTGGATCAGGCCAGGCACGATCGGCTGAACCCGATCGCGCCTTCCGTATTGCACCAGCCTCACGATCTCACTGCAGAATCTTCACGCAGCAGGGGCCTTCCGGTTGCCGGTTCGCGGGTTAGGTAGTGGGGTACGATTCACTGCAGCGGAGTGCCGGCGCGCATGAATCGTGACGCCATTGGCCGTCCAGTGCATGCATCCGGGACGCTACACAGGGCAGGAGTGCGATGATGGCGGACACGATTTCCGGCATTCGAATCCCGGACAGCAAGATCGCGCGGGAGGCCGCCGAGTTGGTGCGGCAATATGAGACCGAGATGTTGTTCAATCACTCGGTCCGCGTGTTTGTGTTCGGCGCGCTCAAGGGTGCCAGGCAAAATCTGAAGTTCGACGCCGAACTGCTTTATGTTGCCGCGCTGTTTCATGATCTCGGACTCGTCGATCATTTTCATACCGAGACCAAACGGTTTGAGGTCGACGGCGCCGATGCGGCGCGCAAATTTCTCAGGAGCCACGGCATCGCCGAGCCCAAAGCGGACCTGGTGTGGGAGGCGATCGCCTTGCACACCACGCCCGGCATTCCGCAATACATGCGGCCGGAGATCGCGCTCACCAATGCGGGCGTATTGGTCAATGCCGTCGGCGTCGGATACGATGACTACACGGCTGAGCAGCGCGACGGCGTCCTTGCAGCGTTGCCCCGCGGCGATTTCAAGAACGAGTTCATCGAGGTTCAGACCTGCTCGGCCCTGAAGAAGCCGCAGACCACGTTCGGCACGGTCAATTTCGACTTCGTCGCGGAGCGCGATCCCACATTTCACAGGCCGAATGCCTGCACCCGGATCCGCAATACGCCGTGGCCGAGCTGAGCCGGACGGCGGACATCAGCCGCCGTCGAGCGCGGCGAGGCGGTCGGCTTCCGCGATGTCCTCGACGGTGTTGGCATTGAAGAACGGATCGAGCGGCTCGGTCGGCCACTCGACCGTTGCGAGTGGATAGCGTGCGGTCCAGCGGTCGATCTTGCGCACGTCCTCGACGACCAGCGCCTGGCGCAATTCGTTCCGCAGGCGCACGCTCCAGAGGCCGATCACCGGATGCGTCTGCCCGCCGGATGAAGCGACCGCGAGCTCGGCATTCTGCGCTCGACGCGCTTCTTCGAGGCGCGTGACGAGGTCGCGCGGCAGAAACGGACAGTCGCCCGCGGCGCTCAGCACCCATTTCGCATCCGGCCGATGGGCCGCAACCCAGTCGAGCGCGGCCAGGATGCCGGCGAGGGGGCCGGGATAGTCGGCGACATCGTCGGCGACGACCGGAAGGCCGAACGCGGCGAAGCGCGCCGGGTCGCCATTGGCGTTGATGATCAGCCCGCTGCATTGCGGAGCGAGACGGTCGATCACCCGCTGCAGAATGGTGCGGCCCGCGATCTTGCGCATCGGCTTGTCGCCGCCGCCCATCCGGCGCGCGAGGCCGCCGGCGAGCAGCACGCCCGGGATGTTAGTCCCCGGAATGTCAGTCATGGCCGGTTTCGCCCTTGCGCTTGTGACGCATCGATTCCTCTTCGACATAGTCGAGGTTCTGGTCGTAGACGATCCGCTCCTCGCCCGACAGCGCGATGAAGCGCTTGCCGCGGGCGCGCCCGACCAGCGTCAGGCCGACCTGCCGCGCCAGATCGACGCCCCACGCCGTGAATCCGGAGCGCGAGACCAGGATCGGGATCCCCATCCGCACCGTCTTGATCACCATCTCCGAGGTCAGCCGCCCTGTGGTGTAGAGAATCTTGTCGGCCGGATCGACGTTGTGGCGATAGATCCAGCCCGCGATCTTGTCGACGGCATTATGCCGGCCGACGTCCTCGGTGTAGCACACCGGCGTCGCCTCCTTGCACAGCACGCAGCCGTGAATCGCGCCGGCTTCCAGATAGAGCGAGGGCATCGTGTTGATGGCGTGCGTCATCCGGTAGAGCCAGGAGGTCCGCAGTTCGGCTTTCGGCAGCGCCACCTTCTCGACGGCTTCGAGCAGGTCGCCGAACGCCGTGCCCTGGGCGCAGCCCGAGGTCTGCGTGCGCTTCTTCAGCTTGGCCTCGAAATTGGTGTGGTGCGCGGTGCGCACCACGACGACCTCGAGATCGTCGTCATATTCGACCTCGGTGACGACGTCGTCGTATTTGAGCATGTTCTGGTTCAACAGGTAGCCGAGCGCGAGGTATTCGGGATAGTCGTTGATCGTCATCATCGTGACGATCTCCTGCGCGTTGAGGTACAGCGTCAGCGGCCGCTCGACCGGCACCTTGATCTCGGTCCGCACGCCGGTCTGATCGACGCCGACCACGCGCTCCGTCAGGCGCGGATCGTCCGGATCAGGAACAATGACGGGAGCTGTGGTTTTCTCGGGCACTGCTTGACGTCCAGATGGGTTCACATGGCAACGCAGCTAGGGATATAAGCACGTTCGGAGACTGACTGGCGACTCTCCGCCGCGTCGCGGGAACTGCCATCGATCGGTCCGGCTTTGAGGATAACGCCGCAGTTCGCGATCCGGGTCGAACAAATCTTGTCGATGGCCGAGGACCGAGGGAGATCATGGCGCAGCTTTCGGACGACTGCTTTGCATTCGGCGGACCGATGATGTCGGTCGACGAAGCCGTCGCGATCATCGCCGCGCGGGTCAAGCCTGTCGGCGAGACCGAAACCGTTGCCCTGGTGGATGCGGATGGACGCATCCTGGCCAGCGACATTGTCGCGCCGCTTGCGCTGCCGCCGTTCAAGAATTCCGCCGTCGACGGCTACGCGGTATCCGGCGCGGAGCTGCCGGCGAGCGGCGAGCGCGCGTTCCCCGTTGCCGGACGGGTGCAGGCGGGCGCGTCGGCGCAGCCGGCGCAGCCCGGACAGGCGGTGCGGATCTTCACCGGCGCGCCGATGCCCGATGGCACCGACACCGTGTTCATGCAGGAAGACGTGCGGATCGACGATGCGGGAAACGTGATCCTGCCGTCCGGCCTGAAGGTCGGCGCCAATGTGCGCCCGAGCGGCGAGGACATTCCGCGCGGCCACGTCGCGCTGGCATCGGGACGGCGGCTGCGCCCGCAGGATATCGCGGTCGCCGCCGCCTTCGGGCTCATTACGCTCGATGTGGTGCGTCGGCTTCGCGTCGGGGTGTTCTCGACCGGCGACGAACTGGCCGCGCCCGGCAGCGCGCGCACCGAAGCGCAACTGTTCGATTCCAACCGCTTCATGCTGATGGCGATGTTGCGGCGGCTCGGTTGCGAGGTCGGCGATCTCGGCATCCTGCGCGACGAGCGGGCCGAGCTCGCCGCGGCGCTCAAGCAGGCCGCGCGGCGCTACGACCTGATCCTGACCACCGGCGGGGTCTCTACCGGCGAAGAGGACCACGTCAGGGCCGGCATCGAACAGGCGGGCTCGCTGGTGCTGTGGCGGATGGCAATCAAGCCCGGCCGCCCGGTGGCGATGGGAATCATCGACGGCACCCCGTTGATCGGCTTGCCCGGCAATCCGGTGGCGAGCTTCGTCACCTTCGTCCATGTCGTGCGGCCGACCGTGCTGGCGCTGTCGGGCGCTGCGCCGTCCCCCTTGCTGCCGATGCCGGTGCGGGCCGCCTTCAGCTACAAGAAGAAGAGTGGGCGGCGCGAATATGTCCGGGTCTCGCTGCGACGGGCGGCGGACGGTACGCTGGAAGCGAACAAGTTTCCTCGCGAAGGAGCCGGCCTGCTGTCGTCGCTGATCGAGACCGATGGATTGGTCGAACTCGGCGAGTCGGTGGTGCGGGTTGAACCGGGCGATGTCGTCGGCTTTCTCGGCTACGCCGACCTGCTTTGAGAGCTGAAACGCGGTCGAGGCCGTGCAGCGCGACGAGCGCGTGATAGCAAAATCAGATCGCCCGATAGGCAAACATTAACAATGGCCTACGCGGCAACCCGACGCTGCTAGAGGCGTTCTAAAATTGCTTGCCTCTGGCATACCAGAGAATAGAGTTCGTCGAAGCAGCGCAATTCGCGCAAAGCGTGGTTCCCAAGGCGAGGCTTTATGAGTGGAGACGACGTTCACAAGGTTCGTGCGTTCGAGCATCCCGGACAGGGCAGGAAGCGAGCGAAGGCCACGCCCAAGGGACGCCAGGTCGACCCAGTGGCCGCCCATGAGATCGAGACGCTGCTCGCCGATCGTCCGCGGCAGCGCGACCTTCTGATCGAGTATCTGCATCTGATCCAGGACAAATACCATCAGATCTCGGCGGCGCATCTTGCCGCGCTCGCCGACGAGATGAAGCTGTCATTCGCCGAAGTGTTCGAGACCGCCACCTTCTACGCGCATTTCGACATCGTGAAGGAAGGCGAGCCGAACATTGCGCCGCTCACCGTGCGCGTCTGCGATTCGCTGACCTGCGCGATGCTCGGCGGCGAGCAGCTGTTGAAGGATCTCCAGAACCGCGCCGGCCCCGGCATCCGCGTGGTGAGGGCGCCGTGCGTCGGCCGCTGCGACACCGCGCCGGCTGCCGAGGTCGGCCACAACTTCGTCGATCATGCGACCGTCACCGATGTGCTGGCGGCGGCGAACAACGGCGACACCCATGTGCACCTTCCGCCCTATGTCGACTACGACGCCTATGTCGCCGGCGGCGGCTACCGGCTGCTGGCGCGCCTGCGTTCGGGCGAACTGCCGCGCGAAGATTTGCTGAAGGCGCTCGACGATGCGTCGCTGCGCGGCCTCGGCGGCGCCGGATTTCCGACCGGCCGCAAGTGGCGCGCCGTGCTCGGCGAGCCCGGTCCGCGCTTGATGGCGGTGAACGGCGACGAAGGCGAGCCCGGTACGTTCAAGGACCGCTATTATCTCGAGACCGATCCGCATCGCTTCCTCGAGGGCATGCTGATCGGCGCCCACGTGGTCGAGGCGCCCGAAGTCTACATCTATATCCGCGACGAGTACCCGGCCTGCCGCGAGATCCTCGCCCGCGAGATCGCGAAGCTCCCACCGGGTGGTCCGACGCTCCATCTGCGGCGCGGCGCCGGCGCCTATATCTGCGGCGAGGAATCCTCGCTGCTGGAATCGATCGAGGGCAAGCGCGGCCTGCCGCGGCACAAGCCGCCATATCCGTTCCAGGTCGGGCTGTTCGGCCTGCCGACGCTGATCAACAACATCGAGACGTTGTGGTGGGTGCGCGACATCGTCGAGAAGGGCGCCGACTGGTGGAAGAGCCACGGCCGCAACGAGCGCCACGGCCTGCGCAGCTTCTCGGTGTCGGGACGCGTCAAGGATCCTGGCGTCAAGCTCGCTCCCGCCGGCATCACGCTCCGCGAGTTGATCGACGAGTTCTGCGGCGGCATGGCCGATGGCCATACCTTGCAGGCCTATCTGCCGGGCGGTGCATCCGGCGGCATCCTGCCAGCGTCGATGGACGACATCCCGCTCGATTTCGGCACGCTGGAGAAATATGGCTGCTTCATCGGCTCCGCCGCCGTGGTCGTGCTCTCGCAGGTCGATGACGTCAGGGACGCCGCGCTAAACCTGATGAAGTTCTTCGAGGACGAGAGCTGCGGGCAATGCACGCCGTGCCGCGCCGGAACCGAGAAGGCGGCGCTGTTGATGCAGCAGCCGGTCTGGAACAAGGAACTGCTCGACCAATTGAGTCAGGCGATGCGCGATGCGTCGATCTGTGGCCTCGGTCAGGCGGCCTCCAATCCGCTGACCTCCGTGATCAAATATTTTCCGGACGGCTTTCGTCCGCAGCAAGCCGCCGAGTAGGCGAGGCCGAGCAGACGAATTTCGACGAGGATTTGAATGAGCAACAATCAGAACTCAGGCCTGACGATTCAGTTCGAGCTCGACGGCCAGCAGGTCGAGGCGCGGGCCGGCGAGACGATCTGGCAGGTCGCCAAGCGCCAGGGCACCGAGATTCCGCATCTGTGCTATTCGCCCGCGCCGGACTACAGGCCGGACGGCAATTGCCGTGCCTGCATGGTCGAAATCGAAGGCGAGCGCGTGCTGGCGGCGTCCTGCAAGCGGACGCCGACGGTCGGCATGAAGGTGAAGTCGGCCAGCCAGCGCGCCGTCGCGGCGCAGAAGATGGTGATGGAGCTGCTGGTGGCGGACCAGCCGGCGCGCGAGACCTCGCATGATCCGGACTCGAAATTCTGGCACTGGGCCGAGAAGACCGGCGTGACCGAAAGCCGCTTTCCCGCGACCGAGCGCTGGCACGCCGACACCAGCCATCCGGCGATGCGCGTCAATCTCGACGCCTGCATCCAGTGCGGCCTCTGCGTGCGGGCGTGCCGCGAGGTGCAGGTCAACGACGTCATCGGCATGGCTTATCGCAATCACGACTCGAAAATCGTGTTCGACTTCGACGATCCGATGGGCGAATCGACCTGCGTCGCCTGCGGCGAGTGCGTGCAGGCCTGTCCGACCGGCGCGCTGATGCCGGCTGTCATGCTCGACGACAAGCAGACCCGCGTCACCTATCCGGACAAGAAAGTGGATTCGCTGTGCCCGTATTGCGGCGTCGGCTGCCAGGTCACCTATCAGGTCAAGGACGAGAAGGTGATCTACGCGGAAGGCCGTGATGGTCCCGCCAATCACAACCGGCTCTGCGTCAAGGGCCGCTTCGGCTTCGACTACATCCATCACCCCAATCGCCTGACCAAGCCGCTGGTGCGGCTGCCCGGCGTCAAGAAGGATGCCAACGACCAGGTCGATCCGGCCAATCCCTACACCCATTTCCGCGAGGCGACATGGGAGGAGGCGCTCGACCTTGCTGCTGCGGGCTTGCGCAAGATCCGCGACGAGAAGGGCGCCAAGGCGCTGGCCGGCTTCGGCTCGGCCAAGGGCTCGAACGAGGAAGCCTATCTGTTCCAGAAGCTGGTGCGCACCGGCTTCGGCTCCAACAATGTCGATCACTGCACGCGGCTGTGTCACGCCTCGTCGGTGGCGGCGCTGTTCGAGGGATTGAGCTCCGGCGCGGTGTCGGCGCCGTTCGCGGCCGCGGCCGACGCCGAAGTGATCTGGGTGATCGGCGCCAATCCGACCGTCAACCATCCGGTCGCCGCCACCTACATCAAGAACGCCGCCAAGCGCGGCGCCAAGCTCTATGTGATGGACCCGCGCCGGCAGACGCTGTCGCGCCACGCCACCAAGCACCTGCAATTCAAGCCGGGCAGCGACGTCGCGATGCTGAACGCGATGATCCACACGATCATCACCGAAGGCCTGACCGACGAGCAGTACATCGCCGGCTATACCGAGGGCTATGACGAGCTGAAGGCGAAGATCCAGGAGTTCACGCCGGAGCGCATGTCCCAGATCTGCGGCATTCCCGCGGAGACGCTGCGCGAGGTCGCGCGCGCCTATGCCCGCGCCAAATCGTCGATCATCTTCTGGGGCATGGGCATCAGCCAGCACGTCCACGGCACCGACAATGCGCGCTGCCTGATCGCGCTGGCCCTGATCACCGGCCAGGTCGGCCGCCCCGGCACCGGACTGCATCCGCTGCGCGGGCAGAACAACGTGCAGGGCGCCTCCGACGCCGGCCTGATCCCGATGTTCCTTCCGGACTATCAGCCGGTCGGCCGCGACGACATGCGCGGCGCCTTCGAGAAACTCTGGGGGCAGGAGCTCGATCCGGTGCGCGGGCTGACCGTCGTCGAGATCATGAACGCGATCCACGCCGGCGAAATCCACGGCATGTATGTCGAGGGCGAGAATCCCGCGATGTCCGATCCGGACCTGCAGCACGCGCGCGAGGCGCTCGCCAAGCTCGATCATCTCGTCGTGCAGGACCTGTTCGTCACCGAGACCGCGTTCCACGCCGACGTCATCCTGCCGGCCTCGGCGTTCGCCGAAAAGTCCGGCTCCTTCACCAACACCGACCGCCGCGTGCAGCTGGCACGCGAGGTGATCAAGCCGCCGGGCGATGCGCGGCAGGATCTCTGGATCATCCAGGAGATCGGCAAGCGGATGGGACTGCCCTGGAATTATGCGGGGCCGGGCGAGGTCTTCACCGAGATGGCCGAATTGATGCCGTCGCTGAAGAACATCAGCTGGGAGCGCCTGGTGCGCGAGGGCGCGGTGACCTATCCGGTCGACGATCCCGACAAGCCCGGCAACGAGATCATCTTCACCACCGGCTTCCCGACCGAAAGTGGCCGCGGCAAGATCGTGCCGGCCAAGGTGATCCCGCCGGACGAACTGCCCGACGACGAGTACCCGATGGTGCTGTCGACCGGCCGCGTGCTCGAACATTGGCACACCGGCTCGATGACGCGCCGTGCCCAGGTGCTCGACCAGATCGAGCCCGAAGCGGTCGCGTTCATGACCCCGAAGGACATGCGCAAGAAGGGGCTCGCGCCCGGCGACTTCATCCGTCTCGAGACGCGCCGCGGCGCGGTCGAGGTCAAGGTGCGCGCCGACCGCGACGTGCCCGAGAACATGGTCTTCATGCCGTTCTGCTACGCGGAGGCGGCGGCCAACCTGTTGACCAACCCGGCACTCGATCCGTTCGGCAAGATTCCGGAGTTCAAGTTCTGCGCGGTCCGCGCCGAGAAGATCGATATCCGGACCGCTGCGGAGTAGCGGTCCTGGGACGAAGCGTTGAGGACGAGCCGGCCGCGCCGGCTACTCGCTCGCCCGACACGGCACCGCAAGCACCGTCGATCGACGTCCGCTCAGAGCATAAGAGCGGGTGTCGCTGCGGTGGGCCCATGTTGCCCTTTGCCCCAAAGCGGACGGGTTTGAGAGTCCGGAAGTTGCCAATTCTACGAGAACTCGCGTATGCATGACATGCAGGATCGCAGTGTGAGAAATTCAAATGACGATGGAGCTGAGGGGCGCGAGAGGCGAGGGATTTGCGACAATTGCCGCTGATGGTCGCGTGCTGGATTCCTGGTTTCTTCGGCTACACCTGGTCGCGGAGGCCGACAAGACGGCAACGGTGCGGCTGGCAAGCGACGAGATCATCAGATCGTTGGGAGAGTCGGCGGACGGATATGCACGACACGACGACATTCGCAGTGTCGACATCGTTCCAATCCGTACAGAAATTGGCTCCCTTGCATCTGCGCCGACTGACGTGCACGACGCGTATCTTCGACTCCATCTGCTGAGCCACCGGCTCGTCCAGCCGAATTGCCTGAACCTCGAGGGAGTTTTCGGTCTTTTACCTAACGTTGCCTGGACGACCCTCGGTCCCTGTGAGTGCTCTCGTGTACCGGACGCGCGAATGGAAGCACGAAAGCATGGCCTCGCGTTCGAGGTGACAGGCGTGGATAAGTTTCCGCGCATGACTGATTATGTGACGCCTGCAGACGTGAGAATTGCAGATGCGGATCGCGTAAGGCTCGGAGCCCATTTGGCTCCGGGCACGACCGTCATGCATGAAGGCTTTTGCAATTTTAACGCAGGCACGCTCGGTCCCTGCATGGTCGAAGGCCGGATCAGCGCCGGCGTCGTTGTGGGAAGCGGCAGCGACGTTGGCGGCGGAGCCTCGATCATGGGTACTCTGTCCGGAGGAGGGAAAGAGAGGATTACAGTTGGCGAGCGCTGCCTGATCGGAGCCAATGCCGGTATCGGCATTTCATTGGGTGACGATTGTATCGTCGAAGCGGGCTGTTATGTCACGGCAGGCGCGCGCATCCTTTTGGAAGATGGCCGAGTGCTGAAAGCCAAAGAACTCTCGGGCCAGAAGGGCCTTCTTTTTCGTCGGAATTCCCAGAGCGGTGCTCTTGAGGCAACCAGACGCACGCCAAATTGGGACGGCCTCAACGCGCAACTTCACGGCTAAAGCATGATCCGGAAAAGTGCGAAGCGGTTTTCCGAAAAGATCATGCTCAAACAAAGAGCTAAGGCGCGATGACGATTCAACCTAATCTCATCGCGCTCTAGTCCCCGTCCGTCAGGGGACGATCGCCACTCGGAATGCGATCTGTTTGGCGTGATCGCTGTTCACCACCAGTATGGCCACCGCCACCCCTCATAGAGGCGCCACAACGACACCACGGGTGGGCCGTATGGATCGACCCGGTCGTCTTCAGGGCGATAACGATATCGTGGAACAATATAATAATCCCACGGAGTTGGCCTTATTACGGGCGTCGGGATAATAACCCTCCTTGGTTCATGAACGACTTGTGCCTTCCGCGCCCGGGCTTCAGCACCGGACGTCCCGAGGTTGCACAGCACGAGGGCCGCTCCGAGAGCGCACGCGACGGTCATTATCTTCATGCATCGGCCTCCTTGCCTGAGAGTGCAAAAGGACTCAAGGCAAGGCAAGCTAATTCGCTCTCGGCTGGCTTGAATGACCGCTTATGGCCCGTAGCTGACCTTTGCTCAGAAGGCTGCAATGCCCGCTTTCGGGAACGAAGCCGTCCAAGCGGCCACCGCGGCTCGGCCGCTGCCTTGCTGCACCCGCGGCAACCCATCCGAACGATCGGCCCGTGACCGGGATATGCTCGGATCGCGATTCATCTCGCGGAAGCCGGGGCGCGCACCCATGATCGATAGGAGTACGCGCCCCGGTTCGGCTCTAACTCGACAGGGTCTCAGTAGTCCCAGAACACCGGCACCCAACGGAAGGCGTCACCCTCGACCGCGACATGTCCGACGGACGGGAACGGCATATGCGTGGCAACCAGCAACTCGCGGTTCGCCGCCAGCTCCCGCAACAGGCTGATCCGGGCGCGGGCTGCCTCCTCGGGGTCGTGCTCGAAGCCGTTGTGCCACTCGGGATGCTCGAACCCGACCGCGAACACGAGGTCACCGGCGAATGTCAGCCGGTCGCCGCCGGACGCCAGACGAACCACGCTGTGGCCGGGGGTATGGCCACCGCTGCGACGGACGACCACTCCGGGCGCCACCTCGTGCTCCTCGTCGAACAGCCGCAGCTGGCTCTGGTACTCTTTCCTGAACCGCTTGGCGGTCGCACGAAGCGCGTCCGGGAATCCCGGCGGCATCGAGACGCGGGAGAAATCGGGCGCCTCCCAGAACTTGACCTCGGCAGCCGCCACATGGATCCGAAGGTCCGGACGCAGCCGCTCCTTCACGCCCTCGACGAGCAGCCCGCCCACGTGGTCCATGTGCATGTGGGTCAGCACCACGTCGGTCACGGACCCAAGATCGATACCGGCGGCCTCCAGTCGCTTGACCGTCTGTCCGGCCTTCGGCAGGTGCAGGTCCGGGTCCGACCCCAGCCCGGCGTCGACGAGGATGGTTTTCCCGCCGCTTCGCACCACGACCACGTTCAGCGCCCAGTCGAACGCGTCCGGCGGCAGGAACATGTCGTCCAGCCAGGCCGCGCGGACGGCCGGCTCGGCATTGTGGGCCAGCATCTTGGTTGGTAGCGGCAGCACCCCGTCGCTGACCACCAGCACATCGATCTCGCCGATCTTCAGCGCGTAGCGCGATGGCACCAACTCGTTTGGCCCCGGCTGACCGGCGTGCGAGGCATTGTCGCGGTTCATGCTTGTCTCCTGAGTATTGCGGATCATCTGGTTCATCGTTGAAAACTCCTGCGTTCGATCCTGATGTTCGATCCCGGCGGGCCGCACCTTGTTTCCGCCCGTGGATTGGACATGGTGATGATCTAGCGGATCAGGTGTGGCGCTGCCCCAGAGCGGTTGCCGTCGCTGTAGAGCGATTGCTGCCAACGCATGCGCGCCGCCGCACGCGAGCGCCGGGGACGAAACGGGAGGCAGCAGGCCATCGCCATGCCCCCAGCCACATGCGACACTTCGGATTGGCGAAACCGGTTCAACCCAGGACTAATATTTCCTCGTCGAGACCCCGGAATACGAACGTTCGGAGCAATTGATGGCCAAGCATCGGATCTATGTAACGAGCTTCGCAAGCGTCTACCCGCTCTATGTCGCGAAAGCGGAGAAGAAGGGACGCACCAAGGCGGAGGTTGATCAGGTGATCTCCTGGTTGACCGGCTACGGTCCGAAGGAGCTGCAAGCTCAGTTGGAAAAACAAACCGACTTCGAAACGTTCTTCGCAAAGGCGCCTGAAATGAATCCTTCGCGGGCCTTGATCAAGGGCGTGGTGTGCGGTGTCAGGGTTGAGGAAATCAAAGAGCCGACCATGCGGGAAATTCGCTACCTGGATAAACTGATCGATGAGCTGGCGCGTGGAAAGGCCATGGATAAAATCCTGCGGAAGGAATGACGCCTGATCGACCGGATCCTGTCCGCGCGGCGAGACGACACTGGACTCTGATGCGTCGCCCGCAATGACGAAAGAACCGGGAAGGGCCGCTACCACTGAGTTGCCCGACGGCGCAAGCCTCCGCAGCAAAAATATTTCGCTTTATCAGAAGCGCGGCTCGGTGTATGGTTTGTCCGTCTCACCCGATTGAGGGGCGCTTCGCGGTCGTCACGAACGTGGGTCGAGATGCGGTGGACGCCGATTGCGCAACTGACGAGTGCGCATGAAGCGGACGGTGAAGTCGTGTGGTCCTGACGCCCTAGCGGCAGGTGTCTCGTCGCAAAATGCGAATGCGTTTTGCGAAGGCGGTGACAAACAAGCCCAGTCTCGCCGGGGAGAGCACGAAGTAAGCCGTAACCCATCGCGCAGGGAAAGCCGGGTTGTTTCCGGTTACACCTGTGGTCCTACCCCCGAGCTTTCTACCCATTGCTCGGGGCCCATGGGTGCGATCGGCACCCGGCTTTCCCTGCGCCCTCTGCAAGCAAGAGGGCGAGACGAAGAGCAAAGCTCGGACGATTCATGTCGCGAGAATGCAAAGCTATGAGCACTGACAGCGCAACACACTCAGCGTCGTCCCGGCGAAGGCCGGGACCCATAACCACAAATGGGAATTGTCTTGCGCGACGTCGGAACCACGAGTCCCATTCACAACACCCGCTGCGGAGTATGGGTCCCGGCCTTCGCCGGGACGACAGCGGAGGACGCACCCCCCCTCGGCACAAGCACGGGCGTCTCTGGAAAACCGGATCACCCGCATATGCATGCGCGGGTGATGACGCCGCGCTGTTTGACAACTTGAATCGAGAACCATCCCCACCGTCGTCCTGGAGAAAGCCAGGACGCATTACCCCAAATCTCAATCATTGCGCGACGCTGGGGCCCCAATCGCTCTTACAATCACATGCGATGGTTATGGGTCCTGGCTTTCGCCAGGACGACGATGAGTCCCGCCCGCAAGATCCGCCGCCGCATACGGTTCCTGCTTTCGCAGCGACGACAGCTGGCAAGAAACGCGCAGCATTCGCGCCCGGCGAACCCGCCATTGCCAAACCTCGCATTGACCTCGTTACCGTGGCCGGGCACAGCGTGCGGGCGGTGTCATTGAACGGTCGCAAGAGCCGAAGGGAATACCGCCGCATCGGATTTTGCAGTGCAGCAATAGCGCAATTAGCCCCTGCTAAAGGGGCAATGGCAATGCTCGTTGCTTGTCTGTAATGGTGCGCACAGATCTCTCGGGGCCGGTGTTCGTGCTCCGCAATTACGCGGGAGGAAACATGTGTAAACTCATTTTGGCTGCGGCTTCGATCGCAGCCTTGACCTTTGTCGGGCCGGCGTCGGCGCAGTCACCGATCGTTCTCAAGTTCAGCCACGTAGTGGCCACCAACACGCCGAAGGGGCAGGCGGCCGAGAAGTTCAAGGAACTTGCCGAAAAGTACACCGGCGGCAAGGTGAAGGTCGAGGTCTATCCGAACTCGCAGCTCTACAAGGACAAGGAAGAGCTCGAGGCGCTGCAGCTCGGCGCGGTGCAGATGCTGGCGCCGTCAAACTCGAAGTTCGGCCCGATCGGCGTGAAGGAATTCGAGGTCTTCGATCTGCCCTACATCCTGCCCGACCTGAAGACGCTGCGGAAGGTCACCGACGGTCCGCTTGGCGCCCAGCTGCTCAAGAAGCTGGATTCCAAGGGCATGACCGGTCTCGCCTATTGGGACAACGGCTTCAAGCAGATGAGCGCGAACAAGAAGCTGGTCGCGCCCGCCGACTACAAGGGGCTCAAGTTCCGCATCCAGTCGTCCAAGGTGCTGGAAGCCCAATTCCGCTCACTCGGCGCGATTCCGCAGGTCATGGCGTTCTCGGAAGTCTATCAGGCGCTGCAGACCGGCGTGGTCGACGGCCAGGAGAACACCTGGTCGAACATCTACACCCAGAAAATGCATGAGGTGCAGAAGTACATCACCGAGACCAACCACGGCTATATCGGCTACGTCGTGGTCGTGAACAAAAAATTCTGGGATGGACTGCCGGCCGATATTCGCGAGCAGCTCGACAAGGCGATGAAGGAAGCCACCGCTTACGGCAACAGTCAGTCGGCCAAGGAGAACGAGGACGCGCTGGCCGAGATCAAGAAGAGCGGCAAGAGCGAAATCGTCAAGCTGACGCCGGAACAGGACGAGGCGATGCGCAAGGCGATGCTGCCGGTCTACAAGGACGTGGCCTCACGCGTCGGTCAGCCTCTGATCGACGAGTTTCTTAAAGAAACGGGCCGCGGCCCGATGAACTGAGCGGAGGTCAGAAACCGCAAATGAGATGGAGCCAGCGGCCGGAGCGGCCGCTGGAAGGGGGCACGGCGCGGCGCATCCGCCCGGCCGTGAGGGGAGATTGATGCTGCTGCGTATTCTTGACCGGCTCGAAGAGATACTGATCGCGACATTGATGGCGGCGGCGACCTTGCTGATCTTCCTCGCCGTCATGCATCGCTACCTGATCGGCATCCCGTTCCTTTATCCGATCCTGTTCCCGATCAACCTGTCCTGGGCGCAGGAGCTTTGCATCTACATGTTCGTGTGGGTCGCCAAGTTCGGCGCGGCCTACGGCGTGCGAACCGGCATCCATGTCGGCGTCGACGTCGTGGTCAACCAGCTTAGATCGCCGTGGAAGAACGCAGTCGTCCTGTTCGGTCTGTTCTGCGGCGCGTTCTTCACGGCGGTGATCGGCACCATGGGCGCCAAGTTCGTGTGGGGGCTGATGCACACCGACCAGGTTTCGCCCGATCTCGAGATCCCGAGCTGGATCGTCTATCTCTGCATTCCGCTCGGCTCCTATTTGATGTGCTTCCGCTTTCTGCAAGTCGCGTACGCCTATTTCCGCACCGGCGAGCTGCCGCATCACGACCATGCCCATGTCGAGGGCGTTGAGGTCGATGCGCCAGGTGCTGGCGTCGCGGAGGTGACGCGATGACCAGCCTCATCATCTTCGGTCTCCTGATCGCGCTGATGCTGACCGGCATGCCGATCTCGATCGCGCTCGGCCTCACCGTGCTCACCTTCATCTACACGATGACCAATGTGCCGACCGAGTCGGTGGCGCTGAAGCTGTTCACCGGGATCGACAATTTCGAGATCATGGCGATCCCGTTCTTCATCCTCGCGGGCAATTTCCTGACCCATGGCGGGGTGGCGCGGCGAATGATCAATTTCGCCACCTCCATGGTCGGACACTGGTACGGCGGGCTGGGACTTGCCGGCGTAATGGCCTGCGCGCTGTTTGCCGCGGTGTCGGGATCCTCGCCCGCGACCGTCATCGCGATCGGCTCGATCATGATGCCGGCGATGGTGAAGCAGGGATTTCCCAAACGCTTCGGCGCCGGCGTGATTACCACGTCGGGCGCGCTCGGCATCCTGATTCCGCCGTCGATCGTGATGGTGATCTATTGCGTCGCCACCGGCGGCAGTATCGCGCTCGATCCCGCCGGCCATCGGGTGTCGTCGGCGTCGGTTGGACAGATGTTCATCGCCGGCGTGATACCCGGCCTGATGCTGGCGACGCTGCTCGGGTTCACCACCTTCTACCGCGCCTGGCGCAACGACTATCCGCGGCTGCCGAAGGCGAGCTGGGCGGAGCGGGTCACTGCTTTCCGCAAATGCATGTGGGGATTGCTGCTGATCCTGATCGTGCTCGGCGGCATCTATACCGGCATGTTCACGCCGACCGAGGCGGCTGCGGTCAGTGCGGTCTATGCGTTTGTCATCGCCGTGTTCGTCTACCGCGACATGTCGCTGAAGGACGTGCCGAAGGTGCTGCTCGGCTCGGCCAACATGAGTGCGATGATCCTCTACATCATCACCAATGCAGTGCTGTTCTCGTTCCTGATGGCGAACGAGAATATCCCGCAGCAGATCGCGACCTGGATCACCTCGGTCGGTGTCGACTGGATCGTCTTCCTGCTGATCGTCAACGTGCTGCTCTTGATCGCCGGCAATGTGATGGAGGCGTCCTCGATCGTGCTGATCATGGCGCCGATCCTGTTCCCGGTGGCGGTCAAGCTCGGTATCCATCCGGTGCATCTCGGCATTCTGATGGTGGTCAACATGGAGGTCGGCATGTGCCATCCGCCGGTCGGCCTCAATCTCTACGTCGCATCCGGCATTGCCAAGATGGGGATCACCGAACTGACAATCGCAGTGTGGCCGTGGCTGCTGACGATGCTGATCTTCCTCGGCGTCGTCACCTACGTGCCGGAGATCTCGCTGTGGCTGCCGCGCTTGCTTGGAATGATCTAGCGCAAACAACAGACATCCAAGGCGCGACCTCGCGCCTTGGATGTTTCTGCAATGCAATGAAAGCGGATTACATCTTGGTAACAGAGCTCTCTCTGTCCAATCCGTAAGTTGAAGGCGCGGGCGGGCGGCATCATCTTCGAGCAACCTTCAAAGGAGGTTCGTATGAAGAAAGTTCTGCTCGCCGGCATCGCGGCGCTCACGATTGCCGGTTCGACCGCGGTCTATGCCCAGCATCGTCCCTGGTTCCACGGCCATATGCGGATGAGCCCCGAGGATCGGGCCGCCTTCCTCGACGCGCGGATCGCCGCCGTCCACGCCGGGCTGAAGCTCAACGCCGATCAGGAAAAGCTGTGGCCGCCGGTCGAGGCCGCGGTACGCGACTTCGCCAAGATGCGGCTCGATCGCGCCAATGCGCGGATGGCCGCCGAGAAGACCGATGCGGACAAGTCGCAGAAGCCGGATGATCCGGTCGCCCGCCTGCGCGAGCGGGCCGGCAACATGGCGGCGACCGCGGCGTCGCTAACGAAGATCGCCGATGCCGCCGACCCGCTCTACAAGACGCTCGACGACAACCAGAAGCGGCGGCTGAGCATGCTGACCCATATGGAAGGGCGCGGCTTCGGCGCCGAAGGCTGGCGCCGCCACCGCCTCGAGCGCGGCATGGATCGCTGGGAGCGCGGCGGCCGCGGCTTCGATCACGACCGTTTCGACCGCGACGACGGCCCTGATCAGGAGCGATCCGGCCGGCTCTGAGCGCCGTCCGTCGGCACCTTCGCCAAGCCTATGAAAGACCGCCGGATTCCGGCGGCCTTTCGGTTGTCAGAAAGTCGGGAAAACTTGCTTGAGCTTGCTGGACATCGGGGAATCGCTTTGCTAAACGACCGCTCTCTTGCGAGGGTCATTTCCGGACAAGTTCCGGGCGCATAGCTCAGTTGGTAGAGCAGCTGACTCTTAATCAGCGGGTCCCAGGTTCGAGCCCTGGTGCGCCCACCAAGCTTTCATAGCTTAGGTTCGCCCTCGTAACGGTCATCCCGGCCAGCGGTCGCGTCTGTTCCGACAACCGCTATTGCCTGCTTCCTCACGCCGCTCCCTGATCCATGCTCTCATGCTAGCGCGTGCGCTTCGCACCGGCTGGCGAATTGTCGGGGCATGTCCGCTATCTCGCGCGGAATTTCGATCGCCGCTCGGCCGCGGTCTGAATTTGACGAAGTTCACCACGACGGATCCGCGATCACTGCGCTGACAGGCGTTGGGGTGAAGGTGCGGGCTGAGCGCGGGGCGCCCTGCGGCGAGGGCGGTTGACAGGGGAGAGCGCCCACTTTAATCACCTGACTAATTAATCAATTAATTAAAGCCCAAAACCCTAGGGAAAGAATCCGCCTGATGCTGGCCGGCCAGAGACATCCGAAGCTGCTTGCCCCGCGCGGCCGCGGCTTCACTTGGCTGGAAAACCAGGTGTTCGTGCATTCCGTGCGCAGCGGTCTCGAACAGGCTGAGCATGACCTTGCCGAGCCCGCCGCGCGCTTTGCCGAGCGCAACGTCGGTGTGATCACCGCGGGCAGACCGAACGCCGGAACGACCGGCCATCGCGTCAGACCGTCGATCCCGGAACAAGCCGTGCAGCACCGCTGCAATCGCCCACGCGGTGCGCGCCGCGGACCCCTGCCGCCAAATCCCGCACATCAGTTCGGGCGCGCGAGCCATGCGCGCCTGGCCGTGATGTCGCGGATCGGCGTCTGCCGTCCGAAGCAGAGTGGGCTTCGTTCACCCGTATGGAAAATGAGGAGTGAGGCGTAAACGATGGGACGTCGATCTGAGGTACTGATGGCGCAAGAGACCGCCGGCACGGACAACCGGCGCGTGATCCAGGTGGTGTCGCGCGCATTCGACATCGTGCGTTGCTTCGAAGGTCGAAGCATACGCCTGGGAAATCGCGAAATCGCCGATCGCTGTGGTCTTCCGCGATCGACGGTCTCGCGTCTCACGCTGACCCTCACCCAGATCGGCCAGCTGATCTATCTGCCGCAAGAGCAGAAATATGCTCTCGGTCCCCACGCCGCCGCGGCCGGCGCGCCGTTGTTTGCGCAGGGTTGCGACAAGCCTGTCTGCGCCGACGAGCAGCAACTCCGGCAGGTACCGCGCTTCGGGTACTTCGAAGATCAGCGCAACTCAATTGCCGAGCCGCTTGCAGTGACGCCACACCGTTGACGCCTCGCGGAAACGGTTGGGACTATCGGTACGAGCGCAAGCTAACGAAACATCCGAAGCAAAGGGAAACGCATGTCTGAAGCATACATCATTGACGCTGTTCGCACGCCGCGCGGCATCGGCAAGCCGGGCAAGGGGGCGCTGTCGCACCTGCATCCGCAGCATCTGGCCGCGACGGTGCTCGGCGCGCTCAAGGAGCGCAACAAGCTCGACACGTCGACCGTCGACGACATCATCTGGTCGACATCGACTCAGGAAGGCAAGCAGGGCGGCGATCTCGGACGCATGTCGGCGCTAGCGGCGGGCTACGATATCAACGCCAGCGGCACGACGCTGGATCGTTTCTGCGGCGGCGGCATCACGTCGGTGAATCTCGCGGCAGCGTCCGTGATGTCGGGGATGGAAGATTGCGTCATCGCCGGCGGCACCGAGATGATGAGCTATCAACAGACCCTCGCAGCCGAGCGCTCCAAGGCCGGGCAGCCGGCGCGGATGATGGGGTCGGGCAATCCGGCGCTCGACGAGATTCATCCGCAGTCGCACCAGGGCGTGTGCGGCGACGCCATCGCCACGCGCGAGGGAATCAGCCGCGAGGCCTGCGATGCCCTGGCGCTGACGAGCCAGCAGCGCGCCAAGCGGGCCATCGATGAAGGCCGCTTTGCCAAGTCTGTGATCCCCGTCCTCAACGACGACGGCAGCATTGCCCTTAATCGCGAAGAATTCCCCCGCCCGGAAACCACTGCCGAAGGACTGGCTTCGCTGAAGCCGAGCTTCGAGCAGCTTGCCGATTTCGATCTCGGCAACGGCGTGACCTTCAAGAAACAGATCCAGCGCCGCTATCCGGACCTCGAGTGGAAGGGCGTGCATCATGCCGGCAACAGCTCGGGCGTGGTGGACGGCGCCGCCGCGGTGCTGATCACGTCGAAGGCATATGCCGAGAAGCACGGCCTCAAGCCGCGCGGCCGCATCGTGGCTTATGCCAATCAGGGTGACGATCCGACCTTGATGCTCAACGCGCCGGTTCCGGCGGCCAAGAAGGTTCTGGCCAAGGCCGGCCTGGCCAAGGACGACATCGACGTCTGGGAAATCAACGAGGCCTTCGCGGTCGTCGCCGAGAAATTCATCCGCGACCTCGAGCTGGACCGCGAGAAGGTCAACATCAATGGCGGCTCGATCGCGCTCGGCCATCCGATCGGCGCCACCGGATCGATCCTGATCGGCACGGCGCTCGACGAGCTCGAGCGCAGCGGCGGACGCTATGGCCTGGTCACCATGTGTGCCGCCGGCGGCATGGCGCCGGCCATCATCATCGAACGCATCTGATCGCGAAAGGATATTGCCATGAAACTCGATTCATCGGTCGCTGCCGTCGTCACCGGCGGCGCTTCCGGTCTGGGTGCTGCCACCTCGCGCGCGCTGGCTGCGCAAGGCGTGAAAGTCGCGATCTTCGACTTCAACGAAGAGAAAGGTGAGGCCATCGCCAAGGAAATCGGCGGTGTGTTCTGCAAGGTCGATGTCACCTCGGACGAGCAGGTCGATGCGGGCTTCGCCAAGGCCCGCGCTGCGCATGGCCAGGAGCGCATCCTGGTGAACTGCGCCGGCACCGGCAACGCGGTGAAGACCGCCGGCCGCGACAAGAAGACCGGCGAGCCCACCCACTTCCCGATCGACGCCTTCAACCGCATCATCCAGATCAACCTCGTCGGCACCTTCCGTTGCATCGCCAAGTCGGCGCAGGGCATGCTGTCGCTGGCTCCGCTGGAGCACGGCGAGCGCGGTGCGGTCGTCAACACAGCGTCGGTCGCGGCCGAGGATGGCCAGATGGGGCAGGCGGCTTATTCTGCCTCGAAGGCCGGCGTGGTCGGCATGACCCTGCCGATCGCGCGCGACCTGATGGCCGAAGGCATCCGCGTTAACACCATCCTGCCGGGCATCTTCAACACCCCGCTGCTGCAGGGCGCCCCGGAGAACGTCAAGGCCGCGCTCAGCGCGTCGGTGCCGTTCCCGAAGCGTCTCGGCATGCCCGAGGAATATGCGCATTTGGCGCTGACCATGATCACCAATGGCTACTTCAACGGTGAAGACGTCCGTCTCGACGGCGCCATCCGCATGGCCCCGCGCTAGGCAATTGCGCACGGCAACAGGAGACCAACGATGTCCGAAGAAACCCCGGTCCTCACTGAAGTCCGTGGACCTATCCTGATCATCACCCTGAACCGGCCGGAAGCGAAGAACGCGGCCAACCTCGCCCTCTCCAAGGGTGTGGCCGCGGCGATCGACCGGCTCGACGCCGACGATTCCCTGAGCGTCGGCATCATCACCGGCGCCGGCGGCACATTCTGCTCGGGCATGGACCTCAAGGGGTTCCTGAAGGGCGAGCGGCCGTCGATCCCCGGCCGCGGCTTCGCCGGCCTCACCGAGGCGCCACCGAAGAAGCCGCTGATCGCGGCTGTCGACGGCTATGCGCTCGCCGGCGGGATGGAGATCGCGCTGTCGTGCGACATGATCGTCGCCAACCGCAACGCCAAGTTCGGCATCCCCGAGGTGAAGCGCGGGCTGGCCGCCGCGGCCGGCGGGCTGATCCGCATGCCGCGCCAGATGCCGTTCCGTGTGGCGATGGAGTTCGCATTGACGGGCGAGTTCTTCGGCGCCGAACGCGCCTATCAACTCGGCATCATCAATCGCGTGACCGACGGCCCGGCGCTCGACGCCGCGCTTGAGCTCGCGGCAGCGATCGGTGCCAACGGCCCGCTCGCCGTCAAGGCATCCAAGCAGGTGATCGTCGAATCACGGCTCTGGCCGGAAGATGAGATGTGGAAGAGGCAGCAGGAGATCGTCGGTCCTGTCTTCGTATCCGAGGATGCCCGCGAGGGCGCGGCTGCCTTTGCGGAAAAACGCGCGCCGAATTGGAAGGGCAAGTAGGGCATCGCCTGTTTCGATGACGGAGCGTCGGTTTTGATTGCAGCAGAACCGGCGCTCTAAACTTTTTACCGATGCTTCGCCGCGCGCCGGCGGGGTTCCATGAGAGCGCTATTGGGTGATTGATGCGCAGCTTTACCGAAGACCAGGTCATTTTCCGCGACTCCTACCGCAAGTTCCTCGCCAGCGAGATCACGCCTCACATGGAGGAGTGGCGGGAAGCCGGCATCGTCGACCGCAGCGCGTTCAAGAAGGCCGGTGACCTCGGCTTCCTGATGATCTGGCCCGAGGAAAAATACGGCGGAATGGGCGACGAGGATTTCCGCTATGAGCAGATCATCATCGAGGAGACCGCGCGCTCGGGCTGCAAGGGCTGGTTCAACACGCTGCACAGCCGCTTGGTCGGTTCTTACTTCAAACGCTTCGGCACCGAGGAGCAGCGCGACCGGTTCCTGCCCAAATGCGTCAGCGGCGAGACCATCCTGGCCATCGCGATGACCGAGCCCGGCGCGGGCTCGGACCTCGCCGGCATGCGGACGACGGCGGAAGACAAGGGCGATCATTTCCTGCTCAATGGCTCGAAGACCTATATTTCCAACGGCATCAATTCCGACGTGGTGATCGTCGCGGCCAAGCTCGCGGGCGCCGAGAAGAAGCATGCCATGGTGCTCCTGATCGTCGAGCGCGGCATGGAAGGTTTTGAGCGCGGCCGCAATCTCAAGAAGATGGGCATGCCGGCGCAGGACACTGCCGAACTCTTCTTCAACAATGTGAAGGTGCCCAAGGCCAATGTGCTGGGAGAACCCGGCAGGGGCTTTTACTATCTCATGGAAGGCCTTGCCGAGGAGCGGCTGATCTCCGCGGTCGGATCGATCGCCAATGGCCGCAAGGCGTTCGACATCACGCGCACTTACGTGATGGACCGCAAATTGTTCGGCCGGCCGCTCGCCGAACAGCAGAACACCCAGTTCCGCATGGCGGAGATGGATGCCGAAATTGATCTCGTGCAGGTCTATGTCGATCACTGCGTGGCCGAGCACAATGCCGGACGCCTGACCAGCAACATGGGCGCCAAGGCCAAGATGATGTCGTCGGAGGTCGAGTGGAAGATGCTCGATCTTGGCGTCCAGTTGCACGGCGGCGCAGGTTACATGGATGAATATCCGATCAGCCGCATGTTTACCGACGCGCGCGTCAATCGAATACTGGCAGGAAGCTCCGAGGTGATGCGGCTGATCATCGGCCGCGATGTCTTCTCGGAGCACTACAAGAGCATTCTGGACTAGCCGGTCATCACGACCGGCTATCTGCCTCCGCTCCGCATCAGCCGCGGGCCTGCCGCAGGGGCTCGCGCGCATGCTCTTTCGAGCGCAGCAATGCATCGACGAAGATCGGCTCCCAGGAGCGGATGTGCGTGCGGAGCAGGGCGGTCAGCGCCTCGGTCTCGCCGGCGAGCGCGAGCTCGATCAACCGGTAATGTTCGGGCACTGACGCTTGCTGCCGCTCGTGGCCCGCGCGGGAGCTGATGCCGTAGAGCCGCATCTTGTCGCGCAGGCCCATCACCGTGTCGGTCAGCAGGTCATTGCCGGCGGCCGCGATGAACTCGCGATGATAGTTGCGGTCGGCTTCCAGATAGAGCTGGACGTCGTCGGTCTCGACGGCCTTGGCGATCTGGTCGGCCCAGCCGCGCACGACTGCCAGATCCTTTGGCGGATTGGCGGCGACCAGCACGGCGGCGTGCAGCTCGAGCACTTCGCGCATGTCGAACAGGTTGCGCAACTCGGTCAGCGTCGGCTCGACCACCTTGAAGCCGCGGTTGCGCATCGGCTCGACCAGGCCGCCGCGGCTGAGCTCGAGCAGCGCCTCGCGCACTGGCGTCGAGGAGACGCCGAGGCTCGCCGCGAGACTCGGCACCGAATACATCGTGCCCGGAAGGCTTTGCCCGGAAATGATCTCGGCCCGCACCCGCTGCAGCACCTGTTCTCGCAAATTCTGGTCCATGGGTGGTCGTGGCCGCCTCTCGTTGGGAACTCCGATTCGTCCCTGATTATTACTTAGCCTTGACGCGGCTGGTAGCGTATGACGTAAATGTGTAACGCATTACAAAAATGCGTCACATGGGGCGATCGGAAAGTGAGACGGCGGTGAAACAGCGGCTACCCGGCTATTGCACGCTTTGTCGCTCGCGCTGCGGTGCCGTCACCGTGGTCGAGGACGGGCGTCTTGTCGGTGTAGAGGTATTGAATAACCACCCGACCGGCGGCGCGCTTTGCGCTAAGGGCAGAGCGGCGCCGGAAATCGTCGCCAGCCCGCGCCGGCTGACCGTTCCGCTCAAGCGGACCCGGCCGCGCGGTGCCGCCGATCCGGGTTGGATCGAGGTGTCGTGGGACGAGGCGTTGACCGAGATCGCCGCTCGGCTCGGTACGATCCGCGCCGAGAGCGGCGCCGAAGCGGTGGCGTTCGGCGTCACCACGCCGAGCGGCACGCCGATGGTCGACAGTTTCGAGTGGGTCGAGCGCTTCATCCGCGGCTTCGGCAGCCCGAACCTGATCTATGCGGTCGAGATCTGCGGCTGGCACAAGGACTATGCGCACGCGCTGACCTTCGGCCGCGGCATCGGCTTTCCCGATTACGACAATGCGGATGCGATTATCCTGTGGGGCCACAATCCGGCGCGCACCTGGCTCGCGCAGGCAACGCGGATCGCCGATGCGCGGCGTCGCGGCGCCAAGGTCGTGGTGGTCGATCCCAAGCCGAACGGCTCGGGGCAGCAGGCCGATCTGTGGCTGCGCATTCGTCCGGGCGCCGACGGTGCGCTCGCGATGGGGGCGATCCGTCACCTCATCGCAACCGGCAGCTTCGATGCGGATTTCGTCAGCGCATGGACCAATGGATCGCTGCTGGTCGATCGTGCGACGGGACGCTTCCTGCGCGCCGACGCGTTGTGGCCGGATGGCGCGCAGGAGGCCTTCGTTCGTCTCGATGCGTCGGGCGCGCCCGTGCCTTGCGACACGCGTTACGCGCCGGAAAGCCCTGGCCAGCTGCGTGGCACGCTGCAGGTCCGCACACGCGACGGCCAGATGATAGCGACGGCAACCGCGTTCGAACTGCTCGTCGAGCGAGCCGCGCCTTACACGCCGGGGCGCGTCGCGGAGCTGACCTGGCTTCCTGTCGAGGACGTCGATGCATTCAACACGCTGCTCGCTCGCCGGCCGCGGCTCGCCTATCATTCCTGGACCGGCGTCGGCCAGCACACCAACGCGACTGCGATCGAGCGCACGATCGCAACCTTGTATGCGCTGACCGGCGCTTGCGATCGGCTCGGTGGCAATCGCTGGCCGGTGCCGCCGCCGACCCGTGCCCTCAACGACTACAACATCCTGTCACCGGAGCAGCAGGCAAAGGCGCTGGGCATTGCTGAGCTGCCGCTCGGCCCGCCGGCCAAGGGCTGGATCACGGCGCGCGACTTCAGCCGCGCCGTGCTCGACGGCGAGCCCTACCGGGTGCGCGCGCTGGTCGCCTTCGGCACCAACTTCGTCGTCTCGCAGGGCCACTCCGAGCGCAACCGCGCCGCGCTGAACGCGCTGGAATTCCAGGTTCATATCGACATGTTCATGAACCCGACCGCGGAGAGCGCCGATTTCGTGCTGCCGGCCAGCACGCCGTGGGAGCGCGATGCGCTCAAGATCGGATTCGAGATCACGCAGGAAGCTGTCGAGACGGTGCAGTTTCGCCCGCGCATGGTCGAGCCGGTCGGTGAGGTGAAGGCCGATTACGAGATCGCCGCCGCGCTCGCGCTCAAGCTCGGGATGGGCGACTTGTTCTTCGGCGGCGACATCATGGCCGGCTGGAACTACCAGCTGGCGCCACTCGGCATCGGTGTCGAGGATCTGCGCGACCATCCGGAAGGCCGCCGCTTCCCGCAGATATTCCGCGACGAAAAATACGCCGTGGCGCGCGAGGACCGAACGGTTGCCGGATTCGCAACGCCGACACGCCGCGTCGAGCTTTATTCCGAGCTGATGCTAGGACACGGGTATGATCCCTTGCCCGACCACGTCGAGCCGGTCGGCAGCCCGCTCGCGGCAGCGCCGGACGCACGCTTTCCGCTCGCGCTTTCCACCGCCAAGAGCGGCTGGTTCGTTCACTCCTCTTATCGGCACGTCGCCTCGCTGCGGCGCAAGTCGCCCGATCCGGCCGTCGAGATCAGTCCTCAGCTCGCCGCGCGGCGCGGCCTTGCCGAAGACGACTGGGCCGTGGTGGAGACGCATGGCGGCACCGTGCGCCTGAAGGTGCGCCTCAATGCGGCGCTCGACGATCGCGTCGTCGTCGCCGAATTCGGCTGGTGGGAAGACTGTCCGCCGCTCGGCCGCGAGCGTTCCGCGACGGAAGGCATCCACACTCGCAACATCAATGCCGTGCTGCATGACGATGCGCGCGATCCGGTCAGCGGCTCCGTCCCGCTGCGCGCGATCGTCTGCGACATCAGGCGCGACGGCGTTGCCAGTCGCGGCCTGTGGAGCGGTCAGCGGCGGTTCACGGTCGGCGCGCGTCGCGCCGAGGCAGCTAATGTCATCGCGCTCAACCTGCTGCCGCTTGACGGCGGTCCGCTGCCCGACTTCCTGCCAGGCCAGCACGTGATGGTCTCGCTGCCCGGCGCAACGGAGGCGCGGGCCTATTCGCTGACCGGATCGGGTGATCTGCCGCATGCACTGTCGATTGCGGTGAAGGGACGCTTCTTCAATGAGGCACCGAGCGGCGACGCGCCGTTCTTCATGCCGGATCGTCTGCATCGCCTGGCCCTCGGCGACGAGGTCGTGCTGGAGCCGCCGGGCGGCATCTTTACGCCGCCATTGAAGGGGCCGCGGCCGCTGATCTTCCTCGCCGCCAGCATCGGCATCACGCCGTTCATCAGCCATCTTGAAACACTGCAACGGATCGCCCCACAAGATCGCGTTGGCGAAATCCTGCTGCTCCACGGCTGCCGCAGCAGCGCGGAGCATCCGTTTGCCGAGCGGCTTGGGGAGTTGGAAGCCGGTATTCCGGGGCTGAAGCGTGTGACGTTCTATTCCGCGCCGTTCGCGCAGGACCCGATTGACTCGCATTCGTTGCGCAAGGGAAGGGTTGATCTCGGACAGGTCAAACCGCTGTTGGCGCGCCGGCCGCTGGTCTACATCTGCGGCTCGCCGGACTTCGTCGCGGCGCAGATCGAGGCTGCGGTGGTGCTCGGTATGCCGCGCTTCGACATTTTTGCCGAGAGCTTCGTGTCGCCGCCGTCGGTGCCGAGCGATCTTGCGCCGCGGACCGTCCGGCTTGCGGGCAGCAGGCAGAGTTTTTCCTGGCGGCCGGAGCAGGGGACGCTGCTTGATGCGGCCGGTGCGGCGGGCGTCGCGCTGCCGAGCGGCTGCCGTGTCGGGCAATGCGAAAGCTGCGCGGTTCAGGTCGTCGACGGCGAGTTCACCCATCTCGGCCCTGTCGATGGCAGCGAGGGACAGTGCTTCGCCTGCCAGGCCGTGCCGCTGACCGATCTCACGCTCGCGCTTTGATGACCAACCACAATTGAAGGCTGTAACCGCGTTACCGGAAGGGGATCAGATTGATGACGAATGCAACACACGATCAAACCGTGAGCTTACGAAAACCTGTCGCGGACAACATCATCGCGCGCTTTTCGCAAGCCTTGGTGGCGTTTGCGGAGCGCTGGTTTCCGGATGCCTACGTCTTCGTCCTGATCGCGGTGATTGCGGTCGCAATCGGCGCGATCCTGCATGGCGGTTCGCCGCTCGCCGTCAGCCGCGCCTTTGGCGACGGGTTCTGGAACCTGATTCCCTTCACGATGCAGATGGCGCTGGTCGCGATCGGCGGCTATGTCGTGGCGATGTCGCCGCCGGTGGCGTCCGTGCTGGCGCGGCTCGCCAGCGTGCCGAAGACCGGGCGCGGCGCCGTGGTTTTTGTCGGCGTGCTCAGCATCTTCCTGTCGCTGCTGAACTGGGGCCTGAGCCTGATCTTCTCCGGCCTTCTGGTGCGGGAGATCGCACGGCGCACCGACATCAGGCTCGACTACCGGGCGGCCGGCGCCGCAGGCTATCTCGGGCTCGGCTGCGGCTTCACCCTCGGTATCACCTCCTCGGCCGCGCAGCTGCAGGCGAATGCCGGCAGCATTCCGGCATCGCTCCTGCCGATCACCGGCGTGATCGGTTTCTCGGAAACCATCCTGACCTGGCAGAATATGGTCACCGTCGTGATGGTGACCGTGGTCTCTGCTGCGATCTGCTATTTCACGACGCCGGCGCCCGAGCAGGCGAAGACGGCGGAAGACCTCGGCGTTGCGCTCGGCGATGATCGCATCGAGGCCAGGAAGCCGGCGCGTCCGGGCGACTGGCTGGAGTTCAGCCCGCTGCTGACGATCCTGATCGCGCTCCTTGCCGCCGGCTGGTTGTGGCAGACGTTCCAGTCGGGCAATCCGTTGATCACGCTGTCGGGCCTCAACACCTATAATTTCGTCTTCCTCATTCTCGGCATCGTGCTGCACTGGCGTCCGCGCAGCCTCATCGAGTCGTTCTCAAAGGCGATGCCGAGTGTCTCCGGCGTGCTGTTGCAGTTTCCGTTCTACGCCGGCATTGCGCAGATTTTGACCAAGGTCCCGAACAGCAGCGGCACCACGCTGTCGGACACGATCGCACACTGGTTCGTCGGCGCCTCCAGCAATTCCACCGTGTTCTCGTTCCTGGTCGGAATCTATTCGGCGCTGCTCGGCTTCTTCGTGCCGTCGGCCGGCGGAAAGTGGATCATCGAGGCGCCCTACATCATGAAGGCGGCCAACGACATCGGCGCGCATCTCGGTTGGACGGTGATGGTCTACAACATCGCCGAGACGCTACCGAACTTCATCAACCCGTTCTGGATGTTGCCGCTGCTCGGCATCCTCGGCCTGAAGTCGAAGGATCTGATCGGCTACACCTCGGTGCAGTTCTTCATCCATTTCCCGATCGTGATGCTGCTGGCCGCGATCCTGATGGCGACCTTCGCCTATCACCCGCCGATCCTGCCCTGAGCGACCATGGCCGGGCATCGGGATGCACGGTACCCGGCCAATTCAGCGCTCCACGACCGTCACCACCAAAACTGTGCTGTTTTCTCGCTGGCCGCGAATGAGGCGTCGCGCCGGGCTCTTATCTTTGGTCAGCCATTTCATTGACCGCCGCGCGGTTCGGCCGGATATTGATGCGCGATATCCGTGTTGTCCAAGGTCACCGCAATGAGACACGACCACTGCAGCTTGATGTGCGACATGCGAAGCCGCATGCAGCATCGCTGCGTCTCGGCGGCGACCGGCGTCTGTTGTTGATCGCTTCAGTAAATCAAAGCACCCGACAATCAGATAGGAGCGCCGTAGTCCGGCGATCGAACACGCATGTCCCAAGCCCAAACCTCTCAAGCCTATGTCATCGAAGTATCGGATCGCACTGCCGGTATCGTCGTCAGCGACAACCGCGGCTTCTGCTTCTTCTCCTCTGACCGCGCCTTTGACGGCCTCGACGGTGGCTATTTCGGCTCCGCGCGCGCCGCGGAGCGCGCGGTGAGGGCGCACTTGCAGCGGCACCGCGAGGTCCGGGGCCGTGCGACGCGCGGTTGAGGCCGTTGCTCAGGAGGCCGCGGCGAGCGGCGGCGAGACCACCTGTGGCGCCTCGGGCGGCTGCGTGGCAGTCGTCGAGAGCTGGAAGCGGATGCCGTGCAACGAGCAGGTCAGCGGGATGCCGCGGAAATCGTCATGGAAGGCGCGGATCCGGCGCGCCAGTTCGCCGGCGCTGATGCCGGCGGGAAGCTCGCACATCTCGCGGTACATCTGTCGGGTGCTCTTGATTCCGCACCAGGCGATCTCCAATTCCGCCAGCGGCGTGGGATCGCAGGCGAGATCGCGCGACATCCGCCAGAACAGATGGGCAAGCCGCACATAGGCGATCTGTTCGAGCCCGCGCACGCTGATCTTGTCGGGAATGATGAAGGACTCGACCCCGACGATCCGGCCGGAATCGACGCGCGCGGCCATCACATGGGCCGTCGCGCCGAAGGTGCGGGCACCGTCATAGAGCGCGAAATGCGCCGGGGCCCAGCCGGGATATTGCGGCGGGCCGGGGTGGAAATTGTAGGCGCCATGGCCGAGCGTCGCCAGAATGTGCTCCGGCACGATGACGCTGGTGGTGAAGGCCAGCAGCCGGGCCTCGCGCAAGACCTCCGGCTCGATCGCCGCGAGCTCCTCGGCGGTCACCGCGCAGCGGAATGACAGCGCCGGATTGTGCGCCTTCAACAGTTCGGTGAGCGCGAACTGCTGATTGGCGACGCCGGTAAGAAGGATGATTGTCTTCATGATGTCGATGTCCTTCCCTGGCTCTGTCTTCCCGGCGTCATCAGCCGTGCTGCCCAGCCATCACGACGACGCTGCCGGCATCGCCGGATTGGCCCACGGTGCGGAACAGGTCGGCCGGCAGCGTCTGCCACGGCGCGATCTCGATGATGCGGTTGTTCGCGCTTTTCGCGGCCGATTTCGCCGCGCGGATATCGTCCTGCCAGGGGCAGAGTGCGAGCTCGAGCCGGCCGAACCCGCCGCAATCGGCTGCGAACGCGCCGGTGACCGCCTCGATGCTGGCAGCCATTTCGCGTGCGTCGCTGGTCGCGATATCGCGCATGATCACTGTGATCGCATCATGCGAGGCCGCCTGCGACCGGATCACGATCATGGCGTCACGGCCGCTGCTGCGGCTGGCGCGCCGCGCGGCCCGCATCGCGACGCCGAATTCGGCGTCCGGTCCAAGATCGCTGTTGTCGGTGGGCAGGTTGTGAACGACCGTGGTGTGGCGGGGCGTGCCGGCGTCTTCGGCCGGAGCGTGGTATGAGCGCGGCAGCCAGACGGTGTCGAGCGCCATCTGCGACGATGTCAGGCTCCAGGCCTGGTCGAGCAAATAGCCTTCCCAGACCGCGGGATAGGCACTCGCGATGTGATGCCAGTTGCGCAGCACCGCTTCGGCGGCGGGCGAACGGCCGAGATAGAGGGTGCGCGCCGACATTTCCCACCGGTTCCATTTGTGGAGCGCGATGTCGCAATCAAGGTATGACGGCAGCAGTGGCGGCTCGCTGAGGACTGCGTCGGCCTCGATGAAAAGCAGCGGCTCGTGGTGCTGTTGCCACATCCGCAGCATGAAGCCGGATTTCTCGGCTGCGCGCATCTGCGCGCCGTCTGCGGTGTCGATCGGAGCGATATCGCAAGCGATCCGGAATTCGGCCAGCTTGTCGCGGAGGGCGCGGGCATGATCGTCGCCGCACGCGCGAGGGTAGCAGGAGACCACTCGCAGCGATGCCTCGGACCTCGAGCCTTGCTCGGGCGCGATCGGGCGCCAATTGAGGCCGCCCCACCACATCTCATGCGGGCCATCGAAGCTCGGCCCGATCGTTCCGAAGTCGGTCAGCTTGGATTTCAGGAAGTCGAAGGCGGGATTCTCGCCGAAGGGGACGACGACCGCGCAGTCGGCGCGAAGCGACCGGTAAAGCATCTCGGCGGCGGGGCCGCTCGGCGGCTTGACGAGGATGATGACGCCATGGTCCCTCGCCGGCACCGAGCCGGCCTGATGGACGATCGCGGGTCCGAGCCGCTCCGACAGCCAGGCGAGCCGCCGGCGCTGCGCAGCACTCATCCGGATGCCGTTCGCCGCCAGCAAGTGGTCGAAGTTCGTCTGCAAGCCGTCCGCTTGCGCCGTGTCAGCCGAAATCATGCCCGCACTACCCCTCGTTAACCTTCTACGTGCGGGGCGGCCAGATCAGGCGGACAAATCAGCTGTCGTTGCTCGTTGCCGACATCCCTTTGGCGTTGCGCCAGGTCAGCGTGGCCGAGGGGCCCCGTTGCCGTCGCGGTCCACGACCGCAAGGATGCGGTCATGGTCGAAGGCGGTCAGCGCGACCGTGTAGATGGCGACGTCGTCTTCGAAGCCGTCGACAAGGATGAGCAGCATGCCGTCGTCACTGCTAGCGCGGAAGTGACGGCCGCGCCGTTCGAGGCCGGCATCAATGAACCGTCCCTCGGCGATCGCTGTCACGTTCGAACTCTCGGCGGCTTTCGCGGCGCTCTCGCCGTATTGGACCGTGATGCCGTGGAGCATCCCGTCGCGGGTGAGCTTGGCGAGCGGCAGTGCGATGGTCGCGATCGCCATCCGGCGCGACAGCGGGATCCGCAGGCGGAGGTCGCCGAGCCCGGTATGATAGACGCTGATCGCCTCCAGCGACGCCTGGCCGTTCCGATCGAACAGACCGACCTGCAGCGTCCCGCACAGCGCTTCGCCGAACACATTCGCGGGCAGGCAATTGGCGCCGAACAGCGTGTAGAGATAGGCATGCGACGGCGACAGGGCGGCAAAGCTGCCCGCCAGCCACATCGGGGGCGCCGGAGCCGTGCAGGCGGTCATGAGGCCGCGGGCGATGATGCTATGATTGACGAAGTCGGCATCGAGCAATGGCGCCAGCGCCTGGGTGCCGAGATTGACGTCATGCTTGATGCCGCCGAGCAGCGCGAGCTCATCATCGTCCGGCAACAGCAGGAGGCGTCCGAGCACGGCGGCCGTCCAGCGCGCCGCGACCGCGAGGTCGGCATCGGGCTGCAATCCGTAGCGTGGTGCCAGCTCGCGGGCGCGCGAAACATAGGCCAGCGTCCCGGATTGCACCTCGGTCGCCAGCGCCAGCTGGGCGGCCGGGCGCTGATCGCCCTCGCGCAACACGTCGCCGTCGCGATAATCCCGCGCCGATCCTTCCGTAGAACAGCACAGCTGCTCCAGCAAAGCGACGTTGCGGATCAGCATGCGCTTGACGTGCGGCGTGACGACGCGATCCGAGATCAGGCCCTCCGCGGTGTCGTCATCGGCGATGTCGTCGAAGGCATCGTCAAGCGTCAGCAGATAGGCGCCGTGCAGGCGGATGCGGATGCCCTCGCGATCGAAAATTCGCCGCAGCGATTTCTGCACGCTTGCGGAATAGCCGAGGTCGGCCAGGATCAGATCGGTGCAGCCGTCGAAATCCCGGATATGCGCGCGAAGATAGGTCAGCAAACGGCCACGGACGCCGGCAGCGATATCGGTGATTTCGCGCGGCTCCATCAAATCGGGCAGGGCGTCGGCGAGTTCGCGGCCGCTCGCAATGCCGTCGGGAGACTGCGCGAAGAACTTCATCACGGCGGGCGGCCGCACCTTGACGATGTCGACAAAGGTCGCCGCGTCGATCCTGACGACCCGGCGTAGCAGTTCACACAGTGGTTCGAGCGTATCGGCGGACCCGACCAGGCTGACGCGACGATTGATCTCGATATAGGCGCCGGTCTCGCCGTGGTTTGCCTGCCAGACCCGATACGGCAGCAGGCCGTCGCGGCCGAGGAATCCGACCGCAACGCGCGCGCCCTCGCGAGCAAGCGCGGTGCGCCGCGCGGCAATGAATGCATCGAACGCCGCCATCACGGGGCCGAGCACGGTCACGCCGAGATCGAAAACGGGAGAATGCTCCTCGCTCTTCGCCGTCACCGCACGCCGCAGCGTGCGGGCGCCGCAATCGAGCCGCGACGGCTGATTGGGGCACAGCAATTCGAAGATCGATGTCTCGCGTTGAAACTTGGAGGCCAATGCCGCGCCGGCCTGCGGGTAGTAGCGCGGACGGATGCCGTGACGGCGCGCCCTTGATATCGGCGGCGTGGTTGTCGCCGACATGGAACGAGCTTGCCGCATCGATGCCTTGCTCGGCGAGATAGGTCTTAAACAACGCCTCGCTCTTGCTGCTGCCGTGATCGCAGGACGCATAGAGGAAATCCCAGCTCAGCCCGGGACTGCAGCAACGCAGCAGCTGCGCGAGCTGGTCGGTGCTCCAGTAGGTGTCGGAAATGAAGCCGACGCGAAAGCCGCCGCGCTTCATGTCCAGATATTGCTCGAGCATTTCGGGATTGGCGCGGCACAGTTCGAGTTCGGTCTCGAACTCGAGCTGTGCAAGATCCTGCAACGTATCGCGGCTCAGGCCGAACAGCCTGAACGGAAAGTAGTTGTAGATGTCGGCGATGCGCACTTCAGTTGAGCCGCACCGCTCCTGCGATACTTTGCGCGCCCGCGCTTCCGCCTGGATTCGATGCTGAACGAAACTGGCGGACATGTTCGGAAATTTTCCAGCAATGCAGGAACGCTGAAAAACCCTTTCAAATACGCCATCCGGCGTCGTGCAGGCGCGCAGCAGAAATGTATCGAAAACATCGAATGAACATGCAGAAACATTCTGCGCTCGACGCGTCGCGTCGACCGTCATGATCGTCATGCGCAAAATTCCCGCCAGTCCTCAAGCGTTGAACGCGCGCGTGAGACAAATCAGGCGCGACAGTTCAAAAAAGTTGACGCGGGATTCGAAAACGCGCGCTTCGCGACTGACAGATTCAAAAAATCCGATAACGTCGAAACAGTGATTCGGAAAAAATTGCCTAGTCGCAATCGTCGAATGCAAGATGGCGACCAACGGCGATGAATCACTCGCATGCTCCGCGCATGCAGGTGTTCGCGTGGCGTTAGTTGGTGTGACAACAGCGTTTTCCGACGCGACGATCTCTCCCGCGGAAATGCGAGGCGATGCTGAACGACTGCTCCAAACTCCGTCGAACTTTTCCCTGCGCCTCCGCGCAGCGGCAGCTTTTGCCGGGCGGTCGGCAAAAACATCCAGCTAAGCATTTGAAAAATAACGAAAAAAGTTCGCCTGGTTTGCAGGACCTCTCCGTTCAACGCTCAGAAGCCGCATGGAATGTGTGCCAGCGGCGTTGGTTGGAGAGCGGCGGATGAGTTACGCGCTTGATATGAGGGCACCGGCCGAAGTGGAGGCCACGCCGGCCGCGGTTGCGCCGACCGAAGCGGCTGCTCCGTGGAGCAACGTCCCCACCGTTGCCGATGCGGGCCCGCTCGACACCGTCGAGATCCACGACGAAGACAAGGAGTTGCTCGACCGCCTCGCCGCCGGCGACGAGACGGCGTTTCGTGCTCTGGTCGAACGTCATGTCGATCGCGCCTACGCGATCGCACTGCGCATCGTCGGCAACGCCGCCGACGCCGAGGACGTGGTGCAGGATACGATGCTGAAGGTGTGGACGCATCGCGGCCGTTGGCAGCATGGCCGCGCCAAGTTCTCGACCTGGCTCTATCGCGTCGTCAGCAACCGCTGCATCGATCTGCGCCGTAAGCCGCGCACCGAGAATGTCGATGTCGTGCCCGAGGTCGCCGACACCCAGCTCGATGCCTCCGCTGTGATCGAGCGCAACGAGATCGGCAATCTGCTGGAGGTCGCGATGCAGCGGCTGCCCGAGCAGCAGCGCGTCGCGGTGATACTCTCCTACCATGAGAACATGAGCAACGGCGAGATCGCCGAGGTCATGGACACGACCGTGGCCGCGGTGGAGTCGCTGTTGAAGCGAGGACGGCAGCAGCTGCGCGAGATGCTGAAGCGGCACGAGCGCGACCTGCGCGGCGCGTTTACCGACTGCTAACCATAAATTCCGGCTTCTGAAGATTTTGCGCCTGACCACCGGCGGCCGACCCGTTTGATCGGGCGGACGGGGGCTGGATCCGCGTCACCTCTCTTCTTCACGATGCGGCATGCCATGCCCCATCAGCACAGGAGCTACTCATGCCGGCAATCTCCACCAACACCGCCGCGAACTCCGCGGTCCGCTACCTCAACATCAACTCGCAGCAGGAAACCAGCGCGCTGTCGAAGCTGTCGAGCGGCTCGCGCATCACCTCCGCCTCTGACGACGCGGCGGGCCTTGCGATCTCGACCCGCATCTCCTCCGACATCACGACGCTGCAGCAGGCCGCCACCAACGCGGCGCAGGCGACATCGATCCTGCAGACCGCCGACGGCGGCGCCTCCAACATCTCGGACATCCTGGCCCGCATGAAGTCGCTGGCTTCCGAGTCCGCCTCGGGCACCGTGGCCGATTCCAGTCGCGCCTACATCAACTCGGAATTCACGCAGCTCAAGGGCGAAATCGACTCGATCGCCAGCGGCACCCGCTACAGCAGCCAGAGCTTGCTCGATGGTTCGAGCGTGTTCTCCTCGGGCGTCTCGGTGTTGGTCGGTTCGACCTCGGCCGACACCATCACGATCACGTTGACGAGCCTCACGGCCTCGTCGCTGTCTGTGACGTCGCTCGACGTGTCCAGCCTGTCGAGTGCCACCAGCGCGATGACGGCTCTCGACACCGCGATCGACAAGGTTTCGTCCGCACGCGCCGAGATCGGTGCTCAGGAATCCCGCTTCAACTTCAGCGCTGACTCGATCTCGACCCAGACCCAGAACCTGCAATCGGCCAACTCGGCGATCAAGGACGTCGATATCGCCTCCGAGCAGGCGACGCTGTCTTCGGCCGAAGTGAAGACCCAGGCCGCGGTCTCGGCTGAAACCGCGGCGAACCAGATGCCGCAGTACCTGCTGAAGCTGCTCGGCTAATTCGAAAGATCGATCGGGCCGGCATGATGCCGGCCCGATTCCTATCGCGGCGGAAGTGTCGACATGACGGTTAGCAGCGCCACCTCGAGCACATCAGGCACGACGTCGACCAGTTCTGCCAGCACGGTGACAACGACCGGCACGACCAATTCGACCAGCATCGACTGGGATGCCCTGATCGAGGCCGAAGTCAACGCCAAGCTCGCAGCGGCGACCTCGATCACCACGACGATCACCGCGAACCAGGCCAAGATCACGGCCTATCAATCGCTGCAGACCGAGCTTTCGACGCTGGCGACCGGGTTGTCGTCGCTCAGCACCTCAATCATCAATTCGATTGCCACCAACGCGTTCGCCACGCGCGCGGCGACGATCTCGTCCACCGGTGACGTCAGCGCCTCGTCGGCGCTCAACATGAGCGTCAACAGCGGCTCGGCGACCGGCGATCACACGCTCCAGATCACCCAGCTCGCGACCGCGCAGAAGGTGATCGGCTCCTCGCAGTCGGGCAGCTCGACCGCGCTGGGCCTCTCCGGCACTTTCTCGCTCGGCCTGTCCGGCGGCACCAGCACGGCGATCTCGATCACCAGCGGCATGTCGATGCAGGATATCGTCGACACCATCAACGCCCAGACCTTGACCACCAGCGTCCAAGCCTCCATCGTCCAGGTGTCGAGCGGGTCCTACGAGATGGTGCTGACGGGGACACAGGACGCCGCTGACATCACCTATTCGTCGACGTCGGGCGACGACATCCTGAACAAGCTCGGCGTAACCGACACGTCCGGAGCGTTCACCGACGTGCTGCAGAAGTCGCAGTCCGCGGAATTCACCCTCGACGGCATCGCGCTCACGCGCAACACCAACGACATCTCCGACGTCCTGTCCGGCGTCACGTTCGACCTGCTGCAGCCGACGCCGAGCGGCACCAGCCTCAACATCAGCATCGAGACCGACACCAGCCAGATCACGTCAGCGCTGCAGACCTTCGTCACCAACTACAACGCATTTCGCGACCAGGTGATCGCGCAGTCGACGCAGAATTCCGACGGCACGGCCGCGTCAAGCGCGGTGCTGTTCGGCGACAGCACGATGCGCGATATCATGACCCAGCTGCAGCAGGTGCTCAGCGGGACGGTCGGCGGCATGACGATGGCCGATCTCGGCCTGTCCTTCAATGAGAACAACGAGCTCCTGCTCGTTACCGGCACGCTGTCGACGGTGCTGACGCAAAATCTCGCCGGCGTCACTCAGCTGCTGTCGGCGCAGACCACCACTTCGTCCAGCCAGCTCAGCGTGGTCAACACCGGCACATCGCCGCAATCCTTCACGCTCGACCTCACGGTGGACTCCACCGGTACGCTGACCGGAGCCTCGGTCGGCGGCGACAGCTCCGGCTTTTCGGTGGTCGGCAACACCATCATCGGCAATTCGGGCACGATCTATGCCGGCATGGCCTTCACCTATACGGGCTCGACCTCGCAGTCGATCACGGTGACATCGTCGTCGGGTTTGGCGACGCAGCTCTACCAGCTCGCGCACACCAGTTCCGGCACCAGCGGTCAGCTGCAGACGCTGATCACCAACCTGCAGTCGCGCGACACCGACCTGCAGTCCCAGGTCAGCGACATTCAGAGCAATGCGGCGACGTTCAAGGCTCAGCTGCAGGTTCAGTACGCCAATTACCAGGCGGCCATCGAAAGCGCGAACAACACGCTGGGCTACCTGAAAGCACTCCTAGACGCATCATCGAGTAACTAATGACCCAGAACGCGACCGCCTACCACGCCAACAATGCCTATCGATCCGCCGCGGTGGCGGTGCCGCCGCTGAAGGCGGTCGTGATGCTGTGCGACGGCGCGATCACGCTGTTGCAGAAGGCGCTGGAAGCGCACGAGGCGAAGCGCTTCGAGGAAGGGCACATCTATCTGACGCGGGCGACCGCGATCCTGCGCGGGCTGAGCCACAATCTCGACTTCACCCGTGGCGGCGCGATGGCCGATCGTCTCTACCGCACCTATAACGCCCTGATCATGGCGTGCCTGCGCTCCTATGGCCGGCCGCAGGCCAGGGAGAATTTTCGGCGCATCATCGCGAGCCTGGCGGAACTGCGCGACGCCTGGAAGTTCGTCGAGGCGACCGCCGGCAAAGCCGCCAAGGCTAGGGCACTCGACAAGACGCTCGAATCAGCCGCCGGCCGCTGAGCCCGGAGAGACCAGCGAATCACCCGGCGAGGGCGGTTAGCCGGCGCAGCAAGGGGCCTGGGCCGGCGCCCTGGTTGGGGAAAATAGCCGCCCGGCGAGCACCATGCTGGACCTGATGCGACAGCGGCGGAAATTGATTTCCGCCGTCCCGCGAATGCTTTATGACAGCCTTGGCGACGAGGCTGGATCTGCGCGCGCGATGGACGTTGCGACATTCGAAGACCTGATCGACCGGCTGGGGGAGGATCTGTCCCGCTGGCCCGACGATCAACGTCTTGGCGCCGCCCAGCTCCTGGCATCCTCGGCCGAGGCGCGGACGCTCTTTGAGGAGGCGAGCGCGGTACGCCGCGCGCTCGCGGCGCCGCCGGTTCGCGCACCCAAGGGTCTTGCCGACCGCATCGTGACCGCGGCGGCGAACTTGCCCCAGAAGCCCGCTTCGGGGCCTGCCTCGGCTGACGATCAGCCGAACGATGCCCAAGCACCGGACCAATCCGCACAGCAAGGCAAGGTGCTGCCTGCGCTGCTGCTGGCCCTCTGCCTGTTGCCCGCATTGACGCCGCCGGCATTGATGCTCGGTGAGGCGGATCTGCCGATCAGCCTTTCGCTCTAAAACGCTCCGCATTGCCGTTGCGGCTCCGCGCGTGCTTTCGCGGCGAGATGCTTGCGCACGCCTGCGAGCTACGAACCCGCCACGGACACGGCAATTTCTGCCGATTCATCAAGTGATTCCGGGTGGATGAATCCGCGCCTGAAATCGGCGCGCCATCCGTTTTATCTACGAACGACATCACGACCCCAATGTTCCACCGCGTTCCGTCGCGCATTCCGCGGCGAAGAGAGCCTTGTCATGACCGTTTCCTCGGCAACCTCTGCTGCAACCTCTACCACGTCGAGCGCGTCGTCGAGTGCGTCGATGGGGATGAGCTCGACCGATTTCCTCAACCTGCTCGTCAGCGAGCTGCAAAACCAGGATCCGCTGAACGCCACCAGCACGACCGACTTCATCAACCAGCTCACCTCCTACGCCAACTTCACCGAGCAGCAGTCGACCAACGCCAGCATGACGTCGCTGGCGAGCTCGTTCTCGAGCCTCGTGACGCTCAACTCGGTCAACTATATCGGCCACACCGTCGAGGCGAAGACGAACACGGCGGAGCTGACCAACGGCTCGGCGACGTTCGGCTACTCGCTAACCTCGGCCGCGTCCAACGTCGCGATCACGATCCAGGACTCCTCGGGCAACACGGTGTGGAGCGGCAAGGGGACCGGAACCGCCGGCTCCAACACCTTCACCTGGAACGGTCAGACCTCCGACGGCACCCAGCTCAAGGACGGCGGCCAGTACTCGATTCAGGTGACTGCGACCGACTCCGCCGGAAACTCGCTGCTTAGCTACACCACGATGACGGGAACGGTGACCGGCATCGATGCCTCCGGCTCGACGCCCTCGCTGCTCGTGAACGGCGTCCCCGTCAGCGCCGCCAACATTATCGGCGTCACGTCCTGATTGCTTCCGGAGTAATATCATGAGTCTCACTGGTGCTCTTTCCTCGGCGATCTCGGCGCTCAATGCGCAGAGCCAGTCGCTGGCGATGATTTCTGACAACATTTCCAACGCCGACACCACGGGCTACAAGACCACGTCGGCGATGTTCCAGGATCTGGTGACCGCGTCAAACAGCGCCACCTCATACACGTCCGGCGGCGTCACGGTGTCGGGCCGCGCCAACATCACCCAGCAGGGCTTGCTGTCCGCGACCACCAACGCCACCGACGTCGCGATCCAGGGCAGCGGCTTCTTCGTCACCACCAACGCGACGTCCGGCGGCACCACCTCCTATACGCGCAACGGCGCGTTCACCACCGACAATCTGGGCTACCTCGTCAACAACGGCAATTACCTCGAGGGCTGGCGTACCGACGCCGACGGCAACATCATCGGCAATGCCTCCGCCGCGAGCCTTGGTCCGATCAATACGCAGGTGGCTTCCACCAGCGGCAGCGCCACCACCAAGACCACGATCGCTGCGAACCTGCCGGCCGATGCCGCCGTCGGTGCGACCTTCAATAGCTCGATGACAGTCTACGATTCGCTTGGCACGGCGAGCACGATCCAGATCGATTGGGAAAAGACTGGTGACAACACCTGGAAGGCCAGCTTCGAGCAGCCCAAGCTCGCATCGGACTCCACGACGGCCAGTGCCGGCGCGATCACCGATACGGTAGCGATCACCTTCAATAGCGATGGTTCACTCAAATCGACGGTGCCGAGCCCGCCGACCATCTCGGTGACCGGTTGGACAGATGGCGCGGCCGACAGCTCCATTACGCTCAATCTCGGTACGGCTGGCAAGACCGATGGCCTCACGCAGTATTCGTCAGGCGAGACCACGCCGGCCGTCGACCTTACGAGCATCACGTCGGACGGTCTGCCCTATGGCAAGCTGAGCAGCATTTCGATCGGCAAGGGCGGCGTGGTCGACGCGACCTACTCCAACGGGCAGACGATCGCAATCTACAAGATCGCGGTCGCGACCTTCAGCGACCCCAACGGATTGAGCGCGGCCAGCGACGGCATGTACTCCGCGACGGCAGCGTCCGGCAACGCCACGCTGCAGACGTCGGGCAGCAACGGCGCTGGTACGATCTACGGCAGCGAACTGGAATCGAGCACCACCGACACCAGCGGTCAGTTCTCCAACATGATCTCGGCGCAGCAGGCCTATTCGGCGGCATCGCAGGTGATCACCACCGTCGATAAGATGTTCGATACGCTGATCTCGGCGGTGTCGCGATGATGACCGAGAAGTGGAATGACCGCTTGCTGGTCAAGCTTCAGCGGCTGCAGGCGAAGGCCGCCTCGGTCCGGCCGGACGACCGGGCGCAGCTCCGTGCGTTGCTCGACGATGTCGGAACGTTGCGGGACCAGCTGATGCGCGAATGCGCGCGGCTCGACCAGGAACTCAACCGGGCCGCGGTCCGGGTTACGGCAATCACCGCGTATGGACGCAGCGCACAATCGGTTCGCGCCCTGCGTCGCGGACACTAGCTTGAACGGGAGCGATGACATGACACCGGAACGCAACATCAAGATCATTCCCGCGGGCAATGACGAGCGCGCAAGGTCGTTGATCGCGCTGATCGACAATCTGATCGCGATCGTGAACGAGGAGAATGTCGAGCTCGCCAAGGGCTTGCCGGCCTCGCGGCTGAAGCAGGTCGACGAGAAGCACCGACTTGCCACCCTGTTCGAGCAATGTGTGGCGGAGGCGGTCGGCAAGACGGCAAATCTCAACGTCCAGGATCGCGTGCTGCGCGAGCAGCTGATGGATCGGATCCTGAAGCTGCGCATGGCGATGGATGAGAACGTGATGCGGCTGCGTGCGGCGATCGATGCCAGCAATCGCAGGATCGAGGCAATCATGCAGGCGATCCGCGAGCAGATCGCCAACGTGTCGCCTTATGGCGCCGGCGGCCGTCGCGTCACGCCGGCGATGTCCTATGGCACCAATGTGCGGGCCTGATCGGGCCGGCGCCGGAGGGAGTAGGCCGTGTCCTCGCTCGATATTGCACGAAGCATCGCATTCAGCGGGCTGTCGGCCACGCAGGTGCAGATCAGCGTAGCCTCGGCCAATATTTCCAATGCCGACACCAAGAGCTATACCGCGAAGACCGCCAATCAGAGCAGCAGCGTCACTTCCGGTGTCGGTACCGGCGTCACGATCACGGGGATCAGCAGCGCGGTCGACAAGCTGCTCCTGAAGTCGCTGGTCGGGGCCGATTCCGATCTCGGCGCCGCCGACACCACCAACAGCTTTCTGACCGAGCTCCAGCAGCTCTATGGCAGCACATCGAGCTCGGACAGCTCCACGACGGGAACCTCGCTGGCCAACACGATCGCGGCGTTTGAGTCGGCGTTGTCGTCGCTGGCGAGCACGCCGAGCAGCGCGTCGCTGCAATCGAACGCCGTCAGCGCGCTTGCGGCGGTGACGACGCAGCTGCAACAGACCTCGAGCGGCATCCAGACGCTGCGCTCCAATGCCGACCAGGACATCGCGTCGTCGGTTACCGACATCAACTCCGACCTGCAGCAGATCTCCGACCTCAACAAGCAGATCAAGCAGCAGGCGGCGGCCGGACAATCGACGGCTGATCTGGAGGACCAGCGCAACAGCGCGCTGCAGGATCTCGCGTCGATGATGAATGTGAGCTATTTCACCACGTCGACCGGCGATCTGCAGGTCTATACCGGATCGGGACAGGCGCTGGTCGATAGCACGGCGCATCCGCTGAGCTATACGGCGCTGCCCAGCGTCACGGCGTCGACGACTTACAGCGCGGGATCGTTAAGCGGTTTCAGCGGCATCACCGTCAACGGCGTCGACATCACCTCGCAGATCTCCTCGGGCAAGGTCAGCGCGCTGATCACGCTGCGCGACCAGACGCTGCCGGCGGCGCAGTCGCAGCTCGATGAGCTTGCCAGGCAGCTTTCCGCAAGCGTCAATGCGGTGTCGAACCAGGGCACGTCGGTGCCGCCGCCGGCGAGCCTGACCGGGACCGGCACCGTGAGCAGCACGACGCCGCTGTCGGCGACCGGCACGGTGCGCATCGCGGTTGCGGACAAGAGCGGGAACCTCGTGTCCTACCAGGACCTCGATCTGTCGTCCTACGCTACGGTCGGTGATCTCGCCACCGCGATCAACGGTATCTTGGGGCTGTCAGCCTCGATCGATGCCAATGGACATTTGACGATCGCGGCGAGCGGATCGGGCAACGGCGTCGCCATCAACGAGATGACGAGCGCGGTCGGCAGTTCGGGCGAAGGCTTTTCGGATTACTTCGGGTTCAACGACCTGATCACCGGGACCGGCGCGTCCGACATCGCCGTGCGCAGCGACATTCTGAACGGCACGGCGGGGCTGCCAACGGCGACGCTCGATGCGTCATCCACTCTGACCGTCGGAACTTCGGTGCTGTCGCCGGGCTCGGCGAGGGTGGTGAACGCGCTCTCGAGCGCGCTGACGGGGGCGACCAATTTCGGTATGGCGGGCGGTCTTGGCGCGACCACCGGCTCTTTCACGGACTACGCGGCCGCCATCGTCGCCAACGTCGCCGGCAAGGCGACCCAGGCGTCGGCGGCCTACACCGCCAAGCAAACCGCGCAGTCGACTTATGCGAATTCGCTGTCGTCGCAGTCCGGCGTCAACATTGACGAGGAATCCGCAAATCTGAGTGCGTTGCAGAACAAATACGCCGCCGCGTCCCAGATCATTACCGCGATCAACGCCATGTTCTCGGCGCTGATGACCGCGATGAGTGCCAGCTGAGCCCGAGGCCGTCGTCATGATGATGCGTGTTGCCACCTTTGCTCAGTCGGACCAGATGATATCAAGCGCGCTGCGGGTGCAAGCGGTGATGGCCAACGAGCAGGTGCAGGAGTCCTCCGGGCTGCAATCCGAGGATTTCGGCGGCTATGGTTCCGGCGCCGGGCGCGTCATCAATTTGCAGGTCTCGGTGACGCGTGCGCAGTCCTATATCGATGCCAGCCAACTCGCGGATAACAAGGTGCAGGTGATGTATTCGGCGGTCGGCTCGGTGACCGACATCATCACGCAGCTGCGGACCCAGCTCAGCGCGGCCACCACCGGCAGCAGCACGGCGACGGCATCGGTGATCAACTATGCCCGGCAGGCCATGGCGCAGATGCAGGGGCTGCTCAACACTCAGTATGACGGTGAATATGTCTTCAGCGGCGCCCGCACTGACACCGCGCCGGCGGATTTGTCGAGCTTTGACACCGGCACCGGATCGCTGACGACATCAGACACCAGCTATTACAAGGGCGACAGCGAGATCGCGTCCGTGCGCGTGTCGGACAGCCAGTCGATCTCCTACGGCGTCACCGCCGACAATCCGGCGTTCGAGCAGGTGATGCGGCTGCTGAAATACGTCGGCAACAGCACGACGCTGTCGTCGAGCGACGTCTCGCAGGCGCTCGACCTTGCGAGCAGTGCGCTGGATGCCACATCCACCGTGCAGGCAAAGCTGTCGACCGTGGCGTCGCAGATTGAGACCGCCAGCACCAACCAGAGCGACTATCAGAATTTTGCGAAGACGCTGTCGACGGACCTCACCAGTGTCGACGTTGCGGCCGTGACGGCGCAGCTTTCGACCTATCAGGCGCAGCTGACGGCGTCCTATTCGGCGATCTCCAAGATCCAGAGCATGAATCTGGCAAGCTATTTGCGATAGCTATCGCCGGCATCACCGGTTCAGGATCTTCAGCCAGACATCGCCGAGGATGATCGGCTCGCGCGGCGGAAGCCAGGTAAGGGCGGCGGCCTTGCCGAGCTCCGCGATGGTGCCCTTGGCCTGCAGGTCGGCGAGGACCTTGTTGACGGATTCCAGCAGTCCTTTGTCGGTTTCGAGCGCAACGTAGCCGCGGTTGGCGCCGATCGGATAATAGTAGCCCGAGGCCGTGATCCTGGTGTCGGGATGTTCAGCGCGGTAGGCATCGAAGCGACGCAGGTCGAGCAGCGTGGCGTCGAATTCGCCGCGTTCCAGTTCTCCGAGCAGGTCGCTGCGCCCTGGAACGAGGTGCGTGATGTCGTCGATCAGCTTTCCCTTGTCGAAGGTCATCAGGATGGCGTCGCCCAGCGTGCCGCTTTCGATCGTCAGGCGAAGGCCGGCGAGATCGCCGATATCGGTGATCTTGCGCTCCTTGATCTTGTCCTTGGCCTTGGGACCGAGGACAACGGTCATCGGCGAATAGATGTAGGGTTGGCTTGGCGCCAGCACGCCGATCGGAATCCGCCGGCGGCGATCCTCGCGGGTAGCGCCGTCGAAGTCCGGCAGCTTGGCCGTCGTGACGCCGGGCGCCTTCAGCGAGTCCGTGGTAAGCGCGTAGCCGCCGACCAGCGAGCAGCGCCCGTCCGACAGCAGCGCGTTGGCTTCGAGCGCAGGGCTCGAATCTTCATCGAGCTTGCTCTCGAACCACTGGATCTTGAGCGGCCGTCCGAGCCGCTCGGCAATGGCCTGCGCGAGCGCGACGTCGAAGCCGGCATCGGGCTTGCCGCGATGATGCGCCGACAGCGGCGGCAGATCCTCGTCGAGGCATACCTTGAGCGGTTCGTCGGCGGCATGCGCGGCCATCGACATGGCAAGAAGCAGGGCTGACGCCGCGGCCGCGAGCAGGGCCCTCATGGGGTCCTCCGGCTCGACACGAAGGCCCAGACGTCGGCGATCTCCTGCTCGTTCAGGATGTCGACCCAGGGCGGCATCTTGCCGTTCTTGCCCTGCTTCACGGTGGTCACGAAGCGCGTCTTGTCGTCCGGAAACGCGCGCAAGTCTGGCGTGATGGTGCCGGAATTGACCATGTTGGGCCCATGGCAATGCGAGCAGTTCTTGGCGTAAGTGACCTTGCCCTGGTCGGCCTGACCCTCAAGGTCGATTGCGGTTGATTGTTGTGCGGCGGCGGGGATCAGCATAATCACCGCCGCAGCGACGGCGGCGAAGATCGCCGCCGTCAACAGGGTTACTCGTTCAGTCACGTGTGCTCCGCGCTCAATTCTTGACCGCGAAAACCCACAGCGATCCGCCGGGCGGGACCTTGGCAAGCCGCTCGTCGCCCGAGAACAGCGAATAGACGCCGCCATAGCCGGAGGTGACGGCGACATACTGCACGCCGTCCTGTTGCCAGGTGACGGGTTGTCCCTCGATGCCCGAGCCGGTCTGGAACTGCCAGAGCTTCTTGCCGGTATCGGCGTCGAAAGCCTCGAATTCGCCGGTCAGCTGACCGGAGAACACCACGCCGCCACCGGTGGAGAGCACGCCGGAGAAGCGCGGGATATCGCTCGGCGCTTCCCACTTCGCCTTGCCGGTCATCGGATCGATCGCCTTCAGATGGCCGCGCGGTCCGGTGCCCCATTCCCAGGGATCGGTGAGATCCATGCCGAGATACCATTCGCCCTGCTTGAACGTCACCGGTTCGGCCTTGTACTTGCCGCCGAACGCGAGTGTGTTGGCGTAGGCGAGGCCGGTCTGCGGATTGAACGACATCGGCTCCCAGTTCTTGCCGCCGAGGATCGACGGGTAGACCGTGACCTTCTTGCCTTCACGCGCATCCTTGGTGATGTCGGTCTCGATCGGCCGTCCGGTCTTCATGTCGATGCCGGTGGCCCAGTTGACGTTCACATAGGGATTGGCCGCGAGCAGCTTCCCGTTGGTGCGATCGAGCACGTAGAAGAAGCCGTTGCGGTTGGCGTCCATCAGCACCTTGGTCGGCTTGCCCTCGACGTTCATGTCGGCGAGCACCATCTCGGCCACCGAGTCATAGTCGAACGGATTGTTCGGCGAGAACTGGTAGTGCCACTTGATCTTGCCGGTCTTCGGATCGAGCGCCAGCACCGAGCAGGTGTAGAGGTTGTCGCCGGGACGCACTGCCGAGTTGAACGGTCCGGGATTGCCGATGCCCCAATACACCGTGTTCAGTTCGGGATCGTAGGAGCCGGTGATCCAGGTCGAGCCGCCGCCGAGCTTCCAGGTGTCGCCCTTCCAGGTGTCGCCACCGGGTTCGTCCGGGGTCGGGATCGAGTAGGTACGCCAGAGCTTCTTGCCGGTGGCGGGATCCCAGCCGTCGATGAAGCCGCGGGTGCCGAACTCGGCGCCCGAGATGCCGGTGATCACGACGCCATCGGCGACCAGCGGGGCCACCGTCATCGAGTAGCCTTCCTTGATATCCGCGGCCTTCTGGCGCCACAGCTCCTTGCCGGTCTTGGCATCGAGCGCGATCACATTGGCGTCGAGCGTGGTGCGAAACACCTTGCCGTCATACAGCGCGGCACCGCGATTGATGATGCCGCAGCAGACGATACGCGGCGTCTCGGCGGGATACTCGACCTTGGTCTTCCAGATCTGCTTGCCGGATTTGGCGTCGATCGCGATCGTGGCGTTGTGCGTGGTGACGTAAATGACGCCCTGGTAGACGAGCGGCTGCGATTCCTCGCTGCGGTCGTCGTTCAAACTGTAATTCCAGACCGGCACCAGATTTTTGACGGTGTCCTTGTTGATCTGGTTCAGCGTCGAGAAGCGCTGAAGATTGTAACCCATTCCGTAATTGAGAACGTTCGAAGTATCAGTCGCCCCCTTGACCAACTGCTCGTTGGTCTGGGCGCTTGCACCATACGATGCAAGAATCACGAGGCTTGCGGCCAGCGCAATACGTCTCATCCTATCCTCCCAATGAACCTTTTTTCCGCACGCCTATTCCTGACGTTGCGGACGGAACCATCCGCCTGAAACCAAAACGGGTCAATACGAAAACGTGAACGAGCGCCCGCTAACCGCAAGAGACCGATCGGAAGCGTCAGGTCTTTCGCAGATGCGTTCGTGGCTTGCCGTCGCGTGGAATACGCTACACCAGCACGGCCCGTCGTTATGCCGCGGAGCGAACGGTCAGCTGGACGGCGTAGGGGGACAGACACTCGGCCGCGGTTTCGCGCCCCGCTTGTCCGGCGGCACATTGCAATTATCGATACGCTGCTCGTCTGTCCATTTGCGGCCGAGCCGCTCCTTACCGGTGAGCACGCGCTGCTGGACCGCCTCCGCCGATGGGGCAGGGTGCCGGGTCTGCGCGGACACAGGCGTAAGCAGACCGAGCACAACCAGACAGCTCAATGCGCTCCTGCAAATGTCGCTCATAGTTCACCTCGATCATCCTGGTGCGATACGTCGGAGCTCCACAGGTGACCGGTCGGGAGGTCTCTTTCCACCCGAAAACCGACGAGGGCTCACCGGTTGCGCCAGCTGTCGAACGTTCGCCAAGGCTGTTATGATGCGCTTTTCGTGGCGCGCTTCGCCCCGTCGCCGGAGCGGCACGCAAGGGAGATGAATGATGATTTCGCGCCGATCGCTTGCTCTGACTTTGGCCATGGCCGTCCTGTCGGCGCCCGTCCTGGCGGCATCCGGCCGCAAGGGCGCGCTGAAGATGCTCGATCCTGATAATGACGGTACGGTCGATCTCGCCGAAGCCAAGAAGGCTGCTGCCGACCTGTTCGCGAAGCTCGATCCCGACCATGACGGCACGCTCGACGCGCGCGAATTGCGCGGACGGCTGACCGCGAAAGAACTGGCCGCTGCCGATCCGGATCACGACGGCACTCTGACGCTCGACGAATATCTCGCGGTCGTCGAGCAGCGCTTCAAGGCCGCAGATCCCGACAATGACGGAACGCTGGATGCGAAGGAGTTGAACTCGCGCGCCGGCCGGGCCCTGCTGCGCCTGCTCAAATAGCTTGCCTAGCGGGCGCATTCCGGGCGGATTGCCGGATATTGACGCAGGATTCCGCGCATAACAAAAAAAGTTGCGATTTCGCTCTTGGGCAAGACGCGGCTGGATGAATCGGGTCTCCTTGCCGTTGCGTCGCCGCCCGGCAGCCGGAAAATGCCCGACAGATCAGTGTCGGAGTTCCCGATGCCGGGCAGATGTTAGCGAGCCGTCGTCCGCTTCGGCATGTCCAGCAGCGAAGTCGGGTCCTTACCCGGCCGGCTTGCGCGCTGGAAAAGGCAGTCCTAGCTTGCCGCGCGGCGCGAGGCTTGCGCCAACTTATGACTTGGGAGAAGGAAATGGCCTGGAAAACACCGAAGATCGTCGAAGTGCCGGTGGGCATGGAAATCAACATGTACGCCTGCGCAGCGCGCAAGTAATCTTAAGACAAGTAACGCGAGACAGCCTGCCCGGCTCGTGCAGCCCGCTGCATCGAGCCGGGCAGGCGTCTTTTGTGGAAAGTGTCTTTTGCGGGCGCTGATGCGGCCGCTCGGCCAGCTTCCCTCATACCCTTCCCACAAGACCTTGAGACCGACACCACCTGCGCGATTGGCGGGCCTTGCTGCTTTGTCCTACAGTGTGGCCTGAGGCGGTGGTGCGGGGACGATGAATCCAAAACTCAGGACCGGGCGTTGGGCAGGGACGTTGTGCGCGGCGATTGCCGGGATCGCGGCGGTGTTGCCGCCTGGCGCCTATGCCGAGGACTTTGATACCGAGCACATCTTCGGCTTCATGATCGGCTCCGACGTGGGCAATGTCGGCGAGCGTGAATTCCAGAGCCAGACCACCGGGCGCTTCGCCAAGGACGGCGGCCGGTATCGCACGCTCAATCAGGAAATGGAGCTCGAGCTCGTGCCCGCGCCGAATTTTCGTGTCGAGCTCGGAACGTCATTCAGCGCATACGACGTCAACCGCGTTCCGGGTCTCGACGATCGGCGCCAGCTGTCGTGGCAGAGCGTCTCGGTCGATTTCCGCTATCGCTTTCTGAATCGCGAGGCGGCGCCCTTTGGCATGACGGTCGCGCTGGAGACGCGTGCCGATCGCGTCGACGAGACGACGGCCGCAGCTGTCCGTAGTTATGGCACCGAACTCACGGTCGCGTTCGACCGCGAGGTGATCCCGAATTTTGTCATCGCGGCCCTTAACCTAAGCTATGAGCCGGAATGGACGCGCACGCCGCGCACCGGCGCTGCGGATCAGGATGCCACCATCGGTGCCGCATTCGGCCTGATGGCCAGGGTGAAGCCGGATATCCTGATCGGCGGCGAAGCGCGCTATTTCAGGAAGTATGAGGGAATCGGCCTGGATGAACTGTCCGGGCAGGCGCTGTTCATCGGGCCGACCGCCTATTTCCAGCTCTCCGAACGTTCACGCCTGACCGCGACCTGGAGCGTCCAGGCTTGGGGGCAGCGGGCCGGGAGCAATGCCGCCCTCGACCTCGTCAATTTCGAGCGCCATCAGGCGCGGCTGGTGTACGGTTTGAACTTCTAGGCGGTGTGGACTCTAGGGATTCCCTTTTGAGGCCAAATCAGATTCAAGGCTTCTTTTGGGAGGCGGCCTTGGGTGTGATGGATCGTTTGGTGTTGAGCGACGCGGCTTGGGAGCGCATGGCGCCGCTCATCATTGGCCGGCCCGACCAGAAAGGTTCGACCGGACGCGACAACCGGATGTTCGTGGAAGGGGTGCTCTGGATCGTTCGCACGGGCTCTCCCTGGCGTGATCTTCCGGAGGCGTTTGGGGATTGGAACAGCGTGTTCCGGCGCTTCAGTCGATGGAGCACCAAGGGTGTCTGGTTGCGGATCTTCGAGGCGATGTCCGATGATCCGGACTTCGAATATTTGATCGTCGATTCCACCATCGTCCGGGCGCATCAGCACGCCGCCGGGGCAAAAAAAGGGGGTCTGAAGATCAAGCGATCGGGCGCTCGCGCGGCGGCTTGAGCACCAAGATACATATGGCCGTTCGAGGTTTGGGATGTCCCGTGCGGTTCACCCTCACCGCAGGCCAGAAGGGCGATGCCCCGCAAGCCGCCACGTTGATCGAGGGATTGCCCGCCGAGGTCGTCATGGCCGATGCAGCCTATGACGCCGATCATTTGCGCCAGGCCATCGCAGCCAAAGGCGCGATCGCCGTCATCCCCAACAACCCCTCGCGAGCCCTCAAACATCCGCTCGACAAGCATCTCTATGTCCAGCGCCACCTCGTGGAATGCTGCTTCAGCAAGCTCAAGCAGTTCCGTCGCGTCGCAACCCGCTTCGAAAAGACCGCCCGAAATTACCGAGCCATCGTCACGCTCGCTGCAATCGTCCTATGGATGCGATAAGTGTCAACACCACCTAGAGCGTGAAGCCTCTGGGGCCGGGTTCCCCAACCTGTCACGGGGCTGTGAAACCCGGACGTGGCTGATTACGTATTTCGCCGTGTTATCTATTGCATGAGCACGCTTAGGGATAGCGCATGAACCCGATTGATCTGATCGTCACGGTATGTGCCGTGCTGTCGCCCGCCACCTGCGAGGAGCAGCATCTGGTGTTCAACTGGAACGGCTCGCTGCAGCAATGCGCCATGGCCGCGCCGCCTTACATCGCGCGGTGGGTCGGCGAACATCCGAAATGGACAGCGGTGCGCTGGCGTTGCGAATATCCGCACAGCAACGATCGGGCCGCCGCGGGCGGCGAGCTGCCGGCGGGTTAGCCTTCCTATTTGTTGCAGTCCTTCAGGTCCTTGTCGGATACCGAAAACACGGCGTCGGCCTTGATCTCGATGTCGCGAACGAAGCACTGCCTGGCGCCGCTGTAGCCGACCTTCGCGTCGTAGCGGCCGGGCTCGACGCCGGTGACCCGCAGGCGCTCGTCATGGTCGACTTCCTTGTCCTTGTCGTTGAGCGTCTGGTTCGGACCCCACTCGTTCTTGCCGGCCGGCGACAACTCAAAGCTCGAAATCGTGGCGCTGGTCAGATTCCACAGCCGAATGCCTTTGCCCTTGCTTTGGGCGAACACTGTCACCGGCAGCACAAGCAACGCAACACCAACAGCGATCAACGCGCGCGACATCCAGCCTCTCCTTTATGCTTCGTCCAAGGATGACGGCGTCTCACATATTTGCAAGGTCCAACTGTGAGAGTTGCCGCTTGATTTCGTCGATCTCGGGCGCGTCGCGCGTCGCGCGTGGTGCGGCGATGGTCTCGACGTGAAGGATTCGGGCCGGCCGCGACGACAGGAAGAACAGGCGATCGCCGAGGCGAACCGCGTCGTCGAGATCGTGGGTGACGAGCAAGGTCATCATTTTCCGGCTGGCCACCAGCGTTGCGACCTGGTCGCGCAGCCGCCCCGCGAGCGCATTGTCGAGCGAGGCCAGCGGCTCATCGAGGATCAGGAAGTCGGGCTCGATGGCGAAGGCGCGGGCCAGCGCGACGCGGCGGGCGAGGCCGAGCGACAGCTCCGCGGGAAAATGGTTGCGGTGCGCGCCCAGTTCGAGCACCTCGAACAGCGCAGAGAGCGTGCTGTCGCCGACATGCGGCGCGGCCAGCCGCACATTCTCCTCGACCGTGCGCCAGGGCAACAGCCGCGGCTCCTGGAAGACCATGCCAAGGCGCATGCCCGGCGATCGCGTGACATGGCCCTGGTAGTTGGCGTCGAGCCCGGCGAGGATCCGGAGCAGGGTGCTCTTGCCGCAGCCTGACGGGCCGAACAGCACGCCGACCTCGCCGGCGTTCAGCGTGAAGGTGACGTTCTCGAGCACGTCGTGCCGCTTCCCGGCCGCGCTCGCAAAGCTCTTGCCGGTGATATTGACCTCAAGCTGCACGGAGCCGCCACCGCGTTAGCCTGGTTTCAAACGGCTGCACCAGCAGGGTCTCGATGACGAGCACGACTGCGGCAAAGCTCAGCGAATAGGCGAGCAGCAAGGGGATGTCGAACAGCTGGAAGGCAACGCCGATCTCGAAGCCGACGCCGTTCGGCCGGCCGAGATATTCGGCGACCAGCACGATCTTCCAGACCAGCGAGAGCCCGGAGCGTGCAGCGGCCGCAATGTAGGGCGCAAGCTGCGGCAGGATCACATGGCGGAAGGCGCGGCCGCGCGGAAAGGCGAACGCCGTCGCCATTTCGTCGAGCGCAGGGTCGAGCGCGCGGGCGCCTTCGCGCAGGGTGACGACGGCGGTCGGCAGTTTGTTGATGGCGATGGCTGCGATTGCCGCGACCTCGGTCAGCCCGGCCCAGATGTAGGCGAGCACGATGACGACGAGCGCCGGCAAATTGAGCAGCAGGATCAGCCATGGATCGCCAAGGCGATTGGCAAGCGAGACGCGGCCCATCAGATAGCCGATCGCCGAGCCGAGCGCCATGGCAAGGGTGAAGGCCAGCGCGACCCGGGCCAGGGTTGCGCCGAGATTGACGAACAGCGCGCCCGATCGGGCTTCGGCGACGAGCACCGACAGCACCGCCGGCGGCGCCGGCAGTTTCGCATCGCCGATCAGCAGCGAGGCGATCCACCAGGTCGCGATGAACAGCGTGAATGACAGGAGACGCAGCACCGCTAGTCTCCCGGAATCGCTTGATAGAAGGTGCCGGGATCGAGCTCGGTTGCGGAGCCGACCAGATCGCGGCCGCCGAGCTGCGCCAGCACGCGGTAGAGCACGCGCGCATCCGCCTCTTCGTCCGCGATAGGACGGCGCGGGATGCCTTCGCGGTAGCGCTCACGATAGGCATGCAGGGTTGCGGCATCCTGCGCACCGGTCAGCGGCGCGATCGCGTCCCATTCGGCATCCGAGGTCGCCAGAATCTCTTTCGCGGCGCGCGTCACGGCGATGAAGCGGGCCACCAGATCCTTGTTGGCGTTCGCCCAGGCTTCGTCGAACACGTAGCCAATCATGGCGATGCGGCCCTTGCTGCCGAGCTTTTGCAGGATCTCTTCCATGCCGGCGAGCCGGCGAAAGCCCTTGGCTTCGAGCGCGGCGCAGAAATTCCAGTAATTGAGCGTCGCGTCCATCTCGCCGCCGAGCGTCTTGGCGGCGAGCAGCGGCGGTGCGCCATAGACGATGGTCGCTTGCGACTTCAGGTCGACGCCGTCCTGCTTCGAAGCGGCCTGAAGCAGCAGCCAGTTCTTGTCGATCGCGCCGCCGGCCACGGCAAGCTTGCGCCCCTTGAGGTCCGCCAGCGCCTTGACCGGCGAGGAGGCCGGGACCATCACGGCGCCCAGCGCGCTCGAATAGGGATAGAATTGCAGCTTGGCGCCGAGCGACCGCTCGCGCGACACCCAAGGCCAGTCCGAGACCATCACGTCGGCCGTGCCAGCGCGCAGCGCGATCTTGCCGGCCTCGGGGCTGGCCAGCTCGACGACGTCGATCGACAGATTGGCCTTCTTGTCGAGACCATGGGAGCGAATGACGGCCAGTTCCCAGGCCAGCGTTCCGGTCTTCTGCGCTGCAACGCGGATGGTCTGCGCGTAGCACGAGGTGCCGAACTGCATGACCGCCAGAACTGCCGCAGCCAACACCGTGCGTACAGAGATGATCATCGTTTCTTGAGCCACTTCCCCGAATGTTTTCTTTTCTGATCAACATCCATAGCATAGCTTGCGGAAAGAGAAGAGGAAGCAGGACCATGGCAGGAGCTGGCATGCTACGACCGATTGTCGCCATCCTGGTGCTCACCGGGACGGCCGTCAGCGTGCGGGCCCAGGAGATCAACGACTATCCGACCTCGGCGCGGGCCGAATATGTGTTCGGCTGCATGAAGGCCAATGGCGAATCCCGGCAGTCGATCGAGCAATGTTCCTGCTCGATCGACGTCGTCGCCTCGATCATCCCCTACGATCGGTACGTCACCGCCGAGACCGTGCTGAGCATGGCGCAGGTGCGCGGCAATCTGGGCGGCCAGTTCCGCTCGTCCGAGCAGGCCGCGAACGCGCTCAACGACCTCAGGCGCGCCCAGGCTGAAGCCGAAGTCAGGTGCTTCTAGAGCCTGAACCGGAAAAGTGTGAAGCGGTTTTCCGGAAAGATCATGCTTAAATACCGTGCTAAAGTGCGATAGCGATCCAACCTGATCTCATCGCGTTTTTGCGTCCGTCGTGAGATCGCGAGGCGTCAGGTGCCGGGATTCTCGACCTTCCATTCGTGCTCGAAAATATGCCCTTCGGTGTCCTTGGCTTCGGCACGGAAACGCTTGGCGCCGTTCGAGACGTAGGTGAAGCGGATATTGGGATCCTCGGAAATCGAGATCCCGCCCTCCATCGCCAGCACGGGACTGTCGTCCTGCCAAATGTGCAGCTCGTTGACGAAGAAGGCCGGGATATAGAGCTGCGTGACCTGGTCCATCTGCAGGCCTGAATTATTCGGATGCCCGATCATGATCTGGGCTTCCCGCGTGCTGGTGGCAGGTCCCTGTTCGGACTTGGTGAATTGCCGGTAGCGCATCTGACCGAGGCGGTTCTTGGCTTCCTCGACGTTCTTGCCGGCCGGCGCCGAGCAGCCGCCGGATGCTTTGACATAGACCTTGCTCACATAGAGCTTGCCGTCGCTGAGCTCCGCGACGGCGTGCACATTGGTGTAGTTGTTGACGCGGACGCGGGTCGAGATCTCGGTGACGTTGGCGTCCGGCCCCAGCGTGAACTTCGCGGCCATCGGAGCCGGGTTCTCGTCGATCACAAGCGTGATCGCGACGACGCGGCGGCTGTCGCTCGGTTGCAGCTTGGTGCGCAGCGTCACCGGCACGATCGCAGCGTCTTCCGCACGTATCGGCATTTCGATGCCGATGACGTCATTGCCGTCATTCATCGGACGGTTGCTGAAGATGTCCTGGACGAGACCCGGCCAGGGATCATAGGCCTCTGCCGCCGGCGCAGCCGGTGTGCCCAACGCGATCGTGAGCAGGCTTGCGATGCAAAGCAGGCGGGCGCGATGTCCGGTCATGTTCGCGAAATCCTATGCAGCCGCGTCATTATAGGACGATCAGCTATTCCCATTCAATTTCCGAGAATGCTGCAGTTGCGTTGCGGGCGTTGTAATCGTCGAACAATTGCCAGCGCGGCCGCTCGGCGGCTGCGGCGTGCTCGGCCGCGGCGGTGATCGGCCTGCCGCTTGCGACCAGTGCGCGCACGTCCGCGGCCAGCACCGCGAGGTAACGTCGCTCATCGGCAAGCGCTGCCGGCCACGCGCTCACGGGTCCGTGACCGGGAACCACGCGCTCTGTGGAGATCGCCGCGAGTGCGTCGAGCGCACGCAGCCAGCCCTTGAGGCTGCCGTCGACCACGGGAATATGGATGAGAAACACCATATCGCCGGCGAACAGGGTCCTGGTTTGCTCGTCGAGGACCGTGAGGTCGTTGTCGCTATGGGCGGGCGGCCACGCTCTCAGGGTGAGGGCGCGGCCGCCGAGGTCGAGCTTCAGCGTGTCCGCGACCAGCACGGTCGGGGGGATGATCTTCACCTCATCGATCAGCGCGTCGCCCATGCTCCGGCGAAACCCGTCGAGGTAGAATTGTCCGCGCGCGGCCAGCGCGCGTGGCAGAGACTTATGGCCGACGAAGCTGGTCCCGTCGCCGACGAAAGCCGCATTGCCGAAGCTGTGGTCCGGATGCGCGTGGGTGTTGATCACGTAGCGTATCGGCTTGTCGGTACGACTGCGGACCGCGGCGAGCAGCTGTCGTCCTTCGCGGACGCTGCCGCCGGTGTCGATGACGGCGACGGCACTGTCGCCGATCACGAATCCCACATTGGCGATGGCGCCTTCGTTCTCGCGCGTCATCAATGCGGTGACCCCGGTGTGAACGAATATTCCGGGAGCGACTTCGCTTACAGGCAATTCCGCCTCCTGCGCCCGCGCTATGGTCGGCGCCCAAAGCATCAGGAGCAGCGCAAGCACCGAACCGCCATGAGCCATGTTTCCGCCTCAGTTACTCCGGGACGCGCGATCGATGTCGTCGCGTTCCAGTTTGCGCTGCAGCAAGCAACGCGGCGTGGTCGCGATCATTATTCCTGTTGCACGTCATGGTGCGCCGGGCAATTGCTGGATGGCGGCGATCGATCCGATCAAGAGGAGACCGCGTAATGAGAATTGTCGGATGCCGTCCTGTTCTGCTCGCGCTTGTCGGCTTCATCGCCTGTCTGGCCGGCCGCGACATTGCGCGCGCGCAGGTCAATGATCAGGGCGAACTTTCCATCGAGCTCATCGATGCCCGCGTGCTGCGCATCTGTGCCGATCCCCGCAACCTGCCGTTCTCGAACGACAAGGGCGAGGGGTTTGAGAACAAGATCGGCGAACTGCTGGCCGGGAAGCTGCAAAAGAAGCTCGACTACATGTTCTTTCCGCAGGCCACCGGCTTCGTGCGGATGACGCTCGGCGCGCATCGCTGCGACGTCATCATGGGGTTTCCGCAAGGCGATGACCTCGCGCAGGGCACCAATCCGTATTACCGCACAGCCTATGCGATCGTTGCCAAGCCGGGCAGTGGGCTCGACGAGGTCACGACGCTCGAGGACCAGCGGCTGAAGGGCAAGCATATCGGCATCGTGGCGGGAACGCCGCCCGCGACCAACATGGCCATCAACGGCCTGATGACCAATGCGAAGCCTTATCCGCTGATGATCGATACGCGCTACGATTCGTCGGCCGAGGCGATGATGAACGATCTCGCCAAGGGTGAGATCGACGCCGGCATCCTGTGGGGACCGATGGCGGGCTTTTACGCCAAGAAGGCCAACCCGCCGCTACACATCACGCCGCTGGTCAAGGAGACCACGGGACCGAAGCTGGTCTATCGCATCGGCATGGGCGTGCGGGCGTCCGACCAGAACTGGAAGCGCCAGCTCAATCGCCTGATCCAGGAGAACCAGCCCGAGATCAACAAGATCCTGCTCGACTACGGCGTCCCGCTGCTCGACGAAAACGACCGTCCAATCGGGCCGGAGACCGCGACCAAATCACCATGATCAGGCTCGCGGCCATGCTTGCGGTGATGTTCGTCGCCGCTTCGCCTGTCCGCGCGCAGGACCCACCCGCAGAGCCGGAGAGCTATCGCACCGAGGACTACCGCGCGCCGGTGCCGGTGACGCTTGCCGGCGCACGGGTGCTCACGACCGCGGAAGCGGAAGCGATATGGCGCGACAAGTCCGCCGCCTTCGTCGACGTGCTGCCGCGCGCGCCGAAGCCAAATCTGCCCGCCGGCACGGTGTGGCGCGAACGGCCGCACCTCAACATTCCCGGCAGCATCTGGCTGCCCGACACCGGCTACGGCAAGCTCGCCGCGTCCACGGAGGATTATCTGCGGCGCGGGCTCGTCCGCGCCTCAGGCGGCGACGCGACCAGACTGCTCGTGATCTACTGCCAGGAGAATTGCTGGATGTCGTGGAACGCCGCCAAGCGCGTGCTGTCCTACGGCTACCGCAACGTGGCGTGGTATCCGGAGGGAACCGACGGATGGGAGCGTGCCAAATTGCCGCTGGCGGACGCCGAGCCCGAGCCGCGCGAGGGAGAGCAGTAAGCCCGTCCTCTCGCGGCATGCGGACCGTTACTTCTGCTTGTCGAGCTTGTTGATGGTCTTGCCGCCGTCGCTGTCCGTCGTGGTGAACGAGACCTTGTCACCGGCGTGGAATGCCTCCAGCGACTGTCCCTTGGGCACCTTGTATTCCTGGATCGCGCCGCCGGACGCGCCCACCGTGCCGCTTTGCGTCTGCTGGATCGAGATGGTTCCACTCAGTCGGTCAATCTTGGTGACCATTCCCGACATGGATTGCTGGGCCAAAGCCGCTGTGGTGACCAGGCTCGCGGCGGCAAGGCTGGTCATGACGATCTTGGCTGCTTTCATGGAGGTCTCCCAACTTCAGATATAGTTGGGGACAACGAGCGGGCAGCGCAGTTTGTTCCGGATCGGTGTGGCCCAAGAGATTGTTGCCCAAAAGACCGTCAAAGCGGCGCGTTAACGATCCCGGGGCGTTCGGTCGCAGGCCTCAATCGAGCTCCTGCTGGATGGTGCGGCCGAGCGCGAACAGGCGCTGATCGATGGCGGTCGGCACCTCGCAGACGAATTTCACCACGCGCCCGCGGTCCTCGAAGATGCGTGTCTCCCAGACCAGCTGGTTGCCGAGCTCGTCGACCTTGGCCTGGTCCGGCGGTGTCGCGTCCTGCAGCGCCTGCAGCTTGAGCGTGTCGTCGCGGATCTTCTCCGCGGCCTCGCGCTGCTTGCGCATCACGCGCTCGAGCCCGTTCATCACCGAGGCGCGCTGTCCGTTCAGCGTATCGAACAGGCCGGCAAACAGCAGCTTTCCGGCATTGGCCTTGTCGGCCGCGGCAGCTGACAGGAATTCGGTGATCTCCTTCTGCGCCTCCTCGAGCGGGACGCGGCGCGCCGCGAGCTTGATCGCGAGCGCGCTGACTTTCGGGTCGTCTTTCCACTTGGTCTCGGCATCGCCGAGTGGCGGCCCGGCCCAGACAGCCGCGAGCGAGATCTCGGGCACCTTGGCCTGTTGGCAAGGCCAGTCCGGATAGCGCGGGTCGGCAGCCGATGCGGCCTGGTTCGACAGAACCATCGCGAGCAGCGCGCCCAGTCCCGTTCGCCAGCCTGTCATGCCTCGCCTCCGCCGGGTCCGCGGCGCACCAGGCCGCGCGATGGATCGTAAGCCAGGATCGCGCCGATCATGAAGACGACGGCGCAGCCGCCGACCACCGCGAGCGAAACCCAGTTCATCTTGCCGTACAGCGCAAACCGGATCAGCTCCACCGCATGCGTGAACGGATTGCACTGGCAGATATAATACAGCATCGGACTGCCTTCCTGCACGCGCCACAGCGGGTAGAGGGCCGACGATGCGAAGAACATCGGGAAGATCACAAAGTTCATCACACCGGCGAAATTTTCCAGCTGCTTGATGCTGGCCGAGATCAGCATGCCCAGTGCGCCGAGCATCAGGCCCGACAGCACCAGCGCCGGAAGCACGGTGAGGTAGCCGATCGTCGGCGGCGCGATGTCCCAGAACCACGCGATGACCAGGAAAGCATAGACCTGGAGCAGCGACACCGCCGTGCCGGCGAGCAGCTTGCAGAACAAGAGATAGCCGCGCGGCAGCGGGCTGACCAGCAGCGTGCGCATGTTGCCCATCTCGCGGTCGTAGACCATCGACAGCGAGGACTGCATGCCGTTGAACAGCTGGATCATCGCCATCAGGCCGGGCGCGATATAGACCTCGTAGAGGATGTAAGTCTCGTAGGGCGGGATGATCGAGATGCCGAGCACCTGCCGGAAGCCGGCCGCGAAGATGAACAGCCAGACCAGCGGCCTGACCAGCGCCGACACGAAGCGCTCACGCTGATGCAGGAAGCGCAGCGCCTCGCGCCATACGATGCCGTTCAGGCAGACGATGTATTCCGACAGCGAGAAGCCGCTTCGCTCAGGCGTAACCGTCGTGCTGGTCATGACGTCGGTCTCCCCGCGAGTGTTGCCGTTCCGGTCAGGCGCATGAATGCGGTGTTGACGTCCTGGGCGCCAGCGTCCGCGATCACGCGCGACATCGGGCCGTGCGCCAGCATTCGGCCCTGATGCAGCACGACGAGGTCGTCGTTTGGCATGATCTCGTCGAACAGATGCGTCGCCCAGAGCACGCCGATGCCCTGTTCGGTGACGAGCTGCCGGACATGGTCGAGAATGTCGGCGCGGGCCTTGACGTCGAGCCCGACCGTGGCCTCGTCGAGCAGCAGCAGCCGGGGCCGGTGCAGCAGCGCGCGGGCGATCTCAAGCCTGCGCATCTGACCGCCCGAGAGATCGCGCACCTTGCTGGCGGCGCGGTCGGCAAGCCCGATGCGGCCGAGCACCTCGGCGCTGCGCAGCCGCGCCTCGCGCCGCGAGATGCCGTGCAGCGCGGCGTGATACAGCAGGTTCTGCGTCAGCGAGAGGTCGAGATCGAGCGTGCGCGGTTGGAACACCACGCCCATCAGCCGCAGCGCTTCACCCGGCGTCCGGCTGATGTCGTGGCCGAAGATCTTGATCTGGCCGTTCTGGATGCCGAACAACCGCGTCACCAGCGAGAACAGCGTGCTCTTGCCGGCGCCATTGAGGCCCAGCAGCGCGGTGAAGCTCGCAGACTGAACCGCGAAACTGACATCGATCAAGGCGCGGCGCGGACCGTAGCTGTGGCTGACATTGCCGATCGACAGCGCCGGCTGCACGGCCGCGGCTGTTCCAGGGCCTGCATCCGGCGAGAGCTGGCTCGCGATATGGGCGTCGGTTGCGGTCATGGCTGCGCGATCGTGATCCCCCAGGGCAGTTCGCCGACCTGAATGGTCTTGATCACCTTCTGGGATGCAACGTCGATCACCGAGACGTCGTTGGAGACACCGTTGGTAACCAGCAGATATTTTTCGTCCGGAGTGAAATCCATGTGCCAGACCCGCTGGCCGACCAGGAGATATTTGAGGACCTTGTGGCTCGTGCCGTCGACCACGGCAACGCGGTTGGCGGGGCCGAGCGCAACGAATGCGGTCTTGCCATCCTTGGTCATGCCGATGCCGACCGGCTGGATCGCCTCGTTGCGCAGGCCCGGAATCTCGAAGGTAATCTTGCCGGTCACCTCGCGCTTGACCGGATCGATGATCGACACCGTGCCGCCGATCTCGGAGGACACCCACAATTCGGAGCCGTCGCGCTTGAACTGGGCGAAGCGCGGCCGCGAATCGACCAGCACGTTGGCGACGATCTGGCGCGTCGACGTGTCGATGAAATGCGCCATGTTGGTGGTCTCGGAGGTGTTGATCAGGATCTTGCCATCCGGGCTGATCGTCATGCCCTCGGGCTCGACGCCGACCTGGATGTCGCCGATCCGGGCGCGCTTTTCGAGATCGATCACGGTGACCGTGTTGTCGTTCTCGTTGGCGACATACATGGTCTTGCCGGCGGCATCCTGGGTGAACAATTCAGGGTCGGGACCGGAGGGCAGGGTGTCGACGATCTCCTGGGTCTTGGTATCGATCACCTGGATCGTGTCGTCGTCGCCGACCGCGACCATCACGAACTTGCCGTCGCGCGAGAACTCGATGCCGCGCGGCCGCTGGCCGACCTTGATGGTTTTGGTTACGGTCCAGCTGTTGGTGTCGATCACCGTGACGGTGTTGCCCTTCTCGTTGGAGACGTAGGCAACGAAGGCGGACGCCGGTGTCGCGGCAAGCCAAACGAGCATCCCGGTCAACAGACAGCGGCGCCACATGCGTTTCATCTCCCTCACTGCAGCTTGCACTTCGTTTCAGGCCGGTCAACTCCGAGCGTGTCGAGTTCGGAGACCTGATGCAGGAAACCTTCCTGCGGCGAGACCGAAACGACCATACGACCATCGGCCAGCAGGATCGGCTGGCGGAGCTGCAGATTCCAGTCTCGCAGGGTCAATCGCGTGCCCTTGAAGGCGGCAATCGAGAAATCCTTGCCCTTGAGGAAGGCGATGACCTTCTTGGGGTCCCCCGAATTGGTGCGGGATGTGGCTTCCCCGATCATGCGCGCGGCGGTCCACGCCTGCATGTCGAGCGCGGTCATGCGGCGCATGTTCAGCTTGACGAAACGGTTCTGAATCTGGACCGCGCCCCACTGGTCATGCGCCGCATCCCAGCTGGTCGGCACCAGGCCCGCCGAGCCCGCCACCGGACGCGGGTCCCAGGTGCGGTACGGCAGATAGTTTGCGAATACCTCGCTTTCGTCGGCGGCGACCAGCACGTCGTAAGCCGGCGCCTGCTGGGTGAACACCGGCATCTGGCGCTGGATCAAGGTCACGCCGCTGTCGGTGCGGCGCGCGCCGCCGGTGTCCTCGAAGGTCCGCTCCTGAACGATCTTGGCGCCGAAACGGGTGGCGGCGCGGCGCAGCGCGTCGGCGTAAAGCTTGTCCTGATCATGCGAGCCGACCACCAGCAGCCAGCGCTTCCACTGCTTCCACACCAGATATTGGCCAAGCGCATCCGCCAGCATCGAGCGGGTCGGTGCGATGTGGATCACATTGGTGCGGCAGTCCTGCTCGCGCAGCCGATCGTCGATCGCGCCGGCGTTGAGCAGCACGGTGCCGCGGTCGCGCAGCACGTCGGCGATCTTGAGCAGGGCATCGGCGGGCAGGTCGGTGATGATATAGTCGTTGCGGCCGGCGAGGTCGGCCGCGATCTTGGCGACATCATCGCTGTCCTTGACCTTGACCTCGTCGAGCACGAAGCGCTGGTTGAGGAATTTTCCGGTGGTATTGTTATCCTCGATCGCAAGACGCGCGCCGGCGATGCCGTCATTGTCGGCGGGCTGCTCGACCAGCGAGAGCGTCGATCTGACGCCGGTATGGCCGAGATAGCCGATATGAACTTCGACGGGATCAGCCGCCAGCGCGCCGGTCGCCACCATGCTGAGCGCGATCGTGCCGATCAGCCATCGCAACATAACTCCTCCCGCAGTCTTTTTTCACTCGGCATGACCTTCGGAAATCCGGCTTCCACGCCGTTGACTTGCAAGATGCCGGAATTGGCCTAGCTTGCAACCCCGCTTTTTGTCGTTGCGACGTTACAAATTACGATTGGTTCACAATCATGAGATCAGCGTTTGCCTTCGCCGTTTCTTTGCTGGTGGTGTCTGCGACGGCAGCGCGCGCCGAGCCGCCCAAGCTCGCGGTGTTCGACCTCGAGATGATCGACACCAGCCTGCAGGGGGAAGTGAGCGGGCCACGCAGTGATGAGCAGGCGCGGCTGCTCCGGGCCGGCGATCAGGTGCGCAAGGAGCTCGCGGACTCCGGCAAGTTCCGCGTGCTCGACATCGCGCCGGTCAATGCTGCGGCGCATGGCAGCAATCTTCAGGCCTGCGGCGGCTGCGATGTGAAGCTGGCCGGCGAACTGGGCGCTGATCTCGTGATGACGGGCGTGGTGCAGAAGGTCTCCAACCTCATCCTCAACATCAATCTCTATCTGCGCGACGTGCATAGCGGGCAATTGCTGGCAGCGGCGAGCGCCGACATGCGCGGCAATACCGACGAATCCTGGTCGCGTGCCACCGACTATCTCGTGCGCAACCGCCTGCTCGCGCCGAACTACGGCGCGCCGCAGGCGCGGTAGCCTGCGCGCACGAATGGACCTCCGTCATCCTGAGGTGCGAGCCTTGCGGCGCATTTGCGCCGTTGGGCGAGCCTCGAAGGATGAATCGGCCCGGTTTCAGCCACACGTAGAAATTCGGGCCGTGCATCCTTCGAGACGGCCGCTTCGCGGCCTCCTCGGGATGACGGGATGAACGGACTGCGTGACACTCAAGCCTTTAGCCGTGCGGCGTGCCAGCGCAGATGATCGGCCATGAAGGTCGAGATGAAGTAGTAGCTGTGGTCGTAGCCCGGCTGACGGCGCAGGGTGAGGGGGATGTTGGCCTTCTCACAGGCGGCCTTCAGCAATTCGGGCCGCAACTGCTCGGTGAGGAAGCCGTCGGCATCGCCGTAGTCGACCAGCAGATCGGAGAAGCGGGCACCGTCCTCGATCAGGGCAACGGCGTCGTGCTTGCGCCACGCCTGCTTGTTGCTGCCGAGATACCCGCCGAGCGCCTTGTTGCCCCATGGCACCTGCGACGGCGCCACGATCGGCGCGAACGCGCTCGCCGCGCGATAACGATCGGGATGGCGCAGCGCGATCGTCAGCGCACCATGGCCGCCCATGGAATGACCGAGGATCGACTGCCGCGTCGTGTCGACCGGGAACTGCGCGGCGATCAGCTTGGGCAATTCCTCGGTGACGTAGCTCCACATCCGGTAATTGGTCGCGAACGGCTGCTCCGTCGCATCGATGTAGAAGCCAGCCCCGAGCCCGAAATCGTATGAATTGGCGGGATCGCCGGGGACGCCTTCGCCGCGCGGGCTGGTGTCGGGTGCGACGAAGATCAGGCCGAGCTCGGCGCATGCCTGGCGGAATTCGCCCTTTTCGGTGACGTTGGCGTGGGTGCAGGTCAGGCCCGACAGATAGGTGACGACGGGCAGCTTGGTGTCGGCCGCATGTTCAGGGACGAACACCGAGAAGGTCATGTCGGTCTTGGTCTCGCGGCTTGGGTGCCGATAGACGCCTTGCGTGCCGCCATGCGACTTGTTCTGGGAAACCGTCTGCATTGTCGTGTTCCTCTTGGTTGGAGCGCTGCGTCAGGCGACGCCGCTCTCGATCGCCAGCCGCACCAGCTCTGCCGAAGTGCGCACGCCAAGCTTCTGGCGCATGATCGATGACGTGTTTGCGACCGTCTTGTATGATGAATGCACCAGCCAGGCGATCTCCGACAGGCTCTTGCCGGAACTGAGCAGGCGCAGGATCTCCATCTCGCGCGAGGTGAGCTTGGAGAGCGGATTTTGCGCAAAGCCCGGCCGCGCAAACGCCACGTTGCGCGCGATCGCCGGCGGCAGATAGACGCCGCCATTGCCGACCTCGCGCACCGCTTCCACCAGATCGTTGGGATCGCCGGTCTTCGAAACGTAACCCTTGGCGCCGATGTCGATGGCGCGGGCGGCGAACACCGGGTCGTCGTTCATGCTGAACATGATGAGGCGCGCAGATGCATCATGCGTCAGGATGCGGCGCGCCAGCTCGAAGCCTGAGACCGTCGGCAGGTTGATGTCAATCACGCAGAGATCGGGCTTCTCCGCGACGAACGCCCGTTCGCCGCTTTCGGCATCCGCCGCTTCCAGCAGCGTGATCTCGGGATCGTCGGCGAACACGGTGCGGCAACCGGAGGCAACGATGGGATGATCATCAACGATCAAAATGCGCATGGCGTTGTTCCGGCGACCTGCTTCGATTCACTCATCATCACGTCGGTTTGCGCGAAGGACAGGTCGGTTCCGACCGGTTGTGCACCTCGTGCGGGATTGCGATAGGGTGCGATTAGATAGCCGGGCAAATTTGGCTGTCAACGATCCTCTCGGAGGAGGGATCGCGGTCGGGGGCAACGTCATGTGGCAAAAGCTATCTTTGCGCGCGCGGATCAACCTGCTGCTGGCGCTGATCCTGGCGCTTGGCCTCGGCATTAATATTGCGCGGCTCGTGCTGGAAGCGGGGCCGCGTGTCCAGGCCGAGGACCAGAGCGTGATCCGTCTGGCGCGTGAATTCGTTGCGACGATCGTGGCCGGTCTCGACGAGGCGCCGGATCCCGATGCGCGGCTCGATCAGATCGTCCAGGACCTGAGCCGGCTGCGTCATGTCAGCATCACGCGGCAGGATGGCGCAACCGCAAAATCCCCTGACCGCCCCGAGGGCGCCGGCGATCCGCGCGCTCCGCCGCAGTGGTTCGTCGCGCTGGTTCATCCCGAGCAGACCTCGGTGCGGGTACCGATCTCGGTGCACGGCAAGCCGCAATCGCTGGTCATTACCTCGCATCCCGACGACGAAATCGCCGAGATCTGGGACGGCATCGTCACCCAGCTCGAGGTCGGCTCCGCGATCGCGGTGGCGCTGCTTCTGGTCACCATGCTGGTGGTCGGCCGCGCGCTGGCGCCGCTGGAGGCACTGTCGCAGGCCATGACCGGCATCGAGGCCGGGGACTACGACGCACGCGTCGAGCCCGGCGGATCGCCGGAATTGGCCGCGATCTGTGCCAAACTGAACCATCTGGCGGCGACCCTTGGCGATGCCGTGGAGGGTAAGCGGCAGCTCGCGGAGCGCGCGGTCTCGCTGCAGGATTCCGAGCGCAAGGAGATCGCGCGCGAATTGCACGATGAGTTCGGGCCCTATCTGTTTGCCTTGCGCGCGCATGCCGGTGCGCTGACCCGGCTGTCGGAAGTCGAAAAGCCGGACCGTGCGGCCTTGCGCAAGCACGGCAACGCCATCCTCGAGCAGGTCAACGCACTCCAGCAGTTCACGCGCCGGATCCTGGAGCGATTGCGGCCAGCCGGACTGGCCGAGCTCGGGCTTGCGGAAGCGCTCGGCGCGCTGGTGCGGCTGTGGAGCGAAACGCACCCGGAGGTGGAGATCGAGAGCCACATCTCGCCGGCGCTCGGCGATACCGGCGAGATGGCCGACCTCACGATCTATCGCATCGTCCAGGAGGCGCTCACCAACGTGTTCCGCCATGCCGGCGCGACAGCGGTCGATATCACGATCGAACCGGCGGACCGGCAGGCCGGCCTACGCGGCAGCCGCGACTGCGCGCTCGTGCGGGTTCGCGACAATGGCCGCGGCCTGCTGAGGGATCACAGGCTTGGCCGCGGTTTGACCGGGATGCAGGAGCGGATCCTCGCGCTTGGCGGCACGCTTAACATCAATTCCAGCGATGATGGCGTGACGGTCGAGGCGCTCGTGCCAAAGGCCGCACAGTCCTAGACGATTGGCTGTTGCCAATATCTGAAAGCCGCCCAAGCCAGCGCCACTGCGCCGGCAATCCAGAGTACGACGATCGCGATCATTCCCGCCCGGCTGGTCGGACGCTGCAAGACGGCGCCGGCCTTGGCACGGCATTCCGCCATCACCTCGTCCGGCACGAGCGAGATCGCAAGCCAGATGCCCAGCGGCAGCAGGATCAGATCATCGAGATAGCCGATCACCGGAATGAAATCCGGGATCAGATCGATGGGCGACAGCGCATAGGCCGCGACGGCGACGGCAAGGGCCTTGGCATACCAGGGCACGCGCGGATCATGCGATGCGAGATACAGCGCAACGCTGTCCCGTTTGAGGTTGCGTGCCCAAACCTTGATCGAGGACAGCCTGGTTGAGGACAACTTGATTGGAGAAAGTCTGTTGGCGGACGGCATGGCGCAACGCCTGCACGTCGGACGGAACCGCTATTCCAGCACCACATCGGCCGGCATGCCGCCGTGCAGGCCCTTGTGGACGGAGGAGGGCGCGATGCCGAAATACTTCCGGAAGACGCGGCTGAAATGCGACGAGCTCGAGAAGCCCCAGGAGAACGCAACGTCGGTGATGGTCTTGCCGTTCTGGGACTCCAGCTCCTGCCGGCAGTTCTGCAGCCGGGCCTTCCAGATGTAGTCGCTGACCGTCATGCCGCGATCGCTGAACAGCATGTGCAGATAGCGCTTCGAGCAACCGAGCGCCGCGGAAATGCGGTCGATGCAGAGATCCGGATCGCGCAGATGCTCGCGGATGAAGCCCTGGGCCCGTACATAGGTAGCCTCGGCGCTGCCGCGATCGAACATCGCGCCGGTCTCGCGCAGCGGCAACAGCAGCAAGTCGATCAGCGCATCAGCCACGCCGACGGCGTTGACCGGCGTCAGCGTCGGTGCCTCGCCGAAGGCGGCATGGACGAAATCATAGGCGATGCGGCCGGTGCCGTTGCGCGCCGACAGCTTGCACGGTGCCATCTTGGAGAGCTGGAAGCCGCGCTCCTTGAGCAGGTCCTTCGGCACGATGACAACCTCGTGCCGCGTCAGCGACGGGCTGATGATGGTGTGCGGACACGACACGTCATAGGCGAAGCAGTCGCCCGGCATGATGTCGAAGTGCAGGCCGTCCTGCTCGAAATGCGAGACGCCGTGGGTCTGGAACACGATCTTGATGTAGGGGTGTTCGCTCAGCTTGATGCGCGAGATGGTGTGCGCGATCCGGTGCTGGCTTGCCTCGATCTGACACAGCTTCAGGCGCGATACCGTCGTGAAATTGACCCGGGCTTCGAGCGAGGATCCTTCCAGCGCATCGACGTCGAACTGGCCGCAAAGGTCAGTGAGCGCATCCGACCAGCGCTGAATCTGCCGCTTGGGCGTCAATCCGTTCGTGCTGAGAGAATGGACTGTATCGGACATCTTTCCAGCCACCGATTCGATCCCCACGTGACTGCTCACCGAGCTTAAGTCTGGCCCGGGATGATGCGCCTTCTCCCTGATTCTGAATAGCTTAGGGAGGCGGCGGGATTTCTTCCCGGTTAATGTCGGGTGATCCTCCGACTTAGTTCTGGGCTCGTCAAGCGCAACCTTAGCACGCGTCAATCTGGCATCCGGATCGCGCCGGCCGCGATTGATGCCCTGCAACATGAAGCATGCTTTCCAGCCAATTCAGGGCCGGGCGACAAAAATCTGACGAAGCTTCGCTTTTGAGCAAACGGCTCTTCTCTTTTGGGCAAGTCAGCGCGTTTCAAGAGGACTACGACTGGGGCACCAAAATGGAAGAAGTGGGGCCGTTTCGGCGGAAACCCTTGAGCTCTTGAACCTGGGAGGAAATCCACGATGCGCAAGATGCTTTACGCGACCGGTCTTGGGGCAATGGCGGTATTTGCCGCCGGAGCGGCCAACGCCAATGACGAACTCCACAAGATGTCGCAGAACCCGAAAGACTGGGTGATGCCGGCCGGAGACTACGCCAATCAGCGTTACTCCAAGCTGAATCAGATCAACGCCTCGAACGTCGGAAAGTTGCAGGTCGCCTGGACGTTTTCGACCGGCGTGCTGCGCGGCCACGAGGGTGGCCCGCTGATCATCGGCAACATCATGTACGTCCACACCCCGTTCCCAAACAAGGTCTATGCTCTTGACCTTTCGCAGGACAACAAGATCGTCTGGAAGTACGAACCGAAGCAGGATCCGAACGTCATTCCGGTGATGTGCTGCGACACGGTCAACCGCGGCGTTGCCTATGGCGACGGCAAGATCTTCCTGCACCAGGCCGACACCACGCTGGTGGCGCTCGATGCCAAGACCGGCAAGGTCGAATGGACGGTGAAGAACGGCGATCCCAGCAAGGGCTCGACCGGCACCTCCGCGCCGCTGGTGGTCAAGGACAAGGTGCTGCTCGGCATCTCCGGCGGCGAGTTCGGCGTCCAAGCTCATGTGACCGCTTACGACATCAAGACCGGCAAGCAGGTCTGGCGCGGCTTCTCGGAAGGCCCGGATGACCAGCTCCTGGTCGACGACAAGACCACCGAGCTTGGCAAGCCGATCGGCAAGGATTCGAGCTTGAAGACCTGGCAGGGCGATCAGTGGAAGATCGGCGGCGGCGCGACCTGGGGCTGGATCTCCTACGATCCCGAGCTGAACCTGGTCTATTACGGGTCGGGCAATCCCTCGACCTGGAATCCGAAGCAGCGTCCCGGCGACAACAAGTGGTCGATGACGATCTGGGCGCGCAACCCGGATACCGGCGTCGCCAAGTGGGTCTACCAGATGACGCCCCATGACGAATGGGACTATGACGGCGTCAACGAGATGATCCTCTCGGATCAGACGATCGACGGCAAGGCGCGCAAGCTGCTGACGCATTTCGACCGCAACGGCCTCGGCTACACGCTCGATCGCGCCACTGGCGAACTGCTGGTCGCCGAGAAGTACGATCCGAAGGTGAACTGGACCTCCGGCGTCGACATGAAGAAGGACTCGCCGACCTATGGTCGCCCGAAGGTTCTTGACGCCGCGTCGACCGACAAGGCGGGCGAGGACGTCAACGTGAAGGGCATCTGCCCGGCAGCGCTGGGCTCGAAGGACGAGCAGCCGGCAGCCTACTCGCCGGACACGCAGCTGTTCTACGTGCCGACCAACCACGTCTGCATGGACTACGAGCCGTTCAAGGTGAGCTACACCGCAGGTCAGCCCTATGTCGGCGCGACGCTGTCGATGTATCCGCCTCCCGGTGAGACCAACATGGGCAACTTCATCGCCTGGGACGGCAAGACCGGCAAGATCGTGTGGTCGAACAAGGAGCAGTTCTCGGTCTGGTCGGGTGCGCTCGCGACCGCCGGCGGCGTGGTGTTCTACGGCACGCTGGAAGGCTACCTGAAGGCTGTCGACGCCAAGACGGGCAAGGAGCTCTACAAGTTCAAGACCCCGTCCGGCATCATCGGCAACGTCACTACCTATGAGCATGGCGGCAAGCAGTACGTCGCCATTCTGTCGGGTGTTGGCGGTTGGGCAGGCATCGGCCTCGCGGCTGGTTTGACTGATCCGACGGCCGGTCTCGGCGCAGTCGGCGGCTATGCCGCGCTGAGCAACTACACTGCGCTCGGCGGAACGCTCACCGTGTTCTCGCTGCCGCAGCAGTGAGCTGAGCAACCTCGTTCCGGCGCATGGAGCGATCTCCATGCGCCGGTCCGTCTTCAATCTGCACGCGAGGATATGCTTTTGCGTAAGATCTGGTTTGTGAGTGCTGCGATCTTTGTCGTGGCAATGGGTGGAGTTGCCTCCGCCGAGGACGCTGGCGACCCGACCGCCGTCAAGTCCGAGGACGGCAAGTATCTCGACAAGGATGGAAACCCGACGTTCAAGGTTACGGCCGACGGCACGACGGACTGGTACACCTACTCCGGCTACCGCCGCTATCATTCGGAGTGCCATGTCTGCCACGGCCCCGACGGCATGGGATCGACCTATGCGCCGGCGCTGGCGAATTCGCTGAAGACCATGAGCTACGCGGATTTCATGGGCGTGGTCGCGAGCGGACGCAAGAACGTTTCCACGGCGCAGGAGAACGTGATGCCGGCGTTCGGCGATAACCCCAACGTTGCCTGCTACATGGACGACCTCTATGTCTACCTGCGGGCCCGCGCCAATGACGCGGTTGGGCGTGTTCGGCCGGCCAAGCACGAAGACAAGTCGGAAGCCTATGGAAAGGCGGAAGACGCCTGCATGGGCCACAACGACAAGAAGTGAGCCCGTCCGGTGCGAACGAGAAACCTGTTTGACGTTTTGTGGAGACCAAGATGAAGACCCGCGCCGCAGTCGCATTTGAAGCAAAGAAGCCGCTTGAGATCGTCGAGCTCGATCTGGAGGGTCCCAAGGCCGGCGAGGTCCTGGTCGAGATCAAGGCGACGGGCATTTGTCACACCGATGCCTACACGCTCGACGGCTTCGACAGCGAGGGCATCTTTCCCTCGATCCTCGGGCACGAAGGTGCGGGCATCGTTCGCGAGGTCGGCGCCGGCGTGACGTCGGTCAAGCCGGGCGATCATGTGATCCCGCTCTACACACCGGAATGCCGGCAGTGCAAAAGCTGCCTGAGCCAGAAGACCAATCTCTGCACCGCGATCCGCGCCACCCAGGGCAAGGGCGTGATGCCCGACGGCACCTCGCGCTTCAGCTACAAGGGCAAGACGGTCTTCCACTATATGGGCTGCTCGACCTTCTCGAACTTCACCGTGCTGCCCGAGATCGCGGTGGCCAAGATTCGCGAGGACGCTCCGTTCGACAAGAGCTGCTACATCGGCTGCGGCGTCACCACCGGTGTCGGCGCGGTCGTCAACACCGCCAAGGTGACGCCGGGCTCCAACGTGGTCGTGTTCGGCCTCGGCGGCATCGGCCTCAACGTGATCCAGGGCGCCAAGATGGTCGGCGCCGACAAGATCATCGGCGTCGATATCAATGACTCCAAGGAAGCCTGGGGCAAGCAGTTCGGCATGACGCATTTCGTCAATCCGACCAAGGTGGGCGGCGACATCGTCCAGCACCTGGTGGGCCTGACCGACGGCGGTGCCGACTACACCTTCGACTGCACCGGCAACACCAACGTGATGCGGCAGGCGCTGGAAGCCTGCCATCGCGGCTGGGGCGTCTCGGTGGTGATCGGTGTCGCGGAGTCCGGCAAGGAGATCGCGACCCGGCCGTTCCAGCTCGTCACCGGACGCGTCTGGAAGGGCACGGCCTTCGGCGGCGCGCGCGGCCGCACCGACGTGCCGAAGATCGTCGACTGGTACATGGGCGGAAAGATCCAGATCGATCCAATGATCACCCACGTGCTGAAACTCGACGAGATCAACAAGGGCTTCGACCTGATGCACGAGGGAAAATCGATCCGTTCGGTCGTCGTATTCTGAAATCAAAACACCAAGCACTAGGAGGATAGGTCAATGACTGTTCATATCCACCCGTCGGTCGACAATGGCGTCAAGCAAGGCTCCGGCAGTTTTGCCGGCGGCACGCTGGTCTGCAAATGCGCGGACAAGCCGGTCAAGGTCGGCATCAAGGGCGACGTCGCCCACAACCATGCCTGCGGCTGCACCAAATGCTGGAAGCCTTCGGGCGCCACCTTCTCGGTGGTCGCGGTAGTGCCGCGCGAGAACGTCACCGTGCTGGAGAACGGCGACAAGCTGAAGATCGTCGATGCGGCGGCGGTGATCCAGCGCCATGCCTGCACCGGATGCGGCACCCACATGTACGGCCGGATCGAGAACAAGGGCCATCCGTTCTATGGCCTCGATTTCATCCATCCCGAGCTGTTCCAGGAGTCCGGCTCGGCAGCGCCCGGATTTGCCGCCTTCGTGTCGTCGGTGATCGAGTCCGGCGTCAAGCCGGCCGATATGGCCGGGATCAGGTCGCGGCTCAAGGAGCTTGGGCTCGAGCCCTATGATTGCCTGTCGCCGCCGTTGATGGACGCGATCGCCACCCACGTGGCGAAGTCCAAGGCGGCGTGACGACGGCACCGTGACAAAGGCGGCCTGACCGACTCGCCTTGACGAGATCCTGCGCCGGCAGAGGGTCTGCCGGCGAGGGATATGCTGGTAGTACCCGTGACCTTGAACCTTGCATGCCCTGCGGACGACCACAGGGCATGCATTTTATTTTCCGCTTTGCCCTCGTCCTTTCCCCGATCCTGCTGCTTTCGCCGGCTCGCGCCGCGTCGCCGGAAGACCGCTATATCGCCGCGCGTGACGCCGCGATCGCCAAGCTGTCGAACGACAACAAGATCAATGAGGCCGTCGACAAGGCCGAGGCGGCCGCGCGCGACGAGCTGAAGGGGCAGCTGACGGCCATCCTGTCCCAGCCCGCCCGGCCGGGCTTTGCTCACGCCCAGCTCAACCTCGACACTCTATACAAGGGCGATATGGGGTTCGGCATGCTGGACGGCCTGCGCTTCGATGCCGACACCGGCAGGGACGGGGCAAAGATCGGAGAAAAGCGTGCCGACGGCAGCTTCGTCGAGCCAAAAGCCCATATCATCGTCACCACCGAGTCTCTGTTCACGCGCTGGCTGCACGAACACAAGACCTGGTGGGACAAGGGCAGCAAGAACGTGCCGCAGCAGGTCGATGCCGCCCTGAAGTTCGAGGGCCTCTACACCCAGGCGATTTCGACCGATGCCGCGGTGGTCAATTTCGACGACCTGCCGATCGCCAAGCCGGCGTCGGCCACTCTGGCTTACGGCTTCCTGGCCGGCCGCACCCAGGATTCGTTCCCCGACAAGGCCGACGAGGTGTTCGTGTCGGCGCTCGCCGACGGCAAGATGTATGTCGCCTATGGCGAGATCGAGCCGGCGGTGCAAGTGCCGGCCTGCACCGCGATCCGCACCGACTACAACCAGAAGGCCGATGCGGCGGCCGAGAAGCTCGAGCGCAAGCAGATCAGCAGGCAGGCCTATGACAAGCTCGGCGACCTGCACCAGCAGGGCGAGGATGCGTTCAAGCGCTGCTTCACCGAGCGCGCGCCGCAACAGCCGGCCTTCGCCGCGGCCACCAGGCAGGCCCAGGCACTGCTCGAGGCGGCGATCGGCAAATAGCCCGGCAAGCTATTCCCACTCGCCAAACAGCAGACACATCCACGCCACCTGCAGGATCGGCCAGGCGGCAAATGCGATACACAGCAGCCCATTGCCGAGCGGCTTGCCTTGTCGGCGCACCCGGATCAGGGAAGCGACCCCGAATGGAACGAGAAGAAATGTCGGTGCGAAAATCGCGCCGTATAAAATGACGAGCTCCGCATGCGCGGCAATGCCGTCCTGCATGCTGGATTGCAGCAAGCAGAAGTAGATGACGAGGAGAACGGGGGCGAACAGGGCCGCCGATGCGGTCGGCGAAAATCCTGATGCAGCGATGCCGGGCATCAGCATCCATCGCCGGATGATGATCCACCCCGCTGAGAACATGATGATCAGCGGCAATCCCAGCTTCAACAGAACGTCTTGCGCGTTCAGGATGCTCGTCAGATAGAGTGCCACAGGAATCTCCGTGAGTTGCGATATGCGTGCCTCGATCGTTCGCGATTCACGCCGAGCCATTGCCGCCTCTCTTAACAAGATGGCGGCGGCCGTGACGGACTTTGTCATGCAGAATTCGCGCTTTGTCGTGCAGGGTTCGTGGAGACGACGGAGAGAGGCGCCGCAAATGACGCGGCCCGGATTTGATCGGTAGGCATCGCGAGCCTATCTTCCCCGAAAGTTCAGCATCCCCGGGGAGACGCCATGACCGCCATTACTCCGTTCCGCATCGCCGTCAGCGACGATGTCCTCGAGGATCTGCGCAGCCGGCTGCGCCGGACCCGCTGGCCGGAAGCCGAACTGGTCGACGACTGGAGCCAGGGCGCGCCGCTGCAATGGATCAAGGACGTCTGCCATTATTGGGCCGAGACCTATGACTGGCGGCAGCGCGAGGCGCGGCTCAACCGCTTCAGCCAGTTCACCACCGAAATCGACGGGCTCGACATCCACTTCATTCATGTCCGCTCGAAGCATCCGGAGGCGCGGCCCTTGATCATCACCCATGGCTGGCCGGGATCGGTGGTCGAATTCCACAAGGTGATCGAACCGCTGACCGACCCTGTCGCGCATGGCGGCCGCGCGGCCGATGCCTTCCACGTGGTGTGTCCGTCACTGCCGGGCTTCGGCTTCTCGGCCAAGCCTATAGCGACGGGCTGGGGCGTCGACCGGATCGCGACGGCCTGGGCCGCCCTGATGCAGCGGCTCGGCTACGCTAGCTACTTCGCGCAAGGCGGCGATTGGGGCTCCGCGGTCACCACCGCGATCGGCGGACAGGATGCTGCACACTGCGCCGGCATCCACATCACGCTTGCGATGTCGACCCGGCCCAATGTCGAGGGGCAGCCGACGCCGGAGGAGACGAGGGCGCTCAACGGCATCAAATATTATGCCGACTGGGATTCCGGCTATTCCAAGCAGCAATCCACCCGGCCGCAGACGCTAGGCTATGGCCTGACGGATTCCCCGAGCGGGCAGGCGGCCTGGATCCTGGAAAAATTCTGGGCCTGGACCGATTGCGACGGCCATCCGGAAAGCATCCTCGGCCGCGACGAACTGCTCGACAACGTCATGCTGTACTGGGTCACCGCGACGGCTGCGTCGTCGGCGCGGCTCTATTGGGAAAGTTTTGGGCCGGGCAAGCGAACCCCGCACAAGGTGAGCGTGCCGACCGGCGTTGCCGTGTTCCCCAAGGAGATCGTCACGCCGGTCCGCAAATGGATGGAGACAAACTTCACCAACATCCAGCACTGGAGCGAGATGCCGAAAGGGGGACATTTCTCGGCATTCGAGCAACCCGAGCTGTTCATCGGCGAGGTGCGCGAGTTCTTCGGGAAGCTGCGCTAAGCCTGACGCGTATGTTGGTCTGAAGCGGTTTATGACAGAATGCGCCGTGTAACGGAGGACGTCGGCGTGCTGCTTGATCCCCGCCTCGGCGACTTTGAGGACAATGCCGCAAGCCCGGAACAGCGTTCGTTGTTCGCGATCTTGGGTAGCCTTCTGGTTGAGATAAGCCCGGCGAAACTGTTGTTCGCCTGGACGGCTTCGCTTCTGCTTCCTGGCGTGCTGCTCGGCCTTGCGCCACTGGTCGCATCCGCCTGGATTTCGAGCCTTTCGCAACACGCTCTTGCCCTGTCCGAAGTGGGCGCCGTGCTGGCGCTGATTGTGATCGCGGGGTTGGGATGGCTCGGCGGGCGACCGCTATTTCAAATCGCGGAAACAAGCTTCTGGTCACTGAACGCGCTCGCGGTCCAACCGAGTTATGCCTTCACGCGCGAGGCACTGGGCCATCTGGCGGAGCTGCTTTGGCGCACCGGCGCAACTCCTGCCTCTCGCACGAGGCTGCGCCGCGGTTGCTCGGTCGGCGCCGGCATACTGCTCTCCGCGGGTGCGGCATTGATCGCGGCCCTAGTCTGGCCTGCCTCGCAATGGACTGCGACCATCAATGACCTTGTTCTGATCCATCGTCTGGTGTTGCCGACGTTCGCGAACGCCGTGGTGCTGGTGTGCTGCTATCTTGCGGTCGCGTCACTGGCCTGGAGCGTGGCCGATGCCAGTATGGAGCAACCGGCCGACCTGGCCGGATTCGACGCGCCGCCGTCCGGAGGACGCTGCTGGCGCCTTGCGCATCTGTCCGATCTTCACGTGGTCGGCGAGCGGTACGGTTTCCGCATCGAAAGCGGGACCGCCGGTCCGCGGGGAAACGAACAGTTCAATCGCGTGTTGGCTCGCCTTGCCGAAATTCACACCGTTGATCCGCTCGATCACGTGTTGATCAGCGGCGATATGACGGACGCTGGCCGGCCCGGCGAATGGGCGGAATTTCTCGATGCATTGGCAGGTCATCCCGAGCTCGCAGCACGCGTCATCATGCTTCCGGGCAATCATGACGTTAACGTCGTGGATCGTGCCAATCCTGCGCGCCTCGACCTGCCATTCAGCCCAGGCAAGCGGCTACGGCAGATGCGTACCCTATCGGCGATCGCGGCCGTCCAGGGCGATCGCGTGCGCGTCGTCGACGGTTCCGGAAAACCGTCGGCCACGCTGAACCAGGCACTGGCCCCTTATCGTGATCGGATAACACAATTTGCGCAGCACGGGGGCGTGCGCCGCGCAGCGGCGCTCCGCGGCCTGTTCGATGATCAATTCCCAATGATCCTGCCGCCGGACCAGGACGGCGGCCTCGGGATCGCCATTCTCAACTCCAACGCGGAAACCCACTTCTCCTTCACCAACGCGCTCGGTTTGGTTTCGGAAGCGCAAACGCGGCGGTTGGAGGCTGCGATCCGTCATTTTCCGACGACATGCTGGACCATCGCGCTACATCATCACGTGATGGAGTATCCCATGCCGGTGAAGACATTTGCCGAGCGCATTGGGACAGCCTTGATCAACGGCAGCTGGTTTGTACGCAGGTTGCAAAGGTTTTCCGATCGCTCGGTGGTGATGCACGGTCACAGGCATATCGATTGGATCGGTACATGTGGTGCGTCGAGGATCGTCTCGGCCCCGTCGCCGGTGATGGGGGCCGACGATGCAGCCAGCTATTTCTATATCCACAAAATGATGGTCGGCCCGGACCGGAAGCTCTGCCTCGCCGAGCCCGAGCGGGTTGAGATTGCCGCAAGCTAGGACGCTTCCGGCTTATCTTGGTGCGATCCGCCACACAGATCGGCTATCCATGCGGCCGACGGACTCTCGGCACAGAAGGTCAGAATAGCGAGCGTGATCGGCACACCGATGAAGGTCCCGAACAGGCCCCAAAGCGAGCTCCAGAAGAAGATTGCAAACAGCACCAGAAACGGCGAGATCGACAATGTCGAGCCGGCCACCCGCGGTTCGATATAGCTGCCTACCACGAACTGGATGACGTTGAGACAGGCGAACACGCCAAACACCGCGGGCCAACTCTCGAACTGCGTCATGGCCAGCAGCGTGGGGAACAGCGTCGCGATGAAAGGGCCGATGAAAGGAACGTAGTTGAGGACAAAGGCGATCACGCCCCATTCGAATGCGAATGGCAGCCCGGTGACAGCGGCGAACAGGCCGACCAGGAGGCCCGTGACCGCGCTCATCTGCGTCCGCACCAGCATATATTTACGAAACTTGGCGGCCGTCGCTTTGCTGCCCTTGAGCAGGACGCGCGCAGCTGTGCGATTCTCCAACCGCTGGATTCGTCGACCAGCGTCCTCGACCTCGAGAAGTCCCAGCACGACATAGACCAGTGCGATGAGCCAGAAACTCAACGTGGTGTTGACGCGGCCCGTGACGTATTGCGTGGTGCGCAGCAACCAGCCGACATTGAAATGCTCGGCCCAGACGCCGGCGAACGAGACGCCATGGCCGTCGAGCCAGATCACCGCGGCATCGTAGAAGGCCTGATACCGCGCCGCATCCGCAATCAAGGAGCGCCCGACGCGGCCGAACCCCCATGCTGCCAGCGAGGCAAACGCGATGCAGGTGGCAACCGTAACAACGACGGTAATGGCGAGCGCGAGGAGTTTCGGCAGCCACGACTGCAGCCGTTGCTGAACGGGCCAGACGATTGCGATGATGAACAGGGCGGCCGCAAGCGGGGCGAGCACGCTGCGCGCCTGAGCCACCGCCGCAATGACCAGCACCGCGGCGATGATGCCGGTCGTGATCTTCAACCCGCCAGCCATCCTTGGGTTACCCGATCTCCGTGAACGCAGACATTGTCAGTCTGTCTCGTAGCGCGACAAGACCGGGAAAATGGACCTGCGGCACAGCTACAGCAATCCTCGATAGATTCCCGGCGCGGAGCCTTCGATGGCCACCGCGCCGACAGCTTTCGTATAGAATTCCGCCGGCCCGACGCCGCCGATGATGGCGTAGCCGAACCCCTGGTGCTTCATGTCCTCGAGGCAGGCGAACAGCAGCGCCTTGCCAATTCCGCCCTGCTGCGCCTTCGGCGCGACGCCGGTCGGACCGAAGAAATTGCGACAGGCCGCGTCGTGGCAGGCGAATCCGAGGATCTTCTTTTGCTGGATCGCGATGAAGCAGGAGACCGGTTGGCGGCTGAACGCGACCTCGGTTTCGCTGGCCCACGCCTCGCTGAATGTCTCCCGCACCCAGGCCACCACCTTGTGCTTTTCCGGGGCGAGCGCGCGGCGCATGACAATTCCGGCCTTGAGCAATCGATCGTAGGCGGGCCGGGAATCGGGCAGGGCGTAGAGCTTGACGAGCATGTCCATCCGGCGAGCTTAATTGAAAACGCATCCCGCGGGCAAATCACGGGAGCAAGGTCGAGGCGCCGGACTACGATTTGCGTTGTTGCTTGTTCGCGGCCTTGTTCGAGGACATGGCTTCACGTGCAATCGCCCAGAAATACCCGCCGCAGAACGCAACAATCGCGACAATCACGCCGGCGGCGATCAGCTCTTGCATATCAGCGGTTCTCCAAGTAGGTGTATCTCGTTCATGTGGGAATTATGCCCACAAATACGCCGACGAAAAGGCAGATCGGTTTCGTGACGTAACGAGGCGGAGCGAATGCAATGGTGACGGTCAGCGCAGCAGACAGGCTCTTCGGGCGATCGCCGCTCTCGTCGTCATGGCCGGCGTCGGCTCGGCGCAAGCCGCCCGAACTCCCGATGTGTCGGATGCCAGTGGGAGCACCGTCTCTATGCCGACCGACACGCGGAGCCAGACGTCCGCGATGGATGGCGTGGTCCGCGCCGTCCAGCTTCCCGAGGGCGCTTCCGCGATCAGCGAAACCTACGGAGACTGGATCGTCAAATGCCAGCTCGACGGCGGGGCCAAGCTGTGCACCCTCGGGCAGACACAACTCGCTAAGGAGACCAATCAGCAAATCTTCGCCATCGAACTGATTCCCAGGGACGGAAAGGCCGAAGGCAACATATTGATGCCGTTCGGGCTGAAGTTCGACGCCGGCGCCGTCCTCAGGCTGGACGGCAGGGATCTGGAGCAGACGCGCTTTTCCACCTGCACGGCGCAAGGTTGCTTGCTGCCGATATCGTTTCCCGCGGTCGTGACCGACACTATCAGCAAGGCCAAAATGCTCACCGTTGCCGCGCAGAACATCAGCAACGGGCAGGCTGTCGTCTTTAACGTCCCCCTCAACGGCTTCGCCGCGGCGCTGGAGCGCACCATTCAGCTCGGAAGCTGAGCGGCACGACGCTCCGCGCCCACCGCACGATGGCTGCGACAAATCACCCCGACGGGCAAAATCCCGCTTCCGTCGTCGGGCAAATCAGTGATCCAATTCCGCCCGTCTCACCCGATAGAGGGGCGCTTCGCGGTCGTCACGAACGTGGGTCGAGATGCGGTGGACGCCGATTGCGCAACTGACGAGTGCGCATGAAGCGGACGGTGAAGTCGTGTGGTCCTGACGCCCTAGCGGCAGGTGTCTTTTCGCATTGCGCGATGCGCGTTGCGAAGGCGGTGACAAACAAGCCCAGTCTCGCCGGGGAGAGCACGAAATAAGCCGTAGCCCATCGCGCAGGGAAAGCCGGGTCGTTTCCGGTTACACCTGTGGTCCTACCCCCGAGCTTTCTACCCATTGCTCGGGGCCCATGGGTGCGATCGGCACCCGGCTTTCCCTGCGCCCTCTTCAACAGAGAGGGCGGAACGAAGAGCAAAGCTCGGGCGAAACACGCCGCGAGAATGCGGATGTGTGACTCACAGATCGTGCAACAATTTCAGCGTCGTCCCGGCGAAGGCCGGGATCCATTACCACGAATGCGAATTGTTGCGCGACGCTGGGGCCACGGCCTGTTTGTCGACAAAGCTACCCTGTGGTTATGGGTCCCGGCCTTCGCCGGGACGACGAATGGAGAACGCCTGCGCCGGCGTTCGCTCTCAATCCCGATACGACGGATCCGCGCGGTCGAGCTTGCGCAACAGCGCGGGCCAGGCGAGTTCGCCGTTGCGGGCGGCGCGGCCGGGCTTCGGCAGCATCCGCTCATAGGTGTCTTCGAGGATATTTTGCGGCGGATAGATCAGCTTGGTGTTGCAGGACAGCGCCATCACCTGGGTCTGGCAGGCGCGCTCGAGGCGGAACAGCACGTTGAAGGCGGCGGGCACGGTGCGGCCGACGACCAAGAGGCCATGGTTGCGCAGGATCATCGCCTCGTTGTCGCCGAGGTCGCGGACGAGGCGTTCGCGCTCGTCGACATTGTCGGCGATGCCCTCGAAGTCGTGATAGGCGATGTGCAGGAAGCGCATCGAGGTTTGTGCCAGCGGCAGCAGGCCGCATTCCATCGCCGAGACCGCCATGCCGGCCGGGGTATGGGTGTGCGCGACGCAATCCATGTCGTGCTTGGCCATGTGGATGGCGCTGTGAATGACGAAGCCGGCGACATTGACGTCGTAGTCGGTCGCGTTGAGCAGCGTGTTGCCCTCGACGTCGACCTTGATCAGGCTGGAGGCGTCGATCTCCTCATACAGCATGCCGTAGGCGTTGATCAGGAACTGGTCGGTGGTGCCGGGCACGCGGCAGGAGATGTGGTTCGCGATCATCTCGGTCATGCCGTACATCGCCGTCAGCCGATAACAGGCGGCAAGATCGACGCGGGCCTGCCACTCCTCGGCGCTCACCTGCTCGCGAACCGATTTGACGACCTTGATCGCGGGCGAGCTGACGGGGGGATTCATGGCGCTCTCTCCTTGAGAAATCTGCGGGGCCGCGGCCCGATCGTTGCGGCGGACCATAGCAGAATCCGCGCGGCGGCAAGCTGCGCTGCACCTGTTTATTTGCAGGTCTGTCGGGCAAAAACCGAATGCGGATTGGCGCGCCGCGCGTTCAATGCCACAATGCGGAAAACAGCCGAGGCGCACCAAATGAGCGATCGCAAGATACGTATCGCCGTCCTGCATTTCTCCCACGAAACCGTCTCGTTCCTGCCGAACGAGACCACGCTCGACGACTTCATCTATCCAGGCTCGCCGGCCAAAGGCGAGGCGCTGCTGCAGTTCGATCCCAAGAACTATATGGGCGGCTTCGTGCAGGTGGCGCGCGAGTTCTCCGAGGTCGAGCTGGTCGGCATCGAATCCCCGCTCTGGCCGAAGACCTACACCGGATCCGGCTGGATCACCGAGGAAGCCTATCGCACCTTCACCGGCAAGATGATCGCCGGATTGAAAGAGGAGGGACCGTTCAACGGCGTCTATCTGTGCCTGCATGGCGCGATGGCCTTGCGCGGCGTGCCGCGTCCCGAAGCCGATCTGGCGCGGCAGGTCCGCGACGTGGTAGGCCGCTCCGCCTTCATTGCGGCGACGTTCGATCCTCACGGCAACGAGGATGAGGCGTTCCTCGAGCACGCGGACATGGCGTTCGCTGTCAAATATTTCCCGCATTATGACGCGCATCTGCAGGGTGAACGCGCAGCGCGCATGCTGGTGCGGGCGATCCGCGGCGACTACAAGCCGGCGCACAGGACGATCAAGGTTCCCGTGATCTCGCCCACCGTGCTGCAATGGACCGGAGCGCGGCCGTGGATGGATCTCGTGCAGCGCGCGCTGATCTGGGAGGCGCGCGAGGTCGACGTCTACGTAAACATCTTCTTCGGCTTCCCGTTCGCCGACGTTCCCGATGTCGGCATGACCGTGCAGGTTCTGACCAACGACAATCCAAAGCTCGCCGAGCAGGTCGCGCGCGATCTCGCCGGCACGATCTGGCGGCTGCGCGAAGCCTTGCTGCAATCGACCAGGCTGTACAGCATCACCGAGGGTGTTGCGCTGGCCAAGCAGGCCGTCGCCGCTGGCAACACACCGGTGGTGCTGGCCGATCACAGCGACCGGTCGGGGTCGGCGACCTGGCTGCTGTGTGAGATCATCGCGCAGGACCTCGCCAACACCGTGATCGCGACCATTACCGACGCCAGGGCGACCGCAAGCCTGAAGGCCGCCGGCGCCAAGGCCGGCGATGCCTTCGACATGGAGATCGGCGGCCGCGCTGACGAGTCGGCGGGCGATCCGGTTCGGATTCAGGGCACGGTTTCGGCGGCGGGCGAGGGCTATGGCCAGTTCTGGGTCTGCGTGCGCTTCGGCCGCAATAATGTGCTGATCCTGTCCACCTATCTGGTGCAGGTTATGGAGCCGTTCTCGCTGAAGGCGCTGGTGCCCGACATCGGCGCCTTCGACGTGATGGCGATCAAGTCTCGGGTCCATTTCCGGCGCGGCTTCGACGACAATGGATTTGCCAAGACGATCCTCCTGGTCGAACCCGACGAGCCGTTCCTCGGCACGACGCGGCTGGACAAGCTGCCGTACAAGAACGTCGATCTCGCGCAGTTCTATCCGTACGGCAAACCGGCGTTTTTGGAGCCATCGTCATGACAGGGGAACGCTATCGCCTGATCGGCTCGACCGCCTCGCCCTATGCGATCAAGTTGCGCGCGCTGATGCGCTACCGCCGGATCCCGCACGACTGGGTGATCATGACCAAGGCGCTGCGCGACGCGACCGCGCATCTGAAGCCGATGCTGATCCCGGTGCTGCAATATCCCGACGGCAGCTACCGCGGCGAGACCACGACGCTGGCCTATGATCTGGAAGTGCGCCACCGGGGACGCTCGGTGATCCCGGAGGACAAGGCGGTCGCATTCGTCTGCGACCTGCTTGAGGACCTCGCCGACGAATGGGCGGTGAAGCCGCTGTTTCTCTATCGCTGGTGGGATCCGGAAGATCAGGCCTATGTCTCGCGCTGGGCCGGCGAGGAGTGGTCGACATCGGAGGCCGAGGTCGGCAGCCGCGAGGAGATCGAAGAGTTCCGGCAGCGGCAGATTTCGCGCATGGTCATTCTCGGCGCGACGGATGAGAACAGGCCGCTGCTCGAGGAGAGCTACCGGCGCACGCTCGCGGCGTTCGAGCCGCATGTCGGCATGAGGAGCTATCTGTTCGGCAGCCGGCCGTCGCTGGCGGATTTCGCCTGGTTCGGCCAGCTCAGCGAGATGGCCACCGACCCGACCCCGATGCGGATCATGCGCGAGCGCGCGCCGTTCACCGATCACTGGGTGCGGCGGCTTGACGATGCGTCAGGTGTCAAGGGCGACTGGTATCCGCGTGAGCAGGCGCTTGGCGGGTTCGCCGAGGCGCTGCTGCGGATCGCCGGCGAACTTTATCTACCGTTCCTGGCCGCCAATGCGGATGCGTTTGCGAAGGGCCTCGAGCGGCTCGAGATCAATGTCTGGGGACTGCCCTATGCACTGGCGCCGTTCAAATATCAGGTCAAGTGCCTGCAGCAGTTGCGCGAGAAGTTTGCCGCGCTCGATGCCGGTGAACGTGCGGCGTTGAAGCCCGTGTTGGAACGCACCGGGTGCTGGGCCATCCTGGTTGGAGGCTGATCGATCGGCAATGCTAACCAGCTTCGAGACGGCCGGCGCCTACGTCCGGTGCCTGCTGCCGAGCGCGACCGCGATCGTCTCCGGCTGCTTGATCCGCTCGATCAGCATGTCGATGCGGTCGCCGCCCCAGAACAGCTCGCCGTTGAACACCATGCTGGGAACGCCGAACACGCCGAGCGCTTCGGCCTCGTCGATGATGCGATCATGTTCGGCGCGGGCAGGGCCGCGAACATAGGCCTCGAAGGCGTCGGAGGAGCCGCCGACCGCGGTGATCACGCCGGCAATCTCCGAAAGCTCGTCGATCTCCAGCTCGTGGTTCCAGAACTTCCGGAACACCGTATCGTGATAAGGCCGGAACAGCCCGTGACGCTGCGCGAACAGCATGCCGGCGCTGGCGTAGAAGGCGTCGTATATCCGGCGCGGGCCCTTCATGGTCAGTCCCTGCGCGTTGGCGAACCGGCGCGCATCCATGTAGGCGTAGCGCACCTTGCGCCAGAAGTGCGGCGTGCGCTCCTCGACCGTGCCCATGAATTCCGGAATGCGCAGCGTGTAGGGCAGCCATTCCAGCTCGACGCCGTATGTCTCCTCGAGTTCGAACAGCCGCTTGTTGGCGACATAGGCATAGGGAGACTTGTAGTCGGTGTAGATTCGGACCCGCGGCTTTTCCATCATCTTTCCTCATCCCTGTCGCGACAATTGTTCCCGATCCCGTGCGGTGGCGCAATGCGGCGTGACGAAGGGGAGATCGCGGGCAAACGAACGGGCCCCGGTGCAGTCAAGCATCGCGGGGCCCTGCTACTTCGTTTTAGCGAAGGATGTCTGGTATAGACCAGTCGTGTTTCGGGACCTAAAAGCGCGTGGCCTTTGCGCTCCTGTCCTGCGGATATGTTCAGATTGTCGGTGGCGCACGCGGCTAGCAGCTGCTGTTTGCCTCAACGTGCACCGAGACCTTGCCGCTGAGCAAGGTCGCTGGCTTGCGCCGGTGGCGTCATGCTCCTCTCCAAGGGTGGGCCGACGGACATCTGTCCGCTTCAGCTGCCTGACGGCCGATCCCATAATCGTCCGTCAATTCCTGCGACGCGAAGAGCCAGCGCTCCAGCACCCCAACAGGTGCAGTCAGCGAAATGCTGCGGCAGTTATGGCCATCTGTCAAGTTAACGAGCGAGGGAATTCAGGTCAGGAGTCCTGTCGCGACTTGGTCTTTCGATATTGGGTGAAGTCCGGATCGTGTGTCATCTTCCAGTAGTCGACGAACCGCCACGGCATCGCCGAGAAAACCCGGCCGCTTCTGTTGCGGTAGTAGGTCGTCATGCCCGGATGCGTCCAGATCAGTTGCTCATGCTCGGCGTCGACGTCGCGGATATACGCGTCATGCGCGTCGGGATGCACGTCGATCGCGGCGATGTCGTTCTCGATCATTTCGACAAGGCAGGCGGAGATGTAGCGGCTCTGGCACTCCGACTGGAAGATCACGCTGCCGCCATGTGCAGGCCCCGAATTGGGGCCGAGCATCAGAAAGAGATTGGGGAAATCGGGCACGCTGAGGCCGAGATAGGCGGTCGGATTGTCGTCGCGCCACGCCTGCTTGAGGTTCTTGCCGTCACGCCCGGTGATGTTGAGACGCGCCGCCATCTCGGAGACCTTGAAGCCAGTCGAGATCACGATGACGTCGTGCTGCCGCGATGTGCCATCGGCGGTGACGATGCCGTCTGCGGCGAAATGGTCGATCTTGTCGGTGACCAGCTCAACATTCGGTTTGGTCAGCGTCTTGAACCAGTTGTTGTCGAGCAGGATACGCTTGCCGTAGGGCGGATAAGTCGGCATGCATTTCTCGATCAGATCGGGACGATCCTTCAGCTCGGACAGGATGAAGTCGGCGAGCTCCTGGCGATGCCGGTCGTTGCCCTTGTTGACGGCGCGGTCCGGATGCGGCCAGGCCGGATCCTTGCGCAGGAACGGCAGCAATCCGTCGCCGTAACGCCAGAACATGTTGAAGCGATACCACTGCACATAGAACGGCAGATGGGCGAGCAGCCACTGCGCGCCTTCGGTGATCGGATCGGAATAGCCCTTCACCGGCCGCGCCCACTGCGCGGTGCGCTGATAGACGGTGACCGAGGCGACACGGCCCGCGATCGACGGCACCAGCTGCATCGCGGTTGCGCCGGTGCCGATCACGGCGACATGCCTGCCGTCGAGCTTGACGTCGTCGGACCACAGAGCCGAATGAACCTTCAAACCCCTGAAGTTCTCGTCTCCCTCAAAGCGGGCCGGCAGAGGGTCATTGAGCTGGCCGATCGCGCTGACCAGCGCGGTGGATTCGAAGGTCTCTTCGCCGCGCGCGGTCTTCAGCGTCGAGATCCAGCGCCGCCTGCCTTCGTCCCAGCGCGAGGCGACGAGCTCGGTATTGAGGCGGACGTGCTGGCGGATGTCGTATTCGCGCACGACCTTGAGCAGATAGTCGAGCAGCTCCTGGCGCTGCGCGAAATAGCGGGTCCACGGATTGCGCGCGCCGAACGAAAAGGAATAGGAGTGGTTCGGCGTATCGACGCCGCAGCCGGGATAGCGGTTGACGTACCAGGTGCCGCCGATCTCGTCCTGCTTCTCGACAATGGTATAGGGGATGCCGAGCCGACCGAGCGTAACGCTGAGCGCGATCGCGCAGACCCCGGCGCCGACGATGAGCACATGCTGCTGCGCCAGCTTCTCGCCAGAAGGGCGCTCGCGCCAGCGCGCGTCGCGCGGGACGAAGCCCATTTCCTCGCGCATCAGCGGGGCATATTCCGGCGCGACGTTCTCGCCGAGCGTCACGCGCATCATCCGCAGCATCAGCTCATTGCCGGGATCGGTGATGACGGGCTTCGGGGTGCCGTTCGCGCACAGGTTCAGGACCGCCGCGCGAATCTCGTCCTGGATCTCCTTCGGCACGCCGGCGTCGGGGTCCGGGATCAGGCGGACGTCGCGCTTCGGCTTGTAGGGCGGCTCGAGCCACTTCTCGTCGCCGGTCATGTGCACCAGCACCATCAGCAGCACGCGGATGTCGCCCTCGGCGATGGCGGAGGACAGATCGAGGTGTTTGCGCGGAAGCTCGATATTCATGCGTTGTCCTCAGCTGCGTGGGGCTTCCGGCAGGCCGCCATAGGCGGCCCAGGTGGTGCCTGCGATGTAGCCGGCATCGACCGGCAGGTTGATGCCGGTGACGCCGCTGCTCTGCGGGGAGAGCAGCCAGGCGATCGCCTGCGCCACTTCCATCGGCTCGACCAGCCGGTTCATCGCGGTCGGCCGCGCCAGCAGATCCTTGTGCAGGGCGCCCGATGCGATGCCGGCCTCGAGCGCTGCCGTGCGGGTGAAGCCGGGCGACACTGCGTTGACGCGGACGCCGGAACGGCCCCATTCGGCGGCGAGCGTCTGCGTGATCTGGATGACGCCGGCCTTGGCCGCGGTATAGGCGTGGATCGGGCCCGACGTCATGCCGGCCACCGAGGCGACGTTGACGATCGCGCCATGCCGACGCTTCGCCATGGCGATGCCGACGCTACGCGCGACCAGGAAAGTGCCGCGCAGGTCGATATTGACCTCGCGGTCCCATTGCTCCATCCGCACCCGTTCGATCGAGTGCATCTTGCCGAACACGCCGGCGGCGTTGACGAGGCCGCTGATCGGACCATGCGCGGTCTCGATATCGGCAATGCCTGCGACAACGGCGCTCTCGCTCGCGACGTCGAACGGCGCCGGCCACAGGACGGCGGCTGTTCCAACCAACGGCTCGGGCGCGATGTCGACGATGACGACGCGATGCCCCTGATCGGCGAGCAGCGTCGCGGTCGCCGCGCCGATGCCGCGGCTGCCGCCGGTGACGAGGATGGTGCCCTCAGCGCTCATGATTTTCTTCCCTTGTCGCTGGTGGTGAACAGGCCGCGGGTGACCAGCTTTTGGTAAGCCGTGATCACATAGTCGGGCACCGCGGTGACGCCGCGCTCGGAATAGGAATAGCGGCGGCTGAGATAGCCGCGCGCGCCCATCAGCACCTGGACGATGGCATCGAATTCCTCGTCGCTGAATGCGTTGGTCGCACCCGCTGCCCGTGCGCGTTGCAGGATCCGCACATAGGCACTGGAGATGTTGTCAAAATGCTTCTGGTAGCCGATCGGCGCGAAGAATTCGGCCTCGTTGAGGATGCGCAGGAATTCCGGCACCTCGCGGATGAAATCGAAGAAGGCGCTGAAGCGCTCAACCTCCTGCCGGGCCTCGCTCGCGGTGCCGGTGCGCGCATGGATGAAGCGGACCATGTCGAGGCCGATCTTCGGCAGCAGCTGGTCGAGCAGCTCCTGGCGGTTCTCGAAATGATTGTAGAAGGTGCCCTGCGCGACGCCGGCGGCCTCGGTGATGCGCGCGACCGAGGCTTCGGCATAGCCGTATTTGCCGACGACCTTGGTTGCGGCGTCGAAGATCTTCTGCTTGGTCCAGGCGTTGCGCTCGACCCGGTTGAGCTTTGTCACCTTGGCGGTTGTCGCTTGCGTCATGCGGTGGCCTCGAGTTCGGCGCGGAGCACGCGTTTGAGCACTTTGCCGGATGGATTGCGCGGCAGGCTGTCGCGGATGACGAGCTGCCGCGGCACCTTGAAGCCGGCGAGCCGTGTCCGGCAGTGGTCGGTGAGACTGGGCAGGTCGAGTTTGGCGTCGTCGGCCAGCACCACGATCGCGACCGGCTTCTCGCCCCAGCGTGCGTCCGGCAGGCCGATCACCGCGACCTCGCGCACTTCAGGCATTTCGTAGATGACGCGCTCGATCTCGGAGGAGGCGATGTTCTCGCCGCCGGAAATGATCATGTCCTTCTTGCGATCGGTCAGATACAGGAAGCCGTCGTCGTCGAGATAGCCGACATCGCCGGTGCGGAACCAGTCGCCGAAGAAGGCGGATGCGGTCTTCTCCGGATCCTTCCAGTAGCCCTGCGTGACCTTCGGGCCGCGCAGGCAGATCTCGCCGTTCTGGCCGACCGGCAGGCGCTTGCCGGCATCGTCACGGATCTCGATCTCGACATGGGCGATGGCGCGGCCGGTCGAGCCGATCTTCTCGATCTCGCGGCCTGCGTCCATGAAGGTATCGCCGCCGCAGCTTTCGGTGAGGCCGTAGGCATCGATGTAGCGCGCGTTCTTGAAATAGTCAGAGAAGGCGCGGATGCGGACTTCCGGCGTCTTCTCGCCGCCGCCGATCGCCCATTGCAGGCTGGATACGTCGTAGCGCTCGCGGTTCGGGCAGGTGAGGAGGGCCGTGGTCATGACCGGCGCGAACCACGCCGCGTTGAGCTTCTCGCGCTCGATCGCAGCGAGTGCGGGTTCAGGCTCGAAGGTGCGGTGAACGCACAGCATGCCGCCATGCCAGAGCACAGCGATGCCGGGCAGGTCGAGCGCGCCGACATGATAGAGCGGGCCGACGACGAGCAGTCGCGTGTCGGCGTTGAGCCCGAGCACCAAGGTCTGGTCGGCGGATTTCCAGTAGACGTTCTCGTAAGTGAGCATCACCCCCTTGGGACGATCCGTCGTGCCCGAGGTGTACATCAGCCGCATCAGGTCGCGCGGCCGGCGCACGTGGATCGGCGCCGGCGCGATGTCGGGCGCAAGGTTGGCGACGCTGGACTGAGCGACCTCATCGAGCAGCACGACCGGTGCGCCGCCGGTTGCAATCGCGGCAAACTCCTCGTCGGCGACCAAGAGGCGCGCGCCCGAATTGCCGACGATGTAGCCGACCTCATCGGCCGACAGCCGATAGTTGATCGGCAGGAACACCGCGCCGATATGGCTGGTCGCGAACACCAGCTCGAGAAAGGCCGTGCTGTTCTTCATCAGCACGGCGACGACGTCGCCGGGCGCGATCCCGCGCGCCGCGAGCCAGCCGCCGACCTGCCGGATCCGCAGATCAAAGTCGGCGTAGGCGACGTCCTCGCCGCGATATTTCAGCGCACAGCGGTCCGGAGTCCGCCGGGCATGAAATGCGATGAAGCTGGAAAGGTTGATCATTTGCCGCCCGCGGGGCCGATTCCGGCGCCGTTTTCTCCCTAGATGAATTATGAGTCGTAATTCATCTTTGGCTTGACGTCACCCCCCTTGCTCTGAAAACATCGTGGTCATGGAGACGGAACGATCTCCGGCAGGGATTTTGGGAACGCGAACCCGACAGGGAGGGGAATGATGAAGAGGACCCGGAAACCGGGCATCACCCGGCGCTCGACGCTTGCGCTGATGGGCGCCAGTGCGGTGAGCTTTGCCGCGCCATGGGTGGCGCGCGCACAGGCCAAGACGATCAAGATCGGCATGCCGACCATTCTGTCGGGCCGCGTCGCGCAACTCGGAACGTCCTCGCGCAACGCCGTGCTGCTGGAGGTCGAGAAGGTCAATGCCGCCGGCGGCCTTGCCGGACGGCCGATCGAAATGGTGATCCGCGACTCCAAGGGACAGCCGCAGGAAGCCGCGCGTATCGCGCGCGAGCTCGTCAACACCGACGGCTGCGAGATGCTGCTCGACGGCGAAGCGTCGTCGGGATCGTTCGCGGTTCACGAAGTGGCGCGCGATCTCGGCGTGCTCTGCATCCACACCTGCTCGGAAGCGTCATCGCTGACCGCCGATCCCAAGCAGCACATCCCGAACGCCTTCCGCTGCGTGCGGCAGGGCATTCATGACTCGATCGTCGGCGCCAGCTACGCGGCAGGGATCGCCAAGGCCAAGGGCCTGAAGAAATGGGCGACCTGTTCGCCCGACTATGCCTATGGCCGCGACACCACCGGCGAGTTCGTGCTGTACCTGAAGAAGTTCGCGCCCGACGTCGAGATCATCAGCGAGTCCTGGCCGAAGCTGTTCCAGCCCGATTACACCGAGGTGGTGACGAAGATCCTGCAGGCCAAGCCGCAGGCGCTTTACTCCTGCCTGTGGGGCGGCGATCTCACCTCCTACATCGACCAGGCCAACATCTACGCGATGTTCACCCAAATTGAGGTGTTCGCGGTCAACATGGCCGACTACACCGCACTCACGGTGGTGAAGAACCTGCCCAAGGGCATCCACTCCGGCGACCGCTACATCAAGACCTTCCCGCCAACGCCGGAAAATGCGGCCTGGGGCGATGCCTACAAGGCCAAGTACAACGAGTATCCGACCAACTGGTCGTGGCAGAACGCCACGGCGGTCATGTTCCTCAACGAGGCCGTCAAGAAGGCGAACTCGACCGACGGCAAGAAGGTCGCGGAGGCGCTCACCGGCCTCACCATCAAATGCCCGTTCGGCGCCGACGGCACCGTGACCATGCGCGCCGACGATCACACGCTGGTCGGTTACGCCATCGGCTGGGGCACCACGATCCCGCAGGAGCCCTATGTGCCCGATGTGAAGGCCGGAGACTGGAAGACCATCTTCGAGCTCGAAGCCGAGTGGAAGAAGAGCAAGGGCTACACCTGATCCGCATGTGCGGCGGAGGCTGCCGCGGGCTGCCTCCGCCTCGCATCTGATGTTTGTCGCGCGCCGACGTTGCGGCCCGCCGTGATGGATGATTTTCCGTGGACCTCGACGCGCTTGCCAGTTGCCTCGCCAGCCCTGCCTGCCTGGTGACGCAAACCACCAGCGGCCTGATCATCGGCATGCTGCTGTTCCTTGTCGCCGTTGGGCTGACGCTGATCTTCGGCGTGCTCAAGGTGGTCAATTTCAGCCACGGCGCCTTCTATATGTTCGGCGCCTATTTCGCGATGACGGCCTATCAGCTCACCGGCAGCTTCGCGCTGGCGATGCTGAGCGGCGCCGTCGGCACCGCGATCCTTGGCCTGATCTTCGAGCGCGTGTTCATGAGCCGGGTCTACGGCCGCGACGTGCTGATGCAGCTCCTGGTCTGCTACGCCTTCGTGCTGATCTTCGACGATGTCGTCCGCATGATCTGGGGGCCTGAGTTCAAGTCGATGGGCATGCCGGCTGCATTCCAGGTGCCGCCGCTGTTCATCGCCGGCGGCGTGGTGCCGCCATACTATCTGCTCTTGATCGGGGTGGCGCTCGCCGCGGCGGTGGTTCTCGGCCTGGGGCTGGCGCGCTCCAGGATCGGCAAGGTAATCCGTGCGGCCGCGCATAATCCCGGCATGGTCTCGGCGCTCGGTATCAATACCGGGCTGATCTATGGCGGCGTATTCGCGCTCGGCGGCATGCTGGCGGGACTGGCGGGAGCGCTTGCCGCGCCGGTGCGCTCGCTGACACCGGGCATGGGCTTCTCGGTGCTGATCGAGTCCTTCATCGTCACCGTGATCGGCGGCATGGGCTCGATTATCGGCGCGTTGATCGGCGCGCTTTTGATCGGCCTGATCCGCTCCTTCGGATCGCTCGGCTTCCCGCTGTTCACCGAGGGGCTGATGTATCTCTTCATGGTGATCGTGCTGGTCTCGCGTCCGACCGGGCTGTTCGGCAAGGAGGTCGCATGACCGAGTTGCAGGCCGGGCAGGGCACGCAGCCCCTCGATGTTGCCCGGATCGACGCCAGGCCGCAGCGTTACCGCGATGTCCTGATCGCGCTGGTGGCCTTTGTCGTGCTCGCGCTGCTGCCGTTCATCTTCGGCAGCAAGCAGCTGCTCGACTTCGTGATCCGCTGCGCGGCCTATGGATTGTTCGCGACGTCGCTCAACCTTCTGGTCGGCTATACCGGTTTGATCTCGTTCGGCCACGGTATGTTCTTCGGCCTCGGTGCCTATGGTTTCGGGCTGATGATGCAGAAGACCGGCGTGCCGATCCCGGTGGCTTTCGTCGCCACGCTGGCGATGACCCTGGTCGTCGCCGTCGTCATCGGAGCGATCTGCGTGCGGCTGAAGGAGATCTACTTCGCCTTCGTCACGCTGGCATTCCAGATGCTGATTCACTCGACCATCCTGTCGTGGCAGTCGCTGACCGGCGGCGACCAGGGCCTGCGCGGCGGGATTCCGCGGCCGCCGTTTCTCGGCATCGATCTGTCGAATCATCTGCATCTCTACATCACGAGCTGCGCCCTGCTGGTGATCGGCCTGCTGCTCATGCGCCAGATCGCGCAATCGCCGTTCGGTTATACGCTGCGCATGATCCGCGACAACGCCACGCGGGCGAGCTTCATCGGCATCGATGTCTGGCGCGCCAAGCTGACGATCTTTGTGCTCGCTGCGCTGTTCGCGTCGACCGGCGGCATCATCATGGCGCTGTTCGTCTCCGGCGCCTATCCCGAGTTCGCCTATTGGACGATCTCGGGCGAGGGCATCTTCATCAACATGCTCGGCGGCGTGACAACCTTCCTCGGACCGATGGTCGGCACGGTGCTGCTGCTGATCCTCAACGATACCGTTACCCGCTTGACCGAGTATCACGGCATCGTGCTCGGCATCGTGATCCTGTTCTTTGCCATTGGCCTGCGAAAAGGCCTGATGGACTTTGTCGTCGAATGGTTCGCGCAGCGTCGCGGAGAAGTCGGGGAGCGGGCGCCATGACTGCACAGATGCGGATCAGCGTCGTTACCGGCGGCGCCAGCGGCATCGGCGCGGCGTGCGTGCGTGAGCTCGCAGCGGCCGGTGATCTCGTCGCCGTCGTCGACCGCGACATCGCCAAGGCGCAGACGGTTGCGGCGGAAGTCGGTGGCAAGGCGTTTGCGGCCGACGTGGCGGACGAGCGCAGCGTCGAGGCCTGTGCGGCCGCGATCGAGCGCGACTGCGGCCCGGTCGCGGTGCTGGTCAACAGCGCCGGCATCATCCAGGTGCCGGCCCGTCCGCACGAGCTGCCGATGACCTCCTGGGACGACGTCGTGCGCGTCGACCAGCGCGGCACCTATGTCGCCTGTGTTGCCTTTGCGCGGCAGATGATCGCGCGCAAGCGCGGCAGCATCGTCAACATCGCCTCGATCGCCGGCATGCGCTCGATGCCGTTGCATGCCTATGCGCCCGCCAAGGCGGCGGTGATCGCCATTACCGAGTGCCTCGCTGCCGAATGGGGGACCTCCGGCATCCGCGTCAATGCCGTGTCCCCGGGCTATACGCTGACGCCGGCGCTGAAGAATGCCATCGATCGCGGCGAGCGGGACGTTTCCGCGCTGGCGGCGAACGCCGCACTTCGCCGCCTCGTCGACCCCTCGGAGATCGGCCGCGTCGTCGCATTTCTGGCTTCCGACGCGGCCTCCGCGATGACCGGCGCCAACGTGCCGGTCGATTGCGGCTGGCTTGCCGGCACATCATGGAGCACCTATGGCGGTCTACGGGAGGCGAGTGGCTAGCCATGCTGGAGATTCGCGGACTCTCGAAATCCTTTGGCGGCGTCAAGGCGACCGACAACGTCTCGCTCGACTTCGTCGACGGTTCGCTCACCGCCGTGATCGGTCCCAACGGCGCCGGCAAGAGCACATTCTTCAACCTGATCACGGGCGCGCTGCAACCTGATGCCGGGCAGATTTTGCTCAACGGCGTCGACATGGCGGGCAAGGCCCCGCCGGAGATCGTGCGCCATGGCATCGGCCGCGCCTTCCAGGTCGCGAGCATCTTCCCGTCGCTGACGGTGGAGGAGACGATGCTCGCTGCAGTCTGTGCCGATCAGCGCCGCGCCGGCGTGATGCATCGCCGGTTTCCGCTGGCCGAGACCCGCGACCGCGCCGAGCATGCGATGGAACTGCTCGGCCTTGCCGGTAAGCGCAACCGGACCGCGGCGACGCTGTCGCACGGCGACCAGAAGCTGCTCGACATCGCGCTCGCGCTGGTGCTCGAGCCCAAGGTGCTGCTGCTCGACGAGCCGACCGCGGGCATGGGCACCGAGGAGCGCTGGCGCATGATCGACAAGGTGCGTGAGCTCTGGGAGAAGCAGAAGATCACCGTCGTGTTCATCGAGCACGACATGGACATCGTGTTCAAGATCGCGCCCCAAATCGTCGTGCTGTGCTACGGCCGGATCCTGGCGACAGGGACGCCGGACGCGATCCGCAGGAACGATGCCGTGATCGAGGCCTATCTCGGCAGCGACGACCACGCGGGAGCGGTGGCATGAGCGCACAGCCGGTGGTGCAGGTCGAGGACCTCGACGTCTATTATGGCACCAGCCAGATCTTGTTCGGCGTCGGCCTGTCGGTGCGGCAGGGCGAAACCATGGCGCTGCTCGGCCGCAACGGCGCCGGCAAGTCGACCACCATGAAGGCCATCATGGGGCTGGCGCCGGCGCGCCGCGGCAAGGTGACCCTGCGCGGCCAGGTGGTCTCGGGAATGCGGCCGCATCACATCGCGCGGGCCGGACTCGGCTTCGTGCCGGAAGACCGTCAGATCTTTCCCGAGCATACTGTCGAGGACAATCTCGTCATCGGCCAGAAGAAGGGGCCTGGTGGCGAGGACGAGTGGTCGATCCGCCGCGTCTATGATGTGTTCCCGCTGCTCGAGCCGCTGCGGCACCGGATCGCCGGAAGGCTGTCCGGCGGCGAGCAGCAAATGCTGGCGATCGCCCGCACGCTGATGGGCAATCCGGTGCTGCTACTGCTGGATGAGCCGAGCGAGGGGCTGGCGCCGATCATCGTGCAGCGCATCGGCGAGCTGCTGCGGCAGCTCCGCGGCACCGGTGCCACAGTATTGATCGCCGAGCAGAACATGCATTTTTGCCTTGGCCTTGCGAGCCACGCGACGGTTATCGACAAGGGACAGATCGTCTACACATCCTCCATCGAAGAGCTGAAGGCCAACGACAATATCCGGCAGCGCTATCTCGCGCTGTAGGGCATGATCCGGGAAAAGCGCGCAGCGGTTTTCCCTCGCGACAAGCGCGCAGCGTTTGCGCGGGGATCATGCCCAAAGGACAGGGCTCTTCGACAGCGATGGGAGGACAAATGGCGGGCAAGCTGACGCCGACGCATGAAGCGCCGTATCGCGGGCTGAAGGTACTCGATTTCGGGCAGGGGATTGCCTCGCCCTATTGCGCGATGCTGCTCGGTGTCTACGGCGCCGACGTCATCAAGGTCGAACCGCCGGAGGGCGACTGGTCGCGCTATCTCGGCACGACCTACGGCAATCACACAACGCTGTCGGCAGTCTACAACCGCGGCAAGCGCAGCCTGTGCCTCGACATGAAGCACAAGGACGGGATCGCGATCGCGCAGCGGTTGGCGAGCGAGGCCGACGTGCTCATCGAAGGATTTCGTCCCGGCGTCGCGGAGCGGCTCGGGCTCGGCTATCAAGGCCTGTCGCGCGACAATCCCGGCCTGGTCTACCTGTCGGTCAGCGGCTTCGGGCAGAGCGGGCCGTATGCCAAGCGGCCCGGCTCGGATTCGGTGGCGCAGGCGTTCTCGGGGCTGGTCTCGGTCAATCTCGGCGCCGATGGCGTGCCGCATCGGGTCGGTACCACGATTTCCGACGTCGTCACCGGCGTCTATGCGTTCCAGGCCATCGCCACGACGCTATTCGCGCGTGCGACCGTCGGCACCGGCCGCTGGATCGACGTCAATCTCTGCCAGTCGACGTCGGCGCTGCTTGGCCACAAGGTGGCGGAGTTCATCCTCGAGGGCGGCGCGCCGCGCGCGCTGAACGTTCCGGCCGGCACCTACCAGACCCGGGACGGCTGGATGATGGTCACCCTGGTGAACGAGCCGCAATACAAGCGGCTGTGCGGTGCGATCGGCCGTGAGGACCTCGCCGGCGACCCGCGTTTTGCCGACTTCGCCCGGCGCGCCGATGCGGCCGATGCGCTGATCCCGCAATTGCGCGAGGTGTTCCTGACACAGGCGACGGACGCCTGGCTGACCCGGCTGCATGCGGCCGATATCATCGCCGAGCGGATCCTCGATCCCGGCGAATGGCTGCGCAACGTCCATGTCGAGGCGACCAGGGCATCGGTGCGCCAGGACACACCCGGCGTCGGCGCGGTCTATTCGCCGCGCACGCCGGGGATCGCGAGCCTGTCCGAGGATCACCTTTGCCCCGCGCCTGACGTCGGGCAGGATAGCCGCGCCGTGCTGACGGAGGCTGGCTTCGGTTCCGCCGAGATCGATGGCCTGCTGCTCTCGGGCGCCGTGCGACAGGCCAAGAGCTAGGGAGGCAATACATCATGAGCACCGACCTCGTTCGTTACTCGGTCACCGACCAGATTGCGGAGATCGTGCTGGATCGGGCGCCGGTGAATGCGCTCAGCATTCCCCTGATCGACGCGCTGCTGGCAGCGCTGGCGAAGGCGCGCGAGGACGACGCGGTGCGCGCCGTCATCATCAGCAGCGCCTACAAGGTGTTTTGCGCCGGCCTCGATCTCGACATCGTCAGGGGCAAGCCCGCGATCGAGACCAAGACATTCCTCGAGCGGCTGTATTTCGCGCTGAACGATACGCAGTACCGCATGGGCAAGCCGACGATTGCGGCGATCGATGGCGCGGTGCGCGCCGGCGGCATGACGATCGCGATCTCCTGCGACATGATCGTCGCGGGCGATGGCTCGACCTTCGGCTATCCCGAGATCGATGTCGGCCTGATCCCGGCGATCCATTTCGTGCAGTTGCCGCGGCTGGTCGGAAAGCACCAGGCATTCGGCCCGCTGTTCCTTGGCGAGCCCTTCGATGCCGCGACCGCCTTTCGCATGGGCCTGCTCAGCGAGGTGGTGCCGAAGGGCACTGCGCTCGCGCGCGCCCGCGAGATCGCACGCAAGCTCGCGGCGAAATCGCCGATCGTGATGAAGATCGGCCGCGACGCCTTCATGCGTGCGGTCGATGCCGATTTCCGCCGCTCGGTGGAAAACACGGCGGAAAGCTTCGTTGTGGTCGCATCGACGGAAGATTGCCAGGAAGGGCTGAATGCGTTCGTCGAGAAGCGGACGCCCAACTACAAGGGACGGTAAATGGCTGGATTGTATTTCGAGGAGTTCGAGATCGGACAGGAATTCCATCACGAGTTCAGCCGCACCGTGACCGAGATGGACAACACCATGTTCAGCCTCCTGACCATGAACCCGCAGCCATTGCATATCGACGCGCATTTCTCCGAGAAGACCGAGTTCGGCCAGCGGCTGTTCAACAGCCTCTATACGCTCGGCATCATGATCGGCATGAGCGTGTACGATACGACGTTGGGAACGACCGTCGGCAATCTCGGCATGACCGACGTCAAGTTCCCGAAGCCGGTGTTTCACGGCGACACGCTGAAGGCGCACACCAGAATCATCGGCAAGCGCGCCAGCAAGTCGCGGCCCACCCAGGGCATCGTCGAGTTCGAGCACACCATGACCAACCAGCGCGGCGAGGTGGTGGCAAGCTGCCGCCGCACCGGCCTGATGCACTGCAAGCCGAAGGCGTAAGCGATGCGATCGTTCCTGTTCGTTCCCGGCGACAGCACCCGGAAGTATGAAAGCGCGAAGAAGACCGCAGCCGATGCACTGATCCTCGACCTCGAGGATTCCATCGCGCCGGACCAGAAGGTGGTTGCGCGGGGCATCACGCGCCAGATGCTCGATGCGCGCAATCCGGAGCAGAAGCTTTATATCCGCGTCAACGCGCTCGACACCGATCTGACGCTCGGCGATCTCGCCGCCGTGATGCCCGGTAAACCCGATGGAATCGTGCTGCCGAAATGCGCCGGTGCCGCCGACGTCAACCGGCTCGCACTCTATCTCGACGCATTCGAGGCCGCCTCTGATATCGCGCAGGGCACCACGCGGATCGTGACGGTCGCGACCGAGACGGCGCGGGCGGTGCTGAAAATCCTCGATTTCGAGAACATGAGCCCGCGGCTGTGGGGCATGATGTGGGGCGCGGAGGATCTCGCGGCCTCGCTCGGGGCAACGCGCAACCGCAGTGACGGCCGCTATCACTCGCCCTTCATCCTGGCGCGCGATCTCTGCCTGATCGGCGCGGCCGCCGCCGGCGTCGTCGCGATCGACACCATCGCGACCGACATCAACGATCTCGATGCTTTGAAGGCCGAGGCGGTCGCCGCGCGCCAGGATGGCTTCCTCGCCAAGGCCGTGATCCATCCCAAGCATGTCGACGTCGTCAACGCGGCCTTCATGCCGACGGATGAGGAAATCGCATGGTCGGAGCGGGTGATCGCCGCGTTCGCCAATAATCCATCGGGGGTCGCCAAGATGGACGGCAAGATGCTGGACAAGCCGCATCTGCGCGCCGCCGAGAAGATCCTGGCGTCGCGCCGGAAATAATCGGGGAGGCCGGCTCGATACCGCGATGTTGCGCGATAGCGAGGCGCGGCTGCGGCGGTCGTTGACGATCGACTGAACCGCAGGAATCAAGAATGAGCGACGGCCGACTTGCCGTCCTGCTGCTTCGACCACGAGACGTAGTAGGCGACGGCCGTCATCGCCGCGATGCCGGCGATGCTGACCGCGACCTGCCTTGCCAGTGAGTATGGACCCGTAATCAGGATCAGGTGCGCAGCGAAGGAGAGGAAGACGCCTGCACAGAACACGGCCAGCCATTCCTCGCCACACTTGATGATCGGCTGCAAGGCGTGCGATCGCAAGTAATCCCAGTCGCGAGGCACTAGCCAGCTGAACAGGAATGTCAGGACCAGGAAATGCAGGATGCGATGAGGCGCGACATCCTCCCGGTCGTTTGGCAGCAGCACATCGCTCAGCCCGCTCGGCATCATTTGCGCGAGTGCCGGGATATCGCTGCTCGAGACAATCGTCAGGGCGAACAGCAGATACAGCAACGCCATGGCGCGCAGCGCGGGAGCAGCCTGCATCGCGCGGATCGCGGGCGCATATCGCGCGCCGATCAGCGCGAGCCAGCCGCCCATCATGAACAGCAATTGCCAGCAGAACGGATTGAGGTACCAGTCGCCATACGGATATGACGACAGGTTCCAGTCGAGCAGCCGACCGGCCGCATAGAGGGTCACGGATGCGACGACCGTCGCGTTCGGCACGTACAACAGCCCGAACACGATGATGGGCTGGAACGCCATCAGGGCAATAGTGAGTTGCAGTACGTCGAGGTTGAGCGGCTTGGCTTGCAGGAACAGGCCGTAGATCAACGTCCGGATCGGGTGATCGATGAAGCCGGTGATGTTGAACTCGCTGATGATCTCGGGCGCCGCGGTCCGGGTAGCGACATAGCTGATCAACTCGACATAGATCACGAACAGAACGATATAGGCGGCATAGAGCTGCCATACGCGCTTGAAGATGCGAGTTGCGGCGACCAGGAATCCACGTTCCAGCGTCATCCTGGCGTAGATGAGCGTCACTGCGTAGCCGCCGACGAATACAAAAAGGTCGGTTGCGCCGCTGAAGCCGAAGTTGCGCATGGTCAGCGCGCCGACGACGTTGTGCGGAATATGGTCCAGAAACAGAAACCAGTTTGCGATGCCGAGCAGCAGCGCGATCCTGAGATCGCCATCGGCTTTCGCGATCTCGGCGTTTGTTGTCGAAGTCATCTGAAGCTGAAATTTGCCGGCCCGAGAAACGAATCGCCAATCTAGAGGGAACCCGCGCCTGGTCCGAATAGACTTTGCGTGAACCCTATCTAGTCTGTTTCGGGTTCCGGCCAAGTGGCCGGCTCAAGAAAGATCACGTTTTCGCAATCAACTCGTGAGCGGTGTCAGACCGGCTCGTGTTTGCGCAGGTCGCGGGCGTGATCCAGCGTATTGGCTTGCAGGTTCGCGCCGGTCAGGGGGAACTCAGGCAAGGCGGCCTCGGCCAGCAGGTCGTCCGTGACATCCTCGACCGAACGCTCGGCAATCTCGTGAATGAAGCTGATGTTCGTATATTCGCCCGAGGCGATTCGTGAGACGACGTCGCGTCGTGTCATTTCGGGATCGACGATCGCCTCGCGGCCACGGCGACCATAGTCGATCATCACGACGAAATACTGCATTGCCTGATCGTTCGATGTTCTGACTGTCACCCATTATTTCCGATAATCGGAAGTATGTCAAGGTGAATTGTCGAAAACCGAAATTCAGGCATGCATGGCCGGACCGATTCATCCCGAAGGCGTCCGAATCGGTCCGGCCGGTCCCTGGAGCGGCGCGGTTACTTCTCGGACGATCGCCCGCCCTGCGTCCGGGCGGATTTGCGACCCTTCGCCGCCGATTTGCCGCGCAGCCTGTCGATCTGGCCGCGGGGCAGGGTGACGCAGATTTCGCCGATCCATTCGAGCTTTACGCCGTTGATCGGCTTGGCGTTAAAGCTCTTGAGGTTGACGGTGCCGGACGAACTGCCGCGTTCGATCGTCTTCAGATACCGCTCGCCGCTCTTCAGCCGGACCGCAGCTTCCTCTCCGTAGAAGCTCGACAGCGGATAGCGCTGCTCGCGATACACCACGATGACGTCGCCGTTCTCGTATTTCGGCAGCATCGAATCGCCCGAGACCTCGAAAGCGACGGTCTCCTCCGTCATCGGGAACGGAAGCTCGATTTCGCCGAGACCCTCCGGCGGGACCTGCTCGAGCTCCGGCTGGATCGAGGCGCCGGCGCCGACCCGGCCCACGATCGGCACCGAATTCAGCTCCAAATACTCCATGATCGGGGCAATCTCGGATGCCTTGATCAACCTTATTCCGGACAGGATTTCGGAGACCGCCCCGGCCCGAACCCCCATCGCGCGGGCAAGCCCGCCTTTGCTCTTCCCAGTCTTTTCCAGTGCTCGTTCGATCAGCGCCGCGTCCAGCATGTTTCATCCTTTCCCAAACCCGGACACATTATATCCGTTACGATTATCAGAAACAAGCTTGACTTTTTCTTCGGAATATCGGAAGGTATGCGAGGCGCCGGCGGAATGACAGAAATGGGAATTTGGAATGGAAATGATGAACTGGCTGCCGGAGCATTCGGCAGCCCTGCAGGATCTCCGCGCCCGCGGCTTGTCCTATTCGGAAATCGCTGACACGATCAACGCTACCTTCAATACGGCCTATACGCGCAACGCGGCGCTCAGCCGAGCGCAGCGCATGGGGTTGGTGGGCCTCGAAAGGCTCGAGCCGTCCCTGCCGGGGCACCTCGATCCGCCCAAACCGTCCCTGCCGGAGCTCCCAAGGATCGGGCGGCTTCGTGAAGGGCGCGCCGAACTGACGCCGGATCTACTTCGCGGGCCAAAGATCTTCACTGAAACGGTGGAGATGCCGCAGCTTCGTTGCGCGGCGGTCGTGCCGCGGCATCTTTCGCTGCTCGACCTCAAGCCCGGAGACTGCCGCTATCCCTATGGTGGGGATAGCGACGGCGAAACAATGACCTTCTGCGGTCATCCGTGCCGGTCCGGTTCGAGCTACTGCACCCCGCATTTTCACCTCAGTCGCGATCCTGAGGCCACGGCGAGGCCGGTATTGAGCGCCGCCTGGCTTCAAGCCATCGGGGCCGGCTGAGGCAATTCATCCTTTGACCGACGGACGTCGGTCCGCAACCGCGACCGCGCGGAAGCCTCCGCGCGCCCATCATCAGACATTTTGGAGGTTACCAATGCCGGGAGGCAAGCGCCGGAAGCCATACGATCCCGCCGGGGCGCACGATCGACGTGCCCAGGATCTGCCCTTTAATGCCGAAGTGGCGACCGTCGAGGTCGACGATCCCCTTGCGCTCGACCGGGGTGAGAAGATCGTTGCCTTTCGCTCGATCCGCAACGATCCGCTTGGCCGGTTGCATGCGCATCGCCAGATCGACGATACGCAATATCGGAGTGGCCGGGCGTTCCAAAACGACTGGGAAAAGGCCGAGCGTGGGCCTCGCGCGGTGGATACGACGCGCGAATTCGTCGATGGCGGCCTGCGACGCGAGCCGATCACCGAGGGGCAGCGTCAGGCGACGCTGCGCCTCAATCGCGCTGAGTATGAGCTCGGCGCCGATGGTTCGGCGCTGGTGCACGATGTCCTGATCCTCGGCATGACCATGGAGCAGGTTGGACAGCGGCGCGGACTGTGTACGCAGCGCTGGCAGGACTATTTTGCGCGGCGTCTCAAGGAGTGCCTTGATCGGCTGGCGCTGATGTACGGGCTTGCGACGGCAAGCAGGGTTCCGGTGAAGGACCGTCCACGCTGATCTGACGTGATTGCTGACGTGCCGGTTTGCCGCGCAGGAATCCGGCACGGCAGCAATTCATCGCATGACTGTGCCTTGCCTCACACTGAACGCCTTCCTCATGTGCGGTCGGGATTGGGCCTGGCCAAGGCTGTGAAGATGGTCGACAGCGGCGCGGACTCTCATGTAACTTCCGTCGCGTCGACGACCTGCCTGCATTCGAGGCCTCTCGCGCAAGAAAGGGTCTGGTACGTCGACGCAAGGGAGTTCGCCGCGGCTACGCACCTGTCTACATCTTCTCTGCATCACGAACACCACGAGCAACGTGGGCCGATGCCGACGCGGAGCCCAATCAAAATAACCCAAGGGAGAAACGACCGATGAATCACACTGGAAACTGCTTTTGTGGCGCCGTCGAACTCAAGGTCAGCGGGGAGCCTGAGGCAATGGGCTATTGCCACTGCCGTTCATGCCGTTCCTGGTCCGGTGGTCCGGTGAACGCGTTCAGCCTCTGGAGGCCCGAGGCGGTCGAGGTTACCAAGGGCGCCGACCACATCGCGACATTCGAGAAGACCGCGATGAGCCAGCGCAAATATTGCACAAAGTGCGGCGGTCACCTGATGACCAACCACCCGACGCTCGGGCTCGTCGACGTGTTCACCGCAACGATCCCGACGCTGAAATTCAGCCCAGGCGTTCACGTCAATTATTCCGAGGCAGTGCTGCAGATACGCGACGGCCTGCCGAAGTTGAAGGATTTTCCGGCTGAGTTCGGCGGCTCCGGCGAAATGATCGCCGAATAGCTCGAAGGCTCCCCATTACGAAAGCGGGTGGCGGCGGCGTGTCGCCACCCGCCTACGTATGGGCTCCGCGCCCCACAGTTCGGTATCCGGCAGGCTTGCTTCGTATGCGAGGCGCCCGACCATGTCGGCGGCCGTCGGGTCGTCTTTGGCCATTGACAGCCATGTCGGACGAAGGTCCCGCTCTGCAAAATCCGGGTTTGGTTTTGCTGACGAGCTTCCGCTAAAAGGCGAGCAGTGCCGGTCTTGGCAGGGACCGTCGTATTTCGCCTGACAAGATAACAGAGGAAGCGCCAGATCATGACCAGACCAGAATTGCCGGGGCGCGCGCCGCGCGGGGAGGGAGTTCCGACGGCGCTCGACGGCCTGCTGGTCGTCGACTTCACCCGCGTCGTGGCCGGCCCGGCCTGCACGCAAACGCTGGCCGACTTCGGGGCCGAAGTCATCAAGATCGAGAATCCGGACGGCGGTGATGACACGCGCGCCTATGAGCACGCCGAAATCGGCGGGGAGAGCGCTGCGTATCTGAGCCTCAACCGCAACAAGCGCGGCATTGCGCTCGATTTCAACAATCCGGCGGCGCTCGAGGTCGCGCGCGCGTTGATTGCCAAGGCCGACGTTGTGGTGGAGAATTTCTCCGGCGGCGTGATGAAGAAATTCGGTCTCGATTATGCGTCGGTGGCGCCGACCAACCCGCGGCTGATTTATTGCTCGATCTCCGCCTACGGCCGCAAAGGCGATTTCGCGCTGCGCCCGGGCTTCGACCCCATCACGCAGGCCGAAAGCGGCTTCATGTCGCTCAACGGCTTTCCGGATGGCGAGCCGGTGCGCACCGGGCCGCCGATCGTCGACATGGCGACGGGCATGTCGGCCTGCAACGCCATTCTGCTGGCGCTGATTGCGCGCGATCGGCTCGGTCGCGGTCAGCAGGTCGAGGTCGCATTGATCGACACCGCGGTGTCAATGACCGGCTTCTACGGCATGGCCTATCTCATCAATGGCAACAATCCCGGCCGTTTCGGCAATTCTCCGAACGGTTCGCCGACCGTCGGCGTCTACCGGGCCTCAGATGGTCCGCTCTACATGGCCTGCGCCAATGACCGGCTGTATCGCCGGCTCGTCACCGACGTGCTGGAACGCCCGGATCTCGTCACCGACCCCGAGTTTGCTCACCGCAAGGCGCGCACGGCCAACAAGGAGAAGCTGCGCGCGATCATTGCCAGCGTGTTTGCGGGCGACACGCTCGAGAATTGGATGGCGAAGATGAAGAAGGCCAACATTCCGGTTGGCTATCTGCGGACGGTCGAGGAGGGGTTCAACGCGCCCGAGGTGCGCGACCGGCATCGCCTGAGCAGGATTGCGCATCCAACCGCCGGCTCGGTGCCGAACATCGAGTCGCCGGTCAATATGAGCCTGACGCCGACCGTTGATCCTGTTGCGGCTCCGCTGCTCGGTCAGGATACCAAGGACGTGTTGAGCAAGACGCTCGGCTACGACGACCGGCGCATCGCCGCGCTGGCCGAGGCCGGCGCGTTCGGCAAGGCAGGCAACACCGGCTAGGCCCTTTTCCGTTCCGATGGAATCGGAACGGGGCTCTGGCTTCTAGTTTGACGCGTTTCCTTGACGCGAACTAGGATCCGCTTCGCTCGAAAACGCTTCAGCGTGCTCAGCCTGCGCAAAAGATCAACTATTCGCAAAACAACCTGACAGCAGGCGAGAGGAAAGCCGCTCGCCTGGCGAGATGTCTTTCAGGCGTCGCAGGCCCCGGCGCGTCGCCGGCGGCCTTGGAGCTGGTCCGTTTCGGGAACTCAGTTCGGCTTGCTGCGCAAGTTGTTCCTTGGCATACTTTCAACTTCCTCGGGTTCCGCCCGATCAATCTCGAGGCGTGCCATCCGGAGGATGAGGGTTGCCGTGGTGAGGCCGAGGCGTTCGGCCTCTTGTGCTGCGGTGTCGACCTTCTGGGCCAAGCCTTCACGTTTACCTGGGTATGCCATTCGTAATCCTCACTTAAGGTGCGAGATGAAAAATCCCACATACGTTGCGGAGCTGCAGAAGAAGCTCGGAGCTCCATCGAGCGAAACACTGGAAAGCCTGCGACTGTTGAAGGCTTTCCTTCGACTTGCGCCCGACCAGCGTTCCGAGGTCATCGAGCTGGTCGAACGTTTGGCGGTTGGGCCGCCGCGCGATCCCTCACTGTCCTGAGGTGCTCGCAAATCCTTTCCGTGCGTCAGTTGTTCATCGGCTTGGCGGGTGTTTGCGTCGCGATCACGTAGATTGCGCCGCCCTCGAGCGCTTCGGATTGATGCCGGGTGCCGGCTGGCAGCAGGATGGTATCGCCGGCGCCGACCACCCGCTCGCCGCCATCCCAGATGAAGTTCAGCCGGCCGCTGATGATCATCAGGATCTCGTCGACTGGATGGGTATGAAACTGATGCACCTTGCCGGCCGCATCATGCTGCAGCTCGACCGAGCCCTGGGCCGGGAGCAAGTTCAGGATCTCCGGGTCGATGGCAAATTCAGTCTTCGTGCCTGCGATGATCTGGGTCATGCTGCCTGCTCCTTGTTCGCGATCGGTTGCGCCTTGTTTTGCGCGAGCTTGGCGAAGGGGCAGCCCGAGCTCGCATTGTTGTCGTCGTGCAGGAAGTACTGCAGATACTCGCGGCCGTCGGTTGCGCCGTAGCGGCCAAGAAGCGGAGAGGGGCTCGCGCTGTCGTACGGGATCAGGCGCTTGCGCACCTCTGCGAACGCGGCGTTCGCAGCCTTCTCAGTCCCGAGGATCTTCTCGAACACCCAGCGCGGCTGGAACGTGAGCATGAAGGCGCTGGACCGGCGGCTCTGCCGCATCACATGCGCGGGCGTCGTGCAGACCACGAAGATCGGTTCGCCCGCAAACGAGAACTCCCACATCGGGTGGTCGATCTGTTCCGGAATCTCTGTTGGCCACGGGTTCTTGTCCAGCCGCGCGAGCTGATCGAGCGTCAGCCACATCTTGCGATAATAGGCATCGAGCGTCTGCACCGGGCGGGGCCGCGTGAACACGATCAATGAGGTGTTGGGACCGAACGAGCGCGCCTGCGAGACATATTGCCCGAGTTGCTCGCCCAGCACCGCCACATCATACGGATCGAGGAAAAGGTAGCGGAGCTGATCCTGGCGATGTCCGGTCACGCCGAACACGCAAGGGAACGGCCTTGCCTCGCTGCTCATCTGCGCTTCAAACTCGGAGAACATCACGCTCTGCCAGCTGCTGACCGGAAAGGTTGACGCGACTTCGCCTTTTCTCAAGAACAAGCGCTCCATAACACCCCCTACACTCATAACAACACTAACGAGCTATCAACTTGCTTCTCATCAAGAGCGGCCCGGCAATGCCCGGCAGCGACATGAGAAGCAGAATGACAATCAACGCGCTGTAGCCGCCGTCGCCGATCGCGGCCGTGTTGTGTACGGCTTCGGTCCCCGAGGCGTTGCTGGCGGCGAGCATCGCGAAGCCGATGATGGGCTGCGAGATGCCGGCGAAAATTCCGGCGGCCGTGGTGTTCACGGATGCGCCCACACCGATCAGATCGGCGGTGTAGAGCTTCTTGACGCATTTCAGCACCAGCGGGACGGTGCCGCCGGCGACGAGCCCCAAGGCAGTGAACACGATGGTGACGTAGGCGAGACCAAACGTCTGGGCAATCGGCGGCAGCAGCATCGCGATCAGCAGCATGCGCAGCACGCAAATGCCGATCAGCGCGCGGTCAAGCGCCGCCGCTGCGCGATCGGCGGCGTGACCCAGGAAGATCGAGCCGAGCGCATTGCCGATCATGAAGGCGAGCAGGGGCGTGCCGGCCGCCGTCGGGGAGATATGGAAGAAGTGCGCGACCATCGGAATGCCCCAGACGCCCGACAGCGTCGTCACGACCGCGAAGTGCGACGCAAACGTCACTGCGCAACCCCAGTTCGCGACATGGGCCAGCGATCCCCGCGCGGCGATCACCACGCCCTTCAGCGTCTTGTTGCTGTGCGAGGCCGGATCGGGCTTGAGCGCGAGCTTGGCGAAAGCGAGGTTGGCGAGGCCAATGCAGGCGATGAACAGGAAGCAGGCCCGCCAGCCGAAGCCTGAGACCGCAGCTGCAAGGGGCGTGGTCGCGATCACGCCCCCGACATAGCCGGAGACCTGCGAGATGCCCGACATCATGCCGAACCGCTCATCCGCGAAGCTCTGTGCCACGAGCTTCAGGAGTGCGGTGAAGACCAGCGCATCGCCGCAGGCGACGATCAGGCGTGCGACAAAAACGTCGAGCAGGTTCGGTGCCAGCGCGAACGCGGCGCTGCCGAGCGAGGAGGCGATCATGCTGACGAGGACGACGCGCTTGACGCCGTAACGGTCGACCAGAAGGCCTGCCGGAATCTGCATCAAGGTGTAGCCCCAGAAGTAGCTTGAGGCGAGCATCGCAACGCCGGCCGCGTCGGTGTTGAAGTCGTGCATGAAACTGAGGCTGACCGACTGCGGCGATACGCGCTGCAGGAAGGCGATGGCGTAGGCGATGGCCACCGCCGTCCACGCGAGATAGGCGCGATCCGTGAAGCGCGACGTCGGGGCATAAACAGCTTGTTGTCCGAGCATCGACATCACACCCTCGCGTAACCCACCGAAAAAAGGGCATCCGCAGAATTCGGAATCTTCCGCGACATCGCGGCATCGACCAGCGACGCGGTGCCATGATAGGCCTGCCGATGGTGCTTAATGTGGCCGTAAGCGCCACGCATGATCATGTCGGGCAGTTCGAGCGGCTTGCCCGGATAGAGCGAGGTGCACATCTCGATACAGGCCGCCTGCAGGGCGAGATCCTGCGTATCGTCGAGCAAAGATGGAGCCACTTTTTCGCAAATCTTAGCGTTCGCTGCCCAGACGATCGGGTTGCGGGTTCGCCAGCCGTAGAGCACGTTGCCCTCGGCTCTCGCGGCGGCGCCGGAGCATTTCAGGACTTCCGACGTGAAGAATCCGTAGAAGCCGCGGCCCTGGTGCGCCGGGAGCACTTCCGTGCCGCTGCGATAGATTCCAAGTCCGGCCGACATCTCCAGGATGCGGTAGACCGAGAAGGCAATGAGGCCGGACCGATCGTAGACAAGGATCAGGCTATACTTCTTGTCGAAGGGCGAGGAGGTTGTTGTCCAGTGCGGCTCGGTGGCCTGCCAGTTGACGGCAATGATGCCGTTCATGGCGTCCATCAGCGGCTGACGGTCGCAGGCTTCGACCCGGGAGGCATCGGGTAGACTGTAGATCGCGTAATCCGTCCAAGGCGATTTGATCGCCTCGTATCCGCTGCCCAGATTTCGCGACATGGCAGAACTCCAGAATTCCAATGCGAGCTATACAGGGCAGCCTCGAATGGCTTAAAGGACAATATGCCCTCGAAAACTGCCAAAGCGCCCCGGCCTGAGCCGCGCGACAAGAAAGCAACGCGGCAGATCGCGATCGTTGCCTTTCCCGGTGTGACCTTGCTCGACATCTCGGGACCGGCGCAGGTGTTTGCAGAACTGGAAGCGATCGAACTGCCGGGACCGGACTACTCGCTGTCCTATCTGTCGACCTCCGGCGGGTTGGTGCCGACCGATGTCGGCATGATGATCGACACGGCGCCGATCGACAGTATTGCGCCCGCCGAGGTCGACACGCTGGTGATCCCTGGCGGACCCGGCATCTGGAAGATCCGCAACGACGCGAAGTTGATGAACTGGATCGCGGAGGCGCTGCCGAAGGCGCGCCGTATCGCGTCGGTTTGCCTTGGCGCATTTGCGTTGGCCTGGACCGGGATTCTGGACGGCAAGCGGGCAGCAACGCACTGGCGTTATTGTCCCCGTCTGCAGGATAGCTTTCCCAATATCCGGGTTGAGCCCAACGCGATCTTCGTCAAGGACGGACGGGTCTGGTCATCGGCCGGGGTCAGCGCCGGCATCGATCTGGCGCTCGCCATGATCGAGGAGGATTTCGGCCACACCATCGCGCTCGATGTTGCGCGGAGACTTGTGGTGTTTCTGAAGCGGCCGGGCGGTCAGAGCCAGTTCTCGACCGTCCTTGCCGCCCAGGCATCGGACGTCGAGGGACGCTTCAGCGCGCTGCACGCCTGGATCATCGAGAACATCACGAGCGACCTCAAGGTCGAGACCCTCGCGGAAAAAGCGGGGATGACGCCACGCACCTTTGCCCGGACCTATGTCAGCCGCACCGGCATGACACCCGCAAGCGGCGTCGAGGCGCTGCGCGTGGAGACAGCGCGCTTGCTGCTCGAAAGCCGCCAGATCGGCGGCGTGGTCGAGGTCGCCAAGCGGGCGGGATTTGGCGATGACGAGCGAATGCGGCGGGCGTTCCTGCGCCACCTCGGCGTATCGCCGACCGAGTACCGAAACCGGTTTTCGGGCAGCTAGCTCGCCTCGGGCGAGGCCGTCCGGATGCGGACCGCTTCGCGTCGAAAGCCGATCTATCTCACGAGCGAATAGCTGGCCTTCGCTGGCAGGATTCGTGGCTCAAGGTGGTAGCTTTTCCGGTTTGTCTGCGGCTAATGTGCCGGCCAAATCGGGAGAAGAAACACCATGAATGACGGGACCCCCATTCGACAGGCGCGCAATGTCGAACTCGGCGCCAGCGGCGAGGAATTCCAGAACTTGCACGAATTCGCGCGAAAGGCCCGCGCCAAGCTGAATCAGAACGCCTGGGACTACATCGTCGGCGCCTCGGAGACCGAGACCACGATGCGCCGCAACAGAATGGCGCTCGACGAGATCGCGTTCCGGCCGCGCGTCCTGCGCAACGTCATCAACGTCGATCCTTCCATCGAGGTATTCGGACGCAAGCTCCGGCTTCCCGTGATGATCGCCCCGGTCGGCGCGCTCGAGATCTTCGATCCGGATGCGGGCGCGGCCGTCGCGCGCGGAGCGGGGACGTTCGGCGCGGCGCACATGCTGAGTTCGGTGTCCGAGCCTGGTCTGGAGAACACCGCCAAGGCGGCACCGGATGCGCTTCGCATCTTCCAGCTCTATGTGCGTGGCGACGATGCCTTTGTAGAGGATGTGGTCAGCCGCAGCATCGACAATGGTTACGCCGCGTTCTGCCTCACCGTCGACACCGCCCATTACAGCCGGCGCGAACGCGACATAGCCAAGCGCTATGTTCGCGAGAGCCGCATCCGCGCCACCGGCGGCGATTTCCAGAAGGGTCTGGAATGGCGGACGGTGAAGTTGATCAAGGACAAGTTCAAGATTCCACTTATCCTCAAGGGGATCGCCACCGCCGAAGACGCCAAGATCGCCCTCGACCACGGGGTAGACTGGATTTACGTCTCAAATCATGGCGGCCGACAGCTCGACCATGGCCGTGGGTCCATGCATGTCCTGCCCGAAATCGTTCAGGCGGTCGCCGGCCGTGCCAAGATCATGGTCGACGGCTCGTTCTGCCGCGGCACCGACATTGTGAAGGCTATCATTTCGGGCGCTGATCTTGTCGGCATCGGCCGGCTGCAGTGCTGGGCGCTCGCCGCGGCCGGCGAGGCCGGCATTGTCCGGATGCTTGAACTCCTGGAGGACGAGGTGATCCGCTGCCTCGGTTTGCTCGGTGTCACCAGCTTTGCCGAACTGGACAAATCCTACCTGCATCCCGCGATGCCGACCAATCTGCCGAGCGTGTTCAGCGCATTCCCGCTTCTCGATATCGATCCCTACCGCTACTGAGACGCTGCGAGCGATGCATGGAGCGTCGGCGCGGTCGAGGCATTGTGCGCCTCGATCGCGCCAGCGGCCACCTATCTGTGGCGTCCATGAAGCCGCCGCGGCAACGACAAAGTCTGATCCAAATGCCGCACTAGTGGAGGCGGATGGCAAATAATCCATTCGCGGAATTTTCACTCGAGCGCGCGATCGGCTTGCGCTGGACCTTGCGGGATATCCAGGCCGGCAGGCTCAAATTGTCACCGGTCAGCGACGAGGATCTGCACATCCTCACTGAGCTCGGTCTGGTCGAACTGCATGACGACGAGCCCGGGCTGACGGAGGCGGGAGTCGCCGTGCTGAGCGATTGAACAGGCGCGCAGCCTAGCGCGCGTTCAGGAAGCTTTCACCGGAATTGCAAGGCGTGCACTGATAGGTCAGCACGTCGTAGACTTGATCGCGCGGCTCGATCAAGGCAAGCCGCATTTGCGTGCCGCACTTCATGCACGGCATCTCTATGCTGGTCTTGAACCGGGTGCAGGTCGGTGTCGGACGAACGGCGCGCAGCATCGGATCCCCTTATTCCCCAGAGACGCGAACGCGACCGACGAAGAAGCCGAATCACTATGCCACAGTGCTGACATGATTGGAATCGGCTGTCGGTCGCGGCTAGGTAATTTTTCCTCAATCGGCCGGAGCGGGTGGGGTCTTCATAGCTCGCGATCCGGCGCTGACGCCGTCACAATCTATGCTAACGTCGCCGGACGCTTATTTTCAGGGGGCGCGATCATGATTGAGCCGAAGCTTGAAGTTCCCGCCGAGTTGCGCGATCTCGCGGAAAAGACCATCGACCAGGCCGAACAGGCCTTCAGCCTGTTCTTTGATGCCGCGAGCAAGTCGATGACGTCGATGCCGGGCGCCGGTACCGAGATCTCCAAACAAGCGCTGTCGTTCACCGAGCAGAACATGAAGGCGGCGTTCGAGCATGCGCGCAAGCTCGTGCACGCAACGGATCTGCAGGAGGCGATGCGGATCCAGTCGGAATTCCTGCGCAGCCAGTTCACCAACGCCGGCGAACACATGCGGCAGATCAGCGGTAGCGTGATGTCGGCGACCAAGGACGCGACGAAGGGCAAGTTCTAGGACGGCGTTCGCGATCCCATCGACGCTTTAGCGCCGGCGCGCGACGGCAACGCCGAGCAGAAACGCGACGAACAGGCTTGCGAGCGGCGCTTCGCGCGTGACCGCACTCACGGTGGCCAGGGCTCCGCCCGGTCGGCGCGAGGTCGCGATTGCATCGCTGAGGCGATCGGCGGCGGCTCGAAGTCCATCCGACACCTCCGTGATCGTACGCGAGACGTCCGTCGCGGTGTCGATCGCTCGTTCACCGAGTGTGGGTTGAAGCGGGAACTTAGGTGTTTCGGAGCTCATGTGCCGTGCCGCGATTTTACTTGAAAGCCAGGTGACAGACGCCTTTGCTATCCGCACGTCCTGAACGGCGGTGGCGGCCACATATCCGGGAAATTCCGCAGCGGCGGATTGGTTCCACCGACATGCCTCGCTTTCACATCGGGGAACCGGAAACTTACGCGCGCGTCGCGGCTTGTTTCCGTGGAGGAGGCGATGATGACAATGCAGGCGCATGGCATTGCGGACGGCGGTTCGGTCAAGCATCGAAATCGGCATGGTGGCACGCCGCTGTTGGTCGCGGCCGTGGTTGCGATCCTCGGCGTGCTCGGCATGCTGATCGTGGATCACGGTCCGTGGAACAAGCCGAACGTGCAGTCGGCCGCTTCGGCGAACTACTCAACGACCGGCGAGGCGGCGCGCGCGGCCGGCGCAAAGGTCATACCGACCGAGCCCAAGGCACCGATCGAGCCTGATCCACCCGGCCCAAAGCCCGCTCATCCGGCAAATCCGGGCACGCCGCGATAGATGCGGGCGTTCGTGGGATCACATCCCGACGCAGGGCGGAGGAATTTGACTCGTCGGGCAAATCAGCGGCACAAAATCATCGTCGGAAACATCGCGGGATGATCAGCGAACGCTGACCAGCACGCCCCACGCTGCTGCAAATCCCGCACCGACGAGAACCAGCACTGGACTATCGCAGAAGATGCCGCCATACTGGCACATGGTGGCACCGAGAGAGCCGATCTGATGGTGGCCCGCGGCGTAGAACAGGCCGGACAGGACCGCGAGCACGGCAGCAACGAAATACATCGACGCTTCCTCCTTGCAATCAAATGCGGCGCGGGTCAGTTCGACCGACGCAAGCCAAAAACTGTATTGATGTCGATCCAAATATTGTGATCCAAATATTGTGAGCTGTCCGCTTGACGCGTCGGGCAACTCAACGGCACACTGACATCATCGCAGCAAGCATAGGCGCTTGGCGCCGGCTCGCGTTGCGATTCCGGATCAATGCCCAAGCTTTTCGCTCAAGGCGGTTTCTCACCGTCGAAGCCGACGCATCGCATTTTACCGATCGCATTCAGCCCGAAAAAAGGGTTTGACACGTCGGGCAACTCAGGGGCATAATCCGAAAATCAGAAATTGTTGAGCCCGCGCGGAGCAATCCGCGGCGGGCTTTTTGTTTGCCGTTTCACCAATCGGACGGCGGCCGCACCGTCACGACGCCACATCCTCCCAGCCCGTCGCCTGAGCGTCGCAAGCGCGCCGCCGTCCGAACCCGTTGAAGCGACCACGAATTGACCGGCGCGCGCGAACGCGCCGGTCCTGCGGCGCGGCGCAAGCCGGCGCCGCCCGCGGCCCCGCTCGTCAGGGATAAGGTTCGCGCCCCAAAGATCGCCGCCCGTGCGCGATCTGCCGCACATTCATTCCACGGCCGCATCGCGCGCTGCCGGCCGATCAACGAGGTTTGCATGACCGCCTATCTGATATCGCTCGCGCTCGCGGGTCTGGTTGCCGTCGCGTTGTGGGAGCTTGCATGAGCGCCGAGATCATCCAGTTCATTCCGCGCCCGCATCCCAAACGCGAGCAGACGGACTTTCCCACGATCGCATTTCGCGCGGTGTTGCCTGATCCTGATCCGGATTGCGACACGGCTCCGAGCGAGTATCTCCCGTCCGATTGGCAGGAGAAGTGAGTGGCAAGAACGATTACGCAGATCCGTTCGCTTGCACGAAGTCACACGAGAAGCGCGATCAACGCACTGGTCGGGGTGATGCGATCGACCAGCGCAACCCCGGCTGCCCGCGTCTCCGCAGCCAATGCCATCCTTGATCGCGGCTGGGGCAAACCGCCGCAAGCGATCGAGAACGGAGACGGAGCGCTCGAACTTGTGCATCGCATCGAGCGCATCATCGTTGAGCCAGAGGGGGCTGAGGGCGACGACGCCTGAGGGCCAAGCTGCGGCCCGCCCGGTTCAGCAGTTCAGGTTCAGCAGTTCACTTGGGCCGGTCGTCGACGATCGCTCCAACAGGTTCAATCACGTCATTGAGAGCCTGGACCGCTATCACTACCGCTCGCAGCATTGAGCGCCCCGATCCACGGGACCGGTCTACCAACGCGTTGGCCGCCATGATATCTATCATGGTGTGTCAGAGCGGAATGGTCGTATTGTGCGATGATGCAGCCTGCTCGGTCGGTAGTGTCTGATCTCATATCGGTGGATGTCGACGGCCATGGCCAATAGGCCTTTTCGTGCACTAGGGGGCGGTGAGCATGACAGTGCCCCTCTCGACCTTTCAATCGATCTGGTGGCTATTGGGTTACGCCATAGCTCGGCTGGTCTTTCCGGTCGTCTCATTCGGTAAGGTCCGGGTCGGCCCAATCCTCGATTCTCACAAATTCAACTGGCTGGGCTATCGGGATCGCGAAGAAGGCTGCATGGAAATCGAAGCGACTTTCGCCACCTTGATCGGACTCCTGGCTTTTTGTGCGGGGCTCATGGTGATCCTGTTCTTCATTCACTGAGCTGCATCACCGGTCGGCATTTTCCTCACGCTTTTATTCGCTAGCACAGGTGCGCTCGCGTACGAGCCCAGGTGAGCTAGGCCCGCGATCACCTGAGATGTGCGCAACGATTGCGCGCCGCATACTCCAATCCGGACGATTGGCTTGCCGACTTGCTCAGAGCACGCTCTCGTCAATGACCGTTCAAGCGAGATGATCACCGCTCGGCATCAGACGGGCGTGCACGCCGATTTCCCTTACCGAGAGCAGCCTTGTCGATCCTGAAAATTCCAACCGCAAAAGTGTTCGAGCCGCTGCTTCGGCCGGCACGTTACAAGGGAGCATTCGGCGGCCGGGGGTCGGGAAAGTCTCACTTCTTCGGCGAGCTTCTGGTCGAGATGTGCCAGGCCGAGCGCGGCACCTTGGCGGTTTGCATCCGCGAGGCGCAGCGGACACTGGCGCAATCATCAAAGCGGCTGATCGAAAGCAAGATCGCGTCGCTTGGCGTCGGCCAGGGGTTCAAGGTATATTCGGACAGGATCACAACGCCCGGGGACGGCGTGATGATCTTCCGGGGCATGCGCGATCACACCGCGGATTCGATCAAGAGCCTCGAGGGCTTCAAGGTCGCGTGGATCGACGAGGCGCAGTCGCTGAGCGCGCACAGTCTCGCGTTGCTGCGGCCGACGATCCGTGCGCCCGGCTCGGAATTGTGGGCGAGCTGGAATCCGAGGCGGAAGTCGGACGCGGTCGATGACTTCCTCCGGATACGCCAGCCGCCCGGAGCCATCGTCGTCAAAGCAAACTGGCGCGACAATCCGTGGTTTCCCGCGGTGCTTGACGAAGAGCGGCGCACTGATCTTGCGCTTTATCCCGATCGCTACAATCACATCTGGGAGGGAGGTTACGTGCAGGCGTTCGAAGGCGCTTACTTCGCGGAGCTCTTGACTCAGGCGTCCAAGGACGGCCGGATCGGCAAGGTGGCCGCTGATCCGTTGCTGCCGCTACGCGCCTTCATCGATATCGGTGGCGCCGGTGCGACGGCCGATGCCTTCACGATGTGGATCGTGCAGTGGGCCGGCAGCGAAATCAGGATCCTGGACTACTATGAGAGCGCCGGCCAGGTGTTGGCGTATCATGTCAATTGGCTGCGCTCGCGGAACTATCAGAACGCGATCCTGTATCTTCCGCATGACGGCATGGCGACCAACAACGTCACCGGTAAGCGCTACGAGGACCATCTGCGCGACGCCGGTTTCGCCGTCGAGCCACCGGTGAAGAACCAGGGCCGCGGCGCAGCGATGATGCGCATCGAGGCACTGCGCCGGCTCGGACCGCAACTCTGGTGGAACGAGGCGACGACGGAGGCCGGCCGTGACGCGATCGGCTTCTATCATGAAAGGAAGGACGAGGTGCGCAACGTCGGGCTTGGTCCTGAGCACGATTGGTCCAGCCATGCTGCCGACGCGCTCGGCCTGATGGCGATCTGCTACGAGGCGCCGGGGAGAGCGGGCAGTTTCAATCGAGTGATCCAGTACCGGCAGCAGGGGTGGGTGTGATGCAATGCGTCATTCGCCCTCACGATTCCTGCTTCGCCGGACATCAGAGAGTTCACCAGGCTGCATGAGAGATACTCGATCGATTCCAAGTTGATCAATGGAATGAATGACCCCGGAGGCCAAACATGTCATGGCAATCGCAAAAAATGCCCACCTCAGACCTCGAGGCGATGCTCGCCTCCGAAAAGGCCGATGCGCTCGCGGCGCTGTCCGCAGCGCGGCTCGCCGAGGAGCGGGCGGACGCAATGGATTATTATCTCGGCGACATGCGCAAGGACATGCCGGCGCAGGACGGCCGTTCGCGGGCGGTCTCGACCGATGTCGCCGACACCATCGAGGGGCTGATGCCCTCGCTGATGGACATCTTCGCCGGCTCCGACGAGGTCGTGCGCTTCGAGCCTTTCGGCCCCGAGGACGAGGCCGCCGCGCAGCAGGAGACCGATTACGTCAATCACGTCTTCATGCAGCAGAATCCGGGCTTCATGACGCTCTATTCCTTCATCAAGGACGCACTGCTGTCGAAGGTCGGCGTCGTGAAGGTGTGGTGGGAGGAGCGCGAGGAAGAGAACCGGGAAACCTATTACGACCTGACCGACGACCAGTTTGCGCTGCTGGCGCAGGCGGTGATGGAGTCGAATGGTGCGATGAAGATCGTCGAGCACACCGTGCGCGATCTGGCCAGCGATGTGGGGACCGAGGTTACGAGCTGACCGCTCGTCGTCGTTCGGGCTCGCGACCTAGAAGGAAGTCCCAAGCAGCGCCAGACTCAGAATTCTGCGGGCCGACGTCGACCGTTCGGCTCGGATTGCTGGCTGCTCAAGTCCTGAGATATGAAAAAAGGACTCCGATCAAGATGAAGCCACCGGCGCCCATGCGATCATGATGCGATCATTTAGTCGCGCCCGATTCTGATAGGTTTTGCCTGCTTCAGTAAGGAGTGAGGGTCGATCGCTGACCCTCACCGGCATGTATGGCGCGTGGGCGCGACGTATGGCGGGTCGGTCCACCCTTGGTCAGCCTGAACGACGGACTCGTCTTTCGCAGGTGTGGAATGACGTCGGCCGACTCGTTGGGGTACGGAACGACCACCAACGTCTCAACGATGCTTCCATCGGTCACGGTCAACACCAGTATTCCCGATCAGAGCGGTGTTCCTCAGTCGGCAAGAAACAAAATGTCGTCGATCGGGGCGGAAGGCTCGGTCGCGCCTGTCGAGTCATGGAGCCCGGCGACGGCGACACCCCGCAGCAGGCGGGCGGCTTGTACGGTTTGATGCTGGACTATCTGCGCGACAACTATTCGGCGGACCGCTGAAGGCTTCAAGCGGGATGGCGAAGCACACGGAGTTTGGTGCATAGTCGCGATTGTCGTCGAAATGTTCAGGGAATTGCCATGTCTGTCGCCTTCTTTGCCGTCGCCGCAATTGTCGCAATATGGTCGGCCGTCAAGTCCGAGGTCATTCGTCGCCAGCTTGTCGATTCGTTTCCTCCACAGTTCCAGGACTACGACATGTCGCGATACGCGCTTCACACCTATGCGCTCGCGCCTTCGACGTCGTTGCCGCAGCAAGCCGAGTACATGAAGACCTTGTACGGCTGGTGCGCCGCTGCCTTGGGCGGCTCGCTTGGATTCTTCGCGGCGGGAAATATCGTGTTTGGTTGTTTCGTGCTGATTGGAGTCTTCTGGGTTGCTTATCAGACGTTCAAATCCTGGAAAACCTATCGAACCAACTGCGAGTTGGCAGTCGATCAAACGCGGTAAGGAGCACAGATGACAGCAGGGACTTACGGTGGAGGAACGTTTGGCTGGCCATGGGGCGGCGGGGTCGGCGCGTACATCGACAATCACGGCAGACTCTATCCCCAAGTGTATGCGGGCACACCTCGCTGGGGCCTGTCCGCGGGATACACACCAGACCTTGAAGGACTGCTGACTGGGCCGTCGGCATCAGGCAGCATCGGATTCGGACCAGTTCGCGCGAATGTCGGGACCAGCGGAGGCGCGCACGGTGTTGGCTTTGGGACGCCTGGCGCCGGTGTGACGTACGGGTTTGGGCCCTACGAAATGTCCGACGATTATTCGCAGCCCTGGAGCAGACCCCTTATCCGAGATAGCGCTGCGGCCGCCGGGATCCCAAGCAGAAGCAATGTTTGGGAGTACGACTATCCCGACGCCGGATCGCGTCCAGTTGCGTCGGCGGGCGATTTCGGCGCCGCCGGCAGACTCCGTTCGCCGCGCGAGTATGGATATCCCGAAGTGCCCGTAGGCGGTGCGGCCGCGCGGTCGGGAGCGAGTGGGGGGCTTCTGGGCCGGATCGTCGCCCTGACCGACAATGGCGCGGACAGCGTGGATTGGCGGACGCCGGCGATCGCGTCCCCATCATCAGGCAAGGCTTTCAATGAGGGGGTGCCTCCTGTGCGATTTCTCGAAAGGATCTTCGGTCCTTCCGGACGTCAGGCTGACACTTCCGATCTGCGTTACCCCGAGTTGTCCCTGAACGAGTTGGCCGATTTTCTGCAAAGCTACGCACCTACCAATTATCCGGGCAAATAGATCGCCGACGCGATGTACGAGCGCTTGTCACGCGCACAAGCCGTCGCATACCCCCATTAGATGAGCTCAACGAAAATGGCTGTTCCCATGCTTCCGGGGCCGGCGGCGATGCCGCTTGGCTCATCCATTACACATGACGTCACCATCGTCACCACGCGAAAGCTCGCACAGGCGAGGGTGCTGGGTGTTCCGCCGGAAGAATTCGGCATCGAGCGTGGTGCACGTAGCATCCATGACTGCAACTACTGCTTCCACGAGGTGGTGACCAAGACGGAAGTCCAGCTGATTGCCGAAGGCTTCGATGCCGCGCAGATCAGTTCGCTGAACGACTATACCGGCAATACCAACATCGAGACATTGGCGCGCGATACCGCCGACGAGCATTTCGGTGCCGGCGCCGGCAGCATCAACGCGGCGGCGCGGCTGGTGCGGATCACCGAGCACTATGTGCGGATGGACTATGAGGGTAACGGTCGGCCGTGCCTGTATCAGGTGATCACTGGAGGCGACCAGTGCGAGATCCTGCGTAAGGATGGGCGTGACTGCATCACGCCGTTCGACGCGGTTCCGTTCGCGGCGACGACGCCGGTGCCGATGACGCATCGCTTCTTCGGCCGCTCGATCGCCGAGTTGGTGATGCCGCTGCAGCGGGAGAAGACGGCGCTGAAGCGCGGCGCGCTGGACAATCTCTATCTGCACAACAATCCGCGCGTCGAGGTGGCCGAGAGCAATGCCGGTCCCAATACACTCGATGACTTGCTGGTCTCACGGCCGGGCGGCGTGGTGCGCACCAAGACGCCGGGAGGGCTGAACTGGCAGGTGGTGCCCGACATCACCTCCTCTATCTATCCGATGATGCAATATCTCGATGCCGAGCTCGAGAGCCGCACCGGCCTCAGCCGCCAATCGCAAGGCATCGACGCCAACGCGCTGCAGAACCAGTCGGCGACCGCGGTGGCCCAGGTGTTCTCGGCTTCTCAGATGCGGGTCAAGCTGATCGCGAGGATCATGGCCGAAGGCGTGCGCGACATCTTTGCGCTGCTGCATGGCACGATCCGCAAGCACGGCCAGCAGCGGCAGACAGTGCGGCTGCGCAACAGCTGGGTCACCGTCGATCCGCGCAACTGGAAGACCCGCGACGACATGACGATCAATGTCGGCCTCGGCACCGGTGGCAAGGCGCAGCAGTTCGCGCAGGTGATGGCGCTTGCCAATGTGCAGAAGGAGCTGATCGGCGGCGGCAAGATCAACATGGTCGGCGACCGCGAGCTCTATAACACCGCCGTCGAGCTGACCCGGATCATGGGGCACAAGAATCCGAGCCGGTTCTTCAACGATCCGACCGCGGTCAATCCGCAGACCGGACAGTTGCTACATCCGCCGCCGGCGCCGCCATCGCCGCCGCCGGATCCACGCGTGCTGGCGCTGCAGGCCAGGGCGCAGGCCGATCAGCTTGCCGTCGTCCATCGTGCGCAGGTCGAGCAGCAGAAAGCGCAGGCCGATGCGATCCATCAAAAGCTCAAGGCCGAGGCCGAGATCGAGCTGGCCAAGATCAAGGCCGAGCTCGATGCCCAGATCAAGGTGTTCGACGCGCATCTGAAGGCTGCGACGGAAGCGCGGAAATCAGAACGCATCGCTGTGCCGGGGGCGCGAAAGGCCAGGGACGGCCACCATTACGTTGAGGATCCGAAGCGGCCCGGCAAATTCCTGATGGTCGTTCCTCATGTCTGATTTCTCTCTGGTGCCCGTCGACCATCAACCGGATTTCGCAGGCGTTACTCTTGTTCCCGTCGACCACGATCCGTTCGCAGCGGAAGTTCTGATTCGAGCCACTGGAACGCAAGCCGAAGGTCAGCCTCAACCGCGTGCAACAAGCGCTGTCCCGCCGGATGTCGGTGTGTCGCTACGCGGCATGCCGCCAGTGGTACCCGGCGAGTCCTACGAGCCGGATTCCGCGGCCACTGGAGTTGCGGGCCAAGTCGCCGCACAGGGGCTTCAATCGGCCGACCGACGAATTGAAGGCGGCGACCTATACGCTCGGCCCTTGGCTTTGTCGATGCAAAGCGCCGCGACGACTTTCCCAGAGCCGTCATAGCTGCAATTGGAATGATACTGGGCGCCATGGGCGGCGCCACGTCCAGACGTGCCGAAGAAACAGCAGTGATCGGCGATGGCGTACCGATCGCCGGCCGAACTCTATATCATTACATTGATGAGGCAGGTCTGAATGGTATCCTAAAAGAGGAAAGGCTAATCCGTCTCTGAAAGCCACAAGCCCGAATGATGTTCGATATGGAAATGGCCAATATCTTTCCGATATCGCCGGGTACCCTGAAACCAGCAAAGCTTTCCGCGAGCCTTCTTAAAAATTCCCTTCCAGGGGAGGAGATTTACCCACTACCTCGAAAGCAAACACTGCGATCTGGATGTCATTCGAGGCCGGCCCGGTGTTTATGTTATCCCAAACGGGGTGCCGTTGGATTTAAACGGTAGGGTTGTCAGTAGCGGAAAGGTGCCAAGCGAATGATCTATCTCAAGGTGAAATGGAAGCATTCGTTCTCTGATGAACCCGTGCTTCTTTATAGTGAGTTGGATCGCGAACGTTGGGAGGTCCGCAAGGTCGAAATCTTTCGTAGCGGAAGAATGGGGTATGCGGGTCCCGGAAGCGCTGACGGTGGAACGGATTTAGGCGTCGAGCCACTCCCATCCTTTGAGGAGATTGCCGGCGACCCCGAGTTCGAGCCGGAAATCATTTCAAAAGCGGAGTTCGACAAGGTTTGGGCAAAGGCGACGGGATGATTCGACTTCTGGCTGCGATGCAGCACGATCTGCAAGCGGCGTTGGACCAATGTCATGTGCATGCCATTGATGCCTGCAATTGCAGCCGAGGCGGTGATCGATAATCTGTATGGAGCCCAAATCAACGTTGGGGATTAACGATGGCGGTCACGATCGGCTTTGAGCTCTCTTATGGGCAACTCTCTGTGTTCGCGAGCGCGCTGAAGAATCCGTACAATGACTGGACTGATCAACATGTCTCGCAGGGCTTCACCTGGCGGCCTGGCAGCGTGTCGTTCAGCTCGATGGTCGAGTCCGGTCGGCACTCGGTGGAAATCCACGTGGTAAACCACGCCGCTCCCGTTCACGCCGACGCGGTTCGCGCAGTTGAGGTCCCCTTCGAGGTTCCGGCTGACGGGGCTATAGAGGTCGGAAGCATTGCAGAAACCGTTCCGCTGGAGCTGCCGCCGGGATCCTTTCTGCTGCGCTGTGAGTTCTTTCAACCTTCCGGTACCGACGAAGACGAGCGGGTGCGGCTAACCTTTGCGAAAAAGGACGCCCCTCGCTTCGCGGTCGTTCGTGCAGATCCGGAACTGTCGGTCCGTGATGATTTGCTGACGACTGCGCGGCCAGCCATTTAGTTGAGCGGTCGCCAGCACCAATCCCGAAGATGCTTCGATGAAGATTATTGAAGCAGTGTGGCAAACTGAGCATAGATAGCGCCGGCGACAATGCCGACCGCGGCGGCGGCGCCGGTGTGACCATAGGTCAATGTCGCGATCGCCATGCGCCAGCCGAGACGAACTGGCGGCGACGACAAATCACGTGCCGCTTTCAATCTATCGAACACGATCCCTTTGCTGGAGAATCCTCGCGATGACGATTGCCGATGAATCGAGACTCGATCAGGCGGTAGGCCGGGGTGTCAGGGCCGAACGCCTGCTCGCCGACGAATTGCTGGTCGAGGCGTTCGCGACGCTCGAGGATGCCTATACGACCGCGTGGCGGTCGACGACGATCGACGACGCGTCCGGCCGCGAAAAGCTGTTCCTGGCCATCAACGTGGTTGGGAAGGTGCGCGATCACCTCACCGCCGCGGTCACCAATGGCAAGCTGGCGAAAGCCGAGCTGAAAGAGCTGGCGCAGACGGCGGAGCGGAGGAAGCGGTTCGGAATCTTGTAGCGACAATCGTTGACAATGTTCTTGTTTTGTTCTATGTCGCATGAGGGCGCACCAGCAGGTTGTGCCCGAGGGCGGGCATCGCGTTTCCAGCCCGTGTGCACGACATGCCGTGAACAAGCGCCTTCGAATCATGGTCTGCTCCGAAAGTAGATCCGGATGGATGGGATGCTGATCCGACGGCATTTCCAATATGAGGATCTTGTTCGGTCTGTACATGCCATCTTCCGGGAGTTTCGTTGTGGTGTTGCGATCAATGCTCCGCTGGTCCGCTGAACTTTTGCACGTTGTCCTTCTCGCGTCCCTGTGTGCGGTTTTGGTGTTGCCGGATCGCGCGAACGCGCAAGAGAGCAGGCCTTCGGCGCAGCCCAAGAGTATCCCGACATTGGAGTCTCTGCCTCATACGGCACTCCCTGCGGGGAGATTCAACAGCTGGTGTGGAGAGAGCGATCGATATCTCCTCGATACGAATGGCCAGCTCAGCGCCTATGACGCCGATGGCAAAGTTACGCCGATCGCTGTTTCCCCTGGTCGCGGGTTGCAATGCCGTAACGACGGCCGGCAACTTGGCTACGTCTACAACAAGAGTGTGTTGCGGGTTGATATCGCATCCGGCGATAGCGAATGGGTGGCTTCCTATGAACCACCGAAGAGGAAGAATGCGGTCATTTCATTTTCGCCCGATTTCAAAAGCGTCGCGACGAGTGTCCCGCTGAATTTCACGTCACCTGCGGGCTCGCTCAAGGCCGTTCTGGTTGAAGATAAGAGCAAGGGCGGAAAGACGGAGGATCCCGAATTCATTAAATGGAGCGAAGACGGCGCGAAGATCGCCGTCGTCTATGCGACGTCCGTCGAAATCCTGGACGCCAACGGCGGAAAGCTCGGCTCGATGACCAAGCCGGAGAGTGGTTATGCTTACGATGGATGGTTTGAAAGGGACAGCGGGCATTGACGCTCTTCCTTACCCCCAATCAGCCTCCGGGATTCATCTTCAAGTGCAGTACCGCTACTGGAGGATGCGATCGCAAACAGCCAGAAATCAATTCTGTTTCGGTCGGTGGGGCCGGAATGGTGGGTACGGTAACGTACGCGGCCGGATACGTTGTCGATATCCGGAGCGCAAATTCGAAGCTTGTTGTGCGGCAGGTATTCCCAAACCGCAAGGGGCGACGTGATTTCGAAGTCGCCATCTCGCCTTCCGGAAGATGGGTGATCCTGACATGGGATGACGACAGTCTGCCAGGTTGTGAACCCGGCTCCTATAAGTGTTCGCAGGGAATGCTCGTTGATCTATCGAAAGTGAATAAATGAGCGATCGATATCGTCCCTATGTTCCTCCAGGGCTTCCGCGACCATTTGTGCGGAATTCCGATTGGGCTCCGAGGATTCACCCCGTCACCCACGAACAAAAATTCCATGCTGGCGTCGACTACCGCGCACCTCGAGGAACACCTATTCCCGCTTTGACGCCTGGTGAGGTCGTCTATTTCAGGATACAATCCCGGGTTCGGCAATACGATCATCATCAAGACAACAAACGGCTATGGGTTGTATGCTCATATGGATGAACCTTCCCAAGCGCGGATCGGCGACCGGGTTTGGCCAGGCGATATTGTCGGGAAGGTCGGAAGCACCGGTACGTTTTCGACGGGAAATCATCTGCACTATTCCGTCATCCGCCCGCCGACGGAGCGGATAAACTGACGGATAAGGGCTCGGGGAGTATCGGGTTTGCCGTCGACGAGAAGCATACAGATAATCCTGACACGTTCGATACCGCTATCCATTATCCGAACGAGACGCTCCGGGCCGGCCGAGCCATGTTCGGTCCGAACGACACGGACGAAGCGTTGGCTTTTGGAGGTCGTCGTGGTTCGTTGATCTCCGCGTCCCCACTTCATCAATTCGGACTTGCTACCGGCGAGCCAGGAATTCCGTTCGCCGACCGCTTCGGCAATTGGCGTCCCGCATCAGCCGATGGAGAGGTTACGTCGCCTCGAGGGTTACCAGGAATGCTGGCGGAATACATGGAGCAGAGGAGCGAGCGAGGAGGCGACGTGCCTCAACCTCCAGGGCCTGGAATGGCAGCTGTGCCGTACATGCCAGATGATGATGCAGCCTCATTCGCAGATCGCTTCGGCGATCGATCCCAGGTTCGACGATTGCCGTCGCGGTGGGACCGGCCCTGATACGCGATCACGCGTGCAGCCGTCGTGCGGAGAGAATTTTCTGTCAGTCAGAAAAAATATCATCATGCATGTTGACACGTCGGGCAACTCACTAGCATAATCTCATCATCGAAAGTTTGAGCCCGCGCCGGGAAGCCGCCGCGGGCCTTTTCATGACGCCGACCCTGCCCACGCAGGCGCCACGGCGGAGACGAGGGCCGGCCGAACCGGAAGCGAACTTCCGCGCCATCGTGCAGCCCGAGCGCTCAACCACCCAAGACCATCACGTCCGCCCATCTCGATGCCGAACGTTCCGCCGATTGGGCGGCCGTCCGCTCGCGTTGTCGGACAGCACAAGGACCAACACATGGCTTTGCCTACCAACACGGTGACGACCTACCAGGCGATCGGCAACCGTGAAGACCTCAGCGATATGATCTATCGCATCGATCCGACCGACACTCCGTTCATGAGCGGCGTCGATAAGGAAAAGGCCTCTGCCGTCAACCACGAATGGCAGACCCAGGCGCTGGCGCCAGCCTCCAACGCCAACGCCCAGCTCGAGGGAGATGACCCCACCGCCAACGCGCTGGTGCCGACCGTCCGGCTCGGCAATCTCTGCCAGATCTCCTACAAAATGGCGCAGGTGTCGGGCACGCAGCAGGCGGTCGACCACGCCGGCCGCGACAACGAACTCGCCTACCAGGAGATGCTGCGCGGCCTCGAGCTGAAGCGCGACATCGAGACGATCCTGGTTGGTAGCAACCAGGCCAAGGTTGCCGGCTCGACCAGTGTACCGCGCAAGACGGCGTCGGTGTTGTCGTGGGTCGTGAGCAATACGTCGAAAGGGACGGCCGGCGGTGCAGCCGATCCGGCCGCGGCCGACGGCATCGGCACGCGAACCGACGGCACCCAGCTGGCGTTCACGGAGGTGCGGCTGAAGACCGTGCTGTCGTCGGTCTGGAGCAATGGCGGCAAGCCCGGCACCATCATGACGGGCGCTTTCAACAAGCAGGTATTCTCGACCTTCACCGGCCGGTCCACCGCGATCGAAGAAGCCAAGTCGAAGAAGATCGTCGCCTCGGTCGACGCGTACGAATCCGACTTTGGCAAACTGAAGGTGGTCGCCAATCGCTTCCAGCGTCCGCGCGACGTTCTGGTGCTCGAGATGGACAAATGGGCCGTCGCCTATCTCAACGGCCGCAACATGATCTCGATCCCGCTGGCGAAGACGGGCGATTCCGATCGGCGCCAAGTGCTGGCCGAATACGCGCTGGTCGCGCGTAACGAGAAGGCCTCCGGCGGCGTGTTCGACAACACCACGTCCTAACTCCGTCATTGCGATCTGGCGGGCAACTTCGGTTGCCCGCTTTCCCTTGCCTCAGGAGGCCTTCATGCCACTTCCCGGTAATCACACTCTCAATACCGAGCACCTGACGGTCTATACGCCGTCGTGCGGTGCGTCTCCCGTTGCTGCCTATATTCGGGTTCCATTTCGTTGCCGCGTGCTGAAGGCGACGGGAATTCTGGGCGGCGCGATCACCACGGCCGACGGCACCATCACGGTCGCCGCCAACGGCAACACACTGACGACCTTCGCGGTACCGCAGGCTGGATCGGCTGCGGGGCAGCTGTTCTCGGCGGTACCGGCTTCGCCGACATATCTCAACGAAGACGATGTCATCGTGCTGACGCCGTCAGGCGCGTCCGGCGCCGCCGTTCCCATGCACTTCTCTCTCTCGGTGAGGACGGCCTGATGTCATTCTTTCCCAAACATCCGGCGTCGCGCCTCGGCGTGACGCAGACGATCGCCTACGACGCAAGCGTCGGGGCGACCAATGCGTTCGGTGCCGAGACCTACCAGCTGCGCCTGGTCGCCAACTCCGCCTGTTGCTATCGGATTGGCGACGGCACCCAGACCGCGACGACCGCTGATATCTATCTGCCTGCGAACCTGGTCGAATACGTCATCGTCAGTCCCGGGCAGCGGATCGCCGCAATCAAGGCGACAACCAATGGCTTGGTCACGGCAACCGCCGGCACGCTCTGGGTTACGGAGATGTCGTGATGGACGGCATCCTGATCCGGCCGCATTTCGACAGCAACGGTCGCGACCTTGCGATCGAGCACGTGCAGGATGTCGAGCCGATCCTGCAATGGAATCATGCGGCGCGTCGCGACCAACAGCACAGCGAGTGGGGCCGACACGTCGCGCGCATCCCCAACGTGATCTACGTCAAATGGCTCAACGAAGAACACGCCAGGGGCAACACGTCGATTGGGATGTTCTGCCCCGAGTTTGACGCCATCGTGCAGCGCAAGCTCGACGATCCCGAATGGGCCTACCTGCGCACCGATCGACCGAAGCTGCAGGCCGGATGGACAGCGGAGGCCTCGTGACACAAATCGTGGACTATGCCTCCCTGCAATCGGCGGTGACGGAATATCTGGCGCGCGATCAGGATGCCGTCCTGATCGCGCGGATCCCGACCTTCATCCAGCTCTCCGAGGCGAAGCTCAATCGGGAGCTCCTTGTTCGCCAGATGGAGCAGCGCGCCATCGCGGTCATCGACCTCACCTCCGACGAGCCCGAGTTTATCGCGCTGCCGACCGACTTCCAGTCGATGCGAAGGATGCGGCTGTCGAGTGTGGCGGGCAAGCCTTGGCTCGAGTTCAGGTCGGGCACACAGCTCGACGAATACCGGTTCGGCATATCGGACGTCGCGGGACAGCCCCGATACTTCACGATCTTCGGCAACGAGATCGAGATCGCTCCGAAACCCGACAAGCCCTACACGATCGAAATGGTGTACCGGCGGGTGGTCCCACCGCTCGCCAGCAATGATCCGAACTGGCTGCTGTCGGCCGCGCCGGATCTGTATCTCTATGGCGCGCTCCTGGAGGCCGCGCCTTACCTGAAGGACGATGGACGGATCCAGACCTGGGCGCTCGGCTTCTCGGCCGCGCTCAACAGTCTCAATAATCTGGGGCTGACCTCAACTTTCAATGCCGGGCCAATGACGGTTCGCGCTTCCGGTCAGATCATCTAGGAATCACAAGCATGGCCGCCTTCAACAAGTTCAACTGTTTCGTGCAGGATGTCGCTAACGCGCTGCACGACATGAAGACCGGGACGGCACAGGTCTACAAGGTATATCTCACCAACGCGCTGCCCACCGCGACCAACACCTTCTACAATGTGCCCGCCGATCTCCCGGCCGGAAACGGCTACCTGTCGGGGGGAGCATCGATCGGTGCGGTCGCGGGATCGCAAACCTCGGGCACGTTCAGGTTCTTTGGCTCAACGAACCCGGCATGGACGGCGGCCGGCGGATCGATCGGTCCGTTTCAATATGCCGTTCTCTACAACTCGACTTCCGCAACCAAGCCTTTGATCGGGTGGTGGGATTACGGCACAGGCCTGGTGCTCACCAATGGCAATACCTTCACGGTCGCGCTCGACCAGATCAACGGCATCCTGACGATTTCCTGATATGGCAGCATTTCTCGACGCGTGCAGATTTTCTCCGGCATCCGGAGGCACCGCAGATTGGTTGGTCGCGGGGCCCGTAGGAGGATACATGGCGCCCGCGGCGGCAGGAGCCGTCAATGGGCGCATATACAAGTATCGCGCGGAGAGCGCGGACCTTTCTCAATGGGAGCTCGGCGAAGGTACCTGGAACGCCTCGACCGGCGTTCTGTCTCGAACCACGGTCCTGTTCAATTCGTCTGGAACGGCGTCGAAGATCAATTTCTCCGTATCGCCGCAAGTAGCGATCGTGGCTCTGAAAGAGGATCTGATCTCGATCGAGGAAGCTAACAATTTCGGTACGGCGCAGCGCGCTCAGGCTCGGGCCAATATCCGAGCCAACCTGTCCGAAAACGGAATCTTCATCGTCGACCGGAATGGCACCGACCTGACCGGACTAACGGCCTCGACGTATAACAAGATCACATGGACGAATAAGCAGGTCGATAACGAATCCTGGTTCGATACCTCGACTGGGAAGTACACCCCGCAGACCGCTGGCACCTATCTCTTTGTTCTGGATTGCACGACCGCGACTGGGACTTCTCCAACAGAGAGCTGTCAGCCGTCGCTTTACAAAAACGGCACGCGCATCAAGAACGGGGCCTACACGGCAGTTTCGGGCGGTATGTCGGGCGACAGCAACAAGCTGCTTGTTTGTGCCGTCCCGATGAACGGAAGCACCGACTACGTTGAGGCATATGTCTATATGCCAAACGGCGTCACGACATTGTTCGGTGCTACGTCAGGCACGCATTTTCAAGGATTCAGGATTGGCGCCTAATGCGCCACCCTGTCCGCGCTTGATCCTCGTTACGGAGTCTTGGCGACATGATGGGGTTCATCACTGAGGCGCTGTGCGGCGTCGTGCTTTTCCAACTGGCGGGAGCGGTCTAGCAAATGTCGCTGCTCGGGTTCGACGCAATCGGCCGCCTCGCTCTGGGACAGACGAGGGTAAGCGGATCGAATGTTCTGGTCTGTGGATCGGCATCGTACGCCCTGGAGGGAAATGGGGCGATCCTCGGTCTTCGCGAAACGGCGGCTCCGGCAAGCTACGCGCTAGCCGCCAATGCCGTGACCTTTAGTTCAAAGCTGAATGGAAGCTCGAGAAGCTACAATGAGGGCGGCTCCGCCGCTCTGTTCTCTATTGGTCTCGTGTCGGGCGTGACGAACTATGTCCTCACCGGAAATTCCGTGAGGACTGCCATGACGCTCAGCGTCGTCGTGGGGGACTACATTGTAGCTTGTAACGGAGTGGCTGGGGCGGTTGCACTGAATGCCGGAACGGTCGCGTACCAGGTCACTGGCAGCACCGCGGCGATGGGCCGAGACTTTGTGAACTGGTGGCCGGCCCAACCTACCGCAAGCAGCTGGACTGGTGGAGTAGCGCCGTCTCCTGAGTGGACGACGAACGCGACGGTCTCGCCTGCCTGGACTACGGACGTTCCAACAATCTCGGCCTGGACGTCCAAGGCTGCTTCCGCGAGCGCCTGGACCGCTGATTCCGAGCAGGAAATTCCGAATCCAGTTGTGCACTAGCGCCGCTCTGCGCGAAGTGCCCGACATGCCGCCGGCCGTGCGTTCGCCTTGCCTGCCGTCCAATCTCCTGGAGACGATTGAAAGATGCCCTTGCTTGCCACTGGCGAGTATCGCCCCGATGTCAGCGACTATGAAGGTCAGGCGACGCGAAACATTCTCAACGTGATTCCACGTGGTGACGGCTACGGACCATTTCCGAGCCTGTCAGCTTACGCGGCACCGTTACCGGCCGCGTGCAGGGGAGCCTTCTACGCGCTGAAGTCCGACGGCACCGTGGTCACTTTCGCCGGAACCAGCAACAAGCTCTACAAGCTCAACAATACTGATTTTACCTGGGCCGATGTGTCGTCAGGCGGCGGCATATATAGCGCGCTGAGCGCCAACGCGCAGTGGCAGTTCGCGCAGACCGGAAATTTCGTCTTCGCCACGCAGGCGAACACAGCGCTGCAGATGTTTGACTTGTCGTCGGCGTCGACGTTCGGCAATGCGCTCGGCTCACCGCCGCAGGCGGCCTATATCGGGGTCGTCGGCCGCTTCTTGGTGCTGTCCGGATTGCTTTCGAACCCTTATCGGATTCAGTGGTCGGGGCTGAATAACTTCAACGCGACCGACAGCTGGATCAGCGGCATCAAGTCGTCCGACTTTCAGGATTTTCCCGACGGCGGCATCGTTCGCGGCGTCGCCGGCGGTGAGGCTGGCATCATCTTTCAGGATCAGGCGATCCGGCGGATGTCCTATGTTCCGGGTTCGCCGATCGTGTTCCAGATCGATCGTATTACGCAGGACAAGGGTCTTTACGCGCCGTATTCGATCATCCGGGCCGGCGAGCGCATCTTCTTCTACGCGGGCCAGGGCTTTCACAAGATCGAACCGGGCGGCGTACCGGAGCAGATCGGCCGCGAGAAGGTCGATCGCACGTTCCTGGCGGATCTCGACAAGGGCAATCTGCAGCTCTTCGTGGGCGCGGCCGATCCGCGCAGCACCCGCGTGTACTGGGCCTACAAATCGGTCTCCGGTGCCGTCGGAAACAGCTACGATAAGCTGCTCGGCTACGACTTTCTGCTTGATCGCTTCTTTCCTGTCTCGATGACCGGAGAATATCTGCTGGGTGTCTCGCAGACCGGTCTGACGCTGGAAAACCTCGACACCATCTCGTCCTCGATCGACGCGATGACATTGAGTCTCGATGCCTATGCCACGGCGGTGCAGCCTGAAATCGCGCAGTTCAGCAATGCGCATGTGCTCGGCTTCTTTCGCGGCCAGAACCTGGAAGCGACGCTGGAAAGCGCAGAGCAGGGGACCGACGAAAGCCGGATCACCATCCGCGGCTTCAGGCCGATCACCGACGCCTCCACGCTTTATGGCTCCGTCTCTTCCCGCGATACGCCTTCCGCGACTGCAGTCCCGGGCACTGAGGTGCTCGTGAATGCCAGGACCGGACGCTGCGACATGATGCAGGATACGCGCTACTCGCGGTTCAAGGTGCGGATTCCCGCCGCAACCCAGTGGACGTTTTGCGCCGGCGTCGTGCCGGATGTGATCGCGAGCGGCGCGCTATGACGGCGTACGTTCCAGGCATCATCGAGACCGACCTGAAGAAAATCGTGCTCGCCATCCAGGGCCTCGCCGCCGGACGATCGAACGCGGTCGGGACAGTGACGCTCGCGACGGGCGCATCGACGACGATCGTATCGACGCCGAATGCTGCATCGGGCTCGACTCCGATCCTGACGCCAGCCTCGGCAAACGCCGCGACGGAGCTTGGCAACGGCACGCTCTACGTCAGCGCCGTAGCGAATGGATCGTTCACGATCGCGCACGCGAACTCGGCAACGGTGGGACGGACGTTCTTATACGCGGTGCTTGGCTAGTTCAATCGTTCACTCAGAGTGATAGTTGCACCTTCTGAGCTTCAACGAAGGCTGCAGATCGCCGCAAAGTCCTTAGACGCAACCACGCGCTTGATGCGCCCTGAGGAATCCGAAGAATCTGCGAGACGTAACAATAGTATACTTTTAGGATCAAAGAGAATGGCAATTGTGGATATTCGAGCTCTCCATGGCTTATTGCAACAAGCGATGGACCACATCAATTCGCAATATCCGGAGCGAAATGTCGCTCCCGCATCGAACCGAGCATGTTCTCTGGATCCAAGCACGTATCAAGAGTTGCGTGGTACAAGACTAGGTACCGCTCTTGATCCGCCGCTATCGCAGGCCACACCGACGCGTGACCCAAACTACAGGCAGTTGACTAGGGTGCCCGATGGAGATCAGTCGCAACGCAAAATAGGAGACGCGGTCCCATCGATCCAACCCCAGGCGCCGACTCTATCTTATCCAGAATGGTGGCGCTCCACGGCAGATATGTTGCCGCTTCTCCTACGTGGGATGTACGGGGACAAAGGTCGAGGCCGTGGCGCCTATGCCCGGTGTATCGAAGCTGCCGGGGGAAGTGTCGAAGATTGGGAGAATTTTTGCAGATTTCTCACCCGGCGGCAAAACAATACTGTCGGCGGAGAGTCTCAGAATCGAGCTTGCTGGAGCAAAGCGTATCAATCGGAAGCGGAAAAGAAGCTGTGGTGTGAAAATCAATTTGGTCCTGAATCGAACGGAAATTAACACGTAGTGGATTACAGCCTTCAAGAGCCTCCCCGAGAAGACATATTTTTTTGCAATGCCCTTATGTGGCAGCTATCTGCTCAATTGATCGCCCTAAGGTGAGGAGCAGTAATGGCTCGTGGAAAGCTTGATTCCGCTAAAGGCGAGTGCGGTCCGACCGAACCGGAGTGGAGCGAGCCGACGCTCGTTAACTACGAGTTTCGCTTCGGGACCAGAAAGCAACGTACGGCTGAAGTTCGCTTAGGAATTCCTCGTCTCGATGATATTCATCATGGGGAATGGGTGTGCGCGTTTCAAGTGAAGGGCCTGCAAGATGATCGGATCAAGATCGCGCGCAGTACGGATGGCTTGCAGGTCGTAACCATAGCGAGCAACGTCATTTGGGAGACTTTGGATAAAGTCAAAGGCGTGTATTCGCCCGTGGTCCCGTATTGGGTCGAATTTCCGAGGTATCTTCCTTTCTGTTACGGTTCCACTTTTCATCGCCATTTGTGTAACCTTGTTGATATCGAAGTCGAGAAGGAGGAGAGGCGGCTAGCGAAGAGACGATCTCTCCGGAAAAAGCGTCGCCGATAACGTTGCTTCACTCCCTTTTTAGTTTTTCGGTATCATCAGCCTGCAGAGGCTGTCCCAATCGACTAGGAACGGTAGGTGAATTCGGCCGTATTATCCGGCTCAGTGTTTGAAGCGAAGTCGTCGCATCACTTCTCAAATCCACGAAACCAGGTCGCCTCCGCGGTTACCGCTCCTCGTGACTGGTAGACGGGCACGCCTATATTGACATATCCACAGAGCATGCTTGCTTGTGTTGATCCCGGACAAGTCCGCAAGATCTGGCCGCACGTGGCCTCTCTTTTACGATTGGCCTGTCACCGCACTGAACTGGACGCTTTCGAGGATATCGAAGCTGACGTCTTGTCCGGCCGGAGTTTGCTTTGGCTTGCTTGGGGCGGTCAAGCAATTCAGGCCGCGGCCGCGACAGTCCTTATCAATTCCGAAATCGGCAAGGTCTGCGTCATCACTGCGTGCGGCGGCACTGGCATGAAGCGTTGGCTGCCGCTGCTCGACGGGATCGAGGCCTATGCGAGAGATGAAGGCTGCGTGCGCATGCGGATTTACGGTCGCAAGGGCTGGCTGCGTGTGCTCGATGGTTATCGTGAGAAGCATGTCATCCTGGACAAGGAAATTGCGGTCTTGAAAGCGGATTGACTATTGCTCATGATTTGTTCTGGATTGGGCGGCATCCTTGGACTCAACGAAGTGCAGGTAAACGTGTTTGGCTTCCGCGGAGCAAATGTAGCGTTTGCGGCACTCGCCTGGATACTTCTGATGAGTGCGGAGGCTTCACATGCCCAAATGCCAGAGGCGGAGAAAAAGGTCTATTCCGAGGCATTAGCGTTCTGCCAAGAGATCAAGACGAGCTCACGGATATTTCAGCAGGAGAAGGCGAGTCCGCTGACGCTCCGATCCGACAGGAAGGTCCTGTGTATCAACGACTGGATATTTTCTGAACGCGAGCTCTTGGTTGCAGGCAGCTTGGGAGCTGGGCGGATATGCCGTAATCCACGGGTTCGGCGGTGAAGTCTCGCCAACGATTGCGCTCGCCGAGATACTCAAGAGCAGGCGCGCGATCGTTATCGTTAGTGACTACTGCTTCGCGGCATGCGCCAACTATCTGCTTTTTGCATCGGCAGAGGCATTTGTGCCGCGAGATGCCATTGTTGCGTGGACCAATTTAAAAGCAGGGCTGAGTAACGAATGTTTCGGCTTTGCGGAGAAGCCGGGTTCTGACGCACAGCACATTGGTGCTTATCCATGTGTTCCTGGCTCGGTCGATGCCCAAGGCCAGGCACGGGCCGATCTCAAGAGTAAGTTCTACTATTCAAGGGGCTTTCCGGCTGGGTTCAAGGAGCCACCTGAAAGTACCGCGATCAGAAGAATCCTGAAGCGGAAATTTGACGAGACAGGAGTGCCTCCAGCAGACCTCGCTTGGACATGGAATCCGCGATATTCCGCGAGCCTAAAGACGAAGCTGATCTATGAGGCATATCCACACAGTCAGGACGAGGTCGACGCTATCCTGGCCCGACACGGCCTGTCGCAGTCGGTAATCTACGACCCTTAGTCGGTTCATCCTCAACAAGCACGATCCTCTGAGATCGGCATCCAGTCGATGAGAAAGAGCGGTGTGTCCTCGATGCACTCTGCTCTTTTGGCTCGTCGGCATCGCTCCACGCGCGCATCTGGCAAATCTTTGTTTGAAGTTACGTATTGAGGAAGTTCATGACGGCACGGTTCAAAGACGATGCCTATCGAGTGCCCAACTTCGGAACTGATGGTGCGATCCCGAAAGAGTCATGCTCCGGCACTGGCGACCGGGTCCCAGATATCTACGCGATACGGGGATATCCGTGGTGGATGGATCCGTGGTTACCAACTCAACCAGCGCCTGCGCCCTCGCGGCCAAGATTACCCTCGCTGCCGGATATTCCAGACCGCACCGTTGCTTCGTCGTCGCGGATGGCGGCAACCGAAAGCGCGGGAGGTCTTCTTCGTTTGCTTCACGACGTGATGCGAGACAGAACGACGTAGCCACTACCATCATAGCGGAATTCGCGGCGCCGCGCTTTCACGGGTATTGGTCGGCAACGGTTCGCGGCCTGGTCCCGCCGTCGACATCGTTGCGCACCACGTCGCCTCGCACCTATAGGCTGAACACAATCATTGATCTCAGGAGCACCTGATGGGTGGACAATCCTCTTCGACCCAAACACAGCAATCGCAGACCACCCCATGGGCAGCTGCGCAACCGATGCTGCAAGGCATTCTCAACCAGCTAGGTACGGGCCTGAACAACACAGGGCTGACGGCAGCAGAATCCGGCGCGCTCAACACGCTCCAGAGCAATGCTGCATCAGGCGATCCGTACGCGGGGCAGATCGGGGGATACGCGCAATCGCTTTTGAACGGCGGCGGCGCGAATGCGCAGGCCGGAAACGTGCAGGATAATCTTGCCACGTTGCAGCGGCAGCTCATGCCCTATGCTAACGGCAGCATGATCGGAAACAATCCGGCACTGACAGCGCAACTGGCACAAATCCAGAGCGATGTCGGCAACAGCATCAATTCGCAGTTCGCCGCGGCCGGCCGTGACCTCAGCGGAGCCAACCAGATGGCTTATGGGCGCGGGGTCGCTGCGGCCGAGGCGCCCGTGATCGCGGCACAGTACAACCAGGATGTCGCCAACCGGTTTAATGCGGCGAACGCGCTCTACGGAGCCGGCAACACCACTGCGAATACGCTGAGCGGTATGCAGCAGAACTATCTCACCAACCAGGGGCAGGGCGTCACGGCCGCGCAATCCGCGCTCGATGCCCAGAACTATGGCGCCAACGCAACGCTGGCCGAGGAGGCGCAGCGCCGCGGCATTCCGGTGCAAGCGTTGAGCCTGCTCGCACAGATCGGTGTGCCGATCGCGCAACTCGGCCAGCAGAGTAATGGGACGACGAACACCACCCAGCAGATGTCCGGTGCGCAGCAGTTCGGGGCGATTGCTAACGGCATCGGCAGCCTGTTCAAATTCTTGCCGTCCGACATGCGGCTGAAGGAAGACATTGCCGCCGTTGGCGCGCTGTTCGATGGGACGCCCGTCTATGGCTTTCGTTACAAGGGAGCGCCTGCCTACCACATCGGCCTGATGGCGCAGGATGTGGAACGAACCGCGCCGCATGCCGTCCTGGACATCAATGGCTACAAGGCTGTCGATTATCACGCCGCGACGGAAACCTCTCGCAAGCTCGGCGAGGCGCGCTGATGGGATTGCTTGACGACTATTTGAGGTTTGATCCGAGGCTTTTCGATCCGGCTGGAGGATTGTATGGTCGGCTGGTCTCCCTGCAGCCGCAGTTGAGTTTCGACCAGTCCGCCAGGGCTCGCCTTTCCCGGCAGTCCCCGGCGCCGGGAGTTCGGATCTACCGGCAAGCAACCGCGACACAACGCCGCCAGATGGACCGAGTGCAGCTGGGGTGCCTCAAACGCCGTCGAGCTGGCCGCGCGACGATGGGCAGACGCTCAACATGCGTATTGGAGATTACTGGATGCCGCAGTTCGGCCGCGCGGAACCTTCCGCGCCGGTCGCCGTCCCTACATTCGGTGATCGATTGAATGCCGGCTTTCAGAGTTGGGCTCATACCCCGCTAGGCAACCCATTCGCGGCTCTCGCCAACGGCTTGACGGGATTTAACTCCGGCCAGCGTTCGGTCGAGCAGACTGGTCGAACCGCCCCTGCGTTTCCCGACAATCAAGAGGCGCCAACACTGGGGGGTGCACCCGGTCGAAGCCCCGGCGCTTACCTGCGGAGGAGAGGTCTGAACAATGGCCGATGAACCCAGCAACGATCTTACGGGCGCTGCCCATGATTTGGCAGTGGCAGGCTACGAGCCGATGCCAGATCGCAGAGCGGACGAAGAGGAGCCGATCGGCAGCGACAATGCATCGCTTCGCGAGGCCGCAGAGAGGATCTCGGAACAGTCTGAGGACGTGGTTGTCCGGCAGTATCGGGACGCGGAGGGGAAGCCCGCTGCGGCGAACGAAGCGGTAACCTTACGGCGCGCCAGCCGTGATTATGCGGCTGCCGTCGCGGCCGAGAAACTGATCGCCGACGGCGAAGACGCCGAACGATTGGCCGAGCGGGTCGACGCACTGCGCATGGAGGTGCTCGCAAGCGACCCGGAGGCGGCCGAGTTCTACGGCTTCGACCTGCCTGAAACCGGTGTCGCGGAAGCCGGGCGAAGCAACGGCGACGTGAGGACGCAAGATGCCGAAACGGGCGCCAACTTCAACGAAGGGCTCGATCCTGCTCTGGCGAGAGCGCTGGAGCATCCGCAGGTGCGTCAGGCGATCGATGAGGAGATCGCAGAAACGCACAAAGTCCGCCAGGGCTATCTTGATGCCCTTACCGGCGCCACGCAGATCGCGCAGGCGAGCTTCATCAATCAATTTCCCGAGCTCGTCGGCGTTCCGCTCGAGAACTTGCCCGGCGTCCTCGAGCAGATGTCGCGGCACGAGCCGGCCAAATTTGCGCGCGTTCAGAGCGCGATCGCGGCAACGGACCAGCTTCTTGCACAGCATCAGCAGGAGAGCCAACGGCAGGCCGAAGCCGCGTATCACTCCTTTCACGCTCACGCGAAATCAGAGGACGCGCGGTTTGATACGATGTTGAAGGGAGAGCCCGTCGAAACCCAGCGCGCCGTGATGCAGGAGATCATCGCATCGGCCAAGGCGAGTGGACTCGAGGCTTCCGAGTTGACGTATTTGCTCAACACCGAGCCGCTGATGCGCAACGCCACCTTTCAGCGGATGATGTACGACGCGGGAAAATATCGCCTGATGATGAAGGCGAAGGATGCCGTCACCACCAGACCGCTTCCGCCCGTGCAGCGACCGGGCACCGCGGCATCGCGTGGCGAGCGCGAGAACGTGGATCTTCGAGCGCTCAATGCAAAGCTTTCGAGCACTGGCGATATCAAAGATGCGGTAGCGCTTTATCATGCGCGAAGAGGCGCCAGGCGGTGAAGCGCACGACCGCGGTAGGCTCGTCAACCTTGACAATGTTCTCTGTATGTTCTATTCCGATTGTCGGATTTGACGGAATGCCATGCAAGGCGAATTTTCAAATTTGAGCACGACGTTGCCGAGATGGGCAGCCTTGCTGGTCATTGCTACCTTCTGGTTGCTATTCGTTCCCGCCGCACGTGCAGGTGACTACGCAGTTGCTTATGCGCTTGATGTCGGAGGTCGCCAGGAAACCGGCATTGTCGACAAGTGCAATACTGAAGCGACTTGCAATATCGAGTTCAAGACTCAGCTGATCTCGATCAAGCTGTCTTTCTTTGAACGCGACAAGAAGGTCAAGATCGCGATTCACGGCGCGCGACCGGGTTGCTGCTTCTTCTATGGCGGCACGACGTCGGTGTCGCGTGACATTGGTTCTCTGGTCGGCCTTACCGTTTATGAGGGGCACCAGCGCAGGGGAAACGAATTCGTTGTGAATTTCCACATCGGTACCCTGTTCCTGAGATTCGCTCAGGCGGATTAGAGATCGCCGGCTGAGCCGCCGACATTGTTCTTCCAAGCAACTGGCCGCAGGCTCCGAAGATCTGACCTTCCGAGGCATCGGGGTCGCATGCACTGTAAGGGCCAATATGGAGAAACAGGATGGCGGAAATTGAGAGGAAATACCTTGCGCCACTCAATCCGAGGACGGTGATCAACGAGGCGGATCGGCGGCGGGTCTATGACATCGTTCGCGGGCAATTGGCCGATCTTATCGTCGGCGATCAGGCTTATTATCCCGATGGCGTGCAGAAGGATAATCAAGCCCGCGCTGACGCTGTGGATGGCTACATCGATTCGATCGCGGCCTTGCGCGGTCAGATCGATGATCCGTCGGACATTCTGGGCGGACTGCTCTCAGATCTTGGGAAATATGCCGACGCAATCAAGAAGCGCATCGGCCGCGAATCGCCGATCGACCATATCGAGCTTCCTCCGGAATTGACCCCGCAAGCTCCGGACAAGGACTGGCTTTACGTCGATCCTGACCACGGTCCATTCTCTCCGCCAAGCCCACTATCGACAAGTCGAGATCCAAGGGAGACCAAAGTTTCGTTTCGGTTACCCGGCGGTGATGGCGAACTCAGGCGGCGTCCGCAAGGGAGTTCTGGTTCGCAGATGCCGACGAACGGTGGAAGTGCGGATAAGGGCCTCCCGCGTTCGTTAATTTTGAGCGGATTGGTTAGTGGACAACCGATGCGACAGTTGCCGGTTGGCCTCCCGATTTTCTTCCGGTCTTGAGACTGAGGTTCGCAGATGACAGACGATCGAGATTTTCTCGAGCACGCCGAATCCATCACGGAAAAGGCCTGTGGCCAGCCCGCTACCGTTAGCGAGATCGCCGACAACTTTGCCCTTTATGGATTGAGCAAGCGCGTGGCCGCCTTGGACAGGCTCGATGCGGAGCTCGCCGGAGAGATCAATTCCGGCTCGCATAGCCTTCGGCGCCACGTGCGCCTTCAGGAGCTGCGGCGCAAGATGACCGATCTCCATCATGCGTTGCGCAGGGCGAAGCGCTGAAGCGGGCGATGGTCAATCCTGTGTTGGCAACGCTCGCGCAAGCTCGCTTGCGTGCCGCACCAATATTTGTTCGCTGGTGTGAGTTGCACGGCGCGGTTCCGTATCCTGCCGCGCCAGCCGTCGTTGCTCGGTTCGTGGTCGACTGCGCATCCCTCGGCGTCGAACGGCTGTGGCCGGCGGTGCAGGATATCTCGAAACTGCATGTGTCGGCGGGTCTCGCCGATCCCACGCTCGGAGGCCCGGCTGCGGCGGCAATAGCGCATATTGCAGGAATTGAACCGCCGAGATCCTGGCCGGACGACCGCAAGACGCGCTTCCGGTCACTGCCTTACGATGTGCAGATATTCATTGCAGCCCATGAGGCGCGTCGCGACAAGGCGTTGCGGCGCGCCCAGAACGAAGCGGCCGCGGCGCTGAAGCGATTTGAAGCGCTGCAGCGGACGTCCTGCGCACAGCCAGAAAGGACCAGAGATGAAGCCAGCCCGCACGCCACCAATTGAAAGCCGTATCAGTGAACTTCGTGCCGAAATTGAAGCCATCATAGATGCACGTGCGCAGGCTGTCGCCAGGGAAAGCCCCGGCGTGCCCATCGGCGTGATCCGCAACCTTCTGATCGCGCGGGCTCCTGCCTGCCCGTGCGCCCAATATCTCCAGCTCGGTCGCGCGGAATAACGGAGCGGCTACCGCTCATCGACGAGAGCTGGCCTCGCGAAAATTCATCAAGGGAAAGTACCATGACTCTCTACAAATGGTCCCGGGTTGCGGCCTCGGATGCAACCGCTGACAGCTCGATCAATTGGCAGGAGGGACAGGCGCCTTCGAGTGTCAATGACTCCGCGCGCGCGATGATGGCGGCCACAGCAAAGTATCGCGACGATATCGCTGGCGCGATTGTCACGACCGGATCCAGCGCATCTTATGCGCTGTCAAGCTATCAGCAATTCGACAGCTTCACGAACATGAACGGTACGATGATTGCCTTCACGCCGCACGTCACAAACGGCGGAGTAACCGTCATCAACGTCGACGGGCTCGGTAACCGTCCGTTGAGAACTGCGCCCGGCGTCGAATTGCAGGCCGGAGTTATCATCCAGGGTACGCCCTATGCGGCGACTTACAATAACTCTGATGCAGTGTGGTATCTGCACGGCTTCTTTGGCAATCCATACAACGTGCCACTTGCGGCCGGCATGGATTACTGGGCACCTACCGCCCCGAACAGCTCGTTTGTTTTTCCAGTCGGGCAGGCGATCTCGCGCACGACCTATGCGACGTTGTTTGCGCTGGTCGGAACGCTCTATGGAGTGGGCGACGGTTCGACCACGTTCAATCTACCTGACAAGCGAGGACGTACTTCAGTTGCAGCAGATGCTGGCGCCGGCCGTATCTCGGGTGCCACGTTCTCCAGTTTGTCGCCCAACGGAACGGGCGGTTCCGAGACCCAAACCCTTGTTACCGCAAACCTGCCACCCTACACCCCGACGGGTTCGGTATCAGGCGGTATAACTGGCAATGCCTTCGCGAACTTCTTCTCGACTACCACTGGCACTCAGGCAAACGTGTACAGTCCGACTACTGGCACTGCGAGCCCACTTCAGGTAACCGGGACTTTCTCCGGAACGCTGGCGGCTAACCCTCAAGGAGGCACGAGTACGCCATTTTCGAACGTTCAGCCAAGCATTGTCTGCAACTACATCATGCGGATTATTTGATCCGTTGAGGGCATAATGCTTTTGCTCACAATGCTGCCGGGCGTAACGGTGACATTTTTTCCGATCTCCACGCCGCGCAAGATGATCGCACCTGCTCCTATTTGAACGCCATCGCCGATTGTAACCGGGCGATCTGCAAGCTCAACTTGCCGGGGATGCCCGATGGTGAAGATGCTTCTAATTTGTGTGTGTCGTTCTGCGGCGCGTAGCGGGTGCGTGTGATTATCGAAAATATTCACGTTAGGGCCGACTGTGACGTCGTTCCCTATCTTAATTGACACGCCAGACCATATCCGGGCGCCAACATCAATGTAGCAGTTACTTCCTATCTCGATGTCACCACCGTGAGCAAAAACAAACAGTTCACCGCCTACAAATGAATTCTCGCCGATCCTAATGTGTGCGCTGCTTTCGCCTGCGTTGAGAATCCTGGCCCTCCAGCCTAACCTTGCCCCTGGTGCGAGCGTACAAGTAGGGCGTCCAAGAAATGCTCTCGCCAGAAAGCCTAAGTTGGCCTGAACCATTGCCTGATATCGGCCTTGAGGAAGAGCCACGTGGATTTCAGGACAACCTTCCAATACGGAAGAATACGCGGGTCTCGCGCGTAGTGTCGTGTGGTTCGATCAGTGTGCATGTCGCTGCGTTTATCATCACACCCCACTATAGACAATATTTGCAAACGATGTTGCATTGCAGCGTAAGCCGCCTCTGGGCGGCTTTTTCTTTTGGAGATGCTATGACTGACCTCGTTGCCCTAACGGCGGCGAACGCTACCCGCTGGACAAAAGCCAAGTTGACCCGGAATTTCTCCGGTACCGCCAAGAGGCTCGTCGCGCCGACCGCCAAAGCTCGGTATCAGACGGTGTCGGCCAGGACTGGCGTGCCCTGGTTCTTCATCGCGGTCGCCCATGAGCGGGAGGCTTCACAGAACTGGAACACCCAGCTTGGGCAGGGCGACCCGCTCGGAAGCGTCTCTGTCCATGTTCCGAAGGGAAGGGGGCCGTTCAAGGCCTGGGAAGACGGCGCCTTTGACGCGCTGGTCAATTGTGCGCCCTTCGCTGCCCGAAGCAGGGACTGGTCGATCGGTGGCACGCTGACCATGCTCGAGCAATATAACGGGCTCGGCTATGCCGCTCGGGGCAAACCGTCGCCCTACATCTGGTCCGGCACCGATCAGTATGTCTCGGGTAAATATGTTCGGGATGGGGTCTTCGACCCGAGCGTCGTGGATCAGCAACTCGGCTGCGCCGGCTTGTTGGCGGCGATGATGCAACTCGAGCCGACCATCACCTTCACCGGGGCGAAGATTACCCCGGCAGGAACGGCGCCTTCGCCAGCGCCAAAGCCGCCTCCGGGCACTCCATCGATCCACGCTCCCGCCAAAGGCTCCCTCAGAGCCTTTTTTGTTGACCTCTTCAAATCTCTTTTCGGAAGGAAATGACGATGCTCTGGCTGATCCTGACCTTGCCCGGACTGCTTTGCGCGTATTTCATTGTGCTGCGGCCGGTCTTGCACGCGATTCCAGCGCTCAAATCTTTCTACGATGAGGCCGATACGTTCTGGGGCAAGGCCTGGGCGCTGGCCGGACGATCTGCGACGGTGATCTGGGGCCTCTTCCTGACCGGTCTTGGGACCGTCTTCCAGTGGCTTGATCCGATCGCATCTGCCTTCGGCGATCCTGATCTCAAGGCCCAGATCATGGAGGCGCTGAAGAACAACCCTCGATATCTGGCCTACGCCATGATCGGAATCTCGACGATTACGATCGTCGCGCGGCTGCGGTCGGTAGGAAAGAACTGATCCATGTGGATGGCTATTCTTTCATTCCTTGGTGGTCCCGTCATCAAGGGCCTGATCGATGCGTACCAGGCCAAGCTGAAGGCTGGAAACATTGAGAGCAGGATCGCGGCCGATCTCGCTGCAAACGAGATCGCAGCCCAGACGGCCGAGGCGCAGGCGCAGAATCAACTCAAGCTCGCCGAGATCGGTCATCCCTGGGAGCCAGAGAAGTTGGCGTTCTATGTCACTCTTACTTTTTACGCGAAGTGCGTCGTGTGGGACAAGGTTTTCGGTCTTGGGACGACGCCGCAGCTCGCGGGAGACGTAAGCACCTGGGCTGGCATGATCATGGGCTTCTATTTTGGAAAGCGCACGTTCGAGAATGTCGCACGCATCATTCGACGGTGACCGCATGCACGAAGCTGATGTCAAAGCGATCGTGATGGAAACGTTGATTGAGCAAGATAGGGTACGGCGAAGCGATATCGACGCGGTGGTGGTCAAAACTATTGCGACTGTTTTGACTTCATTCGGCTTTGAAGAGGGGGACCGACGCGAGCTGCGCGCCGATTTTCAGCACCTCCGGCGCTGGCGACGAAGTGTCGAGCAGGCACAAAACTATACATTCAAGGCGGTGATCACTGTGCTTGCCACGGGTTTTCTCGGAGCCGTTTGGTTGGGCATCAAGGCCACGCTCGGAAAATGACTCGCAGAGCGCGGAGCGGATTGATGCCCTTGGACATAGATCTGGGCGCCTTGGCGGACAACAGAATTATTGAGGCGCAGAAATGTATCGGATACGCGAGGTCGAAGCCCAGGACGAAGCGGTGGCGGACTCGCTCGCCGAGCTTCATCAGCTGATATTCTGCGACGGGACCCGTGTACCGGACTTCGAGCAAGGATATTGGTGGATTGCGTTCCGTGGCGCGAAGCCAATCGCATTCGCGGGTGTCGTTCCTTCAACCCATGTTACAAATGCTGGATATCTGTGCCGCGTTGGCGTCGTGATGCCGCACTGCGGCCACGGCCTGCAGGTGCGGCTTACTCGCGCGTTGGAAGCACGAGCGCGCCGTGCCGGCTGGAAGGCGATCGTTTCTGATACCACCGACAACATCTTCTCGGCCAATAATTTTATCCGGCAGGGGTATCGGCTCTTCGAACCTGGCTCGCCCTGGGCATGGCAGCACACGCTGTATTGGCGGAAAGAGCTCGTCTAGATCCTGCGACGTGGTTCGGGTCGTTGCGAACAATCGATGACGTGGAGCGCCCGGTGGCTTCGGTCACCGGGCTTTTTTGCGTTTCTGGCCATGGGTAACCCCCTTTGGCAAGCCGCGGTCGTAGCCGGCATCGAATCTTGGGCGTGGGGATGCTAGAATGGGCATGTGCAGTGCGAACGAAGCATCGCTGGAAGCGTTTCCTAAAATGGGCGCCCGGCGGCAGTCGTGGGATCCTGAGCCTTGAATTGGCGGAATGCAGGCTTGCGCGTCTTGATCTCTGGTGATCGATCGATAAACTGAGTTGACGGCTCGATCGCACGCGCAAATCTCTTGGAGATCGAACGAAGGAAGAGACCATGGTTGAGGTTGGCCGCGGGCTCGATACGAAGGCACAGTCAGGCTCGGATATGGATCGTTATTCGATCATGGTCGCACGAGCCAGGGCGCTAGTTCCGGCTTTGCGCGAACGGGCATCGCGGACCGAAGAGCTGCGCAGATTGCCGTCGGAGACCGAGCGGGATCTACTTGACAGCGGCCTTTTCCGGATACTGCAGCCCAAGCGCGTCGGAGGCAGCGAGCTCGACTATGTTGCGCTGGTCGACTGCGCCGATGCCCTCGGGCAGGGAGATGCCTCGGTCTCCTGGAATTTTGCCAACCTTGCAAGTCACCACTGGATGCTGGCTATGTTCGCGCCCGAAGCGCAGAGCGCGGTGTGGGAAGAGGATCCGGATGCGTTGATCGCGTCTTCCTTTGTCTTCCCGGCGGGTCGCGCGAGGAAGGCCGGCGGCGGATATGTTCTGAGTGGTCATTGGCCGTTTTCGTCCGGGGTGGAATCCTGCGGATGGAACATGCTCGCGAGCGTGGTCGCCTCGGATGATGAGGCCGATGGTGTCGAGTATCGGCTATTCCTGTTGAACAGGCGAGACTACAGCATCGACGACACTTGGAATGCGGCTGGCTTGCGCGGAACGGGATCGAACGACGTGCGGGTCACCGACGCATTCGTTGCCGAGCATATGACCGTTGCCGTCAGCGATCTTGCGGGAGGTGCGACGCCGGGCAGTATCGTCAATCCAAATGCGCTCTACATGCTTCCGGTCTTTTCGTTGTTTCCCTATGTGTTGTCCGGGGTTGGTTTGGGAAATGCGCAGGCTTGCCTTGATGACTATGTCGAGATCGCGCGACACCGCGCTTCGACATATAACCGGGCCAAGATCGGGGACCTGCAAAGCACACAGATCAAGATTGCCGAGGCGTCGGCGAAGATAGATGCCGCGCGGCTGATCATGCGCACGAACTGCGTTGAGGCACTTGCGGAGGTCCGGCGTGGCGATATCCCGGGCATTGCAGCGAAGACGAAGCTTCGGCGCGACGGTGCGTTCGCGGTCAATTTGTGCACCGAGGCGGTGTCTCTTCTATTTGCGGCGGGCGGCGCACGCAGCCTGTTCACCTCGGGAGCGTTGCAGCGCCAATTCCGCGACGCGCATGCGGTGAATTCGCATCTCGCGTTCAATTTCGACGCGGCGGGCACCAATTACGGGCGGGTGGCTCTGGGGCTGCCGTCTGAAAACCTGACGCTTTGAGGTTAGCCGGATGTCCGACTCACCCAAACATCCGCTGGATCCCGCCAGTGAGCTCGCAAGCGATAGTTCGGCGATCGACCCCCGTGATTTCCGCAATGCGCTCGGTACGTTCGCAACAGGTGTGACGATAGTCACCGCGATGTCGGCTGAAGGACGGCCCTATGGAATTACTTGCAATTCCTTTGCATCGGTGTCGCTCAACCCGCCACTGGTGTTGTGGAGCTTGGGCATGTTTTCGCAGGGACTGCCGATCTTCCAGAATGCCAGCCATTTTACGGTCAACGTTCTAGACGCGTCGCAACAGGCGCTGGCGATGCAGTTTGCCAGATCGTCGGGGGACAAGTTCGCGGGTGTGAGCTGGACGCCGGGTCTCGGGAATGCTCCCGTGCTTGCTGATGTGGTCGCGAATTTCCAATGCCGTGCCGCCAACCGCTACTATGGCGGGGATCACGTCATTTTCCTAGGCGCGGTGGAAGCCTACGCCTATAACCGGAACAGTCCGCTGTTGTTCGCGCGCGGAGGTTTTGGCCGGTTTTTGGCTGACGGTGGTGGCAAGACATCATGAATCGAAAGACGCCCGTCAAGCGTGTTCGTGCCAAGCAGAGGCGACTATCAGCTGTCGATCGTCGCAGTGAATTCGTTACCAAGGCAACCGAGCTATTTGCGGAGGAGGGATTTGGCGGCGGCACGCGCGCCCTTGCTCACAAGCTCGGCGTGACGCAGCCGCTGCTTTACCGCTATTTTCCGAGCAAGGACGATCTCATCAAGGAGGTCTACCGCAAGGTATATCTCGAACCACTTGAAATAGGCTGGGAGAAGGTGCTCTCGGATCGGTCACGTCCGCTCCGCGTGCGGCTCCAGGAGTTTTACGAAATCTATACCGACGCGATCTTCAACCGAAGATGGCTCCGAATCTATCTCTACTCCGGCCTGAAGGGCCTCGATATCAATCGCTGGTATGTTGGCATGGTCAAGGACAAGATCCTGACGCGCATTCTCCGGGAATGCCGCCACGACGCCGGCCTCGCGACACAGGGCAGGCCCAGCGCAGAAGAACTCGAGCTGGCCTGGGTGTTTCACGGCGGCATTTTCTATTATGGCGTACGCAAGTACATCTACGAAGCGCCTGTCCTCGAGGACAAGGCGCAGATGATCAGTGACGCGCTGGATATCTTCCTCGCAGGATTTGAGAGAATGGCGGAGAGCGCGACCGATCGTCGACGGGCGCCGATCAAGGTCGCCGGCTGAGCGCGCTACATTGTCGCCATCTGACCCCGATACCAATCCCCGATCTCGCTTGCCGTCATGAGGGCGACGCCGTCATGGCCGATGACGTAATCGAGCAGGGCCTCCAGGTACTTGATACGGTGCGGCACGCCCGTGACGTAGGGATGCACCGAGATGGCCATGATCCGCGCATTCTCTGCGCCCTCAAGGTACAGCCGATCGAATTGGTCAGTGCAGCGCGTCAGGAACTGTTCCGACGGAAGGTGTTGCAGCGCGTGAATGACGATGTCGTTGGTCTCGACCGAATAGGGAATCGTCGTCACGGTGCCGTGCGGCGTGGCGATGTCCTGGGGGAGATCGTCGATCACCCAATCGGCCACGTATTCGATCCCGTTGAGGCGCAGGAGATCGAGCGTGTCTTCGGTTTCGGTCAGGCCCGGGCTTTCCCATGATCGCGGCGGCTTGCCACTAAATCCAGCAATCGTGTCGACCGCGCGCTTGATTGCATCCGCCTGGTTCTCGACCTTGTGCATCGGGCCCTGAACAAACCCGTGTCCCATGAATTCGAAGCCCGCCTCGCGCGCCGCCGACGCCACACGCGGATAGCTGTTGCAGACGTTGGCGTTCGCAGCCAGCGTCACCGGTATCTTTCGATCGGTCAGAGCTTTGAACTGCCGCCAGAAGCCGGTGCGCATGCCGTATTCATGCCACGACCAGTTCGGCACGTCGGGCAGCAGGGGCTGGCCCATCGGTGGGCTCAGCACGGTGCGTGGCATTGCATTCTCGATGCGCCATTCCTCGACATTGAGGATAACCCACACGGCGAGCTTCTTGCCGTCGGGCAGTGTCAGTTTCGGTCGGTCGACCTGCGCCTGGTACGGAATGCGATCAGTAAAGGCCATGTCGAACCTCCTTCACGTCGATGATCCGGCAGCGGTGGCATTGATCCGCGGCAGGACCTTCTCGGCCATCAGGATCATCGATTGACGGCCAAGCTCCCGATCTTTCCAGTCCTTGCCGGCATAAAGCAGGGTTCCGAAGGTGCCAATCTCTTCCTGGAACGCCAGCAACTGGTCAGCCACACTTTCGGGCGTGCCGTAGATGATCAATTTGTCGCAGATCGATTCCAGTGTGACCTCAGCGTCAGGTTGATCCCGTCGTGTCTTGAACAACTCGAGCCGGCCACTGCGCTTCAGCTTCGTGAACAACTGGTGATAATAGTACACGTACGGACTGTCGGGCGACGTGGTATACGCCTTCGCGGTTGCTGCATCCTTTGCCACGAACACGCTCTTGGCGACGCGCCAATTGGCGGGCTCGGGTGCCCGGTTCACGCGCGCACAACCCTCAACATATTTCGGCCAGTGGCTCTTCACCCAGGCCGGCATCAGGAAGTTTGCCGAGATCGGATCCCAGCCGCGCGCCGCCGCCTCCGTGACGCCTTTTGAGAATGGCGCCACCGCGGTTACCACGATTGGCGGGTGAGGAGCCTGCAAAGGGCGAGCGACGATTCCCTGGCCAATGTCCTCGATCAGGGTCCGTTTGACCGAGACATTCCAATATTTGCCCTGCAAATCATAGGGCGGTTTGCCAGCCCAGATATCAAGAACCTGATTGATGGCTTCGAGGAACATGGCATTGCGGTCGGCATCGAGATTGCCAAAAACCTCCGCGTCGGACAGCAATCCACCCGGGCTGATTCCAAGGATGAAACGGCCATCAAGCATGTGATCAAGCATGGCGACAGACGCTGCGATGGCTGCCGGATGCGTGTTTGGCATGTTGATGGTGCCGGTTCCAAGCTTGATGTGCTTGGTTGCGGCTGCGAGCCAGGCAATGAAGGCGATGCTGGAGGTGATGTTCTCGGCCTTGTCGGTGACGTGCTCGCCGACATACGCCTCGGTGAAGCCGAGCTCGTCCGCGAGCAGAAAGGCCTCGCGATCCTCCCGGAGCGATTGCCGCCAATCCTTGTCGAGAGGATGGATCGGCATCGTAAAAAAACCGAGCTTCATGATCCGCCTCCCCGCGATTTGAACTTTAGTTGGCAAGGAACCTGCGGCCTTCCCGAGGCGAAGACAAGCCCCGCCGCACAAATAATCACTCGATAAACAAGCTTGACCTTTGAAGAGGGCGGCCCTCTAATCGGGCAAACCAAAATTGGGCCCGGGAGGCCACGCCCACATGAAAGCTGCGGCTTTCGCCTACGCCCGCGCGACCAGCGTCGTGAACGCGCTGGAGTTGCTCGCCATGCACGGCGACAAGGCGAAGGTTCTGTCGGGTGGTCAGAGCCTGATGCCGGCGATGAACCTGCGGCTCCTGTCTCCGGACATTCTGGTCGATATCGGCGGCCTCGCCGAGTTGCGCGGCATCACCGTGAGGGGAGACCTGCTGGTCATTGGCGCGCTGACCCGGCACGTCGATCTGCTCAGATCGCCGGAGGTTGCACTGCACGCGCGGCTGTTGCGCGATGCCGTTGCCCACGTTGCCCATCCCGCAATTCGCAATCGCGGAACGATCGGCGGTAGCCTCGCTCACGCCGATCCTGCGTCGGAGCTGCCGGCCTGTGTTGTGGCGCTTGACGCCACGATCGTTGTTCGGGGCTCGGCCGGCGAGCGCCGGATTACTGCGACGGAGTTTTTCAGGGGAATTTACGAAACGGCGCTGTTGCCGGACGAGTTGCTTGTCGCGGTCGAGGTGCCGGTCGCAGGCCAAGCCTCGACATTTTTCTTTCAGGAATATGCCCGGCGGCATGGCGACTACGCTGTCGTTGGTCTCGCCGCCCGTGCCGATGTTGCAGCCGGCAGGTTCTCAGCTCTTCGGCTCGGCTTCTTTGCTGTTGGCGACCGGCCATTGCTCGCGGCGGCCGCCGGCAAACTGATCGATGCCACGGTAACGCCCGCCTTGCTCGCAGAGGCGGCGGCCACATTGGCCGATGAACTCGATCCACAGGAGGACCAGCAGGCGACTGCGGCCATGCGTCGACACCTCGCGACGGTCTTGCTCCGGCGCTGCGTGGCGGCATTGCTCGCACGGCCAGAACTGGAAACGGGAGTCGGTAAGTGAACGCTCCGGTACCGGTCTCGCTTCTGGTCAACGGCGAACCCATCGACGCCTTCGTCTTGCCGCGGCTCAATCTTGCTGATTTCCTCCGGGAAAATCTCAAGCTGACCGGAACCCACATTGGGTGCGAGCACGGCGTTTGCGGCGCCTGCACGGTCCGGATCGATGGCGAGATCGTTCGCTCCTGTCTGGTGCTGACGGTCCAGGCGCAGGGCGCGTCAGTTGAGACAATCGAGGGGCTGTCTGACAGCGGTGAAATAGCCGATCTTCAGGCGGCATTTCGCGAGCGCAATGCATTGCAGTGTGGCTATTGCACGCCTGGGATGCTGATCACGGCGCAGGACCTGCTGAAGCACGTGTCGGTGCCTGATCGTCGAGCAATCCGTGAGCATCTTTCCGGCAACTATTGCCGCTGCACAGGCTATCAGGCCATCGTGGATGCGGTTGAGGCGACAGCCATGACGCGCGCGGAGCGGGGCGCATGATGGTGACGCGGGCGCCAGCAGACGCGCTTTCGGTGCTTGATCGCCCGAATTCCTACATCGGCAAGACCGTACCGCGGCCGAACCTCGACAGGTTGCTGCAGGGGCGGGGCCAATATGTCAGTGATCTCGAATTGCCGCGGATGGCGCATGTGGTTTTTCTACGGTCGCCACATGCCCACGCCAAAATCGCAGCGATCGACGCCGACGCGGCAAGGCGCATGCCCGGTGTCGTTTCCATCGTCACGGGTCGTGAACTTGAAGCGGTCATCACGCCGTGGGTCGGGGTGCTCTCGCACCTGAAGGGACTGAAGTCTGCGCCACAACACGCGATCGCGGTCGACCGCGTGTGCTGGCAGGGCGAGGCCGTTGCAGCGATTGTGGCGACCAGCCGTGCTGCAGCCGAAGATGCCATGGAGCATATTTCGGTCGACTACGAGGAGCTTGAGGCGGTCACGGACATGCGTGCTGCGCTCGATCCGGCAGCTCCCGTCATTCATGCTGCGCTCGGCGACAATCTTGCCTTTGAGCGGACGCTCGACGCCGGCGACGTCGATCATGCATTGGCGGGGTCCGAACTCGTCGAGGCCGACTTCGTATTCGGGCGCCACACCGGCGTTACACTTGAACCGCGGGCCGTCGTTGCCGATTGGAATGCGGCCGAGGCACGGCTCACGATCTATCAGGGCACGCAGGCGCCCCATATGGTGCAGAACATCGCGGCGCTGCATCTTCGGTTGAGGGAAGCGCAGGTCCGGGTGGTCTGCAAGGATGTCGGCGGCTCGTTCGGCATCAAGGTCCATATCTACGCCGACGAAATGGCGACCTACGCGCTGTCCAAGCTGCTGCGGCGGCCGGTCAAGTTCGTGGCGGACCGCGTCGAGAGTTTCAACACGGACATCCACGCCCGCGATCATCGATGCAGGGGGCGGATCGGCGTCAGGCCGGACGGCACCATCACAGCCTTCGAGATCGACGACCTGACGGGGATCGGCCCGTATTCGATGTATCCGCGCACCAGCGCCATCGAGGCAAATCAGGTGGTCAATCTGGTCGGTGGGCCCTATGCCACGGCGAACTATCGGGCGCGGGCGCGCGTCGTTTTCCAGAACAAGAACGTGATGTGCCAGTACCGGGCGGTTGGACACCCGATCGCCTGTTCGGTCACCGAAGGCCTGGTCGATCTGGCGGCAGCGAAGATCGGCATGGACCCCGTCGAAATCCGGCGGCGCAATCTGATCGCCGACGACGCCTATCCGTGTGCATCACCCTCGGGCATGAAGTTCGAGCAGCTGTCGCATCACGCCTCGTTGACCAAGCTGCTTCAGATGATGGATTACGACGCGTTGCGCGCTGAGCAAGCGGCCTTGCGCGCCAGAAACGTCCATCGAGGCATCGGAATCGCGAGCTTCATCGAGGTGACCAATCCTAGCGCTGCCTTTTATGGCGTGGGCGGCGCGAAAATTTCATCGCAGGATGGCGTTGCGGTCCGGCTCGACGCGCAAGGGTCGGTGATCTGCCAGACCAGCATCACGGAACAGGGGCAAGGGTCGGAATCGCTGACGGCCCAGATCGTCGGCAGCGTGCTTGGCGTTTCGATGGAACGCGTTCGCGTCATCCTGGGCGACACCGACCACACGCCCTATGGCGGTGGCACCTGGGCCTCGCGCGGCGCCGGCATCGGCGGCGAAGCTGCATTGCAGGCGGCCAAGGCCCTGCGCCAGAATATCCTGAACGTCGCCGCGGCCATCCTGCAATCGACGCCGGCCGAGCTCGATATCGTCGACAACGGTATCGTCAACGCCGCCGACGGCGCGCCGCGCATCGAACTGAACGAGCTTGCGCGGATCGTCTATTTTCGACCGGACACCCTGCCGCCCGGTATCCAGCCCGAATTGATGGCGACCCGGCATTTCGTTCCGCGCCAATATCCCTTTGCATTCACCAACGGCGTTCAGGCCTCATGGCTCGAGGTCGATACCGAGACCGGGTTCGTTAAGCTGCTGAAGCATTGGGTTGTCGAAGACTGCGGCACCATCATCAACCCGCAACTGGTCGACGAGCAGATCCGGGGCGGGGTCGTGCAGGGGCTCGGCGCGGCGCTGTTCGAGAAGTGCATCTACGACGAACGCGGTCAGCTGACCAATGCCAATATGGCGGACTATCTGGTCCCGATGTCCGGCGAGATGCCCGATATCGAGGTCGGCCACGTGGTGTCTCCGACGCAGGAATCGGAGCTGGGAGCCAAAGGGGCTGGGGAGGCGGGGACAGCCGGCGCGGCAGCTGCGGTTGCCAACGCGGTCAATGACGCGCTCCGGCCGCTTGACGCAACAATTACCGAGATTCCGCTCACGCCTCAGGTTATCCTGTCCGCCCTGGGACGGATCTGAGTGGAGACGTCCGGGCAACGATAATACGATAAGCAAAACGCAGACAGTTCTTGGGGAGGAATAGTCATGACGAAGAAGGTGACCAAAGCTGGATCGATATCACGGCGTCGTCTGCTGACGACGGCAAGCGCCGGCGCCGTTCTCGCCGTCTCGCCTTTTCGCATCAATCTGCTTCAGGCCCAGGAAGCGCCCATCAAGATCGGCTTCCCGGTTCCTTTGACCGGTCCATACGGCGCCGAGGCCCAGGACCAGGTGCGGGCGGGTCAGCTTGCTGTCGCCCAGTTCAATGATGCCGGCGGTCTCAACGGCCGCAAGGCCGAGCTCGTCGTGCGTGACGACAAGCTGAATCCCGGTGAGGCGGCGACGCGGACCCTGGAATTGGTCGAGAAGGAGAAGGTGAATTTCGTTGTCGGCAGTCTGTCCGCGGCGGTTCAGCTCGCGATCAACAACGTCACCAAGGAACGCGGGGTCATCTTCAATTCGATCAGCCAGTCCGACGCCATCAACGAGGCGGCAGATTTCAGCAAATACACGTTCCACGAAGCGCTGAACCCGCACATGACGTCAGGGGCGGTCGGTCGCTACGCCTTCACCAAATTCGGCAAGAAGGTGGCGTTTCTCACGGCGGACTATGCTTACGGTCACGAGATGGTTCGCGGCTTTCTCGAGGTCGGCAAGGAGTTCAACATCGAGAATCTTGGTGACATCCGTCATCCGCTTGGGACGACTGATTTCTCGACCCTGCTGCCGCGTCTCCAGGCGCTGAAGCCCGATATTCTATGCATCAGCAATTTCGGCCGGGACCAGCAAATCGCACTGAAACAGGCAACTGACTTCGGCATCAAGAAATCGATCCAGATCATCGCGCCGCTGCTGTCGCATGCCAGTCGCGTTGCGGCGGGCCCCCAGGCATTCGAAGGCGTTGTCGGCGGCTGCTCTTTCTTCTGGGGCATCGAGGACAAGTTCGCCTCGACCAAGGCGTTCAACGACGCGTTCCGCAAGATGTATGACGGCAAGTTGCCTACCGACTACGGTGCGCTCGGCTATGGCGGTGTTCGGACGGTGCTCGAGGCGGTCAAGGGCGCGGGCAGCGTGGAGACCGACAAGGTCGTCGCGGCATTGGAGGCTCTGAAGTACGACTACTACAAGGGGCCGCAATACTATCGCAAATGCGATCACCAGTCGGTGCAATCGGTGCTCGTGATCAAGTCGAAGTCCAAGGACATGAAGAACGAGTCGGATGTGTTCGAGGTTCTATCGACCGAAGAGCCTAACGAGAAGAACCTGCGTACCTGCGACGCGCTTGGTCACAAGAGCTGAGCCATGCGCCGACTCGCACCGCGGGGCGGTGCGCGTCGTGCTGAGGGGGACAAATGGCGGGCCTGAGCTTTGACCTGATTGCACTGCAACTATTCGCCGGGCTGGCGCTCGGCGCCATCTACGTGCTGTTTGCGATCGGCCTCTCGCTGATCTTCGGGATGTTGACCGTCGTCAACTTCGCCCATGGCGCGTTCTACATGGTCGGCGCCTATGTCGGGCTGTACCTCATTTCGATCGGCGGCAATTTCTGGCTCTGCTTGCTGGCGGTGCCGCTTCTGATCGGGCTGTTCGGCCTTGCCGTCGAGCGCGTGCTGATCCGGCCGCTTTACGGCCGCGGCATCGATTATCCGCTGCTGCTGACCTTCGGGTTGAGTTATGTCATGGTCGAGTGCGTGCGCATTGCCTTCGGCAAGACCGGTTATCCCTTCGACACGCCCGAGCTTCTGCAGGGGGCCGTCAACATCGGTGTCGGATATTTTCCACTCTACCGCCTGTTCGTGATCGGCGCGACGGCCGTCGTCTTGTTGGCGCTCTGGCTGTTTCTGGAGAAGACCAGCTTCGGACTCATTATCCGCGCCGGCGCGCGCGATCCGCAAATCGTCCGCGTCCTTGGGGTCGACGTTTCCAGGGTCTGGTTGATCGTGTTCGGGATAGGCACCGCGATTGCTGGCTTTGCCGGGCTGTTGGCTGCCCCGCTTCAAGGCGTCATTCCCGAGATGGGCGGCACGATTCTCGCCGAGGCTTTCGTGGTTACGGTCGTAGGAGGCATGGGCTCGATCGGTGGCGCCGTACTGGCGGGCCTCCTCGTTGGTGTGGTGGTCAGCATGACGTCGCTGTTTGCGCCCGAGATGGCCAAGGTTTCGATCTTTGCCCTGATGGCGATCGTCCTGATCGTTCGTCCCCAAGGCTTCTTCGGCCGCGCCGGATTGATGAGCTGAGAGCCAAGGATGACCGGAGCCACCGAATCCGTCAGACAACCTCGTGCCACGACGGGCAGTTGGTACGAATTCGCAACGCGGCATCGCGCCAGCATTGTGGCCGCGGTGATCCTGATTTTCCCGTTGGTGATGCCGTTCACGGCCCTCGCGGTGAACATCCTGATCTATGGATTGTACGCCGTCGGCTTCAACCTCGTGTTTGGTTATCTCGGTCTGCTGTCATTTGGTCACGCGGCGCTGTTTGGAACCGGTGCCTACCTCTGTGGCATCGCCATCGTGCATTTTGGCTGGCCATGGTATGCGGCCATCGCGGCCGGGATCGCCGGCGGCCTGTTGATGGCATCGTTGATTGGCGTGCTCGCGATCAGGACCCGCGGCATCTACTTCGCGATGGTAACGATGGCGCTGTCGCAATGTGTCTACTACCTGTTCTATCAGGCGGTTGACCTGACCGGTGGCGAAAACGGCCTCCGCGGCATCAACGTCCGCACCATCGATCTGTTCGGCTTGCGGCTCGACTTCATCAATCCGATGATCCGTTACTATGTCATCGCGGCTTTTGTGATTGCCGCGTTTTTCGTGATGTCGCGCATTCTCGCCTCGCCATTCGGCGCCGTCATTGAGGCCGTGCGGGAGAATGAGATGCGTGCCCGCGCGTCAGGCTATGACGTCACCAAGACCCGATTGCTGACCTTCGTTTTGTCAGGAGGCTTCTGCGGCCTCGCGGGAGCGTTGCAGGCGTTGCATCTTTCGATCGTTCCGATCGAGATCCTGCACTACGAGACCTCGGGCCTGGTCGTGATGATCGCATTGCTCGGCGGTATGGGCACGTTCTTCGGACCGATGATCGGCGCCGCCGTCTTCCTGGTCCTGGAGAACGTGGTCTCGGTGTGGACAGTTCACTGGCAACTGATTGTTGGCGCCATCTTCATTGCCTGCGTGCTGTTCTTCCCCGCCGGCATCTGGGGCACGCTGATCGCGCGAGGCAGGCGATGAGCGCCGCGGAAGGCCAAACCAAGGAAATCATTCTGCGCACCAGGGGCGTCGGCAAGACGTTCGGGAAGTTTGTCGCGCTGAACGATATCTCGGCGGAGTTTTCCCGAGGAGCGATCACCTCCATTATTGGTCCGAACGGGGCCGGCAAGAGCACCTATTTCAATTTGCTGTGCGGCGCGTTTGCGCCCACCAAAGGCAGCGTTGAATTCGAGGGCAAAGATGTCACCGGCCTGCCGCAGCACCGCTTTGCGCATATGGGCATCGCAAAGTCCTTTCAGATCACCAGCGTGTTTCCGCAGCTCACGACCCGTGAAAACATCCGCGTCGGTCTGCAGGCGCTGGTGTCGAGATACGACATCTGGCGTCCCCGCGCGCGCCTGACCGAGCTGGTCGAGCGGGCGGACGAGCTGCTTGCCCTGGTCGGATTGTGGGAATCTCGCGAACGTGCCGCCAAGACGCTGGCCCATGGCGAGCAGCGCGCGCTGGAAATCGGCATGGCGCTTGCCAGCCAACCCCGGTTGCTGTTGCTGGACGAACCGACGGCCGGCATGAGCCCGGAGGAAACCCGGACCATGATGGATCTGATCGTGAAGCTCGCAAAAGAGCGTACGGTCATTCTCGTCGAGCACAAGATGAAGCTGGTGCTCGGGATCAGCGATCGCATCCTCGTGCTGCATCACGGAGAACTTCTCGCCGAAGGAACGCCGCAGGAGGTCCGGCAGAACGAGGCGGTGAAGCGGGTCTATCTCGGCCAGCGGGAGCATTGACTAATGCTGCAGATCGGCAAGCTCAATGCCTGGTACGGCGCAAGTCACGCGCTGCAGGACATAACGCTCGAAGTGACCAAAGGCGAGATAGTCTGCCTCATCGGTCGCAATGGAGCCGGCAAGACGACGACGCTGAAATCGATCATGGGGTTGATGGGACGAACGCGCGGCTCGGTCACCTTCAAGGGCAAGGAGCTGCTGAGCCGGCCGGCGCATGTGCGCTTCGCGCTGGGACTTGCCTATGTTCCCGAAGAGCGGCGGATTGTGCAGGGATTGTCGGTCCGGGAAAACTTGCGGCTCGGGCTGGTGGCGTCGCCGGCGAAGAAGCGGGAAGCCGAGCGGATCGACGAGATCGCGGTGATATTCCCACGGCTGGCCGAGCGGATGGACCAGGAGGCGGTCACGATGTCCGGCGGCGAGCAGCAGATGCTGGCGATCGCGCGGGCGATGATCGCAAAGCCCGACCTGATTATGCTGGATGAGCCGTCGGAGGGCATCATGCCGGTCCTGGTCGACGAGATGTTCGAGCTGTTCCGCAACATGAAGGCGCAGGGAACGACGGTGTTGCTGGTCGAGCAGAATGTCGAGCTCGCGCTCGGCATCGCCGATCGTGCCTACGTCCTTGATCAGGGGGCAGTGGTGCACCAGGCGTCGGCGCAGGCCCTGCTGGCCGACGACGAGATCAAGGAACGATATTGTTCGGTGTGAGCGGGCCGGTCTCCCGCCGGCGCGAACGGACCTTACTCCGCAGCGCGCGCGATCGCGTCGGCCTTGCGAGTGGTGACGACGACCTTGATCGCGTCATCCACGCGATCCCGCGCATATCTGAGCGCCGTCGGCAGGTCGGCCAGCGGAAACGTATGCGTGTGGATCCTTGTCGCGTCGAACCGCTTCGCCGCCATCAATTCCATGGCGCGGCGCGTGGCGCTGCGGCCCTCGCCGCGGATCCCGTAAGCGTAGATGTTGTTTCGCACGAGATGCGCGATGTCCAGCGTCGCAGCTTCGTGCGGGAAGGCGGCCAGACAAATCTTGCCGCCACGATTGGTCATGTGAATGGCCTGGTTGAGTGTCGCTTCGGTGCCGGCGCATTCGACGACATAGTCCGCGCCGATCCCCCCTGTTAGTTGCTTCACGACCGCAACGGCGTCTTCGTCGTTGATGTTGATGACGCGGTCGGCCCCCAGTTCCTGGCCGATCGCCAGCCGCTTGTTGCGCGTGCCGGTCAGAATCACCGGACTTGCGCCAAGCGCCTTGGCCACAGCAACTGCGAGAAGTCCGATCGGCCCCGGGCCGATCACCACGACGCTCTCGCCGGCCACCAATCCTCCCAATTCCGTCAAGCCGTACATCGACGTGCCCGCGGTCACCACGAGCGTCGCCTCCGCGTCGCTCATGCTATCCGGTACGCGCGCCAGCGTATTGATGTGGTTGACTGCGTACTCCGCGAAACCGCCGTCGGTCGTGAAGCCGTTGGCGCGGTGGCCCTTCTCCGGCTTTCCATAGTTGAGACAGGAGGTGTACATGCCCTGGCGGCAGCGTTTGCATTGACCACAGCCGGCGTGGATTTCGACGCTGACCCGCTCACCGATCCTGAATTCGTCAACGTCCGGTCCGAGTGCGGCGACCGAGCCCATATACTCGTGGCCTGGCGTGAAGTTCTTGTTGAAGGGCAGACCGCCCTGAATGCTTGCCGGCGACCCGGCATGGATAATTTCGAGATCGGTGGCGCAGATCGCAACCGCGTCGATGCGCACCAGCACCTCGGCGCGCGAGGGGACCGGCGTCGGCTTTTCGCAAAGCAGGAGCTGGCCGGGCTCACCAAGGACCCAGGCCTGCATCAGGCCGGGAACGGGAAGATCGGGCGATGTGCTAACGCCGGGCGGCTGGTACATGGGCGCTTCCTCTTTTGGTTGACAGCCTAGCGCGAAACGACTGGCTGCCGCGAGAACCCGATGGTCGGCATCGGAGCCGTTGCATTTGCTGCACGGCAGCAAGCGCGTCGCAAAACATTCATACGCGGCCTATACTTGGTCCCCCGGTTGATGTTGAAATCCTCATTGCATCCTCTCCCAGACCGGAGCCTCCCATGAAGACCGTCCGTCTCGTCCTTGCGTTGCTGGCGCTGACGCTGATCGCGCCGTGGCAATCCGCCAGGGCGGCCGACGTGATCTGCTACAATTGTCCGCCGGAATGGGCGGATTGGGCCTCGATGCTGAAGGCGATCAAGGCGGATCTCAACTACGATATCCCGCACGACAACAAGAATTCCGGCCAGGCGCTGGCCCAGATCCTGGCCGAGAAGAGCAATCCGGTCGGCGATATCGGGTATTTCGGCGTGACCTTCGGCATGAAGGCCAAGGCCCAGGATGCGCTCGAGCCCTACAAGCCGGCGCATTGGGATCAGGTCCCGGCCGGCCTCAAGGACCCCGAAGGCTACTGGACCACGATCCACTCCGGCACGCTCGGCCTGTTCGTGAACAAGGATGCGCTTGGCGGCAAGCCGGTGCCGGCCTGCTGGAAGGACCTCCTGAAGCCCGACTACAAGGGGATGGTCGGCTATCTCGATCCGTCGTCGGCGGCGGTCGGCTATGTCGGCGCGGTCGCCGTCAATCTGGCGCTCGGAGGCTCGCCAGGCAACTTCGATCCGGCGATCAGCTTCTTCAAGGAGCTGCGCAAGAACGATCCTATCGTACCCAAGCAGACATCGTATGCCCGCGTCGTCTCCGGTGAGATGCCGATCCTGTTCGACTACGACTTCAATGCCTATCGCGCAAAGTACTCGGAGAAGGGCAACTTCGAGTTTGTGATTCCCTGCGAGGGATCGGTGGTGTTTCCCTATGTCGTTGGTCTCGTGAAGAACGCGCCCGACAAGGAGAAGGCCAAGAAGGTGATGGACTATCTCTTGTCCGACAAAGGGCAGGCGATCTGGACCAATGCCTATCTGCGTCCGGCCCGCCCGATCGAGCTGCCGGCTTCCGTGAAGGTGAAATTCCTCCCCGACAGCGACTATGCCCGCGCCAAGAGCGTCGACTGGGGCGAGATGGAAAACGTGCAAAAAGCCTTCGTCGACCGCTATCTCGCCGAGGTTCGCTGAGGCAATATGGTGCCCTTCGCCGGGGCACCATTCTTCTGATGTCGCAAAAATCCTTCGTTTGGTTCTGCCTGCTGCCGCTCGCGGTCGTGACCACGGCATTCTTCCTGCTGCCGATGGCACGGCTGGTGGTTGCGGGTGCCGAAGGTCCGCACGGGCTCGCCGGATATCTCGCCATCCTGACCGAAGCTCGTTATCGCGCGACGCTGATCAATACCGTGTTGCTGGCCGCGGCAACAACGGTCGTCACGCTGATCGTCGCGACGATTGCCGGAATGTTTCTGCAGCGGCACCGCTTTCCAGGGCGGGCCGTGCTGATCGCGATGCTGACCTTTCCGCTGGCGTTTCCCGGCGTGGTGGTCGGCTTCATGATCATTCTGCTGGCGGGGCGGCAGGGGCTGATCGGCGATCTGTCGAACCGGATCTTCGGCGAGAAGTTCGTCTTCGCCTATTCGATCTACGGGCTGTTCCTCGGATATCTCTACTTCTCGATCCCGCGCGTGATCCTGACCATCATGGCGGCCGTGCAAAAGCTCGATGTCGGTCTGGAAGAAGCCGCGCGTTCGCTCGGCGCCAGCCCCTGGGCGGTCCAGCGTGACGTCGTGCTGCCCGCATTGGCGCCGGCCTTCGTTGCGTCCGGCGCGATCGCATTTGCGACCGCGATGGGGGCCTTCGGGACTGCGTTTACGCTGGCGACGAATATCGACGTGCTGCCGATGCTGATCTATACCGAGTTCACGCTGGCCGCCAATTTCGCGACCTCGGCCGCGCTGTCGGTGGGACTTGGCCTGATCACCTGGCTCATCCTCGCGCTCGCCCGCTCGTTCAGCGGCAGCGCGGTCGCGGCGGCCGGGTGAACGCATGCGCGATCGCTTGATCTTCACCGGCCAGTTCATCTTCACGCTGCTCGTTGCCGCCTTCCTGGTGGTCCCCGCAGGGTTGTCGATCTCCGCCGGCGTCACCGTGAACTACTTCCGGGGCATCCAGTCCGGCGTGACCCTGCAATGGGTCGCGCAGGTCTGGGAGCTCTATGCCGGCACCATCCTGCTCTCCTTCGTGATCGCATTCGCGACCCTTGCCGTCACGCTGCTTGCCGGCGTTCCCGCAGCCTATGCGCTGCATGCGCGGGGAGGCCGGCTTGCGCGCATCGTCGAGGAGATCATCACGTTGCCTTTGGCGATCCCCGGGCTTGCGATTGCGCTCGCACTGCTGCTCGCCTACGGCAGCTTCGGCGACTTTCGCCGCTCCTGGCTGTTCATCCTGGTCGGGCACGTGATCTTCACCATGCCGTTCATGGTGCGGTCGGTGATGGCGGTGTTCGCGACCGTGGACATCAAGACGCTGGATGAGGGGGCGGCTTCGCTGGGGGCGTCGCCATGGCGACGCTTCCGCGACGTCATCGTGCCGAACGCACTGCCGGGAATTCTTGCCGGCGCATTGATGGTGGTCACGCTGTCGCTTGGTGAATTCAACCTGACCTGGATGCTGCATACGCCGTTGACGAAGACACTGCCGATCGGGCTCGCCGACAGCTACGCCTCGATGCGGCTCGAGGTGGCGTCGGCCTATACGTTGATCTTCTTCGTGATGATCATTCCGCTGCTGGTCGCGATGCAGCTGCTGGCCGACAGGGATCACAAGCGATGAGCACGGCCGGGCATGGCGCAGCGGTGCGGATCGAGGCGTGCGGCAAGACCTTTGCCGACGGCACGCGCGCGCTCGATCCCGCAACCCTCGACATTGCGCGTGGCGAGACGCTGGTGCTGCTTGGGCCGTCCGGCTGCGGCAAGACCACGATGCTGCGCATCATCGCAGGCCTCGAGCTGCCGGATGTCGGCGGCAAGGTCCTGTTCGACGGCAAGGACATGACCTCGGTCCCGATCGAGCGGCGCAATGTCGGGATGGTGTTCCAGTCCTACGCCCTGTTCCCCAACATGACGGTGGCGGACAATATCGCCTACGGGCTGAAGATCCGCGGTGTTGCCAGGGGCGAGCGTGCCGCGCGCGTCGCCGATCTGGTTGCTCTGACGAACATCACGGGATTGGAGAATCGCCGCATCGACCAGCTTTCGGGCGGCCAGCGTCAGCGCGTCGCACTGGCGCGCGCCGTCGCGATCCGGCCCGGCATCTTGCTGCTCGACGAGCCCTTGACCGCGCTCGACGCCGCGCTGCGGGACCGGCTGCGCAGCGAGCTCAACCGGCTGTTGCGCGCGCTTGGGATCACGACGATCTATGTTACCCATGATCAGGCCGAAGCCATGGAATTGGGCGACCGGATTGTCGTGATGCGGAAAGGCGCGATCGCCCAGATCGGCACGCCGCGCGAGGTCTACTTCGCGCCGAAGGACCGGTTTGTGGCGGAGTTCATCGGAGCGGCGAACATTGTGGAGGCTCCGGTCGAGAACGGCGTGTTGATCCTGCCCGGCGGGCGGCTGCCGATCGAGTGTGGCGCGACGACCGCGAACGCGACCGTTATGATCCGCCCCGAAACCATTCGCGTGACGGAGGCGGGCGAGGGGATACTCTCGGGAATCGTCGATTCCGTCAGCTTCATCGGCGACCGGCAGCGGCTCGTCGTGAGTGATGCATCGAGCAAGCCGCTCAATGTCGACGCTCCCAACACGATTCAAGCCAGGATCGGCGATCGTATCGGGCTTTCGATTGCGCCCGACGCTGTCCGTCTGCTTCCCTCCGAACCACGAGATTGATCGATGCCGTCGAAACCGGTTCTCATCGCCCAGATTTCCGACCTCCACATCAAGCCGCCGGGAGCGTTGGCCTATGGTCGGGTCGATACCGCAAAGGCGCTTGAACGCTGCGTGGCGGCGATCAATGCATTCGAGCCGACGCCCGATTTCGTCGTCATCTCGGGCGACCTTGTCGATACGCCGTCGGTCGAGGAATACGACTATCTCAAACGACTGCTCGCGCCGCTGCGCGTTCCGTTTGCCGGAATTCCCGGCAATCACGACTCGCGTGCGTGGATGCGTGCCGCGTTTCCTGCCGCACCCTATGTTCACGCCACAGGCCCGCTCGACCAGAAGATCGAGGTGAATGGCCTCGATCTGCTGCTGCTTGATTCAAGCGTTGCCGGGAAGCCTCATGGCATGCTCGAACCGTCGACGCTGCAATGGCTGGACGCGACACTTGCGGCAGCAGACCGGCCCGCGCTGCTTTTCCTGCATCACCCGCCGTTCAAGGGCGGCATCTGGCACATGGACCGCCAGGACCTTTTCAATGCCGCAGAGCTGGCAGCAATCGTCAGGCGTCACCCGCGGGTGCGTTTGATCGGCTGCGGGCATGTCCATCGTGCCATGCTGACCAGCTTCGCCGGGATTCCCGTGACATTGTGCCCCGCGCCGAACCATGCAGTGGACCTGGACCTCGGACAGCTCCGCGAACCATCGTTCAAGGTGGAACCGCCGGCATTTCACCTGCACACGTGGTTTCCCGGGCCGGATTTTGGACAGTTGGTCACGCACCAGGTCCCGATCGGTCAGTTTGACGGGCCGCATCCGTTCTTTGGGCCAGACGGCAAGCTGCTGTGAGCTGGCCGCGTTGACCCCTCGCACAGACGGGATCTTGTCAGGCGAGATTGTCGCGGATGGGCCGGGCATGTCAGATCAAGGGCAGCCCGCAGCCCGCAATTGAGCGTTGCATCGACGCAGATTTATTCCAAATTGTACCTTGGTGCCTTCCATCCCAACTGCGCCGGCTCGGACCTTTGTTGCTGTAGGGCCCCGGGGGGGCTATACTTCTGTCTACTTTCATTGATCGATGGCTTTGTCGGCGTCCGCTGTGCTGGCGGGCCGATTGAACGCAACACAATCAGTCTGGATCACGATGACCGGTGCGTCGCCCATAGAACGAACTTCCGGCGCGCTGTTGTTTTCGAACAACAAGCTGTCGGTGTTGCGCAAGCATCCCTATTTCGCCGATCTCGAGCCCGAGGCATTCGATCAGCTCTGCCGCTACGCCAAGCACACCACGCTGAAGCGGGGTACGACGATCTTTTCCAAGGGTGATCCGGGCACTAGCCTGATTGCGGTGATCTCGGGCACGGTCAAGATCAGCATCTCGTCGCCGGATGGTCGCAACGCGATTTTGAACCTGATCGAGGCCGGCGAGATCTTCGGTGAGATCGCGCTGCTCGACGGCTTGTCGCGGACGGCCGATGCCACCGCCAACACCAATTGCGAGCTGTTCGTCATTGACCGGCGCGAGTTCATTCCGTTCGTGCGCAGCCAGCCGACGCTTGCGATGAAGTTCATCGAGCTGCTTTGCGAAAGACTGCGCCGGACCAGCGATCAGGTCGAGCAGGTCATCCTGCAGAACCTGCCCGGCCGTCTGGCCAGCGCGCTGCTGCGCCTGAGCGACAAGCACAAGCCGCAGGGGCGCACCATCTCGATCACCCAGCAGGAGATCAGCGAGATGGTCGGGATGACGCGCGAGAGCATCAACAAGCAGCTTCGCGCGTGGGCGATACGCGGTTGGGTCAGGCTCGAGCATGGCGCGATCGTCGTGTTGAAGCCCGAGACCCTCCAGGAGCTGGTCGACGCCGGGGCGAACGACGGCGAGTAGTCGCGTCGGCCGCCCGGTCGGTCGCGCATTTCACGAAGCGGTGAGCTGAACAAGGCCTGTGAAGCCATTCACATCGGCCTTGCGTGCGCTGCGGTAAGTGACGCGTCAGGGGAGCACAATATGGAGGAATCCATGCAGAGCTCTTTCGACAAGCGGCGGCAGGACCCACAGCACAATTACCAGAGCTTCAGCATCAAGCTTGTCGCGTTGCCGCTGCTCGTCGTCGTTGCCTTGATCGGGATGCTGGTCAGTCATCCGGCGGCAGTCAGATGGATATCGGACGCGGCGCAAGCGGAGTTCGTCGGAACCGACACCGTCTACACCGATCCGATACCCAATATCGCGCAGGTGGCACCAACGGTTCGGCCGGGCAGCGAGATCCGGACAGTGAAGGCCTACTGATCGTTGATGCCGTCGTCGCGCGGCAAGGCGCGACGACAGCCGCTTGTCCAGCAGCAAGCCGTCCTCACGCGGCTACTCCAAGCAGCTTTGCTGCGGTCCGCCCGAGAATATTGGCCTTGTCATCGTCGCTTAGCGACGACGAGGCGAAGATGTGGTCGACCGGTGCCAGTTCCCATGGATAGGGATAGTCGCTTCCCAGCACGATCTGGCCGGCGCCAACCTGGGCGGCGAGGTGCCTGATCGCCTCAGGCGTGAAGATCAGAGAGTCGAAGTAAATCTGTTTGAGGTACTCCGCCGGCGTTTTCTGGAGCTTGATCTCCGGATTGCATCCCTTGGGTCCAACCAGACAGGCATGGTCCGAGCGGTCGGCGTACGAGCCGAGATAACCGCCGCCATGTGCAGCGATGATTTTCAGTCCCGGAAAGCGGTCGAGCGTGCCCTCGAAGATCAAATGGGAGAGTGCGATCGTCGTCTCGAGCGGATTGCCGATCGTGTTGCCAAGCCACCCATTGCCGGAGAGCCGCTTGTTGAGCTCGGGCACGCCCTGCGGATGGATGAACAGGGGAACGCTGAGTTCCTCGGCCTTGGCCCATACCGGATGAAACTTCGGATTCGAGAATTCGGCGCCGTCGACGACACCGCCGATCGCCGCGCCCTTCAGCCCCTGCTTCTTCACCGCCGTCTCCAGCTCCTGCACCGCAAGGTCCGGTGCCTGCAGCGTCAGCGAGGCGAAAGCTGCGAACCGGTCAGGCTTCGAGGCACAGAGTTCGGCGAGCTTTTCATTCTGGATTTTCACGATCTGCGCAGCAAGGTCGCGATCGCGGTCGTACCAGAACGGATTGATCGAAAGCACCTCCATGTCGACGGCCTGCGCGTTCATCGCAGCCAGCCGTTTGTCGATCTCGATGAAGGCTTCCGCGGCGCCGTTGACCGCCGGCAGTTGATATTTTCCGGCGTCCGCGCCGAGCAGCGCGCCGGCCTCGCGGAAATGGCAATGCGCGTGGATGTCGATCGTCTTGACACGTTTGCCGTTGACCGTGACCGGCAACTGCTGGCGCGATTGCTGTGCATTTGCGTTGTGGACGAGCCCGCAGCCGCAGAACACGATGCCTGCCGCCGCCGTTGCTCCCGCTTTCAGGAAATCCCGCCTTGTGGTCATGACGATCGCCTCCCTGGTTGTTTTGTTATGGATGGGGAGCCTAGGGATGCTGGCTAGTGCTCGCAAGATCACACGCTGTGCGTGTCGCGCAATGTTGATCTGCTCAGACCGGCTTGATCCCCGCCTTTGCGATGACGTTGCGCCATTTCGGCACTTCGTCTGCAATACGCCCGCGCATGCCATCGGGCCCGTTCGCAAGCACCTCGAAGCCGTCGTTGCGCAGCTGTTCCGCGATCTTCGGTGTCTTCAGAATCTCGATCGATTTCGCCGACAGCAACGCGACAACGGAGGAGGGCGTGTTAGCAGGCGCGAGAAAGCCCTGATAGGTGTCGGAGACGAAATCCCTGTAGCCGAGCTCGATCATGGTCGGCACATCAGGCAAATCGAACCATCGATGGGTTCCGGTGACGGCCAATGCTTTCAACGCCCCTGACTCGATGTGCGGATGGGCAGGCGGAAGCGCCGCAAAAGCGACCTGGGTCGTTCCGCCCAGGATTGCCTGGATGGCAGGGCCGGCGCCCGAGAACGGCACGTGTGTCATCTGGATCTGACCCATGATCTTGAACAACTCGCCGGCAAGGTGTGGCGTCGTCCCGAGGCCTGGGCTGGCATAGTTCAGTTCGTCCGGGTGGGCCTTTGCGCGTGCGATCAGCTCGGCGACTGAATTGATCCCGAGCTTCGGATTGACCAGGATCACGTTCGGTGATGTGCCAAGCTCGGCGATCGGCGCGAAGTCCCTGACCGGATCGTACGGGATTTTCGCGTAGAGGCCGGGATTGACGACATAGGCGCTCGACGTGATCAGAAGCGTATAGCCGTCGGGCTCGGCATGTGCCGCAATGCCGATCCCGATATTGCCACCTCCACCGGGGCGGTTCTCAACTACGATGGTGCCGCCGAGCGCTTCGCCAAGATGGGTGCCGAGGATGCGGGCCATGATGTCGGTCGGTCCGCCCGGCGCAAACGGCACGATGACCTTGATCGGGCGCTCCGGGTAGCCCGCGGCCTTGGCCTGCCCGGCGAGGCCAGCGATCGCAAGCGCGCTGCATCCTTTCAGGATCGAACGACGCGAGGGACCGGCTGATCTACCTGTCATCGAATATGCCCCCGCATCACGCTTCTAAAAGTCGAATACCGCTACCGCGCGGATCGGCGACGCCGTCCCGTCGCGCCATTTCATCGGCAGGCCGATGAAGGTGAACTGCCCCTGGCCGAGCAGCGCTTCCAGATTGCACAGGCTTTCGATGTGCGTGATGTCGAGATCGAGGCAGGCCTTGTGAACGAGCAGGTTCTCGTCGCCATCGGGACCGGGGCGCATCGAGTCGATGCCGAAATGAACGATGCCTTGTTGCGCCAGCCATTCGGTCGCCGCGACATTCACGCCGGAATTATCGGTCGCGTATTCCTTGCGCGGAAACGTCCGGGCATGGTGGCCGGTGCAGAGCAGGACGGTGCCGCCCATCGGGATTGGCCGTCGGGCCTTCGTCACGGCAGTCTCGAGGTCGGAAGGGGTGATCTCGGCACGCGGCGTAATGTGGCGAAGGTCGAGACAGATGCCCGGCACAATGCACTTTTCCAGCGGATATTCATTGATCGGTATGCCGCTCGGGCCGAAATGCCGGGGCGCATCGATGTGGGTTCCACCGTGGTCGGGCATCGAGATGAACATCGATGCCAGGCCATAGACGTTTCGAGATTCCGCAAGGGCTTCCTCGTGGTTCTTCCACATCCCGTGCATGATGGGCGGATGGCCGGGATAGCTCGGCGTGCGGTGATAGAGCTCTCGGCTCAGGTCGACGATCCTCACGACGGGTGCCCTTTCTTGACGGAGCTGGCGCAGGCGCGCTTCTGCCCACAATGCTGACGTGTTTGCCGCGCTTGTGCAAGATGGCGCTTGCCCTCGGTGTCGAACCCGAAGCAAATCGGGAAAGTGCTGCATTCCCGCATGCGTCGCCGAACGGAGGATTCACGTGACCGACTATCGCAAGCTATTCGATCTCACCGGCAAGACCGCCGTCGTGCTGGGAGCGGCCTCAGGAATCGGCAAATCCTCGGCCGAAGCGCTGGCGTCGCTCGGCGCGCGCGTGCTCTGCGCCGATCGAGCACAGGAAGGCGCGGAGGCAACGGCCGCTGCGGTCCGGCAGCAGGGCGGATCGGCAACGTCAGCCAGTTGCGATGCGGCCGATCGTGCCGACGTCGAGGCATTGGCGGGAAAAGCGCTGGCGGAATTCCAGCGCATCGACATCGCGGTGACGACGCCGGGGCTGAATATCCGCAAGACCATCCTCGACTACACCGAGGAGGATCTCGACCGCGTCATCAACCTCAACGTCAAGGGCACGGTCTGGTTCTTCCAGGCGTTCGGCCGGATCATGGTCAAGCAACAGGGCGGCAGCCTGATTGCATGTTCCTCGGTGCGTGCCGTCACCATCGAGCCGGGGCTTGCAGTCTATGGATCGACCAAGGCGGCGATCGGCCTTCTGGTCAAGGGTTTCGCGTCCGAGGTCGGGCGATCCGGCGTTCGCGTCAATGCAATCGCGCCGAGCATCGCGGAGACCGCATTGACCGGCCCGTTCAAGCAGCGGCCCGATATCTACAACCTTTATGCCGGCCATACCGTGTTCAATCGATGGAGCAGCTCCGACGAGGTCGCGACCGCCGTCGCCTACCTTGCATCGGACGCGGCGAGCTATGTCAGCGGCAGCACGCTGTTCGTCGATGGCGGCTGGACCGCGGTCGACGGACCGCCGACCGGTCTCACGCAATTGGCGCGCTAGGTTGCGTCGGAAACAAAGCCAGCCTGGCTGCGTAGCGCAGACGTTTCCGGCGACGTCAGCAGTGCGATCAGGCGTTGTGCCTGCGATGCCGATGATGCATGCGTTGGGATCGCAGCCGTATACATTGTCGCGAGCCCGCATCCCGGGGGCAAAGTGCCCGACAGCACGACACCCCTGGTGCTGATGATCTCGGTCGATTGCGTGCAACCGATCGGCCGCCGGTCTCTGGACTCCGCCAGATGTCGCATGGCCGTCGCACCGTTCGGAAAGATCTTCAGGCGATCGGCGACGACATCAGCGATGTCGAGCTGCGCGAGCACCTTGGCGACATGAATTCCTGCGGTCGATGCCTTGGTATCCGGCACGAAGATCGCGTCCGCGGCGAGCAATGCCGCGCGCAGGCTAGCCGCGTCGTCGGCGCTGACCGACGGATCGCCGGCCCGAACGGCAAGGGCGGTTTCAACGCGGCCGAGGTCCGTGATCGAGCTGCGCAAAACCAGCCCTTCGCCGGCAAGCTTCGCGATCAGAGCGGCGGTCAGGATAACGATGTCGGTTGGTACGCCGGCGCGCAATCTGTCGGCCATGGCGCCGACCGCGTCAAAATCGCCGGCAATGCCGAGGCTGGTTTCGGCTTCAAACGCGGGCGCAAGGCTGCGCACCAGGCCCTGCGCCGCCCCGCCGCTCAGGATGTTCAACGTCTTCATGCGCACTGTTCCTTCGTTCGCGGTCTGCCGCTGCGTGCTTACTGGGCCTTGTCCAGCCTTTTGACGACGCCTGCCCACTTCACGATATCGGCGCGCAGGAATGCGTCGAACGCCTCTGGCGTCATGGTCATCGGCGCCGCGCCCTGCGCGGCCCAGAGCTTCTCGACCTCCGGCCGCCTGATCGCCGCGTTCACCGCCGCGTTGAGCTTGTCGACGATCGGCTTCGGCGTGCCCGCCGGAACCATCAAGCCGAGCCAGATCGTCGCCTCATAGCCGGACACGCCCGCCTCGATCACCGTCGGAACGTTGGGCAGCACCGTCGAACGAGTCTTGCCGGTCGTTGCGAGCGCTCGCACCTGGTTTTCGGCGACATTCGGCGCCATCGCGGGAACGGCATCGATCATCATCTGGACCTGGCCGCCGATGACGCCGCCGCGGGCCTCGCCGCTATTGCGGTAGGGCACGTGCACGACGTCGATCCCGGCCATGGCTTTGAACAGCTCGCCCGCCATGTGGTACGGCGTGCCCTGACCAGAGGACGCGTAGTTCAGCTTTCCGGGCTGGGCCTTTGCCAGGGCGATGAATTCCTGCAAGGTCTTTGCCTGTACGGCGGGGTGGACCACAATCACGAGATCCGAAGTGTTCAACGACGCGATCGGCGTCAGGTCGCGCATCAGCTCATATTTGCGCTGCGGTACCAGCGATTCGTTCGCGGTCTGGGTGTTCGACATCATCAGGAGGGTGTAGCCGTCGGCCGGTGCCTTTGCGACCTCGAGCGTGCCGATCACGCCGCCGGCGGGCGCCGGTGCGGTTTTCCACCACGAAGGGCTGGCCGAGGCTTTCCTGCAGGATGCCGCCGATCTGTCGCGCGACGACGTCGGCCGGACCGCCGGGACCGAAGGGAACGATGATCCTGACCGGCCGCGCAGGATAGTCTTCGGCGTCAGCATATGAGCCTGACATGGACACGGTCAGCAACGCCGCGACAAACACCAAGGCGTATCGCCGGCTCGCCATTGACTGAATCCCCCAACTTTAGTCTTGTTTCTTGATCAGAAGTCTAGCTGCAACCTGAAGCATCTGTCGACGACAGACTCCGTTTTCGCGCATCGGAATAAGAGCGGGAGGACGGTGTACTCAAACTTCGCCATCGCGTGCGGGGAATCATATGAGGAAACATCCTGGGCTATCGCGCCGCGACATGTTGAAGGGCTCGGGCGCTGTGCTCGCTGGGGCCGCCCTTTCAACGCGCGTGATGGCTGCTGCGCCACCAGCCGAACCGGTGACGCCGACGCTGATCGAGGCGGCGAAGAAAGAGGGGCAGGTCGTCTACTACACCTCGACCGATCTGCCGGTTGCCGAGAAGCTGGCAAGGGCATTTGAAGCGAAATACCCCGATATCAGCGTGCGCGTCGAACGCACCGGCGCGGAGCGTGTGTTCCAGCGGGTCGGCCAGGAATATTCCAGCAACATTCATGCCGTCGACGTCGTCAATTCCTCCGACGCCGCACATTTCATCGTGTGGAAGCGCGACGGCATTCTCGCGCCCTATGTTCCGGAGGAGGTCGCAAAATACTACCCCGAGGAGCATCGCGACGCGGACGGGCAATTCGCAAGCTTCCGGGTCTGGCTTTCGATCATTGCCTACAACACCAATCTCGTGAAGGCCGAGGAGGCGCCGAAGAGCTTTGCCGATCTGCTTGATCCGAAATGGAAGGGCAAGATCGTCAAGGCGCATCCCGGCTATAGCGGCACCATCATGACCGCGACCTATCAGATGCAGCGCGATCTCGGCTGGAGCTTCTTCGAGAAGCTCGCCAAGCAGAACATCATGCAGGTGCAGTCCTCGACGGATCCACCCAAGAAGCTCGATCTCGGCGAGCGTGCTGTGATGGCCGACGGCAACGAATACAACATCTTCCAGATGAAGGAGGCCGGCCGCCCGGTCGAGCCGGTCTACGCCACCGAGGGGTCGCCGATCATTGTCGGCCCCAACGGGATCTTCAAGGACTGTCCGCATCCGAATGCCGCCAGGCTGTTCCAGTCCTTCGCGCTCGGGCGTGAGGGCCAGCAGCTCAATGTCGAGATCGGCGGCCTCAGATCGGTCCACGCGCAGGCCAAGGAGAAGGCTGGACGCAGGCCGCTAAAGGACATCAAGACGATGAAGGACGATCCGGTGGCAGTCGAGCGGGAAGGGGAATCGATCAAATCGCGATACACGCGTATCTTCCGCGTTTGAGCGGCGGTTCGGACCGATAAACCCCGGATTGTCGGCTTGCCGCATGGTTCATGCCCGGTTTTCGCCTGGGCTGAGGCGATAATGCCCCTCGGCGGGGGGGATATTTGATGTTACCAATTTGGCCATGAACCAGCATGCCAAGGTCGATATCCGCCATTCCACCTGTCCGCACGACTGCCCCTCGGCATGTGCGCTCGACGTCGAGGTGATCGAGGGACGCTCGATCGGCAGGGTGCGCGGCTCAAAGCAGCAGACCTATACGGCCGGCGTGGTCTGCGCCAAGGTCGCGCGTTATGCCGAGCGGATTCACCATGCCGAACGGCTGATGTATCCGCTGCGCCGGACCGGCCCGAAGGGCTCCGGCCAGTTCGCGCGGATCTCCTGGGACGAGGCGCTGGACGAGATCGCGGCGCGCTTCGACGCGGCCGAGCGGGAGTTCGGCGCCGAGTCGGTCTGGCCCTATTACTACGCCGGCACCATGGGGCTGGTGATGCGCGACGGCCTCAACCGGCTGTCGCATGTGAAGAAGTATTCGCGCTTCTACGGCACGATCTGCGCAACCATCGCGCGCATCGGCTTTGCCGCCGGGACCGGCAAGATCGCCGGCGTCGATCCCCGCGAGATGGCCGTCTCCGACCTGGTCGTGATCTGGGGCACCAATCCGGTGAACACCCAGGTCAATGTGATGACGCATGCATCCCGCGCGCGCAAGGAGCGCGGCGCGAAGATCGCGGCGGTCGACGTCTACAACAACGAGACCATGAAGCAGGCCGACATCAAGATCCTGCTGCGGCCGGGCACCGACGGCGCGTTTGCCTGCGCTGTGATGCATGTGCTGTTCCGCGAGGGATTTGCCGATCGCGACTATCTTGCGCGCTATACCGACTGCCCGGACGAGCTCGAAGCACATCTGAAGACCCGCACGCCGGAATGGGCCTCGGCGATCTCGGGCGTGCCGGTCGAGGAGATCGAGGCATTTGCGCGGCTGGTCGGACAGACCAAGCGCTCGTTCTTCCGCCTCGGCTACGGCTTCACCCGCAGCCGCAACGGCGCCGCCCAGATGCACGCGGCATCGTGCATTCCCGCGGTGACCGGCGCCTGGCAATATGAGGGCGGCGGCGCGTTCTTCAACAATGCCGGAATCTGGCGTTTCGACGAGTCGATCATCGAAGGCCACGACGCGATCGATCCCTCGACGCGGGTGCTCGATCAGTCCAAGATCGGCCGCATCCTGACCGGCGATGCCGAGGCGCTGCGCGGCGGCGGGCCGGTCAAGGCGATGCTGATCCAGAACACCAACCCAATGACGGTGGCGCCCGAGCAGGCGCTGGTGCGCCAGGGCTTTGCCCGCGAGGATCTGTTCGTCGCGGTGCACGAGCAGTTCATGACCGAGACGGCGCAGATGGCCGATATCGTGCTGCCGGCTACGATGTTCATGGAGCACGACGACCTCTATTACGGCGGCGGTCATCAGCACATCTCGGTCGGCCCGAAGCTGATCGATCCGCCCGGCGAGTGCCGTTCCAATCACGAGGTGATGCAGGGGCTCGGCCGCCGGCTCAACGCCGTGCATCCCGGCTTCGACATGACGCCGCGCCAGCTGATCGATGCGACGCTGAAGAAGAGCGGGCACGGCGACATCGACACGCTCGAAGCCGAGCTGTGGCGCGACCTGCAGCCGGATTTCCGCACCTCGCATTATCTCGACGGCTTTGCCCATGCCGACAAGAAGTTCCACTTCAAGGTCGATTGGGGCAAGGTGCCGGTCGGCACCGGTGGGCTGATGGGCGCATGGGACAAGATGCCTTCGCTGCCCGACCACTGGACCATCATCGAGGAGGCGGACGCGCAGCATCCGTTCCGCCTTGCGACCTCGCCGTCCCGCAGCTTCCTCAACACCAGTTTCAACGAAACGCCGTCGTCGCAGGCCCGCGAGGGCGCGCCGACCGTGATGATCCATCCCGACGACGCAGCCAGCCTGTCGATAGCCGACGGCGACGCGGTGACGCTCGGCAACATGCGCGGCGAGACCACGCTGACCGCGAAACTGTTCGACGGCGTTCGCCGCGGCGTGCTGATCGCCGAGTCGATCCATCCGAACAAGTCCCATATCGGCGGGCGCGGCATCAACATGCTGACCGGGGCGGAGGCCGTCGCACCGCTCGGCGGCGCCGCGTTCCACGACAACAAGGTCTGGATCCGGAAGGCATCGGCCGTCGCATAAATCCTGCTTGCAGTCGGCGCCGATCCTGCCGCAAATGTGCGCTGACAACAGCGCACAGGCAAGAAAACAGGCAGGAAACATGACCGACAACAGTGTTCTTCTCGAGAAGCGCGGGCAGGCGTTCTGGATCACCATCAACCGCCCGGACAAGCGCAACGCGCTCAATGCCGGTGTGATCGCGGGCATCGCGAAGGGCTATCGCGAGGCGCATGACGACAAGGACGTGCGCGTGATCGTGCTGACCGGTGCGGGCGACAAGGCATTCTGCGCCGGCGCCGATCTGCAGAACAGCGGCGCGGCGTTCTCGATGGATTTCTCGCGCCCAAATGTCGACTATGCCGACCTGCTGCGGCTGTCGCAGAACGCGACCAAGCCCGCGATCGCGCGGGTCGGCGGCGTCTGCATGGCCGGCGGCATGGGGTTGTTGTGCATGACCGACATGGCGGTCGCCGGCGATCAGGTGATCTTCGGACTGCCCGAGGTGAAGGTCGGCGTGTTCCCGATGCAGGTGCTGAGCCTGCTGCAATCGATTGCGCCGCCGCGCCTCGTGAACGAATGGGCGCTAACCGGCGAGCCGTTCGACGCCAGGGCCGCGCAGGCTGCGGGTCTGCTCAACTATGTGGTGCCGGCGGCCGAGCTCGACGCCAAGGTCGATTGGCTGATCGGCCGCATCGTCGACAAGTCGCCGACGGCGATCCGTCGCGGCAAATACGCGATGCGGGCGATCGCCTCGATGTCGTTCGATGAAAGCATCGCCTACACCGAAAGCCAGATCGCGCTGCTCGCGATGACCGAGGATGCCAAGGAAGGCCTCAAGGCCTTCGGCGAGAAGCGCAAGCCGACCTGGACCGGCCGCTGAGGCATCACTGTGCCGATTCACCTCTCCCCGCGTGCGGCCGCCGCGGGGGCGCACTATCAAAATATCGAAAACAACCCCATGCAAAGGAGCCGACGGCGGCCGTCGACAAGGCAACTTGACACGTCGGGCAAATCGAGGCTATTTTTCCAATATTCCGAAATCGGATGCCCTCTCGCTCGCCCGGTCGCGTACTAGCCCGCGTTGGGCTTCAGACCGGCGGCTTCGATGCCGGCCACGGCGCAGATCTCGTCATTGTCTGACGTATCGCCGCTGACGCCGACAGCGCCGAGCAGGGTAGCACCGTCCATGATCAGGACGCCGCCAGGCACCGGTACCATCCGGCCCTGTGCCAACGTGTTCACGGCGTCGACGAAATAGGCCTGCTCCTGCGCGCGCTGAAACAGCGCCCGCGATCCCATCCCGAGCGCCAGCGCGCCATAGGCCTTGCCATGGGCGATCTCGGCCCGCATCAGGCTGGTGCCGTCCTGTGCCGCAGTCACCTTCACCGCGCCGCGCGCGTCGAGGATGGTGACGACCAGCGGCTTGAACTTCTTCTCGACCCCCTTGGCCAGCGCGGCATCCAGAATCTTGCGGGCAGTTTCGAGATTGAGCTCAGCCATGGGCCTCTTCCTTTGTCGGCAATGATGGGTCGGATTTCGATTTCGCACGTTTCAGGCTCATCGCCAATACGCTGGCGACATGTAGCGGCGTTCGCCCGCTGCCGTCCTTGATCTGGTGCCGGCATGAGGTCCCGTCGGCCACGATCAGCGTGTCCTGATCGGCGCCTCTGACAGCCGGCAGCAGCGACAGCTCGGCCATCTCGATCGAGGCCTGATAGGTGTCGGCACCATAACCGAACGCGCCGGCCATGCCGCAGCAACTCGACTCGATGGTCTTGACGTCGAGGCCCGGCACCAGGCGCAGCACCTTCTCCACCGGCTTGAACGCACCGAAGGATTTTTGGTGGCAATGACCATGCACCACGGCCTTGCCGGCGACCGCGCCGAGTGGCAAAGCGAGCCGCCCGGCCTCGGCCTCGCGCACCAGAAATTCCTCGAACAGCAGCGCGTGCGCGCTGACGGTCTTGGCGGCCTCATCCGAACGCAGCGACAGCAGCTCGTCGCGCAGGGTCAGCAGGCAGCTCGGCTCCAAGCCGATGATCGGCACGCCGCGGGCCGCGAACGGGACGTAGGTCGCAACCAGCCGGTCGAGCTCGGCACGGGCCTGCTCAACCAGTCCGGCCGACAGGAAGGTCCGCCCGCAGCACGGCGGCCGTCCGCCGTCCGATGGCCTCGGCAGATGCACGCGATAGCCGCCGGCGACAAGCACCTCGATCGCGGCGTCGAGATTCTCGCGCTCGTAGCCGCGGTTGAACGTATCGGAGAACAGCACCACTTCGCGGCCATCCGCCGGACCCAGCACCGTGGCGTCGGGCCGGAACGTGTCGCTGCGAAATTCCGGCAATGCGCGCTTGGCGCTGATCCCTGCGAGTTTCTCGAACAGCGCGCGCAGCAGCGGGCTCCGGTTACGCCAGTTCGCGATCGGGGCAAAGCGCGAGGCGAGATCGACATAGCGCGGCAGATAGCCGACCAGGCGGTCGCGCAGCGACAGGCCGTGCGTCGCCGCGCGCGCGGCCAGCACCTCGATCTTCATCTTGGCCATGTCGACGCCGGTCGGGCATTCATGGCGGCACGCCTTGCAGGAGACGCAGAGCTTCAGCGTCTCCATCATCTCGTCGGAGGCGAGCGCGTCCGCACCCAACTGGCCAGAGATCGCGAGCCGCAGCGTATTGGCGCGGCCGCGGGTGACGTCCTTCTCGTTGCGCGTGGCACGATAGGACGGGCACATCACGCCGCCTTCGAGCTTCCGGCAGGCGCCGTTGTTGTTGCACATCTCGACGGCGCCCTGGAAGCCGCCGCCGGCGCCGGGATAGGCCGACCAGTCGAGCACCGTCTTCAAGTCGCCGACGCGATAATCCGGCGAAAAACGAAACAGCGAACGGTCGTCCATCCTGGGCGGATCGACGATCTTGCCCGGGTTGAGCGTGTTGCCGGGGTCGAAGCGCTGCTTGACCTCGCGGAAATCGGCCACGATGCGCTGCCCGAACATCGCTTCGTGGAATTCCGAACGCACCAGTCCGTCGCCGTGCTCGCCGGAATGCGAGCCCTTGTATTCGCGCACCATCGCGAAGGCTTCCTCGGCAATGGCGCGCATTGCCTTGACGTCCTTCTCGAGCTTGAGATTGAGCACCGGGCGCACATGCAGGCAGCCCTCGGAGGCATGCGCATACATCGTGCCGCGGGTGCCGTGCCTGGCGAACACGGCATTGAGCCGCTCGGTGTAGTCGGCGAGATGCGGCAGCGGCACCGCGCAATCCTCGACGAACGAGACGGGCTTGCCCTCCTGCTTCATCGACATCATGACGTTGAGGCCGGCGGCGCGGAAATCGGCGATGCCGGTCTGCAGCGCGGGCTCGACGATCTCGACTACGCCGCCCCATTTGCGCTGCGGCTTGTCCCAGCCGAAGCCGAGGTCGGCCATCAGTTCGCCGAGCTGCTTGAGACGGGCGAGGTTGTCGGCCTGGTCCTCTTCGGCGAACTCGACCACCAGGATGGCGTCCGGATCGCCGCGCACCGCAGCCGAGATGATCGGCTGGAACATCGCGATCTCGCGGCCGAGCGCGATCATGGTGCGGTCGACCAGCTCCACGGCAATGGGCCGCAGCTTGACCAGATGCTGGGCCGCGTCCATCGCCTCGTAGAAGCTGCCGAAATGGCAGACGCCGAGCGCCTTGTTGCGGATCACAGGCCACAGCTTGAGTTCGACCTGCGTCGTGAAGGCGAGGGTGCCCTCCGAGCCGACCAGAAGATGCGCCAGGTTGTTCGGCGCGTTGCGCGGCACCAGCGCGTCGAGGTTATAGCCGCCGACGCGGCGCTGCACCTTGGGGAATTTGTCGGCGATCTCGAGCGCCTCGCGCTCGCCGAGATCGAGCATGTCGCGAAACAGCTTCAGTCCGCTATCGGACGAATTGACCCGCGTCAGGTCGCGCGGCACCTCGCCGAAATGCAGCAGCGTGCCGTCGGCGAGCGCAGCATCCATCGACAGCGTGTTGTCGCGCATCGTGCCGTAGCGCAGCGAGCGGCCGCCGCAGGAGTTGTTGCCGGCCATACCGCCGATCGTGGCGCGCGATGCGGTCGAGACGTCGACCGGAAACCACAGCCCGTGTTTCCTGAGCTGGCGGTTGAGATCGTCGAGCACGATGCCGGGCTCGACCACGCAGGTCCGATTATCGACGTCGAGCGAGAGGATCCGGTTCAGATGCTTGGACAGGTCGACCACGATGCCGTTATTGACGGTCTGGCCGCATTGCGAGGTGCCGCCGCCGCGCGGGGTGACGATCCGCCCGGCGTCGCGGACGATCGCGAGCGTCCGCAGCGCCTCGTCGACGGTTCGCGGCACCACCACGCCGGCGGGCATGATCTGGTAGAACGAGGCGTCGGTCGCGTAGCGGCCGCGGTTGAAGGCGTCGAAAAACACGTCGCCGGCCAGTTCGGACCGCAGGCGCTGTTCGAGCGAGGTGGCGTTCTTCATCCCAGATCCGATGTGATCCATGACGCAACAAAGGGTTGCTCATGAATTATGCATTCTTTCGACGTGAGAATTACATTATGAATTCATAATGGGCAAGGATGGTTGCCCTCCAGCCATCCTTGTGCCGGCCCCTTTAGTCGTTCTGGGGCGTCGTCTCCAGGCCGCTGTCCGGCCCCTCCGCGAGGTGATCGATGGCGGCGGCCCGCTTGTTGCGCAGGTGCTGGAACAGGATGTCGCTGAGCTCGCTTGCCGCGCGCCGGCGCAGCGCATCGAGGATCGCCTCGTGCTCGCGCATCGCCTCGGCCCAGCGCTGCCGCTTGCGGGCGAAATTGGCGGAATAGCGCACGCGACGGATCCGGCCGGCGAAGTTGGCGTAGGTGGCCTTCAGCGCCTCGTTGCGCGCGGCCGCAACGATGCTCTCGTGGATTTGCTGGTTGGTCTGGAAATAGCCGTGCATGTCGCGGTGCAGATAATGGCCGTACATCTCGTAGTGCAGGCGCTCGATCGCGACGATTTCCTCGTCGGTGATGATCTCGCATGCCAGCCGTCCGGCGAGGCTCTCGAGCCCGGCCATGACGTCGAACAATTCCTCGAGGTCGCGCGGGCTGAGCCGGCGCACCCGCGCGCCGCGGTTGGGCAAGAGCTCGATCAGGCCCTCGGCGGCCAGCACCTTGAGCGCCTCGCGCAGCGGCGTCCTGGAGATGCCCAGCATCTCGCAGAGCTGCCGCTCTGGAACGCGGGCGCCCTCGGGAATGTTGCCTTCCACCACATAGTCGCGGAGCCGCAGCAGGATCTCGCCGTGAAGCGAGACCTCCTGGCGGTCGCCGCCGTTGCCGGCGGCGGGCGGGCTGATCGGAACCCCGGCTTCGGGAATCGCGGATTTCATATTCTGAACAATAATTTGCCGGCGCGGTCGCGTCGATGCTTTCAATCGAATACCAAATTTGGATTGAAAAGACAAAAAATGAATGCAAAATAACTCGCCGAGGAGCCGAAATCCGGCGATTGGGAGGTTCTCATGCATCAAGGGCGCCATTTTCTGCAGATTCCAGGGCCGAGCCCGGTCCCGGATCGCATTCTTCGGGCGATGGACATGCCGGTCATCGACCACCGCAGCGCCGAATTCGCCGCGCTCGGCCGCGCCGTGCTCGAGGGCAGCCAGAAGGTATTTCAGACCAGGGGTCCGGTGGTGATCTTCCCGTCATCCGGGACCGGCGCCTGGGAGGCCGCGATCGTCAATACCCTGTCGCCGGGCGACAAGGTTCTGATGGTCGAGACCGGCCACTTCGCCACCCTGTGGCGGCAGATGGCCGGCCGGTTCGGCATAGAGGTGGATTTCATGCCCGGCGACTGGCGCCGTGGCGCCGACCCGATCCAGATTGAAGCCAGGCTTGCCGCCGACACCGCGCACAGCATCAAGGCGGTGATGGTCGTCCACAACGAGACCTCGACCGGCGCGACCAGCCGGATCTCGGACATCCGTGCCGCGATCGACCGCACCTCGCATCCGGCGCTCCTGATGGTCGACACCATTTCCTCGCTGGGCTCGGTCGATTACCGGCACGACGAGTGGAAGGTCGACGTCAGCGTCAGCTGCTCGCAGAAGGGCTTCATGCTGCCGCCTGGCCTCGGCTTCAACGCCATCTCGGAGAAGGCGCGCGCCGCGTCGCGCACCAACCGGATGCCGCGCTCCTATTTCGACTGGGAAGAAATGCTGAAGCCGAACGCCAAGGGCTTCTTCCCCTATACGCCGGCGACGAACCTGCTCTACGGGCTGCGCGAGGCCATCGCGATGCTGCTGGAGGAGGGGCTCGACAACGTGTTCGCCCGCCATCAGCGGCTGGCCGCCGCCACGCGCGCCGCCGTCAATCAGTGGGGGCTCGAGGTGCTGTGCCAGGAGCCCTCGGAATTCTCGCCGGTGCTGACCGCGGTGATGATGCCGCCCGGCCATGATGCCGATCAGTTCCGCAAGGTCGTGCTCGACAATTTCAACATGTCGCTCGGTGCCGGCCTGTCGAAGGTCGCGGGCAAGGTGTTCCGCATCGGGCATCTCGGCGAGTGCAACGAGTTGACGCTGCTTGGCGCACTGACCGGCGTCGAGATGGGGCTGTCGGTCGCCGGCGTGCCGCATCGCCCGGGCGGCGTCGAGGCCGCAATGCGGCTTCTCGAGCAGCGCGACCAGCGCAACGCGTCGTCGTATCTGAAGGTGGTCAGCACCTAGCAGCCACGGCATCCGCAGCGCAACGAACTCAGAACAATCGCGGATCGGGGGAGGGGATGATATGAGGCTTCGGTTCAAGGCCACCCATGTCGTGTTGGCCATGCTCTGCGTGATGTACTTCATCACCTATGTGGACCGGGTGAACATCGGCACCGCGGCCGGCGAGATCCAGAAGGAGCTCGGCCTGTCCAACACCGAGCTCGGTCTGGTGTTCTCGGCCTTCGCCTATCCGTACCTGCTGTTCCAGGTGATCGGCGGCTGGGTCGGCGATCGCTTCGGGCCGCGCCAGACCTTGTTCTGGTGCGGCATGATCTGGGCCGCGGCGACCATCATGACCGGCTTTGTCCATGGCCTTGCCGCGCTGTTCGTCGCGCGTTTCGCGCTGGGGTTCGGCGAAGGCGCGACATTTCCGACCGCGACGCGCGCGATGCAGTACTGGACGCCTGCGAACCGCCGCGGCTTCGCGCAAGGCCTGACGCATTCATTCGCGCGGCTCGGCAATGCCATCACCCCGCCGGTGGTCGCGCTGCTGATCCTCTGGCTGACCTGGCGCGGCGCGTTCGTCGTGCTCGGCGTCGTCAGCCTGATCTGGGGCATCGCGTGGGTCTGGTACTTCCGCAACGAGCCGCGGGACCATGGCTCGATCACGGCGGCCGAGCTTGCGACATTGCCGCCGCGTCCGCAGGGCGAGCGGCCGAAGGTGCCGTGGGGACCGCTGCTGCAGCGGATGTGGCCGGTGACGCTGACCTATTTCTGCTACGGCTGGTGCCTGTGGCTCTATCTCAACTGGCTGCCGCTGTTCTTCAAGAACAACTACAGCCTCGATCTGAAGAACTCGGCGCTGTTCGCATCCGGCGTGTTCTTTGCCGGCGTCGTCGGCGACAGCATCGGTGGCGTCATCTCCGACCGCATTCTCGAGCGCACCGGCAATGTACGGCTGGCGCGGCTCAGCGTGACGGTCGTGGGCTTCGCCGGCGCGCTGCTGTCGCTGATGCCGATCCTGTTCGTCCACGACATCACGGTGGTGGCGCTCTGCCTGTCGGCCGGCTTCTTCTGCGCCGAACTCGTGATCGGGCCGATGTGGTCGATCCCGATGGACATCGCGGCGAAATATTCCGGCACCGCCGCGGGGATCATGAACACCGGCTCGGCTTTCGCGGCCATCGTCTCGCCGCTGGTCGCCGGCTTCGTCATCGACGCCACCGGAAACTGGTACCTGCCGTTCCTGATGTCGATGGGCCTGCTGCTGGTCGGCGGCTTCTCGGCGTTCCTGATGCATCCCGAGCGGCCGTTCGAGGAGACGAACGAATCGGTGGTGCCGGGCAAGGTGGTGGCCGCCGAATGAGGCGCTGCCGGCCCGGCGGAGCGCCGTCAGATATGCATGACCGACCCCCGCCGGGCCTAGGACAAACCCGGCGAATAGTGATATGCGAGCGGCTCACCACGACCAAGACGAGACCGGGAAAGACGCTCATGACCGTGCATACTGGAAGGCATTTTCTGCAGATTCCGGGACCGACCAACGTGCCGGACCGGGTGCTGCGGGCCATGGATATGCCGACCATGGACCATCGCGGTCCCGAGTTCGCCGAGATCGGTTTTGCCGTGCTTTCTGCGATGCAGCGTGTGTTCCGGACCAGGCAGCCCGTGATCATCTACCCGTCGTCGGGGACCGGCGCCTGGGAGGCCGCGATCGTCAACACGCTGCAGCCCGGCGACAAGGTCCTGATGTGCGAGACCGGGCAGTTCGCCGTGCTGTGGCATGGCATTGCCGACAAGTTCAAGCTCGACGTTGATTTCATCGCGGGCGACTGGCGTCACGGCGCCGACCTCGAGCAGATCGAGGCCAGGCTGTCCGCCGACAAGGCGCACAAGATCAAGGCGGTCTGCGTGGTCCACAACGAGACCTCGACCGCCTGCGTCACCTATCCGCGCGACGTCCGCAAGATCCTCGACACGCTGAAGCATCCGGCGCTCTTGATGGTCGACACCATCTCCGGCCTCGGCTCGCTGGAATATGAGCATGATGCCTGGGGCATCGATGTCTCCATCGCCGGCTCCCAGAAGGGGCTGATGCTGCCGCCCGGCCTCGGCTTCAACGCCGTGTCGGAGAAGGCGCTCGCCGTGGCCAAGGCCAATCCGGGCATGCGCTCCTATTGGGATTGGCAGGAAGTCATCAACATCAACAAGGCCGGCACCTGGCCATATACGCCCGCCACCAACCTGCTGTTCGGCCTGCGCGAGGCCGTGAAGATGCTGGAGGAAGAGGGTCTCGAGAACGTCTTCGCCCGCCACAAGCGCCACAGCGAGGCGACGCGCGCGGCGATCAAGGTCTGGGGCCTCGAGACACAATGCCAGGAGCAGGGCGCACACTCGCCGGCGCTGACCGCGGTGCGGGTACCCGACGGCCACGATGCCGATCATTTCCGCAAGGTCGTGCTGGAGAATTTCGACATGTCGCTCGGCACCGGCCTCAACAAGGTCAAGGGCAAGGTGTTCCGGATCGGGCATATCGGACACTTCAACGACCTGATGCTGATGGGCACGCTGTCCGGCGTCGAGATGGGGCTTGATCTGGCCAAGGTGCCGCATCGCGGCGGCGGTGTGCTGGCGGCGATGGAGGTCCTGAAGGGCCGCGACGCCGCACAGTCGAAGGCTGTCGCTTAAAAAGGCTGTCGCCTGAAATCGAATCGCAAACAACAGAAAGAGCGAGACATGAACGCGCCCGTCACTTCGACCGAAGACCTGATCTATTCCGTCGAGGACGGGATCGCGCGCATCACGTTCAACCGGCCGCAGGCGCGCAATGCGCTGACCTTTGCGATGTACGAGCAGATGGCCGCGATCTGCGAGAACATCAATCAGGATCACTCCGTCAAGGCGCTGATCATGACCGGCGCGGGCGACAAGGCGTTCGCCTCGGGCACCGACATCTCGCAGTTCCGCGCGTTCAAGACGGCGCAGGATGCGCTCGACTATGAGGCGCGGATCGATCGCGTGCTGGGAACGCTCGAGCAGTGCCGTGTGCCTGTGATCGCGGCGATCGCCGGCGCGTGCACCGGCGGTGGCGCCGGCATCGCCGCCTGCTGCGATATCCGGATCGGCACCGAGGCGACGCGGATCGGCTTCCCGATCGCGCGCACGCTCGGCAACTGCCTCTCGATGTCCAACATCTCGCGGCTGGTGTCGCTGATCGGTCCGGCGCGGACCAAGGATCTGATCTTCAAGGCGCGCCTCGTCGAGGCGCCGGAAGCGCTGGCGCTCGGGCTGTTGAACGAAGTCGTCCCCGATGTGGAAACGTTGCAGCGCCGCGCCACCGAGACGGCAAAGCTCGTCGCCGGCCACGCGCCGATCACGCTCGAAGTGACCAAGGAAGCGGTCCGCCGCATCCGCCGCACGCTGTCGCGCGAGGAGGGCGAGGACCTGATCCTGCGCGCCTATATGAGCGAGGATTTCCGCGAGGGCATGGACGCCTTCCTCAACAAGCGCGCGCCTAACTTCAAGGGCAAGTAGCGGCGGCTGGGTGACAGAAGGCCGCGGGCTCGCTGAACCGAGGTCTCCGTCGTCATTCCGGGCTCTCGCGGAGCCTGTCATCGGGCGGCGCTCTGCGCCGACCCGTTGGCGAACCCCGGAATGACGGATGGGCTAGGGGTTCGCGCGCGTGCCACTGAGTTGCCCGACGGCGCAAGCGCCCTTTGAAAAAATATTTCGGTTTACCGGAAGATCAACTCAGTGTTATGAATTGCCCGTCTCACCCGATCGAGGGGCGCTTCGCGGTCGTCACGAACGTGGGTTGAGATGCGGTGGACGCTGTGCGTGGTACTGACGAGAGCACGCAAGGCGAACGGCGAAATCGTGCAGGCCTGACGCCCTAGCGGCAGGTGTCCTCTTGCAAGAGCCGAAAGCGTCTTTGCGAGGGCGGTGACAAAAAAGCCCAGTCTCGCCGGGGAGAGCACGTATAAGCCGTAACCCATCGCGCAGGGAAAGCCGGATTGCTCCGGTTACACCTGTGGTCCCACCCCCGAGCTTTCTACCCATTGCTCGGGGCCCATGGGTGCGATCGGCACCCGGCTTTCCCTGCGCCCTCTGTTCGAAGGGAGGGCGGAATGAGATGCAAAGCTCGGACAGATCATGTCGCGAGAGCGTGGATGTGTGACTCGCAAATCACTCCACAAACTAGGTGTCGTCCCGGGCAAGCGAAGCGCCATCCGGGACCCATAACCACCGAAGATCATTGTCGCATACGCTGGAGCCACAGCTCGCTTCAACAACGAACGTCTGTGGTTATGGGTCCCTGCTCTCGCAGGGACGACAGCGAACAAGCGGCGCGCCTTTGGCTCCCCTCGCAAACGACGCCCACCTCATTCCAAAGTCATAGGCCATGCGGCAGTTCGCGGCTTGAACTCACCTTCATTCTCGGCACAATGACGCGAGCCCGCCACCTCGCAGGTTTTGTCAAGCCGAACAAATAGATAGGGAAGAAACACGTGGGACAGATTGTAAAAACCACGGCTGCAATCGCGGCCCTCTTGCTGAGCACGCCGGCCTTCGCCGGCTGGGAGCCGAGCAAGCCGGTTGAAATCGTGGTCGCGGCCGGTGCCGGCGGCGCCTCCGACCAGATGGCGCGCATGATGCAGGCGGCGATCCAGAAGAACAATCTGATGAAGCAGCCGATGGTGGTGTCGCTGAAGGGCGGCGCGTCGGGTGCGGAAGCGCTGATGTACATGAAGTCCAGCGAGGGCGATCCCAACAAGGTGCTGATCGCCTATTCGCTGATCTACATGCTGCCGCTGTCGGCCAAGATTCCGTTCAACTGGCGCGACCTCACCCCGGTGTCGGTGGTCGCGCTCGATCAGTTCGTGTTGTGGGACAATGCCTCCGGTCCGAAGACCGTGAAGGAGTTCATCGCGGCCGCCAAGGCGGCGAGCGCGCCGTTCAAGATGGGCGGCACCGGCTCCAAGCGCGAAGATCACGTGCTGACCGTGTTCATGGAGCAGAAGACCGGCGCAAAATTCTCCTACCTGCCGTACAAGTCCGGCGGTGAGGCAGCGACCCAGCTGGTCGGCGGCCACACTGAGTCCAACGTCAACAATCCCAGCGAGAACCTCGAGGTCTGGCGCGCCGGACAGGTTCGCGCGCTCTGCGTGTTCGACAAGGAGCGCATCTCCTACAAGACCAAGGTCACCGACACGCAATCCTGGAACGACATCCCGACCTGCAAGGAAGAGGGGCTCGACGTGCAGTACCTGATGCTGCGCGCGATGTTCCTGCCGGGCAAGGTCACGCAGGAGCAGCAGGCGTTCTATGTCGACCTGTTCCAGAAGGTGACGCAGACGGCTGAATACAAGGACTACATGGAGAAGCAGGCGCTGAAGCCGATCTTCCTCACCGGCAAGGACATGGTCGAGTTCCTCGAGGATGACGACAAGCAGAATGCCTCGCTGATGAACGCGGCAGGGTTCGTCGCAAAATAGCGGATCCGCCGTCATTCCGGGGCGATGCGAAGCATCGAACCCGGAATCTCGAGATTCCGGGTTCACCCTTCGGGTGCCCCGGAATGACTTGGCCTGTTAGCTTGGAATTGCCTTGCAAGCGGCAGCGGCGCAGTGATTACTGCGCCGCAGTATGGCCGAACGTCCGGCGAGCCCGATCGGGCTGGGTCACCCCTCCGGCGCCGTTGCGGGACCGTGAGGAGCGATCATGACCAAAGCCGTTCTCGGCATCATCCGCGGATCCGGCATCTACGATCTGCCCGGCCTGGAAAATGTCCGCGAGGAGGCGATCACAAGCCCCTGGGGCGAGCCGTCCGCGCCGCTCCGACGCGGCGAGATGGCGGGACTCCCGATCGTGTTCCTGCCGCGCCACGGCCATGGACACGCGCTGTCGCCGTCCGACATCAACTATCGCGCCAATATCGATGTGCTGAAGCGGGCGGGGGTCACCGACCTCGTCGCGCTGTCCGCGTGCGGCTCGTTCAAGGAAGAGCTGCCGCCCGGCACGTTCGTATTGGTCGACCAGTTCGTCGATCGCACCCACAAGCGCGAGAGCTCGTTCTTCGGCAGGGGCTGCGTCGCGCACGTCTCGATGGCGCATCCGGTGTCGCCGTTGCTGGCGAGGCATCTGGCGGCTGCTGCCGAGGCTGAAGATATCGCGTTCGCCCGCGGCGGCACCTACCTCTGCATGGAGGGGCCGCAGTTCTCCTCGCTCGCCGAAAGCCTGACCTACAAGGCGCAGGGCTATTCGGTGATCGGCATGACCAACATGCCGGAAGCCAAGCTCGCCCGCGAGGCCGAGATCTGCTACGCCAGCGTGGCGATGGTGACCGATTTCGATTGCTGGCATCCGGCCCATGATGCCGTGACGGTGCAGGATATCATCCGCGTGCTGAATTCGAATGCCGAGAAGGCAAAGGCGCTGGTCGCGCGGCTGGCGCGGGATTTCCCGCGCGAGCACGAGCCGTGCCCGGTCGGTTCGGATCGGGCGCTTGATACCGCGCTGATCACGGCGCCCGCGGCCCGCGATCCGCGGCTGCTGGCCAAGCTCGATGCCGTCGCCGGACGGGTGCTACGGTCGTGAGGAAGTCCTCTAGCGAGCGCGCGACGCGAAGGGCGTAGGACATGAAAGTCGATGGACGACATTTTCGCAGCATCTGGCTCGAGCCCGACGGCTGGTCGGTCGGCGCGATCGATCAGCGCCGGCTGCCGCATGAATTCATCGTCGCCAAACTCACCACCGCGGACGAGGCCGGCGAGGCGATCCGCTCGATGCTGGTCCGCGGCGCGCCGCTGATCGGCGCCACCGCGGCCTATGGCATGGCGCTCGCGATGCGCGCCGATGCCTCCGACGCGGCACTCGAGCGCGCCGGCAAGATGCTGCTGGCGACCCGGCCGACAGCGATCAATCTGAAATGGGCCGTTGACGAGATGCAGCGCGCGCTCGTGCCGCTCGCGGCCTCGGCGCGGGCCGGGGCGGCCTATGCCCGTGCCCGCGAGATCGCCGATGAGGATGTCGAGATCAACCGCGAGATCGGCCGTCACGGGCTCGGCCTGATCGAGACGGTTGCCGCGACCAAGAAGCCGGGCGAGGTGGTGAACGTCCTGACGCATTGCAACGCCGGCTGGCTTGCAACCGTGGATTGGGGAACGGCGACATCGCCGATCTACCAGGCGCACGATCGCGGCATTCCGGTCCACGTCTGGGTCGACGAGACCCGCCCGCGCAATCAGGGCGCTTCGCTCACCGCCTGGGAACTCGGGCACCACGGCGTGCCGCACACCGTGATCCCCGACAACACCGGCGGCCATCTGATGCAGCATCGCATGATCGATCTCGCGATCGTCGGGACCGATCGCGTCGCCGCCAACGGCGACGTCTGCAACAAGATCGGCACCTATCTGAAAGCGCTCGCGGCCCACGACAACGGCGTGCCGTTCTATGTGGCGCTGCCGTCGCCGACCATCGACTTTAGTATCGATGATGGCGTCAGGCAGATTCCGATCGAGCAGCGGGCGGCCGCCGAGGTGACGCACCTCACGGGACGCACGGCCGATGGCCGGATCGAGACCGTGCGCGTGGTTCCGGACGGCTCGTCGGTGGCCAATTTCGGCTTCGACGTGACGCCGGCGCGGCTGGTGACCGGATTGATCACTGAGCGCGGCGTTCTCAAGCCGGAGCGTGCTGCACTTGCGAGCGCCTTTCCCGAACGTTCCACCGTTTAGCTGAAGGCTGCATTGACGGTGGTTGCATCAGCACGCTATCCCAATCGTTGCCCTCGCAACCCAGACCGTCTCATCCATGTCCAATACCGAACTTGAGATCGTCGTCGACGATCCGACCGCACCTGAAGATAACTCGCCGGCGGTCGTCAGCACCGGCGTCGTCGACGTCGTCGTGTCGCTGCTTCTGCTTGCGCTCGCCGTAGTGCTCGGCTGGGACAATTGGCGCACCGGCGCGTCGTGGGACTCGACCGGGCCGCAGCCGGGCTATTTTCCGTTCTACCTCTCGGTCATCCTCGGCGGCGCCAGCCTCTATGGCCTGGGAGCCGCCTTCGTCTCGCGCCGGGAAGCTGCCGAGACCTTTGTCACCCGGGCCCAGCTTCGCCGGGTGATGGCGGTGTTCGTGCCGACATTGCTGTTCTGCCTCGCCACCCAATATCTCGGCCTCTACGTCGCGAGCTTCTTCCTGATCGCAGGCTTCATGCGCCTCGTCGGCAAGATAGCGCTGTGGAAGTCGCTGCTCACCGCCTTCGTCTTCACCGCCGTGATGTTCGTGACCTTCGACATCGTCTTCGACGTCATCATGCCGAAGGGGCCGCTCGAAGCGGCTCTCGGCCGCTAGCGAACCGACAGGATTTCGAAACATGGAAGCCTTCGGTCTCCTGCTGCACGGCTTTGCCGTCCTTCTGACGTGGAAGACGTTGCTCTTGATGATGGTCGGGCTGGTCCTCGGCATCTTCGTCGGCGTGCTGCCCGGGCTTGGCGGCCCCAACGGCGTCGCGATCCTGCTGCCGCTGACCTTCACGATGGATCCGACCTCCGCCATCGTGATGCTCTCGTGCATCTACTGGGGCGCGCTGTTCGGCGGCGCCATCACCTCGATCCTGTTCAATATCCCGGGCGAAGCCTGGTCGGTCGCGACCACGTTCGACGGCTATCCGATGGCGCAGCAGGGCAGGGCGGCCGAAGCGCTCACCGCGGCGTTCACCTCGTCCTTCGTCGGTTCGCTGGTCGCGGTGCTGCTGATCACCTTCCTGGCGCCGATGATCTCGTCGTTCGCGCTGAGGTTCGGCCCGCCGGAATTCTTCGCCGTCTATCTCCTGACCTTCTGCTCCTTCGTCGGCCTCGGCCGCGAGGCCAAGCACAAGACTGTCATTTCGATGTCGCTCGGGCTGCTGCTCGCCGGCGTCGGCATGGATACGGTGTCCGGGCAGCTGCGCATGACGTTCGGCTCCGCGGAGCTCTTGCGCGGCATCAACTTCCTCGTCGCGGTCATCGGCCTGTTCGGCATCAGCGAGATCCTGCTCACGATGGAGGAGCGCCTTGCGCTGCGCGGACACGCCGCGGGCATCAGCCTGCGCGTCGTGCTCTCGGTGTGGAAGGACCTGCCGAAATACTGGGTGACGCTGCTGCGCTCGTCGGTGATCGGCTGCTGGCTCGGCATCACGCCCGGCGGCGCGATCGCGGCCTCCTTCATGGGCTACAACCTCGCCAAGCGCTTCGCCAAGGATCAGGAGAGCTTTGGCAAGGGCCGGATCGAGGGCGTGTTCGCGCCCGAGACCGCCGCGCATGCCTCGGGCACCTCGGCGCTGTTGCCGATGCTGGCGCTCGGCATTCCCGGCTCGGGGACCGCTGCGATCCTGCTCGGCGGCTTGATGGTGTGGGGCCTCAACCCGGGGCCGCTGCTGTTCGTCGAGCACAAGGATTTCGTCTGGGGCCTGATCGCCTCGATGTATCTCGGCAATGTCGTCGGCCTCGTGCTGGTGCTGACCACGGTGCCGATCTTCGCCTCGATCCTGCGCGTGCCGTTCGCGGCCGTAGCCCCGATGATCGTGGTGTCCTGCGCGATCGGCGCTTATGCGATCCAGAACGCGATGTTCGATATCTGGCTGATGCTGGGCTTCGGCGTCGTCGGCTACGTCTTCAAGAAGATCGGGATCCCGCTCGCGCCGTTCACCCTCGCATTGGTGCTCGGCAACCGCGCCGAGGACGCGTTCCGCCTCTCGATGATCGGCTCCGGCGGCGACATGAAGGTGTTCTGGTCAAACGGCCTGGTCGGAACCATCACGACACTGGCGATCGTGCTGCTGTTCTGGCCGGTGATCGACAAGGCGTTCGTCGGGCTCGGACGAATGTTGCGGCCTGCACGGGCGTAGTCGCGGTCCGGGATCTGGCGACCTCGAACCGCTAGGCATTGGCGGTTTGATACCGTCAAACCACCTTGCGCTGACGGAGTTCGGCGATCTCCTCCTTGCCGAAGCCGAATTCGGCCAGCAGCTCCTCGGTCTGCTCGCCGAACTCCGGCGGGCGGGCGGCCATCCTGCTCGGCGTTCGCGACAGCGTCACCGGCTGGCTGACCAGCTGGATCTGCCGGTTCTCGTCATTGGGCACGTGCTGGGCCATGCCGAGATGCTTGACCTGGGCATCCTCGAACATCTGGTCGATCGAGTAGATCGGCCCGCACGGCACGCCGGCGGCGTTCAGCGCCTGCACCCAGGTCTCGGTCGATTTCTTCTCGGTCAGCGCGCCGATCCTCGCATTCAGCGCGTCGCGGTTCTTCGAGCGGGCCGGCGCGGTCGCGTAGTCGGGGTCGGTGATCAGCTCGGGCGCGCCGATCGCCTGTGCGCAACGCTCCCAGATCCGCCCGCCTGTCGTGGCGATGTTGATGTAACCGTCGGAGGTCTTGAACACGCCGGTCGGGATCGAGGTCGGATGGTTGTTGCCGGCCTGCTTGGCCACTTCCTTTTCCATCAGCCAGCGCGCCGCCTGGAAATCCAGCATGAAGATCTGGGCCTGCAGCAGCGAGGTCTGCACCCACTGGCCTTCGCCGGATACGTCGCGTTCCAGCAGCGCCGTGAGGATGCCGATCGCACAGAACAGGCCCGCGGTCAGATCGGCGACGGGAATGCCGACCCGCATCGGTCCGCCGCCGGGCGCGCCGGTCACCGACATCAGCCCGCCCATGCCCTGGGCGATCTGATCGAAACCCGGGCGCTTGTGATAGGGGCCATCCTGGCCGAACCCGGAGATGCTGCCATAGACGATCCGCGGATTGATCTTGCGGATGCTCTCGTAATCGATGCCGAGCTTGGCCTTGACGTCCGGCCGGAAGTTTTCGACCACGACATCGGCCTGTTCGGCCAGCCGCTTGAACACCTCGAGCCCCTTGGGGTCCTTGAGGTTCAGCGTCATGGCGCGCTTGTTGCGATGCAGGTTCTGGAAATCGGAGCCGCCGCGCGGGCCGCCCGGCTGCTCGCCACCGCCATCCTCCAGAAGCGCATCGATCTTGACGACATTGGCGCCCCAATCGGCGAGCTGACGCACGCAGGTCGGCCCAGACCGGACCCGGGTCAAATCCAGCACGGTGAAACGGGACAAGGCTTGGGATGCGCGGGGAAAGGGCATTGAGACACCTCTTGTTGGGCGGACTGCCCGGGGGGCTTGAGCCCATCTGCCATAGACAATTTGGCAGGCCTTTCCAACTGTTACCCGGATCACAAACAGGGCCGGAAACAACCAGCCATGGTTCCGTGAAGATCGGCTCCTGTATTTTGCGGTCCTGGCCTGGCCCCACACCTCCCCGCCGTCCGCCAACTCTCGACAATCACCGCGCCGGCTGCTAGCCCGTCGCCATGCCGAATGGGTTTTGCCCTTACGGAAGAGGCACTTGAGGCGTATCGGAGCGATGGACCGAAAGCGGGCATGGCGGTGAAAAAGGGTCCATCCCATCTGCTCGGTAACTCGGCATGGAACGCGACCGCCTTCGCGGTCGCGGTGCTGCTCAATCTCGCGATCCTGCCGTTCGTGATTTTCCGGCTCGGTCTCGCCGCGTTCGGCGTTGCGGGTCTGGTGACGGCCTGTGTCGCGCCGGCGCTGATGTTCAGCAATGCGCTCGGCCTTTCGACGGCGCGCGAGCTCGCGCAAAGGTTGGAATCGTCCGACCGCGACCAGGCGCGGCGATTTTTCGCGACCGCTCTCGCGCTTGCCATCGTCCTTGGCGGCCTGATCGCTGCGTTGCTTGCCTTTGCCGGCGCGCCGCTCGCACGACTGGGATTCCACCTCGGCGGCCCGGCCGCCGACGATCTCGGGCTCGCCTTCGCATTGGCCGGCGCCGGTTGGCTGTTCCAGTGCCTGTTCGCCGTCTTCCTCTCGTTGTTCACGGCGCGTCAGGACTATCGGCGGATCGCGTCGATCAGCATCACGGGCACGGTGGTGACGACGATGTCGATGCTGCTGCTGATCCCCTACGCGCCGCGCGCCTCGACCTTCCTCGGCTGTCAGGCCTTGGGCTTTGCGACAAATCTCGTGATGGCCTTTGCCTGGTCGCGCCACGCCATCAGTGACTGGCTGGCACGGCCGGCGCTCGATCGCGGTGCGCTGCGTGCGCTGGTCAAGCTTGGCGGTTGGCAGTTCGCGGCGCAAAGCGGCGCGCTGTTCGCCGGGCAGGCGGACCGCTATCTGCTCGGCGCGCTGCTGCAGCCGCAATTCGTCGGCTTCTACAGCGTCGCGCAGCGGCTGGAGGAGGCTGTCTATATCGGTGTGCTGAAGATCGGCGAGATCTTGTTCCCGTTCTTCAGCACCCTGCAGAGGGAGGATGACGATCGCAAGGTCGACCTCCTGCTTCGCTCGTCCTGGATTCTCAATGTGCTTGCCGCGAGCGCGCTGGGCGGCCTGATCCCGGTCGCAGGCGCGTTGCTGCATCGATGGACCGGCGCCGAGGTCGCCGCCGAGGCCCAGCTGGTGCTGGTGGTACTCGCGATCAGCGGAATATTGGGGTCCAGCGCCAATGTGTTTGCGTTCTATCTGCTGTCGCAGGGCCGCTCCAGTTCCAACGCGCTGATCTCGCTCGTCACGGGCATCTTCACGCTGGCGACCAGCGCCGTCGCGTTGCCGTATTTCGGCTGGCCGGCGGCCGGTTGGAGCTCTTGCGTCGGGATGGCCGCCCAGATGGTGATCACCGTGCTGTTGCTGCAGCGAACCTTCCGCCTTTCAGATATGTGGTCACGGATGTTGCATTTCGTATTGATCCCGCTCGGCACGGGAGTAGCCATCGCGCTGGCGCTGCGTTCGCAGCTCGGCCACGCGTCATTCGACCACGCGCCGTCATGGTGGTATGTGGTGTCGCTCTACGGCGTGTCGGCGGCGGCCATCTTTGTCGCCGCCGTTGCCGCGTCGCAGCTCGGTCCCTACCGCGCCGTGTGCTGGCGGGATCTCCGCGTCATCAGCAGTCGCTTCCTGCCCTTCAAGGCCATCTAGACATGTGCGGCATCGCAGGCATCGTCAATCTGCGCGGCGCTCCCGTGGAGCCGGCCGACATCTCGCGGCTCACCAAATTGATCGCGCATCGCGGTCCGTTCGGCGAGGGCACCTGGTTCAATGCCAAGCGAAACGTCGCCTTCGGCCATCGTCGGCTCGCCATCATCGACCCCGGCGAGGGCGGCTATCAGCCGATGGCATCGGGCGATGGCCGCCATGTGATCGTCTACAACGGCGAGATCTACAACTTCCTCGAATTGCGCCGCGAGCTCGAGGCGAAGGGCGCGGTTTTCCGCAGCCAGTCCGATACCGAAGTGATCCTTGCCGCCTGGCAGGCATGGGGCGAGGACATGCTGCTGCGCTTCAACGGCATGTGGGCGCTGGCGATCTACGACACGGCCACCGATGATCTGTTCCTGGCGCGCGATCGCTTCGGCATCAAACCGATGTTGTATGCGCTGTCGTCCGAGCGGTTCGTTTTCGCGTCCGAGCAGCGGGCGCTGGCGCGGAGCGGGCTGGTTGAGGCGTCGCTCGATGTCGACGTGGCGCGGCGGCTGTTGCTTGACCCGTTCGGGATCGAAGGCAGCGAGCGGACGCTGTTCGCGCAACTGCGCCGCCTGCAGGGCGGCCACTGCATGTGGTTGCGCCAGGGGCGTGTGCAGGTGCGCCGCTGGTGGCGAACCGTGGACCATCTGCCGGCAATCCCGGATACCGAGAGCGAACGCGTCGAGCGCTTTCGTGACCTGTTTCAGGATTCCGTCGCGCTGCGGATGCGCAGCGACGTTCCGATCGGGACCTGTCTGTCCGGCGGCTTCGATTCGTCCGCGGTGATCTGCGCCATGGCGACCCATGAGAAAGCCGGCATGGGGCCGCGTGACTCGACCGCCTGGCGGCACGCCTTTGTCGCGACCTTTCCCGGCGCCAGCAATGACGAGCGGCCGATGGCGGAGGAAGCGGCCGCGTGGGCCGAGGTGGCACCGAGCTTTCTCGAGATCGGCCGCTCCGCCGCGCTCACCGACCTTGACCGCATTCTCGACGACAATGACGACGTCTATATCGGGCTGCCGAGCGCGCCTTGGCTGATCTATCGCGAGCTCCGGCGCCAGAACGTCACCGTGTCACTCGACGGCCACGGCGCGGACGAATTGATGGGCGCCTACCTGCAGGAGGGACAGTCGGCCGCATTCCGGATCCGGAACGCAGCAGCCGCGCTCACCTCACGATCGCAGCTGGCGCAGCGCGGCATCGACTTCCTGCGCGCGCAGATGATCAGGCGCGAGGGGCACTACTTCCTGCGCGGAGGCGCTGCGGCCGCGCCTGCGCCGCTGCCGCTGGTCGCCGAGGACGACGAATTGCCTGATACATGGGGTGCGTTGAACAGGCGCCTCTACCGCATGTTCCATTCGACCACGCTGCCTACCATTCTGCGCAATTTCGACCGACTCTCGATGGCGCACGGGATCGAGGTCCGCATGCCGTTCATGGATTGGCGGCTGGTCACCTACACGATGGCGCTGCCGGAAACGAGCAAGTCGGCGGATGGCCTGACCAAGGTGGTGGCGCGGCAGGCGATGGCGAACCTGATGCCCGAAACCATCCGCACCGCGCGCCGCAAGGTAGGCTTCAACTCGCCGATGCCGGAATGGCTGAACGGGCCATTGGCGGGCTGGGCGGCAGAGCTGCTTGATCGGAATGTTCCGGCATTCGCCGAGTTCGTCGACGAAACGCCCCTTCGAAAGGCGGTCGGCCGCTTGACGGCGTCGCAGAGCTGGGATTGGAAGAGTGTCGGCCGGATCTGGCCTTATTTGAACATGAAATGGATGTTGGCAAGGTCCGCGTAACCAATGCGTCTGTTCCAGAATAGCGGTCTCTATCCGTCCTATTTGCCGAGGCTGAACCAGCTCGCGGCAAAGGCGTCAAGTTTCGACGCGCGCCGCGACGTGTTCCTGCATGATCGGTTTGGCGCCGCGCATTTTCTCAAGCCCGTGCTCGACGGCGCAGCTGAAGCCTTCTTCACGAATGGCGACGATGAGGTGCTGCAGCGCCAGTGGGCACGTGAGCAGGGAATGAAGGAAGCGCCGACGCTCGAGGCCATTCTGCTCGCGCAGATCGAGCATCACAGAACCGAGGTGTTCTACAATCTCGATCCGGTGCGCTATCCGAGTGCGTTCGTCGCCAAGCTTCCCGGCTGCGTGAAGAAGACGCTGTGCTGGCGCGCCGCGCCCTCCGGAAATGCCGATCTCACCGCCTATGGCGCGGTGCTTGGAAACTTTCCCTCGATCCTCGAGGCGTGGCGCAGCAAGGGATGCCGGGCGGAGCTCTTCTTTCCTGCGATCGATCCAGTCATGGAGCAGTACGGCGACGGCGAACGGCCGATCGACGTGGCGTTTGTCGGTGGGTATTCGCGGCATCATAGCGCGCGGGGCAGGACGCTCGAACAGGTCGCCGCGCTGGCAGCTGATCGCAAGATCGTGTTCTGCCTCGATGCGTCGCGGCTGACGCGGCTCGCCGAAAGCACGGTCGGTCGATTGCTGCCGCTGCGCAAGCACCGGCGCCCCGACGCCATCGCGCGAATCGCGAGGTTGCCGCTGTTCGGCAGGGACCTCTACGAGTTGTTCGGATCGGCGAAGATCGTGCTCAATGGCGCGATCGACATGGCCGGCAACGATCGCGGCAATATGCGCTGCTTCGAGGCGATGGGTTGCGGCTCGCTGCTCGTGTCGGATGCCGGCAACTATCCGGAGGCGATGCGGGACGGCGTCACAATGCGCACCTACGACGATCCCGAGCGGGCCGCCGAGGCGATCTCACGCAGCCTGCGGGATTGGCCTCAATGGGCTGCGATCGCCGCCTCCGGCAGGAGCCGCGTGCAGGAGACCTACAGCAAGGCCTCGCAATGGGCGCAGTTTATCGACCTCGTCGCGCGGATTGAGCCGTGATAGAGCGTTTTCGAGCGAAGTGGGCGCCGGTTCGCGCAGGGAAAATGCGTCAAAACAACAATCTGGAGCCCCGTCCCGATTCCATCGGAACGGAAAAGGCTCTAGACGGTGCACAGGGCCGGCCAGCGGGCGGGCGATCGGGCCGAGATGATGTCTGCAAGTGACTTGATCCATCAGCTGAAATGGGTGGCCGACGGGCTCGCCGTGCCGCTGTTCAGGCTGCGGCCGCGGCCGTTCGGCCCGGGCTATCAGACGGTCAAGCGCGATACCATCACCGCGGCGATCGACGCAGGCCTGCTACAGGCAGGAAAGGAGCTTCCGCCCGGCTACGGCGTCGCCATGGACGAGCGCGTGGTGGAATATCCCTGGGTCTATGCCCGATTGAACAATGTCGGCAAGATGCTGGACGCGGGATCGACGTTCAACCACGATTTCCTGCTGCAGCGTCCGCCGCTGCGCGGCGCGGATCTCACCATCATGACGCTGGCGCCGGAGAAGCGATGCTATTGGCATGACGGCTACTCCTATGTGTTCGGCGATCTTCGCAACACGATGTTCGGCGATCAGGTTTTCGACACCGTCGCCAGCATTTCGACGATCGAGCACATCGGCCTCGACAATCAGATGCTGTATACGGGCGATCCGCGCGACGCCGAGACCGATCGCGACGGCTTTGTTCCGGCGGTGCGGGAGTTCAAGCGCATTCTCAAGCCCGGCGGGACCTGCTTGATCTCAGTGCCGTTCGGCAAGCGCGACAATCTCGGCTGGTATCAGGTGTTCGATCTTGCCATGATCGAGCGGATCGTCGAGGCATTCGGCGCGACATCTCACCATGTCGACTATTTCGGCTATTCGCGGCAGGGCTGGTCACGCCAGAGCGCCGAGGCGCTCGCCGGCGCGACCGTTTTCGACGTCCACACTGGCAAAGGGCAGGGCAATGACCTTGCGGCGTCGTCGCGCGCCGTCGCTTGCCTGCAGTTGACGGCATGAATGTCGATTACCTGATCCAGCGCCTGATCGGTCGCGCGACTTGCCGGCTGCAGCCGGACGCGGCGCTCGGCCGCTATGCCAGGATCAGAAACATCCGCGGCGATTCCGACAAGATCGTCGTGGGCCGCAATAGCCGCATCCTGGGTGAACTCCTGACCTTCGCGCATGGTGGCGAGATCAAGATCGGCGAATGGTGCTACGTCGGAGAAGGAACCCGGATCTGGTCGGCGGCATCGATCGAGATCGGCAACCGCGTCCTGATCTCGCATTCGGCGAATGTCTTCGACAATCTCACGCACCCGCTGCGGGCGGCCGAGCGGCACAAACAGGTCCAGCAGATTTTTACCCGCGGGCATCCGAACGATATCTCGCTTGATGAGAGTCCGGTCAGAATCTGCGATGATGCCTGGATCGGCGCGGGCGCGATGGTCTTGCGCGGTGTGACGGTGGGCCAGGGCGCTATCGTCGCGGCCGGCGCGGTCGTAACCAGGGATGTCGCGGCGTTTTCGATCGTGGCGGGCAATCCGGCCGTATTGGTGAGGGAGCTTGGGCTCGATGAACGGTGAGCGCAAGTTTACCACCTGGGAGGACGCGGTGGTCTGGCTGCGCAATCAGCCGGATCAGCGCCAGCTTGTGCTCGATGCATTCTACGACGATCCGCTGGCCGGCGCTGCCGAACGCTATTTCCGGAGCTCCGAGTGGCAGGCGGTCGCTTCGCTGCTGGCCGGCCGGTCCGGCGCCGCGCTCGATGTCGGCGCCGGCCGCGGCATTGCGAGCTACGCGCTCGCCCGAACCGGCTTTGCCGTGACGGCGCTCGAGCCGGATCCCAGCGCGATCGTGGGAGCGGCGGCGATCCGCGATCTGGCAGCGCAGTCGCAACAGCCGATCCGGGTGGTCGAAGAGTTTTCCGAGCGGCTGCCGTTCGCCGATGCGGCGTTCGATGTCGTCTTTGCCCGCGCCGTGCTGCACCACACGCGCGATCTCGAGGGAGCATGCCGGGAGATGTTTCGCGTGCTGCGGCCCGGCGGCATGCTGATCGCTGCGCGCGAGCATGTCATCAGCAAGGAGGCGGACCTCCCCCAGTTCCTCGCGCAGCATCCGTTGCATCATCTTTACGGGGGCGAGCATGCCTACCTGCTCGATCGCTACACCGGCGCGCTGACCGCCGCAGGCTTTTCCGCGATCGACGCGCTGGCGCCGCTGCAAAGCCCGATCAACCTGTTTCCCTATACGCTGGAGACCCTGAAATCGGCGATCGTGACCAGGTTGACGCAAAAGGTTCCGGTGGCGCCGCTGTGGCGAACCGCGTTTGCGTCACGCCTTGTGTTCGGCTCGTTGCTGTCGATGGCCGAACGTTTCGACAATCGGCCGGGCCGGCTCTACTCTTTTGTCTGTCACAAGGCCTGATCGATGATCGTCTGGGTCACAGGCGCGAATGGGTTCATCGGCCGTCATCTCGTGCATGAGCTGGCGGGAGCGGGCCATGCGGTGCACGGCGTCGGGCACGGCGCACTCGATGCAGCGGAATCCCGGCGGCTTGGTTTGCAGAGCTGGATCAACGGTGAAATCGACGCGGCCAATCTCAATGCGCTCGCGGCCGCGCACGGGCTACCGGCGCAGATCTTTCATTTGGCCGGCGGATCGTCGGTCGGCATCTCGATCGAGCGGCCGTTCGAGGACTTTTCGCGCACCGTGGCGAGCACCGCGCGGCTGCTCGAATGGCTGCGCGGATCCGCGCCGAACTGCGCCGTGATCGCGGCGTCAAGTGCGGCCGTCTATGGAGCCGACCATGTCGGCCCGATCGCTGAAAGCGCGATCGCAACTCCGATGTCGCCCTATGGGAAGCACAAGTTGATGATGGAGCAATTGTGCGGGAGCTACGCGCAGTCGTTTGGCATCCGCTGCACGATCGTGCGGCTGTTCTCGGTCTATGGACCCAATTTGCGCAAGCAGCTGCTCTGGGACATCTGCTCGCGGCTGGCGGCCAAGGAGCAGGTGCTCACGCTTGGCGGGACGGGCAACGAAATCCGCGACTGGACCGACGTGCGTGATGTCGCAAGGCTGCTCGCAAGCGTCGCAACACCGTCGTCGCAGGCGGCCTTCCGGGTCATCAATGGCGGGTCGGGCCGTGGGACCAGCGTTTCCGATATCGCAGCCGGTCTCATCCGGCAGTGGGGCGGCAATACCGTTGTGCGGCACTCGGGCGTAAGCCGGCCCGGCGATCCCCTGAGCCTGTTGGCCGACGATGCCGTGCTGCGTCAGATCGGGTTCGATTGGCGCATTCCGCTCGATCGGGGTCTTGCCGATTACGTGGCCTGGTTCAAGGGGCAGGCTTCGTGACGCCCCGCCCATTGCGGTTCGCGTTCAGTCACATTTCGCGACGGCTTTGGGCCGGCGGCTATAATTATCAGCGCAATCTGTTTGCGGCGCTTGCCAGGTTTCTGCCCGGCGAATTTGTTCCGATTGTCTTTGCCGGGAATAAGGCCGAAGAGAATGAACTCGCGGAGCTTGGCGCGATACCGGGTGTCGAGGTCGTTCGATCGGAGACTTTCGATGGACAGCCAGGGTTGGCCGCGGCACTCGGGCTTGGTCTGGATCGCGGAGCCGCGGCGGCGTTTCGAGGCGCCGGGATCGATGTCGTCGTCGAATCGGCACGTTTCTTTGGTTGGCGGCTCGCGCATCCGGCAGTGGCATGGATTCCGGATTTGCAGCACCGCTCTCTGCCGCAACTGTTTCCAACGACGGCACGCTGGCGCCGCGAGCTTGGCTTTCGCATGCAAATCGCCTCGGGCCGAACCATCATGCTGAGCAGCGAGAGCGCGCTGCGTGATTTCAGGGCCTACTATCCAGGCGCAAGAAACCAGGTCTGCGTCGTTCGCTTCGCGACCCAGCCGCCGGCCGCGTTCCTGAACACGGACCCGGCCGAAGTGATCGGGGCATATCATCTGCCGGCGAACTATTTCTATCTGCCCAATCAGTTCTATCGCCACAAGAACCACAAGCTCGTCGTCGACGCCTTGACGATCCTGAAGGGGCGGGCGATCGACGTGGTGATCTGTGCATCCGGCAGCAAGGAAGACCGGCGCGAGCCGGGCTATTATGATCTGGTCAACTCCGAGATCCAGAAGCGCGGCCTTGAAGCGCAGTTCCGCCACCTAGGCGTTATCCCGCTGCCGCATGTCTACGCGCTGCTGCGCGCTTCAACGGCGCTGATCAACCCATCGCGCTTCGAGGGCTGGAGCACGACCGTCGAGGAGGCGAAATCGTTTGGCGTTCCGATGATCCTGTCCGACATCGACGTGCATCGGGAGCAGACCGCGGGTAGCGCCCGCTATTTCGGCGTCGACGATCCGGTCGCGTTGGCAGACCACCTGATGCAGGCCGCGCAGGACGCTCACGGGCCCATCATTCGGAACGTCGTGCCGCACCAGGACGACAATGTTTGCGCGTTCGCAGCGAGTTTTGCGGCGACAATGCGACAGGCGGCAGGTCAGGATGTCGGTGAACCGATCGAAAGATAGACGGCAAGGTCGAGCGGCAATCGACGGGAAGTGGCGCCATTTCTTCTCATGGTTCTGGACTGGGACGTCGCCTCAGATCGAAGGTGCACTCCTAAAGATCTGGTTGCCTGGGTATTCACATGATTTCGCAAGCTCGGCGAGGCTGCAAGCTTCGCTGGTCCGTGACCGGCCCAGCCGGTAGTGGTGCGTAAAGCTTTCTCCATCCAGCGCCTCGCTCAGCTTGCCGGTAGCCCAATGGCGCCGGGCCCTTTTTATTCGAGGCGATACTTCCTGCCGTTTGTGTTTGGATCGGTATTGTCACTCGATGAAAACATCAGGACGGGAGAGGTTTCGTTGGACATCCGGTAGAGTTTGTAGAGCCCATGGCCTTTCGCCAAGATGTCTTGAAGATCGCTATTGGGTGGACCCAAGGGCTTACCGTCTTCATAGAGGCGAGCATCGTCCAGTCGATTGAGCGGATACTTGACGACGATAGAATATGCATTCCCATGCCACTGGCGGAACGCGCCGCGCAGATGTCTCTCGATCGGCGAGACGGGAAGCAAGTAAAGAAATGCGCTTGATGCGAGAGCGAACAGAGTAGAACCGACCAACACCCGAGTATCGAACGAAAGCTTAGGCTGCATCGGTGCCAGATTCTTCCTAGTTTAGTATGCACGACTAACAGTAGCATAGCTGATGCCAAGGTTGTAGCGGCAGACAAGGGTAGTCATTTTAGAAACTAAAAAGGGCAAGTATACCAAGTACATGGCACGCTTGTCGGCCGAACGCAGAATGCCCTCGATTGGCGGCTCGATCCGATCGCGGAGCGACGATATCGAGCCCGACTTGGGTCATTGACTGCTGCGGAAATGCGCTTCTGATCCCGCTCAGGGAGGCCAGCAGGCACCGCAAGATGTGGGGCGATCGAAATTGGCCACGACCGGTCGAAGTTCCAATCGAGCAAGACAAGATCACTCTGTTGCTGGACCCACGAAGCGAGGTCGGCCTGCCATGAAGATCGAGCTTGTTGAATTTGCGGTCCAGACTTGCCTTGTGTTTTGGTCGCGCGCGGTTCGGCGTCGACTGCCTTCGGTTAAGAAAGCTCGGTGCGGCAAGCTCGCGCAAAATTCAGTCGCGTTTGGCGCCGTTCCGGCTTGGCCGCTCGGAAATGCGAATGCCGATTCTCAGGCATTCGCGGTGCTGCTGCGAATAACCTCGAACGGCAGGGGGGGGACGTTATATTCGGTGATGTCCAGCTTCCAGATATGGTGGTCATCCGTGCCGCCGGCCGGCGCAAATCCAAGCCTCTTGTACAGGTCGCGCACCAATCCGTTCTTGGCGGTGGGGAGGTAGCTGCCCTCCAGCGTGTCGACGCCGTTCAAACGGCAATGGCGGACGAGCTCGGCAATGATGGCTTCCTCAACCCGTCTGCCGAGAACCCGGCAGCTCATCAACCAAGTGTCGATGTCGTAAGTCGTGTCCTTCTTTCGCGCAATGACGACGCCGATAACTCCGTTGTCGCCAAAGCGGTCTCGAAGCCTGATCTGGAAAGTCAAGCAATCCGGCGAACGCGACATCGTCTCGACTTCGGAATGCGTATAGCGACGCGTCGTCAGGTTGAATTGATTGGTCTTGTTGATGAGCTGTGCGATCCGCCCGAGATTGACGGCATCGAACGCGTGGAATTCGATCGTCATGCCGAGCGACGCCAGAAATTCCTCCATGTCGCGAGACTTGGCCGACAGCTCCGCGCGCTGGGCATTTGCCTGATATTGGGCGCCGCGCTGACGATCCTCCTCGGAGAATGTGACGGCCTCGAAATAGCCCGCGTTCAGCAGCGTGCGCGCGTAGAGCGAAGGATCGGCGGGCAGTTCGGGCACGGCTACCATCGGCAACGCCTTTCGCACCTGGCTCCGCTCGGCGGGATTGTCGTCGAGCAGCACCAGGGAATCCAGACCGATATTCAGCGTCTTGGCGATCGCCTCGATGTTGGTCGCCTTGTCGCTCCAGTTGGCCTGAAAGACGGCAATGTGGTCCAGCTTCAGCAACATCTCGGGATGCTCCAGGAAGGGCTGTCGCGCGACCTCATCCGTGTTCTTCGAGGATACCGCCAGGATGACACCGCGATCGCGCAGCTGAAGCGCCGTTCGCTGGATTTCGGAGAAGGCTTCTCCTACCCCATCGCCCTGTCCGAGAACGATGCCTTCCAATCCGTCGTCGCCAATCGTGCCACCCCAGACCGTGTTATCGAGGTCGAGCACGAGGCATTTGCGGGCGTTGCCGCGGATCGCGCCAAGAAGGCGTCCAACATACTCAACGTAGATCGGCACCATCGTTTGCGCGAATGGCAACTTGTAGAGATTCCACTGGACGGGATTGTGCCAGTTCTGGGTTCCGATCGATTCCGCCAACGCGGCGACATCGAGTATGTAGTCACCTCGCTTCGCGGCGAGCTCGCGAAGCCCGTCGTTGAAATCCTGAATCTGGCGGCGCATCGACATGGATACTTGGGCGTCCATGCTTCCGAACAGCGGTTGCGGAGGGCAGGCTACGGTCTGAAAAATGACCGGCACCCCGGCGCCGCGCTCGAGACCTTCACGTATCATACCCACGTAGTCGAGGGCAGACTGGTCTGACGGGCCGTTGCCCCCGCTGCTGAGGGGCAATCCGTGGAAATCGAGCGCTAGCAGAACGGCGTCGGGCTTGGAGGAGTTGATCGCGGAGGATGGATCGAGCGCTTCCTGCACAACCTGATCGTAATCAGCCTGAGTCACGCGGAGCAGGACGCCGTGACGCGCGGCGCCTGCGGCGAGGGCAGGGGCGAACAGACAGGTTGTACCGTTACCCAGCAATCCGAGATGAAACTCGCGAAGCGGCGAAAGCGCCTTCTTCTTGGTTCGCGCGCGCTCTATGCTCTTCGAAAGGCGGGTGAGCTGATCGGTATTGAGGCACTTGGTGGCGAGCGCGACGATATCGGCTCCGTTCGGGTCGTCGGAGGCATCAACTGCGTTACAGAGCGACTTGAAGTCCGCCGGCGGCGTCTCTAACCAGGGCAGTTCTTGAAGCTGAAGCGTCATGGCGTCGACCCCGGGATGGTGTCATTCATCTAGCAGTTTAGATCCGGCGGTGCCGCTCGCTATCAACCTCTCACCCGCGTAAACCCGAAACTTCAGGCTGACGGTATGGGTGGATTGCGACACGTGCGTTAGCTCGCCGTTGAAAGTCGCTTCCTCGTCAATGTAGAGCGGCTGATTAAAGTCGATCCGCCAGCTCGTCGCCAGCCCGAGGTCGCCCGGCAAGTGCATTCCGACCAGATGCGAAAGTCTGGCGACCGTGAGCGCGCCGTACACCACGGGCCCCGCGAATCCGCGGCTCCGCGCGAATTCGGAATCGATATGAATGCGGCTCGAATCTCCCGACAGCTTTCGGAAGGTATCCATCTCGCTCTGACCGATCCGGAACGGAAGCGAGACGGTCATGCCTTCCTTAAGCTCGTTCCACAGCAGCACTCGTGGCTTTTCGCTCAACGCGCGGCTCGCTGGCGAATGACGTTGACGAACTCGCCGACGTTCTTCAGGGCGGCAACCTCGCCAGTCGAGAACTGGATCTTGAACTCCACCTCAACAGCGACGACCAGCCGAATATTGCTGAGGCTGTCCCACGCCGGCACTTCTGCCGCGGTCATTTCCGGATGGGGCGTTAGCGTGTCGTCGTCGAAAACGTCCCGGAAAATCGGCGTAAGGCGGGAATAAATTTCCTCGTCAGTCATCACAATCGTCCCATGATTTGGGTGAGTCGGCGGCGTCGAAATTGCAAAGCAAGCCCCGTAAAATCCGCCTTTTCGGCGCGAGAACTAGCAGATGGCACCGGCATTCACAAGGCTCCCTCACCGCCTGCCGATCATGGCGTCCAGGGGCGGGCCCAGTTCCGCGCTCAGTTGCGCGTAGCCGGCCTTGTCGAGATGGACGTGATCGAGGAATTCGGACGCTGGAAGGGTAGCGAGCGGCCCAACGTAAACTCGATCCGGAGGACGCGGCGAGATGATTTGCACAAGTTGAGCCTGGAGTTCGGCGAACTTTTGCTGCGGAAGCAGGTCGGGCAATACTTTGGGGTTCTCGGTCGCGTAGAAGATCAGCGTGGGCTGCTTTGCCTCCGACACGCGGCGCAGGATCCGATCCAGGGCTTGTCGCTGTGGGTTATCGGGGGCCAGATCGATCTTCTCGTACCGCGCCCGTGCGCGCATCAGGAGCACGACATCGCCAAGCTCGTCGCCCGTGGCCCCGGTCGAGCCTTGCAGTCGCTTGTCCGCTGCATCGCGCAGGCCCATCAGGAAGTTGAAGGGACTGCCGTCGAACCACAGGGCTTGGAGAAAGTCGCGAGACCGGTACAGAAACCACCAGTTGACGAGGGCGTCGTGGCTCCATCCGGTAATTCCGCTAGTCCCCTTGCCGGTGGAATAGGTACCGTTGGCATCCACCGACAGAGTGTCCAACCAGAGACGGGTTCTGGTTTCGCCTTCACGATCGAAATCCCGGGAGAAGGACCGCAGGCTCAGATCGAACACGATGGCATCCGGCTTCGAGGGCAGCACGATGCGCACAAGGTTCTCAAGATCGGTCGGAAGCGTTCCGTTCATGCCGAAGTTGGCGACGAGTACCTTTTGACCGGGATGCTTTTCGGCAAGCCAATTCTGCAACTGGCTCGACAGGGTGTGCGCCTGCCAGGCGGTATCGCCTTTGTCCCGCATGGCCCGGCCGAAGATCAGGGAATCGCCCAGAACGGCAACCTTCACTCCGTCAAATTTCCGAAACTCCTCGAGCTTGGCATAAAGAGCTGCCGGTGACTGGACGTCGATCGTTGTCTGAAAGATGCCGCTGGCTGGGGCGGCCACGCGCAAGACCACATCCAGGCAGGCCAGTATCGCGACCAGCGCGGCAACCGTCACTCCCAAACGCGAGAGGACGTCTTTGCCTCGGTATCCCTTTGTTTTTGGAGCTTCAACCATCAGCGCTCAGAAATTCTGGTAGACGAACAGCGCCTGGCCGGTGTTCGATAGCAGCACGATGATGGCGATCTTCGCGGCCAGCCACACGATCTTGAGAATGTCGTCGCGTCCCAATGTCATGGATATAGCCCCAGCATCTTGCCGTAGATCGCGCCCCACTCCGAGTAGGACTTGAGCCAAAGGATCAGCGTTGTCGAGACGAATGCGTAGACGAGAAAGCGGCGGAGGTAGATCGAAGGCCCGGTGGCGACCGGCCCCTTCTTGACGCCGACATATTTGCGGACGAGCTGGCTCGCAACCAGGGCTCCGCCGTGAACCGTGCCGAAGGCCAGAAAGCCCCACGTCACCCCATGCCAAAGCGCGATCAGGATCATCGAGAGGAAGTAAACGGCCGAAATCAGGGCAAACTGAATGCGGCGTGGCGCCTTCTTGATGACAATGAAGTTGAGTGGCGTGAAGACATAGTCCCTGACGAGCGTGCTGAGCGAAATATGCCACCGATTCCAGAATTCCTGGATCGTCGTTGAATCGAACGGACGATTGAAGTTTTCAATCAACCGGAAGCCCATCAGCGAGGCCGTGCCGATCACGATGTCGCAATAGCCGCTAAAATCGAGATAGATCAGGCCAAGCTGAGCCAGGGCCCCGACCCACAACATCGGCCCCGACATTTGCGTGGCATTGTCGAATGAAAAGATGCCGAACGCCGAGAGATTGTCGGCGATGACGAACTTCTTGATCATCCCGTTGGCGATGCGATGAAGCGCAGGAATGACTGCCTTGGAATCGAAGACGGGAGATGCCAGCTGCTGCTCAAAGCTCCGATAACGCTCGATCGGGCCGGCCAGCAATGCAGGAAAGAACAGGACGTAGGTGCAGAACCGAAGGAAGCTCGGCCTTTCGATGAATTCCACTTCCATCAGGTAGCTCACGCAACGGAACACCATGTAGGAAATGCCGATGATGTGGACCGGCATGTAATGGAACGGGTTGGCCCCTCCCAACAGCCGAGGGTCTCGCGCGAGAAACAGGAAGATCCAGAGCAACGCTACGGCGAGCAGCTGCGCTTCCATGGTAAAGCGCGCGCCGCGTTGCTTGCGAAACAGGCCGATCCCGTATGAAACGGCAAGGAAGCCGGCCAGGACGATGATCGACGCCGGATCGAATCCGAAGCTGATGAAGAATGCGAAGCTCAGCAGCAGCAGGGCGACACTGCGCGCCATCTGCAGATTAACGGCGCAGCAGATGATGATGGCGGCCGCCGATATGTACAGAAACTCGAAGCTGTTCAGGGAGGGCCCGCTAACGACGGCGGCCGCTGATTGGAAAAGCATGGCATCCCTTCTCGACGCAACGAGTCCCTAGCGGGGCCGCCGTCCAACAGCCACGCAATTGATCGTCAGGCGGTCCTTCAGGCAGCGCTCGAGGCGATAGCCGGTCATCGGGAACAACTCGCTCTTCTCGATCTCAAAACCCGCGGACGTCATGAGGTCGATCATCTCCGACGGCTTGTCGATGAGGTAGAGATGATCGGGAGCAGGGCTGTTGGCGGGCATGTTCACGAGGATCCTTCCGCCGGGCTTCAGATAGCGGATGAGAGACCGCAGGGCCTTGAGCGGGTCCTCAAGGTGCTCAAGCAACTCGCTCACGACGATGCTGTCGAAGCTGTCGCGTTGATCGGGGGCGTCGAACATGTCCTGCCGGACCAGCTCGACCTCGTCACTGACGCCGATCACTTCCAGCGTGCGCCGCGTGGCCGCGATGGCGCCTTCGCTGACGTCCCAGCCCACGATCGAGCCAGACCGAGGGTCCGTTGCCGTCAGATAGAGCAGCGCGCCATGGCCGGGCCCCACCTCAAGATGACGGTATCCTTCCGGGAGCATCGGCAGGAACTGGCTCCGATAGAAGGTCAGCGCGCAGGCATGGTTGTGCCAGAACACGCCCGACAGCAGCAGCCCGTTCATGTATTTTTCCATGACGTCGGGCTTCGAGTAGACGTCGCGAACGGCCTCGCTGAATTTGGAGCGCTCATAGCGTCCATTGCGCCGGAAGAACAATTCGGCTTCCAGGATCATGTTCTCGCAGAAGTACCGGTAGTCGTGGCAAATCTTGTCGATGGTCCCGAAGTGATGCAGCGCGATCTTGGTGACGAGCTGCGACGATGCCTCGGTGTCGCGCATGACCTCGGCCGACCTGTTGCCGAGACTGGTCGCCAGGGTGGCCTCGTGCTGGGGCCACGCGGCAATCTGTCGCTCAACCAGTGCTGAAAGGTAGGGATACGCAGCAATATCGATCTCTGCGATTCTAGACCGCCGCACGATGTCCGTGGAACCAGTCACTTGACCACCCTTTGGTTGAAAACATCGCCCTTCTGACATAGCCGGGCTTGTCCGTGCAAGGCCTTGAATTGGGATAATTCTTCTCGACGGCCGGGCCGGAGGGCATCTCGGATGCCGTCGGCCAATTGATAGCTTGACGGAGCCAAAAAGCTCAGCCAGATAGCCCCAAAGTCAAGGGCCGCAACATGAAAAGCCGCTTCCCAAGCGCATTTGGTCTGCTGCACCAGGCCGTTATCATGGGGACACTGTCGTTGGCAGGAATTTCCTCCGCCTTCGCGGCCGCCGCGCCACTTGTAGTAGAGAAAGAACACCGGGTGGCGGCGGCTAAGGACGCCCGCCTCATCCTCGTGTTGGACTTGAAGCCGAACCTCGGCGATCTGCAAAAATCCGGTGCGGAGGCTTCGGATCTCATCAGGGCCACCGCCGCTCGCTACGCCAAGGATTATCTGGCGCAACCCGAGTTCAGCTCAAGCCCAAAAGTCGTGGTTTATTTGATCTCGGTCGAAAGCATGGATGAGTACAACCGCGCCAAGTTCGACGGCATGAAGCGGTACGGCACCATCGCCTTCGAGAAGAAGGGCGACGAGGTCGTGCTAACAGAAGACAAGCTCTCCTTCAGCCCATAGGCCTTCAGGTCTTTCCCTGGGACATCACCTGCTCAACATGACGAGTTCGAAGCTTAGAAGAACGGTCGCTGGTGTCATCTTGGTCGTCGCGATTTGCGGCGGCATAGCGGCAACAGTCGAGAAGACGCGCAGATACATCAATCAGCGAGTTGATCGCATGTTGGCTGAACGCAACCCGCCCAAGCCGGAAATTCCCCCACCTCCGCCGCCTCCGCCGCCCCCTCCGCCTGCTCCAACGCAATCGGCCTTCGACAAGAAGGCGGAGATTGAGCTTCACCAATTGTCCGCGCGCGTCGCGACGCTGGAGTCGCTGCTGGCTGGCGCCGGAGGCACGCTCGTCGAGCATGCGCCGGATGCGAGTGAGTATCGCGGGCGAGGCGCACCGGTTTTTGCGATGCTTGATGCCGTGGGGCCCTATCGCAAGAACGGACTCTTCGAGATATACGGCGGTAGTTTTCGCGAAAGACGCTCTGGCCCAATCAGCGTCACCGAGGCGGATTTCGAGATCACCCATGGACAGGCGTGGCTGATCTGGTCACCCGACTTCACTCCGGCGAGGGACGCTACCCATTTACAGATCAAGTTCGCGGCCCCTCCGACGACAGGCAAGCTGACGGTCGGATTCATTCTCAATGACGGACAATCTCTTGCCTGGGTGGTGGACCTGCCTGCCAAGACCTCGGAGCCGGCAGGTTTGCTTCCGCCGGTTCTTCTCGACGACATCGTCACGCGTGCCAACAATGCGCAGGTGGTCGGAGACATAAAGCTGTCCGGGAGCCAGGTGACCGTCCCGTTACCTCCCAACCTGCTACTGAACCTCCGAAACGGTCAGACGAAGGCGATCTCGCAATGGTTCGTGAAGGTCGATGGTGCGGCCGGAACGACCATGCGCTTTCAGACGCTCGCTCTCGTTCGGCCGGCGCCGGCGCCAACCAGCAACGGCGTCGCCTTGGCGGGCAAGGTCGTCGGGGGTGCCATTGCGCCGAACACTTCGATCGAATTGTTGGAGGAATCCGGCGCCACGAGAAAAGGAGTGCTCGCGGCGGACGGTGCCTTCGCCTTCACCGCGGTGGATCCGACGAAACCGGTATCCCTTCGTCTAAGACGCGAAGAGTTCGAGCATTCCGCAACACTCGGTCGATGGTTTGTTCCATCCTACGATCGCAACGATCTCGTCATTGACGTGCGTCCGATCTACGTCAACGAGGACGGCCATGCCCCTGATTCAGCGCGCGCGAAGTTCATAGGCGCCCGCAAGCCGTCTCCGTATGCCGCATTCTACGAACCGCATAGCCGGCAATACTGGCCAGGCGCCGGCACGGTCCAGGAGTACGATTCGACCACATTCGTGAACAATCAGGGTTACGTCGATCGCGACCGCTTTTTCGACAATCCCGATAACTGCGTCCGTCTTGCCAGCACGGGCGGCAGCGATATGGTTGCCCTTCAGGTCCGCCCCTTCGAAAAGATCAATATTCTTCTCGAGGAAAGTCTCGGCATCGCCTTGCATCGATGTGTCGAGGTGATCTCCGCTGCGACCGACAATGGCGACATCGGTACGAACTATCCCAGAATTCGAGACTATACGTCGAAGTTCGGAGTTCAGGGCACTTTGGTATCGGTACTTGCGGGACTGGTCTCCCAGGTCAGCCCAACGATGCTCCGCGATGGATTGGGATTCGATCCGGAGAACAGCCCGCTTCCGAATTTTCTCCATGATGCGAGCGGTGCATTGACCTTCCGGACCGCTTCACCGGTTTTTGCGGTTTTCACCGTCAAGCCGACGCTGCCGGAATACGTCAAGGGAATTCCATTCGGCACGACGTTGACCGTGCCTTTCGATGTCATGCCGCAACCCGGCAAGGAGGCGTTCCAGTACTGGACTGAAATCGTCTCCTATATCGAGAAGCACCATCCCGGTCAGAATTTCATATTCCATACCGGCGTTGATCAGGCGCAGTGCCGAAACAATTGTGAGATCACGCTGACCTTGGCCGACGGCACCAAAGTTGCCGCGGGCGCAAAGGGCTTTGTCAGAAATGTAACAGAGTACTGCGCCAAGAACGGATACACCTGCGTGAACCCCAACTTCTCCGAGAAATACGGGGAAGTGCCGAGGCTGCTGACGTTCCAATACGATGGGCATTACTCGAAGCTCGGACATCAGTGGCTTGCACAGGAGCTGACGGCGCCATTGACCAAGATCCTTTCCGATACGTCGAGATGATAAAGCCGGGCGCCTATCTGATTGTCTTGCGCCTGATTGTAGCGCTCGGATGTGGTGCGCTCGGCCCGGCATCGGCGTTTGCTGCTGATGACGGGAAACCGGATACTCCGGTTCGCGTGTTGCCGTACCCGTTCTCGCATATCGTCAGCTTTGCCGCAGATACCGACGCGCTTCGTCCCTGGCACGGCGCTGCCATTCACCGCTTCTTCAATGAAGAACTCGGTTTGACGATATCGGATTCGCTTTGGCCGCAAGGTCGTGAGGAAATTTCGGCATTTTTTGTCGGCCCGGGACAGCTGAATCGATATCCCTCGGGCATCGGCTCAGAGCCCACTTTTGCCCTGCTTCTGCGGGAGTGGCATCGCGGAAACATCGACCATTTTCACAGCTGGCACGAGGACAGTCCGTTACCGTTTCGAACGGAGATCCAGCCGCCGCTTTCCCTGTCCGCGGCACGATCGAGCCTGAGTATGTCTTCTGCCGGCCTGCCGCCTCAGCCGAGCCGCAACGTGAGATTCTACTTCTCCGCGGCTCCGCCCGCCGACCTTTCGATCATGTTGCACGACAGCCAAGGTCGATCGACCATTTTTGGTCCAGGAGACGTCGTTCGCGGACAAAGGATTCAATTTGAAGTCGGATCGCTCGGCTGGATCGTCGAGGTGATCGTCCCGCTGCAATCCAACAGCGTGACGCGGCCTGTCGATCCGATGGCGATCGACCGGATCGAGTTTATCGCACCGTCCTGCGCGACCGGATGTGCCGTTTCCCTCACCAGAGTAGAGCGTGATCACTTCAGCCGGTACACGGTACTATCCGAAATGCCGTGGCTGGAAGCTTGGAACGTTCGCCCTGCAATTCTGACGTCCCATGGCGGCAACACGCTTATTCAGGACTTCGGCGTTCCGGGACAGGTTGCGAAGTTTGTTGCGTTCGACAATCCCGCCCTCGTCGATACGCATGCCCCGCTGGCTGACCAGAAGCAAAGCCATGCCTACCATTCCGACCTTTTGAGGAAGCTTGGTGTGCTCGCGGTCTGGTCCTATTTTCCTGCCGATGGGAAGGACATTTTCGCTCTTCCTGACGGACCCGAAGTCCAGCACGGGCTCCTGCCGCTCTCGTCGACTTACGAGCAGCTCTATAATCTGCCCCGCGCGTCACCGCCGCAATTGGACACCAGTAGCGAAGACAAGTTTGATGCGTCGGCGCGAGTCTCGCTCTCGGATATCCCCGAGGGCGAGAGGAAGGAGCTCTATTGCGGGCCGAACTGCAACGTGTCGCAGGGCAATGCCCTCGCAATGCTGATTGCCTCTCACCTTCAGTCGATCAACCGGGGCAAGAAAGTGAAAGGCTTGATTTACACCCATTTCGGCTCCGAAGACGGAACCGCGGTTTTTCGAGCCTCGCCGGAGGAGGCGGTGACGCCGGCCGTTCGGAAATGGATGCGGCGGTTCGCCAACTATGTCTATGACTTCGATGGCTCGATCGGTACCGGCCGGCGCGTCTGGTCGCCTCCGGCGAGCACATGGGTTCGTTACCAGGTGATGCATTCCAACATCGTCCCTCACCTGGTCGTTGACGGGTCCACGGTCTCGATCACGCCGTGGACAGATCCGGTCACGCAAACAACCTGGCCCGATCTGCGGGCCGGCACGCGCGACCTTCACGGGCTCACAGTTTACGTTCCGGACGTCGAGCGTGCCTCGGTGAGGATCGGTGGGAAGGAGACGCAATCATTTACTCGCAACCCGCCGGATGAAACCGGCAGGACGTCGATCACATTGGTCGACGATCAGGTGCCGACCCCGATCATCGGCCGAGTTTCTTTGAAGGACCGCGCACGCGTCGAAGCCATATCCGGTCAATTTACTGACCTATCGGAAGCCAATTCCCACGTCAGCCTTGGAACCGATCAAGCCGGCGGCGCAGGCGTCGTTATCAAGCCCTGGAGGCTCGACCTCTGGAACACGAGCCACCTGCAGCTTGCCGTGCGCAAGCATTGTATGAGCAAGAATAGCGCGGGCTGTCTTGAATCCCGTTTCAAGATCGAACTGCTGATGCAGGACGGCGGCACGGTTTCCATTCTGGAAGGTCAGGCGCCGGATCGGCGCATGTCATCCAGCACGTGGTCCGTTCCGCGTTTGAAGAAGCTCGACGAGTGGGTATCGCATACGCTCGACGTGACACAGCTGGCGTGGTCCAAGTTCATCGACGAGGGCGACGACTGGCGTCGGCCAGGCCTCCCGCTCGGAAGGGTCAAGGAGGTGAGGGTGTCGCTGACGAACGCGCCTGCCGGCACGATGCTCGACGTGCAAAATTTCAGGGCCTTGCGGCCCTCCGGAAACGGTCAGGCTCCGGATGGCACCAAATTGATCGCGGGCCGCGTCACCCTGGACGGCTGGATGCCGGCGCCGGGAGTGGAAGTTCGAGTGGCGACAGAATCCGGACACACCACCACCACCGCGACCGATCAAGACGGGTACTATTTCTTCCCGGGTCAACCGAATGGGAAGATCGTGAGCATCCGTGCTCAACTGGGCTCGCGGCAGTGCTTCCCAAGGCAGGGGCGCCGCATCGAGATCGGCAAGGACGAGGCCGAGCTCGACATTGAGTTAGGGGAAAGCCAGCACCTCTCGAAGAAATCGTCGCTGTCTCCATTCAACACCGTCACCAACGCTGAACAAGCTTGCGAAACGATGCCGGAGCTTTTGGCGCAAGAGCGGTAGCGGCCGCGGCCAATGTCGGCTGTCTGATGTGTCGGGCGAGGAGCCCTTCACCATTGGAGTGTTCTGGTGCAGTTGAACTGCCTGCCTTAACTGGCGTTCGAGATCAATTCGAAGGCGCTGTTGGGATCTTCGTACGCACTAAGCATAGCCTTGGCGATTAGCTTCGGGTTGTGCCACCGCTCGACATAGAGCCGCGATGCCTGGCCACGGATCGGCCACTCAGATCGTCGATCAAGAACGGAGGCAATGGCTTCTACAAGGTTTCCCGGGTTCAACCTGTAGACGGGCAATTCGCGCTTGATAGCGTCTGGAACGAAAGCCATGTCTTCTTCTCTGATATAGCATGCGACCGGCTTTCCCATCGCCATCATCTCGACCGCGAATCCTCCGTACCAGCCAGCTAGCACCTGGTCGATTGCGAGATCTGCCGACCGATAGATCTCGAGCGCTCGCTCATGACTCGTTTTTTCGACAAGAACGAGGTCGAAGTCGTACCGCGATCGCAACTGTTCGAGGGCGCTCAGGATCATCGGTGTTCCCTTGATCCGTCCGGCAGTTGGAGCATGAACGATCTTCGGCCGCCCTTGCTTGGCAGGCAGTGCAACGTCGAACTTCTCGATCTCGACATTCGAATAAGGCAGAAACCGACCATGCGGTACGATGTGTCCAAGCTCCGGGTTAAGATAGAAGACCCGATCGAATAGCGGCAGGACCTTTTCGATCAGGAAGTGGCGTCGATGGTCGAGCGCATCCGTACATCTCTGATACAGCTCGCAATGTTGCGGGGCACACATCGTCCATTCGTTCCGCACGTTGCCTTCGCCCGCCAGCCGGACGTCACAACCTTGCAGCGTCATGAACAGCTTCTTGTTGAACAGGCGCGCGACATGCAGGTCCACAGCTGACAGCCTGTTGACCACGTCCGTTAGTCGCGATGCCCCGGAAAGCAACGATCCAGGTGCAGAAAGCGGAAAGCCTGGCGACAGAAAAGTCTGTCCAAAATAGAAATGAAGAACATCGTAGCGCCATTGGCTCGTTAGACCGAACGACGTGCTGCGAATGGCCGTCTGAAGAAATCCCGTGTTCTTTGCAGATAGCACCCGATCCGCCGAGTATCCGAGCCACGTGTCGTTTCGAACGACGACGTCGCTGGACGCGCCCAGCTGCCGTTCGGCGCGGGACAACACCCAAGGCTGATTCCCAACATTGACTGGCCCGTGCAGGATTTTCATAGGCGCGCATTCAGGCCAACTGAGCGGGGGCGACGGCTGCAGAGACTAGGAGTCATGATCATGTTTAGCGAACTCGCCGACTTGCTTCGTTAGGCTTGCCTGCAGATCCCCGGGAAGATCGGCGGTTTCACAATAGAGCCTTCCGAGCCTCGCCGCGACCGCCTGCAAGCTGTAATGTCTTTCGACATAGCGACGTCCCGCCTTGCCGATGGCATTCAAGTCGAGTTCACCCCGCAAGCATCGCTTCAACACATCATAGATTTCGTCAGGACGCGTGTTGATGATCGGACAGGTTGCCGGATCGATCATCATTTGGTCTCCACGCAGAAAGCACAGAACCGGCTTGGCCATCGCCATCGCCTCCAGGGCTGTATAGCCGTGAAAGCCAGCGACGAACTGATCCGCAACAATGTGCGATGCACCAAAAAGCTCGATGACTTTCTTGTTGGGAGCTCCCTGGACGGAAATCAGCTCGATCTTCTGGCCTTCTTTCACTAGCCGATCAATCGCCTCGACCAGAAGCCGAGTTCCCTTGAAGTGCCCGTGGTTCGGCGCATGTGCCACTTTCAGCACGTCGCCGGGTTTGTAGACTTGCGGCTTTGCGACCATTTTGCTTGCGTCAATCGGCCAGTAGTGCATATCTCGGCAGCCGGGTACATACGTCACCATGTCCCCCATGGCGATCTGCGCAGTCGCACGGCCCTTCAGCCGGTCGATCGACGAGCTATGCATCTCTGTCGAGCAAACGCAGAATTTGCCCGGGGCCGGGCATTCTTCGCACAAGTTTGGATGGCCGAGTTCGAGCGTTGATTCCCTTGCTCGGACGTCGGCACCATAGGCATAGGTATACAATCGCTTTCCCGACCGGAAGAGGAGATCGAGCTCTTCAGGGTTGATGCCATAGCGTCCGTCGCTCAGCATCAGGCCACGGTCATAGAAGTAATTGAAGATATCGAAGCGTAGCAGAGCCCACGCAAGAATTAGGCGGCGAAACAGGCCAAGACCTTTTCGGCTACGCATCAGCCGAAGGAATCCCTCGATCAGGATGAGATTGATGTCGAATGACCTGGTTACATAGTACGTGTTGAATACAAGCGACGACGAGCGAAACCCCAACATTCGATCGCAGCGCGCGAGAAGCGGCAAGGTGAGGATCGGAGTGGAAGCCCACAAGGTGCGCACCTTTCCCTTCGCAAGACGCTTCTCGGTGGCGCGCCGAGCCGCGCCAACGAGCGCGCGAGTGGCGAGACCTGCGATAGCAGATTGATTTGGCCGGAGAGCTTCGACGTCGTTGGAGGGAAGGGTGCCTTCCTTCAGGGACGTCGGTCGGATTGGGTCAATCTTGTTCACTCGGGATCCGATGGATGACAACTCAACGCCAGCCAGGAGCTTTTAGCACAGGTCTAGTTCGAAGCGGCTATGCGAGGGCTGTACTCGAAATTGGTCGTGCGATGCAGCTTGCACTTCCGGTCAATTTTCATGGCCAACCCGCTGCTTACCTTATCAGCCGCTCTGCGAAAACGAATTCTGGGTGCCGTTCGGCCTAGCCCCCGCAGGCGATGGAGGAGCTGCGGCGGCCGACCATCGTTATCTCGAGTTTCAGCAGCGCAGGAAACAGCCTTCGGTTGGTCCGGGAACGTTGACGTTCAGTACATGAACAGGCTAAGACAGCGCCAACTCGTTCCAAATGCGCACATATTCTGACGCTGCGGTTATACCGGGCTCCGCCATCGAATCAATCTGGATAGGCATTTCGTGTGCGGCATATTTGGCCTCGTAGATAAGACCGGGCCCGTCGATGCCCGCCAAGTGGACCAGCTGACCGATCTCGTTGCCCACCGCGGTCCGGATGGGCGGGGAGTAAGGGTCAACGGGAATGTCGGGTTGGGACACCGGCGACTGGCCATCATCGATCTGACCGATGATGGCGCACAGCCGATGCGTGACAAGCGGCTTCCCGTCTGGATCACGTATAATGGTGAGATCTACAACTATATAGAGCTCCGCACTGAGCTCGAGGCTCTCGGATACAACTTCCACTCGGCCTCGGACACCGAGGTTCTGCTGACAGCCTATATCTGCTGGGGCACGGAGTGCCTCGAACATTTCAATGGCATGTGGTCGTTTGCGATCCACGACGAACGCGACAACACGTTATTTTGCGCCCGCGACCGGTTCGGCGTAAAGCCGTTCTACTATGTCAACACGGCGACGCAGTTCGCGTTTGGCTCGGAGATCCGCCAGCTTCTTCCGTTGATCGAACGCCCGATCGCGGATGATGATCTGATCAACGATTTCCTTGTTTGCGGCATGACCGACCATACCAATCGGACTTTCTTCAAAGGCGTCGAGAAGCTGGCTCCCGGGCATCGGATGCGCGTCGACGTGAAGACAGGTCAAGTCGAAATCGAGCGCTATTATTCGCTTGCTCCGGGTTTGACCGTGGCGGACGAGGGCAATGCAGCGAGATTGCTGCGGGAGCTGCTTGACGACGCGACGCGTCTGCGTCTGCGTTCGGATGTTCGTGTCGGAACCTGCTTGTCGGGGGGGCTGGATAGTTCGAGCGTCGCGGCGCTGGCCGCGCGACGCTATGCGTCAGGCTCCAATGAGCGCTTCTTTGCCATCACTGCCGTGAGTGAGCAGGCGAGCAACAACGAAGAGGCGTACGCGGCGGAGGTCGCGGAAAGCGCGGAGTTGAACTGGCTGCGAGCCAAGCCAACCTACCAGGATTTCGCGTCGACGGCGGAGACGTTGCTCGAGGTCCAGGAGGAGCCGTTCGCAGGCCCTTCGATCATGATGCAGTATGAGGTAATGAAGACCGCGCGATCGAATGGTATCATCGTGCTGCTCGACGGCCAGGGCGGTGACGAAACCTTGTTGGGGTACCATCGCTACTATGCTGCCTGGCTGCTCGACCATCTTGGCAGCGGCGGCGTCCGTGGATTTTTATCCGCATTTGGCGCCGCCACGCGCACGGGTATTTCACGTGCGCGATTGCTGATGTATTTGTTTGGTGCCAGTTCGGCGCGCATACGTGCTGCCTATTATCGCTTGCGCTATGCTTTCCTGAAGAAGCCCGACTTGCCCGAACCGCTTCACCGCTTTGCGGCCAAGACGAGGGATGCGCAGGGCATGCAAGTGCTGGAGATTACCGAAACCAATCTACCCATGCTGCTACGTTTCGAAGACAAGAACTCCATGAGGTTCGGTATCGAAACGCGACTTCCGTTTATTGACTATCGCTTCGTCGAGTTTGCTCTGGCTCTTCCAACGCGCATCAAGTTGAACAAGGGTTGGGCAAAATGGCCTCTCCGCGCAGCCATGAACGATCTTCTGCCGGCCAGCATCAGCTGGCGGAGGGACAAGATTGGTTTTGCTGCCCCCGACCAGATATGGCTCACCCGACACTCGGCCACAATGTATGACAAGGTGATCGCAAGCGAGCTTTTGGCCCGCTATGTCGACATGCCGAAGCTCAAGAGGAAATTTCATCGGCTCGACCTCGGAATGCGCTGGAGGCTTTATTGCGTCGCGCTCTGGGGTGAGCGCTTTCGGGTCGAAGCTCCATGAGCCCTGATGGTTCCTGGATGTCATCGTTGCTGCCGACGGTTGTCGATCCGTCGGCGGATTTTCTCCGGGCGGACTTATGAACATTTGGCTGCTGCATCCCTTTGCCGGAGGGCCGAGCTTGGGGCGCCACTATCGTCCGTTCTGGTTGGCGGACGCCTGGGGAAAGATGGGGCATCAGGTGGTGGTCGTCAGCGCCGCCTTCCATCATCTGCACAGGCAGCCGCGCGTTCCTGGGCCGCAACGGATCAATGACGTCGACTACTGGTTTCTCGACACACCGCGCTATAGCAATGGCAGCCTGGGGCGACTTCGGAACAACCTGAGCTTTGGGCCTGCCTTCCGCTCAGCTGCGGCTGCAATCGCCGCGCAGTTCGGTAAACCGGGTCTGATGATTGCGTCGAGTCCACACCTGTTCTTCATCTCGGCGGCGCATCAGATTGCGAGACAGTTCGATGCCAGGTTCTGGGTGGAGATTCGCGACCTCTGGCCAGAGAGCATCGTGGCGCTTGGAATGACCCCAGCCTGGCATCCCCTGATGAAGGTGCTCGGCTGGAAGGAGCGCTCCGCCTATCGTGCGGCAGATCGCGTGATTTGTCTGCTGGCCGGGGCAGAAGCCCATATGCGGGCGCGTGGCTTGCCGGCCGGCAAGTTCTCGTGGATTCCCAATGGAGTGTCCGACGACGAAATACAGAGCGCGTTGACGATCGAGAACTTGAAGCACCCGTTGATCGACCGCATTAATCTGCTGAAGCAACAGGGCAAGCGAGTCGTCCTTTACGCTGGCGGCATGGGTCCCCCGAACGCCGTGGAGGCCATTCTCGATGCGGCTGCCATTCTCGGCAAAACAAACTCCGAGATCTATTTCGTAATGATCGGTTCAGGCACTTCGCGCGACGCGTTGAGACAGCGCGCGGCCTCGCTTGCCAATGTAGAGTTTCGTAATGAAGTCGATCGAGCGGTCGTGCATGGCATGCTGCACGCTGCCGACTGCGCGGTCGTTGCCTTCCACAAGAACGCGCTCTACCACCATGGCATCAGCCCCAACAAGCTGTTCGACTATTGCCTCTTCGCGCCGCGCAGCGTCATGGCCTGCGAAGAGCGAGCGATCGCCGGACTCGAGGATTTGGTGACCGCACGATGCGCGCCGGACGATCCGGATGCGCTTGCCGCGTCCCTGCGCACTGCCCTGGACGGTCCGTCGCGTCCGCGGGGCGACCGGGTGGCGGTCGCGCGGCGCTACAGCTATTCAGCCCTTGCGGCGCAATATCTAGACAATCCAAATGATCGGGCTTGAAGTGTGACCATCGTGACGCATCGATTAGAGGAATTCCTTTTCTAATCAGTAGGTTGCCGTGTTCATGGCGTGAACGAATTTGCTTGACGTTCATGGGGTGAACGCGCTAATCAGCCGCCAGTGGGGATAGGCGTAATGGCGGGCATTCTACCGACGGATGAGAATGACAGTGATCGGCTTGTGCTTGGGCTGCTCACGTCCCTCGAGGCGGACGGCGCGCAATCGCAGCGACGTATCGCAGCCGAATTGGGCGTCGCCCTCGGCCTCGTTAACGCTTACCTGAAGCGGGCGATCAAGAAGGGCTTCGTCAAGGTCGGTCAGGCGCCCGCGCGGCGATATGCCTACTACCTCACGCCGCAGGGCTTCTCCGAGAAATCGCGACTAACCGTCCAATTTCTGTCGGACTCCTTTTCGCTCTTCCGCAAGGCGAAGGAGGAATACGGTAGGCTGTTTGAGCGTGCGCAGGCGCGTGGCTTCAGGCGGGTTGTGCTTGCCGGACAATCGGACCTTTGTGAAATCGCGATCCTGTGCGCGGTCGATGGGCCGGTCTCGATCCTTGCGATTGTCGACCCTGATGCAAACGCGACCCGGTTCGTTGGGGTCAAGGTAGTTTCGTCCTATGCGTTGGTGGGCGAGCCGATTGATGCAGTTGTTGTGACGCATTTGACCGCAGCGCGAAGTGTATTCGACAACGCAGTCAGCAACTTCGGGGCGGAGAAAGTCCTTGCGCCTGATCTGCTGGGCTTGCATCCAAAGCAGTCGCTAGGGACGTGACGGTCATGGAACTCGGCACCCGCTGGTACGTCGTCCAGACGCAAGTCAATGCTGAAGCAAAGGCGGCCGCCAACCTCGGGCGACAGGGGTTTTCCATCTATTTCCCCCGGTATCTGAAGCGCCGCAGTCATGCCAGGAAGGTGGAGACTGTGCCGCGCCCATTGTTTCCGCGTTATCTTTTTGTCGGAATCGATCTCGCGGCTCAGCGGTGGCGCGCCATTCAATCGACGCTCGGCGTGTCACATCTTGTGTGCGTGGGAGATCGGCCCGCCGTGGTGCAAAACGGCGCCGTCGATGCCTTGAAGGCGCGCGAGGACGAGGCCGGCTTCATCACGCTTGCGCGCAGGCCGGCTTTCTCGCCAGGGGATAAGGTGCGAATTGTCGAAGGTGCGTTCGTCGACAGCCTGGCGCTCGTTGAAGACGCCAGCGATCACCACCGCGTTGCGGTTCTCTTGAACCTACTGGGACGCGAGGTTCGTGTTCTTGTCGGGACGGAACTGATCGCTGCGGCGTAAGTGCGTCTGCTGCCGGCAGGCGTCATGGACATGTTTGGCTTGGGCGTGACATTCGATTCACCCCGAGTGCGGTAGCTTGCCTGAAGCAAGCGAAAAGTTCGAGAGGGCCCAATGACGACTTACGCATTGATCGGCGCTGCCGGCTATATCGCGCCGCGGCATATGCGGGCGATGGCCGATACTGGCGGAAAGCTTGCGTTAGCCTACGATCCCAATGACTCCGTGGGAATCATGGATAGCCATTTTCCCGACGCGGAGTTCTTTACGGAATTCGAGTTGTTCGATCGTCACGTCGGTGCGTTGCAGCGCGATGGCAAGAAGATCGACTACATGACGATCTGCTCGCCGAACTACCTTCACGACGCGCATTGCCGATTTGCGCTTCGTTCCGGGGTCGATGCCATCTGCGAAAAGCCACTGGTTCTCAATCCCGGCGACATCGACGGGCTGGCGGCCATTGAGCGCGATACCGGCCGGCGCATCTCCACCATTCTGCAATTGCGCCTGCATCCGGCGATCATCGCCCTTCGGAATCGCTTCGCGAATTCACAGAAGCGTCACAAGGTCGAGCTCACCTACATCACATCGCGCGGGCGCTGGTATCACACCTCCTGGAAAGGCGCGGAGGAGAGATCTGGTGGCGTAGCTACTAATATCGGCGTGCACTTCTTCGATATGTTGAGCTTTGTGTTCGGGCCCGCCAGCCGCAACGAGGCGCACCTGCGTGCGGCGGAGAGGGCGGCGGGCTCACTGGAATGCGAGCGCGCCGATGTCAGTTGGTTCCTGTCTCTGGACCGCAACGACCTGCCGGAAAGTGTGAAAGGCAAGAAGACGACTTATCGCTCCATCACGGTCGACGGCGAGGAGGTCGAATTTTCCGAAGGCTTCACCGATCTGCACACGCGAAGCTATGAGGAAATCATCGCCGGCCGGGGATTCAGGTTGGACGAAGTTCGCCCCTCGATCGATATCGTTTCCACGTTTCGCAACGCGCCGATTGTTCGAAGCAATGGCGTTCACGCCTTTGCCCAGAAGGCGATGCACAAATGAACGAGATGCGCGAGGATCCGCGCTTTCCTGGCGCGCTGATCCATCAGTCGAGCTACGTCGACGACGGCGCCGTGCTCGGCCGCGGCACCAAGGTCTGGCATTTCTGCCATATTCTGTCGCGCACGGTGATCGGCGAGAATTGCTCGATCGGCCAGAACGTGATGATCGGCCCCAATGTCAGGATCGGAAACGGCTGCAAGATCCAGAACAACGTCTCGATCTATGACGGCGTCGAGCTTGCGGACGACGTGTTTTGCGGTCCGAGCTGCGTCTTCACGAATGTCAACAATCCGCGCGCCGACGTTTCGCGGAAAGATGAGTTTCGCAGGACGCCGATCGGGCGCGGCGTAAGCATCGGCGCCAATGCCACCATCGTCTGCGGGCATTCGTTGGGCGAATATTGCTTCATCGGAGCCGGTGCGGTGGTCACGAAGGACGTTCCGTCGTTCGCGCTGATGGCGGGCAATCCTGCCCGACGAATTGGCTGGATGAGTAGAGCAGGCGAGCGGCTGGGCAGCGATCTGGTCTGCCCACGCACTCATCGTCGTTATGAGCTTCATAATGAAGCGCTGGTGGAAGTCGAGGGTTGAAGAAAATGGACATTCGCGGAAAGAGGGTTGTCGTTATCGGGGGGGCCGGGCTGATTGGGTCGCATGCGGTCGATCAACTGACGCAGACTGATGTCGGCGAGATCGTCATCTACGATAATTTTGTACGCGGCACGCATGAAAACCTTGCGGGCGCTCTGCGCGATCCCCGCGTCAAGATTTTCGAGGCTGGCGGCGATATCACGCAGACCGATATCCTCGATGCGGCCCTGAAGGGAGCGGAGGGGGTGTTTCAGTTCGCTGCGCTTTGGCTGCTACAGTGTCACGAATTCCCGCGAACGGCCTTTGACGTCAACGTCAACGGAATGTTCAACGTCCTGGACGGATGTGTGCGCAACGGTGTCAAGCGGCTGGTCTGGTCATCTTCGGCGTCGGTGTATGGCGACGCCGTTGAGGAGCCGATGACGGAAGATCATCCTTTCAACAACAAGAATTTCTATGGTGCCACGAAGATCTGCGGCGAGGCGATGGCTCGCGCCTACCACTTCCGGTATGGCCTCGACTATGTCGGGCTTCGCTACATGAACGTGTACGGCCCGCGTCAGGATTATCGTGGCGCCTACATCGCAGTCATCATGAAGATGCTCGATGCCATCGATAAGGGAGAAGGGCCCACGATTCTCGGCGATGGATCGGAAGCCTTCGATTTCGTCGCGGTGGAGGATTGCGCGCGAGCCAATCTTTGCGCAATGGGTGCGAGTGCGACGGATCGCTTCTACAATGTCGGTACAGGGCAGCGGACCTCGCTGAAGCAGATTGCCGAAAAGCTCCTGAACCTCACCGGCTCCAATCAGCCGATCAACTATGCGCCGCGCAGCCAAGCCACGCTCGTGCGCAACCGGATCGGATCGCCGAAGCGGGCGCAGGAGGAAATCGGCTTCACCGCGTCGATCGACCTCGACGAAGGGCTGCGGCGACTGATCGACTGGCGCAGAAGCCATATCGATCAGGTCGATCAGCGTCGTGCCAAGGCTCAGATCTGAAAGGTTCAGATCTGAGCTTGCATCCGACATCATGGAATAGATCGGCCAAAATCACATGTGTGGCATAGCCGGAATTCTGCACCGCGACGGGCGGCCCGCTTCAATCACCACGTTGACGGCAATGACAGACATCATTGCCCATCGCGGGCCCGACGGCGAAGGCCATTACTGCAACGGTCCCGTTGGGCTCGGTCATCGTCGGCTGTCGATCATCGATCTGACAGACGCATCGCGGCAGCCGATGGAGATGCGCGACGGCCGATTTGTGCTGACCTACAATGGTGAGATCTACAACTTCAAGGAGTTGAAGGTCGAGCTTTCGGCCAGGGGCCACGTTTTCAACTCTTCCGGTGACAGCGAGGTGTTGCTGCATGCCTTCGCCGAGTGGGGCCTTGGAGCGCTTCTCAAGTTCAACGGTATGTTCGCTTTTGCGATTTGGGACAATCATGAGCGGAAGCTCACGTTGGCCCGGGATCGCTTCGGCGTAAAGCCGCTTTACTATGCCGAACTTGGGCAGACCTTCGTCTTCGCCTCCGAGCACAAGGCTTTTCGGGCATTTTCGGAGTACAAGCCGCGGGTCGACATCAGCGGATTGTCGGAATATCTGAGCTTTCAAAACTTCTTCGCGGAGCGAACACTCTTTACCGGCGTGAAGCTGCTGCCGGCCGGCTGCTATTTGCAGATTTCGCAGGGAAGCAGGACCGTCGAGCCGGTGCAATATTGGGATTTTCATTTCGAGGAACCCGAGTACGCGGTCGATGAGAATGAGGCGACCGACGAGCTCGATCGTCTGTTCAGGCAAGCGGTCAACCGGCAGCTTGTGAGCGATGTCGAGGTAGGGAGCTATCTTTCCGGCGGCATGGATTCCGGTTCAATCACGGCGCTTGCGTCGAGCCAACTGCCGTTCATGCGGACGTTTACCGTCGGCTTCGATCTCAACTCGGCCTCGGGTGTCGAACTTGGATACGACGAGCGGACGAAGGCCGAGCATATGTCGTACCTGTTCAAGACCGAGCACTACGAAATGGTCCTGAAGGCCGGCGACATGGAGCGTGCACTACCCCGGCTTGCATGGCATCTGGAAGAACCGCGCGTCGGCCAGTCCTATCCCAATTTCTACGCGGCGAAACTCGCTTCCAAATTTGGCAAGGTGGTCTTGACCGGGACCGGGGGAGACGAGCTCTTCGCCGGATACCCGTGGCGTTACTACCGTGCCGTCGTGAACGATGATTTTGATCATTATATCGAGAAGTATTTTGGATTCTGGCAGCGCATGGTTCCCAGCGGAACGATGCCGAGCCTGCTCGGACCTGTATGGAATGAGGCCAGGCAGACCTCGCCGATCGATATTTTCAGAGGCGTGTTCAAGGAGCACGCCTCCGAGCTGCGGCGGCCCGAGGACTACGTCAATCACTCGCTCTACTTCGAGGCCAAGACGTTTCTGAATGGCCTGCTTGTCGTCGAGGACAAGCTGGCCATGGCGCATGGGCTCGAGAGCAGGGTACCGTTTCTCGACAATGATCTTGTCGATTTCGCCATGAAGCTGCCTGCCAAGATGAAGCTCGGCAATCTGACCGAGGTCATCAGCCTGAATGAGAACGAGCCTGGCGGAAAGGCGCAGCGCTATTACGAGCGCACGAAGGACGGCAAGCTGATCTTGCGGAAGATGATGAGCCGGCATATTCCCGACGAAGTTGCGGAGCGCGAGAAGCAGGGCTTCTCCGCGCCGGATGCCAGCTGGTTCAAGGGCGAGAGCATCGAGTACGTCAAGCGGAGGCTCTTCAGCAACACTGCCCGCATCTACGACCTGGTCGACCGAAAGACCGTTCGCTCGTTGGTCGATGAACATCTGGAAGGGCGGGAAAACAGGCGGCTGCTGATCTGGTCCTTGCTCAATCTCGAGCAGATCATGGAAAGCAGCTTTTAGGCACGCACAGATGGGAGCGCGCTGAAGATGAACGGTCTCTTCCCGGCGGCAAGGTGGGTTCGGGTTGGCCTATCGCCATACCGCAACTCTCAGGCGTTATGGACTACGATCAATCAGATCACGCGATATCGCGAGCTGTTGCGCGAGATGGTCGATCGTGACCTGAGCGCTGCGCATGCCCGGCACGGGTTTGGCGCCTTGTGGGTTTTCATACACCCGCTCGTTGTCGTTGGAACGTACCTGCTCATCTTTGGCTTTGTCCTAGGCAGCAAGCTGTCAATCACCGCGGATTTTCCTGGCGATTACTCTGCCTACATCCTCGCCAGTCTGGTTCCGTGGCTGATGCTTCAGGCTGCGCTGGTGCGCGGGCCCGGAGCGCTGATCGGGAGTGCAAACCTCGTCAAGCAGGTCGTGTTTCCGATCGAGCTGCTCCCAATCGCGGCAACCATTGCCGCGACGATTCCTCATCTGCCGGCCCTCGGGCTCGTCATCCTCTATAAGGCTCATGTGGGTGGCCTCAGCTGGATGCTGCTGCTGCTGCCGGTCGTATTCGCCATCCACGCAATCCTGGCGATCGGATTGAGCTTCGCCCTGTCCGCAATCACCCCGTTCTTCCGCGATCTGCGCGAGATCGTTACGGTCTTCACCTCGATCGCGATGTATTTGATGCCGACAGTATACCTCCCCGACTGGATGCCGCGTGCCCTCCGTCCGCTGATCTATTCGAATCCTTTCAGTTACGTGGTCTGGGTCTACCAGGACGTTCTCTTCTTCGGTTCGTTCAGACATCCCTACGCCTGGGCGGTGACCGTCCTGTTCGCGCTGCTCAGTTTGGGGCTCGGATACCGCATGTTCGAAAAGCTGAAACCGTACTATGGCAATGCTCTCTGACGATCTGGAAGCCGGCGAACTGATTCCGCTTGCCGGGTCATCGGAGCCGCAGTGCGCCATTCGGGTCACCGATCTGGGCAAGGCCTATCGGCTCTATCAGCAGCCGTTGGATTTCCTGAAGGAGATCATCACCGGAAAGCCTCGGCACCACGAGCACTGGGCGATCCAAAATGTTTCCTTCGAAGTGTTGCGCGGACGCGTGGTCGGCATCATCGGGCCGAATGGAGCGGGCAAGAGCACCCTCCTGAAGATCATCGCCGGACTGCTGGACGCCTCGACCGGCCGGGTCGAAGTGGCGGGACGGTTGTCCGCGATCCTGGAATTGGGGACTGGTTTTCATCCGGATGTGTCGGGTCGCGACAACATCGTCCTTGGCGGCATGTGCTTGGGCATGACGCGAGCGGAAATCGAGGCGAAGGTTCCCTGGATCATTGATTTCAGCGAGCTTGCCGAGGTGATCGACCAGCCGTTCCGGACCTACTCGAGCGGCATGCAGGCGCGGCTCACGTTTGCCACGGCGATCAGCGTCGATCCCGAGATATTCATCGTCGATGAGGCGCTCGCGGCGGGCGATACCGCATTTGTCAACAAGTGCATGAAGCGAGTTCGTCAGATCTGCGAAAGCGGTGCCACCGTCCTGTTCGTTTCGCACTCGAGCGGGTTGATCAGTGAGCTGTGCGACGAGGCGATCTGGATCGATAAGGGGCGGGTGCTGATGCACGGAAACGCCCAGCGCGTCAGCAAGGCCTATGAGCAGAGCGTTTGGGATATCGAGGAAGCGCGCAATCTCAGGGAAACCAAGAAGCTGAGCCAGTCGGTCGAAAGCACGGCCGAAACCGGAAAATACGAGCTCGGCGGCGGCACCCTGCAAATCAGTTCCGTCGAGGTGATCGACATCGAAGGCAAGCCGATCGGTGTTGTCAGGAATGGGCAGCCGCTCCGTATCCGGGTGTCGTGGGCGGGCTTCTCCGAGCACAAGCAAATCTACGCAAGTTTGCGGATCGATACCGCGCGCCTTCAGGCGGTTACCGGAATTGAGGGGTACGACGGTGGCCTGTTCCTCGATGGGGACGATGGTCTGCCGGAACGCGGAAGCGTCATCTACGAAGTGCCCGAGCTCGCTCTTGGCGAAGGGCAATATTACATTTCTGCCGCTCTATGCCGGCACATGTTGCCCAAGGGGGCGGAAGCCATCCTGCACTATGTGGAGAAGGCGGCGCAGTTCTCGGTGTCGCGCAACTCTCTATGGCACTTCAACTATCTTTATGATCCGAAATTCACCTGCCGTATCGAGCGAAGCTGATGACGACGATGACAGATGGTGATTGGCAGGAAAAGCTCGAGGCGTTCTTCGAGCTTCGTGCACGGCAGATATCGGAGAAGCCAACGCTGGATGACCTCTGTTACGTCGCCGGCAGAAATCCGTTTCTCTGGACCGACGAGGACCTGCTTTCCGATCTCAAATCGCACATTTTGAGTCTGATGCAGCTCGACCAGAACAGCAAGGTTCTGGAGGTGGGATGCGCAGCTGGTCTTCTCGCGCTGCTCGTTGCGCCGAACGTGGGCAAGTATGTCGGCGTCGATCTGGCGGAGACCCCGCTCGGCGTTGCGCGACGGCTCGAGCTCCATAATGCCGACTTCCACCAGGCCACCGGGGAGAATTTGCAGTTCGGTGACCGCGAGTTTGACGCCGCCTTTTGCTATGATGTGTTCTCGAACTTTCCGAAGTTCCGGACCGGCGAACGGATCATTCGAGAGATGCTTCGGATCGTGCGCCCTGGCGGGCGCGTTCTCGTCGGCTCCGTGCCTGATCGGAGCAAACTTGAACAGTCTCAGCAGATCGCAGCTCAACTGGCGGCTGGATTCGGCGCACAGCTGGCGGCCCGGCCGCCGCTGGAAACCATGGTCAAGCAACGGAAGCTCAATTCCCTGGCCAAGGTTGCAACCTATCTTGGATTTTCCAAAGACGCGGTCACCGCGCAGGTCAAACCGGAAATCGTATCGTATGACTTCCTCAAGGAAGACTTCATCGATCTCGGAAAGCGACTTCGGGTCGAGACAGAGATTGTCGACATCCACCCGCGCAATCCCTATTTCGGCACGCGCTTCAACGTGATTTTTGTCGCCAAATGAAAATCGTCGGATTTCGCGACGTCGATCGTGGTCGCTGGAACTCGCTGGCGGCGTCTTCGCCCGAGGCCTGGTTGAACCATGATACCGCGTGGGTCTCGATCGAAGAGCGTTTCTTTGTCGACGCGAACCTGTCGTTTGCGCTGATCGACAACGACGAGATCGTCGGTATTCAGCCGTTGTACCTGAGCGATGGGACCGGTACGCCGTTTGGTGAGCGCCTTCTGCATTCGGGAATCCATCGTCATACCGGCTTGGCAACGAGCGGGCGGATCGACCGCGGCATCAGGAAAGCGCTTCGCACCGCGGCGATGGACGAGATATTTCGACTGGCCGAGCTGTACGACGTAGATCGGATCCAGCTCAACTCGCACAATCTCGCGCCGAGCAATCGTGCGGCCTCGCGTGAGGAAATTCCTTTTTGGGTGACAGATTTCGGATTCCAGTTGGGAGTTGCGTTCGGTCCAAATGGAATGAGCCCTTTCCCAGGTCTGTCGACGGTCAATGCCGATCAATTAGTCGATCTCGACCCGTCCGAAGACGATCTGTTTTCGAATTTGGACGAAGGGTGCCGGAGGGCAGTTCGGAAGGCGCTCAAGGCGGACCTCGCGTTCGAAGTCGCCACGGATCGATCGTCTTTGAAGGACTACCTGGAAATAGCCGAAGAGTCGGCCGTCCGGACGGGAGAGGCGCTGCCGCCGGTGTCTTACTACGAAGCGGTCTTTGACGGCTTTTTCGCGCAGGGCCGAGCGCATCTGCTCTTCGCACGCGAAGGAGCTGCGCGGCTAGCCGGATTGATTGTGCTCAGCGACAAGATGGCCGTGCATTTTATGGCCGGAGCTGCCCGATCTGATGCTCTGAAGCTTCGTCCCAACGATTTGCTGCATTGGAATGCGATGTTGTGGGCCAAGCGTGCCGGATTTCGAACGTACCGTCTGGGGCCGTGGTTTCCGGAAGTGCCGCGAGACTGGCCGATTTCGAAAGTATCGTACTTCAAGACGAAGTTCGGCTCGACGTCGCTGCCGATCATTCAGGGAAGCATGTTTCGTCGCCCGGAGAGATACCGTCGGGACCTGCTGGCGTTGGAAGAGAACCTCAGAGGCGTAGGCCATCGCGCCGCGGAGTCTTCTGTGTCCGCGCGTGCCGGCGGCGAATTTGTTGCCCACTTGCTGCGCATTTTCGGATTTGCTGGTGCTTCGGCGTCGCCGGACGGCAGGCCCTTGGTTCTGTATCGTCCTCAGAGCGAAGACGTGAGCCGAGCATCTGACGTTCTGGGTCGCGGCGGGTCCGTCGTTGCCGTCTTGCCGGCTGTTGGGTTTGCGAAGGCATTCACCGTCAGGTCGGAAGCAAGAGCCGTTGATTCTCCGCGGGTCCTGCAGGCCGAAATGGCGGGGCAGAAGCCGTGGAAAAGGCTACGGACACTTCACTCGTATATGCGGTTTGTGGCGGCGGGAGGCGTACCTGTCGTCACCGATGACGAGGGGCGGGTGGCCTGGCTCGGCCTGCGCACCTCCGCCGGCGGGTCGATAATATTCGCCGGCACCGATATCGTTTCGGACCTTGTCCGGTATCGCCAGGGCGATCCTGTGGCCGCCAGCAAGCGGCCTACGGATGCGATGTGGGGCTTTGCTGGTGAGCGGCCGAATTATCTCTTTGAAGGCCAGCTTGCCGGAGAGGCTCCGCGTGAGCGGCATGCCGACTGGTGGTGCGAAGTCCTGTCGGACGCGCTGACGCGCCAGTGTGGTGAGGCCAGGCTTCCGATGTTGCCGAATGGAGCGCCAGGTGCGATCGTCATCACGGGCGATGACGATCAAGCCGCGCTCGATCGGTATGCTGAGCAACTGGAAGCGCTCGGCCCGCTGCCGGTTACATATTTTCTTCATCCGCTGACCAAGCATACAGCGGAGACGTTGGCGCAACTCAAGTCGCGCGGGCGCGTCGAACTTGGCTTGCATCCCGATGCGCTCGAAGAGCCGCAAAAATATGCCGAGCTCTTCTCGGAACAGGCGGCCTGGTTCAAGCAGCTGACGGGAGAGGACACGCGGACCGTACGAAATCATGGATTTCTGAACGACGGCTATTGGGAGCATGCCAAGCCGTGGAATGCGCATGGCGTGAAGGGGAGCTCCAACCTGCCAGGGCTTGACGGTCGCATGCTCAACGGCTCGCTGTTGCCCGCAAGGCTCCTGCTCGACGACGCGCTTACTGATCACTGGAGTATCTTGACCGCCATCGGTGACGGGATCGTGTTCGTGCACGGCTGGAATGATGATCAATCGGCGGATTGCATTTTCGGACTTGCGGACGATATTCGGAAGAGCGGCGTCCCCGGGGTGATCGTCGTCAATCTGCATCCGGAGAATATCGACAAGACCCGCGGGATGCATCACGCCGTTCGCAAGGTCATCGACGACGGATTCGTTCCATGGACGATGAGCGAATGCCTCGCGTGGTTCGAGAACCGTCCCGAGCAGCGCCAACCTGGCGTGCGGCCGGCTTTCTCCTGGGCGCGGCTTTTGGGCCGACGGAGCAGCTGAGTATGCGCTTCGGCGTTCTGTCCGACGCTCACGGAAATATCGAGGCCTTCGAGCTGGCGCTGGCCATCTTGGCGGACGCGAAAGCCGAAGTGATCTACTTCCTGGGGGACGCAGTTGGATACATCCCGGAAAAGGGAGTTGTCAGCGCACTTCAGGCCGCCGGCATCCCGGTCGTGAGGGGAAATCACGATGACATGCTCGTCCGGCAGACGACGGCTGCGGACCGCGAGGCGATCTATCGTCATCGCGAGACGTATGCGCTGCTGAGCAACGAGGAGCGCGACTTTGTCGGGAGCTGGCCGTCGAAATTGACCATCCGCGATGAGCGTGGAACGATCCTGTTCGTTCATGGCAGCCCAAAGAGCCCGTTGGAAGGCTACGTATATCCGGACAGCAGCTTGTCGGACCTAGCGGAGATCGACGCTGATGTCGTCTTCATGGGACACACGCATCATCCCTTCGTCCGGCGGCATGCGGACAAGCTCTTCGTCAATGTCGGGAGTTGCGGCCTTCCGCGAGGAAGTGACCTTCGGGGATCGGTCTGCGTCTTCGATCCGCTCGAGCGGGCCGCAGAGATCGTCCGGTTCGATATCTCGGGACCCTGCCGTCGAGTCTTGTCGCGCTACCCGCTTGCGCCCCCGGTCGCGTCCCTGCTTGAGAGGTGCGCCGATTTCAAAGCGAATGAGGTGCAATCTTGAAGAGTAGACGTGCGAAAGTTCTGCTGACGGGAATCGGCGGAGGCGGTCACGGCGAACAGATACTCAAGGCTCTCCGGTTGGGCGAGCTCGAGTACAACATCGTGGGCACGGACGTGAGCGATCTGTGTGCCAACCGGAACCTCGTCAACAAATTCGTGCAATTGCCGCGGGCGAGCCACCCCGCTTACCTGGATGAGCTTCGTTCGCTGGCCCTGTCGGAAAAATGTGTTGCCGTCTTTCACGGCTCCGAACCCGAGATGGCCGTTCTGAGCCGGGCGCGAGCCGCGCTCGAGGCTGACGGCTTGTACGTGCCTGTCAATCCACCGGAGGTTCTTGAGATTTGTCAGGACAAGACGAAGACAATGGCTCACCTGGCCTCGTGCGGGTTGTCGGCGCCGAGCTTCATGGAAGTGCGCGCGCTGTCGGATCTCGACCAATGGGAGACGTTGCCGGCAATCCTCAAGCCGTCGGTCGGCGGCGGCGGGTCGGCGAATGTTTTCATCGTTCAATCGCGCGAAGAGCTGCTCGCCTTCTCGCGCTACCTGCTTGCGACCTCTGAAGCCTTCATCATCCAGGAATACATCGGGACCTCGGACGATGAATATACGGTCGGCGTGCTGTTCGGTACGGATGGCGCCTTTCTCAATTCGATTGCCATCAGGCGGGTCATCAACAACGCCCTGACGATCCGTACCCAGGTCCCCAACCGGTCCGGCCGTGCCGATCTCGGATCGCGGCTTGTGATATCGACCGGCATTTCTCAGGGACATGTTGCCGACTGGCCTGACGTGCGAAACGCGTGCGAGAAAATTGCCGGGTCCCTTTCGCCAAGAGCTCCGATAAACGTGCAGTGTCGTGTCGTGAACGGTGCCGTCGTTCCGTTTGAGATCAATCCCCGATTTTCGGGAACGACCTCGCTGAGGGCAATGGCTGGATACAACGAGCCGGACATTCTCATTCGAAGAGATGTCTATGGCGAGAACATCCCGGTGCGGTTTCCATATAGGGAACTGACGATCTTGCGGGGCTTGCAAGAGCATCCGGTTGGCTAAGTATCGTTCTGAAATCGACAGGCGGCAGCGGATCAACAAGGAGTAGGGCTTATGAAAGCGCAATGTCCGGTATGCGGATCGACGCAGCTAGGTGATATCTATCCGTCCTTCTCCGGGACCTGCATCACATCCGACATGATGGTGCTTCGAGAGGCATCCTTGGACAATCGGCTGTGCAAGGAATGCGGTCTCATATTCAACGCTGGCGGGACGAGGGGACGGGCCGAAGCCTTCTACAAGGACAGCTACAATCTGATGATGAAGAGCCCGGACGCGGCAATCCAGAGCTTCTCGGGTCCGGCTCCTATCTCTCAAGCGGAGCGCACGCACCAGATCCTGAGGGAAATGACCAGTCTGCCGACCGATGGATCGGTGCTGGAGATAGGTGCCGGAAAGGGCGATTTCCTGGGACATTTTCTCGAAGAATCTCACGGCTGGCGCGCGGCGGCGTTCGAGCCGAGCTCGGCATTCGACGTGCTGCAGCAGAGATTTCCATCCGCTTTGCTTCGACGCTGCGACTACAAGGATTTCGACGCCGAGGCGGCGAGCTTCGATCTGATCGTCGCCTTGGGCGTCCTGGAGCATGTCGAGAATCCGCTCGACATGTTGAAGTGGGCGCACCGGCACCTCAAGGAGGCGGGCCTCTTCTACATTCGCGTTCCCAACTTTGCGAAGAATCCGAACGATCTGTTTTGCGCAGACCACCTTTCGAAGCTCACCCTGCATTCATTGGAATCGCTCTCCCGCACCGCTGGATTTGATGTGGTGTCCTCGAAAGAGGCAGGGGTGCCGATCTTTGTTCTGCTGAGAAAGATTGGTGCTCCGAAGCCGCATGCTGTGAACGTGGCAGAGCTCAATCTGCACACAGTCGACCAGAATGCTACGGTGGCCAAGAGCGCGATGGATGCGATCGATCGGTGTCGCAAGGCAGCCGATGCTTCCGGCGAGCCGTTCGCCATTTTCGGCCTGGGGTCGTCGGGTTTGTTTGCGCCGTTCTACCTTGGCTTCGACGCCGGGAAGATCGCGGCTTATCTGGATGAAAATCGTTCCACGTGGGGAAGCGGCTTGAACGGACGTCCAGTGGGCGGTCTCGACAAGATCAAGGAATTGGGGATTCGGCACGTGGCGTTGGCGATTAGCCCGGTCTATTTCGATCAAGTGAAGGCGAAGCTGGCACCGTACGGCGTGGAAGTGTATTCGGCCTGAGGTCAGGTCAAAGACCTGTCCCTCAGCTCCCCGCCGGATTCTAGGCATCGAGAGTAGCGATCCAATGAACATCACAGAACCGAGTTTCGACGAAGCCGAAATTGCGTTGCTGCGAGAGTGCCTCGACTCGAAATGGGTTACGCAGGGGCCGCTCACGGAACGATTCGAGCGGCTCATTGCAGAGAAGCATGACCTCAAGCATGCCCTCGCATGCACGTCCTGCACCGCCGCACTGCATCTGGCGACTATGGCTCTGAAACTCGGGCCAGGAGACGAGGTGATTGTTCCCGCTTTCACGTGGGTAACAAGCGCGCACTCGGCTGAATACGTCGGTGCGAAGCCTGTCTTCGTCGATGTCGATCCGTCGACCTTCAACATCGATCCGGAACGGCTGGAAGCAGCGATCACACCACGTACGAAGGCCATTATTGCGGTTCACCTGTTCGGTCTCGCCGCACCGATGGACGAGATCCTGGCCATTGCGCGGCCGCAAGGCATTCAGGTGATAGAAGACGCCGCATGCGCGATCGGCACGACCTACAAAGGCCGACCGGTTGGCGCGATTGGCGACATCGGTTGTTTCTCATTTCACCCGCGGAAGGCTGTCACAACGGGGGAGGGGGGCGCCGTAACCACCAACCGCGATGATCTTGCGGAGCGCGTGCGATCGCAACGCAACCACGGATCCACCGGCGCTCCGGATGCGTCGATCGAACCTCATGGCCCGTGGACGATGGCGACGTTTGACAACCTCGGCTTCAACTTGCGCCTGTCCGACATCCAGGCCGCGGTCGGCGTGGCGCAAATGGGCAAGCTCGACCGGCTGCTGGCGGAACGCAGGCGTCTCGGGCGCCGCTATTCCGAGTTGCTGGCTGGAAACAATTCGATTGCGCGACCGCTCGGCGGGGATGTCGATGGGCATGCATTTCAATCGTACGTCATTCGTATCGTCGACGGGCATCGCGACCGCCGCAACGCGATGATGGCGGCGCTGGCCGCCGCGGGAATTCAGACCCGGCCGGGCACGCATGCGGTGCACCGGCTCGGCTACTACAGGAACAAGTATGGCCTGCGCCCCGAGCAGTTTCCGAACGCGACACTTGCAGAGGATACGACGATCACGCTGCCTATTTTTCCGAACATGACAGAGGAGGATCAGCGCCGGGTGGTTGATTGCATCAATCGAGCCAGCGCTTGAGACGAGTGCGGAATGCAGTCGGTGTCTTCGAAGCTGTTTCGGTCGGTTCGCTCCATGCTGGGGGGCTCGCGCTTTCCCAGGCTCTCCGAGTTCGCGCGAAAGAACCATAATTTTGGCGCAGCTGTCTCTGCGCTTTCTCCGGTACCGCAGCGACGACGCGTCGATCAGGCGATTATCGAGAATGTGAACCGGGTTGCTACCGAGCGCGATTATGAACTTCTCACCTCTCTACTGGACACGCTGCGACCATTTCTGAACCCCGATCAATCCGCCGACGCGCGCGACTTTTGGGATGCTCTGGTGGCCGATTGTCGCGCGATCGCTGAGGATCGATTGGTGCGAGGTGAGATGAACTCGCTCTGGGGGGTCACGCCGATCGTCAATCTGAGCGCGTGGGTTGCGGCAGATCGTGCCTTGGGCGTGAATGCCCGCTCGCTGGTGTTCACGACCTATCACACGTCGTCGAACTTTGATTTCGTGTGCTCGGAAATTCAAGCGCGCCTCGTCGCTGAACGTGGCGGGGATTGGTTCCTGTTTCGATGGCTCATGCTGATCTGGGCCGTTGCCAACTTCGATTTTTTTCATCTCTACAATGATCGCGGTATCATCGAACCGGCAGGCGGCTACGGCAGTCCCCGGTTTGGAATCGCGGTGCGCGAGATGGAAATATATCGCCGGGCCGGGAAGCGGCTCTATACCTACGCATACGGTGCCGATCACAGAACGCGCGAGAAAAACCTGGCGCTTGGAAAGTGGAACTTCTGCTCCGAATGTCCTAATCCAGGTGTCTATTGTGTCTGCGACGATGCCGGCGGCACCGCCATGCTGAGCGTCATCAGGGAGTACTCGACGGCCGTGGTTGCGCACGGACTGGCTATGAAGCTGATCCCTGGTGCTCGAAATGTGCCGTATCTGACGGTCGATGTTCAAAAGTTCTCCCCCCGACGATCCTGGTCTCAAAGGGATGGAAAGCTGGTTGTGGGTCACTTTCCGAACCACGGCTACTTCAAGGGGACGAAATACCTCCAGAGCGCGATCCAGGCCTTGCAGGCTGAAGGTCATGCAGTCGAGCTCCTGCAACTGAGCGGAAAGCCGCACAATGAAATACTGGAGGCGATGCAGACGGTTGACGTCCTTGTCGACCAGCTCATAAGCGGATCGTTCGGCTTGACTGCCGTTGAAGCGATGGCATCGGGCTGTCCTGTCATCTGCTATCTGCACGACGGCGTAGCGGTCGCCGATCGCGAAGCATGTCCGGTCATTGAGGCAAATCCGGATACGATCAGGGAAGTCCTGCATCAGCTCATCTCGGACCGCACGCGGCTTTCCGAGGCCGGAGCCGCGGGCCCTGAATATGTCCGGAAGAACTACTCGGTAGAGGCGCTCGGCGCGCATTTGGCGGATCTATACGTGGCGACCGCAGACTTGCCGAGGCCGCTGAAAGCAACACTCGCCGAACGCGCGAAGGCGCTGAATTCGTGATGTCGTCAAACCGATCGCTGCTCGAAAATTCGAACCGGTCTTGCGGACTCGTGACCAGTGCGCGGGACGCCTGAGCCAGTGTCAATTTCCTACGTCGAAGTTGGCCCCGAGAGTCACCTGAATCAGGGCGACTCAACGCGGGCGATCGAGGCGGAAAACGCACGCGCGTTGCGTTTGATCGACGATTTTCAGCGAAGAACGGGCCGACCGCTTCGCGTTCTTCACATCGGCAACATAGCCAACAACGCCTACAATAACGCCCGCATTCAGCGGAAGCTGGGTATCCAGGCAGACGTGTTATGCTACAATTACTACCACATCATGGGATGCCCCGAGTGGGAGGATGGCGCGCTGCAGGAGGGCTCCTCGGCACTTGGGCAGGATCATTTCAGGCCGGATTGGTGGGCGACAAGCCTGAAGGGATGGAAGCGGCCGCGTTGGTTCGTTCAGGGGCCATCCGTGCTTTGCATTGAATACCTTCGCGCCAAGAACGGCGGTTGGAGAAGCACGGCATATCTGAAATGGTTAGAACTGGAGTTGACCGCTCTTCAGGACGCTCGTTCCGGCGGCAGTAAGGGCTCCCTTGCCAAATATGTTCCCCGGCATCTGAGATTCCTGCTCTGGCTCAGCGGGCCGGGCCGGTCATGGTATGACAACAGGCAACCGCTTAGCTTGTACAGAATATGGCTTGGAACGTTCGTCGCAAACGGCGTGCTCGGACGTGAATCCAACACGGATCGGTTCGAGACGAATTGGCTGGACAGAATCTCGGCTGCTGCATGGTTGAAGATTGCGCGCCGGGGTCCGCAAGCCGATGCGGAGGCTCGCTCCGCACTCAGCGCGTTACGGGAGGATGTTCGCGGGCTGTGCACCGGCGGCATTCGGGAAAGGTCATCTTCGCTAGCTCGTTCACTGACCCACAGCTTCCTGACGCTCCTGGAGCGCGTCATGCTCAAGTTCATTCCGGTCTCGGAAACCGGCTGCGTGGCGCGGTCGATGTCCGATCCGGTCACGCGAGCAAAGGAAATCGAGACGTTGCTGGATGAGATCAGGAGCGACCCTGCCGAGCTTGATGGTCAGTCGCTCAGCTATCGCGAGGAATATGTAACGAAGCACCCAAGGCCCTTCGAAGATGTCCTCCTGTACTATGACGTCATCCAGGGATATGCGATCGACGGTCTGATACCGATGATGAACGGCGTCAAGAATTTCTGCTGCTACGAGCACGGAACGCTGCGTGAAATCCCGTTCGAGAACAATCTGACGGGGTTGATCTGCCGGATCTCGTTTCAGCGCGCGCCCGCGGTGTTCGTAACCAATTCGGACGTGCTGCCCTCGGTCGAGCGGTTGGGACTGAAGGAGGATAGGGTGTTCTACCTCCCGCATGCGTTTGATAATCACAAGCTGCGCGCATTCCGCGACGCGCATCCGGAACTAAGTCCCCCGACAGGCGGGCCCGTCATTTTCTTCAGCCCCTCGCGTCACCACTGGAAGCGGGGAAATTCATCCTGGCTGAAGGGCAACGACGTGATCATCCGCGCCGCGGCCGAAGTCGCGCGCATGACGAGAGACTTCAAGCTCGTATTCGTTGAATGGGGCCAGGAGGTCGCAGACAGCAAGGACTTGATCGAGGAACTCGGCCTGTCCGATCTGGTTGAATGGATCCCGACCCTGTCCAAACGCGAGCTGTGGCGGCACTACTGCGTCTCGCATGCAGTGGTTGACCAATTCATTGTCCCAGCTCTTGGCGGTGTCGGGTTCGAGACAATGGCGTTGGGAGTCCGGTTGATTTCCGCCATCGACGAGCAACAGACGGCCTTGTTTTTCGGTCGAGAGCCGCCGCTGCTCGCGGCCGGTAACGTCGCTCAATGCGCTGCGCGAATGCGGGAAGTCATCCAGGATCCTCTTGATACCCGAGGCCGAGGTCAGGCTGCTTCTCAATGGATGTCGACGTTCCATTCCGCGGAAAGAATTGTCGCTCTCCAGTGCAAAGCGTATAGCAATTTGCTGGAAGGGCAGTGGTGACGACGTTTCCCGCGATGCCGATGCTGATTTCTTAGAGTTGTCACAAACGATGCTTAAGCAGATCTCATCTTTCATCAAGCAGTATCCGCCTGTTTTTCGCGCGTTGCGGCCGGTATTCTATTTCGCTTTCGGCCGGTGGAACGCGTTCACCTCGGAGCTTGTAATCCGTCGCACGCAGTTCGTGCAGGCTCGAATCCCGAAGATGTCCGCCGCGGGTGAAGCTACATCGCGAAATAGACAGATTGGCAGATCTGCGTCTGGTCGCGAAGTGGTGATGCTTGTCGTCTCCGATCTGCGCGTCGACCCGAGAGTTGAAAGAGAAGCTCGGGCGCTTGGCGTCGCCGGCTATGATGTGACCGTGATCTGTCCCGAGCCCACGAAGGGTGCAGGGGCAACCTTCAATCTTGATTGGGGACCGCGCGTTCATATTCAGCACGCCGACTGGACGGCGGCGACGTTCATGGGCGAGCAGCCGGGCTATCTTGCGGAGCAGCTTTACCTGGAAGCGGTGAAGCGGAAGCCGTTTGCGTTCCATGCGCATGATCTCTCTACGGCCTATGCTGCGATGGCGGCCGCAAAGTACCGAGGCGCGCACCTTGTGGTCGACTTCCACGAGTGGTTTTCAGAAAATGTTCATTGGAACACGAAGCAGTCCGCCTGGGCGCCGTATCCTGCGGAGTGGAAACGGGCGCTTCAGGAGCTGGAAGTTCGTTGTCTAAACGAGGCGTCCGCCACGATCACCGTATGTGACTCAATTGCCGATGCAATGGAGACCGAACTCGGCGGTAGCCGTCCCGTCGTGGTCCGCAACATTCCCGATATCGCGGTCACACCGTCGCGCGAGTATCCGCCGCTGAGGCAGCAACTGGGGCTGCCGGAATCGACGTTCGTTCTGCTGTGGCAGGGAGGGACCGGCCCGACGCGCCTGATCGAGCCGATCATTGAATCCCTTGCCTACGCACCTGATTGTATTTTCGTCATCCGCGGTCCTTCCCTGGATCTGTTCGGGCCCGACTATCTGGCGTTGGCGCGACGCACCGGCGTGGAGGGCAGGGTCGTGCTTGCTCCGCCGGTCCCGTCGAAGGACGTTGTCGCGGCCGCCCGAGGGGCGGATGCCGGGATCTGGACGTTGCCGGCCTTGTGCCGCAACTTCACTTTTGCGCTCCCCAACAAGATTTTTGAATATTTGGCCGCCGATCTTCCCGTCCTCGTTGCGCACTACGCCGAGGCGAAGCGTCTTGTCGTCGAGAACGAGGTCGGGTTGACGTTCGATCCTTACGATCCGCGTTCCATCGCGGAATCGATCAATCGAATGGTCCGAGATAAGGAACTCCGAGCGGGTTTCACCGCCAACACGCGGAAGACTCTTGCAAGGCTGGATGCAAAGTCGGAGTGGCAGAAGGTCGTTTCGCTTTACCACAGCCTGTCTCCAAGACAGCCGCCGCAACGCGGATCCACGCAATGAGACATCGACTGAGATCGCTCGCGCGGCTCGTGTTGCCGCGGAGCGTTCGACAGTGGATGCTCACGACCTGGTCGATTGCGCGATCGCCGGGGCGAGGGGCAATCGTCCGCCACAAGTTGCGGACGCTGCCGCGAAAGCTTCTCAGCCTGGCCGCTAAGTTACTTTCGATTGTCATTCTGAAGCTCGCGATTTGCATCGCTCCGGCAGTTGGAGCCGTGCGGTTGCGGTGCGGACGGCCCAGGACGTTGTGGGGCGTAACGCCGATCCTGACCCTGCAGCTCAAGGCAAGGGCAGATCGGGCGCTTGGCTTTCGATCGATCTCTCTTGTCTACGTCACCTACGTTGTAACGTCCCGCTTCGATCTAAATCTTCAACAGCCTTACGTATTGGCGCTCAAGTCTGGACTCGGGCTCGCGTTCCAGCGTTTGGTGCTCGCATGGGCCCTGGTTCGGTATGATGTGTTTCACTTCTTCGCCGACCGCGGGCTGCTTGAGTCAACGGAGCGTTTGCAGATCAATTCCGAGGAGCTTGCCGCGCTGCGGCGGGCCCGCAAGCGGGTTTATATTTATGCGTATGGTGCCGATGTCCGTACCAGGCTTGCGACCCTGGCCCTCGGCAGGTGGAATTTCTGCGTCGACTGCACGGAGCCGCCCAAATATTGCACGTGTCACGACGCAGATGCGCAGCGCTATGTTTCCGAATTGTCCAAATCCGTCACGGCCCTGGTCTCGCTCGGCGACATGCTGGCCTACATGCCTGCGGCAAAGCATATCAACTATTGGCCGTTGGATATGGATCGGTTCAATGCAGTTTTCCCGGAGACGCCATCCGGTCCGCTTCGCATCGCTCACGCGCCAAATCACACGCACTTCAAGGGCTCAAAATACCTGGAGCGGACGATAGACAGGCTGAAGGTGCAGGGATACGACATCGAATACTGCAAGATACAAGGCGTTCCCAACAGCGAGGTCCTCGCGCTGTTCGCCAAATCCGACATCGTGGCGGATCAGTTCATCGGCGGTGCTTACGGATACACTGCGCTTGAGGCGATGGCGCTGGGCAAGCCGGTCTTAAGCTTCGTGAGAAGTCCGGATCTGGTCGAAGCGCCGGAGGAATGCCCAATCATCAACGCAACGCCGGATGAACTTGAGCAGGCAGTGCTGTGGGTCATCCGCAATCGGGATAGCCTTCGCAAGATCGGCGAGCAGGGCCGGCGCTATGTCGAGCGTTGGCACGGCATATCGGCGATCGCGGCGCGGCTTGGACAGCTTTATCGGGACACTGCAAACTTTCCGCCTCATGTCGTCGATCGCATTCGGAGCCAGCAGGAGCAGGAGGAAGCCCGACGCAACTCCATTCCCCTCGTGAGGAATTGGCAGCATCCTTTCCAGATCGCGAGGCAGCCTGCTTCGGAAGGTCTCAGTGCGCTCGCCGGGACGACGCCCTGATGATCGGACCGCAAGGGGGGCTCCGATGACATCGGTCGACACGTCCGGCGTGATCGCGCGCTCGCCGCAGCCCCAGAGCCTTGATTGGCATCGGCGTTTCCGGGAACTGCATGGGCGCGCGCTGCGCGTGCTGCACCTCGGCAACATCGCGAACAACGCGTTCAATAATGCCAGGATCCAGCGCCAGCACGGCATCGACGCGTATGTCATTGCCTACGAGAACTACCACATCATGGCGTCCCCGGAATGGGAGGAGGCAACGTTCGAGGGAGACCTCGGAGATCCATTCTTTCCGGATTGGACCAGGGTCGATCTTGGAGGCTACCAGCGACCTAGGTGGTTTGCCTCTGGACCGCTGAATTTGTGTTGCGCCATGATTGGTGCTGAGGTTGGCGGTCAGCCGGATCGGGCCGACGAATTTCGTCGCTTGCTGGATCGAGCCCGGCAGTCGGTATGTTCGCAGCGTGCATCTGCCCGCCTGATCCGTCTCGGCCAGAAAATAAAGCGGAGGATTCGTCGATTCCCGGCAATGGCCCGCGACGTCTTCATGCACCGCGTTCTGGCAAGGGATGATCCGCAACAGAAGCGGCTTGTTGATGTCTGGCGGCAAGGGAGTGCGCCGGGTTCTCCGCCAAGCGGCGCGGACTTTGGCAGCTACCGAGCGCGGCTCGCGCCGCTTTTGAACCTGCTGGATCGGTTTGACGTCATCCAGGCCTACGCTACCGACGGGGCTTGGCCGCTGCTCGCTCGGCGCTCCTATTTTGGATATGAGCATGGAACGTTGCGAGCAATTCCGTTTCAGGACGACGGCCTCGGGCGGCTTACCGCCACGGTGTTCCTCGGAGCCGACCACGTCTTCGTCACGAACATCGATTGCGTACCTGCTGCACGGCGGCTTGGGGTGCTGCCGGATAGGATCACTCCGCTTCCGCATGCGTTCGACGATACAAAGCTTGTTGAATTCGGGGGCAGGAATAGCGCGATAAGGCCGCCCGACGACCAGGTCGTTGTTTTCCATCCGACCCGGCACGACTGGCGGGACTCGGACCCCAGCCTGGTGAAGGGCAATGACCGCCTGATCCGAGCCTTTGCGAGTGTTGCGCAGCAAGCGCCTGCGCTGCGGCTTGCCATGATCGCCTGGGGACGCGACCTTGACGCCTCGCGAGAGCTCATACGAAGTCTGGGTCTCGACGATAGGGTGCAGTGGCTCGCGCCGATGCGCAAACCGGAATTGTGGAGGACGTATCTCCGTAGCCACGCTGTGCTGGATCAGTTCGTTCTTCCATCATTCGGTGGAATTACCTTTGAAGCGCTGGCGCTTGGCAGGCGCGTCATCACGAACGTGGATTCAGGTATGGCCAAGGAGTTCTTTTCCGAAGCGCCTCCCATCTTGTCGGCATCGACCGAGAGTGAGATTGCCGACGCGCTTCGCAGGATCATCGCGGATCAGGAGGACCGACATGGGATCGGTGCTGCTGGAGCAGCCTGGATCCGGCAATATCACTCCGCGGAAAGAATCGTCGAGTTGCAGTTGGCGGCGTATCGACGGCAGATCGAATCTGTTCGGGCCTGATACACCACAGTGATGCATGACAGCGGCGCGCACAGATCGTCACATTCGCTCAGCAAGATGAAAATCCTTCACGGCCCCTTCAATATCGGCAATCAGCCATGGTCGCTCTCGCGTGCCGAGCGCAGGCGCGGAAACAAGAGCGACCTGGTCGTTCGAAGTGGAACCTGGTTTCGATACCCGGCCGACAAGGTTTTATATGACGACACGGCAACCGACTTTCAGAAGGTGGCCCGAAGCGCGTGGTTCGGGTTGTCCGCGCTGCTGCGCTATGACGTGCTGCACTACTATTTTGGAACGACGTTCCTGTATCCAGGCTATGCGTTCGAGGGCGTAGGCCGGATGGGGCCGCTGCTCAATCGGCTCGTGACGATCGATCTCCAGCTGGCCAAGGGATTGGGCAAGAAGAGGTTCATGACCTTGCAGGGATGCGACGCAAGGCTGGCGGGCGAGGGCAACCGGCGAAACGGGTGGACCATGTGCGCCAGCGGGCGCTGCTCTGCCTATGAAGCCTGCGTCACGTCGCTGGATGCGCGCCGGTCCCGCCTGATCGATCGCGTGCTTCCGCTGTTTGACCGCGTGTTCTATCTCAATCCGGAACTGGGGCACGTCGTTCCGGGAGGGCAGTTCCTGCCTTACGCCAATGTGGAGATCAGTCATTTCTCTCCCGAGTATCCCCGCGCCGAAGGCAAGCCGAGAATTGTCCACGCGCCAAGCGATGCGAGTATCAAGGGCACTCAGATGATCCTTGATGCACTGGAGCGCCTGAAGTCCCGGTTCGACTTCGAGCTGATCCTTGTCGAAAAGAAAACGCATGAGGAGGCGATGGCCATTTACCGGTCCGCCGATCTTGCCATTGACCAGGTGCTTGCGGGTTGGTACGGCGGCTTTGCCGTCGAGATGATGGCGATGGGAAAGCCGGTGGTGTGCTATGTCAGGGAAAACGACTTGCAGTTCGTCCCGCCGGCCATGCGGGATGATCTTGCGATCCTGAACGTCGATCCCGGGCGGCTCACGGAAGATCTTGCGGCCATTCTCGAGCGTCGAGCCGAGTGGACAGAGCTCGGGAAGCGGGCTCGTCGCTATGTCGAGCGATGGCATGATCCTGATCATATTGCCGGGGCGATGATCGCTGCCTATCGCAGCCCCGACAGCAAGTTCGTGCTGGCGCCGGCGGGCGCCGCGGTCGAGTAGTTCAGATGTGTGGCATTGCTGGCATTCTGCATTTTGGCGCCTGTCCGGACGCGAACGCCCGAATCCGGAATATGGCGGCCAGTATCGAGCACCGCGGCCCTGATGACAGTGGATTCCATGTGTCGGCAGACGTCGCATTGGGCTTCCGCAGGCTTGCGATCGTCGACCTGGCCACGGGCAACCAGCCAATGAGCAATGAGGACGCAACCGTATGGGTCGTCTTCAATGGCGAGATCTACAATCACCGCGAGCTGAGGAAAGAGCTCGAGGCCGCTGGGCATGTTTTTGCGACAGACCACTCGGACACCGAGGTTCTGGTCCATGGCTGGGAACAGTGGAAGGACAGGTTGTTCAACAAGCTGAACGGCATGTTCGCCTGCGCCATCTGGGACGAAAGCCAGCGTGAGCTGGTGATCGCCCGCGACCGATACGGGATCAAACCGGTCTACGTTGCGGAGTTGCCCGGCAAGGGTCTCGTCTTCGGTTCGGAGGTGCGTGCGCTGTACGCCAGCGGATTGCTGGACAAGCAGTTCGATGCGTCAGCGACGCTGGAGTACTTCACGCTGATGAACAATTGGGGAGGGCGCACGCCGTTCCGGGGCGTCCGCCTTCTCAAGCCTGGCACCTTCGAACGCATGACGGCGAGCGGGAGCTCGTGCGATACCTATTGGGGTGCCTCTTACAATCGCAAGTACTCGCCCGGTCTGGCGCGGGCTTCGGGCGAATTCGGCGAAATATTGCAGGCGGCGTTGCGCAGGCAGTTGGCTGCGGATGTGCCGGTCATGGCCTATCTGTCGGGTGGTATCGACAGTTCGGCGATCACGGCAGGTGCGCATCAGATCGATCCGGTCGTCCGCGCCTATTCATGCATCTTCGATCTCGAGAATGTCGGTGTCGACAGATTCGTCGACGAGCGCGAGTTTTCCCGGGCGGTTGCAAAGCAGCTCAACATCGAACGCGTCGAGCTCATGGTGCCGCAGGATGCCTTGGCCCGTCATCTCGATGCGACGGTTGGAGCGATCGAATATCCTCGCATGGGAATGGCCTATGTGAACTATCTGATCGCACAACGCGTCGCTCAGGACGCCAAGGTCGTCCTGTCGGGTACCGGCGGTGACGAAGTCACAGGAGGGTATGTCGGCAGATACGCCATCGTGCCGCGGGCGGCTCCGGCTTCCCTGATGCAGCGTGTCACGAAGCGCTTTCGTGCCGCGGCGGGAGATCAGGCGGCTTCACGGGATGCCTTTGCCCTCTACCGGGCAAGCCTTAACGTGCCGGTATCGGCCGAGAGGATCGACGATGCCTTTACGCCGGAATTTCGGCGAGCCGCGGGAGGTTTTGATCCGATAGCTGCGATCGGAGATGCGATCGAGACGGTTCCGTCGCGGGACCCCTGGGACGCCGTCATGCACGTCGACATGACCACCTATCTTCCAGGTCTTTTGTCACTGGAAGACAAGCTGTCCATGGCGCATTCCCTTGAGACTAGGGTGCCGCTTCTGGATAATGAGCTGGTCGACTATCTGCTTGGCGTGGATTGGGGCCTGCTGTCCGACGGCACCACGGGCAAGATTCTGTTTCGCGAAGCCGTCCGGCCGCTGGTCCCCGACACGATTTACCGGAAGCCGAAGATGGGATTTGGCCCTCCGGACGCGTCTTGGTACAGAGGGATTCTGCGCTCATGGATCGAGGAGCAACTTTCGGAATCTCGCATTAGGCAGCGAGCCGTATTCCAACACGCCTTCGTGCGTCGGATTCTGGACGAGCATTTCGAGCAAAAGGCAAACCATGTCGCGTTGATCTGGTGCATGCTCAGCTTCGAGTCCTGGTGCAAGCAACATGGTGCCTATGGCGGCGCTCTCCTTTAGTTGCAGTTGTAGGAGCTAATTTTATGCGAACCGTTGCGTCTTCACGTCTCCGTCCGAACGGAATGGAGCTTCAGCTTGAGGCTTTCGCGCAACAAGATGGCCAAGTCATCGAAGGAGTCCTTCGGACGCCCGATGCATCACTATGGTATCCGATTCTGCACGGGGTTCCCTGCTTCCTGACCGGCCCGATGCAGCCTGACTTGACCGATTTCTGCTCACGATACGGCTTGCCGAAGCCGGTGACCGCGCAGAGCCGGCCGGAAGCCCATGAGCAGGCCAAGACAAATCAGACCTTCTCGGACAAGTGGCGTCGCTTCAAGCAGTATGGGTTACAGCCCGAGCACAAGGAATTCCTGTTCGGTTGGTACTGCAAGAAGCTCGGGTTGCCCGATCTGGACGCCTTGAAAGCTTTCTACCGGTCCAAGCAACGCGTGCTCGAGGTTGGTCCAGGCTCAGGCTTTAACACGAGGTTCATCGCCGAGAACTGTCCGGGCGAGGTGTTTGCGCTCGACGTGTCGGATGCGGCGCTGACGACGTTCGAGAACACCCGCGATCTCGACAACTGCTCGGTCGTCCAGGCCGATTTGATGGAAGCCCCTTTCCTCGACGACACGTTTGATTTCATCATTGCAGACGGGGTGCTGCATCACACGCCCAACACGAGATCGGCAGTGGAGGCCCTGTACCGAAAGGTCAGGCCTGGCGGCCAATTCTTCTTTTATGTCTACCGGAAGATGGGCGCCGTGCGCGTCTTCGCCGACGATCATGTCCGCCAGAATTTCATGCCGCTCTCCGCGGAGGAATGCTACGCCGCATGCGAAGGGATCACGGAGCTAGGCCGAGAGCTATCGCGGCTGAACGCTTCGATCACGCTTGAAAAGTCGATTCCGGTGCTGGGGATTCCCGCTGGAACGCATAACGTTCAGCGATTGCTGTACTATAATTTCCTGAAATGCTTCTGGAACGAGGCGTTCGACTATGAAACAAACAACATGGTCAACTTCGATTGGTATCATCCACACAACGCCTGGCAGCACAGTGATGATGAGGTTGCGGGCTGGATGAAGGAGCTCGGAGTCAAGAGCTATACCTTCAATGACTCCAATCCGAACGGAATTTCAGTCTTGCTGACGAAGCCAACGGTCTGATACGGGCATGCGGATATTATTGACGGGCTGTAGCGGTTTCGTCGGCTCTGCTCTCGGCCCTCGGTTGGTGACCGAGGGGCATGAGCTCTTCTGCGTCTGCCGGCCGGGAACGTCGGTCGCCTTCGGAACGCAGGTGATTTGGGATGGAGCGGCTTCGATCGAAGAGTCCGGCTTCCCCAAGACAATCGATGTTGTTGTTCATGCCGCTCAGTCGCGCCGCTACCGCGATTTCCCTGCGGATTCGCGCGAGATGTTTGACGTCAACGTCGGCATGACAATGCGACTGCTGGATTGGGCGGCTCGGGCGGCGGTCAAACACTTTTGCCTGCTTTCGTCGGGGGCGGTCTACGAACCGTTCGCGGGAACGCTGAGAGAGGATGCTGGTCTGGCGCCCCCCGGCTTCCTCGGCGCGAGCAAGTTTGCCTCTGAAGTTGTTGCGAAGCCGTTCTCCAGCATCTTCTCCTTGAGCATTCTGAGGTTGTTCTTTCCGTACGGTCCGGGCCAGCGCGATCGACTCATTCCGCTGCTGATCCGCAGGGTCCAGGACGGCGCGGCAATCCAGCTCTCCGGCGGCACCGAGGGGATCCGCCTCGCGCCCACCTTCATCGACGACATCGTCGAGATCATCCTTGCGAGTATTGCTTCGTCATGGACGGATACGCTCAACGTGGCAGCCTCCGAGGTGCTCTCGATCCGGCAGATCTCGAACACGATAGGTCAGCAGCTCGGCGTCGAACCGAAGTTCGAAATCGTGAACCCGAACACCCCTTCCGTCGACATTGTTCCTGATCTTAGCCGCCTTGCATCTCGTTTCAGCTTGCGGCGGTTCGTGCAGTTCAAGGAAGGGCTTCAAAAGACGATGTCCGTGGGTCCTGTCGACGCACCGGAGCGTCGTCTGGCTGAATCCCAACACCGTTAGTAAATGTCCATGACGCTGAAGATACTGACCATCGTTGGTGCCCGGCCGCAGTTCATCAAAGCCGCGGCCGTCAGCCGCGCGATCCGGGAGACCAGTGGGCTTTCGGAAGTGATGGTGCATACCGGTCAGCATTTCGACCCGAACATGTCGGACGTCTTCTTCGAGGAGCTCGACATTCCGAGGCCTCGACATCATCTCGATATCCATGGCGGCGGCCATGGCGATATGACGGGACGTATGCTGATGGCGATCGAGCCGATCCTGCTCGAGGAAAAGCCCGACTGGGTCGTCGTCTACGGCGACACCAATTCGACGCTGGCCGGTGCTCTCGCGGCGTCGAAGCTGCATATTCCGGTCGCGCATGTCGAGGCGGGCCTTCGATCGTTCAACCGCCGCATGCCGGAAGAGATCAACCGGGTCGTGACAGACCATCTCTCCGCGCTGCAGCTTTGTCCGACGACGACCGCCGTCACCAATCTGGCTGCTGAAGGCGTGACGGCAGGCGTACATCACGTCGGGGACGTGATGTATGATGCGACTCTGTTCGTGGCCGACAAGGCCGAGAAGAGCTCGGCGATTTTGAGCAATCTCGGTCTGGCCCCCAAGGCATATGCGCTTGCGACGATCCATCGCGCCGAGAACACCGGCGATCGGCAGCAGCTTCTCGCGGTCGTGCAGTTCTTGCAGGATCAGTCGCGAAAGTTTCCCGTTGTCCTCCCGCTGCACCCGCGCACCCGACAGGCTGCGCTGGCGATGGGGGTCGATCTGGACGGCCTGAAGGTCATCGATCCAGTGGGTTACCTCGATATGGCGAAGCTGCTGCACAACGCCCTTGAAGTCTATACGGACTCGGGAGGGGTGCAAAAGGAGGCGTATTTCCACCATGTGCCGTGCATCACGTTGCGTGATGAGACCGAGTGGACGGAGACGATCACCCACGGGTGGAACCGGCTCTGGAAACAGGTGGCGCACGCAGAGCGGCGCGAGATCGATGAGTATGGGACGGGCCGCGCTGCTTACCAGGTTGCTCGCTTGTTGAGCGGCGCGCGATAGCCTTGCTTTGGGAATTTGACCAAGCAATGCGTTGAAGCTATCGCCAGCTGTGGACGCAGAAGATGGGGCGTTCCGGCTGTCCGGCGCGTAGCCAAGGACGCTTCGTTTGGGGCGTTGCGAGGGCTAATGACAGTCCCGCTTGGTTTCGTGCCTCGGCGCTTGACGAGGTCCCAAGCATGGCTTCCAGGGTTGTGGCTTTGCCGCTATGACGCTATCAGAGGCTGAGTTTGACGCTTTTCAGGCCGACTATCCGTAACAACCCCGTACGAGTGATGAAATGAATTCCGAATTGATCGCAAAACTCAACGAGAGAACGGCCAAGATCGGCATCGTCGGCTTGGGCTATGTAGGTCTGCCTTTGATGCTTCGCTATTGCGAGGTCGGTTACAAGGTGATCGGCTTTGATATTGACCAGACAAAGGTCGACGCACTTCGCGCCGGCCGCTCGTATATCGAGCACATATCGAGTGGCAGCATCAGAAATGCGATGGAACTAGGGTTTGAGCCGACCACGGATTTCTCTCGCGCGAAGGAAGTCGATGCGCTGATCCTTTGCGTCCCGACGCCGCTCAACAAGTACCGCGAACCCGATCTCAGCTTCGTGCTAAATACGACGGAGTCGCTGCTGCCGTATCTCCATCAGGGAATGGTGCTGTCGCTCGAAAGTACCACCTATCCCGGTACGACCGAGGAGGAGCTGAAGCCGCGCATCGAAAAGTGCGGCTTCACGGTCGGCAAGGACGTCTTTCTTGTTTTCTCGCCAGAACGCGAAGATCCCGGCAATCAGAATTTCACGACGCGTTCGATCCCGAAGGTCTGCGGTGGCTGCACGCCGGCATGTCTCGAGGCCGGCATCGCACTCTACCGCCAGGTGATCGACAAGGTCGTGCCGGTAAGCTCGACCCAGGCCGCCGAGCTGACGAAGCTGCTCGAGAATATCCATCGCTCGGTGAACATCGGACTCGTCAACGAGATGAAGATGGTTGCCGACAAAATGAGCATCGACATTCACGAGGTGATCCGCGCTGCGGCAACCAAGCCGTTCGGGTTTGTTCCGTACTACCCCGGTCCCGGCATTGGCGGACACTGCATTCCGATCGACCCGTTCTATCTGACCTGGAAGGCGCGGGAATACGGTATGCATACGCGCTTCATCGAGCTCGCTGGAGAGATCAATTCCTCGATGCCGGACTACGTCGTATCGAAGATCTCGCTGGCCCTCAATCAGCGGCACAAGTCGATCAGCGGCAGCTCGATTTTGGTTCTCGGCATCGCTTACAAGAAGAACGTCGACGACGTTCGTGAATCGCCGTCGGTGCTGCTGATGGAGAGGCTCCGCGATCTCGGCGCCAAGGTCGCCTATAGTGATCCGCACGTTCCGGCGTTCCCAAAGATGCGAGCGCATTCGTTCGACTTGTCCAGCGTTGCGCTCACTGCGGAGAATCTGCAGCGCTTCGATTGCGTTCTGCTTGCAACTGACCACGACAAGTTCGACTATCAGCTGCTAGGCGCGCATGCGCCGCTGCTTGTCGACTGTCGTGGAAAGTATTCTCAGCCGGCAGACAATATCATTCGCGCGTAGGCGATCACGAGAGCTCTCCGGCTATCCATCCGCCCGTACGTCCTGTCTAGAAAGGACAGCTGACAATTCGGAGCGGCACGCTAGGCGGCGCTTGCATGTCGCAGACGTTCGGTTGCCGCAGTCGTCGACGCCGTCTGGTCGAACGCTGACCGCGGCGTAATGTACCAGAGCAGGAACAGCAGACCGGTGCCGTTCGTCAGCAGGGCGGTTGAAAGCGGCACATTGAGGAGAACCTGGGGGAGCAGCCCCGCGGAGAGCAGCACGAATTGCGACGGCAAGCCGGACGACAGGCGATTGCCGAGGGCAATGATCAAGCCGCAGCCCAGCGCGGATACCGGGGCGAGCACGAGGCCGACCGAAGCGACGCCTTCGGTGGCGAACAGCGAAGCGTTGAAGGCGCCGAGATCGTAGGCCTTGGCCATGACGGCCCATATCGGCTCGTCATAGGCGCAGGCAACCAGGAGCTTCAACGCGTTGATCTGGCAGAAATGGGTCAGCGGGTGCGCCGAGAAGTAGTTGTTGTAGACTTCAAGGGCGAGCGACGGGATCGCAACCATCCTGGTGTTGACGGTGCCGAAATAAACCAATGCGGGCTTGATTGGCAGCACCTCGGCCTTGACCAGGAAGAACAGGATAGTGCCGATCAGGATCGGCAGGAAAAACGACAGGATCGTCGTGACCCTGGCCTCAGCCAGCTTGCAGATCAGCGCTAGAAACAGCAGCCAGACCGGAGCAAACAGCGCCATCTTGGTCAGCATGATCGGGTAGAACATAAGCATGAGAAGCAGAGCGGCCCCTGCCTGCCAGATCCGCTTGCTGGCGACGAAGCAGGCAAAAGCGAAAGGCAACAGCGCGTTCGAGACGATCCAGACCGCATATCGCAGGACGCCCGGCAACGCGAGCTCCGCGCGATATTTGTAGATCTCGGCGAGATCGACCAGCTTGAGGTTGTAGAGAGACCCGATGCCGATGATCGCGACTGAGGCAATCAGGATGACGGAAGGCATCATGTGAAAGGCGCGTGCCGGCATGACGATAGCCTGCCGTACCGGCGCGGTGATGAACAGCACGGGGGCGAGGAATGCGAGCGCCGAAAGCACGATCGAGGCGAGCGCCAGGCGATGATCGTAATCGAGCACCGAAAATTCGATCAGCCAGAGATACCCCAGGACCATAATGTAGAAGTAGAAGCCGACGAGATAGCCAAAGCTGAAGCGACTGATTGCGAACAGGATGACGAGGGGACTGAACGCCAATACGTTGACGATCGCGGATGCCAGGTGTGCCTTGTCGAAGGCGATGACACCCGGGAAGGAATCGATGATCGTAATGCAATACAGCGAGATGCAGCAAACCACGACGTGGGCATAGGCAAGCAGGGCAAGCTTGGCCTGGCGCCATCCGAAACCCGGCTCCAGCTGAATAACGCGATCGTTCATTCTCACCTACCGCCGTCTCGGGCTGCGCCTTTGGACTGCCTCGTGGATAGTCATCGTATTCGGCAGACTAACCCGCGATCGCCAACCGATGCCGCCTTTTGAGCCAGGGGCATGGCACGACGCCGATAAGACGACAAGAACTATGCTGATCCTTCATTCTATTATTCCTGGTTAATAACGCAAATGCCGCTTGTTGCTCCGGGGGCTGGGGAGCGGTTGTCCCTGATCGGATCGCCGTTACCCGGCGAGGCTTGTCGCAAGGACTTTTGCCATGCTCACAGAGGCCAAGCGCGCCGAGGCCGCGTGAAATCGTGGTGCCGCGGCCGCGGCCGCCTGACTGGTGCATGGCCTTGCCTTACCCCGAGTTTTCTGGGTAATGGACGTTGTCGCGCGGCTCGCAAGGCCGCTTGTTCCCTCGGCTCTTCGGCAGGTTGCAATGGCCGGCCACGAGACAAGACAGGGCCTGTTGCATGATCAGATTTGGCCTGCTCGGATGCGGGCGTATCGCCAAGCGTCACTCCGATCTCCTGGGTGGCAACCACATCGAGGGAGCGAGCCTGGTCGCGGTCTGCGATCCGATCCGCGCACGCGCCGATGCGGTTGCCGGGAAGTTCGGCGTTGCTGCCCATTACGACATGGACGAATTCCTGGCGCGGAAGGACATCGATGCCGTCGCCGTGCTGACGCCGAGCGGGCTGCATCCCGCGCATGTGATCGCCTGTGCCAAGGCCGGCAAGCACACCGTGGTCGAGAAGCCCATGGCGCTGCGGCTGCAGGACGCCGACGACATGATCCGGGCCTGCGACCAGGCCGGCGTCAAGATGTTCATCGTCAAGCAGAACCGCTTCAACGTGCCCGTGGTCAAGGCGCGCGAGGCGCTCGACGCCGGCCGCTTCGGTAAGCTCATCCTGGGGACGGTCCGGGTGCGCTGGTGCCGCGACCAGGCCTATTACGACCAGGACGATTGGCGCGGCACCTGGGCCTATGACGGCGGCGTGCTGACCAATCAGGCGAGCCACCATGTCGACATGCTGGAGTGGTTCTTCGGCGACGTGGTGAGCGTGCATGCGCGCGCGGCAACGGCGCTGGCCAATATCGAAACCGAGGATACGGCCGTCGCAACGCTGAAGTTCCGCAACGGCGCGCTCGGGATCATCGAGGCGACCACCGCGGCGCGCCCGACCGATCTCGAGGGTTCGCTCTCGATCCTGGGCGAAAAGGGCACCGTCGAGATTTCGGGCTTCGCGGTCAACCAGATCCGGCACTGGCGCTTTGTCGACGAGCTGCCGTCCGACAAGGACGTCGTGGAGAAGTTCTCGGTCAACCCGCCCAACGTCTACGGCTTCGGCCATCAGGCCTATTATCACCACGTGGTCGATTGCCTGGAAAACCAGCGCGCCGCGCTGGTCGACGGGCTCGAGGGCCGCAAGAGCCTTGAACTGATCTCGGCCCTCTATGAGTCGATCGAGACCGGCGAGGAAGTCGCGCTGCGCTTCACGCCACGGCTGAGCCGGCTGGGCGTCGTTTCGTGAACCGGCCGGAGGTGCATCAGGCCAGCGTGCGCGATGTCGCGTTCGGCGAACGCGTCAAGATCGTCGAGCCCTGCAACCTCTATGGCTGCAAGCTCGGCGACGACTGCTTCGTCGGCCCCTTCACCGAAATCCAGAAGGGCGTGATCGTCGGGGCGCGCACCCGCGTGCAGTCGCATGCCTTCGTCTGCGAGCTCGTCACCATTGGCGAGGACTGTTTCATCGGTCACGGTGTGATGTTCGTCAACGACACGTTCTCCACCGGCGGCCCGGCGCGTGGACGCAAGGAGCTGTGGCGCGAGACGGTGATCGGCAACCGGGTGTCGATCGGCTCCAATGCGACGATCATGCCGGTCAGGATCGTCGACGACGTCGTCATCGGCGCCGGATCGGTGGTGACCAAGGACATCACGACGCCAGGCACCTATGCCGGCAATCCGGCCCGCCGGCTGCTGACGAGCCAATAGGCAACAGGGGAATATCGATGGCGGTGCCGTATGCCGACCTGCAACTGCAATACCAGTCCATCAAGGGCGAGATCGACGCTGCGATCGCCGGCGTGATCGGCGACAACGCCTTCATTCGCGGCAGCTATGTCGACGCCTTCGAGCGCGAATTTGCGGCGGCGGCCGAGGTCGCTCATTGCGTGTCCTGCGCCAACGGCACCGACGCGCTTTACCTTGCCATGCGGGCGCTGAAGGTGGAGCCGGGCGACGAGGTGATCACGACGGCGCATTCCTGGATCTCGACCGCGGCGATGATCACTCATTCCGGTGCCACCGTCGTCTTCTGCGACACCGACGAGGCGACGTTCACGATCGATCCGGCGGCCATCGAGGCCGCGATCACGCCGCGCACGGTCGGCATCATCCCGGTGCATCTCTATGGCCAGCCCGCGGATATGGACGCGATCATGGCGATCGCGCAGAAGCACAAGCTGTGGGTGATCGAGGATTGCGCCCAGGCCCATCTCGCGCGTTACAAGGGCCGCATGGTCGGCACCTTCGGCGAGGCCGCGACCTATTCATTCTATCCCGGCAAGAATCTCGGCGCGATGGGCGATGCCGGCGCGGTCGTCACCAACGACGCGGCGCTCGCCGAGCAGATGGCCATGCTGGCGCGCCACGGTGGACTGGTGAAGCACCAGCACCACATCGAAGGCATCAACAGCCGGCTTGACGGCATGCAGGCCGCGATCCTCTCCGCCAAGCTGCCGCATCTTGCCGCCTGGACCGCGGCCCGGCAGGCGGCGGCCGAGGTCTATGATGCCGGCCTCAACCAGATCGAGGATGTCGTGGTGCCCGAGGTCGCGCCGGCGCGCAGCCACGTCTATCACCTCTACACGATCAGGCATCCGCGCCGTGACGCGCTCGCCGCCCATCTCAACGCCAACGGCGTGCAGACCGCCATCAACTATCCCACCGCGCTGCCGTTCCTGCCGGCCTATGCGCGGTTCGATCACCGGCCTGAGCAGTTCCTCAATGCGCATCGCGATCAGGGCCGGATTCTCTCGCTGCCGATATTCGCCGAAATCACGCGCCAGCAGCAGGACGAGGTCATCGAGCTGATCCGGAAGTTCTGATCGCGATCGCGATCGCGGCCTCGCGCCTGACGCTGGGGTCTTCAGCTCCCGAGCAGCAGAGGCCTCAGGAACTTTTCCAGATTGGAGCCTGAGAACAGGTAGCCCTTCAGCCCGGCCGCACGTGCCGCCTCGAGATCCGTCGGCTGATCGCCGACCAGAAAGCTGCGTTCGACGTCGACCGGAAAGCGTTCCAGCAGATCATTGATCATGCCCGGCGACGGTTTGCGCCGGTGGCTGACCTGCCGATATCGTTCAACCGTCCCTTTAGGATGGAACGGGCAGTATTCAAAGGCGTCGATATGCGCGCCGATCCTGCCGAGCTCATCGGCCATCCAGTCGTGAAGCTGCCGGACGTGTGTCTCCTCGTAGAGACCCCTTGCGACGCCTGACTGGTTGGTCACGACGAACGCAAAATACCCCTTGTCGTTGACGGCCTTGACCGCCTCGCGTGCGCCGTCGATCCAGACCAGCCTGTGGCTTTCGAACAGGTAACCGATGTCCTGGTTCAGGACGCCGTCCCGATCGAAGAAGACGGCCGGCCTTCGCGGCTGATCTCCGGAAGCGCTGCTCATGAGGTGATGATCCGTCCGTCTCCACGGGGCGCGAGCTAGCTCAATAGTTCACAACGCCGCGCGCGACAAATGCGGACTGATCAAACGCCGGGTGATCTCAAGGCCTAACGCTCGTCTGCAATCACCTTGCCGTCGTTCGGCAGCGAGCCGGTGCCGACCAGCTCGACGGTGCCGCCGAGCTTTGTCACGGCACGCAGCGTTGCCGCGACGTCGCTCTGCAGGGCATCCGCCGCCGAGGCGCATTCGGCCCTCAGCGTCATGGCGTCGGCCTCGCCGGCGCGCGTGACCACGAGGCGCAGCCGTCCGAGCTCGGGATGCCGCCTGCCGATCTCCGCGATCTGCTCGGGGCGCACGAACATCCCCTTCACCTTGGTGGTCTGGTCGGCGCGGCCCATCCAGCCCTTGATTCGCATGTTGGTGCGTCCGCACCGGCTCGCGCCGGGCAGGGCGGCGGTCAGATCGCCGAGCGCGAGGCGGATCCAGGGATGGTGCGGATCGAGCGAGGTCACCACGATCTCGCCGACGTCACCCGGCGCAACCGGATCGCCGGTGCCGGGCTTGACGATCTCCAGGATGAGGTCCTCGTTGACCGTCATCCCCTCGCGCGCCGCCGTCTCGAACGCGATCAGGCCGAGATCGGCGGTGCCGAAGGCCTGGTAAGCCTCGACGCCGCGCGACTTCATCTCCTCCTGCAGCGATTTCGGAAATGCCGCGCCTGATACCAGCGCGCGCTTGATCGAGGACACGTCGCGGCCGGCGGTGGCGGCGGCGTCGAGCAGGATCTTCAGGAAGTCCGGGGTGCCGCTATAGCCGACCGGGCGATAGGCCTCGATCAGCTCGAATTGCTGCTCGGTATTGCCGGGGCCTGCCGGGATCACCGCACAGCCGAGCGCCCGCGCGGAAGCATCGAAGATGAAGCCGCCGGGGGTGAGATGATAGCTGAAGGTGTTCAGCACCACGTCCCCCTCGCGAAAGCCCGCCGCAAACAGCGCCCGGGCGCCGCGCCAGGGGTCCGCCTGGCGGCCCTCGGGCTCGAAGATCGGTCCGGGCGAGGTGAACAGCCGGGCGAACGAGCCGGGCGTGTCGGCCACGAAGCCGCCGAACGGCGGGACGGCCTTGTGCAGGGCCGGCAGTTCCGACTTGCGCAGCACTGGCAGCCCCGCCAGCGCCTCCCGGCCGGTGATGGAGGCGGGATCGGTGCCCCTCAACAGGTTGGCATAGGCGGGCGCCGCCATTGCCTTGCGCAGCACCTCAGGCAGCCGGGCGAACAACGCGGCCTCGCGCTCGGCCGGATCGCGCGTTTCAAGGGCGTCGTAATGGTCGGTCATGGCAGGTCCTTGAGAGGAAGTGCGCGGGTTGCGTGCCGGTCCGCCCGTGCTATCAGACGGTGACCGCTGACATTGGGACGGTTCCAGGGAGCACGATGGCTGAGGCAGAGAGCGTTGCGGCGGACGGGGCCGCCGACGTCGTCGCGAGGCTGAAGCGCCGCATCATCGACCAGGCCCTGCCGTTGTGGTCGACCGCGGGCTGGGACAGCACCGCCGGCGGCTTTGTCGACCGGTTGCACCGGGATGGGACAGCCGATCGCGCCGCCCCGCGCCGGATCATGGTGCAGGCGCGCCAGATCTATTGCTACGCCAAGGCGGCCCAGCTGGGCTGGTATCCGGAGGGGCGCGCGGTCGCGCTTAAGGGGCTGGACTACCTGCTGGCCAAGGCCAGGGCGCCGGACGGCCGGCCGGGCTTCGTCTACAGCCTGACCGCGGAGGGCGGCGTGCACGACCCGCTGCGCGACACCTACGGCCACGCCTTCGTGTTGCTTGCGCTCGCGACCGCCTACGGCCTCGACCAGGACGCCCAGATCCGCGCCGAGATCGACGCGCTGCTGTCGTTCCTCGATACCCGGCTGCGCTCGCCCCATGGCGGCTTCCACGAGGGCCTGCCGCCTTCGATGCCGCGCCGGCAGAACCCGCAGATGCATCTGTTCGAGGCGATGATCGCCTGCTTCGACGCGACCCACGATTTGTCGTTCCAGAACCGTGCCGGCGATTTCTTCGCGCTGTTCCTCGCCAACCTCTACGACAAGCAGACGCGCACCCTCGGCGAATATTTCGAGGAAGACTGGTCGAAAATCCCGCCGGTCAGCGTCGAGCCCGGGCACCTCGCGGAATGGGTCTGGCTGCTGAAGGGCTTCGAGCGCATCACCGGCTGCCCGACCGGGCGCCCGCGCGGCGAGCTGCTGGCGTCGGCGCTGCGCTATCGCGACGCGGCCACCGGCTGCCTGGTCGACGAGGGCGACGCCGAGGGCAACATCCGCCGCCACACACGGCGGCTGTGGCCGCAGAGCGAGCTGGCGAAGGCCTGGATCGCGCAGGCCGAGTCGGGCGAAGCCGGCGCGGCGGACGAGGCGCGTGCGGCGCTGGTGCTGCTCGAGCGGCACTATCTCGGCCATGCCGTGGCCGGCGGCTGGTACGACCAGTTCGACCGCGACGGCAATTCGCTGGTCGACACGATCCCGGCGTCGTCGTTCTATCATGTGCTCTGCGCGGTTACTGAAGCCGAGCAGGTGCTCGGATAGAACCGCCTTCCTGGTCTGACGCGTTTTCTGCACACGCAACTCCGCCCCGAAAACGCTCGATATCCTCACAGCCAGCGCTTGCGCCGCTTGAAGCTCTTCAGGTTCTTGAAGCTCTTGCGCTGGTCGCCGGCGCCGCCGAGGTAGAATTCCTTGACGTCCTCGTTGTCGCGCAGCTCGTCGGCGGAGCCGTCGAGCACGACCTTGCCCTGTTCCATGATGTAGCCATGGCTCGCAACCGAGAGCGCGGCGCGCGCATTCTGCTCGACCAGGAGGATCGTGACGCCGAGATCGCGGTTGATCTCCTTGATGATCGCGAACACTTCCTTGACGAGCAGAGGCGACAGCCCCATCGACGGCTCGTCCATCAGGATCATCTTCGGACGGGCCATGAGCGCGCGGCCGATCGCGAGCATCTGCTGCTCGCCGCCGGAGAGATAGCCGGCGAGGCCGGTGCGCTCCTTCAGGCGCGGGAAATACTTGAACACCATGTCGATGTCATCGGAGACCTCGCCGTCGCGCCGGGTGAAGGCGCCGAGCCGCAGGTTCTCAAGCGACGTCATGTCGGCGACGATACGGCGGCCTTCCATCACCTGGAAGATGCCGCGGCGGACGATCTTGTCCGGATCGATGCCGTTGATGCGCTGGCCCTCGAACAGGATCTCGCCGCGGGTGACTTCGCCGTCCTCGGTCTTGAGCAGGCCGGAGATCGCCTTCAGCGTGGTCGATTTGCCGGCGCCGTTGGCGCCGAGCAGCGCCACGATCGCGCCCTTCGACACCTCGAGGCTGAGGCCGCGCAGCACCAGGATGACGTCGTCATAGACGACCTCGATGTTGTTGATGCTGAGCAGTGGCGGCGGCGGGACTGCCGTCGGCCCCGGGCGGGTGGCTTCGAGGGTTTCGTTCATGGCCTGTGTTACCCTTCGATGCCATTGCCGGGCTCGAGCCGGCAATCCATCGATCGGAATACGTCTTCGCTTGATGGATGCGCGGGCCGGGCCCGCGCATGACGATGTGTGGACCTGTTCGGCTGCCGCCTCACCAGCCAAACCATTCCGGCTTGCGCGGCAGGTCGACGGTCTTCACCTTCTCGAGCTTGATCGTGCCCTTGCCCATCAGGTCGTTGATGTCGCCATCGGTCGCGCCCGAGACCTTCGAGCGATACAGGTCGACCTTCGTGGTCGGGCGGTGATCCTTCTCGGTCCAGGTCGACGGATTGCAGACGCCGTCCATGCCGGCCGGCACCCAATCCTTCTTCTGGTAGAAGCCCTTGGCGACGTTCTCGCCGGTGGCGCCGCCGTTCTTGGCGGCCCAGTCGAGCGCTTCCTTCAGATAGAGCGCGCTGCAGACCGCGGCGATGTAGTGCACGGGCCGATAGACCTTGCCGGATGGGTCGGACATCTTGGAGATTTCCATCACCGTCTTCATGCCGGGGGCGTTGCCGCCCCAGCTCACCGCCGTACGGAGCGGGAAAATCACGCCGTCGGCTGCATCGCCGGCGGTCTTGGCCGCGTTCTCGTCCATGCCCCAGACATTGCCGAGGAACTGGACGTCGACGCCGGCGGTTTTGCAGGCCTTCAGCACCGAGATGTTGGAGGCCGCCGTGTTGCCGAGATAGGCATAATTTGCGCCCGAGCTCTTCAGGCTGAGACACTGCGCCGAGTAGTCGCCGGGGGAGAGCGCGAACACCAGCGGCGGCAGTACCTCGAAGCCGAGCTCGGTCGCCAGCGCTTCACCGGCCGCCTTCGGCGCGTTCGGATACGGATGGTTGGCGCCCATGTGGACGAATTTCGGCTTGCCGGGCTTGCCCTTGGCCTTCCAGTCCTCGGCGGCCCAGGTCAGCATCGCGCGCATCGAGTCCGAATAGCTCGGGCCGTAGAAGAAATTGTACGGCGCGGGCTTGGCCTTGCCGCTGGTGCCTTCCGGATCGGTCAGCGCGGCGGCGTAGGAGCCGGAGATGTCCGGGATCTTGTCCTGCGCCAGGAAGCCGGTGAGGGCCTCGGTATCCGCCGTGCCCCAGCCCATGATCGCAGCGACCTTGCCGTCGGGCGCCGACCACTTCTTGTACAGCGCGATGGCGCGCGGCACCTGGTAGCCATAGTCGTTGCTATCGACATTGAGCTGCTTGCCGCCGATGCCGCCGTTCTTGTTGACCCAGGCGAAGGTGTCCGCGACGCCCTGGCCATAGGGGGTGCCGACGTCGGACGTGCCGCCCGAGAGGTCCTGCAGATGGCCGATGGCGATCTGCGCCTGCGCGGTGGCGGCCGCGCTGCTGATCAGCAGCGCAACGGAGACCGAGCTCAAAAGGGATCTAATCGTCATTTTTGCGTTCCTCCTGCTTATTCGTTGAACCGAATTTTGAATTGCGTTCCGTGCCTTGCGTCAATGCGAGAACGGGTAGAGCTTCCAGTAAGCCTTGATCTGCCGCCAGCGATGCGCGAGGCCGTCCGGCTCGAACATCAAGAAGCCGATGATGATCAGGCCGATCGCGATCTCGCGCAGGAAGGTGATGTTGTTGTTGAGCTGCAGCGCCTTGTCGATGGCGCCGCCCTTCAGCCAGGCGCTCAGCCATTCCATCGATTCCGGCAACAGCACCACGAAGGCCGTGCCCATCAGCGTACCCATCACCGAGCCGGTGCCGCCGATGATGACCATGGCGAGGAACAGCACCGAGCGCTCGATGCCAAAACCTTCCTGCGAGACCACGAGCTGATAGTGCGCGTAGAGCGCGCCGGCGATGCCGGCAAAGAAGGCGGCAAGCCCGAACGACAGCGTCCGGTACTTGGTGAGGTTGATGCCCATGATCTCGGCGGAGAGATAGTGATCGCGGATCGCGACCAGCGCGCGGCCATCGCGGGTGCGCATCAGGTTGGTGACGAGCAGGTAGCTGATCACCATATAGGCGAGCACGACGTAGAAATACTGCCGGTCGCCGCGCAGGGTGTAGCCGAAGATCGAGAATGGATTGGCGCTGGCCGGCACCGAGCCGCCCGAGAACCATTCGGCGCGCGAGAAGAAGTCGAGCAGGATGTACTGCGCGGCGAGCGTCGCGATCACGAGATAGAGTCCCTTCAGCCGCGCCGCCGGCACGCCGAAGACCAGGCCGACCAGTGCCGTGACGACGCCGGCGAGGGGGATGGCGAAGAACACCGGGATCGGCGCGTTGTTGGAGATGTAGGCCGAGGTAAACGCGCCGAACAGGAAGAACGCGGCGTGGCCGATCGAGATTTGGCCGGTGAAGCCGACCAGGACGTTGAGGCCGAGGGCCGCAATCGCGAAGATGCCGATCTGAATCGCGATCGAGAGCAGGTAGTTGGACAGCAGCATCGGCGCGAAGCAGGCGAGCACGATGCCGATGATTGCGAAATTGCGGCTGGTCGCGGTCGGGAAGATCGTGGTGTCGGCCGCATAGCTGGTGCGGAAATCGCCCGAGGGGATGAGTGTGCTTGTCGCCATTGATCAGACCCGCTCAATATCCTTGGTGCCGAACAGGCCGTACGGCTTGATCATCAGGATGATGATCAGGACGTAGAACGGCGCGATCTCGTAGAGATTGCCCCAGTGCAGGTACTGGCTGTCGACATACTGGGCGACGTTTTCCAACAGCCCGATGATGATGCCGCCGAGCACGGCGCCGCCGACCGAGTCCAGCCCGCCCAGGATCGCGGCCGGAAACACCTTGATGCCGTAGGCGGAGAGCCCGGACGACACGCCGTTGACCACGGCGACCACGACACCGGCGACCGCCGAGACCGTGGCCGAGATCGCCCATGCCATCGCGAACACGTTCTTGACGGAAATGCCGAGCGACTGCGCGACCTGCTGGTTGAAGGCGGTGGCGCGCATCGCAAGGCCATATTTGGAGGCGCGGAAGAACCAGGCCATGCCGACCATCATGGCGAGCGAGACCACGAGGCTCATGACATAGACGGTCTGGATCTGCAGCCCGAACAGGCTGACCGACTGGCTCTGGAACACGCGCGGGAACGGCTGCGGGTTGACGCCGAAGATCCACTTCAGCGCGGCCTGGAACACCGTCGACAGGCCGATCGTCACCATGATCACGGAGATGATCGGCTCGCCGATCATTGGACGCAGGATCACGACCTGGATCGCGATGCCGAAGATGAACATGAAGACCAGCGTGATCGGCATGCCGACCCAGAACGGCACCTGATACTTCGTCAGCAGCGCCCAGCACACCCAGGCGCCGACCAGCAGCAGTTCGCCCTGCGCGAAGTTCACGACCTGTGTCGCCTTGTAGATCAGCACGAACGACATCGCGACCACGCCATACAGCGTGCCGACCACGAGGCCGTTGACGATCAGCTGGATCAGGAACTGAGTGTTCATGGGGTGCGGTCGCTCCGGACTGCGGCGCCAGCACCCTCTCCCCTTGTGGGAGAGGGTGGCTTCGCAAAGCGAAGCCGGGTGAGGGGTTGTCTCCGCAACGGGATCGTGGAGAGGGTACCCCTCACCCAAGCGAGTCGACTAGCGGTGTAGCCCTCTCCCACAAGGGGAGAGGGCACGTTCATGAGCACCGCGCTCTGGTCGCGCAACACAGTCATTCCGCGGCCTCCGCGATTACGGCGCGGCCGAGATCGACAACCTCGAGCGTGGTGCGGACGCGCTGGGTCGAGCCGTCCTGGAAGCGGATCACGGTGTCGACGGGGATGCTGGCCTTGCCGCGGTAGATCGCATCGATGATGTCGGCGTATTTCTCGTTGATGACGCCGCGGCGGACTTTTCGGGTCCGGGTCAGCTCGCCGTCATCGGCATCGAGCTCCTTGTAGAGCAGCAGGAAGCGCGAGATGCGTTGCGCCGGCGGCAGGGTGGCATTGACGGTCTCGACCTCCTTCTTGAGCAGCGCATAGACTTCGGGCCGCGAGGACAGGTCGGTGTAGGTCGTGAACGAGATCCGGTTCTTCTCCGCCCATTTCGAGATGATCGAGTAGCGGATGCAGATCATCGCCGCGAGCGCGTCGCGGCCGGCGCCGAGCACCACCGCCTCGGCGACATAGGGCGAGAACTTCAGCTTATTCTCGATATATTGCGGCGAGAAGCGTTCGCCGCGCGAGGTCTCGGCGAGATCCTTGATGCGGTCGATCACGACAAGCTGCCGGTTGTCGTTGTAGAAGCCGGCATCGCCCGAATGCATCCAGCCGTCCTTGATGTCGGCGACCGATGCTTCGGGGTTCTTGTAATAGCCGTGGAACATGTTGGGATGCCGCACCACGATCTCGCCGACGCCGTTGACGTCGGCATTGTCGATGCGGATCTCGATGTTGTCGGCCATCGGCACGCCGGTGGTGTCGGGATCGACCTTGCCTTCGGGATGCAGCGTGTAGGCGCCGAGCAGCTCGGTCTGGCCGTACAGCGTGCGCAGCGGCACGCCCATCGCCTGGAAGAACTTGAAGGTATCCGGCCCGAGCGCCGCGCCGCCGGTCGCCGCCGAGCGCAGCCGCGTGAAGCCGAGCCGGTCGCGCAGCGCACGGAACAAGAGCTGGTCGGCGAACACAGAACGCTTGCCCTCGGCGAGCGCCGCAAGGCCGGTCCTCATGCCGAGGTCATAGAGCCGCTGCTTGAACGGCGAGGCGTCCATCACCCCGGCACGGACGTCGGCCGCGATCGATTCCCAGACCCGCGGCGCGAACAGCACGAAGGTCGGCGCGATCTCGCGGAAGTCGTGCATCATGGTGTCGGGCTCTTCGACGAAGTTGACCTTCATCCGGGAGAGCAGCCCTTTGCCCAGCGCGTAGATCTGTTCCATGATCCAGGGCAGCGGCAGCACCGAGACATATTCGTCGTCGGGCCCCTTCGGATCGAAGGCGAGATAGGTCGCGCAGTGCCGCAGCACGCGCCCGGCCGAGAGCATCGCAAGCTTCGGGTTGGCCGTCGTGCCCGAGGTGGTGCAGAGGATCGCGACGTCCTCGCCCTTCGTAGCATCGACCAGTCGCTCGTAGAGCCCAGGCTCGCGCGCGGCGCGATCGCGGCCCAGCGCAACGAGCTTGCTCGCCTCCATCAATCGCGGATCGTCGTATTTGCGCATGCCGCGCGGGTCGGAATAGACGATGTGCTTGAGGCGGGGCACGCGATCGGCAAGGCCGAGCAGCTTGTCGACCTGTTCCTCGTCCTCGGCGAAGACCAGCTTGGCCTCGCCATAGGTCAGGAGATAGGCGGCTTCCTCGTCCAGCACGTCGCGATAAAGACCGAGGCTCATCGCGCCGATCGCGTGGGCAGCGATCTCGGCGGCGACCCAGTCCGGCCGGTTGTCGCCGATAATGCCGATCACGTCACCGCGGCCAAGCCCGAGCTCGACCATGCCGAGCGCGAAATCATGGGTGCGGGTCTGGTAGTCGTTCCAGGTGAATTCGCGCCACAGCCCGAAATCCTTCTCGCGCAGCGCGATCTCCTGGCCGTGCTCCTTCGCGTTGAGGCGCAGCATCTTGGGAAAGGTGTCGGCCTGCGCGGCGCGACCGGCATAGTCCATCATGCGGCGCTCTCCCGCACCGCCGGCTTGTCGTCGGGATCGACCAGCGCCTCGTCCTCTTCGCCGAGGTAGGCGCGCTTGACATGGGGATCGGCGAGCACGGTGGCCGGATCGCCCTCGGCGATCTTGCGGCCGAAGTCGAGCACCATGACGCGGTGGGAGATGTCCATCACGACGCCCATGTCATGCTCGATCATCATCACCGTCATGCCGAACTCTTCGTTGAGATCGACGATGTAGCGCGCCATGTCTTCCTTCTCTTCGAAGTTCATGCCGGCCATCGGCTCGTCAAGCAGGATCAGTTGCGGCTCGAGCGCCATCGCACGGGCGAGCTCGACGCGCTTGCGCAGGCCGTAGGGCAGGGTGCCGGCGGTCGCCTTGCGCACCGATTGCAGATCGAGGAAGTCGATGATCTCCTCGACCTTGCGGCGGTGCTCCAGCTCCTCGCGGCGCGCGCCGGTCAGCCAGTACAGCGATCCCGTGATGAAGTTGTTCTTCAGGAGGTGATGGCGGCCGACCATGATGTTGTCGAGCACGCTCATGTGGTGGAACAGCGCGAGATTCTGGAAGGTCCGGCCGATTCCGAGCCGGGGCCGCGCGTTAGGGTTGAGGCCGGTAATGTCCTGGCCGCGATAGAACAGCTGGCCTTCGGTTGGCCGGTAGCGGCCGGAGATGCAGTTGACGATCGAGGTCTTGCCGGCGCCGTTCGGGCCGATGATGGAGAACAGCTCGCCCTCGTTGACGCCGAAGCTCACTTCGGTCAGCGCGCGGACGCCGCCAAAGCGCAAAGAGACTCCGCGCACCTCGAGACTATTAGCCACCCTGTTCCCTCCAGATACGGGCGCTTTGGCGCGCTCTTTATCTTCGCTTCGATCTTGCTTCGATCTTACATGGGCCGCCGAAGGGAGACCATCCGACTAATGATGCCGGCGTTCGGGAGCATCGCTTGACCCGATCGCCTGTGTCATGCGCGGTAACGCCGCACCCGCCTGCAAGCCCATCCCTCGCGTCGTCCGCCTTCAGCGATCCATCAAGGCGCTGCGCGACGTTACGCGAGGTGGCTCTGAATACGAGAAAGCGATAGGTTGAATTGTCATGTGCCCGACATTTGGTCAGGAATTTTCGCTGGCATTCCAGGCCTCGGGTCCCTGGCTTCGCGCACGGCGTTGCTGCGGTGCAATATCGTTGCAGTATCTTGGGGTAGGACGCCGTCGCTAGAATGATTGCTGCTGATTACCTGAGGCGCATCGCGGCCTGGTCGCGCGAACTGAGCGAGCAAGAAATCGAAATCGCGCGCGCCGGCATTTCCGAGAAATCCTATCGCGCCAACGAATTCATCTTCATGCGCGGCGACAACTTCCAGTATTGGACCGGCATCGTCACCGGGTTGGCGCGCATGGGCATCGTCTCGCGCGGCGGCAAGGCGGCGAGTTTCGCGGGCCTCACCGCAGGCGCGTGGTTCGGCGAGGGGACCGTGCTCAAGAATGAGCCCCGGCGCTACGATGTGGTTGCGCTGCGCGACACGCGACTGGCGATGATGGATCGCCGGACCTTCGTCTGGCTGTTCGAGAACAGTGTCGGCTTCAACCGATTCCTGGTCGGCTCGCTCAATGAGCGGCTCGGCCAGTTCATCGCGCTGCTCGAATATGGCCGCACGCTGGACGCCACGGCGCGGCTGGCGCGCTCGATCGCCTCGCTGTTCAATCCGATTCTCTATCCCGACCTGACGCTGCACCTTGAGATCACCCAGGAGGAGATCGGGGCGCTGTCGGGAATCTCCCGGCAGAATGCCAACCAGTGCCTGAAGCGGCTCGAGCGGGAAGGGCTGTTGCGGCTCGAATATGGCGGGGTGACCATCCTCAACCTCGACCGGCTGCGGCACTATGGCGAGTGACGGGTTCCGGGCGCATTGAGCCGTTTTCGCAGACCTAAAGTCCTGATTTCAAACGATTAAGCCATTAGACTTGGGGCAGGCTGGATGCTACAGACCGGCCTCGTCGGGATCGCGCGGTTTTCGCGCTCTCTGGAGATGACATGGCGGTTAAGGATTCGGCGGCTCAGGACTCAAAGCGGCGCGTTGCGCTGATCACCGGCGTGACCGGGCAGGACGGCGCGTATCTCGCCGAATATCTGCTCGGTCTCGGCTACACCGTGCACGGGATCAAGCGCCGGTCGTCCTCGTTCAACACCGCGCGCGTCGACCATCTCTACCAGGATCCGCACGCCGGCAACGTGCCGTTCCTGATGCACTATGGCGACATGACCGATTCGACCAATCTGATCCGCCTGGTGCAGCAGATCCGGCCGACCGAGATCTACAACCTGGCGGCCCAGAGCCACGTCCAGGTCAGTTTCGAGAGCCCGGAATACACCGCCAACGCCGATGCGATCGGCGTGCTGCGGCTGCTGGAGGCAATCCGCATCCTCGGCATGGAAAAGGAGACGCGGTTCTACCAGGCCTCGACCTCGGAGCTTTACGGGCTCGTGCAGGAGGTGCCGCAGAAGGAAACCACGCCGTTCTATCCGCGCTCGCCCTATGGCGTCGCCAAGCTCTACGGCTACTGGATCACGGTGAACTACCGTGAGGCCTATGGCATGTTCGCCAGCAACGGCATCCTGTTCAACCATGAGAGCCCGATCCGCGGCGAGACCTTCGTGACGCGCAAGATCACCCGCGCCGTCGCCCGCATCGAGGTCGGCCTCGAGAACAAGCTCTATCTCGGCAATCTCGACGCCAAGCGCGACTGGGGCCACGCCCGCGACTATGTCGAGGGCATGCACAGGATCCTGCAGGTCGACGAGCCCGGCGACTTCGTGCTCGCGACCGGCGAGACGCGGTCGGTCCGCGAGTTCGTCGAGCTGGCGTTTGCCGAGGTCGGCCGCAGCATCGAATGGCGCGGCAAGGGCGTCGAGGAGGTCGGTGTCGACAAGGTGTCCGGCAACACCCTGGTGCAGATCGATCCGACCTATTTCCGCCCGACCGAGGTCGATCTTCTGATCGGCGACGCCAGCAAGGCGCGCGCCAAGCTCGGCTGGACGCCGAAGACGCCGTTCGCGCAGCTGGTGAAGGAAATGGTCGCCAGCGATCTCGTCGAGGCCAGGCAGGACGCGGCCAATGGCAAGCACGGCGTTTGAGCTGAAGGGCAAGACGGTCTTCGTTGCCGGCCATCGCGGCATGGTCGGCTCGGCGCTGATGCGCCGGCTGGCGCGCGAGGAGGCCGATCTCCTGACGGTGTCGCGCAGCGAGGTCGATTTGCGCGACCAAACCGCGGTCAACGCCTGGTTTGCCGCGAAGCGGCCGCAGGCCGTATTCCTCGCCGCCGCCAAGGTCGGCGGCATCGTCGCCAACAACACGCTGCGGGCCGAATTTCTCTACGACAATCTGGCGATCTCGAGCAACGTGATCCAGGCAGCCCACGCCAATGGCTGCGAGAAGCTGATGTTCTTCGGCTCGTCCTGCATCTATCCGCGCCTGGCGCCGCAGCCGCTGCGCGAGGATTCGATGCTGACCGGCCCGCTGGAGCCGACCAACGAGCCCTATGCCATCGCCAAGATCGCCGGCATCAAGATGGCCGAGGCCTATCGCAGCCAGTACGGCGCCGATTTCATCAGCGTGATGCCGACCAATCTCTACGGCCCCGGCGACAACTATCACCCCGAATACAGCCACGTCGTCGCCGCGCTGATCCGCCGCTTCCACGAGGCCAAGGTTTCGGGTGCCGGCAACGTCGCGGTGTGGGGCACCGGCACGCCGCGCCGCGAATTCCTCTACGTCGACGATCTCGCCGACGCCTGCGTCTATCTGATGAAGACCTATTCCTCGCCCGAACTGGTCAATATCGGCACCGGCGAGGACATCACCATCGCCGAGTTCGCGCGCGTCGTCGCGGCCGCCGTCGGCTATGGCGGCGAGATCAGCTTCGACACGTCGCGTCCGGACGGCACGCCGCGCAAGCTGCTCGACGTCGGCCGGCTGGCGAGGCTCGGCTGGCGCGCCACCACCTCGCTCGAGGATGGCATCGCCCTCGCGTACCAGGCCTATCTGCGCGAGACGAAGTGACGCGGTGAACCTCCCGCCCTCTGACTGAGAATATCTGTCGGCTTGGCGACGCCACGCGGCTAGGATGCCCGTGCCCAAGCGTGCCGCAAGAGCCGCCAGTGCGTCGGAGGAGACATCATGAAGGTTCTACGCCGCCAGTTCCTGCAACTTGCAGCCGCTACGGCTGCGCTTCCGCTCACATTTGGAAATGCAATTGCCGAGACCTATCCGGCGCGGCCGGTTCGCCTCGTGATCGGCTATACGCCCGGCGGTTCGGCGGACCTGACGGCGCGCCTGATGGGACAGTGGCTGTCGGAAAAGCTCGGGCAATCCTTCATTGTCGAGAACCGGCCGGGCGGCGGGACCAACATCGCCACGGAGCAGGCGCTGCGCGCGGCGCCCGACGGCTACACGCTGCTGCTGGTCGCGCCGGCCAATGCGATCAACGCGACGCTCTACCAGAAGCTGCCGTTCGACTTCATGCGCGAGATGGAGCCGATCGCGGGCATCATTCGCTTTCCCAACGTCGTGGTGGTGCACCCCTCGCTGCCAATCAAGTCGATTCCCGAATTGATCGCCTATGCAAAGGCCAATCCCGGCAAGCTCAACATGGCGTCCTCGGGCAACGGCTCGACGATCCACATGTCGGGCGAACTGTTCAAGATGCTGACCGGCATCAACATGCAGCACGTGCCCTACCGGGGCGGGGCGCCGGCGCTCACCGACATGCTGTCCGGCGTGATGCAGGTGATGTTCGACAATCTTCCGACCTGCGCCGAGCACGTCAAATCCGGCAAGCTGCGCGGACTTGCGATCACCAGCACGACCCGTTCGGACGTGCTTCCGGACCTGCCGCCGGTTGCCGACTTCCTGCCGGGTTACGAGGCGAGCGCTTGGTACGGCCTTGCGGCGCCGAAGAATACGCCGCCTGAAATCGTCGACAGGCTCAACAAGGCCGTCAATGAAATCCTCGCCGATCCCAAGGCCAAGGCGCGCTTTACCGAGATCGGCGCGATCATGCTGCCGGGCTCGGCTGCCGACTTCGGCAGACTGGTGGCCGACGAGACCGAGAAATGGGGCAAGGTGGTCAAGTTCGCCGGCGCCAAGGTTGATTAGCTTCGCGCTGCCGCTCGTGGCGGATTTTTTGAAAGCGCCGCCGCCATCGCCGATATCAGCGGCCGCATGAAGAAGGCGTCTTCGGCCGGGTAGATGTCGGTGCGCAGGCCGTGGGACTTGAGCTCGTCCGACACCGCCGGTCCGACGGAAGCGATCGGTGTACGCTCGAATCCCTGGCGTAACCTGTCCTCGCAACCGCGCGCCCGTGCCACCTCGATGAGGCGGCGGACCTGGCCGAGATTGGTCAGCGCGATCGCATCGATGCGCCCCTGCGCCATTTCCTCGATCGCGGTGACGATGTTGGCGTCGGCGGCTTGTGCATCATAGACATAGGGCAGCACCGTATCGACCTCGGCGCCCTGTGCCTTGATCGCCCCGATCAGGGTGGCGTGATCTTTGTCCGGATAGAGCTGCAGCCCGAGCCGATGGCCGGTCAGGTCGAGCTTCGACAGCATTTCGGCGACGCCTTCCGACGTCGGCTTCTCGGTCGTCATTTGCGGCTCCAGGCCGATCTCGCGCAGCGCGCGGCCGGGCTTGGGGCCGCGGGCGAATTTGCGCGCCTTGGCGAGGCTGCCGACAAACTCCGCCTCGACCCCGAGCCGGCGCACGACCTTCATCAGCCGCCGCAGGCCTTCACCGGTCATCAGCACGAGGTCGTCGAGCGGCCGCTCGATGGCGCGGCGAATCCAGGCCTCGATCGGCGCCGGATCGGGCGCATCGTGGATGGTGAAGGCTGGGCATTGCAGCACGTCGGCGCCCTGCTCGGCGAGCAGGCGGGAAAACTGCGCTTCCTCGCGCGTTTCGAGGATCAGGATGCGGTAGCCGTTCAGCCGTTCAGCCATGATGGTCCCTAACAAACATTGTCGTCATTTGTTCGATTTGACCCCCGCGCCGGGATTGGCGCAAGGCCGCCTGCGGTGTAGACGGGGGCCGAAAATGACCGTTCCACCAGTCTGCTCAAGCTTTGGTCAATTGGCATGCCCGACCATCAATTCGTTTTGACCCTGTCCTGTCCGGACCGTCCGGGGATCGTCTCGGCGGTCTCGACGTTTCTCGCCCATAACGGCCAGAACATCCTGGACGCCCAGCAGTTCGATGACGTGGAGACCGGCAAGTTCTTCATGCGCGTGGTGTTCACCGCGGCCGACCTCGCGGTCGAGCTCGCGGCGCTGCAGACCGGCTTTGCCGCGATCGCCGAACGTTTCGGCATGGACTGGCAGATGCGCGACCGCGCCAGCCGCCGCCGGGTGATGCTGCTGGTGTCGAAGTCCGATCACTGCCTGGTCGACATCCTCTACCGCTGGCGAACCGGCGAGCTCGAAATGATCCCGACCGCGATCGTCTCCAATCATCCGCGCGAGACCTACGGCTCGCTCGATTTCGGCGATATCCCGTTCCATCATCTGCCGGTGACCAAGGAGACCAAGCGGCAACAGGAAGACGCGGTGTGGAAGCTCGCCCAGGACACCAGGACCGATCTCGTGGTGCTGGCCCGCTACATGCAGATCTTGTCGGACGAGATGTCGGCGCGGCTGTCGGGCCGCTGCATCAACATCCATCATTCCTTCCTGCCGGGCTTCAAGGGCGCCAAGCCCTACCACCAGGCCCATGAGCGCGGCGTCAAGCTGATCGGCGCCACGGCGCATTACGTCACCAGCGATCTCGACGAGGGGCCGATCATCGACCAGGACGTCGAGCGCATCAGCCATCGCGACACGCCTGAGGATCTTGTGCGCAAGGGGCGCGACATCGAGCGCCGGGTGCTGGCGCGCGCGATCCGCTACCATCTCGCCGATCGCGTCATCCTCAACGGATGCAAGACCGTGGTGTTCGTGGACTGATCCGCGCTTCACTCGGCCCGCACAAGGCGATGCGCGCTCTGCGGCCGGCCGACCGTGCGCTCAGCGGGCCGCGTCCTGCGGTGCGGTTGCCGGCTTCGCTTCGTCACCGCGCTGGGCCGCAGGCATCAGCCGCTTGCGTTCCCGATCCTGCATGAACTTGTCGTATTCGGGGGTGCCCGGCCGCGGCGGCGCATCCGCCGGCAGGCCGCCGGCCCAGGATGGAATGGTATCGGCCATGCCGGCCGAGAGCTTCTGGTTCATGGAGCTGCATCCCCCGAGCGCGCCGGCCGCGAGCGCGAGGGCAGTCAGGACAGCGATGGGACGCGAGACGATTGGCATGGGAAGCAGGATACAGCCCTGGTCTTTATGGATGATGATCTCGGGCGCGACCGTTCGGCTGCAATTGTGCTTGTTTGTTGACATTGCCGCTGCGTTTGTACGATCGTACAAATGAATCGAGGCCGGCGGCGGTCTTGAATGCGCGAGACCGCTTCTCACGGATTGAGTCTTGTGGAGCGATGTTGGTATCCTGATACTTGGTCTCTGCAGCCAATCCCGATCGCGTCGCGCGCGGCACGCGTCCATCGTCCGATTGACAGAGGGCACGGGGAGACGCCTTGTCGCGTTGCGGCTTGGCCGTGACATGCTTGGGTTAGAACAAGGCAAGAGCCGGGGACCAAGGCTCGATGCAGAACAGCGGAAGGGGGAGGGACGTCGATGTTCAATCGTCGCAAAATGTTGCTGTGGGGCGCCGCTTCGGCCGTGCTTCCCGGGTTGTGCACCAGCATGCCGGCGTGGGCGGACGACGCCGTCAAGATCGGGCTGATCCTGCCGATGACCGGCGGTCAGGCGTCGACCGGCAAGCAGATCGATAACGCCATCAAGCTCTACATGCAGCAGAAGGGCGACACCGTCGCCGGCAAGAAGATCGAGATCATCCTGAAGGACGACGCCGCGGTGCCGGACAACACCAAGCGGCTCGCGCAGGAACTGATCGTCAACGACAAGGTCAATTTCATCGCCGGCTTCGGCGTGACGCCCGCGGCGCTCGCCGCGGCGCCACTGGCGACGCAGGCCAAAATCCCGGAAGTCGTGATGGCGGCCGGCACCTCCATCATCACCGAGCGTTCGCCCTACATCGTGCGTACCAGCTTCACGCTGGCGCAGTCCTCCACCATCATCGGCGACTGGGCGGTGAAGAACGGCATCAAGAAGGTCGCGACGCTGACCTCCGACTACGCGCCCGGCAACGACGCGCTGACCTTCTTCAAGCAGCACTTCACCGCCGGCGGCGGCGAGATCGTCGAAGAGGTCAAGGTCCCGCTCGCCAATCCGGACTTCGCGCCGTTCCTGCAGCGCATGAAGGATGCCAAGCCCGATGCGATGTTCGTGTTCGTGCCGGCCGGGCAGGGCGGCAACTTCATGAAGCAATATGCCGAGCGCGGGCTCGACAAGAGCGGCATCAGGGTGATCGGACCCGGCGACGTCATGGACGACGATCTGCTCAACAACATGGGCGATGCCGCGCTCGGCGCGGTGACGGCGCATCTCTATTCGGCCGCGCATCCGTCCGCGATGAACAAGGACTTCGTCGCCGCCTACAAGAAGGCGTTCGGCAACCGCCCCGGCTTCATGGCGGTCAGCGGCTATGACGGCATCCATCTGATCTACGAGGCGCTGAAGAAGACCAATGGTGCGACCGACGGCGACAAGCTGATCGAGGCGATGAAGGGCATGAAGTGGGAGAGCCCGCGCGGCCCGATCTCGATCGATCCGGAAACCCGCGACATCGTGCAGAACATCTATATCCGCAAGGTCGAGAAGGTCGACGGCGAGCTCTACAATGTCGAATTCGCGACCTTCGAGGCCGTCAAGGATTCCGGCAAGACCAAGAAGTGACGCTGTTGTCGTCATCCCGCGGCGCGAGCCGTACCGCTCCGTCATGCCCGGCCCTGTGCCGGGCATCCGCGTCTTTCCTGCTGGCGAGGGGGCAAGAAGACGTGGATGGCCGGGACGAGCCCGGCCATGACGATCCCGTCGAGGTGGTACCTGTCGCGACTTCTCGGTTAGGCTGACCCGATGGCCTCTATCCTCACCAACCTGTTCGACGGCGTCGCCTACGGCATGCTGCTGTTCGTGCTCGCCTGCGGGCTTGCGGTGACGCTCGGGCTGATGAATTTCGTCAACCTCGCGCATGGCGCCTTCGCGATGGCCGGCGGCTATATCTGTGCCGTGCTGGTGAATAATTCCGGCTGGTCGTTCTTCGCAGGCCTGCCGCTCGCCTTTGTCGGCAGCGCGGTGATCGGCATCGCGCTGGAGCGCACGCTGTACCGCCATCTCTACAGCCGCAGCCATCTCGATCAGGTGCTGTTCTCGATCGGCCTGGTGTTCATGTCGGTCGCGGCGGTCGACTACATCATGGGATCGTCGCGGGTCTTCATCAAGCTGCCGGCGGCGCTGGAAGGCCAGATCGACCTGTTCGGCGTCGGCATCGGCCGTTACCGGCTGATGATCGTGGTGATCTGCGGCCTGCTCACGCTGGCGCTGCAACTGATCCTCGCGAAGACGCGGTTCGGCAGCCGGCTGCGCGCCGCGGTCGACGATCCGCGCGCCGCGATCGGGCTCGGCATCAACGTGCCGCAGGTGTTCGCCTTCACCTTTGCGTTCGGCTGCGGCCTCGCCGGCCTCGGCGGCGCGCTGAGTGCGGAGATCCTCGGGCTCGATCCGTATTTCCCGCTGAAGTTCATGATCTACTTCCTGATCGTCGTCACCGTCGGCGGCTCTTCCTCGATCACCGGACCGTTCCTGGCATCGCTGCTGCTTGGCATCGCCGATGTCGCCGGCAAGTATTACGTGCCGAAGCTCGGTCCGTTCGTGATCTACACTGTCATGATCGTGATCCTGCTCTGGCGTCCGAACGGCCTGTTCGGCCGTACCGCGGCACGGTGAGGCGGTCATGACGGCGCTATCAGACGTTTCCACTCACGCGATGGCCGGCGCGCGCTGGCGGGTCAGCGAGGTCGCGTTCTGGGCGCTGGCGCTCGCCTGCGCCTTCCTGTTTCCGTCGCGCTATTTGATCATGACCGACATCGTCCGGCTCGGTTTGTTCGCGCTGTCGCTCGACTTGATCCTCGGCTACGCCGGCATCGTCTCGCTCGGCCACGCGGCCTTCTTCGGCGTCGGCGCCTATTCGGCCGGCTTGCTGGCGCTGCACGGCATCATCAACGAGCCTGTGATCGCGCTAGTCGCCGCCGGTCTGGTTGCGGCGCTGCTCGGCTTCCTGACCAGTTTTCTCGTCATCCGCGGCGTCGATCTGACACGGCTGATGGTGACGCTCGGCATCGCGTTGCTGCTGGAAGCGCTCGCCGAGCGCTTCTCCAACATCACCGGCGGCACCGATGGGCTGCAGGGCATCGAGATGCAGCCGATCCTCGGTCTGTTCACGTTCGACATGTTCGGCAAGACCGGGTTCTTCTACTCGCTGATCGTTCTGTTCATCCTGTTCCTGCTCGCCCGACGCATTGTGCATTCGCCGTTCGGCCTGTCGCTGCGCGCGATCCGGAACAATCCGCTGCGCGCGGCCGCGATCGGCGTGCCGGTCAACCGCCGCCTGATCGCGGTCTATACGCTGGCCGCATTCTACGCCGGGATCGCCGGCGCGCTGTTCACCCAGACCACGGCGCTTGCGTCGCTCGATGTGTTCTCCTTCGAGCGCTCCGCCGACTTGATGCTGGTGCTCGTGATCGGCGGCACCGGCTATCTCTATGGCGGCCTGATCGGCGCCGTCGTGTTCAAGATGCTGCAGGAGCTGTTTCAGAGCATCACCCCGCAATACTGGCTGTTCTGGATCGGCCTCGTGCTGGTCGTGATCGTGCTGGTCGGCCGCGCGCGCATCCATCGCTGGGTGCTGTTCGTGCCCAACCTGATCATCCGCCAGTTCGCCGGCCGCAAGGCTGCCGTTGCCGTGCCGGAGAGCGACGCGTCATGACGATCGCGCTGGAAACACGTGGCCTCGAAAAATCCTTCGGCGCCCTTCGCGTCACCCGCGATCTTTCGCTCAAGGTGATGCAGGGCGCCCGCCACGCGCTGATCGGGCCGAACGGGGCGGGCAAGACCACCGTGATCAATCAGCTGACCGGCGTGCTGACGCCGAACAGCGGGCGCATCCTGCTCGAAGGCAGCGACATCACCGGCCTTTCCGTCCACAAGCGGGTGCTGCGCGGGTTGTCGCGCACCTTCCAGATCAATCAGCTCTATCCCGACCTGACCCCGCTCGAAACCATCGGGCTTGCGGTCTCCGAACGGATGGGCCGCGGCGGCGACTGGTGGCGGCGGATGGGAACGCGGAGCGACGTCAACACCGAGATCGCCGAGATCCTGTCGCGCTTCCGTTTGCTCGACGTGATGACGGAGTTCACCTCGACCTTGCCCTATGGCAAGCAGCGCCTGCTCGAGATCGCGGTCGCGATCGCCGCCAAGCCGCGCGTGCTGCTGCTCGACGAGCCTGCGGCTGGCGTGCCCGAGAGCGAGCGCCACGACATCCTCGCGGCGGTCGCAGCATTGCCGCGCGACGTCACCGTGCTGCTGATCGAGCACGACATGGACCTGGTATTCTCCTTCGCCGACCGCATCTCGGTGCTGGTCAATGGCGGCCTGCTCACCGAGGGCGCACCCGACGAGGTCGCGCGCGATCCGCAGGTGAGGGCGGTCTATCTCGGCGAGGCCGCCGATGCCTGACCTTCTTTCCATCCAGGGCCTGCGTGCCGGATACGGCGAGGCGGTGGTGCTGCCCGATATGTCGCTGGCGCTTGCCGAGGGCCAGGTGCTCGCGCTGCTCGGCCGCAACGGCACCGGCAAGACCACGCTGATCAATTCGATCGTCGGCATCGTCAGGCGCTTCGGCGGCAGCGTCGCGCTCGCAGGCCACGACATCACGGCGATGCGGCCCGACCAGCGCGCCCGCGCCGGGATCGGCTGGGTGCCGCAGGAGCGCAACATCTTCCGCTCGCTGACGGTGGAAGAGAACATGACCGCGGTGGCGCAGCCCGGGCCGTGGACGGTCGAGCGAGTCTATGAGATGTTTCCGCGGTTGCAGGAGCGGCGGCGCAATTTCGGCAACCAGCTGTCCGGTGGCGAGCAGCAGATGCTGGCGATCGGCCGCGCGCTGACGCTGAATCCGAAAGTGCTGCTGCTCGACGAGCCGACCGAAGGCCTCGCGCCGATCATCGTTGAGGAATTGTTAAAGGCGATCGGAACCATCACGCGCTCAGGCGGCATCTGCTCGATCATCGTCGAGCAGAACGCGCAAAAGATTCTGGGGCTGGCCGACCGCGTTGTGATATTGGAACGCGGCACGATCGTGCACGATGCCGCAAGCAGCGCGCTGAAAGCCGATCCCTCCGTCCTCGAGCGCCACCTCGGCGTCTCCGGGGCCAAGGCGCATTAGAAGGCACATGAGAAACGTCCGGGAGTTGACCATGCAGCGAACCAAGCCTCCGTTCCGCGCCGACGAGGTCGGCAGCTTGTTGCGGCCGCCGAAGATCAAGGAGGCCCGCGCCAGATTGGAGAAGGGCGAGATCTCGGCCGACGAGCTGCGCAAGGTCGAGGACATGGAGATCGAGAAGGTCGTGCACAAGCAGGCCTCGGTCGGCCTGAAGCTTGCGACCGACGGCGAGTTCCGCCGCTCCTGGTGGCACTTCGATTTCCTCAGCCATCTGACCGGTTGCGAGCTGTTCCATCCCGACATGGGCATCCAGTTCGCGGGCGTGCAGACCCGGCACGACGCCATCAGGGTGATCGGCAAGCTGGATTTCTCCGATCATCACCCGATGCTCGATCACTTTCGTTTCCTGAAGAAGTACGCCGACCAGGCGCATGTCACGCCGAAGATGACGATTCCCTCGCCGGCGGTGCTGCATTTCCGCGGCGGCCGCAAGCTGATCTCGAAGGAGGTCTATCCGGACCTCGAGGAATTCTATCAGGACCTCGGCAAGACCTATCGCAAGGCGGTCAAGGCGTTCTACGATGCCGGCTGCCGCTATTTGCAGTTCGACGACACGGTGTGGGCCTATCTGTGCTCGCAGGAGGAATTGCAGAAGTCGCGCGACCGCGGCGACAATCCGGACGGTCTGCAGGAGATCTACGCCCGGGTCATCAACTACGCGATCGCCGATCGTCCGTCCGACATGGTGATCACGACCCATGTCTGCCGCGGCAATTTCCGCTCGACCTGGATCTCCTCCGGCGGCTACGAGCCGGTCGCCGAGACTCTGCTCGCCGGCACCAATTACGACGGCTATTTCCTCGAATATGATTCCGACCGTGCCGGCGGCTTCGAGCCGCTGCGCTTCCTGCCCAAGGGCAACAAGGTCGTGGTGGTCGGCGTCATCACCTCGAAGTTCGGCGAGCTCGAGAAGAAGGACGACATCAAGCGGCGGCTGGAAGAGGCATCCAAGTTTGCCCCGATCGAGCAGCTCGCGGTGTCGCCGCAATGCGGCTTTGCCTCGACCGAGGAAGGCAACATCCTGTCCGAGGAAGAGCAGTGGGCCAAGCTGCGGCTCGCGGTCGAGGTCGCGAATGAGGTGTGGGGGAAGTGACGCGCTAGCGTCATCCCGGAGCGCGAATCCGGGATCTCGAGATTCCCCGGGGCGCAATTGCGCCCCTGAGGTTCGACGCTGCGCGTCGCCCCGGAATGACGCTGTCCCGTCGCACCATCACCGCTCCGCCAGATAGACCTCGCCGAGCAGCGACGAATTCGACCACGGCACCTGCTTGCCCTTGGTCGCGGCGACGACCTCGGCGCGGACCCGGGTCAGCATCTGCTGCACCTCGAGGCCGGGCGTGCCGACATGGCGCGACAGCGCCGCCGAGAACGGGCTGTTGGCGCCTTCGCCGTCGAGCGCGACCTGGCCCGGCGCGGTCGCAAACGCGATCAGCGTGCCGGCGCCGAGCGTCGAGCCCGATCCGAGCGAGGCGGGCGCGGCAAGGCCGGAGCCCGCTTCGATGCCGCGGCTTGGACCTGCGGAGGCCAGCTGCGGCGCCATCGGATTGTTGCGGCAGGCATCGAGGATCAGGATGTTGGTGCGGATCTGGTCGTCGAGCCCGGCCATGATGGTGTCCATGTCGACCATCGCGTCGGTCATGCGCGCGCCCGCCCTGAACTCGATGTCGACCGGCACGAGATAGTTGCGGCCATCGACCTGCACGCCGTGACCGGCATAGTAGACCACGGCGATCTGCGATCGCGCCGCCTCGCGCAGGAAATCGTGGATCGTCTTCTGCATCGTGTCGCGATCGAGATCGAGCCCCTCGGAGACGGTGAAGCCGATGTCGCGCAGGCTCCTGGCGATGGCGCGCGCATCGTTGGACGGATTGGGCAGCGCCTTGACATGCGCATAGGCGCCGTTGCCGATCACCAGCGCGAGGCGCCGGCCGGTTGCTGCCGCCGGGGCCGCCGCGGCGGGCGGCGCCGGTGCCGGTGTCTTGACGGAAGCGGCCGGTGGCGCGGCCGGGCTGCTCTCGGCGGCCGGCGCCGCCACGGTCTTGCGCGGTGCCGCGTCGGCTTCCTTGAGCAGCGCGAGCCGCACCTTCGCGGTGGCCTGGTTGGCCTTGCTGCCGGCATCGGACGCCACGCCTTCGAGCACCGCGACGTAATCTTCCTTGGCATGCGCAGCATCACCCTTCGCTTCATAGCTGAGGCCGCGCTGGGTATAGGCCGAAATCAGCACGCTGCCGGGCGGCGTCATGATGTTGACGGGCGCCTTGGCCTTGGCGAGCCGGATTGCCTCCGACGTGTCCGCAATCGCGCGCTCGATCTCGCCCTTGGCGCGCCAGATCACCGCGCGGCTGATCAGCGGCTGCGGCAGCGACGGGTCGATCCTGACCGCCTCGTTGATGTCGGCGAGCGCGCCGTCGAGATCGCCGAGCGCCCGCTTCGAGGCGCCGCGGTTCTGATAGGAGAAGGCTGACTTCGGACCGGCCTTGATCGCGGCGTCATAGTCGGCGATCGCCTTGGCATAGTCGCCCTTGCTGCGATAGGCGTTGCCGCGGTTGTGGAAGATGATGCCGCTCGGCGGCCCCATGCGCAGCGCATCGTTGAAGTCGGTGATCGCGATGTCGTACTCGCCTTTGTCGAAATAGGCTGAGCCGCGCAAATTGTAGACGGCGGTGCTGGGCTTGAGGCGCAGCGCCTCGGTGGCGTCGGATATCACCTGGGCGTAGTCGCCCTTCTTGTTCCAACCGACCGCGCGCCAGAAATAGATGGTCGCGAGCTTCTCGCCGGAAAACACCTTCAGCGCGATGATCTTGGTGCAGGCGTCGATCATCTGGTCGGCCGGCGTGGTCTCGGTCGTGCAGAGCGGACCGAGCTGGGAGCGCGCCTCGGCGAAACAGGGCGCCGACCAGAGCAAAGCGGCAAGGAGGGCGGGGATCAGGAGCAGGCGGCGCATCGGTCATCCGGGGTAAGGCCGTCATGGCGATCGACGACGGCGGGGCGGTCCAAGAGACCGGTCCAGGGGGTGGTCCATGACTGTTTGGTGATCGGGCAGCAGAGGGGGTTCAACTGGTGGGAAAATGGTGATAAGACGCTGCCAGTCATCATTTCTGCCCACTCCTGTCCCACTCGCCGTTGCCCACCCAAGGCGCCATGAAGAACGACGAAATCCTCAGCCAGATCACGGATTTCTGCCGTCGCTCCGACATGGCGGAGACGACGTTCGGCCGCCGCGCCGTCAATGACGGCAAGCTGGTGTACCGGCTGCGCGAGGGCAAGCGCATCACCATCGATACGCTCGACCGCATCAACGGCTTCATCGCGACCTCGACGCCGGGCGGCGTGGCGCCGCCGCGCGGCCTCGTGGTGCCGCCGGAAAAGCGCGATCCACGGGGCAATTTCCGGTTCTTCGAGAACCGCCAGCGCTATTTGCTGTTCGTCCACACCTGCAGCGAGAAGCGGGTGATCGCCGACCGGGTTGCGCTGGAATTGGCCGCCATCCATCCGCGGCCGCCGGCGCTGCGGGTGTTCGATGCCGGGATGGGCGACGGCACGGTGCTGGCGCGGGTCTTGCGCGCCATGCATGGCCGCTTCCCACATATGCCGTTCTATGTCGCCGGCAAGGAACTGAGCCTCGAGGACGTCCGCCTGACTCTCGACAAGGTCCCCGACCGCCTGTTCGAGCATCCGGCCAGCGTCTTCGTGTTCACCAACATGTATTACGCCGAGGCGCCGTGGCTGACGCCCAAGAACTCCGCGGCGGCCGCCAGCATGATCTGGCACGAGGTGGCGCTGCGGGGCGCGTCCTCGGGTGAGTTCGAGGCCCAGATCGCCGAACTCGGTCCGTTCCTGGAGCAGAACTGGCGCGCCAATCTCAGCCCCGGCAATGCGATGCCGATCTATGAGCGGCCGGTGGCGCTGGTCCTCTACCGGGACGATCACCGGTTCCTGCTCGATTCCATCATTCCGCGGGCCGGCCGCACCGAAGCCAATTTCGATCTTGTGATCGCCTCGCAGCCCTACCGTGCCAAATCCTCAGTGAACTTCCGCGCCAAGCGGATCATCGCGCCGCTGGCCCGCGCACTGCGCGGCGGCGGACGGCTGATAGGAATCCACTCCCACGGCGGCGACCCCGGGCTTGAAATGATTCAAGCGGTCTGGCCCGGAGAAAATCCTTTCGCCGTCAGCCGTCATGAGATACTGCGCGCGGTGAAATACGAGTTGGGCTCCGCCGGCCGCGAGCTGAACTTCAACGCCTACGCCGATAACCGTTCGATCTTCCGGTATGATATGGAAGCGCTGCCCAATGAGGTAACCGGCTCGATCGGAACCTCGACGGCCTTTGCTGCGTGGAATGCGGCGGTGTATGTCGCGCAGATCGAAGATGAGCGGTTGACCGAAACGACCGAAAACGGACGAGCTCTCGAGGCCACGCGCGAAGTTCTCCGCAAACACAACGGGCTGTGGTTCTACGACGAATCCTACGTCATCTCGCGGCGACGAGACTGACATGCCGGGGACATATTCACCAACCAACGTCGGACTTCGACTTAACAAGGGGTTTGCTTGATGCGCGCGTCTTACCTGTTCACCAGCGAGTCGGTCTCGGAAGGCCATCCGGACAAGGTCTGTGATCGTATCTCGGATGAGATCGTCGATCTGTTCTATCGCGAGGGACCGAAAGCGGGCATCGACCCGTGGCAGATCCGCGCGGCGTGCGAGACGCTCGCGACCACCAACAAGGTGGTGATCGCCGGCGAAACGCGCGGCCCGAGCTCGGTCACCAACGACCACATCGAGAGCGTGGTTCGCTCTGCAATCAAGGACATCGGTTACGAGCAGGACGGCTTCCACTGGAAGAACTGCGACATCGAGATCCTGCTGCATCCGCAGTCGGCCGACATCGCGCAGGGCGTCGACGCGCTGCAACCGGGCGAGGTCAAGGAAGAGGGTGCCGGCGACCAGGGCATCATGTTCGGTTACGCCACCAACGAGACGCCGGACCTGATGCCGGCGCCGATCTTCTACGCCCACAAGATCCTGCGGCTGATCTCCGAAGCGCGCCACTCCGGCCGCGAGAAGGTGCTGGGTCCGGACTCCAAGAGCCAGGTCACGGTGCAGTACGAGAACGGCAAGCCGGTCGGCGTCCGCGAGATCGTGGTCTCGCACCAGCATCTGATCGAGGACCTGTCGTCCAAGCAGATCCGCGACGTCGTCGAGCCCTATGTCCGCGAGGCGCTGCCGAAGGAGTGGATCAGCGACAAGACGATCTGGCACATCAATCCGACCGGCAAGTTCTTCATCGGCGGTCCCGACGGCGACTCCGGCCTGACCGGCCGCAAGATCATCGTCGACACCTATGGCGGCGCGGCTCCGCATGGCGGCGGCGCGTTCTCCGGCAAGGATCCGACCAAGGTCGACCGCTCGGCCGCCTATGCCGCGCGCTATGTCGCCAAGAACATCGTCGCAGCCGGTCTCGCCGACCGCTGCACGCTGCAGCTCGCCTACGCGATCGGCGTGGCGCGTCCGCTGTCGATCTACATCGACACCCACGGCACCGGTAAGGTGTCGGAGGATCAGCTCGAGAAGGCGGCGGCCAAGGCGATGGATCTGACGCCGCGCGGCATCCGCAGCCATCTCGATCTCAACCGCCCGATCTACGCGCGCACCTCGGCCTACGGTCATTTCGGCCGCACGCCCGACAATGAGGGCGGCTTCTCCTGGGAGAAGACCGATCTCGTCGAGCAGCTGAAGCGCGCGCTCTGATACTCTTACCTCGCCCCGCTTGCGGGGAGAGGTCGCCGCGAAGCGGCGGGTGAGGGGGACTCTCCGCGAACTCAACGCGCGGATGGAGCCCCTCACCCCGACCCTCTCCCCGTAAGAACGGGGAGAGGGAGAAGGCCGCGCCGCAGGCGTTCGGCTCGCTTTGTTACTGACACACTGGATTCATCGATTAGGAAACAGACATGAACGCCCCCACGAAGCCCGGCTTCACCGACTACATCGTCAAGGACATTGCGCTCGCCGATTTCGGCCGCAAGGAGATCTCGCTGGCCGAGACCGAGATGCCCGGCCTGATGGCCACCCGCGAGGAGTTCGGCCCCAAGCAGCCGCTGAAGGGCGCGCGCATCGCGGGCTCGCTGCACATGACGATCCAGACCGCGGTGCTGATCGAGACGCTGGCCGCGCTCGGCGCCGACATCCGCTGGGTCTCCTGCAACATCTATTCGACCCAGGATCACGCCGCGGCTGCGATCGCCGCCGCCGGCATTCCGGTGTTCGCCGTCAAGGGCGAGACGCTGACCGAGTACTGGGACTACACCGCAAAGCTGTTCGACTGGCACGGCGGCGGCACGCCGAACATGATCCTCGATGACGGCGGCGACGCCACCATGCTGGTGCATGCCGGCTACCGCGCCGAGCAGGGCGACACCGCCTTCCTCGACAAGCCGGGCTCCGAGGAAGAGGAGATCTTCTACGCGCTGGTCAAGCGCCTCCTGAAGGAGAAGCCGAAGGGCTGGTTCGCCGAGATCGCCAAGAACATCAAGGGCGTCTCGGAAGAGACCACCACGGGCGTGCATCGCCTGTACGAGATGGCCAACAAGGGCACGCTGCTGTTCCCGGCGATCAACGTCAACGACAGCGTCACCAAGTCGAAGTTCGACAACCTTTATGGCTGCCGCGAGTCGCTGGTCGACGGCATCCGCCGCGGCACCGACGTGATGCTGTCGGGCAAGGTCGCGATGGTTGCCGGCTTCGGCGATGTCGGCAAGGGCTCGGCCGCCTCGCTGCGCCAGGCCGGCTGCCGCGTCATGGTCTCCGAGGTCGATCCGATCTGCGCGCTGCAGGCGGCGATGGAAGGCTATGAGGTCGTGACCATGGAAGACGCGGCGCCGCGCGCCGACATCTTCGTCACCGCCACCGGCAACAAGGACATCATCACCATCGAGCACATGCGCGCGATGAAGGATCGCGCCATCGTCTGCAACATCGGTCACTTCGACAACGAGATTCAGATCGCCGCGTTGCGCAATCTGAAGTGGACCAACATCAAGCCGCAGGTCGACGAGATCGAATTCCCCGACAAGCACCGCATCATCATGCTGTCGGAGGGCCGGCTGGTGAACCTCGGCAATGCGATGGGCCATCCGTCCTTCGTGATGTCGGCCTCCTTCACCAACCAGACGCTGGCGCAGATCGAGCTGTTCGCCAACAACAAGGACAGCAAGTACGCCAAGAAGGTCTACGTGTTGCCGAAGACGCTGGACGAGAAGGTCGCCCGCCTGCACCTCGCCAAGATCGGCGTCAAGCTGACCGAGCTGCGCAAGGACCAGGCCGACTACATCGGCGTCAAGCAGGAAGGTCCGTACAAGTCGGATCACTACCGCTACTGATCCGGGCCCGCAGCGATCGATCACGTGAAGAGCCCCGGCATCGCCCGGGGCTTTTTGCTGGGGTGACGCGGGTGACAGAGGGCTGTCGTCCCGGCGGAACGACGCTCTGACGTCGCCAAATACCCCGCCGTCGTCCCTGCGAAAGCAGGGACCCATACGCCGCAGCGGGTGTTGGGAGCGGGACTCATCGTCCCAGCATCGTTCAACAATCAGCATTTGTGGTTATGGGTCCCTGCTTTCGCAGGGACGACACTGAGTTTGTGGCGCCGCTTGAGCCACACATCCGCGTTCTCGCGACGTGATTTGTCCGAGCTTTGCTCTTCGTTCCGCCCTCTCTGAACGGAGCCTGCACGATTTCGCCGTCCGCTGCATGCGCACTCGTCGGTCGCGCACGCGGCGTCCACCGCATCTCACCACAACACCCGTGACGATGCGCAGGCGCCCCTCGATCGGGTGAGACGGGGAAACCATCCACCGAGTTGTGCTTCGGGCTTGCGCCGTCGGGCAACTCAGTGGCACGCGCGCGCGAGGAGGGAGCCGGACGAGCGGGCTTACCTCACGGTCTTTCGGTCGCCCGCACCGTGCCGTGCCCCAGTTGCCGTGAGATATCGCCCGCACAATCGCGCAGCGCGGCGGCGATCGCACTGTCCCAGCCGGCGTCGAAGGTGCCTTCCGGCCCCATCGCGGTGATGACCAGCGCGACGTGGCCGGCGTGATCGAACACCGGCGCGGCGAAGGCGTTGACGCCGGGCAGCGGATCGCCGATCGCCCGTGCCAGTCCGCGGCTGCGGACCTCGGCGAGGATCTCGGCCGTCTTCGCGTCCGCCGGCGGACGCTTCGGATTGTAGCCGACGCCGAGGCGGTCGAGGCCGCTCTCGAGCGCGGTCCTGATCGCGTTCGGCGGCATGAAGGCGGCGAAGGCGCGGCCGGTCGCGGTCTCGAGCAGCGCCACCACCGATCCGACGCGCATCGCGATATGCACCGGATGGCTCGGCTCCTCGAGCCGCACCACCGTCGCGCCGTGGGTGCCCCAGACCGACAGCGACACCGCGTGATTGATGCTGTCGGCGAGCGCTGCGATCCGCGGCGTTGCGATCCGTACCGCCGACTGCCGGCGCAGGCTGATGAGGCCGAGCTCGAGCGCCAGCGCCCCGATCTCGTAACGGCCGGTGGTCTCGTCCTGCTCGATCAGGCCGATGCGGGAAAAGCTGACGAGATAGGGATGCGCCTTGGCCGGCGGCATGCCGGCTTCGCGCGCGAGATCGCGCAGCATCATCGGTTCGCCGCTGCGGGCCAGCGCGCGGAGCAATTCTCCGCCGACCTCGATCGACTGTATGCCGCGGCTCTCTCTCGTCATGTGGCCCTGCCAGCTCCCACAATGTGCTTATACGGCGAGAAACCCTCCGTCGACCGGCATGGTCACGCCGTTCACATAAGATGCCAGCTCCGATGCGAGGAATACCACCGGGCCGACCAGCTCCTCCGGCTGCCCGACGCGGCCGAGCGGCGTGCGGCCGAGAAATCCGGCGAGCCGGGCAGGGTCGTTGCGGGTCGCTTCGGTCATCGCCGTTTCGATCACGCCGGGCGCGATCGCATTGACGCGAATGCCGTCGGCGGCAAGCTCGCGGGCGAGCGCCTGGGTGAGGAGCTTGACGCCCCCCTTGGACGGCGCATAGCCCAGCGTATCGGCAACGCCGAGGAAGGACGCGATCGAGCCGAGATTGATGATCGCGCCGCGCGTCTTGCGCAATGCCGGCAGGAAGGCGTGGGTGACGTTGAACGTGCCGGTCAGGTTGACGTCGAGCACCCTCCGCCAATTCTCGCCTGCACGGGGCGAGTCGATGCCCTCACGGATGATGATGCCGGCATTGTTGACCAGGATCGCGATCGGCCCGACCTCGCGCGCCGCACGCTGCGCCAGCGCGGAGCACGCCGCCGCATCGGTGACATCGAGCTCGAACGGCCACGCCGCGCGGCCGCGCTGGCCAATGTCGGCCGCGGTCTGCTCGGCGCCGGCGCGATCGATGTCGGTCACAACAACGTCCGCGCCATGCGCCGCGAGGCCAAGCGCGATGGCGCGTCCGTTGCCGTGGGCAGCGCCGGTCACCAGCGCGCGCTTGCCTGCGAGCAGGCTCGCCATCGCGCTCATGCCGCGCTTCTTTCCGCCGCCACGCCGGCAATGTGCTTGCCCGCGATGTAGCCGAAGGTCAGCGCGGGCCCGAGCGTGATGCCGGCGCCGGGATAGTTGCCGCCCATGATGCTCGCCATGTCGTTGCCGGCGGCATAGAGGCCGGCAATCGGTTGGCCGTCGGCGTCGAGCGCGCGGGCATTGGCGTCGGTCCGGATGCCGGCATAGGTGCCGAGGTCGCCGATCACCATCTTGATGGCGTAAAACGGCCCGTGCTGGATCGGCGCGATGCAGGGATTGGGTCCGTGCAGCGCGTCTCCCTGGTAGCGGTTATAGGCGCGCGAGCCCTTGCCGAAGGCGGGATCGCGGCCCTCCGCAGCGGTGGTGTTGAACTCCGCGACGGTCGCCTCGAGCGCCTTGGCGTCGATGCCGGCCTGCGCGGCGAGCTCCGCCAGAGTCGCGCCGCGCTTGAGATAGCCGGTCTTCAGATGATGGCCGAGCGGCATCGGGCGCGGCGGCACGCAGCCAAGGCCATATTTGCGCAGCGTCTCGTGATCGCAGACGAGATGCGCCGCGATCTCCTCGCCGGGCTTCGCCGCCTTGATCATCGCCTGCACGAAGTCGTGGTAGGAATTGCCCTCGTTGGCGAAGCGCCTGCCGTCGGCCATCACCGCGATCACGCCCGGCTTGGCGCGATCGATGAAATGCGGCATCACGCCTTTCGAGCCGTCCTTGCGCGTCGTGACCGAGACCGGCACCCAGGCCGCGGCATTCGGCAGCGAGTCGTCGACGCGGCCGCCGGCGGATTCAGCAAGACGCAAGCCGTCGCCGGTGTTGCCGGTCGGGCCCGGCGAATAATGCTCTTTTCCGGTCGGGGCGTGCGGGAACATCTTCTGCCGTCGCGCGACGTCATGCGGAAAACCGCCGCAGGCGAGCACCACGCCACGCTTGGCGTTGACGCGGATCGTGCGCCCTTCACGCACGACGACCGCGCCGCGCACCGTGCCGTTCTCGACGATCAATTCGCGCACCGGCGAGTTGAGCCAGAGCGGGATCTCGAGGTCGAAGGCGGATTTCGCCAGCCGGCCGGCGAGCGCGTTGCCGTTGGTCAGCGTCATGCCGCGGCCGTTGCGGATCACATCGATGGCGTGTTTCGACAGCCGCTTGGCTACGTAGGCCGCCGAGGTCAGCGACCGGGTCGCGCGCATGAAATGCACGATCTCCTTGCCGGAGCCGAGCATCATGCCGAACACGGTGAGCTCGGGCAGGGGATTGCCGAGATTCTTGAGGGCGTCGCCGAGCTCGTGGGCGTCGAACGGCCGCGTCACCATTGAGCGGCCGCCCTGCGCGCCGCCTGGCGCTTCCGCATGATAGTCCGGGAAGGTCAGCGGCATGTCGAAGCGCACCGCGGTGCTGGTGGTGAAGAAGTCGACCGCCTTCGGCCCCTCGGTCAGGAACGCATCGACGCGGGCGGCGTCAAAGCTGTTGCCGGCCTCGTGGCGCAGATAGGTCTTGGCCTGATCGGGGCTCTCCTCGATGCCCCAGGCTTTGGCCAGCGAGGTGCCGGGGATCCACAGCCAGCCGCCGGAGCGCGCGGTGGTGCCGCCGAACCGCGGCTCCTTTTCGACCACCAGGACCTTGAGGCCGTGATGGCCGGCGGTGACCGCCGCCGACAGCCCGGCGCAGCCGGAGCCGACGACCAGCGCGTCGCAATCATAAGCTTCTTCGTTGGCCACGCGATCGATCCTATTTCTTGAGCAGCGGACACTTCGACTCGGAGACCGGACGATAGGCGTCCTCGCCCTTCACCGTCTTGACGATGTCGAGATAATCCCACGGCTCCTTGGATTCCGAAGGCTTCTTCACCTTCGCCAGATACATGTCGCGGATCACGCGGCCGTCCTCGCGCAGCTTGCCGCCATGCACGAAGGTGTCCTCGATCGGCAGCTCGCGCATCTTGGCCATCACCGCTTTCGGATCGTCGGTGCTGGCGGCCTGGATCGCCTTGAGATAATGCAGCACCGAGCCGTAGACGCCGGTCTGGATCATGGTCGGCATCACATTGGCGCGGGCGTAGAACTTCTTCGACCAGGCGCGCGTCTTCTCGTCCATGTTCCAGTACGATGCCGTCGTCATGTAGGTGCCCTGCGCGGCGTTGAGGCCGATCGCATGCACGTCGGTATCGAACATCAAGAGGCCGACCAGCTTCTGGCCGCCCTGCACGAGGCCGAACTCGCCGGACTGCTTGATCGAATTGTCGGTGTCCTGGCCGGCATTGGCGAACGCCACCACGTCGGCCTTCGAGCTCTGCGCCTGCAGCGCAAAGGAGGAGAAGTCGGCGGTGTTGGTCGGATGCTTGACGCTGCCGAGCACCTTGCCGCCCATCTCGTTGATGAAGCGCGTCGCGTCCTTCTCGAGCTGCTGGCCGAAGGCGTAATCCGCGGTGACGAAGAACCAGGACTTGCCGCCTTCCTTGATCACGGCCGAGGCCGTCACCTTGGACAGCGCGTAGGTGTCGTAGGCGAAATGCACCGTGTTGGGGCTGCACAGTTCGTCGGTCAGCGAGCTCGCGCCAGGACCGGACAAGAGCGCGATCTTGTTGCGCTCGCGCACCATGTTGTGCACGGCGATCGCGATGCCGGAATTCGGAATGTCGACGACGGCGTCGACCTTGCCGTTGTCGAACCAGCCGCGCACGATCTGCACTCCGACGTCGGTCTTCATCTGGTGGTCGGCCGAGATGATCTCGATCGGCTTGCCGAGCACGGTGGGGCCGAATTCCTCGACCGCCATCTTGGCCGCCTCGACCGAGCCCGGGCCCGAATTGTCGCGGCCCCAGCTCGACAGGTCGGTCAGCACGCCGATGCGCACGACATCATCGGAAACCTGGGCGTGAGCGGCCGTGGTCATCGCCGCGACAATGGCTGCCGCCAGAAACTGTCTCATCATTCCTCCCTTTGGGCGTCCGCGCTCTTCGGCGGGTCACTCAGCATTAGGAATTGTATAATCAGTTTGTCAATGGCGAATTAGATGTGTGAATAGTGTCACAAAGTTGGCGCCCGTGCGGCGCGGCGCTTCACATTTGGTGAGCGAACGCTTACATGGCTCGTCCGGGACGGCACCGCGGCAACGATTCCGGCTCATTTGCCAGACCGCGCCGCAGTGCCAAGTCACTATGAAACAGGGGAATTTTCGCGGACGGCGACGCGTTTCGCCGCCCGGACTGGGCCACCCGTGAAGGGCAAGGCTCCTGCGGGGCGGGGCATGAAGAGCGTCGGCGGACAGCGATCATAGACGGATCATGTTGAGACAGCTCTTCGCGCCGCAGCTCGCTATTCTCTACGTGCTGGTGGCCTCTACGCTCTACATCCACTTCCGCGGCAAGCAGCGGTTGCGCTTCGCTCGCCAGCTCGGCGATCACTCGACCTACCTCGCGCCCTACAATGTGCTGATGTATGCCGGCTCCGCCGTGCCCAACACGCCGGTGATTCCGGTTGAGCAGTTTCCCGAACTCAAGAAGCTCTCCGACAATTGGGAGACGATCCGCGACGAGGCCACGCGCCTGTTCGACGAAGGCTTCATCCGCGCCGCGGCCAAGAACAACGACTGGGGCTTCTACTCCTTCTTCAAAAGCGGCTGGAAGCGCTTCTATCTGAAATGGTACGACGACTTCCTGCCGTCGGCGCGGACGCTGTGTCCGAAGACGGTGGAGCTGCTCAACTCGATCCCGAGCGTGCATGGCGCGATGTTCGCGATGCTGCCGCCGGGCGGCAAGCTCGGGGCGCACCGCGATCCCTTCGCTGGCTCGCTGCGCTATCACCTCGGCCTCGTGACGCCGAACTCGAACCAGTGCCGCATCCTCGTCGACGGCGTCGAATGCGTCTGGCACGACGGCGAGGCCTTCATGTTCGACGAGACCTTCATCCACAGCGCCGAGAACAAGACCGACGTCAACCGCATCATCCTGTTCTGCGACGTCGAGCGCCCGATGAAGTACGGCTTCATGACGGCGATGAACCGCTGGGTCAGCCACAACATCGTCAAGGCGTCGGCGACCCAGAACATCGACGGCGAGCATGTTGGCGCGCTGAACAAGGTGTTCGGCAAGCTCTACGAGGTCCATCTCGCCAGCCGCAAAGTCAAGGAGTGGAATCGGAACGTGTATTACACGCTCAAATATTCCGCGACCGCGCTGATCCTCGGCCTGATCGTGATGTCGGCGCTGCACTGATCGCAGCGGGGTTGCTGCGTTGAAAGCAAAAGCCCCGGAGCATGCTCCGGGGCTTTTTGTCCGGGACGAGAGCTGTGAGGCGCAACAGCGTCAGTCGCGCTCGAAAACCTTGGCGCCGGGGTAGATTCGCCTGGCGTAGGCGACGACCCACTCCCGGTCCTGGGTCTCCAGGAACGGAGTTCGGATCTTGCACGACCCGACGATAAGGTGCCACAGGCCGTTCAGCTTCTGAATGTTGACGATCATCTGAGTGGTCCTCGAAACCCGCGTTCCAGTCGACACCTGCTACGCGTGACAGTCTTGTGATTGACGGCTCGGAGCAGTGATCCTGATCACATTGGAGTAGACGCGAGTGTAAAAATCTCTCGCCATCGCTCAACTGTACGGGCGTAAGCACGGGCCATCACAAGGAATCAGGCGGGCTATACCAAGGTATGTTGGTGTCGGTCCGCAGGTGCAGCCGCAGCGTCGGGGCCGTTCAACTTTGCGCGGCGGCGCGCCTTCGCGCTCCGATCCGTTACATGGGCGTGATAACGTCCCTTCTGGCGTTTCGCATTGAGGGGATCTTGCCATGTCGGAGTCATCAGGAGCTTTTGCGACCACTGCGCTGAGCGGCTACGAGCTGCTGGCCGATCCGCAGCTGAACAAGGGCACGGCGTTCTCCGAGGCCGAGCGCGAGGCGTTCGACCTGCACGGCCTGTTGCCGCCCAATATCCTGACGCTGGACGAGCAGGTCTCGCGCCGCCTCGAGGCGCTGCGCGGCTTTGAGACCGACATCGAGCGCTATGCCTTTCTGCGCGAGCTGCAGGACACCAACGAGACGCTGTTCTACGCGCTCCTGGTCGGCAACCTGGAAGAGCTGTTGCCGATCGTCTACACGCCGACTGTCGGCGAGGGCTGCCAAAAATTCAGTCGGCTGTTCCGCAAGCCGCGCGGGCTATTCCTCAGCATCCCGCATCAGCACCGGATCGACCGCATTTTCGCCCATCCGCGCTTCGATCACGTCGAGGCGATCGTGGTGACCGACGGCGAGCGCATCCTCGGCCTCGGCGACCAGGGCGCCGGCGGCATGGGCATCCCGATCGGCAAGCTCGCGCTCTATACCGGCTGCGGTGGCCTGCATCCGGCAACGACGCTGCCGATCATGCTCGACGTCGGCACCGACAATCCCGATTGCCTGGCCGATCCGCTCTATGTCGGCTGGCGCAACGAGCGCGTCCGCGGCCAGGCCTATGACGACTTCATTGAGGCTTTCGTCGCGGCGGTGGTGAAGCGCTGGCCGCGCGTCCTGCTGCAGTGGGAGGATTTCGCCAAGAACAACGCGACGCGCATGCTCGAGCGCTATCGCGACCGGCTCCTGACCTTCAATGACGACATTCAGGGCACCGCTGCGGTGGCGACCGGCGCCTTGCTCTCCGCGATCAACGTCACCGGCGTGCCGCTCACCGAGCAGCGCGTCGCCGTGCTCGGCGCAGGCTCGGCCGGCTGCGGCATCGCCAGCCTGATCCGCGCCGCGATGGTCGATGCTGGCCTGTCGGAGAGCGAGGCGGCGAAGCGCTTCTTCATGGTCGACCGCGACGGGCTGCTGCTCGAGGGTATGAGCGGGCTCGCCCCGTTCCAGCTTCCGTTCGTGCAGGACAGGCAGGCGATCGCAGGCTGGCAGCTCAGCCATCCCGACAAGATCGCGCTGCTCGACGTCGTGCGCAATACCAGGCCGACCGTGCTGATCGGCGTTTCCGGCCAGGCCGGCGCGTTCTCCGAGCCGATCGTCCGCGCGATGGCCGAATGCAACAAGCGGCCGGTAATCTTCCCGCTGTCCAACCCGACCTCGCGCGAGGAGGCGACGCCGGTCGATATCGAGGCGTGGACCGAGGGGCGGGCGCTGATCGGCGTCGGCAGCCCGTTCCCGCCGATCATGCGCGACGGCGCGCGCTTCAAGGTCGACCAGACCAACAACTCGTACATCTTCCCGGGTGTCGGCGTCGGCGCGCTCGCGGTCGGTGCCAGCCGGGTCAGCGACGGCATGTTCATGGCGGCCGCCAAGGCGCTGGCCAGCGTCTCGCCGGCGCGCGACAACCCGAAGCACAATCTGCTGCCGCCGGTCAGCGCGTTGCGCGAGGTCTCGCAGACGGTGGCGCTTGCGGTCGCGCTGCAGGCGCACAAGGAGGGATTGGCGAGGGACGTTCCGATCGACCAGGTCGAGGCGCGGATTCACGCCAAGGTCTGGACGCCGCGCTACGTGCCGTACCGCCGCAGCGATCGGGCCTAGAGCTCGGCGCGTCGGGCGGCGCGATCCTCCGGGCCGCGCGCGGCCCCGCATCGTTTTTATGGCCATCATGATCGGGTCAGGGTGGGCTCGACCTCGCTTGCGCCTCCTCAACAGGCTTGACCGAAGTAAGAATTTTCTTCAATCTTGGCATGCCAAATGCCAGTGGCGGTCCTTCGGGGATTTGGACGTCGCGGTGTCAGCAGCCCGCGATCGCACAACATCGACACAACGAGGAAACGGGGAGGAAGTCGAATGGCCAATCTTGGCATGTCGCGCAGGGAGTTGCTGGTCGGGTCCATGCTCACGGCGGTCGCCGCGGCGGCGCCGCGACCGCTCTGGGCTTTCGACAATACGAGCGCGCTGGCGCGATCGATGACCGGCATGGTGACGAGCCCGCACGAGCTCGCCACGCAAGCGGGACTCGAGGTGCTGCGCAAGGGCGGCAATGCGATCGAGGCGGGCATCGCCATCGGTGCCACGCTGTGCGTGACCTATCCGCATTTCAGCGGCCTCGGCGGCGACAGCTTCATGGTGATCAGTGACCGCAAGGGAAATGTCCGGACGCTGTCCGGCGCAGGTCAGGCCGCGCGCAACCTGCCGAACTACAGCGGCTCGGTCCCGATCCGGGGGCCGGGGTCGGCGCTGACCGCGGCCACGACCGTCGACGTCTGGGACCAGGCGTTCGATTTCAGCCGCAAGTCCTGGGCCGGAAAGCAGAGCTGGGCGTCGCTGTTCGAGCGCCCGATCGAATACGCCAGCAAGGGCTTCCCGGTCACGCCGTCGCAGCGCTTCTGGCAGGACATGGAAGCGAAGAACCTGAAGGACTGGCCCGACATCCAGCGCATCTTCATGCCCGCTGGCCGGATGCCTGAAATCGGCGAGCCGCTGGTCCAGGCCGAGCTCGCGAAATCGCTGGAGATGCTGGCGGCGAATGGCGGGCGCGATTTCTATGAAGGAAAGCTCGCCGCGCGCATTGCGGCCGGACTGAAGCAGATCGGCTCGCCGCTGACCGCCGACGATCTGGCGCGCTGCCGCGCTCGCGACGAGACGCCGTTGCGCGTCAGCTATCGCGGCGGCGAGCTGCTCGGGCTGCGGCCGCCGACGCAAGGTCTCACGACGCTCGAGATCATGGGCATCCTCGACCGCTTCGAGCTCGCGAAATATCCGGAAGGAAGCGTGGACTACTATCACCTCCTGGTCGAAGCGGTGAAGCAGGCCTTCATCGACCGCAGCCGCTACATCGGCGATCCGGAATTCGTCGACGTCCCGGTCAATCAACTGCTCTCGGCGAGCTACCTCGACGCGCGCGCGAAGGCGATTAACGTGGCGAAGGCGATGCCATGGCCGCACGTGTTCCAGAAGGGCGACACGGTTTATCTCGCCGCGACCGACCGGGACGGCAATTGCGTCAGCATGCTGCAAACCGTCTACTACGATTGGGGAAGCGGCACGGTGGCCGGCGACACCGGCATCATCTGGCACAACCGCGGTGCGTCGTTCAACCTCGACCCGGCCAGCCCCAATTGCCTCAAGCCGGGCAAGCGGCCGTTCCACACGCTCAATCCGGGGATCTATCTCAAGGGCGGACGGCCGCATCTGCTGTACGGCACGCAGGGAGCCGACGGCCAGCCGCAGACGCTCGCGGCGGTGCTGACCAGGCTGATCGACTACAACATGGATCCGCTCACCGCGCTGGCGCGGCCGCGCTTCCTGCTCGGCAAAACGTTCTCCGATGCGCGCGACAGCCTGAAGCTGGAGAAGGATGCCGGTGAAGCGGTCTTCAAGGCGCTCGCCGAGCGCGGCCACGAGATAAGTCCGATACCAGCCCAGAGCCCGCTCGCGGGACATCCGGGTGCGATCCGGATCGACGCTGACGGAAGCATCACCGGGGCGCATGATCCGCGCAGCGACGGACGGGCGCTCGGGTTGTCATAAGACGAAGCGCGGCAGATTGACGGAGCCGCCCGGCGACTGCCGGGCGCATCCGGCAGCCATCTGCGAAGCATGGTCCCCCGGTGGGCGAGCGGTGGCGGACGACGCCCTCGACGCGTTGCGATCTGTCGCTCGCCATGGCCGACTGAAGGCCGACTAAAGTTCAAGCCTCGACGGTCCGTTCCGGTGGAACTTTCCGGGGCGCGTTATCGTTCGTACTCAAACGAACCACAGTCAATATCCGTCCGGGGGCCTGCGAGGGAGACACCCCCATGGCAACATTTGGTTCAACGCTTCGTCCACCCCCCGGCCTCGACGCCAACCAGCTCACACCATCCGAGCATCAGCTGCAGATGCGCCGTGCGGTGATCGCCTCCACGGTCGGGACCGCGATCGAGTGGTATGACTTCTTTCTCTACAGCACCGTCACCGGCCTGGTTTTCGCAAAACTGTTCTTTCCGCATTCCGATCCCTGGGTCGGCACGCTGGAAGCCTTCGCCATCTATGCGGTCGGCTTCGTCGCGCGGCCGATCGGGGCTGCGATCTTCGGGCACTATGGCGACCGCATCGGCCGCAAGTCGACGCTGATCGCGACGCTGCTGTTGATGGGCCTTGCCACCGCTGCGGTCGCATTGGTGCCGACCTATTCCAGCATCGGCATCTGGGGCGCGGTGATCCTGACCGTGCTGCGCTTCATCCAGGGCGTCGGCGTCGGCGGCGAATGGGGTGGCTCGGTGCTGATGTCGATGGAATGGGCGCGCAACGATCGCTCCCGCGGCCTGATCGCGTCATGGCCGCAATTCGGCGTGCCCTGCGGGCTGTTCCTCGCCAATCTCGCTGTGCTGGCCTTCAGCCAGATGTCGGGCGACCAGTTCCTTTCGTGGGGCTGGCGCGTTCCGTTCGCGCTCAGCATCGTCCTGGTCGGCGTCGGCCTCTACATCCGGCTCGGCATTCTGGAAACGCCTGTGTTCAGCAAGCTGCTGGCCGAGCGTCAGCTCGACCGCACGCCGATGCTGACGGTGATCCGGGACCATCCGAAGGAGATCCTGCTGTCCGCCTTCGCGCGGATGTCCGAGCAGGCGCCGTTCTACATCTTCACCGCCTTCGTGTTCTCCTACGGCACCGGCACGCTGCACGTTTCGCGCGATTTCCTGCTCACTGCGGTGCTCGCGGCCTCGGTGCTGTCGTTTGTCTCGATCCCGGTGTTCGGGCATCTGTCGGACCAGATCGGCCGCAAGAACATGTACATGATCGGCGCGTTGGTGACCGGCATCTTCGGTTTCATCTACTTCGCGATGCTCAATACCGGATCGGAGTCGATCATCTTCCTCGCGATCATTCTCTCGCTCATTCCGCACGATATGCAGTACGGGCCGCAGGCCGCGCTGATCGCCGAAAGCTTTACCGGGCGCTTGCGCTACAGCGGCGCCTCGCTCGGCTATCAGCTCGCATCCGTCATCGCCGGCGGTCCGGCGCCGTTGATCGCGGCGTGGCTGTTCGGCACCTATCATTCGTGGATCGCGATCGCGGTCTACATCGCCATCTGCGCCGTCATCACGCTGGTCGCGACTGCGCTGATGACCGACTACACCGGCAGGGACATCAATGCGGCCGGCGCGCATGAACGTCGGGCTTGAGACAGCAATGGAGCAGCAGATGATGAAATGGCGAAAAGAATCAGCGCTCGATCTCTATAATCTCGTCGCCGCGATCTTCCTGCTTGCTGCGCCGTGGCTGTTCGTGCAGGCCAATCCGACCGCGGCGATCGATCTCAGGATCAGCGGCGCGGCGATCGCGATCATGTCGCTGGCGGCGATCGTCGCGTTCTCGATCTGGGAAGAATGGATCAACCTGGTCGTCGGGTGCTGGCTGATCGTCTCGCCCTGGCTGCTCGGCTTCGCGCATACCCGCGCGATGCATTTTGCCATCGCCGCAGGCGCGGTGGTGGCGTTCATGGCGCTGCTCGAGCTGTGGCTCGAATACGAGAAGACGCATTTCGGCCCGGACACGCCGCAGGCCGCCGAAAGGCAGTAAGCTCCGCCGCCGGAGAGACCGAGGTGTGGCTCTTCGTCTTTGAGCATGGTCTTCCCGGAAAGCCGCTTCGCGCTTTCCGGATCATGCTCTAGCAGCCGCGGCAAATCCCCTTGATCTTGCGGTCGACGATCGCGTCCTCCTGATCGATGACCTGCTGCGATGTCGATGTCGTCGCCGGAATATCGGCGGCGCGCGGCTGGCGATGGCCGACCGGCGCCGACCACGGCCTGCTCGCGGTTTCGTTTGACGCGTAGGCGCGGGGCTGCTGGACCGCCGCCGCCTGTGCAAAGCAAGCGGTCGCCATTGCCGCGGACATAATCGCAGCCAAGCCCAGTCGTACGCCGGGTCGTCGAAGATCGATCATGAAAGTCTCCATGCCGTCATCGCCGCGTTTGCGCGCGGCCTTGACGACATGGAGTGCCTCGGTCGTTCCGGTATTCCTCGCTCCATCCGATGTGATCGGGCGCTCGCGGCGCGGTGATCGCGCGTGATGAAATAATTTCCGGGCACTCGCGGTCCTTGATCACAGGAGCCGAGCTAGGTCGGCTTCACCCACCGTACGGAGAAATCCCATGACCAAATTGACCCTCGCAGCGCTTGCGCTGATTGCGGCAGCCGCCTATTCGGGCCAGGTGTCCGCCGCCGGCAACAACGCTGCGGTGCGGCGCGCCAATGCTTCGATGACGACAACGGCGGTCAGCAGCAAGACCACCGATTGCGTGCGCGCGCCGAAGGTTGGATCGTTCGCGACCGCTCCCTTCACCGAGCCGCCCTGCATGCCCGGCACGATGCGCTGACCGCGCACAGCAAAAAGCCCCGGACCGGATCCGGGGCTTTGGGCCTTGCCTCGTGTCCCGAGGCGGTTATTCCGGCTTGCCGATCGTCACCGCGAGCTTGCCGACGCCGTCGACACCGCATTCGAGCTTGTCGCCCACCTGCAGCTGCGAGACGCCGGCGGGCGTGCCGGTCATGATGATGTCGCCGGCGGCGAGCTTCACCTGCTGCGAGAGCTGCCAGATGATTTCAGGCACGTTCCAGATCAGCTCGGTGAGGTCGCCCTTCTGGGCTTCCTTGCCGTTGACGGTGAGCCAGATCTTGCCCGCGGTCGGGTGGCCGATCTTCGCGGCCGGCTGGATCGCCGAGCAGGGCGCGGAATAGTCGAACGACTTGCCGATCTCCCAGGGCCGTTCCTTCTTGCGCGAGGCGATCTGCAGGTCGCGGCGGGTCAGGTCGATGCCGACGGCATAGCCGTAGACATGCTCGAGCGCCTTGTCGGCGGGAATGTTCAGCCCGCCGCTCTTCATCGCCACCACCAGCTCGACCTCGTGATGCAGGTCCTTGGTCAGCGGCGGATAAGGGATGGTCGCGCCGTCGGGCACCAGCATGTCGGCATGCTTGCCGAAGAAGAACGGCGGCGCGCGCTCGTCATTGCCCATCTCCCTGATATGCTCGAGGTAGTTGCGGCCAACGCACCAGATGCGGCGGACCGGATAGCTGCCGGATTCGCCGACGACGGGAAGCGAGGGCTGCGGGGGAAGCGGAATGACGGTGGATGCGGCGTTCATGAACGGGTCCCGGAGGGTTGAAGGAGGGAGCGCGGGCGGTATTTACGCGCTTACGCCGCTCAGGGCTAGTGGCCGCGGCTGCATCCGGCGCAGAGGTGAGGCCAGCTTTCCGCCGAGCGCGACCGCCTTTGGTCGACAAAGGCGGTGCTGCCCATGAGGAAATGGCTTTCGATCGGCCTGGGGCTGATCGTTATGGCCCTGATCTCCGCCGCCGTTTGGTTTTTCACGGTCGTCCCGGAGCGGATCGACCGGGCGCAGAACAGGGTCCAGCACGTGGCGCTGGATATCACGCCCGCCGCAAGGGACTTGCAGGCGACGCTCGACGTGGCGGACATGCATGCGGACAGCCTGTTGTGGAAGCGCGACCTGATCGCGCGATCCGATCGCGGCCATATCGATCTGCCGCGCCTGATCGAGGGGCACTACGCGCTACAGGTGTTCTCGTCGGTCACCAAGTCGCCCAAGGGCCAGAACTATGATGCCAACGGTGCCGACACCGATACCATCACGAACCTCGCCATCATCGATCTGCAGCCGCCGCGGACGTGGTTCTCGTTGCTGCAGCGCTCGCTGTGGCATGCCGAGAAACTGCGAAGCTTCGCCGAACACTCCGCCGGGCGGCTGCGCCTGATCGCAACGCCGGCCGACCTCGACCGCCTGCTCGCCGACCGCAAGAGCGGTGCGACGGTGGTTGGCGGCATGCTGTCGATCGAGGGTTTGCAGGACATCGAGGGCAATATCGCCAATCTCGACGTGCTCTACGCCGCCGGATTCAGAATGGCCGGTCTCGCGCATTTCTTCGACAATGATGTCGCAGGCTCGATGCACGGCGTCGCAAAGGGCGGGCTGACGCCGCTCGGCCGGCAGGTGGTGCAGCGGATGGAGGCGATGGGCATGATCGTCGACCTCGCGCATGCGAGCCACGCGGCGGTCGCCGAGGTGCTGGCGATGGCGACGCGCCCGGTGGTGTCGAGCCACGGCGGCGTTCAGGCGACGTGCAAGGTCAACCGCAACCTCACCGACGACGAAGTCCGGGGTGTCGCGCGGACCGGCGGCGTGGTCGGCATCGGTTTCTGGCAAGGCGCGGTCTGCTCGCTCGATCCGAAGGACGTCGCGCGGGCGATCGCCCATGTGCGCGACCTGGTCGGGATCGACCATGTCGGCCTCGGCTCCGATTTCGACGGCTCGACCACGACGGGCTTCGATGCCAGCGAGATCGTCGCCGTGACCCAGGCGCTGATGTCGCGCGGGTTCTCGGAGGACGACATCCGCAAGGTCATGGGCGGCAATGTCCTGCACGTGCTGCGCGCAGGCATTGCCCCGAGGGGATGACAGGCCCTAGCCGGTGGCGCTGATCGGCGCCAGCGCCAGCGGCGACGGGTCGTGGTGGTGCTGCAGGCGGAAGAACGAGGCGTAGCGGCCGCCGCGGCGCAGCAGTTCCTCGTGCCGTCCGCGCTCGACGATCTCGCCGCCCTCGACCACCAGGATCGCATCGGCATGCATGATGGTGTGCAGACGGTGCGCGATCACGATCGTGGTGCGGCCCTGGCAGAGATGCTCGATCGCCTCCTGCACCTGCTTCTCGGACTCGGAGTCGAGCGCGGCGGTGGCCTCGTCGAGCAGGATGATCGGCGCGTTCTTGATCAGCGCGCGGGCGACCGCGATGCGCTGGCGCTGCCCGCCGGACAGCTGGGTGCCGTGCTCGCCGACCGGCGTGTCGTAGCCGAGCGGGAAGCTCATGATGAAGTCGTGTGCGCAGGCGGCCTTGGCGGCGTCGACGATCTCTTGCTCGGTGGCGCCCTGCTTGCCGAAGGCGATGTTGGCGCGGATGGTATCGCGGAACAGATAGACGTCCTGTCCGACATAGGCGGTCTGCCGTCGTAGCGATTTGCGTGACACTGACGAGATCGGCTGTCCGTCGATCAGGATGTCGCCCTCGCGCGTCTCGTAGAAGCGAAGCAGCAAGGCCAGCACGGTCGATTTGCCGCCGCCGGAGGGGCCGACCAGCGCGGTCACCTTGCCGGGCTCGGCCACGAAGCTCATGCGGTTCAGCACCGGCTCGCCCGGCCGATAGGCGAAACTGACGTCGCGCAGTTCGATCCGCGCGTCAGAGAGTTTCAGGGCCGGCTTGTCGTCGTCGGTCTGCTCGCTCGCCGGGCTATCGACGACCTCGAGCAGCATCCGCGCGCCGACCAGCTGGCTGTTGAGGTCGATGTTGAGCCGCGCCAGCCGCTTGGCCGGTTCGGTCGCCATCAGGAAGGCGGTCAGGAACGTGAAGAACTGGCCCGGCGTGGAACCGAGCGCAACCACGCTGTAGCCGCCATACATCAGGCAGCCGGCGACCGCGAAGCCGCCGAGCATTTCCATCAGCGGATTGGAGCGGTTGGCGACGCGCGCCATCTTGTTGGCATTGCTCTCGACGGTTGCGATGTGCTCGTCGATCCGCTGCTGCATGGTGCCTTCCAGCGTGAACGCCTTCACGGTGCGGATGCCCTGCAGCGATTCCTGCATCGTCTCCATGATGTCGGCGGTGCCGGTGAACTGGTTGTAGGCGAGCCCCTTGATCCGCTTCACCAACCTGCGCAGCATCAGCATCGCCGGCGGTACCGCCACAAGCCCGATGAACGACATCAGCGGGTCCTGCCAGACCATGACGGCGACCATGCTGATCAGCATCAGGAAGTCGCGGCCGATCGCATTGACCAGCATGTTGAGTACGTCGGTGATCGACTTGGCGCCGGCGGTCAGCCGCGCCAGGAATTCCGACGAGTGCCGCTGCGAGAAGAAGCCGATGCTCTCGCTCATTAGCTTGGCGAACAGTTGCCGCTGGTTGCTGGCGAGGATGGCGTTGGAGATCTTGTTCAGGATCACCATGTGGCCGTAGGTCGCCACGCCTTTGATGAACAGCAGCACTACCGTGATCCCGGCGAACATGGCGATGCCGGGGATGTTCTTGTCGACATAGGCCTGGTTGATCACCTGGCCGAGCACGTAGGTGGCGCCGGCCGTCGAGCCGGCCGCCACGGCCATCAGGGCGAACGCGGTCAGATAGCGCCGCCAATAGGTAACCCCTTGTTCCATGACCAGGCGGCGAATCAGGATCGCCGCGCCATAGGGATCGTCGGTAATTTTCTTTGGAAACTGGGCCATCCGCGTTCCATTGACGGCGGGCAGCGCCGGCCGTCAGGGTTGCGGGACCTCCTTGCCCGCTTGGCGGGGCTTTTTCAAGCACAATAACTGCTTGATAACGGTTTGTTTTTTAGGCCGATTCCGCCTGTCGCGCGGAGCCGGCGCGCTCCCGGAACAGCTTCTCCTCCCAGGCCAGTGCGTGGCTCGCGATGGTCTCGAGATCATCGTAGCGCGGCGTCCAGTCGAGCAGCGAGCGGATCCGGGTCGTGTCGGCCACCATGGTCATGATGTCGCCGGGCCGGCGCGCGGCGTAGGCGACCGCGAAATTGCGCATCGAGACCCGGCGCACCGCCTCGATGGTTTCGAGCACGGAATAGCCGCGGCCATAACCGCAATTCATCGTCACCGATTGCCCGCCGGCGCGCAGATAGGACAGCGCCGAGCGATGCGCCTCGACGAGGTCGCTGACATGGATGAAGTCTCGGATACAGCTGCCGTCCTGGGTCGGATAGTCGGTGCCGAACACGTCGATCTTGGCGCGCTGGCCGGTCGCGGCCTCGACCGCGATCTTGAGCAGATGGGTGGCGCCGATGGTGGCAAGGCCGACGCGGCCCTTCGGGTCGGCGCCGGCGACGTTGAAGTAGCGCAGCACAACGTAGCTCATGCCATGAGCGGACGCGACGTCGTGCAGCATGATCTCGGTCATCAGCTTCGACGAGCCGTAGGGCGACAGCGGACGGGTCGGTGCGATCTCCGGCACCGGCACCTGGTCCGGATTGCCGTAGACGGCCGCGGTCGAGGAGAAGATGAAGCGGCTGACGCCGCCCTTCACCGCCGCGTTGAGCAGGCTGCGCGTCGTCATGGTGTTGTTGCGGTAGTAGCCGAGCGGATCGCGCATCGAGTCCGGCACCACGACGGAGCCCGCGAAATGGATGATGCTGTCGATGCCGTGCTGGGCGATCACGCCTTCGACGAGGTTCTCGTCGCCGGCATCGCCGATGAACAGCGGCACGCCTTCGGGCAGGAACGCGGAGAAGCCGGTGGAAAGGTTGTCGATCACGACGACGCTCTCGCCGGCATCGACCAGCGCATGAACCATGTGACTTCCGATATAGCCGGCGCCGCCGGTCACGAGCACGGTCATGGATAGAGCTCTCCCGATGTTCTTTAACCGGTGATGCTAGCGGGAGTGCGGTGAAGAGGGGGTTTCGCCGCGGCCGAACTGGCCACTATGCTTAATGTTGCGTATAGGAACTGGCACGAAACGGAGACTTGAGTGCCGATCGAGAACACACCTGCCGGCGAGCTCGAGCTCATCGTGCCCAATCTGCACCGACGCTATTCGGGTGTCACCGCGACGAACCGCATGGTCGCGCCGAAACTTGCAAAGATGTTCCGCGCAGGCTGGCTCGGCTCGCATCGGCCCGACGGCATCGACGCGATGGGATTTGCCGATCTCCTGCGGCTGTGGCGGCGCGCATCGCCGCTGATCTGGCACGCGCGGCGCAACGACGAGATGATCGTCGGGCTCGTGCTGCGCGCGCTCGGTTGGCCGCTGAAACTGATCTTCACCTCGGCCGCGCAGCGCCGTCACACCTGGCTGACGCGCTGGCTTATCCGCAACATGGATGCGATCATCGCCACCAGTCCGCTGTCGGCTTCCTATCTGAAGCACGACGCGACCGTGGTGATGCACGGCGTCGACACCAATCGTTATGCGCCGCCGGCCGATCGCACTGCGGCCTTCGCTGACAGCGGATTGCCGGGACATTATGCGATCGGCTGCTTCGGGCGGGTGCGCGCGCAGAAGGGCAGCGACGTCTTCGTCGAGGCGATGTGCAGGCTGCTGCCCCGCTATCCCGATTTCACCGCCGTCATCGTCGGCGCCGTGGTGCCGGAGCAGCTCGCCTTTGCCAACGAGTTGAAGCGAAAGATCGAGGCCGCCGGCCTGCAATCGCGCATCATCATCACGGGCGAACTGCCGATCGAGGACGTCGTGCGCTGGTACCAGCGGCTGACGATCTACGCCTTCACCTCGCGCAATGAAGGTTTCGGCCTGACCCTGATCGAGGCGATGTCGGCGGGCGCGGCGCTGGTGGCGGCGCGCGCGGGCGCGGCCGAGTTCGTCGTCGAGGACGGCGTCACCGGCGTGCTGACGCCGCCTGGCGACGCCGACGCGCTGGTGGCCGCGCTGGAGCCCTTGATGCGCGATCCGGCAGCGGCCGCGGCGATGGGCGCGCGGGCGCGCCAACGAGTTGTGGATAAGTTCAGCCTCGATGCCGAGGCGAACGCGATCGCCAAGGTCTACCGCGCGCTGACCTGAGCCAGCACGCGCTGCGCAATCTCCACGACCTCTTCGGGGGCGATGTCGCGCATGCAGCGATGATCGTTCATGGTGCAGACCGTGCGCTGGCACGGCTGGCACGACAACTTGCTCCTGGTCTGCAGCACGGTCGCGGCGAGGCCGTTGAGGGGCGCCCAGAGATAAGGATCGGTCGGGCCGAAGATGCCCATGGTCGGCGTGCCGATTGCGGCGGCGATGTGCATCAAGCCGGAGTCGTTGGTCACGGCGACGCTGGCCGCGGCCATCGCAACGATGCCGTTGCGCAGATCGGTGCCGGTGAGGTCACGGACCCGCGCGCCGCCGGCTGCCGTGATCTCCCGCGCCAGCGCCTTCTCGCCGGGGCCGCCGACCACCCAGACGTCGAAGCCGCGTTCGGCGAACAGGCGCGCGGCCTCCGGATAATAGGTCCAGCGTTTCGAGGCGCCGACCGAGCCGGGGCCGAGCGCGATGGCGGGACCGCGGCCGAGGCCGTTGGCTTGCCGCCAGCGTTCGATTTCGTCCGCGGGAACCCGAAGCTGCGGCACCGGCCATTCCGGCGGGCGGGTGGCGCCGTCTGGCAGCGCCAGGATCGCGTTCTTGTCGATGAAGCGGGGCTGCCGCTTTTCTCCCCATCGCATCGCGTTGATGAGGCCGAACCGCACCTCGCCAAAGAAGCCGACCCGTTCCGGGATGCCCGCCAGCGCCGGTGCGAGAGCGGCCTTCCAGGTCCGCGGCAGCACCAGCGCGGTGGCGTAGTTCCGTCGGCGAAGCTCGGCCGCGAGGGCCTGCTGCTGGGCCAGCGCCAGCCGGCTGCGCGGCAGGTCGGACACGATCCCGGCGCGAACATCGGGCATATAATCGACCAAAGGGGCGCAAAGCCTGGATGTCAGAAGGTCGATCGGCCGGTTCGGCCAACGCTTGCGGAGCACCCTGACCACGGTGTGGCCGCGCACGAAATCGCCGATCCAAACATAGGGCACCACGAGGATAGGTCTGGTATCCTCGGCATCCTGTGTTTCGATGTCAGATATTGAATCAATATTCATTTCTAACTAGGCCAAGGCCGATCGGGCGCGGCCAAGTCGGTAACCGGTTCGCGATGAGAGGTAAAGCCGTCGTTGCCTGCGGCGCGGGAGTGGGGCAAAGCTGACGGCTGCAAAGGAATCTGGCGGGATTTCATCATGTTTCTGGTAACCGGGGGCGCCGGTTTTATCGGATCGAACGTCGTGACCGCGTTGAACGACGCCGGGCGCAGCGACGTCGCGGTCTGCGATCTGCTTGGGCAGGACGGCAAGTGGCGGAACCTGGCCAAGCGCCAGCTTGCCGATGTCGTTCCGCCGGCCGAGCTTGGCGACTGGCTGAAGGGGCGGCGGCTTACCGCCGTGATCCATCTCGGCGCCATTTCCGAGACCACGGCAACCGACGGCGACCTGGTGATCGAGACCAATTTCCGTCTCTCGATGCGGCTGCTCGACTGGTGCACGGTAAATGCCACGCCGTTCATCTATGCCTCCTCGGCCGCGACCTACGGCGACGGCGAACAGGGGTTCGACGACGACGCATCGGTCGAGGCGCTGAAGCGGCTGCGGCCGATGAACCTGTACGGCTGGAGCAAGAACTTGTTCGATCTTGCGGTCGCCGAGCGCGCGGCGAAGGGCGCGCCTCTGCCGCCGCAATGGGCCGGGCTTAAATTCTTCAACGTGTTCGGCCCCAATGAATATCACAAGGGCCCGATGATGAGCGTGCTCGCGCGGCGCTTCGACGACATCAAAGCGGGCCGCGTCGTGCAGCTCTTCAAGTCGCATCGCGAGGGCATCGCCGACGGGGATCAGCGCCGCGACTTCATCTATGTCGACGACGTCGTGCGGGTGATGATGTGGCTGATCGCGACACCGCGGGTCTCCGGGCTGTTCAATGTCGGTACCGGCAAGGCGCGCAGCTTCAAGGACCTGATCGTCTCGGCCTATGGCGCGCTCGGGCTGGAGCCGAACATCCAGTATGTCGACATGCCCGAGCAGATTCGCGGCAGTTACCAGTACTTCACCCAGAGCGTCGTCGATCGTCTCGGACGCGCCGGATACAATGGCGGTTTCACTCGCCTGGAAGACGCAGTCGGGGCCTATGTGAAGGGCTTTCTCGATCGCGCGGATCGCTATCGCTAGAGCGGATGACGGTGACTGATGTTCGATTTTGAAGCGATCTCGCGTGCCATGTCCGGCCAGACGGTGCTTTGCGTCGGCGACCTCATGCTCGACGAGTTCGTCTATGGCGAGGTGTCGCGAATCTCGCCGGAGGCGCCGGCGCCGGTGATCGCGGTCAGGCGCAACGAGACCAATATCGGCGGCGCCGGCAACGTCGCGCGCAACATCGCCGCGCTTGGCGGGCGCTGCATCTTCGTCGGCCTGATCGGCGAGGACGCTGCCGGCGCGGTGCTGGCCGAAGCGCTGGCGAAGGAGCCCGCTATCGAGACCGTGCTGCTGCGCGACGCCGCGCGTCCGACCACGCGCAAGGTGCGCTTCGTCTCCGAGCAATTCTCGACCCACATGCTGCGCTCCGACTGGGAGCTCGCCGCGCCGGCCGCACCGGCCATCGAGCAGCAGCTGATCGATGCGATCCTGCCGCGTCTTGCGCGGGCCGACATCGTGCTGCTGTCGGACTACGCCAAGGGCGTGCTCACCGCGCGCGTGATCCGCAACGTGATCGACGCGGCGCGCCAGGCGAAAAAGCGCGTCATCGTCGACCCCAAGAGCGCCAATCTCGCGATCTATCGCGGCGCGACCGTGCTGACGCCGAACCGAAAGGAATTCGCCGAGGCGACCCGCAGCCGCGCCGACAGCCAGGACAGCATTGCGCAGGCCGCGCCCGATGCGATGTACCTCGCGGATTGCGAGGCGATGCTGGTGACGCAGGGCGAGCGCGGCATGACGCTGGTGACGCGGGGCGGCGAGTCGATCCATGTGCCGGCGCTGCCGGTCAAGGTGCGCGACGTCTCCGGCGCCGGCGATACCGTTGCCGCGGCGCTGGCGCTGGCGCTGGCGGGCGGCGCCGACTGGGAAGGTGCGCTGCGGATCGCGAGCGCGGCGGCGGCGGTAGCAGTCGGCAAGACCGGTACCGCGATCGTCAAGTCCGCCGAATTGCGCCGAAGGATCCTGCCGCACGCTTCGCTGGCGGCCGAGGAGAAGATCGTCCCGGCCGGCGGCGACATCGATGCATGCCTCGAGGAGTGGCGCAGGCAGGATCTGCGCATCGGCTTCACCAATGGCTGCTTCGACATCCTGCATCCCGGCCACGTCAAGGTGCTGACCGCCGCGCGCGGCGCCTGTGATCGCCTCGTCGTCGGGCTGAACAGCGACGCCTCGGTGAAGCGGCTGAAGGGCGAGGGACGTCCGGTGCAGAACGAGCGCGCCCGCGCCGAGGTGCTGGCGGCGCTGGAAGCCGTCGACCTCGTCGCGATCTTCGAGGAGGACACGCCGATCAATCTGATCACGCAGGTGCGGCCGAGCGTGCTGGTCAAGGGCGGCGACTATACCCGCGAGCAGGTGGTCGGCCACGAGATCGTCGAAGCCGCCGGCGGCGAGGTGGTGCTGGTCGAGATCCTGCCCGGCCACAGCACGACGTCGCTCGTTGCGCGGGCCCGTGAGGGCAAGGCGTGAGCGCCAGCATGGCATCCCCGGCAGGCGCCGCGGCGTGTCCGGCCTGGCGCGATCCGGCGCGCTGGCAGACCGCGACCGATGTGGTCGCGGTCCTGATTGCGCTGTCGCTGCCGTGGTCGACCTCGCTGGTCGGCATCTTCGGCGTGGTGCTGCTGATCGCGATTGCGCCGACGGTCGATCTGAAGGCGTTCTGGGCGTTGCTGAAGCGGCCGATCTGCCTGGCGCCGGTCGCGTTGTTTTGCCTCGCGCTTGTCGGCACGCTCTGGTCGGACGCGGCCTGGGGCTTGCGATTCTACGCGGTCGGGCCGACCGCAAAGCTTCTCGTGCTGCCGGTCCTGCTCTATCATTTTCAGCGCTCGGCCCGCGGGACCTGGGTGTTCGTCGCCTTCCTGGTCTCCTGCACGCTGTTGATGCTGATGTCCTGGCTGGTGCTTGCCTATCCGCACCTCGCGCTGCGGGCGCCCGCTCCGGGCGAGCAGGGAGTCTTCGTCAAGAACTACATTGACCAGAGCCAGGAATTCACCTTGTGCGCGGTCGCACTGGCCTATCCGGTCGTGACGCTGCTGCGGGCCAAACGCATCCTGCCGGCCATGTTGCTGATTGCGATTGCGCTCAGCCTGTTCGCCAACATGGCGATGGTGGTGGTGTCGCGGACTGCATTGGTGACGGTTCCGATTATGTTCGCGGTGTTTGCGCTGCTCCATCTGCGCTGGCGCAGCATCGTCCTGATCCTTTGCGCGGCCGCCGCGTTAGCCGTCGTGGCGTGGTATGGCTCGCCGCAATTGCGCTCGACGGCGGAGTCGTTCGAGCGCGACTACAAGCTCTACATGCAGCGCAACGAGCCGACCTCGCTCGGCTTGCGGCTCGAATTCTGGCGCAAGTCGCTTGGCTTCTTTGCCGAGGCGCCGGTCATCGGCCATGGCACCGGCGCGACGCGGGGCCTGTTCGAGCGCGTCGCGAAGGGCGGTGCGACCCAGGCTTCCGGCGAAGTGATCGGAAACCCCCACAATCAAACGTTGAACGTCGCCGTGCAGTGGGGCATTGTGGGTGTAGCGATACTGTACGCAATGTGGCTCCTGCACCTTTTGCTGTTCCGCGGCGACGGTCTCGTCAACTGGATCGGGCTTCTCGTCGTGGTACAGAATATTTCTAGTTCGTTGTTTAATTCACACATCTTCGACTTTCACGAGGGCTGGATGTATGTGCTGGGCGTCGGCGTTGCGGGCGGCATGGCGTTGAAGGGGCAATTGCGGGCCGATATGGAACCCGAACCTCCTGCTCGTCCATGATCGCTGGCAAGGGCTCTGCAGATACGCTATCAGCCTGCCAATGTCCCATCGCGAACTCCCAGTTGCCGGCAACCCGTCCGTTAGATGACGCGCCTTTCACAACTCACCCTGCGCAATTTCCTGATTTTGGTGCATGACGCGCTCGCGACGACGTTCGCGTTGCTGGCGAGCTTCTATCTGCGTTTCGAGGGCAGCCTTCTAACCGATCGACTCCCGCATCTGCTGCTCATCCTGCCCTGGTTCGTGCTGTTCAGCGTTTTCGTCAGCTATTTCTCCAATCTGACCACGGCGAAATGGCGCTTCACCTCGCTGCCGGACGCGGTGAATATCCTGCGGGTCGCAGCGGTGCTGACGCTGGCACTGGTCGTGCTGGACTACGTCTACTTCTTCACCGGAACGAATTCGCAAAGCCCGGTGTTCCTCGGCCGGGTCACGATCATCCTGTTCTTCTTCCTCGAGGTATTCGCGCTGAGCGCGTTGCGCCTCGGCTACCGCTATTTCCGTTATTCACGCACGCGACTGCATGCCCGATCCGACAATGCCGCGCCGGCGCTGCTGGTCGGACGTACGGCCGATGCCGAAGTCGTGCTGCGTGGCATCGAGAATGGCGCCATCAAGCGGCTCTGGCCGGTCGGCGTGCTCTCGCCGTCGGACGCGGACCGCGGCCAGATGATCCGCAACATTCCCGTGGTCGGCGGCGTCGACGACATCGAGGCCGTGATTCGGGATTTCGAGACCCGCCAGCGGCCGATCAAGCGCGTGGTCATGACACCGTCGGCCTTCGAACCCGAAGCGCATCCGGAGAGCGTGCTGATGCGCGCCCGGCGGCTCGGCGTGATGGTCAGTCGCCTGCCGTCGCTGGAGGGCGGCGACGCGCCGCGACTGACCAATGTCGCCGTCGAGGACCTGCTGCTGCGCCCAAGCCAGAAGATCGACTACGCGCGGCTCGAGACGCTGGTGAGGGGCAAGTCCGTCATCGTCACCGGCGGCGGCGGCTCGATCGGCGCCGAAATCTGCGAACGGGTCGCGACCTTCGGCGCCGCGCGCCTCCTGGTCGTGGAGAACTCGGAGCCGGCGCTCTATGCGGTCACCGAGGCGCTGTCCGCGCGCGACTCCGGGCCCGAGATCGAGGGCCGGATCGCCGATATCCGGGATCGCGAGCGCATCACGCGGCTGATGAGCGAGTTCAAGCCCGACATCGTGTTCCATGCCGCGGCGCTCAAGCATGTGCCGATCCTGGAGCGCGACTGGAGCGAAGGGGTCAAGACCAACATCTTCGGGTCGGTGAACGTGGCCGACGCCGCGCATGCCGCGGGCGCGAGCGCAATGGTGATGATCTCGACCGACAAGGCGATCGAGCCGGTGTCGATGCTGGGCCTGACCAAGCGCTTCGCCGAGATGTATTGCCAGGCGCTGGACCATGACCTGATGACCGAGGCAAAGGGCAAGCCGCACATGCGGCTGATCTCGGTGCGGTTCGGCAATGTGCTGGCGTCCAATGGATCGGTGGTGCCGAAATTCAAGGCGCAGATCGAGGCCGGCGGACCGATCACGGTGACCCATCCGGACATGGTTCGCTACTTCATGACGATCCGCGAGGCCTGCGATCTCGTGATCACCGCAGCGACGCACGCAGTGACGCCGGCGCGGCCCGACGTCTCGGTCTATGTGCTGGAAATGGGGCAACCGGTGAAGATCGTCGATCTCGCCGAGCGGATGATCCGTCTGTCGGGCCTGCAACCCGGCGTCGACGTCGAGATCGTGTTCAGCGGCATCCGTCCCGGCGAGCGGCTGAACGAGATCCTGTTCGCAAGCCAGGAGCCGACGCTCGAAATCGGCGTCGCCGGCGTCATGGCGGCCAAGCCGAACCAGCCTCCGATGTCGACGCTGCGCAAGTGGCTCGCGGCGCTGGAGGATGCGATCGAGAGAGATGACCGTGTGACCATCCGCGCCGTCCTTCAGGACGCCGTGCCCGAGTTCGGATCGAATGCCGCCTGACCGCGCCGTTCTGCGGACGCCGAGACAGGACCGTTTCGAAAGCCATTGATGCGTAGTTCTCGAAAAGTCGTGGTCGTCAGCCAGCACTATCCGCCGGACCACAGCACGACCGCCGCGATCATGTCCGCGATCGCCGAACGGATCGCGCAGGAGTCGGAGGTGATGGTGATCTCCGGGATGCCGGGCTCGGCGCGGGCGCCGGCGCCCGGGCGGCCCGCCGTCATCGAGATCAGGAACTGGCTGCCGGGAAAGGCGGCGCTGATCAAGCGCGCGCTGGCCGAGGCGCTGTTCACCGGCCGGATCTTCTTTGCGCTGTTGTCGCGGCTGAAGCGGGGCGACGTGGCGCTGACGGTGACCGCTCCCTTCGCGCTGCCCTATGCGGTTGCCGCCGCGGCCAGGTTGAAGGGGGCCAAGTCGGCGCTGATCCTGCACGACCTGTTTCCCGACGTGCTCGTGATGGCCGGGCTGCTGCGGCCGTCCTCGCTGGTGGCGCGGGCGATGCGGGCGATCAACGCGCTGATGTTCCGGGCCCTGAACGCTGTCATCGTGATCGGCCGCGACGCCGAGAAGCTGCTGCTGCGATATGGCGGAATGACACAGGACAAGATCAGGTTCATCCCGAACTGGGCCACGCTCGCCCCCGGCAACCGTCCCGTGAGCCCCGACAATCCGTTTCGCAAGGCCATCGCCGCCCGCTTCGTCGTCGGGCTGTCCGGCAATCTCGGCTTCACCCACGATCCGGACATCGTCTTCCAGGCCGCGCGGCTGCTGCGTGACGAAGGCGAGATCCATTTCCTGCTCTCGGGATGGGGCATCGGCTTCGCGCGGCTCAAGGAGCTGCAGGCCGCCGCGCGGCTTGCCAACGTCACGCTGGTCGAGCGCGTCGCGGACAGCGAGCTCGATGCGCTGCTCTCCAGCGCGGACGTTTGGCTCATTCCCTATCGCAAGGACGTCGCCGGCGTGTCGGTGCCGAGCCGGTTCTACAATCTGCTCGCGGCCGGCCGGCCCGTCATTCTCGTCTCCGAGCCCGAGGCCGAGGCCGCGCTCACCGTCAGCGAAAACCGGCTCGGCTGGGTCGTCACGCCGGGAAGGCCCGATCAACTCGCCGATGCCATTCGCCAGGCGTCGCGATCGCAGGACGCCGCGATGGCCGAGCGCGCGGTCGCGACCGCGCGGACCTTCAGTCCCGAGCGGGCGCTGGCGAGCTACGCTGCGCTGGCCCGGGAGCTGCTACCCAATCGTGATGTGGAGCGGACGGTATGAATGATGGTCGCCGGACGGTTCTGGTCACAGGCGCCAGCGGCTTTGTCGGCCGCCATGTGGTGCCCGTATTGGCGCGCAACGGCTGGGTGGTGCGACGCGCGGTGCGAACGGCGCCGCAAGATGCCAACGACGTGACGATCGGCTCGCTCAGCCCGGTCACCAATTGGGGCGCGGCGCTCGATGGCGTGGACGCGGTTGTTCATCTTGCGGCCCGCGTTCACCAGCAGTCCGACGAACAGGCGATCGAGCTCTACCGCAACGTCAATATCGAGGGCACGCTGCATCTGGCGCGTTCCGCGGCCGCTGCCGGCGTGCGCGATTTCATTTTCGTCAGCACGATCCTGGTGCATGGGCGCAGCAATTACGGGCGTCCTCCGTTTCGCGAGGACGACGTCCTGACACCGCGCGGCCTCTACGGAAACTCGAAGGCGGCCGCCGAGGTTGGCTTGAAGGAAATTGTGCCGGGCAGCGGCATGAGGGTGACCGTCATCAGGCCGCCGCTGATCTACGGCGCCGGCGCGAAAGGAAATTTCGCGTTGCTCAAGCGCGCCGTGATCAATCGCATGCCGCTACCGCTCGCGTATGTGAAGAATCGCCGCGCGTTCGTGTCGGCGGAAAACCTCGCGTCGTTCATCTTGCACCGCTTGTCGCACCCGGGAGATGATTTCGACGTGTTCCTGGTGGCTGACCGCGAGCAGGTCTCGACGCGTGAATTCGTCGAGCGCCTGGCCCGGGCGGCGGACACCTCGCCGCGTCTGTTCTGGCTGCCGGCGCCGCTGTTGAAGATGGCGCTCGGGATCAGCGGCCGCAGGGAAGCCTATGACAGCCTGTTCGCCTCGCTCGAGCTTGATCTTTCCAAGATCGCGGGCACCGGATGGCAGCAGCCGATCAGCCTCGACGAGGGGCTGCGGCGCGCGCTGCGTCAAACGGACAGCTGAGGCGATCAGAGCGGTCGGGAGAACCGCCGCAGCTGCCAGGCGACGGCGAGCGCGCCGGCCAGCAGCAGCGCGATGTCTGCGGTGAGCGAATTGAGCGCGACCGAGGCGAATGCGAGCAGCGCCAGCACTGCGTTGAGCGCAAACACCTCGCCGACGACGCGCCACACCGTGAATCCGTTGTCGGTCGCGCGCTGGTAGAAGTGCGAGCGATGCGCGGCCCAGAAGGGCTCGCGCCGCGCCATGCGGCGAAACAGCGTGACCGTTGCGTCCGTCAAATAGTACAGCGGCAGCAGCAGCGCGGCGGCGAACTGTCGATGCAGGGCGAGCTCGAGCAGGCACCAGCCGAGCAGCAGGCCGATCGGCAGGCTGCCGACATCGCCCAGGAATATCCTTGCGACCGGTCGGTTGAACGGCGCGAAGCCGAGCAGCGCGCCGCACAGCGCCGCCGCGACCAGCGCGGGAGCTGCGGGGAGATAGCCGAAGCTGCCGAGCAGCGCGATCGCCACGGTGATCGGCACGGCCTCGGCCGCGGTCATCAGGTCGAGCCCGTCCATGAAGTTGACGAGGTTCACGAACCAGAGGCCGGCGATCAGCAGCAGGCCGCGTTCGAGCCAGACCGGGCCGGCCGGAACCAGCCTGAGACCATCAGGCGCGGAAAACACCACGGCCGCAACGGCGGCGGCCTGCAGCAGCAGCCGCGGGACGACGGGCAGCGAGCGGATGTCGTCGGCAAAGCCCACCACTGCGATGAACAGGCAGGCTGCGAAGACGATGAAGGGAATTGTCAGGTCCTGCGATCCGGCCAGGACGATGACGATGCCGCCCGCCAGCAGCGTCGCCGCCGTGACCGCGATGCCGGCACCCTGCGGCGTTGGAATACGGTGCGACGAGCGCGCATTCGGCTTCGCCAGCGCCACACGCAGCAGCAGCGGCCGCGTCGCCTGGATCAGGACAGCCGAGATCGACGCAGCCAGAACCGCAGCGATCAATGACAGGAGGATTTCGAAAGCGCTCATTCTGGTCCGGCTATTGCGATCCCGGGACTCGCGATTGCGATCCCGGGACTTCGATCGGTTCGGTGCCCTTGGCGGCCTTTTCCGGGCTCAGGATCCACACCAGGCCGCCAAACACGCCAACCACGAACGATACCGCGCCGAACAACAGCGAGATGTTGACGCCCTCATTGGCGATCAATCCGGCGTAGCCGAAGGCTAGCGCCATCGTGGCCTCGCGCACGCCCCAGCCCGCGATCGAGATCGGCATCATCGTGATCAGCATCACTGGCGGCAACAACTGGAAGATCTGGCCGAAGGTGACGGGGGCCGTGATCGACTTTACCACGCACCAGGCGATCACGACGGTCACCACATGAATGGCGATCGAGAGAATTGCGACCCTCAATCCGTGCTTGCGGCTGAACAACACCCGGTTCGCGATGACGGCGCAGGCGTGGATGTGATGCGTCGCCCACCATTGCTTCAGCCAGGCCCATGGCAACACGCCGATCAGCAGGAAGCCAAATCCGGCCGCGAGTGCGGCGAGGTCGAGAAGCAGCAACGCCATCCAGCCGTGGGAATCGGAAATCAGCCGATAACTCCAGGGCAGGGTGGCGGCGATGACGACGGCGAGGGCGATCAGTCCGATCGCGCGGTCCACGAAAATCGAATAGGTGGCTGCTCGCCAGCCCGCACCGGCGCGCGCGACGAGCCAAAGCCGGACTGCGTCGCCACCGATCGAAGACGGCAGCGTCTGGTTGAAGAAGGTGCCGATCACGTTGAAGCGCATGGCCTGGCCGGTCTCCAGCGGGGCGCCGCACTCCACGCTGATCTCCCGCCAGCGCAACACCCCGAGGAAGATCTGCAGGAACGTGACCGCGATCGCGAGGCCGAGCCAGCCCAGGCTCTCGACCTGGATACGGGAGGCAAGGTCGTACAGATTGACCTTGCGCAGCGAGAAATACAGCAGCGCGGCCGAGATCAGGATCTTGACGGTCGAAAGCAGGATTCGGCGCATTTCCGTTCGCGCTGCCAGGTTTCAGAATGTGTCAAAAACAGCGCAAAACGCTTTCGCGCGCCCAAATTCGTCGCCTTGGTATGGTTTCCGCGCCGATCTGGCAATACCCGTACTGGTCCCTATTGCGGCAGGCGCGAAGGGGTGGCTAAAGAGGCCGGAACGGGGGACGGCCGGCCACTCACCGGGGGTTTACGTTACCGGTAAAATCCGACCAGACGCGCGGGAGCGCGTGCTACTGCTTGGATAGTGCTTCCGAGGCAACAGGGCCGCCGGCCGCGACGGCCCGGGCCGATTTGGTGTGTCGTCCGCAGGCGGATACGACAGGACTTGCACGACAGGATTTGAGGCATCGATGGATCGACGAATTATTCCCCTGATCATGTGCGGCGGTGCAGGCACGCGATTGTGGCCGGCGTCACGCGAGGTGCATCCGAAACAGTTCCTGTCGCTGTTCGGGGCCCGCTCGACCTTCCAGGAGACGCTGCTGCGGGTTTCCGAGACCGGCCTGTTCGAGCGTCCGATCGTGATCACCAACGAGGCCTATCGCTTCATGGTGCTGGAGCAGCTGGCCGAAATCGGCCGCGAGGCCGACGTGCTGCTGGAGCCGATGCGCCGCGACTCCGGGCCGGCGATTGCGGCCGGTGCGGCGTTCGCGCAGAGCCGCGACAGCGAAGCGATCGTGCTGGCGCTGGCCGCCGACCATCTGGTGCGGGACACCGCGGCCTTCGTCGCCGCGTGCCGCGGCGGATTGGTGGCTGCGGACGCCGGCCGCATCGTGACGTTCGGCGTCAAACCCGAGCGGCCGGCCACCGAATACGGCTACATCAATCCGGGTGAGGTGGTCGCCGGCGAGGTGCGCGCGGTGGCGAAGTTCGTCGAGAAGCCGGATGCCGCGACGGCGGCAGGCTATATCGATGCAGGTTATCTCTGGAACAGCGGCAACTTCATGTTCCGCGCAAGCGTGCTGCTCGACGAGTACCGCAATGTCGATTCGGACAGCGTGGCCTCGGTGGAGCTGTCGGTTGCGTCGGCGGCACGCGATCTCGGCTTCGTCAAGCTCGATGCGCAGGCCTTCGGCGCGGCGAAGGCGATCTCGATCGATTACGCAGTGATGGAGAAGACATCGCATGCTGCGGTGGTGCCGGTGGCGTGCGGCTGGTCAGACATCGGCTCGTGGCGCCAGGTCTGGGAGCTCGCCGACAAGGACAGCCTCGGCAACGCGGCGCGCGGCAAGGCGGTGTTCGAGGACTCTCGCAATTGCAACGTCTCGACCGACCGGGCGCTGGTTGCGCTCGAAGGCGTCGACGATCTCGTCGTGGTCGCGACCCAGGACGCCGTGCTGGTGTCACGCCAGAAGGACGCAAACGGGCTGAAGCGGCTGGTCGCGAAATTGAAAGTGGCGGCGCCGGAGGTGACCGAGAACCACATCAAGGTGCATCGCCCCTGGGGCTCCTATCAGTCGGTCGACAATGGCGATCGCCACCAGGTCAAGCGCATCGTCGTCAAGCCGGGCGGACGGCTGTCCCTGCAGAAGCACCATCACCGCTCCGAGCACTGGATCGTGGTGCGCGGCACCGCGCAGGTCACCGTCAACGAGCTGATCAAGACGGTGCACGAGAACGAATCGATCTACATCCCGATCGGCGCCGTGCACCGGCTGGAGAACCCGGGCAAGATCCAGCTCGAGCTGATCGAGGTGCAGACCGGCAGCTATCTCGGCGAGGACGACATCATCCGCATCGAGGATGACTATCGGCGCACCTGAGGCGAACGTGGCCCGCGCTCAAGGTCGAGTCGCGGGCGATGTAACTCTTTGAATCAAAACGTGTCCGGATTTCGCCGTTGGCATTCGCCACATTTGTGACGCCGTGCTATAGCGGCTGCCAACGAAGCGGGTCGTGATTTGCGCCAAAGGCGCGGATCGGGCAGAGGGGCCTTGGTGCTGATTCCCTCGGAGCCGGGATGGCTCCCTGAGAAGCCGGGACAACCGCCAGAACGTTACTTGGGGTCTACGATATGAATGCAAAAGTGTCCGCAGCCGGCGCGAAGGCCGATATCGGCCGCGCATTGCGCGTTGGCGTGATCGGCGCCGGCGTGATGGGCAGCAACCATGCCCGCGTGCTGGCCGGACTGCCCGGGGTGCTGTTGATCGGCATCGTCGATCCGCTGCCGGAACATCGCACGCGCGCCGTCGACCTGGTCGGCTGCCGCGCCTTCGAAAGCCTCGATCAGCTGTTCGCCGAGGGCATCGATGCGGTGACGATCGCAGCTCCCACCCATCTGCATCACGAGATCGCGCTCGCCTGCATCGCGCGCAACATTCACATCCTGGTCGAGAAGCCGGTCGCGTCCACGGTCGAAGAGGGCCGCGATATCGTCGCGGCCGCCGAGCGGGCCGGCGTCACGCTGATGGTCGGCCATGTCGAGCGCTTCAATCCTGCGGTCGCCGCGATCAAGCAGGCGATCTCGGGCGAGGACATCCTGTCGATCGGTATCACCCGGGTCGGCCCGTTCCCGCCGCGAATGTCCAATGTCGGCGTTGTGATCGATCTTGCCGTGCACGACATCGACCTGATCCGCTGGTTCACTGAGTCCGACATCGTCGAGGTGCAGCCTCAGCTTTCGAGCGCCGTCGCCGAGCGCGAGGATATCGCGCTGCTGCAATTCCGTACCGCTTCCGGCGTGCTCGCCCACATCAACACCAATTGGCTGACGCCGTTCAAGGCGCGCAACGTGACGGTCGCAACCCGCGGCAAGTATGTGATGGGCGATCTGCTCACGCGTCAGGTCACCGAATGTTTCGGCTTCAAGCCGGACGGCAGCTATTCGATGCGTCATCTGCCGGTCGGTCACGACGAGCCGCTGCGCGCCGAGCTGATTGCCTTCCTCGATGCCGTACGCGGCGGCAAGCTGCCGGCCGTGTCCGGCGACGAGGGTGTGGCGAGCCTCGAGATCGCGATCCGCTGCCTGGAATCGCCCGCACGGCCCGCCGCCTCGACGATGCGCAAGGGACCGCGCCGCATCGCCGGCTGATTGTCATTCATTAACACGTGCAAAGAGCTTCCATGAACCAGCATATGCAGCTTGAGCCCATTCCCTTCATCGATATCGCCGCGCAGCGCCGGCGGCTCGGCAAGTCGATCGATGACGCGGTCGCGCGTGTGCTCGACCATTGCCAGTTCATCAACGGTCCCGAAGTGACCGCGCTGGAGAAGGCGCTGGCGGACTATAGCGGCGCAAAGCACGTGGTCAGCTGTGCGAGCGGCACCGACGCACTGCTGATGGTCCTGATGGCGAAGAATGTCGGGCCGGGCGATGCGGTATTGTGCCCGACCTTCACCTTCTGTGCGACCGGCGAGGTCGTGACGCTGACCGGAGCGACGCCGGTTTTCGTCGATGTCGATGAGGAGACCTTCAATATCGACATCAATTCGCTGAAACGCGGCATCGCGACGGCGCGCGCGCGCGGGCTGAAGCCGGTCGCCGTGATCCCGGTCGACCTGTTCGGCCAGAGCGCCGATCACGATGCGATCGCCGCGGTCGCCGAGGCCGAGGGCCTGTTCGTGCTCGATGACGCCGCGCAGGGCTTCGGCGCAACCTACAAGAACCGCAAGCTCGGCACCTTCGGGCTCGCGACCGGGACCAGCTTCTTCCCGGCTAAGCCGCTCGGCTGCTTCGGCGACGGCGGCGCGATCTTCACCGACGACGAGGAGCTCGCACGCACGCTGCGCAGCATCCGCGTGCACGGCCAGGGCTCGGACAAGTACGACAACGTGCGGCTCGGCCTCACGGCGCGGCTGGACACCATGCAGGCGGCGATCCTGCTCGAGAAGCTGAAGATTTTCGACGACGAGATCGCGGCGCGCAACAGGGTGGCGGAGCGCTATTCGCGCGCGCTCGGCAACCTCGTCGCGGTGCCGCGCCTTGCCCCGGGCTGTACCTCGGTGTGGGCGCAATACACCATCCGTCTGTCCGACGGCATCGATCGCGACACCTTCGCGGCTGCCCTGAAGGCGCAGGGCGTCCCGACCATGATCTACTATCCCAAATCGGTGCACCAGCAGACGGCCTACAGCCACTATCCGGTTGCCGACGGCGGCCTGCCGGTCAGCGAGCGGCTGTCGAAGGACGTCATCGCCCTGCCGATGCACCCCTATCTCGACGAGGCGACGCAGGACCGCGTCATCGCGGCTGTGCGCAGCGCGCTTTCGGCCTGATAGGAAACTTTTTCAGACCGCAATCATGCGCTAGAAGCAGCGCATGCTTGGGCGCATCTTCACCGTCGGCGGCTATACCCTGCTATCGCGGGTCACCGGGTTCGCGCGCGACATCATGCTCGCGGCGATCCTCGGTGCCGGGCCGGTTGCCGACGCCTTCTTCGTGGCGCTGCGGCTGCCCAATCATTTCCGCGCGATCTTCGCCGAAGGCGCCTTCAACGCCGCCTTCGTGCCGGCCTATGCCCACGTCCATGGCGAGCGCGGCGAAGCGTCGGCGCGGCTGTTCGCCGACCGCATCTTCACGCTGCTGTTCGCCTCGCAGGTGATCCTGCTGGCGGTGGCGATGGCGTTCATGCCGCAGGCGATGAGCATCCTCGCGCCGGGCTTCACCGAGGACGCGGCGCAGCGCAAGCTCGCGATCGAGCTGACGCGGATCACCTTTCCCTATCTGCTGCTGATCACGCTGGTGACGCTCTACGGCGGCATGCTCAACGTGATGCATCGCTTCGCCAGCGCCGCCGCGGCGCCGATCTTCCTCAACCTCGCCATGATGATGACGCTGGCGCTCGCGGCGTTCTTCCCGAGCGCGGGCCACGCCGCGGCCTGGGGCGTCCTGATCTCGGGCTTCCTGCAATTCTTCCTGCTCGCCGGCGACCTCGCGCGCCATGGCGGCCTGCCGCGGTTCGCGCCCCTGAAGCTCGACGAGGACGTCCGCGGCTTCTTTCGCGCGCTGGGGCCGGCGACGTTGGGCTCGATGGGCACGCAGGTGGCGCTGTTCGCCGATACCATCATCGCGACCTTCCTCCCCGCAGGCGCGCTGTCGGCGCTGTATTATGCCGACCGCCTCAATCAATTGCCGATCGGCGTGATCGGGATCGCGATCGGCACCGTGCTGCTGCCGGAGATGTCGCGGCGGCTGAGCGCCGACGACCACGCCGGCGCGATGGCCGCGCAGCGCCGCGCCTTCGATTTCACGCTGCTGTTCTCGGTGCCGTTCGTGGCGGCGTTCCTGACCGTGGCCGATCCGATCATGCGCGCGATGTTCGCCCGCGGCGCGTTCTCCAAGGCCGATGCGGCAAGTGCCGGGGCCACGCTCGCGGCCTACGCGGTGGGGCTCATTCCCTTCGTGATGATCCGCAGCGCGGTCGCGACCTTCTACGCCCGCAAGGACACCGCAACGCCGGTGAAAGCGGCGCTGACCGGGGTCGCGGTCAACGTCGCGCTGAAGATCGCGCTGGTCGGCTCGCTGGCGCAGGTCGGGCTCGCGCTCGCGACCGCAATCGGGGCCTGGGTCAATCTGCTGCTGGTGCTGATGTTTGCCGTGCGCCGCGGCTACCTCGCGCTCGATCGCGCGCTGATCCGCTCCTTCGGCACCTTCGCGCTATGCGGCGTGCTGCTCGCGGTCGCGCTGTGGCTGACCTCGCATTTCGCTTATGTGTGGTTCGCGCCGATGCAGATCTTTCGCGACGAGCTGATCCTGCTGCTGCTGATTGCGGTCGGCGTCTTCGTCTATGCCCTCTCGATCCTCACTCTGTTCGGCCGCGGCTGGCTGTTCGCGCTCCGGCGCGTATAGTTTTACCTGTCAAATCAAAAGCATAGGAGGCCGCTGTGTGATAGCGCCGCGAGCGGCGGAAAGCGGTTTGCGCTTCGCCGACAACCACGCCAATATGCGCAAAACACACCAAGGCAATTGGAGAGACGATGGCAGCTCCCATCAAATTCGGCGTCGGACAAAGTGTGCGGCGCAAGGAGGACGACGCCCTGATTCGCGGCAAGGGCCGCTACACCGACGACGTCGCACCGTCTCCCGCATTGCACGCGCTGATGCTGCGCTCGCCGCATGCGCACGCGACCTACACGATCGATGCCGGCAAGGCCCGCGGCATGCCCGGCGTGGCGCTGATCCTGACCGCCGCCGACGTCGCCGAGCTCGGCGGCCTGCCGTGCCTGTTCAACCTCGAAACCGATCCGTTCACCGCGCCGCCTTATCCGATCCTCGCCAAGGACGAGGTGCGCCATGTCGGCGACGCGGTGGCCTTCGTGGTCGCCGATACCGTCGATCATGCCCGTGACGCGATCGAGGCGATCGACGTCAAATGGACGCCGCTGCCGGCGGCGGTCGGCCTCGTCAATGCGGTGAAGAAGGACGCGCCGCAGGTCTGGCCGGACAAGCCCGGCAACGTGCTGTTCGACGTCTCGATCGGCGACAAGGGCGCCGCCGAGGCCGCGTTCGCCAAGGCGCATGCGGTGGCCGAGATCACCATCGTCAACCCGCGCGTCATCACCAATTTCATGGAGACACGCGCCGCGGTCGCCGAATACGACGCCAAGAAGGATCATCTGACGCTGACGATCGGCAGCCAGGGCAGCCACCGCCTGCGCGAGATCCTCTGCGACATGATCCTGAAGATGCCGAAGGAGAACATGCGGGTGATCTGCCCGGATGTCGGCGGCGGCTTCGGCACCAAGCTGTTTCCCTATCGCGAATATGCGCTGATCTCGGTCGCGGCGCGCAAGCTCAAGAAGAGCATCAAATGGACGGCCGAGCGCTCCGACCATTTCATGGGCGACGCGCAGGGCCGCGACAATCTCACCACCGCGAAGATGGCGCTCGCCGAGGACGGCAAATTCCTCGGCATGGATGTCGACCTGATGGGCGACATGGGCGCCTATCTCTCGACCTTCGCGCCCTACATCCCGCATGGCGGCGCCGGCATGCTGCCGGGCCTCTACGACATCCAGGCCTTCCACTGCCGGGTCCGCACCGTGTTCACCAACACGGTGCCGGTCGACGCCTATCGCGGCGCCGGCCGCCCGGAGGCCGCCTATGTCATCGAGCGCCTGGTCGATGCCGCCGCGCGAAAACTCGGCATGACGCCGGACGCCATCCGGCGGAAGAACTTCATTCCTCTGAAGTCGCTGCCCTACACGACAGCGACCGGCAAGGTCTACGACTCCGGCGACTTCGTCGCGCATATGAAGCGCGCGATGGAGATTGCCAACTGGAAGGAGTTTCCGAAGCGCGCCAAGGCCGCCAGGAAAGAGGGCCTGGTGCGGGGCATCGGCATGGCAAGCTATGTCGAGGTCTGCGGCACGATGGGCGAGGAGACCGCCAATGTGGCGCTCGATTCCAATGGCGATATTGCGGTCCTGATCGGCACGCAGTCGAGCGGGCAGGGCCACCAGACCGCCTATGCGCAGATCGTCGCCGAGCAGTTCGGCGTGCCGCCCGAGCGCGTCCATGTGCTGCAGGGCGATACCGACAAGATCGCGACCGGCCTCGGCACCGGCGGCTCGGCATCGATTCCGTCCGGCGGCGTCAGCGTGCAGCGGGCGACGCATGATCTCGGCAACAAGCTGAAGGAACTCGCGGCGCAGGCGCTGGAGGCCGGCGCCGGCGACCTCGAAATCGCCGACGGCCGCATCCGCATCGCCGGCACCGACCGCTCGATCAGCTTTGCCGATCTCGCCAAACGCCCCGGCGGCGATACGTCGAAGATGAATGCGAGCGCGACCTTCGCCAGCGCCGACGGTACCTATCCGAACGGCACCCATCTTGCCGAGGTCGAGATCGATCCCGCCACCGGTATCATCAAGATCATCAGCTACTTCATCGTCGACGATTTCGGCGTCACGCTCAATCCGCTGATGCTGGCGGGCCAGGTTCATGGCGGCGCGATGCAGGGCATCGGGCAGGCGCTGATGGAGCAGGCGGTGTACAGCCCGACCGACGGTCAGCTCGTCACCGGCACCTTCATGGACTATGCGCTGCCGCGCGCCTCCGACGGGCCGTCCTTCGTGTTCGAGACCCACAACGTGCCCTGCACGACCAATCCAATGGGCGTGAAGGGCGCGGGCGAGGCCGGCGCGATCGGCTCGTGCCCGGCGGTCGTCAACGCGATCGTCGAGGGGCTGCATCGCGAGTACAAGATCGACCACATCGACATGCCCGCCACGCCTGAACGGGTCTGGATCGCGATCCGCGAGGCGCAGCGCCGCCATAATCTCTGATAAATTGTCGCAGGCGGAATGAAGATTCCGCCTGTGGTGTTTTGCAAACCAGGCCGGCCGCAGATCGCGGACCGGGACAGAGCGGAATTGAGGGGTTTTGCCGATGAAGCGGATTGTCGTCGTTGCTGCAATGCTTGCGTTGAGTGCTGGTGCTGTCGTGGCCGACCAGAATCAGGTCAAGCAGACCCAGGCCCAGATGAAGGAGACCGGCAAGAACGCGGGCGCAATCGCGGCAATGATCAAGGGCGAGAAGCCCTACGACCAGGCGGCGGTCGATGCTGCGCTGGTGAAGTTCGAAGACACCGCCAAGAAGCTGCCGACGCTGTTCCCGGCAAGCAGCAAGGGCCTCAAGCCGGATGGCGACTATTCCGCCGCGCCGAAGATCTGGGAAGACAAGGCCGGCTTCGAGCAGCACATCGCGAGCTTCGCCAAGGCCGTCGCCGATACCAAAGGCAAGGTCAAGGACCTCGACACGCTGAAGGCGGAAATGCCGCCGCTGTTCAAGCAGTGCGGCGGCTGCCACGAGACCTATCGCCTCAAGAAGGGCTGATCGCCGTTCGGCTCATCGTCGTTCGATCAATGAAAAGGGCGGACGCTTTGAGGCGTCCGCCCTTTTTTGTGTCGGCCGTTTCTTGTTGGAGCGCGTTCGCGACGATTGCTTGGTCAGGATTGCTTGGTGGCGGATTATTTCGTCACTTGTTATTTGGTCACTTGGCCGCGGATCTCACCGCCCGGATTGGCCGCGGTGTGGACGTTGACATAGTACTTGCCTGCGAGCAGATCGGCGGCCTGCGCGTCGGTCAATGTTGCGCTGCCTTCGACCGGGCTCGACGTCGCGTTCGGGATGGCGACCGCGACACCGGAATTCTTGCCGGCCTCGGCGGGGCCGTGGAAATGCGCGGCGGTGGCCGGACCCGAGAGGCCGGAATAGGTCAGCTTCCAGCTCAGCTTCTTGCTGGCGGCATCGTAGTCGATGTCGGCGGTGCCGGTGGCGGTGCTGGTATTCGGCGGCACTTCGCTCTTGCTGTCCAGCTTCGCCGTGAACTTCTCGGCAAAGGCCGGACCGGCGAGGGCGATCGCGGCGCCGAGCGTCAGCGTGGCAAGCAAGGTCTTGTTCGACATGGTTCTCTCCCCTTTGACGTCACATGATGGTTGCAAACAGCAGCTTTTCGGATTTATTCCCCAAATGATCGTGGGTGCGGCAAATTTGATGCGAGCTTGTCCGACTGGTTGCCATCATACTGGTCCATGAACTGACGCGACCAATGACGGATCGGTGAATGCTGCGACGAATTTTCCTCCTGGCGATTCTGGCCGGCGTAATCGGCTTTGGCGTGTTCTGGTGGCTGACGATCCCCGCGACCGTTGCCGCCGGCGCGCTGCCTGCCTATCAGCCTGACCTGGCCAACGGCCTCACAACGTTCAATGCCGGGGGATGTTCCTCCTGCCATGCCGTGCCGAAGCAGGACGACCGCACGCGGCTCGGCGGCGGGCTCGCGATCCCCTCGCCGTTCGGCACCTTCTATGCGCCGAACATCTCGCCCGACCCGAACGACGGCATCGGCCGCTGGAGCGAGGCCGATTTCGTCACCGCGGTCATGAAGGGCACCTCGCCGTCGGGCGCGCACTATTTCCCGGCGTTTCCGTATCCGTCCTATCAGCACGCCAAGGTCAGCGATGTGCGCGACCTGTTCGCCTATCTGAAGACCTTGCCGCCGGTCGCCGGCAAGGTGCGCGACCACGATTTGCCGTTTCCGTTCAACGTCAGGCGCAATGTCGGCGTCTGGAAATTCCTGTTCATGAACGGCAAGCCGTTCATCGCGGATGCAAGCCGCTCGGCGCATTGGTATCGCGGCGCCTATCTCGTCAACAGCTTCGGCCATTGCGCCGAGTGCCACAGCCCGCGGAATGTCCTCGGCGGCATCGTCACCGCGCAGCGCTTCGCGGGTGGTCCGAATCCGGAGGGCGAAGGCTGGGTGCCCAACATCACGCCGAGGGGGATCTCGGACTGGAGTGTGAAGGATATCGCCTATTTCCTCGAGAGCGGCCAGACGCCGGACGGCGACTCCGCCGGTGGGTCGATGGTGCGTGTGATCCGCAACACCTCGCAACTGTCGTCGTCCGACCGCGACGCGATCGCCGAGTACATCAAGTCGCTGCTGCCGGTCGAGGGGCCGCCGAAGCCGGTGAAGAAGGAGAAGGAGTCGTAAAGCGGGATGGGTTTTGGTTGAATCGGCTCGCCGCGGTTTCGGTTCACCTCTCCCAAGGGAGAGGTGAACTTTCGACGCCGTTCAAGCTCGACCTGATCTCATCATGCTCTCGCGGGCGCGTCCTACTTCGCGCCGAACGCCTTGAAGGTGATGATCGTGAGGGTGTCCTGGATGCCCGGGATCACCTGAACCTTCTCGTTGATGAAGTGGCCGATGTCGGTGTCGTGGTCGACGTAGAACTTGACCAGGAGGTCGTAGTTGCCCGCGGTGGAATAGATCTCGGACGCAATCTCGGCCTCCGCCAGTGCATTGGCGACGGTGTAGGACTGGCCGAGCTTGCATTTGATCTGGACGAAGAAAGGAACCATCAAAGTCGTCTCCGGGGATTTCCGCGACTATAGGCCCAAAACGGGCGGCCAAGGCAAGGGGGCGAGGCGAGGGGTCAAGGCGAGGCCAACTTGCGGTAAAGTCAGGCGAACTTGCTGCCGATCGGCGGCCGGGCTAGGACAGGCCATGGTCTTGTTCGTGATGGTCTCATTCGTATCAACCGCTGGTGCTGCAAGATGACGCCGGTCGCGCTCACCATTGCCGGCTCGGACTCCTCGGGCGGGGCGGGCATCCAGGCCGACCTCAAGAGCTTTGCGGCGCTCGGGGTCTATGGCGCCTCCGCGATCACGGCGCTGACCGCGCAGAACACCACGGGGGTCAGCGGCATCCATCCGGTGCCCGCGTCATTCGTCGCCGCCCAGATCGATGCGGTGTTCTCTGACCTCGAGGTCGGCGCGGTCAAGATCGGCATGGTGGCGCAGGCCGAGACAATTGCAGCGATCGCCGATGGGCTGAGGCGCTGGGCGCCGCGCCATGTCGTGCTCGATCCGGTGATGGTCGCTACCTCCGGCGATCGGCTGCTTGCCGCCGAGGCGGTCGATGCGCTGAAGACCCTGCTGTTTCCGCTGGCCTCGCTGATCACGCCGAACCTGCCGGAAGCGGCGGCGCTCTTGAACGAGCCGGTCGCCTCAAGCGAGGCCGACGTCGAGCGACAAGGCAAGCGATTGCTGGCGATGGGGTGTCGTGCGGTGCTGGTCAAAGGCGGCCACGGCCACGGCGCCGACAGCATCGACTATCTGATCGACGCCGAGCGCAGCATCGCGCTGGCTGCGCCGCGGATTGCGACCGCCAATACGCATGGCACCGGCTGCTCGCTGTCCTCGGCAATCGCAGCAGGGCTCGCGAAGGGCGAGAGCATGGAGACCTCCGTGCGCAACGCCAAGGCCTGGATCACCGAAGCAATCGCCGCCGCCGATCGTTTTGCCGTCGGCCACGGCCATGGGCCGGTGCATCACTTTCACAAATATTATTGAAGCCCGGAGCTGCGTAGCCCGGATGGAGCGCAGCGAAATCCGGGAACAGATCATCCGCGGACGCAGAACCCCGGATTACGCTTAGCTTCATCCGGGCTACGTCGTCTTCGTTCACTGAAGATGGAGCCCGTCATTGCGAGGAGCGATAGCGACGAAGCAATCCATTTCCCCGCTTGCGGCGCAATGGATTGGTTCGCGTCGCTCGCAATGACGGTAGATCAGCGTTCCTGTGCATTTCAGTGCCTCTTCCACATAGTCGCGACCGCCGATGTCGCCAGATTGTCGCACGCTGCTGTTATCCGCAGGGAAGCGGCGTACTGCTGATTCTCGTTAACTGTTTGTGGGGCCTTGGGTCGCGGGGATCGTCATCGCCTTGTCACAGGAATCTGTTAGGTGCACAGGCATGGGAAGCGACTCCTTGAGTGAAGAAAGTCCCGAGCGGCACTTTCGCACTTTGTTTATCTCCGATGTCCATCTCGGAGCCCGCGGTTCGCAAGCAGACCGCCTGCTGGACTTCCTCCGCTCTCACGATGCCGACACGATCTACCTCGTTGGTGATATCGTCGACGGCTGGGCGCTGAAGTCAAACTGGTACTGGCCGCAGACCCATAACGATTTCGTGCAGAAGATGCTGCGCAAGGCGCGCAAGGGCGCCAAGGTGATCTACGTCCCGGGCAACCACGACGAGTTCCTGCGCAAATATTACGGCACGCATTTCGGCGGCATCGACGTGGTGGAGAACACCGTTCACACCGGCGCCGACGGCAAGCGCTACCTCGTGATCCACGGCGACATTTTCGATCTCGTGGTGCAGAACGCGCGCTGGCTCGCCCATCTCGGCGACAAGGCCTACGATTTCGCGATCCAGATGAATCGCTTCGTCAACTTCTTCCGCAAGATGTTCGGCGTGCCGTACTGGTCGCTGTCGCAATGGGCCAAGCTGAAGGTCAAGAAGGCGGTGAACTATATCGGCGCGTTCGAGGCGACGCTTGCCGGCGAGGCGCGGCGCCACGGCTGCGACGGCGTGATCTGCGGCCACATCCACTACGCGACGATTCATGACGAGCAGGGCATCCGCTACATGAATTGCGGCGACTGGGTGGAGAGCTGCACCGCGCTCGCCGAGCACGAGGACGGCCATTTCGAGATCATCACCTGGACCGACCCGGTGCGCCGGATCGCGCCGGTTCCGCGAGTGACGGCACGCGCTGCATGACGCATATCCTGGTCGCGACCGATGCGTGGCATCCCCAGGTCAACGGGGTTGTCCGCACGCTGACCATGATGGCACAGGCGGCGAAATCGCTCGGCGTCGAGGTGAGCTTCCTGACGCCGGACGAATTCCGCACCTTCGCGATGCCGAGCTACCGCGATCTGAGGCTGGCGCTGCCGTACCGGGCCAAGGTCGCAAGTCTGATCGAGGCGGCGAGGCCCGACAGCATCCATATCGCGACCGAGGGCCCGATCGGGCTTGCGGTGCGCCGCTACTGCCGCAAGCGCGGCCTGCCGTTCACGACGAGCTTCCACACCCGCTTCCCCGAATACGTCTCGGCGCGGACGCCTGTCCCGGAAGCCTGGGTGTGGCGGGCGCTGCGCTGGTTCCACAGGCCGAGCCGGGCGGTGATGGCGGCGACTCCGGCGCTGGCGGCCGAGTTGCGTCAGCGCGGCTTCCGCAACGTGGTGCTGTGGTCGCGCGGCGTCGATACCGCATTGTTCCATCCGCGCGACGTCGATCTCTGCCTGCCGCAGCCGGTCTATCTCAGCGTCGGCCGGGTGGCGGTGGAGAAGAATCTCGAGGCGTTCCTCGATCTCGATTTGCCGGGAACCAAGGTCGTGGTCGGCGACGGCCCGGCGCGGGCGGCGCTGGAGCGGAAATATCCGGACGCTGTGTTCCTCGGCGCCCGCCATGGGGAAGAATTGGCTGAGATCTACGCCGCGGCCGATGTGTTCGTTTTCCCGAGCCGTACGGATACGTTTGGTCTGGTGCTGCTGGAAGCGTTGGCCAGCGGCCTGCCGGTTGCCGCTTTTCCGGTCACCGGTCCCCGCGACGTGATCGGCGCGGCGCCGGTCGGCGTGCTCGACGCGGATCTGCGCCATGCCTGCCTGGAGGCGCTCAGCATCCCGCGGCAGGCCTGCGTCGATTTTGCCGCGCTTCACACCTGGCAAGCCTCAGCCCGGGTGTTCATCGACCGCTGCATGAACGTCCGCCCCGCGCCGCCAGACGGCGAGGGGGAGGCGCTCGAATTCGGTGCCGAAGAGCACCATTTTGTGGCGCTGCCGGCGACCCAGCCGACCTCACGCTAGTCAGGTCACGCTAAAGCGTCTTGCCCGCCAGCCCGGCGCCGCGATACAAATCGCGAATGACGGACACCGTTCTCAATCCACCCGTCGCTGCCGCGGACATCGATGCCGCCGCAAGGGTGGTCGCGCCGTTCGCGGTGCGCACGCCGCTCCTGACCTTCCCCGTTCTCAACGAACGCGTCGGCAGCCAGATTTTCCTCAAGCCCGAAATGCTGCAGCGGACCGGATCGTTCAAGTTTCGCGGCGCCTTCAACAAGCTCGCCTCGATCCCGCAGGACAAGCGGAGCGGCGGCGTCGTCGCGTTCTCCTCGGGCAATCACGCCCAGGGCGTCGCCGCTGCGGCCAAGATCCTCAACATGCAGGCGACCATCGTGATGCCTGCGGACTCGCCGATCACCAAGCGCGAGCGCACCAAATCCTATGGCGCCGAAGTCGTGCTCTACGACCGCGATCGCGACGACCGCGAGGCGATCGCCAACGGCATTGCCGGCAAGCGCGGCGCGACCTTGGTGCGCCCCTACGACGATCCCTTCGTGATCGCGGGCCAGGGCACCGCCGGCCGCGAGATCGCCGAGGACATGGCCGCGCTCGGACTGACGCCCGACATCGTGGTCGCGCCCGCTTCGGGCGGCGGATTGATCGCGGGTGTTGCGACCGCGGTGAAGGCGAAATACCCGCAGGCCCAGGTGATCGTCGCCGAGCCCGCGGGCTATGACGATCACGCCCTGTCGCTCAAGGTCGGGCATCGCGAGGCGCATCCGGTCGCGGCGCGCACCATCTGCGATGCGCTGATGGCGATGATGCCGGGCGAACTGACCTTCGCCATCAACAGCAAGCTGCTCGCCAATGGCGTCAGCGCCTCCGACGACGAGGTCGGCGCCGCCGTCGCCTTCGCCTATCGCGAGCTGAAGCTCGTGGTCGAGCCCGGCGGCGCGGTCGGGCTCGCGGCGCTGCTGGCCGGGCGGATCGATGCCAAGGGCAAGAACGTCGTCATCGTGCTGTCGGGCGGCAATGTCGACGCCGACCTGTTCGCGAAACTCGTCGCCTGACATCGGGTTAGGCGCAGATGCTGCCGCGGTACATGAGCTGGCTCGCGTTGCGCGTGCGGTTCATGGGACATGAATGCTTCGCGCCACTCGTCACGCGCGGGCTTGCCGCCTCCACTCACGCTTCGGCACGCCATCGCAACAAAGCCTCGGCGAAGCCCTTGGCTTGGCCGGGACTGTGCATCCATCTCAAAAGCTCTTTGATCGATGGATTGCCGGGGCATAGGCGAGCTCAAGCGACGCCTTCCTTCGGATGGTATGCCCGGCAATGACGAAGTACGAACGCCGGCGCCTACGAGAAGAACGCCATCTTCTCGGCCTGGCTCATGCGGCGGATTGGCGCGAGCGGGTCGTTGGCCGCAACACTCGGCCGTTTCAGCAGACCGCTGGCGATGATGGTCGAACCGAGTGAGATCTCTGCTGCGGGAGCAGGGGCAGGCTCAACCGCGGGCGGGAGAGGCGGTGGCATCACCAGAGTTTCGGCAATCGGCGCCGCAGCCACCGGCGGCGGCGCGATCTTGACCGCGAGTTTCGGCGTGGGCGCCGGTGCAGGCTCGTGCTGAATGGCCGGCGCAACCATTTCTGGCTCGGCCGCCATCGCCTCGGCGACGCGCAGCTCCTCGGCGGCGCGCATTTCCTCCGCGATCGCCTCTTCGTCGATTGGATCGGGCGCGCCCATCTCCATCGCGATCAGGTCGAGTACCGCTTCGTCATGGGCGTCGGCCGCCGCTTCGTCGGTGACGCGGGCGAGTTCCGCGGCTTCGGCTTCGGCCAGCGCGGCTTCAGCCTTGAGCCATGCCTCGCTCGGCTGCGGCATGACGGCCGTAGCGGCCTCAGCGCCGGGCACAGCGGCGGGAATCGCGGCTTCGACGTTCGGCGCCGCAGCGGCCTCCTGAGGCGGCGCTGGCGGCGTAGCGGCCATATCGGGGGCTGCACTTTCGGCCATCGGTGGCGGCGCGGAGGCCGCCGCCGGCGGCTCCGCAACTGGCGCCTCGGCCACAGCAGGCTCGGCCGCAGGCGTCGCCATCTTGTCCGGATCGAACTCGCTGAGGCGGCGGGCCAGCGCAGCGAAGGCGGCATCCAGCACGGCCTTGGCATCGTCCATCGAGACCTCGGCAGCACCGGCCTCGATCGCGCTGACCTGGGAATCGATGATGTCGCAGATCCGGCCGTCATTGCCGATCTCGCGTAGCCGCCAGGAGATCTCCCTGATCACCCGCACGCCCTTGCGCACCGGCGCGAGGTTCTGCTCGAAGCTGATGCCGTCGAGCGCGGCGATGGCGGAGGCCTGGGCGGCCTCGATCGCGCCGCGCAGGGCGGCCAGCGCCTGCGCCAGCTGCTCGTCCCTGATCGCCGCTGCGGCGGCTTGCCGCTGCGCGCTGAGGCTTTCCTCGATCCGCGCCACGGCATCGAGCACCATGCGGGTATCGGCATTGCGGTTGCGCTTGGCGTATTCGCCGAGGAACCAGCGGCCCCGCGAGGTCTCCATGAAGGCCGCGCTGATCGCGGCATAGTCCTCCTCGCTCGGCAGGGCCGCGCGGGCGGATATCGGCGACAGGGCGAATGCTTCTTCGGCCATCACAATCTCTCCGCGCAAATCACTGCGCGTTACGCTAACGATCACCACGATATCGCGCGAATCGCAATTGAATTGATGTCTTCCGAATCACAAATCCCCATTGCAGCAAAGGTTGCATCGCGGCGATTCGCGCGCAGCCTAGCGGCATTCTATGCCACGCTGTTCGGCATGACCGGGGTTCACCTGCCGTTTTTCACGGTGTGGCTGAAGGCGGTCGGCATCGACGCCACCTGGATCGGCATCATCACCGCAGTGCCACCGGTGACGCGCTTCACCGTGCTGCCGCTGGTCACCGCGGCGGCGGAGCGGCGTCAGATGCTACGCGGGGCGATCATCGCCACCGGATTCGCCACGGCGTTCGGCTTTGCCGTGATCGGCACCCAGCACCAGCCGTTCGTGCTGCTCGCGATCTATGCGCTGACCTGCTGCGTCTGGACGCCGCTAGTGCCGCTGACCGATGCCTATGCGCTGCGCGGCGTCAGGCAATTCGGCCTCAGCTACGGACCGCTGCGGCTCTGGGGCTCGGCCGCCTTCGCGGTTTGCGCGCTGCTGAGCGGCTTCCTGCTCCGCTATGTCGCGGAGGTCGACCTGATCCGGATCATCACGGCCGTGACGGTGCTCGGCGCGCTGGTCGGGCTGACGCTGCGGCCGCTGGGCCGCCCGGTGGCAGCCGCCACACCTGCAGCCGGCGCGCCAAAACTGCTGCGCAATCCCACCTTCCTTGCCATCATCGTCTCCTCGGCGCTGATCCAGGGCAGCCACGGCGCCTATTACATCTTCGCATCGATTGCCTGGCAGCAGGCCGGATTCAGCGGCCTGACGATCGCTTGTCTCTGGGTGCTCGGCGTGATCGCCGAGATCGTGCTGTTTGCGGCCTCGCCTCGCTTCACGTTGCCGTCGGCTGTGCTGGTGATGATCGCGGCCGCCAGTGCCGCGGCGCGCTGGGCGATCACCGCGCAGGACCCGCCGCTTGCGGTGCTTGCAATTGTGCAACTCGGACACGGGCTGAGCTTCGGCCTGACGCAGGTCGGCATCATGGGCCTGATGGTGCATCACGTGCCGGTTCACGTGATGGCGCGCGGGCAAGGCTATCTCACCGCCTGCGGCGGCATTGTCGCGAGCACCACGGCGATCGTCAGCGGCATGGTCTATGCGCGCTTCGGGCTCGGCGTCTACGACATGATGGCCGCGATGGCGGCCACGGGCGGGCTCGTGATGTGGCTGGCGCGTAAGCGTCTCACCGACTAGCCCCAGAGACCGGCGTCGGGCGGATAGACCAGGCTGCCCTCGTAGCGCAGGCCGTGGTCGCGGTCCTTCGCCAGCAGCAGCGGGCCGTCGAGATCGACGAAGCGCGCGGCTTGCGCAATCAGCATCGCCGGCGCCATCGCGAGCGAGGTCGCGACCATGCAGCCGATCATGATCTCGAAGCCGAGCGCACGAGCGGCGTCCGCCATCGCCAGCGCTTCGGTCAATCCGCCGGTCTTGTCGAGCTTGATGTTGACGGCGTCATAGCGGCCGCGCAGGCCGGCAAGCGAGCCGCGGTCGTGCACGCTCTCGTCGGCGCAGACCGCAACCGGCCGCCTGATCCGGCCCAGCGCCTCGTCCTTGCCCGCCGGCAGCGGCTGTTCGATCAGGGTGACGCCGGCATCAGCGCAGGCCGCGAGATTGGCGGCGAGGTTGTCCTCGGTCCAGGCTTCGTTGGCGTCGACGATCAGCTCGGATCGAGGCGCCGCCTTGCGCACGGCGGCGATCCGTGCGCCGTCGCCATCGCCGCCGAGCTTGATCTTGAGCAACTGACGATGCGCAGCCTTCGCGGTGGCCTCCGACATCGCCTCAGGCGTCCCGAGCGAGATCGTATAGGCGGTGGTGCGCGGCTCCGGTGCGGGTCGGCCGAGCAGGTTCCAGATCCGCCTGCCGGCGCGTTTGGCCTCAAGGTCCGCCAGCGCGCAATCCAGCGCATTGCGGGCGGCGCCGGCGGGCATCCGGGCCTGCAAGGCGATGCGGTCCATCCCGCCGGCGAGCGGTGCCTGCATCGCCTGGATCGCCTGCAGCGTCGCCTCGGGCGTTTCGGCATAGCGCGGGTAGGGTAGGCATTCGCCGCGGCCGGTGAGGCCGCCCTGGCTTACCTCGGCGACCACGACGACGGCCTCGGTCTTGGTGCCGCGGCTGATCGTGAAGGTCCCCGCGATCGGCCAGCGCTCGATCCGGCTGCTCAGGGAAATCGCTCCGGGAGGGGTGGAAGTCATTTTAAAGTCTACTATTTCCTGAACCGTAGCTTGCGACGCGCAACCAACTATGGCTGTTTAGCGACAGATTCGACAAGCCGATCCGGCAGCGCCGGAGATCAGCGTTAGCGGCAGCCAGCCGGCTTGAGGGGTGAGTTAGAGGTGAGCGGCGACCCGACACTGGAGCGGATAGCCCAAGGCGAAGGACTGGCGTTGTGCGCGGCGGGCAACTGGACGGCCCGCTTTGCTCCTGCGCTCGAGCGGATCGTCTCCGACGCGGAGAAGCTGCGCGGCAGCCGGCCGCACATCTTCATCGATGTCTCGCAGGTCGCGAGCCTCGACACCTTTGGCGCCTGGCTGATCGAGCGCCTGCGCCGCAGCCTCAGCGACGCCTCCGCCGAAGCCGAGATCGCCGGCCTCTCGGCCAATTATTCCAGCTTGGTCGACGAGGTCCGCCGCGTCGGCCCTGCGCCCAGGGTCGTCAGCGACCCGTTGTCGATATCAGGCATGCTCGAGCAGATCGGGCGCACCGTGGCCGGGATCGGCGGCACCATCATCGGCCTCGTCGACATGCTCGGCGCGGTGCTGGTGGCCTCCGGCAAGGTGCTGATCCATCCGCGCAGCTTCCGTCTGACCTCGACCGTGCATCACCTCGAGCAGGTGTGCTGGCGCGCGGTGCCGATCGTGGTGCTGATCACCTTCCTGATCGGCTGCATCATCTCGCAGCAGGGCATCTTCCATTTCCGCAGGTTCGGCGCCGACATCTTCGTGGTCGACATGCTGGGCGTCTTGGTGCTGCGCGAGATCGGCGTGCTGCTGGTCGCGATCATGGTCGCGGGCCGTTCCGGCTCGGCCTATACCGCCGAGCTCGGCTCGATGAAGATGCGCGAGGAGATCGACGCGCTGCGCACCATGGGCTTCGATCCGATCGAGGTCTTGATCCTGCCGCGCATGCTGGCGCTGGTGCTGGCGCTGCCGATACTGGCCTTCCTCGGTGCGATGGCCGCGCTGTATGGCGGCGGGCTGGTGGCCTGGCTCTATGGCGGCGTCGATCCGGAGGCCTTCCTGCTCCGCCTTCGTGACGCCATATCGATCGACCATTTCATCGTCGGCATGGTCAAGGCGCCCGTCATGGCGGCGGTGATCGGTATCGTCGCCTGCGTCGAAGGCCTGGCGGTGCAGGGTTCGGCGGAGTCGCTCGGACAGCACACCACCGCGTCGGTGGTGAAAGGGATCTTCTTCGTGATCGTGATGGACGGCGTGTTCGCGATCTTCTTCGCCTCGATCGGGATGTGATCATGGCGGAAGAGGACAACGACGCCATCATCCGGGTCCGCGACATCACGGTTCAATTCGGCAACACGCGGGTGCTCGACGGCCTCAACCTCGACGTCAGGCGCGGCGAGATCCTTGGCTTCGTCGGGCCCTCGGGCGCCGGCAAGTCGGTGCTGACGCGCACAATCATCGGGCTCGTGCCGAAAGTCGCCGGCCGCATCGAGGTGTTCGGTGTCGATCTCGATGCCGCGAGCACCTCGCAGCGCCGTGCCGTCGAGCGCCGCTGGGGCATCCTGTTCCAGCAGGGCGCGCTGTTCTCCTCGCTGACGGTGCGCCAGAACATCCAGTTTCCGGCGCGCGAGTATCTGCGCGTCTCGCAGCGGCTGCTCGACGAGATCATGGTGGCGAAACTGGTGATGGTCGGGCTGAAGCCGGAAGTCGCCGATCGTTATCCGTCGGAATTGTCGGGCGGAATGATCAAGCGCGTCGCGCTGGCGCGCGCACTCGCGCTCGATCCCGAGCTCGTGTTTCTCGACGAGCCGACCTCGGGTCTCGATCCGATCGGCGCCGGCGAGTTTGACGAGCTGGTGCGCACCCTGCAGCGCACTTTGGGGCTGACCGTTTTCATGGTAACCCACGATCTCGACAGTCTTTACACCGCGTGCGACCGTATCGCCGTTTTAGGGAACGGTAAGATCATTGCTGCAGGATCGATCGCCGACATGAAGGCGTCGCAGCATCCATGGCTGCAGCAATATTTCAACGGCAAGCGCGCCCGTGCCGTTGTGGCCTAGCCCATGATCCCGAAACCTGGAGCCGATTTTCGGACGAGATCATGCGCCAACAGGAATTCGACGGGCTCGAACGCAGCTGGCTGCGCGAGGGCCCAAGAGTGATCAACGCGAGTAATTGATGGAAACGCGGGCGAACTACGTCTTGATCGGGGCTTTCACGCTGGCGGTGATCGCCGCCGCATTCGGCTTCGTGCTGTGGTTCCAGAGCCTGCACACCACCAAGCAGCGCAGTCCCCTGCGGGTGATCTTCGAAGGGCCGGCGTCAGGCCTGCGCAACGGCGGTAATGTCAATTTTAACGGTATTCGGATAGGGGAGGTGGTCTCGGTGAAGCTCGACAACCCGCGACGCGTGGTTGCGCTGGCGATGATCGAGAACAACGCACCACTCCGCAAGGACACCCTGGTCGGTCTCGAGTTCCAGGGCCTCACCGGCGTCGCCGCGATTTCGCTCAAGGGCGGCGAGGAGGCCGCCCCGCCGGTGCCGCTGGACGAGGACGGCATCCCGGTTCTGACCGCCGACCCGAATGCGCTGCAGGACGTCACCGAGGCGATCCGCGCCACCCTGCAAAACGTCAACCGCATCGTCGCCGACAATCAGCAGTCGGTGAAGAATTCGCTGAAGAATCTCGAGGTCTTCACCCAGGCGCTGGCGCGCAATTCCGAGAAGATCGACAACGTCATGCTCAAGGTCGACGGCGTGATGGGCAAGGCCGACAGCCTGATGCTGGGCCTCAATGCGATCGCGGGCGGCAACAATGGCAGCGAGCTGAACCTGATGGTGAAGTCGATCCGCGAGCTCGCCGAGGATCTCGACAAGCGCTCCAATCTCCTGATCAACGACGGCCGCAGGACGCTGTCCGACATCAGCCGCGCGGTGAACAATTTCGACCGCAACCCGAGCCGGGTGATCTTCGGCGGCAGCAACAACGCCGCACCCGAGCCCGCGCCGGCACCAGCGGCACCCGGGCCGCGGCGGCGGCAATAAAGGGCGAATGGCGAACAGTTTCGCTGCCCGCTGGTCGCACTGTCATTCCGGGGCGGTCCGTAGGACCGAACCCGGAATCTCGAGATTCCGGGTTCGATGCTTCGCATCGCCCCGGAATGACGCTGTCGAGTCTTCGTCGACGCGAATTTGCCAATCCCGCCCAAAATAAAACGGAGGCCTTCGGCCTCCGTTTCCATTTGCTGTTCGCTACTCGCTTACTTCGCCGGCTTATCCCAGCCGTCCCGCGGCATGCGCGAGCAGGGTGTAGACCAGCCCGGTCTCCGAGGTCAGGTGGCTGCTCAGCTCCTGCTGGCCGCGGCCGTCGCGGGCGACTTCGTCGAGCAGGCGCTCGAACTCCGCGATGTAGCGGTCGACCGTCTGCTTGAAGCCGCGGTCGGCGCGATACTTGCGGGCGACCTCGTCGAAGGCCTTCTGGCCGGCCGGTGTGTAGAGGCGCTTCGAGAACGCCTTGTTCTCGCCGCGCTGGTAGCGATCCCACATCTCGGCCGCAAGTGTGCGGTCCATCAGCCGGCCGATGTCGAGCGACAGCGATTCCAGCGGATTGGCGGGCTGCTGCTGCGGACGCGGGCGCTGCTGGGCGTCGCGGCTCTGCGGGGCAGGCGGCGGTGCGTCGCTGCGGTTGAGCAGGTCGGACAGCCAGCCGTCGCCGTTGTTGTCGGAGCCTGCCGGGCTGACCGACGGGGCCTCGGTGCGGCGCGAGCTCGTCATGCCGAGATCCGGCGGCGGCAGCGTCGAGGCGCTGTTGCCGTTGTCCCGCATGCGCACATCGCCGCGGCCGCCGGCGGCAGCCACCACCGGCTCCTCGTGGCGAACGCTGGCGCGGCTGGTCGAGACCACGTCGAGTCCGCGGCCGTGATGAGCGACGATGCGGTTCAGCTCGGCCAGCGCCTCGATCTGGTCGACGATCACCTTGCGCATCTGCGCGGTGTTCTCGGCGGCCTCCTGCGGCATCTCGAGCACGCCGCGGCGCAGCTCGTTGCGGGTGGCCTCGAGCTCGTTGTGCATCTCGCTCGCCATCTGCTTCATCGCCGTGACCATCGCGGAGAACTTCTCCGTCGATTCCCTGAACATCGCATCGGTCTCGGCGTTGCTCTGCTGGTAGAGGTCGTTCATGGCGTCGACGGTCTGCTGACGCTCGTTCTCGGCCGCCAGGCGCACCGCCTCGAACTGCTTGCTGATCGCAGCCGAACCGGCGCCTGCGGTCTCCGCCACCACGCGGGCGATGTCGCGGGCGCGTTCCTCGGCCGCTCCGAGCGATTCATCGAGCAGCCCGGTGAAGCGCGACAGCCGCTGGTCGAGATCGGTGGTGCGCAGGTCGATGGTCGTGACCAGCGCTTCCAGCGCCGACTTGCGCTCGCTGACGGAGGCCGTCGTCGAGCGGTTGGCCTGCTCGACCACGGCAGCCGCATCGATCAGCGCCTTGCCATGGGTCTCGAACTGGCTCGACAGCGCGCCGAGATCTTCCAGCGCCTTGCCGGTCTTGCTGTTGAACACCGTGAGCTGGTCTTCCAGCGTCTGGGTTGCCACGCCGTTGCGCGAGGTGACGTCGTTCATGGCGGACACGAAGTCGGCCACTCGGGTCACCAGCGCGCGCTCCAGCGAGTTGAGGTTGTCGTGGGCGCCGGTCAACACTTCCTGCAAGAGGATGTTGCCTTCGCGCAGCCGCTCGAACAGCGCGACCGTATCGGTGCGCAGGATCTTGCTGGTCTCCTGCATCTCCGTGACGGCCGAGATCGAGACCTGGCGCGACTGGTCGATCGCCGTGCGCGAGGCCTGCTCGAGTTCCTTGAGCGACTTCGCCACCGCGCCGGTCGCCTGATCGCCGGCCGAGGTGATGTTGCGCGCGACATCGCTGCCATGGGCCGCCATCGACTGCGAGAAGGCGAGGCCGCGGGTTTCGATCGCCTTCAGCGCATCCGCGGTGGCGCGATCCATGTCGCTCGACAGCTGCGTGGTCTTGGCGGTCAGCGCCTCGACCAGCGAGCCGCGGCGGCCGTCGACCATCTGCGACAGACGCTCGGTCTGCTGCTGCACATAGGTGACGATCTCGTCGGTCTTGCCGGTCATCGCGGAGCCGAAGGCGCTGGAGGCCGACAGCACCGAACGTTCGATGTCGGCGGAGGTCGTCTTGACCTTGGTCGAGACCTCGTTGGACATGGTGATCAGCGCGGCCTGCGCGTTCTGCGCCGAGGTCTGGATGTTGTCGGTGGTCTTGACCGTGACCGCTCCCAGCGCGCGCTCGATATCGGTCGAGAGCGTGCGGATCTGGGCGGCGGCATCGGCGGAGGTCGCCGCAAACGAGCTCTGGGCCTCGCGGGCGCTGCCGAGGATGGTTTGCGCAGTCTCCGCGCTGGCCGTGGTCAGCGAGCGCTCGATCTCGGCGGAGATCTCGCGGATCTGGCTTGCCGCCTCGCTGGAGGTCGCCACGAACGAGCTCTGGGCATCGCGGGCGCTGCCGAGGATCGCCTGCGCGGTGTTGGTGCCGACCGAGGTCAGCGTGCGCTCGACATCGACGGCCAACGACTTGACGTGGTCGGCTGCTTCCGTCGACGCGGTGACGAGGGTGTTCTGCGCCTCGCGGGCGCCGGCCGTCAGCACCTCGACGGTACCGGAGCCGGCCATCGACAGCGCACGCTGGATGTCGGCGGCAAGCGCCGACACCTTGGTTGCAGCCTCGGTCGACGCGTTGACCAGGGTACTCTGGGCCTCACGCGCACCTGATGTGATCGATTCCGCGGTGGCCGAGCCGGCCATCGACAGCGAACGCTCCATATCGGCCGCCAGCGAGCGGACCAGATCGGTGGCCTCGGTGGATGCGCCGGCCAGCGTGCTCTGGGCCTCGCGGGCGGAGGCGACGACGGCTTCCGCGGTGGCGGAGCCCGCCATCGACAGCGAGCGCTCGATGTCTGCCGACAGCGTGCGGACCAGATTGGTGGCCTCGGTCGATGCGCCGGCCAGCGTGCTCTGGGCCTCGCGGGCCGAAGCGACGACGGCTTCCGCGGTGGCGGAGCCCGCCATCGACAGCGAGCGCTCGATGTCGGCCGACAGTGTCCGGACCAGATTGGTGGCGTCGGTCGACGCGCCGGCCAGCGTGCTCTGGGCCTCGCGAGCGGAGGCGACGATGGATTCCGCGGTGGCGGTGCCGGCGGTCGAGAGCGAGTGCTGCACGTCGGCCGCGAGCGTGCGGACCAGGGTGGCGGCTTCGGTGGATGCACCGGCAAGCGTGCTCTGGGCCTCGCGAGCGGAGGCGACGACGGCTTCCGCGGTCGCGGTGCCGGCCATCGTGAGCGAGCGCTCGACGTCGCTGGCGAGCGACTTGACCTGGCCGGTGACGTCGGTCGACGTCGAGATCAGCGTGGTCTGGGCCTCGCGGGCACCGGTCATGATCGCCTCTGCGGCGGCTGAGCCGGCCATCGACAGCGACTGCTCGACATCGGTGGCCAGCGACTTGACCTGGCTTGCGGCCTCGACCGAGGCGCTGACCAGCGTGGTCTGCGCGTCGCGGGCGCCGGACAGCACGGAGGCTGCGGTGGCGCTGCCGGCCGCCTGCAGCGTGCGCTCGACATCCTCGGACAGCGCCTTGATCTGCGAGGCGACGTCGCCGGAGGCCGAGACCAGCGACACCTGGGCGTCGCGGGCACTGGTGAGGATCGAGTTGGCGGCGCTGGTGCCGACGGCGGTCAGCACGCTCTCGACCTCGGCCGAGCTCAGCTTGAGCTGGTTGCCGACGTCCGCGGACACGGTGAGCAGCGCCTGCTGCGCGGTGCGCGCGCCGGTCTGGATGGTTTCGCTGGTGTTGACCACGAGGTTGGTCAGCGAACGCTCGGCGTCCTCGACATGGGACTTGATGCTCGACGACAGCAGCTCGGCGCGGGACATCAGGTCGTCGCTTGCCTGGCGGCCGCTGCTCTCGATGCGGCCGGCGACGGCCTCGACGCGCGAGCCCAGCAGGTCCTCGAACTGCGCGACGCGGGTGTCGATGTCGCCGGCGATGACGCCGACGCGGCTCTCGATGCCCTGCTGGATGTCGGCGAAGCGTGCCGAGATGGTGTCGGTCAGGTTCGCGCTGTGACCATTGATGGTGTCGGCGAGACGGGTGCTGTGGCCGTTGAGGGTGTCGACCAGGCGGATGCTGTGACCGTCGATGGTCTCGGTGACGCCGTTGATGCGATGGTCGACCGCGGCGATCGCCTGCACGGTGCCTTCGGTCAAGGTGGTGGTGAGCAGGCCAAGCCGCGAGTCGATCGACTGGATCGCCTGGGAGGCGCCGTCGGTCAGCTGGCTCGCGAGCGTGCCGAGATGGCCGTCGATGGTCTCGGTGACCGACTTGGCGCGGCTCTCGAAGGTGACTTCGAGGGACTTCATGCGGCCGTCGATCGCGTCATCGAGCGATTGCAGACGGCCGTCGAACGAACCGATCTTGCTGGCGAGCGAACTATCGAACGACGACAGCTTGTCGGTCAGCGAGGCGTCGAGATTGGTGACGCGGCTGCCGAGCGTGGTCTCGAACTGCAGTAGGCGCTGGTCGAGCGAGGCGGTGATCTCGCCGCTGTTGGTGGTGACGCGATGGTCGAAGGTGTCGACATAGGTCTTCAGGCTGTCGGCGATGTCCTGGGTCCGCTGGCCCATGCGTTCGACGATGTCGCCGCCGAAGGTCTTCACCGTACGGTCGAATTCCGAGATGTGGCGGGTGATCAGCGCGCCGAGCGTGCCGGAGTCGCGGGCGAATTTCTCGGCGAGCTCGCTGCCATGGTTCTTCACCAGGTCGTCGAATGCGCTCATTTGCAGCGACAGCGAATCGTGCGCGGTCTCGGTCTGGCCCACCACCTTGGCGACCAGCGAATTGACGGTGACGTCGAGCGCCTCGCTTGCCTTGTCGCCGGACGTCATGATCTGGCCGGCGAGGCGGTTGCCGGCGTCGTCGATCTTGCTGACGAGGTCGTTGCTGCGCAGCTCGAGCTCGAGCAGCAGCGAGTCCGCAGAGTTCTTCAGGGAGTCGTGGACCTCTTCGGTGCGGTCGGAGATGCCGTCGACGATGACAGACGAACGCTGCTCGAACTCGCCGGTGATGCGGTCGATGCGCTCGTTCAGCAACTCGTGGACGCGATCGGCCAGATCGACGAACTCGTCATGGACGTGGCCGGTCTTGAAGTTGAGGCTGGTGGTCAGCCGTTCTGAGGCGTCCATCACCGCGCGCGTGGTCTCGGCGCTGGCTTCCTCGAGACGGTCGAGCAGGTCGCCGCCGCGCTCGCCGAGCGCGAGGATCATGTTGTCGCCGGCATGGCTCAGCGCGGTCGTGATGTGCTGGCCGCGCTCTTCCAGCGCGCCGGTGATGCTCTTGGCGACCTCGTCGACGCGCGATGCGATCGCGTCGGAGATCAGCGCGATGTCGTGGCGCAGGTCGATCTGCACGCCGGAGATCGCGCTGCGCACCTGCTCGGCCTGGCCGACCAGGTTGTCGCGCTGGTGGGCGATGTCCTGCAGCAGCGCGCGGATGCGCACCTCGTTGTCGGAATAGGCGCGTTCCAGCGCCGCGACCTCGTTGGCGACGAGGGTCTCGAGTTCGCCGGCGCGCGCGATCGCGCGCTCGACGCCGTCGCCCATCGCCGCGACCTCGCGGCGGATCGCCTGGCCGACCGTCACCATGGAATCGGCGGCGGCGTTTTCCGGCTCGGAGAATCGCATCGCGACCTGCGCCATCGATTGCGCGATCATCTGCATGCGCTGACCATGCGAGGCGAGGCTGGCGAGATAGTAGAACAGCAGGATCGGCACGGCGAACAGCGCGGCAAGGCCGGCGAGCACCAGGACGCCGGTGCCCTGGGCCATCGAGGCCTGCAGGGCCGGCCAGAACGCGATGGTGAGGATGACGCCGCCCAGCAGCCATGCGCCGGAGCAGACAAAGAACAGCGTGAAGGCGTTGCGCGCGCGTCCTCCCTGCAGCGTCTGCAGCATCTGGCCGATAGTTTCGCGATCATCATTGGCGGCGCGGCGCGGCGCGCGCGGTTCTTCGATCGGCTCGAACGCCGAACGATCGGAATTACTCGGACGGGACTCGAACGATGTGGCCGAAAAATCGGCGGCGGGCGGCAGGTTCGGCGGCGCGGCGCCTTCGTTGAGGGGGCTGCGATTCTCCGCGCCCTGTTCGCTGATGTTGAGGGCTTCCTGGATGGCAGAAAGCGCGACTTCGGTGGGATCTTTGACCTTCTTGGGAGTGTTCGCCATGTTCAGTCTGAGCCCTCTCACTATTTTACGCGTCGGCGAGCCTGCGATCGTCCCCACGCAAGCTCGAAGCCGGTGCCCACAAGCGGAGCGCAAGCCGGCCCCCTCGGCGGCTTGTCCGCTACATCCGCAAACATCCTATTGGGAGAGCGACGCGAATGAAATGCTTGCGATTAATACTTTCTTAATCATCGTTAACAGCTTTGCGCCATAAGGCCTTATGGGTACTCGAAATTCCCGCTGTAGAGCGTCGATTGTGTCCGGAAATTGTCCAGAATCGGGCGGTTTTGCCGATCATCCCAACAACAATCCGTTAACCAGTTTCGTGATTGGCTGGGGCAACGATCCGCCGGCGAGGGCCCGGCGGAGACGACAGGGACAGGCCATGCCGCTTCACCTCGAACGGGTCGAATGGACGCAATCGCCGCCGCTGGCGCCCGGCGCCGGGCCGATCGACGTCGATCATCTTCAGCGCATGACGCTGGGCGATCCGGGCCTCGAGCGGGAAGTGCTGGCCATGTTCTCGACCCAGTCGGCCCGGATCCTCGGTGAACTGGCCGCCTTGCCGCCCGAGGCGGCGACCCATGCCCACACCCTGAAAGGATCGGCGCGGGCGATCGGCGCGTTCGGCGTCGCCGAGGCTGCTGCCCAGTTGGAGACCGCGCTGACCGGCGGTTCCGATGCGGCCCAGCCGCTTGCCGCGCTCGGCGCCGCGATCGCCGAGGCGCGCACCGCGATCGAGCTGATCCTGGGCCGCTCCTAGGCATCCGGCGTCTCGGCGGCCCGCCGCGAAGGCTTGGGCGGCTTCCCAACCGGCGGGCAGGTTTTCGGTCTCCGCGCTAGCGCTGTGCGGATCGACCCGTTATACGACTGCCCGGGACCTTTCCATCCATCGTCCGGCGCATTCCGGCAGCACGAGCAATCATGGCCAAAATCCACTTTATCGACCATTCCGGCGAGAAACGCACAGTTGACATCGAGAACGGCGCGACGGTGATGGAAGGCGCGATCCGCAACGCCATTCCCGGCATTGAAGCCGAATGCGGCGGCGCCTGCGCCTGTGCGACTTGCCATGTCTATGTCGATGAAGCCTGGCGCGAGAAGGTCGGCGCGCCGTCGCCGATGGAAGAGGACATGCTGGATTTCGGCTTCGACGTGCGTCCGAATTCGCGGCTGTCCTGCCAGATCAAGGTGACCGACGATCTCGACGGACTGGTCGTGTCGACGCCGGAGCGGCAGGCCTAGGATCTCTTATTCGCCGTCCGGATTCACTCCGCGACGGACCCAGCGGCGGAAGTTCTGCTTGACCTCCGCCGGCAGCGGCGTCGGCCTGCGGGTGGCCTCATCGATCATCACCGTGACCGCCTTCGCCGACGCCACGCATCTGCCTTCCGAAAACACCACCTGGTCGAAGGTGGTCGATGTGCGTCCAAACTTGACGAGACCGAGCCCGAGCTCGATCTGACCCGGCCAGTGCAGCTCGGCGCGGAAATGGATGTCGAGGCGCACCATGATCCAGCCGAGCCCTGCCGGCATCAGCCCCATGCTGAGGTCCTTCACCAGCGTGACGCGGCCGGTTTCAAAATAGCTCGCATAGACGGCGTTGTTGACGTGCCCGTTGGGGTCGAGATCGGCAAAGCGCACATTGTCGGACAGGCGATAGGGAAAGTCTTCCAGGCGCGGCGCATCGTCAGCACGAACAGGGGCATTCACGAGGGGGATCTCCGTCGGTTTCCCGCCCATACAGCCGAGTTGCGCAGGCTCGGCAAGGGGTTGCCGCGCCAGCCGCTGTCCCTATTATGCATGTCCCGATCCGGCCATACTTGGCTGGGCAGGCGAGAGCCGTCCAGTCGATTTCAACTGAAAAGAAACGGATATGAGCGAAGCGATCAAAACCGATGTGCTGATTATTGGCGCGGGTCCCTGCGGACTGTTCGCCGTGTTCGAACTGGGCCTGCTCGACATGAAGGTGCATCTGGTCGACATCCTCGACAAGATCGGCGGGCAATGCGCCGAGCTTTATCCGGAGAAGCCGATCTACGACATTCCGGGCATTCCGCTGGTCACCGGTCAGGGCCTCACCGACCAGCTGCTGGAGCAGATCAAGCCGTTCGGCGCGACCTTCCATCTCAACGAGATGGTCGAGAGCATCGAGAAGATCGGCGATCCCCTGTTCCGGGTGAAGACCGATGCCGGCAAGGAGTTCGAGGCCAAGGTCGTCGTGATCTCGGCCGGCGGCGGCTCGTTCCAGCCGAAGCGGCCGCCGGTGCCGGGCATCGAGGCCTATGAAGGCACGTCGGTGTTTTATGCCGTGCGCAAGATGGAGCAATTCCGCGACAAGAACATTCTGATCGTCGGCGGCGGCGACTCCGCGCTCGACTGGACGCTCAATCTGCATCCGATCGCCAAGCGCATCACGCTGCTGCACCGGCGAGACGATTTCCGCGCGGCGCCGCACAGCGTCGAGCAGATGCGTGCGCTCGTTGCCGACGGCAGGATGGATCTGAAGATCGGCCAGGTCACGGGGCTCGAAGGCGCCAACGGCCAGCTCTCGGGTGCCGCGCTCAAGGGCAACGACAATGCGGTCTCGACGATCGCCTGCGATACGATGCTGCCGTTCTTCGGACTCACCATGAAGCTCGGCCCGGTCGCGAACTGGGGCGTGGCACTGGAGAACAATCTGGTGCCAGTCGACACCGCGGCGTTTGAGACCAACGTTTCAGGCATCTTCGCGATCGGCGACATCAACACCTATCCGGGCAAGCTCAAGCTCATTCTCTCCGGCTTCCACGAGGGTGCGCTGATGGCGCAGAAGGCGCACCGCTACGTGTATCCGGACAAGCGGCTGGTGTTCCAGTACACAACCTCGTCATCGAGTCTGCAGAAGAAGCTCGGGGTGAACTGATTCCACTCGAGCAGCGACCAATGCCGGGGGCATGGGCCATTGCCTGCGCGGCGCGGGTACTGGAACACTCCGTCAAATGGCCGTAGTCTTCTGCTTGTACTCGAGTTGGTCGATTGATCAGGTGATGATGATGCGGAACACGCTATCCAGACTTCGGCTGATCCTCGCGATCGCCACGGCCTTTGCGCTAGCTGCTCCGCTTGCGGCCTCGGCGGCCGACCCGTCGGCTGCCGGCCTGTGGCAAAAGGTCGAAGACGGCAAGCCCGAGGGCTGGTTCCTGGTGATCGAGCGCAATGGTCTGTTCGAAGGCATGATCGCAAAGATGTTCTCATCGCCCGGAGATCCGCCCAATCCGGTCTGCTCGAAATGCACCGACGATCGCAAGGACATGCCGTGGCTCGGCATTCCCCTCATCCGCGACATGAAGCGCAACGGGCTCGCCTATGAAGGCGGCAACGTGCTCGATCCGCGCAACGGCAAGGTCTACAAGGCCAAGATGACGTTGAGCGCCGATGGTCAGACGCTGACGATGCGCGGCTTTCTCGGCATCTCGCTGTTCGGCAAGGATGAGGTCTGGACCCGGCTGCCTGACACCGCGGTGGCCCAGCTCGATCCCGCGATCGTCGCCAAATATCTGCCGGCGCAAGCCGCGGTGGCGAAGCCGGCGGCGCCAGTGCCCGCGACGAAGCGGCACTAACACTTCTCTCCGGCTAACGCTCCGATCTGCGCACGCTCATGCTCCGCTCTTGCGTGGCAGCGTAAGCGTTCAGCGCTGTCCCGTCGGTGCAATCGGCATCGGCAGTGGCGCGACCGGCTCGGTAATCACCTCGGGCACAGCGGTGTTCAGCTGCAGCACGGTGGCGGCCGCGGGGACCGCGGCATCGGCCATCGCCGCGTGGCCTTCGGCACTCGGATGCACCGCGCCGCCATACACCGCCGACAGGATGCCCCATGTCGCGTCGTGGATGTCGCTTGGCTGCATCGAGGACGGCAGGCCCTGCGGGTAGGTCATCGCGGTGAAGTAGCTGTCATTGGCGTCGCGGATCCAGCGCGCACGCGGCAGATAGGCGCGGTATTCGCCGGCGCTGCGGCCGCATTTGAGCGGCTGGTTGGCGGCGGCGACGATGTCCGACACGAAGCTGTCGCCATTGGCGGCAAAGCAGTCGCGGTCGAATTCCGGATCGGTCGAGGCGCGTGCGCAGAAGCCATGGCTCGCAAACGCGTCCTGATGCGCGTCGACGAAGGTCATGCGGTCGGCCTGCGGATTGCGGCAGATGATGCCGGACTGGCACTGCGCGATCGCCTTGAGCTGCGGCAGGAACTCGTTCTGCACGAAGCTCGAGACCGACGCGAGGCGGCTGGGATCCGCGTTGAACGAGGGATGAATCTCGAAGCCGGCGCGGCCGCCGGGGCAGGGCGCGCCGCCATTGGCCAGCGCCGGATTGGCATAGGCCGTGTAGATCACGTGCGAGAGATCGCCGCCGACCAGCGGCTTCAGCGCGTCGCGCAGCTTGGCAAAATCGGCCGGCAGGTCGCGCGCCAGCGCCGAACGGGCATCGTCGACGCTGGCCATTGAGCCGCCGCGGCTGAACAGCGTGCGCTCGGTCGGCGTGTCGACGATCACGTTGGCGACGAGGCCGGAGAAGTAGATGTCGTTGGCGCCGATCGAGAGCAGCACGAGGTCGAGGGTGCGGTCGGGCTGACGGCGCTTGGCGGCGGCGAGTGCCGTGCGCAGCTCCGCGACCTGGCCGTTGACGGTGCCCGAGCAGGTGTTGGCTGTCTTCGTCGGCAGGCATTCCCGCGCCTGCTGCGAGCCGAGCAGGCCGTCGGCGATGGTGGCGCCGGTGCAGGCCAGCGGCAGATAGGTCACCGCGATGTGCGGATATTGCACGGCGAGCGCGAGCGCGGTGCGGGTCTGATAGCTGTACAGCGACCGGTGACAGGCCGAGTTGAGCCAGAGCGCGCTCTGGCGTTGCCAGTTGGTCAGGGTGTCCGGCGCTTCGCAGGCGCGGCCGCCTTTGTAGCCGGCGCGGCTCGGCCGGTAATATTGCGCCCCGCCGAGATAGGAGCGGAAGCAGAACCCCTCGTCGGAGAGCGCAATCGCGCGGTCGGGATTGCCCTCGCCGGATGCGATGCTGTCACCGAGGCCCGCGATCAGCAGGTCGCGCACCTCGATCTGCGTCGTCACGCGCTGGTTGGCCTCCGAGCCGCTTGCGACGTCGACGGTCGCGACCGTGGTGCGGCCGTAGCGGACGCGCAGGTTGATCGGCTCGGCGCAATCGAATGTCGAGGATTGCGGCCCATCGCCGTCGTCGAACGACCAGGCACAGGTCGCGCCGACCGGAACCGGCCCGGTGAGCCGTACGACGATCGGATGATCGATCGGCGTCAGATAGCTTTCCTTGACGTTGTCGCGCGTGCAGGGCTCGCTGACGCGGCCCTGCAGGTCGATGCAGAGCCGGTTCACGGTGTTGCGCGCCCAGCCGCGGCCGTCGCTTTGCAGTTCCAGCGTCTGTTCCGAGGCCAGCACGCTGCGGCCAAGCCCGCTTTCGACATGCAGGCGGAAGTCCCGTTCCTCGCGGAACAGGCGAAAGCGGTTGCGGACCTCCCAGGAGATCTGCAACTGGTTGTCCTGCGCGTCCGCGGCCGATGCGAATACCGCGGCAAGCGCGCTGCCGAGCAGCACGCTGCAGACCGTCACCCGAAACGAAAATCGAACCAAAAAGCCAATCATGGCGCGGTTTGACGCGAGCGGTACGGCGAAAATAAGAGAAGCGGCCGCGAGGATCGAAAATCCGGGATCGAGGGGCCCGCACGGGGGCCGATAACGTTGTCCGTTACCGTTTCAGCTGCCTGACCCGCTGCTGCCGGCTTTCGATCGGTTGCCGCACGGTCGCCGAAGCCGTGCAGGCTTGGCTTAGTCGTTTCCGCTCTTGCCAAGGCTGCACCACGTTGAGCCAGAGCTCGCGCATGCCCATGATCGAGATCGAAATCCCGAACGGGATCAGGAAGTAGAGGATGCGGAACACGACCAGCGTCGCCAGCAATTGCTCCTTGCTGAACTCCGGCAGCGCCACCAGCATCGCGGCGTCGAACACGCCGATCGAGCCGGGGGCGTGGCTGGCGAAGCCGAGCAGCGTCGCCAGGATGAACACGACCGCCAGCGAGACGAAGTCGATATGCGGCTCGGTCGGCATCAGCAGGTACATTGCGAGCGCGCAGAAGCCGAGATCGACCACGCCGATCAGGATCTGCAACAGCGTCAGCTTGGCCGAGGGCAGCACCACCTTCCAGCCGTTCTGGCCGAGCTCGCGGCGCTTCTCGCCGGTCAGGAGCCAGACGAAATAGGCGCCGATGCCGGCAAGGCAGCCGAGCGCGATCAGCCGGTTCATCGCCGGCGGCAGCAGGTCCATCGCCGACGCTGCCGCCGGGTGCCAGGCCATGCCGAAGCCGAGCACGAACAAATTGCCGAGCCAGAAGGTCAGGCCCGACAGAAAGCAGATCTTGGCGACGTCGATCGCGGAGAGGCCATAATCGGAATAGATCCGGAAGCGGATCGCGCCGCCGGTGAAAACCGTGGCGCCGATATTGTGGCCGATCGTGTAGCTCGTGAAGCTCGACAGCGCTGCGATGCGGTAGGGGACATGGATCTTGCCGATCGTGCGCAGCGCGAAGAAGTCGTAGAAGGTCAGCGTGCAGAACGCCCCGACCACACAGAGCGCCGCCAGCGCGATCCGGTGCGGCGCGATGTTGGTGAGCGCGGTGAGAATGATGCCGGTATCGACGCCCTTCAGGGTGTGAACAAGCGACGTGATCGCGAACGCGATGATCAACACACTCGCGGCGATCCCGAGCCGTTTCCAGCCGATCTTTTCCTTGAAACCACGCCCAAGCGTGGTCAGCAGCCGAAGCATTCATCCTCCCGGCGGGGCGGCAAATTTCAGTGGGACCCGGTCACGGACGGCGACGGGTGACGGGCAAACGCACCGTACGCGATGACCCATAAGGCAAAACCGATGCGTTGTGCAGCCCTTGACAAGCCAAGCTTCGGCCCTCGTCCAGCGTCATTGTCATATTGGCTACATATGTTCTCGCTCTGCGGAATGTGAGTCGCACGACCGCGACGGGGCCGCTACGTGTTCCGCCGTTCCAAGCGGTTTCGTCGGCTTTTTTGCCGATTTTGCGGCGGTCCCGGCCTCGATGCGGGTTAGTTGGCGCGGGGCGAATAGACGATATGCATCAGCATGGGGACGCCTGAGCCCGCTGTGACGTTTACCAAAGTGTGAAGTCGACGCGCGGGTGCACATGATCCGCCCTGCGCTCGGGCCGGTGAGGCGCGCGAGGGCGGTCCGTAGGTCTATTGAGGCAAAACGCCGCGCAAGCGCGCCGCCGTCGGACAGATCGGCCAGGCACGCGATTTCACACTTCGATCCGTGCCGAAGTGTTGCGGCGAAACGAAGGCCTATGTCTCGCATTGGTTGCCGAGAGCAAGGACGAGACCATGCAACAGACATCCCTGAACGTCCGGCACATGCCGGACCGCCGCGCAACGTCGCATCAGCAAACGAGCGGGCTCGCGGCGACGTTGACGCTCGCCGCGATGAGTCTCGGCTATGGCGTCGTGCAGCTCGACGTCACCATCGTCAACACGGCGCTCAACGCGATCGGCGCCTCGCTCGGCGGCGGCGTTGCCGAACTGCAATGGGTGGTCAGCGCCTACACGATTGCCTTTGCGGCCTTCATCCTGACCGCGGGCGCGCTCGGCGACCGGATCGGCGCCAAGCGCATCTTCATGGCCGAGTTTGCGATCTTCACCGCGGCATCGGTTGGCTGCGCGGTCGCGCCTGATGCGGCAACGCTGATCGCCGCCCGCTGCGTGCAGGGGCTGGCCGCGGCCATCCTGGTGCCGAACTCGCTGGCGCTGCTCCGCCATGCCTATGAAGACGAGAAGGCGCGGGGACGCGCGGTCGGGGTCTGGGCCGCGGGCGCGAGCCTTGCGCTCACCGCCGGTCCGTTCGTCGGCGGCGGACTGATCGCGCTGGTCGGCTGGCGCGCGATCTTTATGGTCAACCTGCCGATCGGCCTGGCCGGCCTGTGGCTCGCCTGGCGCTTTGCCAGCGAAACCACGCGTCATCAGCAACACCGGCTCGATCTGCCGGGGCAGCTCGCTGCGATCGCCGCGCTCGGCACGCTGGCCGGCGCGCTGATCGAAGGCGGCGCGCTCGGCTGGAGCAGCCCGTTCGTGGTCGCAGGCTTCGTTCTCGCCGCCGTCTTCTCCGTGCTGTTCGTCTGGCGTGAGGCGCGCGCGCCGCAGCCGATGCTGCCGCTCTCGCTGTTCCGCCACCGGATGTTTGCCCTGACCTCGCTGGTCGGCCTCCTGGTCAATGTCGCGTTCTACGGCCTGATCTTCGTGCTCAGCCTCTACTTCCAGCAGGTCAACGGGCTGTCGGCGTTCGCCACCGGCCTGGCGTTCGTGCCGATGCTCGGCGCCGTGCTGCCCGCCAACCTGATCGCGCCGCGTGTCGCGGAGCGGATCGGCGCGCCGGCGACAATCGCGCTCGGCGCCGCGCTCTCGGCCGCCGGATGTCTGGCGCTGCTGTTCATCGGCCCCGGCACGAGCTATCTCGCGATCTGCCTGCAATTGCTGGCCATGAGCGGCGGCCTCGGCCTGCTGGTGCCGCCCCTGACATCTGCGTTGCTCGGCAGTGCCGAGCCGCAGCATGCCGGCATCGGGGCCGGAGTGTTGAACGCGACCCGGCAGACCGGCAGCGTGCTTGGTGTCGCGCTGTTCGGCTCGATGGTCAGCCGGTCCGCGGCCTTCATCGCCGGCCTGCATGCGGCCCTCGTCATCTCCGCCGGCGCGTTGCTTGCGGCCGCTGCGCTGATCTGGATCGGCGCTTGGTCACGGACTCGGCGTTGAGACGAACCGCAGCGAGGGATCTCCGCTCGCCCTGACCCGATCGCTTGCATTCAAGGCTTCTTCACCATGGGTGGAACCTTGCTGCAGCGCGGTTACCGTTCGTACACGAATGCGTCTGTTCTTATGGGTCCATAAAGGGGGCCTATATGTATCGCGTTCTGACCTGTCTCACTTTGGAACATGACTGGCGTTTGGTTGTCCTTGGCGGGGTGATCTGCCTGCTCGCCAGCGCCGTCGCGATCAGCCTGTTTCACCGCGCCCGCGCCGCACAGGGGCGTGCCCGCGAGATCTGGATCGGCCTCGATGCGGCGGTCGGCGGTTGCGGTATCTGGGCCACCCATTTCGTCGCCATGCTGGCGTACGATCCCGGCATCGAGGCCGGATACAACATTCCCATCACGCTGCTGTCGCTGGTGCTCGCGGTTGCGATCCTGGCCGTCGGATTGGCCGTCGCCACGCTCGATGGACGCTGGCGGACGGTTGCGGCCGGTGGCGCGATCGTCGGCGCCGGCGTCGCGGCGATGCATTACACCGGCATGCTCGGGCTGGAGCTGCCCGCGCGCATCGTCTGGTCGCCCGGCATCGTCGCCTCATCGATCGCGTTCGGAAGTCTGTTCGGCGCGCTCGCGCTCGTCGTTGCCACCCGTGGCGAACGTTTCGGCACCACGGCCGCCGCGACCGGCCTTCTGACCGTCGCGATCGTCTCGCATCATTTCACCGCAATGGGCGCGGTGACGCTGGTTCCGGATCCGACGATCGTTTCCGGCGGACTCACGGTCTCGCCGCGCGTGCTCTCATTCATGACCGCCGTTGCCGCCTTCGCGATCCTCGGCCTCTCGCTGATCGCCTCGATCCTCGACCGTCGCGCCAAGACCGAGCTTCACAAGCAGAAGCTGGTGCTCGATACCGCGCTCGAGAACATGTCGCAGGGGCTTTGCATGTTCGATGCCGACGGCCGCATCATGCTGTTCAACGAGCGCTACAGCGAGATGATGGGGCGCAGTCGCGTGCCGCTGCAGGGACGTCTGCTGATCGACGTCCTGCAGGACCTCCATTCCATCGGCGAGTGGGACGGCGATCCCGAGGAGTTCTGCAATGCTCTCGTCGCCGAGGCAAAGGCCGGCCACAGCGCGACGCGGATCGTCAGCCGCAACGCGCGCGCGATCCGCGTCGTCGACCAGCCGATGAAGGGCGGCGGCTGGGTCGCGACCTTCGAAGACATCACCGAATGGCAGCAGGCCCAGGAACAGATTTCGCACATGGCGCGGCATGACGCGCTGACCAATTTGCCGAACCGGACGCTGTTCCGCGAGCAGCTCGAAAAGGCCTCGAGACTGGCCAAGCGCTCCGACCAGCTGGCCGTGCTCTGTCTCGATCTCGATCATTTCAAGGAAATCAACGACACGCTCGGACATCCGATCGGCGACGCGCTGCTCCGCGAAGTCGCGCGCCGGCTCGGCGAATGCGTGACCGAGCACGACACCGTGGCGCGGCTTGGCGGCGACGAATTCGCCATCGTGCAGTTCTGCAGCAACTGCGATCCGTCGGTGGTGTCGTCGCTGGCAAGTCTCGTGGTCGAGCGGATTGCCGCGCCCTACGAGATCGGCGGCCATCAGCTCGTGATCGGCGTCAGCATCGGCATCTCGCTCGCGCCTGAGGATGGCAAGGATCCCGACGAATTGCTGCAGAAGGCCGATCTCGCGCTGTACCGCGCCAAGGCCGACGGCCGCGGCACCTATCGCTTCTTCGAGACCGGGATGGATGCGCGTGCGCAGGCACGCCGCCTGCTGGAGCGCGACCTGCGGCTCGCGCTCGAGCATGACGAGTTCGAGGTCTACTACCAGCCGATCCGTGATGTCGCGGGCGATCAGATCGTCGCCTTCGAGGCGCTGGCGCGCTGGAACCATTCGCTGCGTGGCCTGATCGCGCCGAACAATTTCATTCCTGTCGCCGAGGAAACCGGGCTGATCGTTCCGCTTGGCGACATCGTGTTGCGCAAGGCCTGCGCGGATGCCGCGGGCTGGCCCGTGGCCGTCGCGGTTGCCGTCAATCTCTCGCCGGTGCAGTTCAAGAACCCCAACCTGGTGTCGTCGGTGAAGGCGGCGCTGGAAGCATCCGGCCTGTCGGCGGACCGGCTCGAGCTCGAGATCACCGAATCGGTGCTGCTGCAGAACAGCGAGGCGACGCTCGCTGTGCTGCATGAGCTGCGCGGCTTCGGCGTCCGCATCTCGCTGGACGATTTCGGCACTGGCTACTCCTCGCTGAGCTATCTGCGCAGCTTCCCGTTCGACAAGATCAAGATCGACCGTTCCTTCGTCACTGACCTTGCGACACGCGAGGACTCGATGGCGATCGTGCGCGCGGTCACCGGCCTCGGCAAGAGCCTCGGCATCGTCACGACAGCCGAAGGGGTCGAGACCGATACCCAGTTCGACCTGCTGCGTCGGGAGGGCTGCACGCAGGCGCAGGGCTATTTGTTCAGTCCGCCGCGGCCGGCAGCCGACGTCGCCAAGATGTTGCGCAGGGTGCCGGAACGGTCGGTCGCCTGAGGGAAGGCCGGCGAGCTGGATTCTGGTTTGGACGCGTTTTCTTCACGCGAACCGCGTCCACTTCGCTCGAAAACGCACTAGCTCTTGCGCAGGGCAAAATAGGCACCGCAGAACGCCATCACTGCGCCGAGGCACAGGGCGGCAAGGCCCGCGAGCACGGCGGAAATGGTCGAGACCGTGCTCGGCGCCGACGCGGCCTGGCCGGCGCCGGCCAGCATCAGCACGCCGACGACGATCAGGAAGTTACGCATCCGTTGCGGGATCTGGCCGGCCACAGCGCTGTGCATCAGATTGGCGGTGAAGTAGCCGCCCGAAAATCCGACCGTCGCGATCAGCCACCAGGCGATCGCGGCGCCTGCCGGCATGAATTCGTGGCTATCGGAGCGCCACAGGCCGCCAAGGTCGAGCCCGTAACGCGCGCCGAGCATGTGCACGGCAAGCGCCAGCAGCACGCCGGATATCATCGCGCCGCCGAGGATGAGGTAACGCGGAAAATAGGTCGTCTCGGGCATGGCTCGCTTGTAGGATAGGCGCGACAGGCTGCGCAAGCTTGCGCGTACGTTTGAACAGGTGGACCGGCGAATTGCCAACAACGTTGCAGGACCGGTCGGAGGCAGGCGAGGGCACGGCGGTGCGCTACGCCTACAAGGCCTCCTTGATCGGCTCGGCGCACCAGTTCGAGCTGACCGAGGACGGGCTGTCGTGGCGGATCGCCAGCCGGTCCGGCGTGTGGGATTATGCCGACATCTCCGCGGTGAAGCTGTCCTATCGCCCGGTCTCGATGCAGCAGCAGCGATTTCGCGCCGACATCGACAACGCCAAGGGCGGGCGGATCGCGATCCTCTCGACCACCTGGCAGACCGCGACGCTGGTGGCGCCGCAGGGCCATCTCTACCGCGACTTCATCGTCGAGCTGCATCGGCGGATGCAGGCGGCGGGCAGCAACGCCAGGCTGGTCGGAGGCCTCGGACCGAAGACGTACACCGCCGCGCTGGCGCTGCTGGCCTGCCTTGCGGTGGCAATGATCGGATTGCTGCTAACGGCGCTGCTGACGTCGAACTGGATGGGCGCGCTGTTCCTGGTCGGCTTTGCGGCGCTGTTCACCTGGCAGGTCGGCGGTTTCGTCACGCGCAACCGGCCGCGGCGCTACAGCTTCGATCAATTGCCCGATGCGCTGCTGCCGAAGGCGGTTCGCAATCATGCCCGATGATGTGCGACGGCGTCGCACTCACTCGGTCGAGTCAAAATCCTCTTCGGTCGCGCTCAGCATTCCCGCCAGCGTCCGCAGGCCGAGGTCGAGCTGCTCCATCGGCGGTGCGGCCAATGCGAGCCGCACCGCATTGGGCGCGTGCCCCGGCGTGGCGGCAAAGGTCGTCGACGGTGTCAGCGCGATGTCGCGGCGCGACGCGGCCGCGACCAGGGTCTGCGAGCGCCAATGCGGCGGCAAGGTCAGCCAGAGATGATAGGACTTCGGATTGGTCTGGATTTCGAAATCGGCCAGATGCTTCGCCGCCAGCAGCTGGCGGCGGCCGGCATCGATCCGCTTCAGCCGTGACAATTCGGCAGCGGTGCCGTCGGCCATCAGCCGCTGCCCCGCGGCGAAGGCGTAGCCCGACGCGGTCCAGCCGCCCGAGCGCACCGCGGCCATGATGCTCTCGCGCAGCCGCGGCGGCGACACGAGGAAGCCGAGCGCGAGGCCGGGCGCGACCTTCTTCGATAGGCTGTCGAGCACGATGCAGCTGTCGGGCGCAAGCGCGGCGAGCGGCGCCTCATCGTCGAGGAATCCGTAGACGCCGTCCTCGATGACGACGAGGCCGAGCTTCTCCACCACGCGCAACAGCTCGGCGCGGCGCTCGGGCGGCATGGTGATGCTGAGCGGGTTCTGGATCGTCGGCTGGACGTAGATCGCGGACAGATGCGCCTCGCGATGCGCCTTCTGCACCGCATCCGGTCGCACGCCGTGTTCGTCCATCGCGAGCGGCACCAGCGAGATGCCGAGCCGCGCGGCGATGCCCTTGACGAACGGGTAGGTCAGCGCCTCGACGCCGCAGCGTCCGCCGGGCGGCACCACGGCGGCGAGCGCGGCGGCGATGCATTGCCGGCCGTTGGCGGTGAACACGATCTGGTCGGGATTCGGCGTCCAGCTCTTGCGCGCCAGAAATTCCGAGGAGATGGTTCGTGCCGCCCGCGTGCCAAAACTGGTCGCCGGCCGCAGCGCGCCCTCGAGCACCTCGGGCCGCTCCAGTCCTTCGAGGCTCTTGGCGATCATCGTCGCCTGGTGCGGCAGCAGCGGATAGTTGAACTCGAGGTCGATGCGGGCGCCGCGCGGCTCGGTCGGGGCCGCGATGCCGCGGCGTGCCTCGCCGGACACGAAAGTGCCGCGGCCGACTTCACCGACCACCAGCCCGCGCCGCAACAGCTCGGTATAGACCCGGCTCGCCGTCGAGACGGCGATGTTGCGGTCATAGGCGAAATGACGCTGCGGCGGCAGCCGGTCGCCTGCCTTCAGCGCGCCGCTGGCGATCTCGGCGGCCACCGCATCCGCCAGCTTCAGATATTCGAACCTCGACATTATTGCACCGAGAGCAATGTTTTACTTGCTCCGAGGAATGTACCGGATCATTTAAGAGGGAACAAGCCCATGATTGCACCGAGGAGCGCGCAAGCAACCCGAGGTCCCGACGGCGCAGCCGCTGAAACAGTATTTGCGTCAATGGCGTAGCTTTGCCTATGGGCAGCGAAGGAGATGACAATGTCAGCAATATCTTCAGCCGCTGCAGTGCCCGCGCGGTCTGGTACATTAGGCGGATTGCTCCGATTGCTCCGAGTGTGGGGCGATGCGCTCGCGACCTATTGGGTGCGCCGCGAGGCGATCAAGACGCTGCGCCAGCTCGATGACCGGGCGCTGCGTGATATCGGACTCTCGCGCTGCCAGATCGAGACCGCCGTCACCGGCGACTTCGACCTGGAGCTGGTGCGGATCCGTTAAGATGCCGGTGCGGCGCTCGAGCCGGGCGCCGACTGCCGGTTGCAGAATTCACCGAAACTACACCAAAGAAGCGGAAGAGCCCCGTCTCGTCACCGTCGTCGCTCCAAGGTTGTGACGCTCTATGCTAGCGTATTAGCTGCGTACGCTAGCGTTGAGTTGGGGACCGATGGCCGCTCGCAAATTGTCGCAAGGGCAGGCCCCGACCCGGGAAGCGCGTCGCCGCTGGCATGAGGAGCGATCGCTGCGCTGTGCGATCCGGTTGGCCCGCATGGGCTACTGGGAGTCGCAGAGTGCCGGCGCGACCGATCTCTGGATATCGCCCGAGCTCGCCGCATTCTACGAATTCGAGACCGCCGACGGCTACATCCCCATCGCCACGGTGCGCGAGCGCTATTTGCCCGAAAGCCGGAAGCTCCTGGAGGCGCATTACGCGGCCTGCTGGGCGGAGGGGCGGCCCTATGCGGTGCGGACGAGACTCCGCGGTTCCGATGGCAGCCTGCTCGACTGCGTGGTGCATGGCGAGCCGGAATTCGACGCGGACGGCCAGGTCCGGCGCGTGTCCGGCATCGTCCGCGACGTCACGGAGGAGACCTCCGCGCTGCGGCGCCTGGCGGAGAGCGAGCAACGGCTGGCCGATTTTGTCAGCACCGCCTCGGACTGGTGCTGGGAGAGCGACGCCGAACATCGGCTGCTGCCCTATCCCAAATCGCTTGCCGGCAATGCTGCGTTCCAGACGGTCGCCGCTGGCAGGAAGGCGCGCTGGGAACTGACTTATGCGCCCGAGGACGGGGAGGCGATGGCGCGGCACCGGGCCGATATGGAGGCCCATCGCCCTTTTCGCGACTTCACCTACACGCTGATCGGCAAGGACGGCTCGCGCGTCAGTATCTGCACCAGCGGCAAGCCGATCTTCGCCGATGACGGCAGCTTTCTCGGCTATCGCGGCACCTCCAGCGACATCACCCAGCTCAGGGCGGCCAAGGCGCTGCTCGACCAGCGCACGCGGGCGCTGGAGGAGGCCCACCGCCTCGGCAAGATCGGCACCTGGAGCTTTCGGCTGGACAGCGGCCGCACGATCTGGGCGCCCGAGCTCTACCAGCTTCTCGGCTTGCCCGACACGTTCGAGCCGACCGATGAGAACATGGGACCCTATTTCCTGCACGGCGACGCCGACCGCTTCCGGGACGTGCAGAAACGGGTGCTGCGCACCCGCAGGACCGAGGCCACGGATCTACGCATCCTGCACGCGGACGGCATGCCCCGCGATCTGGCCGTGATCTGCAAGGCGGAGGTTGCCCACGACAAGGTCATCGGCATCATCGGTACCGTGCAGGATGTCACCGAGCGCAAGGAGGCCGAGCGCCAGCTCGAGCAGCTCGCCTACAGCGATCCGCTGACCGGCCTTGCCAATCGCGCGCTGTTCACGCGCCAGCTCGCCGCCCTGACCGAAGGCTGCTCCCGGGGAGGCCGGACCGGTGCGCTGCTGCTCATCGACCTCGATCGCTTCAAGGAGGTCAATGATTCCCTCGGCCATGCCGCCGGTGACGAATTGCTGATCAAGGTGGCGACTGCGTTGCGGCAGGACTTGGGGCCGCGCGCCTTCATCGCCCGGCTCGGCGGCGACGAATTCGCCGTGCTGGCGGATGGATGCGACACGTCCGACGCCGCGCTGACCGGGCTTGCCGATCGGCTCGTCGGCAAACTGTCCGGCCCCGTCGATCTCGCCGAGGGCGAGGCCTCGGTCGGCGCCACCATCGGCATCGCCCGCCTGCCGGAGCACGGCGCGACGGCGGAGACCGCCGTGCGCAACGCGGACCTCGCGCTCTACATGGCCAAGGAGGCCGGGCGCGGCCGGGCGCAACTGTTCGAGCCGGTCTATGCGCAGGCGGTCGATGAAAGGCTCGATCTCGGCCGCCATCTGCGCCACGCCGTGGAGGCCGGTTCCCTCGAGGCGCATTACCAGCCGCAGGTGGATCTGAAGACCGGCCGCGTCACCGGCTTCGAGGCGCTGCTGCGCTGGACCCATCCCGAGCGCGGGCCGATCTCGCCGGCGGAGTTCATCCCGATCGCCGAAAGCTCCGGCCTCATCGTCGATCTCGGCCTGTGGGTGCTGCGCGAGGCCTGCCGGCAGGGCCGCGCCTGGCTGGATGCCGGGCTGCCGCCGCGCTCCATCTCGGTCAATGTCTCGCCGGCGCAGATCTGGAGCGTGGATTTCGAGACCGCGGTCTCGGCCATCCTGGCCGAGACCGGCTTTCCGGCGCAGCTGCTCTGCCTGGAGCTGACCGAAAGCCTGTTTGTGGATCATACCGAGCAGCGGATCAGTCGCACGCTGACGGCGCTGTCCGGCTTGGGCGCCCGGCTGGCGCTGGACGATTTCGGTTCGGGCTATTCCTCGCTCGGCTACCTGACGCGCCTGCCTTTCGACTGCCTGAAAGTGGACCGCGCCTTCGTGGACGGCATTTCCACCGCGCCGGAGAAGCGCAAGCTGCTGGGCGGCATCATCGCCCTGTCGCACGGGTTGGGCATGACGGTCGTGGCGGAGGGCGCCGAATTGTCCGCCGAACTGGACGTGCTCGGCGGGCTCGATTGCGATTTGGTGCAGGGCTTCGTGTTTTCCCCGCCCATCGCCGCCGACAAGGCGCCGCTGGTGGCCGCCAGCATCGAGCGCGAGGCACGCCGGATGCAGCCGCAACGGAATCGCCTCTAGAGTCTGATGAGGTTAGGTTGAACTGGAACGGCGTCGAAAGTTCACCTCCCCCTTGGGAGAGGTCGATTTGCGCAGCAAATCGGGTGAGGGGCACGGTCTATCGAGAGAGCAAGAGCCCTCATCCGAATTGCGCTGGACGATGCTTCGCATCGCCAGGCGCAATCCGACCTCTCCCCAACGGGGAGAGGTGAACCGAGATCGCGCCAAGCCGATTCTATCAAAACTCATCGCGCGCGCTAGGCGAACACCGCTTTGGTGGCATTCATTGCCCGCGGCTTTGCCTCGATGGTGGCCGCTGACCAATCAGCTGGACCGTGTACTCACAAATCGGAGCTGGATGAGGGGCGCTTGATGTCCGTTCTCACCCTGACAGCCGCGAGAAAGCGGACCTTGCCGGAGGTTCGAGAAGGGCCACAAGCGGACTTCGGACGAGCACCACCGCGCAGGACGGCGAGCTGCTGTCTTGCCCGCGCATTCGCCGAGACTATGCTGGAAGGCCGGCCTTTCGCAGCCCGTCAACCAGGTGCTCCAAATCTTCGGCGCGTTTGAGAATGGATACCTGCTGCTGGGTGCCGCTGATGCTGTATCTTGGATTCAAGCGTAGAACTTCGTTTGCCTCTGCACGAGCATCTTCCATTCGTCCCAGCTGAGCGTACGTCGCAGCCAAGAAGGCGTGGCCATACTGGTGATTGGGCGCGCGGCCAATGGCTTCAGTCAACCAATGTTGGGCATCGTGGTATTCTTTGAGGTGGTAGTGAGCTACGCCGACCATCAACGGCGCAAAATGCGGATGGAATGGATCTAGGCGCATTTGCAACTTGGCGATGGCAATAGCTCTGGTCGGGTCTCCCACCGAGTAGAATATTTGCGCGAGGCGGTAATCCGCGAAATTGGGGTTTAGCGCCAGCGCTCTTTCGGCGGCGCCAGTCGCTGCGTCGAAGTCACGCTTCCGGATGATGTTATAACCCAACTCGGCATAGGCTTCGGGCAGGCCCGGATTGTGGGCAATTGCCGTGCGCGCCAATTTGATGGCCAGGTCAAGGATAGTCGGGCTCAAATATTCATCATTCAGGGGATTGAGCCAAGCCACCCGGTGCGTGCTGGCCAGCATTGTATAGCAACGGGCATATTTCGGATCGATGGCCAGCGAATCTGCGAGGTGCCCTCGTGTCCTCAATAATTCCGCCATTTGCCACGAGGACTGGAACGATATCCACGCCGCAGCTGCGCGCATGTAGTGATCGTAGGCCTGCCAAGTCGCGGGCGGCTTGAGCAAGGTGCGTTCAGCTTCCGCCATGTTCACATGCGCGACCAGAATTGCGGCGATCGTACGCGCCACGTCGTCCTGGATCGCAAATACATCCTTCAACTTCTGGTCATAGCGCTCGGCCCAGCGGTGGACGCCACTTGCAGCATCAATCAGCTGTGCCGTGATCCGAACTCGGTCATTGCCCCGACGAACGCTACCCTCCAGAACATAGCGCACGCCGAGTTCTCGACCCACCTGACGCAAATCAACCGCTCTGCCCTTGTATCGAAAACTCGAATTGCGTGCGATCACGAACAAGTCCGAGAAGCGGGACAACTCGGTGATGATGTCTTCCGAAATTCCATCCGCAAAGTACTCCTGTTCCGAGTCGCGACTCATATTCTCAAAAGCCAGGACGGCGACCGATGGCTTGTCGGGAAGCGCAAGCGCCGGTCGCGCCGGAGCGTTGCCGAACGACACGCGATAGACCCGCACCGGCCGTGCAATGTTCTTCAGTTGATGCTCGCCACTATCTTCGAATTCGATGTCAAGCTTATCCTGCGTATCTTCTCGTACGCGTTGCGATACACAGATGCCGCCCGGCTCACAAAGCGCCTCGAGCCGAGCCGCAACATTTACCCCGTCCCCAAAGATATCGCCGCCTTCTGTGATGATGTCGCCGGCGTTGATGCCGATGCGGAACTCGATCCGCTTTTCAATTCGCACATCGGTGTTTCGAGTGATCATGCCGCGCTGTATCGCAACGGCGCATCGCATAGCGCTGACCACGCTGGCAAACTCCACCAACACTCCGTCGCCGGCGCTCCTGATAAGCCGCCCGCCGTGCTTTTCGATCTCGGGATGGAGGAGCGCAGACAGATGTTCGTTCAGCCGGGCGTGCGTACCCTCCTCATCAGCACCCATTAGGCGGCTATAGCCAGCCACATCGGCCACGAAAACAGCACTCAGTCGCCGTTCCACACGGTCTGCGGCCATAAAAGCTCGCCCTGATCCGATCCGATCTTTAGTCAAAGTCTATTGTCAGAAGAAGGAGGTGTCTATCGGGCTCCGAACACCGTTGTCATTCAGATAGTGCCAGCCCGCGTACGAGCTCGGGGAGATCGACCTCAGTATCGGATTCTGCCCGCTTCGATGGCGAACCGCGTGCGAGGTACGGACGGATGGACGCGCCCGCAGCGCGCCGGAGAGCCGAGCCGGCCAAATGACGTTCTTTCGGAGGTTGCGCCCTCGAAGGGAACGTGGTCCAGCTGTCCTTGAAAATCGCGATACTCGTTGAAGAGGGCATCAGCGAATGACGAGATTCACGCCACTTTTTCTTGCTGCGCTTGTGATGCTCTCCAGTCCCGCACTTCCGAATGATGGACAGATTACATTGGTTGTGGGATTTGCGGCAGGGGGAACCTCTTCAACCGCAGCCAGAATCGTTGCTGAAGCAGCAGAGCAGGTCGCGCGAACGTCGACGATCGTGGAAAATCGACCTGGCGCGGGAGGAGCAATAGCGGCAGATTGGGTACTTCGGCAAAAGGGGACTCAGACACTCTTGTTCATGTCCTCCACGTCGTCGCTCAGAACGTCTCCTCAAAGCGAGCTCGTGCCCATCGGAATTTTGGCGACCTTCTCATACGTTGCCGTCGCGAGAAAAGACGCTGCCGCGCAGCTTGCCGAATACATGCGGGAGGCCTCGCGCGAGGAGAAATATCGCACCGTGGCCACGGCAGGCGCCGGGAGCATTCCCCATCTCATAGGTACAACGCTTTTCAACGACTACGGAGTGCCGATGGTGCACGTACCTTATCAAGGGTCGGCGCCAGCGATCCTCAGTGTCCTTGGGGGGCATGTCGCGGTTGCGATTGTTCCTTTTCCGGACTTTCTCCCGTTTCAAGATTCACTTCACGTTCTTGCACAAACCGGCAGCGGGATTGAGACGGAAGGATGGGTCGGCATCTTCGCTCCGCCGGGAACATCAGCGGAGGAAGTCTCCCGACTCTCCGAGATTTTTCGGCAAGCATCGCAACGTTCTCAGGAGAAACTGCAGAATGTCGGATTTAAGCAAGTATGGCGATCCGGTGCAGAGGCGCGAGCGATGCATGAGAAAGATTACACCCGGTGGACGCCGATACTTAAGGTGCTCGGAATTCAACCCTGACACGGCCGCAACGGTGGCCATGACGTGACCGGGGGCTTCACACCCCGCCGTCCGGAGCCGCGTCGATTTTACGTGCCCTTTGGTCAGGCCCTCCGCTGTCTTTTCCGCATTCGGCGGAAGCCCCTGCACGGCTGAAGCGCGGAGACCAGACTACAGCCTGTTCGGGCGCTGACGACCCGGGCGCTAACGGCGCTTTGATACTTTCTGGACCGTCTTGAGCGCTTGATTGACGCCCTTCAGCGATTCATTGACCCCCTCCAGCTGCGCTTGCAGAGCATCCCTGCGCTTCTGTAGGTCCTTCAGCAGTGCTTTCCTTTGCGCCGCGGTCAATTCCTCAAAATCGATGAGATCCACTGCAAATCTACACATCGCCGCCTCCAAGTGGCAAAATTAGATTTGATCAATCCCTCGTCCAATGCACCCCTGAATTGTCGACAATTTCTAGTGGATAATCAAGCTGGATGAACCTCGGATCGGACGAATTTTGGACGACCTTGCGCGTGGCAGGACACCGGCACAGGCGTTGCACTTTATTTCACCGGCTTGGTGCGACTGACCTGATCGTTTCAGGGATCAATCAATCGGCCAAGCTGCTCGTTGGGGTTTGCGGCCGCATTGACCAAGATTGCCGTGTAATCGGCAATCCAATTCTGGACGGTGTTTGGCTCGAACAAGTCGTCCTTGCGCCCGCATATGCCGGTCATTCCCGACGGGGTGTCCTTAAGGGTAATCGAGAGCCAAGCGCGATCAATCGGCATGGCAGACCGTTCTTCCTGGTAGCCGAACGGGCGAACCGTCAGATCGGGCAGCTGGAGCGCTCGGCGGAACGCAACTTGGAGAACGAAATAAACTTGGACGAGTGATGCCGGGCACAAGCCGGTCTCTTCCGCCAGTCGGCTGGCAATTATATCGAAGGGAAGTTCTTGTCTGGCGTAAGCCTCCAAGACAGCCCTGCGCACGCGTTCAAGCGCTTCGCTAAAGGTCAGATCAGCATCAAGTTGGGTGCGGATGATCGTTGTGTTCGCGAACGGACCGATCACGCGTTCTGTCCTGAGTTGAGGCCGATTGGCCATCAAAGTCGCGACACAAATGTCGTTGCGTTCGCTCCGGAGCAACAGCAGGGTCTTGAAACCGGCGAGTAAACTCATGAACAGAGTTACGCCCCGGTCGCGGCTCATGGCGCTCAGCTGCGTCACCAGATTGTTCGATATTTGAAATGATTCCTGGAGAGCGCGCGAAGTCAATTCGCCTCCAACGCTGCTTTTCGGGGCTGCAAATGGAGGTGAGGCTTTGTCGAGGCACCGCTTCCAGTAAGCGAACTGCCTGTTTGCTTCCTCGGTGCTGGACCACAAACGCTGCCAGCGAGCGAAATCGGAAAACTGAAGCGATGGTTTGGGCAGCTGCGCCTTCGCACCGGAAATCGCAGCGGCATAGATCTCCAGAAGTTCTTCCATGAAGATTGCCATCGACCAGCCATCGATGATGATATCATGCATGACCAGGAGCAAAACATGGTCCCTGGCATCGAGCCTGAAGAGATAGGCCCGGAACAGTGGCGCATTGTTCATGTCGATCGGCGCCAGGGAGCTCCGTTCGGCTTCCAGCTTCGCCTTTACCAGCAGAAGTTCCTTGGCACGGGTATCTCCGGTATGCACCGGGACTGCATAATCCTTCACAGCCAGGATTGATCTGACATCGACGTCCGGCACGACGCGAGCGAGGGGGACCTCATCCTGCCAGATAAACGCCGTGCGCAGCATGTCATGCCGACGCACGACCTCGGCAAGGCTCCGCTCGAGCACGGGAATGCTTAGTCGGCCCTGCAATCGATAAGCGAACGGCAGGTTGAACTGGGGTAGCCCGGGTAATTTTCGCTCGATGCGTAGCATGCGCTCCTGCACGATGGAGATTGACTGTGCGCCATCTGCATCAGCGCGCGAGATCTGCGATGGCGGATCGTGCGGGCGCGCCAACGAGCCGGCGCCCTCTTTTGATGATTCAAGGCGAAGCGCAAGCGCCGCAACGGTCGACGAATTGAAGATATCCTCGAACGACAGCATGACGCCGAAGTACTCTTCCACACGCAAGATCAACTGGGTCATGGCAAGTGAATCCACGCCGAGCGCGAAGACATCCTGATCAACGCTGATCCGATCAATTTCCAGGATGTCCTTCCAGATACCGGCCAGTTGACGCTCCAATTCCGAGCTGGGCGCAACTCCTTTGCCGTCGTCCTGGATTGGTCGAGTCTTTGAAAGGCCGGCCGCAAGTTCATTGCGCTTGATCTTCCCGCCGGGGCCTTTCGGAATCTCTGGTACAATCACGATGAGGCCAGGGACTTTAAACCCGGCCAGGCGTCCTCGGGCAAAGTCTCGGAGACTTTGTACGCTCACCTTTGCGTCCTGACGCAGCACAATAGCGGCGGCGACGTCCGCGCCCAGTCGCTCATGGGGGACAGGGAAAACAGCGGCTTCGATCACAGCCGGGTGGCTCAGCAATGCGCTCTCTACCTCGGCGGGGGCAATCTTCTGCCCGCCCTTATGGATGATCTCCTTGATGCGACCGACGATAAAGAGATACCGGTCGGCGTCCAGGTATCCGAGGTCGCCGGTCCGGAACCAGCCGTCCTGAAATGCGGACGCTGTAGCGGCGGCATCATTGTCGTACCTTCTGGTTATGGTGGGACCTCGCAGCGCGATCTCTCCACGTTTGCCGGATGGCAAGCGACGGCCTCTCCTGTCCAGTATCCCGATCTCGGGGCCGGCCGGCCGGCCGACGGAACCGCGCTTTCGCCGCTGCAAGGGATTAGCAGCGATCTGGGTCGCGGCCTCCGTCATGCCGTAGGTGTCTATGACGGGAACACCAAACAGCGCTTCTAGTCCGTCGAGCACTTCCGACGACAGAGACGTCGAAGCCGAACGAACGAGCCGCAAGGAGGACCGCTGCGCAGCCTGCCTGTAGGGATCCGCCGCCGCCAATACTGCACGATGGATTGCTGGTACCGCCGTGTACCAGGTTGGTCGGAACTCCATCAGCCAGCCGAAGAACGCTGTTGCATCGAAGCCAGGCGGACAGACCGTACTGGAGCCTGCCGCAAGCGCAGCCAGAAGTCCCGAGATCAAGCCATGCCCATGAAAGAGAGGCAGTACGCTTAGCAATCGGTCGCGAGCCTCCAGCTCCAAGGCGGCGCCAACGTTGTCGGCCGACAGACAGACGCTCGCATGGGTCAGAGGGACCGTTTTGGGCCGCGACGTGCTGCCAGATGTCATCAGGATGAACGCGTCGTCAGCGCTGGACGCAAACTCGTCGTCAACCAGGAGCTGCGGTGCCCGACCGGCAACACTGAACGCGCCGGCTCCCTCGTTCGGCCGCATCGACACATGGATCACGGGCACGCCCTGGATTTGGGCGGCGCGTCGGCTGGCCGAATTCAAGTCAGCGTGCGTCAATAGCGCCGCCAGCTGCAATTCGCCGAAATAACGCAGGTATTCATCACAGGTGAAACCCGGATTGAGAGGTACACAAACCGCGCCGGCCGCAACCGTGATCGCCGCTACTGCAGCCTCTGGTCCGTCCGACAACACGACCGCGACCCGGTCAGTCCGGCGCACGCCGACGTTCCGCAACCCGAAAACCACTTCATTTGCCTGCGTCCATAGCGCGCCATACGTCATCGGGCGGCGCGCCGGGGCCAGAATGGCATAGCGCTCCGGCGCAGTTTCCGCGTGGTCGGCGAGGAGATCCCGAACGCACGGAAAGGGGCATCTTCCGGCGCTCTTGCGTGCGTTACCTTTCCGCAATTCCTTGACAATATTCGACAACGCCGCCCCTCTTCGTCAATGTCGCTCCGTATCCTGAGCTGGTGAAGTCAATTCCCAGAACCCTCAAACACATCGAAGGACGGGAATACGCGGATAGCATCGTCGGGCAATCGACCGCGGGCGCCTCGGCTGCGCTCAGGCAAGTTGCCCGTTCTGACAGCATCTTGGGAAGCTCAACGCTTATAGCAGTATGTTGAGCCACTGTCCGGCATGGCCGACGACCGCTTCGGGTCAAGAGGTGAAGAGCTCAACGTGAGCACAATGCGTCCGCTTTCGGGTGCATAGCGACCAATCGCCGTTTGTCAGTGCCTCATTGAGCTGACTGCCGAGCCGTGGTTCCAGCGCCTGACCGAAGGGGCCGAATCATGCGCGACGAACTCTCCGACGACGAATGGACTGCCATCGAGCCGATGCTGCCCAACAAGCCGCGCGGCGTGCCACGAGCGAACGACCGCCGCGTCCTCAACGGCATCTTCGTGCGCAATTTCGGAATATTAGAAGAATATCCCTGAGTTGCCCGACGTGTCAAGTCGCCTGGTCGAACGCCGGCCGCCGCCGGCTACTTTGCATGGGGTTGTTTTCGATATTTTGGCAGCGCCGCCTGCGACGGCCCCATGACTCACCCAGCTTTAGTGCCGCACCACCAGCACCGAGCATTTGGCGTAGCGCACCACGTGTCCGGCATTTGAGCCGAGGAAGTAGGTGCGCATCGCCGGGCGGTGCGAGGTCATCACGATCAGGTCGGCCTTCATGGTCGCGGCCTCCTCGAGGATCTCGTGATAGATGCCGCCCTGGCGGACCACGCCCGAGATGCGGGAGGGCGCGATGCCGGATTCGCGCGCGACGATCGCAAGCGCTTCTTCCGACGTTTCACGCTGCTGGCTGTCGAAATCCGCCGGCACGTATTCGGCGAGCATCACCGGCGTCATCGGCAGCACGTTGAGCAGACGAACCGTCCCGTTCCATGTTTGCGACAATGTTGCAGCGGTTGCGATCGCCGGCTTCGCCAGATCGGTATCGGCGAGGTCGATCGGAACGAGAATGGATTTGTACATCTGCGCCTCCTGTCCGCGATTGGTCTGGAGCCGTTTGGTCCCTGTGCCCGGGACGCGCGCCTTCTTTTTCTTGAAGTCGTTCTGGTCTCGACGCGAACCGGTCCCCCTGTCGCGCAGAGGCCAATATAGCATGGCGGCGCGGCGCTGTCCGCTTGCGTCAACTGCGCGAGGCCTGCTTCAACAGCTTAGGGCTGACGAACAGGACGAGCTTGCCGCGCCGGAACGAGACGTCGTTCCAGTCGTCGGTCGCGAAGTCGAAGACGGCGAGCCCCGAGGTCGGCAGATTGTCGCCGAGCGCGCGCTTCGCGGCCTCATCGCCGCTGCCGGTCAGCGTCAGCGCGAGCTCGTGCATGCCGGGATTATGGCCGACCAGCATCAGCCGCTTCGGATCGCTGACCGAAGCCATCCGGATCGCGGTCAGCAATTGCACCGGGTCGGCGCCGTAGAGGTCCGGCACGAATTCGACCTTCGGCGCAGGCCCGGCGCCCTTCAGCGCCTCGCGCACGATCTCCCAGGTCTGCCTGGTGCGGACCACCGGCGAGACCAGCGCCAGATTGGGCAGGGGCGGATGACGGGCGATCCAGCCGCCGATCTCCGCTGCGTCGCGGTGGCCGCGCTCGTCGAGACGGCGGTCCTGGTCGTGCCCCGAAGGCGCGTCGTGTTCGGTTTTGGCGTGACGCAGCAGCAGCAAACGGCGCATGGACTTCCATTCTCGATTCGGTCAGGTCGAATTAATTCTACAGGCTCATGCCCTGGACAAGGTGACAAGCGCCGCAGCGGTTCGTAAGAAACGCCATGAGCGAGAGTTCCACAAGTGCGGCAGACGGCCCCGATCAGGCGGCCTCGCCGTTCCGCGACCGTCTGGCGTTCGACCTCGACGTCGATATTTGCGTGGTCGGAGCCGGGCTGGCCGGCCTGACCGTGGCGCGTGAGGCGGCGCGGCTCGGTGCGAGCGTCGCGGTGCTCGAAGGCCGCCAGATCGGCTGGAACGCCTCCGGTCATCATCTCGGCACCGTAATGCCGGGATTCGGCCTGCCGATAACAGATGTGATCGAGCGCGTCGGCCTCGACGATGCCCGCGAATTGTGGGCGCTGTCGAAGGAGGGCGCCGACTATGTCCGCGCCACCGCTACCGAAGATTTGATCCCGGGCATCAAGCCGAGCGATGGCGCGCTGGAAGTCTCCAATGTCGATGTCGGCGAGGCACTGATCGGCCGCCTGCAGACGCTCGGCGAGGATTTCGCGACCGAGGTCGAGGGCTGGCAGGTCGATCGTGTGCGCAGCGTGCTCAGGACCAGCCGCTATTTCCACGGCATCTATTATCCGAAGGCGTTCCAGATCGATGGCCGCAAATATGTGCACGGCCTCGCCGCGCTGGCGATGCGGGCAGGCGTGCGGATCTTCGAGGAGACGCCGGTCGTCAGCATCGATTTCTCCGGCATCCGCAAACGCATCGTGACGCCGACGGCGCGGCTGCGCGCCAACCATATTGTCCTCGCCGGCAATATCCATCTCGGCTCGCCGCTGAAGCGCTTGTCCGATACGCTGCTGCCGGTGTGGCGCTACGCGGCATTGACCGAGCCGCTCGGGGAGCGGCTGGCCGAGACCATCGTCTTTCCCGGCTCGGTCGTCGACAGCGACGGCATCGACCATTTCCGTGTCGTCGATGGCGATCGGCTGTTGTGGGCGAGCCCCGAAACCACCTGGGACGCACGGCCGAAGCGGCTTGGCGGGGCGGTGCAGCGCCGCATCGCCACGGTGTTTCCGCAACTCGGCAAGGTTCCGATTGCCGAGATGTTCGGCGGCGCGGTCGGCGTCACCGTGCATGGCATGCCGCAGATCGGTCAGTTGCGCCGGGGCCTGTGGGTGGCGAGCGGCTTCGGCCGGCAGGGACTCAACACCTCGGCGCTCGCCGGGCAGCTGATCGCGCGCAGCATCCTGTGGGGCGACGATCGCTGGCGGCTGTTTTCGCCGTTCGAGCTGGTCTGGGCCGGCGGCGCCACCGGCCGCGTCGCCGGTCATTTCGTCAGCCTGTGGGCGAGGGGGGCCTCGTCCGTGGCGGGTGTTCTGGCGCGCTACCGCGAGGGTGCACGTGCGAAGGAGCGCCTGCGCGAGGCGCGGCTCGCCGAGGCCAATCTCAAGGCGGGAACCAGGGGGCCGGCACCCCGCCGTCCGCCCCCAGTGCGGCCGGCGCGTCCGCCCGCGCCCAGGCAGATCGAGGACGGCGAGGCGCCGTATCCGGATGCCTCGCAAGAAAGTGGGCGGATCTCCGACGGACGGATGTAACGTCCGCCGGCGGGGTTCGTATTTGTTGACGAACCTCGGGCACGCCCCCCGAGCCGCCCGCACCGGAGATGATTAATGATCGATCGCCGCATCCTGCTTGCTTCCGTCGCCGGCCTGTTCGGCTTCGCCGCCTTCCGCTGGCTGCGCGCCTCGCCGGCGCAGGCCGCCGAGAAATTCGAGATCGAGAAGACCGACGCCGAATGGCGCGCGCAGCTGACGCCGCAGCAATACGAGATCCTGCGCAACCAGGGCACCGAGCGGCCGGGATCCAGCCCGCTGCTCAAGGAGCACCGCAAGGGCATCTTCGCCTGCGCCGGCTGCGACCTGCCGCTGTTCTCGTCCGAGACCAAGTATGAGAGCGGCACCGGCTGGCCGAGCTTCTACAAGCCGCTGGACAACGCGGTCGGCACCACGTCGGACCGCACCTTCGGCATGGTCCGTACCGAGGTGCATTGCCGTCGCTGCGGCGGCCATCTCGGCCACGTCTTCGACGACGGCCCGAAACCGACCGGGCTGCGCTACTGCATGGACGGTTTCGCGCTAGTGTTTCACCCGGCGGCGCCATCGGCGACCTGACATTCCTTCCCGGCAATTGTTGCCGCTCCCGGCAAATGTGCCCCGGTCGAACGACCGGGGCATTTTTTTCAAGCGGATGATTTTGTTACGTTTTGTTTCGTGGCACGACCTTTGCGACATGCTCCGCCGATGCGGCCATTCCTGTGATTGCCAGCCGCCGGGAATCGAATTGGAGAACATGTCATGGGTATCTTCGGCGCTCTCACGACGGCTGTCGGTGGCTTGCGCGCGGGGTCGTACGCGCTTGAAAACATCTCCGGCAACATCGCCAACTCGCAGACCACCGCCTTCAAGCGCATCGATACCTCGTTCCTTGACCTCGTCCCGCAGACCGCGCTGACCGCGCAGCTTGCCGGCGGCGTCACCGCGCAGTCCCGTTCGACCAACTCGGTACAGGGCGACGTCCAGTCGGCATCGGTCGCGACCTTCATGGCGATCAACGGCAACGGTTTCTTCGCGGTGCAGAAGCCCGGCAGCTTCACCGACGGTGCGCCGGTGTTCGATGGCGTCGACCGCTACACCCGCCGCGGCGATTTCCAGCTCAACAAGGACGGCTATCTCGTCAACGGCGCCGGCTACTATCTCGAGGGCGTGCCGATCGACCCGACCACCGGCAACCCGGCAGGCTCATCGCCGCAGGTGCTGCAATTCAAGAACGACTTCCTGCCGGCGCAGCAGACCACCAAGATAGACTATCGCGCCAACCTCGCGTCCTATCCCTTGACCACCGCGCACGACACTTCGGTTCCCGGTTCCGAGCTGATCAGGCCGGGCGCGTTCAGCAGTGGAAACAATCCGTTGGTGCTGGGCACGCCGGCTGCGCCGTATACCGATTCCGCTATCACCGGCACCGAGCAGAAGAACAAGGCGACGCCATCGGTGGACAATACCATCGCGACCTTGCTTTCGGGCGGTACAGGCACCGACTCGATCAACGCCAGCTTCAGCGCCGGCTCGGCCGGCCCGCCCGTCGTGCCCGCTGACACGATCACGGTCAACGGCACCGTCATCACCTTCGTGGCGTCGGGGGCGACCGGCAACCAGCTCAACGTCACCGACAGCATCGGAACGCTGCTCGCGAAGATCGACGCGATTACCGGCACCACGACGCCATCGACGATCAGCGGCGGCAAGATCACCTTGCACTCCGGCAAATTGGCCGATCTCAACGTGACGAGCTCGAACTCGACCGCCTTCGCGGCGCTCGGCTTCACCGGCTCGGCGGTTGCGGTTCGCGGCGGCGGCGGCACGGTCGGCACCGGCCAGGTTATCGGCAACGACAACTCGACCTTCCTGAACGAATCCGTCTCGGGCGGCGCCGTCACGGCCTACGACGTCTCGGGCGCGCCGGTGAACCTGCAATTCCGCTGGGCCAAGACCGACAGCTCCTCGCTGGGCAGCCCACATACCGACACCTGGAACCTGTTCTATCAGGTCAATCCCAATGCGACTGGCACGCAGGTCTCCTGGCAGAACGTCAACGTCAACTTCACCTTCGCCTCGAACGGCCAGATGTCGCCGGCGATCTCCTCGGTGGCGCTCACCAATGCCGTCGTCAACGGCGTGTCGCTCGGCAGCCCCGTGATCAATTTCGGCTCCGGTGGCGTGACCCAGTTCGCCGACGCCAACGGCAACGTTCAGGTCAACCAGATCCAGCAGGACGGTTTCCCCGCCGGCCAGCTGCAGTCGGTCAGCGTCTCCACCAACGGCCGCATCGTCGGCAACTACACCAACGGCCGCAACATCGACCTCGCCGAAATCTCGGTGGCGACCTTCAACGGCACCAACTTCCTCAAGCGCATCGACGGCGGTGCGTTCGAGGCGACCGACGAGTCCGGCGCGGCGTTGTTCGGCAAGGCCGGCACCATCGTCGGTTCCTCGCTCGAGAGCTCGAACACCGATATTGCCGACGAATTCACCAAGCTGATCGTGACCCAGCAGGCCTATTCGGCGAACACCAAGGTGATCACCACGACCAATTCGATGGTGCAGGATCTCCTGAACGTGGTGCGCTGATCGCATCGTTGCTGCACGTGTGAAGAAGTAAAGGCGAGTACACATCATGGGTTTGAGCCAAGCCCTTTCCACCGCGATGTCGGGCCTGCGCGCCACGCAGGCCTCGCTCTCGCTCGTGTCGTCGAACGTCGCCAACGCAGAGACGCCCGGCTACGTCAGGAAGACGCTCAATCAGGTCACCGGCACCACCGGCCAGTACGGTTCGAGCGTCCTCATCACCGGCGTCAACCGCCAGCTCGACGAATTCCTGCAGACCCAGCTCCGCACCGAGACCTCGGGCGCGGCCTACGCCGATGTCCGCTCGGATTTCATGGCCAATCTGCAGGGCGTGTACGGCAATCCCGACTCCACCGGCACGATCGAGGACGCCTACAACAAGTTCCTGACCGCGCTGCAGGGGCTGTCGACCAGCCCGGAATCGCAGTCGGCCCGCATCGGCGTGATCAATGCCGCGCAATCGATGGCGCAGCAGCTCAACGCGACGTCGCAGGGAATCCAGACGCTGCGCGCCAACGCCGAGGCCGGCATCAGCGACTCCGTCAACAGCGCCAACAATGCGTTGCAGCAGATTGCGCGCCTCAATGTCCAGCTGGCGGCCAATGGCGGCACGACCGATGCCTCGACCGCGGCATTGCTCGATCAGCGCGACCGCTACGTCACGCAGCTCTCGCAGCTGATGGACATCCGCACCGTCACCAACAGCCAGAACCAGGTGAGCGTGTTCACCAATTCCGGCGTGCAGCTGGTCGGCACCGAGGCCGCGACGCTCAGCTTCAACGCCCAGGGCACGATGACGCCCAACACGTTGTACAATACCGACCCGACCAAGAGCACAGTCGGGACCATCACCATCACGTTCCCGCATGGCGGCACCTATGACATGGTGTCGACCAATTCGATTCGCTCCGGCAAGATCGCCGCCTATCTCGAGTTGCGCGACAACACGCTGGCGCAAGCCCAGACCCAGATCGATCAGTTCGCCGCCGCGATGTCCAGCGCGCTGTCGGACAAGACCACCGCGGGCACCGCGGCGACGGCGGGAGCGCAGTCCGGCTTCGACCTCGACCTCTCGGGGCTGCAGAACGGCAACACCATCCACGTCTCCTACAAGGACAACACCACCGGCCTCACGCATAATCTGTCGATCATCCGCGTCGACGATCCGAGCGTGCTGCCGCTGAGCAATACCGCGACCGTCGATCCCAACGACGAGGTGCTGGGCATCGATTTCTCCGGCGGCATGAGCTCGGTGCTGTCGCAGCTCAACGGCGCGCTCGGTGGAACCGGCCTGCAATTCTCCAATCCGTCCGGGTCGACGCTGCGCGTGCTCGACGACGGCGCCGCCAACAAGGCCGATGTGACCGCGGCGTCGGTCACCACGACGGTTTCGTCGCTGACCTCGGGCGATCCGCACCTTCCGCTGTTCACCGACAATGGCGGGCTCTACACCGGCGCGATCACCGCGAACGGCTCGCAGACCACCGGCCTTGCCGCACGCATCAGCGTCAACACCGCCTTGATCGGCGATCCCTCGCGCATGGTGGTGTACTCGACCAATCCGCAGACGCCGGCCGGCGACACCACGCGCGCCAACCTCGTTCTGAACCAGCTGTCGAATGCCTCATACAGCTATTCGCCGCAGACCGGCCTTGGCACCACCGGCGCGCCGTTCACCGGCACGCTGCTCAACTTTGCCAAGCAGTTCATCAGCCAGCAGGGCGAGTCGGCGACCGCTGCCAAGCAACTCGCTGACGGCCAGGACGTCGTGCTGAACACGCTGCAGACCAAGATGGACTCGACCTCCGGCGTCAACATGGACGAGGAGATGGCGCATCTGCTTTCGCTGCAGAACGCCTATTCCGCCAATGCGCGCGTGATGTCGTCGATCAAGCAGATGTACGACGCGCTGCTGCAGCTCACGTGAGGGTAACATGTCGATCGACGGCGTAAGCGGCAGAACTTCCTATATCGGCACCACGATCCTCAACCTGCGGAATCAGCTCAATGACCTGACCACGCAGCTTGCGACCGGCAAGGTATCGACAACTTATGCGGGGCAGGGACTCGATCGCGGTTTCGCGCTCAGCCTGCGCGCGCAGATCAGCGGCATCAACGCGTTCTCCGATACCGCCACCAACCTCAACACGCGCCTGAGTGTCGCGAACCTCACCTTGCAGGGCCTGTCCGACGTCGGGGCCCAGGTGAAGAACGCCGCGACGACAGCGACGCTGACGCTCAACGACAGCGGCCAGACCTCGGGCCAGATCACGGCGCAGGCGGCCTTCGCTAACGCGGTCGCGATGCTGAACAGCCAGTCGGGCGACCGCTATCTGTTTTCCGGCCGCGCGATGGATACGCCGGCCACGGTATCCGCCGATACCATGCTCAAGGGTACGGCAACCCAGGCCGGCCTCACGCAGCTCATCAATGAGCGCAAGCAGGCCGATCAGGGCGCCGGCATGATGGGGCGCCTGAGCGTCTCGTCGCCGCCGGCGACCACGACGGTCACGAGTATCGCCGAGGACGGCTCGCCGTTCGGCCTGAAGCTTTTGTCGGTGCAGTCGTCGTTGACGGGTGGCGCCACGGTGACGCAGCCGACCGGCACGCCGAAATCGGCCTCGGTCGATCTCGGCGCCATCAATCCGAAGGACGGCGACAAGATCAAGTTCAACTTCACGCTGCCCGACGGCACCACCGAAGCGATCGAACTCACGGCGACCACGACGAACCCGCCGCCCGCCGGCTCGTTCCTGATCGGCGCCGACACCGCGGCGACGACGGCTAACCTGCAATCGACGCTGACCTCGTCGATCAAAACGTTGAGCGACACGTCGCTGGTCGCGGCGTCCGCGGTTGCGGCGTCGAACAATTTCTTCAATCCGGTCGCGACCGTGTCGGGCGCCGCGGTCAACAACCGGAACACGCCGCCGGGGCCGATCAACGGCGCCACGGCGCTGTCGGGGGCGGCGGGCACCGACTCGCTGTCGACGAGCTTTGCCGCCGGCGATACCATCACGGTGAACGGCACGCCGATCACCTTCGTGGCCTCGGGCGCCACCGGCAACGAGGTCAACGTCACCGACAGCGTGCAGACGCTGATGGCCAAGATCGACCAGATCAGCGGCACCAAGAACCCGTCGACCATCAGCAACGGCGCGATCGCCCTGCACGGCGCCGATGGCGAGAGCCTGTCGATCTCGAGCTCCAACACGGCCGCACTTGGCGCGCTCGGCATCGCCAACAACACCACCGCCGCGCCGGCGCCGCTGAGGGTAGGGGGACCGCCGTTCGACACCGCCACCAACCTGGTCGCGGGCACGCCCGATAACACCGTCTACTGGTACACCGGCGAGAATGGCCCGGGGTCGGCGCGCGGCACCGCGGTCGCGCAGGTCGATCAGTCCATCACCGTGCAGTATGGCGCGCGCGCCAACGAACAGGCCTTCCGCTATTTGCTGCAGAACGTCGCGGTGTACGCAGCCGTCACCACCAACGCCGGCAACCCGAATGCGAGCGCGCAGGTGACGGCGCTCGCGCAGCGCGTGAGCGCCAACCTCGCCCCGCAAAACGGTCAGCAGCAGATCCAGGACGTGCAGGCCGAATTCGCCGGTGCCCAGACCGCGACCAAGGCCGCCACCGATCGGCAGACCCAGCTCAAGGGGATGGCGGAAACGATGCTCGACTCGGTCGAGGGCGTCAATCAGGACGAGGTCGCTACCAAGATCCTGGCGCTGCAAACCAGCTTGCAGGCGTCGTACCAGACCACGTCGATGCTGTATCAGACGACGCTGCTGAAATATCTGCCGATCGGCTGATCGCGCGCCCCTCATCTCCAGCCAGCAAAAAGGCCTCCGCGCGGAGGCCTTTTTCGTTGAGGCGAGTGGGGCTGGAGCGTTTTCAAGCGAAGTGGACGCCGGGCCGCGCGAAGAAAACGCGCCAAAACAAGAAGCTCTACGCGCTCTTGCGGGTGTCGTCCCGCTCGGCGTTCTGCTGGTCGCGCGCGGTTTCCAGCAACTTCTCTTCGTGTGCGATCAGCTTCTTGGATTCCTTCAGCGCGTGATAGAGGTCGCCGTTGAGGATGAAGTTGTTGACGCTTTCGATGAAGGGCCAGGCGCTCGGCATCGCGGTGATGATGTCGCGCACCAGACTGAAATAGGTCGGGTGGTGCGCCATCGGGTCCGGCGACAGATACATCAGCTGCACAGCGAGATAGATCAGCTTTGCCGGCGTGTCGGCGGTCTCGGGCGTCAGGATATCCTTCTCGCGCAGGATCGGGATCCGGTCGCCGTCGATCAGGAGGCGGGCGCGCTGGTCGGTGTTGGTGATCACGCAATTGCCGACGATGATGCGCTCGTTCGGTTTGAGTTCGACCTTCAGGGCCATGACCGTTCTCCTTTGCCGGCAGCCGCGCGACGTCTTCGCTCGCGGAACGACGTTGTTCGGCACTGCTTAGCAGCCGCCGTTGCGGCCCGGGGCCGATGCGACAGTGATCCTTTCCCATGATGGTTAATGCTTGGTGAACGGGGTGACGGCGCAGGGGTCGCTATCTGGCCGGAATTGTCAGTCGCCCCAGTAGTTTTCGGGACGAACCTCGCCCAATGGCGACAATTTTATTCTTCGGCCTTTGTCTCAAATGCCGTGCTGGAGATTTCTTTTTCCTTCGCGGCTTGACCGCAGGATCGGCCATCCGCCCGATCAGAAAGGATTGGAGCGGCTTTTTCCTCAGTTTCACACCAGAAAGGTATGAAATGTCCGATATCATTCTCTCGTCCTCCGTTCGTCAGAACCTCCTCTCCCTCCAGTCCACCGCCGATCTGCTCTCCACGACGCAGAACCGCCTTGCCACCGGCAAGAAGGTCAACACGGCGCTCGACAACCCGACCAACTTCTTCACCGCGCAGTCGCTCGACAACCGCGCCAGCGACATCAACAACCTGCTCGACGGCATCGGCAACGGTGTGCAGGTGCTGCAGGCCGCCAACACCGGCATCACCTCGCTGCAGAAGCTGGTCGATACCGCGAAGTCGATCGCCAACCAGGTGCTGCAGAGCCCGACCGGCTACACCACCAGGTCGCAGGTCACCTCGACCGCGGCGCTCGGCGGTACGTCTGCCAACCTCGTCGACGGCACCACGATCAAGAGCGGCGACGTGCTGGCGATCGCGGCTTCGGCCGGCCAACCCGCCTTCAGCTTCACCTTCGGGGCCAGCACGTCGCTGGCGCAGCTGAACACGTCGCTGGCGGCCAGCAACCTGACGGCGAGCCTCGACAGCTCCAACAAGCTCGTCATCACCACGACCAATGACGCGGCGTCCTCGACGATCGGTGCGGTGACCTTCACCAACACCGGCGGCGGCACCGCGACGTTCAGCGCGGCCGGCACGGCCCCGGTCGCCGACCAGGCCTCGCAGTCGGCGCGCGCCGCTCTAGTGACGCAATACAACAACACCATCGCGCAGATCACGACCACGGCGCAGGACGCCTCGTTCAACGGCATCAACCTGTTGAACGGCGACAGCCTGAAGCTGACTTTCAACGAGACCGGCAAGTCGACGCTCAGCATCACCGGCGTCACCTTCAATGCCAGCGGCCTCGGTCTGAAGGCGCTGACCGCCGGCACCGACTTCCTCGACAACAACTCGGCGAACAGCGTCATCTCGTCGCTGAGCTCGGCGAGCTCCGCGTTGCGCAGCGAAGCCTCGACGCTCGGTTCGAACCTGTCGATCGTGCAGATCCGTCAGGACTTCTCGAAGAACCTGATCAACGTGCTGCAGACCGGTTCGTCCAACCTGACGCTGGCCGACACCAACGAGGAAGCGGCCAACAGCCAGGCGCTGTCGACCCGCCAGTCGATCGCGGTCTCCGCGCTGGCGCTCGCCAACCAGAGCCAGCAGAGCGTGCTGCAGCTGCTCCGCTAAGCGCGCCGGCAAGTGCTTCGAGAACGGCGGGGGAAACCCCGCCGTTTTCTTTTGTCTACGGGATATTACGGTGTCTGTCCATGCCGTCAGAACGACGCATTTCGTAACGGCTGCTAACCATATTTAAAGGCGCCGGATGCATAAATATCGGGCGCTAGAATTGCGTCTTCGCGGCTCGAGAAATCCGCATCCCATCGAGGTCATTGAATGTCGAATGCAGCCCAGGCCTACGCTCGTACCTCCACGACGACGGCGTCCCCACGTGAAATCGAAGCGCAGGCGCTGTTGAAGGCCGCGCGGCAGCTGCAGGAAGTCCAGACGAACTGGAACGGTCCCGACAAGGCGCTCGATCACGCGTTGCTGTTCAACCGCCGGCTGTGGTCGATCTTTCTCAGCGCCGCGCAGGGCGACGACAATCCGCAGCCGCTCGAGATTCGCCAGAACATCGCCAATATCGGCGTGTTCGTGATGAAGCAGACCGTCGACATCCAGATGAATCCGGATCCGGCGAAACTGAAGTCGCTGATCGATATCAACTGCAATATCGCCGCCGGCCTTTCGGGTCGCGGCTGATCGATCGATTCCTGACGGAGCCCTCGGCATGGCCGACGTGTTGAGCATCCTGTCGGCCAACTACAAGGCCGCCGGCCTGACGGTCCCGTCGAAGACGCCCTATGTGGCCGTCGATCCGAACCTCTATGAGGGAAGCTGGAGCGGCAAGTACGCCAACAACAAGTCGTTCAACATCTCGGTGTCCAACGTCGATGGCTTCCGCGCCAAGGTCCACTATCAAAGCGACGGCACCAGCAAGTATCAGGACGTGCTGATCAAGGACGGCGGGTTCCGGATCGGCGATACCAAGTTCGCGCTGGTGCAGCAGGGGACGGCGTTGATCGCCAATGTCGTCACCGATCCGGCCACCGGGGCGACCTATCTCGACAAGGCCTATGCCACGCAGAAGACCTGAGCGGTCGTTGCTCCGCCTAGAGCGCGATGAGATTAGGTTGAATCGTCATCGCGCCTTAGCTCTTTGTTTGAGCATGATCTTTTCGGAAAACCGCTTCGCACTTTTCCGGATCATGCTTTAGGCGCGGCGATCGGTGGCGCGCACCCGCGTCGGCGCGTCCTTGCTGAGATCGAGCGCGTGGAAATAGGCGCGGCGGCGCAACACGGCTTCTTCGGGAAACTGCCTCACCACCAAATTCGTGCGATTATCGACCACCTGATAGACCACGGCGCGCGCGTCGCGGTCGATGATGACCTGGTCGCTGACCGACGGAGCCTGATTTGAAATCGATGCGTTGACGGCGTTGGGATCGATGGTGACGCGCACGCTCGGCTCCGGAGCGGTGACGCTCTGGCTCGCCGGCAGTTCAGTCTTCACCGCCTTCTGCGCCGTATCGCTCGTGGGAGAGACCATCGGCGCCGCGACCGGTGCCCCCACCGGCTTGATGTTGAAATCTGTACTCATGGCAGCCTCGTAGTGCACAGGCACTAGTTCGCTTGAGTCAAATCCCAACCCCTCACGATCCGCAACTCTACGGGGAACCTCTCAATAGGCTGTTAGAAAACACGCTGAATGCCGCGCTGCCGGGGCGGCGTCGAATTGAGCTAAATTGTAAGCGTAGGCGTCAGAGCGTGCGGCTGATCGCGATCGGCGTCATGTTGCGCGGGCCCGGCGTGGCGCGCTGTCCGCTTGCGGTATAGGTGTTCGGAATGTTGCGGCGCTGCACCTCGGCATTGACGCCGCGCACGATGCCTTCGGAGACGGCATGCGCCGTTGCAAGCACGGTCAAATTCACCTGCAGCATGGCGCGGAACGTCTCGTGATGACGGCGCAGTGTCGCGAGCAGCTCGGGATCGGTCTGCGACAGCATCTTCTGCATCGATTTCAGATGCTCCACCGCGAGCATGTAGCGCCGCGACAGCTCGGACTTCTGCGGCTCGAGCCGCATGCCTTCGCGGATATTGCCGGCGCGGACGAACTCGGTCTCCTGCTCGATGACGGCAAGCAGGCCGCTCATCACTTCGGTCAGCTCGTTGGCGAGACGCGCGACGTCCGGCGGCGTCGACGTCGCGGACCGCGCGGCGGAGGCGGATGCTACTGGCCGCGGCTGCTGTGGACGCTGGTTCATCGCGCTGCTCCTTGAAACCCTAGCTCTTGTTCGCCTGCTGCAGGATCAGCGAGCGGAACACTTCGTTGGAAATGCCGACGCCGCCGGCCTTGGCGAAATTCTTCGAGTATTCGTCGGTCAGCATCGACCGCCATGCGCCGGTGCCGACGGTGTCGCCGTACGGGCCGTCGCCCTTCAGGCCGGTCGTCATCTGCGAGAACATCGAGTTGAGAAACATCGATTCGAAATCGGTCGCAGTCGCCTTCGCCTTGGCGGCCTGCTGCGGCGTCACCTTCTTCAGCGCGTCCTGCAGCACGGGATCGGGGCGGCCGTTGAACATCGGCATCAACGCCTTGTTCGGCATGCTGCCGGTGGTGCTGTTGATCAGGCTCGCCATCACATCACCTCGATGTCGGCTTCGATCGCGCCGGCGGCCTTGATCGCCTGCAGGATGCTGATGAGGTCGCGCGGTCCGATGCCGAGGCCGTTGAGGCCGTCGACCAGCTGTTGCAGCGAGACGCCATCCTTGACCACGGCGAACTTCTTGCCGTCCTCGCTGACGCCGACGCTGGTGCGCGGCGTCACGACAGTCCGGCCGCGCGACAGCGGATTGGGCTGGCTGACCTGCGGACTCTCGGAGATCGATACGGTGAGATTTCCCTGCGCGACGGCGACGGTGGCGACGCGAACGTCGCGGCCCATCACGATGATGCCGGAACGCTCGTCGATCACGATCTTCGCCACGAGATCGGGATCGACCTGCAGCTGCTCGATCTCGGTCAGGAAGGCGACGACGTTGCCCTTGAACTCCGTCGGGATCGCAAGCTGCACCGTGGAGGGATCGATCGGCTCGGCGGTCTTGACGCCGAGATAGTCGTTGACCGCGGCGGCGATCCGCTTGGCGGTGGTGAAGTCGGCGTTGCGCAGCGCGAGGCGCACATTGGGCAGGCGGTTGAGCGCGAACTCGATCTCGCGCTCGATGATGGCGCCGTTGGCGATCCGGCCGACGGTCGGCACGCCGCGCACGACGCTGGCGGCGGCACCCTCGGCCGCGAAGCCGGCGACCGCCACCGATCCCTGCGCCACCGCATAGACATTGCCGTCGGCGCCGAGCAGGGGGGTAACGAGCAGGGTGCCGCCCTGCAGGTTCTTGGCATCGCCGAGCGCCGAGACGGTGACGTCCATGCGCGTGCCCTGGGTGCCGAACGCCGGCAGATTGCCGGTCACCATCACGGCAGCGACGTTGCCGGTGCGGATGGTGGCGCCGCGGATGTTGACACCCATGCGTTCGAGCATCGCTTGCAGCGATTGCTTGGTGAAGGGGATGTTGTTGAGCGTATCGCCGGTGCCGTTGAGGCCAACCACGAGGCCGTAGCCGATCAGCTGGTTCTGGCGCACGCCCTCGATATTGGCGAGATCCTTGATCCGCGACGTCGCGGCCGCGGGCATGACGGAGGCCGCCAGCGCCAGCAGCGCGGCGCAGGCCACTCCGAACAGATTTGCGATGCGGATGCCGGGCATCCCGATGCTCCCCTCGAACTGAACTCGCGGATCACACGACACTCCCATGACGGCGATCCGCCATTAACCATGCGAGCTGCGTGCCACTCCGCCTCGCTTGGGCAATGCGTTGATATATTTATCGAAATTGTCGGGCTGTCATTTTGCTCCGGTTCGTCAGGGAGCGCGAAACTGCCGCGCGGCGGCAGAAATTGCCGGGTCGTTTACGCGCCGTTAACCATAAAACAGCGATGCTCGGCCCATTCAGGCCTGCGGGATCACGACGATGCGCATCTACGGACCGAACGGCACCACGCTTGGCACGTCCACCAGCTCCACGCGGCGCACCTCGTCGAGCGGCTTCTCGCTGCCGGATGCGACGACCGCGCAGGAGGAGGTGCGCTCTACCGCGGCGCCGAAGGCCGCCGCCAGCCTCGATGCGCTGCTCGCGCTGCAGGGCGTCGAAGACCCGACCGAGCGCCGCAAGCGGTCGGTGGCCCGCGGCAAGGGCGCGCTCGACGTGCTCGATGCGCTCAAGCTCGGCCTGCTGTCCGGCAATTTCGATTCCTCGACAGTGAACCGGCTGCGTGACGCCGCGGCGAGCCTGAAGGAATCCTCCGGCGACCCCGGCCTCGATGCCGTGCTCGGCGAGATCGAACTGCGCGTCGAGGTCGAGCTCGCCAAGGCCGGGCAATACTAGGCTCCACTCGATCAACTCACCTGTCCCACGCCGCCAGTGCCTTCAGGCCGCAGTGCCTCAGGCCGCCAGCGCCTTGCGCTGCGCGTCGTAGCGGCGCTGCGCGGCCAGCACGTCCTTCAGATTCCGTTCGGCCCAGTCGCGCAGCGGATCGACGGCTTCGGCGAGCGTCGATCCGAGCGGCGTGATTGAATACTCCACCGTCACCGGCACCGTTGCGATCGCCCGGCGGCGCAGCAGCCCGTCGCGCTCCAGGCTTTTCAGCACCTGCGACAGCATCTTCTGCGAGATGCCTTCGATCGCGCGTCGAAGCTGGTTGAAGCGCATCGGCTCGCTGCGCAGCAGCAGCAGGATCAGCACCGCCCATTTATCGCCGACCCGGTCGAGGATCTGGCGCGTCGGGCAATTGGCGGCATAGGCGTCCGGCTTGAGGCTCGTGGCTTTCATCGCGGTTACTCCGGCGTGATCAGGTGAGGCGAGAGTGCCTTCTTCACACCTACATCCTTTTCGCTATCTAGTCACCATTGGAAACCATCAATCGGAGACTTGAGATGAAGATCGCCATCGCCGGCGCGTCCGGCCAGGCCGGCTCGCGCATCGCCGCGGAACTCGCCGGCCGCGGCCACGCCGTCACCGCCATCGCCCGCAACCCGGAGAAGATCGCCAGCCTGCCCAATGTCACCGCCCGCAAGGGTGACGCGAACGACCAGGCCGCCCTGGCCGCGCTGTGGGCCGGCCACGATGCCGCGGTCAGTTCGATCCATTTCCTGGTCAGCGACCCCGCCAAGCTGATCGGGGCTGCCAAGGCATCCGGGATCGGTCGCTATCTCGTGGTCGGCGGCGCCGGCAGCCTTGAGGTGGCGCCGGGCGTCCGCCTGGTGACCACCCCCAATTTTCCGCCCCAATACAAGGCCGAGGCCTCCAAGGGGGCTGAATTCCTCGACCTGCTGCGCCAGGAAAAGGACCTGAACTGGACCTTTTTGTCGCCCTCGGCACTGTTCGTGGCGGGCGAGCGGACCGGCAAGTTCCGCCTCGGAACCGACCAGCTGCTGACCGCCGCCGACGGCAAAAGCTCGATCTCGTTCGAGGATTTCGCAGTTGCACTCGCCGACGAAATCGAGCGCCCGGCCCATATCCGCCAGCGTTTCACGGTCGGCTATTGAGGGGGCAGGGCCGTCCCCGGGCAAGGCGGATAAGTTTGCCTGTGCAAGGCCTTGGGGGCGGCCCGCCTTTCGCGGTGGCAGATATTGTCTGTCACATGACGTGGCTATATAAGGCGCCGCGCGGAGGGGTTGTGTTCCCTCCGCCTGACAGGGACATGGCTGCCTTTGGAAAAGCTGAAGAACTACCGGCCGACTGAAAAAGAGCCTTTCATGAATGAGCGGCAGCGCGATTATTTCCGCGCCAAGCTGCTGGCCTGGAAGGATGAGATCCTCCGCGAATCGAAGGTCACGTTGCAGACGTTGCAGGAAGAGAACGTCAATCATCCCGACCTCGCGGACCGAGCGTCCTCGGAAACCGACCGCGCGATCGAACTTCGTGCCCGCGACCGTCAGCGCAAGCTGATCTCCAAGATCGACGCGGCGCTCCAGCGCATCGAAGACAACACCTACGGCTATTGCGAAGAGACCGGTGAACCGATCTCGCTGAAGCGGCTCGAAGCCCGCCCGATCGCAACGCTGTCGGTGGAGGCGCAGGAACGCCACGAGAAGCGCGAGAAGGTCTATCGCGACGAATAGTGGCGACGGATCGCCACGGATTGCTACCGGCGCGTATATGCCGACACACTTAGACCGGGGCGATGACGGTTTAAGAACGGGGCGGTAGGTGCATGGCTCCTTCTGCTACCGGGCGTTGGCGCTCGGCGAGATTTATTTTCTTTTGATGCCCCTAGGGGCAGCCAATTCGATGAAATTATTCTGTCGCTAGTCTAGCACCTGATTAAGCGGCGCCGAACGCTGGCGGAGATCCCTTCAGTACCATATGCCCTGGAGTTCGAGCTTCCGCATCTCCTTGATCAAGGGGACCAAGGCTTCGGTAGGCACGCGTCCGTCAGTCAGGTGATCCAGAAGCTCATGAACTTGAAGCATGCGCGGCACTCCCGCTTCGTCGTACAGCGGTTCGTCGATCTGCCACGCGAATTCGACGAACGGTGACACAACCCGCCATTCGATCGATTTGGCCCAAGACACATCGAAGTTCGTGCCCTTGGGTTCTTTTGCAACCCGTTCCGCAAGCGACTGCGCCTGATCGAGCTTCTCGACGATGAACTTCTTTCTCTTGTCGAAGACGCTGGGTTTTCCCACTTCGAAGTCGAGCGGCATTTCATAAGAGAAACATTCGATCAAAACGAGTCGATCGCCGATCCGAACCGCGGCATCGACTTCGCGCGGATTCCCGCTCTTCCATTTGAGATCGCCTTCGAGGCAGAGGTCGAGACCGCGAGCTCGGATCGCCTTGCGGACTGCATTCTCAAAGCTTACGCCGCCGCCGGGCGCCTTGCGGAGGCCGACGAAGATTGTCTGAAGTGCCGGAAGGATCGCCGCCAGATCGATCATGAGCTTGCCCATCGAGGGAATAAGGATTGGACGCTTGCCGCCACTCCAAAGACCGATGTTCTTTTGAGCCGTTTCACTCAACGATATGAATTCGACGGCTTTGCGCACCTCTCCGACGGCAAATGCCTTTTCGTGCCCCAGTTGCTTCGCGAACCAAACCGCTTCATTCGCGAGCTCGTCAGAATCGAAGTTGACCATCGTGTAACCGCGAAACATCAAGTTCGTGAAGTTGCTCATTGTCCTGTTGCGGCTTTGCGCCCACGTCGAATGATGCATCGTGATGCCGACGTACGTACCGAAGAACGCCGCAGCCCAAACGGCGAACAGTACCGCGTCGAAATCGATCCCGTACTTCAGCTTGAACGGCTCGACCATAAATGCGTTTTCGTTGCGGAATTGCGCCAATGAGAACGTTCCGATCTCAAAGTTGGTGGCGCCGTACCCGCGCGCGAATCGACCAGTGGCGCTGTCCCAGGCCGGATACTCCTCGGTCTTAGGGTTCGGTTTCATCTGCGCAAACTTGATCGTATCGCCGCGTTCGGCTTCGGCTTCGCCGGCATTCTCTTCGTCAAGCCATGTCCCGAGCCGAGTGCGAAAGCCAAAGTTCTCAGCGTTCCTTTCGTCGTACAGTTCGAACGAGAGCGGATTGACATCGCTGTCTTTATAGCGGTGCGAACCGAGCGTAGCGTCCCATTTAACGATGGACCCCTTGCCGATCGATCGCATCGCCGCCGACGCCCACCAGTATTCGTAGCAAAGCCCCTCGATGGCGAAGACGTCGATCAAATCCGATCTGCGGAAGTCCGTCATGACGATCTGATCCGTTTCTCGCAAAGCCTGGTACGCCTTCTTCGCCTTCAACTTTCCTCCGTACACCTCGGCCATGGCCTCATACCAAGCGCCGTCGAGGAGGGTCTGCAACCTCGTACGACGGACGGGACCGAGGTCGTCGGTCTCGTTCAGCGCGCCGTGCTTCGCATAGGCGAGCTCCGCGATCCGGCGCACCAACAACACGGTCGTGGCGTCGTTCTTGAGTCCGTGCTCCTCCGCGAGCATGGGGCGCAGGCGCCGGTGGAGATGAAACCAGAAGCCAGGAGAGTGACCGCAAACGAGCGTTGCGATCTCCGCTTCGATCTTGTCGAGATACGCGCGATAGATGAGCCACGCTGGATCGCCAGCGGCTTCGCCCAACGCGATGAGTTGGGGTGCCAACTCGCGTTGTCGAAGTTGCCGAGGAACATCGACGAGTCGCCGACGAATTTCCGCGTGATGTTTCATCATCAGATACGGAAACGTCTGCGAGTAGTAGAATTGAGTTACGACAAGCGGATCCTCTCCGCCCGCCTTTGTTTGAATATCCATGGACGCCTTCTCGTTGTCGCCAGTCGAGGGTGCGACATGATGACAAAAAAATTCCTTTAATAACAGTGGCTTATATCGAGCAATATAGCGATCTCCATGAGGCGCGTCGACTTGATATTTTCCGGCGGCGCCGGTCGCGATCGGAGAAGTTCGAACGGCGTGCCCATCGGAAGAGCGTGATGCGCACCAAACTCATCAAAACGTGCCGACTCAATGTAGGCGGCGTTGACGCGGATCTGGCCGACGTCCGGACACCGGCAGCTCCATCTCCTGTATTTGGACGATCCTTCCGCAGTGTGTGACGGGTGACGCAAAGCGAGTAGCGGGCGATTCGGGAAAGTCGCGGAGTATACTTGTACAGATCGGCCAAGCTGGCGTCGGCGCCAGCATCTTGCAACGCGCGTCCCAATTCACTTGAGTTATCGCCGTCGGTGGGACCGTGCGCGGGTGCGGTTGGCGCGCTTCTGCCGACCGGGGTGGCGGCGGCCATCTTCTTCCGGCTAGGCATTCACCAACTTGAACAAAGAGTCGAGTCCGGCCAACGTCTGGTCCTCGTGAGTCGTGCGGAATTTCGCGCGGCGTCGAGTCCGGGACTGTTGCGTGCAATGGCATGCCGCCGCTATTTGATGGCGGAGCCGATTGAGGCCCGGGAGGCGGAGAACGGCAGGTACATGGCGAAGAAGGGCGGGTCGCAGAAGCTCAAGGATCAGAACCGTTGGCAGCTCTGGCTGATCATCGCGGCCAACGCCGTCGTGTTCTACGGTGCGTGCCAATGGGAGACCTTCGAGATGTCGGGCCTGAAGGCCGCGCTCGCCGGCGCGGCCAATCTGTTGCCTGTAGGTCTCGCGATCGTCGTCACCACGGTCGCCAATGGCATGCTGAGTTCTCCGATGAAGGACAGGCTGGTGTTTCTGCGCTGGCATGAAGCACTTCCCGGACATCGGGCCTTCAGCGTGCATGCGAAAGCGGACCCGCGGATCGACTTCACCCGTCTGCAGCGGGCTTGCGGCAACAAAGTTCCCACCGAGCCGAAGGCTGAGAACAGCCTGTGGTACCGCTTCTACCTCGAAGTGCAGGACGTTCCGGCGGTGCAGCAGGTGCACCGTGATTTCCTCTTGCTGCGCGACTACACGGGTCTGGCCCTGCTGTTCTTCATCGGACTCGGCATCGCAGCCGTCTTTCTCGTCGCACCGTGGAAGGTGTTCGGCTTGTACCTCGGCATTCTGCTTCTTCAACTGATCGTCGTCAGGCACGCCGCCGCGACCTACGGCGTCAGATTTGTCTGCACCGTACTGGCCCAGAAGGCCGGAAAGCCAACGACCTCTAGCGCCGCCAGCCGAGCACCACGCGGATGATGCTGAACCGGCGTCGCGGCGGATCGATGACGATCGGCGGGCTCGTTGGCTCGAAGAGGTGAGGCCGGATTTCGGACGGCGTCACGATCGTGACGAGTGTCGGCAGGCCGACGCGATCCAGTATCGATCTGAGGCTGGTCACTGCGCTCTTGTCGGTGTCGCTGAGATCCGAGCCGCCCATTGGGTGGGTATGCCATTCGCCGACGTAGGTCAGCAGGCTGCCGGTCCTCCGGTGAACCACATCAAGCGCTTCGGGAAGCTTCTCGGTGCCTCGCGCGAAGACCCATGGCGTGCCGCGGCTGTCGGGCGGGGCAGGCACCAGGCGGGTCACGTAGATGGTCTTTCTGGGCGCGGCGATGCGACCGACAAGAATTCCGCCGGTTTCGCTCGGACTGTGCTTGCGCAACAGCGCCGACATAGTCTCGGCGGCGTCGGCCGCGATCCGGATTTGCCATCCGGCATCGGCGTCGAGGACGTGGGTGGGCGCGAACGTCTGCGTGGATGCCCTGCCGTCCCCATTGTCACCGAGGAAGCTTCTATAGACGGCGCCGTCGGTGCGGGACGGACCGTCCTTGGCCAGGTACGGTCGGAGCCGTCGCGTCACCGCCGCCGCATGGAACGAGACCACTTCGTCGGCCAGCCGCATTGTCGCCGAACTGCAACTGAGCCCAATCTGGATGTCTTCGAGGCCGCCCGATCCGACGCGATCGTCGCGGGTCGCCTTCACCTCTTCGAGCCAGGCGGCGACCCCATCGTCGTCGATCGCGGAATCGTAGATCAGCGTCTGTAAGTCGTCGATACGCGGGTTCCGGTCCTGTCCTTCGATTGACAGTAGTCCCAGTTTTCCGCGATGCGCGATCTCCGCGCGGTGTACGCGGACTGTAGCCGGAAGATCGGCGTCGCGCAGCGCGTTGAACACGATGTTCGACGCCGTCATGTCGACGAGGTTTGCGTACCCGTCGAAGAAGCCCTCCTTGCGCAGACGAAACAGCGCGGAGCCCTTGACCGCTTCGATAGGAAGATCGCGTTGACCCGGATAGAGCTTGATCAACTCGTCCTTGAGCGCTTCAGCCTTCGCAAGGCCGATGGCCCGCCCGCCCAGCGCGTGTCGGACAAGGTTGTGTGGCGCGATCTTCGCGTTGTCGACGATCTTCAGCCTGACGCTGCCGCTCCGGGCGAGGTGGGCTGAGACTTTCGAACCGAGCGCGCCAGCGCCGAAGATGACAGTCGGTTGTGCCGCTCCGTCTGCCGGCAGCGCCGAGATCTGCCTCGCGAAGTCGGGAGTCAGAGGCGTACGATGGTCGGACAGGAAGACGGTCGCGGCCGGATTCCATGCGCCGTCCTTGGGACAGTGGTCGCCGCCCGCCGAAACGAGGAAATTGAGGAGCTCCACGTCGGATTCGGTTCCGAGTACCTGCTGCGGCCGCCTGACTGCCAATACAATCGGTACGCCCGCCATGATCTGCAGTTCGTGCGACAGATAGTCGCCAAGAGCGCGCGTGAGCGGCAGTCCGAGATCCTTTGCCCACGCCTCGAACTCGCCGAGAGTTTGCGGAAGTTCGCCGAAATGCTTCCGTGACACGGTGCTCTCGTCGGCCCAGACGAGTACGCCGAAGAGCCGGCGCTGAAGAAAGCTTTTGTACTCCGGCTTTTCCTGCAGCACATTGATTGCAAGAGCCAGCGACTTCTGGTCGGCGTAGGACTCCGACGAGACGAACGCGTCCTGCCGGACCGCGTACCCCGTCGTGCCGATTTCGGCCATGCTCTCGTCGTCGAGCAGGTCAAACGACGTCACGACGTGACCGGCGGCGCCCCCGTGGGCCTTCCAGTGATCGAGAATTCGTCCAAGGTTGTCACCGGGCGGATAGTAGAACGTGCCCAGGGTGTCGACCGCGCGTGTGGGTTCGAAACCGTCGCCCTCGGGCACCAAGCGGTTGCGGGCGGCGTCGCGTAGCCAACCCCGGGCGCGCTCCACGAGATCGACGACAGTATGCTCGGCGAACCAGGTGTCGATCGAGCCACGATGCAGGCACAACCATGCCGGCGTCCCAGGACCGGTAACGTTGACGTGCGGAAACGCCGTCTTCGAGAAGTCGGTCCGGTCCGAATAGACGTAGGGCGCGAAATACGGAAACGATTTCCGGTTGAACAGCAGGACGATCGGTTCACGCTTGCGGATATCGACGCCGTCGACGGGACCGCGGCTCGGGAGTTCGACGTCGACCGTGAGAGGCACAGCGACATAGTTGGCGTTCCAGTGGAGGACCGGTACGGCCTGTGCGGCGAACTTGGCCCGCAAATCCGCGATCGCCGACCTTATGGCCGGAGACAGTTTCTCCTCATCTTCCTTCGGTTGCGACGCAGAATGCAGTTTATCCATAGGTCTGCGGAGTGCTCGCGACCTTCTTGACCGCGTCATCCACGTAGCCGACGTCCTTTGGATCGAGCAACACCGGACCGCTCTCGCTCATTTCGAAGGTGGTCGGCAGGGGGCGCTTCGGATCACCTACCTCCGAAAGGCTGAGGAAATTTTCCTCGCCGACGGCCTTTTCGTACTCCTCCTTGGCCGCGAAATGCGGAGGATTGTCGTCGTCGTCTTTGATCGGCTTGCAAGATGCGATCACGCGTGCGCCATCGAGACCCTTGCCGAGGATGGCAAGAGAGTCCTCGGCCGGCACCTTGTTGTGCTTGTACTCGAGCTCGCTGAAGAACGTCCACGAACAGTGATGGGGGCCAAGGAACAGATCGAACGCCAGCTTATCGTCGTCACTGAGCTCCAGAATCTTCGACCAGATCGCCGCACCGGCGTCGCCGCCGAACATGGCGAGACCGGCGTGTTTCGTTGTTCCCACGTCGAAGCAGGCCTGCAGCACCACGCTGGTGTCGTTGCGATCGGCCAGCTTGTCATCGACTTCCTTGCGGAACGGCGCATGGACGAAGAAGCGGAAGTCCTTTTTCTTCTTCCGGTCGATAATGTCGATGTAGTTGCCCGGCGTGATGACTAGGTCGCCCAGTCCTTTGTAAGCCGGGTTGTTGCTGTGTCCGACGACCCGGATGCGGTTTCCGGCCTTGTTGCGCTCGGACGAGTTCGCAAGATGGAGGTCGATGCGGCGCTGCGCTTCCTTCTTGAACGCCTTAGCCCACTTCGACAGCTCGCCCTCGTGGTTCGCGAAGATGCGGTGGGTGAACCACAGTTCGTCGATGAGGATCAGGTCTTCTTTGGAGTGCTTCACCGTGTATTTGGCGGGGTCGCCCGTGTAGAACATGGTGTTGAACCCGCGGCAGTGATCCTGATCGGCGTGGGTCAGGATGAACACGTCGACGTGGGGGATCTTGCCGTCGAGCTTCTTGCCGAAATCGAGCAGATGCTGATGAACGTCGTAGCGACTGGGGTCGTCCTCATCGCTGGCTTCCTCAGTGGTGTTGCAGTCGATGATGATCTGAGTGTTGTCGCTCAGGGTGATCAGCGAGCAGTCGCCGTTGCCGACGGGAAAATAGGTAATCCGTGGGTCCATTGCATCTTCTCGAATCTTATAGGAATAAATGAAACTGACGGTTGAGGACTTGGTGGTGATACGACAGTTTAGCAAGGTGCGGTACACGTACTTTTCTGCATGAATCAAAACTCTTTTTCGTTGACTCTTTGTCTGCTCGATTGTCTGGAGCGATTTGATTCGCCGGATAGTCACCGACGAGTTCGGTCGACGCACTCGATGGCGGAGGCCGTGATAACGCCATGCCAGGGCGCGGTTTTTGTAGGTCGATATTGGAGTGATCTCATGAAGCGTCTCGCGATCTATCTCGACGGCACTTGGAACACGCTAAACAACAACACGAATGTTTGGAGGTTGAAGTCCCTAACCGCCCAGACTGCCGACCAGTGCGTGTACTATTCACAGGGAGTCGGTACCCGGCGCGGCGAATCGGCGCGAGGCGGTGTCACCGGGTGGGGTATCGACGACGAGATCATCGAAGCCTACACGTGGCTCATCCAGAATTTCGACGACGGCGACGAGATCTTCATCTTCGGTTTCAGCCGTGGCGCGTACACGGCGCGCAGCCTATCGGGATTGATTTGCAAGTGCGGCGTCCTCAGGCTTGGCGCGCCGCTGTCCATCGAGCAGCTCTACGCGCGGTATCGAATCTACGATGCCCCGACGATCAGGTCGCTGCAGGGTAAGCCGCTGCCGGACGATGCCTCACTCGAGGAGCGCTGGCTGACGGCCTATTCGCGACCCACCAAGGTCAAGTTCATTGGCGTATGGGACACCGTCGGTTCGCTCGGCCTTCCTGTGTGGAGCATGGCGGCCAAGGTCCGCAAATATCGGTTCCTCGACACGCATTTGCGGCTTGACAATGAGTACGCCTTCCACGCGCTGGCCCTGGACGAGCACCGGAAGAATTTCGAGCCGACGTTCTGGACCAGGACGGATAGGGTGGGGCACGAAGGGGCCGCCGAACGGCAGATCGACAAGGTCGAGCAGCGTTGGTTCGTCGGCGCGCACGCCAACGTCGGCGGCGGCTACGCGAGCGACCCGCTGGCGCAGCCGCCCCTGAAGTGGCTGATGGAGAAGGCAGCCGGCCTGGGGCTCGCCTTCCGTAGCGAGGTCACGCTCGATGTCTCGCAGGTCGCGCCGCCCGTCACGGATTCCTATCGCGAGTTCGCCTGGGGGCTCTACCGCTTCGTGTCACGGCCATTCTACCGGCCCGTCGGCTTGCCGCCGGACAAAGGAACGCAAGCCACGACCTCGCGCATCAACGAGACCGTCGACGGCTCGGTCTTCGACCGCTGGCGGGCCGATAAGTCCTACCGCCCGCCGAACTTGGCATCGTGGGCGAAGGCGAAGGGGGGCGATCCCGCCGGGTTCGCCGGCGCGGTCCGTACCGACGATCCGAAAGTGAGCGTGCCTTGACGCTCGACATCCTGAGAATGGACGTCGCGAAGGACCTGCTGCGCAAGATAGCGAAGGAGGAGCGCTGCCTGTTCCTGGCGCTCGGCCATGCGTCAAACCAGGTGAACGCGCTCTGGAAACTGGTGATCGTCCTGACCAACGGTGACGAGAACGATCCGGTGAAGCAACGACTGGAGGGCGCGCAGACGCAGATCTTCGTCAGGCTGACCATTGGCGCGATGTGGGAGGCATGGCGGTTGGTCGACGACCGCTTCCTGAGACGTCCGCTTGGGAGGGAGTTTTTGCCAACACTCGATCGCCCGGCGACCGATGCACTGGACCGGTTGAAGATGCGATTCGGCAAGGGCAGCGGTCTCTCGACGATCCGCAATAACTACGCGTTCCATCACCCGGCCATCGACGATATCGAGGCGGCGTTCGAAAAGGCGGCGAACGAAAGCGACAGCGAGCAGGCCGACTGGGCGGCCTATTTCAACAAGGCGCTGCTGAACACGTTCTTCTTCGTTTCCGACTACGTGTTCGCCCACGGCATGTCCGATGCCTTGTCCGAACCGGACGTGAATGAAGCGTATCGCAAGCTTCTCGGCGAGATGGCGCCGGTCGCGAACGATCTCTCGGAATTCACGTTCGGTTCGCCGTCGCGAATTTTCGGCGCTATGTCGGCGACGAATTGACGATGACTCTGGTGGCGAAGGTCGAGAATGCCCCGGACATAGACGATCTAAGGTTTCCGTTCCTCGTCGAGACCCTGGGCCTGCGGAACGGTTGATAATCGCCAGAGCGAAATCGAGCTTTGAAGACTTTTGGTCGGCACTGCAGCACCTTCGACGCCGGAAACGACATCTTACGTTTTGGGCTTTTTGGCTTCGCGCTTTTGCTGCTCGTCCCTTGCTCGATCGTGCTTTTCAACACCTCTGTCACGACGCCGTTTACGCTTCGAACGCGGCGCCTGACGAACGACGCCCGGCCCGGCGGAGATCGTAGTCAGCACGCTGACGTTCTTCAGTTCACGCATCTTACTGGTCGCCGTGACGCCCTCCGCGCGGGCCGCCTGGATGAGGTTGTAGATATCCTCGCCGCGGATGGTCGTGCCGGGGTCGGCCATGATGACCGTATCGAGCTTGATCGGGGCGCGCTCGGCTTCCTCTTCGCTCGCGCCTGACCGACCTTGCGTCACAAGCGTCTCGAGCATGGATTCGTGGAACACTTCGCTCATGCCCGTACCGCCGGCCAGCCGCCGGTGAACCTTACCGGGATGCGCACGCATGAGCTCGAGGAAGCCCGCGTCGGCCTCGGATAGCGGCAGATGGTAATCGTTGTAGCGAACGAAAGGTTTGCCATCGACATACATCTGGAAATGCCAATGGGGGACTTTCGAGTGATCGCCGCCGCCGTCGTGACCGGAGAGGTCCGTCGCCCCGCAGGAGAACGACCACTCCAGGTTCTTGAATTTAACGGTCAGCTCGAGCAGCTTCCCCGTACCTTCGTCGGCGAGATCATTGATGTTCTGGGCGAAGGATTCTTCGTTGGCGACCCAACGCACGTAGTTTTCGAGGATACTCCAGCTCAGGTCCGTCGCCAGCTGTTCGATGTGTTCCTTACGGACGCCCTCCGGTTTGAGAAGCCAATGCCGGCACGGCTTGCTGACGTCAAAGCTCGTTAAGGGATTACCACAAAAGCTGCATGAGCCCGCTTTGAAAGCCTGGCGGAATGCCTTGTGCTGCGCCATAGCTTCCTTGCGGTTCAGTTCGTTGACGCGGTCGATCTCTGACCTTGGGAGGCTCGCCATGAACTGTGCGAAGGTCTGCGCGCTGGGTCTGGAGGTGCTTGTCATCGGCGGAATATTGTCGGCTTCATGGAGAAGACGCGATCTCATACCACAGTGCTAGGTGGCGCAGGAATACCCCGGCGAAGTGCAACACGGACGCGAAAATAGACGGATGCCGGCGGCAGGTCGGTAGCACAGATCCGCTTGGTGGCGGAATCCTCTGCCGGGAAAAGCGGCTTAAGTGATCTCCGGTGTTGTGCCGGATTCTTGGTTGCGTGGCATGAACAGAAGAACGAGCCCGAGCGCCGTAATGGCTAAACCGAGCACCGGTATGAAATAGAAGAACAACGGCGTCCACGATCGCGGAAACAACTGGACACCGGTCTTGCATGGCTCCTCTCCGGAGTCCGCCTTGCGCAAGCGCATCTGCCTGTCGTCCTTCGCGACGGGAGCCCAGAGAAGAGTGGTCTGAGCGCCCCTGTAGAAGTTCGAGGTGTCCTGTTCGCAGATGTCGCCAGTCTCGGCCTCAAGACAGCATTTGACTATGCCGGCGGCCGGCGCTCCTACCAGGACGAACAGGACGCAGGCCTGGAAGAACTTGGCTTCCCATTTGTCGGTGTTCAGCCCTTCGAGCCACACAACCGGCGTACGCGCGGCCCAATGTTTGCCAGGTCGAAGGACGTGTAGCGTGAACGGAATGGACGCCAGAAAGAACAGCCCGCCGCCGACGATGACCCCGAAATACGCAATTCCGGGCGCGTTGTTCATCGGGACATCGGCCTTTTCGCCGAACAGCCGGCCGACGAACTCCGTCCCACCCTGAAGCGAGATCGTGGTGGTGGCCAAAAACAGCACCGAGGCCACAGCCAGCCAGCCCCATACCTTCGAAAGATGTCCCTGATTCATTTTCGGGATCCGGATCTGTCGACCATTGGCGGCATTTGCGACTCCTTACGCT